>CAVPCT010000009.1:0-370007 GCA_963702475.1 uncultured Thermoleophilia bacterium | reverse complement strand
TCGCTGCATGACGCTGCCACCCGATAGAGCCGGAGCCAAGGGTCCAGCGACCGCGCCGACGGAGACGCGTCAAGGCATTGCGACTGCTTTCTGTCGACGCGCTGCCGCAACCGATATGAGAGCCGCCAGGGGTGCCGCTGCGGGCCGGCGCCTCTTGGCCTTCGCGATGACTGAGCATATTCAGGTCATTGAGGCTCTTGAAGCGTTGGTGACGCGTAGCGCGCTGTGAGCCGCGGTCTCCTTGCCCTGCTTGTCTCCCTTGCCCCTTCACGGCGGAGTAGTGAGGCGATGCAGGTGGCGGATGCAACGAACTTGAGAGTGCTTCATGTCGGTCCTCGGCCCGCCATGGACGACGTCGCCAACGGCATCGATGTGGCAGTCTGGCCCCTGCTCACAGCGCAGGCGGCAGAGGGTGCCAAGGTGACGCTGT
The DNA here is from genome assembly GCA_963702475.1 of uncultured Thermoleophilia bacterium. Classification (GTDB taxonomy): domain Bacteria; phylum Actinomycetota; class Thermoleophilia; order UBA2241; family UBA2241; genus CAIXSE01. The sequence continues at coordinate 369,577 of CAVPCT010000009.1, read as the reverse complement.
TGGTGGGAGACCCAGTCGAGGAGCGTGTGCATGACATCGCGGCGGCGAAGCCGGTACTCGGGCTTGCAGTCGTCCCCACTGGTCGGCGGCACTTTGCCTTCCGCCAGGTTCTGGCTATGCTGACGGCGGTGCAGCCGGACGTGGTTCACCTACACTCGGTATTCATACCGGCGCACGCCGCTCCTAGCAGCCCAGCTGCGCCGCCATGGATTCCCTACGTCGTGTCACCTCATGGCGGACTCAACCTCTGGCGCGGTCAGTTGAAGAAGGCGGTCTACGGCGCCCTGGTTGAGAAGCCGTTATCTGCGTCGAGCCGACACGATCTTCGTCCTGACAACTCGAGAACGAACGGTGCTCGAGGGTTGGCTCGGACGCGACGGCAGAAGGTGCTGTCGAACTGCCCAACGCGCTCCCTCTCTCTCATCGCACTTGTTCGGCAATCTCGCGGGTGCCAGCGACTAGGGCCGGTCTAGCGCCACGATTGCGAGTTCCGTGTGGGGCGTCTAAGCCGTCGTCGGAAGACTCCCATGCAAGCCGGTCTGGCACCTACTGGCGGCGACCGCAGCATCATAGGCTTGTCTACCTAGGGCGTTTCGACGTTGCCAAGAAGGGGCTTGACCGTCTGGTCGATGTTGCCCGGCTTCTGCCAGATGTTGAAGTGCGTGCCCACGGACGTGCGTCTGGCTCAGAAAGCCCGGGCTTCCGAGCGCTGCTTGGAAGAGGACTGCCTGACAACGTGCGCTTCCTGGAGCCGGTCTACGGCGACAAGAAGAGTTCCGCGCTTCTTTCGGCCAGCCTGTACGTTCATTTGTCGCGGGACGAGGGCTTCGGCATGTCCATTGTTGAGGCGATGCGGCTGGGTGTGCCGGTTGCAGTCACCCGCGGCTGCGCCATCTCTGATTGCCTAGCTGAAGAAGATCTCGGCCTGATCCTGCCCAATGATCCCGCGCAAGCTGCAGCTGAGATTGAAGCCACCATCAACGACGGTGCGCGGCTCGCGGAGTTGTCTCGCTCGGGTAGGGAATGGACGATACGGACCCTCGCCCCAGCCGTGATCGCGCAAAGGACGCTGAACGCCTACCGCGCAACGGCAGATCGGGCCAGACCGCATTGTTGGTGAGCCCCTCCGAGCCTATGGGCGACTAGAACCACGACGCTGAGGTTCATTGAGGGCACAAGGAAGTCGCGATTGCCGTGTGTTGCGAATTGAACGGACGAGGACTTCGCGCGCGGTTGCTGAACTGTGCCGCGATGGTCAAAGATAGACTGCGTGATGGCTCAGGCTTGGTGCCCGGGCTAGCCTGATGTGTTCCGGACCGCGGCTGGCGCCTGTCGCCGTCGAGCATGTCGATGTCGCGAGAATCAGGACTCTGGCGCCGTGCGGATGAGGAGCCGCGGTCTTCCCATGAGCCGCCGGGCGCGTCTTGCCGCCCGGCGACTCGGGCTCGATATCCACCGCTATCGGCCCGCGCTCGACGTCGACGTGCGTCGCTCGCGTTTCTTGCGCGAGCACCGTGTTGGTGTCGTATCGACGGCGGCGCCAACGCGGGCCATTGGGCGCTGGAGTTCGCGCCAACGGCTATCGGGGTCTCATCATCTCGTTTGAGCCGCTCGCCGATGCATTCGCGGCGCTGCGCGCCACCGCGGCCGGCGATCCGTTGTGGCGCTGCGTCCAGGCGGCGCTTGGAGACGCCGAACGGGGGCGCAAATGCACGTCGCCGGCAACTCCGTCAGCAGTTCGCTGCTGCCGATGGAGCCGGCACACGCGAGCGCTGTGCCGGAGTCGGCCTACGTGCGGACCGAAGCGGTACGCGTGGTGCGACTGGACAGCGTCGTGCCCGACGATGGTCCCGTCTGGCACGAGCCTGGCGCTCAAACTCGACCTACAGGGCTACGAGGCGGCGGCGCTCACCGGCGCCGAGGGTATTCTGCCCGAGGTACGTCTCGTGGAGTGCGAGCTGTCGATCGTCCCCCTTTACCAGGGTCAACCCCTTTTTCTCGACATGGTCGATCTGCTTGACGGTTTGGGCTTCTCTCTCGTGCCACTCAGCGAGGGGCTGACGGACCCGCCACGGGTCACGTGATGCAGGTGGACGCGATCTTCGTCGGGCAGACGGCCCGCCGCCCCACGCCGGTGACGGCTCTGGACGTGGTCGTCGAGGCGGGTACCTTCTGCTGGTTTCCGGATGGCGGTGTTACCCGCGTCTACGCGGAGATACTCCCGCGCATGTGCCAAGCCGACACCGAACTGACTCTGGAGGTGCTCGCCCAGGAGCCGTTGCGGAGGCCCTTGCCGGTGCATCCCTCGATCCGCCGCGCTGCCCCGCTTCCCGTCGAGTCTTGGCTACGGCCGTACCGCTTCTGGCGCCGTCCTGCCCACTGGGCGAGGAGGGCCTGGTCCGGCCTGGCAGCGAGTGGTGATCCCAGTCGCATCTGGCACTCGACGTACTTCACCCTTCCGTTGCTCTGGCGCGGGCCAAGGCTGGTTACTGTGTACGACATGATCCACGAGAGGTTTCCACAGCTGTTCGGGGGACGCGGTGCGGCGCAGGCGCAGCGTCAGAAGGCGCAGGCGGTCCACGCCGCCGATGCGTGATCTCGATATCCGAATCCACGCGGGTCGACGTAATTGAGCGCTACGGCACTGGATCCGGATGCCGTCGTGACGATCCCGCTCGCCAGCAGCGATGTGTTTCGCGTGCTTGACGGTGGCGCGGACCAAGATGCGCCAGCGAGCTCGACTCGGCCATGGCGACACCGTACCTGCTGTGGGTCGGCGGGCGTCACGCCTACAAGGACTTCCAGCGCTTCATGCGTGTCTTCGCCGCTTGGAGCGGGCGCGCCGACCTGGGGGTCGTCACCGTCGGCGCCCCGCTGACGAAGGCAGAAACAGCACTTCTCCGGGAGCTTGGCATGACTGCGCGGGTTCGCCCTTGACCGGCGTCGACGATGAGGCGCTCTGTCGCCTCTACAATCAGGCCACGGCCCTCGTTTACCCCTCACTCTATGAGGGTTTCGGGATCCCGTTGCTCGAGGCGATGGCCTGCGGTTGTCCCGTTGTCGCCGCCCGCATCCCGACCTCCCTCGAAGTCGCCGGCGACTGCGCGGTACTCTTTGAGCCCGGTGACCCCGAGGATATGATGCATGCGCTGGCGACGGTGGTCACGGACGGGCGCGGCTCCGATCGTGTGCGTCGGGGTCGCGAGCGCGCGGGCGGCTTCTCGTGGAACAGGACCGCGCGCGAGACCCTTCGCGTCTATCGAGAGCTTGCGAGGCGGGCATGACCAAGTCGGCGCTTATTACCGGGATCACTGGCCAGGACGGCGGGTATTTGGCCGAGCTCTTGCTCGGCGAGGGCTACGTTGTCCACGGCATGCTGCGCGCGACCTCGGTCGTGGAGGGAACCTACCTCGACCAGGTGTGTGGCGCGCGACCCGAGTACGCGGAACGCGTGCACCTTCATCTCGCCGAACTCACGGATTCCTCCAGTCTCGCCATCGTGCTGGACGAGAGCAGTCCGGACGAGGTCTACCATCTTGCCGGGCAGAGTCACATCCCGGTCAGCTTTGCCCTGCCCGAGTACACTGGAGAGACGACCGCGCTTGGCACTTTGCGTCTACTCGAGGCCATCCGCCGCGCCGGCGGACACATACGGTACTACCAGGCGTCCACGTCGGAGGTCTTCGGGGAGCCGGAGGAGAGCCCTCAGACGGAGCGCACGCCATTCCGTCCTGTGAACCCGTACGCCGCCGCCAAGCTGTACGCGTACTCCGTCGTCGGCGCCTATCGGCGCGCCTATGGTCTGCACGCCTGCAATGGCATTCTCTTCAACCATGAGAGCCCGTTTCGAGGCCGCGGCTACCTCACGCGGAAGGTCGCGCGTGCGGCGGCGGCCATCGCCAACGGTCTTGAGACGGAGGTCTCGCTCGGCAATCTCGATGCGCGGCGCGACTGGGGCTTCGCCGGCGACTATGTGCGCGCCATGTATCTCATGCTGCAGGCCGACGCCCCGGACGACTACATCGTTGCCACCGGCGAGAGTCACTCGGTGCGCGAATTCTGCGAACGCGCCTTCGCGCACGTCGGGCTCGACTACGCGCGCCACGTACGCCAGACCCTACGCTGCTCAGGCCCATCGACATTACCGAGACGTGTGGCGACGCTTCCAAGGCCCGGCGTGAGCTTGGCTGGGAGCCCCTTGTGTCGTTTGACGAACTCGTCCGGATGATGGTCGACGCCGAAGTGGCTCGACTGGAGACCCGTACATGAGGAGTGGGCACTGAGCGCCCTGAAGTCCCGGCGTGGAATCCCTGACGCAGCGCCTCTTCGAGCGACGCGTCTGGGCGTATCCGGGGGCCGCTCGGGGCAAGCCGCGGGACAGGCTGATCCTGCGGGTGACCGGCGCGTAGGCGAGGCTGCGCCTCGACCCTGAGGTGCGGTATACGTGGCGAGGTGTGACTCTGAGGCTGCCGTTCTCCCACGAACTTCCGGGCACGTGGAGTGTCTACGACGACTACTCCCAGAATCTCGCGCGTGTCGCGGCGGCATGCGAGCGTATGCGCCAGGGTTCAGCGATGATCGATGTGGGGGCGAACGTCGGCGACAGTGCGATCGTAGTTCGGACCAAGTCCCATATCCCCGTGCTGTGCGTCGAAGGCGACCCGCGCTTTCTGCGCTACCTCACGCCGAACACCGCACACTGCGGCGATGTGGAAATCGCCCCGTACTACGTCGGTGGAGAGGACGCGAACGGATGGCATCGGTCGTCTCCGAGGATGGCACCGCCCGTCTGGATCTGAACGTCCGCGGGGGGACGCGCGTGTCGCTCCGCACGCTGCAGACGCTCACGCGCGAGCACCCGCGCTTCGGTGACGTGAGTCTGTTGAAGATCGACACGGATGGACTCGACGCCCTCATCCTCATGGAGAACTCCGATTTCTTGAAGGCACAGTCTCCGGTCGTGTTCTTCGAGTACGACCCCCGGCTCATGGACGTCGGCGGCGTTGAGGGGTCGTCGGTCTTTTCGTTCCTGCGCGAACTCGGATACGAGGGCGTCGTGGTCTGGGACAATCTCGGTGACTATCTGCTCTCGACGAACACATCTGAACCGGCGCTGCTGGCGCACCTGCACGACTACTTTGCCGGAGGCTACGCCCATCGCTACATGGATGTCGCGGTGTTCTCGTCGGCGCAGCGCGACTTGTTCGCGGACGTGACAGAAGGGGAGGCTGCGCACCGACGCTCGCGCCTCAGTCGCCCTGCCCCGGCTCGAGGCGCGGGAACCAACGCGCGAGATACACCGTCAGGGGCAGGATTACAGAAAGGCCTGGGCCACCACCGATCCCCAGATGACGCCGGATATGCCTATACGCTTCGTGAAGACGATAGAGAGGCCGAGATTGGCGGTCATCATGAGCACGGCCACTACCACCTGGAGCCGCAGGACCCCGACGCCGTTGAGGAACACCGCATAGGCTGCGCTGACGCATGTCAGTACTGCCCAGACCGCCGCCGCAGTGAGAAGTAATGTGGTTGGCTGAACACTGGAACCGACCCACGCGTTGGATCAGCGGCTTCCCGATCAGCAGCAGCACGAGGGATGTCGTCGCCCCGACTATCAGCGTTGCGCGTACCGACCTGCGAAACGCGACCCGCGCCCACGTGGCGTCGCCGCGAGACACGGCTTCTGCGTACGCTGGCCAGAGTGGGGCGAGGAGGAAACCGAGCACGGTCGGCGATAGCATGAAGAGCTTCATCGGGATCGCGTATTCGGCCACCGCTGCTGGGCCGACGATCTGGGCGATAACGAGGCTGTCCGACTGGTAGGCGACGGCGCCGGCGACCTGCAGAATGAAGAAGTAGACCCCAGTGCCCAAGACCGCGTACGCGGCGGCGCGTGAGGCCGCCGACCATCGCGGTCGCAGCCAGGGGAACCGCCGCCAGAACAGCACGGCGCCGTTCAGTGCAATGGCCACGAGGGGACCTGCGGACATTGCGAACACCAGCCACGGCAGACCCGCGCGCGCGGCAACGCCGAGCAGGACCAGCGCGAGTCCGAGCAGGTTGCCGCCGGCGATCCAAGCGCTGTCGATGAATGCCTCCTGGTAGCCGGCACGCACACGCGAGACCACGCCAAGAGGCATGCCCAGCACGAAGCCGAGCATGAGAACGGCCACCGCCGGGCCGGACTCGGACACTGCGAGAGGTGTCGTCACGTTGAAGACTCTGGCCCAAGGCACGAAAGAGTACACAAGCGCGAAAGTCACGAAGGCCACGAGCGCGATGGCAACGAGCGAGTAGAACGCGCTGGACACGTAGCGCGCGGCGTCGCCCCGATCATCACGCCCGTGCGCATCAGAGATGGCGTTGAGCAGCCCGTTGCCGATGCCAAGATCCGCGAACCCCAACATCGCTACGAGAGAACTCATGGCCATCCACATGCCATACCTCTCGGCACCCAAGTAGTGCAGCGTAAGTGGGACCGTCACCAGAGAAGTGAGGATCTGGATACCCCTGGCCGCGATTGCGGCCACTCCGGAAAGACCGGCGCGTCGATAGCGCTCCCTCGATCGGCTGGAGGCGTCCGGCGTCGCACCTCTCTCGACTCGAAGGCAGTGCCGCCAGGGTCCTACCTTCTCCGGCGGTCGAGAGGAATCATGCTCAGGGGAGTGGGGGGTCACTACATCTGAGAATCGATGGTGCGGCCGACTGCCGGCGCTTGGAGCGCAGCTGCCAGCGCGAGGCCCACCCAGAGCCCAGAGTAGTACTCGAATGGGTACACGGCGATGTAGGCCAGCGCGCTGAACAAGACTCCGAGCCCGAACTCAACCAATGTGGCATCGAGCGATTCAATACGACGACGGCGTTGCCACTCCGCGCTCGTCCAGAGAATCGCAGTGGCCGTCGCGATGCACGCAAGGAACAGAGCCAATCCAACGGCGCCCATGGCGACGAGCGTCTCGACGTAGACGCTATGCGGTGTGAGCGTTAGCGTCACGCCCTGAGCGGCATTGCCCGCGTAGTAGCTTCCGAACCCATCTCCGGCCATGGGATGTTGCCACCAGCGGGAGAGGTTGGCGGCCCAGAGTCCCAGCCGCCAGGAGGATGTCTGGTCACTGGCAGGAGCGAGAATCGCACCGGCTCGTTGCAGAATGCCGCCCAATGTGCCCGGGCGAATGAGGCTGGCGAATCCAAGGATCAGTGCGATGACCATTCCCGCGAAGACGCTCACTTTGACCGACGCGCCGGCCCGAATCCTGCCGGATAGGAAGAGGCAGGCGAGCAGCACCAATGCCGCCAGCCACACGGAGCGGTGACTGTCTACGAGCAGCAAGCCGACCACGGGAAAGGCCAGGCCTCTCGCCAGCCATTTCGACACGCCTAGCTGACCGCGCTCGCCTGCCAGGAACAACGCCGCCCAGCCGTAGAGCAGGCCAAGCGAGACCGATGCGGGGAAGAACCTGCTGGCCGGTCCGCTACTCCATCCCTTGAAGGAGCCAATCACCGGTACAGCCGCCAGAGTCACGACGACGGACATGGCAATCAGAACCACGCACATGCGGCGACGCTGCGCTGCCGAGCGGAGAAAGACCGCAGCGTATACCGCCGCTACGACGATGAGGTAGGAGTAGCGGAACTGGCCCGTGGTGTGGATTCCGTAGACGTTCAGATTGCGCGCAATGGATACGGCAATCCAGGCGAACAGCGTCGCTACGCTCACAGCCAGGGCGATAGCAAGGCCCCTTGACCGCGCGAGGGGTCCCGCGAGCCATACTGTGACCCGAATCGCCACCGCGAGGAGCATGGCGCTCAGAACGGCGTCCGCTAGAGAGAGCTTCCCGAGGCTCGTGATCGTAGCCAGCCACGGGAGGTCAGCCTGCGACAGGACCGCCGGTCCTATGCCAACCACGAGGAGCAGCGACAGGCTGATGACAGGAAGGCGGTAGGTGGCGACGGTGCCGGCAGTCAGCAGCGCTCCGGCTAGCGCGTACCCAGGCGGTACAACCGCAAGTACGGCTGCCACACCCAGAGTCGCAAGGGCCGTTGCGCCGGCAGCGCGATACCATCTCGTGAGCACGACACCCGTCACTGCATCACCTCTTGGCTCCCAGACGCCGGGTCGCAGGCCGGATAGCTTCGCACCGCGGGCAAATCGACCGAGCGGCCTTGGCCTACCTAGCCGGTATCCCTCACGACGTGCGGTGCCCGCTGCCGCTCGAATGCAACGGCACGTGCCAGCCCTTCGCGCAGCGGCACCGACGGAGCCCAATCGAGCAGCTCCGTCGCGCGGGCAATGTCCGGCTGGCGGACCTTGGGGTCATCCGTCGGCAAAGCCCGGTACACGATCTGGCTGGAGCTCCCGGTGGCTTGAAGCACCACTTCAGCCAGTTCCTTCAGCGTGTGCTCGTCGGGGCTGCCGAGGTTCACAGGCTCGTGAACGCCGCTACAGGCTAGGCGATAGAGACCTTCGATGAGGTCGTCGACGTAGCAGAACGACCTCGTTTGAGAACCGTCGCCGAAGACCGTGAGCGGCTCGCCGTTCAAGGCCTGGTGGATGAAGGTCGGTACCGCCCGCCCGTCGTTCGGCCGCATGCGCGGGCCGTACGTATTGAAGATGCGCGCGATGCACGTGTCCACTCCCTGCTGGCGGTGATAGGCCATCGTCATCGCCTCTGCGTATCGCTTCGCCTCGTCGTACACGCCTCTTGGACCAATCGGGTTCACGTTGCCCCAGTAGGTCTCCTTCTGAGGATGCTCGAGCGGATCGCCGTAGACCTCGGAGGTCGACGCGAGCAGGAAGCGGGCGCGCTTGAACTTGGCGAGGCCCAAAGCGTTGTGGGTGCCGTACGAGCCGACCTTCAGGGTGTGGAGGGGGAGTCGCATATAGTCGATAGGGCTCGCGGGGCTGGCGAGCTGGAAGACGTAGTCCACAGGCTCGCCGATCTCGATGTACTCACTCACGTCGACATCGCGGAACGAGAACTGAGGGTCGCGGATGTGTTCGATGTTCTCGAGCGTTCCCGTGTCCAGGTTGTCGAGGCAGATGACCCGGTGGTCCTTGTCGAGCAGGTACTCACACAGGTGGGACCCGAGGAACCCGGCACCGCCGGTCACGACCGATATCGTCATACCGCCCTCTCAGTAGGCGCCGCGCGAACGCAGGACGGCGCCGACCGAACGCCACATGATGTAGAGGTCGGTCTTCAGCGACCACGTCTCCATGTACTGCAGGTCGAGGCGCACCATGTCGTCAAAGGACAAGTCACTGCGTCCGCTCACTTGCCACAAGCCCGTGATGCCGGGGAGCATGACGTGCCGCTGGCGATGCCATTCTTCCATGAGCCCGCAGTCGCGCAAAGGCAGGGGGCGCGGGCCGACGAGGCTCATGTCGCCCTTGAGGACGTTGAGCAGCTGAGGCAGCTCGTCGAGGCTCAGATGCCGCAGGGCTCGGCCGACCGGAGTCACTCGCGGATCGTCTCGCAGCTTGAACAGCACACCATCGGCTTCGTTGCGCTCCTCGAGCGCGCCCTGGCACGCACTGGCATCGGCGGCCATCGTGCGGAACTTGTAGCAGTCGAAGGGGCGCTGTCCTACACCCATACGGCTGTCGACGAAGAGCACCGGCCCGGGGGAGGTGGCCTTGATGAGCAGGCGATCACGAGGAGCAGCGGGCTCAGTGTCACGAGCAGGAACGCGGACCCGACGCGGTCGCCCACGCGCTTCACAAAGTAGCTGGCTGCGCTGGCCGGGCGAGGACGCACGACGAAGAGCGGGCAGTCCAAGCCTCCGATGTAGGTCACGGGGCGGCTGTCCAACTGGAGCTGGGGCGAGACCACCTTCAGGCTGACTGCGCTGTCATGACAGGTGTCCATGATATCGCGGAGCCGGCCGTTCAAGGAAGCGGGGTCCGCGAGGATGACCTGGACCGCACCGCTGTCCCTCAGGGCCTGCTCTAGATGCGTGTCGTCCGCCACGACTTGAGGAGCCCGCACGACGCCGCCTGCCGCATCAGACTCACGCTGTGGCACCACGAGGCCTATCACGCTGACGCGACTGGTGTGGGGAAGCGCCGCCAGCGTCGCGAGGGCGGTCGTGCAGGCATCGAGGCTGCCGAGCAACAGCGCCGGAGGTGCGTCGCCGTCGGGGCCGTAGACCGATGAGAGTGCGAGATCGTATGCGAACCTGCTGCCGAGCGACAAAGCGCCGCCCAGTAACCACACCACTACAAAGCGTGCCCCGATGCCGAGCGGATTGACAACCAGCACGATTCCCAGGGCTGCCATGAAGGCTATCGTCCAGGCCGAAACGACCCTGCGCACATCGTGGCGAGTGTACTGTCTGCCATAGAGGCCCTTCGTGGCTGCGACCACCATGATCGAGGTGATGGCGACAGGGATGCTCCACCACTTCAGGCCCGGCCACAGCAGGGTCCAGCCCATACCGGTTGCACGCGTTACAAGAGCGAGGGCCAGGACGAACGAACCCGCATCGATGGTCAGCAACGTACCGACGCTGACGACGCGTCGCAGGCCGTACTTGCTGAGCAGCTGCGCCGAAGACGGCAGCAGCCGCGGCGCCCTCACGTCCCTGCCGCAGGCGACCTCCTGGACGGGCAATGCGTCTCCCCTTCGCGTATTCTGGCTGCCCGGAGCCACTATAGCCGACATTTGACCGGATTAGACCGTTACCAGGAGACAGCAAGCATGGCGAGCCTTGCCGAGCGCTGCAGGTGGGAGCACCCAACGGCGGGCGGCGTCGACAGTTCGTGGGCCCTGTGCCATCATGCCGGCAGGCTGATCTCTGGGGGTTCAACGTGAAAGCGTTTCGATTGTCTTGCCTTGATTTCAGGTCGCGGTTTGCGTCGTGATCCTTCTCGCCGTCGCCCCTGGCTGCCCGCCACGGCGTTTGCCGGCAAGTCGGCTGGAGCGTCGGCCACATGCGGCGGCACCTGAGGTCCACACGATCATTCCGGCAGCTGGCGACCATGGCTGGATAGACCCGTGGACGGAACAGGCCGTGTCTGCGGGTGGAAGTGTCCGCTTCACCATGGGCGCCGATGTTGGCTATCACATCGCCGACGTCCTCGTCGACGGCGTCAGCGTCGGGGTGAGAAGCTCGTACGAGTTCACCAACGTGCACGCTGACCACACGATCGACGTCATCATCGCCATGGACGGCGAGGGGCCGTTCTTCATCACCCCGTCGGTCGGACCCAATGGCTGGATTGGACCCCCGACTCCACAGAGCGTCGCGGCAGGCGGAAGCGTCATCTTCACCATAGCCGCGTTTTCGGGCTACCACGTTGGCGGAGTTCTCGTGGATGGTGTCAGCGTCGGGCCGTGACTCTCTACCAGTTCACCGACGTACGGGCCGATCATACGATCAGTGCCACCTTCGCCGCCGACAGCGAGCGCAAGTTCACCATCACCCCTCAGCCGGGTCCCACGGATGGATCGGCCCGCCCGTGCCTCAGACCGTACCCACAGGGCGGAACATCGTCTTCACCATCTCCGTCGGTTGATGGGTTCCACGTGGCCGACGTCCTCGTCGACGGCGTGAGCGTCGGTGCCCGCACCTCGTACGAGTTCAAGAACGTCCAGGCCGATCACACGATCAGCGCCACGTTCGCCGAGAACGTTCCGGGGCCTTTCACCATCACCCCGACGGCCGGCGCTCACGGCAGCATCAGCCCATCGACACCGCAGACCGTGGCGGCCGGAGCAAGTATCACGTTTACGATCGCCGCCGACGCTGGCTACCACATCGCCGATGTCCTCGTCGACGGCGCAAGCGTCGGCGCCGTCGCGATCCTTCCGGTTCGCCGATGTGCAGGCCGACCACACGATCAGCGCGAGCTTCGCGAAGGACACTGCCGGCACGTTCACGATCGTCCCGACCGCGGGCGCGCACGGCAGCATCGACCCGTCGACGGCTCAGAGCATGGCGGCGGGGGGCAGTATCGTCTTCGCGATCAGTGCCGACGCCGGCTACCACGTCGCCGATGTCGTCGTCGACGGCGCGAGTGTCGGCGCGCGGACCGCGTTCGAGTTCACCAACGTGCAGGCGAACCACACGATCACCGCGAGTTTCGCTCAGGACACTGCCTCCACGTACACCATCACCTCCTCTGCCGGCGCCCACGGCCGGATCACGCCGTCGGGGCCGCGGAGCGTAGGCGCCGGAGGCAGCGTGCTGTTCACCATCACCGCCGACGCCGGCTACCACGTCGACGACGTGCTCGTTGACGGCGCCAGCGTCGGCGCGCGAGCATCGTACGAGTTCGACAACGTACAAGCCGATCACACGATCGCTGCGAGTTTTGCGGTAGACGCGGGTCCGACCGTGACCCTCACGAGACCGGCCGGTGGCGAGACGTGGCGCAGCGGAAGCGCGCAGGCCATCCGCTGGACCCTCAGCGAAGCCGTGAACTCGGGCCGCTTCACGGTCTGGGCGTCTTCGCTGAGTGGGGAGCTCACACGACTCACGCCTGCCGGAGCTCCCGTCGCGGTCGTGCCGGGCAGCACCACCTACCAGTGGGGCTACCGGGTCGCACTGCCGCCCGCCCACACGTACCAGATCGTGGTGCGCTACGAGTCAGTCGACGGCGCGATCCAGAGCGAGGCGAGCAGTGCGGGCAGGGTCCAGGTGGTGACCTTGGTGCGCCTCAGCGTGACCGCCCCGCAGGGTGCGGTAATCTGGCGCCGAGATACCAGGCACAAGATCGGTTGGAGAGTCTCGGAGCCGCTGGGGACAGGTGCCTTCCGCCTGTGGGCGGTGAGCTCGAAGGGCGCCCGCTACCGCGTCACCAGTGCTGCCAAGCCCGTCGCGGCAGTCGGCACCAAGAGGGCGTACGCGTACACGTGGAAGGTCGGCGTTCCGGCGGGCACGGGCTACCACATCGTCGTCGAGCACTGGTCGGGCACCACGAAGACCGCGACCGCAAGAAGCGTCGGCGGTCTCACCATCAGACGCTAGCTGTAGCGGACCACTCGCACCCCGACTGCACCGCATGCGGCTTGTTGGTATCCTGACCCAATGATCGAGGGGCCAGGATGAGAGACGGCGGGGGAGACCACGTCAACGGTCGCCCCCGAGCGTGGTCGAACGGCGGGGACTTCGCCGCGCAGTCGGGTGCCGCGTTCGGCCCCGAGCCGGGGGCGGACGGTCTCACGCTGCGTGACTACCTGGGCGTCCTCTGGCGGCGCAAGTGGGTCATCCTTCTGGTCGTCGTGGTCGCCACTGGCTCCGCGTACTTCTTCTCGTCGCGCCAAGACAAGGTCTACGAAGCCAGTGCCGACCTGATCTACGAGAAGCAGCTCGACCTGAGCAATCCGCTCACCGGGCAGAGCTACACTGACCCCAATGAGCGATCGGCGCAGCTCACCAGCGTCGCCAACATCATCGCCAGCCCCGACATGCAGCAGCGGGCCAGGTCCTTCCTGCTCACGGAGGGGGACGTCGACAGCGACTTCGACATCTCCTCCGCGCCCGTGATCGACACCTCGGCGGGGACCTCCGCCTCGCTCACGAGCGTGGTGCGCATCACCGCCACCAGCGGGCAGCCAGGCATGGCCGCCGCCGCCGCCAACGCCTACGCCCTGGCGTTCGTCGACTATCGCAAGGAGATCGTCAAGGAACAGATCCAGCGTGCCATCAACGCCATCAACAGCAAGCTGGAAACGTATCCCGACGCCGCCAAGGAGTCCGCAGACTACCTCGTCCTGCAGCAACGCCTGCGCGATCTGCAGCTGCTCAGGTCCACCGCGACGGGCAACTTCCGTGTGCTCGTCCCCGCCACTGTGCCGGAGTCGCCCGTGGCTCCCCAGCCCACGCGCGATGCCTTGCTCGGGTTCGGGGTGGGACTCATCGCCGCGATCGGTCTCGCCTTTTTGCTCGAGCAGTTCGACACCCGGGTCCGCTCGCCCGAGGACGTCTCCAGGATCCTGCGTCAGCCCATCCTGGGTCGCATCCCGCGGATCTCCCACAAGCTGCTCTCTGAGGGAGGAGTGGTCACGTTCGCTCATCCCGATGGCCAGGTAGCCGAGGCGTTCCGCATGATACGCACCAATCTGGATTTCATGGCTGTGGATTCGGAGATCCGGTCCATCCTTGTCACGAGTTGCATCCAGGGTGAAGGAAAGAGTGTGACCGTGGCCAACCTCGCTGTGGCGATGGCCATGGCAGGCAGGCGCGTCGTCATCGTCGACGCGGACCTCAGGCGCCCACGTCAGCACCAGTACTTCGGCATCGCCAACGAGCGCGGCCTCAGCACCGTGGCGACCAATCAGACTTCGTTGCGCGAGGCGCTGGTCCCCGTGCTGGTCTTCGACAGCCAAGCCAAGGCGGGACAGCCGCCCACCTCCGCCTATCTCAGCGGCGTAGACGCACGCTCGCGCCTGTACGTGCTGCCGAGTGGACCTATCCCGCCTAATCCCGGCGAGATCGTGGGTTCGCAGCGCCTCAGCGAGATCGTCGACCTGCTTGCGGCAGAGGCCGATATGGTCCTCGTGGACACGCCCGCAATGCTGCCGGTCGGGGACACGTCGGCAATCGCGCCGAAGGTGGATGGCCTCGTCTTCCTGGCGGACATGCACGTCGTGAAGAGGCCGCAACTCGCGATGGCGGCCGAACAGCTGGCGCGTCTGCCGGTGCGCATCCTCGGGACAGTCGTGCGCGTCGCTCACGGCGGTGGACACTACTACCGGTCGTCGTACCGCTACGGCTACTACCAGTCGGACAACGGCAAGGGCCTGCGGCATCGCCAGGCCGTGCCTGAGGCGTTGCTGCCGTCCGCACAGCCTGTCGTGGCGAGGGCCCCAAGGCCGGCCGCCCCGTCCTCGGGGGGGAGTTCTCCGGTATCTCCAGGGCACGATAGGGAGCTCACGAGTGCGGAACATCGGCGGGAGAACCTCGCGGCTCCGTTGGGGGAGCCTGCCGGGCCACCTGGAGCTCATGCTCCGTCAGGCGCTCCCGCCTCGACCGTCGCACCGGCGCAGGGCGACCGCCGGGTCTAGCCGAACGATCCAGGAGCCTGGCGCGCCATAGCGCACGCACGGCGAGCCTTCCGCGTGGTTCGTTGCTCACTTCGCCGGGATGTAGCGACCGTCTGTTCGCCTCGGCCTGGTCTGCCGCCGTATCCCGGCTCTTTGGAGGCAGCCGCGGCGCTTCCCGGAGTGGGGCGCCCGGAACGTTTGTCTAGATGCCCGGTGCCTCAGGCTGCCGGCGGCCCACGTTCCCGCTGCAGATAGGTACTTCACCCCATGTCTCCCGCGCGCCCGGGACCGATGCAGGTTCGTACAGGAGGAACGGCGTCCGGGTCGACGCCGACGACGGGGAACAGGAGACGAACGATGAACGCACTGCATCATCCGCCGAAGGTCCAAGTCGAAGCCGCAACCCGTGACATGAGCGTGCTGGCCCTGCTGTTCGCTCTGGGGTCGGCGCTCGTGGTGGGATTCGCTGTGCTGCTCGTCTTCCTCGTGACCCTCCCGGCCGCGGGCCTGGGAGGCTGACCGCCGCTCCGGCAGGGCGGGCGCCGGCCCCAGCCTGCGCGGGGGCACTTCGCGCGCCGCGTGGCTGTCCTGGGGGTGGGCGGCCCGCTGCTACCAGTACGGTTGCAGGCTGTTCGCTGCACCTGCTGGCGCTCGGCCTCCTGCCGCAGTCAAAGCCTGGGCCCTGCGGCCCCCCACGCGCCTGATACACTCGGCGACATGAACGCGCCCTCCCGGCGAGCCCGCATCTACCTGGCAGGCCACACCGGCCTCGTGGGCAGCGCGATCCTCCGCGCCCTGCACGAGGCCGGGTACGAGCAGCTCGTGTGCCGTGAGCTCCACGAGCTCGACCTCACCGACCAGCGCGCCACGCGCCGCTTCTTCCATGAAGAGCGCCCGGAGGTCGTCATCATCGCCGCGGCCAAGGTCGGTGGCATCCTCGCCAACTGGGAGCAGCCCTGGGAGTTCATCTACCAGAACCTCCAGATCGAGACCAACGTCATCGGCGAGGCCCACGCCGCCGGCGTGCAGAAGCTCATCTTCCTCGGCAGCTCGTGCATCTACCCGCGCGAGGCGCCGCAGCCGCTGCGTGAGGAGTACCTGCTCACGGGCTCTCTGGAGGAGACCAATCGCGCCTATGCCGTAGCCAAGATCGCCGGCATCGAGCTGTGCCGGAGCCTGAACCGGGAGTACGGGCGCGACTACCTCTCGCTGATGCCCACCAACCTGTACGGGCCGAGCGACAACTACGACCTCACCACCAGCCACGTGCTGCCGGCCCTCATCCGCAGGTTCCATGAGGGCAAGGTCGCCCTGTCCGGCGGCCGCGGCGCGGATGCAGCGCGCGCCGACGGCGCCGTCCCGGTGCGGCTGTGGGGCACCGGCGCGCCGCTGCGCGAGTTCCTCTACGTGGACGACGTCGGCCGCGCCGTGGTGTTCTGCCTGGAGCGCGTGCACGCCGCCGACGTGCCCGACGGCATGCTCAATGTGGGCTGCGGTGAGGATCTCGCCATCCGCGACCTCGCCGTTCTCGTACAACAGGTGGTCGGCTACGACGGCCCGGTGGAGTGGGACGCTGCCAAACCTGACGGCACGCCGCGCAAGCTCATGGACGTGAGCCGCTTGCGCGGCCTGGGCTGGAAGCCCAGGGTAGGGCTCGAAGACGGCATCCGCCTGGCCTACGACTGGTACCTCGAGAACAAGGCCTGACGCGCACGCCCTGCGTGCCCGCCGCGCTTCAGAGTCGGTCGCACGCGCCGCGGCGATGGCCGACGCGCACGCCGAGCATCCACACCTCTTCGTCGCTGAACACAGAGACGACCCGGTAGTCGTTGACCCGCAGGCTCCACAACGGTCGATTGGTGCCGCTCTCGCGGAGACCGGAGAGCCGCCTGCCGCAACGGGGGTCGACGGCCAGGCGCTCGTGGATAGCAGCGCGCACGAGGCGCCGCGCGGCCGTGTCAAGGCGCCTCAGGTCGTGCGCCACCGATCGCTTGAAGCGGACCGCGTACCGGCGCTCACTCACCCTCGACCTCTCGCCAGAAGGCGTCGGAGTCCACGACCTCGTCGGTGGGGTCGCGCAGGCGGTCCAGCGCTATCGCGTAGTCGGCCCACCGCGCCAAGCAGACGTCGACCGCCTCACGCACGATCTCGGCGCGCGTGCGCCTGCGGGCACGCGCCACCGCGTCCAGCTCGGCGATGGTCTCTGCGGGGAATCTCATCGCCACAACGTCGCTCATGCTCTCATCTCCGGCTCGAGCTCACAGCGTGAACGATGCACGACGACGTGTACGTTGACCCGCCCTCGTTCCTGCAGGCCGATGCACCGTGCCCGCAGGGAGGCACGAGTGCCATAATGGGCCCATGGACGAGAGACTCCAGAGCGGCCTCCAGGAGCTCGTCGGCGAGTACGGGCTCCTGGCCGTCTATGCGTTCGGGAGCCGGGGCAAGGAGATCGCTGCGCGCCTGGGCGGCGACCCTGCGCCGGCCGCCCACCCGTACTCCGATGTAGACGTCGGCGTCGAGCCCCAGCGCGGCCACGTGCTCTCCGCCCGGGACCGCGTGCGTATCATGCAGCGCCTCGAGGATCTGCTCGGGGTCGACCGCGTGGACCTCGTCATCCTGCCGGAGGCAGAGGCGTTCCTCGCCGCCGACGTCGTGCGCGGCGAGCTGCTCCTGGCCACCGACCTCGACGCCGAAGCAGAGGTCCAGTTGTACTACGTGCGCAGAGCGGCAGACCTGGTGCCCTTCCTCCGCGAGCAATGGCGCGACAAGGTCGGGACGGAGCTATGAGCCCTGCCAAGGTCCGCGCGGCCATCGTGCTCCACAAGTCGGCTCTCGTCACAGACCTGGTCCGCGGTCTCGACGGGCTTCCGCTCCAGAGCCTCGACGCGTTCCAGGCTGATCCACGTGACGTCGACGAGGTCACGACCGCCGAGCTCTACGACATCTGCGCCCATCGCACCGCCGACATCCTGCGCGTGCGCGACGCCGTGCTGGACTGGCTGAGCCGGCATCCCGAGCTGGTCGACGGCGAGCTGTGACAGGCGGGCACTGACAACAGGCGCCGGCCGCGCCCTGGGGGGGACATGACGAAGACGGCACTCATCACCGGCGTCACCGGCCAGGACGGCGCCTACCTGGCCGAGTACCTGCTCGACCGGGACTACCTGGTGCACGGCATCAAGCGCCGGGCCAGCTCGTTCAACACCGACCGTGTGGACCACCTGTACCAGGACCCGCACGTGCCCGGTGGCCGCTTCTTCATGCACTACGGCGACATGACCGACGCCACCAACCTCATCCGCATCATCCAGGAGACGCAGCCCGACGAGATCTACAACCTCGCCGCCCAGAGTCACGTGCAGGTGAGCTTCGAGACGCCCGAGTACACGGCCAACAGCGATGCCCTGGGTACGCTGCGCCTGCTCGAGGCCATCCGCATCCTCGATCTGGCGAAGAAGGTCCGGTTCTACCAGGCCTCCACCAGCGAGATGTTCGGGCTGGTGCAGGAGGTCCCGCAGCGGGAGACCACGCCCTTCTACCCGCGCAGCCCCTACGGCGCCGCCAAGGTCTACGGGTACTGGATCACCGTGAACTACCGCGAAGCCTATGGAATGCACGCCAGCAACGGCATCCTGTTCAATCACGAGAGCCCCGTCCGTGGCGAGACGTTCGTGACGCGCAAGATCACGCGGGCAGTGGCCCGTATCGCCCTCGGTCTCGAGCAGCAGCTCTGGCTCGGCAACCTCGACTCGCTGCGTGACTGGGGTCACGCCCGCGACTACGTATGTGCGATGCACCTCATGCTGCAGCAGGACGTGCCGGACGACTACGTCATCGCCACCGGTGAGCAGCACAGCGTGCGCGAGTTCGCCGAGCTTGCGTTCGCCGAGGTCGGAGTGCGCATTCGCTGGGAGGGGAGCGGGGAGGAGGAGGCCGGCGTCGCCGACACCGTTGACCTGCGCCGGCTGACCGCCGCCCGCCACGGCCACGGCGATGGACGGGCCCCTGCGGACGGCGAGGGGCCGGTGCTGCCGGGGTCGGTCGTCGTCAGGGTCGACCCGCGGTACTACCGTCCGACGGAAGTGAGCACCCTTCTCGGGGATCCCACCAAGGCCTTCGAGCGGCTGGGCTGGCGGGCCGCCGTGACCTTCCCCGGGCTCGTGCGCGAGATGCTCGCTGAGGACCTCGTGCAGGCGCGCCGCGACGACTACCTCACGGCGGAGGGGTTCCCGGTCCGCAACCACCGGGAGTAGGGGAGAGGCGGCGGACCCGCCGTGCCGCCGCCCCTGCGGGCTCCGGCGGCCGTCCGCCGTTTGGTAGCATAGAGGCCCGCTGCGGCGGTCCCGTCCACCGGCCATCATCGCGAGGTCCCATGCGCGCCAGTCAGCTGCTGTTGCCGACCGTCAAAGAGGATCCGGCCGGCGCGGAGGCCGTCAGCCACAAGCTGATGGTCCGCGCCGGCCTCGTGCGCCAGCTCTCGGCGGGCATCTACGTGTACCTGCCGGCCGGCTGGCGCGTCATGCAGAGGATCGCTGCCATCATCCGCGAGGAGATGGACGCCATCGGCTGCCAGGAGATGCTCATGCCGGTCATCAACCCGGCGGACATCTGGCAGGAGTCCGGCCGCTGGGACGCCATCGGCGACGAGCTCTTCCGCTTCAAAGACCGCAAGGGCGCCGACATGGCCCTCGCGATGACCCACGAGGAGGTCATCACCTGGCTGGCCGCGCGCGAGATCCACAGCTACAAGCAGCTCCCCCAGCTCTGGTACCACATCCAGACCAAGGAGCGCGACGAGGCTCGCCCCAAGAGCGGCGTGCTGCGCACCCGCGAGTTCATCATGAAGGACTCCTACAGCCTCGACGTGAGCTACGACGCCCTGCAGGAGAGCTACCGCAAGCACATCGTCGCCTACGACCGCATCTACGGCCGCTGCGGCGTCGACGCCATGATGGTCGAGGGCGATTCCGGCATGATGGGCGGCGCCGTCAGCCACGAGTACATGGCCTTCGCCGACGCCGGCGAGGACGAGATCGTCTTCTGCCGCGAGTGCGGCTACGCGTCCAACGTGGAGACGGCTCTCGCCGGCGCCGACCGCGAGCCGCCGCACAGTGAGCTGGAGCCGGGCACCGACTCCGCCGCATCGCCCACCGGCGTGGTCAACCTGCTGGTCGACGAGGTGAAGCACACTCCCGGTACGCGCACTATCGAGCAGGTCACCGCCTTCCTCGGCCTGCCCGCGCGCGCCTTCCTCAAGTCGCTGGTCGTCACCGTCGAGAGCGGTCCCAAGGCCGGCACGCAGGTGCTCGTGCTGCTGCGTGGCGACCACGAGCTCGGTGACCTCAAGCTCCGCAAGGCGCTGGGCGCCGAGTTCCGCCTTGCGACGGCCGAGGAGGTCCTCGAGGCGCAGGGCGTCGAGGCCGGCTACGTCGGCCCCGAGCCAACGCCGCTGCCCGTCTTTGCCGACGAGGTCCTCCAGACAGGCTACTACGTGGCCGGCGCCAACAAGAAGGACCACCACCGCACCGGGGTGAGCTCGGCGCTCTTCCCACAGGCCACGTTCGCCGATCTGCGCATGGCGCGCGCCGGCGACCCGTGCCCGCGCTGCGCCGGCGACCTCGAGGGGGCCCGCGTCATCGAGGTCGGCAACATCTTCCAGCTCGGCACCAAGTACTCGGAGCACATGCACGCGCAGTTCCTGGACGAGGAGGGCAAGGAGCGGCCCATCGTCATGGGCAGCTACGGCATCGGCCTGGCCCGTATCGCCGCCGCCGCCATCGAGCAGCACCACGACGACAACGGCATCATCTGGCCGCCGGCCATCACGCCGTTCGACGTCCATCTCGTGCTCGTGCGCGCCTCCGACCACGTGCAGCGCGGCCTCGCCGACAGCCTGTACGCCGAGCTGCCGGCGGCCGGACTCGACGTCCTTTACGACGATCGCGACATGAGCCCCGGCATCAAGTTCAAGGACGCCGACCTGCTGGGCTGCCCGGTGCAGGTCGTGGTGGGCAAGCGCGCGCCGGAGGGCATCGTGGAGGTCAAGGACCGGGCGAGCGGCGAGCGCCGCGACGTAGCCGTGGCCGACATCGTCGCGGCGTTGCGCGAGCTTCTCTGCTGTACCTGAACGCGTCGCGGGGGCGAGGCGGCACACGAGTCGGCGGACGACGCACGGAGAGCACATCCCCGGACTCACCAGCGCACGCCTCGTGTTCCGGCGCCGGGCCGTCGTAGGCCCGCAGGCGTTCCGTCCGGGTGTCGTCGCCGAGGGAGAAAGGTCCCCGGCACCGTCAGGCTACGCCCTGCGTCATACCTGTAAGCTTCCCGGACAACGAGGGCACACTTGCCCCTCAAGTATCAGCGGCTAACGGCGATACCAAAGAGGACATGTGTGCCATGTACATGACACCCATAGCCAGGAACCGGTTCTCGCAGGAGCGCTTTCCGGACGCGTTGAAGGGCCTGATGGAGGAACGTCACCTCAGCTACAGACAGCTGGCGTACAAGACGAAGCTGTCGGCGGGGTATCTGAACCATCTGACCAAGGGGACGCGTCCGGTGCCGTCCGACCCCGTGATCGAGGTCATCGCCGAGGCCCTGCTGGTCGAGCCGGACTTCTTCGTGGAGTACCGCCTGCGTCAGGTGGCCGAGGTGCTCGACGGGGATCCGGCGCTGGCCGACCAGCTGTACGGCATCCTGCTCCGCGATCAGCCTGTACCCGACGACCTCGGTGAGTCGCTCAAGCGCCTGCACGACATGAGTGTGGTGCGGCGGCCCGCGGCCGTCGGCTTCTGACCTCGTAGTCTCCCGGCCGGTGCCACCGCCACCGGCCAGCTGTCGAGCGCCGTGGCCGCGTCTCTCGACGCCTGCCGGTCACGATGCGCGTCACACCGCGTTTCCGTCCTCCCCCCGGGCTACTCTCGACGTGAGACGAGGGAGCCAAGGGAGGGCGCAGTGGCCGCCTGTGAGAGGTGTGGAGTCCCGGCGCCGCCGAACGCCAGGTACTGCGGCGCCTGCGGGCACCGGTTGGGGCAGCCGCCCGAGCAGCACGCCACCATCCAGCTGCAGCAGCCTCCCGCTGAGCGCGGGCGGGCCCACACCCTCTTCGACGGCTGTCTGGGTTGCTTCTCCTGGGCCGTGGTCGCCGTGCTCGCGGTGCTCCTGGTGAGTTGGATCTTCAGCTGCTGAGGTGCACGGGCGGCCCCGGGACCGACGGGCTACTTCCGTCACACGCCGTTCGGCCTGCGGTACCTGCTCGGCAAGGTCGGCTTCGAGGTGCCGTCGGTCGCACCGCTCGGCGGGTACTGCACGACCGCAGTTCTCAGTTCAACTACCGCACGCGGCGGTTCCTGGACGGCAGGCCGCGGGCCCGGCGGCTTCGCGAGGCGGTGCTCCTGCCGCTGTGGGCGGCCGGGCAGCACGTGGCGCCGCTGCTCGACAAGCGCCGCGACGGCGCCCCGGTCAAGAAGCGCACAGCTACGCAGTCAGCGCCCGCAGGAACGCCTGATCCGGGCGCGACGTGGGGGAGAGGCGCCCCGTCCAGCGCGGTCGCAAGCCCTCGGATCGTCCGGGTGGAACCATCGACGGCATAGACGGTTGTTCCATGTGGCGCGCGCCGTCCGCTCCGATACAGGCAGCACGGACGCACTCACACTGGGTCCACCTATGACCGGCGGCGCGCAGCGGGGGCTCGCGCCGCCGGTCCTTCTGGTGGTGCATGCGTCGATCGCGTCGATACTGCACCTTGCCCTACTGCACGCGAGCAGGCGCGCGGCGGCAGGGAATGGCCTGGCGGCAGAGCGGCGGCGGAAACCGGAGCATTCGGGCCTGTGACGGGGCCGACGACGGCCGAACCGACCAAGCGGCAAGCGGCCGTGTGCAGGGAAAAGGTAATGGTCGGCGTGGCCAGATTTGAACTGGCGACCCCTAGTCCCCCAGACTAGTGCGCTAACCAGGCTGCGCCACACGCCGACCGTAGCGGGCATTCTACCACAGGGCCGGCGGCCGGCTCGCCGTGCCGGCGGGATGCGGCCGAAGCGCCGCACGGCGCGGGCGGCAGAAGCGCCGCTGCGGGCGGCGCATTGGCCGCGGCGCTACCGCCAGTCCCGCGGCAGGCTCGCCGCCAGGTGCTCGCCGAGCACGCGGTGCACGGCGGCCGTCGCGTGGGACTCGTCCCAGAAGAAGTAGGTGTCGGGGTCGCCCACGCCCGGAACGTACTCCGGGTAGGTGCGGATGAACGGGCGGTCCAGCTCGGTGAGCCCGTACGAGCTGGCCGCGACGCGAAGCCGGCGCCAGGCAGACACGAGGTCGAAGTAGACGACCTCCACCCCGAGCTGGGAGTGCAGCCTGTCCAGCTCGGCAGGGAGGAGTCCGTTGAGGGCGTACGTGAAGCCGCCGGCGAGGCCAGTGCGGCCGGCGGTCACCTCC
The DNA here is from genome assembly GCA_963702475.1 of uncultured Thermoleophilia bacterium. Classification (GTDB taxonomy): domain Bacteria; phylum Actinomycetota; class Thermoleophilia; order UBA2241; family UBA2241; genus CAIXSE01. The sequence goes on along the minus strand of CAVPCT010000009.1, from coordinate 346,154 downwards.
CACGGGCAGATGGAGACGAGCTTCGGGCCGATCACCAGGAGGCGCCGGGCCCCCGCCAGGGTCAGCCGGCGCACGGCTTCGCACTCGTTGGCGGCCATCGCCCGCGCCACATCGTCCACAGTCGCCGGTCCGGCGAGCACGCCGTCGGCCCAGGCGGCGTAGTCGTTGCCGGCGAGCTGGACGACGTAGAGCGCGTGTGGATCCGCGGTTGCTCCCGCGAGCCGGGCCGTGAAGGCGTCCACCTGGGCGAGGAGGCCGGTCTGTTCGAAGTGGTCGATCCAGGCGTAGTAGTTGCCGTAGCCGCTCAGGGCGCCGCCCACGGCGAAGTCGTGCAGGGCGGCGCCGAGTTCCGCGGCCAGCACTTCCACAGCAGTGGGGCCGTTGGTGAAGCGGCCGCTGGGGTACGCAGGCGGCGCCGCCAGGACCGTAGCCTCAGGCGACGCCCCAAGCCTCCGGACCAGCGCGGTCGTCAGGCGGTGTGCGGCGCCGTTGTCGGAGGTGCTGTCGCCGAAGCACCAGACGCGGATGATCCGCGGGTGTTGCATGGGTCGGTTCTGTCGTCCAGTCCTCGTCACTTCACCTTGAACGACTTGGCGTTGCTGCGGCCCAGGACCGTCGTCACGGCGACCTGCACCTTGCCCTTCTTCGCCTTCGCAGGCACCTTGCAGATGATCTTGGTCTGCGTCCAGATGAGGTACGACGAGCACTTCGCCGACCCGAAGCGTACGTAGCTCGTACCGCGCGCTGCTCCGAAGTTGGCCCCGTTGACGGTCACCACCGCCTTGCGCTTGCCGGACGCCGGCTTCAGTGATGAGACGATCGGCCTTGGCGGCATCCCCCCGGTGTCGGTGAAGAGGATGGTGCCGCGCTGACCGACCACCCACCCCTTCATGAGGGAGGGGAAGACGAGGCCGAGGAGCGCCCGGTCGGCGAGCAGCTTCTTCACGGCCCAGGTGATGCCGCCGTTCTGGGTCGTCAGGACGTTGCCGCCGGCCCCGACGGCAAAGCCGCGCTGCGCGTCGACGAAGGCGATCGCGTTGAGGTCGATGCCACCGGCGCCCACGGCCTGCGGCAGCCAGGTGGTACCGCCGTTCGTCGTGGAGAGGATAGTGCCGCCGGCACCCGCCGCCCAGCCGTTGGTGCCGTTCGCGAAGCTGACGGAGGTGAGCTGGACGCCGCTGCCCGAAGTCTGCTGCGTCCACGTGGCGCCGGCGTTCGGCGTGGAGAGGATCGTCCCGCCGGAACCGACCGCCCAGCCGCGCATGGCATCGGCGAACGTGACGTCGGTCAGCGTCACGGCACCGGGGCTCGGGCGTGTGGTCCAGCTGGTGCCACCGTTCATGGTCACGAGGATGGCTCCGTTGGTGCCGACCGCATAGCCCCGCTGGGCGTCGGTGAAGGTCACTCCGAGGAGGTCGGATGTGGTGCCGGACTGCTGCTTGGCCCAGCTCGCCCCGCCGTTCTGGGTCGCCAGGATCGTGCCGCCGTCGCCGACCGCCCAGCCGCGGCTCGCGGAGATGCCCTTGGCCTGTGCCGAGCCGCCGCCGAGGAAGAAGACGTCGCGCAGGCTGGCAGTCGTCCCCGAGTCCTGGTCGGCCCATGTCTGCCCGCCGTTGCTCGTCGTGACGATGGTGCCTCCATCGCCCACTGCCCAGCTATGCGACGTGTCCGTGGCGGCGGTGCCGTGCAGTGTCGAGGTCGTCCCCGACGGCTGCGTGGTCCAGCCCGTCGTGGGGTCGACCGGCGATGGACTGGTCGTCGGTGTCGGGGTGGGGGTCGGCGTCTGCGTAGGTGTCGGAGTGGGGGAGGGGGAGTGTGTCGGGGTGGGGGTCGGCGTCGGGCTCGGGGACGTCGTGGGCGACGGGCTCGGGCTGGACGTGGCCAGGGTACCGTAGGCCCAGGTCATGCCCTGGTGGCCGGTGGCGGAGTTCTGCGACCAGGTCGACGGGTCCGAGTCGATGACGTAGTACGCACCGGCCGGGATGACCTGCATCGGCTTCACGACCCAGTTGGCGTTGCGAACGCCTCCCTGCCCCGGGGTGGTCGTGGCGTCCCACGGTCCGAAGTCGTAGCCGTAGAGCGTCCTCAGCGAGATGGTGCCCGGTTGGGCCCCGTGCCCGTAGTTCCAGTGGTAGGTCCAGATCTCGGTGATGAAGTAGTCGTCGTTCAGTTGGACCGTCGGTGACACGCCGCCGTTGTCGACGGCGTACACGTTCATGATGTCCCAGAGCTTGATCGCCGAACCGCGGGGTACGGGAGTCTGGGTGCTGTGCGGCGACGCCGACACGGCGGGCGCGCTCGCGCCGCCGGCCGCGACCGCTACGCTGGCGGCCAGCAGCACGACCGTTGCGAGCAGCAGGAGAAGGATGGGCCAGTGTGCGCCGTGGGTCGAAGGTCGGGTCCGTGACTGCTCCATGTGACGCCCCCCTCAGTCGGCCCCGGCACCCAAGTGTGCCGGGATGTGGGCTGGTGCGCGACCAGGTCCGGCAATCGCAAGTATAGGCCTGAATGGGGGCGTGATGGACGTCAGCGCGCACCGGCGCGAAGCGAGGCCGACCGGCTGGTACACTCCGACGCATGTCCCGCGTCGTCCGCCACCTGCCCAACATCCTCACGGTGGCCCGCGCCGCGTCCCTGCCCTTCGTCGTCTGGACCTACGCGCTCTATCATGAGCACGCCGCCTGGACGACGGCATGGATCGTCCTGTTCGCGGCGCTGAGCGACGTGGCCGACGGCCTCATCGCCCGCCGGTATGACGTGCAGAGTGAGTTCGGCCGCTGGGTCGACCCCATCGTCGACCGCGTCTTCTTTTTCGCGCTCGTCGCCATGCTGTGGTACTTCGACACGCTCCCCTGGTGGGCCGTGCTGCCGCTCCTGATCCGCGACGGCGTCATCCTGGCGCTCGCGGTGCCGATGCGGCGCTACACCGACCAGGGTCCGCAGATCAGCCGTTGGGGCAAGGCCAGCAACTTCATCCTCATCTGTGCCATCCAGTGGTTCATCATCGACGTACGCGCGGTCGGCTGGGCTTTCTGGGCCGTCGGCGCCACCCTGTACGTGGCCGCCGGCCTGCTCTATGGGTATCGGGCGATCGTCTGGGTCATGAGCGCCCGCGGCCGGGCCCGGCCGCGGGCCCTCTGATAGGATTCCGGCAGCAGCAACCCACCGATCCCCTGGGGCGAAAGAACAGGTGAGGCACGTGCGTGCAGTCGTCATGGCCGGCGGCGAGGGCACCCGCCTGCGGCCGCTGACCAGCAACCAGCCCAAGCCTATGGTCTCGCTCTGCGGCAAGCCGTGCATGGAGTACATCCTCGAGCTGCTGCGCCGCCACGGTATCGACGAGACCGTCGTCACTCTGATGTTCCTGCCCAAGGCCATCCGCGACTACTTCGGTGACGGTTCGGCCCTCGGCATGGGCATGCAGTACTCGGTGGAGCAGTCCCCGGCCGGCACCGCCGGGAGCGTCAAGCTGGCCGAGGACGCCCTGCGCGACGACACCTTCATCGTCATCAGCGGCGACGCCCTCACCGACTTCGACCTCGGCGGGATCCTGGCGTTCCACAGGCAGCGCGGCGCCATGGTCACCATCGCTCTCAAACGCGTGGAGAACCCCCTCGAGTTCGGTGTCGTCGTCGTCAACGAAGAAGGCGGGATCGAGCGCTTCCTCGAGAAGCCCACCTGGGGCCAGGTCTTCAGCGACACCGTCAACACCGGCATCTACATCCTCGAGCCGGAGGTCTTCGACCACATCCCCGCCGACGGCCCGTTCGACTTCAGCCAGGACCTGTTCCCCAAACTGTTCGCCATGGGCGCGCCCCTCTACGGGTACGTCGCCGATGGGTACTGGCAGGACATCGGCAGCCTGCCGCAGTATCTGGCCGCCAATCGCGACCTGCTCGACGGCAAGCTCACTGCCGAGATCCCCGGCATCGAGTTGCACGACCGCATCTTCGTCGGCGAGAGCATCAACCTCGACTCGCTCGAGAACATCACGGGCCCGGCCTATATCGGCAACTACGCCAAGATCGCGCCGACGGCCAACATCGGGCGCTACACGGTCCTGGGCAACAACGTGGTGGTCAAGGACCATGCGGACGTGCGCAACAGCGTCGTCGGGTCCAACACCTACATCGGCTCCTCGGCCAAGGTCTACGGGACGATCCTCGGCCGCAACTGCGACGTCAAGGCCGGCGCCACGTTCAGCGAGGGCGTGGCGATCGGCGACGAGAGTGTCATCGGCGAGCAGGCCTACGTGGCCCCGGACGTCAAGATCTACCCGTACAAGACGGTCGAGGCGGGCGCCCAGGTCCACTCCAGCATCATCTGGGAGTCGCGCGGGAGCGCGCAGCTGTTCGGGCGCGACGGCATCGTCGGCCTCATCAACGTCGACATCACGGCGGAGCTGGCCCTCAACGTGGCCATGGCGTACGGCACCGTGCTCAAGAAGGGCGCGCGAGTGACCACGAGCCGCGACGCCCATCCGGCGTCGCGGGTCATCAAGCGCGCTCTCATCTGCGGCCTCAGCTCCACCGGCGTCGTGGTCCGCGACCTGCGCGTCGCCAGCAGCGCGGTGAATCGCTTCGAGGTCAAGAGCGGGGCGTCCCAGGGCGGGATGCACGTGCGCATCTCCAGCTGGGACCCCGAGATGATCCAGATCCAGGTGTTCGAGCCGCCGGGCATCAGCCTGAGCGAGAAGCGCCAGAAGGACATCGAGAAGTACTACGGCCGTCGCGACTTCCGGCGGGCGTTCTACAGCGAGTTCGGCGAGCTCGAGTTCCCCGACAGGGCCATGGAGACCTACGTGCGGGCCCTGCACACCGCCTGGGACATCGAGCGCATCCGCAGCCGCGCGTACCGGCTGGTGATCGACTACTCGTACTCACCGGCGTCCCTGGCGCTGCCCAGCATCCTCGGCGACCTGGAGGCCGAGGTGCTCAGCATGCGCGCCTTCAGCGACAAGCGGCACGCCAGTATCAGCGCCGAAGAGCTGGGCCGCAACATCCAGGAGGTCCAGCGTCTGGTCACCACGATGGAGGCCGACCTGGGCGTGGTCATCGGCCCCGGCGCCGAGCGCATCTTCCTGGTCGACGACCAGGGGCACGAGGTCCCGCTCGAGAAGGCCCTGCTGCTCCTGGTCAAGCTCGTCGCACAGAACGCCGGACGTGGCGACAGGATCGTGCTGCCGCTCACCGTGACGCGTCTCGCCGAGAGCCTGGCCGGCGAGTTCGATGTGGAGATCGACCGCACCAAGGTGTCGTTGCCGGAGCTGGCCAAGGCCTCGCTGGCCGACGGCGTCGTGTTCGCCGGCACCCTGGGAGGGGGGTACATCTTCCCCGAGATGGTGCCGGCGTACGACGCCGTCATGAGCCTCGGCAAGCTCCTCGAGCTGCTCGCCCCACAGGCGCTCCCGCTCAGCGAGCAGCTGGCGCAGATCCCGGCCAGCACGCTCGTGCACAAGACGGTGGCGTGCCCGTGGACCCTCAAGGGCACGGTCATGCGCACCGCCACCGAGCACCTGCAGCGCACGGCCGCGGACGGCGACGAGATCAGCCTCGTGGACGGCATCCAGGTGCACAGCGAGGGCGGCTGGGTGCAGCTGCTGCCCGACGCCGACGAGCCCGTGTTCCACGTGTACGCTGAGGGCCGCAACCGCATGGCGTCCGAGCGTCTGGCTGAGCAGCTGCTCGAGATCGTGCGCGGCGTGATCCGCGAGAACGGGTAGCGCGACCGCCGCGACCCCGACGGCGACGCCGCCTGCGCCGGGTCGGCCGGCGTTGCCGCGCAGGACGCGGGAAGAGCGCCGCGAACCCCTGCCGTACAATGCTCGTATGGGTGACGGCATGATGAGTCAGCGCTCGAACGTGACGGCGGCCGTCGAAACGGAGCCGCCGTCGGGTACGGCCGCGGTCCTCGGGGCGCGGGAGAGCTGCGCCGGGGCTCTGCGCGGCGGTCGCCTGCGCGCCTTCGGGGCGTGGTACCGGCGACACGTGTGGGCGGCGACGTCGGTCGCCGTCCTCCTCGTCCTCGCCGCCGGCTTCCTCATCATGCAACTCGCCGTGGCCGGCCGCGCCGGCGACGGCGTCACCGTCGCCGGTGTGCCAGTACAGGGGCTCACGCGCGCGCAGGTGCACTCCGTGCTCGCGCGCGAGGTCGTCCCCCGCGTGCAGACCGTCACGCTCATCGCGCCGTCGGGCGAGCGCTTCTTCTTGCCGCTGTCGCAGCTGGGCGTGAGCGTCGACCTCGCGGCGACCGCAGACGCTGCGCTGGCCTCCGGGCGGCACGACGTCCCGCTCGTCGGCGACGTCTGGCTGCCCGGGAGCGGGGGAGACGTGGCACCCGTCGTGCGCGTCGACGCGGCGGGCTTCACGCAGGGGCTCGAAGGTGTCGCCGCGGAGGTCGACGTGCCGCCGCGCGACGCGCGCCTCAAGATCGGCGGCGGCACGGTGGGCGTCGCGCCTTCCAGAGACGGCTCCGGCGTCGACGTCTCCGCCCTGGCCCGCGCCGTCACCGCGGCAGTCTCCGCCGGCAAGGCGTACGCCGGAGCCGTGCCGATGAAGGCCGTGGCGCCGCAGGTGAGCACGGCCGAAGCGCGCTCCCGGGCAGGGGCCGCGGACCTGTACCTGTCGCGGCCCATCACCTTGCGCTACCGCGACCGGGAGGTCGTCCTCACGCCGGCGCTCATGGCCGGGATGCTCAGCGTCAACAAGGGGTCCTCCGCCGACGAGTACCCGCTCACCTTCCGCAACGCCGAGGCCAGGGCCGTGCTCCACCGCTTGTTCAGCTTCGCGGAGACGCCGGCGCGCGACGCCCGCATCGTCGTGCACGACGAGGGCTGGATCACTGTGGAGCCCAGCCGCGAGGGCATGGTCCTGGACATGGACGTGCTGCTCGAGGACCTCGACGACGCGGCCACGAGCGGCGGTCTGCGCACGGTGTTCGTCGCGCTCACGAGCGCCTGGCCCAAGCTGAGCACGGAGGACGTGCAGACCATGGGCCTGGCGTCGCTCGGGTCGCAATTCGTGACGTACTTCGACCCTCGCAACACGGCGCGCGCCACCAACATAGGGCGCGCCGCCAAGCTCGTCGACGGCACTGTGATCCAGCCCGGAGACGTCTTCTCCCTCAACGGGACGATGGGGCCGCGCACCACCAACCGCGGTTTCGACTACGCCCCCGTCATCGCCTCCGACATGGTCCTGCGCCAGGGCGTCGGCGGGGGCATCTGCCAGTACGCGACCACGCTGTTCAACGCGGCCTTGGTCGCGGGCCTGCCCATCGTGGAGCGCGAGGCGCACTCCCTGTACATCTCGCACTACCCGATCGGCCGCGACGCCACCGTGTCCTGGGGCAGCGCCGACCTCAAGTTCCGCAACGACACGGGCAAGCCGCTCATGATCCGCAGCTGGGTGGAGGGTGACCACCTCACCGTGGCCATCGTCGGCAAGACGGGGAGGGAGGCCAGCTTCGAGACCAGCGGGTTCTACGACGTGCGCAAGCCGTCGTACGGCAAGAGCCACCCGCGCCTCATCTACGATTCCGACCTTGGTCCCGGGGTCGTCCGCTGGGAGCAGGGCATCGACGGACGAAGCGTGCGCGTCGTGCGCACCGTGCGCGACACGGCCGGCAAGGTCCTGTTCAAGGACACCTTCGTCTCGCGCTACGAACCGCTCGACTGGGTCAAACGCGTCGGGACCTGAGCCGCCGCCGGCTCACCCCGTCTTGGCGATGACCTGCTTGCAGACGGTCTTGAGCGTCTCGAACACGCCGCCGCCCGATACGGCGCTGCTCTCGATCACCGGCGACTGGGTGTGGTTGAGCAGCTCGTTGAGGTCGCTCACCGAGAAGATGTCGGTGAGGTCGCGCTTGTTCATCTGGATGACGAAGCCGAGCTTGGTGAGGTCGTCGCCCTGGCTGAGCAGGTTGTCCCAGAGGTTCAGGTAGCTCTCCACGTTCTCGTCGAGGCGCGTGATCTGGGAGTCGGCCACGAAGATCACGCCGTCCACGCCCTGGAGCACCAGCTTGCGGCTGGCGTTGTAGTAGCTCTGTCCCGGCACCGTGTAGAGGTGGAACCTCGTCTGCATGCCCTTCACAGTCCCGAGCGTCAGCGGCATGAAGTCGAAGTACAGCGTGCGCTCCTCTTCGGTGGCGATGCTGACGAGCTTGCCGCGGGCATCCGGGTTGATCTTGCGGTGGATGTACTGGAGGTTGGTGGTCTTCCCGCACAGTCCGCAGCCGTAGTACACGATCTTGTAGTTGATCTCGCGTGCGGCGAAGTTGATCAGCGGCATCGGTGAATCCTCACAGGTCCTTGAAGAGGTCGTCCATCGCGTCGCCGGCGGCCGTCTCGAAGTCCGCGTCCATGACCTGCGTCGATTCCTCGTCCGGCCCCTCGAAGATCTGGCGGAGGGACTCGATGGCGCGCTGAGTGTACAGGCGGACCTTGCCCACCTGCGTGTCGCGTCCGAAGGTGACGATGAGGAGCACCTGGTCCGTGACCTGCGAGACGTGCAGGTTCAGGCCTTTGCCCTCGTGGAACAGCAGCGTGAACTCGTTCTCGTCGAGGATCTTGGCGAGCTGTTGTGTGGCGGCGAACGAGCTCGCGGCGAGCGAGGCGAGAGAGAGGGTCTCCGGGTGGTACGCGTCCGACGCCGTGGTGATGGGCTGGCCCGAGGTGCTGATGAGCGCGAGGAAGCTCGATCCGGACACCTCCTTCAGCTTTGCGAGAAGGTCGTCGCAGCGGTCGAGCTGCCTGTCGTTGATGACCAGTCCCTTGCGTCGCGCCACCCTGCGCTCCTCCCGTCCCCCCGACCCACGGGCCATTGCGGCCCACGGCGAGCGAAGTATATACCTCGCCGTCGTGGCCCCTGTATCGTCGTCTCATGCTCTCGGCATGAGTGGCCGATGACGAGAGGCAGGATGGAGAAGCGAAGCCGTGTCCGCCTTCTGCGCACGGCGGCGAGCAAGGGAGACGGAGACGTGGGCTTGACCGGAGGTCTCGATGAGCTTCCGTTCTCGGACCTCGTGCAGATGACGTCCGTGGGGCGAAAGACGGGCCGCCTGACCGTGTACACGGAGCAGGGAGACGAGAAGGGCGAGCTCCAGTTCCGCAGGGGGAGCATCGTGGGCGCCCGCTGCGGGTCGCTCTCGCCCGAAAAGTCGTTCTACGCCCTGCTGGCGCAGCGTGACGGGTCCTTCTGCTTCGAGAAAGACCCGTCCCTCGACGAGGCCGAGGGTGCCAGTCTGGCCGTTGAGACGCTGCTCATGGAGGGCATGCGCCGGCTGGACGAGACCAGACGGCTGCGCAAGCGCCTGCCGGCGCCGTCCAGGATCCGACTGGTCACCGGCGCGCCGCGCGACCCGCTCGAGGCGCGCGTCCTCGGCTACCTGGGCCCCGGCGCGCGCCGGCTCGGCGATGTGGTCCACGGACTGCTGCTGGGCGCGCACGCGGACGAATACGACGCCCTTGAGGCCATCGCCGCACTCGAGGAACGCGGCGTCGTGCGCGTCGAAGTAGCCGCCGAGGACGAGACCTCGCCGCCGTTGCCTCAACCTGAGCTTGAACGTTGAGGGTCGGTCAGGTAGCATCGGCGTTCAGCCCTCCACGCATCACGAGGAGAAGCTCCATGGACGACATCGTCGACCTTGTCTCGCGTTCCGACGAGGAGTTGCGCGCCCTGGTTGCCGAGCTCGAGACGGAGGAGCGCGAGATCTCTCGCCGCCGCCGCATCCTGCACGGCAAGCTCGACATCCTGCGCGCGGAGCTGGTGCTCCGTCTGCAGCGCAAGCACAACGAAGGAGCGCCGATCATCACCGAGGTGGACGTCGAGCGTCTGTCGCGTATCCTGGCCGGCCAGGGCCCGGGCCCTGCCGACCCGGAGGACCCGGGAGACGTGTGACGTGTTCTGTCCGGAGTGCGGCATCCGCAACTCGGAGGGAGCCAGTTTCTGCGTCCGCTGCGGCGTCAGCCTCATCGCCGACCAGCCCGAGTCCGCCACCACCCTGAGCTTCGTGCCTGGGGAGGAGGACGGCGAGGCCAATCCCCTCGCCTGCGTGGCCGGCGACGACGCCTGCCTGGTCATCCGCAGCGGCGGCGGCCGCGCCGGCGAGACATACGCGCTGCGCGCCGACCGCGTGGCCATCGGCCGTCACCCCGACGCCGCCATCTTCCTCGACGATGTCACGGTGTCCCGCAACCACGCCGTCGTCGTGCGCGAGGGGGAGTCGTGGGTCATCGTCGACGAGGGCAGCCTCAACGGCACGTACGTGAACCGCCGCCGCGGCGACCGCACGGTGCTGGCCGACGGCGACGAGATCCAGATCGGCAAGTACAAGCTCACCTTCATCGTGCCCACGTGAGCGACCCGGCCGAGCTCCTGTTCGACGTCGGGGAGGAGAAGCTCCTCACCATCGGCTCGGTCGTCGAGCGCCTGCGCGGGGAGTTCCCCGACATCAGCGTCAGCAAGCTCAGGTACCTCGAGGAGCAGGGACTGGTCACGCCGCGCCGCACCAAGGCAGGGTATCGCCTGTACTCGCAAGACGACTTCACGCGACTGGTGCGCGTGCTCACCATGCAGCGCGACGAGTACCTGCCGCTCAAGGTCATCCGCCGCGAGCTCGAGCGCAACCCCGCCAACCCGCTGCCGTCCGCGCGGCCCAGCCTGCGCAAGGTCGACCTGCTGGTCGGCGGGGAGGAGCGCGAGTTCACGGCCGAAGAGATCCACGCCATGACCGGCGCCGACGCGGCACTCCTCTCCGAGCTCGAGGAGTTCGAGCTGGTGCACGCCCGCCAGGTGAGCGGCGTGCGCCGCTACACCGAGACCGACGCCGGCATCGTCGGCGCCGCGGCGCAGCTCGCGCAGCTGGGGCTGCGCCCCAAGAACCTGCGCGTGGTCAAGAGCGCGGTCGATCGCGAGATCGGTCTCATCGAGCAGGTCCTGCTCCCGGCGCTCGGCTCCACCCGGCAGGACCGCCGGCGCGAAGGCCTGGAGCAGCTCGACGACATCGTCCAGGCCACGACTCAGCTCCGCCAGCTGCTGCTCGCTCGCGGTGTGCGGCGGCTCAGCGGGGGCCGTTCCGGCCGCTGACACACCTCAAGGAGACTCCATGACCGACCTCGGCTTCGACCTCAGCTCCCACGTGCGCGACATCCCCGACTTCCCGAAGGAGGGCATCCTGTTCCGCGACATCATGCCGCTTCTGCAGGAGCCCAAGGCGCTCCACGAGGCGGTCGACCGGCTGGTGGAATACGGTGTCGGCAGGCATGTGGACGTGGTGATGGGGGCCGAGGCGCGCGGGTTCATCCTCGGCGCCGCGGTGGCCTACGGCCTCGGCGCCGGATTCGTGTGTGCACGCAAGCCGGGCAAGTTGCCGCACGACACCGTCTCGGCCGAGTACGCCCTCGAGTACGGCACCGACAAGCTCGAGGTGCACGCCGACGCCATCAAGCCGGGTCAGAACGTCCTCGTGCACGACGACCTGCTGGCGACTGGTGGCACGGCCAAGGCCAAGATCGAGCTGGTCGAGAAGCTCGGCGGCAAGGTCGTCGGCGTCGCCTTCATCATCGAGCTCGGCGCCCTGGGCGGACGCAGGAAGCTCGAAGGCTACGACGTCTTCAGCCTGATCACGTACTGAGCGCCGGGCCGCCCGCGAGGGCGGCGCTCCTTCTGGCGGCGCCGTGCCGGCGGACTACGTCCACGTGCTGACCGTGCTTTCCAAGGACGGCTGCACCACGCCGACGCTCACCGCCATCAACAAGCACCATCGCCATCGCCTTTGAGGACGGCTGCGGCTCCTACGGCATCGATGATGCCTCCCAGGTACACCTCGGCTGCCCCGGCCGAGGTCGACGACGAAGGCTGCGGGGAAGACCGCACGAACACGTGTTCGGTAGCACTGTCGTGCGACGTGCCTGCGGCCGACTTGGGAGCTCAGGGAAGTCACGCCTCGACGGTCGCGTCACGGCGTGAAGGCCCGGTACAGGGCGGCCTGGTTGTAGCGCACACGCGTGGCCTGCCCGTCGATCGCGGCATCGAACTGGAGACGGTCGAGGCGCCAGTCCTCGAGGCCCACACGAAAGAGGCCGGGACCCAGCTCTACGAGCTCCAGTTCGCCGGCCGGGGCCTCCAGACAGGGGCTGGAGAGGACGAGGGCGCCCTTGCGCGCGAAGACGCGGACGTCGGGCAGCCAGACGTTCCAGGAACGGTAGTGGCCCACACCAGGAGCCTGGTTCACCGGGGTCTTCGACGGCGCGCTGGACGAGCAACGCCCAGCTCTTCCGGGAGAACAACCGTCCCGCCGGTGTCGCACCACGGCCGAGCAGGAGTCGCGCATAGGCGCACATGTCGGCCGCCGTGGAGACGATGCTGCCGTCCGCCGTCGCCGTCTCGTACCACGGGCTGACCATCCACGGGTGACCGGGATGCGTCGGACGGTCGTCGTAGATGCGCTGGTGCGGCAGCGCCACCGTCGTCCGGGACTCCAGGGTGACGGCGGGATCGCTGTAGTCCATCCCCAGAGGCTCGAGGAGGAGCCCGGCCAGCAGGTCGACGAACGGTCTGCCGGTGACGGGTAGCCGGGCAGCCGGCGGACCGGGTTGACGCCTCCTGGCGGGGCTCGACGCCGGAGCGGGGCTCGGCCGGCGACGTGCGACGGCGCGCGCCGTGTCCGTAAGGGCGCAGTGCGTCCCTGAGCGCAGACGATGCACGGCGCCGCGGGGGACGCCACCCGAGAGAGTCGTCGCCGACCGAGGGAGGGGGGCGGTGCCTGGCCGTGAAACCCCGGCGGGCCGAGATCCCCGGCGTCGGAGGTGCTACTTTACATAACGATGATTATCGTGCGTTATCCCACGCACGACGGCCGCAGCGGCCCGCATCGTCAGGCGGCGCAGGGGTGGTGTCGCGTGGAGCCCAGGCTGCGGCGGGTACCCTCTCGGGCGCCGAGCCGTGGACGCTACCAGCGGCGCCCGAGATACTGGGGCGAGGACGGCAACTCGCGGACACAGCCGCTGAGGAACTCGGTGATCGGCGGGCGCACGTCTATGCGCTGAAGCTGGAGCTCGTCGAGGAACGCTGCCGAGAGCACCTTCGGGTCGTGCGGCTCAGGGTCGGAGTCGAACGGTGCGGACACCTCGAAGACAAGGTGCACGACGTGCTTGAGGTAACTCGGATCGGGTGAGACGGACTCGACGATGGCGAGCAGCTTGGAGACGCCGACGCGGATGCCGAGCTCCTCGATGAACTCGCGGCGAAGGGCGTCGGAGAGGGTCTCGCCAAAGCGCACGCCGCCGCCGGGGAGGAGCCAGTACCTCTCCCCCTCCCTGCCCTGCTCGACCATCAGGATGCGGCCGTCGTGCACCAAGAGGCCTGCTACACGTATAGTAGGCTTGTCTGGCGACGCCGTCACGTCGGGCGCCGGATCTCGAGCAGACTCAGGACGCTCCGCTTCCTGCTGCGTCATGTTCTTCCCCCTACCCCCCAAGACTGCCGAGCGCAGCCCGATGAACCGACAGACTACTGGCGAGGCGATGCGCAGTCAACGAGCCGAGCGTACCTCCCGGCCGTCAGCGACCGCTGGAGCCGAAGCCGCGAGCCCCCCGGCGCGTGTCCTCGAGATCATCTGCAGTGGCCAAGGTGACGTCCGTGAGGCTCAAGAACAGCAACTGGGCGATGCGGTCGCCGAGCCGCACAGGAAAGGCCTCGTTTCGATCGGTGTTGAGGAGGACGATACGGAGCTCACCGCGGTACCCGGGGTCTATGAGGCCGGGAGCGTTGACGATCGAGATGCCGTGACGGGCCGCCAGCCCGGAGCGCGGCAACGTGAGGGCGGCGAGGTGGGGCGGCAGGCCGAGGGCGACGCCGGTGCCGACCACCGCGCGGCCGAGCGGCTCGATCACGAGCTCCTCGGCCGCGCAGAGGTCGTAGGCGGCGTCGTGCTCGTAGGCGCGCGTGGGTAGCGAGGCTTCGGGCGAGAGCAGCCTGACCGGGACCACCGCGGCGCTGGGGCCGCCGAGCTCACCGGAGCGCGGGTCGCTGCTCACGGGGAGTACTCGTGCGTGTCGTCGTTGTCGTCGCCGGGCGCGCGGTCGACCGCGTAGCGCGCGTACCGCGCCGCCTCCGCTACCGGGAGGCGGGCCGTGAACACGACGCCCTCGGGTGTGTGCTCCTCGCGTACATTGCTGGCCACGCCGCGCAGGCGATGCATCTCGGCGGCGTCTGCATACGGGAACAGGAGCCGTACGGGTCGCAGGGCGCGGTCGAAGAAGGCCGTCAGCCGCTCCTGGAGGCGCTCCAGGCCCTCGCCACTGGCCGCGGCGATGAACTCTGCTTCCGGGTAGAGCGCCCGCAGGCGCGCGAGCTTGCCTTCGTCGGCCAGGTCGGTCTTGTTGAAGACGAGCAATCGCGGCGCCGTCGCCCCCAGCTCGTCGAGCACCTCGGCCACCGTCTGCTGCCGCACCGCGACCTCCGAGGCCTCCAGGTGCGCGTCGGCCACCACGAGGACCACGTCGGCGAGGGTGGTCTCCTCGAGCGTGCTGGCGAACGCGTCGACCAGTTGGTGAGGGAGCTTCCTGATGAAGCCGACGGTGTCGGTGAGCACGTAGTCGCGGTCGCGGTAACGATAGGACCGCGACGTCGGGTCGAGCGTCTCGAAGAGGCGGTCCCGCACGGGCACGCTCGCGTCTGTCAGGGCGTTGAGCAGAGTGGACTTGCCGGCGTTCGTGTACCCGGCGAGCGCGATGAGCGGGACCGCCGCGCGCAGACGTCGCGCCCGTTGGGTACGGCGGGTGCGGGCCATGTGGTCGATGCGCGCACGCAGCGTCTGGATGCGCTTGCGCACCACGCGACGGTCGACCTCCAGCTTGGTCTCGCCGGGACCGCGCATGTCCACACCGGCGCCCAGGCGCGACAGGATCATGCCCTTGCCGCGCATTCGCGTGAGCTCGTACTCGAGTTGCGCCAGGTGCACCTGCAGGGTGCCCTCCAGCGAGTGGGCGTGCTTGCTGAACACCGTGAGGATGAGCTCGGTACGGTCGAGCACGTCGGCGTCGATCGCGTCGAGCACCGCCGCCACCTGCCCGGGGCTCAGGTCGTCCTCGCACACGGCCACGGTGGCGCCGGTCTCCTCGACCGCCCGCTTGAGGTCGTCCAGCTTGCCCTTGCCGAGGTACGAGTGCGGGTGTGGCCGCTCCTTGTGCTGGATCACGTCGGCCACCCAGTCCATGTCCGCCGAACTCAGCAGCTCCTTGATCTCGTTGAGCGGCTCGGCCTCTCCGGGCTCGCCGGCGCCGCCCGGCACCACGGCGAAGACCACGGCGCGGGGTCGCGTCTCGGTGGCGCCGGTCTCAGTGATGTGGGTGCCGTCGCTCATGCGGGCCTGCGGGAGGCGCCGTCCTGTGGAGGCTCGTCTAGAGTCGTACCCGCTCCTCGATGCGGCGGACGGCCTCTTCGAGGCGCTCGTCGGCGATCGTCAGCGACAGGCGCACGTAGCCCTCGCCGGCGGCGCCGTAGGCGGCCCCCGGCGTGACCACCACGTCGGCCTGCTCGAGCACCGTCTCGGTGAAGCTCGCCGACGTATACCCGTCCGGCACCGGCGCCCACAGGTAGATGGTCCCCTTGGGCGGGTCCACGTGCATGCCGAGCGACCGCAGGGCCTCGACCAGCAGGTCGCGCCGCCTCGCGTACACGCGGCACATCTCGCGCACGCAGTCCTGCGAGCTCGACAGAGCCACGGCGCTGGCCCGCTGCACGGCGCCGAACATGCCCGAATCCATGTTCGTCTTCAGCCGCCAGAACGCGTCGACGATCTCGGCGTTGCCCACGATGGCGCCCGACCGCCAGCCGGTCATGTTGTAGCTCTTCGACAGGCTGAACATCTCGACACCGACCTCCAAGGCCCCAGGCGTCGCGAGAAAGCTCGGCGCCACGTAGCCGTCGTAGGTGATGTCTGCGTAGGCGTTGTCGTGGACCACCACGACGTCATGGGCCTTGGCCCAGCCGACGAGGCGGGAGAAGAAGTCGTCCTCGATCACCGCTCCGGTGGGATTGTTGGGATAGCTCACGAAGATGAGCTTGGCCTTCTCCGCCGTCTCGGCGGGGATCGTCCCCAGGTCGGGCTGGAAGCCCAGTTCGGGGATGAGCGGCACCGGCACGGCGACGCCGTCGGCCAGCAGGGGACCTGTGACGTACACGGGGTAGCCGGGGTCGGCGGCGAGGGCCACGTCGCCCACATCGAGCAGGGCGAGGCCGATGTGGGCTATCCCCTCTTTGGCGCCCAGCAGCGGGACGATCTCTGTGGCCGGGTGCACCTCGACGCCGAAGCGCGAGCCGTAGAAGGAAGCGACCGCCTCGCGAAAGCCCTGCTCCCCCTGGTTGCTGGGGTACTGGTGCACGGCCGGATCTCGTGCGGCCTCGGCGAGCGCCTCGACGACGTGAGGCGGCGTGGGCAGGTCGGGATCGCCGATGCCCAGGCTGATGACGTCGAGGCCGCGGGCTCGGCGCTCCGCGATCTGTCGCTCGATGCCGGCGAACAGGTACGGCGGCAGGCCTTCGACTCGCTGTGAGAACTTCATCCGCTACTCCAGGTGGGCAAGGAACTCCCGGGAGAGGTCGCCGTGGTAGATCTCTTCTGCGGGCCCGGTCATGTGCACGCGACAGTCGTCGGCCACGTCAACGACCAGCTTGCCGCCGGGCAGCTCGACCGTGACGGGCGTGTCGCACTGGCCGGTACGTACCAGGGCGACGGCGGTCGCCGTGGCGCCTGTCCCGCACGCCCTGGTCTCCCCCACGCCCCGCTCCCAGACGCGCACCTTGGCCTCGTGCCGGCTCACGACCTTGACGAACTCCACGTTGGCCTTGCGCGGAAAGTACTTGTGCTCCTCGATCATGGGGCCTATCTCGTGCAGCGGGACGAGCTCCAGCGGCCACGGCGACTGTATGACCGCGTGCGGGTTGCCTACGTCCACGAAGGTGAAGGTGAAGTTGCGGCCCGCAGCATGCAGCGACTGCTCCACGCAGTCGCCCTCGAACCCGTTGAGCTTCTCGCCACCGAAGCGGGCCACGCCCATGTCGACGGTGACCTGGAAGCCGTCTCCCAGTCTCGGGACGATCTCACCCGCAGCCGTCTCGAGGACGACGGTGTCGACGATGGACCCTTCCATCTGCAACTTGCGCGCGACCATGCGCACGCCGTTACCGCACATCTCCGCCTCGCTGCCGTCGGGGTTGAAGATGCGGACCTTCCAGCGCGCCTCTCCGGTCTGCTCCCCGATGAGCATGATGCCGTCGGAGCCGATACCCACGTTGCGGTCGCACAGCAAACGGACGCGCTGGGGCGTGAGCTCGAACGGGAGCTGCTCCTCGTGCATCACGATGTAGTTGTTGCCGAGGCCCTGCCACTTGGAGAACTGGACCTTGCCCAGGCCCTGCCATGCTGGCGTCACTCGCCCGACCCCCTGTGCGAAGAGGCCGCCGCGGTCGCGGCGCGCCGGAGCGCGAATCTTATCACGCACCGCGTGGCAGCAGAGCGAGTACCGCGGCGGCCACCTGCTCGGGAGGCCGCTCCGCCGCAGGCACGAGGGCGGCCTCCGGCAGCTTGCGCATCCAGGTGAGCTGACGGCGCGCCAGGGCCCGGGTCCTGGTCTTCATGCGCGCCGCCGCGTCCTCAAGGGAGAGCTCGCCGTCGAGGACGGCGCAGAGCTCGCGGACGCCGATGGCCTGTTCGACGGTCCGCGAGAACGGCCCCGCCTCGCGAGCGGCGCGGACCTCCTCCAGGGCGCCGCGGCGCAGCATCTCCTCGACGCGCCTGTCGATGCGCTCGCGCAGCGCCGCGCGATCCTGGTCCGGGACCAGCGCGGCGAGCACGTGCGGGTAGCGCTCCCCCGCCCTCC
Source organism: uncultured Thermoleophilia bacterium (assembly GCA_963702475.1). Taxonomy (GTDB): domain Bacteria; phylum Actinomycetota; class Thermoleophilia; order UBA2241; family UBA2241; genus CAIXSE01. The sequence continues at coordinate 328,273 of CAVPCT010000009.1, read as the reverse complement.
ACAGGTGCGTGCCGGCGTCCCACGGCAGCGGGCCGCCGCGCAGCAGCACGGACTCGAGGGCGCGGACCACGCGCCGCGGGTTCGCGACGTCCACGCGCGCATACGTCCGCGGGTCGCGGAGCCTGAGCTCGTCGAGCACGCTGCCGGGATCGCTCTTCCAGCGCTCCTCCAGCGCGCGCCGCAGGGCCGGTTCCGGCGCCTCGGAGAAGGCGAGGTCGCCGAGTGCCGCACGCACGTAGAGACCGGAGCCACCCTCGACGATGACTGCCCTGCCTTCGGCTCGGAGAGCGTCTATGACCCGGTGCGCCTTCCGCGCGTAGTCCGCAACCGCGCACTCGGCCTGCGGCGCCACGAAGCCCACGAGATGTCGTTGCGGCAGGGCGTCAGGAGCAGGCTGGTTGGTGACGATGGCGAGGCCTCGGTAGACCTGCATGGAGTCGGCCACGACGATAGCTGCGTCGAGGTGCGCGGCGAGACAGTCGGCGACGGCCGACTTGCCGAGCGCCGTGGCCCCGAACAGTGCGAGGACGGGTGGCGCCTCGACCACAGGGCTCTCGCCGGCGCCGGGCCGGGTCACGCCGCGTCGTCCGCCCGCGGCGGGTCGCCCTCCCGGTAGCGTGCGACGGTGAACCGCTCGATGTCGTACGGCTCAGTGGGCAGGATGCCGGCTTTCTGCAGGGCGATCGCGACCTGCTGCTCGACGGCGTCGATGCCCTCGAGGTCCGGCAGCAGCACGCCGCGCCGGCTCCCGCAGCGCACGATGACGCCGTAGGCTCTCGGGTCGAGGTCGGCCTGCGCGCACGGCTCGCTGGGGCTGAGCACGTCCACCGAGAAGGTGAGCAGCGTGAGCTCCTCCGGTCGCACGCGGAAGAAGCGCGGGTCGCACAGTGCCGCCGAGTAGGCGTTGCGCACGATCTCCCGGCCGAGCGACGCCTCGGCCGGTTCCAGCGTCCCGATACATCCGCGCAGGTCACCGTGCTCCTTCAGCGAGACGAAGCAGGCCGCCGGACGCCCGTACAGCGGGTGGTCCGGCGGCTCCGGCACGCGTCTGCCGGTGACGTGCGCGGCCACGCAGGCTCGCGCGTAGTCGGCCGGGCCCTCGACGCGCTCGTCGCCGAGGGATCCGCCGTGGGCTTCTCCCTCGCCGGCGTGCCTGTTCACGGAGCCGGCTCGGCCGTGACCGGCGGCTTGCCGAAGTGGGCCACGAGGTACCCCACGCCGAACGGTCCTTCGTAGCTCAGGACCTTGGGGTCGGCTGTGGCGTCGTCGCCGAGAAAGCCTCCCAGGGTGATGAAGCTGCGCAGGCCGCACTCGGCTGCGCCTTCGAGCAGGATGGGGTCCATCATGCTCAGGCCGACGAAGTCGCCGCTGCGCATCAGTCTCACGACCTCGTCGTCGAACAGCTTGCCGCGCGGGTCGTACGGCGCCGGCGCGTCGTGCGTGAGGGCGTGCGAGAGGTCGCCCGAAGCGAGGAACAGCGTGTCGCGTCCCAATTCCTCCGCGCACCTGCGCACGAGCTGGCCCAGAGCGCGGTGCTCGCTGTAGGAGCTGACGATGGAGAGAGAGACGACGCGCTGCACCCGCAGGAAGCTGAGCGGCACGAGCACGCCCCAGTCGAGCACGTCGCCGTCGTCGGGCACGACGCGGAGTTTCTTCGAGTCACCGGCGAGGGCCAGGAGCAACTCCGCGAAAGGGAGGTCGTTGTCGTAGCTGAAGGCGGCCTCCGGACGGCGGAAGCGCCCGAAGTCACCGTGCAGCCTGGGCGCCGTGCGCACCACGTGGGCGTCGCCGTACCCGTCGGTGTGCGGCGAGATGACGACCGCGGTCTCGGGCTCCCCGACGAGCTCGGCGAGTCGCTCCAGGGCCTGTTTCGTGGCTGCGACCCTGCGGATGGAAGAGCCGCCGACCTCGGGAATGAGCAACGGAGGGTGGGGACAGATGCAGCCCTGCATGGTGGGCACCTCCTGCGTCCGCCGTCAGATCGTGCCGCGCAGCGTGGTCGAGGTCGCCGCGGTGATGCGTGTCTCCACTATAGCACCGGGCTCCGCAGCACCGTCGACGTTCACAGTGACGTTCTGGCGGGTGCGCCCACGCAGCAGCCGGCCGTCCCGGCTGGCACCCTCGATGAGGATCTCGGCGCGGCGTCCGACCCAGCGCGTGCGCGAGGCCAGAGCCAGCTTCTGGGTGAGCGCGATGAGGCGCTCCACGCGGTCGCGCTTGACGTCATCCGGCACCTGATGGGGCAAGGTCGCAGCGGCCGTGCCGTCCCGGGGCGAGAACACGAAGGTGAACGCGGCGTCGAAGGCGGCTTCGCGGACCAGCTGCAGCGTGCGCTCGAACTCCACCTCGGTCTCGCCGGGGAAGCCGGCGATGAGATCGGTGGTCAGCGAGAGGTCGGGGGCGGCCTCGCGCAGCGCGCGCACGCGGCCCAGGTACTCGGCGGCGCTGTAGCCCCTGTTCATGGCGGCCAGGATGCGATCGTCTCCCGACTGCGCCGGCAGATGCACGTGCTCGCACACGCTCGGCAGCTCGGCGATGGCGCGCACCAGACCGTCGGAGAGGTCTTTGGGGTGTGACGTCATGAAACGCACGCGGCCGAGGCCGGGGATCTCGTCGAGGGCGCGGAGCAGAGCCGGGAAGTCCGGCGCCTCCCCACTCCCCGCCGCCGGCAGGTCAAGCCCGTAGGAGTTGACGTTCTGGCCGAGGAGGGTGACCTCGCGCACACCGTCGGCCACGAGGTCGCGCACCTCGGCCACCACCCTCTCCGGCTCGCGGCTGCGCTCGGGCCCGCGCACGTAGGGCACGATGCAGTACGAGCAGTAGTTGGTGCAGCCGCTCATGATCTGCACCCAGGCCTGGTACGGGCGCTCGCGCCGCGCGGCCAGGTCGCCGCTCATCGCCGGTCCGTCGTCGAAGAACCCGACCGGCCGGCCGGCGGGCTCCACGGCCACATCCAGAAGCTCGGGCAGGCGGTGCAGGTTCTGCGGCCCCAGGGCTCCGTCCACGAACGGGAAGCGCGCGAAGAAGCCTGCCTGCTCCGCCTGCGGCAGGCAGCCGGTCACGAGCACGATGCGGCCCGGGCGCTCCCGCTTGAGCCGGGCCGCGGTGCCCAGGTGTCCGGCCAGGCGGTCGTCCGCGCTCTTGCGCACCGTGCACGTGTTGAACACGAGCACATCGGCGTCGTCGGGCGCGGCCGTCTGCTCGAGGCCGCGCCCCTCGAGGAGCGCGCGGATGCGCTCGGCGTCGTGCTCGTTCATCTGGCACCCGAACGAGCGCAGGTAGTACGTGCCGCTCATCGTGGCCTCTCGCGATGGGCGCGCCGACGGCGCGCCTTACTTCGCGATGTCGACGGCCCGGCTCTCGCGGATGACGGTGACGCGGATCTGCCCCGGGTAGTCGAGCTGGTCCTCGATGTCGCGAGCGATCTCGCGAGCCAGCAGCACCGTGGTGTCGTCGTCGATCTCGGCGGGCTTGACCATCACGCGCACCTCGCGCCCCGCCTGCATGGCGAAGCACTTCTCCACGCCCTTCTTGCTCTCCGCGATGTGCTCCAGGGCCTCCAGGCGCTGGATGTAGTTCTCCAGCGACTCGCGGCGCGCCCCCGGGCGGGCCGCCGAGATGGCGTCCGCGGCCTGGACGATCACGGCCTCGACCGTCTGCGGCTCGATGTCCTGGTGGTGCGCCTGGATGGCGTGGCACACGCTCTGCGACTCGCGGTACTTCTTGCAGAGCTGATTGGAGATGTCGGCGTGCGATCCGTCGACCTCGTGGTCGACCGCCTTGCCGATGTCGTGCAGCAGGCCGGCGCGTTTGGCGATCTTGACGTTGGCGCCGAGCTCCGCGGCCATGATGCCGGCGAGGTGCGCGACCTCGATGGAGTGGTTGAGCACGTTCTGGCCGTAACTGGTGCGGTACTTGAGGCGCCCGAGGACCTTGACGAGCTCGGGCGCCACGCCGTGCACGTTGGTGTCGAAGCAGGCCTGTTCACCGGCCTCTTCCATGGCGGCCTCCACCTCGGCCTTGGCCTGGTTGTAGGTCTCCTCGATGCGCGCCGGGTGGATGCGCCCGTCGGTGATGAGTTTGCTGAGGGTGAGCCGGGCGGTCTCGCGGCGCACGCCGTCGAAGCCGGAGAGCACGACGGCCTCGGGCGTGTCGTCGATGATGAAGTCGATGCCGGTGATGTTCTCGAGGGTGCGGATGTTGCGACCCTCGCGGCCGATGATGCGCCCCTTCATGTCGTCCGACGGCAGGTTGACGACGGAGACGGTGGTCTCGGCCACGTGGTTGGCGGCCGTGCGCTGGATGCTCAGCGAAAGGACGTTGCGGGCGCGCCGGTCGGCCTCGCGGCGCGCCTCCTCCTCGACCTGGCGGATGAGCTTGGCCATCTCGTGGCGGGCCTCGTCCTCGGTCTGTTTGAGGAGCATGTCCTTGGCCTGCGCGGCACTCAGGCCTGAGATGCGCTCGAGCTGGATCATGGCCTCGTCGTGGGCGAGTTGCAGCTCGTCGGCGAGGCGCTGCGAGTTCGCCTCGCGGTCGCGCAGGGACTGCTCGCGACGGTCCTGTTCGGCGGCGCGGGCGTCAAGCTGCTCCTCGCGCTGCAGGACGCGTGCTTCGGTCTTCGCGATCTCGTCCCGCCGGTCACGCAGCTCTGCCTCGACCTCGCTGCGTACCTTGTGCACCTCTTCCTTGGCCTCGAGGCGCGCCTCCTTCAGAAGGGTGTCCGCCTCACGTCTGGCCTCGCGTAGCGTTCGCTCCGCTTCTCGCTCTGCCCCCGCCAGCTTGCTGGAGGCGAGGTTGCGGCGGACCAGGTAGCCGACCGCGAAGCCGACCGCCAGGCCCACCACGATGTACACGGCAATCATCATCACGTCCTATCTCTTCGCAGGTCACGCGGCACGAAAAAGGCCGGGCGACGCGCCCGGCCAGTGCCGCACTCACTCGTGCACACGATAGATAGGTCTCAGCTGTCGACGTCCAGGGGTCGGGACGGATGGATCAGGTAGTGCAACCTCCCAAAGCTCCCAAATTGACCCCTGTCTCGGTGGTTTCAGCCAATCGGCGCCTGAGCACCGCTCGTATCGCTATGCAAGAGCGAGAATGTAAGACACAAAGCACGCGCACGCGACGCGCACGAGGATAGTAGGTGATGCACGCTCACAAAGTCAATTCGCTGCAAAGCGCAGGCTTTGACGATGTCACATTGGCTCATCGGGGGCGGCGCCGGAGGTCCTGACGACCTCCGGCGCCGCCCCGACGGGCCGCTCAGGCCGTCGGTTTCGTGCGGTACGCGGCCACGCGTCGCTCGTGCTCTTCCCTGCCCACAGGGCAGGCGTCCAGGCAGATGAGGCACTCGTGGCTGCCGCGTTCCGAGTAGTGGCCGGCCCACTTCTCCCAGGCTTTGTTGGGCTCGGCCAGCATCTCCTGCGGCACGATGCACTTCCAGAAGTCGACCTTCTTGCCGGGCTCGACCCCCTTGGACGGCCCAGGGGCGATGGCCTGTGTCGGGCAGGCCTTGATGCACAGGTCGGGGCACCCCTCGCACAGATCATCCGTGAAGGGCTCGTCGTATGGCAGCACGGCGTCGGTCACGACGCAGGCCCAGCGTACGTGCGGGCCGAGCTCGGGCGTGAGCACGAGCGTCTGCCTGCCGACCCAGCCGAGGCCCGCGAGCGTGGCGGCTGCCTTGGCGTGGACGAAGTGCGTGACGGCCGTGCGGTAGCCCGCCTCACGCACGGTCTCGGAGAAGCGGTGCGCACGCGCCTCGGTAAGCTCGTAGTACATGTTGTAGTACTGCGAGCCGGGCACGTCGTCGAAGGGTATGGCGCCATCGGGCAGCACCGAGGTGACCACGGCGTTCTGCATGGGGTCCCAGATGTGCATGCCGAGGACGAGCACGCTGCGCGCGCCCGGCAGGAAGCCCTCCGGCACGTCCAGGCAGCGGTTGGGCGGAAACGGCACCTCGGCCAACACCTCGGCTGAGACAGCTCCGAAGAGCTCGAACCCGTGCTCGGCGGCGGCGGCGCGCCAAGCCTCCTTCATGGCTGCGGCATCGGCTGTGACGTCGGGCGTCATCCTCACTCCTCCTGGCCGGGGACGAACGAGCGCGAGCCTCAGGGACGGAGCGCCTCAGGTACCCGATCCCTGTGGCTCGCGCTTCAGCGTATTGTGGGCCGCCCGGCAAGCGCTGGCAAGGCCAGGAAGGAGCGCGGGCGCCCCCTCCGCCGTACAGACCGGCGCGGGCGTCAGCTCTGAGCCGGCTGGTCGCCCTCCACCACGGAGACATGTACGTCCTTGACCATCGCCAGTCCCGCGGCGATGCGCATGGCCTTGAGCAGCGAGACGGGGACGACGCAGTCGGTGCAGACGCGCGCCGTCTTCCCCGCCGCGACGATGTCGCTCTCCACGCGCGTGTCGATCTCGTGGTACGCGTCGAACGCCTCGCCGTTGGCCACGATCTCCATGAGGCGCTCGATGTTGGCGCAGGTCGTCTCCATGCTGAAGGTCACCATGCGCATGTCGTCCGTGGAAGCCACGGCCGAGGTCTTGTGGAGGCAGATCCCGGCCTCGATGTCCACGCGGCCTTGCATGCCCTCTCCTCTCTTCGGTAGCGCTCGTGCGGTTGTGGGACAACATACCTATGGGGGTATTTGGCGTCAAACGCGGCTCGCGGTCTCCGCCTCTCTCGCATCCATGGTACGCCCGGGACGTCGCCACTGCCGCCCCGCCGGCCGGCGCTGAGGGTGTATACCTCACTGGCGTGCCGGTCAGGGCGCCGGTACACTGCGAGCGCGGCGACGGACCTCAGGGGATCGCCGTGGAGGTGGATGTGGGCATCTTCGACGGCCCGGACTTCGAGCAGATGAGGCGCAAGGGCGATTTTCCGCGCCTGGTGGACTGGGCCTTGTACACCAAGGAGCCCAAGGTCGGTCGCGCGGCTCTGGCGTCGCTACGCAAAGACGTGCCGGCCCTCGTGGAGTACCTTTACGAGACCGCCGTCTGGGCTCAGGATCACGCCGTCGGCCGCCGCAAGATGCTGCCGCAGCGTAGCATCAAGATGCTGGATCAGTGCGTCGTCGTCCTCGTCAAGCTCGGCGAGCCGGCCGTCGACCCGCTCGTGGCGGCGGTGCGAGCCTTTGACGAGTACGGGGACGAGCGGGTCAGGGTCCTGTTCCAGATCCTCGCGTTCGAGTGTCTGCAGCGCATCGGCGCTCCGGCAGGCGACGGCCTGAGGTGGCTCGCAGAAGACCCTCACGAGGACGTCGCCCAGCGGGCGCGCGACGTGGTGGAGTGGCTTGACGCGCGGGGGCTGCTGGACGACGAGGACGACGATCTCGACGACGAAGAGTCCGTGGAGAACGGCGACCGCGACGCCGGAGGCCGCGGCGAAGCCCGGTAGAGCTGGGCTTCGCCGCGGCCTCGAACGCTGCGGGCGCGGGGTGTCGCGCCCTTAGACGACCAGCACGGGTATGCCGCCCGCTTCCTGGAGCACGCGCGTCGTGGTCGAGCCCACGGCAGTGCGCTGCTTCTCCACAGAACCCGCGCCCTTGACGCCGAGCACGATGAGCTGCGCGCCCGTGTCGCGGGCGATCTTGATGATGCTCTCGTCGGCGCGGTCCGGGGTGCAGGCCGTGGCGACCGCGATGCCGGCCGCCTTCACACGGGCCGCGGCCTCATCGAGCTCCGCCTCGATGCGGACCTGCATCTTGTCCCACATCTCTTCCACGCCGAAGTCGAGGCCGCGGAACCCCACGCCCGGCGCCGAACGGTGCTGCGCGCAGGCGACCATGATCTCGGCGTCACCACGGAGCTTCGCCCACTCGATGGCCGCGTCGAGCGCCCTCACCGAGTGCTCGGAACCGTCGTAGCCCACCACGATGCTGTATGCCATCACTGCCACCTCGCCTCAGACCCAGAAGATGACGTAGCCGAGCGCCATGGACGCCAGGCCGCCGGCCACCGCGATGTACGGCTTGATGCCGGCCTTCGTCGGCCCGAGCTCCGTCTCGCCCTCGAGCAGCAGGTCGTCCCACATGTGCTTGGGGAACTGGCCCTTGTCCGTCACGTAGTGGCGATAGTAGAAGAACGGCAGTGCTATGAGCGCCGTGATCCAGCCCATGAGGAGCGTCCCCGAGCCCCACGCGTTCGCGCCGGCACCGAGGAGGAACGCGTTCAAGTAGGCGAAGCAGGCGCCGAGCACGAACAGGGGCAGCGGCGCCTTGTACGGCCGCGGCACTTTGGCGTTGTCGATGCGGTGGATCCAGCCTGCGTTCAGGTTCAGGAAGTTGAAGATCATGTAGTTGCAGTTGGACACCGCCAGCACGAACAGGTAGTCCGACATGAGCAGCAGCACGAGGTTGACGCCGAGGTCGGTCCACATGGCGTACGTGGGCACCTTGTGGTTGTTCAGGTGCGACAGGTACTTGGGCAGCCAGCCGTCCTGCCCGCCTTGGAACAGCGTGCGCGACGAGCCGGACATGGCCGTCATGATCGCGACGACCACCGTGAAGAACAGGAGCACGATGATGACGTTGGTCAGGAAGCTGCCGGCGCTCACGACGTCGGCCCAGGCCTGGGGCACCGCCGCACCGGAGATCACGTCGGCCTGCAGCATGTACTCGGTGCCGAGCACACCCTGGAACACGAACGGGATGAGCGTGAAGCACAGGATGCAGAACAGGCCGGAGATGATGATCGCCTTCGACATGTCCTTCGCCGGGTTCTTGAACTCACTCATGTAGCAGACGGCGGTCTCGAAGGCGTAGGTCGTCCAGGCGCAGATGAAGAGGGCCCCGAGGAAGAACTCCCAGCCGGTGATGTCCCAGGCGCCGTTGACGGGCGTGAAGGGCGAGAAGTTGCTCATCACGACGTCGCCGGTGACCAGCGGCACGATCGAGAGCACCAGCAGCGGCGTGACGGCGCCGATGGTGAGGATCGTCTGTACGCGCGCGGTGCGCAGGATGCCGTAGTGCTGGATGTTCCAGACGGCCAGGATGATGACGGCGCCGACGATGAACACGGCGTTGATACGCAGCGTGAGGCCGTCCTTGAGGAAGCCCAGGTCGGCAATGGTCCACTGCCACGTCATGATCGTGGAGTCGGGTGCGTAGAAGATGGACAGAAGATACGAGGCCCCGAGGCCGGCGCCGATGGCGAGCACCGGTGTCCACGCCAGCCAGTTGCACCACAGCGAGATGGCCGCCGTCGGGCGGATGTAGCGGATCCAGGCGGTGGCGCCGTGGACGGCCGTGCCGCCTGACTTCTTGGGGTGCAGCCCGGCGATCTCCGCGTAGGTGAACGCGTCGACGAAGCCGATGAGGACCGAGATCGTCCAGACGAGCGCTGCAACCGCCCCGGTCATGCCGGAGACGCCGCCCATCTGGAAGAGGACCAGCGCGGGCACTCCGGCGGCGACGAAGAAAGCGCCGACCCAGCTCAGGTCGCGGCGCATGTTCGTGTTCATCCGGGATGCCTTGTACTCCTCTGAGTACCCTTCAAGGTAGTCGTTCTGTGCCATGCTCTCCCCCGTGCGTACGCTGCCTGACGTTCACTCTGGCGCCTGGCCCTTGGTGGCGCTGAGGGCGTCGGTGCCCATCCGGGCCCTTGACATGTCGCCGAGACCGTGCGGGGCCGGGTCCCTTGTCTGCTTCGGCTGTCGCATCCTCCTTGTGTCCATGGCCCGGCGTGGGCCCCTGCCCTTTGTACAACGAACCATACGTCGGTCTCGGCGCGCGTCAACAGGGTTTCGTGGCTTCGGGGGAGGCGGACGACAAGGGAGCGCCCCCGCCGCCGGGTAGGCGGCGGGGGCGCTCCCCGTCACGCAGCTCATCCAGGGCGGCGAGGCCGCCCTCACGGGCTGGGACTCAGCCCATGAGCTCCTTGCACTTCTCGACGCCGAGGGACGCGTTGGCACCGTAGGCGTCGGCGCCCACCTCGGCGGCCCACTCGGCACTGACCGGGGCGCCGCCGACGATGACCTTGACCTTGTCGCGCAGGCCGGCGTCCTTGAGGGCCTGGATGGTCTCGGGCATCTTGGGGATGGTGGTGGTCAGCAGGCCGCTCATGCCGAGGATGTCGGCGTCGTGCTCTTTGCAGGCGGCGACCATGTCGGCGCAGGTGATGCCCTTGCCGAGGTTGACGACCTCGAAGCCGGCGCCGCTGAGCAGCATGGCGACGAGGTTCTTGCCGATGTCGTGCATGTCGCCCTCGACGGTGGCGATGACGACCGTGCCGAGGGAGCCGCCGCCCTCACCAAGAAGCGGCTTGATGATGTCGAGGCAGCCCTGCATGGTGCGGGCGCTGAGCAGCACCTCGGGGATGAACTTGTCGCCGCTCTTCATCTGCGCGCCGACGATGTCCATGCCGGGAAGCAGGGCGCTGTCGAGGATATCGCGGGCGGAGGCGCCGCCGTCCACGAGCGCCTGGGTGGCGGCCGTGGCGGCGTCGTTGCCGTCGACGATCATCTGCTTGAGAGAGTCAAAGTCTGCCATAGGATCCTATGTCCTCCACGTCGTGCGTTCGTTGCGGAGCGCTGAGCTCTCAGGCGACTCCAGCGTCCTTCTCGGCCTTGACGACGATGGCCCTGATCTGGTCCTTGACGTCGCTCGGCAGCTCGGGAACCGTGTGGCTCTCGACGAGCTCCTTGGCCATCTCGTTGCAGCGGCTGTACATGTCCTTGCCGCCGTCCATCTCCCACTCCTCGCGCACGCGGCGGTCGATGTTGCCGGCCTTGGACTGGTGTTCACGCATCAGCTTCAGGGTGCTCATCCTCGAGAGGAAGTCCTCCTCGGACCCCACCTCGATGATCTCATCAACCATCAGCGTCGCGTCGTTCGTGGGGATGCCACGCAGGACGTACTTGCAGATACGGGCGATGTCGTTGTCCATGACGAGCGTGCCGTAGTCGATGGTGACGCCCGACTCGATCATCCCGGCTCCATAGATCAGGTTGAGCCCTCCCAACGCTGGCAGGAGGCCGGTGACGGTCTTCTCGTGCGCGACCTGGGCGTCGCCGCCGAGCTTGGAATCGCTCTACAACCCGGCGCCGTAGGTCGGCAGGCCATAGTAGCGGCCCATCTCGGCCACGGCCGCGCTGATGAGGCCGAGCTCCGGGGTGCCCACGGTCGCGGCCGCGCGCTGCAGGTCGAAGGCGGTGGTGGAGGTGCCGTAGACGCACTTGGCGCCCTTCTCGGCGAGCTGCGCCAGGACGATGCCGGCGAGCACCTCGGCGTTGTGCGTGACCATGGTGCCGGCCAGGGTGACCGGGGCGGAGCCGCCTGACATGGCCATCGATAGCGGCATCGCGACCTGATGGGCGCGGGCCGCCTCGATGATGCACCCGCTGAACTCGCCCATGAGCTTGAGCGGGCTGACCGGGCAGCTGAGGAAGAGCAGCATCGGCCGGTCGGCCAGCTTGTCGTGGCCGCCGACCACGGCGGCCGCGGCGTCGATGTGGAGGCGGGCGCCGTGATGGGCGAGGGCCAGGCTGCAGATGGGCTTCGTCGTGTTCAGCAACGACTGCTCGATGAGGTGCGCCTCGGCGACCTCCGGGGGCACGTCGGTGGCCGTCACCGCGATCGTGTAGACCTCGATGTCGGAGAGCGCGTCGACGAGACGGGCGAGGTCGCCGACGTCCTTCTTGGTGGTCGGGCGAAGCTTGCCGTCGTACAGGTCGACGGCCTTCACTCCCTCGGCGAAGTTGGTGAACGCGACCCGCCGGCCCTCCATGACGAGGTCCTTGGCGGGGTCGCGGCCGCAGAGGGTGACCGTGGAGGGCGCCCAACTGATGCACTCCTCGAGCACGTGCTGCGGGATCCGCACCTTGCGCGTCGAGCGGTCGACCTTGCAGCCGCCGTCGGCGAACAGGTCGAGGGCCTCGTCGTCCTCCACCCAGATGCCGGCCGTCTCGAGCACCTCGACGGTGCCCCAGTGGATGGCCTGCCTCTCATCCTCGCTGAAGACATCGATGCCGATGCCGCCCTGGTGGTTGATGCCTGACCTTTGACTTCGAATCATTCCGCCTCCTTCTTACGCACTTTGCAGATAGCGGTTCTGGGCGAACCCGGCCGCAGGGCCTCGTGGGCTCGCCCTCATCTCGTCATCCCGCCTCCTCCCTTGAGCGCGGTTCGCGCCACGATCCAGTCGACGGTGGGAACGTGGCCCGTCATGGTCGACGCGTGGGCCGAAGCCCGGAGTGTGACAACGTGCGATGAGAAAGGCCGTGCACCCAGACAGTACACAGAGCCTTCTCGATGTGTCGCCGTTATGGACGGTGGTGAGCGCGACTATAGGAGATACGCGACCCCTGCATCAAGGCTCAATGTTGTTTGTTATGGCCTAGTGCGTAGCTTATAGATGGACACAGTGAACATCTGTTTTGCCGCTTCCCGCACCCTGTTGCGCAGTACTCTACCGCATAAGGCCCCACAGGGCACTGAATTCGCCAGAACGGCACAAGATTCCGCTCTCGCACTTCCACACTGGCACTCGAGGCGGGCGATGCGCCGAGCGAACGAGCGGGAGGACACGATGAGCGAGTGGCTGGTTCGCAGCGGGGACCCGGCAACCGATCCCGTCTCTTTGGCGCGCCGGCGGGAGATCCAGGAATACGAGCTCGACGGTCACCCCTTCGTCTTCTCGTGCGCAGTGGTCCCCAATGAGTGGGACGGCAAGGGCGTGGCCGTGATGATGGAACTGGCCGAGATGGAGAGGGGCGGCCAGGAGCCGATCCGCGTCAAGGACCTTGCGGCCGCGTTCGTCGACGAAGAGCTGCCGGGCGAGCTCGACCTGGCCACGATAGTCACGTGTCGCACCCGCACCGAATGGCTCTTCGCGAGTGCGGCCGACCTCCTCAGACGCTCAGCATCCTGACGCCGGTGCAGACGCGCGGCGGGCGGCGCCCGCCGCGTCTCACACGTAGGACGTACCCGGTGCGTCCTGCGGCCGTGCCCGGACGGCGTCCGTGACGTCGCTCACGACGTACAAGCCGCCGTTGACGCGTCCGTCCATGACCGGGGTCGGCTTGAACGTCAGGCGAAGCAGCCTGCCTTCGTGCTCCACGTAGGTCATCTCCGTCCGCCCCGACAGCAGCACCCTGTCGCGAGGACACATGCCCTGGGCCTGGCCGCAGAGCTCCTGCAGCGCGTCCGAGCACTTGAGCCCGGCCATCTCGGCCTGATCGAGTCCGCTGAGAGCCGCTGCCGCCGCGTTGGCTCGCAGCACCTCGCCGTCGCCGTCCAGGACCATCACGGCGTCGTCCATGGCGTCGAACACCTGGCGCCACTCGGCGAGCGCGAGCTCGAGTGACTCCTCGGCCTCGCGCTCCACGGTCATGTCGATGATGATCCCTGCAAGCGCTATCACCTCCCCGGCGTCGTCGAGCACGGCCACACCGCGCTCCCACACCCACTTGCGGTCGCCTGACGCGGTGATGATGGGGTAGGACGTCGTCCACGCGTTGTGCTTCTCGATGGCGTGCTGGATGTCGCGGCAGACGCCCTCGTAGTGCCACGGCACCACCAGGTCGGTGTACGCCAGCCGGGCGTTGCCAACGAGCTCCTCCGGCTTGTAGCCGGTGATCTCCTCTGCTCCGGCGCTCACGAACTCCATGGTCCACTGGGCGTCGTCGGCGCAGCGGTAGACCATGACGGGAAGGCGGCCCATGAGGGAGCGCAGGATGCGCTCGCGGTCCTCCAGGGAGACTTCCGCCCGCAGCTTGGCCCTGGGCCCAGCTGTGAGCATGAGTGCGAATTCGTCGAAGGTCACCGACTCCCCCAAGGATGTTAAGAGGGGACACGACCGGTGGACCTCCGGGCTCAGACGAACGAGCCCCCGGACGGCCGCCGGTCGCGACTCTCCCCGTATGTTCCACGGCCCGGGCCGGGCCGTACTACCGGCCGCCGGCGAGCCAGAGACTCGCCGGCGGCCGGGCACTCCGTGCGCGTCAGGCGCGCACGGTGGTCAGTGAGGCACGACCAGCACTGGCACGTGCGTCTGGTGAAGCAGCTCCGTCGTCGTGGAGCCCATCACCGTGGTCTCCTCGTCCTTGCCGGAGCCGTGTGTGCCCACGACGATGAGGCGGGCGCCGGTCTCTCGCGCCACGTTCAGCACGATCGAAGACGGCCGTCCGCGACCGCAGGCAGCGGTCGCCTTCACGTCTGCGTCCTGGACGACCTTCACCGCTTCCTGGAGGTCCTCCTCGATCTTGGCCTCCATGTGCTCCCACATCTGGTCGAGCTTGATGGCCTCTTTCCACAGTGGCTGGTCGTCATAGTAGAAGTACCCCGGCCTGCGGTCCTGGCCGCAGACGACCACGATCTCGGCGTCGGGTGTGGTCTTGGCGAACTCGATGGCCGCGGCCAGCGCCTTCTTGGCCGGCTCGGACCCGTCGTACCCCACCACGATTGTGTATGCCATGCTGACCGTCCTCTCTTGCCTGAAGTGGCCTTCGCCGACCCGGCTCAGTACGTCTCACGCACGCCGGCGAAGAACTCGGCGTGATCGTCAACGGGTTGCGCCGAGATGGAGTCGAGGTTGATCTGCGGCGGCTTGGGCGTCAGCAGCGTGACCACGACCAGGGTGATGATGGCGAGGATCACGCCGACCACCGCGTAGGCGTAGCCGGTAGCGACCATGGAATCCGGGATCGGGATCGGCCAGTCGTACTCCCAGACGTACTTCTCCACGATGAACAGCACGAGTGTGGTGACGCCACCGACGAGCGACGCAGCGAAAGCACCGGCGAAGTTGGCGCGCTTCCAGAAGATGGAGAGTACGGAGACGCCGACGGCAGCAGAGAGCACACCGCTGGACAGGTAGTACGCGTCCCACAGGCCCTGCGGCAGCATGTCGATGAGGAACGTCACGCCCAGGGTGGCGATGACGACCAACAGCGACGCGATGCGGCTGGCCAGCACGATCCTGGCGTCACCCCACCCGCGCTTGCGGTATACGAGCGGCTGCAGGACGTCGTAGCTGATGTTGAGGGCCGACACGTTGGTGAACGTAGCCACCGTGGCTACGGCGTGTGCAGCCATGAGGCAGAACACGATCATCTGCAGCCAAGGCGGGAAGTAGTCACCCAGGAACACCGGCATGAGCTCGTAGGCGTTCCCGGCCAGCTTGGTGTCGAGCACTTCCGGCGGATAAAGCACGAGGGCGAAGAGGCCGATGAGGCTCGGCAGGCCGAGGATCCAGATGAGGTTGTAGCTCAGGTTGGCCCAGATGCCCTGCCGTGCGGCACGCGTGCTCTTGGCCGACTGCGCCTTGAGCCACCAGTCCTCCTCGATCACCCACCCCGGCAGGAGTGCGATGAGCGAGAAGATGGCGAACGGTATGCCCAGGCTGAAGAGCGTGAGCGCACTGTCGCCTTCCGAGTTGCCCGCCGGTACGACGCTCCCGAGGTAGTCGATCATGCTCTGGCCACTGGGCAGGGCGTCCCACGCCTCAAAGACCATCACGAAGAAGATGATGGTGACGAAGGTGACGCCCATGGCGAACTGCAGCAGGTTGGCGCTGATGACGGCGTGGAAGCCGCCCAGGGCCATGTAGAGGGCGCAGGGCACGGCGAAGACGATGTAGAGGACCCAGGGTTGGACGCCGAATGCCGACGCCATGTACAGCGAGACCGTCCAGATCTCCGCCGCGGCCCAGATGATGAAGCAGAACATGTTGAACGGGCTCACGAGCACGCGCAGAGCCAGTCCGAAGCGCTGCTGGAGCATCTGCGGCTGCGAGATGGCCTTCATGCGCCGTACCCACGGCACGAGGATCACCATGCAGAACAGCAGCACCGTCCACGGTACGACCATGGCCCAGATGCCGCCGATGCCGTACATGTAGGTGTTGTACATGGCCCAGGTGATGAAGCCCATCAGGAACCAGCCTGCAGCGATGGCGCAGCCCACCACGAGGGCGTTGTTGCGGCGCTTGGCGATCCAGTAGTCGTCGTGCTCGTCGGTCGCGGACTTCTGCTGCTTCTGGTAGCGGTACGTCCAGGCGCCGATCCCGATCAGCACGAGCATGTAGCCGAGCACGATGACCCAGTACCAGACTGGACTGATCGCGGCTGCCACTATCATTGCTCCCCCCTCTGCTCGTTGACGTTGTGTGAGAGATCCCGGGACCATGGCTTTGGCCCGGTGACGTGCCGGCATGAAACGGGCCGGCACCGGGCGCGAGACCGGTGGTCGTCCGGCGGCTCAGGTTGCGGCACCACCTCCCCAGTGCGACGGCGATCCCCCCGGATGCCGTGCACGCAGGACCAGGGATACACCTCTGTCGGTCGCGCCGGCGCTCCCCCGATGGGGCGCGGCGGGCCGAAGGATGAGGCAAGGTACCTTGCGTCTACCCGAGGAGTCAATACCCTTGCATGGGCCCGGCCGTGG
Source organism: uncultured Thermoleophilia bacterium (assembly GCA_963702475.1). GTDB lineage: Bacteria > Actinomycetota > Thermoleophilia > UBA2241 > UBA2241 > CAIXSE01. Next base: position 311,891 of record CAVPCT010000009.1, on the reverse strand, counting down.
CTCGCCCGCAGCCGGGTGCCTCGCTGGCCTTGCGCGACCGGCGCGGGTACGCTGTCCGTCGCCGGCGTGTGGCCGGCATGTCAGCGAACGTCCCGGGGAGAGCCGATGAGCAACCAGATGCCGAGCCAGAGCGACATCACCAGCCTTCACGACGCCGGTGATGTGGCCGGCCTCACGCAGCTGTACGCGGCGGCCACCAGGCGCGACGTGCGCCGGCCCATCCTCGCGGCTCTCGCCGACCTCGGTCAGAACGGCCGGGAGTCGCTGCTGACCTGCCTCGGGGACGAGAGCCTGCAGCGCAAGGCCGGCGCCGTGCTCGTCGAGCTCGGCGAAGCGACGTTCACCGACGTCGCCGGGCAGCTGGACGCCGACGACGACGTGCGCCGCCGCGGCGCTCTGTACACCGTGTACCTCTACGCCCGCTACCGTGACCTGCCCGCCGCCCACGAGCTGCTGCGCGTTGTCGCGTCGGATGCATCGCGCCCCGACCTCGCCGGACCGGCCGCGGCGATGAGCGAGCAGGTCGAGCAACTGACGCGGACCCGCAACGAGGAGATCGACCGGCAGCTCTCGCGCATCAGCGCCAGTCTGACACGGATGCAGCTGGACCGAGGGAGCACGATCATGCGCATGTACTCCACGGTCCACTCGGGCCGCACGGAGGCTCGCGCGAAGATCTCGGCGATGCGCTACGCCGGCGTGCGGCACGTCATCTCCGTGGCGTCCGAGTACGGCGAGGCCGTCGTGGGCCCTCTGCTCGCACTCGGCCTGGAAGAGCTCGGCGGAGGGGTGATCCCCCCGATCGAGGAGGCGCTGCCCTCGGCCGACAAGGGCACGCGCAGCCTGCTTGTCGTCACGCTGATCTGTCTGCGCCGGGCACGAGTGAAGGGTGCGGCCGAGGCGCTTGAGCGCAGCGGTGTGACCGAGACCGAGGAGATGGACCGGCGTGCTGCCAACATCTACGCGAAATGGGTGCGTGAACGCTGAGGGCGCCGGCGGCGCGGCGGAGTAGCTCCACCGCGCCGCCGGGATCCCGCCCTAACAACGTGCGGTCACGCGTTTCCCGTGAGCTCGTTGATCTTGCGGATGCCGTCGTTGGCGTCTTCGGCGTACGCGTCCGCGCCGATCTTGTCGGCCCACTGCTGGGTGCAGGCGCCGCCGCCGACGATGACCTTGTACTTGTCGCGCAGACCCGCGGCCTTGAGAGCCTCGATGACACGCGTCTGCTCGCGCATGGTGGTGGTGAGCAGGGCACTCATACCGATGACGGCGGCGCCCTTCTCCTCCGCGGCGGCGATGAACTTGTCGCCCGAGATATCGCGACCAAGGTCGAACACGTTGTAGCCGTTGGCCCTGAGGAACGCGACGACGATGGTCTTGCCGATATCATGCACGTCGCCCTGGACGGTGCCGATGACGACGATGGCCTTCGCCTCCGCCTCGCCCTCGGGCAGGGCCGCGTTACACACCGCAGCAGCCGCCGTCATGGCGTTCGCCGCGAGGACGAGCTCGGGGAGGAACACCTCGCCGCGCTCGAAGAGATCGCCCATCGCGCTGATGCCCGGGATGAATCCCAGCTTCAGCATGTCGTCGGGCGCTACGCCGGCCGCGAGGGCGTCTGTTGCCACCTGAGCGGACTTGTCGGCGTCACACGCGCGGATTGCGGCTTTCGCATCCGCATAGAAGTCTTCATTCGCCATTCCCGTGACCTCCGTGGGTCAGAGTTCGCTGAACCTGCGAGAGAGTCGCTGACTCCCGCATCAAGCCGGCATCTTCGCCATCTGGCGCTCGACGCCGTTGATCTTGATGTCGAGGAGATCGGCGATGCGCGCCTTGGCGGTGTAGCCCTTCGCCAGGCCCGGGATCGCCTCGATCACGCCGATGTTGAGCTCTTCGCGCAGGTTGCGCATGACGGTGGAGTCCGACAGGTCGAACACGCTGACGCCGAGCTTGTCGGCCACGTACTTCTTCGCCTCGGGAAGCCTCATCCGGTGATTGAGCTCCATCCTTGCCACCAGGTCTCCAGCGGTGCGGATGCCACCCATTCCAGATGCGATCGAGTGCATGATGGACATGCCGTAGGGATCGCCGACGCCGACCTACAACCCGTCGACCTTGGCGATCTCGACCATGGCTACGCTCGCGCGGCTGAGAGCGTCGATCGGCGGTGTCTCGAACATCGGCGTGCCGCCTACGCCCATACCCACGTTCGCGTGGATCGGGATGGTGGCCTGCTTGCAGACTTCCTTGACGAACGTGACGGCGCGGGCGACGTTCCAGGCACAGGACTTGTTGGTCTTGGTGTTGACCACGGGGCCGAAGATGTCGACGCCCGCCTCTTCCGCGCACTTCAGCTGCTGGTGCGGGAACATGCCGGCGAGCCTCTTGCCGTTGTACTCGACCTCGCCGTGCATGCCGAGGATGAACTCGCCGGACATGCCCATCTCGACGCCGAGGTCGGTGTGGGCCTTGAGATGCTCGACCGTCTTGAGGACCGACCAGAAGTCGGCGTCACCCGCGGAGGCCGTGGTGTCGAAGTCGATGCCGTCGGCGCCGATCTCGTTCATGCGCTCGCACACGAAGATCATGTCTTCCATGCAGAGCTCGGCGGCCTTCATCTCCTCCTCACGCGCCTCTTCGACCTTCATCATGCCGAGGAGGTCGGCCGGGTTGGTGAACGGCCCGTCCGGCGTGTAGTAGAGGCCCATGTTCGGCATGGCGCCGTAGAGCACCGGGAACACGGTGGTGGCCATGATGCGCTCGATGGAGACCTGGTCCAGAGAGACCATGGGCTTCGCCGGCTTGAAGGAGTAGTCGATCCAGCCCAGCTCCATGGTGTCGAACGCGAACACGCGCTCGAAGACTTCGACTGCGTCTTCGCGGCTTATCGCCAGGTGTGAACCACTCGACAGCTGCGAGGAGACGAGGGTGCACGCCGTCTCGTCCTTGGTCAGCGGCACTTCATGGCCGGGCTCGACGCCGATGATGCGGTACGGCGCCGCGAAGAGGTCATACAGGTGGTCGATCTCGTTCTCTTCAAGGGGCGGGATGTGCCCCTTGTCCGCGGCGTCTTCAGTCGCCGCGATGATGTCCTGGCGGAGTTCGTCTGGGGTCAGTTCGACGGCGTTGCCGTCACCCATTCGGGTCCAGATCTTGCTCACTGCGTCACACCTCCATTGTGGTGAGAGAGCGCGGAGACAGACCGCGCACGGGCGGTGGGCGTGGGGCGTCGTCGGTCATCCAAGGCAACGAGCCCCCTGGTGACGCGGCACGCTCGGTGGATCGCATCGCATGGTCCGTCGACACAGGACGGGCCTCCCTTTGCCGTTCGCGGGGGTACCGCGTCGAGCGTTCGGAGTCGATAGCTGGTCACCTCGTGAGGCCACGAAGTATAGCTTCAGTACAAGGCGTATGCCGTTTGGGCACAGCCGGCCTCGCGTGTGCGACACAATGTATGTAGCCTCGGAGTGTCCGTCAAGGCTTTCGGGGCTCTGGGGCATGCGAAAAGACTGCAATCCGGGCACAGAATACCAGATTGGACAAGTCAATCAAGAACGTGCTCCATAATGGAGCAGGGCTCGCCCGGTCAGCTCAGGTGTGGCGGGTCCAGGCGCGTCACGCGCGCCGGCGCTCGGGGTCGTGCTGGAAGATCCAGCGCGTACGCCCTCGCGCCCCTCCTCATTGATACGGAAAGCCGACCCTGACGTCGCCGTCCTCGACCGTGATCGGCACGCTCAGGGGTCCGCCGGTGATGGCGATGACCTCCCGTTCGGCCTCGACGTCGGCGCTGATGTCCCGCTCTTCATAGGCATCGCCGCGCTCGTCCAAGTAGCGGCGCGCCGCGTCACAGTAGCGACAGTCGGGTCGCGTGTAGAGCGTGATGCTCATGGGCACCCCCGGTCAGTTGCGGCCGGCGGCCGCTGCCGCCGGTGGGTCGGTTCTTCCGCAGGTGGGCGCCTCCCACACCTGGTCCCACGTGGCGCGCGGTGTGAGGGCCGCGTACGCAGAGCGGCCCGGGCGTCGCCCGGGCCGCTCTGCACCTGCGGGCCTTCGGCACCGCTCAGGTGTCGTGACTCCCCGAGGTCGCCGGCCGCCGGGAGGCGCCTTTCGGCTGCATGCGTCGCGGGGCGCCTCCGGACGGCTTGCCGTCGCTCGCGCCGCCGGCCTTCTTCGCCTGCGGTGGGTTCGGCGAGGCGGCCTGCGACGCCTCTATGCGCGCCCACGCCTTCACCCTGCGGGTGGCGATCCCATGGGCGTCCACGATCGAGAAGACCCATACCAGCAGGCCTCCGGCAAGGCGGCCGACCGGCGAGATCTCGGGCGTGGTGAGCTGGTACGTGAGGTACGCGCCCAGCACCATGCTGAACTGCATGACCATGCCTCTGATGGGGGCGCCGTTCAGCCACTGGCCGCTCCCGGGCAGGACGAACGCCAGCAGCGTGACGAACCACACCGGACGCGGCTTCTTGAGTTCGCCTTTGGGGGCCGGCTTCTGGGGCCGCCGGGCCCGGCGCACCTTGCTCACGCTATCTCCTCTCCACGTACCAGCACGCGCTCGAGGTGGCGCACGAGCCGGACCGTCTCGTCGACGAGTTCGGGTTTGACTGAGTCTTCAGCGAAGGTTGCCGACCGCATGACCCTGTATTGGGAGACGTCCCCGCGGGCGGCACGCATGACCACCTTGAGTCCGGTCTCGCTGAAGACCAGCAGCTTGAGGTGCGGGTAGGCCCCGATGTCGACGTCCGCGACGCGCCGCAGGAGCCCCACGCTGCCGAAGCTCTTGCCTCGCACCCTCACGCCTTCGGGCCAGGTGCTCGGCGTGTTGAGGAGCGTGCCCTCGTCGACCTCGTCGGCGAAGTACTCCATGCCGTTGCACAATGTGATCACACACAGGAACGCGTCGAAAGGACGGCACAGGCACACCTCGAGCCAGAGCGTGGGAAGGGTCCGCGTGATGAGCGAGTCCGGGAGCAGGTCGATCTTGACCCGGTCTCCATCCAGGACGCCCTCGAGGCGCTCGTAGCCCCAGGAACTTCTCCCTACCGTCGGCCCTTCCAGGATTGGCAGGAAGCCGTCGAGCATGTGCTGCGTCCGGTGGCGGTCGCGATAGACGTACGTGACGTACAGGTAACCGAGGCCGAGGGCCGCAGCCACGATGACGGCTATCTTGATGATGAGGGTGACGTCCATGTGGTCCTCACCTCCCCCGCGCCGTGGCTGCGGCCTCGGCGTCGCATTACCTGACCACCGTCACGGGACAGTGCGCGTAGTGCACCACGTTCTGCGCGACCGAGCCGAGGACGCAGGTGGCCAGCGCGGTCACCCCGGTGGAGCCGATGATGATGTGGTCGGCGCCGACGTTGAGCGCCTCCTTGGCGATGGTGGCGGCGATATTGCGGCCGTAGACCTCCTCGAGCACGTAGGTCACGCCCGCTTCCTTGGCCAGCCTCTCGGCCCGGGCCAGGGCCTCGTCCGAGACGAGATCCCCGGCGTCCGCCGGCGACACGTCGCCGGCGGGCGGGGCGTTGGGCTCCTGGTCCTGGAGCCGCACACGCTTGTCAGGTGTGACGTTGAGCACGACGAGCTTCGAGTCGTGCCGTTTGGCGAAGTCGACGGCCCAGGTCACGGCCTTCTCCGCGGCTATGGACCCGTCGGTAGCTACCAGCAGAGTCTCGAACATCATGTCCTCCCCTCGCTCAGTAGCCCTTGGGCCGCGGCCACGGCATCGTGTAGAGCTTGGTGCGGTCCACGAACTTGTACCTGTGCAGCACGAACCAGAGCGAGCACAGGCCGTAGAAGACCAAAGCTGCGACGAGGTTGCGCCAGTAGCCGAAGTACATGGCGATGAACGTCAGCAGCACGAACGCGAACAACACGTACGAAGGTAGCGGGTGGAACGGAGACACGTACCCTCGTTTGATCGAGTCCATGGGGTAGAGCCGGCGGAACCTGATCATGTTCAGCGGCATGATGAAGTAGATCAGGCAGCCGGAGATGATCGAGAAGGTGATGACCTGGTCGAGCAGCCCGGTGTAGCCGAAGGCGATCATGATCGGCACCAGGAACAGGATGGCGCGGTAGGGCGTCTTGTACTTCGGGTGGACGCCGCCGAACCAGCGGGGGATGAACTGGTCGCGCCCCATGGCGAACCAGGCCCGCGAGGCGTCGTTGATGCACCCGTTGGACGACGCCAGACAGCTGAGCAGCGACCCTATCCAGAGGATCACCATCAGCCAGCCCTTGCCGGTGTTCACGGCGGCGTCGTAGAGCGGGTACACCGACTCGCCCAGGGAGATCCAGTTCACCAGTGCGGTGCAGATGTACCAGGTGAGCGTGGCTGCCAGCAGCAGGGTGATCAGACCCGACATGGTCCCCACCGGCAGCGCGCGCGGCGCGGAGCGGCACTCCTCGGCCGTCTGGCACGTACCTTCGATGCCGAGGTAGTACCAGATGCCGAACTGAAGCGCCGCCAGGATGCCGAGCCAGCCGTACGGCAACTTCGGGTCGAGGCCACCGGGCGGCTGCGCGAAGAGAGCCTCGGTCTGGGTGATGTGGCCCGGGTTCCAGAACTCCGCCCCCGCGATCAGGATCAGGATCGTGACGAACGCGATGGCGGTGATGATGAAGTTGAACGTCAGCGTGGTGTGCACCCCGCGGTAGTTCAGCCACGCCAGGAAGGCGATGGTGAGCACGACGACCGGCGTGGGGCTGAGGGCGGGATCGAGGCTGTTGACCAGGGCCCCGATGACGAGGGCGTCGCCGGCCGACAGCATGCAGTACTCGAAGATGATGAACAGGGCGATGTTGAACGCGGCGAGCGGGCCGAGGATGTGCTTGGCCTGGGCGTACTGCCCGCCTGCCGACGCCACCGTCGAGCTCACCTCGGAGTCGATCATGGCGACGCAGGAGTACAGGATGCCCGAGAACCAGCAGGCCACGAGGCCGCCGAACACGCCGCCCTTGGCCACGGTGAAGTTCCAGCCCATGAACTCGCCCACGAGCACGATGCCGACGCCCAGAGCCCACACGTGCATGGGGCCGAGGACGCGGAGCAGGCTCAGGCGCTTCGGTTGCGTGATGTCGGCGCCGCCGACGGCTGCGACTTCGTGGGCGGCCATCAGCTAGCACCCCCCTGCGGCGGCGTGCTCGGGTGCGCGTGGTCGAGGATCTCCTTCTCGATCTCGCCTTCGACGGAGCTGACGAGGAGCTCGGCGTCGTAGGTCGTCTCGATGCGGAACGCGTCGTAGACGAGCCAGACGAGCAGGGCTATGGCGATCGCCCAGATGACGTAGTTGATTGCCTGCATCTCCCCGTCACCTCCCTTCGCGCTTGGGCCCGAAGTGGGCATCGACGATCTTCTTGAACTCAGTCTCGGAGATCCGGAGGATCACGAGGTAGTACACGATCAGAAGACCGAAGGTGAGGATGAAGGTCCACCACACGAAGTTGTAGTCGAGCTCGGGGGCCTCCAGGCCCTCCGCCGTCTGCACGTTCGGGTTGCCCTCGGTGAACACGGCGGTGTCGTCTGCGGCCAGGGCGCCGCCGGCGACGCTCAGAAACAGCACCGCCGCAAGCACCACGAAGGTCAGGAGCACCGCGGCGCGGCGCGACCTGCGGCCGCGTCCGGTGCGGGTGAGTGAACGTAGGCTCATCGGTCACCCCACGATCATCTTGCCGGTGAGCAGGATCGGGATGAGCAGGCAGACGTAGCAGAGGATGATCACGAACAGTACGTCGATGACCTGCCACACCTTGCTCTGCGTGGGCGGCACGTACCCCTTGTACGGCACCCACTCCTCCTCTTGGACCTGCGGCGGCTGGTTGTCCAGGTCAGTCATTCCGTGCCTCCTTCCCGAACCACGGCCCGCTCACAGCAGCCCTGCGGCCTTGCGCCGCTTCTTCTCGTCCTGCCAGAACAGGTCCTGCGAGTAGAAGCGCACGGCCTCGTGCTTGAGCCTGCGGGTGTTGGAGATCATGCCGACGCTGTTGAAGATCGAGGCGAACACGCCGAGTCCGATGAGGAGCCAGCGCAGCTTGTCGTCGTCGATCACAGGGTTGGCGACGAGGAAGAACACCGTCCAGAGCACGAGCCACAGGGCGATGACGAAGACGTAGATGGTGATGACGTCCTGGCGGAAGAGCTTGTCGATGCGCGGGTCGTGTTTGCCGCCGTGCACTTCCGCTTCGAGTGCTTGTTCGACGATGGAGTCGACGTCCGGGGTGCTCATGGCGCCGCTCCGTCGTCGTGCAGGTGCGATCTGCTCTTCATTCGGCTACCTCCCCAAGTGAAGGCGACTGATGGGCCGCCAAGGTGCCTTATGTGAACGTGACACTCAGCACAATCTCTGCTGTACGGCGAAGGGCGGCGCCCGCGTGGTGCGAGCGCCGCCCTCCAGGCAGGTGTGTCTGCCGGCCTGCCGCCGGCTCAACTCTTACTTGACGAGCTCCTCGATCTTCTTGAGGCCGTCGCTGGCGTCGGCCGCGTAGGCGTCGGCGCCGATGGAGTCGGCGTACTCCTGCGTACAGGGCGCGCCGCCGACGACGAACTTGTACTTCTCGCGGATACCGCGGTCCTTGAGCTCCGCCACGATCTCCGACTGCTTGCGCATGGTGGCCGTGAGCAGGGCGCTGGCGCCGATGATGTCGGCGCCGACCTCCTCGGCCTTGTCGACGAAGTCCTCGACCGGCACATCGCGGCCCAGGTCCCAGACCTCGTAGCCGTTGGCGCGCAGGTACGCACAGACGATGGCCTTGCCGATATCGTGCACGTCGCCCTCGACGGTGCCGATGACGACCTTGCCGCGTACCTCGCTCTTGCCCTCAGGCAGCGCGGCGTTGCAGATCGCCATGGCAGCTTCCATGGCGGCCGCCGCGAGCATGAGCTCGGGCAGGTAGACCTCGCCCTCGTCGAACTTGTCGCCCAGCTGGCGGATGCCGATCACGAATCCCTCGGCCATCAGCTTGTCTGGTGCCATGCCGGCGGCGATGGCCTTGTTTGCGACGTCGACGGCCCTGTCCTTGTCGTAGTTCAGGAGCGAGTCGATCGCTTCATTGATGAACTCAGCGTCTCCCATTTGCCTAGAGCCTCCTCTGACTCGGCGTGTTCACTGACCGGGCGCGTCTCACCAGAGTGGATGCTTGACGCCGAGGCCCTTCATCACTTCGCAAGCCTTGTCGTAGACCTCGAGGTACTCGTCCGTGGGCACGACCTTCTCCACGTCGTAGCACTCGTAGAAGAACTTGCCTTGGTCGGCCGTCTTGTAGTCGCCCTCGTACATCTTCACCAACGCGTCGAGGACCTCGTTGGTCTGCTCGGTCGGCATGCCGGCGACAGCGTGCGCACACTCGCCCATGAAGCGGGCTTCCATGCCGGTGGTCTTGTCGGTGATGACGCCCTTGGCGGCGGCGACGCCGGACATGATCTCGCGACCGCTGGCGGTATCGGTGATGGCCTGTGCAGCCGTCTCCAGGAGGCACATGACGGTGCAGGGACCGGCCATGGTGTAGTACTGGTTGCCGCTCAGGATCGGCCAGACGGAGTTGACCGCCATGATGGCGTGACCCGCGATAGCCAGGGCCTCCCTGGTCGTCGTGATGCCCCACCGCATGTGGACAGGACCGTCGAGGTGCCAGGTGCCGCCGAACGTCACGAACGAGTTGATATGCGTGGCGACGTTGACGATGGTCGTCTCCTCGAGACCACCGGCGAACCCGCCGAAGATCGGCATCTGCTCAACCATGATGTTGTTCGCAGCGAGACTGTAATGAGAGGTGAAGAGCAACGCTCCTAGGTCGGTCTTCAGCTCATTCAGCTGCGACACCTCGTGGTTGTCCGAGGTACGCATGCCGCCCGGGAAGTCCTGAGAGATCGTGGCGGCTGCGTTCAGCGTGGTCTCGGGACCCTACAACCCCATGCCCGCGCGGCCGCACTTGGCCTGCGCCATGCGCACCATCATGATCTCCTGGCGGCCGGCGAGGACCTCCCAGGGCGTGTCGGGGGCGGGGTTGTAGCCGTTCACGGTGGAGAGCACGCCGTCCACGATGCAGTCGACGATGCCTTCCTTGACGTACGACTCGTGGATCGGGAAGAAGTATTGCTCACTGCAGGGAGCGCCGGTCGGACCGCCCTGGACCAGCGGCGGGCGCGAGTCCTTGTGGGTGCGGTACTCCATGGGGCGCGCGTGGAGGCCTTCGCCGATCACGCACGTCTTGGGCGCCGTCGCGAGGCCGAGGAGGATCTCTTCCTCGGTGTACTTGATGATGCGCTTCGTGTCGATGACGTACACGCCGCACTCGACCAGCATCTCAAGGCCGGCCTTGTACAGCTTCGTCATGAGCTCGGGATCGGTTGGGACCATGACGGACTTGTCCATCACGATCTCGTACTTCTCCTTCAACCGCTTGGCGGTCTGTGGGATGAGCTCGAAGTTCCAGACCGCCTCATCGAACTTGGGACCCTTACGGGCCCTCTCGTACGCTTCGAAGACCGTCATGCGCGCTCGCTGGGCTTTCGTCCCAGGTCCAGCCATGTGGCTCCTCCTTCCGGACTCTTGCTGACGACGTAGGTAAGAACCCAAGGACTCGAGTGGAGAGCATCACCCCCTCTGTGACCGCTTGAGGCGAGTTCATGGCGGAACGCTTTCCCAGCCCTGCACCGGCGAGATGCGATTCACCGTCAAGCGCCCATCGGACGGACAGACCGTGGACGGTGACCGCCGGCTGCATCCCGGCTTGGGGTCCGAGACTACTGCAGCCACGAAACGGCCGTCACCACCCGCGCGGGCCAGCTTACAATACCTGCGCGGGTCGCTGGCAATACCCGCCTGGGGGTAGGGCTGCGCCATCTGGGCCAACCGTTGCATCCGTCGTGGCCATGACTGACAATGGACTGCGCCCCAGCAACAGCCCTCCGGGCCGGAGCCGCGCCATGCTGTGGCGTGAGCGCCGCGGCGTCGCTCCAGAACGATGAGGGCTCGCATCGGAAGCCGTGGCGTGCCGCTTCTTCGGTCTCTGAGACGCAGTGAAGAGAACGACGTTCCCCCGGTCGACGCGCCGGGGGAGACTCGCGCCGGCACGGAGCCTGAGACGGCCGTAGCGCCCCCCCAACAGGGGGCAGGCTGCTTTCTCGCACTCGACGTGGACGAGCGCGGCGAGATCACCAGGGCGGAGTGCCCCGACAGACGCGTCCGACGGTTGTGGCAGGCGCGCGCCGGAGAGCCGCTGCACGACTTCCTCGGCCGCTGGGACCCGAGCACCGCCGTGTCGGTGGACGCGGCCTTCGCGGAGCGCCGCCACCTCGCCGGCGAGTTCTTCGCGCGCGTCGGCGCGCGTGTGTGGTTGTGTGCTCTCGACTACCGGCCCGGCGTCCGCGGCGCGAAGAGCAGCCTGCTTCTGTCGCTGCAGGCCGAGTCGGGACGAACGCCGAACCACGTGTTCGAGACCGCGCTGCGGCTGCAGCGGCAGGCGGGCATCGGCCAGACCATCCTCTCAGCGCTCAACCAGGACCGGGACCTGAGGCAGGGCCTCTCGACCACCCTGCCCCACCTTCTGGACGCGCTGGGGATGGACGCAGGCGCCGTGTTCGTGTGCGGTGACAGCCGGGCGGCACGGCTGATGGCGATCCACGGGTCCACGCGCCAGCGGGGCTACCCCTACGAGGATCTCGACCTCACCGACCCGGCCATGGTCCGTCTGGCCCAGCAGCCGCAGCTCACCGTCCTCCAGCCTCACGACGCCTTACAGCGGAGCCTCAAGGCGGTCATGAGTCGCGGGTTTCGCTTCGCCGCGCTCGCACCGGCTCTCGCCGGGCACGCCGTGTCGGCGTGGGTGGTGGTGAGCACGTCACACGAGCGCGAGCTCGCGCTGGAGAGCGCCCGCACCCTGGCTACGGCGTGCGAGGCCATCGGCCCCCTGGTCCACAGCCACATCCTCGTGGAACGCAGCCAGCGGGACCAGGTCATCCTGCACTCGTCCCAGGCCGTCCTGCACACGATCTCCCAGAGTCTGGACCTCAATGAGACCTACCAGGAGATCGCCATGAGCGCCGTGGCCACGGTGAGCGGCTCGAGCTGTCTCCTGCTCGAGCTCAACAACGAGACAGGCGACCTCGTCACGGTGGCTGCGTCGGATGCCGACGCAGCCAGCCTCATAGGCCTGCGCGTGCGGTTCCGCACCGGGCAGAGCCTGGCGGCGATGTTGCAGGACCGCCGCAGCATCCTCGTGGACGACCTCATCGCCGGCGCCGGTGTGGACTCCGAGGCGCGGCGCCTGCTCAACCTGCGCTCGGCGCTCATCGTGCCCGTGCTGTCACAGGGCGAGCTCATCGGATCGCTTGTCCTGTATTCGGTCGGCCGCCGCACGCGGTACTCGGAACAGGACATGGCGCGGGCCGGCGAAGTCGCCGAACAGGCGGCCATCGCCATCCACAACGCGCGGCTCTACCGCGACCTGATGCACAGCCGCGAGTCGATCCAGTCGCTGGCCCACCGCATCGTGGAGATACGCCAGGACGAGCGCCAGACGTTCGCCAGTGTGGTGCACGACGACATCATCCAGTCCGTCGTGGGGGCGCGGTATCTTCTCGAGTCGTTCCTGCGGCGACACCCGGATGCCTCCGCCGAGATCCTCGATGAGGCCGTGGGGGTGCTTCAGCAGACCGTGGACGACGCCCGCCGGATCGTCTGGGAGCTGCGCCCGCCGGTCCTGGACGAGCTGGGGCTCGAGGCGTCGCTCGCCGCGCTCGGCCAGCGCCTGGGCAACGCCTACGGGTCCACGCTCGTCCACACCGCCGTCAAGGAGATACCCGCGCTCAACCGCGAGACGGCGACGGCCGTCTACAAGGTCGCCCGGGAGGCGACCCTGAACGCCAGCCGGCACGCTGAAGCGAGCCACATCTGGATCAGGCTGGAGGAAGTGCAGAGCGATGCAGGCCGTTCCGCGCGGCTGAGCGTGCGGGACGACGGCGTGGGGTTCGACGTCACGTCCATGCGCAATGCGGCGCACTTCGGGTGTGCCATGATGGAGGAGCAAGCCACCGTCATCGGCGCGCGGCTCTCGCTCGAGTCCGCGCGCGAGCGCGGAACGGTGGTCACACTCGACGTCCCGCTCTCAAGGTGAGCGGGGTACGCGCAGCAGGGATGTCATGGACGCGCCGATACGCATAGTCATCGTCGACGACCACGAGGTCGTGCGCCGCGGGCTTGAGGGGATCTTGAGCGCCTGCGACGACCTCGAGGTGGTGGGCCAAGCCGCCAGCGGCGAGGAGGCCGTGACGCTCGCGGCCAGGGTCGAGTGCGACATCGTCCTCCTCGACCTGCAGATGCACGGCATGCACGGCCTGGAGGTGATCCCTCACCTGGTCAAGGACGGCCGGGAGTGGCCGAAGGTCATCGTGCTCACCATCCACGACGACGACGAGATCGTGCTGCGCGCCGTCAAGTCGGGCGCCAGCGGCTACGTGATGAAGAACGCGTCGGCGGACGAGCTCGTGCGCGCCATCCGCCATGTGGCCGCGGGCGGACGCCACTTCGACGAGGTGGTGGTCAAGGCGTTCCTGAGCGACGAGCAACGCGCCCGCGACAAAGACCTCCTCACGCCGCACGAGCTCGAGATCCTGCGCATGGTGGCGGCGGGCGCGACGAACCGCCAGGTGGCGCTCCACCTCTTCATCAGCGTCGAGACCGTCAAGAGCCACCTCGAGGCCATCTACCGAACACTGGAGGTCTCGGATCGCGCCCACGCGGTCGCCGTCGCCATGAGGAAGGGCCTGCTGGATTGACCGCGACGCGCCAGACGGGCGCCGAGGCCGGTCAGGATCTGGTGGTCACCCTCCTGCCGAGCCGGCGCGTAGAGCGCGTCTGGTCGCCATTCGACGCGCTGCTCTACAACGCGCAGGTCATGAACGTGCTGATGGGCTTCGCGCTCGCGTTCCTCACCGCGTACATGGTCTATCCCCACGGCGACTGGGTGGTCGCCACCGGCATCGCCGTGGTGTTCTGCGTCGCGGAGGCGCTGGTCTACGCGTTCCTCGCGGCCTGCATGCCCCGGAGCGGCGGCGAGTACTACTTCCAGGCTCGCATCCTCTCCACCGGCACAGGCTCGGTCTTTTGTTTTTCCGCCATCGTGCTGGGGGGCACCCTGTGGATCGCGGTGTCGGGGTGGTGTGCGGCCACGTTCGCCGTCGGCCCTCTGCTCTTCTCGCTGAGTGTCGCCTTCGACTCCCAATCACTGCTGGACGCCGCCGTATGGACGCGCAGCGCCTGGGGTGTGCTGGCGCTGTCCATGGTCGTCATCGTGTGGGCGGCCGTTCCCATCATCCTGGGCATGCCCACGTACGCGACGTGGCAGCGATGGTTCTCACTGGCGGGGGCCGTGGGTCTTGGTGTCGTGGTGGTCGCCCTCCTGCGCGCGCACGACCTGGGCAGTCTGCCGGTCTACCGAGAGGCCATGGCACGCGCGGCGAGCCTGGGCTACGCGCCGGACACGCAGTCGTACCTGGCGCAGACCGTCGCGATCGTCCCCCTGGCGAGCTACATGCTCGTCTATGCCGGCTGGAGCACCCAGCAGGCCGGCGAGACGCGCGACGCCGACCGCCTGCGCGCCCAGGTGTTCATCATCCTGGGCGCCATGCTGGTCTCGGGTGCGCTCTCGGCGCTGTTGGGCGGGCTCGTGGCCGCCAAGCTGGGCCCGGAGGCGCTCGGAGCGGCAGCGTTTCTCTTTCTGGAGCACCCGGAGGCCATGCCGCTCCCCACGGTGCCGTTCCTGTGGTGGGCCGACGTCTCGCCCGCGGCGAGCGTGTTCGCCGTCGCGGTCGCGCTGCTCCTCAACGCTCTCTTCTGGATGAACGCCCCCAACCCCACGCTCGCGGCCTCGCGCGTGCTCATGGCGATGTCGTCGGACCGCATCCTGCCCCGCTGGGTGGGCCACCTGAACGCGACCACCAAGGCTCCGGTGAAGGCGATCACGCTGTTCAGCGTGATGTGCGTCGTGCCCTGCGTCGTGTACGCGTTCACACCCTACTGGCGCCTGACGCTCAACACGGTGGCGCTGGTCAACATCCTGGCGTTCGCCGTGACCTGCGCTACGGGCGCGGCCTTTCCGTTCGTGCGCCGCGAGCTGTACCGCGAGACGGCGGCATCCCGCTATGAGCTCTTCGGAGTGCCTGCGATCACCCTTGCAGGGGCCGCGTTCCTGGTGTTCACCGTGTGGGTCGTGGCTCGGTACGCGGTCGACTACGGCTTGAGCCTCGGCCTGGGCCTCGTGGTGCCCATCGTCGCCACTCTCCTGCTGTACGCGGCTTCGTTCGGCGTGTACCTGATCTCGGGGCTGTACCGGCGAGCGCGCCGCGGCACAGAGCTCGAAGTGTGGTTCACCGAGGCCCCGCTCGATCGCTGAAGCGGCTGCGGCCCACGTGGGCCAAGACGGTCAGGCGTCCGCGCTGTCAGGTGAGGGCGGCTCGACCTCATCGCCGGTGCCCTGGGTCCGCCGCACCTCCTCCCCGCTCCACTTCTGCACAGCGGCGTAGGCGACGCCGGAGTCGAAGCCTCGCCTGAGCAGCAGCTGGTAGACGCGGCGGCGAGCGGCATCGTCGGGGCGCCCGCCCCGGGGCGCGCGTCGGCGCAGGGCATCGAGGGCGCGCTGCAGCTCTGCGTCGTCGGGGTCACCGGCCGAGGCTCCGTCGAGCGCGGCCTCGACGTCCGGCCGTGCGACACCCGCCTCGGAGAGCCCGCGGCGGATGCGCTGCGTGCCCCACCCCGCCAGCCGCCGCTTGTCCGCGACGTAGCTCGCGGCGAACGCCGCATCGTCGAGAAGGCCGTCGTCGATGAGCGTCTGTAGCGCTGCCTCGACGGCCTCCGGCGCGTGCTCCCTGGCGAGCAGACGCCGACGCACCTCGGCCGTGCTGCGCGCCCGATGGCCGAGCAGGCGGAACGCGTCGGCCAGGGCGAGATCGGCCGTCGCCTCAGCGACGAGCAGGCCGAGATCCTCAGGGCTGAGCTCGCGCCCTTTGTGCAAGCGCCAGCGTGCCACGATGGCCTCGCTCACCGCGCACACGAACTCGTCGTCTACGTGCACCGCGATGCGGCCGCGGCGCGAGGCGCGGAGCGCGGTGACGACGGGCACGGCGGCGGCTAGCTGACCTCGCCGGTGACCGGGTCTACGACCGATGGGGGAGCGCTGTCGCCGTTGTTGCCGGCGGCTTGCTTGCCCGCGGCGGCAGGGGCTCCTGCCGCGGCGAGCGGCGGCAGACCTGCCTTGGCGCGTATCTGTACCTCGATCGCGTCGGCGATGTCGGGGTTCTCTTTGAGGAAGGCGCGGGCGTTGGCGCGGCCCTGACCGAGACGCTCGTCGTTGTAGCTGAAGAAGGCGCCGCTCTTGGCGATCACGTCATGCTGCACTCCGAGGTCGAGCAGCGTACCCTCACGGGACACGCCCTGGCCGTACATGATGTCGAACTCGGCCTGCTTGAAGGGCGGAGCGACCTTGTTCTTGACGACCTTGACGCGCACCCGGTTGCCCACGGCCTCGGTGCCGTCTTTGAGGGTCTCGATGCGGCGGATGTCGAGGCGGATGGTGGCGTAGAACTTCAGGGCCTTGCCGCCGGTGGTGGTCTCGGGGTTGCCGAACATGACGCCGATCTTCTCGCGCAGCTGGTTCGTGAAAGCGCAGATCGTGCCGGAGCGGCTCAAGCTGCCGTTGAGCTTGCGCAGTGCCTGGCTCATCAGGCGGGCCTGCAGGCCGACGAAACTGTCGCCCATCTCGCCCTCGATCTCGGCCTTGGGCGTGAGCGCCGCGACGGAGTCGATGGCGACGATGTCGAGCGCGCCGCTGCGCACCAGCATCTCGGCGATCTCGAGGGCCTGCTCGCCGTAGTCGGGCTGCGAGACCAGCAGGTTGTCCACGTCGACGCCGATGGCCCTGGCGTAGATGGGGTCCATGGCGTGCTCGGCATCGATGAACGCCGCCGTGCCGCCCATCCGCTGGGCCTGGGCGATGAGGTGGTAGACCATGGTTGTCTTGCCCGAGGACTCGGGGCCGTAGATCTCGATGATGCGGCCGCGGGGGATGCCTCCCACGCCGAGCGCGATGTCGAGCGCAAGTGACCCGGTGGGCACGAACTGCATGTCGTCGCTCACGGGGTGGTCGCCGAGACGCATGACGCTGCCCTTGCCGAACTGGCGGTCTATCTGTGTCATGGCGGCCTCAAGGGCCTTGTCCTTGTCCAAGGTAGCGCTCCTCTCCTGCTCAGGACGCGGGGAAATCTGCCAGAGGAGTGTGCACCGCTCCGGTGCGCTCCAGGAGGCTACTATACAAGACGGTCCGGACGGAACAAAACCCCGGGATGTTCACATTTTGCAGGGAAAATGGGTGACCCGGACGGCGGAATCGGGCCACCGTCACGTGGGGCAGCCAAGGGCGCTTCGAAGCCTCGTAGAGGCCGGTGCCGGCGAGCGCCGCGGAGACGTCCGACTGCAGGCGCGCGAGGGTGCCGTCGCCGTCACGCAAGCAGAGCGCGACCACTCGTTTGGGCCCCCGCTGCGGCAGGAACAGCGCCTCCGCGGCTTCCAGACGGCAGGGCGCGTAGCGCACGGAGCCGAGGGCCGCGACGAGGACCTCCACCCGCGCGCGGTCGACGTCGCCCAGAAACGCGAGCGTGAGGTGCAGGGCGTGGTTCAGGCGGAGCTCGTCGTGCGGGGCGAGGGCGTCACGCTGCCAGTCCTCGACGGCACGCAGCGTGTCCGTCGGGAGCTCCTGTGCCACGAACAGGCGCAGGACGTCCGGCGGTTCGCCCCCGGTCATGGAGAAAGCGCCACGCGCAACAGGTGCAGGGCCGCCGTGCAGCTGAACTCGCGCACCGAGGCGCGGTCGCCGGGGTAGTGACCGCGCTGCACGCGCGTCCCCGCCGGGCCCGTGCACCCGACGTGGACGAGGCCGACCGGCTTCTGGGGTGTGCCCCCTTCGGGCCCGGCCACGCCGGTGACGGCCAGGGCGTAGTCGGCGCCGGTCGCCGCGCGCACTCCCTCGGCCATGGCGCCGGCGACCTCCTCAGACACGGCGCCGTACTGGGCGAGCATGCCTGGCGGCACGTCGAGCAGGTCCATCTTGACCTGGTTCGCGTAGCTGATGATCCCTCCAAGAAAGTAGTCTGACGCACCCGACCGCTGCGAGAGGCGCGCGCCGAGCAGTCCGCCGGTGCAGGATTCTGCGACCGCTACGGTGGCACCGGAGCTGCGCAGTCCGTCGGCGACGAAGTCGTCGACCGTACGGCCGTCGGCGCTGAACACGGGGACCGCCGCCCGAAGGGCGGCGACCACGGCGTCGGACTGGACCGCAGCGGCGTCGGAGCTCCGGTACCTCAGGCGCACGGTGACCTCTCCCCCGCCGACGTTGATGCCGGTCTCGAGGAGGTCGTGCGGCGTGGCGTCGAGTACCGGCCCCACCTGCAACTCCCCGACGCCGAAGACGCGCACGACGCGCACCGCGACGTCGGGGAACACGCCCTCGCTCTGAAGCCCCGCGGCCACCCCGCGCCACATGGCCTCGAACTCCCAGGGCACCCCGGGGAACGCGAAGATGCGCGTCGGCCCGCTGCGCGCAGCGATGCCGGGCGCGACGCCGGCCGGAGGTACCGGTGTCGCGCCCTCGGGCAGCAGCGCCTGCCGGCGCGCCACCGGAAAGACGTCTTCGAAGCGTATGCGGCGCCGCTTGGCGACGAGGCGCACCTTCTCCTCGACCCAGGCGAGAGCCTGTGGGTCTTCGCGCAGCCCGACGCCCAGGGTGTCCGCGAGACACGCGACGGTGAGGTCGTCGTGTGTCGTCCCGAGGCCGCCACCGATCACCAGGAGGTCGGGACGCGCGGCCAAGCTGTACTTGAAGGCCGCCGTCAGGCGTTCGGCGTCGTCGGCGACGGTGAGCACGCTGGTGACCTTGACGCCGCGCGCGCTGAGGTCGGAGCCGACGAAGGCACCATTGGTGTCGCGCGTGCGGCCGTCCAGCAGCTCGTTGCCGCTGAGGACGACGGCCGCCCGCGGCAGGTCACCACTCATCGTCCTGCTGGTCCCCCGGGACGGACGACGACCCGGCCGCCGGCCCGGGGCCAGCGGCGCGGTCGTCCGGCTTCGGCTCGCCCCCGGGCATGTGGATGAGACCGCGTGCGTTGAGGAAGTAGTTCACCCCCGACGCCAGAGTGACGACCACGACCACCCCCGCGAGGACCCACTGGACGACAGTCGCGACGCCGGTGGACACGTTGATGACGTCGGCGATGCTCTGCGTCGGGATGAGGACGTAGACGATGTAGACGATCTGCAACACCGTCTTGAGCTTGCCGTACTTGTCGGCGGGGATGGAGACACCCTGTGAGACACCGATGATGCGGAGCACGCTCACCGCGACCTCACGGACGATGATGAGCGTGGCGACCCATGCGGAGACCCGGTCCTGGCTGACGAGCGCGATGAGAGCGGCGGCGATGAGGAGCTTGTCGGCCAGCGGGTCGAGGAACTGCCCCAGGGTGGTGATCTGCTGGCTGCGTCGGGCCACATAACCGTCGAGCTTGTCGGTTGCGGCGGCGAGGATGAACACCGCCGCCGCCGCGATGTCGCCGTACGGCTCGGGCAGGCCGCCCAGCAACAACACCAGGAACACCGGGATCAGCAGGATCCGGGCGATGGTGATGCTGTTGGCGAGGTTGAGTTGGCTGCTCATGGTCGAGGCGGCTGTGTGACCGCCTCGACATCATACCCGACGGCTTCGACGGCGACGGCGTGCACGACGTCCCCGCGGCGACAGCGGGACCCGCGCACCAGCGTGCGACCGTCGATGTCCGGCGCCTGGAGGGCGTTGCGGCCCACGGCGACGCCGCCGGGCTGCGAGGTGCCCCGCTCGATGAGGACGTCGACGCGGCGTCCCACGAGGCCGGTCCAGAAGCCGGCCGCCCCGTCGTCGATGACCTCGCCGATCTCGGCGGCGCGCTCGAAGGAGAGCGCCGTCGGGACCCGGCCGGGCATCGATGCCGCGGCCGTGCCCTCCTGCGCGTCGTAGGGGAACACCCCGGCCGCCGCCAGGCCGGCGGCCCGCACGAAAGCCAGGAGCTCCTCGTGGTCGGCATCGGTCTCGCCGGGGAAGCCGGCGATGAACGTGGACCGGACGGCGACGCCGGGCAGAGCTGCGCGCACGCGTTCGAGCAGACGCAGGTAGGTAGCGCCGTCACCACTGCGTCCCATGCGACGGAGCACGTCCCGCGAGGCGTGCTGCAGCGGGACGTCCACGTAGGGTACGGCGTGCTCAGCCATCGCCTCGAGCAGCTCGGCATCGATACCGTCCGGCTGCAAGTAGAGAAGGCGCAGCCACACAGGCCCCGGGTCGAGCGCGGCGAGCGCGGCGAGCAGGCGCTTGACGCCGCCCCAGCCCGGCTGACGCCAACGGGACGTGTCCTGACCGACGAGGACGATCTCCCGGGCCCCGGCGGCGAGCGCCGCACGGGCGGCGCGCAACACCCCCGCGGCCTCGACGATCTCGTAGTCGCCCTTGATGAGTGGGATGGCGCAGAAGGCGCAGAGCCGGTCGCAGCCGTCTGAGATCTTCACGTAGGCGGCCACCGGACGCTGACGGCGAGGCGTCGGCACGGCCGTGCCCCGCTCCTCACGCTTCACGGAAGCGCCCCCGGGCTCAGCCAGAGCTGCCAGCAGAGGCCCCATGTCGAGACCGCACCAGAGGTCGATCTCGGGAAGCTCGGCGGAGAGCTCGTCCCCGTAGCGCTGCACCAGGCACCCGACGGCAGCGACACGACCGCCGTGCGCGTGGGCGACCTCGGCAGCATCGAGGAGCGCATCGATGGACTCCTCCTTGGCGGCGTCGATGAAACCGCAGGTGTTGACCACGACAACGTCGGCCCGGGCGGCCGCTGTGGGACGGTGGCCGGCCGCCCTCAGGCCACGCTCGAGGGCGTCGGAGTCGGCCTCGTTCTTCGGGCAGCCCAGCGTGTGGATGAAATAGCTCGCGCCCGTGGTGCCCCCGGCGGTCGGGCTCAGCGGTAGTTGACGAACTGCAGCGGGATGCCCCAGTCCTCGTCCCGCAGCGCGGTCATGGCTGCCTGGAGCTCGTCCTTGCTGGGCGAGAAGATGCGTACGGTGTCGCCCTGGATCTGGACCTTGACCTTCTTGAACCGCTGCCGCAACAGCTTGTTCATGGCCTTGGCCTTCTCGTCGGGGATGCCGTTGGCGATGCCGACGCGCTGTCGCACGGTGCCGCCGAGCGCCTCCTCGACCTTGCCGTACTGCAGGGCCTTGAGAGGCACCTTGCGCCGTACCAGCTTGTCCTCGAGGACCTCGACCACCTGGCGCAGCTTGCCGTCGTTGTCCGAGACCAGCACGAGCGCGTCTCCTTCCAGGGCGACGGCACTCACGCTCTTCTTGAAGTCGTATCGGGTGGCGATCTCCTTCTGCGCCATGTTGACGGCGTTGCGCACCTCGTTGAGGTCCGCTTTGGAGACCACGTCGAAGGACGATTCCTTGCTCATTGCGCCACCTGTGTCGTGTCTGTTCCCTGCCTGACCTTGCCCTTGACGATCTCGACCGGCCACGGGCCCACGTCGCTCTCGAGCTTGACCTTCTTCCCTCCCGCGATCAGCTGGACGGCGACAGGGTTCCCGAAGCTGATCCAGAGGCGCTCGCCGCGGAACTTCTTGCGCTCGCCGTCGGTGACGGTGCCCGAGTACAGCTTGAGGCCTTCGGGGCCGTTACGGCGGACCTCGATCCAGCAGTCGCCGTCCTTGGCGGTGATCTTGACGATGTCTCGCACCGGCACGGGCGTCACCGTGGGGATGGGCGTGGGCGACGGTGTGGGTGACGGGCTGGCGAGACCGATGTCGTCGGGTTCGGTGGGCAGCTGGGACTGCGGCGTCTGGTTGCGACCGAGGGCCCAGATCACGGCGAGCACGAGGAGGCAGATCACCGCCACGAACACGATGGTGTTGCGGCCCCTATGGCTGCGCGGCTTGCCGAGGGTGGAGACACCCCCGAAGGGCTCCTCGTGGACGCGGGCGATGCCGCGCGGTTCCCGTGTGCGGTATTCGCCGACGATGACGTCGGGGTCAAGGCCGAGATACTCGGAATACGTGCGGAGGAAGCCCTTGACGTACGTTGGACCCGGCATGATGTCGAAGTCCTCGTTCTCCATCGCCTGCACGTACTTGACGCGGATCTTCGTGTCCTCCTCCACCTGCTGCAACGTGAGGTTGCGACGGACACGGGCTTCGCGCAGGGTGCTGCCGATCTCGAACACGACGGGTTAGCCTCTCCTTGCTGACACGGGCGCCCGAGAGAGCGCCCGAAATCACAGTCTAGTGACAGCGCCGGAGCCTGACAAACCGGGCGGCGCGGTTCTCTCGCGACACTCAGGACTCGTCCGGCTCCTCTCCGAGGTCGGGGGCCGCAGTCTGCGCGACAGGCTCGTCGCCGGCCACCCTTGCCAGCGCCGCCTGCAGGCCCGACTCGTCGATGAGCACGGCCCGCGCCTTGCTGCCGTCGTAGCCCGAGATGATGCCCATCTCCTCCATGATGTCGATGAGACGACCGGCGCGGGCGTAGCCGACGCGCAGGCGACGCTGCAGCAGCGCCACCGAGGCAGCGCCGGTCATGACGACCGTCTTGATGGCCTCGCCGAGCAGCTCGTCGCCGCCGATGGCCTGGCCGGGCTGCTCGGCGTCCGGCCCGGCCGGGTTCTCCAGGAGGTCCTCGCGGAACTCGGGCTTGGCCTGCCTCTTCCAGTGCTCGGTGATGAGCTTCATCTCGTGCGCCGTGATCAGGGCACCCTGTACGCGCAGCAGCTTGTTGCTGCCGAGCGGGCTGAAGAGCATGTCGCCCATGCCCAGGAGGCTCTCGGCGCCGCCCTGGTCGAGGATGATGCGCGAGTCCGTCTGCGAGGACACCGCGAACGCGATGCGTGAGGGGATGTTCGTCTTGATCATCCCGGTGACCACGTCCACCGACGGACGCTGCGTGGCGACGACCAGGTGGATGCCGCAGCTGCGCCCGAGCTGGCCGAGACGGATGATGGAGTCCTCGACCTCCGACGGGGCCGCCATCATGAGGTCGGCCAGCTCATCGACCACCACCATGATGTAGGGCATGTGGTCCTCGCCGGCCTTCGCCAGCTTCTTGTTGAGGGCGCGGATGTGCTGGCAGCTGTTGCGCGACAGGACGTCGTAGCGGCGGTCCATCTCGCGCGTGAGGTTGTCGAGCGCGTAGGTGGCCTGCTTCGGATTGGTGATGACGGGCGCCAGCAGGTGCGGCACCCCGTCGAAGGCGCTGAGCTCGACCTTCTTGGGGTCGATCATGATCATGCGCACTTCTTCGGGCGTGGCGCGCAGGAGCACGGAGCTGATGAGAGCGTTGAGGCAGCCGCTCTTGCCCGAGCCGGTGGTGCCGGCCACGAGCAGGTGGACCATGGGGACCAGGTCGGCCATGACCGCCTTGCCGGAGACGTCCTTGCCGAGCCAGAAGGCCATGGGCGACGCGTGGCTGGGGAACAGCTGGTGGATATCGCCGAGCGACACGTAGTTGGCCTGCACGTTGGGGACCTCGACGCCCACGGCCGTCTTGCCGGGGATGGGCGCCTGCACGCGGATGTCGGTGGCGGCGAGCGCGTAGGCCAGGTCGTCCTTGAGTGAGGCCACCCGGCTGACCTTGATGCCGGGGGCCAGCTGAAGCTCGTAGCGCGTCACGCGCGGCCCTGAGACTGTGCCGATGACCGTGGCCGTGACGCCGAAGTGCCCGAGTGTCTCCACGAGGCGCCCCGACACGCTGCGGATGGCGTCGGGGGACTCGCCGGTGTGCTCTCCGATGCGCTGGAGCAGCGACGGGTCCGGCAGCACCCAGCGGCGCCTCTCCGCCTCGTGGAAGGAGACGGCCGCCGCCTGTGCCTCCGGCTCGGCCCCGGCGGCGTCGGCGAGCGAGAGCTGCTCGGCGCCCTCGGCCGACGTGGCCTCGTGGTCCGGGGGCGGCTCGTGGGCGCTGCGGGGTCGCGGCTCGTGGGGATCCTGCGGCGTGTCTGGCGGCCCACCGAAGATCTCCGGCGCCGTGTAGACGCCGTCGATGAGCTGCGGGCCTCGGGTCTGCGGCCTGGTCTCCGGCGGTGCCGGCGGAAGGTACTCGGGCACCTGGTCGAACTCGGGGACGGTGATGACGCTGGTCCGCACGTGCTCCGAGCCGTCTAGCGTAGGGCTCTCGTCGGGTTCGAGCACACGGGTGACGGCGGCGTCGCGGTGTCGCGCCCCGAGCGCTTCGGCCTGGCTGCGGGCGGCGCGCCCGGCGGCCGCGACGCCGCGCCGCGAGTGCCCCGCCCACTGCCGCAACGACGAGCCGGTCACCAGGAGCACGCCGGCGACGAACAGGGACAACACGAGCACGTCCACCCCGACGCCGCCTACGAACGGGTGCGTCACCGCCCACAGGGTCTCCCCCGTCACACCGCCGTGGGCGGCCATGTACGAGTCGCGGTACAGAGCAGCGGGGCGGTCGCCGGCGAAGAGGCCAAAGGCGTCTGCCGCCGCCGCGAGGAGGAAGGCCGCGACGATGAGTCCCGAGTCCCCACGTGAGGCCGCGGCGCGGGCGCTGCTCGCCGCGGGCCAGCAGCAGGTAGGCGGCGAAGCACAGCAGCAGCGGAAGGGCGTACACGAGCACGCCGACCAGCCAGCGGGCGGCGTCGCCGGCCCAGCGGCCCAGGACGCCGCCGTCCCAGCCGAGGTAGATGACGAAGGCGAGAAAGACGGCCACGGCGACGCAGGCGATGGCCGCGAGCTCGCGGCCATGCCCGGAGGGCGTGCTCTTCTGGCTCGGCTTGGCTGCGGACGCGCGCGACCGGGGACGCGACGCAGGGCCCGCGCGCCTCCGTGTGGACTTGGGGCGTGCAGTCGCCATGCGTCGTCTATTCAACGCGCGCGCGCCATTCCCTAGGCGCGCGTCAGACTTCGACCACGACCGGCAGGATGAGCGGGCGGCGCCGGGTGCGCGCATACACCAGCTCGGAGAGCTTCTCCTTGATGTCTTCCTTGATGAGGCGCTGGCCCGTGACGTGCACCTGACCCAGCTCCTCCATGAGGTCGTCGAGCGTGGTGGTGCACTCTTCGAGGACGTCTTTGAGCCGCTCGTCGTCGTGAAGGAACCCGCGCCCCACGAGCTCGGGCGCCGCCACCGTGTCGCCCGACTGGGCATCGATGGTGACGACGGCGATGAGGATGCCGTCGCCGGCGAGCTGCTGGCGGTCGCGCAGCACCAGCCCTCCGGCCTCGCCGATCTCGTACCCGTCGACGAAGACCATGCCCGTGGGCACCTTGTCGACGATCTCGGCGTTGTCCTCCTCTATCTCGAGCACGTCGCCGTTCTCGAGGATGAAGATCTGCTCGTCGCCCAGTCCTGCCTGCCGGGCCAGCCCTGCGTGGATGTGCTGGTGCCGGTACTCTCCGTGGACGGGCACGAAGTACTGCGGCCGCACGAGGTTGAGCATCATGCGCATGTCTTCCTGGGCGGCGTGGCCAGACACGTGAACGCCGCTCTCCCGGCCGTAGATGACCGTGGCGCCGACCTTGAGCAGGCGGTTGACGGTGGTCATCACGCTCACTTCGTTGCCGGGGATGGGGGTGGCCGAGATGACGACCGTGTCGCCCTCGTGCAGGGCCACCTGCGGGTGGTCGTCGAAGGCCATGCGGGTGAGCGCCGAGAGGGGTTCGCCCTGACTGCCGGTGGCGAGCACGAGGATCTCCTCCGGCCGGTAGGCGTCGATCTCGGTGAGCTTGATCATGGCGCCTTCGGGGATCTGCAGGAGCCCGAGGCTCTTGGCGATGTTGACGTTCTTCTGCATCGACCGGCCGGACACCGCGAACCTGCGTCCGTGCAGGTGGCCGATCTGGATGGCCTGCTGGACCCGGTGCACGTGCGAGGCGAAGCAGGCGACGATGACCCGTCCTTCGGCTTCGGCGAAGATCTGGTGGAAGGCCTGACCGACGATGGCCTCTGACGGCGTGGAACCCGCGGTCTCGGCGTTGGTGGAGTCGGCCAGGAGCGCCAGGACACCCTCCTGGCCCAGCCGCGCGAACGTGTTGACGTCGGTGATGCGCCCATCGATGGGCGTGTGGTCGAACTTGTAGTCACCAGTGACGACCACGCGGCCGAGGCTCGTGCCGAGCACGATGGAGAGCGCGTCCGGAACGCTGTGGCTTGCGGCCACGAACGAGATGTCGAAGGGCCCGAGCGCCACCCGCGACCGCTCGCTCACCTCGTTGACGTCCGCCGTACGCAGCAGCCCGTGCTCGTCCAGCTTCGACTTGATGAGCGCAAGCGTGAAGCGGCTCGCGTACACGGGCACGTTCAGCTGGCGGAGCACGAAGGGGAGCGCTCCGATGTGATCCTCGTGCCCGTGGGTGATCACAAAACCCAGCACGTCGTCTCGGCGTTCGAGCAACCAGGTGATGTCGGGAAGCACGAGGTCGATGCCGAGCATCTCGTCGCGCGGGAACTCGACCCCGCAGTCGACGACGACGATCTTGCCACGGTGCTCGAAGGCGGTCATGTTCTTGCCGATCTCGCCCAGCCCGCCGAGGGGAGTGATGCGGACGGTGTCAGCCATGCGTGTCCATCCTTACCACCGAGCGGCGCCTGCTCACGAAAGCAGGTCCAGACGCCGGAGCTCGGCCGCCACCGCCGCCGTCTCCGAATCCGTGGCCGGGACGAGGGGCAGGCGAAGGTCTCCGACCTCCTGCCCCAGCAGGTTCAACGCCGTCTTCACGGGGATGGGGCTGGCGGTGATGAAGAGGACGCGGTACAGCTCCCGCAGGGATCCGTCGAGGACGCGCGCCTTCTCGTGCTCGCCGGCGCGGACGAGCCGGGCCATCTCGGCGAGCTGACGGCCCACCAGATGACTGGCCACGCAGATGCCGCCGGCGCCACCCAGCTCCAGCACGTCGAGCAGCATGTCGTCGTTGCCGGCGTACACCTGGAGGTCGCAGAGCTCGCGCAGCCGGCGCGTGTGCTCGATGTCGGGGTCGGCCTGCTTGACGGCCACGATGTTCTCCACCGCGGCCAGCTCGGCGAGTGTGTCAGGCGAGAGGTTGACCACGCAGCGTCCGGGGATGTTATAGACGATCACCGGAAGGCTCGTGGCCGCCGCCACGGCGCGGAAGTGCGCGATGAGTCCGCGCTCCGGCGGCTTGTTGTAGTAGGGGGTGACCACGAGCACGGCGTCGACGCCGCAGCTCTCCGCGTTGCGGGTGAGCTCGACCGAGTGAGCCGTGTCGTTGCTGCCGGTGCCGGCCACGATGGGAGCCCGGTCGCCCACGGCCTCGACCACCGTGCGGAACATCGCCAGCTTCTCGGCGTCGGTGAGAGTGGGCGACTCTCCGGTGGTGCCGGCCACCACGAGGCCGTCGGAGCCGTTGTCGAGCAGGTACGCCGCCAACCCCGCGAGGCGGCGATGGTCGACGGCGAGGTCGACGTCGAACGGCGTCACCATGGCGGTGAGGATGGTCCCCAGGCTCTGTGGCACGGCGTGTCTCCTTACTGCTGCCGACTCTGGTGGTTGCTCCGGGTACGCGACGACGAGCCCGCCTGGTCCGCCTCGCGCTGGGCCCTGCGTCCCGCGACGCGCTCAGTGCCGCTTCCGGCCACTAGTCTAGGAGGTTCTCCAGCCCGACGACAGCCCCTTGCACCGACGTGACCTTGCGGAGGGCGAGGAGCACGCCGCTCATGAACGAGCGGCGTGAGAGCGAGTCGTGGCGGATGGTGAGCAGCTCGTCGTCGCCGCCGAAGAGGACCTCCTGGTGCGCGACGACGCCCGGCAGACGCACGCTGTGGATGCGGACGCGGTCGGCCGCGAGGCCGCGCGACGGCTGGTCGCCGGAGCCATCCTGAAGGGCGGAGCCTTGCGCGTCGGCCATGAGACGCGCGGTGCGGAGGCTGGTGCCCGACGGCGCGTCCAGCTTGCCGGCCTCGTGGAGCTCGATGATCTCGGCGCGCTCGTAATACCGCGCCGCTTCCGCCGCGAAGCGCATGAGGAGCACCGCGCCGAGAGCGAAGTTCGGGACGATGACGAGGCCGACGCCGGAGGCCGCGGCAGCGGCCGAGAGCTCGCCGACCTGTACGTCGCTGAGGCCGGTGGCCCCCACCACGGTGGGCACGCCGGCCTCGAGAAGGCGCCGCGTGTTGTCGAACACGGCCCCCGGAACGCTGAACTCGAGCGCCGCCTGCGGCGAGGTGAGGGCGAGGGCCTGCTCGACGGTCGCGAAGCACGGCGCCTCTCCCCCGGCTTTGGCGCCACCCCTGGGGTCGACCAGGGCGACGACCTCGAAGTCGTCCTGTGCGGCGATGGTCTGGACGCTGATACTGCCCATCTTGCCGGCCGCGCCGGTGACGAGGACGTCGGTCATGACGCCCCTGTCTTCCGGCGTACACAAGGGGGACACCGGGGATACATTCCGCTTATCGCTCCTCCCACTCGAAGCCCTCGGTGACGGCCCGGAACGGCTCCGGCCGCGGGCCGATACAGACGGTGGACCACTTCTGCTGGTCGTAGTAGCGGTGCACCGCGGTCATGACGTCGTCGTGCGTGACCGCGTCGATCCGCGAGAGGACCTCGTCGACGGTGAGCACGGGTTGGCCGGTGAGGACGGCGCGGCCCTGCGACTGCATGCGCGCGCCTGGACTCTCCATGCTGAGCACGTGCTGGCCCTTGAGGTGGTTCTTGGCGCGCTGGATGGCCTCGTCGGCGACGTCCTCCTCGAAATCGTGCAGCACTCCGAGGACGACGTCCATGGCCTCTTCCATGGCCTCCTCTCGAGAGCCGCAGTAGATGCCGGTGAGCCCCGCATCGGCGTACAACGACACGTACGAGTACACGGAGTAGGCGAGACCGCGCTTCTCGCGCACCTCCTGGAAGAGGCGCGAGCTCCACGAGCTCCCCAGGATGGTGTCGACGACGAACACGGCGTAGCGGTCCGGGTCGCCGCGGCGAGGGCCCGGACCCCCCAGACACACGTGGTACTGCTCGGTGTCCTTCTCCCGGAAGCTGGCCACGTGGCGGAAACCCGGCTGGCTGAGCTCGGGCTCGGGCACCACGGCGCCGGGCTCCGGGAGAAAGTGCCGCGCAGCCAGTTCGCAGAGCCGGTCGTGCTCGGCGTGCCCGGCCGCCGACACCACGATGGCCGGGTTCACGTAGTGGCCGTCGTGGTACGCGCGGACCGTGTCGAGGTCCAGCCGCTCCAGGCTCTCGACGTGACCGATGATGGGCCGTCCGAGCGGGTGGTCACGGAAGAGGACCTCGCTCATGTCGTCGTGGATGAGCTCCTGCGGCGAGTCCTCGTACATGGCCACTTCTTCGAGGACGACCTCGCGCTCCTGGTCGAGATCCGCGAAGCTCGGTCGCGCGACCATCTCGGCGATGACCTCGAACGCCTTTTCGAGGTCATCATCGAGAAAGCGCGCGTTGACGAGCGTGTGCTCCTTGGATGTGGAGGCGTTGGGCTCGCCGCCGATGTCGTCGAAGATGCGGGCGATGTCCCAGGCCGTGTACCTGTCGGAGCCTTTGAAGATGAGGTGCTCGATGAAGTGGGAAACGCCGCCCAGCTCTCGCGGCTCCTGCCGCGAGCCGGCGGCGATCCACAGCCCGAGGGCCACCGAGCGCACGTTGTCCATGCGCTCGGTGGCCACCCGAAGGCCGTTGTCGAGCGTCGAGAACCGGTACGTGACCGCGCCCGTCCCTCCGCTCATCTCGTCATCAGTCGTCGCCGGGACCCTTGAGGAGCTGGAGCCCGATGCGGTTGCGCGCCTTGTCGATCTCGACGACCTCGACGGTCACCGAGTCACCGCGCTTGACCACATCGTCCACGGACTTCACGCGCTCGCCCTTGGGGGCAAGGCGCGAGATGTGGAGCAGGCCGTCGGTGCCCTTCTTGAGCTCGACGAACGCTCCGAAGTCGGTGGTCTTGACCACGCGGCCGGTGAACACGTCACCGACCTCGATCTCCTTGGTCATCGACTGGATGCGGTTGATGACTCCCTCCGCCGACTCCTGATCGGGGGCACAGATGAAGATCGTGCCGTCCTCCTGGATGTCGATGTCGGCGCCGAACTCGTCGGTCATGCCGCGGATGGTCTCGCCGCCCTTGCCGATGATGAGCCCGATCTGGTCCGGGTTGATCTGGATGCTGAAGATGCGCGGCGCCCACTCGGAGAGCTCGCTGCGCGGCTCCGCGATGGTCTCGAGCATCTTGCCGAGGATGTGCAGGCGAGCCTTGCGGGCCTGCTCGAGGGCCTCGGTGAGGATCTCGAAGGTCACGCCGCTGATCTTGATGTCCATCTGCAGCGCCGTGATGCCGGTGGCCGTGCCGGCCACCTTGAAGTCCATATCGCCGAGGTGGTCCTCGACGCCGGCGATGTCGGTGAGGACGGTGTAGGCGTCGCCCTCCTTGATGAGGCCCATGGCCGTACCCGCCACCGGAGCCTTGATCTGCACGCCGGCGTCCATGAGCGACAGGGTCGAGCCGCACACGCTGGCCATCGACGACGAGCCGTTGCTCTCGAGGATCTCGGAGACGATGCGTGTGGTGTACGGGAACGCGACCTCGTCCGGAAGGACAGGCAGAAGCGCGCGCTCGGCGAGGGCGCCGTGGCCGATATCGCGGCGCTTGGGGCCGCGCATGAAGCCGGTCTCACCCACCGAGAAGGGCGGGAAGTTGTAGTGGTGGATGTAGCGCTTCTTGTCCTCGATGCCGAGGCCGTCGATGCGCTGGAACTCGCCGGTCCCGCCGAGAGTGAGCAGGCTCAGGGCCTGGGTCTCGCCGCGCGTGAAGAGGGCACTGCCGTGCACGCGCGGGATCACGCCGACCTCACAGCTGATGGGCCGGACCTGGTCGGTGGCGCGCCCGTCGGGACGCACCTTCTCCACGGCGATACGCCGGCGGATGATGTCCTTCTCCAGCTTGGCGAAGGCGCGCTTGACCTGCGCGACGCGCGCGGGATCGGCGTCTTCGCCGATGAGCGCCGCGTACACGGAGTCCTTGACGGCGCCGGTGGCCTGCATGCGCTCCATCTTGCCGGGCACCTGGGTGGCGGCGTCGAGCGCGGCGCCGAACTGGCCCTGGACCTCGGCGAGGACGCCCTCGTCCACGACCCACTCAGGCACGTCCCACTTGGGCTTGCCCGCGAGCCGCTGCAACTCTAACTGGACGTCGATGATCCTCTTGATCTCGTCGTGAGCCAGGCGAAGCGCGTCGACGACGATGTCCTCCGACACCTGCTGGGCGCCGGCCTCCACCATCACGATGGCGTCCTTGGTCCCCGTGACCACGAGGTCCATCTCGGATTCGTCCTGGATCTGGACGAGCGTGGGATTGATGACGAACTCGTCTTCGATGCGACCGACGCGCACGGACGCGACCGGACCGCTGAACGGGATCTCACTCAGCGTGAGAGCCGCGGAGGCGCCGATGGTGGCCAGCGTGTCGTAGCTGTTCTCCAGATCCACGGACAGCACGGTGGCGACCACGTGCACTTCGTTCATGTAGCCCTTGGGAAACAGAGGCCGGATGGGCCTGTCGATCTGGCGTGCCGCCAGCGTGGCCTTCTCGCTGGGTCGCGACTCGCGCTTGATGAAGCCGCCGGGGATCTTGCCCGCGGCGTAGTGCCGCTCCTCGACGTCGACCGTGAGGGGGAAGAAATCCTGCCCCTCGCGGCCCTCGGTGCGACCGACCGCGGTGACCAGCACCGTGGTGTCGCCGCAGCGGACCAGCACGGCTCCGTTTGCCTGCTTGGCCATGCGGCCGGTCTCGAGGGTGATCGTCTTGCCGGCGACGTCGACTTCTACTGTGTTCATTTCTTCCTTCGACCTTCGGACCCGGCGCCCCATTGCGCGCGGGTACTTGTCCGTCCGCGCGCGGGCGCGCGAGGACGACGGTGACGGCGCGTCGGGCGCCGCATCGGTGCTGCCTACTTGCGGAGCTCGAGCTCCTTGACCAGGGCGCGGTAGCGCTCCAGGTCACGGGCCTGCAGGTAATTGAGCAGGCGCCGGCGCTGACCGACCATCTTGAGCAGGCCGCGCCTGCTGTGGTGGTCCTTCTTGTGCGTCTTGAGGTGCTCGGTGAGGGTCTCGATACGCGCGGTCAGGATCGCGATCTGTACCTCGGGGGAGCCGGTGTCGCCTTCGTGCTTGGCGTGCTTGGCGATGATCGTCTCTTTGACGTCTTTGGTGATTGCCATGTGGTGTTCACCTCCTTCACAGGGGTGTCCGGGAACCCAGTAGCGGGTAGGCCGCCCGCAACCGAGAAAACGGTCGAGGTAGGGTAGCACAGGGTAGGGCGCGGCGAAACCGTAGGCTCGTTCGGCACCGCGCCCGGCGTTCGAAGGCGCAGGCCGGGCGCGCAGGCGACCGCTCAGGCCGCGCCGCCCGTCGCCAGACCCACCTCGGCGAACGCGGGGTCGCCGAGGTCGGCCGTGACGGCGATGTCGCTGCGCATCTGCTCCACGAGCTGGTCCACCGAGGCGAAGCGCCTCTCCTCGCGGATGCGGTGAAGGAAGTCCACGCGGATGTCGCAATGGTAGATGTCCCCGCTGAAGTCGAGCAGGAAGGCCTCGACTGTGACGTGGGCGGTCTCCTCCTCACGACTGCGGAACGTCGGGTTGTGACCGATGTTCACGGCGCCGCGGTACCAACGTTCGCGCACGTGCACGCGCGTGGCGTACACGCCGCGTCCGGGGAATATGGTCCCAGCCTCGACGTCGATGTTGGCGGTAGGTACGCCGAGGGTTCGGCCGCGCTGGTCACCGGCCACCACACGGCCGGTGGCCGACGGCGGCCGGCCCAGGATCTCGCGGACCTCCTCGAGCTCGCCCTCGTGCAGCAGTCGGCGGATGCGCGTCGAGCTGATCGTCTTGCCGTGCTCCGTGACGAGAGGCAAGGCCACCGTCTCGAAGCCCCGGGCGGCTCCGCACGCGCGAAGCACGGCTGCGTCGCCCGCGCCGCCGGCGCCGAAGTTGAAGTTCTCGCCCACGACGACCACTCGCGCCTGCAGGGCGCCGGCGAGGATCTGCCCGCAGAACTCCTGCGCGGTGAGGGCTGCGAGCCGGAGGTCGAACGGGAGCAGGACCAGCTCCCGGGGGCCGAGCGCCTCGATGAGGCGCACCTTCTCGGTGAGCGGCGTGAGCAGCCGCGGCACGTGCGCCGGGTCCACGACGGACAGCGGGTGCCTATCGAACGTGACGACGGTGGTGAGGAGGTCGCGCTGCGTGCCGAGCTCGACGGCGCGTCCGATCACGGCCTGGTGGCCGACGTGCACGCCGTCGAAGGTGCCGATCGCCAGCGCGCGCGGCCGCGGCTCGAGCTCGGCGAGGTCGCGGAGGACGCGCATCAGAGCTTGACGAGCAGCTTGAGCGAGTGCCCCTCTTCCGCAGGGCCGTAGATCGCCACCAGCTCGCCACGGAACGTGAGGCGCACGGGCTCCGGCGGGCCGCCCGGCAGGCGGGCGCCGTTGCGAGCGGCGGTCACCTGGGCCGCCGAGAGCTCGATGGCCGGCATGAACTGCAGCGCGGCCGACGGCTGCACAAGGCCGGGGATGTGCTCGTCGCCCGGCTCTCGTGAGCCGACCGCCTGCTCGAACCCGGCGAGTGTCTGGGCGTCGTCCAGGTGCAGCTCGCCGGTGGCCGTACGCGCCAGCTGCACCAGGTGCGCCCCGGCGCCCACAGCCTCACCGATGTCGATGGCCAGCTGTCGCACGTACGTGCCCTTGGAGCAGGCGATGCGGCAGCGCAGCTGCTGGGACGTCTCGTCGAACCCCAACAGCTCGATGGACTCGATCTCGACCTCCTTGACCGGGGTCTCCACGACCTCACCGCGGTGCGCCTTCTTGTAGAGGCGCTCCCCGTCGACCTTGACCGCCGACGTCATGGGCACTGACTGCATGATGAGTCCGAGGAACGCGGGCAGCACGGCCTCGACCGCGTCCAGTGTGGTGGTCCGGCCGGTCGCCTCCAGCTGCCCTGTGAGGTCGCCGCTGTCCGAGCGCACGCCGAACTGCACAGTGCACTCGTACTCCTTGGGCAAATCG
This sequence comes from uncultured Thermoleophilia bacterium, assembly GCA_963702475.1. GTDB lineage: Bacteria > Actinomycetota > Thermoleophilia > UBA2241 > UBA2241 > CAIXSE01. Next base: position 277,804 of record CAVPCT010000009.1, on the reverse strand, counting down.
ACGAAGAAGCGCGCCAGCTTCGTCGCGCGCCCCACGAGGACCACGAGCAGGCCTGTGGCGAACGGGTCCAGGGTGCCGGCATGGCCGACCTTCTTGACGGCGGGGCGCAGCAGACGGCGCACACGCGCCACCACGTCGTGGGACGTGGCGCCCGCCGGCTTGTCGATCAGGAGGACGCCGTCGAGAGGGACTTTGCGAGTTCGGAACTGACCCACGCGCTCACCTCCTCAGGAGCGTCGGCGCTGGAGAAGCCGGCGGCGAGCCGGTGGCCGCCGCCGCCGCGGGCGGCGGCGATGGCGCTGACGTCCACCGCCCGCGACCGGAGACTGACGCGCACACGCGCTCCGGAGGACTGTTCTCTGACAAGGGCGGCCGCCTCCACGCCGCCCACGGCGCGCAGGGTCTCGACGATGCCCTCGGTCTCGTCTTCACCGGCCCCCGCGGCCAGGTAGTCGTCACGCGTCAGCGTGGCGACGAGGGCGCGGCCGCCGTCCACCTGCAGCGCTCCACCGACGGCGAGGGCGCACAGGCGCACGGCGCCCAGGGTGCGCCGTTCGTACAACTCGCCATAGACCGCCGTCACGTCGACACCGAGCTCGCGCAGCCACGCGGCGCAGCGGAACGTGTCGGCGCTTGTGCTGCCGTGATGGAAGTGGCCCGAGTCGAACGAGATGCCGGCGTACAGCGCGGTGGCGGCAGCGAGCGACGGTGTGAGGCCCAGAGCCCGCGCGATCTCGCAGACGATCTCGCACGTGCTGCTGGCGTCGGGGCGGAGGAGCACGGTGTGGCCGAACCCCGCGTTGTCGTGGTGGTGGTCGATGTCGACGAGAGGGCCCTCCCAGGAATCGATAGCCAGGGCGAGCCGGGCGAACGACCCGCAGTCCAATGCGTAGAGAGGCAGTCCCGCGGGCGGCAGGCCGCGGACGACGGCTCCCTCCGGCAGGAGCAGGTGCTGCAACGGCAGGAGCTCGCCCTCGTCCACGTACAGGCGGGCCTCGCGACCCAGCTGTGCGAACAGGTCGAGCATGCCACCGGCCGCGCCCAGGGCGTCGGCGTCCGGCTTCTCGTGCACGCCGAGAGCCACGCGCGAGTCGGCACGCATGCGCCGGCACACGGCGGCGAGGTCGGCCGGGAGAGCCTTCACGCGGGCTCCTCGTCGTCGACGTCCACGGGCTCGTCGTCCCAGTCGTCGGCAGGGGACTCGTCACGCAGGGCGGCGCCCGGCACCGGGATCTCGCGCGGCTCGGCGCCGAGCGCAGCTTCCTCGCGCCGCATCACCTCGTCAAGGTGCAGCGCGTCGTCCAGCGTGCTGTCGTACAGGAACTCGAGCTGCGGCGTGCGCCTCATGTGCGACACAGCGTTGAGTCGCGCCTGCAGGTACCCGCGCGAGTGCTCGAGGGCATCCATGCACGCGTCGCGCTCCGCCTGCTTGCCGAGCACGCTGACGTACACCTTGGCGTACCTGAGGTCCCGCGACGTCTCCACGCCCGTGACCGTGACGAACCCGACGCGCGGGTCTTTGAGACCCTCGGCCGTGATGACGGACGACACGATCTCCTTGATGCTCTCGTTGATCCTCAGAAGTCGATGTCCCACAGGGTGTCCACCGTGTCTGTGCTCTTGAGGAGGACGCGCGACACCTCGAACTCCTGGGAGTGAAGATGCCGGTCGACCTCGTCTATCTGCTGGGAGGCCTGCTGCAGCGAGGATGCCGCCAGCACGACGAGCACGCGCGAGCGCTGCCACACGTCGTGCAGGCCGACCTCACTGAAGGACGCCTTGAAGCGCGCGTGGACCGCGTCGCGGAGCGACGCGAGGGGCGCGCGCTTCTCCTTCAGCGACCTGCTCTGCGGGAAGTGCAGCTCCGCCAGCAGGACGCCGAGGCAGGCGTCATGCTTCACGGGCGACTTCCCTGGTCTCGTACGCCTCCAGAACGTCCCCTTCCTTGAGGTCGTTGAAGCCGTCGAGCAGGATGCCGCATTCGAAGCCTTCGGCCACCTCGCGCGCGTCTTCGGCGAAGCGCTTGAGGGAGCCCATCTTGCCGTCGTGGACGACCACGTCGTTGCGCAACACGCGGACCATCGCGTTGCGGGTGACGGTGCCGTGCGTGACCATGCAGCCCGCGATCGTGCCGAGCTTGGACGCCTTGAAGGTGGTGCGCACCTCGGCCTGCCCAAGGACGACCTCTTCGATGGTGGGCTTGAGCATGCCGACCAGGGCCGCGGTGATGTCCTCGGTGACCTTGTAGATGACGCGGTACGTCCGCACGTCGACGCCCTCGCTCTCGGCGAGCGCGGTGGCCGCCGGGCTGGGACGCACGTTGAAGCCGATGACGATGGCCGATGAGGCGCTCGCCAGCATGACGTCGCTCTCGTTGATGCCGCCGACCCCGGAGTGGATGACGCGCACCTTGACCTCGGGGTGCTGGATCTTGAGGAGCGCGTCGGTGAGCGCCTCCAGGCTGCCCTGGACGTCGGCCTTGACGACGAGGTTGAGGTCGAGGACCTTGCCCTCGGCGATGCGGGCGAACACGTCGTCCAGGGTGAGTGAGCGCTGCTTGGCGAGTGCCTCCGTCCTGATGCGGTTGGAGCGCTTCTGCGCAAGCGAGCGCGCCGCGCGTTCGTCCTTGACCACGCGCGCGTACTCACCGGCCACGGGGAGCTCATCGAAGCCGATGATCTCGACAGGCGTGGACGGGCCGCCGGCCTTGAGCGGTTCGCCCTTGAAGTCGCGCATGGCGCGCACTCGTCCGCTGGCCTCCCCGGCCACGACCGCGTCGCCCACGCGCAGCGTGCCGCGGTTGACGAGCACGGTGGCCACGACGCCCCGCCCCGGGTCGACCCGCGACTCGATCACGTAGCCGCTGGCCGGCGCTTCGGGATTGGCCTTGAGGTCGGCCACCTCGGCGACCAGCAGGAGCATGTCGAGGAAGTTGTCGAGCCCGAGGCGTTGCTTGGCGCTGGCCTCGACGAAGATGGTGTCGCCGCCCCACTCCTCGGGGATGAGGCCGTGCTCGCTGAGTTGCTGCCGGAGTCTGTCCGGGTTGGATTCGGGCTTGTCGATCTTGTTGATGACGATGACGATGGGCACCTGGGCGGCGCGGGCGTGGTCGATGGCCTCCACCGTTTGAGGCATGACACCGTCGTCGGCGGCCACCACGATGGCGGCGATGTCGGTGACCTTGGCGCCGCGGGCGCGCATGGCTGTGAAGGCGGCGTGACCCGGGGTGTCGATGAACGTGACGAGCTGGCCGTTGTGCTTGACCTGGTACGCGCCGATGTGCTGGGTGATACCGCCAGCCTCGCCCTTGGCGACCTCGGTCTCGCGGATGGCATCGAGCAGGCTGGTCTTGCCGTGGTCGACGTGGCCCATGACGGTGATGACGGACGGACGCGCTTTGAGGTCGCCGGGGTCGTCGACGGCCTCTTTCTCAAGCTCGGCCTCTTCGTCGGCCGCGTGCGTGATCTCGATCTCGCGGCCGAAGTCGGTGGCGATGACCTCGATGGCCTCGTCGCTGAGCGTCTGGGTGATGGTGACCATCTCGCCGTAGCCCATGAGAGCCTTGATGATCTCCGGCGTGGAGATGCCCAGGAACTGCGACACGTCCTTGACGGTGGAGCCGGACGGCAGCTTGACGACGCCCTGAGGGACTGCGGGTGCCTGCTGCTGCTCGTCGCGGTCGCGACCACGACCACGACCACGACGCCGGTCGCGGCCCCCCTGAGGGCCGCCGCCGCGCCGTGAGGCGCCGGCGTCGATGATGACGCGGCGGCGCTTGCCGCCTGGTCCGCCGGCGCGCCGGCGGACCCCGCCGCCGGCAGGAGCCGCGTAGGCCTTCTCGATAGCTTCTTCGTCGACGCTGACCTCACCGTCGACGACTTCGATGCCCGCCTTCTTGAGGTGGGCGAGAACGTCGTCGACGCTCGTGCCTCGCTGGGTCGCGATGTCCGATACCTTACGTTTGTTCGCCATTCACCTCACCGCCTTTCGTGACTCAATCGTCTGTGCAATGGCCTGCTCGGCCTCATGCTCCATCACGGCAGCGGCGCGAAAAGCGCGCGTGAACGCGCGTCGCTTCTGCGCGGCCGCCAGACACTCGTGGTCGGGGCACAGGTACGCCCCGCGCCCCGGCACTCCCTTTCCGGCCGGCACCACGGCGCCGTGCCGCAGGACGACGCGCACGAGCGCGGCCTGCGGCCGCCGCGTGCGGCAGCCTACGCAGGTGCGTTCAGGGACCGCCACCGGCGTCACTCCTCGCCGGCCTCCGGCTCCGCCGCCGCCTCAGTGGCCTCGGCCGGCGCCGGCCGCTCGGGCTCGACGTAGTCCTTGTGGAGACTGCAGTAGCGCGAGCCCGGCTCGGCCTGGTTCGGGCAGCGTTTGCCGTTGCGCATGACGGCCTGACACTGGCCGTCCACGCCTTCGTCGTCGCCGAACTCCAGGGCGCTCTCGGCCTCAGCCATCTGCTGCTGACTCTTGATGTCGATGCGCCAGCCGGTGAGCTTGCTCGCCAGGCGCGCGTTCTGACCCTCCTTGCCGATGGCCAGAGACAGCTGGTCGTCGGGCACGATGATGGTAGCCGTCTTCTCCTCGTCGTCGACGATGACCTCGCGCACGCGGGCCGGCGAGAGCGCCTTGGCCACGAAGCGCGCCGCGTCGTCGTTGTACGGGATGATGTCGATGCGCTCGCCGCGCAGCTCGCTGACGACCATGCGGACGCGCGAGCCGCGTGGGCCCACGCACGCCCCCACCGGGTCGACGCCGTCGGCGTGCGATATCACTGCGATCTTGCAGCGGCCGGGGACCGGCTTGCCGTCCTTGCCGCGATAGCCGGTCTCGCGGGCGACCTGCCTGATCTCGACCAGGCCGTCGGCGATCTCGGGCACCTCCAGCTCGAACAGCTTGCGCACGAGCTCTTCGCTGCGGCGCGACAGCTTGACCTGCGGGCCCTTGGCCGAGTCTTCGACGCGCATGATGACCGCCTTGATGCGGGCGCCGTGGTCGTAGTGCTCGGTCTCGATCTGCTCGCCGCGAGGCAGCTCGGCTTCCACGCGGCCGAGCTCGACGAGCGTGTTGTGCCGAGGGTCGCTCTGCTGCACGATGCCGGTGACGAGCTCCCCGATGCGGTCGATGTACTCCTCGTACATGAGGTCGCGCTCGGCCTCGCGGATGCGTTGCAGGATGACCTGCTTGGCCGTTTGCGCGGCGATGCGGCCGAAGTCGTCGGGGGTGACCTCCACGCGCTCGACCTCACTCATGTCGACGCTCGAGAGGTCGAGCCCGATCTCTTCGCCGGTCTCGTCGTCGTGGACCTTGAGCGCCTCGACGTCGATGTGCTCGGGGAAGATGAGTTCGTACACGCGCATGTCGCCGGTCTCGGTGTCGACCTCGACCTTGGCGTGCTCCACGGCGTTCGGGGTCTTCTTGTACGCCGAGAGCAGGGCGTCCTCGAGAGCCTCCACGAGGGCCGCGAAGGCGATGCCCTTCTCCTTCTCGATCTGGCGCAGCGCCTCGATGATCTCTCTACTCACGACGGCCTCCGTCACTGTCAAAGTTGTGGACCACGTGGGCGCGGGCGACCGCGGCGATCGGCAGCGTGACCTCGCCGCCTTCTGCAAGCACGAGCGTGACGCTGCTCTCGCCGGCCGCCGTGAGCTCGCCGCGGAAGTTGCGGCGGCCGTCCTGCGGCGCCGTGAGCATGATCGCCACGTCGCGACCGAGCGCGGCGGCGAAATGCGCCGGCTTGCGCAGCCTGCGGTCGAGGCCCGGAGACGACACCTCGAGCGCGTACCGCTCGCGGATGTCCTCCAGCGACTCGCTGACGGCTGCGCACAGATCCAGGTCGGCGCCGCCGGGGCTGTCGATGAACAGCGTCAGCGTGGCCGCGGCGCCGCCGCGCACCTCGAGGTCGATGAGTTCGACCTCCGGGAAGCGCTCGGCCAACATGGCCTCGACCATCGTCTCCAGTTCCTCTCTTCTTCCGCCCATACACGACCCCTGACAAGACAAAAGTCGGTTACCCACCGACTTTTCGCGCAAGAGTCCGCCTCGTGGTGTGTTTCCAGCCGAAGAAGTATATACCGTCGGCGCCCTGCCGTTCAAGGAACCCTGAAAGCGCTCAACAGGCGGGCGGACCCTGCCGATACGCACCCCAGGCAGCTGAGGGGAGTGCGATGGGCGAGTACACCACGTTCGAGTGTCGGGAGTGCGGCTATCGTGCCGAACGCATCCGCTGGGGGGTCGGCGTCCTGGACCCCAGGCGGCGGTTCATGCCGGCCTACTGTGTGGAGTGCGGCATCATCGTCGAGGTCGACCTGACCGGGGCAGACATCCACGTCGACGAGTTCCCCTGCGTCATGTGCGGCAGCGAGCTGTTCTTTCTCGACAAGTCGTCGTCGTACACCTGCCCGAAGTGCAAGGCCCACGACATGCTGCTGCACCAGGGCGACTACTGGTGAGCCGCGGAGGCGGTGCGGCGGGTCGGCTCACGCCGGCCGCACCGTGAGACGACCGGAGCTACTCCCGGATGAAGATAGGGCTCCCGGCGGGCACCAGCTTGTTCACCTTGAGTATGGCCGTGTTCTTCATGCGCACGCAGCCGTGGCTGACGGCCTCGCCGATGAGCCACGGCTCGTTGGTGCCGTGGATGGCGACGATGCCGCCCCCCTCCCAGTCGCTGAGCTCGGCCTGGTAGGCGCTGGTGCCGAGGGCGACGGCGCCATAGACTCCCCCTGGGTCGGGCGGCCTGAGCTTGAGCGTCACGAAGAACGTGCCCGTGGGTGTCTCAAGGCCGGGCCGGCCGACGGCGACCGGCCAACTGCCCTCTTCGGCTCCCCTTCGGACCACGGTGAGACGCCGCTCCGAGAGGTCGATCTCGATCCTGGAGCTCGTCCGGTAGAAGGCCAGCTCCCCGTCGGCGACCCAGCCTTGAGAGCCGTTGGGCGGCGCCGGCAGCCAGACCTTGTACCAAGGCGAGCCGTCCACAGTGCGGACCGTGTCGACCAGGAAGAGGGTGGGGTAGTCGGCCACGGAACGGACGGCGAACCTCTCCACGACCCTGGAGTCCTTGTCCGGGCGCTTGTGTACCGTGACCTGACGCCTTGCGACGCCCACCGTCCAGCGCTCGTACTGAGGCTCGGGCGCCGCGCTCGCCGAGGGCGGCACGGAGGGCAGCTCGACTGGCGCGAGCACCTGTCGGGGCTGGAGACCTTGCGCCCGGGCGCGCACGACGCCGTAGCCGGCGAGCCCCATAGCCACCACGGCTGCGACCGCCGCGACGGTCAGGAGGATGGTGGTCACGCGACCGTTCATCGTTCAAGGATACTGGACCCCCGGAGGGCCGACAAACGCCGGGCGCACCGGCAGCCGCAGCCGCGTTCATCGTCCCTCGCGCGGGACGGCACGGCGTGTTCTCCTCCCCGCGCATGGGCCGGGCCCCGCGGTGGCATACTCTACTGACTCAGCGCTGCACTCGACGAAAGGAGCCCAGTGGTCGCCGTCATCATCATCATCGTGGTGCTTGTCGTGCTCGGCATCATCGTGGCGGGCATGTACAACAGCCTCGTCAAACGGCGCAACCAGGTCGACAACGCGTGGAGCCAGATCGACGTGCAGCTCAAGCGCCGGCACGACCTCATCCCCAACCTCGTCGAGGCCGTCAAGGACTACATGTCCTACGAGCAGGAGACGCTGACCAACGTCACCAACGCGCGGGCGGCGGCCATCCAGGCGGGCGACGCCGGGCCCCAGGCGCAGGCCGAGGCCGAGAACGTGCTCACGGGTACTCTCAAGTCGCTGTTCGCCGTCGTTGAGAACTACCCCGACCTCAAGGCCAACCAGAACGTCCTGAGTCTGCAAGAGGAGCTCACCGCGACCGAGAACAAGATCTCGTTCGCGCGCCAGTTCTACAACGACAGCGTGCTCACCTACAACAACAAGATCCAGATGTTCCCCAGCAACATCATCGCGGGCATGTTCAACTTCAGCGCCCGCCAGTTCTTCGAGGCGCCCGCCGGCGACCGCGAGGTGCCCACGGTCAACCTGCGCTGAGCGCCGCGTAGCTCACCGCCATGTACGAACAGATCGCCCGCAACCAGCGGGCCTCGTGGCTCCTCATGGGGCTCGTGGTCGCCATACTCGCCGCGCTCGGCTTTGTGATCGGCTACGCCGTGGCCGGCGACAGCACCGGAGGCCTGGGTCTGCTCGGCGTGTTCGGCGTGGCGGCCATCGCCTGGAGCCTCATCGGCTACTACGCCGGCGACAAGATGGTCCTGGCCGCGAGCGGCGCCCACCACGTGACCCACGACGACGAGCCGCAGCTCTGTAACGTGGTGGAGGAGGTCAGCATCGCCGCCGGCCTCGCAGCGCCCCCGGCGGTGTACGTGATCGAGGACCAGGCGCTCAACGCGTTCGCTACCGGCCGTGACCCCAAGCATGCGGCGGTCGCGGTGACGCGCGGCCTCCTGAGGCGGCTCGACCGCGAGCAGCTGCAGGGTGTCCTCGCCCACGAGCTCTCGCACGTGCGCAACTACGACATCCGCTTCGCCATGCTCGTCGGCGTGCTGGTGGGCATGGTCGCGCTCGTCGCCGACTTCTTCCTGCGCTGGACTTTCTGGGGCGGCATGGGACGCCGCCGCGGCAGCGACAGCGGCGGCGGCGACCAGGGCCAGATGATCTTCATGATCGTCGCCATCGTGCTGGCCATCCTCGCGCCCCTGGCCGCCTACATGGTGCAGTTCGCCATCTCGCGGCGCCGTGAGTACCTCGCCGACGCCACGGCCGTGCAACTCACGCGCAACCCCCTGGGCCTGGCGCGGGCCCTCAACGAGATCGCCACAGACCCACAGCCGTTGCGCAGCGCGAACCGGGCCACGGCGCACCTGTTCATCGCCAACCCGCTGAAGGGCAAGAAGCTCAAGGAGTCGGCGGGCCTGTTCGACACCCACCCGCCGATCCAGAAGCGCATCGCCATCCTGCTGGAGATGGCGCACGCCGATCCGGACGCCCTCACTCGCAGCCGGCAGGGCATCGCGGACGACGCCGCGGCGGCCGCTCACACATCCCCGCCGGTGCCCGCGGTGCTGCCGGTCGTGCCGCCCGCGGGCGGCCGCAGCGGGCCTCCACCCCCCGTCGTGCCTCACTGACCGGGCGGCCGGCGACCGACAGGGAGCGACGTGCGTCGCTCCGGCCGCTCCTCAGCCCTCCGCCCCGGCGAGCGTCGCGCGATACAGGTCGCTGTGTGGCGCGAGAGCGCGGGCCAGACGCAGATGCGCCCGCGCTTCGTCGTCGCAGCCAAGAGCCAGCAGGCAGCGCCCCCGTGCGTAGTGCGCGTAGTCGTTGTCGGGGCAGTCGGCGAGCAGGGCGCCGAACAGCTCGGCGGCCTGTTGGTGGCGGCCGAGCGCGAACTCGGCCCGGCCCAGGCCCTCGCGGATGGAGTTGCGGCCGGGCTCCAGCTCGAGCGCGCGGCGAAGGAGCATGGCGGCCTGCGGCGGGTGCTTGTCGCGCAGAAAGGCCATGCCGCGGGTGAAGAGATCGTAGGCCTCGCTCTCCGGCTCGAAGGCCGGCTCTCGCCGGATGCGGTCGTCCATCTGCCGCGTGAGGCTACAGCCCCAGCTCCGGGGCGATACCCTGCATGGCCTGGAGGCCGAGCGCCATGAAGTCGTCGAGCGCCAGACCGAGCTCCGCGCAGCGCGCGATGGAGGCGCGGTCGACCCCGCGCGCGAACGCGCCCTCGCGATAGCGCTTGCGCACCGACTTGAGCTGCACCCCGGCGAGATCCCTGTCCGGGCGCACCAACGCCGCGGCTGTGATGAGCCCGCTCAGCTGGTCGGCGGCGATGAGTGCGACGTCCATCCGCGTGCCGGCGAGCACGCCGGTGTCGGGGTTGTGCGCAGCCACGGCGTGCGCCGCCTCCTCCGACACCCCGAGGTCGCGCAGGGCCTGCGCCGCACCGACACCGTGCTGCGCGAAGTCGTCGTCGGTCTCCTCCGAGTCGAGGTCGTGGGCCAAACCGGCGATGCCCCAGAGCGCCTCGTCCTCACCGAGCCGGACGGCGACAGCTCTCATGATGGCCTCGGTGGCGAACATGTGGCGGCGCAGGTGGTCGTTCGCGACACGCTGCTCGAGCAAGGCGAGCACCTGGTCGCGCGTCGACGCACTCATGTCGCCAGTCCCCGTTCGATGTGATCGACGATGGCGGCCGCGCAGACCGACTTGCTCGTGCGCGGCACGTGGGTCTCGCCGAGTGCGCCGATGATGGTGATCTCGTTCTCGTCGGCGCCGATGCCGACGCCCTCGGCGAGGATGTCATTGAACACCAGGAGGTCGACGGCCTTCGCCGCCTTCTTCTCGCGAGCGCGCTGCAGCTGCGGGCCGGCCTCGGCGGCGAAGCCGACGCGGAAGAGACCGGGACGCGCGGTGCCGGCGAGCACGTCGACCGTGCGCACGAGCTCGAGCGTGAGCGTATCGCGGTCACCGCGCGGGATCTTACCGCCGTCGACCTCCCTGGGCCGGAAGTCGGCCACGGCGGCGGCCATGACGAGCACGTCGGCGTCCTCCAGTTCCCGGCCGACGGCCGCGGCCATGTCGTCGGCGCTCTCCACCGGCACGATGTCGTACGGCACGCCCGAGGCCGGCTGCGTGGTGACGAGCGCCACGCGGGCGCCGCGCAGGTAGGCTTCGTCGGCCACCGCGCGGCCCATCTTGCCGCTGGAGCGGTTACCGATGAAGCGCACCGCGTCAATATGCTCGCGCGTCCCGCCGGAGGTGACGACGACCTTCTTTCCCGCGAGGGGTCCCGTGGCCGTGCTCGCGAAGGCGCGCCGCACGGCCATGCGGATGGCGTCGGGCGAAGCCATGCGGCCCGAGCCCTCCTCGCCGCAGGCCAGCTCGCCGGTCTCGGTGGGCAGCACCTCCACACCGCGCTCCGCGAGCACCCGCAGGTTGTCCACGGTCGCCGGGTGCTCGTTCATGGCCCAGTTCATGGTCGGCGCCACGATGACGGGTCCCCGGAAGGCGAGGTAGATGGCGGTGAGCAGGTTGTCGGCCTGCCCGGCGGCCATCTTGGCGATGGTGTTGGCGGTCGCGGGGGCGACCACCATGACGCGCGCCGAGCGGGCCGCCTCGATGTGCTGGAACCAGCCGCCGCTCGCCTGCCAGGCGCTGGAGTCGTCGAGCACCGGGGCCTGCGAGACGGCAGCGAACGTGAGCGGCATGACGAACCGCTGCGCCGCCTCGGTGGTGACCACGAACGGCTCGAAGCCGTCCTTCACCAGCCCGCGCACCAGGTCGACCGCCTTGTAGATGGCGATGCCGCCGGTGACGCCGACGAGGACGCTGCGGCCGCCGCCGGCCGCGTGCTGGCCGCCGTCGCTCATGCCCGGTTCACTCGGGGCAGGTGTGCTCGATCTTGTTGTCGACGATCTCCTCGAAGGCGATGGTGAGGAGGTTCGTGCTGCGTGTGTTGATGAGCGGCGGGGTGAGGTCCTCGATGCCCATCGTGTTCTCGCCGAGGCTGTGGTAGTAGCTGTTGATCTGGCGCGCGCGCTTGGCGGCGATCATGACCAGCTCGTACCGTGAGCCGTCGGCGTGCGGCAAGAGCTCGTCGATGCGGGGCTTGTCCACTTAGGTTCCCTTTCGTCTGTCTGCGATGATGGCGGCCACCTCTGCGGCCGCCCGCTTTGCGTCGTCGTTGACCACCACGTGGTCGAACTCACCGGCCGCCGCCACCTCGGTCACCGCCCTGTGCAGGCGGCGGGCGATGGCCTCGTCCGTCTCGGTCGCGCGACCGCGGAGCCGCAGCGCCAGCTCGGCCATGGACGGCGGCGCGATGAACACGCTCACCGCCTCGGGCATGGTCGTCCGTACGGCACGAGCCCCCACGAGCTCGATCTCGAGGATGACGTCGTTGCCGGCCGCAAGCTTGGCCATGACGTCGCGGCGCAGCGTGCCGTACAGGTTGCCGCTGTATTCTACCCACTCCAGGAACTCCCTCGCCTCGACGCCGCGTTCGAAGGCCGCCCGCTGCAAGAAGTAGTACTCCCCACCGTCCACCTCACCGGGCCGCGGCGGCCGCGTAGTGGCCGACACCGACGTCACCACGTGGTCCAGCTGTTCCCTGACGAGCGCGATGACGGTGCCCTTCCCGGCGCCCGAAGGCCCCGAGATGACGAACACGGCGGGGATGGGTCAGCCTCCGAAGTGAGCGAGCAACTCGGTGCGCTGGCGCTCCGAGAGACCGCCGACGGTCTTGCTCGGGCTGATGCGACACTGCTCCATGATCTTGGCGGACTTCACGCGTCCGCACTTGGGCGCCGCCATCAGAAGGTCCTGGACCTTGGCGGTGAGCAGGAATTCAGGAGGCGCCTGGAGGACATCCTTGATGCCGACGGCGCCGCGCTTGAGGTCGGCCTTGAGGGCGGCGCGACGGCTGCGGACCTCGTTCGCTCTGCCCAGCGCGTCCATGCGCTGGCCCAGTGAGCGCTCGGGGGCTGTGTTGGACTGCCTGGCTGAGGTGGTGGACATCGCGCGAGAGTATATGTGAAGGCTCTCGCGCAGTTCAACAGACGGGCGGGGACGAATGAGGCCGCTAGCTGGTACTTTCTCGGCCAGGGACGCCGCGGGCCCGGAAGCGGCGGCGCGGGTCAGGCGCGCAGCGCCACCCCCCGCGCCTCCGCCGGCGACGCGAAGCCCCGCGCCGCCAGCTCCAGACGCAGCTCTGTGAGTATCCGGGCCGGCGCCTCCATGCCGGTGAAGTTGGCGGCGCCGACGGCCACGGCCGTGGCGCCGCAGGCGATGAGTTCAAGCGCATCGAGGCCGGTCATGACGCCACCCATGCCTACCAGCGGCACGCCCGGCAGAGCCTGCGCCACCTCCGCGACCATGCGGAGGGCGATGGGCTTGATAGCCGGTCCGCAGAGGCCACCGGTGCGGTTGCCCAGAAACGGCCGTAAGGTGTCGCGGTCGAGCACCATGGCCTTGACGGTGTTGATGAGCGAGAGGCCGTCCGCGCCCGCCAGCGTGGCGGCGCGGGCGACAGCGACGACATCCGCCACGTTGGGTGTGAGCTTGGCCAGCAGAAGCCGTCCGGTCTCGGCGCGGACGGCGCCGACGACGGCCGCCGTAGCGGTGGGATCGGCGCCGATCTGCAGCCCGCCGGAGACGTTGGGGCAGGACACGTTGAGCTCGTAGCCTTCGATGGGCGGCACGGTCCTCGCGTCCGCTGACGCCAGGTGCTCCTCGAGGCGGCGGACCACGGCCGCGTACTGCTCGGGAGCGTTGCCGCCGACGCTGACGATGACCGGCTGCTCCAGCCGCGCCCACTCCGGCAGCTGCACTATCCAGGCATCGATGCCGGGGTTCTCCAGGCCGATAGCGTTGATCATGCCGGCCGGCGTCTCGGTGACGCGCGGGGGCGGGTTGCCGGTGCGCGGGTCCGCGGTGACCGTCTTGGGTACGTAGGCCGCGTACGGGAAGCACGCGAAGTAGTCGCCTTCGAAGCGCCGCGCGTACTCGAGCACGTCGAACGTACCTGAGGCGTCGACGAGCGGGTGGGCGAGGTGCAGCCCGCCCAGCTCGACGCCGAGTCTGACGCTCTCGGGGGGTAGCGCAGTTCTCACGCGACCACCTCATCGAGCGCGAACACAGGCCCCTCGCTGCACACGCGCAGCGCCCCTCTGGTGGTCTCGACCACGCAACCGTGGCACGAGCCGGTTCCGCAGGCCATGTGCGCCTCGAGGGACGCGTAGCCGCGCAGCCCTTCCGCCAGCGTCCAGCGCTGCACGGCGCCGATCATCGCCGACGGACCGCACGCGTACACGACGGTCTGCGGCGGGACGTCCAGTTCCGCGAGCACATCCAGGACCATGCCGCGCCGCCCGATGCTCCCGTCCTCCGTGGCGACCCACAGGCGTTCGATGGTGAACGCCCCGGCGGCGCGGGCGGCGCGGAAGTCGCGGAAGCCGAAGGCGGCGGTGACGTGACCGCCGGCCGCCGCCAGCTCGTCGGCAAGGTACTGCAGGGGCGCGCAACCGATGCCGCCGCCTATCAGCAGGGCGCTCGCGACGCCCTCGACCGGGAAGGCCGAGCCCAGCGGCCCGGCGAGATCCAGGCTCTCCCCCACCTCCGCCTGAGCGATGCGTTCGCTGCCGGCGCCCCGCGACTCGACGAACAGGCCGACCCTGTCGGCGCGCACGCTGAAGAGCGAGACGGGGCGGCGAAGCAGGAAGCCGCCGCCGGGCACGGCGACCATGACGAACTGCCCGGGCGCCGCCTTCGCGGCGACGCGCGGCGCCACCACCTCCAGCGCCGTGAAGACGCCGAACCGGCGGACGCCGGCGACCCGGCAGTGTGACGTCTCCGCCCACTGCTCGCCCTGCGTGTGCTCTGTCGCGGGTCCGCTCATCACGTCGTCGCCCCCCTGTCTCACTCGCTTTCCGCCGCGGCGTGCAGGTCCTGCAGGCAGTGCACCTGCACCCGCGGCCGGCGGGCGGCCGCGATGGCCGAGACGGCCGCCGAGGCGCCGGCCAGCGTGGTGATGCTGGAGATGCCCTTGCGCAGCGCCGTGGTGCGGATCTCGTAGCCGTCGGTGCGGGCGCCGCGGCCCATGGGCGTGTTGATGACGAGCACGATCTCCCCGCTCTCGATGAGGTTGACGACGTTGGGCTCCCCCTGGAAGACCTTGTTCACGACATGCACAGGGATGCCGAGGCTCGTGAGCGCGGTCGCAGTGCCTCGCGTGGCGTAGATCTCGAAGCCGAGCGAGTGGAGGCGCTGGGCCAGGATCGTGGCCGCCGACTTGTCGGTGTCGCACACGGAGAGGAACACGCTGCCCTCCGTGGGCAGGGGTTGGCCGGCGGCGGCCACGGCCTTGCCGAACGCCGCCGGGAAGTTCTCGGCCACGCCCATGACCTCGCCCGTCGACTTCATCTCGGGGCCGAGCTGCGTGTCGCTGCCGGGAAAGCGCGAGAACGGCAGCACCGCCTCCTTGACACTGACGTACTCGGGCACGCGCCGCTCGGGCGCCAGCGTCGCGAGCTTGTCGCCGAGGATGACGCGCGTGGCGAGGCGCGCCATCGGGATGCCGGTGGCCTTGCTGACGAACGGCACCGTGCGCGAGCCGCGCGGGTTCACCTCCAGGACATACAGCTGGTAGCTGCCGAAAGCGAACTGCACGTTCAGAAGCCCGCGCACGCCGAGGGCGAGGGCCAGCTGGCGCGTCTGTTTGCGCACCTGCTCCAGGGTGCCCTCCCCCAGGGAGATGGACGGGATGACGCAGGCGGAGTCGCCGGAGTGCACGCCGGCCTCCTCCACGTGCTGCATGACGGCGCCGATGTAGACGTCCTGGTCGTCGGCCACGGCGTCGACGTCCACCTCGATGGCGTCCTCCAGGAACTTGTCGATGAGCACAGGGTGGTCGGGGCTCACGCGCGCGGCCGAGGCCATGTACTGCTGCAGCTCGGCCGGGCTGTAACAGATCTGCATGGCCCGGCCGCCGAGCACGTACGATGGCCGCACCAGCAGCGGGTACCCGACGCGTGCGGCCACCTCCGCGGCCTCGTCCACCGTCGTCGCGAGGCCGTACTCGGGACAGCGGATGCCGAGCTCGTCGAGCAGGCTCCCGAAGCGGCCCCTGTCCTCGGCCAGGTCGATGGACTGCTGCGGTGTCCCCAGGATGGGGATGCCGGCGTCGGCCAGGAACCTGGCTATCTTGAGGGGCGTCTGGCCACCGAACTGCACGATGACACCCTTGGGCTCCTCGTTGGCGACGATGTTGGCGACGTCCTCGAAGGTGAGCGGCTCGAAGTACAGCCGGTCGGAGACGTCGTAGTCGGTGCTCACCGTCTCGGGGTTGCAATTGACCATGACCGTCTCGTAGCCCATCTCGCGGGCCGTGAGCGCGGCGTGCACGCAGCAGTAGTCGAACTCGATGCCCTGACCGATGCGGTTGGGGCCGCTGCCGAGGATGACCACGCGCTCGCGCTCGCCGTGGACGGCCTCGTTCTCCTCCTCGTAGCACGAGTAGAAGTACGGCGTCTCCGCCTGGAACTCGGCCGCGCAGGTGTCGACGGCCTTGTAGACCGGCAGCACCTTGTGCTCGATGCGCAGGGCCCTGACCTCGCGCTCGGTGCGTCCGGTGAGCTCGCCGATGCGCTTGTCGCTGAAACCGTAGCGCTTCATACGGCGGAGCAGCTCGGGCGTGAGGTTGGGCGCCGTGCGCAGCTCCCGCTCCAGCTCGGCGATATCGCCGAGCTCTGCGAGGAAGAACGGCGAGATGGCCGTGAGCTTGTGCAGCTCCTCGATGCTGAAGCCCTGTCGGAACGCCTGCAGGACCAACTCGTAGCGCTCGGCCGTGGGGACGGCGAGCGCCTTGCGCAGCTCGAACTCGCTCGTCGGCAGCTCCGACGGGCTGTCCAGCTCGCGCGAGCGCATGGCCTTGAGGAAGGCTTCCTTGAAGCTGCGCCCGATGGCCATGGCCTCCCCCACGCTCTTCATGTGCGTGGTGAGCTCCCTGTCGGCCAGCGGGAACTTCTCGAAGGCCCAGCGCGGCATCTTGACCACGACGTAGTCGAGGGTGGGCTCGAAGCAGGCGGGCGTCTTCCTGGTGATGTCGTTGTCGATCTCGTCGAGCGTGTAGCCGACGGCGAGGCGGGCGGCGATCTTGGCGATCGGGAAACCGGTCGCCTTCGAGGCCAGCGCCGAGCTGCGCGAGACGCGCGGGTTCATCTCGATGACCACGACCTCGCCGGTGTCGGGGTTCACGGCGAACTGCACGTTGCTGCCGCCGGTGTCCACGCCGATCTTGCGGATGATGGCCTTGGCCGCGTCGCGCAGCTCCTGGTATTGCGGGTCGGTGAGCGTGAGGGCCGGCGCGACGGTGACGCTGTCGCCGGTGTGCACGCCCATGGGGTCGATGTTCTCGATGGAGCAGATGATGACGACGTTGTCCGCCCGGTCGCGCATGACCTCGAGCTCGAACTCATGCCAGCCCACCACGGACTCCTCGAGGAGCACCTGGGTGATCGGGCTGAGCTGCAGGCCGTGCTCGACGATGCGGTGGAAGCTCTCCTCGTCGTAGGCGATGCCGCCGCCCAAGCCGCCCAGGGTATATGCGGGGCGTACGACGAGCGGCAGGCCGAGATCGGCTTTCGCCTGCTCGGCCTCCTCCATGCTGTGCGCGAGGGCGCTTCGCGGTACGCGCAGGCCGATCTCCTCCATGGCGGTGCGGAACTCGAGACGGTCCTCGGCGCGGTGGATGGCCACCTCGTCGGCGCCGATCATCTCGACCTCCCAGAGGTCGAGGACGCCGGCCTGCTTGAGCTCCATGGCCAGGTTGAGTGCCGTCTGCCCGCCGAGTGTGGGCAGCAGGGCGTCCGGGCGCTCGACCTCGATGATGCGCGTGAGCGTCGCGAGGTCGAGCGGCTCGATGTAGGTGCGCGTGGCGAACTCGGGGTCGGTCATGATGGTGGCCGGGTTGCTGTTCACGAGGACGACTTCGTAGCCCTCCTCGAGCAATACCTTGCAGGCCTGCGCGCCCGAGTAATCGAACTCGCAGGCCTGGCCGATGACGATGGGACCCGAGCCGATGATGAGGATCTTGTGCAGGTCGTCGCGGCGGGGCATCACACACCGCCCTTCTTGAAGCGCGCGATCTCGTCGCGGAAGCGGTCGAACAGGTAGAGCGAGTCGTGAGGACCGGGCGTCGACTCCGGGTGGTACTGGACGGAGAAGGCGTAGTCGTTGGGGGCCGCTACACCCTCGACGGTGTCGTCGTTCAGGTTGATGTGGGTGATCTCCGCGCCGGGCACGGGCTCGTTCTTCACGGCGAACCCGTGGTTCTGCGTGGTGATCTCGATCACTCCGGTGCGCAGGTCCTTGACGGGGTGGTTGGCGCCGCGGTGCCCGAACTTGAGCTTGTACGTGCTCAGGCCGAGCGCCTGGGCGAGCAGCTGGTGACCGAGGCAGATGCCGAACAAGGGCACCTTGCCGAGCAGCCTCTCGATGGTCTTGACGGCGTAGCCGACGGCGGCCGGGTCGCCCGGGCCGTTGCTGAGGAACACGCCGTCGGGCTCGCGCTTGAGCACGTCCTTCGCGCTCGTGGCAGCCGGCACAACGGTGACGCGGAAGCCGGCGTTCGCCAGGTAGCCGAGCATGGAGCGCTTGATGCCGTAGTCGAAGGCCACGACGTGCAGGTCGGGCGCCGCCCCTGCGGGCGCCGGCGCCTCGTACGCCTCCCCGCAGGTGACGACCTTGGCGAGGTCGAGGCCGCCCATGACCGGCAGCTTCTGGGCGGCCTGACGCAGGTGCTTGATGTCCGCCGTCTCGGTACTGACGACGGCGCGCATGGCGCCCGCCTCGCGGATGTGTCGCGTGAGGGCGCGCGTGTCGACGCCGGTCACGGCCAGCACGCCGTGCTCGGCCAGCCAGTCGAGCCAGGTGGTGCGCGAAGCGCGGTTGTAGCGGTAGTTGGTGAGCTCGCGTGTGATGATGGCGCGGGCGTGCGCCTTGCCCGACTCGTCGCGGTCCGGGTCGGCCCCGTAGTTGCCGTTCATCGGGAACGTGTACGTGATCAGCTGCCCGCAGTAGGACGGGTCGGTGGCGATCTCCTGGTAGCCGGACATGCTCGTGTTGAACACGACCTCGCCGCCCACGGAGCCGCCGCCGGCGAGAGCCTCGCCGTGGAACAGGGCCCCGTCCTCGAGGACGATGACGGCCGGGCTAGGCAAGGTCGTCCCAGGCCACACGACCCGCTGCGACTGTGAGCCTGACCCTGGCCGTGAGCTCCTTGCCGAGCCACGGCGAGTTGAACGAACGGGACTGCAGGGTCTGCGGGGTGACCGCCCACGTGGCGCGGGGATCGACTACGCAGAGGTCTGCGGGAGCGCCGGCGCAGACGGCCGGCGGCGTGAGGCCGGCGATGCCGGCGGGAGCTGTGCTCATGCGTGTCACCAGCGTGCCGAGATCGAGGAGGCCCGGCTCGACGAGCCCGGCGTAGAGCACGCTGAACGCGGTCTCCAGGCCGATGCACCCGAACGGCGCCTCCTCGGTACGGCACGTCCTTCTCTTCAGACGCGTGCGGCGCGTGATCGGTCGCGACGCAGTCGACAAGACCGCTCCTCAGCGCCGCGACGAGCGCCTGGCGGTCGCTCTCGGCGCGCAGCGGCGGGTTCATCTTGAGGTTGGGGTCGAGCGAGGCGACGGCCTCGTCGTTCATGGTGAGGTGGTGCGGCGTGGCCTCGATCGTGACCTTCACGCCGGCTGCTTTGGCACGGGCGATGGCCTCGAGCGACGCCTCGGTGCTCACGTGGTGGACGTGCAGGTGCGCGTCCTCGTAGGCGCACACATCCAGTGAGCGCGAGACGTCCAGGCTTTCGCAGAGCGACGGGATGCCCGTGAGGCCGAGGCGGGCCGAGGCGGGACCTTCGTGCATCTGCCCACCCTTGAAGAGCGAGTCGTCCTGGGCGTGGATGCCGACGAAGCGCCCGCTGACCTTGACGTACTGCAGGGCGCGGCGCGTGAGCGCGGAGGTGGGCAGCGGCTTGCCGTCGTCGCTGAAGCCCACTGCGCCGGCCTCGCCCAGCTCGCCCATCTCGGTGAGCTGCTCACCGGCGAGGCCACAGGTGACGGCGGCCCAGAAGCCGAGCGGGATCACGGCCTCGGTCCCGGCCTGCTCCGCGAGGCCACGGAGAAGCGGCGCCGAGTCGGTGACCGGGTCGGTGTTGGCCATGCCGAAGGCGGCCACGTAGCCGCCGGTCGCGGCAGCGGCCGAGCCCGTGGCCAGGTCCTCCTCGTCCTCTCGCCCCGGCGTGCGGAAGTGCGCGTGCAGGTCGACGAAGCCGGGCAGCACCAGCATGTCGGAGGCGTCGACCACGCGGGTGTTCCTGCCGCCCTCGAGGCCGTCGCCGACTCCGGCGATCCTGCCTTTCGCGATCAGCACGTCCGTGACGCCGTCGAGGCCGGAAGCTGGGTCGACGACGCGGCCGCCGCTGAGCAGCAGGTCGGCGGCCGGGAGGCTCTTGCACCAGGTGCGTTCCATCAGAGCACCTCCTCGTTCGCCGCGCTGTCGCTGTAGCCGACGATGGTCCTGTAGAGGATGGCCATGCGCACCGCCAGCCCGCTGAACACCTGGTGGGCGATGAGGTTCTCGTCGTCGTCGGCGATGTCGCTGGCGATCTCCACGCCGCGATTGATGGGGCCGGGGTGCATGACCCGCTGCCCCGCCCGCAGCCGCGCCTGGCTGATGCCCCACAGGCGGCTGTACTCGCGCAGCGACGGCAGGTAGTTGGCGCCCGCCTTGATGCGCTCCTTCTGGATGCGCAGGAGGTAGATGACGTCCGCGTCCTTGAGGTTCGCGAGGTCGTACTCCACCTTGACGCCCATGGCCTCGATGCCGCGCGGCATGAGCGTGGGCGGCGCGACCAGGGTGACGTCCATGCCCAGCATCTGGAAGCCCATGATGTCGCTGCGCGCCACACGGCTGTGCAGGATGTCGCCGATGATGAAGACCTTGAGGCCGGTGAGGTCCCGACCCAGGTTCTGGCGCATGCTGAACAGGTCCAGCAGGCACTGCGTGGGGTGCTGGTGCTTGCCGTCGCCGGCGTTGATGACGCTCGCCTCGGTGTTGGCCGAGAGCGTCTGGCAGGCGCCGGCCGAGGGGTGCCGCATGACGATGATGTCGGGCGCGTAGGCGCTCAGGGTGATGGCCGTGTCCTTGAGCGTCTCACCCTTCTCCACGGCCGAGCCGCTGGCCTTGAGAGCCAGGGTGTCGGCCGAGAGCCGTTTGGCCGCCAGGTCGAAGCTGGACGAGGTACGGGTGGAGGCTTCCCAGAAGAGGTTGATGATGGTGCGCCCGCGCAGGGTCGGTACCTTCTTGATGTCGCGCTCCAGCACCGGCAGGAAGCTCTCCGCGGTGTCGAGGATGAGCTCGACGTCGGCGCGCGAGAGGTCCTCGATGCTGATGAGGTCCCGCTTGGGCATGTCAGGCCTCCTTGGCGCGCACGAGGACGACCTCGTCCACGCTGTCGCACTCAGCCACGCGCACGCTGATGCGCTCGCGCGGGGCTGTCGGCAGGTTCTTGCCCACATAGTCCGGCCGGATCGGCAGCTCGCGGTGGCCGCGGTCCACGAGGACCGCGAGCTGCACGCAGGCCGGCCGCCCGAAGTCGAACAGCGCGTCGATGGCGGCGCGGATGGTGCGCCCGGTGTAGAGCACGTCGTCGACCAGCACCACACGGGCGCCGTCGATGTCGAACGGCAGGTGGCTGTCTCGCACCACCGGCTGGGGGGTGCTGCTCGGTATGACTCCGACCGCGCCTCGCGCGGCGACGTCGTCGCGGTAGAACGAGATGTCGATGTCGCCGCTGGCGTACTGCTGCCCGCCCACCTCGCAGAGCAGCTTGTGGATGCGCGCGCCGAGGAAGGCGCCGCGCGTATGGATGCCGACCACGGCGAGATGCTCCCCGCCGGGGTTCTTCTCGAGGATCTCGTGGGCGATGCGCGTGAGCGTGCGCGACAGCTGCTCGGCCGTCATGACGACGGCCTCGTTCTCCGGTCTGGATCCAGGCATAAAAAAACGCGCCACCGGCCCTGTAGGCGTACGGCAGCGCTGCACCCCCTTTTCGTCTCTCGGGACGTGGTTAAAGGACCAAGGTATGGTAGCAGTTGGCGGCGGGCCGCGGCAAGGGCGCGTGACGTTGTGGCGCCGCGACCGCGGTAGCGGGACCCTCTGCCGCCGGCGGCGGGCTCAGGCTCGCGAGAGGACGAGCGCCCGGAACACCTCGAGGCCCTCCCTGAGGCGGTCGACGGGGATGCCCGAATACGACACGCGGATGTACAGGTCGGTCTCGTCCGGAAGGGGCTCCCCGTAGTGAGGGCGGGTCGAGAACGACACGCCCGTCTCGTCGAGGACCAGGCGGCGGAAGCTCTCGTGGTCGTCGCACCCGAGGAGCCGCGCCGCTCCGGTCACGTTCGGGTACAGATAGAACGTGCTGTCGGGGCGCAGACAGCGCACACCGGGCGTGCTGTTGAGGATCTCCACGCCCGCGTCGCGCCGCTCCCGCAGCGCCGCGAGGCGCCCGTCCAGCCCGCTGTCCGCGCAGGTGAGTGCCTCGACGGCCCCGTATTGCGCGAAGTGGTTGCAGCACGCCTCCCAGTTCACGTTGAGGCGCACGATGATGTCGATGACCGGGGCCGGCCCGATGGCCGCGCCCAGGCGGAAGCCGGTCATGGCGTACTTCTTGCCGAACGTGTACAGGATCACCGTGCGCTCCTGCATCTCCGGCCGCGACACGATTGAGAGGCTTCGGCCGCCGTAGCGGATGGCGAAGTACGCCTCGTCGCTGAGCACGAACAGGTCGTGCTCGACCACCAGTTGCGCGAGTCGCTCCATCTCTTCCGCGGTGCACCTCGACCCGGTCGGATTGTGGTGGTCGTTCACGATGAGCAGGCGGGTGCGGCTGGTGATGCGGCGCTCCAGGTCGTCGAGATCGATGCGGAACCCGTCCTCGCCCTCCACGTAGGCGTACGGGACGGCGACGCCGCCGAAGAACTCGATCAGCGACGAGTAGATCGGGAACCCGGGGTTGGGATAGAGGACCTCGTCCCCCGGGTCCATGAGCGCCAGCAGGAACTTGCCGATGACCGGCTTGCCCGCCGGCTGGACCGCGACGTTCTCCGGCCTGTAGGCGACGCCGCGCTCGCTGCCCACGTCGGCGGCGAGCGCCTCCCGCAGCTCTGGCAAGCCGCCGTTGGGCGTGTACTTCGTCTTGCCGTCGCGGAGGGCGCGCACGCACGCTTCCACGATGTTCGGGGGCGTCTCGAAGTCGAGCTCTCCCATGTGGAAGGGGTAGACGTCGCGGCCCTGTGCGGCGAGCGCCGCCGCCTCCTCGGCCACGGCGAAGACCAGCTCCGTGCCCAGGCGGTCCACTCGCCTCGCGGCCAGGAAGCCGGGAGCCACGTGTCTCATGCTCATCTGCTCTCTCCCTCCCCTGAGGCGGCTCGTGCCCCCGGCGGACGGCTCAGGCGGAGCCGCTCACTCCGTCCACTCCGGCGGCGCGACCTTCTTCTGGATCGCGTGCTCGCGCACACAGTCCTTGAGGCGCTGCACCGCGTCAGGCGGGGCGACGTACTCGAACGGCTGCGCGAGGATCTCCTCCACACGCTGATGCGCCCGCGCCAGCATCGTGTACTCCTCGCCGGCGCGGCCCATGTGGTTGAACGACCCGCCGTAGTAGTGCTCCCCGGCCTGCACCGCCCGCCGCGTGTGCGTCTCGCCCAGAAAGGACCCACCCGGGCCTACCCTGGCGATGACGTCGCCGGCCAGGGTCTCATCGTTCACCTCGATCTCCCGGGTGAGGCGCTGCGCCATCTCCCAGATGTCGTGGTCGATCACCACCTGCTCATAGCTGTGGTGGGCGGCGTTGTCCAGAGGGCCGCCCATGGTCACGAAGTCGGCCTCGCTCTGGGCCAGGATGAGCAGCGCCATGGCCTTCTCGATGCCGGCCTGCACGTCAGGCCACTGCGAGTCGCTGTAGCCGCCCATGCGCGTGGAGGGCAGGCCGTAGTACTTGGCCAGCGCCATCTCGCCGCTGCTCAGGAGGCAGGTCTCCGCCGAGCCCATGGAGAGGTAGCCGGTGCGCATGTTCATCAGGGAACCGGTCGTGGCGTGAAGGACCTTGGCTCCCGGCCAGATGGCGTTGGTCAGCGTGCACAGGAACAACGCCTCGGCGTTGCCGAGCACGAGGTTGCCGGCCAGCGTCGCCGGCGTGGCGACTCCGGCGATAGGCATGGGGCCGAGGTCCACGGGGCACCGGCGCTCCGCGACGTGCAGGATGATGCTGCCCTCCCGGTCGCCGAGCACCAGCGGCGTCGCCGTGTTGATCTCCACCCACGTGCAGGGGTCCCGGTCCATGTCGTCCGTGCCCGCTCCGGCCATGAGCACGTCCAGGGAGGTGCGAGCGTCGTCGACGTCCTGGGGGGCGCACAGGCTGAGCTTGCCGGTGATGGCCAGCACCAGGCCCAGGGTGTCGGCGACGTCGATCTGCGGCGGCACGTCGCTCGACGGGTACTGGATGGCCACCGAGAACTCGGCCCCCGGCAGGGCGTTCATGATGCGGCTCAGGTCGATGACGTCCCGACGCGCCGGCGGTCGCAACTCGCGCGCGCCGTAGTCGAGCACCTTGGGCATCTTGAGGCGCACGCCGGCGTGCTGGCGCCCGTCCGGCGTGTGCATGCGCGCGCCGCCGGGGTGCACGAGGTCGAAGTCCTTGGTGAGCTGCGCCATGGCCTCCTCGACCATGGCGGCGGGCAGACGCACGAGGTCGGTCTGCCCCTCCTGCTTCGCCCCGGCCTTCACCAGCACGGCGCGGCAGCGGGCGTTCTCCACGCGCACGCCGGTACCCGAGAGGATGCGCAGCGATCCGGCGTGGATTCGGTCCAGCGCCTCCGTGCTCAGCAGGGACACCTTCTTGGTCGCCATGGCTCGGCCCTCCGCTCTGCACCGCGTCAGCGGACGGCGCTCACGCGGTCCACGGCGCGCGTCCACGCTGCCAAGATCTCCCCGAGGACCTCTTCATCCATCACCGTGGAGAGGTTCATGCTGCCGCGCGGGGCGATGTACAGGCCCTCCTCCAGGCACGCGCGGTGCAAGGCGAGGGCGTCCGGCGCGTTCGCCTGCAGGAGGGAGCCGTAGTTGTGCACGCGCACGCCCGCCTCCTTGCCGACGACGTCGAGCTCGGATGCGAGGGAGTCACCCATACCGTTGATGCGGTCTATTGCCGACTGCGTGAGCAGGTCGAGGCTGGCGCAGCCCGCGGCCATGCACAGTGGACTGCCGTTCATGGTCCCGTGCGCCGCAAGCGCGTCGTCCGCGCGAGGGTCCAGTATCCGCATGACGTGCCCCTTGCCGCCGAAGGCGCCGACCGGCATGCCGCCCCCGATGGTCTTGCCAAGGGTCGTGAGGTCGGGTTCGATGCCGTGTTCCGCCTGCCAGCCGCCCACGTACACGCGCGACGTGATGGTCTCGTCGAGGATGAGCAGGGCGTCGTGCCGATGCGCGAGCTCGAGGGCGCCACGGATGAAGTCCGGGTCGGCCGGTGCCAGGATGTGCCCCAGGATCGGCTCGAGAAGCACGGCGGCCGTCGTGGGCCCGTGCTTCTCGAGGAGCTCCTCGAGGTGGGCGAGGTCGTTGAAGCGCACGAAGTGGACGACCTCCGTGAGCACCTGGGGGATGCCCGCCGGCACGCCGCCCTGGGCGCCCTCCGGGTGCTCCTCGTCGGTGCCGGCCAGCATCACCTGGTCCCAGCCCCCGCCGTATCCGTTGGCCGGCATGATGAAGTCGTCCTTGCCGGTGTAGGCGCGGGCCACGCGCACGGCCATCATGACGGCCTCCGAGGCCGAGTTGGTGAAGCGCACACTGTCCATGGACGGGGTACGCGCGCACAGCCGCTCCGCCAGCTCGCCCTGCAGCTCGATGGGCGCCGGTACGGCGGCGCTCAACCCCCCCGTCGCCGTGCGCACGATGGCCTCGACGATGGCCGGGTGGTTGTGGCCGTGCACCAGCGCCGTGTAGTTGTTGAGCAGGTCTACGAAGCTGTTGCCGTCGACGTCCCACAGCCGACATCCCTCGCCCCGCTGCAGCGCGATCGGTATCGGGGCGTAGTGCGTGACCGTGCGGGTGGAGGCGCCGGGCATCACCTGGGCCAGGCGCTCGAACAGCACCTCCGACTTCTGCGTGTCCATTGACTCCCCCTTCTCAGTAGCTGCTTGGTGTGGGCGAGAGACCCAGCATCGCGCGCGCCTGCGCCGGTGTGGCGATCTCGCGGCCGAACTCGGCGGCGAGGCGGACCACCTTCTGCACCGCCTCCCCGTTGCCAGTGAGCTTGCGGCCGCGCCTCTCGTACAGGTTGTCTTCGAGTCCGACGCGCACGTGGCCGCCGAGGATGATGCCCATGGTCACCAACGGCCACTGGAACTTGCCGATGGCGGCGATCGTGAACAGCGACTCGGACGGGAGCTCCCGGATCATGGCGAGCACGTTCCAGGGCGTCGGGTACATGGCCGTCTGGACGCCCATGACGAATTGGTGCGAATAGGGCGGCGTGATGAGCCCGCGCTCCGCCAGCCCGCGGCTCACCCAGAACTGCCCGGGCTGGTAGATCTCCAGTTCCGGCTTGATGCCCTTCGCCTGCATCTTCTCGGCCAGCCGGTCGATGAAGCCGTAGGTGAACGGCATGATCATGTCGATCACCATCGCCTCGCGTGGATGCGGGAGCGGTGGCTTTCGCTCGGCCAGTTCGAACCGCTCCATGTCGGGGCCGAGGTTGAGCGTCGCCATCTCCGGGCCCGCTTCCAGCACGGCGAAGCGGCCTTCGTCGGTGGTGGTGGGGCCACCGCCGGTGGTGATGTTGAGGACGAGCTCTGGGCACTTCTCGCGCACCATGCCGAGGATCTCCCGGTACACCTCCGGATCGTCGGTGCAATTCGTGAAGTTGTCCGGGTCGCGACCGTGGATGTGCACCACCGTGGCGCCGGCCTCGTACGCGGCCTGGCACTCGAGCGCGATCTCATGGGGCAGCTCGGGCAGCGCCGGATGGCTCTCTTTGCCCTGGATGCCGCCGTCAACGGCGCACGTGACGATCATGGGAGGGAACCTGGCGGTGCGCGCCATCCACTCGTACGGGTCGCGATAGTCCCACATGTACTCTTCCATGCGTCAACCCCCCTGCCCGGCCGTGGACGCAGTCAAGCGCGCCAGGGTCCGAGGTATCGCATCCACTGCAGATGCACAGTGTATACATTCTGGATACTGATGACACGACGGTCACTCAGCGAAAGATGAAGCCATCGCCCAGCGGATCCTTCGGGTCGACGAAGAACGTGCTCGTGCCGGTGATGAACGCCTCCCCGGACACCTGGGGTATGACCGCCGGATGCGCCCCGACGGAGTCGTGGCCGACGACCGTGACACCGAAGCAGGTGCCGAGGATGCTCTCGATGACGATGGCCTCACCGTCATCGAGCTCGCGCGCGTCGTACAGCAGAGCGGCTCTGGCGCTCACGCCGGTGCCCGTGGGCGAACGGTCCACCTCGCCCTCCGCGAAGACGCAGACGTGCCTGCTGTGGTGACCGGCCTCGCCCGCAGGGCCCGTGAAGATCACCCCGTACAGAAAGCCCAGGTCGGGCGCCACCGGGTCGTCGATGGACACCTGGGCGAGCACCGCGGCCTTCACCTGCCTGCCCGCGTCGATCAGGCGGTCGTGCTTCGAAGGCTCGAGCGAGAGGCCGAGGTCGCCGGCCTCGCAGAACGCGTAGTAGGCGCCGCCGAAGGCGATGTCGCACACGGTGGCGCCGAGGCCGGGGACCTCCACTTCTATGCCCCGCCGGTACACGAAGGAGGGCACGTTCGTGAACGCCACGTCGCGCACGCGGCCGCCGTCGTGCTCGACGCGCGCCACGACGAGGCCGGCCGGCGTGTCTATCGGGATGACCACGGGGCTGTCGTCCGCGCTCACGAGCCCGGCCTCGACGAGTACGGTCGCGAGTGCGATCACGCCGTGCCCGCACATGGTGCTGAAGCCCTCGTTGTGCAGGAAGAGCACACCACACGTGCTGCCCTCACGGACCGGGTCCGTGAGGATGGCCCCGTACATGTCGGCGTGCCCCCGGGGCTCCCACATGAGCCTGCGCCGCCACGTGTCCAGGTACTCCTGGGCGTGACGGCGCTTGGCCAGCATCGTGTGCCCGGGGATGGACGGGAGGCCCTCGACGATCACGCGAAGAGGCTCCCCGGCGGCGTGAGCTTCGATGGTGCTGACCACCTCCGCGCCCGCCGGCGGCGTGTACGCGGCTGCGCTCATGATCTGATCCTCCTCGCGCTGCTGCGCCTCACGCGGGCGAGGCACTGCGCGCCTGTCGTTCTCATCTGCCGGCCTCTCGTGCGGAGCTACTCAGACGCGTCGCGTGCATCAGGCATAGAAGGGCGGGTCCCTGAACTCAAGGCCCATGCCCTCGAGCTCGTCACGGGCGTGTCGGTACACAGCCAGAGCCTCCGCGTCGGGACGCCTGCTCCCCATGTCGAAGCAGTCCTGGTAGCGGCGCCCTGGCGGGGGGTCGTCCAGGAGGTGCTCGTACCGGTCCAGCAGTCGCACGACGATGGCGTTCACGTCGGCGCGCGACATGCCCGCTACGGAGCGCCCGCATTCGGCCGTGAACAGGCTCGTCAGCGGGCACTGGTGATCGATGCGCGTGGCTCTGGCGGCGGGGGCGGCCTCGATGTTGGCGCCGGAGACCACGGTCGCGGCCGACATGGCGGCCGCCTCGAAGAGGCTCATCTCCGTGCCGGCTCCACCCGCGAAAGTCCCGGTCTCCAGACACGGCACGCGGCTGTGCCGGGTGATCGCCTGCAGAGCCAGCGCGGTGAGCCACAGGGCCTGCCTGGACGTGCACGATTGCGTCTGGTAGTGGGACGTGAACGGATGCTGGACGCTGGCCCGCAGGACGAGCAGCGCGAAGAAGTGATAGGCCACCAGGGTGACGGCACAGGTCTCCGGTCCGCCGGCGTAGCCGCCGATGATGGGCCCCGTCTCTCCGAGGATCGTGCGGCCCCGCCCCAGCATGTACGCGATCTTGCTCATGCTGTCGAAGTCGATCTTCAGCTCGGCGACGCCGCCGATCTCCATCATGTCGTACTGGTCGGCGGCGGCCGCGTTGCCGGCGATGTGGCCCTGTGAGCGCACGCCGGTGGGCACCGTGTTGGAGATGCCCATGCCGGCGCGGCCGGCGCGGCGCGCGGCCTCCCTCGCCATCGTGACGGTGCGGACGCACCCCTCCACCTCGAGCGGGCTGCCCGCTACGATGGTCATGCCGTCCACCTGCGTGAGGGACGGCACGGCGAGGGCGTCGGCGTAGGGGATCTCGCAGTACGCCTGTGAGAGGCTCACGAAGACGTCGTCAGTCGAGACCGGAGCGCCGCAGGCGCCCAGCGAGAAGAACGGCAGTACATCGCTCTCCGGCCGGCGCGCCGGGATCGTCCTCGCGTACTGACCGGTCCCGAGTGTCACCGTCCTCGGTGCGTGCGCCAGGGCCTGGTCGAGCTCGGCCTCCTCGAAGGCGATCACCCGCTCGGTGTCGACGCAATAGGCGCCGACCTCGAGGAACAGACGCCTGCCGGCCTCCCACAGCCGGTCCGCAAGGTCGTCGTCCGACGGCACCGGGTGGGCGGGGTCGTAGCTGATGCCGAACTCCCTGGCCAGCCGCCGCACCGTGGGGATGTACCGCTTGAGGTCGAAGTCCTTCTGTGCGCAGATCTCGCCCGCGCTCGCGCGCCGGAAGATCTCCAGGTTGGTGAGCATCAGGCCCCCCTCCGCGTCCGTCCGCAAATCTCTTGCGCCAGGCTCACGGCGTCGGCCGCCGTCTCGCCGTGCCCGTCGGCGCCGATCTCGGCGGCCCATGCGTCAGTGGTGGACGCACCGCCGACGAGCACAGCCACGTCGTCTCTGTGACCGCTCGCGATGAGATGCGCGATCACCTCGCGCTGCTGGGGCATCGTGGTGGTCATCAGGGCGGTGACCGCGATGACGTCGGCGTGCGCCTCTGCCGCAGCCGTGACGAATCGCGACGCCGGGACGTCGACCCCGAGATCCACGACCTCGAACCCGGCGGTGCGCAGCATGGTCGTGACGATGTCCTTGCCGAGCGAGTGGATGTCGCCTTTCACCGTCCCGATGACGACGACGCCCGCCACTTGGGCGAGAGGCGCGTCGGCGAGGTGCGGCCGGAGGACCGCCACGCCGGCCTCCCACGCCTCGGCGGCCAGCAGCAGCTCCGGCAGGTACGCCTCACCGCGACGGAACATCTCCCCCACCTCGCGGATGCCCGCGACGAGGCCGTCGTCCATCAGTGTCTGTGGCGCGAGTCCCTGGTCCAGACCTCGCTGCACGAGCCCGGAGACGCCGTCGTAGTCGCCGCCGGTGAACGCCGCCACGATCGCGGCGAGCGATGCTTCCGCATCCGCGCTCACTGGACCTCCCTCCACTCGGAGCCCGGGACCGCGTCGAGCGCCGCAGCCACGAGCCGGACAAGGTTGCCTCCCAGGATGGCGGCCACGACGCTTTCGTCGTGTCCGCGCCCGGCCAGCGCGTCGGCAAGCGCCGGGTAGTCGAGCGGCCCGGCCAGGCCGGGTATGGCTTCGGCGAACGACCGGCCCTCGGGCATGAGGCTCGTGGCCTGCACGGCAGGTTCGGCCCCCGAGGCCACGATCTGCTCCATGAAATCGGCGCCGAGACCGACGTGTGCGGCGCCCATCACGGCGACCGCGTGGTCGACGTGGTCGAGGAACCGCTCGAGCGTGGGCTCGTGCAGGTCCACGGTCAGGGGCAACGCCATCACGCCGAGCACGCCGCCGCGCTCCGCGAGCACCCGCAGCTGCTCATCCGTCAAGTTCCGCGGCGTGTCGAACACCGCCCGGCAGCCGGCGTGGCTGACGATGACGGGGGCGTCGGGGGCCCCCTCGAGGACCTCGTCGAAGGTCCGAGGTGAGGCGTGAGCCAGGTCCATGATCATGCCGAGGCGGGCGGCTCGAGCGACGAGGTCCCTGCCGAGCTCGCTGAGCCCGCCGTCAGTCTGTTCGCTGAGGCCGTCGGCAAACGGATTGCGCCGGTTCCAGGTGAGAGCCAGCGCGCGCACGCCGAGCAGCCAGAACACGTCGAGCATGGACGGGTCGTAGCCCAGCGGCTCCGCACCCTCCATCGACAGCAGAAGAGCCGTGCGCGCGCTCGCGGCCGCCTCGTCGAGATCGCGCCGCTCGCGCACCAGCACGAGCTCCGCGGGATCGTCCAGGACGGCGCGGTGGCACGCCGCAGCCTGACGCAGGGCCATGCGGAGGCCCCACTCGGGGAGTTGCTCGACGCCCACTGACACGGGACAGAACTGCAGCGCCACGCCGCCGTCCCTGAGCTGGCGCAGCCAGCGGTCGCGGAAGGCGTGGGGCTCGTGGTCGAAGGCGCCGACCTCCACGAGCAGGTCGTTGTGCGCGTCGGCGATCACGGGACCGGGCCACGCTGCAGGCCCCCTCACCCACTGCCCGTCGGCGTGCACTCTGATGCCCATATCGCCCTCCCCGCTCATTGGCCGGTCTCCCCCGCCTGCAAGTAGCGCAGGAGCGCATCTCGATCCATGCGCTCCACTCCCAGCGCCTCCAGCGGGCTCTCGCCGCCGGCCTCGTCAGAGCCCAGCAGCGCGCTCGCGAGACGCGCGGCGGCGGCCAGCCCCGGGACCGGCACGTCCAGGTGCTCTCCAAGCGCGACCCATGCGCGTACCGCGGCCAGGCCGTCGCTCAGCCAGCGCCCATCGAGTGCCCGCGGAGCCTGCACGCGCGAGAGCACGCGGCTGGCGTGCACGGTGGTCCACAGGTCGCCTCGCGGCCCCAGGCCCGCGGCAGTGAGGACCTCTTCGAGGCGCGGCGCTGCGTATCCGAGGGCCGCCGCCACTGCCCGGCGCTCGGCGTCCAGCGCCTCGAGCACGGCCGCCACACCGGGCGTGAACCCGTCTTCGTACAGCAGGAACGCTTCCGCGCCGCGCTCCACGCGGGCAGCATTGAACACGAGCGTGCCCAAGCGCAGCAGGGCGACCGCGTCACACAGACCCGCAGCCGCAGCGTGCGGGTAGGCGTTGAGCGGACCCAGGAGCGGCTCGAGGACCTGCAGCGCCCCCGGGGTCCGCGAAGCCGGGAACACCCCGACCCCCAGCGGCGCCGTCCGCCCGTGCACGCTCACGGCATCCGGTCCTCTCCTGTGACACGTGTACGGCTCGAGGTCCGTGGCGGCGAACGTCGCCAAGCCGTCGATCCAGCGCCCGCGGGCGAGCAGCCAGTGTGCGAACAACAGTGCGTCCAGTCCGCCGGAGGCGACCACCAGCACGTGGCGAGGCTCGACGAGTGGCAACAGCAGCTCTCCGAACGCGCGGCGCTCGCGCGGCGGTACCATGACGAGCAGCACATCGGCGGCGGCGAACGCCTCGAAAGGGTCGCAGGTGACCATGGCGGGTGAGACGGCCGCGACCTCGCTCCGCTCGAGCACGGTGATCGGACCTCCGCTCAGAAACGGCGCGATGCGCTCGCGGCGCGCCTCCGTCTCGAACAGGATCACCTCGTGCCCGGCGCGTGTGAGCCCGGCTGCCAGTGCAAGCCCCTGGGCGCCGCCACCGGCCACGACGACAGCGCCGCCGCTCACGCGCTCCCTCCCGGCCGCGACGCGCGCTCGGCCTGCACGCGTGAGCGCACGTCGGCGATGTCGGGGATGGAGGACAGCAGCTCCACCGTGTAGGGGTGGCGCGGACGCAGGAACAGGGCCTCAGTGGAACCGGCCTCGCACAACAGACCGTCGCGCATCACGATGGCCCGGTCGGCGACGGTGCGCACCACGGCCAGGTCGTGGCTGACGAACAGCACGGCCGTGCCGGATCGGCTGATGAGGTCGCGGAGGAGCTCGATGATGGTCGCGGCCACCGAGACGTCCAACGCGGAGGTCACCTCGTCGCAGAGCAGAAGGCTTGGGCGAGCGGCGAACGCGCGCGCTATGGCCACGCGCTGCTGCTGGCCGCCACTGAGCTCCGAAGGGTACCGGCCCACGAAGGCGCGCGAGAGCTTCACGCTCTCGAGGAGCTCGGCGACGGCTTCGCCGGTGCGGTCGTGGGGCACGTCCTCGCGGAAGAGCGAGACGGCTCGCGCGATGATCTGCCCCACGGTGTGGCGCGGGTTGAGAGACGAGGCGGGATCCTGGAAGACGATCTGCACCTGTCGCCGGATCGCACGCGGGCGCTTCACGGCGCTGCGCGCCAGCGGCTCGCCGCGGAAGACGATGGAGCCCTCCACATCGTCGAGCACGCCGGCGATGGCGCGCAGCAGCGTGGACTTGCCGCTCCCGCTGAGGCCGACGATGCCGAGCACCTCGGCGTCGCCGAGCCTGAAGGAGATATCGCGGACCACGCGCACACGGCGGCGACCGGTGCCGTAGTAGCAGGAGACCTTGTCCACCTCCAGCAGGTCAACGACCGCCGTGGCGACCCCGGCGGCCGCGCCCCCGTCGGCAAGAGTCGGCATGGACACGATGCGCAGACCCTCGTGCACCTCCTCAGCGCGCACGCAGCGCACGGTGCGGCCGGGTGCGAGCTCACGCGCCTCGGGGTGAGCGTCCCGGCAGCCGTCGAGGGCATACGGGCAGCGGGGCGCGAACGAGCAGCTGGTGTCGCTGACGCTCACCGGGGGCTCGCCGGGGATGCCCGCGATCGCCTGGCGGCCGCGGGCACTGGGCACCGCATGCAGCAGTGCGTGCGTGTAGGGATGGAGCGGCTCGGTGACCAGCGACCGTACCGGCCCGCGCTCCACGATCTCGCCTGCGTACATCACCGCCACGTCGTTGGCCACCGTGGAGAGAAGCGCGAGGTCGTGGCTCACGTACATCACGGCCACGCCCGTCTCGGCGATCAGCGCGCGAAGAAGGGCCGTGATCTGCGTCTGCGTGGTCACGTCGAGGCCGGTGGTGGGCTCGTCAAGGATGAGGGCGGCCGGGTGGCAGGCGAACGCGAGCGCCAGCGACACGCGCTGCTGCTGGCCGCCGCTCAGCTGATGCGGGTAGCGCAGCAGCGCGCCCGGGGGGTCCGGTATGCGCACCTGCTCGAGCAGCTCGAGCTTGCGCGCGGCGGCGGCCTGGCCCTTGATGCCGGCATGCTTGCTCAGGACCTCGTCGAAGTGCCGGGTGATCGTCATGGACGGGTCGAGAGAGGCGGCCGCGTTCTGTGAGATGTACGCCACGCGGCCGCCCCACAGCGTCCGCAGCGAGGACTGCGGCAGCTGCAGCAGGTCGGTGTCGCCGAGCAGCGAACGGCCGCTCAGGATCACGCCGCCGGGGTGGCGATAGCCGACGGCAGCGAGGGCGGCCGTGCTCTTGCCGCAACCGGACTCCCCCGCAAGACCGAGCACCTCCCCGCCGCGCAACACCAGGTCGACCCCGGCCGCGACCCGAAGGACGTCCCCGTGGTGCTGGCGGTAGCCCACCGACAGGTCACGCACGTCGAGCACCGGCTCTCCGGGCACGATACGCACGTTCACGCCGCCGGTGTCGCAGGCGACTCCGCTGACCTCGACGGGCGCGCTCATATCACGGCCAGCCGGCTCAGTTCATCGCCGGCCAGGCTCTTGGACACGGCATCGGCAATGAGGTTGAACGACACGGCCAAGGCGGTGATACCGAGAGCCGGGAGCATCGTGCCCCAGGGCGCGATGGTCAGCAGACCGCGGTTCTCCGCCACCATGAGCCCCCAGTCGGGGGAGGGCGGCTGGACGCCCAGGCCGAGGAAGCTCAGGGTGGCCACGAACAGGATGGCGTAGGTGAGACGCAGGCCGAACTCGGCCAGCACAGGGCCGGAGACGTTGGGCACGATCTCACGGAAGATGATGGCGAGGTCGCTCTCCCCCCGCGCCTGTGCGGACAACACGAACGGATTGACCTTGACGGACTGGGCCGTGGCTCTGACCACGCGGCCCAGGGCCGGCGCGTACACCACGGCCACCGTCGTGATGAGGACCACATTCGACGTACCCAAGGCTCCGATGACGACCAGCACCACGAGCAACGGCGGGATGGTGAGCATCACGTCGAACACACGCGAGATGACCACGTCGGGGCGTCCGCCCCAGTAGGCGGCGAACAGGCCGAGGCTGCCGCCCAGCAGCAGCGCCAGGGTCACGGCGACGAGCGGGATGAGGAGCACGGTGTCGCCGCCGTGCAGAAAGCGCAGGAGCACGTCGCGGCCGAGAGCGTCGGTCCCGAACCAGTGCTCGGCCGAGCTGGGCGACCCCGGCATCCCGGCGCCGTAGGTGGTCTCCGGCGCGAAGATGCTGCCGCACACGATGAGGCCGACCATGAACACGCCGAGGAACACGCCGATGCGCCCCTCAGCGCTGCGCAGGACCGACCGCCAGAGCCCGACCCGCTTGCGGGTCGGGGCCTCGAGGACGGTCCCCGCTGTGGCCTCCGCAGCCATGTCAGCCCTTCCTCAGCCGCGGGTTGAACAGGAGGACCAGCAGGTCGGCGGCCACGCCGATGCAGATGAACATCGCGCCGGTCAGGATGGCCACCGCCTGCACCATGATGAGGTCGCCGCCGGCGATGGACTGCACCAGCAGGCTGCCCAGGCCGGGGAACCCGAACACGTTCTCCACGATGATGACGCCGCCGACCAGCCAGATGAGGTCCAGGGCGACGACGTTGATGATGGGACCCGACGCGTTCGGCATGAGGTGGCGCCAGGTGATGGTGCGCCGCGAGAGGCCGCGCAGCACGGCGGCGCGCGCGTAGGGAGTCGTCATGGTCTCACGCACGGACACCTGCGTGAGCCGCGCGATGTGCGGCAGGAGTGTGATGGCCAACGTGGCAGTCGGCAGGATGAAGGCGGCGATCTTCTCGGACGTCGTGCCGAACTCGATGCCGGTGCTGTCCACCGGCGCCCAACCGAGCGTGACCCCGAACAGGTAGATGAGCAGGATGCCGATCACGAACACCGGAAAGGCTGCGAGCGACACGTTGAAGATCGAGAGCCCCAGCTCGCGCGTGCGCCGTCCCGGCCGCGCAAGGTACACGCCGAACAGGATGGAGCACGGCAGCGCTACGAGGATGGAAGCCAGGGCCAGGATGAGGGTGTAGGCGGCGCGCGGCAGCACCGTGTCTGCCACCGGACGGTTGTTCAGCGCGGACACGCCGAGGTCGCCGCGCACGAAACCCCACAGCCAGGACGTGTACTGCGTGAGCACGGGCTTGTCCAGGCCATGCGCGCGGTTGAACTCCGCCAGCTGTTCCGGCGTGGCCTGCCGTCCGAGGACGCGCATGGCCACGTCGATGCCGAGGACATGCGTGGAAAGGAAGACGATGATCGAGATGAGGAAGAGCGTGAGGATCATCGGGAGGATGCGCTCGCGCAAGAAGAGCACGACACCCGAGGCCGCCCCTCCCCACTTCGGGGGAGGGGCGGCCAGGCCTTCGTCGTCGTACTCCGGACCGAGCTGAGTCTCGGCAAGCAGAGGGTCCGGCGCGATCTTGAACGCTGGGTCGCTCCGATCGGTCACGCAGTGAACCCACACTCGCGGAAGTCGAGCATGGAGAAGGTCCACGGTACGACCACGGTGTCGGTCCGGCAGACCCACAGACGGTTGAGGTAGGCGGGGATCAGTTCACCGCTGCCGCCGTCGCCGCCACCGTCGGACTGCCACAGACAGGCCTCGGTGGTGACGGCCTCGAGCTCAGCCCCCTGCGACGCGTAGGCCTTCTCGAGCAGGGCGTCCATCTCCGGGCTCTTCCACTGCGATTCGTTCCACGGGGCGTTGCTCTTGACCTGTAGGGTCATCGTCTCGACGGGATGACGGCGGTTCCAGTCGTCCACGCAGAACGGGTCCTTCATCCACACCGTGTCCCAGTAGGTGTCCGCCGGCACTGCCTTGGGCGTCACGCGGAACGGCGATCCCTTGAGGCCCTCGGCCACTGCGAGGCCGAAGTTGGCGTGCAGCGGGTCGCCCGGATACTTGAGCTCGAGGTCGATGCCGTCCGGGTACCCGGCCTCGGTCATGAGCTGCACGGCCTTGTCGCGGTCCATCTGCGTGCGCGCGATGAGGGCGTCGTCCATGAACGGGTCGCCCATGGCCACGCACGAGTCCGGCGAGGCGAACGCCTGGCCGGCGTAGGCGACCTGCATGACCTTCTCGCGATCGAGGGAACGCTTGATGGCCTCGCGCACGCGTCCGTCGGTCCACGGGTCCGCCGTCGTGAGCATCACTGCGCAGTACATGATGCCCTTCTCGTACGGATTGATCACCAGCTTGGGATTGGCCTGGACCACGGGCAGCTGGTCGAAGGCGATCTGCGTCACGTCGGACTGGCCCGTCGCCACGCCCTGCAGCTTCGTGGACGGCTCCGCGACGCTCACGCCGCGGACGACGTCCAGGTATGGCCTGTCGGGCATCCAGTAGTCGGCGTTCTTCTGCACCTCGTAGCTGCGTCCGGGGTCCCAGGACTTGAGCACGAACGGACCGGTGCCGATGCCGGCCTCGAAGTCGGCGTCGTCGGCCTTGGTCAGATAGCACTGCTGGTTGGAGAGCGCGAGCAGCAGCAGCGAGTCCGGGCGCTTGAGCTTGAGCGTCACCGTGGCGTCGTCGACGACCTGGATGTCGTCGGGTCCGAAGCTGGACAGCAGGCGGTCGTTCATGCCCGAACCGTTGTCCGGGTCCAGGATCCGCTGCAGAGAGAACTCGACGTCCTTCGCCGTGAACGGCGTTCCGTCGTGCCAGGTGACGCCCTGGCGCAGGTGGAAGGTGTACTCGGTGGCGTCCGCATTGACGTCCCATGTCTCCGCCAGCCGAGGCTGGGGTGTGAAGCTGAAGTCGTAGGTGATGAGGCCTTCGCGGATCATCCCCTCAAGGGCGTCCACGCCGTCGGTGATGTTGGTCAGGGTGTCGAGGCTGTCCTTGGGGAACAGCTGATCGGTGGCCAGCGTGAAGGTGCCGCCCGGCGCGACGCTGCCGGCGGCCGCCGAGGACGACGGCGACGCCGACGACCCCCCGCCCTCCTCGCTGCTCCCGCACCCGGCGCCCAGGAACGCGCTCCCCAGGATGGTGCCGCCGACGCCCGCCACGGCACCGGCCTGCAGCAGCTGCCTGCGCGTGAGACCGCGCCTTTCGATGCCTTCGTTGTCACGCTCTGACTTCATGCGCTTCCCCCTTGCGTGTCTTGACGACGTGTCGGACAGCAACCAGCACACTACGGAGTGATTTGGCGCGACAGGGCGTGTCGCGCCCTCAAGATACGGATTCGATACGCCCTGTATATTGTCGGCATACTAGGCGTGGGGCAAAGGACGGTCAAGGTAGAATGACTCGGATCACGGGAGTCAGAGCGCCCTGCGCATCCGCTCCCGTCCGTTCGCGATGTGCTCCCTTGTGGCGATCTCAGCGGCATCAGGGTCGTGCCGTTCAAGCGCCGCGAGGATCCTGCGGTGGTCGCTGAGAGCGCCTTCGGGGTTGCCCGGGTGATTGAAGCCGAGGTACACGTAGCGGGCGAGGAGCCGCAGCAGCATCGATTGGAACTCCAGCAGCAGGTGATTGCCCGCGGCTGCGCCCCAGGTGGTGTGGAAGAGGTAGTCGCAGTCCACGACCCCGGGAACGTCACCAGCCTCCGCGGCCGCCGTTGCGCGATCGAGCAGTACTTGCGCTGCCGAGAGGCACGCGTCGTCGATGCGCTCGGCCGCGAGCCGCGCGAGGGAGGATTCGACGCTTGCCTCCGCCTCCAGCACGACCCCGAACTGCGGGATGCTCAGGTCCGAGATCGACACGCCCCTCCCCGGCACCGCGACCACGAGATGCTCGTGACTGAGGCGCTGGAGTGCCTCCCGCAACGGCGTGCGTGAGCACTTGAGCACGCTCACGAGACTGGCCTCGGTGATCACCGCGCCCGGAGGCAGTTCCTGGGTGAGGATCATGCGACGCAGTTCGCTGAGGACGCGATCGCTGGCGCGACCCCTCTGAGGTGCCAGTCGGGGGGAACGCGTCGTGGTCATGAGGTCTCCCTGTTCATCGTGCTGCTGTGATGATCCGCGCGTCGACGACCTTACACCCCTCAGGCAGCACGAGGACTGGGTTGAGGTCCACCTCGGCGACCTCCGGATGCTCTACCAGGAGATCGCCGAGCGCCGAGACGACCCGCGCCACGGCGGCCACGTCCAGCGGCGGCAGGTCGCGGTATCCCGTGAGCGTCCGGCTCACGCGCAGCTCCCGCAGCATGTCAAGGCAGTCGTCCGTGCACAGTGGCGCCAGGCGGAACGCGACATCGCCGAGCATCTCCGCGAACACACCGCCGGCGCCGAGCATGACCGTGGGGCCGAACGTGGCATCTCGGAGCCCCCCGACGATGAGCTCCACGCGTGGGCCGGCGACCTGACGACAGACCAGCACTCCGTCGACAAGCGCACCGGGGACTGACGCCTTCACCCGGGAGGTCAGCTCCTCGAACCGTGCGCGAGCGTCCATCTCGTCCGCCACATCCAGCACGACGCCGCCGACGTCGCTCTTGTGCACGACGTCGCGGGAGACGACCTTCAGGACCACGGGGAAGCCGATGCGGGCAGCAGCCCTCCCTGCCTCCTCGGGTGTCGTGACCACCTCGTGCCGGATGTAGTCGATCTCGTACTCCGTCAGGAGCGCCGCCGCGTCCGGCTCGAGCATGAGTCGCCGAGGCCCATCGGTGAAGGCGTTCACGGCCGCGCCTCCAGACTCCTGCGCCGTTCGTGATACCAGCAGCTCGCGGCGATGGCCTTGACGGCACGTTCGGGCGTCGGGTATACGGGGATGCCGCCTTGCTGCATCGTCCAGCGCTGTTCCTTCTCCACAGCCGCACCGCCGAAGATGGCGGCGCAGATACTCGCCTTCGTGGTGCGGGCGAGATCGAGGGCGAGCTCGTCTGCGCCCTCGATGGGGTCGCCGTAGACGAGGAGGATGACGTCGGCCATGCCACTCGCATCGATCAGTTCGACGGCGGCACGAAAGGCCTCCAGAGACACGCCGCCGAGGTCGAGCGGATTCGCGAAGGAGCCCCACTCCGGCAGGTCCAGTCGCCTCAGCGCGTCGACCACCTCGGGAGCCGGCTCCGGAAGCTCCAGGCCGGCATCGAACGCGGCGTCGGCAGCCAGGGCGCAGCTTCCGCCCGACGACGACATCACGAGGACGCGGCGCCCGTCTGGCGGCTTCATGGTGGCGAGCACCTTGGCGTAGTCGTAGAGCTCCTCGGTGTCGCGTGCTCGCACGACACCGAACTGGCGGCACAGGCCGGCGAACACCTCGTCGGCGCCGGCGAGCGAGCCCGTGTGCGACGCGACCGCCTCGCGGCCCCGCGGAGAGTGTCCGCACTTCAGGACCACCGTCGGCAGTGAACACGCGACTTCCCTCAGTGCCTCCACGAAGCGCGTTCCATCGCTCACTCCCTCGAGATACAGCGCGACGGAGCGCGTCAGCTCGTCCTCTTGCAGAAACCGCAGCACGTCGGCCTCGCAGATGTCGGCCTGGTTGCCCAGGCTCACGGAACAGCTGACGCCGAGCCCCTCGCCGAGGGCCCAGTCCGTGATGGCGGCGACGACCGTACCGCTCTGACCGACGACGCCGACCGGCCCAGGGAGGCCGACGACCGGCCAGAAGACCGCCGACAGGCGATTGGGGGCGTAGGCTATTCCCTGCGTGTTCGGTCCGAACATGCGCATGCCCCTGTCGCGAACGGCGGCGATCAAGGCCTCCTCGAGCTCGGGCTTGCCGGACTCCTTGAAGCCGCCGCTGAGCACGAACACGCCGGCGGCGCCTTTCTCGCTGGCCTGCTCGACGACGTCCAGCACGGCCGCCGCGGGCACGATGATCACGGCGAGATCGATGTCGCAGGGGATGTCCGCCACACGGGGATAGCACTGCAGCCCATGGATCACGTCCGCCCGCGGGTTCACAGGGTAGATCTCGCCGGCGAACCCGCCCGTGATGAGCGACTTCAAGAGCACGTTGCCGAACTTGCCGGGGTCGGCGGACGCGCCGACCACTGCCACGCTTCGAGCCCACAGCATGCGCCGCAGACTCACGTCACTCGAGACTCGATCGGGCACTGCTCTCTCCTGGCGGGAGGACGGCGACTGGACAGTGGTCAGGCGGAGCGGTGTGTATACGCCGTGAATATGGACGGTATTCGGCAAGCCGCGGCGCTGTCAAGAACTGGAATGGGTCGCCTCGTTACGGCGGGTTCCTCAGAGCTCCGGCTGCGGCGGCAGCCCAAGACCGGCGAGGAACGCAGAGAGCTCGGGCGGCAGCGCGCTGGCGAAGCTCAGGTGCCGCCCGTCGGCCGGGTGCGGCAGCGCCAGGCGGGCGGCGTGCAGGAACTGGCGCTCGAGCCCCTCGGGGCGCGCCGGCCCGCCGTACTGCACGTCTCCGGCAACCGGATGGCCGAGCGCCGCGAAGTGCACGCGGATCTGGTGTGTGCGGCCGGTCTCGAGCTGTACGCGCGCGAGCGTGAACCCCCCGGCCCGGCCCAGCACACGGAAGTGCGTGACGGCGCGCTTGCCGGCGGTGGTGTGCAATGACATGCGCGTGCGGTCGCGCACGTGCCGGCCGATCGGCGCGTCGATCGTGCCCTCGTCCTGCCGCAGGTCGCCGCGGAGCAGCGCCGCGTAGACGCGATGGATGTCGCGGCGCTCCATGGAAGCGACGAGCGCCGCGTACGCGTCGTCGCGGCGCGCCACGATGAGCAGGCCGGACGTGTCCTTGTCCAGCCGGTGGACGATCCCGGGGCGCGCCTCGTGCCCGCCGCGCGCCCCGCGCTCCACCAGCCCCTGGGCGAGCGTGCCGTGCTCGTGTCCGGGCGCGGGGTGCACCACCACGCCGGCCGGCTTGTCCACGACCAGCAGCCAGTCATCCTCGTACACGAGATCGTACGACACGGGCTCCGCAACCAGGATCTCGGGCTCCGGGCCGAGCTCCCAGACCACCTCGTCGCCCGCGTGGACAGTGTGGCGCTTGCGCACGGGTCCGGCGGCGACGCTCACGCGGCCCTCGTCAATGAGCCTCTGCGCGGCCGAACGGGAGAGCCCGGCGCGCGCCGCGAGGACGACGTCCAGACGCGTGCCTGCCTCGGCGTCGCGCACCGTGAACCGCCCGTCCCGCCGGCGCGGTCCTCTCGGGCCGACCTGGCGGGGAACGTCCGGTCCCTCAGTCCCTGAAGGCACGGAACACCTGGATCACAAGGATCGCCGTCCCGATGAAGATCGCCGCGTCGGCCAGGTTGAACGGCGGCCATCCCCACACGGCGAGGTAGTCGACGACCGCCCCACCGAAGCGGAAGCGGTCGATGAGATTGCCGATGGCCCCGCCGAGTATCACGCCCAGGGCGAGGCGGTAGCGCGGCGGGGCGAGGAACAGCGCCACGGTGACGCCGGCGGCGACGGCGCTGACCAGCGCCGTGACGATCCAGCCCGCGCCGGCCAGCCGCCCGAACGAGATGCCCGAGTTGTAGTTCAGCTCGATGCGGACATCCGAGAACAGACGCCATGGAAGCCGGTCGGCGTTGGCGCGCACCACCCATTTCACGGCCTGGTCGGCCGCGACGACCGTCGCGGCGACGGCGAAGGCCAGGCCGAGCCTGCGGCTACTTCTTGGCACGTGGCCTGCGCGGCGTGTCCAGCTCCTCGACGTCGGCGTGACCCATGGGGCACGCCGGCTCCCTGGTCTTACCCGACCGCGTTCCGTCGCCTGACACGATGTTGAGCGGGTACGTGGCTCTGCACGTCTTGCAGTACGCGAGCTTGGCCATGCGGCTCTCCCTCGTTCAGAGGCGGAGTCTCCGCCTCACTTCGTCCTCCGTGAGTCCGTCCACGCGCACCAGCTTGCGGCGCGCGCTCGCCCCGGCGACCAGCGAGACGGTCCTGCGTGGCACCTCCAGCCGGGCGGCCAGGAAGCGCACCAGCTCTGCGTTGGCTTTCCCCTCGTGAGCCGCAGCTGCCACCCGCACCTTCAGGCAGCCGTCCGCGACGCCCGCGACCTCGCTGCGCCGCGCCCCCGGCGACACCCATACACTGACGTGCACTCCATCCGCGGACCGCCGCAGCGGCCCGGGGTCACCACTTGAACTCGTTCTCGTTCACCCCAGTGTCGACGTCGGCCAGCAGGTCGTCCGACTCGCCCAGCGTGACGCGCTCCGCGGGAGGCATCTTGCGCGACGGATCGGCCGACGCCGGCGGCGGCATGTACTCGGCGATATCGCCGGCGGTCACCTCGTCGGGTCCGGGCAACACGAGATCGCGTTCGCGCTCCGGAGCCACCTGTTCGGGCTGGGCGTCGTCGACGGCGACGGCCGGCTCTTCGGCCACAGGCGCCGGCTCCACGGGCGTCTCGACCGGCGGCGGCGCGTCCTCGCCCTCATCCCGCTCGATGGCCTGCTTGACGGCCTCGGCGCGGCGCTCGAAGTCGGTCTGCGCCGCGTCGCCCTCGCCGGTCACCGGGGCCTCGCCCTCCATGTGCGCCAGATACCCCTGCAACAGCTGGCGGAACTTGAAGCGGAAATCCTGCTCGGCGCTCCGCAGGCGCGCCGTGGCCTGCTCGATGCCCTGCCGCTCGGTGTAGGCCTCGTTGACCAGCTGCCGGGCCTGCAGTTCGGCCTCGTGCACGATAAGCTGAGCCTCGCGCGTGCTGTTCTGCTTGAGCTCGTCGGCGCTGGCCTGCGCTGAGATCAGGGTCTTCTGCAGCGTCTCCTCGATGCGCTTGTAGCCGGCGACCTGGTCCTCGAGCACCTCGAGACGGTCGCGCAGGTCGATGTTCTCCTTGAAGATGCGCTCGAACTCGTCGGCCACCTCGTCCAGGAACTCGTCTACCTCGACGTCGGCGTAGCCGCGCATCGCGCGCTTGAACTCTTTGTGACGGATGTCCAGCGGTGTGAGCTTCATGCGGGCCCCCCAGCCCCGGCACGCTGCCGGTCGTGATGTGACGTGGTGAGCGCGACCGTGAGCGACGCGGTCACGCGAGCTCCCTCGCGCGGGCCGTGGCGGCGGCGACCGCGGCGTGCACCGCCGCAGCGAGGTCGCGCTCTTCCAGGGCCTCGATAGCGGCGGCCGTCATGCCGCCGGGCGTCGCCGTCGCGGTGACGACGGCCGCCGGGTCGCCCTCACGGGCGATGACGGCGGCCGCGCCGTGCACTCCGGAGACGGCCAGGCGCCGGGCGACCTGCGGCTGCAGGCCGTGCGCGACGCCTGCGGCCTCGACGGCCACGACGAGGCGGCCCAGCATGCCCGGCATGCAGCCGGCCACCGACGTGGCCGCGTCGAAGTGGCGCTCGTCGATCGTGACGACCTCGCCGGCGAGCGCGAAGAGACCCTCGACGGACTCCTGGGCGCTCCCCAGCGTTCCGGGCACGAGCAGGAACGTGCCCAGGCCCACGGCCGCGGCCACGTTCGGCATCACGCGCGCGACGCGGCTCTCGTCGGGCAACGCCGCCAGGACCCTGTCCAGGGTCACGCCGGCGGCTACGGAGACAAGCGGCGTGTCGCCGAGCGCGGGGCCGATGCCGAAAAGCACTTCGGCCACGTGCTGAGGACGCACGCACACCAGCACCAGATCGGAGGCGCGGACGAGCGCGCCGGGCGCGGTGGCCACCGCGCCGCCGCAGGCGGCGGCGAGCTCGGCCGCGCGACCGGCGTCGACGTCGAAGAAGCGCAGCTGGGGTGGATCTGCAAGGCTGGGACGGCTCCACCCTTCGGCGAGGGCGTGAGCGATGTGCCCGGCGCCGATGAAGCCGACGATCATCTCAGGAGGTCCGCTCAGAACTGATTGAAGAAGCCCTTCTCGATGAGGCGCGCACGCTCCTCGGCCGAGACCTCGACGTTGCGCGGCGTGAGCAGGAAGATCTTCTCCCCCACGCGCTGCATGCCGCCGTCGAGGGCGTAGGTGAGCCCGCTGCAGAAGTCGATGAGGCGCTTGGCCAGCTCGGTGTCGGAGCTTTGCAGGTTGATGATGACAGGCACGTCGACCTTGAACTTGTCGGCGATCTGCTGCGCGTCGTTGAAGTTCTTGGGGATGACGAGGTGGACCTCCACACGCGGCGGGCGCGCGGGCTGCACGGCGCGCACGACCGGAGAAGCGGAGGAGGAGCCCCGAGTCGCGCTCGCGCCGCTGCCGCGGCGCGGCTCGTCGGCGAAGATGTCGTCGTAGTCGGTGCGCCCGCGACCGCCGGC
The DNA here is from genome assembly GCA_963702475.1 of uncultured Thermoleophilia bacterium. GTDB lineage: Bacteria > Actinomycetota > Thermoleophilia > UBA2241 > UBA2241 > CAIXSE01. Next base: position 233,026 of record CAVPCT010000009.1, on the reverse strand, counting down.
GCTGTCGAGCTTGCGGACGTTGGGACGCTCCTGGTACGAGCGCTCGAGCTCCTCGTGCGGGGCGAGCGTCTCGTCCTCGTCGTAGTCGTCCTCGTCGTCGGCGATACCGAAGTACACCGCCACCTTGTGCCACGTATCGCCCAAGCCCATGGGTCCCTCCCTACCGTCTCAGAAGAGCACGCTGCCCACACGCACGACGGTCGCGCCCTCTTGCGCCGCGACCTCGTAGTCGGCGCTTGTGCCCATCGACAGCTGTCCGAAAGTATATGTGCCCCGCCAGGCTGCCGAAAGCCGTTCGGCCAGCTCGCGGGTGCGCGCGAAGTACGGGCGCGCGTGCTCGGGGTCGTCGCCCAGCGGCGGCATGCACATCAGGCCGCAGAAGCGGACCTTCTCGCAGTGGGCGGCCTCGTCCAGGAACGCGTCCACGTCCGCGAGGGCGAGGCCGCTCTTCGTCTCTTCGCCGGCGATGTTGACCTCGAGCAGCACGTCTGTGGTGTTCGCGGCCCGGGCCTGTATCTCCTGTACCACGCTCATGCCGTCCACGGAGTGGATGAGCGTGACGAGGGGCAGCACCGTCCTGGTCTTGCGGCTCTGCAGGTGCCCGATGAAGTGGTACTCGAACACGTCGCCGTAGAGCTCGTGCTTGTCGACGAGGTCCTGGGCGCGGTTCTCGCCGATCAGGCGCACGCCGGCCTCGGCGAGCACGCCCAGGTGCTCGACGGCCACGTACTTGGTGGCGACGAGCACGCGTACGTCGGCCGGGTCGCGACCGGCCGCCACGGCGGCCGCGGCGACCCGGCTCTCCACTTCGGCGAAGCGCTCGCGGACCACCTCGACTCTGGGCACGAACTGCCTGACCACTACGAGCCTCCTCCCCGCGCTCGCGCGCGTCCGTGCTTCACGATGCCTGCAGCCATGCTATCGCCAGATGACGGCCGGTCGCACCGCGGTCCCTGCGGTGGGAGAAGAACCTGCCGTCCGATGCCGTGCAGAGGCTCGTGAGCATGACCGCATCCCGCGGGAGGCCGGCGGCCTCCAGTTCCCGCCGGGCGCACGCCCAGAGGTCGACGGTTTCGGCGCCGGCCGAGCCCGGGAACCGCGCCTCGAACTGTGCGCGCAGCCCGTCGTCCACGGCGAAGCAGCACGGCCCGATGCTGGGGCCGACGACCGCGGCCGCAAGACGGCCGCGGCTCGCGAGTTCGCGCGCCGCCGCCCCGACGATACCGGCCAGCATGCCGCGCCAGCCGGCGTGGACGGTGGCGAGCGCGGGGCCCTGCGGGCCGCTCGCCAGGATCACCACCGGCACGCAGTCGGCGTAGCTCACCACGAGCCCAAGCGCGGGCGTGGCCGTGAGAAGCGCGTCGTGTTCGTGGAGCACGCTCTCGCGATCGGCGGCGCCGCGCCCCGCCTCGGCCTCCCCGACCCAGCCCAGCGTGGTGCCGTGCACCTGCCCGGGCACCACCACGCGCCCCGGCTCCAGCCCCACCGCGCCCCAGAACCGGCGCCGGTTCACGAGCACGGCCGAGGGGTCGTCGCCGACCGACAGACCGAGGTTCAGGCTGTCGAAGGGCGGCGCCGAGACACCGCCCTCGCGCGAGGGGAACGCGGCGACCGCTTCACCGGCCCTCCATTCCAGCCAGCGCAGAGCGCCCGCCTCGCGCCAGGCGGTCTCCCCTGAGGGGCCAAGCGAGCCTCCGTCCGCGCCCACGTCAACCACCCGGGAGCAGCGTGTACGACCAGCGCAGCACGGCGCCGATGGTGGCGTCGAACAGGCCTGGGAACGCCATGAGCAGCAGGAAGATGCCGATGAACACCCACGTGCCGTACCGGCTCCAGCCGAGCCACCGCAGCCAGGCCTTGCGCGGCAGCAGCCCGCCCACCACGCCGCCGCCGTCAAGCCCCGGGATGGGAAGCAGATTGAAGGTCCCCAGGATGACGTTGAGCACGAAACACAGGAGCAGGACCTGGGCCAGGAACAGGCTCCAGGTGTAGGTGAGCCAGATGGCCCCGCAGCTGACGGCGGCGAGCGCGAAGTTGGCCGCCGGCCCCGCGACCGACACGAGCATCTCCCCACGCTGCGGGTCCTTGAAGCGCCACGGGCTGATGGGCACCGGGCGGGCCCAGCCGAAGAAGAACTGCCCGCCCGAGCCCACGAACGAGACCACGAGGAACACCGTGCCCCAGAGGTCCAGGTGCTTGATGGGGTTCAGGGTCAGGCGGCCGTGCTCGCGTGGCGTAGGATCGCCGAGCCTGTCGGCGACCCACCCGTGCGCGAGCTCGTGCGCCACGAGACTGAGCAGCAGAAGCGGGAGAGTGAGGAGGAAGCGCAGAAAGAGCTCGTTGCCGTTCATGGGCGCATCCTCGCGGCCGCCTCAAGCTCCTGCTCCCGGCCGCGGACCACCCCGTTCAGCTTGAGGTGCAGCACGCTGCGCAGGACCTCGCCGATCTGTGGCGAGGTCGGGAACCCGAGGGCGAGGAGATCCTCGCCGGTGATCTCGAGCCGCACCTGCCTGGTCACGTCGAGGTACCGCCCCAGGCGCGCCGCGGCCACGTCGGTCTCGTCCAGCGTCATCGCGGCGAGCACGGCCTCGAGCGGCTCGCCGCTCACGAGATCGTAGAGCTCCGCTTCCCCGGGGCCTCGGCGTACGCGGCCGGCCAGGCGGCGACCCAGGACGAGACCGCGTTCGAGCACGTCCGCGTCCTGCCGCTTGATCCGCATCCGTTCGGTCCACAAGGCGATGTCCTCCGGCTCCAGGTCGCGGAGCATCCAGATGAGGCGCAGCCGCCAGCGAGGCAGCTCGTTCTCGAGGTGATGGGCAGAGCGCAGCCTGTCGCTGCGCTTGATGAGCTCCCTGGTGTGCGGGTCGGCGCGCAGACGCCCGTGGATCGATGGCGTCAGGCCCAGCTCCTCCATGCGTCGCAGCGAGAAGTCGGCACGCTCTTCCTCCAGCAGCGAGACCAGCTCATCGCGCAGGCGCGCGGAGGAGAGGTCGCCGACCAGGTCCATGGCGCAGCACGCCCGCGCCAGGTTGTATGTATGGCCGTCCATGCGGAGGCCGTACCGGTTCTCGTAGCGGATCGCCCGCAGCACGCGCGTGGGGTCCTCGATGAAGCTGAGGTTGTGGAGCACGACGATGCGGCGGGCCCGCAGGTCTTCGAGGCCGCCGTAGTAGTCGAGGACGTCGCCGAAGGTCTCGGGCTTGAGCGACACGGCCATGGCGTTGATGCTGAAGTCGCGGCGCGCCAGGTCGCTGCGGATGCCGGCGTGCTCGACCTTGGGCAGGGCGCCCGGATGCTCGTAGGACTCCGAGCGTGTCGAGACGACGTCGACGCGCCAGTGCTCTCCCTCCGGGCCGTCGGCGACCACGACCGCCGTGCCGAACTTCTCGTGGGGACGCACGTGTCCTTTGAGCCGGGCCGCGAGGTCGGCGGCGAAGGCGATGCCGTCGCCCTCGACGGCGATGTCGACGTCGAAGCCCGGCTGGCGGAGCAGCACGTCGCGGACGGCGCCGCCCACGAGGTACACGCCACGCACGCCGGCCGCGACCGCCTGGATCTGGCGGAAGAGGTGGTCGAGCCCCAGCTCGCCCAGCTCTCCGGCGAGGTTCGCGACCACCGGTGCCGGCGGCGTCACGGGCGCCATCCCCGACAGCGACCTGCGCGTCACGGCGCCCAGCACCTCGTCAAGCGCCGGCTCCGGGGCACCGCCGCGCGTGACCGGCGCCCATCCGATCTCCTCCTGCGCGACCGCAACGGCGGCGCGCTCGACGGACATGCGCGCCGGCACCAGTGTGACCCGCGCCGTCATCACGGCCTTGACCGGCGCGTGGCCGAGGCCGTGTGCCGAGGCACGCTCGAGGTCCGACAGCGCGACCTTGCCCACGAGGCGGCCTTCGTCGGCCACCAGGGTGCCGCCGAGCCCCTCCCGCCGGCAGAGCAGCGCGGCGTCGTCGACGGTCGTGACGGCGTCCACCACCGGCGGCGCCGCGACCATGACCTCCTCGACCTTCTGCACGGGGATCACGGACGAGGGGACGGCCGCCCTGACGACCGCGGCAACCTCCTCGAGGGTCCGGTCCTTCACGACGGCCGAGGCGGCCGCAGGGTGGCCGCCTCCGCCGACGGCGGCCAGAGCGCGGGCCACGTCGAGCCGGTTGCCGCGACTCCGCGCGGTGACGAAGACGCGGTTCTCCATGGCCACGAGCAGGAAGTAGCCGTCGCAGCCCGTGAGGTCCATGACGCGGTGGGCCACGACGCTGACGCCCTCCACGTAGAGGTCCTGGCGCAGGGCGGACAGCAGGACCGTGGCATCCTCGACGGGCAGCTCCTCGGCGGTCTGCAGCGCCCCGGCCAGGGTGCGGCGCTGGGCCGGCGTCAGCGTGTTGGCCAGCCACTTCTCCAGCAACACGGTGTCCGCGCCCATCTGCATGCACAGCGCCAGGGCCTCTGCGTCGCCCGGCGTCGTGGTGGAGAACGTGAGCGAACCGGTGTCTTCGTGGATGCCCAGCGCGAACACCGATGCCTCGAACGCCGAGATGGGCAGGCCCCTCTCGGCGATGATGCGCACGAACAGGGTGACGAGTGAGCCGTCCGCAGAGGTGACGAGAGCGTCGGGGCTGAGGAAGGCCGGCAGATCGTCCAGGTGGGTGTGATGGTCGAAGGCGACGACCTGGACCCCGTCTCGCGTGCACAGGTCGCTCAGCTCGCCGAGCCGGTTGGCATGGACGGTGTCGACGAGGATGAGGCGGCGGACGCTGTCGTGTTCCACGTCCGCCGGGTCCACCACAGGGATGAGATCGGCGTACAGCGCCTGGAACTCACGGACGTTGCGGTTCACGGCACCGCCCAGGCTGACGGCCGCCTCGGGGTAGAGCTTGCGGGCGGCCACCATGGCCGCGAATGCGTCGAAGTCGGTGTTGGTGTGGGTGGCGATGAGCTCGGGCGTGCGCATGTGTTGAGTATACGGGAGGCGCGCCGGCGGGCCGGGCGCGGCCAGGGGGCGGCGGGTGCGCGCGCAGCCGCGGCACGGCGCCTCGGCGGCCGCCGCCCGCTTCACCGGCGCCGCGGCCCTCAAGCCTTCAACAGCCAGGCGAGCTCGTGGCCGAAGGCCCCGCGCACTGCGTCGGCGAGCGGCGCGTTCACGGAGCTCGAGAGCTGCGGGTCGGCGGCGAGGATCTCCGCGGCCAGCTCGCGGGCACGCAGCAGGGCCTTGCGGTCGCGCGCCAGGCGGGCGAGCTTGAGGTCGGGCACACCAGCCTGGCGCGCTCCCATCACCTGGCCCTCCCCGCGGATCTCCAGGTCGCGGTCGGCGAGGACGAAGCCGTCGTTGGTCTCGAGGAGGGCTTCGAGTCGAGCCTGCGACGCGCCGGTCTCGGCGTTCGAGAAGAGCAGGCAGTACGACTTCTCGGTGCCGCGCCCCACGCGGCCGCGCAGCTGGTGCAGCTGGGCCAGCCCGAAGCGCTCGGCGCCCTCCACGATCATGACGGTGGCGTTGGGCACGTCGATGCCGACCTCGATGAGGCTGGTGGCCACCAGTACGTGGACCTTCCCGGCCTTGAAGGCGCGCATGACGGCATCACGGTCGGCGGCCTTGAGCTGGCCGTGCACCACCGCGACACACGCGTCGCGGAAGGGCCCGGCCTGCAGGCGCTCCGCCTCGGCTACGGCGGTGGTGGCGTCGAAGGCGTCAGACTCATCGATGGCTGGGCAGACCACGTAGACCTGCCTGCCCCTGGCCAGCTGTCCGCGCACGAACTCGTAGCCCGTCTCGCGCTGCGCCTCGTCAACCAAGCGGGTGACGACAGGTCGGCGCCCGGACGGCACCCCGGCGATCGTCGTCACGTCCAGGTCGCCGTACACGGTGAGCGCCAGGGTGCGCGGGATGGGAGTGGCGGTCATGTGCAGGACGTGCGGCGCGTGGCCGCCGTGCTCGGCGCGCCGCACCAGCGCGTCGCGCTGCTCCACGCCGAAGCGGTGCTGCTCGTCCACGACGAGCAGGCCGAGACGTGAGAACGCGACGTCCTCCTGGAGCAGCGCGTGCGTGCCGATCACGAGACCGGCGGCGCCCGAGGCGATGCGCTCCAGCGTCTCGCGCCGTTCGCGCACGCCCAGCGACGCCGTGAGCAACTCCGTGGGCATGAGCGAGCCCACCAGCCGCGCGGCCGTCTCCGCATGCTGCGCCGCGAGCGTCTCCGTCGGCGCCATGAGCGCGCCCTGCCTGCCGGCCTCGGCGGCGCGCACCAGACAGTACAGGGCGACGACCGTCTTGCCGGAACCCACGTCGCCTTGCAGCAGCCGGCGCATCGGGACGTCGCGCCGCAGATCGCCCTCGAGCTCGTCGAGGGCCTCGAGCTGGTGCGTGGTGAGCTCGAACGGGAGCGAGTCGAGGAAGGCGGCGGCCAGGTCGCCGGGCGGCGCGAACTCGGGAGCGCTGACGCGCCGCTGCTCCTGCTGCTTGTGCAGCAGCAGGCCCGTCTGCATGAGCAGCAGCTCCTCCAGGACCAGCCTGGCGCGCGCCACGCGCGCCGCGTGTACGTCCCACGGCGCGTGCACGGCCAAGGTCGCATCGGCCCGCCCCGGCAGGCGCTCGCGCGCCCGCAGCCACGCGGGCAGCGGGTCCGGCAGGCGGCGCATCTCGGGCAGCACCTCACGCAGGAGCCCGCGCAGCAGGCGCGCCGATACCTGTTCACTGGCGGGGTACACCGGCACGACGCCCTCGGTGTGGACGGAACCCGACTCTTCCTCTTCGAGGATCTCGTGGCTCTTGACGGTGAAGGTGGCGTGCCCGCCACGCGGCCTGTACGTGCCGCGCAGGCTGACGTGCACGCCCTCGACCAGGACCTTCGTCAGGTACCTCTGGTTGAACCACACGGCCTCGACGCTGCCCGTCTCATCGCGCACCGCAGCACGCACGACGTCCACCCGGCGGCGGGAGGTGCGCTCGGCCGAGACGCTGACGACCACGCCACGCACGGTCGCCTCTTCCCCGACCTTGAGGTCACGGATGAGCTTGCGGTCACGGAAGTCCTCGTAGCGGCGCGGGAAGTGGTCGATGAGGTCGCCGACCGTCTCGAGGCCGAAGGCGGCGAGGCGCCTGGCCACGTGCGGCGTGACGTGGTCGAGGTCCGCGAGGGGACGGTCGAGCGCGCCGGGACGGAAGCAGAGTCGCGGGGTGGGCGGCCGTGCGGCGTACCGGCCGCCCCCGAAACGGAGCGGAAGCTGGTCTGGCGTGACTACTCCGGGATGATGGCGAACGCCGACGTGCCCGGGCCGATGTGGGTGCCGACGACCGCGGCCACGTGCCCGTGCAGCACGAAGTGCGCGTTGGGCCTGATGCGCTCGATCATCTCGCGGATGAGAGAGGGCTCTTCGTAGTTGATGGCGTCGATCGTGCAGAAGTACACCTCGTCGTCGGGCTTGCTGCGCTCCTCGACGAAGCGCTGCATGGCGTCGAGCGCCTTCTTCGTGCCGCGGACCTTGGCGTAGCCCTTGAGGAACCCCTCTTCGTCGGTGATGAGCGGCTTGATGTCGAACACGCCGCCGACGAACGAGGCGGCGCGTCCGATGCGGCCGCCGCGGCGCAGGTACTCGAGCGTGGCCGCGTGGATGAGCAGGCCGTGGTGCTCGATGAAGTACTCGATGTAGCTCTTGGCCTCGTCGAGCGTGCACCCCCGCTCGAGGTGGGCGCGCAGGCGCTCGCCTCCCAGGGCCAGGGCCGTCGTGACCGTGCGCAGGTCGTACACGTACACGTTGTCGATGGCCTCCGCCGCCTGACGCGCGGCGCGCACGGTACCGCTCATCTCGCCCGAGATGTGCAGCGAGAAGACGTGCTCGTACGTGCTGCGCGCCTCCTCGTACACGGCGGCGAACTCGCCCGCGGTGGGCTGCGACGTGGTGGGGAGCACCTCCGACGCCTCGAGCTTGGCGAAGAACTCCTGGTAGGTCATGTCGACGCCGTCACGATACGTCTCGTCGCCGAAGTGCACCTTGAGCGGGACCATGAAAAGCCCGGGGCGGTCGAAGAAGCCGTCCGAGGGGTCGGAGGTGGAGTCGAGGACGATGGCCGTGTTGTCGAGGCTGAGGCTGGTGTTCATGAGGACCTCACTCCGCGCTGGCAAGGATGGGATAGAGCGGCTGGCCGCCCTCGTGGAAGTGGACCTCCGCCTCGGGCGCAAGCTCAGCGGCCAGCTCCGCGAGCCGTTCGTGCGACACGCCCCAGCCGTTGAGGGCGGTGAGTACGGTGATGTACTCCGCACCACCCTCGGCGAACGCCTCGAGCACGCCGGCGAAGGCCTCCTCGAGCGACGCCGCGGCCGCCACCAGACGTCCGTCGACAAGGCCCATGGCCTGGTCCTTGAGGACCTGCACGCCGTCGAGCTCGGAGTCGCGCACCGCGTGGGTGACCTCGGCTGAACGCACCTCTGCGATGGCGTCTTGCATGAGGCGGGCATTGTCCACGGCGTCGGCGTCCGGGTCGAACGCGACCATGGCCGCGAGACCGACGGGGATGGAGCTCGACGGCACCACGGCGATGTGGCTGGCGCTCATGCCCGCGGCCTGCTCGGCCGTGAGGATGACGTTGCCGTTATTGGGCAGGATGACGGCCTCCTCGGCGCCCAGCGCCTCCACGGCCTCGAGCAGCTGCGCCGCGCTGGGGTTCATGGACTGACCGCCGTCGACGATGGCGGCGCAGCCCAGCTCGCGGAAGAGCGCCTTGTTGCCTTCTCCGGCGACCACGGCGACCACCACCGTCCCGTTCTCAGACAGCGCCGCGCGGTCCTGCAGGCGCTCGTCTCGAGCGCGCGTCTGCTCGTGCATGTCGTTGATCTCGACCTCGCCGATGGAGCCCACGGTGAGCGCCTGCGTGAGCACCACACCGGGATCGTTGGTGTGCACGTGCACCTTGACCATGCGCTCGTCGCCGACCACCAGGGCGCTGTCGCCGATGGGCAGAAGGAACCTCTCGAACGCCGCCTTGTCCAGGTACTCACCCTTGATGAGGAGACTGGTGCAGTAGCGGTACGCCGAGAGCTCGGACGGCCCCGAGACGGCGGCTGCGGGGGCGCGCGTCTCGCCGCTGCGCAGCGCGACACGCGCCGGGGCGACGGCCGGGACCTCACCCTGCATGAGCCGCACGATACCGGCGGCGAGGCCGCGGAAGAGCACGAGCAGCCCATACCCGCCGGCGTCGACGACGCCCGCCTTCTTGAGGGCCGGAAGCTGGTCGGTGGTCCTCTCCACGGCCACCCGCCCCGCCTCCTCGACCGCCACGAGCAGCTTGCCCAGACCCCACTCGTCGGGGATGCTCTGGGCGGCCGCCGCCATCTCGCGGATCACGGTGAGCATGGTGCCCTCCACGGGCTCCTTGACGGCGCGGTATGCGCACGAGGTGCCCTCGGCGAGCGCGGCCTTGAACCCGGCGGTGCTCAGGTTCTCGGAACGGCCCCACACCTCGCACAGGCCGCGCACGATCTGCGAGAGGATGACCCCAGAATTGCCGCGCGCCCCCATGAGCGAGCCCTTGGTGACCGCGGCGGCCACCGCGGGGACAGTCTCGGCGTCGCTCTGCTGGAGCTCGTCCAGCACCGCGCGGACGGTGAGGGCGAGATTGGTGCCGGTGTCACCGTCCGGGACGGGATAGACGTTGAGGTCGTTGATGACGCCGCGCTCGGCCTCGATGGCGGCGAGGGCGGCGTCGATGACGGCGACGGCGGTGAGCCGGACGTTCAATCCTGGAGGTCCTCGACCCGCACGCTGACTTCGCCGAGCGGGACGCCGCACACCTCGCCGACCTGGTACCTGACCTGCTCACGCAGGTTCGCCGTGACCTGGGCGAGGTTGAGTCCGCGCTCCATGACGACGTGCAGGGCGATGTTGGCCCGGCCGTCCTGGACGGCGACCTCGACGCCGTCGAGGAAGGAGCTGCGCAGGAAGTGGCTGAGGCGACGCATGGGCTTCTCCTGCATGGCGACCACGCCGTACGTGGCGCGGGCCGCCTTGCCGGCGAGCTTGGCGATGACCTGGTGCGCTATGGTGATGCCGCCGGCGAGGCCCGGGGACGAAAAAGGGATGTGCAGGTCGACGGCAGACACTGACCCGGCCTCAGCACCCGTCCGGCGCCAGGCTGTTCAATTCGCGCACAACGAGGTCGGGGTCGACCTGGTGGAGGATGGCGCCGGCCTCGATGCTCTCCGACTGGGCGCCGATGCACAGGCAGCAGGCCATGCCGTGGCTCTCGAAGATGCCGCGCGCGCGGGAGTCGGCGGCGAGCGCTTCGAAGATGGACATCTCTTTGCTGAACGCTGCCATGGGCCTCGCTGGTCTGTGATGCCGGCGCAAGACGAGGGCCCCGCGTTTGCGTTGCCCGACGTGGTGCAGCATACTAGCGCAGCTGTCGCCCTATCAAGCGAGGAACCACCCATGTCCAAAGTCTGCACGACCTGCGGCAAGGCGCCTGTGGTCGGCCACAACGTGAGCCACTCGCACCGCGTCACGAAGCGCCGCTTCGAGCCCAATCTGCAGCGTGTCCGCATTCTCGTTGACGGCCGTCCAAAGAACGCCTACGTCTGCACCCGCTGCCTCAAATCGGGCAGGGTGACCAAGGCTCTCTGAGCCTCACGGATACGTCACGCCGCCGCCGCGCGGCAGGGTAGCCCCGCCTTCGGCGGGGCTTCTTCGTGTGAGGGGTGAGAAGACCCGAACGGACGGCGGCAGTGCCGGTCGGCCGGCCGGCCCTCTCCGTGGCGGCATACTGAGGCGAAGTGGACCAGGGGGATGCACAGGCTGAGGGGTCACAGGCTCGCGCGGAGAGCCGCGAGGGCGTCTGCGGCGAGATCGACGACGCCGGTGCCGTGCACGGGCACCGCTGGCGTCGCGTGCTCTTGCTCCTCTGGGTCGGGGTGATGACGGCTGTAGTCGTCACCGGCGTCGTCGGGTTTCTTGCCTACTTCTTCCTGCTGATGCGCTGAGGCCCGGCCGGGCCTCATCGGTGATGGAGTTGGCGCCGTCGATGGTGAGCCCGCCGGTCTCGCCGAAGTCGTCGATGACCACCTTGGCATAGTCCCTGACCTCAGCGGGCGCGCCAGTGACCATCGGCGAGCCTGGGACGTCGCCCCAGAAGCATCACGACGACGTCCTTGCCGATGTCGTGGATGTCGCCGTGCACGGTGCCGAGGACGATCGTGCCGCGCTTCTGCGTCTCGGCCGTGGCCCCGAGGTGCGGCTTGAGGAGGGCGGCGATGCCCTTCATGATCTCGCCGCCCATGATGAGCTCGGGGATGAAAGCCTCCTCGCGCGCGAAGCGGTCGCCGAGCTCGGTCATGGCTCTCTAGGCCTCGTCGAGCACAGCGTCGGGATCGGCGCCGCTGTCGAGCATCTCCGTGACCAGGCGAAGGGCTTCGGCCTCGTCCATGGCGAGGATCGCGTCGGTGAGTCCTGATGACATGCAGCCTCCTTGCGGTCGGCCGGTCCGCACGTTCATCTCATGGAGCGATGTCTCCTTCGAGCCCTGCCCGCCACCCGGCCCGGCGCGACGGTGCGCGCGGCTCCCCGACTCACGGCGTGAACTCCTCGGGAGCCGGCGGCGGCAGGTGCGACACCTCGTCGATCAGGGCTCCGTACCGGGTGGTCAGCTCGCCGAGATCGAGCTCCCCCCGGTACGCAGCCCTGACGGCCAGGAAGAGGCCGAGGTTGTTGCGCATCACGTCGCGCAAGGAGTACTCGTCGTCCAGGGCGGCGCGCGCGTACATCTGCTGGAACGCGCCGACGAGCGCGTGCGTGACGAGCTCGTCTGAGAAGGGTGGGTCGTCCGCTGAGCGGCGCAAGCCGCGGAAGTACTGCACCGTCTGCTCGGTGATGGTCGCGAACGCCTCGCGCAGGTCGCGCCGCGCTTCTTCGTCGTGCTGGGCCGCCTCCTGCGCCAGCATCATCAGATTAGGTGCGAACGCCCTGATGCCGGTGTCCGCGTACATGCCCCAGATCTGTATCTCAGCCTCGTCGTCCACGGCCTCGAACCGCTGCTTGAGAATGCGGTTCATGGACCGGACGGCGACCCTGTAACAAGCGACGAACAGCTCCTGCTTGGTGGCGAAGGAGCCGTACAGGATCTGTGGCGTGATGCCGAGCTCCTCGATGAGGTCGGCCATGCGCGTCCCTTTGTACCCCCTGGTCGCGAAGCTGCGAGTGGCGGCGGCCAGTATGGCATCGCGGGTCTCCTGATCGCGGCGGGCGACGAGGTCGACGTCGTTGCTGCCGGCCTCGCGGACCCGCCCCTCGAGCCTGGCCTTGATGACCGACCGGCGCAGCCCCTGCCGTCTGAGCTCCTCGATCTCCTCGAGCAGAGCGAGGTGGTCATCGGTGTACAGCGCCCGGCTGGGGCTCGCCTTCTGGGCGGCCGGCAGCATGCCGGCGCGCACGTAGGAGTAGATGGCCTGCCTGGAGACGCCGCTGGCGGCCTCCAGCTCGCCTATGCTGAGAACGCGCATCGCGCGTCCCCGTTCAGGGCTTCCCCGGCGCCGCCGGGCCGTGCGGGTCGCCCCCGGCGATGAGCGTCTTCTCCATCAGACGGCGTCAGCCGCGCCCGGCTGCAGCGGATAGGTGCTGACCGGCACGTCCTCGAGCGAGAGCGCCATCTCCCCGGCGACATCGCGGATCTCGATCCACTTGAGGAAGTGGGCGTCGTCGCGCTCGGGGAAGTCCTCGCGGAGGTGCCAGCCGCGCGTCTCCTCACGGGCCAGCGACGCCCTGTAGAACAGTTCCGCCCCGAGCACCATGGCCTCAGCGACGTGACACGCGGCCAGGTGGTGCGGGTCGCCGGCCGAGAGCTGCGGCACCTGCTCCTTGAGCGCGAGGACCTTGTCGAGGGCCTCGCTCATGCGGTCGGCGCTCTTGTAGATGCTGTAGCCGACCGGGACCATGGCGTCCTGCACGGCGTGGACCATCTCGACAGGCTGCATGCCGCTGCGCCCGAGCGGCGCCACGATGCGCGCCTTGAGCGCCTCGGCCTGGCCGGCGTCAGGCGCGCCCGCGCCGGCCCTGGCCGCGGCCACGGCCGCCGGCGCGCACTGCACGGCGCTGAACACGGCGAAGCCCAGGCCCGAGCCACGCATGCGGCCGGGCGGCGCCGGCACCGCGCCGGCGATGCACGAGCCGCCGTACCCGGTGTCGCCGATAGCGAAGAGGCCGGAGACCGTCGTCGCCATGAGGTGGTCGACCTTGACCGGCGAGAGCTCGGCGTTGAGGCCGGGCATGACCGGCTGCATGGGGCCCTTGACCGTGGCGGCCGCCATGGCCTTGCCGATGGTGAGGCCCCAGAACTTCATCGAGACCGGCCTGACCGCGAGCTTGTCCTCGTGGAAGGCCGGCACGATCTCGTTGTTCACGTAGTTCTCGATCATGTTGGCGACGATGGGACCGTTGCCGGCCTTCATCTCCTTCCACCACTCCACGACCTCCTTGGAGTGCACGTCCGACTCGAGCGTGGGCCGCACGCGCTTGGAGATGTTCTCGCCCTTGGCGTTGTAGAGGCAGTCCTCGGCACCCTGGCAGACCTCTTTGGTGTCGGCGAAGACCCAGTTGATGAAGTTGCCGAACTCGGCGTTGCGCATGACGGCGCCGGCGCGCCAGGCCGCGGCGATGCCCTCGCCGCCGGCACTCGACCAGCGCGGCATGAGCTTGAAGCACTGGTTGCCGTTGGCGAGGACGACCGCGCCGGCGCGGACGATGACGCACTCGCCCTCGACCATGCCGAAGCCGATCGCCCCGCACACGCGCTCGCCGTCCTTGAGCAGGTCGACGATCTCGACGCGGTCGCGGAAGCGCACGCCGAGCTTGCGCGCGTGCTTGGCGAGGTTCAGCGTGAGGTCCTGGTCCAGGACGGCGAGGCACCAGGGGTGCTCCGGCAGCCAGCGCACGTACCTGGGCTCGCCGGCGTCGTCGCGATAGATGTGCACGCCCCAGCTCTCGAGGCGCTCCAGGTCCGGCCGCGACTCCTCGGCGAACTTCTGGAGCAGGTCCTGGTCCTCGAGGTACTCGCCGACGTTGTTCACGTGGAAGTCGAGGACCTTGTCGGCGGCCGCGTCCATGAACACGATGTTGCCGCCGCCCTTGTTGGCCTTGCCGCCCCAGCCGCTGACGACCTTGTCGAGCACGAGCACGTCGACCTCGGGGTCGAGTTCCTTCGCGCGGATCGCGAGCGAGAGGCCGGCGATGCCCCCGCCGACGACCAGCAGGTCGGCGCTGAACACGGTGCCGAGAGAGTCCAGGGTCGCCACCTCACACCACCTCCGGCCAGTAGATGCCGGCAAAGTCGATGATCACCGCGATGCACTCGGCAGGACACTCGAGCTCGCACTTGTTGCAGCCGACGCAATCCTCCGCGTAGGCCACGACGGGCTGGTCTTCGGCGTCGTCCCAGCGGAAGACGTCCATGAAGCAGACCTCGTAGCAGGTCTGGCAGCTGGTACAGGCGTCACGGTCGATGGCGATGGCGTTCAAGGAACCCCTCCGTTCGCACGTGGTGTCGATGTGGACGGACGAGCGCGAGCAGGCTTGTCGCGGTCGAGTGCAACGTTTCTAAACGAGGACTAGAGATGTTGTCAAGAGAGCAGGTGACGAGGGTCTCGCGCCGCGATAGGCGGCGACGGCAGGCATGAAGTGGCGGCGGTCGCCGAGCGACCGCCGGTCTACGTCTGCAGCTCGAGCGGCACCGGCGGCGGGAGCTCGGCGACCTCGTCGAGCAGGGTGTCGTAGCGCGCGACCAAGGCGCCCAGGTCGAGGTCACCGCCGTACCCGGCGGCGACGGCGAGGAAGATGCCGAGGGTCGTCCGCACGACCTCGCGCCACGAGTACTCATCGTCGAGCGCGGCGCGTGCGAGCATCTGCTCGAACGCGCCGAAGAGACCGTGGCTGATGAGCTCGTCAGAGAACGGCGGCCGGTCGTCGGCGCCGCGCAGACGCCGCAGATCGGTGAGGAGGTCCCGGAAGATCGTCTCGTAGGCCTCGAGGAGGTCGCGCCGCGCCGCCTCGTCGTGCCGGGCGGCCTCTACCGCCAGCATGAACATGTCCGGCGCGAACGCCTTGATGCCCTTGTCGGCGTACATGTACCAGACCAGGTGCACCGCGGGGTCGTCGCTCTGGCCGGCCAAAGGCACCACCACGCCGGCCATGTACCGGACGGCCACCTTGTAGCAGGCCACGAAGAGCTCGCGCTTGGTGGCGAAGTGCGAGTACAGCAGCTGCGGGGTGATGCCGAGCTCGGCCACGAGGTCGGCCATGCGCGTGCCCTTGTAGCTCTTGTGCGCGAAGCTGTGGGTCGCGGCGGCAAGGATTGCCTCCCGGGTCTCCTGGTCGCGGAGGGCGACCAGGTCCACCCCGTTCTCTCCCGCCGCCCGCACACGGCCGGCCAGCCTCTCCCGGATCCGGGCGAGACGCAGCCCCTGCGTGCGCAACTCCTCGATGTCGCGCAGGAGCGCGAGGTGGGCCTCGGTGTAGAGAGCGCGGCTCGGGCTGGACTTCTGCGCCTCGGGCAGCAGCCCATGGTGCACGTAGTAGTAGATCGTGCGGCGGCGTACGCCGCTCTCCCGCTCGAGCTCGCCTATCGTCAGCGCTCGCACGCCCCTCCCCCAGCTCCGTCCCGGCCTGCTCCAGCGCCGATGGGGTCCTTGACCCACACCGCAGCGTAGTGTACATGGTAGCATTCTAGTCAACGTTTCCAGTTGTACCATACGCGACCGGGACCACAGATGAAGGGGGTTTCATGACACGCTCCCCACTCGCCCAGGCGATGGGCGACCTGCAGCCGGACGAGGCGACGGGCCTCGTCCGGGAGAAGCTGGCCGCGGGAGAGGCGCCCATGGCCATCCTGGGGGAGCTCCAGGAGGGCATGACCGTCGTCGGCGACCGGTTCGAGGCCGGCGAGTACTATCTGTCGGAGCTCATCTACGCGGGCGAGATCTTCAAGCAGGCCAGCGCTCCTCTGCAGGACGCGCTCGCCGACGCATCCGGGAACGCCGTCGGCACCATGGTGCTCGGCACCGTGAAGGGTGACATCCACGAGTTCGGCAAGAACATCGCCGGCACGGTGCTGTCGTCCAACGGCATCAAGGTCGTCGACCTGGGCGTTGACGTCGACCACCAGGACTGGGTCGACGCGATCCAGGAGAGCCACGCGACGCTGGTCGGCATGTCCGCCCTGCTCACCACCGTCTTCGACGGCATGAAGGAGGCCGTCGCCACCATCGAGCGCGCCGGCCTCAGGGACAAGGTCACGATCCTTGTGGGGGGCGGCCCGATGACCGAGGAGGCCGCCCGCTACGTGAGCGCCGACCACTACTGCAAGACAGCGCAGGACGGCGTGACCGTCGCCAAGAGCGTGCTGGGGGTGAGCTGACATGGCCGAGACACCGCCCCCCAACCCGCTCTTCCTCGAGCGCATGGGCCGCATCCAGACCGCGATCCACTGCGGCACGCCCGACCGCGTGCCGCTCTCCCTGGTCCTGGACACCTTTGCCTGCAACACGATGGGCGTGAAGTACTCGGAGTTCTGCGCCGACCTCGACGTGGCCGGCCAGACGATGCTCGCCGCCACGGAGAAGCTCGGCGACGTCGACTCCGTGCAGTGGGCCAGCTATGCCCCCGCGATCCTCGGGATGCTCTGGCTGGCCCCGATGAAGCTCCCCGGCCGCGACCTGCCCGACGACGCCCTCTGGCAGCTCGACGAGCAGGTCCGCATCCAGCCGCAGGACTACGACCGCATCCTGGAGATGGGCTGGGGTCCGTGGTTCGGGCAGTACATCGGCACGTACCTGGGCGAGGCCGCCGCGGCCGGCGCGCAGCTTCAGCAGAAGGGGCCGCGCTGGGTCGGCGAGTTCATGGGGCGCGGCTACGTCGTGTTCAGCGCCTCGACCGTCGACCACCCGTACGAGCACCTCTGCGGCGGCCGCACCATCCAGGAATTCACCATGGACCTGTTCACGCGTCCGGACAAGGTCGAGGCGGTGATGCAGGCCATCATGGCCGAGAAGCGCGAGCAGACGCGCCAGATGATCCGCGCCATCGGGCCGTTCGGCTACTGGGTCGGGAGCTGGCGCACCGCGCCGCAGTTCCTCTCCCCCAAACTCTGGGACCGCTTCGTCTGGCCGTACATGAAGGAGCTCGTGGAGATCGTGGCCGAGGAGGGCGGCATCCCGATGCTGCACTACGACGCCGACTGGGACCGCGAGATCGAGCGTCTGCTGGAGCTGCCGGCGCGGACGTGCGTGCTGGCGACCGACGGGCAGACCGACCTCTTCCGCGCCAAGAAGGTCCTCGGCGGCCACATGTGCCTGATGGGCGACGTGCCACCGGCGATGCTGACGCTCGGCACGGTGGACGAGGTCAAGGCCTACTGCGACCGGCTGCTCGACCGAGGTCGGCCCGGACGGGTTCATCATGGCGATGGGCTGCGCCATCCCGCCCAACGCCAAGTTCGAGAACGTGAAGGCGATGGTCGATTCGGTGCAGGGCAAGTAGTCCACCGGCAGGCGAGACAGAGCCGGAGCACGGGAGGGGCGCCCTCGCGGGCGCCTCTCTCGTGTCTCCGGACCCGTGCCGGCGCGGACGCCGGTGGCACCGCCCATCAGCGCAGGGCGTTCACCTGCCTGGTGAGACTCCGCAGCAGCGAGTCCAGGCTCCTGACCCGCGCCACGAGCTCGGTGCGGTCGGCATCCCGCATCGGTTTGAGCTCCGCCGACTGCGGACGCGTACTGCCCCGCTTCGATCATGCGGTACTGCTCAAGAACGTTGAGCTGGGGCGCGAGGTGGCCGAGCGCGCCCCACGTGAGCACCGGGTAGTCGGGCTCGAGACGCTCGAGGTCCTGCGCGTACACCTCGGGACTGAACGCCAGGCCGTATGCTGTCTTGCCGACGTTCGTGAGCGCCTTGAGCGCCTTCTGCGGACGCGGGGTCGCGCGGTCGAGCTCGGCCAGCGTGGCGTTGAGACTGAGGACGTCCCACAGCACCTGCTGGTGCGGGTACACGGTGTCTTCCCAGGCGCTGAGCCCCGTGAGGTTCGAGCAGACGTCGTCGATCACGGAGAGCAGGCCCTCGTTGACGTCCGGCACGCGCGACGCCGGGATGGCGCTCTTGCGAGCGGTGAACCGGTCGACCGCCGCCGTGAAGCCCTTGGCCGCCTGCGTGACGCGTCTCACTTCGGCCGCAGGCACGCCGGCCAGGCGCAGCTCATCGGCCGGCACGGAGGCCTTGATACCCCGAGCCCGTGCCTGCAGGTCGTACGGCAGCAGGCCCGTGTCCAGGCTGCGCTGCAGCGCCCCGACGAAGCGGGTGAGCTTGCCGAGGTACTGCCAGTCGACGGTCTCCTTGGTCTCCCAGGTGGAGTGGTAGCGCTCCCAGAAGTCGTCGCCCGTCGCGGCCAGCGTCACGGAGGGGACGCCCGCGGCCAGCAAGGGCCAGCCGTCGTCCCAGCTGCTCTTGACGGGTGACACCTCGAGGCCCCACGGCACCAATCCCGGCCTCTGCTTGGCCACGGCACGCAGCCAGCGCGCGAGGTCGGGCGTCGTGTCCGCCGTCGCCACGCCGGGGCGGGCGAAGCACTCCAGGTTGAGCATGGCGACGGCCTCCCCGGCCCAGTCGGGATGGGTGTGGGAGATGGCCC
The DNA here is from genome assembly GCA_963702475.1 of uncultured Thermoleophilia bacterium. Taxonomy (GTDB): domain Bacteria; phylum Actinomycetota; class Thermoleophilia; order UBA2241; family UBA2241; genus CAIXSE01. Next base: position 214,377 of record CAVPCT010000009.1, on the reverse strand, counting down.
ACCAGGCTCCGGCCAGGTAGTCGAAGTAGGCGTTGCCGTAGCCGTACTCCTCGCCGCACGTGAAGAGGAAGACGACCGTGTGCCTGGGCTTCGCTCCGCTCATGACCATGGCCTTGGCCATGGTCAGCTCCGACACCAGGGCGCCGGTGTCGTCGAGCCCGCAGCGGAAGTGCGCGTCCAGGTGCGACGTGACCAGCACGAAGGAGTCGTCGTCCGAGGTGCCCGGCAGCTCGGCCACCACGTTGTAGCCCACGCCGCCGGCCTCCGGGTGGTCGAAGTCGTGCGGCGTGACCTTCACCGAGCTGGTGACGGTCGCCGTAGTGGGCCCATCCTCGAGCTGCCCCTTGAGCCAGTCGCCGTCCTGCCGGGAGAGATAGACAAGCGGCACCCACGAGTCCATGTACTCGCCGTCGTTGGTGCCCAGCGCATCTGGGGCGATGGCGTACCAGGGGTAGCTGTGCGGACCGTAGGTGTAGACCACCGCTGTGGCGCCGCGCACCGTTGCCTCGGCGCCGGGTGAGTTCAGCCAGAAGTACTCCAGGGCCGAGTCCACCAGGACGATCTTGCCGTGCACATCGCCGGCGGCATCGAAGTCGGCAGCGGTGCCGTCGTGGACGTACACGACGCCGCCGGTGATGCCCTCGGGCGGCGTGCCGGGGATGCCGGGGAACTGCGAAGCGGTCATGCTCCGCGTGCCGACCGTGACGCTTGCCCCGAGCAGCTCGTAGGCGTCGACCGGCACCGGTTCCAGACGCACGTTCTTCAGGCCGATGTCCCTGAGCTCCGCCGCGACGTACTCGCTCGCGGCGTGCTCGGCCTCGGTGCCGGCGAGACGGAAGCCGAGCGGGTTGGCGCCCAGGGAGCTCAAGTACGTCTCGACAGACTGCGGGTACCCGAGGCTGACGAGCTGCTTCACGGCCTCGTCGTATGACGGAGCAGCCGCGCCGGCCGCCGCAGGCCAGAATGCCGCCAGCACGCTCAGCACGCACGCAAGGACGAGGCGCCGCGCCGTGCTCCTCTTCGTGTTGGTCGATGTCATGACTCTCTACCCCTCCGTCGTCGTGGACTCCCGGCGCGGCCCGCCCCGCCCGCCCAGCGTCCTTTTCATGATCAGATAGGCGACCGGCCCGGCGAGCAGGCCGATGAGGCCGCCGATGCCGTACCAGCCGATGGTGAGCGAGCCCAGGCCGAAGCTGGCACGCCCCAGCGCCTCCGTGCTGGTGTCCAGGGCGTTGGTGACGATGGTCACGACGGCGATGAAGATGGCCGGCGCGCAGATCGCGATGAGCACCGCGGTGTTGCCGCGGATGCGGAACGGACGCTCCAGGCCCGGCTCCTTCTGCCGCAGCCTGATGGCAGCGACGAAGACGAGCAGGTAGTAGAACATGTTGAGCATCACGTCGATCACGACGAGGTTGGCGAACGTGCCGACGATGAGCACCAGGTTCAGGGCGGCGAGGAACAGGATGGAGACGTACGGCGTGCCGTACTTGGGGTGCGCCTTGGTGAGCACCTTCGGCAGCAGCCGGTCCTCGGCCATGGCGTAGGCCGGGCGAGAGCCGCTCGTGACGTAGTCCTGGTACAGCGCCATGTTGCTGATGACGGCCGCCCCGAGCATGACGTAGCCGAGCACGGGGCCTCCCAGCGCCTCCGCCATCTCGACGAAGGAGGTGCCGCCGCTCGTCGTCCAGTCCGCCCAGTCCCCCACGCCGGCAAGCCCGGCCAGCGTCGGCAGAAAGTACAGCGCCACGATGATCGGCATGGCTAGCATGAGCGCCTTCGGGATGATGCGGCGCGGGTTCTCCATCTCGCCGGCGATGGTCGACATGGAGTCGTAGCCCGAGTACATCCACACACCGATGGCGAGCCCGTAGTTGAGGCTGCTCCACACCGACTGGCCCGGGGGCAGGAACGGCTGCCACGGCGTGCCGTGCCAGTTCGCGAACCCCAGCACGATCAGCACGAGGAACGGCGCCACGATGATGATCGTGAAGACCACCGAGCTGACGGCGACGATGTTGAGCCCGCGGATGTTGGTGTAGGCGAACACGGCGATCAGCACGGCACCGATGCCCCAGAGTTCCCAGCCGTTCAGCTGTGGCCACCAGGTGGCCACGTAGCCCTGGATGAGGGCGATGTACACGGCCGAGTCGACCCACCCGCAGGTCCAGGCCCACCAACCGCACTGGAAGCCCCAGAACTCGCCGAGTGCCCGCCGCGTCCAGGCGTAGTAGCCGCCCTCCTCCGGAAGCGCCGAGCCGAGCTCCGAGCACACCAGGGCCATGGGCAGCGCCCACACCACAGGGAGGACGAGCAGGAGCAGAAGAGTGAGGCCCGGTCCGGAGCCCTCCGGGCCGACCATGTCTTCGATGCCGAAGGCGCCTGACGACACGAAGATGAAGATCATGGCGACGGCCGTGAGAAGCGGGATCCTCACCCTACGCAGCTTGTCGGTCATCTTCCCCCCTTCGTACGTGATCCTGCCGGCGGCCCCGTACTGCGCCGGTACTCCGTCAGATCGGCAGCTCGTCGTCCGGCGGCAGCTCCACGACGCCCCACGGGGTGCCGTTCCCAGTCATCAGCTCCAGGAAAGGCGCGGGGTCGATCTGCTCGGGGGCGTACACGCCGCTCCCCGGCACCAGCCCCCGCGCGAGCATGATGCCGGCGCATGCGGCGGGCACGCCGGTCTGCCATCCCGTCCCCTGCACACCGTACTTGCTGTAGGCATCGTCGTGCGAGGTGATCTGGTACATGAAGCGTCGCACGCGCTTGCCGGCGATGGTGCCCTCGGCGAGGGTGCCTACGCATACCCATCCATGCATCTTGCCGATGAGGTCGACCGATCTCGGCAGACGCGAGACCAGGAGGTCGAGCGGGCGGAAGCGGGCGCCCTGGAACTCGATCTCCTTGTTGTGGTCGAACCCGAGGCGGCGCCACGCCAGGAGCAGGTCCGCCCACTCTTCGTCCAGGGCGATGAAGAAGTCGGCGTTCCTCAGGCCCTTGTCGCCGAGGAACAGCGGCATCAGCTGCGATTCCTCGTGGTCCACGTTCCACACCGTGAGCTTCCCGATGGGCTCCGGGAACGTGAAGTCGAAGTGCTTCGACAGAGCCTTGCGGCGGATCACCCTGCCTTCCTCGAAGGCATGGGGCGGCAGGATGAGGCACTCCTCCACCATCGTCGTCGGCGAGAAGCTCGGCGCGTAGTCCACGCCGTCGGCGGTCGAGTTGTCCCCGTCGAGTACCATGAGGCGCTCGACGGTGTCGAACTGGTCGTAGAGCGCTCGCGCGAACACATCACTGGCGCCAGGGTCGATGCCGAAGAAGACGAGCGCCGTCAGTCCAGCCTTGCGGAACTCGTCGTGCAGCGCCAGCTCCTCGTCCACGTCGGCCGTCCCGACCACGTCACGGGGGCCGGCCGCGGCCATGTCCAGGTAGTGCGTGCCGGCCTCCAGACAGGCGGCCATCACGTCGAGGTTGACCTCAGGGATGAGGCCGTTGATCACGAGGTCGACGCCGGCGAGGGCCTTGACCAGCGCCTCCTTGTCGTGGACGTCGAGCTGCAGCACCTCGGCCTTGCCGGCCGGCAACTTGCCGGCCACCGCCCGCGGCCGTGACTCGTCGATGTCGGCGAGCAGCACCCCCGTCACCTCAGGCACGGCCGCCACGGTGCGGGCCGTCACCTCCCCCACGGACCCTACGCCGAGCTGAAGGACACGCATGGTGAGATCACCCTCCCTGCCGGTGCCCGCGGCTGTGACCAGCCTGCGACGGACCGGCGTCGATTCTTCACCGATGCTGTCACGTGTTCAGATGTTTTACAGGACTTTTTCATCAACGGACTTGACAACGCAGGTGACCCGAACTTCAACATACTTGACACGTCGGGAAGGCAGGCACCGCGATGTACCTCAACGTTCAGCGAGCGGCGCTCCGGCTTGGGGTCGCGCCGCACACGGTGCGACGGTGGACGGCGAGCGGGCTGCTGCCGTGCACGCGCACCCCCGGAGGCCACCGCCGCATCCGGCAGGAGGACGTCGAAGCGCTCGCCCAGCAGATCGGCGGCAGTACCCACCTCGACGCGAGGCGGGCGCGCGAGCGCGAGGTCGAGACGCTGCTCGAGACCTCGCTCGCACTCGTGGGTCAGCTCGAGCTGCCCGACCTGCTCAAGGAGATCGCCAGAGCAGCTCACGCGGCTCATGGCGTGCGACTTCTGCGGCATCTCGACGTACGACGCCGCTTCACAGTCGGTGCGCATGCTGGCCGACTTCGACCACAGCGGCCGGCGCCTCCCGGACATCGAGGAGTACCCCCTCTCGCGCTACCCGCTCACGCGCCGGGTCCTCGAGGAGCAGTCACCGGCCATCGTCAACGTGAGCGACCCGGCGGCCGACCCTCACGAGCTCCGCGAGCTGGTACGCGACGGCGACAAGAGCCTCCTCATGGTCCCGCTCGTATTCCGCGGCCGGTCGATCGGGCTCGTGGAACTCATGGACCACACCCGCGAGCGGCGCTACTCCGCCCAGGAGCTGCGCATCTGCACGGCCGTCGCCGGGCAGGCCGCAGCGGCGCTGCACAATGCGCAGCTGTTCGCCGACGCCGGAGCCGCCGCCCGGGAGATCGACGGCCTCCGCGACCGGATGGACCAGCTCGCGGTGGCGGTGGCCGGGCTACGGGCGGCCACCGGCCGGGCCGGGGTGCTGCAGGCGTGCGCCGCGGCTGCCTGCGACCTGCTCGAGGCTTCCAGCTGCGTCGCCGTCGCCGGAGATCTGAGCGCCGGCTGCGCGAGCGATGCCGCCGCGCGCGCTGACGCTGTACCGGGCGGAGGCGAAGCCGGCCCCGGCGTGGTGACCGGCGCCGAGATCCTGCGCGTGAGCGCAGGCGGCGGCGCCCACGCCGTGGGCCTCACCGTGTCGCTGCCGCGCCCGGTGAAGCGCGGCGAGGCCGAAGTGCTGCACGTGCTCGCGGCCGCGGCCAGCGCGTGCCTCGCCCACGTGGAGTGACCCGGCCGCCGGCCGCGCCCCCACGGGCGCGTCGCGAGGGCTACCCGCCGGAGACCTGCGCATCGCCGCCCACCCAGGTGGCCAGGGCGGCGGAGACGCCGGCGCCGGGGGGCACGTCCCGGCCCAGGCTCACGAGCGTCTTCTCCAGCGCGGCAAGCGCGACCACCACGTCGAGCACCTGGGCCATCTTCCCCATGTGGCCGATGCGGAAGACCTTGCCGATGAGATCGCCAAGGCCGCCGGAGATGGCCACGTGCTGGTCCCTGCGCATCGTCCCCACGATCTGCTGCTCGGTCAGGCCGTCCGGCACCGTGACGGCGGTGACGCAGTCGGCGGCGATGTCCTCGGATGCGGGCCAGAGCTTCAATCCCATCGCCGTGATGCCGGCGCGACAGGCGACGCCGGCGGCGTGGTGACGGGCGATCGAGTAGTCGATGCCCTTCTCGAGGATCTGCGTCATGGCGGCGTTGAGGGCGTAGACCTGGTGCACCATGGGCGTGTACGGGAAGCGGCCGCCCTCCAGCCAGCGCTCCTTCCAGTCGAGCATGCTCAGCACAGAGCCGCGCAGAGGCGTGCTCTTGGCGAGCATCTTGCGCCACGCGGTCCCACTGACCGCGACGAGGCCCGCCCCCGTGATCCCGCCCAGGCTCTTCTGCGGCCCGGCGATGAGGATGTCGACGCCCCACTCGTCGGGCAGCAGCTGGTGGCCGCCGAGGGACGAGACGGCGTCCACGATGGTGAGCGCCCCGTACTCCTTGGCGATCGGACAGATCTCCTGGATCGGGTTCAGCGTGCCGGCGGGCGTGTCGCAGTGCACCACGGACATCACCTTGATGCCGGGGTGGCGCGCGAACATCTCCCTGACGGCCTCGGGCGGTATGGACTCGTTGAACGGCACCTCGAGCTCGATGAGCTCCCCGCCGTGGCGCACGACGTGCCTGCCGTAGCCCTTGCCGAAGGGGCCGCTGACCAGGACGAGACACTTGTCGCCGGGCTCGATGGTGCTGGCCCCGGCCGACTCCAGGGCGAGCACCGCCTCGCCATGCTGGATGATGACGTCGTTGCGCGTCTGGAAGACGGCGGCGATCTTGGCCGTCGTCTCGTGGTAGATGTCGATGAAGAGCGGGTCGTACTGGTCGAGCGTCTGCGCGGAGATGGCGTGCAGCACGCGCTCCGTCACCTCGATGGGGCCTGCAGACATCGTGAAGAGCGGGAAGTCCAGGGAGCGGGACATCCGTTCGGGCAGTCCCGAACCGAGAAGAGGGTGCTGGCCGTCGATGAGCGGGTCCATCTCGCTGCTGCCTCCGCGGATCCTGGATTGCCGTGCGCCGCCGAGTGTAGCTCATGCCGTCGCCCGCGCCGCAGCCCCTCTGGGTGTGCCGGCCACGCGCATCACCGCGCCGCCCGTCTCGCGCGAGGCGATGACGCGGATCGTACCGAGCGCGTGGAACACCGCGGAGACGTCGCGGCCGGGCATCGGGAGATCGGCCAGGCCCTTGGCGACCAGGCGGCGGTGCCCGCCTTGCACGGGACGCCGGCCGCGAACACCGGATCGGCGTCTGCGGCGCAGTCGATGAAGACCCGGGCGCAGTGCTCCATCGTGCGGACATCTACGTGACGGCCCCGGCGTGGAGTCTGATCGGCCTCAGCTGGATCGAGAGGATCGACGCGCGAGAGGGGTCTGACGCTGCCCTGCCTCCTCGCGGCTCGCTGCGAGGCCGTGGCGGAGTGAGAGGCAGGGCGGCCACGGTACTTCTCCCCTGGCCGCCCTGCTCCCTGCTTCTGCCGTGGAGGGCAGGCCGCCCGTCCGTCAGTACCCGCCGTACTCGTCCACAGCCTCGCGCAGCGCCATGACGTTCTCCGGCCTGGCCTCTCCCGTGATGGCGTTGGCGCCGTCGACGATGAGCCCGCCGGTGTCGCCGAAGTCCTCGATCAGTCCCTTGACGTAGTCCTTGACCTCGCCGGGGGTGCCTGTGACCATCAGCGACCCCGGCACGTCGCCCCAGAAGCAGAGATTGTGCCCGCACATCTCCTTGAACTTCTTGCGGTCGGTGCGGTCGAAGTGGGCGGCGATAACGCCGGGTGGCAGCTCCGCGAGGTACTTGAGCCGCGGCGTGTAGTCGCCTTCGAAGAAGGGGCAGGGAGTGATGCCCGCCTCGAGCAGGGCGAAGATGACCGCCTTGAGCCCGGGCCAGTAGTACTTGGCGAACTGCTCGTCGTTGAGGAAGCCGGCGGCGCCGCGGTGCAGCGGGATGAACACGCGCGGGTTCCCGCTGCCCTTGGCGGCGCCGACCGCCTGTCCGATGGCCATGGGCGTCAGCATGTCCATCAGGGCCTGCAGCTTCTCGGGCTGCCGGTAGAGGTCGATAGTGCTGCCGCGAAGGCCGCGGTAGTCGTCGGAGACCATGTCGAAGGGGGCCTTCGTCACTCCCACGAAGGCGACCGGGTAGCCCATGGCCGCCATCTCTCCCGCGAAGCCGCCGAACGCGGCCATGAAGGCACCCGCATCCTTGCTCATCTCGGCCAGCGCCTCGAAGAGAGCCGTCATCGGTGGCGCGCCCAGCAACGCCCCCCAGGCCAGAGGGAAGTACATGGTGTTGATCCACCAGACGGGCGGCAGAGGGAGCTCGCCGAGCACGCCGAAGGCGCTTGCGAGGCGAGGCCACAGGGTGTGCAGGGTGAACCGTGTCGGGTCGGCGAGGAACGCATCGTACTCGTCGGCCTTGAGGTACTCGTCCTCGACCCACTGGAACTGGACGTCGTCCGGCAGGTCGCCGCCCGGCCAGCGGATCTGCCTGGACCCAAGCGCCTCCAGTGACCTGGACGGTGGGACGGCCATGCCGGGAGCCCAGTCCCAGCCGAAGCGGACCGTGGCGTCCCGCAGGCACTGGAAGTTCACCTGGGCGTCGTAGCCGGCCTCCTTGTCGGAGACGCCCGCCATACGCGTGTGGAAGTACTCGAGCGCCAGGGGCATCAGAGGAACACGGTCCGGCTTGCGCAGGGCGACGGCGTCTTCGAACAGCTTGAGCCGCTGTGCGGCGAGTTCGGCGCCTTCGAGGCTTGTCGTCATCTCTCTCTTCCCCTCAGCCGGCCGCGACTCTGGTCCACTCGCCGGCCATCTTGAGCGCGGCTGCAGCATCGCGACCCCAGCCGTCGGCGCCGGCGTACACGCAGACCTGCTGGTCAACTGGCGAGCCGCCGATCATGACTTTGACGTGGTCGCGGAGTCCGGCGGCGGCGATGCCGTCGATGGTGTCCTTCATCGCGTCGAAGGCGAGCGTGAGCAGGCCCGAGAGGCCGACGACCTCGGGCTTCTTGTCATCGATGGCGGCCACGAAGTCCGCGACCGGCACGTCGACGCCGAGGTCGTGGACCTCGTAACCGGAGACCTCGAGCATCATGCAGACGACGTCCTTGCCGATGTCGTGGATGTCACCGTGGACGGTGCCGATGACGACAGTGCCGCGCTTGTCCGCCTCGGCGTCAGCAGTGATGCGAGGCTTGAGCTCGGCGGCGATGCCCTTCATGATCTCGCCGCCCATGATGAGCTCGGGGATGAAGACCTCCTCGCGGGCGAACATCTCGCCGAGCACGGTCATCGCGCCCTTGGCGTCCTCCAGGACCGCCTCCGGGGCCTCGCCCGCCTCGAGACGGTCCTTGACGATGGTGAGCGCGCCGTCCTCATCCATGGCGAGGATGGCCTTGCTGAGCGTTGTCGACATGCAGCCTCCTGCGGTCGGCCCCGCATCCGTCGCCTGAGCGCGCGCGACGCGATGAGCGGGTTCACATGATGTAACGCCGTTTCATTTGCTGGTCGTGCCGGACGCGATCGGGCGGGAGCAGTCACTCGGCCGGACTCAGGGCTCAGGGCTTGAGTTCGTCGGGGACGGGCGGCGGGAGCTTGGCGACCTCGTCGAGCAGCGCGCCGTAGCTGGTAGTCAGCTCGCTCAGGTCCAGGTCGCCGCGGTAGACAGCTCTGACGGCCAGGAAGAGACCCAGGCCGTTGCGCACGCAGTCTTGCCAGGAGTATTGATCGTCCAGCCCCGCGCGCGCGAGCATCTGCTCGAAGCCGCCGAAGATCGCGTGGATGATCAGCTCGTCCGAGAACGGAGGGTCGTCCTCGCCGCGACGCATGCGCTTGAGATCGGCGACCGCGTCCCCGGTGATCACCCTGTAGGCCTCGCGAAGGTCGCGCCTCGCGTCCTCGTCGTGCTGAGCCGCCTCGATGGCCAGCATCATCATGTTCGGGGCGAACGCCTTGATGCCGGAGTCGGCGTACATGTACCAGACCTGCATCTCGGCGGAATCCCGAGCCTTCTCGAACTGCGGCTGCAGAAACGCGTCCATGCACTGGACGGCGATCTTGTAGCAGGAGACGAACAGGTCGCGCTTGGTGGCGAAGTGCCCGTACAGGACCTGCGGCGTGATGCCCAGTTCCTCGATGAGGTCCGCCATCCGCGTGCCTTTGTAGCCCCTGGTTGCGAAGCTGCGGGTGGCGGCGACGAGGATGGCCTGCCGTGTCTCCTCTTCTCGCCTGGCCACCAGGTCGACGCCGTTGCTGCCGGCCTCACGCACGCGTCCGGCAAGCCGAGTCTGGATTGCCGCACGCCGCAGGCCTCTGGAGCGCAGTTGCTCGATCTCGCTCAGCAGGGAGAGATGCTCCTCGGTGTAGAGCCCCCGGCTGCGGCTCGCCTTCTGGGCGGGCGGGAGCAGGCCGGTGCGCACGTAGTAGTAGATGGTCTGGCGAGGTGTACCGGATTCGCTCTCCAGCTCCCCGATGGTCAATGCGCGCACGTCGATCCTCCCGCACGGACTGGCCTCACACGCGACGCTCCCTCGATCGGGAGGAGTCTCGGTAAGCTCCGGGAGGGCCCGTGCGCCCTCCCGGAGCTTGAGAAGAGACGGCGCGGCGTCAGTTGATGGCCGCGTCCCCGATGAGCTTGTACTCGCCCTTCACGATCTGGTACAGCCACATGCCGCCGTGGATACCGATGTGGTCGTCGGCGGAGTAGTTGTACTGACCGGCGACGCCGTAGAAGCCGGTGATCGATTCGAAAGCGTCGCGCACGGCTTGCTTGTCGATGCTGCCGGCCTTGGTCACGGCCTCGTTCATCAGCATGACGGCGTCGAACGCCCAGGCGCCGAAGTTGTCCGGCGGAGCGTTGGTCTCGGCCATGACAGCATCGTAGAAGCCCACGACCATCGGCTTCGGCGGATAGCTGTCCGGCAGCTGCGGGCCGGCCGTCACGGCGGTGGAGATGAGGTACATGCCGTCGACGTTCTCGGTGCCTGCGGCGAACAGCGGGATGGCCTGCGCCAGCGGCGGACCACCGATGACCGGGATGTCGAGCCCGGCGCCCTTGAGGGCCTTCATCATCGCGTCGGCCTGCGGAGCGGTGATCATGAGGGCCAGCGCGTCGGCCTTGGCACTGTCACAGGCCGCCACGATCTTGGAGGCGACGCCGCTGAAGTCGGTCTGGTCGAGCGGCCACTGGTCCTTCATCTTGGTGAACGTGATGCCCTGGCTCGGAGCCATCTCAGCGCAGAAGTCCAGCGTCTCCTGCTGGATGGTGAGCACGTCACCGACGCCGACGACGGTCTTCCAGCCCTGCGCCGCGAAGATCTTGACCAGGGCGTCGGCGTTGTCCTCCGCGCCCTGCGCGTTGCTGAAGGTCCACTTGTACGTCGCGGTGTCGCCCTTGGCGGGGTGATACGAGAGCACGCCCGGCATGCCGGCCTTCTCCTCGATGCCACGGGCCACCGGGGCGATGAAGTCCACCCACGGCTGCAGGATGAAGTCGACCTTGTCCTGCTGGATGAGCTGCGTGATGGCCGCGGACGCCTTGGCGACGTCGGAGCCGTCGTCCTTGGTGATGGGCTCGATGATCCACTTGCCGTCGATGCCGCCCTTGGCGTTGGTCTCCTCGATCGCGCCCATGGTCGAGCCGACGATGGCCTGGTTCGGCGCGGCGCTGACGCCGGTCGCCGAGTTGACGAACCCCACCTTGATGGTGCCGCCGGCCGGAGCCGCCGATGCGGACGCCGACGTATCCGTGGTGGTCTCCTCGCTGCCGCAGCCACCCAGCGCGACAGCCGCCGCGACGATGACGAGGAGCGCCACGAGCGCCACCGCCATCCACTTCCGTCTACTCATCTCTCCCCCTTGTCTCGCTTTGTTGCCTGATCGGCAGGTCCTTGAGGGTCAGGCTTGACCCAGGTAACACTCCCGCACGCGTTCGTCCTGACGCAGGCCCGGCGGCGCGGCCCGTGAGGGCCACGGCTCCGGTCTGCAGGACGACGGCGCGGTCGGCGACCGAGAAGGCCATCTCGGCGTTCTGCTCCACCATCAGCATGGTGAGGCCGCTCTTGTTGAGCTCCTTGAGTGCCGTGAAGATGCGCTCGACGGCCAGCGGCGCGAGGCCCATGGACGGCTCGTCGAGCAGCAGCAGGTCGGGCTTGCCCATGAGGGCGCGCCCGATGGCCACCATCTGCTGCTCGCCGCCCGAGAGCGTGCCGGCGGGCTGCGAGCGGCGCTCGGCGAGCGCCGGGAACAGGTCGTAGACGTAGGCGAGGTCGTCGGGCTCGCTCGCCCGCGAACTGCGGCCTGAGGTGCCCAGCCGCAGATTGTCCTCCACAGAGAGCGACGGGAAGAGCCGCCGGCCTTCGGGCACCTGGCAGACGCCGCGGCTCACGATCTTCGCGGGCGCGAGCCGGGTGATGTTCGCGCCGGCGTAGGTGATCGTCCCGGCGCTCGGGCGCAGCACGCCCGAGATCGTGTGCAGCAGCGTCGTCTTGCCCGCGCCGTTGGCGCCGAGCACGGCGACGATCTCACCCCTAGGGACGTCGAAGGAGACGTCGCGCAGGGCGTGGATGGCGCCGTAGCGCGTGGAGAGGCCGCGCACCTCGAGGAGCTTCTCGGCCGGCTCGGCATCCATGGCGGCGATGTCGATGTCGCTGAGATCGGCGCACTCCTCCCTGGCGCCCTCGTGGCTCACGCCGAGATAGGCCTCGATGACGGCCTCGTCCTGCTGGACGACGTCCGGCTCGCCGTCGGCTATGCGCTTGCCGTAGTCGAGCACGGTCACCCAGTCGCAGAGGCCCATGACGAGCTCGATGTCGTGCTCGACGAGGAGGACGGTCACGCCGGCGTCGCGGATGCGGCGGATGCGATCGACCAGATACTCCCGCTCCGGAGCGTTCATGCCGGCGGCGGGCTCGTCGAGCAGCAGCAGCCGCGGCTCGGAGGCGAGCGCGCGGGCGATCTCCACCAGCCGCTGCTGCCCGTAGGGCAGGCTGGCGGCCGGCACGTGCGCCGCACCGTCCAGGCCGACGAGCCGCAAGGCGTCCATCGCCCTCAGCCGGGACGCCTTCTCCTCGCGGCGCTGGGCGGGCAGGCCGAGGCCTCCGGCGATGAGCCCGGCCTTCTCGTGCCGGTGACAGCCGACGAGGACGTTCTCGAGCACGTCCATGTTCTCGAAGATGCGGAGGTTCTGGAAGGTCCGCGCCATGCCCAGGCGGGCGCTGGCGGACGGCGACTCGTCGGTGATGTCCTCTCCGGCGAGGACCACGCGCCCCTCGGCGGCGCGCTGCAGCCTGCTGACGACGTTGAACAGTGTGGTCTTGCCGGCGCCGTTCGGACCGATGAGCGCCACGATCTGTCCGGTGCGGACCGTCATGGTCACCTCGTTGACGGCGCGGAGACCGCCGAAGTCCACGGAGACGCCCTCGACCTTGAGCAGTTCCTCGCCCCTCGTCCCGGCGCCGCGCCTGAGCTCGGCCATCAGCGTCCCGGAGTCCGCCTCGGCCGGCACCTCGACTCTGCCGTGCTCGGGCACGTAGGTGGGCAGCGCGACCTGCGTCTCGCAGGCGCCGATGGAGCCCTCGCTCTCCACCTCCGCCGCGCAGGCGATCGTCTCTGCGCGGCTCTGCCGGCGGAACACGTTCTTGACGCTCACCAGCCGCTGCTTCGTGAACAGGCCGGTGATGCCCATCGGCAGGAACAGCAGCAGGAGGATCATGATGACCGCGTAGATGACCGCGCTCCACTGCTGCGTGCCCGAGAGGCTGTTGGAGATCCAGGTCATGAGCACGGCGCCCACGAGGCCGCCCCAGATGGAGCCGCCGCCGCCGATCAGCATCATGATGATGGGCAGGATGGCGGCGCTGAAGGCGAACGCCGAGGGCGTGATGGCCGACAGCACGAAGGCGTAGAGCGCGCCGGCGATGGCGCAGAAGACGGCGCTGGCGACGAAGGCGATGAGCTTCCAGTTGGCTGTGCGCACGCCCAGTGTCTCGGCGGCGATCTCGCTGGTCGCGATGGCGCGCAGGGCGCGCCCCACGCGCATGCCGAGGGCGCGCTCCGTGAACAGCAGGATCAGCAGGGCGACGATCCACACCAGGTAGTACTGGCGGAAGTAGGTGTCGATCTTGAAGCCGAACAGGTCGAGCGGCGGCACCGGCGCCAGACCGAGCGTGCCTCCGGTGATGCCGGCCGCCTGGACCACGATGACGCCGAAGATGATGCCGAGGCCGATGGTGGCGAGCGCCAGGTAGAAGTACCGCAGGCGCAGGACGGGCCTGCCGATGACCAAGGCGATGAGACCGGCGAGAACGGCGCCGATCACCAGCGCCAGCAGCGTCGGCACGTTGTAGCGGATCGAGAGGATCGACGCCGTGTAGGCGCCGACGCCGTAGAAGGCGGCATGGCCGAAGGAGAGCTGGCCGGCCTGGGCGATGATGAGGTACACGCTGACGACGACCATCAGGGACAGGCCCGCGAAGGTCATCCAGCTCAGCGTGTAGAGGTCCTGGTAGAGGAACGGCCAGATCGCCAGGATGGCGACGACGGCCAGCTTGGCGATGGTCGCCGCGGAGAAGAACCCGCGACGGCGAGCGGGTGCGGTCTGGGCCGCCGGCTGCTGCGCCGCGGCGGCCTCTCCCACCGCCACCCGCGGCTCCGTCCCGGCGCTCACTGCCCAGCCTCCGCCGCGCCGCCTTTGCCGAGGATCCCGGAGGGCCGGAAGTACAGGATGATGATGAGCAGCACGTAGGCCACGGCGCTGCGGTAGCCGCCGGGAAGGAGCCCGGACGCCAGCGACTCGGCGATGCCGACCGTGAGGCCACCGACGATAGCGCCGCTGCTCGAACCCCAGCCCCCGACGATGGCGGCGATGAACCCCGCCAGGCCGAGCATGCCGCCGGAGGCGTAGCTCATGGGGCTGATGGATCCGACGCAGATGCCCCCGATGGCGCCGATGGCGGCGCTGATCGCGAACGCCAATACGACCATGCGTGTGGTGGAGATGCCGGAGAGGCTCGCGGAGAGCGGGTCACTCGCGGTGGCCGTCATCTGCTTGCCCACCCTCGTGCGGTTGGACAGTGCCCACAGCCCGATGAAGAGCAGCGCTGCGACCGCGATGACCCAGATGTTCTGCACCTCCATGGTCAGCTTCCAGAGGTGCAGGGTGCGGCTGCCGGGGAAGCTCGGGATGCCGAGCCCATACCCGCCCCACTTGACCAACGCGAGGCCCTCGAGCAGGAAGCTCACGCCGATGGTGACGAGGATCATCGAGACGAGCGAGACCTTGATGATCGGCGCGATGACGAGGAAGTACATGGCGATGGCGATGGCGACAACGGCCACCACCGCGATGATGCCGGAGAGCCAGAACGGCAGCCCGGCCTCCTTGAGCAGCGAGTACGTGATCAGCGCGCCGAGCATCACGAAGGACCCCTGCGCGAAGTTCACCACGCGGGAGGTGCGGTAGATGGTGACGTACCCGAGTCCGACGAGCGCGTAGATCGCGCCGGTCACGATGCCGGAGATGAGAAGCTGCAGCCACTGACTGACGCTCATCCGTCCCCCCAACTGTCGTTCACGTCCATCACTCTATACGAGGATTAGTCGTGTTGACTTCACAGAAGTCCACGTATCTAAAGGGCATGTAGCTCGATTGTCAATCGTTTCCACAGCGATCACCTGAGACACCGCTCGGATTGCGGACGGCAAGGGCGGAGCGGGGCGGCCCGGAGGCGCTCCGGGGCCGCCCCGCTCTCCGACCATCAGCTGCCGGGCTCGTAGTCCAGCGGCAGCGTCGGGTACATGCGGTCGCCGACGTCGTTGGGGTCGAACGCCGCCTTGATCTTGCGCTGGTAACGGTAGACCTGGGGCTGCCCGGCGTGCGCCAGGGCGTCCCAGATCTGCTCGTCGGTCCAGCCGATCTGCAGGTAGATGAACTCCTTGCCGGGCGGGTACCCGATGCCGCGGGCGTCCTTGACGGCGTCCTCCATGTGCCTGATGCCGGCCAGCGTGGACTCGTGGTCGTCGGGGTCGTAGCTCACGAACTGCTCGAGGCCGGTGGCGCCGCCGAGCGGGATGCCCGAGCCGGAGCCCATCATCGCGTCGCCGCCGCACTGGACGAGCTTGCCGCCCGAGGCGTCGCGGGCGAGGCCGTCGATGGCCGTCGGGACGTACCCCTTCACCCAGTCCGGCGTGCCGAACTGCATCCAGCTGCCGATGTAGCCGCCGGCCCACACGAAGTTGATGTGCTTGTGGCCGAGCCGCTGCAGGTACACGTTGGTGAACTCGGCCATGTCCTGCTCGCAGTATCGCTCGACCTTCCAGCTGCCGGTCTCCTCGAGGATCGCGTCGAGGATCCTGTCCTGGAGCTCGATGTCCTCTTTGGACCGCCCCTGGAGGATCAGCTGGAAACTGATGCGCATCTCCTCCGTGAGCTTGGCGACCTCGGGGTCGGCGACGATGTCCGGCACGTCCGAGAGCGTCTTCTCCGGGTCGTTGTACATGAGCCAGAAGGCGGGCGCGAGGTCGGCGCCGGCCAGGTTGAACTGGCGGTGGAAGATGTAGCCGATCTCGTTGTCGTAGATGCGGTAGTAGATCTCGGCCCAGGCGTCCCAGTCGGGGACGGCGAGGGTGTAGACGCGCATGTTCTCGTGGACGGGCAGGCGGTACGCCGGCGCGGTGCCGTGGACGTTCCACTCCGTCTGGCCGAGGTGCGGGGCGAGCTTGACGGCGCACCTGGTGTACACGCCGAGGCCGCCGCGGCTGCCGAGCGTGCCCCGGCAGATGCCGCGCACGCTCGGGCCCGGGCCCTCGCTGCAGAACCAGCCGTCGCCGGAGCCGAGCGAGCCGGTGCGGACGATCTCGCCCTCAGGCGTGACCCACTCCATGCCGAGCACGTTCTCGGCGTTGCCGCCCATGAAGTACGTGTCCGGGCCGGCGCCGTGGTAGGCGCAGGCGCTGGCCACGATGGAGCTGGAGCAGCCGACGCCGGGGATGTTGAGGTTGAGGCCCAGCGGGAGGAGTTCCGCCTGGAGCTGGGCCGCGATGACGTACGGCTCCACGACGGCGTACATGTTCTGGTCGTCGATCTCGACGATCCTGTTCATACGGCGCATGTCGAGCTGCAGCGTCGCGTCCGTGTCCTTGATGGGACCGGACCAGTGGTACCAGCCGGTCCCGTGCGGCTTCACCTTGAGGCCGTACTTGTTGGCCAGGCGCACGATCGCCTGGACCTCCTCCGTCGAGCCCGGTAGCACGACGGCGGCCGGACGCGGCATGTAGTGGCTCTGGTCCGGCCGCACCACCTCGGCGAGCCACTGGAAGGCGTAGGTGTCGAGCACGGCGCCGTCGCGCGAGACGTTGGCGGCGCCGACGATGTCCTCGAGGGCGCGGTAGGCGTCGTCACCGATCTGCGGCGAGGACGCGGCGGTCTCGGCCGGCGTCGTGGGCTTGGCGTAGCTGGGGCTCATGAGGCCTCCTTCGCGAGTCCGGCGGAGAGCGCGACGAGCTCCAGCACGTCCCAGACCTCGAGATCCGCGGCCGAGGCGGCGGCGCCGGGCGCGCCGTCACGCGCCGCCGTCACGCCCTCGTTGAAGTTCAGCTCGCAGCGTGAGCAGGCGGTGACGAGGGCCTCTGCGCCGGTGGAGGCCGCCTCCTCGAGGCGCTCGGCCGCCGTGGCCGCCGAGTACTCGGGGAACGCCTCGCGGCAGGCGCCGCCGGCGCCGCAGCACCAGGCGGCCTCCCGCGAGCGCTCCATCTCGACCAGCTCGAGGCCGGGGATCGCGCCGAGCAGGTCGCGTGGCGGCTGGTAGACGCCCTTCGTGCCGTTGTAGCGCGGGCGCGGCGGGTCGTAGACCACCGCCTGGCCGTAGATCTTCTTCTCGACGCCGGCCCAGGGCTCGTGGGGCTCGCCCTGGCGGCCGAGGTTGCACGGGTCGTGGTACGTCACGGTCTTCTCGACGGGTGTGGTGAGCTCGAGCCGCTCCTCGCGCACCAGGCGCTCGACGCACTCGACTGTGTGCAGGACCTCGGGCATGCCGTCCCACGCGCCTTCGTAAGCCGGATAGACGCGGGTGAACATGTGGCGGCAGTCCGCGCACGGCGTCACGACCGTCTTGACCCCGGCGTCCTGCCACTGCGCCATCATGCGGTTGCCGGCCTGCTCGGCCTCGGCGCGGTAGCCCATCTTGTCGGCGAGGCCGCCGCAACAGCCGTTCTCGAACAGGCCGACGGTGAGGCCGGCGAGCTGCAGCAGCCGCACCTGCGTGCGAACCGTCTGGCGCAGGCTCTCCTCGCCGGAGTACTTGCAGCCGGCGTAGAACACGACGTCGCAGGCATCCTGCGCCGGGTCGACGAGGCCAAGGCCCTCGGCCCACTGGTTGCGGTCGGCCGGGGTCTTGGGGCCCTTGCCGGCGAGCGCCGCCCGCGTCCACTCGGTGATCGGGCGGTACGCATCGGGCACGCGGTCCTGCTCGACGAGGTGGGCGCGGAGCTCGCGCAACGCCGCCAGCGGCTCCATGTCGTAGCGGCACAGCTTGCAGGCCACGTCGCAGTTGCCGCAGAGCTGGCACGTGAAGGCGACGTCGACGACCTTGTCGGTGACGTCGGAGCGGCCGTCCATGAGGCTCAGCGCGGTGACCAGGCGGCCGCCCGCGGAGTAGGCGTGGAAGCCGCCGGCTTCGATGGACGGGCAGCCGGCCGAGAACCTCGCGCTCTTGATGAGGTCGAACGGGATCCACTTGCAGTAGCTGCAGCGCGTGCAGCGCATGGCGTCGGGGCGGAAGTCGGTGAGTGTCATGTCAGGCCTCCTTGCCGACGGGCACGGGCGCGACGGCAGGTGGACCGAAGCACAGCTTGCCGGGGTTCATGACGCCGTTGGGGTCGAAGATGGCCTTGACCTTGCGCAGGGCGTCGCGCGAGGCGGCGTCGCGGTTGTAGACGGGGCGGGCCCATGACCCATAGGGACGGCTGAAGTAGGCGCCGGTGCCGATGAGGTTGTTCACCAGCTCGTCGGCGACCTCGTGCATCGCTCCGGCGTCGACGGGGTCGTAGGGCAGCGAGAGCTCGACGTGGTGCGTCACGCCCTGGTGCTGTGGCTGGACGTACACGCCGATCTCGTCGACCGGGTAGTCGTGCGCGTCGGCGACCATGTGGGCGATCTCCACGAATGCCGGCGTCTCCTGCAGCGTGGTGACGAAGAAGACGTCGGCGCAGGCGCCGGTGGCGTCGAGCTTCCAGGGCTCGGCGCAGCAGGCGCCGACGAGGTCGGCGACGTCGCTCGCGGACGTGCCTGGCACCACGGTCTGCAACGTCAACCCGAATGCGGCGGCCAGCGCCGCGGCGTCCTTCTTCTGCACGGCGACGCGCTCGGCGGCGAAGTGCTCGCGGCCGCCGAGGCCGAGGACGAGCGTCCAGGCCGGGAGCGCGGCGCGGTCCACGGCGGCGCCCCGCGCGGCCAGCAGCCGCGCCAGCTCCGCGTCGTTGACGATGAAGACCTCGTCGCCGAGCCGGATCCGGTCGAGCCTGTAGACGAAGTCGACCAGCTCGTCGAGCTCGTCGGCACAGGCGTACAGCTCCTCGTGCGCGGCCGGCACGAGGTCACAGCGCACGGCCGCCCAGGTGACCACGCCGAACGTGCCCTGAGCACCGGTGAGCAGGCGGAAGAAGTCGGTCTGGCCGGGGCCCTTGGGGTCGGCCTGCACGAGGCCACCCTGCCACTGGGCCTCGAGGGAGAGCGGGCCGGCGCCGGCCTCGCCGGTGAACATCACGTCGCCGTTGCCCCACACCACGCCGCAGCTGCGCAGCGGCTCGGGCAGGTGGAAGTTGTAGCGCGGGATCAGCGTCGGCTGCCGCTCGAGCAGGCTCGCGACGACCGACTTGTCCGCGCGGGGCATGAGCGGCATCGCGAGCCGCATGCCGTGATCGGCCAGCGCCGCCTGCAGCTGCGGGTACGTGACTCCAGGCTCGATGACTGCCATGCGGTTGCGCCGGTCGATCCGCAGGATGCGGTCCATCCGGCGCAGGTCGAGCATCACGGCGCCCGGCACGCTCGGCACCGTGTCGCCATAGAAGTGCGGCCCGCCGGAGCTGACCGGCACCAGCGGCGTCGCCGTCTCGTTGGCCCAGGCGACCACCTTCTGCACCTCTTCGGCCGAGCCGGGGCGCACGATGGCCCACGGCGCCAGCCGCGGCGCGAAGCTCTCGTCCGCGGCGTACTCCTGCAGGCTCGCCGGATCGGCCGCGACGTTGTCGCGGCCGACGAGCGCAGCGAGCCCGTCGATGATGTCGTTCACGAGTGCTGACCTCCCTCGAGTGCTGTGTGCGGCGGCGCGCGGCGTGACGCTGCGACCGCGCCGCTCGTCGCTCCCGGCACCTTCCAACACTGACGCGGGTCAGAGTCAACGCGGCGGATCCAGGGCTGCCGGACGCGATGAGCCCGCCCGGGCGACGGTCGGCCACGGCGTGCCGCCGGGGCTCTCGCTGGCTCCCGTCCCGGGCTCGCACTAGAGTGGTGGACATGAGTGTAGAGAACTCGGACGAGGCACCGGCGGCGGCCGCCCGGCGCCTCATGCCCATCGGCATCTTCGCGCGCATCACCGGGCTGAGCCATCGCGCCCTGCGCCTCTACGCCGACCGCGGCCTCCTCCCCCCCGCATACGTTGACCCCGAGACCGGCTACCGCTCCTACGACGTGCACTCCATCCGGGCGGCGGAGATGATCCGCCTGCTGCGCCGCCTCGACGTGCCCTTGAACGAGATGCGCGCCTACATCGACGCCGCCGCCGCGGACCGCATGGCCGAGACCATCCGCCAGCAGCGGGCGCGCCTCGAGCAGGAGCAGGCGCGCCTGGACGCCGCCCTGCGGCTGCTCGGGCGGATCGACGAGCTCGACGGCATGTTCCGCGCCGCACCGGCCGTCGAGCTGGTCGACCTCCCCGCGGAGCGCTGCATGCTGTGGTGCGGGACGATGGCCCGGTCCGAGTTCCACGAGTCCTACATCGACCTCGCGGACGCGCTGGCCTCGCAGGCGCGCGCCCGCGGCCTCACGCCGGGCGGCCGCGAAGTCGTGGTGCTGCCGGACGCGCCGCGCATCGGCCTCGCCGGCGGCGACGAGACGGTGATCCGCTACCGCCTCTGCCTGCCGGTGGACGGCGCGATGGACGCCGCCGGCGACGACATCGTGGACCTGGACGGCGGCCGCTTCGCGCTCAGCAGCTTCACCGGCCTGTACGAGGACGGCTACCGCTTCGCCTACGCGCGCCAGCTGGAGTGGCTGGCCGACAGCGGCCTCGTGCTGCGCGGCCCCATACGCATGCGCTTCGTGCGCGACGAACGCGACACCGCCGATCCGGCCGACTTCGCCACCGAGCTCATCTGGCCCGTGGCCGAGCCCGCGCCGGGGCGCGCCGACGAGGCGCCGCGCGACCTCACGCACGACTGGCTGACGCCGTAGTGAGCCGGCGCGATCGGGCGGCGGCGTGTCCCTCCGTCGCGGCGCCCGCAGTCGCCTACAGCGCGTTCCCCACCCGCCAGCCCGCCGCGATGGCCTCCGGGATGGTCGCCGGGCTGTCGCAGTCGCCGATCGCGTAGACCTCGGCGACCCTCGCGCGGACGGCGTCCTCCATCTCCCGGTTCGCGACGAACGGCAGGACCGGGATGACGGTGTCGGCCGCCAGGAACCGCTGATCGCCCTCGCGGGTGACGATCGAGAGGCTGTCGGGAGTGATCTCCACGAGCGTCACGCCCGTCAGCCGTTCTACGCCCTTCCTGTCGAACCAGTAGAAGAGGCGTGTCATGCGCTCGGGGACCAGGCCGCCGCCCAGCTCGTCGCCGGTCTCCACGATCGTCACCCTGCGGCCGCGCTTCGTCAGGAACTCGCCGAGCTGGCACCCCTGGATCGCGCCGCCGATGATGACCACGTCGTCGCCGACCGGCATCCAGAGCTTCGTCAGCTCGCGCAGCCGGCGCGGCCCGAACACACGAAGTGCCAGCCGCAGCCTCCCGTAGAGGTCGCTCGTCTTGACGACGTTCCCGCCGTCGAGGCCGGGGACGTCGGGCAGCACCGGCACCCCGCCCAGCGCGAGCACGACCGCGTCGGGATGCACGCGGTCCAGCACCTCCGGGTCGAACTCCCGCCCGAGTTCCACGGTGACGCCCACCTTACCGATCCGGCGCCGGAAGAATGCGATGAACCGGTCCAGCTCGTCGACCTCGAAGCCCTTCACCATGTTGGCGAGCGGTGTGGCGCCGCCGAGGTAGTGGCCCTTGTCCCAGAGTCGGACCTCGTGGCCGCGCTCGGCAGCGATGCGCGCGGCCTGCATGCCGGCCGGGCCGCCGCCGACCACGAGGACCCTCTTCCTCGTGCGCAGCGGCGCCGGCTCGTTCTGGTCCAGCCCGAAGCAGGCGTTGATGCGGCAGTACCGCGGCTTGTTGTAGTTGGTGTTGCACGTGCCGCAGTGCGTGCACGGCTGGATGTCGTCCAGCCTGCCCTCCTTGACCTTGCGCGCGTAGTCGGGGTCGGCGAAGAACCGCCGGTTGATGCCGATGAGGTCGGCCTTGCCCTCTCCCAGAGCCTTCTCGCCGAGGTCGGCATCGAGCACGCCGACGGTCATCACCGGGATCGAGACCACCTCTTTGATGCCGGCCGCCAAGGGGACCTGCGCCCCGGCGCCCTTGCCGCTCCAGTCCAGCTCGGGCGGGAACTCGCTCAGCGGGATGTGTGGTTCCGGGTAGAACAGCACCTCCTGGTTGTAGGAGCCCTGATGCATGCCCATCCAGTGAGACTTGACGTGGAGCGAATCGACGCCGGCGGCCTCCAGCAGCACGGCCAGCTCCTTGCCCTCGGCGAGCGTCAGGCCCTCGGGGCCGCCGCCGATCTCGATGGCGTTCATGCGCACCTGTACGGGGAAGTCCGCACCGACACGCTCCTTGATGCCCCTCACGATCTCGACGACGATGCGTGCCCGGTTCTCCATGCTCTGGGGACCGTACCGGTCGTCGCGCCTGTTCCAGAAGCGGGAGAGGAAGGTCGGGAGCAGGTGGTCGTCGGCGGCGTTGATCTCGATACCGTCGACGCCGCCGCGCGCCGCGCGCGCGGCGCCGTCCACGAACGCCTCGATGACCTCTTCGATGTCGGCGAGGGTCATGGCGTGCGGCGGCTCCTCCCCGTAGACGTCGAAGGGCGACGCCACGGTCACGCCCGACGCGGAGATGCGCCGCCTGCCGACCGCGTACACGCCGCCCCACGGGCCGCGGTGGTAGAACTGCAGGAAGAGCGGGCAGTCGTACTTGTGGACCTCGGCCGCGAGCGCCTCGATGTCGGGCAGGAAGCGGTCGTCGTCGACGCGGTAGCGGCGGTCGTCCGTCTCCTTGTAGGGCGCCTCCATGGCCGGCGTCTCGCAGATGACGAGGCCGGGACCACCACGCGCCACAGCTCCGTAGAAGGCCTTGGCGATGCCGCCGAAGCGCCGCTCGCCCGACTCGAAGAAGTACGTCTGCGCGGCCGTCTTGACGATGCGGTTCTTCAGCCGGACCTTGCCGATGCTCGTCGGCGAGAACAGCTGCGGGTACGACGCGGTCATGGACTCCCCCTGAGGTCGCCGACTCGTGGGCGCGGACGTCTGCGTGAAGCGTCGACTCTTCAGCCCTGATCAGCCGAATGACGCGGACCCTGCAACTCTGACGCGGGTGAGAGTCAAGGCCTCTCCCGCTGCATCGAGGAGGACGCCCCGCCCCACCGGCTGGCGCTCAACGCAGAGCGGGCGCCGGGGGGACGATGGTCCTCCCGGCGCCCGGAAGTCGGTCGGACTCGTCAGGCGGATCCCGCCGTCAGCAGTACATCCCCGGCCCCAGCTCCGCGTAGATCCGCGGCAGGAACTCGCGCCAGCGCGTGAACTCCTTGACGTTGTGGCGCGCCAGACCCTGCACGGCCTCCACGGGCACGCTCACGCCCGGCGGCAGGCACAGCTCCGGCTTGCCCGCCTCGTTGAAGCGGTAGCCCATCCAGAAACGCGTGCGGTGGATCAGCCCGCCCTCCGGAGCGTCGTACAGCACGTGGCACATGATCGCCGGCGCGGTGATGGACGCGTCGCACTTCTCGACGGCCACGGCCCAGCCCTGGCCCGCCGCCATCGTGGCCGCCACCCTGCCGAACTTCTCCATGTCGAAGCCCATGTCGGCCGGCGAGCGGAAGGCGATGTCGACGTTCTCGAAGCCGCAGTTGCAGTTCTCCGTCACGTTGTGGACCACGCCCCAGTTCTTCTCCCGGTTGGGGATGGAGTCGTCGAGGATGCGGGCCCTGTCGATGGGGCTCAGCATGATGCCGGCGTGCTGCGGCGGGTACCAGATGCGGTACCTCAGGTCCTCGAGCGGGTGCCAGGCGAACCACCAGTCGACCATGTCGGCGGTGAAGTCCGGATAGTGGATCCGGTTGGCGATGTAGCCGGCGCCGTTGGGCAGGTTGCACCAGCCGACCTCCACGCCCGCCTCGAGGGCCGGGACGTCGAGCAGGCGGTCGATCTCCTCCGGGTAGAACGCGTCGGAGGGGTCCATCGGCACGTCCATGTCCGCGTAGTGCGCCGGGTCCGGCTCGGGGATCTCGTCGTAGTAGTACTTGGCGAACGGCCGTTTCTCTTCCTCCGGCGTGAGCGGCGGGCGCGTGGCCTTGATCCTGGCGTCGCCCAGATTCTGGTCGTAGGTCTTCTGCGCGGCCCACTCGGGCTTGGTCATGTCTGCCATGGCACTACTCCTTCGGCGGCGCGTCGTCGATGATCCGCACCTGCCTCACGTAGAGGAAGAACGACTCCGACCAGTCGGCGAACTCCAGCGGGCTGCTCGTGACGGCGTCGAAGTACTGCCTGAAGGCGCCGGCCTGCTCCACGCTGTCGAGGATGAACGAGACCACGAGGTCGTACACCGGCGGGTCGACCATCTTGAAGTGCGCCCGGGCGGCCGCGTCGTTGTCGTTCACCCGGGAGCGCTTGCTCACGACGATCCTGCGGAACATGTCGTTCGCGTACGGGCTCGCCGCCAGGGCCTCGTCGTGAGCCCGGCACCAGAGCCGGTGGAAGTCCTGGGGGAAGACGTCGGGGCGGCGCATGACGAACTGCATCACCTTGAGAGCTCCGTGCCCCGGCTCACCCAGTCCCGGATTGAAGTCCGGCAGGGGCTTGGCCACGGGAAGCTCGGTCTCCTCGGCCATGACGATGATGTTGGTCGGCTCGTCGGCGAAGAAGCGGCCGTCCTGGTTGGCCCGCGACTGGGTCACCCCCTCGGGCTCGAGGGTGGCCAGCATGTCGCGGAAGCTGTCGAAGTGGAGCTCGACGACGGCGTCCCTGTCGGCGACCTTGTTCTTGTGGCCGCCGGCGTCGGAGATCACGCCGAAGGCGCCGTCGATCACGTGGTTCTGGATGTACTTCTCGATCTTGAAGCGCTCCAGGCGCGCCACCGTGCCGTGGTAGTGCTCGATGTAGCGGAAGTACTCCGCCCTGGTGAGTCCAGGCCGGCGGCGTGACGCCGCCATCAGCTTCATTGGCATGGGGTTCCTCCGCGCGGCTTCACAGAGCCGGGTCCTCGTCCTTGAACTCCGCCCAGACCTCGGGCAGCAGCGACTTGAGGTTGCAGTACTCCTTGACGTTGTGATCGGCGAGGCCGTAGGGCACCGCGGCCGGCACCGACTCGCCCGGCGGGATGGCCAGCACGGGCTCGCCGTCGATGAGCTTGTAACCCATCCAGAAGCGCGAGCGGAACTCGACGCCCTCGGCGTCGGGGAGCTCGCGTATGAAGTGGCACATGATGGCGGGCGCGCGGATGTCGCTCGGCCTGGCGCCCTGCGGCTGGTCGAAGCCGTAGCCGCCGTACACGGCCGCCACGTGCGGGGCATGGAAGCGGCTCATGTCGAAGCCCATCTCCTCGGGCGCGCAGAAGCAGATGTAGATGTCCTCCGCGCCGGTGCCGATGTCCTCGACCACGTGGTCGGTGCGGCCGTAGATCTTGTCCTTGGCCGGTACGTCCGGGTCGCTGAGCCGGGCGCGCGACCTCCGGCTTATGGAGATGCCGTAGTGCCCCGGCGGATACCACAGGCCGTAGCGCACGCTGGCCATGGAGTGCCACCAGAACCACCAGTCGAGCATCTCCACGGTGACGCCGGGCATGCGGTTGTGCACGGCCAGGTAGCCGCTGCCGTCGGGCATGATGCACCAGCCGGTCTCGACCTCGTGGTAGCCGGGGTCGAGCAGGTCGCTGATGCGCTCCGGCGGCAGCGCCAGGGCCGGGTCGATCTGCACGTCCGGCCGGATGAGCGCGACCAGGTCCGCGTCCGGCGGCGTCACCGGACGGTGGTAGTACTTCGCGTACGGCTTGGCCTCTTCTTCGGGCGTGAGCTGTCTCACGGGCATCGTCTCGACCTCCTCGTCACGGCCGGTAGTAGCGCGTGTCGCGCAGGAACTCGTCGGCGGGGCGCTCGAGCAGGAACGTGCTGACGAAGTCCACGCCGGGCTTGAAGAACGGGTACCGGGCGTAGCCGTCCTTGTAGAAGTCGTCGGTCGCCCACTCCGGCGGCGTGTAGACCGGCGGCTCCTCGATGACCGCCTTGCGCCAGGCGCTGAAGCTCGGGTACCAGAGCTCCACGACGCGGTCCCACTGGACCATGAGGTAGTCCTGGGGCGGCGAGGCGTCCGGGTGCCACACGCCGGGCAGCGGGACCGCCGCCTGCTCGCACTTGTGGCTGAAGAAGCGTGTGAGCCCCGGCTGCCGGCACACCTCCGGGGCGTGCACGTTGCGGAACCAGTCCTCGCCGTCCTTGAGGCGCACGCCCAACGGATACCGCAGGAGGATGAACCAGCGGATGCTGGCGCCCTGCGTGGAGAAGCCGTCCCAGCCGAAGAAGTCGTCGTCGGGCTGCGGCTTGACGGCGCAGGTGGCGATAGGGTTCCAGACGGGGGCCGGCGTGAAGCAGTAGGCGCCGGCCGGCCCCGCCTGCGGCATCTCGCGCCAGCAGCACTCGGTGACGCGCCAGTTGTAGAAGCCGAACTGGCGCGCGTCCTCGGGCGCGTCCAGCGCCACGTAGCTCTCGTGGCGCTGCAGCCAGGGCCCGTACCGCCGCGAGATCTCCGAGGAGTGCGCCTCGTAATACCAGCGCTCCATCTCGGCGATGTCGTCGATGGGCAGGTCCATCATGACGATGCTCTTGAGCATTGCTCTCCTCTCGCTCTACTCGAGGGGGACGACGGGCAGCAGCAGGTGCGACGGGTACTCGGCGTTGTGGAACACCTTGTGCAGCACCGTCCTGCTCGAGCACACGTGGTTGGGGATGTACTCCGCGAAGGTCTCGCCGGCCACTCCTTCGGCCAGGTCCAGGCTGGTGATCTCGAGGCAGATGCGGTGGCCCGTCTTGAAGAGGTTGGCGGTGGAGAGGATCTCCACCTGGTACTCCTCGACGGCGCCGGGCACGACCGGGCTGATGGTCTCCGGGCTGAGGTGGTGCCAGGGCTTCCAGGGCGTCGAGCGTTCGGGGTCGAGCGCGCGGCGTGAGGCCCTCAGCCAGCCGCGCGTGAGCTCCCGCTCCGGCACGGCGGGGCGCTCGCGCTCGCCGGGTCGCACGGTCTGCACCGAGACGTCCGGGCCGACGTCCTTGAGGATGACGATCCAGTTCGTGTCGTCCTCGTCGAGTGACGCCCAGAAGGTGAGCGAGATGGGACCGACGACGAGGGTGTCGTCGGCCAGCGGCTCCGTCAGGTAGCGGAGCCGCTGGATGGTGTTGGTCTGCGTCGGCGGCATCTGCACGAAGGCGTCCGGCGGTTCGTCGACGAAGGTGCGCGTGGCCGGCAGGTGACCCCTGGTGTCGAGCTTCTCCCAGGAGTGCAGGTAGTACTCTGTCCACCGCGTCTCGGGCACGGGCCACGCGTCGAACTCGCGCCACCTGTTCTCGCCCATGATCCAGGCCCGCACTGCAGGGTCGTCCTCGACTCCGTTGTCGACGCCCTTCAGCCAGTGGTCGTACCAGCGGATGATCTCGTCGTGCCACTCGTGGAACGGGCGCTCTGCGTGCGCCGGCGGGGTGACGAAGAGGTGCTTGTGCGGCACGTCGACGCCGGCGAAGAAGTGCTGCGCCCCCTGCCAGTGCATCTTGTAGGTGTAGGCGCCCTCGAAGGCCCCGGTGACGAAGGGGATCCTGATCTTGGCGAAGAGCTCCTCGGTGCGCGCGACGGTGCCGGGGCGCTCGAACGGGAACAGCAGCGGATAGAACATCCCCGGGTCACGCTGCCCCTTCAGCGTGAGGATGTTGTACAGGTTCACGTACATCAGGTAGTCGGGGTCCCGCATGGCCGCCGCCCACGCCTCTTCCAGGGGCGGCGGCAGCTCAGGCGGCGTGCCGATGCTCCCGTGCAGGCTGTTGTAGAGGCCGATATGGTACGGCATCGTCTGGATCACGCCGCCCGGGTGCTGGTCGCGGAAGCCCTCGAGCCCTCCGTAGCAGCCGCCGGCGTCCAGGGGGAAGATGGCCTTGAGCGCCGGGTGTCCCTGGGCGGCGGCCCTCCACTGCTCGGCGGCGAAGGCCGAGAGGCCGACCATGCCGACGTTGCCGTCGCACCACGGCTGGGAGCAGATCCACTCGATGGTGTCGTAGTGGTCCCACTCGTCGCCGACGAGGAGCTCACCCTCCGACTTGTGGCCGCCGCGCACCTGCGCGATCACGTGCACGTAGCCGTGGGCCACGAAGCGCTTCGAGTCTCCCCCCTCGATCACCCCGTACCACTGCGTGGACCAGGCGGGCTGCCCGACCCTGAGGCTCTCGGCCACCTCCACCCGCTGCAGGTCCTTGTTGTGCATGGCGCACGTGTAGAGGACGGGGAACTGACCGGGCGCGTCGGGGCGGTACACGTCCACGCGCAGGGTGACGCCGTCGCGCATCGTCACCGGCAGGTCGTAGTCCTTGACCAGAGCGTCGTAGTAGACCGGGTCAGCGCTCATGCGTAGGTGCCGCCGAGCTCGGCGTAGATCAGCGGCAGCAGCGCCTTGAGGCGCCCGTACTCGTGCACGTTGTGGTTGGCGAGGCCGTGCGGCACCTCTTCGGGGATGCGCACGCCCGGCGGCAGCATGCACACCGGGTGGCCGCCCATGATGGTGTAGCCCATCCAGAAGCGCGTGCGCCACTCCACGCCGCCGTCCATCTCGCGCACGAAGTGGACCATGATGGCCGGCGCCGCGGGGAGATCCGCCGGCTGGTGCTCGTTGAGGCTGAAGCCGAAGCCGCCGACGAAGGTGCCCACGTTGGGCGCGTGCCAGCGGTTCATGTCGAAGCCCATCTGCTCCGGCGTGAGGAAGTGGATGTCGATGTGCTCGGTGCCGCAGCCCGTGTCCTCGGTCACGTGGTGGACGACCTGCTCGACCTTGTCGCGCACGGGGACGTCGGGGTCCTTGAGGCGGGGACGCACCCACTCGTCGAGACCGATGCCCAGGTGGTACTGCGGGTACCAGATGCGGTAGCGCAGCGGCTCGAGGGGGTGCCAGGCGAACCACCAGTCGATCATCTCGACGGTGACGCCCGGCATCTCGTGGCGCATGGCGATGTAACCGGCGCCGTTGTCCATCATGCCCCAGCCGGTCTCGACCTCGAAGTTGCCCGGGTCGAGCAGCCTGTCCAGGTCCTCCGGCATGAGCATCTTGCCCTGCGGGACCTGCCGGTCGCGGGCCATGAGCTCCAGGGCTGCCGGGTCGGCCCCGCCCAGGTCCATCGTGTAGTACTTGGCGTACGGCCTGGCCTGCTCTTCCGCCGTGAGCGGCGCGGGTTCGCGCGCGGCGCACTCCCTGCTGGTCGCCATCGGGTCAGCTCCTCTCGGCTGCGGCCGGCCGGAACGGGTACTGCTCCAGCGGCACGTCCTCGGTCCAGATGCGCATGTCGCCGCCGCCCGCGCTGGCGGCGGCGTTGATCCACTTGAGCCAGTGCGCGTCGTCGCGCTCGGGGTAGTCCTCGCGGATGAACCAGCCACGCGACTCCTTGCGCTCGAGCGCCGTGCGGTAGAAGAGCTCGGCGCTCAGGACCATGTTGCGCGCGTCGTGGGCGGCCACCAGGTAGTGCGGGTCGGCCGCCTTGGCCTGGTGCAGGCGCTCCTTGACGTCCAGGACGAGCTGGAGCGCCTCGTTCATGCGCTCTTCGCTCTTGTAGATCGAGTAGCCGACGGGGTTCACGGCGTACTGCACGGCCTTGACGAGGTCCATGGCCGGTGTGCCATCAGCGCGCTCGAGCGGCGCGAGTGCCTCGTGGACCAGCGCCTCGGCCTGCGCCGCGTCGGGCTTGGGCGACGCGGCGCGAGACACCTGGGCTGCCGCCGACTCGCCGGCGCGGATGCCCATGAAGGTGGCGCCGTAGAGCCCGGCTCCGCGCATGCGCCCGGGCGAGGCGGGCACGGCGCCGGGCAGGCCTGAGCCGTTGTAGCAGGCGTTGCCGCAGGCGTAGAGACCCGGCACCGTCGTCGCCATCTGGTGGTCGACCTTGATCGGCGAGAGCTCGCCGAGTACGGCCGGGTACACCTCGAGAAAGGCGCCCGGCGCGTCGGCGGCGCGGATGCGGCTGATGAGCGTCGTCCAGAACTTCACGGCGACGGGGCGGTCCCACACGGTGCCGCCTTCAACGTCCTCGGTGGTGTTGGCGAGCATCCAGTTCTCCGGGTGGAACGTCACGAGCGGCCCGTTGCCTGCCACCATCTCCTTGTACCAGGTGGCGCTGGTCATGCCGCACACGTCGGCCTCGTACTCGCCGCGGAACCGCGGCGAGAGCTTCTCGTGCCACGCGTTGTACAGGGCGTCCTCCGCGCCGATGAGCGGCTCCTTGCCGCGGATGCCGGCGAGCTGGGCGAACGGGCCCCACTCGGCGTTGCGCATCTCGGCTCCGGCGCGCCATGCCATACCCAGGCCGTCGCCGCGCTGGCAGCTCCACATTCCCATGATGCGGTAGCTCTGGCCGCCGGTGGCGATGATGGCGGCCGGCGCCTGCACGATGATGGGCGAGCCGTCCAGCAGGTCGAAGCCGACGGCGCCGGCCACGCGGCCGCCGTCGGTGAGCAGGTCGGTGAGCGACGTCTTGTCGATGAAGCGCACGCCGAGCCTCTTCGCGTGGCGTGCGAGCACGCGCATGAGGTCGAGGTCGGCGCCGGTGAGGCTCCAGGGCAGGAACGGCTTGAAGCGCTTGTGGATGAACTGCCCGTCTTCACGGCGCTGGAACTTGTGCGTCCAGCCGTCCATGCGCTCGAGCGTGTCCATGCTCTCGCGCCCGAACTCGGCGAGCAGCTCCTGGTCCTCGATGTAGTGGCCGATGTGGTCGCAGTGGAACTTCACGAACGCGTCCGCGTCGTCCTCGGGGGCGAGGTACCACCAGATGCCGGCCCCCTTGTTGGCCTGGCCGGCCCAGCCGCAGGTCGCGCGCTCGACGACGAGCACGTCGGCGTCCGGGTTCTTCTCCTTCGCCGCGACGGCGGCGACCAGACCCCCGATGCCGCCGCCGACCACCAGGATGTCTGCGGTCTCGATCCGGCCGAGATGCGAGAGGTCGGTCATCGCAGGCCTCCCACTCTGTACGGGAACCCGCGCTCGATGACCGGCGGGTACGGCACGTCCCAGTCGGCCACGATGGTGATGGCCTCGTCCTTGCAGCTGATCTCGCAGAGGTTGCAGTGCACGCAGTCTTCCGGGTACGCGACGAGGGGCAGCTTCGCCTCCGCGTCCCAGCGGATCACGTCGGCGAAACAGGCCCGGTAACAGGTCTTGCAGCCGGTGCACGCGTCGAAGTCGATGAGGACCTGGTTCATGTCTCCCCGCTACCTCCTGGCATCTCCGCCGCCGGGCTGCGACGGCGAGCTATAGGACTTGGAATAGTTGCTATGCATGCTAGAGTTCTGCGCAAGGTCGTGTCAATCGCAGACGGAGGGCGCGTGAGGGCGCTGACGATCACGGAGCTCGAAGCAGCGACGAGCACGCCGCGCAGCACGATCTACTTCTACGTGCGCGAGGGCCTGCTGCCGCAGGCACAGAAGGCGGCGGCCAGCCGTGCGTTGTACAGCGACACGCACGTCGCGCTGCTCACGGAGATCCGCCGCCTCAAGACCGCCGGCGCCGACCTCGACTCGATCCGCGCGAGCATCCGGCCGCTCATCGAGCAGCAGGCGGCGGCCGAGCCCGACCTCGTCGCCCGCCGCACGGCGGAGACGCGCGCCGCGATCCTGCAGGCGGCGGCGCGCCACTTCGCCCGCCACGGCTACAAGCGCGCGCGCATCGGCGACATCATCGCCGAGGTCGGCATCACCCTGCCCGTCTTCTATCAGCACTTCAGCACCAAGCGGCAGCTGTTCATCGAGTCCTTCAGCGTGTTCGTGCGCTGGATGAACAGCCTCATCGAGCCGCCGCTCGCCGACGAGCCCGACCCGGTCGTACGCCTCATCATGCGCACCTACGCGTTCTGGGGCGTGCAGCGGCTGAGCCCGGACCTGCTCGGCCTCGCGCGCGCCGAGGCGCTGCAGGAGGACTCGGAGACCCGCGCGGCCGTGCAAGAGGCGCTCCGCATCATCGCCTCCGGGCCCACGGAGGACCTCGCGGGCCTGCGCTGCAACCCGGACGCTCCGCCGGTCCCGGACGAACTCGTTGCCTACAGCCTCTTCGGCGCCAACGAGCAAGCCGTGATGCGCGCCGCCTGGGACAACGACTACGACCAGCGCGATACCATGCTCACGCACGTGTTCCTGTTCCTCGCCGTGGAGGCGGCGTACACGGGCACCAACGACGTCGCGGAGCGGCTCGACGGCTATCGTGAGCTCGTCGACCGGCTGATCGAACAGGGGCCGCCGGTGCCGGCGGACCTGAACCGACAGGCGCCGGCCCGCCTGGCCCTCTGATGTCGCTGTCACCCGAAGAGGCTGAGGAGACCCATGCGTTTCACTGAGAAGGTCGCCGTCGTGACCGGCGGCGCAGCAGGGATGGGAAGAGCCGCCGTGCTCGGCTTCGCCGCCGAGGGCGCCGCGGTCGTCGTCAACGACATCGACGCGGCGGGCCTCGAGACCCTGGCCGCCGCGATCTGCGCAAGCGGCGGCAGGATCGCGCTCGCGCCCGGTGACATCACCGACCCGGAGACCGTCACCCGCATGATTGACACGGCGGAGGCCGAGTTCGGCAAGGCCGACGTCCTGTTCACCTACGCCGGCGGCGACCCCGACCTCGCCCCGCAGAAGCCGTTCGTCGAACAGAACGAGGACTTCTGGGCGCGCATGATCGCGATGAACCTCACGAGCACGCTCCGCGCCTGCCGGGCCGTGCTCCCCGGGATGATGGCGCGCGGATACGGCAGGATCATCACGACCGGCGCCGTCGCAGGCAAGATCGGTGGCCCCAACATGGCGGTGTACTCGGCCGTCAAGGGCGGCGTGATCGCCTTCACCAAGGCGCTGGCTCTGGAGGCCGCGGCCTACGACATCACCGTCAACTGCGTCTGCCCCGGGCCCGTCGCCACGCCGGGGCTGACGCGCGTCTTCGCCGACCAGGTGCCCGAAGAGATCGTGAGCATCGTGCCGCTGCACCGTGTCGGCACGCCGGAAGAGGTCGCCAGCGCCGTGCTCTACCTGGCCTCCGACGAGGCCGCGTTCATCACCGGCCAGGCGCTGTCCGTGGACGGCGGCGCCACGCGCACCTGAGGAGGACGGACTTGGACAGGCTGGTCGGCAAGATCGCCATCATCACCGGAGCCAACGCCGGCATCGGCGAGGCGACAGCGGAACTGTTCGCGCGCGAGGGGGCGACCGTCGTCCTGGTCGCGCGCCGCGCCGACAAGCTCGCAGAGGTCGCCGACCGCATCGAGGCGGCGGGCGGAAGGGCCTTCGTCCTGCCCGCCGACGTCACCGTCGTCGACGACTGCCGCAACGTGTGCGACGAGACCGTCAAGCGCTTCGGACGCATCGACGTCCTCGTCAACAACGCGGGCATCGTCGATCGTCACACGCCGACGATCCGCGTGACGGACGACCTCTGGGACACCGTTCTCGCCGTCAACCTCACCGGCACCTTCTCCTTCTGCCGCGAGTTCCTGCTGCGCGCCCACGAGGGACAGGCCGGCAGCATCGTCAACGTCTCGTCCATCGCCGGCGTCTACGGCAACGGCGGCGCCGCGTACTCCGCCTCCAAGTACGGCGTCATCGGCCTGACGAAGAACATCGCCATCCAGTACGCGGGCACCGGGATCCGCTGCAACGCCGTCTGCCCCGGCCCGACGCCCACCGAGCTCAACCTGCCGGAGAAGCTGGAGCAGTTCGACCGGGAGTTCATGGCCATCTGCGCCCGGCACACCGACATGAGCGTCGGCGAGTCCGACGTGCTCGACCAGGCGGAGGCGATCCTCTTCCTGGCCAGCGACGCTGCGCGGTACGTCACCGGGCAGGTGCTGGTGGTCGACCGGGGGATGTGCCTCTGAGGCTCGGCGCGGGTGAGCGCGGCCTCACCGCCGCCGGCCGCCGCCCTGGTGCGGCTCAGTAGTAGGGGAAGTACCCGCCGAGAAAGCTGAGGATGCGCTGCAGGTGCATGAAAATGATGATCCGGTAGTCCATCGGTCCCCTCCTGGCCCGCTGGTCCGTTCGGTCCCCGCCACCGAACCCACCCCGTTCTAGCACAGGCCGAAGCGGCGTTCCATGGGGACGCCGTTACGCCTTGTCCCAGGCCTCCACCTCGATCAGGCACGAGTTCGGCGCCATGCTGTGCGTCTTGGCGGCGATGGGACGGCTGGGCGTCAGGATGTTCACGCAGCCGCCCAGGTCGGCGGACGCGCCGGGCTCGCCGGACGGTTCGTACACCGCGGACGACTCGTAGGAGTGCACGACGCCCGGCCGCACGCGCTCCGTGAGCCGGGCGGCGCACACCACGGCGCCGCGGTCGTTGAAGAGCCGGACGAGGTCGCCGTCGGCGATACCCCGCGCGGCGGCGTCCTGCGGATTGAGCCGCGCGATCCAGTAGTAACGGCCGTCGACCAGCACGCGGTGGTCAACCACGTCGTTGACGAAGCTGTCCTTGCCGTCGTCGAGCGTGTGATGACTGAAGCGCGGGTGCGGCGAGATCAACTGGAGCGGGTACTTCGCAGCCAGCTCGGTCTGGGCCGGTCCCTCCCAGGAGGGATGATACCGGCCCAGCGGAGGCCGCTCCAGGTCGTGAGGGTCGAAGCGGGTCAGGCTGGACGAGACGAACTCGATCTTGCCGGACTGCGTCTGCAGGCCCTCGCCGAACTTCCCGGCGTAGTCGCCCGGCAGCGGCTGCAGGTCGGGCGTGTCCTTCGGGCGGCCCTCGGCGAACCAGCGGTAGGCCACCGGCTTCGGCGTCCCTTCAGCCGGCGGCGGCACCACGTAGTACCCCTTCTTGAGGAACTCGCGCCACGAGACAGCCTTCGGCAGGTCGCTGCCCTCGAAGGTCCGACGCACCCACTCCAGCTCGTTGCTCCCCTCGGCAAACGGCGCCGCCAGCCCCATCCGCGCCGCCAGCGCCGCGAAGATGCTCCAGTCCGAGCGTGACTCACCGAGCGGCTCGATGCACTTGTGCTGCAGCACGATCACGCGGTGGTTGCACTGCGTCATGCCGTTCACGAGGATGCCGCTCGAGTTGGCCCATTCGCTGATGTCCCAGCGCTCGTAGTTCGTGCACGCCGGCAGGACCACGTCGGCGAACCGGGCCTCGCCCTCGAACCAGATCGACTGGTTGACGACGAACTCCAGATCCGGAGCCCGGTAGGCGCGCACGTACCGGTTCGTCTCTGTCATCGTTCCGAAGAACGAGCCGCCGTACTTGTAGTACAGCCGCACCTGCGAGTAGCCGGGCTCCGGGTACACGGTGCGGCGGAACTGGCCCTGCACCGTGGGCGGGCTGAAGGCGTAGCCCTCGGCCCGCCCGTCCAGCAGGGCCTCCGGGATCCGCAGGCGCGGGATGCTCTGCCCCACCGGGTTCATCGTCGGGAGCTGGGGCACGCGCTGGTACAGGTGCGCGGACATCATGGTGCCCTCGAGGTCGCCGGAGAGGCCGCCCTCACCGTAGCCGGGGAAGTAGAACGTGGTGTCGAGCGGCGCGCCGAACTGCAGGTTGCCGAAGTTGACGCCCGGCTTGCCGAGCCCGCGCATCGCCATGAGATAGACCATCGAGCGCGCCCACTCGATGCCCGTGGCCGAGCGGCAGGCGCCGCCGAACGTGTTGCCGGGGCCGCCGACCGCCAGGTACGTCTTCTTCGTCGCCCACTCGCGCGCCAGGGCGCGGACCTTGCGCGCGGGGACGCCGGTCTCCGGCTCCTGCCACTCCGGCGTCTTGGGCACGCCGTCGTCCGCGCCCAGCAGGTAGTCGCGCCACGCCTCGAAGCCTGTGGTGCGCTCCGCGACGTACTGCTCGTCGTACAGGCCCTCCGTCAGCCACACCCAGGCGATCGCGTGCGCCAGCGCGACGCTCGTCGTCGGTCGCGGCGCCAGCCACGTGCCGCCGAGCCACGAGGCCGTGTGGTTCAGGAACGGGTCGATGTGTACGCAGGGAATCCCGAGCTCCTGCAGCCAGCGCCGGCGGGCGG
Organism: uncultured Thermoleophilia bacterium; assembly: GCA_963702475.1. Classification (GTDB taxonomy): domain Bacteria; phylum Actinomycetota; class Thermoleophilia; order UBA2241; family UBA2241; genus CAIXSE01. Next base: position 178,511 of record CAVPCT010000009.1, on the reverse strand, counting down.
TGCCCTCCATGCCGGCGTAGATGCCGGTGGTCGCCTCCGGGTCGCTCGCCCAGAACACGACCAGCTCGCACTCGCGCAGCAGGTCCTCCACCGTGCCGTAGAACTCTCCCCCGCCGGCGCGCATGCTGTGGCCCCAGTGGTGCTCGGCGCCCCAGGCCCAGCCCTCCCAGCTGTCCGGGTTGTGCAGCATCCGCGTCGAGCCGACGGTGTTGAAGAACCGCCGGTGAGCGCTCAGGAAATAGCCGAGCGTGCCCCAGGTGTGATGCGAGCCGTGCGCCGTGAAGACGGAGCCCGGGCCGTGCTCGCGGCGCACGCGCATCAGCTCGCCGGCCACGAGGTCGAGTGCCTCGTCCCAGCTGATGCGCTCGTACTCGGCCACGCCGCGGGTCTCCGGGTGCCGGTCGCCGTGCGGGTCGAAGTCGACGCGCCTCAGCGGGTACAGCAGGCGGTCGGGCGAGTACACGGTCGACCGCGCCGAGAGCGCGTGAGGTGCGAGGCTCGTCTTGCGCGGCGGGGCGAAGCGCCGGCCGCGCGCAGTGATCGACCAGGACGGCGCGTCCTCGTCGCTGAACTCGATGGGCGTGACGCGCAGGATGCGCCCGTGCTTGACGTCCACGTGCACGGGCCCGCCGTTGGTGTTGTTGGTGTAGCGGCGCACGCCGCCGCCGAGGTCGAGCCCGTACTCGGGCTCGCCCCCGGCGGCGCGCGCGAGCACCTCAAGCATCCAGCCGACAACGTCGTCGTCACCCTCCATGGCGAGCTGGAAGTTCTTGGCCGCCTCGATGCGCCCGAGGTAGTCGGGCTTGAGGCTGAGCATCGTCAGGGCGGCGTGCGGCGTACCGAACACGAGGGCGGCGTCAGGACGTGAGTGCACGCCGCCCTTGGACGTCACCTGCCCGCCGCGGACGGCGAACCAGCGCGCCTCCGAGCCGTCCGCCAGGCGGATCTGGAAGACGGCGTCCCGGCGCGCCAGCAGCGCGCGGAAGCCGGCGTCGGCCGCCGCGCGCACGCGCAGCAGCGTGCCGAGGCCGTACAGGACGGCGCGCAGCTTGAGGTGCGCGGGAACGACGTCAGGCATCGGGAAGGAGGCTCACGGCGAGCTGGTGCCGCGCGTCAGGTCTGTCGCCACGCCGGTCTCCACGACGGCCGTCACCACGCTCGCCATCCATCATCAACCCGCTGCGGTCGCCAACGTCATCCCCTGCCGGGACCTATCTCCCTTTCCGGTCCTCACGCTTTGGTGCAAAATACAACGAAGTGAGAGGGCCGAGGAAGGCACTGCTCTCGGCGCCGACGGCGGGTCGAGCGCCGGCTGCAGCGCCCTCACCCCGGTCCGATCAGCTCCGGGCTGAGCTTCAGCCGCTCGATGACCTCGTCGACCTTGGCGGGCTCGCGCTGCATGGAGCGGGCGATGTTCATGAGGCGCTCCACGAGCTGCGCGTTGGAGTCGGCGAGCACGTGCGAGGCCACCATGAGCGTATCCTCCATGCCCGTGCGCGCGTTGCCGCCCATGGCGAGGCCGATAGACGTCATCGGCAGGTTTGCCTTGGCGATGGCGATCACCTGCCAGCTCGTGCCCTCGGGCAGGTTCTTCACGAGCCACGAGAGGATTTGCGGGTCGCCCGGCATGCCGCCTTTGACGCCCATGACGAACGACACCTGCAACGGCTCGAGCAGCAGGCCTTCGTTCACGAGGTCGAGCATCACGCCGAGGTGGCCGACATCGTAGAGCTCCACCTCGGGCTTCACGCCCAACTCGATCATGCGCGCCGCCATCTGCCGCATCTGCTTCGGCGGATTGCGGAACTCGGCGTCGGCGAACGACATGGTGCACGGGTTCAGCGTCGCCATGGCGGGCTTCGCCTCCACGATGCGCATGCGGTCGGCGTAGTCGAACATCCCGCCGGTGGAGAGCTGGACGATGCCGGGGCAGGCCTCGCGGATCAGCTCGACCGTGCGCTTGGCCACGTCGAGGTCGGTGGTGAAGCCGCCCTGCTCGTCGCGCAGGTGGACGTGGATGACGGCGGCGCCGGCCTCGTAGGCGCCCCTGGCGCTGGTGGCGATGTCCTCGGGCGTCTCCGGCAGGTTGGGGTTGTTCGCGCGCGTGGCGATGGGGCCGTTCAGCGCTGCGGTGATGATGGGGTTCACGTTGAGGCCCTCCTGCTGGGACGGGTCGGGGTGCGTCAGTCCTGCGCGCGCAGGTACTCCGCGTAGCACGCCATCTTGTCGAGGGCGCGGGCAGCGGCCTGCGGTGAGTTCAGGATGACGGGGGCGTAGGTGTCGCCGAAGTCGAGGATCGTGCCGCGGACCGGGTGATCGGGGACATTGACGATGGGCTTGCCGGTCTGGTCCATGAGGGTCGACGACGCGCTCCAGGTACTGCTCCTCACGCGCGGAGAAGCCGTGATACTGGCCGTGCGTGCGGTTGTCCTCGCTCTCCTCGCGCAGGGCGGGCACGCCGACGAAGGTGACGGCGAGGATGGCGTCGACGGCGTCGCACTCGGCGAGCAGCTCGAGGCAGCGCAGGCCCTCGTCACCGAAGCCGGCCGCCACCAGGTCGAGCGGGTTGCGACGGCTCCAGAACGGCGGGAACAGCTTGTCGAGCTCGGCGATGAGCCCGTCCGGGAGCTCGGCAAGCGTCAGGTTGTTGAGGGCGACCTCGTCGGCGGCCAGCACGCCCGGGCCGCCGCCGTTCGTCACCACGGCGACGCAGCGGCCCTTCGGCAGCGGTAGGTACGCGAGGCAGGCGGTGACGTCCACGAGCTCGTCCGGCGTGGTGCACGTGACGACGCCGGCCTGGCGGGCGGCCGCCTCGAACACGGCGCCCGAGCCGGCGAGAGCCGCCGTGTGCGACGCCGCCGCCTGGCTGCCGGCCTCCGTGCGTCCGCCACGGAGCACGACGACGGGCTTCTCGCGCGTCGTGCGCTTCGCCACGTCGAAAAAGTGCCGCCCGTCGCGTGACGCCCTCCAGGTACATCATGGCGCACTTGGTGCCGGGGTCCTCCCGCAGGTAGTCGAGCACGTCCACGGCGCTCACCGCGGCCTCGTTGCCCACGCTGAGGAACTTGTCCAGGCCGATGCCGCGCTGCTCGCACGTCGCGACGACGACGGGGCCCATGCTCCCCGACTGGGAGATGAGGCTCACGTTCGCGAGCGGCGGGCTCATCACGATGAAGCCGGTGATGAACAGGTCGCGCTCGTTGGAGACCAGGCCGACGCAGTTCGGGCCGATGAGGGTCATGTGCGCTTCGGCGGCGATGCGCGCGAGCTCGCGCTCCACCTCCGCGCCTTGCTTGCCGGTCTCGGCGAAGCCCGCAGTGATGACCACGACGGCGCGGGCGTGCCGGCGGGCGCAGGCCTCCAGCACGCCGACGACCTGGTGACCGCCGACGACGACGAGCACGAGGTCGGGCTCCTCCGGGAGCTCGTCGACGCTCGGGTAGGCCGGGAGGCCGAAGAGCACCGAGGCCCGCGGGTTCACCGGGTAGACGCGGCCGGCGTAGCCACCGCGCAGGATGTTGCGCAGAGCTGAGCCGCCCCACTTGGCGAGGTCGTCGGAGGCGCCGACGATGGCCACGGACTTCGGCGCGAACACGGCGTCCAGGTCGGGTGCGGCGGCACGGGCCTGCGGCGCCGCCGCAGGCCCCGCCGTGAGCAGCACGAGCGCGTCGACGGCGACGGGAGAGCCGCCGTCGACGAGCAGCGGGTTCACGTCGACCTCGGCGACCTCGGGCAGGTCGGCGGCGATGGCCGAGAGCGCCTCGAGCACCTGAGCGAGCGCGGCGCGGTCGACCGGCGGGGCGCCGCGGAACGCGCCGAGCAGGCGGCGCGCGCGGAGCTGCTCCGGCAGCGCGCGCGCCTCGCGCTCGTCGAGCGGCGCCAGGCCGAAGGCCACGTCGCCGATGGCCTCGGTGAGCACGCCGCCGAGGCCGAAGGCGAGCACGGGCCCGTACGACGGGTCGCGCTCGAGGCCGGCGAGGAACTCCCGGTCACCGCCGGCCATGCGCTCGACCAGTACACCCTCGAGCTTGTCGCCGGCGCGCTCGCTGAGGCCGCGGAACGTCTCCACGGCCTCGTCCGCGCCGGACACGCCGAGCACGACCAGACCGGCCTCCGTCTTGTGCAGGATCTCCGGCCCGACGGCCTTCATCGCGAGACGGCCGCCGAGGCGGGCCGCAGCGGCCGCCGCCTCGGCTTCACTCGTCACCAGCTCGCCCTCGGGCACGGGCACGCCGTAGGCCGCGAGGAGCTGCTTGGACTCCCACTCGGTGAGGGCCGTACGGCCGGCCGCGAGCGCTGCGTTCACCAGCTCGCGGCCGGCCTCCCGGGCCCTGGTCTCGATCGGCGGCCACTCAGTCCACCGCGGTCTTCGACGTCGCGGAACCGCCTCCGCTCATGTGTGCGTCTCCCCTCTTCCCCGCTCCGGCTCAGAGGTCCGGCGGGTAGGCGGGCAGCTCCGCGAAGATGGGGTGCTTGTCCGCGCCGGGGATGCCGGCGGCGCGCTTCGCCGCCGCCGTATACCGGCCCCAGTCCGCCATCTGCCCGATGGACATCTTCTGCGCCTCCAGCGAACCCTCCGCGTGGATGGTCAGCACGTCCTCGTAGGCCGACGTGAGGTCGCGGATCAGCTTGGCCATGCGCAGACGGTGCTCGGTCGGCACGCCGTCCCTGCCGGCGAAGTACTTCTCCATCAGGTCGTGCGTGGCGGGGTTGTAGAAGTCCTTGGAGCTCGGCGCCGTGACGATGATGCCGCCGCCGATGTCCTGGATGTACTTGGTCGCCTGGTGCCAGTTGTCGGCGAAGTAGAACTTGCAGATGTTGGCGGTCATCGGATCCGGATACACGAGGTCCGAGCCCTCCTCGGCCTGGCAATGCTCGACGGCAGCCTTGCCGAGCGTCTCGACGGCCTCGGTGTACATCACCAGCCAGGTGAGCTTCTCGCGCACGTGCGCCTTCTTGATGATGCCGTTGTAGTCGGCCATGAGGGCGGCGGCACCGGTGAAGAGCTCCAGCTCCATGGCCTTGTAGGTCTCGGCGCTCAGGCGGTGGAAGTTGGCGAACATGTAGGCGACCTGGCCGGCGAACTCCCACTCGCCCTTGAGGAAGATGCGCTCGTTGGGGATGAACACGTTGTCGAAGACGATCGTGGCGTCGTTGATGTAGACGGCGCCGGACACGGGGTTGTCGAAGAGCGAGACCGGGGCGTGGATCTCGGGCTGGGCGCAGATCATGGTGATGCCCGGCGTGTTGAGCTCGATGCCGAAGGCGACGGCGTACGCGGCGTCGTCCTCTTGCATGGCGCGGCAGGGCGCGATGAGGACCTCGTTGCAGGCCGGCGCCTGGCTGATGTGCGTCTTGGCGCCGCTCACGATGATGCCGTCCTCACGCTCCTCCACGATGCGCACGTAGAAGTCCTTGTGCTGCACCTGCTGCGAGGGGCGCAGGCTGCGGTCGCCCTTGATGTCGGTGAGGCCCATGGCGAAGGCGAGGTCGTTCTTCTGGAGGTGCCTGCGGTAGGCCTCGACGTTCGCCGCGTAGGTGGTGCCGTACTTGCGGTCCACGCGCGGCGCGATCGTCGTCACGGCGTTGAGGCCGTCCTTGGCCACGAACTTGGCCCCGGTCGGCTTGCCGAACGAGACGCGCGCCCACAGCTTGACGATCTCGCGCAGGCGCAAGAGGTCCTCCGGCGTGCGCTGCGGCTGCAGCGCGAAACTCACGCGCTCGCCGTCCTCGTCGAGGTCGGTGAGCAGGTCCTGGTAGCGCGGGTCGTTGCTGAGCACGTAGTCGGTCGCCACCCAGTCGTTGGTGATCTTCAGCACGGGGTGCTGGGTGACATCGGGAATCAGCTCCCCGTCGTAGTACACGACCCTGCCGTCGCGCAGGCTCTCGATGAACTCCTGGGGTGTCTTCAGTGCCACGGTCTTCCTTTCAGCCTTGACCCGACTACGTCGGTCAGTGGATATCGAGGTCGATGTACTCGGGGGGCAGCGGCAGGCCACTGTGCACGCCGGTCCTGCCGCCGTACGGCTCGTGGAACGAGGTCGGCTCGTCCGGCACAGGCGCGTCGGACGGCTCGGCGCCCTGGATCTGGCTCGCCATGATCACCGGCTCGTCCACCCACGCCTTCTCGTAGGTGGTGCGGATGAGCAGGTGGGCGCCGTACTCGAGCCACTTCCACTGGCCGTCTTCCTTGACGAACACGTGGTTGTACTTGATGACCTGCCAGATCGGGACGACGCCCTTCTCCGGGTCCTCGAACGTGTTGAAGCCCACGTGGTACCACATGCCCTTGGCCGTCTTCATGTCGGGCTGGACCTGGATGACCGGCGTGGTGATCTCGTGGATGGCGCAGTTGCCCGGGTAGTCATAGAGCTTGCCGAGCATGTCGACGAAGAGCTTGCGCACGCCCTCGATGCCGTAGAACACGCCGCTCTCGACGACCTCGATCTTCACGCCGGGGGTGTTGTGCGCGAACAGCTCGTCGACGATGCGCTCCCAGTGGTGGCCGAGCACGTAGTGGTTGTAGCGGCCGTGCAGGTTGCTGATCTCCACCCAGTCGCGGGCGATCTCAGCGTCGCGCTCGGCCTTCTCGAGTCGCTTGAGCAGCGCGTCGTAGTTCGAGTCACACATGGCTCTCAGTCCTCTTCTCTCGGGAGTCTCGTCAGGTCGGGATGCTCAGAGCGCGCAGGCGGTCTGGTAGCCGGAGCGCACCGCGTGGACGATCATGCCGGCCTCCTTGCCGTCCCCGATGAGGAACAGCTCGGGGACCTCGCCCTCGAGCGCCTTGTACAGCTCGTCGTTGGGCTGGAGCGGCGCGGTCGGCAGGATGGTGTCGCAGGGGATGAGCTGCCGCACGCCGCCGGCGTCGGTGTAGGCGAGGCCGGCGTCGGTGGCCTCGAGGTCGCTTGCGCGGGTCACGAGCTCGACGCCCACTGACGGCAGCCAGTCCATGGTCAGGCCGAGGCGGAAGTCGAGCATGCCCTCGCCGATGACCTCCGACGGCTCGACGATGGTCACCTTGCGCCCGCGCTTGGCGAGGAACTCGGCGACCTCCATGCCGTGCAGGCCGGCGCCGACGACGACCACCTTCTTGCCGATGGGCAGGTGGTACTTCGTCGCCTTCTCGAGCACCTTGGGCCCGAGCGTCTTCAGGTAGGGCTTGACCTGCTTGTGGAGCTCGGGCGTCGTGAGGACCTTCTTCTGGCCGCCCGGCGTGCCCGGCAGGACCGGCGCGGCGAGCTGGGCGCCGGTCGCGAGGATCACGACGTCGGCGTCCATCGCCTTGATCGACGCCGCCGTCGCCTCGGTGTTGAGCATGACCTTGACGCCGTTCTTCTTGACCTGCCCCTTGAGGTAGCGGATCAGGTTGGGGAGGTCCTCGAGGTCGCTGCCCTTGATGAGCGTGGCGAGCGGCAGGCGGCCGCCGAGCTGGGACGCCGCCTCCACGAGCGTGACGTCGTGGCCGCGCAGCGCCGCGACGCGGGCGGCCTCCATGCCTGCCGGGCCGCCGCCCACCACGACGACCTTCTTGCGCGGCCCCTCGAGGGCCGGCACGTTCTGGTAGCCGAAGCCGAGTGCGGCGTTCAGGCGGCAGTGCCGCAGGAACTGCTCGCTCTGGTCGAGGCAGGTGCCGCAGCGCGTGCAGGGCGCGACGTCGTCGGGGTGACCGGCGGCGAGCTTGTTGGGCAGGTTCGGATCGCACATCAGCGGCCGGTTCATGCCGATGAAGTCGGCGGCGCCCTTCTCCAGCAGCTTCTCGCCGTCGTCCGGGGTCACGTAGCCGACCAGGATCACCGGCACGGAGAGGATCTTCCTGGCCTCGTCGGTCATCAGCTTCATGGCCGAGCGGCCGCGCTCCTTGGCGTAGTACTGCGGCGGCATCTGGTCGAGCGGCACCTGCGCGTCCGGGAAGAACAGGTAGTCGGGCAGGAACCCGGCCACGTGCACGCCCAGCCAGCTGCTGCGGATCATGATGGCGTCGGCGCCGGCCTCTTCGGCCAGCAGCATGGTCATGATGGCCTGGCCGTGCGTGAACGTCTGGTCGGCGCCGATGGCGTGGCCGTCCTCGAAGCCGTTGAGGCAGACGACGATCGGGAAGTCGGAGCCGCAGCGCTCCTTGATGCCGGTGAGGATGTCGAGCAGCAGCTTGGCGCGCTTGTGCTGCGTGCCGCCGTACTCGTCGGTGCGCCTGTTCCAGAACGGCGAGAGGAAGTTGTGGATGATGTGGCTGCTGCCGGCGTTGATGTCGATGCCGTCGTAGCCGGCCTTCTGGGCGCGCTCCGCGCCGTCGATGTACTTGCGCGTGATCTCCTGGATCTCCGCCACCGCGAGCGGGCGGATCACGTCGCGGTGGAAGTCGCCCATCCTGTTGATGCTCATCGCTGAGGCGCCGATGGGCGGTCCGTCGAAGGTCGCCGGGGCGTTGGCGAAGAGCGGCGACTGCCAGGGCCCGTCGTGCTCCATCTGCATGAACGCCGGGGCGCCGTAGCTGTGGATGACGTCCACCAGCTCCTTCATCCCGGGGATGAACCGGTCGTCGTCCATGCGGTAGCGCTCGCGCCAGCGCGCGCCCATCGGGTAGTCGATGGTGGGCGCCTCGACGGTGACGACGCCCGCGCCGCCGCGGGCCAGGGCGTCGTAGTAGCCGAGCGAATCCTCGTTCATCGAGAGCTCGTCCTCGTGGAAGGTCATCATGCCGGCGCCGGTCTTGTAGATGCGGTTGCGGGTCCGCACCTTGCCGATGTAGCCCGGCTCCAGCAGCTTGGTGTACTTCATCTCGTCTCCCTGGCTCTCGTTGCCGGGCGGGTCAGACGCGCTCGAACACGGCGGCGGCGCCCTGGCCGCCGGCGATGCACATGCTCACGACGCCGTAGCGGCCCTTGCGGCGCTTGAGCTCGTGCAGCAGCGTGGCCGTGAGCTTGGCGCCGGTCGCGCCGAGCGGATGCCCGAGCGCGATGGCGCCGCCGTTGACGTTGACGATCTCGGGGTCCAGGCCGAGCTCGCGGACGCAGTACACGGCCTGGCTGGCAAAGGCCTCGTTGAGCTCGACCAGGTCGACGTCGTCGATGCCGATGCCGGCGATCTTGAGGGCTTTCGGGATGGCGAACGCCGGCCCGATGCCCATCACGCCGGGGTCGACGCCGTAGCAGGCGAAGGAGCGGAACACGGCGAGCGGTTCGAGGCCCAAGGCCTCGGCCTTCTCGCCGCTCATCAGTACGGCGGCCGCGCCGGCGTCGCTCGTCTGCGACGAGTTGCCGGCGGTCACGGTACCGTTCTGCTTGAAGATCGTGCGCAGCTTCGCCAGCACCTCGGGCGTGCTGCCCGGGCGCGGCCCCTCGTCGGCGGTGAACATCGTCGTCGACTCGACGATCGTCCCGCCCGGGCCGGGCCGCCGGTGCACCACCGGGACCGGCACGAGTTCGTCGTCGAAGCGGCCCTCGGCCTGTGCCGCCAGCGCCCGCGCCTGGCTCTGCGCCGCGAAGGCGTCCTGCTCCTCGCGGCTCACGTTGTAGCGCTCGGCCACGTTCTCGGCCGTCATGCCCATGCTGGTGTACGCGTCGGCGGCCGACGGCGGCCACGGCGTCGTCCGGCATCTCCTTGTTGCCGCCGCCGGGCACGCACGACATCGACTCGGTGCCGCCGGCCAGGATCACGTCGGCCATGCCGCTCATGATCGCCTGGGCGCCGAAGGCGATGGCCTGCAGGCCCGACGAGCAGAACCGGTTCACGGTGACGCCGGGCACGTTCTCGGGCAGCCCGGCCAGGATGCCGACGTAGCGGGCCAGGTTGAGCCCCTGCTCGGCCTCGGGGAACGCGCAGCCCCAGACGATGTCGTCGATCTCGGCCGGGTCCAGCCCCGGCGCCCGCTCCATGGCGGCGCGGATGGCGGTCACGGCCAGCGTCTCCGGCCGCACCGTCTTCAGCGAGCCCTCGGGGCGCCTTGCCGACCGGCGTGCGCACCGAGGACACGATCACAGCTTCTCTCATCGTTCGTCTCCTTGGGTCCCGGCCGGTCAATTGCGCAGCGGCTTGCCGCTGGTCAGCATCGCCTGCAGCCGCTCCATCGTCTTCTCGGTGCGGCACACCGTGAGGAACGCCTGGCGCTCCAGGTCGAGCAGGTACTGCTCGTCGACCACGCTGCCGGGGTCCACGTCGCCGCCGCACATCACCCACGCCACCTGGTCGGAGAGGAACTGGTCGTGGTCGCTGATGAAGTCGCCGCAGCGCACGATGTGCAGGAGCTTGTGGAAGTTGGCGAGGCCGTCGCGGCCCTGCACGGTGATTGCCGGCGGCACCGGCGGCTGGTAGCCGGCGTCGGCCATGCTGCGCGCGACCTGCTTTGCGGCGTAGATCACGCTGTCGCGGTCCATGGTGATGCCGTCGCCGCCGCGCAGGTACCCCATCTCGGCGGCGTCGAGCGCGGAGCGTGACGTCTTGGCCATCGTGATGGCCTCCCAGGGCTCGCGCAGGATCGGGAACATGATGGCCTCGCCAGCTGTGCAACGCCATGGCGCGGACCACGGTCTCTTTGATGCCGCCGGCCGCAGGCACGAGGCCGACGCCCGTCTCGACCAGGCCCATGCTGACGTCGGTGTGGGCCTGGACGCGGCTGCAGTGCAGACAGACCTCGAGACCGCCGCCCAGGACGCGCCCGAACGGGGCGGCGACGACCGGGACCGGCGCGTACTTGAGCGCCATGCTGGCGCGCTGCGCGTTCCTCAGCGTGGCGTCGATGCCGTCCCAGTCCTCGGCCTCGATCTTGCCGACCATCATCTTGAGGTCGGCGCCGCCGGAGAAGTGGGCGCCCTGATTGCCGATGACGAGCGCGTCGTAGTCGCCCCCGGCCTCGGCGAGCGTCGCCTCGATGAAGGCCAGCACGCCCTCGCCGACGATGTTGGCCTTGGTGTGGAACTCGATGCAGGCCACGCGGTCTCCGAGGTCGACGAGACTGGCGTGCTCGTCCTCGGCCAGCACGTGGCCGGTGGCCTTGAGCCGCGCGAGCTGGATGCTCCGCGCGCGCGGCGCCAGAGCCTTGTGCTCCGTCTGGCCCGGGCCCCAGATGAGCGTGCGGCCGTCCTCACGCAGGTAGAACGACGGCTGTCTCGGACGCGGCGAGCTCCTCGACCCACGCCGGGATCGGGCGGCCGTCCTCGCGCATGCGCGCGACCGTCTCCGGCACGCCGAGCGCGTCCCAGAGCTCGAACGGTCCCAGGTCCCAGGCGTAGCCCCAGCGCATGGCGTCGTCGACGGCGGTGATGTCGGCGCAGATGCCGGGGATGCGGTGCGCCGCGTACAGCATCGTGCCGGCGAGGATCTCCCAGGCGAAGCGCGCGGCCTCGTCATCCTTGGAGATGACGGCTGCGACGCGCGCCACCGGGTCCTTGATGCCGGCCGCCGCCTGCAGGCTCGCCTGCCGCGGCTTCTGGAACGGCCGGTACTCCAGCGTCGCCGGGTCGATGGTCAGGGCCCGGCGGTCCTTGAAGAACCCGCTGCCGGACTTGTTGCCGGTGCGGCCGCTGTCGATGAGCGCCAGCACCCAGTCCGGCACCTGCCAGAGCTCGAGCATCTCGTCGTCGCTCGCCGTGCTCGCGTGCGCGGCGACGTTGTGCGCGAGGATGTCCGAGCCGGCCAGGTCCGCCGTGCCGAAGGTCGCCGTCACGGCGCGGCCGATGGCCGGCCCGCTGGCCGCGTCCACCTCTTCGACCGTCAGCCCGAACTCGCCCATCTTGTTCATCGCGTGCACGGTGGTGAACATGCCGATGCGGTTGGCCACGAACATGGGCGCGTCGTTGCAGCGCACCACGCCCTTGCCGAGGCGCAGGGAGGCGAAGTCGGCGAAGGCATCCACGAGCGCCGCGTCGGTGTACTCGCTCGGGATGACCTCCAGCAGGTACATGTACCGCGGCGGGTTGAAGAAGTGAGCGCCGAAGAACCTCGGCCTGAGCGCCTCCGGCAGGGCCTCGGCCATCGCGTTCACCGAGAGGCCGGACGAGTTGGTCGTGACGATCGCGCGGTCGTTCAGGCGCTCGGCCACGCGCGCGAACAGCGCCGTCTTGACCTCGAGGTTCTCGACGACCGCCTCGACGACCCAGTCGACGTCGGCCAGCAGTCCGAGGTCGTCTGTCGAAGTTGCCGGCGGTGAGCAGCGCCTGGCGGTCCTTGTGGGCCAGCGGCGCCGGCCGCGCCTTGGCCAGCGCCTTCGAGGCCGTTCTCGGCCGTCTCGGTCGGCGGCAGGTCGAGCACCACCGTCGGGATGCCGGCGTTGGCCAGCTGGGCCGCCACGGTGGCGCCCATCAGGCCTGCGCCCAGCACGGCCGCCTTGCGGATCACCATCATGCGCTTTCCTCCGAAGTGTGTGTCGTCTGCGCTCCGTCGCCTTGCCTGACGGCGCGTTCGATGCCGAGGCCGCGGAACACGAAATCGACGAGGTAGTCGACGGCGGCGTCCACGTCGGCCTCGCCACCCAGGTGCAGGTTCCAGCCGCGCAGCGAGAGGAACACGCAGACGAACGCGACCAGGTTGGCGGCGAGGTCGGCGTGGTCACGGTCGGCGAAGCCCGGGATCTGCGCCAGCAGGTGCCGGTAGAAGCCGACCACGTTCTGGTCGTCCAGCTCCAGCACTTCGCGAAGGTGCTCGCGGTCGAGGTACTTGGACTCCGTGTACAGGAACTGGTACAGGTCGCGGTTCTCCGAGAGGTACTTCATCGTGATCCGCAAGCCGTGCTCGAGCTTGTCCACCGGGTCGGCGATCGCGTCGAAGCCCGCGTCGGCCAGGTGCTCGTGCCACATCTCCTGGCTGTAGACGTGCATCAAGAACAGGATGTCGTCCTTCGAGGAGATGTAGTGGTAGAGCTGCCCCATCGACATCTCGCAGGCGCGTGCGATGTCCCGAATCGAGCAGCCATGGAAGCCCTGCTCGAAGAGCACCGCGCTGGCGCCGTCGACGATCTGCCGCCGGCGGATGTCGGTCAGCTCCCGGTCCTGCGAGGTCGCAGGCAGCTCACGCCCGGCGACGCGCTCCTGCATGTCGGTCAGGGCCTGGCTCATGGCGCTCACGGCTGCCTGCTCGCTCACGGCGTCCCCTTCTCTCTCGTGTCGCCCGTACCCGGCCGTCTTACCTGATCTCGTCCTCTTCGTGGCCGCCGTCGACGCGCGGGCGGATGACCTTGCCCTTGGCCTCGGCGGCGCGGACCAGGCCGGCCTCTTCGTGCGCCCACTCCCAGTACTTGTTCTCGTGCGGGGAGTGCTCGGTCGCGGTGACGTACATCTCGGACGAGAAGGCGTTGCGGAGCTCGTCGGCGATGTCCTCTTTCCAGGGCTTGCGCAGCTGCTGGGTGGTGATGCGACGCGTCACGCGCGAGCCGGTGCGCATGATGAGCTCGGCGATCTCCCAGGCGCGCGCGTACGCAGCCTCGGTGTCCGGCAGGATCTCGTTGACCATGCCCAGCGCCAGCGCCTTGCGCGCGGTGATGACCTCGCCGGTCAGCTCGGCATAGGCGTAGCGCTTGCGGCCCATGAGCTCGCGCCACACCGTCTGGATGCCGTCGCCGGGCACCATGTTGACGCGGAAGTGCATCTCCGTGGTCCAGGCGTCCTCGGTGCACAGGGTGAGGTCGCAGAACAGCGGGATGTCGGTGTGGAAGGCGGCGCCGTTCCAGATGCCGATGGTGGGCACCTGGATGTCGAAGATCTGGCCCTCGATGTTCTTGGTGCCGTCGAGGTACTGGTACTCGTAGAGCTTCCAGGCGTCGTCGCCCTGCGACTCGAACTCCTTGGTCTCCTCGTCTTGCTTGAGGTCCGCCTTGCCCATGCTCTTGATGAAGTCCTGGCCGGTGCCGCCCAGGATGATGACCTCGTTGTCCAGGTCGCGGCCGGCGAGGTCGAAGAACACGTGCAGGCCCTGGTGCGCCGGGGCGCCCCACTGCATGCTGTCGCCGTCGGTGTGCAGACGGGCCTCGAGGATGCCGTTCTCCCGCTTCAGGAGCAGGAAGTGCTTGAACATCTCGCGGTACTCTTCGAACGGGACGAAGGGGATCGTGCCCAGCTCGCTCGGCGGGATCTCCCTGCGCTTGCCGGCGTCGGACTCGTAGTTGGCCCTGATCATCGCGTGTGACCTCCCCGACTGGGTCTCAGTGGTCTGCTGCCTATCTTGCTGAGTGGCGCGGAACGACCCTAGATAGAGCGCTCGCTCTACGATATACTGGGCCCCGGCCTCCCCGCTGTCAAGCACCTCGGGAGGCGCACGACGACAAGCCAGCGCGCACGCGTACACGCGAGAAGGAGTCCCCGTGGAGATCCGCTTCGACAACCAGGTCGCCGTCGTCACCGGCTCGGCGCGCGGCATCGGCTACGCCATCGCCGATATCCTCGTCAGCAGCGGCGCCAAGGTCGCCATGGTGGACATCATGGAGGACAGGCTGGCCGCGTCGGCGGCCGAGCTCGCGAAGAAGGGCGAGGTCAAAGCGTACCCGCAGGACCTGCGCAAGATCGCGGAGATCAAGCCGCTTGTGGAGAAGATCCGCGCCGAGATGGGCGAGATCGACGTGCTCATCCAGCCGGCCGCCGTCGGCCCGCAGTGCTACGCGGAGGACGTCACCGAGCAGGAGTGGGACGACGTCTTCGCCATCAACGCAAAAGCGCTCTTCTTCGTGATGCGTGAGGTCGTGGGCCAGTCGATGAAGCGACGCAAGAAGGGCGCCATCGTGAACTTCGCCTCGATCGCCGGCATCGTCGGCATGCGCAAGCCACTATGCTCGCCGATGTACAGCGCCAGCAAGGGCGCCGCGGCGGCGATCAGCCGCCAGGCCGCCATGGAGTGGGCCGAGTACGGCATCACCGTCAACGCCATCGCCTCCGGCGGTGTGCTCACCGAGATGACGCTCGGCATCATCGGCGACAGCATGGACACGGCGACCGCGCTCGTGCCGCTCGGTCGCCTGTCGCAGCCCGAGGAGGTCGCCTCCCTGGCCGTGTACTACGCCAGCCCGCTGGCCGCCAACATCACCGGCCAGATCGTCGTCATCGACGGCGGCGGCTACGGCGCCCAGGCCGACCCCGGCTACCTCACCGACGACCAGATCGCGGCGTATGCGCGCCGCTGACCCCGCCCCAACCACCGACCCAGCCCCAGACGCCGCGCCGGTCACCGCGGGCCGGCGCCGCTGGATCGCCCTCGCCGCCTGCGTGGCGGCGAGCCTCTGCGCCGGCATCGGCTACGCCTGGAGCGTGTTCCAGAGGCCGCTCGCGGAGGGCGCCGGCTGGTCCACGGCCGACATCGCCTTGTCGTTCACGGCCCTTCTGGGGGCCGGCGCCATCGCCAGCATCGTCGCCGGCAAGGCGCAGCAGTACGTCAAACCGCGCACCGTGATCATCGTCGGCGGCGCGCTCATCGGCCTCGGTCTCGTGTGCCTGGCCTTCGTGCACTCGCTGGCCGGCGTGTACGGGTTCTCCTTTCTCGCCGGCTTCGGCATGGGCGCCGTGTACCCCGGCGGCACCATGACCAACGTCATCCGCTTCTTTCCCGACCGCCGCGGCATGGCCTCGGGCATCCTCACCGCCGGCTACGGCGTCGGCGGCGTCGTGTGCGCCCCGCTCGCCGCCCTGCTCATCGACAGGTACGGGCTCACGGTCACGCTGGTCGCCCTCGGCATGTTCTTCTTCGTCGCCATCGCACTCAGCTCGCGGCTCGTGTACACCGCCCCCCACATCGACGCCCACGAAGAGCCGCTGGTCGACGTGCCGGCCATCGACGGCGACGACACGGACGCCGACCTCGACTGGCGCGGCATGCTGCGCACGCCCGACTTCTACGTGCTCTTCGCCCTCTTCGTGGCCGGCACGTTCTCCGGCATGATGGTGCTCGGGCACGCGTCCCCCATCGCCCAGGAGATCCTCGGCATCTCCCCGCAGGCGGCCGGCGTGGTCGTCGGCTTCGTGGCCCTCGGCATGGTGTTGGGCAAGGTCGGGTGGGGCAGCCTGTCGGACAGGATCGGGCGGTACCCCGTGTTCGCCTCCATGCTGGTGCTCGCCGCCCTCGCCCTCGTCGTGCTCTCGCAGGCCACGGCCTACTTCATGGTGGTGCTCGCGCTCGCGACCGTCGGCCTCTGCTACGGCGGGTTCCTCTCGCTCATGGGACCGGTCACTGCGGACGCCTTCGGCGCGCGGCACCTCGGCGTGAACTTCGGCATCATGTTCCTGACCATCGCCGTGGCGGCCTACGCCGGACCGCGGCTCGCCGCCCAAGTCGCCGAGGCCAGCGACGGGAGCTTCTCGCAGGCCTTCGTGATCGCCGCCGTGATCAACGTGGCGGCGCTGGTGCTGGTCGCCGTCCACATGCTCCTGCGCCGCCGCCGGGAGGCCGTCGCGGCGCTCGAGCCGGGGTGCTGAGGCCGGGTCCCTCCCTACCCGCCCGCCAGGCTCACCCCCTGACGCAACAAGCCCGCTTCCCCTTCCGGGGAGCGGGCCGTGACGTACTGTGTCCCGAAGTCCCGCCTCGCCAAGGCGCGCTCAGAGCGCCTCAGTGACTGGACAACTCGCTGTCCACATGCAAGCCCGCCCAGTCGACTATCCGTGATGCGACATCCAGCGCCTGCGCGTAGTCGGCCTCCGAGACGTCCTCCAGGTCCCCGGGATACCGTGAGAGGATCGCGTAGGCGCTCAGTCCGCGGAGCAGGTCGTCGGAGACCACGGACGAAAGCGCCGCAGTAGCCGGCAGAAGATCCGCCAGCGTGCCCACGTTGTGCGTGCGCGGGAAGTCCAGCCTGTGCGCAATCAGCACGGCTTTGAGGCTCTTCTCAACAGCCTGCTGGCAGTGATAGCACAGCGACTCAAGGAAGACGTCCGCGCTCTGGCGTCCCTCGCGAGCCAGCGCGAGATCACTGCGGGCGTACGCGAGCCAGCGGCGGGGATCGGCAGAGTCAGGCCGCATAGAGCTCCCTGCCCTCACGGAGAGCGTCGCGATAGATAAGGCCGAGTGCGTCGCCGTGCGCCTCGAGGTCTGCAATCGTCGCGACGAGCAGGTCGAACGGCACTCTCACCCCGCGGATGCGCGCGTAGAGCCGTTGCATGGTGTGGAGCCGGTGCGTGCCGTCGGGCATCACCACGAGCAGATCGATGTCGCTGTCCGGCGTCATCTCGCCGCGCGCGGCAGACCCGAACAGGATCACGCGCACCGGGTGCGCCTCGGCCACGATGAGGCTCACCAAGCGTTCGATCTCGGCTGCGACGTCAGTCTGCATGGCCTTCGTAGCGTACACGGTGAGTGGACGAAATACTCGATACCGCCGCCCCACGCGCCAATGTCCACCCTCGTCACCCTGCCTCAGGCAGGCGACGACGGGTTGCGTGCGTCCCCATGCTTCCCCTTGGAAACGACTTAACTGTTGTGTTAAGCTGAAGCTCCGCATCATCGCGCGCGGACGATGGACCGTGCTCGCCGCGTGCACCGACGAGGAGCGATGCCCCGTGCTCGAACTTGCGGTCCGCCTCCGCCGTGACGACCCCCCTGAGTTCGCGCGCCTCATGCGCGCCTTCGACCTCGTGGCTGAGTCCAGGCCGCCGCACGACACGTCCCGCTTCCGCCGCCTGACGCGGGACGTGTACGAGTTGAAGACGCGCGGTTGCACTCGCGTCCTCTGCTTCTTCGACGAGAGCCGCGTCGTGGTCTGCAGCGAGGCCCTGGCGAAACCCAAGCCGCGCCGGCTCACGCTCGCCGTCGAGCAGACGACGCGGACCCGCTGGCGCTACCTCAACGCCAAACGCGCCGGCAAGCTCGGCCTTCTGGAGGAGACGTGACTGAGCCGTCGTTCCGTCAGCTCTTCGACGACGCTCGCCGCATGCCCGAGTACTGGGAGGAGGGCGCGATCATCGCCTTCACGGAGGCGCTCTCGGCCGCCATGGCGGAGCAGGGCATCACGAGGACCGAGCTGGCCCGCAGGCTGGGCACGTCGCAGGCCTATGTGACCCGCGTGCTCGGCGGCAACGCCAACTTCACGCTCAAGACGATGACGAAGTTGGCATTCGCCCTGGGGATGCAACTGAACGTCGGACTGCGGCCCCAGCAGGCGAGCATCACGCCGGCGCGAGAGGATGGCGCGCTCGGCGCTGAGTGACGCCGGGCGGATGTCCCCCATCCGCGCGGCAACGACGCTGGCGCTCGTCAGGCCGGCAACCGGCCTTCGGGCACGTCCGCATCACGCGCGGCGTGGAGCAGGGCGATCACGACAACGCCATCCCCGACGACGCGGTAGAACAGGCAGTACAGGAAGCGCTCCGGCAGGAAGCGGCGCGCGTCGCGGAACACCACCGGGCTCGCCAGCGGCGAGTCCAGGAGACGGTCGACTGCTGCTTCGACGGCCGCGACAAACTCGTCCCCCAGCCCTGCCCTCTCCTCTTCGTACCACGCCCAAGCGGTCCTGACGTCGACGACCGCCGACGGCAGGAACCAGACGCGGGTCACTCGAGACTGGCGGTCAGCCGCCGCTTGACCTCGTCCCAAGGCACGAGGCCGACTGTGCCGCTGTCGAGCTCGTCGAGCCGTCGCTTGAGCTCGGTTCGCTGCGCAGGTGTGAGAGCCACGGTCTCAGGTATTGCGCGGAGACTCTCCCATAGCTCTGAGATGAGCTCCAGGCGCTCCTCCGGCGCGAGCTTCTCGATGTCGATGGCAGGCATGCTCATGACCCGATGATACGGAGTCGCCCTGACGGCGGCAACGCCGTTGCGGCCGCGCAGGGTGGACAAACGGCAACGCCCCGCCTCCAGCGACGCCATCCCGACCGTCGCCGGACTCTCCGCGTCGCTCGGCGTGGCCTCGCTGAGTACGTCGACCTGCACGTTACTGGTCGCCCCAGAGACGACGGTCGAGCGCGGCCCGACGACCGCTGAACCGCACGCGGGTCTGACTCCTCGGCGGCAGTCAACGCCAACAGGCGGAAGGAAGCTACGCACAATGATATATGCTCGCCTATGCACGCTGTCCTATGCATTGGGGAGGCGCCGGGGCCGCACCCGGCGCCGCGACGTTGGGAGGAAGCCATGTCACGTCCCGTGAAGCGACTGCTGCTGGCGGCGCTCGTGCTTGCCTTGGTCGGAGTCCTGCCCGCTGTGGCACAGGCGCGCGTGACCTACAAGGTCAGCACACCGAAGCTCTCCACAGCGCCCGTCGCCGGCGAGCCCTTCACCGTCTCCGGCGTGATCACGCCGGCATCGACCGCATCGTCGCGCGCCACCGTCGAGGTCAAGCTGTACATGCGCGACGACGGACAGTGGGACCTCACAGACACGCACCGCGCCGCGCTCGCCAAGCCGCCCGCCGGCACGGCTGGCACCGCGTACTCGTCCCGCATGACAGTCCCGGCCGAGGGCGAGTACGCCGTCCGCGCCTACCAGTACCGCGGCGGCAAGCTCGTCAAGCGGTCCGACATGACGAGCTTCGACGTCGAGAAGGCCATCCTGCAGGTCCACGTCGACTCCAACGTGAACGGCTGGCTGACTGCAGCGCTTCGGGACACGGTCGCCCCCGCGAACACGCCGCTCGAGGTCGTGTTCAGCACCCCCTCCGACTGGACCTCCAACGACCCCAAGAAGAACGGCGCCGCGCACTTCATCTGGGGCGACTTCGAGAAGGCCGACACCGATGGGCTGGTCTGGCGCACCTCAGGGCTGGCACCGGGCCGCTACGACTGGATGCGCGACGCCATGCCCAAGTGGGGCACCGGCTGTCTGGTGGTCGCCCAGGACATCGCGATCGACAAGACGTCCCACGCCGACACGCACGCCCTGCCGTACCTGCCTGCCTACGTCTCCTTCGGTGACGTCTCCTCCGAGGGCATGGGCTGCGACCGGAGCATCGCCTTCGAGACGCGCGTCTTCGCGCAGACCAGCGCCGATCCCCTCGTCTGGTACACGGCCGGCCTGGACTACGGCAGCTACTCCTGGAAGTGCTGGATGGACGAGTGCCACTACGGCAAGCTCGTGGTAGACGGTGCGCCCCAGAAGGTGACCATCGACTCGGACCCGCACGACTCGATCACGCAGGTGTCGGCCAACACGCCGGTCGACATCGTCTTCACCGGCACCAGGATGGCCTGCTGGCGCACGATGTACTTCACCACGGCGAGCGACCTCACCAAGACGAAGGCCTACCCCGACCCGCTCACCTGGCACACCACAGGCCTGGCTCCCGGCTCCTACGAGTGGGAGTGCTGGATGGGCCCGCAGTGCCACCACGGGACTGTGGTCGTGCAGTAACGTCTGGAAGAGCGGGCCGGGCGCCGCGAGGCGCCCGGCCCGCTCCCGCGTTCTCAGCGGCCGAGCACGACGTCCCTGCCGAGCAGCACGCGCAGGTGCGCCCGATCAGGCCTCCTCAGCGACAGGCTCCGGATCGTACAGCCGCTTCAGCTCCTCCTGCGCGAGCACCATCTTGCCGGCGTACGCGAAGATCTCCCGCATCTTCGCCTCGGCGTTGATGCGTGCGTACTCGTCGAAGTCACTGAGGAGCTCCGCACCATCGTTGCCCTGGAGCACGGTCTCAGTGCATTGGATGGGCCTCGCCGGGTCGCCGGCAGCCGTCTCGACGATGCTGACCTCGAGCTGCACGCCGTTGGGGATCAGCGTGTACTTGTGCGGTGCCTGACGGCACTCGAACTCGAAGACGTGGCCGTGAAAGGACCACTGCTGCTTCTCGCCGCTCTCGGCGAGCTTGATGGGGTCCTTCTCGTCGCTACCGGCGACCTTCTCCCAGCCTGACATCCCGGGCTCCCTTCCACGCGACCGATCGAGTACAGGAATCGCCGCGCTCACGCAGCGGCGCTGCAGCGAGGGTTACCCATCCGGGTCGCGGTGGCAACCCCCGGCGGCGAAAGGTCCGCATGCGATGAGTCAGACTGTGGCCGCCGTCACACCAGCGGGATGTCCCCCAGGTTGATGTCGGCCGCGGCGGCGTCCAGGCCGGCGAAGCTCACGGCCTGGCCGTCGTGCTTCAGCTCCAGGTCGTACACGCCGTCCTCGAGGCCCTCGAACCAGAAATCGCCGTAGGCGTCGGTCTCGGCGGTCAGCGCCTCTCCCCCACCGTCCGCCGCCGTCAGCGTCGCCGTCGCGCCGATCACGACCTCCTCCTCCGCCGGGTCGTAGAGCGTGCCGGCGATGAACTTCTTCGGCAGGTTGCGGTAGTACACGCGCGGCCTGAGCTCCTCCGCGCGCTCCGGCTTCCAGACCTCGGCGCCGTCGAGCAGCCCCTGTGCCTTCGCCTCGTCCTCCTCCAGCAGCTTGATGGCCAGCGTCGGGCAGGCGTCGGCGCAGCGCGGCTCGGCCCAGCCGTCGTCCAGCAGATGGGCGCAGCCGGTGCACTTCTGGGCGATGTTGAGGTTGTCGTTGAAGAAGATGGTGCCGTACGGGCACGCGTCCACGCAGTTCTTGCACCCGGTGCACTTGACCGGGTCGATGATGACCAGCCCGTCGGCGCGCTTGTACAGGGCGCCGGGCACCGTGCATGAGGTCATGCACGGGGCGTTGTCGCAGTGCATGCAGAGGTGCGGGCGGTAGGCCACCTTGACCTTGGGCACCGTGCCCCGCACCCGCTCGGTGAGCTCGATCCAGAACTGACCGACCTCGGGCTGCGGCTTGGCGTACGGCGTCCAGTCGTTGGCCACGTGCTCGTCCTTGCAGACGACCTGGCACGAGTGACAGCCGTTGCACCTGCCGACGTCGATGACGAAGACCTTGCCCACGGTCACCTCCCTTCCTGGACCCAGGCGTTGAAGCGCAGACCCGAAGCCGGGTCGTACTCGCGCTGGAACGCCTCGGGGTAGTCGCGCATCCACTGCTCCATCTGCGCCATGGACACGCGCTCGACGTCGGCGAGGTAGCCGCTCGTGGCCTGGCCGGCGGCGTGCTTGGACGTCAGCCCCTCCGGGGCGATGACGTTGATGGCGCCGCCGCGGTCCAGCTTGCACGGGATGATGTAGTCGGCGCGGGCGCCGTGGTCGATGGACAGCACGCCCGGCATGATGCGCTCCCACACAAGGGCGCCGCAGAGCACGCCGCCGCGCTCGTTGTAGACCTGGACGATGTCGCCGCCCTTGATCCCTCGCGCCTCGGCGTCGGACGGGTGCATCCAGCACGGCTCGTACAGGTAGCCGTCGAAGCCCTTGACCTTGCAGGTGAGGGCCTCGCGCGTCCACGGGATGTCGTCGCCCTGCGCGTGCGTGCGCCAGCGCCCGTGGTTGGACATCACGAGCAGCGGATACGCCTTCGCCCGCGTGCTCGAGATGCGCTCGTCGTGGGTGATGCCCTTCTCCACCCACTTGGGGTACGGCGGGCGCTCCTCGTCGGTCGGGAACGCCTGCGCCAGGCTCGCCGAGTAGAACTCGAGCTTGCCGGTCGGCGTGGGCAGCGGGTGACCCTCAGGGTCGGCGTAGAACTCGTACAGGCCCGCCGGCCACTTCTCCCAGTCGGGCGCGACCGGCAGCACGCAGTAGTCCTTCTCCGCGAACTCGTCCCACGGCACCACAGAGTCGAACTTCATGCCCTCGTAGGTGATGCGCTGCAGGTCCTCCACCGAGAAGCCGTCGGTGACCGCCTCGAGCATGTCGAGCTTCTCGGCGATGGCGCACACGGCCTCGAAGTCGCTGCGGGACTCGCCGATGGGCTCCACAGCCTTGCGCATCAGGATGACGCTCTGGAAGCTGTCGCCCTCGCGGATGCACGGGCTGATGTCGTCCACCTCGAGCGTGGTGTTGACCGGCAGGATGATGTCGGAGAACAGGGTGTCGTTCTCCAGCCACGGGTGCTGCGCCAGCACGAACTCGATCTTGGGATTGCGCATGGCCTCGACGACGTCGTTGCCGCAGTTCCAGCAGGTCGTGCGGCAGGGCGTGTCGGTCCACATCATGTGGATCTCGGTGCCGCCGTCCTCCTTGGCGATCGGGTACGTGTACTTCCTGTATTGGTCGGAGGTCGGCTCCTCGTGACCGCCGGTGCCCCAGAAGTCCACGGTGCCGTGCTTGATGGCCGCCTCGATGAGCGTCTTGGGGATCATCTGCTTGCCCCACGCCGTCGGGGTGCCCTTGTGGGGCTTGAGCAGACGGTCGCCGGCCGGCGTCGCCGTGAGGTGGGCAAAGGGCCCCATGTGGTCGGCGCCTCCGGTGATCACGTTCTTGGGCATACCGGTATAGGCGATCTGGGCCTGGTGCACGCCGGGCTTGCCCAGGCCCTGCATGCCCAGCAGGACGACCTCGAGCCGCGCGGGCTCATGAGAGTACGGCCCGCGCGCCAGCCCGCCGCCGAAGTAGTGGCCGATGGTGACGGCCTTCGTGGCCCAGTCGCGGGCCAGGGCCTTGATGGTCCACGGCGGCACGCCGCACTTCTCCGAGGCCCACCTGGGCGTCTTGGCGACGCCGTCTTCCTCGCCCAGCACGTAGGCCTTCATCTTGTCGAAGCCCACCGTGTGGGTCTCCACGTACTCCTTGTCGTACGTATCCTCGGTGATCCACACGTACATGAGCGCGAGCTGCAGCGCCGCGTCGGTGTTGGGCAGGATCGGGATCCACTTGTCGGCGTGGATGGCGGCCGCGTAGTTCAGGTCCGGGTTGATGTAGACCTGTCTGAGGCCGATGTCGTTCCAGAAGAACAACAGGCGGCTGGCGAACTGGCCGCGGAAGCCCCACGTGGTGGTCTCCGGATCGCCGCCCCAGACGACGACCATATCGCTGTTCTCGGAGATGTCCTTCACGAGGTTGTCGTTGGGCGCCATCATCCCGATGAAGCCCTTGCCCCACACGTGCTTGGAGCCCCAGTACCAGCCCTCCCAGCTGTCCGGGTTGCGGACCTGCTGGGTGAAGCCGCCCATCTTGTCGAGCAGCAGCGTGGCGCAGCCGTGCGGGGCGTGGATCATCTTGCACTCGCCGTGGCCGTCGGCCTGGACGAGGATGCTGAGCGGACCGTACTCTTCATGGAGGCGGCGGATCTCGGCGGCGATGAGGTCGGTGGCCTCGTCCCAGCTGATGCGCACGTACTTGCTCACGCCGCGGTTGTGGGTGTTGCGCTCGCCGTTCGGGTCCCAGTCCACGCGCTTGAGCGGGTACTTGATGCGGTTCGGCGAGTAGGTGCGCTTCTTGTACGCGAGGCTCCACGGGGCCGGGACGGACTTGTAGAGCGGCTCGAGGGTGTGGCCGTTCTTCTCGATCTTCCAGGCGTTGAAGGTAGCCGGGTCGTACTTGTCGTCCCAGTGGAGCGGGCGGATGCGGACGACGCGCCCGTCCTTGACGTCCACGCTGGACGGGCAGGCGCCGAAGATGCCGCCGCTCAGGCCGAGCGCCTTGAGGACGCTCTTGTCGCCGCGAGTGTCGAGGGGCGCGGCGGGCGTAGCTGGAGCCGCGCCGGGGCCGGCGTCCGCAGGCGCGCCGGCCTTGCCCTCATCGTTCATGCCGTTCACACCGCTCCTTCCGTGAGCGTGCCGAGCACGATGTCGCCGAGGTTGATGGACGTTCGGGTCGTCACCTCGCAGGTTGACGGGGCGTAGCCCGGAGCCGACACAGACACCGTGAAGCGCGCGGTCCGCGGCAGGCCGTCGAACGCGAAGTCGCCGTAGCTGTCGGCCACAGCCGAGACCGCCACGCCGTCGTCACCCTGCAGGGTGACCGTGGCGCCGACCCCGCAGGCGTCGGTGTCGCCGAACACGACGCAGCCGGCGACGAACTCGGCAGGCAGGCCGACGAAGCGGACCTTGTCGCCGAGGCGGTATTCCGGGTGCAGGACCTCGGCCTCGGCGAACGCCCGCGCGACCTCGCTGTCGGAGTCGTCGAGGTCGCCGAAGACGAGGGCCCCGGTGGGACACACCTCCACGCACCGGGGCTCCTTGTAGCCCTTGTCCAGCAGGTGGGCGCACAGGGTGCACTTCTGCGCCACCTGCTCCGCCTCGTTCCAGAAGATCAGGCGGTGCGGGCAGCTCTGCACGACGTCCCTCTGCCCCGCCGCCTTCTCCGGATCGATGAGCACGATGCCGTCGTCGCGGCGGTACACGGCGCCTTCGGAGGCGGCCGCCACGCACGCCGCCTCGTCGCAGTGCAGGCACGGCACCGCCGTGTAGTCGACCTTGACCTTGGGGAACTGGCCGCGCTCGTGCTCCGTCACGCGGATCCAGGACTGGCCCGTCATCGGCTGCGCCGCGGCGTAGCCCGGATGGGCCTGCCCGCAGTGCTCGTCCTTGCAGGCCAGGAAGCAGTTGTAGCACCCGTTGCAGCGGGCGACGTCCATGACCATCCCGTAGCGCGGCATCGTCACCCCTCCCACTTCGCGAGCTCGACGAGGCACGAGTTGGGCGCCATGCCGGGCACGTTCTTCGAGAGCATCCGCGACGGCGTGAGCAGGTTCACGCAGCCGCCGCGGTCGGTGCTCCCGGCCTTGCCCGGTTCCAGCGGGTCGTACCTCGAGGAGCCTTCATACGAGTGCACCACACCCGGGCGCACACGCTCCGTGATCTGCGCCGCGAGCAGCACCGATGCCCGGCCGTTGTAGAGCTTCACGACGTCGCCGTCGCGGATACCGCGCGCAGCGGCGTCGTCCGGATGCACGCGCACCACCTGGTACGGGTAGCCGTCGATCCACCTGCGGTGCCCGGGGATCTCCGAGAGCCACGGCACGCGCGTGTCGTGCTGCGTGTGGAAGGAGAAGCGCGGGTGCGGCGAGATCAGTTGCAGCGGGTACGCCTGCGCCAGCTCCGACGTGTGCCCCTCCCAGCTCTCGTGCCAGCGCGGCAGCGGCGAGCGCTCGTCGTCGTCCGGCGTGTGCGCCAGCAGGCTCTGGGAGACGAACTCGAGCTTGCCGCTGACGGTCGCGAGCAGATGCTCCTTGTCCGTGCCCCGGTTCGGGTTGCTCGTGTCCGGCGTGTCGCAGGGCCGGCCCTCGGCGAACCAGCGCAGGGCCGGCGTCGGCTTGTAGTCCTCGATCTGCGGGACGACGAAGTAGCCTTTCGCCTTGAAGTCCTCGTACGAGACGTACTGGGGCAGGTCCGACTTGTCGAACATCTTGCGGATCCAGCCCTCGAACGTGTTGCCCTCGGTGTACTCCTGCTCCACGCCCAGGCGCCGGGCCAGCTCGACGAAGATGTCGTAGTCGGGCTTCGACTCGCCGACCGGCTCGATGCACTTCTGCTGGTAGACGATCACGCGGTGGCTGGCGCTGCCCGAGGCGTGCAGCGAGTAGCCGCCGGAGCTCGCCCACTCGGCGATGTCCTCGCGCTCCAGGTTTGTGCACGCCGGCAGCACCACGTCGGCGAACTTCGTCTCGGTGCACCACCAGCAGTCCTGGTTCACGACGAACTCGAGATTGGGGCTCTGGTACATGCGCACCCAGCGGTTCGTGTCCGTCATCGTGGCCAGGAAGGCTCCGCCGTAGCGGTAGAACATCCTGACCTCGGAGTGACCGGGCATCGGGTACGTGAACTTCGTGAACTGCTGCTCGATGGAGTTGCCGCAGAAGCCCTCGCCCATCCAGCTGATGGGCGCGCTCAGGATGGCCTCCGGCACCGTGAGGCGGTACAGGCGCTGTCGAACGGGGTTCACGGCCGGCTTCTCGGCGATGAGGTTGAAGCCGCCGGAGGCGTAGCCGGGGAACTCGAGCGTAGCGTTGTACGGCGGCCCGTTGGCCGTGCCCCAGATCATCACGCCGGGCTTGCCGAGGCCCTGCATGGCCTGCAGCAGGACGAGCATGCGGGCGCTCTCGGTGGCGAAGGCCTGCCGGCAGGCCCCGCCTTCGCCACCCTTGGTTCCGCCCGCCAGGCACGTGCGCTTGGACGCCCACTCGCGCGCCAGCGCGACGATCGTGCGCGCCGGTACGCCGGTGAGCTCGGCGGCCCAGGCCGGCGTCTTGGCGACGCCGTCCTCCTCGCCGAGCACGTAGGCGCGATAGTCCTCGAACCCGAGCGTCCGCGCGGCCACGTACTCGTGATCGTAGGTGTCCTCCTCGATCCACACGTGGGCGATGGCCAGTGCGAGCGCCGCCGTCGTGCCCGGCCGGTAGGCGATCCACTTGTCGCCCACGTGCGCGCCCGTGTAGTTGAAGAAGGGGTCGATGACGATGGTCCTGATGCCCCGCTCCCGCAGCCACAGCCGCCACACGGCCGAGTCGTTGCCGCCGTAGATGCCGTGCGTGGTGTCGGGGTCATTGCCCCACTGGATGATCAGCTCGGTGTTGCGCAGCGCGTCCTCGAGCAGGTCGTAATGCTCCGGGTTGCCGAGGCGCCAGAAGAAGCCCCAGGCGTGCGTGGCGCCCCAGTGCCAGCCTTCCCAGCTGTCCGGGTTGTCGAGGATGTCGGTGAAGCCGATGAGGCTGAAGAAGCGGGCCCAGGCCGCCGAGCGGTAGCCCAGGTTGCCCCAGTTGTGGTGGGACGAGGCCCGCGAGGTGATGGCCTCCGGGCCATACTTCTCGCGGATGCGCTTCATCTCGCCGGCCACGAGATCGAGCGCCTCGTCCCAGCTGATGCGCTCGTACCCGGACTTGCCGCGGTTCTGCGGATTACGCTCCCCGTCCGGGTCGAAGTCGACCCGCTTCATCGGGTACTGGATCCGCTCCTCGGAGTAGACGCGCGCGCGCTCGGTGAGCGAGAACGCCGCCACGCAGGACTTACGCGGCGGCGTGTACTCGTGTCCCTCGACCTCCAGCGTCCACGACGCGGCGTCCGTCTCGTCGAACACCAGCGGCCGCACGCGGACGATCCTGCCGTCGGCCACGTCCACGCGGATCGCGCCGCCGCTGGTGCAGTTCACGAAGCTCTGTTCCGCCATCCTCGGTCCCCCATTGGTCGAGTTGGGCAGTGATGGATCAGATGGTCGATCAGACCGGAGCGCCGTTCAGGAACGCCATCTCCGTGGTCGCGAAGCCGTGCAGGAACGAGTAGATGTCGCGCAGGTGCTTGCCGAAGGGCACGTCGTCGTCCGCGGTGCCGTAGCCGCCGAAGATGCCGGCGCCGATGTTCACGGCGTTCACGCCGATCGTGTCGATGTAGGCCTTCACGAGCATGCCGATCTTGGGGTCGTACTCGTACTTGGTCTCGAACGACCAGCAGGCCTTGTGGAGCAGGGCCCTCGCGGCCTCCACCTGCACCTGGAGCTCGGCCAGCTTCATGGCCACGTGCTGGTGCTCGATGATCGGCTTGCCGCCCTGGATGCGCTTCCTGGCGTAGTCCAGGGCCTCCTCGTACACCGAGCGCACGGTGCCGAGGTTGGCCGCCGCGCCCAGAAGCCCGAAGGGCGGCGGCACACCCAGCGGCGTCTTGGACCAGTCCTTCTGCGGGCCGCCCCACTCGCCCTCGGTGCCCCACGCCTCGCCCTCGTTGCCGAGCAGGTACCTCGCGGGGATGCGAGCGTCCTCGAACACGAGCTCGGCGTTTGCCAGCGTGCGCCGCCCGAGCTTGTTGTGGAAGCGGCCGATGCGGAACCCCGGCGCGTCGGCGGGCAGCAGGAAGCAGCTGAGGCTGGTCGAGATCGGCCCCTTCCTGTCCGTGCGCGCGTACAGGAAGTAGAGCTTGGCGATGCCGCCGCACGAGATGTAGTGCTTGGTGCCGTTGATCACGTACTCGTCGCCCTCGCACACGGCGTAGGTCTGGATGGACGCGCCGGGCTCGTCGTAGAGGAAGTGCGAGTCGGTGCCGGCGTCCGGCTCCGAGCGCGCCAGCCCGAGCAGGAACGTGTCGTCCTCCATGAACCTGGGCAGCCACTCGTCGCGCTGCTCGTCGTTCAGCTCGCCGATGAGGCGCGGCGACTCGGTGTAGCAGCCGCGGATGAGGGTGGCGAAGCCCTGGTCGGCGACGCCGAGCTCCTCCAGGATGATGGCCAGCGTGAGGTAGTCGGCGCCTTCGCCGCCCCACTTCTCCGGGATGGCGGCGGTGCGCAGCCCGAGGGCCGAAGCCTTCTTGAGGAGGTCCCAGGGCACGCACTCCTGGGGGTCGCGGTACGCGTCGTACACCATGGCCGCAGGCGCCACCTCTTCCCGGGCGAACTCCCGCACCATGTCGCGGATCATCTCTTGCTCTTCGGTCAGCCGGAAATCCATGCGGCAGCTCCTGGCGTGCGATGACGTGGGGTCGGCGAATGTCACAGAGTAGGCCGCGCATGAAGGCGGCGGAAGCACTTCGGCGGAAGTCTTCATCGTTGGTGCGAAGTATGACCATAACGTATAGGACTGACGCCGCGCGGCTGCGCAGGAGGCGACGCCGAGGCTCTGTGCCCGTTGCATGAGACTCGCTCTCTGGACGCTCGCGGCGCAATGCGACTCAACGTCCACCTGACCGCGCCCCTGTCATCCTCCTCACGCCCTCGGCGTTCGGTGTAAAACGCAACCAACACTGAGGAACGACAGATGCGGCCGGTGCCCTGCGTGAACATCGGCGACTGGGCTTCTTCGGAAAGGCGCCGAGCAAAGGCTCGCTCGTGAAAGCGCTTTCTCAGGCGCCGGAGACCCCGCGGCCGGCCAGGGCACCCCTCACGTGCGCCATGAGGGCGCGGGCGGCGCCCGGGAGGGGCCGGTCCCGCGGCGCGAGCATCGTGAGGTCGCGCTGCACGCGCGGCTCGAACGGTATCGCGACGAGGCCGTCCATGGTCTCCGGCGCGACGAGCATCCTGGGCATCGGCGCGACGCCGAGACCCATACGGACGAGCGCCTTGGTCAGATCGGGGTAGTTGGCGCGGTACGAGAAGCGCAGCTCGACGCCGGCCCTGCGCAGGGCGTCGGCGATCACGTTGCTGGCGTTCATCGTCGCGCGCGGGAGCAGCAACGACTCACTCGCGAGCATGCCGATGGGCACCGCCGGGAGCTCCGCGAAGCGGTGCCCCTCCGGCACGACCAGCAGGATCTCCTCCGTCAGCAGGTGCTGGGCCATCGCCCGCGTCGACCCCCACGGGGTGATCACGGCGCAGTCCAGCTCGCCGGTGATGACGGCCTCCTCGAGTTGGGAGTCGTCCTTCTCGACAAGGTCCACCGTGACCTTGGGGTACGCCTTGAAGAACGACGCCAAGATGGGCGTGAGCATCACGATGACGTTGCCGGCGGCCCCGAAGCGCACCGTGCTGGGGCCGCCGCCGGCCTGCTCGCGCATGAGGCTCACGACCTCGTCGGTGCGAGACACGATGGCCTTCGCCAGCGGCAGCAGGAGCTGGCCGCTCTCGGTGCACTCCACGTGCCGGCCGTACCGCTCGAACAGGCGCACGCCCAGCTCGCCCTCCAGGCGTGCGATCTGGCGGCTCAGCGTGGGCTGCGTGGAGTGCATGGCACGCGCGGCCCGGCTGAAGCTACGGGACTCGGCGACGGCCACGAACGAGCGGAAGAGGTCCAGTTCCATCTATACGCGATGGTAATACCGCCGCGCCTGCATGAAAAGTTGCGGCGAACCTGTCCGCGCTCGCGGGACCTCCGCCTATCATGGCCGCAACCGACGGGCCCGGCGTGCGCGCGAGCGCTGCCCCGGGTCGGTGCGAAGGGGAACCGCACGAGCTCAGGAGCCAAGCATGAACATCGTCGTGTGCGTGAAGCAGGTGGTCGACACCGAGGCCGAGAAGCGCCTCGATCCGTCCACCTGGTGTCTCGACCGCAGCGTGAACCGCATCCTCAACCCGTACGACGAGTACGCAGTGGAGGAGGCGCTGCGCATCAAGGAGGCCGCCGGCGGCCAGGTCACGGTGCTGTGTATGGGCCCGGACGACGCCACCGACGCTGTCCGTAAGGCCTTGGCCATGGGCGCCGACGACGCCGTGCTGGTCACCGACCCGGCGCTGGCCGGCTCGGACGCGCAGGCCACGGCCGCCGTGCTGGCCGCGGCGCTCAGGACCGTCCCGTGCGACCTGGCCCTGTTCGGGCTCAGGTCGACTGACGGCGAGACTGGCGCCGTGCCGGCCGCGGTGGCCGAACTGCTCGGCCTGCCGCTGCTCTCGGCGCTGTCGAAGGTCGAGGTCGACGGCGGCGCGCTGAGCGTGCACCGCGAGACCGACGAGGGCTACGTGGCGTACTCGTGCCCGACGCCGGCCGTCATCTCCGTGGTCAAGGGCATCAACGAGCCTCGCTACCCCTCGATGAAGGGCATCATGACGGCCAAGAAGAAGCCGATCGCGCAGCACGACGTCGCGGCCCTGGGCCTGGACGTCACGGGCGTCGGCCTCGCAGGGGCGAAGACCCGGGTGCTCTCCGCGAGCGTGCCGCCACCGCGCGCGGCCGGCGTCAAGATCGAGGACGACGGAAGCGGCGCGCAGCAGATCGCCGACTTCCTGGCGAGCGCCAGGCTCGTCTGAGGAGGGCGGAGACATGGCTGACAACATCCTCGTCATCGCGGAGGCGCGCGGCGACCGGCTCGCCGGCGTGACCCTCGAGAGCATCTCGCACGGGCGCGGCCTGGCCGCCGCCCTCGGCAGCACGCTGAGCGTTCTCGTGGCGGCGGCGAACGCCGCGCCGCTCGTCGCCGAGGCGGCGCGCTTCGGCGCGCAGCGCGTGTACGTCGCCGAGAGCCCGGAGCTGGCCACCTACCGGCCGGGCCCGTTCACCGACGCGGCCGCGGCCGCCGTGAAGGCAGAGCAACCGGCGGCCGTGCTGTTCTCCGGCTCCGCCGAGGGCCGCGATGTGGCTTCGGCCTGCGCGGCCCGCTTCGGCGCCGGCTGCTTGATCGACGCCACCGGCCTCGAGCTCGCCGACGGCGGCTTCGTGGCCACGCACCCCTGCTTCGGCGGCAGCGTGGTCGCCACGATGCAAGTCACGGCAGGCCCCGACGGTCGTCGCCCTGCGCCCGAGCTCGTTCGCTCGTGAAGAGGCGCCGGCCGAGCCCGAGGTCGTCCCGCTCGCGGTCGACTTCGGCCCCGCGAGCCTGCTCACGAGCATCGCCGACGTGGTCTGCGAGAACGCCGGCATCGTGAGCCTCGAGGAGGCCTCCATCATCGTCAGCGGCGGCCGCGGCGTCGGTAGCGCGGAGGGCTTCGCCGTGGTCGAGCAGCTCGCCGAGGCCGTCGGCGCGGCGGTCGGCGCGAGCCGCGCCGTCGTCGACGCCGGCTGGAAGCACCACCAGTACCAGGTCGGCCAGACCGGCAAGACCGTGTCGCCCAAGCTCTACATCGCCGTCGGCCTCTCCGGATCCATCCAGCACCGCGCCGGCATGCAGAGCTCGCAGCACATCGTCGCCGTCAACAAGGACCCCGAGGCGCCGATCTTCTCCATCGCCGACTTCGGCGTGGTGGGCGACCTGTTCACGGTCGTGCCGGCGCTCGCGGACGAGCTGCGCCGGCGCAAGGCCGCCTCCTGACGCGAGTGACCCTGGCATGACGCTCACCGCCGCCATCTTCCTCGCCGTCCTCGTCGTCGCGCTCGCCGTGTTCGGCGTGTTCCTCACGCGGCGCGTGCAGTACGTACTTGTCGGGCGACCCGAGGCTCGCCACGACCGCCTCGGCACGCGCACCGGCGGCTTCGTCGTCTACGTCCTCGGCCAGAAGAAGCTCTTCAAGGAGCCCGTGGGCATCGTCCACTTCGTCATCTTCTGGGGCTTCATCGTCATCGCCTTCGGCACGCTGCAGATCATCGGCGAAGGGCTGTGGGAGGCGTTCTCACTGCCGGCGATCGGCGCCTGGCCGGTCTTCTACCTCGTGCTGGACGTCCTCATGGTGCTGGTCCTGGTCGCCATCGTGGTCGCCATCGTGTACCGCTACGTCGTGAGGCCGCCGCGGCTGGAGGCCAGCCTGGAGGCGGCCGTCATCCTCGCGCTCATCTTCGGCCTGGTGGCCGCCGCTCTCGTGTACAGCGGCTTCGCCTACGCCCTTGAGGCGCACGACAAGTACGCCCTCGCGCCGGTCACCGGCGCGCTCGCGGCACTGTTCGGACCGCTCGACGACGGCGCCACGCAGACCGCGCATGCAGGTCTTCTGGTGGGTGCACCTCGCGCTGCTGCTCGCCTTCCTCGTCTACATCCCGCTGAGCAAGCACCTGCACCTGATCATGTGCCCGGTCAACGAGTTCTTCCGCAACCTCAAGCCGCGCGGCGGGCAGGTCCGGCCGCTCGACCTGGAGGACGAGGACCTCGAGGAGTACGGCGTCGAGCCGCGTCGAGCAGTTCACGCGCTGGCAGCTCCTGGACCTGTACGCGTGCGCCGAGTGCGGCCGCTGCCAGGACCACTGCCCCGCGTGGCTCACCGGCAAGCCCCTCTCCCCCAAGCTGCTGATGACGAAGCTGAAGGACCACCTGAACGGGGTTGGTCCAGCCCTGCGCCACGCCGCGGCGACCGATGCCGACCGGCCGCCGACCCAGCATGATCGGCGACGTCATCAGCGAGGATGAGCTGTGGGCCTGCACCACCTGCTGGTCCTGCCAGGAGCAGTGCCCGGTGCAGAACGAGCACGTCAACAAGATCATCGACATGCGCCGCGCCCTGGTCCTGGACCTGGCCGAGTTCCCGCAGGAGGCGCAGCTCGCCTGCGCCAACGTGGAGAAGAACGGCAACCCTTGGGGCATCGGCGCGCACACGCGCGGCGACTGGGCCAAGGACCTCGACGTCGCCGTGCTCGACACCGACGCGCCGGTCGAGTACCTCTACTGGGTCGGCTGCGCCGGCGCCTTCGACGACCGCGCCGTCAAGGTCTCCCAGGCACTCGTCGCCCTCCTCAGGCAGGCCGAGGTGAGCTTCGCCATCCTCGGCCCCGACGAGACCTGCTGCGGCGACCCGATGCGCCGCATCGGCAACGAGTACCTCTTCCAGATGCTCGCCGCCCAGAACGTCGAGACCATGAACGCGCTGGGCGTCACGAAGATCTTCGCCTCGTGCCCGCACTGCCTGAACACGCTGAGAAACGAGTACCCGGCGTTCGGCGGGCACTACGAGGTCGTGCACCACACCGAGCTGCTCGCCGACCTGCTGAAGAGCGGCCGGCTGACGCTCAACGGCGAGACGGGCGGCGGCGCAACGTCGGCCGCCTCCGCCGGCGGCGCCCGGGCCGCCAAGGTCGCCTACCACGACTCCTGCTATCTCGGCCGCTACCAGGAGCAGTACGAGGCGCCGCGCGACGTGCTGCGCTCCGTGCCCGGCGTCGCCGTGCTCGAGCCGAAGCGCACGCGCAGCAAGAGCCTCTGCTGCGGCGCCGGCGGCGGCCGCATGTGGATGGAGGAGGAGGCCGGCCACCGCGTCAACGAGCTGCGCGTCGGCCAGCTCCTGGAGACGTCGCCGGATCTCATCGGCGTGAACTGTCCCTACTGCCTGACCATGATGGAGGACGGCCTCGGGAGCGTCGCCCCCGATCGCGACGTCCGCGTCATGGACCTGGCGGAGATCCTCGCCGGACGGCTCCACCTGGCCGCTCCGGGCACACCGACCGAGAAGGCACTCGCCTGATCACGACAAGGAGCTTCCCATGCCCCGACCGGAAGAAGTAGACGTCGTTGAAGCGATGAAGGCCGCCGTCACCGGCGAGGAGGTCCTCGCCTCGTGGGCCAAGCAGCGCCCGGGCTACGGCAAGCCGCCGGACGACCCGAGCCTCGACTTCTGGGTCAAGAACCGCCCCGACATGCTGCACACCTACGCGCAGAACCAGCTCACCGGCCTGCTCGACCGCGGCATCCTCGACCCCAAGACGCGCTACCTGCTGCTCGTCGGCCTCTACATGATGAACGGCCACTACGACGGCGTGCTGCCGCAGGCGTGCAACGCCAAAGCCGCCGGCGCCACCGACGAGGAGATCATGGAAGTCGCGTACTGCGTCTGCTACTCCGTCGGCAAGGCCAAGCTGCAGGAGACCGGCGCCTGCCTGGGCGGCGTGTTCGACAGCCCAACCTTCCAGGCGATCAGCCCGCTGGCGCGGGACGGCGAGTCTCGTGCCGAGGAGCGCCGGCACCTCCGCTGACCATACGCTGCCTCCGAGACTGCCCCGCGGCGTCCCCCTTCGCCGGCAGTCTCACTTCACAGGGCGGCCCGCGAGCTGGCTATCGAGCTCGCGAGCCGCCTTCTTCATCTCAGATCGTCACGAACGTGCCACGCTGCGCGCCACGGGTGCGATGCGCAAGCGGGCGCTGCCAACCCAGTGGCGGTCTACTTGAGCATCCTGAGGATGTGCTTCTCCAGTTGCGCACCGGACCTTCTTGCCGCACGACGGACAGGCAAAGGCGTCGAGCACGTTCTCGCAGGCGGCACGGACATCTGGTATACCTTTCAGGTAAAGCGAAGCAGTGTATTGCCGGCCCAACTGCGGTAGACTCGATTTACCCCATCGGTGAATACCGACAGCCCTGAGAGGTCTGCGTGGAGATCGCCTTCCGGACGCGCAAGCTCAAACGCCAGTACGAGCGCTCCGCCGATGCGATCCGGGCATACGGCGACGAGGTCGGCCGAACGTACATCGCCAGAATCAATCTCATGAAGCAGGCAAGCGACATCGAGGAGCTTCGGGAACTGCCGGTCCTGCGTTGCCATCCGCTCAAAGGCGATCGCGCCGGCCAATGGGCGGTGACGTTGACGGGATCCAGCAGGCTCATCTTCACGCTGGAGGGAGAACGACTGGAGATCGCGATGATCGAGGAGGTGAGCAAGCACTATGACGACTGACGCGACCATCCACTCCGATCTGGCCATCCCGCCGGGCGAGTACATCGAGGAGGTGATCGCCGAGCTGGACATGAGCAAGGACGAGCTCGCGCGCCGCATGCGCCGCCCTGCCGCGAAGCTCAGCGCCGTGTTCAAGGGTGAGAAGGCCATCACCCCAGACACGGCGTTACAGCTCGAGAAGGTCCTGGGCGTGCCGGCGCACATCTGGCTGGGCCTTGAATCCGAGTATCGCCTGACCCTGGCCCGACGCCAGAGTCAGGCGGAGCTCGAGCGCCTCCGCGAAGAGAGCAAGCTCACATCAGCGTACTGCTACAGCCAGCTCTCCAAGCTCGGGGCAGTGGCCCGCACTACCAAGCCGCTGGTGAGAGTCGCTGAGCTGCAGCGCTTCTTCGGCGTGGCGTCGCTGGCCGCGATCCCCGAGGTCCGACGGTATCAGGCGGCATTCCGGCAGGGAGTTGCCGGCCGGCATCGGCGGTCTCCCGAGGCCCTGGCCTCCTGGCTTCGCCTCGGAGAGCTCGAAGCCAGGAGGCTGGACTGCGCCATCTTCGACAAGAAGCTGCTGGAGGCAGCCCTGCCCGCTCTACGCGCCATGACCCACCAGGCTCCCGAGGTCTTTGAGCCCGCACTGACATCGCTCCTCGCCAAGTCAGGCGTCGCTCTCGTCATCTGCCCGCACTTCCCCGGCACTCGGGTCCACGGAGCCACGTTCTGGCTGGGCCGGAGCAAGGCCGCGCTCATGATGACGATTCGCGGTGCCTGGGCCGATGTCTTCTGGTTCAGTCTCTTCCACGAGATCGGGCATGTCCTGCTCCACGGCCGGCAGGAGGTGATTCTCGAGAACGACGACGCGGATCCCGCACTCCAGGCGAGGGAAGACGAGGCCGACCGCTTCGCCGCTGACCTGCTGCTCCCAGCGGACGACTACCTGCGCTTCGTTGCGTCCGGACGCTTCTCAGGAGCAGCGATCTCGGCTTTCGCTTCCGAGGTCGGCATCGACGCCGGCATCGTCGTCGGTCGCCTTCAGCATGACGGCCACCTGAAACACGACGAGCGGAATTCGCTGCGGACGCGCTTTCACTGGGCTGCGACTGCGGCAGAGACCCACTGACTCAGTAGGGCGCCTCGCTCACAGGTGCGCGATCACGTCCTCGTGCGTCGTCACCAGGCCCAGCACCGGCAGCACCCCGGCCAGCAGCACCTCGTGCAGCTCGCGGTTGCCGTCGGTGATGCAGTCCGACGGGATGATGAGGTTGTAGAAGCGCTCGGCGAGCTGGTACGCGGCGACGTTGATGGCCATGCCGGTCGAGACGCCGACGAGGACGACCGTCTCGATGCCCTGGTCCGCGAAGCGCTGTTCCAGGTCGGTCGTCCGGAAGATGTCGAACGGCCAGTTGTACAGGACAGGCTCGCCGTCGCGCGGCGTGAGCTCGTCGACGATCTGAACGTCGCGCGTGCCCAGCCTGTTGGCCTGCGACTCCTCGATCCCGCGCCAGAACTGGCCGTAGACGGGCGCAGGCGAGTCGTCGGGCGTGTACGCGACGACGTAGAAGACCGGCAGGTCTTTCTCCCGGAACGCCTCGAGCAGAGCGGCGATGTGCGGGATGACCTCATCCTCGGCCGTTGCCCGAGGGTGGCCCATGAAGTCCAGAGGGCTCGGCGACTTGGTGATGGCGTTCTGCATGTGGACCACGAGCAGCGCCGTCTTGCCCTGCAGCGTCCAGTCAGCCATGGGGGCGTCTCCTTCTCTTCCCGGGCGGAAAGCGCGATTGTACGCGCACACTCGAGACTGGGGAAAGGCCGAGAGCCCGGGTCAGGCGGCAGGCTGCAAGTGGCCGCGCCGGCGCAGCAGCCAGAAGGCCGCCCCTCCGGCGAAGCCCGCTACGGCGAAGCCGGCCAGCATGAACCAGCCCGCGGCGTAGCCGTCATCGCCGGGCGCCGAGCCGTACACGTCGAGCAGCACCCCGAACAACCACGGCGCGAGCATCGAGCCGATGAGGTTGAGCATGCCGACGAGGCCGGTGGCCGCGCCGACCGCCTCGTGACCCTTGGCGATGTCGCCGATCATCGCCAGGCCGGGCGGCAGGAGCACGCCGGCGAGCAGGACGACCGCGAGGATCGCCACGTACGCCCACACGACACCCGGGCCGACCGGCACCAGCGCTGTCGCCACTGCCAGGAGTCCGAGACCCCCGAGCAGCACGGCAGGCGTGCCCCACCTGTGCATGGCGACCGCGCCGACGGGGTTGCCGGCCGCCTGCGAGACGCCGATGCCGGCAGTGAGGAAGGCGGCGATGGCGAGGGACGCGCCGAACTGGTCGTGCAGGAACTGCGGCGTCCACGTGAGCACGCCCACCACGACGCCCACGACAGTGACGTTCATGAGGGCGCAGAGCCACACGCCGGGGCTCCGGGCGGCGTGCACGAAGGCACGGACCAGCGCGCCGGCGGAGGCGGGGGGGTCCGCGCTGTGCGGACGGATGCGCAGCACGTGCACCGCGAGCACGGCGAGCACCAGCACGACCCCGTACAGCGCCGCCGCAACGAAGACCCACCGGTAGCCGCCGGCGACGACGATGCTCGGCAGGATGAGCAGGCTCACCGTCGTGCCCAGACCGGCGCCGGCCCCGAACAGGCCGAACGCCCGGTGCCGCGCCCCCGGCGCAATGAAGCGGGTGACGAGCGCCGTGCCGACCGGGACACCCGCACCGGCCCCCAGCCCCTGGATGAACCGGCCGGCCAGGAACCAGGGGTAGGAGTCCGCCGCCGCGAAGACGAGGCTGCCGATCAGGAACAGCGCGGCGGCCGCGAAGAGCACCTGCCCTCCCCACCTGGCCGTCCCCAGGCCCATCGGGATGGCGGTCAACCCGACGGCCAGCGCGAACATCGAGGTCAACAGGCCGACCTGCGCGGCGCTGAACCCGAAGCGCTCCTGCAGGACCGGCGCGCTGACGGCGACCACGGTGACGCCCACCGTCTGCAGGGCGACGTAGCCCATGAGGACGGCGGCCACCGTGTCGGCCCGGCCGCCCTGCAGCTCCAGTCCACCCAGCTGAGGCGCCGCCTCTGCCAGGTCCTCCGCCGGCGGCTCCAGCAAGCCGCCGGCCGGCAGCCCGGCCCCGACGCTCCCGTCCGGCTCGCCGGACGTCACGCGGGCCCTTCGCCGCGGGCCGTCTTCTCCCACCCGGGAAGCCACCAACCTGCGTAGCCCTGGGCATCGACGAGTGCCTCCAGCGAACCGGCCTGCAGCACCGCCGGCCGCGGGCTGACGTGCCCGGGCGTGACGAAGTCGAACACCACGCGCTCCGTCGTCACCATCGAGTACGTCCGCTCGTCGGAGAACCCGGCGTAGCTCTCCAGCAGGGCCGCGCGCCGCGCGGGGTCCTGGCAGAACGCGTACACCGACTCCACATCGTCGAACCACAGCTCCTCGTGACCCGCATAGGTGTTGACCCCGCCGAGCTCGAACAGCGTGCCGGCGAAGTACTTCGGGTCGCCC
Organism: uncultured Thermoleophilia bacterium; assembly: GCA_963702475.1. GTDB lineage: Bacteria > Actinomycetota > Thermoleophilia > UBA2241 > UBA2241 > CAIXSE01. The sequence goes on along the minus strand of CAVPCT010000009.1, from coordinate 139,464 downwards.
TGCGTCTCGGTGTTCTGCACGTACTTGCGCAGCAGACCCTTGCCGGCCTCGATCAGCACGTCGCCGTGCGCCCCGTACCTGGACTTGAACTCATCGAGGCCCACGTCCGCGCGACGGTGAAGGAAGTGCACGAGCTTGATGCCCCCGCTGTAGTACCCGTCCTCGGCGTAGAGCTCCTCGCCGGTCATGAGCTGGATGTCGAAGTTGAAGTCGCCGAAGTTGTGCGGCTGCATGCGGTTCGGGTAGTCCGACGCCCTGAAGGGGAGGACGAGGTCCTCCCAGGTCTCGAGCCAGTGGTCGGCCATGTTCTCCCACGCCATCGGAGAGAGGGGGAACAGCAGCCTGTCGCCCTCGAGTCCGTCCGGCACGAAGTGCTGGGCGTAGCGGCGAAAGGTGGACATGACCGTCGGCGTCTGCAGCATCAGCGAGACGTGGATGATGCCCCACTCGAAGTAGTAGCGCTCCTTGGTGTGCTCCGGCTTGCTGCGGCTAGCCAGGATGAACTTCAGCATGTGACCCTCCTCGAATCCCCGGCCCCTACAGGATCCGGAACACGTCGTAGGTCACCCCCATGGCCTCCTGCTTGCCGACGGAGACGGCGACGATCCTGTTGAGCCAGTCGTACTTCTCCGAGCCGGTCTCGAACATCGGCTGCCCGCGCAGGTAGTACTCGGTGGCCGGGACGTCCTCGCCGGCGCCGATGCGCGTCCACACGTCGGCGCTGATGTCGAGGATGCCTCGGTAGCTCACGTAGATGATGGCGCCGTCGTCGGTCTGGTAGGTGTCGCGCACGTCGCCCTCACCGACGCCATCCGGACGCGTGAGGAACCAGTCGCCGGTCCCCGGCAGGATGCTGCCCTTGATCTCCGGCCCCTCGAACCAACCGCCCTTCACACGGACGATGTTGCGGTGACCGCGGAACGTGTGGCCGACCTCGTAGAAGCCTTCAACGTCGATGTGCGCGCTCCAGAGGAACTCGCTCTTCAGTTCGTCGGTGTGCTGTGTCACGACCCTGCTCCTCTCACCACGACGTGGCGCCGCCGTCGACCTTGTAGTCGGAGGCGGTCACCCAGCTCGATTCATCGGACGCGAGGAAGGTCGCGCAGTAGGCGATGTCTTCCGGCGTGCCGAGGCGCGGAAGCATCATCTTGGCTTCCACGGTCTCGCGAAAGCCCGGTTCGTTGTCGAGCCGGGGCTTGGTCTCTGAGGTGACGATGAGCGCGGGAGCGATGGTGTTGGCGCGGATGCCGTGAGGCCCGCCCTCCATCGCCAGCTGGCGGGTCATGGCGAGCACGGCGCCCTTGGTCGCGCAGTGCGCCAGGGCGCCGGAGCCCTGCAGCGCCTCCCAGGCGTTGGCGGAGGAGAAGTTGATGATGGAGGCTCCTCCGCTCTTCTTCATGTACGGCCACGCCGCCTTGCAGGCCAGGAAGACGATGTCCAGCTCGCCGACGATGGTCTTCTTCCAGTGCGCCTCGTAGTCCATGTCCTCGATGAACTCGAAGGCGATCTTGGCGGCGGCATTCAGCAACACGTGGATGCCGCCGTACTTCTCGGCCGTGTACTTCATGAGCTGCTCGACCTGAGGCGGGTCGACGAGGTCGCAGGGATGGACGCCGTCGATCGTGAGACCCTCCGCGACGGCGCGCCTGAGGGTCTCCTCGGAGCCGGCCACGTCGAGGTCCGCGCCCACCACCGTGGCCCCCTCACGAGCGAACATGAGCGCGCAGCCCTGGCCTATCCCATTGCCGCTGCCGGTGACCACGGCCACCTTGCCGGCCAGACGATCGGACATGATGAACTCCTCCGGTGTTCGTCCCGCGGCCATGGCACGCCCGGCCGCGGGTCGTCACGGCTCTCTGTCGCGGGGGTCGTCGGCGTGAGCCCTCCTCGCCGGCCGCGTCTTGCTCAGAACGTCGGGCGGCCACCTGGGCCATGCGCCACCGCACGGCGAAGACGTCCCCCGAAAGGGGCCTCCGGCCGCGGTGCTGAGGCTTCGCCTCGCCGCGGCCGGAGGCCGTCACGCGGTGGTCGGTCTGCTGCTCCGGGTTACTGGAGCGGCGGGATGATGACCAGGCCCGTCGGGTTGAGCTCCTCGACGAGCTTGAACTGGCCGCCCTCGACCTTCCACAGGCAGAAGCCGCCGTGGATGCCCACGTGGTCGGTTGCTGAGTACGTGAACACGCCCTGGCAGCCCGCCCACTCCGTGGTGGCCTCCATGGCCGTGCGCACGGCTTCCTTGTCGGTCGGGTTGCCGGCGGCGATCTGCGCGTTCGCCATCAGGTGCACGGCGTCATACGCGAAGCCCGGCGTAGAAGTCCGGCGGCATGTCGTACTTGGCCATGAAACGCTCGGAGAAGGCGAGCATGTCTTCCTTGCCCGGATACCCGTCGGGCAGCTCGGCCGGGTTGGTGATGCCGACGCCGAGGGCAGTGAAGCCTTCGACGGCCTCGGGGCCCTGCAGGAAGATGGCCGGCGAGGTACCGGCGGCCGAGCCGATCACCGGGGTGGTGATGCCGAGTGCCTTGAGGCCCTTCTGGATGGCCGGCACGTGGATCGGGTTGCTGAGGACGAGCAGCACGTCAGGCTTGTTCGCCTTGGCGGCAGCGGCGAGCTTGGCGACGATCGGCGAGACGTCGGTCGCGGCCAGGTCCCACTTGTCGGGGAGCACCGTGAAGTTCTCGATGCCGGCGTCCTGGTAGTACTCCTTCATGAGCACCAGGGACTCCTGGTGGATCGGAATGACGTCGGCGATGGCGACGACGTTCTTGTAGCCGCCCTTCTGGCAGGCCACGAGGAGCGCGTCGGCGACGGCGTCAGGCCCGGCCGCGCACAGGAAGGACCACTTGTAGTCGGTCTTCTTGAGGTCGGCGATGGTCGGCGGCGCGTACAGCATGTGCGGCGTACCGGCCTTCTCCGTGATGGAGCGCGCAGCGGTGGCGACCATCTGCGGGAACGGTCCGATGATCAGGTCGACCTTGTCCTGGTTGATCAGCTGCGTCACCCCGGCCACGGAGGCGCTCATGTCCGACTTGTCGTCGAGGTTGATCGAGTCGATGGCGGCGCCGAGGACGCCGCCGTTGGCGTTGATGTACTCGACCTCCTCGTCGTAGCCCATCTGCAGCGTCTTGGCGGGAGCCGCCGAGACGCCGGTGAGCGAGTTCATCTCGCCCCACTTGGTGGTGGTACCGGTGAAGTCGCCGGCGCCCGCCGATTCGCTCGCCGCCGGCGACGCCTCTCCGCCCGACTCTTCCTCACCGCACGCGGCCATCACACCGATGGTGGCGGCGGCGAGCAGCACGAGCACCGACACGACGCCCAGCTGCCACTTCCAACGCTTCATGCTCTTCTCCTCCCCTTGCCTTTGTGTCCCCACGTCAGTTTGCGCGAGCCCCGGTCTGGCTCTGGCCCAGATAGGACGCCCGCACCCGGTCGTCCTCGCGGAGAGCGGTGGCGCTCTCCGCGATGACGACATTGCCGGTCTGAAGCACCACCGCATAGTCCGCGATGGAGAGTGCCATCTCCGCGTTCTGCTCCACCATGAGCATGGTGAGGCCTTGTTCGTTGAGCTTCTGCAGGCCCTCGAAGATGCGGTCCACCGTCATGGGAGCGAGGCCCATGGACGGCTCGTCGAGCAGCAGCAGGCTGGGCTTGCCGGTGATGGCCCTGCCGATGGCGAGCATCTGCTGCTCGCCGCCCGACAGCGTGCCGGCGTGCTGCTTGCGCCGCTCCCCGAGCACGGGGAACACCTCATACACGAAGGCGATGTCGTCCTGGAGCCCTGCCTTGTCTGCCCGGGCCGTGGCCCCGAGGATGAGGTTGTCCTCGACGCTCAGCGTCGGGAAGAGCTGGCGCCCCTCGGGCACGTGGCCGAGGCCCCGCCTCGCGATCTTGTGTGGCGCGACCTTGGTGATGTCGGCGCCCTCGTAGAGGATCCGGCCGCGGTTGGGCTTGAGCAGGCCGGAGATCGTCTCCAGCAGCGTGGTCTTGCCGGCGCCGTTGGCCCCGAGCACGGCCACGATCTGCCCCTTGGGCACCTCGAACGACACGCCGTGGAGCGCTTCGATGGTGCCGTAGGACGTGACGAGGTCCTCCACGACCAGCATGCAGTCATCGCAGGCCGTCACGTGCTCCGCGTCGCGGTGACTGGCGACGCGCGCCTTGCCGTCGCCGAGGTAGGCGGCGATGACCGCAGGATCCTGCTGGACGACGCCCGGCGTGCCACAGGCGATGAGCTTGCCGTAGTCAAGGCAGTTGACCGCGTCGGAGATGCCCATCACGAGGCCGATGTCGTGCTCGACGAGCAGCACGCTGATGCCGGCGTCTCGGATGCGCCCGATCCTGTCGACCAGATAAGCCCGCTCGTGCGCGTTCATGCCGGCCGCGGGCTCGTCGAGCATGAGCAGCTTGGGCTCGGACGCGACCGCGCGGGCGATCTCGACCAGCCGCTGGATGCCGTAGGGCAGGCTCGCGGCCGGCCGCATGGCGTAGTGCTCGAGGCCGAGCAGTTCGAGCGTCTTCATGGCGCGTTCGCGCGAGGCCTTCTCCTCGGCCCGCTGCTTGGGCAGGCCGATGCCCTCCGAGAACATGCCGGAGTGCTCGTGCCGGTGGCAGCCCACGAGCACGTTCTCGAGCACGTTCATGTTGGCGAAGATGCGCAGGTTCTGGAAGGTGCGCGCCATGCCCAGTCGTGCGACCTCCGGCGGGCTGAGCTTCGTGATGTCCCGCCCCATGAAGCTGATGGAGCCGGTGGTGATGGACTGCAGCCGGCTGACGGCGTTGAACAGCGTGGTCTTGCCGGCGCCGTTCGGGCCGATGAGCGCCGTGATCTCGCCCTCGCGGACCTCCATGGTCACGTCGTTCACGGCCTTGAGACCGCCGAACTGGACGGTGACGCCCTCCACGCGCAGCAGCGCCGGCGCGTCGTCCTGGGCGGCGGCCGCCGTCCTCACGTCCGCGGCGGCGGCGAGGGCCTCCTTCGTCTCCTGGGCCGCGGCCGCAGCCTCGGCCACCGAGGCCTTGAACTCCAGCTCGCCGCCGGTGTCGGCACCCACATCGGGCAGGGCCTCCACCTCCCCGAGATCGCCCTTGTCCTTCATGCCGAAGCGCTTGCGCATCCGGGCGCGGGCCATCGGCGAGAACAGGCCGACGATGCCCATCGGGAGGAACATGAGGAGCAGGATCATGACGACCGAGTAGGTGACGCCGCTGTACTGCTGGAGCTGCGGGAAGCCGTTGACGACCCAGGTGAGCACGATGGCGCCGATGGCGCCGCCCCAGATGTTCTGGTCGCCGCCGACGAGCATCATGACCACCGGCAGGACCGCCGCGGCGAAGCCGAAGGAGCCCGGCATGATGGCCACGCTGAAGAAGGCGAACAGGCCGCCGGCGAAGCCGCAGTACACGGCCCCGACCACGAAGGCGACGAGCTTCCAGTTGGCGGTGCGCACGCCGAGGGTCGAGGCCGCGATCTCGCTCGTCGCCAGCGAGCGCAGCGAGCGCCCGAACCGGTACTTGAGGGCGCGGTCGGTGAACAACAGCGTCAGGATCACGATGATCCAGATGACGTAGTACTGGCGCATGTAGGTGCCGACGTCGAAGCCGAAGATGTCGAGCGTCGGGATCGGCCCGAAGCCGTTGGCGCCGCCGGTGATGGTGAGCTGCGTGACGATGATGCCGAAGATCTGGCCCAGACCCAGGGTGGCGAGGGCCAGGTAGAAATACTTGAGCTTGAGCACCGGCTTGCCGATCAGGATGGCCACGCCGCCGGCGGCGAGCGCCCCGACGAACAGCGCCAGCAGGCTGTTCCAGTGGTACGTCGTGGCGAGGATGGCGGCGACGTAGGCGCCTATCCCGTAGAACGCGTTGTGCGCCAGCGAGAGCTGGCCGGCCTGGCCGAGGATGAGGCTCACGGCGACGACGATCATCGCGTAGTACCCGGCAGTGGTCATCACGCTCATGTTGTAGGTGTTGGGAAGCACCATCGGCCAGATGAGCAGGATCGCGATGAAGATGAGCTTGAAGAGGAAGCTGCCGCTCCTCAGAGTGGGCACGAGGCCCTTCGGCGGGGCGGCCTTCTTGTCGACCTTGCTCGCCGCCATCACTCCTCGCCTTCCACGGACGGGGTACCGAGGAGGCCGGAGGGCCGGAAGTACACCACGATGATGAGCAGGACGAACGCAAGCGCGTCCTTGTAGCCCGCCGGGACGACGCCGGTGAACAGCGACTCGAGGATGCCGAGGGTGAAGCCGCCGACGACGGCGCCGGTGCTTGAGCCCCAGCCGCCGAGGATGGCGGCGACGAAGCCGTTGAGGCCGATGAGGCCGCCGGTGGTGAAGGCGATCGGGATGACCGAGCCGACGCTCACGCCGCCGATGGCGCCGATGCCGGCGCTGATGGCGAAGGCGATGATGATCATCAGTGTCGTGGAGATGCCGCACAGGCTGGCGGCGTTGGGCCGCGTGGCCGTCGCCGTCATCATCTTGCCGACGAGGGTGCGGTTGTTGAGCCAGTAGAGCGCGATGAGGACTGCGATGGTGACCCCGAGCACCCACAGCGTCTGGGGCGGTATGGCGACGCCGCGCACCCAGATGGACGTCTCCCCGGTGAACGCCGGGATGCCGAGGCCGTAGCCGCCCCACTTGAGGAGGGCGAGGTTCTCGATGAGCAGGCTCAGGGCGATCGTCAGCAGGATCATCGCCGCCGGCGGCGCCTTGAGCATCGGCTTGAGCACGATCTGGAACATCAGGATGCCGACCACGATCACGCCCGCGATGGAAACGATGGCCGACAGCCAGAACGGCCAGCCGAGCTCATTGAGGAAGGAGTACGTGAACATGGTGCCGAGCATCACGAACGAGCCCTGGGCCATGTTCACCACCTTCGAGGTGCGGTAGATCGTCACGAACCCGAGAGCGACGAGCGAGAAGATCGACCCCAGCGTGATGCCGGAGACCAGCAGTTGCAGCCAATCAGTCAATGGACGTACCCCCTCGGCGGCCTCTGCGCCGTGTCGCGGTCATCGCCATCACCACATGCTCCGGCCGCCATCCACGAGGATGGTCTGGCAGGTCATGAAATCGCTGTCGTCCGAGGCCAGGAAGAAAGCCGGGCCGGCGAGGTCGTCCGCCACCTGATCGCGGGCCAGGGCACGCTGCTCGCGCATCGCGACCTGATGGTCGGGGTGCGCCGTCGCGTGCTCGGTCTGCGCGTCGGTCATCGTGTAGCCCGGAGCGAGCGCGTTCACGCGGACGCCGAACGGCCCGAGCTCGCGGCCGAGGGCACGCGTGAAGCCGATCACGCCGCCCTTGCTCGAGGTGTAGTGGATGAAGCCGCCCACGCCCTCCCAGAAGGTGGAGGATGTGACGTTGACGATCTTGCCGTAGCCGCGCGCCTTCATGGCGGGGACGAAGGCGCGGGCGCAGAACCACATGCCGCGCAGGTTCACGTCGAGCATCGTGTCCCACTCCTCGACGGTCCACTGGTCGAACGGCTGCCAGACGACACCGTCGAGCGCGGCCGCGTTGTTCACGAGGATGTCGACGCGGCCGCCCCACGCGTCGAGAACGCGCACCGCGGCCGCCTCCACCGACGCGAGATCGGCGACGTCGCAGGCGACGCCGACGGCCGCGCCGCCGGCCGCCGTGATCTCGTCGGCCACACCGCGCGCGCCCTCGCCGTCCAGGTCCAGCACGGCCACGCGCGCACCCTCGGCCGCGTAGCGCAGGGCGACGGCGCGGCCGATGCCGCGCGGGCGCGCCGCGCCGGTCACGACGGCGACGCGCCCGCGGAGGCGCTGGTCGTGGGCCGGCCGCACCTCCATCAAGTGCCCTCTCGCGTCGGCAGTGAGGTCTCGAGATCCGCGGGTTCGGGCGGCTCCATGGCCGCGAGCTCCGCGACGAGGTCGGCGTACTTCTCCCTGAGAGCGGCGACGTCGATGGTGCCGTCGTACAGCGCCAGGACGGCCAGGTTGATGGCCACGTTCGTCCACATCACGTCGCTGCGGGAGAAGCGGCTGTCCCACGAGGCGCGCAGACGCATCGTCTGGAACGCGCCGTACAGGGCATAGCTGACGAGCTCGTCCGACAGGGGCGGCTCGTCCGGACCGCCGCGGCGGCGCAGGAGATCCTCGGTCGGCCCGGTGAGGACGTGGTCGTGGGCGGCCCGCAGCTCGCGGGTGGTCTCGGGGTCGTCGTAGGCGGCCTCACGCGAGAGATAGAGAAGGTCGGGGTTCAGCGCCTGCAGACTGTAGTCGCCCACCATGCGCCACAGCACGTGGACGGCCGGATCGTCCTCATCCGCGAGCCGCGGCTCGATAGCAGTCATGGACGCCTCGAGGTAGTCCCGGTACGCGGCGGCGAACAGGTCGCGCTTGGTCGGGAAGTAGCCGTAGAGCGTCTGCGGGGTGATGCCCAGGTCGCGGATGATGTCGGCGATGCGCGTCTGGCGGTAGCCGTTGCGGGAGAACTCGCGCCCGGCGACGGAGAGGATGGCGCGGCGGGTCTCTTCTTCCTGCCGCGCCACGAGATCTTCCCCGTTCTGGCTGGCGGAGTGCACGCGCTGCCGCAGCCGCTCGCCGATGGCCCGGATGTCCAGGCCCTGCGCCTTCAGCCGCCGGATCTCCTCGAGGAGCTCGACGTGGGCGTCGGTGTAGATGGCGCGCGTCGGGCTGGCTTTCTGGGCGGGCGGCAGGAGCCCCGCGCGCACGTAGAAGTAGATCGTGCTGCGCGCGGTGCCGGATTCCGTCTCGAGCTCACCGATCGTGAGTGCCCGCATCCCCACCCCCTCAGGCGGACGCTGGTTCCCCTTTGCTCCAGTGAACTACTCTACAAGTCTAGTTCACGTGCTGAATACTATAGTGCCTCTCTGCCAGGATGCAAGGGGCAAATAGAGCGAACGCTCTCTCTAGGCCGGTCCGGCGACGCACGGACCGCTGAGCGGAGCAGCAAGCCTGCCGCGAAGACCCTCCCGCCCTACCGCGGCCAGAGCTCGAGCGGCGGTTGCGGCGGCTGGACGTAGTGCTCGGCCGTGAAGGACGTCCCGGGCTTGAGGAATTCGAGGACCCTGTCGAGGACGGCGGCGTCCGTGACGGTGAGGCGCTGGTGCTGCCGCACGTGCTCGTCCCAGGTCGGCAGCACGAAGGTCTCGATGAACCGGTCCAGCCTCTCGGCGTCGCGGTAGAAGGACCAGTCGGCGGCGCCGTTGCGGCGCCGTACGCGGCCGACAAGCCGCAGCGCGCGGAGGAAGTCGTCCTCGCACTCGGGCCGGACCTCGTAGCTCACGAGCACGAAGGCCGGGCTGTCGGCGTGCTCCTCCCCGAGGAGCCGCGTCTCCGGCGACGCGAGCGGCGACGGCGAGAGGTCGAGGCGGGCGATCGCGTCGAAGCGCCAGCGCAGGGCGAGGACGAGCGTCACGACGAGCGCGGCGGCGCCCCATGCGTACGCAGCGCGAACGCCCTCGACGGAGGCAAGCATGCCCCACAGGACCGCGCCGAGAGCCACCCCTGCCGAGAGAGCCGTGAGGCAGAAGGCGAGGCCGCGGGCCCGCACCCACGAAGGCAGGGCGTCCTGGGAGGCGACGCTGAGGGTGGAGAGACAGCAGAGCCAGCCGAGGCCGGCCACGAAGCTGGCGGCCAGGGCGGCGGCGAGGACCGGCGCGGCCGCATAGGTGACAAGCGCCGCGCCGACCGTGACGCTCCCCAGCGCGAAGATGCGGTCGTCGCTGAGGTGCGCGCGGAGCCGCGGCAACAGCGCGGCCATCGCCACCGCCCCGACGCCGATGCCGGCGTACAGAAGGCCGAGGCCGCCGGACCCTGCGCCGAGCGCCCGGGAGGCGTACACCGGCAGCAGCGAGAGCAGGGCGGAGCTGGCGAGCCCGAAGACGAACGAGCGCAGCAGCACGCCCTGCAGCACGCGCGAGAACAGGGCGTACCGCACGCCGGCGCGGATGGCCCCGGCGAAGTGCTCCGGCGGGCCGACGTCGTCGCCCGGGGCCCGCCTCCAGCGCCACAGCACGACGACGCTGCCGAGGTAGGCGACGGCGTTGAGACCGAACACGAGCCAGGCGCCGACGGCGGCGATGAGCACCCCGCCCACGGCCGGGCCGATGGCCCGGCCGAGGTTGATGTTGGCGCCGCCGAGCGTGAGCGCCTGCTTCAGCTCGCGGGCCGGCACCAGCTCAGGCTGGATGGCCTGATACGCCGGCCCGTTGAACGCCGTGCACACCCCGAGCGCGAAGGTGAAGCCGAGCAGCACCCAAGGCGTGACGGCGCCGGCAGCCGTCACGACGGCCAACGCCGCGGCCACGACCAGCCCGGCCGCCTGCGTCGCCAGCAGCAGCCGGCGCCGGTCCAGCAGGTCGGCGAGCGCGCCGGCCACCACGCCGACCAGCACCACGGGCAGGAACGTCGCCGTCTGCACGAGGGCGATGATCGTCGGCGAAGCTTCCAGCTCCACCATGAGCCAGGCGGCGCCCACCGCCTGCATCCAGGCGCCGACGTTGGTCGCCAGCAGAGCGAACCACAGCGCGCGGTAGACCTTGTGGCGCAGCGGCGCCCACGCAGACGCAGGCGGGGCCGGGACGCTCGCCGCGCCCCCGGCCCCGTCCGCTCCGTGCTGCTCCGCGCAGAGCGGTGTACCTGCGGCGCCCCGCTCGACAGCCCCGCCACGCCGGCTGTTCACGGTCGTCGTCCCCGCGCGGATCTCGCGCCTCTCAGAGCTCGACGTACTTCGCCTCGCGCCCCGTGCCCTCCACGCGGAACGAGTAGTACGGGCAGATCTCCGGGTCGGTGATCACGCGGTACAGGCGCATCAGGGTCGGCAGGAAGACCTCCCAGTTGCCGACCTCCTCGGTGGCGTGCTGCGCCCAGATGAGGCCGTCGTCGGCGGCGTTCTCCTTGGCCTCGATCGCCGAAGACATGCCGACGACGCCGCTGTCGCTCTTCTGCCACTGGTGACAGCGGTAGCCGAGCACCGGATCGTCGGGCTTCACGTCGTCGCCCATGATGCTGATCGCCCCGGCGAACACGACGTGGTCGTACTTGATGAGGTCCCGATACTCGGCCGGGATCTCCTCCAGGCGCGGGAACTTGATGTACGGGCGGATCTTGACGCCGTCGTTCCAGGTCTGTGGCGCGATGTGCACGCTACCCAGGGGACCACCGGCCTCTTCGAGGCTGATCCACCACTCGAAGCCCTTGTGCTGGTTGGGGTGCCAGAGGTAGTCGCCCTTCTCCATGTTGCACCAGAACCAGTTGAGCTGGTACGGCGTGACGTCGTTGAGCTCCCAGTCGATGTGGGTCCAGGGGTGGTCGTCCTGCCAGACGGTGCTCTCCATGACTTCCGTTTCCTTTCGCTCTTACACTGTGCCGCGAGCCGTGCCGGCCGCGCGCAGCGGCTCGACGAGCTCGACGAGGTTCCCCGTGTTGTCGCGCACGAAGACGACCTTGACGTCCTCGTGCACGCGTACGTCCCACACGATGTCCACGCCGAGGGCGCGCAGCCGCTCGGCGTGTGCCTCGATATCGCTCACTTCATACGCAAGATGCTTCACGCCGTGCGTGCGCAGGTCGCTCCCGGCCTCCCGGCGCGCAGGCGGCAGCGCCGCCGCGCCGGGGATCTCGAACAGCTCCACACGAAAGCCGCCCTGTTCGAGCATGGCCACCCGGCCGTCGTCCTCGGGCACGGCGACGACGGCCTCCAGCCGAAAGCCCAGCACGCGCTCGTACCAGTCGATCGACTCCTCCAGGTCGGCGACGCTGATGCCGACGTGGTGGGGAGCAACCGGCGACGGCAACGGAAGAGAGCCGTCGCCGCCCACGCGTCCGGTCACCTCGCGCCTCTCAGGCGCCGACCTCGGCCCCGACGCTGCGGCCGAGCTCGAACGCCCTGAGGTTCACGTCGATCGTCTTGGGTGGCACCGAGCGCCGGATGATGCCCTCCATGGTCTCCGGCTTGAACGGCAGGGCGCTCGCCATGGCGCCGAGCATCACCACGTTGGCCGCCTTGAAGGTGCCGGCCTCGGCGGCCAGGGCGCTCGCGTCCAGGGCACGCGTGTTGGGCCACGCCTCGGCGATGCGCTCCGCCAGGCCGGCCGGGTACTCCAGCTCGCCGGACGACACCGTGCTCGGGTTCACCCGCGTCATGTTGTAGACGAGCAGGCCGCCCGGCTTGAGCCAGTTGATGTAGCGCATGGCCTCGACCGACTCGAACGAGAGCAGCACGTCGGCCGTGCCGGGGGTGATCAGCGAGTTGTAGACCTTGTCGCCGAAGCGCAGGTGGCTCGTGACGCAGCCGCCGCGCTGGGCCATGCCGTGGACCTCGCTCTGCTTGACGTCGTAGCCCTCGGCCAGGGCCGACTGGCTGAGCACGTAGCTGGCCAGCACCACGCCCTGGCCGCCGACGCCGGAGATGAGGATGTTGAACGTCGGGCGGCTCATCGGGCCTCCTCCCCACCCTTGGGCTGAGGCGCCTTGATCGCCTCGAAGTTGCAGAGCTGGGCGCACACGCTGCAGCCGCTGCAGGCCACCGGGTCGATCTCCACCTTGCGCTCGCCGGCCTCGTCCTTGTACAGGCTCAGCGCCGTGCACCCCGCCCGCAGGCAGACCTTGCAGCCGGTGCACTCGGCCGCCTCCACGTGGTACGCCTCGCGCTTGATCTTGTACTCGAGCACGCACGGCGACGTGGCGATGACGACCGACGGCTCCTGCGCCTCGATCGCCTCCTTGAGCACGGCCTGCGTCTGCGCGACGTCCAGCGGGTCGATCTCGTGGATGCTGGTGATGCCGAGAGCGCGCACCAGGGCCGGGATGTCGACCTCCGGCGCGGCCTGCCCCATGAGGGACTTGCCCATGCCGGGGTTCTCCTGGCCGCCGGTCATGGCGGTGGTGCGGTTGTCCAGGATGATGGTGACCACGTTGCTCCTGTTGTAGGCGACGTCCAGGAGCGACGTGATGCCGGAGTGGAAGAAGGTGCTGTCGCCGATGATGGCCACGGGGCGGTTCTTCTTGTCGGCACCCTCGTCGAGGACCTTGGCCATGCCGTGCGCCATGCTGATGCCGGCGCCCATGCACGTACTGCAGTGCATGGCGTTGAACGGGGCCAGGGCCGCCAGGCTGTAGCAGCCGATGTCGCCGCTCACGAAGGCGCGCAGCTTGCGCAGGGCGACGAAGACGCCGCGGTGCGAGCAGCCGGGGCACAGCGTCGGCGGGCGGTCCGGCAGGTCGTCGGGGGCGCGCTCGGGCACGACCAGCAGGCTCTCGTCGACGCCGGGCACGCCGGCCTCGTGCAGGGCACGGGCCACGAGGCCGGGGCTGAACTCGCCGGTGAGCGGCAGGATGTCCTTGCCGCCGTCCACCGTGCACGCCCTGCAGGCGGATGAGCTCCTCCAGGAACGGGTCGAGCTCCTCGACGACGTACAGCTTGTCGACCTTGGCGCGGAAGTCGGCGATGAGGCCGGCGGGCAGCGGGTACGTCATGCCCAGCTTGAGGAAGCTCGCGGCCGGGAACGCCTCGCGGGCGTAGCCGTAGGCCGCGCCGGACGTGATGATGCCGGCGCGCGTGTCGCCCATCTCGACCTGGTTCAGGTCGGTGGTCTCGGCGAACTCGGCGAGCTCGAGCAGGCGCCGCTCGATGAACTCGTGCCGCGGCCTGGCGTTGTGCGGCATCATGATGTGCTTGGCCGGGTCGCGGTCGAGGACGAGGATGGGCTCGTCGTGGGCTTCGCGCTCGCCGGGCGTCACGACGCCCTGGGAGTGCGAGGTGCGGGTCGTCGTGCGGAACAGGACCGGGGCGTCGAACCGCTCGCTGATCTCGTAGGCGGCCTTGATGAAGCGGCGCGCCTCGTCGGCGTCGCCGGCCTCCACCATGGGCATCTTCGCGAACTTGGCGTAGTTGCGGTTGTCCTGCTCGTCCTGGGAGCTGTGCATGTCCGGGTCGTCGGCGGAGACGATCACGAACCCGCCGGTGACGCCGACGTGCGAGGCCGAGAAGAAGGGGTCGGCGGCCACGTTGAGGCCGACGTGCTTCATGCAGGCCAGGGAGCGGGCGCCGGCCATGGACGCGCCGGTGGCGGCCTCCACGGCGACCTTCTCGTTGGGGGCCCACTCGGCGTACACGTCGTCGTAGCCCGAGAGCGACTCCAGGATCTCCGTGCTCGGCGTGCCCGGGTAGGCCGAGGCGAAGCGCACGCCGGCCTCCCAGGCGCCGCGGGCGATGGCCTCGTTGCCGGACATGATCTCGAGCTGCGGGGCGGCCGTCTCCGCACCCGCGGCCGTCACGTCGGTGGTGCTCATGCGTGGTCCTTCGTTCGAGGGTTCGTGCCGTGGGCGGCGCGCCAGGCGCCGTAGGTCGCCATGCGCTCGAGGGCGAGCGCGGCGTTGCGCGGCGTGCCGACCACGACGGGAGTGTACAGGTGATCGCCGGGGTGGAGCGCCCGGCGCATGGGCAGGTCGGGGACGTTGAGGATGGGCTTGCCGGTCTCCTCCATGAGGTCGGCGACCAGATCGAGGAAGTCCCTCTCCCAGGGGCTGAAGTCGTCGTAGTCGCCGCCGCCGCTCTGGGCGCGGACCTCGTCGCCGGTGTTGGGCACGCCGAGGACCGACAACACGAGCACCGCGTCGAACGCCGGGCTCTGGGCGACGGCGGTGAGGATGCGGTGGGCGACGTCCCCGCCGGCCATGGCGACCATGTCGAGGGGGTTCCGGCGGCTCCAGAAGGAGGGCAGCATGCCGTCGATCTCCGCAATGAGGTCCGGAGGCAGCTCGGGAAGCACGAGCCCGTGCCGCGCGATCTCGTCGGTGGCGAGCACCCCGGCGCCGCCACCGTTGGTGACCACGGCCACGCGGCGACCGGCCGGCAGCGGCAGGTGCGCCAGACAGGTGGTGAGGTCGAGCGCCTCCTGCACCGAGGTGCAGGTGACGAGACCGGTCTGGCGCGCGGCCGCTTCGTACACGGCCGCCGAACCCGCCATGGCGCCGGTGTGCGAGGCGGCGGCCCTGCCGCCGAGGTCGGTGAGGCCGCCGCGCAGCACGACGACGGGCTTCTTGAGGCTGGTGTCGTGCGCGACCTCCAGCAGGTGACGCCCGTCCTCGATGCCCTCCAGGTACGTGAGGATCGAGGCGGTCTCGGGGTCGTCGCCCAGGTACTCCACCACGTCGACGGCGCTCACCTGCGCCTCGTTGCCGACACCGATGAAGCAGCGCACGCCGACGTCACGGCGGTCGGCGAGCTCCGTGAGCTGCACGCCGAGGTTGCCCGACTGCGAGACGATGCCCAGCCTGCCCGGGCGCGGATGCAGGGCGATGAACCCGGTCGCATGGAGCCTGGTGGCGTTCGCGATGATGCCCATGCAGTTCGGGCCGATGAGCGTGACGCCGGCTTCGGCGGCGGTCTTCTGCAGGTGTCGCTCCGCCTGCTCGCCGGCCTCGCCCGTCTCGCCGAAGCCGGCGGCGATGGCGACGGCGCAGCGCACGCCGCGCCGCCCGCACTCCTCGATCATCTGCGGCACGCGGTCGGCGCCGACGGCCAGGAGCGCCATGTCCGGCGGCTCGGGCGTGTCGGCGAGGCTCGCGTACACGGGCAGGCCGAAGAACTCGCCGCCCTTGGGGTGGATCGGGTAGATGGGACCCTCGAAACCGCCGGCAAGGATGTTCTTCAGCGCCGACCCGCCCCACTTCACGACCTGGTCGGAGGCGCCGACGATGGCCACGGACCGCGGCGCCAGCACGGCCTCGATGTCGGGTGTGAAGGCGCGGCGCTCCGGCGCCTGCGGCGCCTCCGCGCCCAGCACGATGAGGGCGTCGGCGGCCACCGGCGCGTCGCCGGCGATGAGCAGCGGGTTCACGTCGATCTCGGCGATGCGCGGCTGCTCGGCGGCCAGGCGGGCGACGGCCTGGAAGACCGCGACGACCTTGTCGCGGTCCACGGCCTTCTGCCCGCGGAAGGGCCCGAGCAGCGCCCTCGCCTTGATGAGACCGAGAAGTCCCGCGACATCGCCGTCGGCGACAGGGGGTATCGCCAGGACGATGTCGCGGAACACCTCGGTCATGGTCCCGCCGAGACCGAAGGTCACCACGGGACCGAAGGCGGCGTCGCGCTTCATGCCGATGAGGAACTCGCGGCTGCCGGCCACCATCTGCTCGACGAGCACGCCCTCCAGGGCGTCGCCGGCGCGCTCCGCGAGCGTCGCGTAGCCGGCGGCGACCTCCTCGGGCGTGCGCAGGTCGAGCA
Source organism: uncultured Thermoleophilia bacterium (assembly GCA_963702475.1). GTDB lineage: Bacteria > Actinomycetota > Thermoleophilia > UBA2241 > UBA2241 > CAIXSE01. Next base: position 123,241 of record CAVPCT010000009.1, on the reverse strand, counting down.
GCACCAGGCCGGCCTCCGTCTTGTGCTGGATCAGGGCGCCGGCGGCCTTCAGGGCGACGGGGCCGCCCAGCGAGGCCGCCAGATCGACCGCCTCGGGCGCGGAGTGCACGACGCCGCCGGCCGGGACCGGTACCCCGTAGGCTGCCAGGACCTGCTTCGCGGCCGCCTCGTCGAGCGCGGGGCGCCCCGCCTCGAGGGCCTCCGCCATGAGTCCGGCTGCCAAGGCCTTCTCCTCGTGCACCTGCGTCGGCATGCGCCCCTCCCGTCCCGACCTGCGCCGGTCGTCGACCACCAATTGCATAGATGGTAGTCATTTAGCTTTTTCCCTGTCAAGTCTGCTATCATCGGGGCGTTCCGAGGAGGGCGAGACGGTGGACGACCACGGCTTCGACGACATGTCCCTGGCGCCGGGCACGGCGAGCGAGAGCGCCGAGCGCTACGTGCGCGCCCTCATCTTCTGGGGCGAGCTGGGCCCCGGCGACCGGCTGCCACCCGCCACGGAGCTCGCCGCCAGACTCGGCATCTCGCGCGTCACGCTGCGCCTCGCGCTCAAGTCGCTCGAGAGCACCGGCTACCTCGTCACCACACGCGGGGCCCACGGCGGCTCGCGCGTCAGCGACATCCAGACGCTCCAGCGCTGCTGGCACCAGTGGATGACCGAGCACAGCGACGAGCTCGACGACATCTTCGAGCTGCGCACGACCGTGGAGAGCAGGCTGGCCGCCCTGGCCGCGGAGCGGCGCACGGCGGCCGACCTCGAGGCCATCGACCGCGCCCTCGAGGAGGAGCGGGACAACCGCCGGCGGGCTCGAGCCTGTTCCAGGCCGACGCCGGCATCCACCGCAGCATCGCGAAGGCGGCGCACAGCCCGCGCCTCGCGCTCGCCATGAACATGGTGCGCGCCGACCTCTTCCTGCCGGTGGACCAGGAGCTGCTGGACAGCACCGAGGACGAGGTGTTCGCCACGCACGAGCAGATCGTGGCCGCCATCCGCGGCCGCGACGCGGAGCTCGCCGCAGCCGCGGCGGCGGCCCACGTCGAGCGCGTGCGCCGGCTCGTCGCGCGCGCGCTCGAGGCCTCGGGCATCGCCGCGCCGGCCTGAGCGACGCTTGGGACCAGCTCCGCCGTCCGCCGCGCTGGTGACCTCCTGATGAGAGCGACCACAGGTGCGCTCCTGGGCTGGGCGCACCTGCGACCGGGGGTGCATCGCGCCGGCGGTCACGGCAGAGCACACGTCGCGGCTTCTGGGTCAGTTCGCCCAGCGTGCCCCGAGCAAGGCCACGCAGACCTGTCAGCCTGAGCTGAGGTCCACCGCCAGCCGTTCCGCGATGTGCGCCACAACGCTGTCGGCTTTGGCCACGCCTGCCTCGGCCACCGCCGCGGACACCGGCGGGTAGTCGCCCGGATAGCGATACTCCACACCGAAAGGCGTGAGTACGACGGCGTCGGCCAGTGCCCGAGCAAGGTCCACATCGACCAGGCGGCACAGGACGAGCAGTCGCTTGATGTCGTGCGTCTTCGGGGAACTCCACTTGGTGCCAGACGAGAAACGCCTTGAGCGCCTTCACGGCGGCCTGTTGCGCGTGGAAGGCCGCGGCGTCGGCGTGCGCGCCGGTGCCGAGAGTGCGCGCGCTGCACTCAGGTCGACGTCCGCTTTCACCAGCCACTCGCGGGCCAGCTCTCGAGCCACGTCCTCAGGCGGCCTCATAGATGACCTTCCCGTACTTGTTGGCGGGGTACGCGATGCCGCCGATGACGTCCTTCGTCTCGTCGAAACGCGACGTCGTCATGACGATCACGTCCACCGGCATGTCGATGTCGCCCAGTGCCTCGCGCAAGCGGACGCTCTCACGACGCGGGTCGGCGACGGCATCAAAGAGGATGAGGAGATCGCGGTCGCTGTCCTTGGTCGCGCTGCCCATGGCCATCGAGCCGAACAGGATCCCGCGCGCCGGCGCCGCGACGGCGCGCAGGCGTTCGACGACCTCCTCAACCAGCTGACGCTCCGCGTTCATGGTATTCATCATACGACGCGGTCCTCCCGACGAGCACACGCTGACGCATCGAGAGCCGGCACGGCAACCCCACGCTCAAGCACATCGGCGCTTCGGCGCGCGCCCTGGGCGCGGAGTTGCACGCAGCTCCGTCGTGAGATCGGGGGTCATCGGCCGCGAAGGCAGCGGCCGGCCGCCCCTTCGGACAGCCGGCCGCCGGCTAGTTCCTCTCTCTCGTCGCGCGCCCGCGCGCGACGCACCTCACGCCTTCGCCAGCACCACCTGGCCGAGGTCGACGTCGGTGTGGGTCCGCACCTCGCACGACAGCGTGGCGTAGCCCTCGTGCGCCACGGTGACGCGGTATGTCCTGCCCCTCGGCAGCTTCTCGAAGGCGAAGTCGCCGAACACGCCCGATCGCGTCTCGCACGTCTCACCGTCACCCTTGAGGGTGACCTTGACGCCGGCGGCGCACGCGTCGGCGCCTTCGAGCACGACCTCGCCGGCCACCATGCGCCCCGGCAGGCCGGCGTAGCAGCACGTTCGGCTCCGGTCTCGTACTCGGGGTGGAACACCTCGGCGAGACCTCCTTGAGCCGCAGCGAGATCTCCGACTGCGGGTCGTCGAGGTCGCCGAAGGCCATGGCGCCGGTCGGGCAGGCCTCGACGCAGCGGGGCACCTTCTCGCCCTCGTCCAGACGGTGCGCGCAGAAGCCGCACTTCTGCGGCAGCTCCAGCTCCTCGTTCCAGGAGATGACGCGGTACGGGCAGGAGGCGACGATCTGGTCCTGCCCCTTGGCCTTCACGGGGTCGATCATCACGATGCCGTCGGCGCGACGGTACACGGCGCCGTCCTTGGCGGCAGCCATGCACGGCGCGTCCTGGCACTGCTGGCACGGGACGGCGATGTAGTTGAGCCGGGGGCGCGGGTAGCGGCCGCCCTCGACCTCGTTGATCTTCAGCCAGAAGTGGTCGTACAGGGGCTGCGGCGCGGAGTAGCCCGGGTAGTCGTTGCCGTAGTGCTCGTCACGGCAGGCGAGGAAGCAGTTGTAGCAGCCGCTGCACCTGGTGACATCGATGAGCAGACCGAGACGGGTCATCGGATCAGCCCTCCCACTTCTCGACGTCGATGAGGCACGAGTTGGGCGTCATGCCGGGCGCGTGCTTGCTCAGCATGCGCGACGGCGTGAGCACGTTCACGCAGCCGCCCTTGTCGATGGAGTCGGACTTGCCCGGCTCGAGCGGGTCGTACTTGGCCGACGAGGCGTAGCTGTGGATGATGCCCGGGCCGGACCCGCTCGGTGACCACCGCGGCGCAGAGCACCGACCCGCGGTCGTTGTACAGCCGCACGAGGTCGCCGTTGCGGATGCCCCTCGCGTCGGCGTCCGCGGGGTGAAGCCTTGCCGGCCACCACGCGTACCCGTCCTTCTTGATGCGGTGGACGGGGATGTCGTCGAGCCAGTCGGTGTGCTTGTCGTAGTGGCAGTGGAACGAGAAGCGCGGGTGCGGCGACATGAGCTGCAGCGGGTACTTCTCGAAGAGCTCGGTGGTGTGGTGTCCCTCCCAGCTCTCGATGTACCTCGGCGAGACCGGGCGCTCCTGGTCGTCGGGGAAGTGCGCCTTGAGACTCTCGGAGGAGAACTCGATCTTGCCGCTGTAGGTGCCGAGCTCGTGCGCCTTCTCCGGGATGTTGCGCTTGGGGTTGCCGGTGTCGGGCGTGTCGCAGGCGCGGCCCTCGGCGAACCAGCGCAGACACGGCTTGGGCTCGTACCGCTCGGGGGCGCTGATGATGTGGTAGCCCTTCTCGTTGAAGGTCTCCCAGTCCAGCGTCCTGGCCAGGTCGGAGGCGTCGTAGAACGCCTTGGCCCAGTCGATCTCGGTCTTGCCGCCGTCGGTGAACTCGTCGTACATGCCGAGGCGCTCGGCGAGTCGCCGCGAGGATCTGGTAGTCCGAGCGCGACTCCCAGAGGGGCTCGATGCACTTCTGCTCGCGGACGATGACACGGTAGTTGTTGCCGGAGTGCGAGTTCGTCGTGTAGCCGCCGCAGGCGGCGAACTCGCCGAGGTCGTCGCGCTCGAAGTTGGTGCAGGCCGGCAGGATCACGTCGGCCATCGTCGTCTCACTGTTGAACCAGATGTCCTGGTTCACGACGAACTCGAGCTTGGGGCTCTGGTACATGCGCACCCACTTGTTGGTGTCGCTCATGGTGCCCATGAACGAGCCGCCGTAGCGGTACCAGAGCTTGATCTCGGAGCAGCCCTCGGCGGGGTACACGAAGTGCTCGAACTGCTGCTCGAGCGACTGGCCGCAGAAGCCGGCGCCCCACCACTCGACGTGCCCGTCGAGGATGGCGTCGGGCACGGTGAGCCTGTAGAGCCGCTGCTTCGTGGAGTTCTGCGGGATGTACTTGGCGGCCACCGTCGAGTGCGACATGCGGCCGCGCGGTTCGGCGTAGGCGGGGAACCAGGTGTCGAACTCGGCCGGCGCGCCCATGGAGACGCCCCCGATGGTGATGCCGGGCTTGCCCAGACCCTGCATGGCCTGGAGGAGCACCATCATGCGGGCCCACTCTGTGCCGTAGGCGGTGCGGCAGGCGCTCCCCTCGCCGCCGCGCGCGCCGGCCGCGAGCGCGGTGCGCTTGCTCGGCCCACTCGCGCGCGAGCGTCCGGATGACGCGCGCGTCGACGCCCGACTCCTCCGCCGCCCACTCGGGCGTCTTGGGCACGCCGTCGGTCTCGCCGAGCACGTAGGGCCTGAACTCGTCGAAGCCGATGGTGCGCTCGGCGACGTACTCCTTGTCGTAGGTGTCCTCGGTGATCCACACGTAGGCGATCGCCATGGCCAGCGCGGTGTCGGTGCCCATGCGCGGCGCGATCCACTTGGCGTCGGAGAAGATGGCGTTGGTGTAGTTGTGGAAGGGGTCGATGAAGACGGCCTGGACGCCCTTCTCGTGGAGCCACGTGCGCCAGATGGCCGACTCCTGCCCCGAGTACGTCCCGCGCGTGGTGTCCGGGTCGTTCGACCAGAAGACGATCATCTCGGAGTTCTTCATCACGTCCTGGAGGTTGTCGAACGGCTCGGGCATGCCCAGGCGCCAGTAGAACCCGTAGGTGTGCGTGGCGCCCCAGTGCCACCCCTCCCAGCTGTCCGGGTTGTCGAACACGGGGGTGGCCTCGAGGCAGTTCATGAAGCGCATGAAGGGGCCCATCTTGTAGCCGACGATGCCCCAGTTGTGGTGAGACGACGTCATGCCGCTGATCGCGGAGCTGCCGTACTTCTTCTTCACGCGCGCGATCTCGCCGGAGACGAGGTCGAGCGCCTCGTCCCAGGAGATGCGCTCGTAGGCCGACCTGCCGCGGTTCTGCGGGTTGCGCTCGCCGTCGGGATCGAAGTCGACGCGCTTCATCGGGTACTTGATGCGGTCGTCGGAGTAGAGGCGCCGGCGCTCGGCGAGCACCATCGGCGCCACGTTGAACTTCCTGGGCGGCGAGTACTCCTTGCCGTCCGCCTCGATCACCCAGGGCCTGAACTCGGACTCGTCGGCGACCAGCGGGCGCACCCGCGTCACCACGCCGTCCTTGACGTACACCGTGACGGGACCGTTGTTCGTCAGATTGGTGAACACCTGCTCAGTCATGCACGCACCTCCCCAACCGGCTTCACCGCAGCCGCCCGCACGTGCCGGGCGGGCCACATTCGCGTCAGACATCTTGCAATGCGTGGAAACGCTGATATCGTCTGATAGCAACGGCGATATCGGAGCGCCCTTGCCCACAATGGTACTCCCGTATCGTTTTCACGCGCAAGAGTCGGGACGGGGGACGGCATGACGGGCGCGACGACGCAGGTTGCGGGACCAGGAGCGTCCGGGCGGCGGAGCCAACGTACGCCGGAGCACGACCCGCTCACCGTGCGCGCGCTCGCGCGCGGCCTCTCCATCCTCTCGCTGTTCGACGCCGAGCACCGCGAGTGGTCCATCGACGACATCGCGGCGCGCACCGGCCTGCTGCGCATGACCGCCTATCGCATGGTGCGCACGCTCGAAGGCGCCGACTTCCTCGTGCGCGACGCCACCACGAACACCTACCACCTCGGGCCTGCCGCCATCGCCCTGAGCTACGTCGCCGAGGACAACTCCGACTTCGTCGATCTCGCGCGGCCGTTCCTCGAGGAGCTCGTCGAGACCACCGGCGAGTCGGTCACCCTCGCGATCCCGGTCGACGGCGTGCCCGTGTGCGCGGGCATCATCGACTCCGCGCGCCCGTTCCAGCGGCAGATCGCGCCCGGCCGCATCATCGGCGACCTGGCCGCCGTGCACGGCAAGATCTTCACCGCCTTCGCGCCGCCCGACAGGCGCGCCGAGATCCTCGCGCGGCCGCGGCGCAAACACACGCCGTACACCGTCACAGATCCCGAGGCTCTGGCGCAGGCAGCTCGACGACATCGTGCGGGACGACGTCGCCTACGACATCGAAGGCCTCTTCGAAAGTGTGTGCTCCGTCGGCTGCCCCGTCCGCGACCAGCTCGGCACCGTCGTCGCGGCCCTCTCCGTCGCCGTGCCCTCGGGTCGCTTCGGCCCCGAGGAGCGCGAGCTCTGCACCGCGGCGGTGCGGGAGACGGCCGCCGCCCTCTCCGCCTACCTCGGCTGGAACCAGTCCCGGCCTGCATCCGAGTCAACCGTCTGAGCCCGTTCAGGGGGGCATCGACACTGGCGAAAGGACAGCGATTGAGATGAGTGAGGACTCGCGCAAGAACGTGGATGTGACCCCCGACAAGACCGTCCTCCGGGCCTTGTCGCAGGGCGGCCTCCTCGGCGGCACCGGCGAGGTCATGGTCGACGTCAAGGACGGCAAGATCGTGCGTATCCGGCCGTTCCAGTACGACTGGAAGTACGACGCCGAGACCTTCCGCCCGTGGAAGCTCGAACGCAACGGCCACACGCTGGAGCCGGGATCCAGGTCCCGTCCGGCCCCCTACATGACGGCGTACAAGAAGCGCACCTACTCCCCCAACCGCATCAAGTACCCGCTGAAGCGCGTGGACTGGGACCCGAACGGCGAGCGCAACCCGCAGAACCGCGGCGTGAGCAAGTACGCGCGCATCTCGTGGGACGAGGCCACCGACATCATCGCCGCGGAGATCCGGCGCATCCAGAAGACCTACGGGCTCAACGCGATCCTCCTCCAGGCCGACGGCCACGGCGAGAGCAAGACCATCCACACGCCGCACGGCCACAACGGCCGCCTGATGAACGAGATGGGCGGCTTCACCCTGCAGGTCCGCCAGCCCGACAGCTGGGAGGGCTGGTACTGGGGTTCCAAGCACGTCTGGGGCCACGGCTTCCAGGGCATGATGGCGCCCCAGCTGAACGTCCTCAAGGACGTGGTGGAGAACTGCGACCTCGTCCTCAAGTGGGGCTGTGACGACGAGACCACGCCCTGGGGCTTCACCGGCCAGAACGCCACCAACATCTCCTACTTCTTCACCAAGGTCGGCATCAAGCAGGTCTACATCTGCCCCGAGCTCAACTTCGGCGCCGCGGTGCACGCCGACAAGTGGATCCCGATCCTGCCCAACACCGACGCCGCCCTGCAGCTGGCCATCATCTACGTGTGGCTCAAGGAAGACACCTGGGACAAGGAGTACGTCGCGAGCCACGCCGTCGGCATGGAGAAGGTCGCGGCCTACGTGCTCGGTGAAGAAGACGGCGTGCCCAAGACGCCCGAGTGGGCCGCGAAGAAGACCGCCGTCCCCGAGTGGACCATCAAGGCGCTGGCCCGCGAGTTCGCCAAGCAGTGCACCTCGATCCTGCACTACTTCGGCGGCTCCATGGTCCGCGGCCCGTACTCCCACGAACCCGGCCGCCTGGAGTGCATCCTGCTCGGCATGCAGGGCCTCGGCGGCCCCGGCGTGCACCAGTGGCAGTTCTCCTACTTCGGCATGCCGCGCGCGGAGGCGCTCGACAACTTCCGCTACTTCAACCCCACCCTCAGCGAGCACCTGCGCACGCCGGTCCGCAGCAGCGTGGACGCCTGGGGCACGCAGAACGTCCCCAAGACGCTCATCCAGGAGGCCATCCTCAACCCGGAGACCATCCACTTCGCCGGCACCGGCGCGCAGAACGCCGAGACCGAGGACCAGTTCATCGACTACCGGTTCCCGGAGCCAGAAGAGGAGGGCGGCAGCCGCCTGCACATGATCTGGACCGACACGCCGTGCCGCATCACCTGCTGGAACCACGGCAACTGGACCATCGAGGCGCACCGCGACCCGAGCATCGAGTTCATGGTCGCGCAGCACCCGTGGCTCGAGAACGACTGCCTCTACGCCGACATCATCCTGCCGGCCAACACCACCATGGAAGTCGACGACTGCCTCACCAACGTCCGCCAGGGTCCCCCGTACCAGACCTGCATGCTGACGGAGAAGGCCATCGAGCCGGTGGGCGAGTCCATGAGCGACTATGAGATCGTGCTCGCGGTGGCCGAGAAGCTCGGCTACAAGGAGAAGCTCACCCTTGGCAAGAGCAACGAGGACCTGCAGCGTGAGGTCTTCGAGTGCATGTACGGTCCCGAGTACATGACCTGGGAGGAGTTCAAGGAGAAGCAGTACATCGTCTACCCCACTGCGAAGGACTGGGAGCAGGACCCGCCCGGCCTGCGCAGGTTCTACGAGGACCCTGAGAACAACCCGCTCAAGACCCCGTCGGGCCTGCTGGAGTTCTACTCGGATCGCCTTGCCACGCACTTCCCCGACGACAAGGAGCGCCCCGGGATCCCCAAGTGGATCGAGAAGGGCATCACGCACGACGAGCGGCTCTCCAGCGAGCGCGCCGACATGTTCCCGCTCATCCTCATGAGCAACCACCCGCGCTGGCGCACGCACGCCCAGGGCGACGACTGTACGTGGGCGCGCGAGACCCCGACCGGCAAGGTGCTGGGTCCCGACAACTACAACTACGAGCCCGTGTGGCTGAACCCAAAGGACGCCGAGGAGCGCGGTATCAGGCACGGCGAGATCGTCAAGATCTTCAACGAGCGCGGCATCGTGCTCGCCGGCGCCTGCGTGTGGGAGCGCATGATGCCGGGCGTGACGTACATCGACCACGGCGCCCGGCACGACCCCATCATCCCCGGCAAGGTCGACCGCGGCGGCGCAATCAACACCATCGCGCCGCACGGCCTGACGTCCAAGAACGCCTGCGGCCAGGCCACCAGCGGCTACCTCGTGGACGTGCAGAAGATCAGGCCCGAGGAGTGGGAGCAGTGGCGCACCGAGCACCCCGAGGCCTTCGCCCGCGAGTACGACCCCGGCGCCGGTCTGCGCTTCAACGGCTGGGTGGTCGACGGAGGTAACGACTGATGAAAGCGTTCATCGTGGACGTCGGCATCTGCAACGGCTGCTTCGGCTGCCAGTTCGCCTGCAAGGACGAGCACGTGGGCAACGACTGGGCCCCCATCGCCAAACCGCAACCCGACTACGGCCAGTTCTGGATGCGCGTGGACGAGCACATCTGCGGCCAGGTGCCGCAGGTGCGCATGCACTACGTCGCCAACCACTGCAACCACTGCGACGAGGCGCCCTGCATGGCCTCGTGCAAGGTCGAGGGCGCGATGTACAAGCGCGACGACGGCCTGGTCGTCATCGACACCGACAGGTGCACCGGCTGCAGGAGTTGCGTCGATGCCTGCCCGTACCGCGCTATCTCCTTCAACGAAGACCTCAACCTGGCGCAGAAGTGCACCGGCTGCGCCCACCTGCTGGACGGCGGCTGGGAGGCCCCGCGCTGTGTGGACTCCTGCCCCACCGGCGCGCTCAAGTTCGGCGACCAGGACGAGTTCGCCGACCTCATCGCGCAGGCGCAGGTCAAGAAGCCCGAGGCCGGCACCAAGCCGCGGGTGTACTACCTCAACGTCCCGAAGAGGTTCATCGCCGGCACGGTGTACGACCCGGCCGAAAAGGAGGTCGTGGTCGGCGCCACCGTCACAGCCACGGCGGCCGACGGCGCGTCGTGCTCGACGCAGACCGACGCGTTCGGCGACTTCTGGCTCCACGGGCTCGAGGAAGGCACGTACGCGGTCACCATCGCCGCGGACGGGTTCGCGCCGGCCACCTGCGAAGTCCAGACCGACAAGGACGTCAGCCTTGGCGACGTCCCCCTGACGCGGTAGGCCCGCACCCCGACCACGGGAGACTGCCCATGAGATGGGGAATGGTCATCAACCTGGCGAAGTGCATGCGCTGTCACGCCTGCGTGGCCGCGTGCAGGATCGAGCACTTCCTGCCGCTGCACATCACCTGGGTGAAACTCATCGCCTATGAGGTGGACGAGCAGGGCGCCGTCGACGTCAGCACGTACCCGGTGCGCTGCAACCAGTGCTCCGACGCCCCGTGCGTGCACGCCTGCCCCACCGAGGCGTCACACCAGCGCGAGGACGGCATCGTCGTCATCGACCACGACAAGTGCATCGGCTGTCGGTACTGCGTCATCGCCTGCCCGTACCAGAACCGCACCTTCGTCTCCAAGGACAAGGACCCGGGGTACTTTCCCGGCTTCGAGAAGACCAGGTTCGAGAAGGCGGGAGAGAAGCTCTACCCGCACCAGCGCGGCACCACGGAGAAGTGCAACTTCTGCGCGGAGCGCATCGACGACGGCATGTCCAGGGGGCTCTTGCCCGGCATCGACAGGGACGCCACCCCGGCGTGCGTCAACACCTGCCAGGCGCGCGCCCTCACGTTCGGCGACCTCGACGACCCCGAGAGCAACGTGTCGCGGCTCATCCGCGACCGTGGGGGATTCCAGCTGCGCACTGAGTACGCCACCGACCCGTCGGTGTGGTACGTCGACTACAAGCTGGGCGGCGCGCCGTCGAACAAGGCGCCGCGCGAGGCGCAGACCGGCAGCCACCTCCAGCACCTCAGCACCGTCGACCGTGACGCCTACCGGCGCATCTACGGCCGCGACCCGGACGAGGCGGAGGTGACGTCATGACCAAGGTCCAGACCCGCCGCCAGTGGATCACCACCCACGAGTGGATGGTCAAGCCCATGCGGCAGACCGAGTGGATCGCCGGCAAGGGCCTCATGGTGTGGCTGGCCGAGGTCTTCTCGGCGCTCGGCATGGGCACCTACCTGGTCGGTCTCATCGCCGGCGCCTGGGAGATCACCGCCTGGGCGTTCTGGGCGACCGTCGCCGGCTGGCTCATGATCGTCCTGTTCAAGTTCCCCCTGCACCTCTTCTACCTCGGCAAGCCGCTCCGCTTCTGGCGCGCCTTCCCGCCGTTCAGCAAGGCGTGGAAGACGTCGTGGATGGCGCGCGGCGTGGTGTTCACGACCATCTTCGTGGGTTCGGCTTCCTCCAGCTCGTGTTCTGGGGCTTCCTGCTCTGGGGCGACCTGGGAGCCTCGGCCGTGTCCACGCTGTCGGTGCTCTCGTGGATCACCGGCATCATCGCCGGCGTCTTCATGGTGCTCACCGGCGCCTACTGCGGGTTCGCCATGAGCTACTGCAAGGGCCTGCAGTTCTGGAACACCGGCCTGCTGCCTCTCGTGTTCGTGCTGATGGGCTTCGCCGACGGCCTGGCGCTGGCCATGGGCGTCAACCTCGCCACGGGCGGCGCCGACGAATCGTCATCGGCACGCTCGAGACGTGGAGCCGCATCTTCCTCATCGCCAACGCCCTGCTCATCGCCGGGTACCTGCTCCGCGCCTACCGGCGGCATTCCGCCGCCGAGGTGGCGGCCAACGACCTCATCAAGGGCAGCCAGAAGCTGGGTCTTCTGGATCCTGCTCGTGCTCCTGGGCATCATCACGCCGCTGGTCATCTCGTTCGCGACGCTGGCCATGGGCAGCCACACCGAGGGCCTGCTCATCGTGGCCATCATCGGCCACACCGTCGGCGCGTTCGCGCTGAAGTACTCGGTGCTCAAGGTCGGCATCTACCGGTCCGTCCTCCCGAAGGTCGCGTGATGGCGGCCACGACCTGTCAGGAGAGAGACAATGGGTGAACGTAGGCAAGTCCTGACGACGTGCAAGAGCTGCCACGGCGGCTGTGGGGTGATCGTCACTCTGGAAGACGACGTCATCGTCCACATCCAGGGCAACCCGGACTCGACCACCCGGGGCACCATGTGCTCCAAGGGTCTCTCGAGCATCCAGCACATCGACAACCCGTACCGCATCAAGCACCCGATGAAGCGCGTCGGGCCCAAGGGCAGCGGCAAGTGGGAGCGCATCACCTGGGATGAGGCGCTCGACACCATCGCCGACAAGATGAAGGCGGCGATCGCCGACCCCGGCCCGCACTCCATCGCCGTCTCGCAGGGCACCGGCCGCGGCTACAACCGCTACACCATGAAGATGGCGCGCTCGCTGGGCACCGGCAACGCCATCACCCCCGGCTACGTGTGTCACAGCCCACGCCTCGGCCTCTACGGCCTGGTCACGGGCTACGGCCGCCTGTACTGCGATTACCACGGCTGGGGCGGCGAGTTCCCCAAGACCCAGATCTCGTGGGCAAAGCAGCTGGAGATCAGCAGCGCCGACTCCGAGATGGCCTACTGGTTCATGAACTCGCTGGACTACGCCAAGAATCTGATCATCATCGACCCGCGCGCGTCCGCCTACGCCTCGCGCGCCACCCTCTGGATCCAGCCGCGGGTGGGCACCGACTGCGCCCTGGCTCTGGGCATGATCAACGACATCATCGAGAACGAGCTCTGGGACAAGGAGTTCGTGCGACAACTGGACCTATGGGTTCGACGAGCTCAGGGAGCGGGCCAGGGACTTCACGCCCGGAGAAGGTCTCCGATATCTGCTGGATCCCCAGGGAACACGTGACGCAGGCCGCCGAGCCTATGGGCCGTCGACACGCCGGGGTGCATCCAGGTGGGCAGCTCGCTGGAGCGTCAGGCCAACTGCGGCCACACGCTGCGCGCCATCACCTGCCTCATGGGCCTGACCGGCAACATCGAAAGGCCGGGCAGCATGATCACGTGGGTGCTGCCCGAGACCGGCCTCATCGAGGACTTCTTCCTCGAGCTGCCGATCACCGACGAGATGAAGAGCCACATCATCGGCGGCGACACGTACAAGATGGGCGCCGCCCGCACCTGCAACCCCGACACCATGGTGAAGGCGCTCAACCGCGGGGAGGCGCCGATCAGGGTGTGGTTCAGCGTCGGCGGCCAGCAGATCGTGCACATGGCCAACACCAAAGAGGTCGTGGCGGCCATCGAGAAGGTCGAGTTCATGAGCCACACCGACCTCTTCATGGGGCCGATGGCCGAGGCGGCCGACATCGTGTTGCCGGCCGCCCACTGGCTCGAGCTCGACGACGTGTACGACATGCACCCGCGTTTCATGATCGAGGCGCACAACAAGGTCATCGAGCCGCCCGGTGAGGCGAAGTCGGACGCCTGGATCTTCAACGAGGTCGGCCGGCGCGTCACCGACAAGTGGTTCGACAACACGGACGACCTGCTCGACTACCAGGTGCGCAAGGGCATGGACGGCACCATGAAGTGGAAGGACTTCAGCCAGAACCTCGTCAGCGCGTGCATGGGCCCCGACCAGGTCTACTACAAGTACAGGACCGACTACTGGCACGAGGGCGGCGGGTTCCCGACGCCCACGAAGAAGTTCGAGTTCTGGTCCAAGCACCTGGAGTCGCTCGGGTACGACCCGCTGCCCGTGTTCCGCGAGCCGGGCGAGAGCCCGGTGAGCACGCCGGAGCTCTTCGAGGAGTACCCGGTCGTCATGAGCACCGGCTTCCGCCAGCCCTTCTACTTCCTGGGCCAGTACCGCAACATCCCCTGGCTGCGCAGCTACATGGAGTTCCCGCAGTGCCAGATGCACCCCGAGACCGCGAAGAAGTACGACGTGGAAGACGGCGACATCATCTGGATCGAGACCAAGCGCGGGCGCATCCGCCAGAAGCTGCACGAGTTCCCGGGGATCAAGAAGGGCATGATCATGTGCACCGCCAACTGGTTCTATCCCGAGGCCTCGGCAGAGGGGTACCACGGCGTGTTCATCTCGAACCCCAACGTGTGCACCAGCAACGACCACCTCGACCCCATGTACGGGTCGCCGGACATGACCTGCCTCATCTGCAAGGTCTACAAGGCCAGGCCCGAGGAGCTGCAGGACGAGGTGTTCACCACGGAGAACTACGGGACGGTGCCCACATACGGCAAAGCCTGACGCGGCCGGGCCCTCCCCCTGCCCGGCCCGCTCCGCCCGGCCCGCGCCGCCGCCGCCTCAGGCGCCGCGGGCCGGGCCGCGTACGGGCTGCCGGCGGGCGCGCCGAGCGTGTCGGCGCCGAGCCTGCCGGAGCGGACGCCGGCCGGGCCGCTCACGGGCCGTGCGACGGCCCGGACGCGGACGCGTCGTGGGCGTGAGGGAGTACCTCGCGGGACACTCGGTCTTGATAGCTCTCGAGCTATCAACGCGGAGGGTCCGGACAGGACACCTCAGTGTGCCGTCGCCTCGGGCTAGGGCCGTCGGGCGCGCCGGGCGCGCCGGCGTTGCGACCGTTCCGTGCAGCGGACCGCATTGTGGACGTGACATTCCGCTACGCGGTACAATCGCCGTCGTAGAACCGGGCCCTGACGCCCCACATCTGGACGGTGACCCCACGATGACCGCAACGACCTCCGAGGTCCGGCGCCTCACCAATCTGACCACCGGCGGACCCGTGCACGTGGACGTGGCCGACGGCCGTATCCGACGCATCATCCCGCTGCAGCTCGACGAGAGCGACGCGCCGTCCTGGACCATCCAGGCGCGCGGCCGCTCGTTCTCGCCGCCGCGCAAGACGACGCTCTCGCCCTGGACGGTCGCCCATCGCTCGACGATCTACTCGCCGTCGCGCATCCTCACGCCGCTCAAGCGCGTCGACTGGGACCCGGACGGCGCCCGCAACATCCACACCCGCGGCGAGTCCGGCTACGAGCCCATCAGCTGGGACGAGGCCCTGGACATCGTGGCCGCCGAGATCGTCCGCATCAAGCGCGAGGTCGGCCCGGCCGGCATGCTCACCACGCCGGGCTCCCACCATCTCTGGGGCAACGTGGGCTACCGCTTCAGCGCCTACAACCGCTTCATGAACCTCGTCGGCTACACCTACGGCGAGCACAACCCCGACAGCTGGGAAGGTTGGCAATGGGGCGGCGTCCACATGTGGGGCTTCAGCCACCGCCTCGGCATCCCCGAGCAGTACGACATGCTCGAGGACGCCCTCAGGCACACCGAGCTGATGGTGTTCTGGTCGTCCGACCCCGAGACCACCGGCGGTGTGTACGCCTCGTTCGAGAGCACCTCGCGGCGTGACTGGCTCAAGCAGCTCGGCGTGCAGATGGTCTTCATCGACCCGTACCACAACCACACCGCGGCGCTGCTCGGCGACACGTGGCTGGCGCCGCGGCTGGGTACCGACGTGGCGCTGGCCCTGGGCATCGCCCACACGTGGCTCATGGAGGGCACCTACGACGTCGAGTACGTGCACACGCACACGCACGGCTTCGGCGAGTGGAAGGCCTACGTGCTGGGCGAGAGCGACGGCACGCCGAAGACCGCGGCCTGGGCCGCGGACGAGTGCGGCGTGCCGGCGCGCCAGATCCGCGCGCTGGCGCGCGCCTGGGCGTGCAAGAAGACCATGCTCGCCGCCGGCGGCCAGGGCGGCTGGGGCGGCGCCTGCCGCGCCTCCAGCGGCAACGAGTGGGCGCGCGCCATGATCGCCCTGGTCGCCATGCAGGGCCTCGGCAAGCCCGGCCAGAACCTCTGGTCCACCACGAGCGGCGTGCCGTTCGACACCGACTTCTTCTTCCCCGGCTACGCCGAGGGCGGCATCTCCGGGGACGTAGCGGGGACGGCCGCCGGCAAGCAGCTCGCCAGCCGCATGTGGCCCAACGGCGGCTTCCTCAGCAACCCGCAGCACTCCACCGAGGGCCAGACGGTGCCCCGCCTGCGCATCCCCGAGGCCATGCGCCACGAGAAGCTGCAGTGGCACGGCAAGGGCTTCTGCGGCTCGTCCATCGAGTCGCAGTTCCAGAAGTACGAGTACCCCGCCCCCGGCTATCCCCACGTGCAGATGTACTACCGCTACGGGGGCTCGTTCATCGGCACCATGACCGAGACCAACCGCTACGTGACCGCCTACCGCGAGGGCATGATCCCGACGGTGGTCAGCCAGGCCATCTGGATGGAGGGCGAGACCCGCTTCGCCGACATCGTGCTGCCGGCCTGCACCAACTTCGAGCGCTGGGACATCGGCGACTGGGCGCACGCCTCGGGCTACGGCACGCACAAGTTCGAGCAGGTCAACCACAGGATCATCGTCCTGCAGAAGAAGTGCATCGAGCCGCTGGCCGAGTCCCGCTCCGACTACGAGATCTTCGCGGCCCTGGCCGGCAAGCTGGGCATCGGCAACATCTACACCGAGGGCGGGCTGACGGAGCTGGACTGGGCGAAGCGCATCTTCGAGGCCAGCGACCTGCCCGAGCGCATCTCCTGGGACGAGTTCTATGAGAAGGGCTACTACGTGGTCCCGGTGCCGGAGCCGCACCGCTCGACGCCGGCATTGCGCTGGTTCGCCGAGGACCGCGAGCGCGACACCCCGGACTGGGGCCCGCCGCCGTGGGACACCGTGGGCCGCAAGGGCCTGCAGACCACCACCGGCAAGATCGAGTTCGTGAGCTCGAGCCTCACACGGTTCTACGAGAGCGGCGAGGTGGTCGATGACGAGCGCCCGGCCATGGGCCCCCAGTACATCGAGAGCTGGGAGGGCCACCGGACGGCCGACCTCACGGCGAGGTACCCGCTGCAGCTGCTCTCGCCCCACCCGCGCTTCAGCTTCCACACGCACGGCGACGGCAAGGACGCATGGGCTGTGGACATCGAAGAACACCGCCTGCTCAAGGACGACGGGCGGCACTACTGGATCATCCGCCTGAACAGCGAGGACGCGGAGGCGCGCGGCGTCGCCCACGGCGACCTCGTGCGCGCCTTCAACGACCGCGGCGAGGTGCTCCTGGCCGCCTACGTGACCGAGCGCGTGCGCCCCGGCACGGTGCACTGCTACGAGTCGTGCGCCGACTACGAGCCGGCCGGCGAGCCGGGGCATTCGCCCGACCTCGCCGGCTGCATCAACATCCTGACGCCGAAGCGCTTCATCACGCCCACCTCGCCGGGGCAGGCGTGCAACACCGCGCTGATCCAGGTGGAGCGCCTGCCGGACGCGCAGCAGGTCTGACCCGCCGGAGGCGGGCGGCGCCGGCGGTGGCGCCGCCCCATGGCCGGCCCGGGCGGCGGGGGCGCTGCGCCTCCGCCGCCCGTCGTCTTTCGGCTCACCCGTAGGCGCCGCTCCCCAAGCCGATGGCGATGTTCAGGATCGGCCTGTCGACGCGCTCGTACACCAGCGGGCCGTGCGCCAGCCCGGCCGGCACGTAGATCGCCGTGGTCTTCGTGAGCGTGAACGTCTCCGCCTCTGCGCCCTCCCCCATCCCCCAGGACACCACCGCCGCCGAGGTCGTCGAGGTCGTGCGGGTCAGAGCCGACGAGGAGGACGATCTCCGGGAAAGGGGTGCGCGTGCAGGCCGGGCAGCTCCCGCGGCAGGGTCCTCTCCCACACCCAGACGATGTCGAGCCAGGTGCCGGCCTCCGGGCAGAGGTCGGCGTCCAGGTACACCGGGTCCGGGTACGTGAACCCGCTCACGCAGCTGTAGTCGTGGTGCGCGAGGTCGTGTACCAGCTTGGGGTCGGAGATCACGTACGTGCCGTACCGGGTCATTGACGGGTGTCCCTTCGGTGCACCCGTCGATGATCCCGCTGCGTCGGTCATTCCCCCCCCACGCCGAGGTACTGCTCCTTCACCGCCTCGTTCTCGATCAGGTCCTGCGGCGCGGAGTCGTAGACGATCGATCCCTTGCTCATGATGTAGGCGTGGTCGGCCACGCTCATGGCCATGCCGAAGTCCTGCTCCACGAGGAGGATGGACTGCCCGGCGGCCTTGAGCCTCTCGATGACGCGGTAGACCTCCTGGACCACGATGGGTGCGAGCCCTTCCGAGGGTTCGTCGAGCATCATGAGGTCCGGGTTGGTCATCAGGGCCCGGGCGATGGTGAGCATCTGCTGCTCGCCGCCGCTCAGCAGGTTGCCCTTGTTCCTGCCGCGCTCCTTGAGGCGAGGAAAGGTCTCGTACACCTTCTCCAGCGTCCACGGGTCCTTCTTGTCGCCGGTGCGCGCGGCCATCGTGAGGTTCTCGGTCACCGACAGCGACGGAAAGATCATGCGCCCCTGCGGCACCAGGCCGATGCCGGCTCGGGCGATGCGCTCCGGCGCCAGGCCGACGAGCTCCTTGCCGTTGAACGTGATGCTGCCTTTGCGCGGCGGCGTGAGCCCGATGATGGAGCGGATCGTGGTGGTCTTGCCCATGCCGTTCCGGCCCAGCAGCGCGACCACGCTTCCGTCCTTGACCTCCATGTCGACGCCCTGGAGCACGTAGCTGTCGCCGTACCAGGTGTGGATGTCGTTGATGACCAGCATCGTCAGTTCCCCGCGGTGCTCGCCTTGTGCGAGCCCATGTAGATGTCCTTGACGGTCTGGTTGGCGCGGATCTCCTCGCAGGTGCCCTCGCACGAGATCTCGCCGAAGTGCAGCAGGATGATGCGTTCGGCCACGCCGAACACGAGGTCCATGTCGTGGGCGATCATCAGCACGGTGATCTTCTTGCCGAGCTGCCGGATGCGCTCCGTGATGTCGGCGCTCTCGGTGGGCGTGAGCCCGCAGCTGGGCTCGTCCAGGAGCAGCAGCTCCGGGGCGCTGGCCAGGCTGAGCCCCATCTCGAGCTTGCGCTGCTCGCCGTAGGCGAGCGAGCTGACGAACTCGTTGCGCTTGTCCCACAGTTCGATGGACTCGAGGAGCTCCTGGGCGGCTGCGCGCAAGTGCTTGTCCTTCCGGAACGTGCCCCGAGCACGCCGTAACGCCCCTTGCGCGTGCCCTGCAGCGCGATGAGCGCGTTGACGCGCACTGTCTCGTTGGGGAACAGACTGGTGATCTGGAACGAGCGCGCGATGCCGAGCTGGGTGCGCGCGAACACGGGCTTGTGGGTGATGTCCTGCCCCTTGAACAGCACCTTGCCGCCCGACGGCTTGAGCTGTCCGGTGAGCAGGTTGAACAGCGTGGTCTTGCCGGCCCCGTTGGGGCCGATCATGGCCAGGCGCTCGCCCTCCTCGACGGTGAAGGTGACGTCCTTGACGGCCGCCAGGCCGCCGAAGTGCACGGAGAGGTCCTGTACCTCAAGAATCGGTGCCATGAGAGACCCTCCTCCACAGGTTCAGCAGCAGCACGCCGACACCCTGCGGGATGATCATGATGACGAACACGATGAGGGCGCCCATGATGAGCGGCCAGCGGTCCGGCACGTACACGCTGGCCAGGTACTCGACGCCGACCACGAGGACGGCGCCGACGATGGGGCCGAAGTAGATGGAGGCGCTGCCGATGATGACGATGAGGAACACGATGTCGGTCATCGCCATGCCCATGTTGCCCGGCACCATCACCCCCCCGAAGTAGGCGAAGAGGGCGCCGGCGATGCCGCCGAACGCGCCGGCGATGATGTACGACGTCCACTTGTACAGCCACGTGTTGTAACCCAGGGCCTGCATGCGGCGCTCGTTGTCGTGGATGCCCCGCAGGGCGTACCCGTAGTGCGAGTTGACCAGCCTGTAGATGAGGACGAGACAGACGGCCACGACCAGCAGCACGAGGAAGTAGAAGCTCCGCGAGTTGATGGTGACCCCGGGGAACACATCCTGCGGATACGGGATGCCTGCCAAACCCGTGGACCCGCCGGTGAGCGAGCGCGCGGCGATCGCCACGCGCACCATGAGCTCCCCGAAGGCCAGGGTGACCAGCAGGAAGTAGATCGGGTTGTCGGACGCCCCGACGCCGTACACGCGGAAGGCCGGGATACCGAGGCCGGCGGCAAGCAGGCCCGTGAACACGACGACCAGCACCAGGTTGAGCCAGAAGCTGGCGACGCCGCCGTGCACGATGAGGATGCCGCAGGCGTAGCCGCCGAAGCCGAAGTAGGCGGCGTGGCCGAAGGTCGGGATGCCGGCGTAGCCCCAGAGGATGTTCATGCTCACGCCAAAGAGCGCGAAGATCATCATCTTGGTGATGAGACTCTGGATGTACGAGGGCACGAACGTGGGCAGGAGGAGCATGAGCGCGACGAGTATCACCAGCGGCAGCAGCTTGAGCGCCCAGGCCCGCGCCCCGCTCTGCTCCGCGGGGGCGGCGACGGCCTTGCGCGCGAAGAGGCGGCCCGTGAAGGGGCCCGGCCTGACCTGCACGGCCATCAGAAGACCTTCCGCCCGATCAGGCCGCTCGGGCGGATGAGCAGGACGACGAGAAAGACCACGTAGGACGTGAACAGGGCCGCCTGCGGCACGTACGCCTTGCCGTAGGTGTCGAGCAGCCCGATGATCAGGGCGCCCAGCATGGTGCCCTGGATGTAGCCGGTGCCCCCGACGACCACGACCATGAGGGTGAGCAGCAGGAGCGCGTCGCCCATGGAGGGAAAGGCGCCGAGGATGGGGGCGCCGAGGATGCCGGCGAAGCCGGCCAGCGCGGCGCCGAACAGAAACACCAGGGTGCTCACCAGCCCGTAGTTGATGCCCAGGCTGCGGGTCATCTCCTTGTTGTCCATGCCGGCGCGGATGATGGCGCCCACGCGCGTCTTGTCCTGCATCCACCAGAGCACGATGAGCAGGGCGAGGCCGATGCCGACGATGGCCAGACGGTAGATCGGGAAGGCGAGGTGGCCGATGCGCACCACGCCGGTGAACAGCTCGGGCGTCATGCCCATCTTCGCGAACGGCCCCCAGATCCAGAGGACCATGTTCGCGAAGGCGTACCCCAGGCCGATGGTCAGCACCGCCTGCTCGGGCACCTTGCCGTACAGGTGACGGAGGAAGAAGTAGTAGATGCCGAGGCCGATGAGCCCCGTGCCGGCGGCCGCGACGACCACGCCGAGCCAGAAGGTGTCGAGCCTGCTCACGATGGCGAGGCCGAAGTACGCGCCCATCATGTACAGGGCGCCGTGCGCGAGGTTCAGGACACCCATCACGCCGAAGGTCAGGGAGAACCCCGCGGCCAGAAGGAACAGGATGAACGCGTATGAGACGCCGTTCAGCGTCGTGATGGTGAATGTGCTCACACGCCCCCCTAGCGTTGACAGAAGCACTTCAGCAGCGGTCCGGCAGCGCGCCGGTGTTCACGATGGAGCTCGTCGCGCTTGTGTCCCACCTCCCTGACGCTGCCGGCGGTCGCGGTGCCTCGTGCCACCTCTCCGGACCCGGTGAGGCGACACCCCCCGGACGGGTGCCTGTTGCGGGAAATGATATACCGATATCACGACCTGGCAAGAGCAGTTCGCATGCCCGCATCCCGCCCCCCCGGACGACACCCCCGGATGACGGCGAAACCGTGCCTGTGCGACTCTGTGCGTTCGTGATATCCACGTTACGCATTTGACACGCCGAGGCGCGCTGCGTGATCACGCTGATGACGTCACACAGCAGAGGCGCGTGCGGGACGGTGATGCGGAGGGGGCCCGCGGCCAGTGGCCGCGGGCCCCCTCCACGTCCGTCTCAGACTCGCCCTGCGAGAGCCGGACGGGTCACTTCTGCTCGTGCAGCAGACCCTCGTAGGTGAAGACCGGCACCCACGCGATGCGGTCGCCCACCTGCTTGGTCTCCATCATGTAGTAGTTGCCGGTGCCGACGAACATGTCCTCGTACGCACTCATCGTGTATGGGCCGGCCGGCGTGTCGATGGTGACGCTCGACATGGCCTCGATGAGCTTGGCCGGCGTCGTGTCGCCGCCCAGCTGCTCCACGGCCCCCGCGAACAGGTTGACCGCCAGCCAGGCGCCGAAGCTCTGCATGGTCGGGTACTGGCCGTCGTACTTAGCCTTGTAGGCCTCGACGAACTCCTTGTTGATCTCGTTGTCGATCTCGGGCGTGTAGAACTCCCCGCCGATGAGACCGAGGGCGTTGTCGCCCAGGTCGGCCAGCTGCGGCTCGGTGAGGTTGCTGGCCATGGCCGTGATGAGCGGCGCGGTGAGGCCGTAGTCCTTGTACTGCTTCACGAACGGCGCCGCGCCGTTGCCGAAGATCCACCAGTAGGTGCAGTCGGCGTCCTTGATGCTGGTGATGTAGGAGCTGAAGTCGACGGCGTCGATGGGCACGAACTGCGTGCTCAGGATCTCGCCGCCGGCCTCCTCGAAGCCGTGGTTGAAGCCCTCCTGCAGCTGCCGCCCGGCCGTGTCTTCGTAGTTGATGCAGTTGGCGGTCTTCCAGCCCATCTCTTCGGCCGCGTATTTGCCGGTGAGGTAGCCGGCGAACGAGAACAGGCCGCTGGGCACGAAGGAGAGGCCGTTGGCGGTCTTCATGTTGTCGATCGGCTGCCCGTAGATGGAGATGGAGGGGATACCGCCGTTCTTCGCCAGGTAGTCGGTGACGGCCGCGTTGGCCGGCGAGAAGATCGGCCCGATCATGACGTCGATGCCGTCGCTCTCGACGAGCTGCCTGGCCTTGTCGACCGCCTGGACGGGGTCGGAGGCGTTGTCGGCCTTGATGTACTCCACCGGCCGGCCGGCGATCTGGTTGCCGAGCTGCTCGAGGGCGAGCTCGATGCCCTTGTCGGTCATGTCGGCGTCGACCGCCATGAACCCGGTGAAGCCTTCGTCGAAGCCGATCTTGATGGGTTCGCCGGTGGCCGCCGGAGCGGGCGACCCCGACTCCTCGCGCGCGCCGGTGTCCCCGGAATCGGAGCCGCACGCGGCCAACGCCGACGCGAAGGCCAGCGCCAGCACCAGCGCAAGGACGATGAACGTGACTTTCCTCTGCATAGTCTCAGTCCCCCTGTGGAAAAGCTGTGCGGAGAGTGTGCTCGTTGTGCGGATCGACTGCGGCGCCTCACGGCGAACGGATGCCGGTCGTTCGACTGCCGACGGACGGTCCCCTCGCCACCCTCTGGAATGACAGGACCTTCGCGCGACCGTGAGGCTGACGTTCCCCCTGGTGTCGCTCCTTTCGTCCGTCCGGTCCGCTGCCTCGGCCCCGGGATGCGAACCACCGGCCAACGCGTCCAGTAAGCTCGCCGCCGCTAGTGCAAACAGCTGAACCAGGAAAATACCCCACGATGTATGGGCTGACAAGCGCGGAGCGGTGGGTCTGCCGAGAGCGACGCGAGGCGCCGCCTGCGCGTGCGGTATCCGCCGCCTCCGCGGCGAGCTGCTGAGGCCGCCAGGCCGGTCTCAGACATAGGTCGTGACGTTCAGCAGCGTGGCCTGTGACGAGATGGGCGTAGTGGAGAGGGCGCCGAAGTCGCCGCCCTCGTAGCCGAACAGCTTGCCGTTCGAGACCTTGGCGCGCCAGTCCACGAGCACCACGCCGAGTGTGGGGACGATCTTCTCGCGCCACACGAACAGGTAGAGCTCGTCGCCGATCAGGCGGTAGTGACAGCGGTCGGTGTCGGCGAGCCCCTTCTCACTGCCGTCGAGGCACTGCCACGTGTACAGGTCCTCGTTCAGGTAGATGTGCTCGTACTTCTCGGTGCGGCTGTACACGTACTCCACGCGCTTGCCGACGAGACCGGCGGTGGGTACGTGCGGGTGCGAAGCGGCGTCGAACGGCCGGCCGATGGCGCTGCGCACGAAGGTGACGGCGACGGAGGTGAGCTCCTCGCCCGCCGTCGCCAGTTCGAAGGCGCCGACGGCGGCCCGCGCCGCGGTCGGCAGGATGCCGACCACGGTGGTGGCCGCCGCCCGGTCCATGTCGAGCACGACGGTGACAGACGTGGCCCGCTGCGTCGCGCTCACGTAGTCGACGACGACCACGTCGGGCCGCGGCCGCGTGATGCGGCACGTCTCCTCCCCACGCGCCCCCGCGCCGGGACCGTCCGTGACCTCCCACACCAGGCGCCCGCCGGCGCCGAAGGTGAGGCGTGTGACGCTCCCGTCCTCGGCGTGCAGGCTCAAGGTCGAGCCGGCGAGCAGCTCGTCGGGCGCCAGCGTCCCCTCGCTGATGCCCTTGACCAGCTCGCCGACCTGGATGAAACGCAGCGCGTCGTCCACGCCGTCCTCCCCCTCGCGGTGCCGGTGGGCGGAAAGGGCGGCGGAGCGCCCCCTCACGCCCCGCCGCCCGTGGTGCGCCCGTCGGCCTGGCTCAGTAGTCCTTGAGGATGCCGAGCATGATCTCGCTCGCCGTCATCGCGTAGTCGCGCGGGATCGTGAGCGGCGGCATGAAGCGGAACACGTTGGCGTGGCGCCCGCACGGCGTCATGAGGATGCCGGAGTTGAGCAGCCTGAAGGTGATCTCGCCGACCTTCTCGCCGGCGAGAGGCTCCTTCGTCGCGCGGTCGGCGACGACCTCGATGCCGATCATGAGGCCGTTGCCGCGCACGTCGCCGATGCACTTGACGTCGGCCATGGCGTCGGTGAACAGGCCCTTGATCTCGGCGCCCAAGGAGGCCGCGCGGCCGATGAGGTCGGCCTTGGGGTCGGTGATGATGTCGATGTTGGTCATCGCGACCTCGCACCCCATGGCATTGCCGGCGAAGGTGGACGGCTGCGAGCCCTCGCGCAGAGCCTCCTCCATCTCGGCGCGGTAGGTGACCCCGGCCATGGGCATGTCGCCGCCCATGCCCTTGCCCCACGTGAGCATGTCGGGGACGACAGACGAGTGCTGGACGGCCCACATCTTGCCGGTGCGGCCGGCGCCGGCCTGCACCTCGTCGGCGATGTAGAGGCAGCCGTTCTTCTCACAGGCCGCCTTGATGGCCTCGAGGAACGCCGGCGGCGGGTCGACGTAGCCGCCCTCCCCCTGCTGCGCCTCGACGATGACCGCAGCGACGTCGTCGGCGCCGGTGTACGGCCCGTTGAGGACCTGGTCGACGTACTTGCCGCACTGCACGTCGCAGGCGGGGTACTCCATGCCGAACGGGCAGCGGTAGCAGTAGGCGTACGGCAGGTGGATGACGCCCGGCATCATCGGGCCCCACCCGTGGCGGTAGTTGTACGAGGTCGTCAGCGCCGCCGTGCCCATCCACACCCCGTGGTAGGCGCCGTGGAAGGCGACCATCTGCGAGCGTCCGGTGTACGCGCGGGCGAACTTGATGGCCGTCTCGACCGCGTCCGAACCCGCCTGGTACACGGCCGTGTGGCACTTGCCTGCCAGACCCTCGGGCATCACCGACGAGACCTTCTTGGCCAGCTCGAGGCGCTTGGGGTTGGTGATGTCGGTGGTGTGCATGATGACGTCGCACTGGCGGCGGATGGCGTCGAGCACCCTGGGGTGCGCCCGCCCCACGGCGTTGACGGCCACGCCGGCGGCCATATCGATGTACAGGTTGCCGTCGGCGTCCTTGACCGTGACCCCTTTGCCCTGCTCGAGGATGACGGGGAAGCCGCCGCCGCCGCGCGTGAAGGACTCGTACTTCGCGGACTCCTCCATGAGCGCCGCGACCCTGGGCCCGGGGACCTCGGTCACCATGCTGGGGGCGTCCGGCCAGGACAGCTGCATCAGTTCCGCTTCGCGTGCATCGTTGCTGCTCATGAGGTCTCCCTGATCTGACGGTGCCTGACGGGCCCGTGCCGGTGGGCCGAGGTGCGGACATGATACCGCACTATCGTATAGTGACAAGTGGATTTCGTTGGATGCCGGGGCGGCGCCTGCGATCAGGGCTCCGGCGGCCGTGTGGAGTACCCGTAGAACTCCGAGAGCGCCGTCGCGGACGCCTTCACCGCCGCCGCGCACGCCTCCCGCGCCTCGGGGCCGAACCTGCCCGCCGGGACGACGACGCCGAGCGTGGCGATGACCTCGCCCGTCTGGTTGCGCACCGGGGCCACGACGGCGCAGGTGCCCAGATCGTGCTCCTCGACGTCCCACGCCAGTCCCTCACGCCTGATGCGCTCGAACTCGGCCGCGAGCTCCGCCGGGCCGGTGATGGTGTGGGGCGTGAGCCGTGGGTGACGTTTTTTCACGACGCGCGACCGCTCGGCCTCCGGCTTCATGGCGGCGAACATCTTGCCGTGGGCGTTGGCGGTGTCGCCGATGACGCGCCCGACGGCGATCTCCAGCACGTAGGGGCGGGAGGAGACGACCAGGTCGGCGCACACGGCGACCCCGTCCAGCTCCACCGCGATGGCGGCCAGCTCGCCGGTCTCCTGCTTGAGCGCCTCCAGGTACGGCCGGGCCACCTCGACCAGCTGCTCGAAGCCCTCGGCGAGGTAGATGCCGGCGAGCATGGCCGGCCCCAGGCGGTAGCCGCCGACGCTGGGGTCGCTCACGAGGTGTCCGCTGCCCTGCAGGGTCCTGGCCATGCGGTACGCCGTGATACGCGACACCCCGAGGCGGTCCACCATGGCATCCAGGCTCCACACGCGGTGCTCCGCGTCGAACAGGCCGAGCAGGGCCATCCCTGTGGCCAGCGTACGGACGACACTGGCGTCGCCGCGCTCGCGCCGGTGCGACTCACCGGCCTGCCCCGCGCGGCGCCGTCCGCCGGCCGCGCCCTCGTTCGCCATCCCCGCCCCCCTGCGTCGCGGCGCGGCGCGCTCGTCGCGCCGCTCT
Organism: uncultured Thermoleophilia bacterium; assembly: GCA_963702475.1. Lineage (GTDB taxonomy): Bacteria > Actinomycetota > Thermoleophilia > UBA2241 > UBA2241 > CAIXSE01. Next base: position 96,606 of record CAVPCT010000009.1, on the reverse strand, counting down.
CCCGCAGTTAGCTTATCGTCCCGTGTACTCGGGCTTCCTCTTCTCGAAGAAGGCCCGCGCGCCCTCCTTCTGGTCCTCGGTGCCGAAACACATGGCGTAGAGCTCGCGCTCGTAGTCCATGCCGACCGTCAGCGGCAGATCGAGCGACTTGTTGACGGCCAGCTTGGCGATCTTGAGGATGGCGGGGCTGTTGCGCAGCAGGTCGCCGACCATCTTCTCGGTGGCCTCGCGAAGCTCCACCGCCGGCACGACCTTGTTGATGATGCCGTAGCTGAGGGCCTCGTCGGCGTCCATCATGCGGCCGCTGAAGATGAACTCCTTGGCGCGCTTCTCGCCCATGAGCCGAGGGAGCACCTGCGTGCCGCCGCAGCCCGGGATCACGCCCACGCGGATCTCGGGCTGGCCGAACCTGGCCGTGTCGGCGGCGATGGCCAGGTCGGCGGCCAGGACGAGCTCGCAGCCGCCGCCTAGGGCGAGGCCGTTCACCATGGCGATCACCGGTTTCGGCAGCGTGCGGATGGCCTCGTGCGGCCGGCGACGCGCCTTGTAGATGACGGCGTCGGTGAGCAGGCGCGTGGGGAACTCGTCGATGTCGGCGCCGGCGCTGAAGGCCTCTCCGGCGCCCGTGATCACGACCACGTGCACGTCCTTGTCGAGGCCCGCATCTTCGAGCGCGTGCGCCATCTCCACGCGCAGCTCGTCGCTCTGCGCGTTGCGCTTTTCCGGCCGGTTGAGCGTGATCCACGCCGTCGGGCCGGTCTTCTCGTAGATGACAGTCGCGTACTCGGCCTCCATGGGCCCTCCTCGTCAGCTCTTCAGGATCAGGGCGGCGTTGTTGCCGGCCATGCCGTAGACCTCGGACATACCGACCTTGGCACCCTCGACCTGCCGTGCGCCGCACTGGCCGCGCAGCTGCAGCACCATCTCGTACACCTGGGCGAAGCCCTGGGCCATGGTGGCTTCGCCAAAGCTCGAGAAGCCGCCGCTGGGGCACACCGGCAGCTTGCCGCCGATCACGGTGTCGCCGTTCCGCAGAGCAAGGTGGGCGGTGCCCTCCTCGAAGAAACCCATGGTCTCGAGGTATTGGAAGTAGTGCCACGAGCTGTTGTCCGGGACCTCGACGAAGTCGATGTCCTCGGGGCCCATGCCGGCGTCGGCGAAGGCGGCCCTGGCGGCCACGTAGCTCTCGCTGATGATCGGCATGCCCTCCTTGGGCTGGAAGCCGAGCACGGGGATCCGGGTGGTCGGGTCGCCGTACAGCGGGCTGCCGAGGCCGGAGCCCACGATGGAGATGGGCTTGCTCGTGTACTGCTTCGCTTTCTTGGCGTTGCAGAGGATCACGGCGCCGGCGCCGTCGCTGGTGGCGCAGATCTCGAACAGGCGCAGCGGGTTGCACACCATCGGCGAGGCGAGCACCTCCTCGAGGGTGAACTCCTTCTTGTAGCGCGCCGCCGGGTTGAGGGAGCCGTGCTTGCTGGTCGCGACCTTGACCCCGGCCAGGTCCTCGTCGGTGATACCGAACCTGTCCATCTTCTTGCGGCACTCGAGCGCCCAGTACACGGGGTTGGGCATGCCCATGAGCCAGCGCATGGTGTCGTCGGCCGGCACCGGCTCCTCGTGGTACGGCGGCAGGAACGGGAAGAAGCCCTTGGCCGACTTGTCGGCGGCCACGGCCAGCACCACGTCGGCCTGGCCGGAGGCCACCATGGCGGCGGCCACGGCGATGCAGGTGCCGCCGGTGGCGCAGGCGTTGTTGATGTTCATGGTGGGCACGCCGGTGTAGCCCATCACTTCGTCGATGTACGAGCCGGCGTAGATGCCTTTGCGGCCGCCCCAGTTCTGCGAGCCGGAGACCACGATCTGGATGTCCTTCCAGGTGATGCCGGCGTCTTTGAGGGCGTCGTTGATGGCGTCGGACGCCATGTTGGTCCAGAACTTCTCGGGGAACTTGCCCCAGGGGTGCAGGCCTACTCCGATGATGGCGATGTCGTCCACTGTCACACCTTCCTGAACTTCCAGCCGACGAGCTCTTCGCCGTTCTTGTTGGTGTAGAGCACACGGATGACGGTCTGGACCACCATGCCGATGGAGACCTCTTCGGGCGTGCAGTCGTCCATCATGCCGATGATGTGGATGCCCTCCGGCATCTTCACCGAGACGACCGGCGTCGGGACCCAGTCCTCCTTCTTCACCACGAACGGCGGCGGCGGCGGGTAGCTCATGTCGGAGTAGGTGTCGACCACACCGGTGCCGCTGAGGGCGACGTCCTCGACGTCACGCTCCACACAGTCGGGGTTGTGGCAGGTGAAGCTGCGCGGAAAGAAGTAGTCGCCGCAGCTCTTGCAGTGCGTCGCGATGATCTGGCCGTCCTCGCCCGGTTCGGTCGGCGTGAACAGCCCGTCACCGAGCAGCACCCGCCTGGGTCCGCCGGCTTCTGCGTCTGACATGCTTGGCTCCTTAGGTACGGCTGCGTGCCCCGGTCAGACGATGACCTTGGCCTCCCGCAGCTCTGTGATATCCCCGTCGCGGTAGCCCAGATCGTGGAGGATCTCGTCGGTCTGCTCGCCGAGACCGGGCGTGAGCGAGTGGATGTAGGCGGGGTTCTGGACGAACTTGTAGGGCGAGTTGATGGTGCGGAACGTGCCGACGCCGGGCTGATCGACCTCCACGAAGAAGTCGTTGGCCTCGGCCTGCGGGTCCTCGATGACCTGCTCGGGCGTGAGGATGGGTCCGTACATGAGGCTCTCGGCGCGCAGGCGCTCCTCCCACTCCGCGTAGGTGCGCTGCAGAAAGGCCTCGTTGATGATCGGCGAGAGCACGTTGCGGTGCTGCTGGCGCATGTCGGTGGTGGCGAAGCGCGGGTCCTCGGCCAGGTCCGGACGGTCGAGCACGCGGCAGAACGACTGCCAGAACTTGGCCCCGACCGGGTCGTGCGCCTTGGCGTAGCGGTCGGCGGCCGTGAGCTGCAGCCAGCGCCCGTCCTTGCACTGGTACACGTCGTAGAACGGGTTGTCGGACTTCTCGGGGTCGATGCGCCGCAGCGGCAGCCCCATGAGCGCGTCCATGATGTCGGCGCCGACCATCCACACGCCGGTGTGGTACAGGTTGAACTCGACCTTCTGGCCCTCGCCGGTGTGCTCGCGGTGGTAGAGCGCCGCGCACATGCCGCCGAAGATCTGCATGCTCGACACGCGGTCGATGATGCCGGGCCGGGAGGCCGGCGGCTGCTTGCCGGGCGCGCTGAGCATGTCCTGGATGCCGGACCGCGCCCAGCCGGCGGCGAAGTCGTACCCGGGCATGTCCTTGTCGGGGCCCACGGTGCCGTAGGCGGAGACGATGCCGTAGATGAGGTCGGCCTTGTAGCCCACCAGGGTCTCGTAGTCGAGCCCGAGGCGCCCGAGCGAGCCGGCCTGGTAGTTGGTCAGGAACACGTCGTGGTCGGCGACCATCTTGTAGACGATGTCCTTGCCCGCCTGCTGCCGCAGATCGATGGCGATGCTCTTCTTGCTGCGGTTGTGCAGGTAGAAACCAGGGTTGATGTCGGTGCCGCGGAAGGTGCGGGACTGGTCGCCGGTGAGGGGCTCGATCTTGATCACGTCGGCGCCGCAGTCGCCCATCATGGACGAGGCCGCGGGCACGGCCACGACGTGCCCCATCTCGATGACTCTGACGCCGTTCAGGATGTCGCTCATGTCACTTCCCACTCTCGAAACGGAAGGTCTGGTCGGGGTCGATCACCGCGAGGATACGCACCATGCAGCCGTCGCCGCCGGGCCAGCGCCAGGGGAAGGCCATGATGGTGCAACGCTTGCCGGTGACCTCGTCGAGGTCGCCGCCGACGTTCTCGATACCCGGGATGCCGCCCTGGCACATGAGGATCTTGTGCGCCGGCTCCCAGCTCGGGAAGTCCTCCTTGGGGTCACGGCCGGTCTCGGCCTTGTACTCGTCGATGAGGTGCGGCTGTGACGGCCCGAGACCGTGGTCGACGAGCTTCGTGGCGATCGGGTGGTCGTTGGCCTGGTGGCCGTAACCGACCATCTTGACCTTCTTGTCCACGAGCCACTGGGCGCCCGCGGCGCCCATGCCGCAGCCGTAGGCGAAGTACTCGTCGGTGTCGGCCCACAGGCGGTGGAAGCCGGTGTTGATCATGACGATGTCGCCCTCCTGGATCGCGGGCGTCGCGTTCTCCAGGTCTTCGGGCGTGATCACGCCCCACTTCTCCTTGGGGATGTCGACGCACACGCCGGTGCCGAACAGGCGCCACAGCGGGTAGTCGCCGATGCTGGGGGTGTTCTCGGTGACGTGCAGGGGGGCGTCCATGTGCGTGCAGCGGTGCATGATGCCTTCCCACTCCACCTCGTAGACGCCGTCCTTGGCGTGGAACTTGCTCACCTTCACGTTGACGCTCGGCGTGGACGGCCACTCCGGGATGAACTGCGTGAACGTGTGGCTCAGGTTGTAGACCTTGAGGCTCATCGTGTCGTGTCCCTTCTCGTCCGCGGCCGTCACGCGCCGGCGCCGATACGGCAGGTGCCGGACGGGTCGATCATGGCGACCAGGCGCACGGGGCAGGCGTCACCGTGCTCGAACTTCCAGGGCGTGGCGGCGAGGGTCGCGCGCTTGCCCTTGACGAGGTCGACGTCGCCGCCGACCTGCTCGACCGTCGGGATGCCGGCGGCGAGGATGGTCCTGTGGGCCGGGTACAGCTCGGGGAAGTCCTTCTTGGCGTCGCCGCCGGTCGCGGCGGCGTACTCGGGCGCGAGGCGCTTCATCTGCGGGCCGCCGCGGTGCGGACCCATGTGGGTCGCCAGCGGGGCGTCCACGAAGGGCGTGTCCACGGCCACGAACTTCGGGTTCTTCGCGATAAGCCACTCGGCGGCGTCCTTCGTGAGGCCCGGCGCCTGGCCGTAGTACTCGAGGCCGTCGGAGTACCTGTGGTGCCAGCCGGTGACGACGACGATGACGTCGCCGTCCTTCACGGCCGGCGAGGCGGCCTCGAGGTCGGCGGCCGTGACGAGCTCCCAGGCCTGCTTGGGGACGTCGATCACGGCGCCGTTGCCGAACAGGCGGTCCGGCGACACGGCGGCCAGGTCGGCGCCCTTCTGGACGAGATGGATGGGCGCGTTCATGTGCGTACCGGTGTGCAGGCTCGTGGTGACGCGCCAGGCCAGCACGCCGTGCTGGGCGTGCTTGACGGCGCGCACCATGCGCACGTCGGTCTGGCCCGGCTCCGACGGCACACCGTGGCCCCACACGTGGCTGAGCTCGTAGAGCTCGAGTCCGGTGTACGGGTCGGTCACGACACCGGCCGTGAGACCCTCTCTCTCCTTCATCGTTCCGATCATCTGGTTCACTCTCCTTGGGACGGGGAGGCTGTGACTCCCGGCGGTGAAGGCCGCGGTCAGCCGGCGGCCTCCACGATGGTGGCCATACCCTGGCCGCCGGCGATGCAGATGCTCGCGAGGCCGTACCGCGTGCCGCGCCTGCGCATCTCGTACAGCAGGGTGGTGAGGATGCGGGCGCCGGAGCAGCCCAGGGGGTGCCCCAGGGCGATGGCGCCGCCGTTGACGTTGGTGATGTCCTGGTCGAGGCCGAGCTCACGCACGACCGCGAGCGTCTGCGCGGCGAAGGCCTCGTTGACCTCGATGAGGCCGACGTCGGCGAAGTTGAGGCCGGCCTTCTGCAGCGCCGTGCGCGCTGCCGGGACCGGCCCGATGCCCATGAACCGCGGGTCGACGGCGGCCACGGCCTGCGCGCGCACGGTGGCCAGCGGCTCGAGGCCGCGCTCGCGCGCCGTCGCGGCCGGCATGAGCACCAGGCAGGCGGCGCCGTCGTTGCGGCCGGACGAGTTGCCGGCCGTCACGGTGCCGCCCTCCTTGAACGCCGGCGCGAGCGCCGCCAGCTGCTCCAGACTGGTGCGGCGCGGGAACTCGTCGGTATCGAATACCTGGGGCGGCCCCTTGTGGGCGGGGAGCTGCACCGGGACGATCTCGTCCCGGAACCGCCCGCCCTCGATGGCCGCGAAGGCGCGCTCCTGGCTGCGCAGGGCGTACGCGTCCTGCGCCTCGCGCGGGATGTCGTACTTCTCCGCGAGGTTCTCCGCCGTCAGGCCCATCGTGAGGTCGCCGTACACCTCGTACGGCTGCGAGCGCTGCTGGCTCTCGGTGTTGGAGTCGACGACGACGCTGTTGCCGGCGCCGAAGCCGAAGCGGGCGCCGCGCAGGTAGTACGGCGCCAGGCTCATGCTCTCGACCCCTCCGGCGACCACGACCTCAGTTTCGCCGCACCAGATGGCCTGCACGGCGTTGTGCACCGCCTGCAGGCCGGAGCCGCACTGGCGCATGACCGTGTAGGCCGGCACCTCGACGGGCAAGCCGGCCTTGAGCGCCGCCACCCGCGCCAGATTGGCGGCGTCGGCACTCTGTTTGGTCTGGCCGAGGATCACCTCGTCCACCTCGGCCGGTCGTACGCCGGCGCGCTTGACCGCCTCCTCGATGACGATCCGCCCGAGCTCCTCGGGTTGGACGTCCCTGAGCGAGCCGCCGATGCGGCCGAGCGCCGTGCGCACGGCCGAGACGATGACGACGTCAGATGTGCGGTGCCGCTGCGCCGCACCGCACGAGAGCTCGCCTGCGGCGGCTTCTCTGCCGGCGTGATCCCTCATCTCACGCGTAGGCCATCATCCCGCCGTCGACGTACAGGACGGTGCCGGTGATGAAGTCGGAGGCCGACGAGGCCAGGAACACGGCCGGGCCGACAAGGTCCTCGACGTCGGCCATGCGGCCCATCGGCACGTTGAGCAACATGCGCTCGTACCGCGAGGAGTCCTGCTTGATGCGCTCGGCCGTCATCGGCGTCCTCGTGATGATCGGACCCAGCGCATTGACGTAGACCTTGTACGGCGCCAACTCGACGCCGAGCTGCTTGGTGATCATCTTGACGGCGCCCTTGGTGGCGCAGTACCCGGCGTTGCCGCCGAGGGCGCCGCGGTCGTCGCGCACCGACGAGAGGTTGATGATCTTGCCGCCACCCTGCTGGATCATGTGCGCGCCGAACAGCTTGCAGGCCATCATCACGGCCTTGACGTTGACGGCGAACAGCTTGTCCCACTCGTCCATGGGGTACTCGGTGGCGTGCGCCTTGAAGTTGTAACCCAGGGCGTTGACGAGGATGTCGACGCTGCCCATGTTCCCCACCGTCTTGTCGACGAGCCCCTGCATGCTGTCCTCGTCGGTGGCGTCCACCTCGTGGGTGAAGACAGCGCCGTGCCCCGCTTTGGCGAGGGCGTTGACGCTCCGCTCCAGACCCGCCGCATCGCGGTCGGCCATCTCGAGCCGGGCGCCGTAGCGGAGTAGCCCGGCGGCGATGGCCGTGCCCATGCCGCCGGCCCCGAGGACCACGGCGTTCCTGCCCTTCAGCGAGAAGATGTCTTCCATGGTCAGCGTGTCCCTTCCATCTCTGTCATGTCCTGGTGATGCCGAGGATCGCCCGCGCCGGACCCATCGTCCCGGCTCCGATCGCCGCTACGTTCCCTTCGCTGGTGGCACGCGCGGTGAGCTCCTAATGGTATTCACATATCACTTTTTGCAGACCTGAGCCTAGGGCATCGGGAGCCTCAGTTCAAGTGGGAACGGGCCGCCCTCGCCATCGCGCGGAACAAGCCCGGACGGCGGGCCGTACGTGCGACGGCGGCCGGAGGCGCTGCGCCCCCGGCCGCCGTCGCACGTACGCTCACTGGGCCGTGCCCTCGCGGCGCGCCGCTCGCTCTGCCCGTCGCGCCTGTCTAGCGGCGCGTGCTGCCGGCGTATCCCAGATACGCCGAGAGCTCCGCGGCACTTCTCTTCACGGCCTCGATGCACGCCTCCCGCTCGGGTGGCCCGAAGCGGCCGGTCGGGACGACCACCCCGATGCTCCCTATGACCCGTCCGACCTGGTCGCAGACGGGCGCCGCGACTGCGCAGGTACCCACGTTGCGCTCCTCCAGGTCGAGAGCCACGCCCTCGCGACGGGCGCGCTCCAGCTCGGCCGCCAGCTCGTCGGGGTCGGTGATGGTACGGGGCGTGAGGCGCGCGTGAGGCGTGGCCACAACGCGCGCCCGCTCCTCGTCCGGCAGCGAGGCCGCGAACATCTTGCCGTGGGCGTTGGCCGTGTCACCGATGACGCGGCCCACGGCGACCTCGCGCTTGTGCGGACGCGGGGAGTCGACCATGTCGACGCACACCGCGACCCCGTCCACATCGACCGCCAGCGTGGCCGACTCACCGGTCTCGGCCACCAGCGCCTCCATGTACGGACGGGCGATGGTGACCAGCTCGGCGTACCCCTCGGACAGGTAGGTCGACGCCAGCAGTGCCGGCCCGAGCCGGTAGCGGCCGCTGGTGCGGTCGGTCACCAGATAGCCGGCGCTCTGCAGCGTGCGTGCCATGCGGTACCCGGTCATGCGCGGCAGCTGAAGCTCGGCGACCATCTCGTCCAGCGTCCACTCGCGGTGGACGGCGTCGAAGAGACCCAGCATGCCGAGCCCCTTGGCGAGCGCCCGGACCACGAAGGCGTCGCCGCGCTCGGAGCTGTTGACGCCGTCCGCCGTCTGGCGCTTCTTCGCAGCGGACCGGGTCTCCTGTGGCATCGGGACGGCTCCCCTCCCTCAGCCTGCGAACATGGCGTCGATGTCGGCCTCCGCCACGTCGTAGCGGTTGCCCGACGGCAGCACGGCCTCCTCGATCACGAACGACGGGAGCCTGTCGTCCGCAGCCGTGAACCCCGCCCTGCGATTGAACTCCCGCTCCCCACGCACGACCGTGTCGCCCATGCTGATGAGGAAGTCGTCGGGCAGGTCCTCGCCGGTGACGGCTCGCGCCGCATCGACCATGAGCCCCTGCAGCTCGGGGATGTCGAGGGCCGGGAGCGTCGCGAACAGGCACATGCCGAGTGAGTCGATCGCCGCGAAGTAGCACTGCAGGAACTCCGAGATCTGCGCCTGGCCCTCGGGCGACGCCGGGTCGTACGCCGGGTTCGCCGGGCTGGGCAGGGCGTTGCCGCAAGTGTGGTCCGCGCCCTGTGGGGCCGTCGCATACGTCGTGCCGGTGCCCTTGAGCACGCGCGGGTCGTAGGCCGCGAAGCTCTGGCCCTTCACGGCGGGGACGCGCGAGACGCCCAGCGCCCTGCCGGTGACGGCGCAGCCGCTGGCCAGCAGCCTGGCGTTCTCGTCGCCGCCGGTCAGCTTGCTGAGCATGTCGTAGGCGCCCTGGCCGTCGCCCCACGCCAGGAGCCCCGCCTCCATCGCCACGCCCATGGCGGCCCCGACATCCATGGTGTCGAGCCCGAGGTCGTCACACAGGCGATCGATGCGCGCCACCTGGTCGATGTCGTCGATGAGGCAGTTGGAGCCCACGAGGCCGATGGTCTCGAACTCCAGGCCGGAGGTGATGGGGGTGCCGTCCTCGTCGGTGTACACCTGCGAGCAGTTGATGATGCAGCCGCGCATGCAGCTGTGCTTGGGGTCGGCCATGGGGCGCGCGTTCATGAGCTCGACCATGTGCTCGCCGGTGATGTTCTCCGCGTTTTCGTAGGTACCGGCGGAGAAGTTCTTCGTGGCGAGGCAGCCCATGGACTGGGTCACGTTGATGAGGAAGGCGGAGCCGAGCGCCTCGAGCGCGGCCATGGCAGGGTGCGAGAGGATGCCGGTGGTGAGGGCCTTGGAGGCATCCTTGAGCGCCGCCGGGTCGGCCACGGACACGCCCGGCCCGCCGGCGCCGTCGATGACGATGGCCTTGAGGTTCTTGGACCCCATCACGGCGCCGAGGCCGCCGCGGGCGGCGGCGCGCAGGTAGTGGTCGGCGGTGGTGACGATGACGGCGGCGGCTTTCATCTGCAGCTCTCCGGCCGGGCCGATGCAGATGAACGAGACCTTGTCGCCGTACTTCTCCCTCAGCAGGTCGACTGTGGCGTAGGAGCCGAGGCCGGCGAGCTCGGGCGCGGGCACCAGCTTCGCCCCGCCCGCGCCCACCTCGAGCACGCTGAGCTCGGCCGCGCAGCCGGTGAGCTCCATGCGCGCGCAGGCCGAGCTGCGCGAGCGAGCGCGCCGCCGAGCCGCCCGAGTTGGCCTCCTTGATGCCGCCGGTGAGCGGGCTCTTGCCGCCCACCGAGAGCCGGTGACCGTTCGGCACCGACGTGCCGGCGAAGACGCCGGCGGCGAAACCAGGACGTTGCCCGGGCCGAGCGGGTCGGCCGTCGGTTCGACATCCCTCTCCACGATGGCCGAGGTGAGACCGTGGCCCCCCACCGCCACGAACGCGGGATCCAGGGGTCCCTGGATCGCGGAGCCCGTCGTCAGGTCGACAGTAAGGAAGTCGGTCACGGTCGCTCACATCCTTTCCCGGGGCCGGAGCGTCGCCCACGCTCAGCCTTCCGCCGCCCGGAGCTGACCGGAAGTGATATGGATATATCACTTCCCCACAAGACGCGTGCAGTATGCGACGTTCTGGCGCTGGATACAACACCCGGGTGCGACCGGCGTCACCGGGGCTGCCCCGGAGCCGGGCGCCGGGCCGCCGGAGGGGACCGCCCTGCGGCGCCCTTCGGGCGGCGCGATCAGGCCGCCCTCCGGAGCCGCCCGACGCGTCGCCGTCACGCCGACGACGATCGCCCGTGTGTGCGTCACGCCGGGAGAGCGCGGGATGGAGGCGGACACCTTAGGCCGCCCGCCGGCGGCTCGGCCGACGCCGGCCCACGTCCGCAAGAAGGTCGCCGTCGCTGCGGCAGGCGACCCCGCCCTTGAACACCTCGCGAACGGTCCCCCTGTCGCGAAAGACCGCCGCGTCCGAGGGGTCGCAGCCGAGCACGATCGCGTCGAAGACGTAGCCGGGCGCGACTCGCCCGTAGCGGTCGCCGACGCCGCAGAGCTCGGCCCCGCTCGCGGTCGCAGCCAGCAGCGTCTCCTCGACCGTGAGACCGGCCTCGCGGAGCAGCGCGAGCTCCTCGAGGTTGCGGCCGTGCTGGCGGCGGTCGATCCAGTCGCAGCCGGTGGCGATACGCACGCCGGCGTCGCGGGCGATGCGCACGCACTCGCCGAACGAGTCGCGCAGCTCCAGCACCTTCTTGATGGCGTACGAAGGGGCCGCCACCGACTCCTCGCTCCGTTTGGCCGAGGCCGTCTCGATCAGGTCGTTGACGATGGACAGTGTCGGGACCAGCCAGCAGCCGGCAGCCGCCATCGCGGCCGCCTGACGCTCGGTCAGCATCGTGCCGTGCTCGATCGAGCGGATCCCGCAGGCGACGGCCAGGTCGATGCCCTCGCCGGCGATGGCGTGGCTCATCACCGGCTTTCCTCGCCGGCCGGCCTCGAAGACGGCGGTGGCGATCTCCTCGGTGGTGAAGCTCGTGTCCCAGGGCGTGTCGTGGGGGAGACCACGCCCCCACTCGTGCAGAGCTTGATGCAATCGGCGCCGTCGCGCAGCAGGCGCCGCACCGTGACGCGCATGTCGTCGACGCCGTCGACGGTGGTCAGGAGATGGCCGAAGACCGGGTCGGGGTCCACGCCCACGCGCTCGGAGTAGGTGTCGCCGTGGCCGCCCGTCTGGCTCAGCAGGACGATCGCGACCTGCAGCCGTGGGCCGGCCACGAGGCCATCCTCCACGGCGCGCTTCGCAGCCGGCGTCCGTGCCTCCCGCGTCCCGCACGAAGGTGACTCCGGCGTCGAGCGTCTTGCGCAGGTTCACGGCCGTCTCCAGCGTGGCGTACCAGAGCGGCGTGCGCAGCAGCTCACGCTCGTCCACCGTGGAGGACGCCATGTGGGCGTGGCAGTCGAAGACGCCGGGCATCAGCCAGAGGCCACTCAGGTCGTAGACCGGCGTGCCTCCGGGACAGTAAGGCCGGTGCCGACCTCCGTCACGATGCCGCCCTCGACGACCACGTCCTGTTCGCCGGAGAAGCCGCCGTCCTGTTCAAGCACACACGCGTGGCGCAGGGCGAACGAAGGACCCGCGGCGGCGCTCACTGCGCCTCCCGCGCCGCCAGACAGCCGCTCAGGAAGTCACGCACGGCGCCCTCGAACAGCTCGGGCTCGTCCTCGGGTACGTCGTGCGAGCTGGCCTGTCCGATCACGCGCGTCACCGGCGCGCCGGCCAGCGCCGCCGCGAGCTCGTCGGAGCACTCCGGCGGCGTGATGGGGTCGTGCACGCCGTTGAGGATCAGCGTCGGACATGTGACCGCGGTAAGCCCGGGACGCAGGTCCATCCGCCAGGCCTCCCCGGTGAAGAAGTGGCGGGTCACCTCGGTCCGGATGATGGGTCGAGTCTCGCGGTAGCTCAGGTGCAGGGGATCGCGCTTGACGGTGTAGTACGGGAGGCAGACGCGGGTGTACTCGTCGAACGCGCTCTCGTCGAGATCCACGAGGAAGCGCCGCACGATCTCGCGCGCCTCCGGGCCGCCGACCCGCTCGAAGACCGGCCCGAACTGCTCCTCCGAGATGCGCGGGGCGGTGGAGAGCAGCATAAGGCCGCCGATCGCGTCCGGGTGATGCGACGCGTACGACTGGGCGACCATGCCACCGAAGCTCCAGCCCAGCACGAACGGCTTCTCGATGCCGAGCGCGCCGCAGAAGGCGTGCACGTCGTCGCCCCACTGCTCGAGGTTCCACCGGGCCACATCGCCGTCGTCGCTGCGCCCGTTGCCGCGGTGGTCGTACATCACCACCTGCGCGAGGTCGAAGAACGGCTCGAGGATGTCCTTGAAGTCGGTGTGGTCGAAGCCGGGGCCCCCGTGGAGGGCCAGCACCACCGGCTTCTCACGCATGACCGGGCCGTCCGTGACCAGCCCGGCGTTGAGCACGTCGAACCACAGTGACACGTCGCCTATCGAGACTTTCACGGTCGCGGCTCCTCTCCGGACGGACGCGGCGCGACCGCGCCGTCCGATCTCAGATGGCAGGCCACGCAGCACGCCCGGTTCGCCGGCGGCCGGCAACAGCGTCGGCACTTCGCTGCGGCAGCGCTCCTCGCAGAGCGGGCAGCGTGGGTGGAAGCGGCAACCGGACGGCACGTGCGCCGCGTCCGGCGGTTCGCCGGGCAAGGTGCGCACGCGCTCCTCCTCGCGGTGCACGCGCGGCACGGCGTAGATGAGCGCCTGCGTGTACGGGTGCTGTGGCGCATCGATGACGGTGCGGGCAGGCCCGAGTTCGACGAGGTTGCCGTGGTACATGACCGCGACCCGATCGGAGACGTGCGCCGCCGTGGCCAGGTCGTGGGTGATCATCAGGATGCCGACGCCCTCGTCGCGGCGGAGCTTGTCGAGCAGCTGCAGGATACCGGCGCGCACGGAGACGTCGAGCATAGAGACGGGCTCGTCGGCCACGAGCAGGACGGGCCGAGCACCAGGCTGCCGGCGATGGCCACACGCTGGCGCTGACCGCCGGAGAGCTGGTGCGGGTAGCGCTCCGCGAAGGTCTCAACGGGGTGAGGCCGACCTTCTCCAGCGCGTCGTGGACCACCGCGCGCTCCGCTTCCTCCGAGGGCGCGAGCCCGTGGATGCGCAGGGCCTCGGCGATGAGGTCACGGGTGCGCAGGCGAGGATCGAGGGCGGCGTACGGGTCCTGGTGGATGAGCTGGGCGCGGCGGCGCAGCGGGCGCAGCTCACGGTGCGACAGCGCGGTGACGTCGCGACCGTCGAGCAGCACGGCGCCGGCAGTGGGGTCGAGCAGGCGCAGGGCGGCGAGCGCCGTTGTGGTCTTGCCCGAGCCCGACTCGCCGACGAGAGCGAGGAGCTCGCCGCGGTCGAGGGCGAGCGACACCCCGTCGACGGCGCGGGCCACCTGCCCGCCGCGATCGCGAGGCGGTCGGAGAACGAGCGCTTCAGCGTGAAGTGCACGGAGAGGTCTCGCACCTCGAGGAGGTGCTCGCCGTCGCCGGGCCGCGCGTGGTCGCCGGGGGCTGAGGCGGCCGGCGCTCACGCGAGCCTCCCCTGCTCCAGGGCGTGGCAGGCGGCGGCGTGCCCTCGCCAGACAGCTGCGGCCGCACGGAGCAGGCCGCGAACACGTGCGGGCAGCGGGCGGCGAAGGCGCAGCCGCTGACGGCTTCGTCGAGGCGCGGCGGCGTGCCGGGGATGGAGACGAGCGGACGGTCGCGGTTGACCACCGGCGTGGCCTCGAGGAGCAGCCGCGTGTACGGGTGGCGCGGCTCCGTGAGCACATCGAAGGTGGGGCCGTCCTCGACGATCACGCCGGCGTACATGACGACCGCCCGGGCGCTGGTCTCGGCGATCATGCCTATGTCGTGGGTGACCATGACGAGGGCGAGCCCCAGCCTGTCGGCGAGCTCCGCGAGGAGGTCGCCGATCTGCGCCTGCACGACGACGTCCAGGGCCGTGGTGGGCTCATCGGCGAAGAGCACCTTGGGGTCGCAGGCGAGCGCCATGGCGATCACAGCGCGCTGGCGCATGCCGCCCGAGAGCTCGTGCGGGTAGCGGCGGGCGACACTCGCGGGCAGGCCGACGAGCTCGAGCAGCTCGCCGGTGCGCGCTCGGGCCTCGGCCTTCGAGCGCTGCCCGTGCACCACCATGGGGTCGGCGATCTGCTTGCCGACCCGGTAGACCGGGTTGAGGGCGCTCATGGCCCCTTGGAAGACCATGGCGGCGTGCGTCCAGCGGACGGCCCGGGCACTCTCCTCGCCGCGCGCGAGCACCTCGACGCCGTCGAGGCAGCACGCTGCCCGCGACCGCCGCGAACGAGGGCAGCAGGCCCATGGCCGCGAGGATCAGGGTGGTCTTGCCGCAGCCCGACTCGCCGAGCACGCCGACGCGCTCGCCGGCCCCGACCGCGAGGTCGACGCCCCGCACGGCGTGGGCGGACCGGCCGTCCGGGGCGTCGAACCACACGTGAAGGCCGGTGAGCTCGAGCACGCTCACGCCTCGTCCTCCGCCGTCGCGCGGCGCCGGCGGTACAGCTCGGCGAGACGTGGGCGTGCCGAGGCGCGGGTTCATGGCCTCTTCCACGCCCTGGCCGACGAGGAAGCCGCCGAGCACGACGAGGGCGATGCAGATGCCGGGCGGCACGATCGCCCACCAGGCGCCGGAGGAGACGGCCGAGTGCAGAAAGGCGTTCTCGATGATGGTGCCCCAGGACACGCGTGGGTCGCCGAGCCCGATGAAGGCGAGCGCCGCCTCGAAGAAGACCGCGGAGGCGACGGTGAGCACCGTCTGAGCCACGAGCAACGGGGCCACGTGGGGGAGGATGTGGCGCCGGATGATGTAGAGATCGCCGGCGCCCAGGTCCTCGCCGGGCGACGAAGCCGCGCTCCTTGAGCGTGTGCACCTGGGCGCGCACCACGTAGGTCACGCTCATCCAGCTGAGCAGACCGATCACGAGCACGATGTGGTAGATGGTCTGCCCGAAGAGCGCGGCCAGACGATCATCAGAGGCAGGCCCGGAATGACGAGGAAGAAGTCGGTGACGCCGGTGACGGTGGTCTCTCCCAGCTCCCCTTGTACCGGCGACGATGCCCAGCGTCCCGCCGATCAGTACCGCGACGAACGCGGCGGCGAAGCCAACGAGCATCGAGTTCTGGGCGCCGGCGATTACGAGGTAGCATGTCGATGCCGGCGTCGTCCGTGCCCATCCAGTGGGCCGCCGAGGGCGGCTCGAAGGGGCGCCGCTGGGGCGCGTGATCGAGTAGGGCTCGAGCACGGGCGCGAGCAGCGCGACCGCCGTGAAGAGCGCGACGATGACGATCCCGGCGACGATCGTGGGGCGGCGCAGGAGGAGGCGGGCCAGCCTCATTCGACGACCCGCGGGTCGAGCACCGAGTGCAGCACGTCGCCGAGGAAGTTGAAGCCCACGACGGAGACGGTGACGACGAGGAAGATGCCCTGGAGCAGCGGGTAGTCGCGCGCCGCCACGGCCTGCACCGTGGCGAGACCCACGCCGGGCCAGGTGAAGACCGACTCCACGAGGATGGTCCCCGCCGATGACCCACCCGAGCGTGAGGGTAGAGAGGGTGACCAGGGGCAGCATCGCCGAGCGGAACGCCTCACGCCACACGATGCGGCGGTTGCGATAGCCCTTGGCGCGCGCGGTGAGCACGTGGTCGTCGCCGAGCGCCTCGAGCTGCGAGCTGCGCACGACGAGGGCGAAGGACCCGAAGAGCATGAGCGCGACGCAGGTCGCCGGCAGCAGCATGTGGCGGGCGCGGTCGACGACCACCTGCCAGGGCCCGGCATCGAAGAGGTAGGGATCGCTCATGCCGGATTGGGCAACCAGCCGGCGAGGCCAGACGAGCAGGAACAGGGCGAGCCACTGGATGGGCATCGGATAGAGGAGCATGGCGGAGCCGGTGATGAGGCGGTCTCGCGGGTTGCCCTGGCGGTACCCGCTGGTCACCCCGACAAGGGTCCCGACGAGTATGGCGACCGGCGCCGGCGAGGAACATGGGAATGGTGTTGCGTACCGACGTCAGGAGGTCCCGAGCACCGGCTGCTGCGTCTGGTAGCGAGACACCGAGGTCGCCGCGGGCCAGCTTCCCCGAGATAGAGGACGTACTGCGCGGTCAGCGGCCGGTCGATCCGAACTGGGCCGGATGGCGGCCCCACATCTCGGGGGTGATGTTGGGGACGCGACCGAAGTTCGGAGACTGCGTCGCCCGGGAGCACGCGGAACAGCACGAAGCTGAAGCCGATCGCGACGAAGGCGATCAGCAGCGCGCTCCCGGCGCGACGCACGACGTACTTCTGGCGCTTGCTCAACGCCCTCGAGCAGAGTCATATTGCGTCCGGCTCTCCTGCCGCCCCTTACTGCTTACCGCCAGAGCGGTTGAACTGGGCCCTTGTTCCGATATCTGTATAGCCGAAGGGGCCGCCCGCGTCGGGTACCCCCTGCCACGCCTTTCTCCCCGCCATGACCATCTGGATGTCGCAGATGGGCCTGATAGACCTGGTCCTGCTGCGAGCATGGCCGCCATCTGGTCGATGATCCCCTTGCGCTTGTCGGGGTCTATCGCGCTCGTCTGTTGAGTCAGAGGTCGTCGTACTGCGGGATTGGAGTAGCCGGTGAAGTTACGCGCCGAGCATGGTGGTGGTCGAGAGGAGTGCGGACCTGTCCGGGTCGGGCGTGAGGCCCGATATCGAGGAACGTCATGTCGTAGTCCGTGTAGGGCTCTCGGCGCGGCGATAATGAGCGTGGACCTGGTTGTCGAGGACCTTCGCTCCAGGCCGATGCCTATTTCGGCGAGGCCCTGCTGCGAGGATTCTCCGAAGGCGGCGTTTTGATGGCGCCGGTTCGCTGTGCCGACGAGGACCGTGTACTCCATCTTCACCCCGTCGGCGACTCGGATGCCGTCACTACCTTTGGCGAAGCCCAGGTCGTCGAGGATCTAGTTCGCCTTGGTCGACATCGCGCTCGGTGACTGGGCCCTCCGCCGACATAAACTTGGGCGCGTACAGGGGGAAGGAGAACGAGCCCCCGGGCATGGCAAAGTCGCTGTAAGCCGTGTAGATCTGCGCCGCGCGGTCGACGGCCAGTATCGAGGGCGTGGCGCACCTTCAGGTCGGGCAACTCAGGGTGTTTCTTGTTGTTGACTCGGATAGTTGACGACGAGGTAGGAGGGATGCTACCGCGATCCCCTGGGTCTGAAGAGGGCGTCGCTTTCACCGCTCTCGGCGGGCGTGGGCGGGAATTGGTAAGGGCGTCGATATGGCCGGCCTTGAGGGCCTGGATCGCCGCATCCACATTGGTGAACAGCTGCAAGCCGTAGCCCGTCATCAGCGGCTTGGGGCCGTAGAACGTGTCCACGCGCTTGAAGATCGTCGCGCCCTTGAGGTCCAGCTTCTCGATGGTGAAGGGTCCCGCCGCGACGACCGTCTCTTTGGCGGGGTCCATGGTCGCGGTCTTCAGCTTGCCCCCGTCGCCCTCGGCGTACACAGCCAGAACTGCTCGGGAAGGATGGGGAGCTGGAACAGGTTGGCGAGGAGTGCCGCGGACGGCGCGCCGACCTTGACCACGAGCGTGGTGTCGTCGACGGCCGTGGCGCTCTCGATGCCGGGAACGAACGGGCTGAGCGCGGCGGCCGCGCCACCCTGCAGCGTAACGACGGTGTTGATGGTGAAGGCCGCGTCGCCGGCCGTGATGGGCTTACCGTCCGTCCAGACCGCGCCGGACTTGAGTGCGAACGTTGCACGTGAGGCCGTCCGCGCTCGTGGTCCACGACTCCGCCAAGATCAGGGCTGGGCCTCGAGGTCGTTGGTGTACTGGACGAGGTTAGGGTACATCAGCATCCACGCCGCGTAGTCCTGGGCGTACACGCCGACGAACGGGTTCAGCGAATCGTAGGATATGCCCACGGTGCCCAGCCTGAAGACCGGCTGGTCGCCGCTGGGGCTGGCCGAGCCGGTGGTCCCGGCGCCCCGGAGTCCCGCCGCAGCCGGTGGCGGCGACCGCCACCAGCACGACGGGGGCGAGCGCCGCCACCAGCCGCGCGTGGCCTACGCCAGATATGCGGGTTCCGGTCGTGTCCGCCTCCTTGATGCGCGCCGGCGCACCGCCGCCGATTCGCCCTCTTGATGACTGGACCGCGGTCGCGCGCGACACGCGCGACCGCATTGACACCGTAGAGCGAATGCGTAGGGAATCTACGCTGTGCATGGTAGCCTTTCGGCGAGGAGGTGTCTATGGGCAAACACGGCGTCGCGCGACGGCGACACACGCGAAGAGACCCGCGACCTGTTGCTGGCGGCGGCGGTGCGGCTGGTTGAGGCGCGCGTGGCCGGCGACTACGGCGCCTCCGTGAATCCGCTCGCCGACGTCCTTTTCACGGACGTGCTCGAAGAGGCGAACCGGGCCGGCGGGAACGGCGCGGACGGGCGCGCCATGACCACCGGGGCCGTGTACAACATCTGGCCCACCCGGCGGAGTTCCAGGCGGACCTGCTCTCCCGTATCCTCGACCAGGCGGCCACGCCGGGCATCGACCGGGTGCGCGCCGCGACACTTGACGGTCTGGCGCGGAAACTGCCATGGCGCGCCGTGCTCGCCGAGACCATCGAGGTGGACTTCCGCGAGTCGTTCGCCGAGCCGTCCATGTTCCTCATGATCGGCCTGGGCGCGCTCGCGGCGGCCGGGGGACGTTGCCGCCGGCGACCGCCCCGCCAACGAGCGCTACGTGCCGAGACCGGCGAGCTGCTCGCGGCGATCGTGCGCTACGCCGGTCGAAGGCTCGTCCGGGACGCTCGATGGCGGACCTGGTGTGGGCCGTCGAGGCGCTGGAGGCCGGCTCCTGTTGCGCATGCGGATGGACGGGGAGGTCCCGCTGCGGGTGGCCGCCGACGGCGAGAGCGCGCTCGCCGCGGCCGGGCCGGCATCGTGGAGGCGTTCACCGAACCGGACACCGGGCGAAGGTCGTTGCGGGCCCGGCACCTCCCCGCACCGGAGCCGCCAGCGGCCGGGGCGGCCGGGCCCAAGCCCGGCCGCCCCGGCCGACGGTCGCTCCGCAGTCGGCAGGCTCTCAGCTCACTGCTGCACGGCCAGCGCGTTGAAGATCTGCTTGTTCAGCGGCATGTAGAAGCCCAGCGGGGAGCCGGCCTCCTGGACGCCGGTCCACTTGTCGCTCCACGCGGTGATCACCTGCCCGGCGTAGAGCGGGATGTAGACCTGCTGGTCCTGCAGCATGCCGGCCATCTCGTCGATGATCGCCTTGCGCTTCTCGGGGTCGAGCTCCGACGGCTGCTCGTCGTAGAGCTTGTCGAAGGTGGGGTCCGAGTAACCCTGTAGGATTCGAGCTGCCGAGCAGGGCGCTGGTGGAGAGGATCAGCATCCCCGACGGGTCGGGAGAGACTCCCCAGGCCGTCAGGAGGAAGGCGTAGTCCGTGTAGTCGTTGCCCCACATGGCCGTGTACGGGTCGTCCAGCAGCTTCGGCTTGGCCTCCACCCCGATCGCGGCGAAGTCCTGCCGGATGAGCTCGGCGCTGCGCCCGTCCGTAGCCCGCCACGGCGCGTACACCAGGATGTCGTAGCTCATCTTCACGCCGTCGGCGACGCGGATACCGTCGCCGCCTTTGGCGTAGCCGAGGTCGTCGAGCAGCTGGTTCGCGGCGGCCACGTCCTGAGCCGGGATCGGTCATGGGCTGCGACAGGAACTGGGGAACATAAGCGTCGAGCAGCGGCCACCCGCCGGAGGCGGCGAACCCGCGGTTCACGGCGTCGATGAGGGGCTGCCTGTCGACGGCCAGCGAGAACGCCTGACGGACCTTCGGGTCCTGCATCTCGGGGTGCGCCGTGTAGTTCTTGGAGCAGTTCGGGGCGAGGAACCACGGCAGCTGGCCGAAACCCTGGACGGTGAACCCGGTGCCCTCCTGGAAGGCCGTCGCGCTGCTGGCCGGCAGGAAGTAGGCGGCGTCGATCTGGTCGGTCTTGAGGGCCTGCACCGCGGCATCGGCGTTGGTGAACAGCTGGAAGCCGTAGCCGGTGATGAGCGGCTTGGTCCCGTAGAAGGTGTCGACGCGCCTGTAGATCGACGTGCCCTTCAGGTCGAGCTTCTCGATGGTGAAGGGGCCGGCCACGACGACGTCCTCCTTGGCCGGGTCGTTGATCGGCGTCTTGAGCTGGGAGCCGTCGCCCGTGGCCAGTGGCGCCCACACGTGCTCCGGCAGGATGGGCAGCATGTACATGTCGGAGAGCAGCGTCGCCGAGGGCGCCGACAGCGTCAGCTCGACGGTGGTGTCGTCGACCGCGGTCGCACCCGTCACCACGGGGATGAACGTGTTGAGGTACGCGCTCGCGTCGTCCTTGTACTTCAGCACCGTCTCGATGGTGAACACGACGTCGGCGGCGGTGATGGGCTCACCGTCGGTCCACACCGCGCCGGGGTGCAGCTTGAACGTCCAGGTCAGGCCGTCGGCGCTCGACTCCCACGAGTCGGCGAGGTCGGGGATCGCCTCGAGCGCGGACGAGAACTCGACGAGGTTGGGGTACATGAGCGTCATCGCCGTGAACGAACTGCTGTACCGGGCGTTGAACGGATTGAGCGAGTCGTAGGGATCGTTCACGGAGCCCAGCCTGAAGATGGGCTGGTCGGCCGACGGGCTGGCGGAGCCGCTGCCTCCCGTGCCGTCCCCTCGAGCTCCCGTCCGACCCGCTGCCGCACCCGGCGAGCGCGGCGAGCGCCACCAGGAGCACGATGACGGCGAGCACCGCCGCCTGCTTCTGCAACTGACGAGCTGTCACGCCTCCCCCTTTCATTGACGGCGACCCTCCGGCCGCCGTCGACGGTCCGCTGCCGCGCCGGGTGGCCCGCGTCAAGACGCGTCCACCCCGGCGCCTCACGGCGCCCCCTCCCCACCGGCGCGACGCTCCGCGAGAAGCGCCGCGCCGGTCCGGCAGGGGACACCTTCCTTGAACACCTCGAGCACCGTCTCTCGCCGGCGGAACACCGACATGTCCGACGGATCGGCGCCGAGCACCACGGCGTCGAAGACGCAGCCGGGCGCCAGGCGCCCGTAGCGGTCGCCGACGCCGCACAGCTCGGCGCCGACGGCTGTGGCCGCCAGAAGGACCTCCTCGGCTCGCATGCCGCACCTCGTGCAGCAGCGCCAGCTCCTCCAGGTTCCTGCCGTGCTGGCGCCGGTCGATCCAGTCGCAGCCGGTCGCGATGCGAACGCCGGCCGCACGCGCCACGCGCACGCAGTCGCCGAACCGGTCGCGCAGGCTCCAGGATCTTGCGCCGCGCGTACGACGGCGCGAAGCCGTCGGCGGCCGGCTCTTCCGCATCGTCGATGAGCTCGCGGAGCACGCTCAGGGTCGGCACCAGCCAGCAGCCGGCCGCAGCCATCGCGGCCGCCTGCTCCTCCGTGAGCAGCGTGCCGTGCTCCACGGACCGCACCCCGGCGGCCACGGCGTTGTCGATGCCCCGCCCGCCGGTCGCGTGCACCGCGACCGGGCGCCGTCGCCGTGATGCTTCGGCCAGGCGACGGCGATCTCCTCCGGGGTGAAGCTCACGTCGAACGGCGTGTCGTGGGGCGAAACGACGCCCCCGCTGGTACACAGCTTGATGCAGTCGGCGCCGTCGCGCAGCAGCCTGCGGACCTCGAGGCGCATGTTCTCCACGCCGTCCACGGTGGTCATCAGGAAGCGCCACACCGGGTCGGGCTCGACGCCTATGCGGCCGGAGTACATGTCCCCGTGGCCGCCGGTCTGGCTGAGCAGGCGGATCGCGACCTGCAGGCGCGGCCCGGGCACGAGCCCGTCGGCGACGGCCCTCTTGACGCCGGCGTCGATGCTCCCAGGTCGCGCACGAAGGTCACCCCGGCGTCGAGCGTCCTGCGCAGGTTCACGGCCGTCTCCAGGACGGCGTAGGACTCCGGTGTCCGCAGGAGCTCGCCGGAGTCGACGGTCGAGAGCCCACGTGCGCCGTGGCAGTCGAAGACGCCCGGCATGAGCCAGAGCCCGCTGAGGTCGTACTCCGGGGCGCCGGCCGGACCCCTGGCGCCGGCGGCGACGGCCGTCACGACGCCGTCCTCGACGACGACGCTCGTGGCCGCGGAGAAGCCGCCGTCCTGCTCGAGGACGTGCACATGATGCAGCGTGAACGTCGCCGGGCCTCACGCGCGCACCTCCGCGAGGCCGCGAGCACCGCGCGGGGGTCGGGCCACTCGCCGAGCCCCGCCTCCGACGCGGCGGCGGCCATCGTCTCGGCGAACATGGCTGCGAGCCCGTCGTCCAGACCCAGCGGACCTCTGGCGATGAGCTCCGCGGCCCGCTCCGACGCCGCGTCGACCACGCTCGCGTAGCCCGTCTCCGCCCACTCGCGCCGCTCACCGACGAAGGCCACGCCCGGCCGCCGCAGCTCGGCGCGCAGGTAGCGGCGGGTGTGCTTCGCGCCCAGGTACCCGCCGCGCAGCGCGCCGTCGACGATGGCGTCCACGTCCAGCGCCTCTCCATCGAAGGCCCGCGGTCCGCACGCGTATCTCAGATCGCCGAGGATCTCGTCGTCGAGCACGGCGGACTCGGGACACGTGCCCTCGGCGGAGTGCATGTCGGCGGCGCCGCTGAGGAACCGCGGGGCGGCCACGAGGCCGAGGAAGGCGTTGACGGCGTGTTGCCAGCCGAACTGCGCGTCGATCACCCGCGCGCAGCTCGTGGGGCCGAAACAGTCGGCCGCCAGGCCGTAGGACCGCGCCAGCAGCACGGCGGCGACGGCCGTCAGGCCCATCTCGGGCGTGCCGGTGGTGAAGCGGCCGCTCCGGGGGTCGATGCCGGAGAGGCGCGCCCCGAACAGCACCGGCGCGCCCGGCTGCGCCGACTCCAGGAGCGCGATCACCGCGAGCGCCTCGGCGTTCTGCAGCGCCAAGGCGGCGCTGAGGCTGCCCGGCGCCGTGGTGCCGATCTGCGGGCACGGCAGCGCCAGGAAGGCGACGCCGCCCAGCGCCGCCGCGTCCAGCATCGCCTCGCTCACTTCCCCGCCCAGCCGCAGCGGGCTGACCGGTGAGAAGCCGAAGAGGCAGGCGTGACGGCCGCCCGACCCGTCGGCGCCGGTGCGCGCCACCGACATCTCGCGGAGGTGGCGCACCTGGAACGACGAGGAGATGCCGGGACCGATCACGGGCTTGTGCGTCTCCGCCGCCATCACCAGCAGCGCGTACAGGTCCTCGAGCACGTCTGGGACCCCGGCAGGCTGATGCGGCGGCACGATAGCGTCGACGTTGTCGAGGTGGTGGAGCACGCGGGTCATGCGCGCCAGGTCGGCGACCTCTGCACGGCGCGTCTCCCCCGTGCGCGGGTCGACGGCGTCGCGCGTGTCGCCGACGTTGTGCACGTAGGTCTGGGCCGGCTGCGGCGTCGACCAGAAGGTCGTGGCCGCCGGGGCCGGCGGCCACCCCGAACGACGGCGGACACGCCGCCAGGGCCTCCGTCACCACGCCCTCGGGGACCAGCACCCGCCCGTCCGGACCCTCGCGGCAGCCCGCCCTCAGCAGCACGTCCCGGGCGCGCGCCGACTCGACACGGACGCCGGCGCGGGCCAGCACCTCCAGCGAGGCCGCGTGGATGGCCTCGAGCGCCTCCTCAGGCCAGAGCCGGTCGGCGACGCTCGGCGTGGTGTCGCTCCTCACGCCTCCCTCGGACTCGCCCGCCGCTCATGCCTGCTGCCGCGCCGCGCCCGGCAGCGGCAGCCCCAGCGCGGGCATCAGGAAGCCGAGCCACTCGGCCACCTGGTCGGGGTCGGTGCCGACGCTCAGGTGGCCGCCGTCGGCGCGGGCGCGCAGCAGGATCGGGGCTGGACGCAGCGGTTCGACTTGCTGCAGGCGCGCCGCGAACTTGCGCGCGTGCCACGGAGCGCAGCGCGAGTCGTTCTCGCGCGGTCCACACGAGCACCGGCGGATACTCGGTCTCGCGCAGGTTGTGGTACGGCGACCAGGCCATGAGGCGCGGCGCGTCGTCGGGTGACGACGGGTCGCCGTACTCCATGGTGACGGCCGCGCCGAACGGGTCCAGCGGGGCGCGCAGCATGTCCGTCGAGCGGGACCTGGACGCACACGGCGCCCCACAGGTCGGGCCGCTGCGCGACGGCCGCGGCCGCGCAGCAGTCCGCCGTTGGACTCACCCACGAGGCCGAGCTGGTCCGCGCGTGGTGACGCCGTCGGCGACCAGAGCCTCGGCGATCGCGTAGAGGTCGTCGAAGGTGCCCTGCTTGGCGGCCATGCGACCCGCCTGCCATTGCTCCTCGCCGTACTCGCCGCCCCCGGCGAGATTGGGGATGACGACGTTGCCGCCGGCCTCGCACGAAGGGAGCGAGCTTGCCGAGATAGGTCGGGCACGAAGGCGGCGTTGAACCCGCCGTAGCCGAAGATGAGGGTCGGCCGCGGCCCGTCGGGCAGGGCGCCCGCCGGCGAGACGAGCGTGTACGTCACCTCGCGCCCGGCGGGGCCGGAAGCGCGCGCAGCTCCGCGGTGACGTCGTCCAGGACGACCGCCGGCGGCTCGAGCAGGGTCAGACGGCGCGGCGGGATGTCGTAGAGGTACGTCGCCGGCGCGCTGCCGGGGGCGGCGAACGTGAACGTGAAGCCCTCGCCGCACGGGACGACGCTGCCGCCCTCCATGGGCGGGAAGATCTTGTAGTTGCCGCTGTACGCCTGCTCGGCCACGACGCCGCGTTCCGGCAGCGGCACCTCGGCGACGAGGGCCCCCTGCCGGTCGAGGACGCGGACGACGCGCGGCCGTGCCGACGAGCCCTGCGACCACGTAGTGGCCGGCGACGAGGTCGACGCTCACGAGCACCTCGTCGGACTCCGGTACGCACCTCGACCCACGTGGTGCGGTCGCGGGCGGTCTCGCAGCGGCACGCGCACGAGCCTGCCGCGCGGGGCGCCCTCGGTGACGATGGCCACGTAGTCGTCGCCGTCGACGAAGCCGTAGGCCCGGCCGGTCATGCGTGTCCTCGAGCACCTCGAACCACTCGCCGTCCGGGCAGTCGCCGGGCGAGGGCGACGCGGCCGCCGAACGCTCGCTCGCGAGCGTCAGCCAGCGGCCGTCCGCGGACACCTGCGGGTAGCCGGCGGGCGCCTCCGGCGACGCCGACTCGAACGCCGACGCCCGCGAGGGATTCCCGCAGCGGCGCGGCGTCTCCCGGCCGCAGGAAGCAGAGGATCGCGGGGCCTGGCCTCCATGAAGTCGCCGGTCGGGAAGTAGCAGCCGCCGGAATCGGGGAGCCAGGCCACCCGCGCGAACCACGTGTCGGGCACGGCGACGGGGAGAAGCTCCGCGCGCTCGACGTCCAGCAGGCGCAGGACGCACTGCTCGTCGCCGCCCCACGAGATCCCCACCGCCGCGAAACGGCCGTCGGGCGAGGGGAAGAACCAGTCGAGCGAGGCCGTGTTGCCCGGCTCGGAGAGGCCGGCGACCGAGAACACGGAGCGCCACGGACCGGCCGGCCCTGCGGCACGTCTCGATGCGCTCGCCGTCGTCGCCGTGCGCCAGGCGCAGCCAGCGCTCGCCACACTGATGCGGGGCGCTGACGTAGGTGGCCTCGAGGCAGGCGGCGAGTCGCGCCCTGAGGGCCTCGAAGCCCTCGACACCCCGCAGGCGGCGCTCGGCGACGGCGTTCTGCGCCGCCTGCCACGCGAGCGTCTCGGCGCTCTCCTCCTCGAGCCACACGAAGGGGTCGTCGTACTCCAGGCCGCCCGCCTCCACGCGCACAGGCCTGCGGCTCCGCCGGAGCTGCCGTGGGGTCCGCTCATGCGCCTCCCGTCTCACGAGCGTCGCGACGGTCGGACGCTCCTCCGCTCCGCGGCCGGCGTCACCCAGCTTCCGGCGACCGGCCCCCGGGTCGGGCGACACCCGGACTCAGAGCCCTGTCGGCGCAGGACTGGACGCCGTCCGTCCGATGTCGGATGCTTGTAAGATACTTCAGATGCGTTGTCAAGGTACGGCCTGACGATGAGGGAGGGTGCGGTCATGACCGACGATCTCCGGCGCTACCTGGTGGACCCCGGTCCGAAGCCGTCCCCACGAGGCCTCACGGCCGCCGTGAGCACCGACTCGGCCATCGTGACCGAGACGATGGTGAACGTGCTCCGACGAGGCGGCAACGCCGCCGACGCCGCCGTCGCCGGCGCCATGGTCCAGGCCGCCGTGGAGCCGTTCATGACCAACCACGCCGGCCTGATCTCGTTCCTCTACTACGAGGCGAGAGACCGGCACGATCCACCAGCTCGACGGCAGCGGCACCTTCCCGTCAGGGCTGCCGCCGTTCAAGCCGGTGCCCGCCGGCACCGGCCCGTACGCGGCGGTGCCACCCGCGGCCGTCATCCCGGGCTTCATGCCGGCCCTCAAGGAGGTACACCGGCGGTTCTGCTCCCTGCCCTGGGCCGACCTGTGCGAGGACGCCGTGCTGTGGGCGGAGCGGGGCCACGCCGTGTCGACCTTCGAGTACGGCGTCTACGTGTTCGCCGACCGGTTCATCACCTACTTCCCCGAGGGACGCGACTTCTTCCAGCCTGACGGCAGGTTCCCCAACGTCGGCGAGACGATGGTCCCACAGGGCCTCGCCGAGACCCTGCGCGGCGTCGCCGAGGAGGGGCCGGACCACATGATCACCGGGCCCTGGGCCCGGCAGTTCGTCGCCAGGGCGAACGAGATGGGCTGGGCCATCCGCCCGGAGCACATGACGGAGACGCCGCCGCGGTGGGTCGAACCGCTGCGCTACCGGCACCACGATGCCGAGATCGTCAGCCTGGGCCCGCCGCAGACGCAGGGCCTGTTCATCGGCGTCGCCCTGGGTGTCCTGAAGCACCTCGGCATCCGCGATGTGGAGCCGTGCTCCGCCGAGCACGTCTGGATGATGGGGCACGCGCTGCGCCAGGCCGCGCGGCACTGGGAGTACGCCCAGGACGACACGATCTACGGGGTCCCCCGCGACGAGGTCCTCGACGACGCCTACCACGCCCACCTCGCGAGGATGATCCGCGCTGCACGCCCCACCGTGGACCTGACGGAGCATCTGCGCCTTGCCACGGACGCCGGCGGGGACGTCTTCGCCGCCCTCGCGGCGGGCGGCGGCCGTCCGCGCTCCGCCAGGCCGGACTCGGACCGGCCCACCGGCTCCTGCGAGCTGGCCGTCGTGGACGCCGCCGGCAACTGGGTGCAGATGATGGACACGCTACAGGCCTCGGGCATCCCCGGGATGGTCGTCGGCGGCGTCCCCATGGTCGGGAGCCACGTCACTTTCGGAGCGCTCACCAGCGCCCTGGACGCCACGCTCGTCAAGGGCGCGCGACCGCGCAATTGCGTCGGCAACACCTTCGTCCTCCGGGACGGCCGGCCCATCCTCTCGCTGGGGACCCCCGGCAACGTGTACTGCACGGTCCCGCAGGTGCTGGCGTACGCGCTCGACCTGGGCCTCGATCCCGTGGCGGCGGTCGACGCCCCACGCATGCTCCCCATGACCGAGGCCCGGGAGGTCACGGTGGAGGACCGCCTCACGCCCGAGGCGATAGCGGGCCTGCACCGCCTCGGGGTCCGCGTCTCGGTGGTCGCCGGCTACGACTACCACATGGGGTCGTTCGCGATGATCGCCCGCGACGGGAGAGACGGCACGTACACCGCGGTCGCCGACCCCCGTCGCTGCGCCGTCGCCGACGGGTTGAGGCCAAAGGACCACAGAGAGGGGAGCGGATCGTGACCACCACCGGACCGAACGAGAACCCGGCGCTGCGCATGTGGGACGAGGAGACGTGCGCCGCCGTCCACCAGGCGACGCTGCGGATCCTCTCCACGACGGGCGTCGACGTCCACCACCAGGGCGCGCTGGAGCTCCTCGAGGACGCCGGCGCCGACGTGAGCGGCGTGCGCGCGCGCATCCCCGCGGACTCGTCGCCGACGCCCTGGCCTCGGCGCCGAAGTCGTTCGAGCTGCCGTCGCGCGGCGCCACGGCAACGCTCGTCATGGACACCGCGCACACCTACTACGGCACCGGGTCGGACTGCCTGTATGTGAGCGACCCGGAGTCCGGCGAACGGCGGCGCGCGACCGTCGCCGACATCCGCGGCATCGCCGCCGTCTCGGAGCAGCTGCCCCACATCGACTTCGTCATGTCCATGGGCCTGCCGGCGGACGTGCCGCAGGAGATCGACGACCTGGCTCAGTTCGCGGCCATGCTGCGCGGCTCGAGGAAGCCGGTCATCCTGTCGGCCCGCGACGGCCGCATCCTCCCCGCCATGCGCGAGATGGCGGCTGCCTGCGGCGAGGCGCGGAGCTTCGCCATCTACGCCATGCCGGCGTCGCCGCTCTCCCATGAGCGCGAGGCCGTCGACAAGCTGGTCGTGTGCGCAGAGCTCGGCATCCCGATGGTGTACGCCACGGCGCCGTCGGCCGGGGCGACGGCGCCCATGTCCCGGGCGGCCGTCGCCGTCACCGGCAACGCGGAGACGCTGAGCGGACTCGTCATCACGCAGCTCGCCAGTCCCGCCGCCCCCTTCGTCTACGGGGTCGCCCAAGGCGCCCTCAACCTGCGCAGTGGGAGCATGCTCTACTGCGCCCCAGAGGCCTACGCAGTCCAGCACGCGTGCTGCGACCTCGCACGCTTCTACGGCCTGCCGTCGTTCACCCTTGGTGGCGCCTCCGACTCGAACCTGCTCGACGGGCAGTGGGCGGCCGAGACCGCCGTCACTCTGGCGCTCGGCGCTCTCTCACGGGCCACGCTGGTGCACGACCTCGGGTTCCTCGAGTCGGGCCTGCAGAGCTCCTACGAGGCGGTCGTCTTCACCGACGAGCTGGTGGACTACCTCGACGCGTTCGAGAGGGGCGTCCCGGTCGATGAAGTCACCCTGGCCCTGGAGGAGATCGAGGCGGTCGGTCCGCGCGGCAACCACCTCGCCCGTCGCTACACGCGACAGCACGTGCGCGACTACCGCGTCGCCGCACTGCTGGACCAGTGGCCGCACGACCACTGGCGTGCCGACGGCGCCCTCGACCTCGTCGCGAGACTACGCGCCAGGGTCGCAGAGCTGCGGGCCGCCGAGCCGGCGTTCACGTTGCCCGAGGAGGCGGAGGCGACCATCGAGGCCTGCCTCGCCGCGACCGCCGCCGCGCGCACATCCTGACGGGGGAGCACCTCGCGAACGTGCGCGTCCCGAGACAGTCGGGGGGCAAGGCGCTCGAGGTCAGGGCGTCAGTCCCCTCGACATCATGCGCGACGCCATCTCCCGCCTCGACCTCTCCACGACGTCGGCCATGACACGGGACGCTGCCTCCTCGTCGTGGGACGTCATGGCGACCTGCAGCTCCGCGTAGACCTCGCGCTGGAAGCCGAGCGCCTCCTGGAGCATCCCGGAGGGCGGTGGCACGAGGAGCCAGAAGCGCATCGCTTCCAGCATCAGCTCCGTGACCACGCGCGCCGCGCGACCGTTGCGGGCAGCTTGAGCGATGACGATCTGGAACTCAACGCCCGCGACCAGCCCGGCGAGGTACGTGGTCGCCTCGAAGTCCCGCCGCGCGGCGGCGGCGAGCTCGCGCAGCAACCGCTCGTCGCTGTTCCGCGCGGCGGCGGCGGCGAGCGGAGGCTGCAGCAGGCTGCGCAGCGCGTACACGTCCAGAAGATCGTCCAGACCGAACGAGCTGACCACGTACCCCTTGCGGGGAAGCACGTTCACGAGCCCTTCGTGCTGCAGCTGGCGAAGCGCCTCGCGCACGGGGGTCTTGGACGCGCCGAACTGCTCCGCCAGAGCACCCTCGACGATCACGGCGCCCGGTCGCAGCTCGCCGAGGGTGATGGACACCCGCAGCTCGCGGTGGATGCGCGCGGCTTGTGACGGCTTGAGCCCGTTGACCCCGAGCGGCGAGAACCGCTCGAACAGCTCCATCAGCTCGTCCTGCTCGCTCACCGCCTGCTCCTGTCCGTCGTTGCGGGACGCAGCGCGCACCACGTGCCCGGCCGGCAGAACCCGCACGACCGGCCATCGGACCGGGCGGGCCGAGCCACGGAATATCTCAGATGCTACCAGAGCACGACCGCCCGCGGCGGTCGTCGCCACAGAGAGCGCGGGCCGGGCCCCCGACCGCCGGCAGGACCGGTCGGCCGGGGCCGGCGGCGCCGGTCAGGGCAGCGTGCGCCCCAGGCTCACCATCTCGATGGCCGTGGCGGCGGCGGCCCAGCCCTTGTTGCCGGCCTTGCTGCCGGCGCGCTCCACGGCCTGCTCGATGGAGTCGGTGGTGAGCACGCCGAAGATGACCGGGACGCCGGTGTCCAGGCTCACCTTGGCGATGCCCTTGGCGGCCTCGCCGGCCACGTAGTCGAAGTGCGGCGTGCCGCCGCGGATGACCGCGCCCAGGCAGATCACGGCGTCGTACTTGCCGCTCTCGGCGAGCTTCTTGGCCACGAGCGGGATCTCGAAGGCGCCCGGCACCCAGGCGGTGTCCACATCGCCGTCGGCGACGTCGTGCCGCCGCAGGCAGTCCAGGGCGCCGTCGTACAGGCGGCTGCTGATGAGCTCGTTGAAACGCCCGACGACCAGGGCGAACTTCATCCCCGTGCCGTTGAGCATGCCTTCGTAGGTGGTCATCGTGCGGCTCCTTCTGCTGGTGGTCGTCGCGTCCGGCGGGGCTGCGGCGAAGCGCCTCAGCCCTCCGGTCCCTCGTCCTGCCCGAAGAGATCCTCGTGCTCGAGCAGGTGGCCCATCCTGTCCTTCTTGGTGCGCAGATACGCCAGGTTGCCGTCCTGCGGCGCGACCTCGATGTGCTCGCGCCCCGTGATCTTCAGCCCGTACCCCTCCAGGGCCACGATCTTCTTGGGGTTGTTGGTCATGATGCGGATGGTGGAGAGGCCGAGGTCGGCGAGGATCTGCGCGCCGATCCCGTAGTCCCGCAGGTCGGGGGCGAACCCCAGCTCCACGTTGGCGTCGACCGTGTCGAGTCCCTGTTCCTGAAGGGCGTAGGCCTTGAGCTTGTTGAGCAGGCCGATGCCGCGGCCCTCCTGGCGCATGTAGAGCACCACCCCGAGGCCCTCCTCCTCGATGCGGCGCATGGCCTCGGCCAGCTGCTCGCCGCAGTCGCAGCGCAGCGAGCCGAAGGCGTCGCCGGTGAGGCACTCGG
Organism: uncultured Thermoleophilia bacterium; assembly: GCA_963702475.1. Lineage (GTDB taxonomy): Bacteria > Actinomycetota > Thermoleophilia > UBA2241 > UBA2241 > CAIXSE01. Next base: position 65,050 of record CAVPCT010000009.1, on the reverse strand, counting down.
AGTGGACGCGTACGAGCACGTCCCTGTGCCCCGCCGGCTCGCCCTTGACGAGCGCCACGTGATGCGACCCGTCGATGACCGACTCGTAGCCGATGGCCTTGAAGTCGCCGTACCTGGTCGGCATCGAGACGGTGGCGCCGCGACGGATGAGCTTCTCGTTCCGCCGCCGGTACTTGATGAGATCGGCCACCGTGATGATCTTGAGGCCGTGCAGCTGCGCGTACGGGATCAGGTCGGGGACGCGCGCCATGGTGCCGTCGTCGTTCATGATCTCGCAGATGACCGAGGCCGGGTACAGGCCGGCGAGACGGGCGAGATCCACGCCGGCCTCGGTCTGCCCGGCGCGCTCGAGTACGCCGCCCGGGCGCGCCATGAGCGGGAACACGTGTCCGGGCTGCACCAGGTCGGTCGGCCTCGACTCCGAGTCGATCGCCACCTGGATCGTGTGGGCGCGGTCGGCGGCGGATATGCCCGTGGTCACGCCCTCGCGCGCCTCGATGGACACGGTGAAGGCGGTCTGCAGGTGGGCCTCGTTCTTCGGCGTCATGGGCGGCAGGTTGAGCTCGGCGCAGCGCTGCGGCGTGAGCGTGAGACACACGAGCCCGCGGCCCTCCTTGGCCATGAAGTTGATGCGCTCGGCGCTGGCGAACTGGGCGGCCATCGTGAGATCGCCCTCGTTCTCGCGGTCCTCGTCGTCGCAGACGATGACCATCTTGCCCTCGCGCAGGTCGTCGAGCGCCTCGGGAACGGTGGCGAAGGGGCTACCGGAGCCGTTGCCCCCGTGGCGTGAGTCGTGGGTGGTCATGTCAGAACCCCGCTTCCGCAAGTCTCTCCCAGGTGAGTCCGGCCTCCGGCCTGCGGCCGTGGACGAACGCGTACACGTACTTGGCGATCAGGTCGGCCTCGAGGTTGACCCGCACGCCGGACGCCAGCCGTGTCAGCGTGGTCACGGCGGCGGTGTGCGGGATGAGCGAAACGGTGAGGCGCCGTCCCTCGACGGCGACGATGGTGAGGCTGACGCCGTCGAGGGCGACGGAGCCCTGCGCGACACTCACGTCGGCGACGGCGGCAGGAGCGTCGACGGCGACCACGAGGGCGTTGTCCTCGGGCTTCACCGAGACGACGGCGCCGACACCGTCCACGTGGCCACTGACGAGGTGGCCGCCCAGGCGCGAGCGCAGCGTGAGCGCACGCTCGAGATTAAGGCGGTCGCCGGGGCGGCGGTCCGACAGCGTGGTGCGGCGCACCGTCTCGGGCATGACGTCGGCGGTGAAACCGGCCGGCCGCACGGCCGTGACCGTGAGGCACACGCCGTCGGTGAGCACGCTGTCGCCGACCGCAAGCTCCTGCGTGACGACGTTCGCCGAGATCTCCAGCGCGGCGCTCTTGTCGCCGACGCGCAAGGAGCGCAGCGTGCCGACCTCCTCGACGATGCCGGTGAACACGTCAGGTGTCTCCGCGCGACATCTCAGGTGTCCTCGGGCGTCAGCGTGCCGCTGAGCAGCAGGTCGTCGCAGACCTGCCGCCACTCGATGTCGCGCAGCCGCCAGGCCTCCGCGACGGAGCCGACGGCCGGCGCCGCGAACAGGTCGGGCGCGCCGCGCCCGACGATGAGCGGCGCCACGAACAGCAGCAGGCGGTCCACCAGGCCGTGAGCAAGCAGATCGCCGGCCAGGGTGGGGCCGCCCTCGCAGAGCACGTCGAGCAGGCCGCGCGCCGCGAGCGCCGCGAGGCCGGCGCGCATGCCGCCGTCGCCGTACTCGAGGAGCTCGGCGCCGCGCGCCGCAAGCAGGTGCCGCGCGGCGTCCGAGGCGTGCTCGGCGAGCACGATGGTCGGCACCTTGTGCGCCGTCGTCAGCACTCTGGAGTCCTCGGGCAGCCAGCCGTCGCGTGTCGCCACGACGCGCACCGGGTCCCTGCCCTCGGCGAGCCGCACCGTGAGCTCCGGGTCGTCGCGACGCACGGTGCCGGCGCCGACCAGGACGGCGTCCACCTGCGCGCGCAGTTCGTGCACGGCGCGGCGGCTGTCGAGGCAGCTGATCCAGCGGGCATCGCCGCCGGCCGCCGCGACCTTTCCGTCCAGGGTCACCGCCGCCTTGTACGTCACCAGCGGCAGACCGCAGGTGTGGAACTTGAGAAACGGCGCGTTCTGCCTGCGTGCGCGTGTCCGCCACTCTTCGCCGGCGAGCTCCACGTCGACGCCGGCGTCGCGCAGCAGGCGCAGTCCGCGCCCCCCGACCAGAGGGTTCGGGTCCTCCAATGCGATCACGGCGCGCCCTATGCCCGCCGCCACGAGCGCGTCCGCGCACGGGGGCGTGAGGCCATGGTGGCTGCACGGCTCGAGCGTGCAGTACAGCGTGGCCCCGCGCGCCAACTCGCCGGCGGCCTCCAGCGCCACGACCTCGGCGTGCGCCTCGCCCACGGCGAGGTGCGACCCCGTCCCGACCACGACGCCGTCCTTCACCAGCACGGCGCCCACCAGCGGGTTGGGATGCGTGCGGCCGCGGCCCGTCTCGGCGAACGCGAACGCCTGTTCCATGTACCTGTCGTCGTCACCGCTCACAAAAAACGCCCTGAAGCCGGTGCTTCAGGGCCGACGACACGCGTCACCGCGCGACGCTGCTTCTCTCATCCGGACTGTGACCGTCGGCCCAGGGATCTCACCTGGTCGACCCTCCATGGAGGGCTCGCGGGCTGTGACCGCCGGTGGGGACTTTCACCCCGCCCTGAAGCAGCTTGGTGGTACGACGCGATTATACGGCCTCGCCGGCAGCGCACGCCAGCGCGCCGTACCGCTCGGCGATGTCGGGCCCACCGAACACGCTCGAGCCGGCGACGAGCCAGTTCGCTCCGGCCGCCACCAGAGCGCTGGCGTTCATGGTCGAGACCCCGCCGTCGACCTCGATGGCCACCGACTCCGGCAGGTAGGCGCGCGCCCGGCGGAGCTTGTCCATGGAGGTGTCGATGAAGCTCTGCCCCCCGAAGCCGGGGTTGACCGACATGACGACCACGAGGTCGCAGTGGTACCGCGCCTCGGCCAGGGTCTCGACCGGGGTCGCCGGATTGAGGGCGACGCCGGCCGAGGCGCCGGACTCGCGGATGAGGCCGAGCACACGGTGGAGGTGCACGCAGGCCTCCTGATGCACGACGATGACGTCGGCGCCGGCGGCGGCGAAGGACGGCACGTACTTCTCGGGGTGTTCGATCATGAGATGGACGTCCAGCAGGGCGCCGGCCCCGTGCACGAGCGACTGCAGGGCAGAGACGACGAGCGGGCCGATGGTGATGTTGGGCACGAAATGGCCGTCCATCACGTCGACGTGGACGACCTTCGACCCCGCGTTGAGGACCGTCTCCACGTCGGCGGCGAGGGCGGCGAAATCGGCCGAGAGGATGGACGGGGCGATGTGGACTTCATGCAGCAGGTCGGTCATGGCGCTTCCCTCCGAGGCTCGCGCGCCACCGACGGGCGGCGCGCCGACATTCTACCCCGACGGCGCGCGCCTGCGGAGGATGGCGGGCGGCGCGTGGGCCGGGCTCAGCCCGCCTGCTCGCGCCGCAGGCGGGCCACGAAGAACCCGCTGGCGCCGTGCGCCGGCGGCAGGACGAGAAGGCAGCCCCCGGCCTCAGGGTGGCGCAGCTCGGGCCAGGCCGCGCCGAGGTCCTCGAGGGCCCAGCCACCCTCCGCGAGGAGGGCGTCGACGACCTCGACGGTCTCGGCGCGCGGCAGCGTACAGACGGCGTAGGTGAGCCGGCCACCGGGCCGCACGCAGACGGCCGCGCGGCGGATCAGGCGGCGCTGGAGCTGCGCGAGACGGGCGACGTCGGCCTCGCGGCGGCGCCAGCGCAGGTCGGCGCGCGACGCCAGCGTGCCGAAGCCGCTGCACGGGGCGTCGAGGAGCACCGCGTCGAACGCTCCCGTGAACGAACCAGGAAGATCGAGAGCATCCGCGCTGCGCACGTCGGCGCCGGTCGCGCCGAGGCGCGCCAGGTTGGCGCGCATGCGCCCGAGACGCACCTCGTCCACGTCCACGGCGGTGAGGCGCGCGTGCGGCAGCGCGGCCGCCAGCTGCGCCGTCTTCGTGCCGGGCGCGGCGCAGAGGTCCAGCAGCGCCGCCCCGGACGGCACCGACGCGGCCGCCACGAGGCCCGCGACCTGCGAGCCCTGCGACTGCGGCGTGACGAGCCCCTCGCGGAACGGGGCCGAGCGCTCCAGGGGCGGCCCGTCGTACAGCAGCGCCTCCGGCAGACCGGGCACGCCGCGTGTCGTGTAGCCGGCGGCGGCCAGCGCCTGCCGCGCCGCCGCGCCACCGCCACGCAGCGCGTTGACGCGCAGGCAGCGCTCGGGGGGCTCGGCGGCGGCGGCCAGGAAGCGTGCCGCCGCCTCGTCGCCGAGCTCGGAGCGCAGCAGACGCACGAGCCACTCCGGGCACGAGTAGCGGATCGTCCAGGCGCGCGTCGCGTCGCCCTCGGACAGGGCGGCGAACCTTGCGCGCCCCTCCCGCGCGACCTGCCTGAGCACGGCATTGACGAAGCCCTGCGTGCGCGCACCCTGCTTCTTCACCTGCGCGACCGCGTCGTCGACGACCGCGTAGGCCGGGACGCGGTCGAGGAACAGCAGCTGGAACGCGGCGAGCCGCAGGGCCTCGAGCACACGGCCGTCGGTGCGCGAGAGCGGCGCCTTCGCGAACGCCGCGAGGACCGCGTCGAGCGACGCGCGCCGCTTCACCGTGCCGACGACGAGCTCGTTGGCCAGGGCACGGTCCCGCTCGCCGAGGGCATCGAGCTCCGGCAGCGCGGCGAGAGAGTCGTCAGCGCGGTCGCCCTCGGCGCGGAGACGGAGCAGCACCGCGAGGGCCGCGGCGCGGGCGGGGGCGACGCTCACCGGGCTCCGGGCCGGCAGCCGGCGTACGTGCGGCAGCCTCGGCGCCGCCTGCCGCCTGCTCTCGGGACCTCATCGCCCGGCCAGCGCGCGCCCGGCGCCGCGGAGGAACTCCGCGGCGCTCACCCGTGCGCGCCCCTCCTGCTGCAGCTCGAGCACCTCGACCCAGCCGTCGCCGGCGTCGAGGGTGAGGCGCGCGGGTCCGGGCTCGGGCCGGGGGCCCTCCCCCACCGCCGCGCGCCAGACGAACGTGCGTCTGCCCAGCAGCTCCGTCACGGCGCCGAGGTGCGGCGACAGCGCCCGCACCTGATCGACGATCTCCGCCGCCGGGCGGTCCCAGTCGATGACCTTGTCGCCGGAGCCGATCTTCGCGGCGTATGTCGGCTCGCCGAGCTGCTCCTGCCACACCACCGTGCCGGCCACGACCGCGTCCATCGTGGCCGCGAGGCCTTCCGCCGCCGGGCCGGCGAGCAGCTCGTACGCCCGGCCGGCGTCGGCGTCCGGCGGCACGTACACGTGCCGCGTGTCGCCGACCGGCCCTTCGTCCACGCCCTCGCTCATCTTGAGGGTCGTCACGCCGAGGTCGGTCTGGCCGGCCATGAGCGCGCGCTCCACGGGGGCGGCGCCTCGCCAGCACGGCACCAGCGAGGGGTGCGTGACGATGACCGGCAGGGCCGCGAGCAGCGGCCGGCCCACGATCTGCCCGTACGCGCACACCGCCAGCACGTCCGGCGCAAAGCCGAGCAGCTCGTCCACGGCCGCCTGTTCCGACACGCGCGGCGGCTGCATGACGGGGATGCCGCGCTCCACGGCCGTGAGCTTGATGCCCGGCGGCCGCGGCGTACCGTGCCGGCCGCGCGGGCGGTCCGGGTTGGTGACGACGACCGCCGGCACGCGACCGGCCTCGAGCAGCTGCGCGAGAACGAGCTCGGCGAACGGCGCCGTGCCGGCGTACGCGAAGCGCGGACCGCTCACGGGCGGGCGCAGGCGGCGCCGCGCGCGGCGCCGCGACCGCCCGCCACTCAGAGACCTCCGCCGCCGCCGAGACAGCTGACGCCGTCGGCGTCGCGCTCGCGCAGCACGCGCATGGCGGCGGCGCGGGCGGCGCGCGTGGTTCGGTCGACGATGAGCACGCCCTCCAGGTGGTCGTATTCGTGCTGGATGACGCGCGCCTCGAAGCCCTCCACTCGGTAGTCCAGAGGCTCGCCGTCGACGTCGAAGGCCCGCACGCGCACGCCGACGGGCCGTTCGACCGGCATGCGCAGGCCGGGGACGCTCAAGCACCCCTCCTCGCCTTCCTCCGTCTCGTCCGAGGGCTCGTCGAGCACGGGGTTCACGAGGACCTTCGGGTCCTCGTCCACGTCGTACACGAGCAGACGCTGTACGACGCCCACCTGCGGGGCCGCGAGGCCCACGCCGGGGGCGTCGTGCATGATACGGAGCATCCTCTTGGCGAGCTTGCGCAGGTTGCGGTCGAAGACGGTGACCTCGCGCGCCCGCTCGCGGAGCACGGGGTCGCCGATGACACGGATCTCGGTGCGCGCCTCACGCTCGCGCCGGGTGAGGACCTCTTCCTCGCATTCGATGTGTGTCGTGTCGCTCATGACTCAATCGTACCTCATGCCTTCACAGCCACTGCGGGTCGACGTCGGGCACCAGCCGGACGCCGCGCGCGCCGTACCTGTCTCGGTCGGCCGCCAGCCAACGGCGCAGGCTGTCAAGAGTGTGCCCGCTTTGCGTGGTCTTCACCACCACGCGGCAGGCGTGACGGCCTCTCTCCCGCCACAACGGTCCTGGGCCCAGGACCTGCTCGCCGTGACTCAAGCGCGCCGCGAGCTTCTCCGCCGTGTAGCGGCCGGCCACGCCCACCTTCTGTACGTCGGTCCCCGAGACCTCGAGCGCGATGAGCTGACCGGCGGGCGGGTAGCCGAGCTCGCGCCGCCTGTCCACCTCCTCCGCGTAGAACCGCTCCTCCTCACGCCCCACCGCCGCGGCGATGGGCCGGGCGTCCGGATTCAGCGTCTGCACCACCACACGGCCGGGACGCTCGCCGCGGCCGCTGCGCCCCGCCACCTGGATCAGCATGGCGAACGTGCGCTCCTCCGCGCGAAAGTCGGGGAAGTGGAGCGTGACGTCGGCGTTGACCACGCCCACGAGCGTGACCTCGGGGAAGTGGTGACCCTTGGCGATCATCTGCGTTCCCACGAGGACTTTCGCCCCCGGAGCGGCGAAGCGGTCGAGCACGGCCCGGAGCCGGTGGTACGAGGCGGCCACGTCGGAGTCCAGGCGCAGGAGCTCGATCCCGGGGAGCAGCGTCCGCACCTCATGCTCGAGGCGCTCCGTTCCGAACCCGTGGCGCACGAGGTCGGTGCTGCCGCACTCGGGGCAGGCACCCGGCGCGGGCTCGGTGTGACCGCAGGTGCGACAGCGCAGGCGCTGTCCCGAGAACAGCGCGAGGGTGACGTCGCAGTGCGGGCACATCCAGGCCTGGCCGCAGTGGTCGCAGATGAGGTACGAGGCGAACCCGCGCCGGTTGAGGAAGAGGATCGCCTTCTCCCCGGCGTCGACAGTGGCGGTGAGCGCGGCGGCCAAGGTATCCGAGAACACGCCGTGGTGGTCGCGCATGTCCACGACCTCCATGGCCGGCGGCACCGAGCCGTCCACGCGGCGCCGCAGGTCGGCATGCAGCGGGACACGGGCGTAGGCCTCGACGCTGGGCGTGGCCGAGCCCAGTACGATCACCGCGCCGCCCTGCGCGGCGCGCCAGCCGGCCACGGTGCGAGCGTCGTACGCCGGCTCGCTCTCCTGCTTGTAGCTGGTGTCGTGCTCCTCGTCGACGATGACGAGACCGAGGTCGCGGAGCGGCGCGAACACCGCCGAGCGCGCGCCGACCACGAGCCGTACCTCGCCGTCGGCGATCGCCCGGTACGAGAGAAGGCGCTCGCGGGCCGTGAGGCCGGAGTGCAGCACGGCCACCTTCTGACCCGCGAACCGCTCCCGCACGCGCGTCACGGTCTGGCCGGTGAGGCCTATCTCGGGGACGAGGAAGAGCACGGACCGGCCGCCCTCCAGCGCCGCCTGGGCGGCCTGCAGGTACACCTCCGTCTTGCCGCTGCCGGTGACCCCGTGCAGCAGTACCTCCTCCCCGGGGCGCGCCGCGCAAAGGATGGCGTGCACGGCCGCGCGCTGCTCGGGCAGCAGGTCGGGGACGTCGGAGAGCGCAGCACAGGCGACGGCGCGCGAGGCCTGGGCGGCTGCGGCCGAGCCCGGGCCCGGAGCCGCCCCGCTCGCGTCCTGCGCCGCGTCCGCCGCGGCCACCGCCTCCGGGGCGGCGGCATCCGGGCCCGGCGTGCCGCCCGCCTCGACCAGCGCGCCCGCCTCGAGCAGACGCCGCAGACCGGGCAGCGAGAGGCCGGTGGCGGCGCGCACCGTGAGCTCGTCGCCGACACCGGTCTTCTCGACGAGCTCGAGCGCCGCGCGCTGCCTCGGTCCCAGCCGCGCGGGGGTGACGTCGCCGCGCGCGAGCTCGCGCCCGGCCGGCGCGGCGCCGGCCACGTGCACGCGGTAGGCGACGCGCAGCCAGCCCTTGCGGCGGTACTTCGCGGCGAGCCTGCCGGCGGGGCCGCCCGAGACCTTGGCTCCGGCGAGCTCGTCGAGCTGCTCCTCGCCGGCCTCCAGCGCGGCGCGCCCGGCGTCGGTGAGCTCCCAGCTGCGCAGCACCTTGAGGGCGCCGGTCGGCGGGCACACCAGCGCCAGCGCCGCCGAGAACGACGTGAGGTAGTAGACCTCTATGCGGCGCGCCAGCGCCAGCAGGTCGGCGGGGATGCGCGGCACGTCCAGCAGGTCGTGCAGCGCCACGACGCGCCCGGCGTGCGCGGTGTGGGCGCGCAGCTCGAGTACGACGCCGACGACGGTCTGCGATCCGAGCGGGACGGCGACGAGCGCCCCGGGCGCCACGCGCCCCTCGAGCCCGGACGGCACCTCGTAGTCGAACGCCTCCGCGAAGGCGCGCGTGCGCACGAGCGGGAAGACGGCGGCGTAGCGGAGCGGTGACGCTTCGTCGCCCCGCTCGATAGCCCCGCGGCGTCGGCTATTCACGCCACGCCGCCGTCCTCGAGCGTCGTCGGGACGATCAGGCCGTGAGCCCGGCGGCCGCGCGCAGTGCCCCGGCCTTGTCGGTGCGTTCCCACGTGAAGTCGTGGTCGTTGCGGCCGAAGTGCCCGTAGGCCGCCGTCTTGCGATAGATGGGACGGCGGAGGTCGAGGTCGCGGAGGATAGCCGCCGGGCGCAGGTCGAAGTGCTCGCCGATGAGCGACTCGATGGTGGTGAGCTCGATCTTCTCGGTGCCCTCGCAGTCGACCATGACGGAGACCGGATGCGCGACGCCGATGGCGTAGGCCACCTGCACCTGGCAGCGCTCGGCGAGGCCGGCGGCCACCACGTTCTTGGCCACGTAGCGGGCGGCGTAGGCGCCGGAGCGGTCGACCTTGCTCGGATCCTTGCCGCGAGAAGGCGCCGCCGCCGTGCGGTGCGGCGCCACCGTAGGTGTCGACGACGATCTTGCGGCCGGTGAGGCCGCAGTCGCCCATGGGGCCGCCGATGACGAACTTGCCGGTGGCGTTGATGACCACGAGGTCCTCGATCTTGTTCACGTCGTACATGGTCTTGGGGAGGATGGGCTCGACGACGTGCTCGATGAGGTCCGGGTAGATGATGCTCTGCAGGTCGGCGCTCTCGGCGTGCTGCGAGGCGAGCACGACCTTGACGATCTCGACGGGCTTGCCGTCTTCGTAGCGCACCGTGACCTGCGACTTGCCGTCGGGCCGCAGGTAGGGAAGGATCTCGGCCTTGCGCACGTCGGCGAGGCGGTGCGCCAGCTTGTGCGCCAGCGCGATGGGCAGCGGCATGAGCTCGGGCGTCTCGGTGCAGGCGAAGCCGAACATCATGCCCTGGTCGCCGGCGCCCTGGGAATCGAGCACGTCGTCGTCGTTGACGTCGGTGCGGACCTCGTAGGCCTTGGACACGCCCTGGCCGATGTCGGGCGACTGCTCGTCGATGGCCACCATGACGCCGCAGGTCTCGTAGTCGTAACCGTACAGGGCGTTGGTGTAGCCGACGTTCTTGCACCGTCTCGCGCACGATCTTGGGGATGTCGACGTAGCACTCGGTGGTGATCTCGCCGGCCACGAAGGCGAGGCCGGTGGTCACGAGCGTCTCGCAGGCCACGCGGCCGTAGGGATCGTCGGCGAGGATCGCGTCGAGGATCGCGTCGGAGATCTGGTCGGCGAGCTTGTCGGGGTGGCCCTCGGTGACCGACTCCGACGTGAACAGGTGCGTGCGCTTCTCCACCGTGCCTCCTGGGAACTGCGCCCGGCGCGATGGTGGCCGGCGCGGGTTGCGTGAGCGAGCGTCGTGGCCGCGACACGCCCGGAGAGCATGCCGAGGCGAGAGGCGCGAGCCGCCCGGCAGTCTACCAGACCGTCAGGACGGAGACCAACGGCCCCGGCCGGCCGCACTGCGCGCGGCCGGCCGGGCCGTATCTCCGTCACGGCTTGACGGGCTTTCTGTAGTCCACCGTCACGAGACCGCCCGAGAAGGTCCCCGCGCCCGGCTTGACCGAGATCTTCACGCCGCGCAGCGGCACGACCGTGCTGTTCAGCGACTCGGTCAGGACCCTGGGGGTGAAGCACGCCGGCCACACGCCAGAGTCCCAGCGCAGCGACGGCCGCCAGAACTGGTCGGTCCAGGGCTTCGCATCGTCGAAGCGCGCCTCGCGCGGGCCGGCCGGGATCGTCACCTGCGCGGTACCCTGGTCATACCCGACGGAGACGCGCTGGCCCGGCTGCAGGCCCGTGTTGAACGTCGCGTCGGCGAGGTTGACCCACACCGGCGCCGGCAACCCCTCGTCCACGCCGAAGTCCTGCTGCGCCCAGGTCTGGGTGCCGGCGGCCGAGAGCCGGCCCGGCCTGGCATCCACCACCTGCAGCATGCCCTGCCACGGGTGCTTGCCGACCAGCTCATCGGAGAACTGGTCGGTGTAGTACCACACCAGCATGCCGGGCAGCGCCCGATACGGCTCCGACGTCGTGTCCGAGACCCAGTTCGGCCAGCACGTCATGCCCACGTCGGACCCGACGGGGGCGCGCCACTCCAGCATGTAGTAGTTGTCGGCCGTCTGGCGGATCTCGCCCGCGGTCTGCCGCCATCCCTGGGACTGCCACCCGCCCTGCAGAGAGGCGCCGCTGTCGGAGAAGACCGTCTCGCCCCCTGCGCGGATGGCGAGGTCGCTCCAGGTCCAGCCGTCCCCTGTCATGGCGGTGTCGGTGACGTACCGGAAGCGCAGCGTGCACGGCCCCGTGAAGGCGGAGAGGTCGAACGTCGCGAGCACGGAGCCGTCCACGTTGCCCGGTGCCCAGACGCTCGGGCCGGTGATGCCGCTGCCCTCATTGGCCAAGTAGGGGTCGTCGTCGGTGGTGATCGACCCTTTCACCCGCTTCCACTCGTCGCTGTCGGTGGGCCGGACCTCGACGTACCCGTAGTCGTAGCCGGGCTCGATGTCGTACCAGGTCCAGAAGGCGAGCACCGAGCCGGCGGGCAGCATGACGTCTCGCGTGAGCGTGGTGGTCATCAGGTCTCCCCTGCCGCTCCACCACGCCTGCGCGCCGCCGTGCGGGACGGGCACGCTCAAGGTCCACTCGTAGTCGGGCAGGTCGATGCGGATGGCCCGGGTGCCGCCGGTGGTTCCCGCCGGCGAGAGCTTCACGCTCTTCTTGCGCTGCCCGGGCGTCACCACGACCGGCTTCACCCAGCCGAGCTGCGCCCGCTCCCACGGCCCGAGGCTGGCGGGCGCGGTGCCCACGGCCTCCCCCGGCGCCCCCACCCACGAGCCGGTGCTCATGAGCGTCCAGTACGAGGTGCTGGCCTCGCCGGTGTAGGCGATGTCGTAGAGGTCCGGAAGGCCCAGGCTGTGCCCGAACTCGTGACAGAAGACGCCGATGGTGCCGTTCTCGGGCTGGATGGTGTACGAGCGGACCACCACGCCCGGGTCGCTGGTGGGCACGCCCTTGCTGAGGGTCGCGGAGTGCGCCCAGATGGTCCAGCTGCCGGCCACCTCAGCCCCGGCGTGCACGACCTGCACGTGGTCCACCACGCCGTCGTGGTCCTGGTCGTAGTCAGACCATGGCACCTCGTCGCCAAGCGCCTTGACGGCCTCGGCGACGAGCTCAGGCACGCGCGCGCCCTGAGCCGCGCCGTAGTACGCCTCCGCGTGCGACACCTCCACCCAGCCATACACCTCGCCGCTCACGCTGTACGCGCCCCCGGACTGATCGCGGAAGTACGCGGACATGGAGCGCGACCCTTGCGACGTGCCGAAGAGCATGTCCCGGTAGTGCTGGGGCGAGAAGTCCGCGACCCAGTAGGTGGTGTTGTCGCCCGGCGACGGCGCCGGGATCCGGTTGTGCAGGGGGCCTGTGTATGAGGCGCCTCCCACGGAGTCGGTACCGGCGAACTCCACGAGGATCGTGAGGACCTTGTCCAGCCGCAGACCGGCGGCGCGCCCGGCACGCGACGCCCCCGCGACGGAGACGCCGGGCATGATGCCGTGCCGCAGCTGCCTCACGGCGTACGGGTCGGGCTTGTCGCGGTCGCCGCCGCCCGCGCCGCCCGGCGGAGCCACGGCGAGCGCGTCACCGGCCGCGCACAGGAGCGCGACCAGCACGGCCAGGACGGCAAGGGCCGGCAAGCGAGGGCGCCGGCGCGCGGCCGCAGGCGCCGTGCCGGTGCGTGGACGTGCTGACGCGACCGGGGTGTTTGACGGCGGCATCGGTACCCTCCCCTCCCTGAGGCCGGCCGGCGCACCGGCGGCGAGGCCCGCGAAAGGCGCGGCGCCCTGCGAGACGACCGCCGCGTCGCGGCGACGGCCCACCGGGCGTCGGCGCCGTCTCGGCCCCTGACCGCGCGCCGGAGATGCGGCAATCGTATACGAAGGGCGTCGCCGGCGGCAGGCCTCGCGCACTGGCGCGGGCCACCGCGGCGACCTCAGCGCCGCTCGTGCTTGGGCGTACGCCCCATGAGGTCGGCGACGCACTCCTGCGGGGTGCGCCGGCCCTCGAGCACCTGGTACACGTTCTCGGTGACAGGCATGTCGATGCCGAGGCGGCCCGCCAGGTCGTGGAGGGCGTACGCCGTGGGCATGCCCTCCACGACCTGGCCCACCTCGGCCTCGACCTCGGCCGGCGAGCGGCCCTTGGCCAGCAGCTCGCCGGCCAGTCGGTTGCGACTGTGCCGCGACGTGCACGTGGCGATGAGGTCGCCGATCCCGGCGAGGCCGGTGAAGGTCGCGATGTGCGCGCCCTGGATCATGCCGAGGCGGGTCATCTCAGCCACGCTGCGCGTGATCAGGCTGGCGCGCGAGTTGTCGCCGAAGCCAAGGCCGTCAGACATCCCGACCGCCACGGCGATCGGGTTCTTGACGGCCCCGCAGAACTCCACGCCCACCACGTCCTCGTTGGTGTACACGCGGAAGGTGTCGCTGGTGACCGCCGCCTGCAACGCCACCGCCATGGCCTCGTCGGCGGCCGCGATCACCGTCGCCGACGGCATGTCGCGGCCCACCTCCTCGGCGTGGTTGGGCCCCGAGAGCGCGGCCGCCGGCGACCCCGTCTCCTCCTCTATGACCTGTGTGGGGCGCTTGAGCGTGCCCAGCTCGTAGCCCTTGGCCAGGGAGAGCTGCAGGGAATCCGGAGCGCGGCGGGCGGAGGCCCACCGCGCCACCCGGCGCACCACCTGTGTCGGCACGGCGTAGACGACAAGACCAGAGGCCGAGAGGTCGGCCTCGTCCATGGCCACGAAGCGCGCCTCGGGCGGCAGCGCGACCCCCGGCAGAAAGTGCGGGTTCTCGTGCGTGGCGTTGAGGTATGCCGCCTCCTCGGGCGTGAGCGTGAGCACCTGCACGCCGTGCCCCTTGCGCACCAGCAGCCGCGAGAAGGCGCTGCCCCAGCTCCCCGAGCCGATGACGGTGACGTCCACGGTCAGACCCCCCCGCTCCCGGCCACGGCGGAACCGTTGCGCGACCACGGCAGCCTTACGCGGTGCTCCTTACCGCGGACCAGCCGGCCGATGTTGCCGCGGTGCGCGTAGAAGATGACGATCGTGACCAGCACGGCCGCGATCTGGTACGGCAGCGGATCGCCCCACCAGATGACGAGCACCGGCACCAGGGAGGTAGAGGTGAGCGAAGCGAGGCTCACGTAACGGGTGACCAGCACCATCAGGATCCACACGATGATGATGACGGCGAACGCCCTGGGCTCCAGGGCGAGTACCACGGCCGCGCCGGTGGCGATGCCTTTGCCACCCCGGCCCCTGAGGAAGATCGAGTACATGTGCCCGACCACCGGGGCCGCCGCGATGAAGATGGTGAACCACGGATTGAAGACCAGCGACGCGACCAGCGCGGGCACGTAGCCCTTGAGCATGTCGAGGACGAGCACCGCCACGCCGGCCTTCGTGCCCAGCACGCGGAAGACGTTGGTGGTGCCGACGTTGCCGGACCCGTGCCGCCGCACGTCCACGTGGTAGAAGAGCTTGCCGACGACCAGCCCGAACGGGATCGACCCGATCAGGTAGGAGACGAACAGCATGACCACGAAGGCGACGGCCTCGATCCAGAAGATCATCGCTTACCCTTGAAGTCGATGACGCACGGGATGCCCTCGAGACTGAAGGCGGCCCGCAGGCGGTTCTCGACGAAGAATCCGTAGTCGCGCGTGAGCAGGGTGCGGTCGTTGACCTCGATGGCGAACCGCGGCGGCGCCGTGCCGAACTGCGAGATGTAGTACATCTTGAGGCGCTTGCCGTGCTTCTGCGGCATGGGTCGGTCGGCCGCTGAGGGCCTTGAGGGCGCGGTTGAGCTCACCGGTGGGTAGGTGCATGGTGTAGCGCTGACTCCAGCGAGGCGATCACCGAGAGCAGCGTGTGCACGCCGGCGCCGGTCTGCGCCGAGACCGGCACGACCTCGGGGCGCTGGCGCAGCTTGCGGCGGGCGATGCCGGCGATGTCGTCAAGCTCCGGCTCGGCGACGTCCATCTTGTTCACGGCGATCACGGTGGCGCAGTGATTGCGCGCCGCCTCGGTGCAGATGGAGAGGTCGAGCTCGCCGAAGCGCACGGTGCCGTCGACCACGACCACGGCCACGTGGGCGCGGTTCAGGCTCTGCACGCTGCGCAGGTAGGAGTAGTACTCCACACCGCTGACCTTGGCGGCCTTGCGCATGCCGGCGGTGTCGATGAAGCGGAAGGTGCCGCCGGCCGTCTGCACGCAGGTGTCGATGGCGTCGCGCGTGGTGCCGGCGATCTCGCTGACGATGGTGCGCGGCTCGCCGACGATGGCGTTGAACAGCGACGACTTGCCGGCGTTGGGCCGGCCGACGATGGCCACGGGGATCTCGCCGGGCAGCTCGGGCGCGTCCTCGTCCGGGCGCCGCGCGCCACTCAGCGCGACCAGCGCGTCGAGCAGCTCGCCGGTGCCGAGACCGTGGGTGGCCGAGGCGATGAGCGGCTCGCCGAGGCCCAGCTGGTACAGCTCCTGGGCGGCGCTCACCGCCGTGGGATCGTCGATCTTGTTGGCCACGAGCACGACGGGGACGTCGACCCGCCGCAGCGCCGCGGCGATCTCGAAGTCGTCGGCCAGCGGGCCCACGCGGCCGTCGACCACGAAGACCACGACGTCGGCCGAGGCGATGGCGAGCTGGACCTGCTCGCGGATGTGGACCGCGAAGGGCGCGTCCTCGCTGGTGTCGTACCCACCGGTGTCGACCATGGTGAACAGGCGGCCCTCCCACTCGACCTCGAACTCCTTGCGGTCGCGGGTCACCCCGGGCGTCTCGTGGACGACCGCCTGTCGCGACCCTGCGAGGCGGTTCACGAGGGTGGACTTGCCGGCGTTGGGGGAGCCGACGACCACCACGGTGGGGATCGGCGGGGATGGCGCGGATGTGGATGAGGTGGGTTCAGTCATCTGGCAAGTGTAGCAAACGCCTCACGGAGCGAGGCGACGAGGACCAGGCGGCCGCCGCAGGCGGCCGCCAACTCGTCCTCGCCGACATCGTCGAGCGTGCGCCCGAGTGCCTCCGGCAGGAAGACGCGCGGGGCGACGAGCCACTCGCCGGCGCCGAGCGGGTCGCGGCCAACGGCCGCGAGCACCTCGACGCCGCCCAGCAGCCCGGTCACCGTGACGTGCGGCCCGAAGAGGTCGTTGACCACGGCGAAGGGCCGCACGGGCACGCCGAGGCGCGCGCGCAGGGCTTCGCCGGCGCGCGCCACGACCGGCTCCGCCAGGGTGCCGGTGAGCAGGCGGACGGCGCGGAGCGGCTCGCCCGCCGCGCCGGTCGCGAGTCCCGCCTCGTGCGCCAGTCCAGCCGCCTCCTCCAGCAGCAGCGCCGACATCCCGATGCCGTTCTCGTACTGCTCGGGCGCGTCGCTCGGCGGCGGCACGCGCCCGCACAAGAGGTGGAACTCGTCGGCGGCGTGCACGAAGTCAACGCCGCGCTCCTTCTCGAAGCGCCGCTGCCACCCCTCGACCGTGCCGAGCAGCGTCTCCGCGTCGTCCCGCGTGACCCGGCGCAGGTCGCCCTCCGCGGCCAGCGAGACCGGCACCACGCCGAGGTCGGACACGCTCTCGAGGGCCGCCGTCCGCTCCACTGTCTCGCGCAGCACGTCGCCGTCGTTCCAGCCCGGGCACAGCACGACCTGCAGGTGCAGCTCCAGGCCGGCCGCGGCGAGACGCAGCAGCGTCTCGCGGGAGCCGGCCGCGGCGCGACCCATGAGGCGCACGCGCGCCGCGTCGTCCCAGGCGTGCAGCGAGACGTAGAGCGGCGACAGCCGCAGATCCAGGATGCGCTGCACGTCGGCCTCGCGCAGGTTCGTCAGCGTCGTGAAGTTGCCGTGCAGAAACGACAGGCGGTAGTCGTCGTCCTTCACGTACAGGGCGGGACGCAGGCCGCGCGGCACCTGGTCGACGAAGCAGAACCGGCAGCGGTTGCGACACACGCGCGGCTCGTCGCCCAGACCGTCGTGGTCGAGCGACACTCCGTGCCACTCCCCCGGCCGCGGCGCCACGGCGAGTTCCAGCGAACGTCCGTCGCGGAGCACCGTGAGCGTGAAGACGTCGTCGGCCGCCGCCAGCTCCAGGTCGAGCACGTCGACGGGAACCTCACCCCCGATGCGGGTGATGCAATCGCCGGGACGGAGCCCGGCGCGCGACGCGGCGTCATGGACGGCGGCCACGACCAGGCCGCCGGCGGGCACGGCGTCCCGGCCGCCCGCCCGGCGGCGGGCTCCCGCAGCGTCAGCAGCCACAGAGGTCCAGGAGCGCCAGCACGGTGGCCTCGATCTCCTCGTCCGGCGTGGAGGCTCCGGCCGTCACGCCCACGCGTGAGGCGCCGGTGAACCACTCCGGCCGCAGCTCGGCGGCCGACTCGATGTGGTGCGTGCGCGGCTGCATGCCCTCGCAGAGCTGCGCCAGCCGCGCCGTGTTGGCGCTGTTGCGGCCGCCGACCACCACCACGGCGTCCACCTCGGCGGCCAGCTCGCAGGCCGCGCTCTGCCGTTTCTCGGTGGCGTCGCAGATGGTGTTGTAGACCAGCATCTCCCTCGCCACCGGCGCCAGCGCCGCTGCCACGCTGCTGAGATTGGCGCGCGTCTGCGTGGTCTGCACCACGAGGCCGACGCGCTTGCCGCGCAGCTGCTCGAGCGGCAGCCCGGCCGCATCCTCCACGACCGCGGCCCCGCGCCCGGCGAAGCCCTGCAGCCCCACGACCTCTGGGTGATCGCGCTCGCCGAGGATCACCACCGCGTAGCCCGCCTCCTTGAGGCTCTCGGCCTTGCGCTGGGCCACGGCCACGAACGGACACGTGGCGTCGACCACCTGGAGGTGCCGCTCACGCGCCCGCTGCACCACGCCCGGCGGCACCCCGTGCGTGCGCACGATGAGCGTGCCGCCCGTCGCCTGATCGGCGTCGTCGACCACCGCCACTCCGCGCTCCTCGAGCTGTTTCACCACGGTGGGGTTGTGGATGATGGGCCCGAGGCTCGCGACCGGGCCCACGGCGCCCTCGAGCGCCTCCTCTGTGGTGCGCAGGGCCCGCTCCACCCCGTAGCAGTAGCCGGCGTAGCGGGCCACGACGATCTCCACGTCGCCGGCACGCAGCTGGCGCAGCTCGGCGCGGCGCTCCCGTTCGTCCACGTACTCGCGGCGGGGCTCGCCGTCCGGCGGTCCCTCAGCGGACCTCGGCTCGCCCGCCCCGCCGGCCGGCGCGCAACGACCCTCGGCCGCGTCAGCGCCAGAGTCCGGCATACAGCTCGGTCACGGCCTGCTGCATGCGCCGCGCCGCCTCCTGGTACGTCTTGCTGTTGCGCGCCGTCAGGTCGCTCAGGTCGATGGGCGGGCCGATGGCCGTGCGCAGCTTCGTCAGGCGCACACCGCCGGCCGGCGGCAGCATCCGCTGGGTGCCGTCCATGGCGAGCGGGACCACCGGCGCACCGCTCCGCACCGCGATCATCCCGGCTCCCGGGAAGAACTCGTGGATGGCGTCGTCCGGCTGCCGCGTGCCCTCCGGGAACATCAGCAGCAGCCCGCCCTCCTTCAGGATGTCGAGCGCCCTGACCAGCGCCTCGCGGTCTCCGGCCCCCCTGTCGAGCGGAAAGGCGCCCAGGCTCGTGATCAGCCGGCGCAGATACGGGTTCACGAACAGTTCCTTCTTGGCCATGTACCGCAGCGGCCGGCGGCAGACCATGCCGGCCACGACCGGGTCGGCCAAGGACTTGTGATCGCAGGCCACGATGACCGGCCCGGACGGCGGGAGGTTGTCGCCGCCCAGGCAGCGGCAGCCGTACACCCCGCCGAACAGCGGCACGGCGAGGAAGCGACAGAACGTGTACAGCCGACTGTCGCCGTCGCCGCGGAGCGGCAGCCCGAACAGACGCGGTCTGACCGGGACGCTCACGAGGTCACCTCCCGGCTCCCGAAGCCTGCGCTCTCACGACGCCACCGCCGCGCGCGCCGCCGCGACCACCGCGTCCACGACCTCGTCGAGGGTCATGCCGGAGGTGTCGACCTCCACCGCGTCGTCGGCCTTTCGCAGGGGGGCCACGCTGCGCGTGGAGTCGCGCGCGTCGCGCTCCTCGACCGCGGCCAGTACCGTGGCGTCGTCGGCCTGTTCGCCCTTGGCACGGAGCTCGGCGGCCCGGCGCGCCGCTCGGACCTCCGGGCGCGCCGTCAGGTAGATCTTGACCTCCGCATCGGGGAACACGTTGGTGCCGATGTCCCGGCCCTCCATGACGATGTCGGTGCCGTGGCCGATGCGGCGCTGCTCGTCCACGAGCAGGGCGCGCACGCCGGGCAGGGCCGAGACCAGAGACGCGGCCTCCCCCATCTCCAGCGTGCGGATGGCGTCGCTCACGTCGCGCTCTCCGGCGAGCAGGCGGCCGTCACCGTCGAAGTGCAGACAGGCCCCCCGGGCGACCGACACCACGGCCGGCTCGTCCGTCAGCGAAACGCCGGCCTCCGTGGCCAGAAGCCCGACGGCGCGGTACATGGCGCCTGTGTCCAGGTACAAGTAACCCAGGCGCTCGGCGACGCGGCGCGCCACCGTGCTCTTGCCGGAACCCCCCGGACCGTCGACCGCCACGACCGTCACTCCCCGTCCTCCACGCTCCCGACGATGACGTCGTACCCGAGTCCGGCGAGGATGTGGGATGCACGCACCGCCGCCTCGGCGCCCTGCACGTACACGGTGAGCGTGCCGCCCAGCTCGGCGCTCATGTGGTGCATCGAGAGGTCCTCGATGTTGATGCCGGCGTCGCCCAGAGCCACCATGATCTCGCTGAACACGCCGGGGCGGTCGGACACGTGCACGATGAGGCGCCGCAGCTCGCTGGGCTCGAGGCTGCCGGCGGCCAGCATGCGCTGGCGCTGGTCCCGCGCCCTGACGATGGTCTGGCCGAGCCGCTCCGCGTCGTTGGCGGCGAGCGCCTCAAGCACCTCCTGCAGGCCCTGCTGAAAGGTCGCGAGCGCCGCCAGCAGGGCCGCCCGGTTCTCGAGGAAGATGTCGGTCCACACGCGCCGGTTGCTGCCGGCGGTGCGCGTCAGGTCGCGGAAGCTGGGGCCGGCCGACATGAGGGCGTCGCGCGAGCCCGGGTGCAGGCCGGCCTGGGTCATGAGCACGTTGGCGAGTACGTGCGGCAGGTGGCTGACCACGGCCATGAGGCGGTCGTGCTCCTCCGCGTCGACGGCCACCGGCCGGGCGCCGATGTCGCCGAGAAAGCCGTACAGGCGCTGGTACGCCTCGCTGGAGACGTGGTCGCCGGGCGTGACGAAGTAGGTGGCACCGTCGTAGAGCGAGGCGCGGGCGTTGCCGACGCCGGCCGTCTCGGAGCCGCAGAGCGGGTGGCCGCCCACGCAGCGCTCCTGCTCCTGCGGGCTGAGCGCGCGCATGAGCGGCCCCTTGGTGCTGCCCACATCGCTGATCACGGCGTGCGGCGGCGCCGCTGCGAGCGCCGCTTTCACGTGCTTCACGACGAGACGCACCGGCGTACACACGAACACGAGGTCGGCGCCGGCGGCGGCCTGTTCCAGGCTGTCGCAGGCCACGGTGATGGCGCCGCGCTCCAGGGCGAGGTCGAGCGTGGCCCGCGTCTGGCTGAAGCCGCGCACCTCGGCCGCGCCGGCGCGTTCGCGCGCTGCCAGGCCGAGCGAGCCGCCCATGAGCCCGACGCCGATGACGGCGATGCTCCGCGCGCGGCCGTCGCTCACGGAGTCCCCGTTGCCTGTGCCGTCGCGCCCGGTCCCGCGCCCATGGCGCTCAGCGCCCGTCCGCAGCTTCGCCGGGACCGACGGGGCCGGGACCGGCCTGCGTCGCGTCGTCTTGCGGCGCGGGGGCCGGGTCGTCCGCCACCTCGTCGTCCGCCGCGTCCTCGTCGGCGTCGTCGGCGTCATCGGTGGCCGCGTCGTCATCGGTCCAGGCTTCCCCGGCGTCGCCGTCGGCGTCGTCCGTGCCCGTCCCGGGTGCAGCCTCGTCCGGTCGCGCTTCGGCCGGGGCGGGCGCCTCGGCGCCCGCCACAGGCGGCTGTTCCTCCCGACCCGCATCGTCCGCGACGGCCGGCGGCGCCTCCGCAACGACCGGCGGCTCCTCGACTGCGGCCGACGGCGCCTCCACGGCGGCCAGCATCACGGGCTGGCCCTCCGGCTCGCGGCTTGAGGCCTCCGCGGTCTCTGCGCCCGCGGCCTGCGGCGCCTCCACGGCGGCCAGCATCACGGGCTGGCCCTCCGGCTCACGACCTGCGGCCTCCGCGGTCTCCTCGCCCGCGCGGCGCAGCGCCTCGACCTCGTCACCGGCCAATTCGCGGTAGCCGCCGGGTTCAAGGCCTTTGTCGTTGATTGGGCCGTACCGCCGCCGGTGGAGCTCCTCGACCGGCAGGCCGACGGACGCGAACATACGACGCACCTGGCGCTTGCGGCCCTCGTGGATGGTGATCTCGACGAGGGCCGTCTTCGAGCTCTGCTTCTTGAGGTTCACCTCGGCCGGCGCCGTGAGACCGTCCTCCAGCTCCACCCCCTGTCGCAGCGTGGCCAGGGCCCGGCGGCTCACCTTGCCGCGCACCCGGGCCGCGTAGGTCTTGGGCACGCCGTACCGCGGGTGCATGAGCCGGTTGGCCAGCACCCCGTCGTTGGTGAGGACGAGCAGCCCCGTCGTGTCCACGTCCAGACGGCCCACCGGGAACAGCGTGCGCCCGTTGGGCACGAGGTCGACGATGACCTTGTCCGCGTGGGGGTCGCTCCGCGTGCTGGCCACCCCGCGCGGCTTGTTGACCAGGAAGTACCTGAGCTCCCGCGGCTCGACGGGGTCGCCGTTGACGGCGACCACGTCGCCCTCGGCGATCTTTGTCGTGGAAAGGTGACGACTTCTCCGTTCACGGTGACGGCTCCGTCGCGCACCAGCTCGTCACACGAGCGCCGCGAACCGACGCCGGCACGTGCCAGGTAGACGACCAGGTTCATGGGCTGACTCACACCCGTCTCCTCTCGGCGTTGGCGAACAGCCTCGCGCGGATCTCCTCCACGTCCGACGCCTGCAGCGCGAACTCTTCGAGCGGCGGCAGGCCGTCGGCGGCATCGAGGCCGAACAGCTTCAGAAAGCGCTCGCCGGTCCCGTAGAGGATCGGCGAGCCGGGGGTGTCGGCGCGGCCCTGCTGCTGCACCAGGCCGCGCTCCTCGAGCGAGCTCAGGGCCCACTCGGAGGAGACGCCGCGGACCTCAGCCACGTCGGCGCGCGTCACCGGCTGCAGGTAGGCCACCACGGCCAGCGTCTCGAGCAGGGCCGGCGTAAGGTCGTCCGGGCGTTGCGCCCCGGTGAGGCGACGGACGTCGTCCTCGCAGTCGGGGGCCACGGCGAACGCCAGGCCGCCGGCCACCTCCTTGAGCACGAGCCCGCGGCGGCCCTCGGCGTACTCGGCGCGCAGCGCCTCCAGCACGCCCGCCGCATCCTCTTCGCCGACCCTGCACGCCGCCGCCAGCTCGGCGAGAGGCAGCGGGCGCGACGATATGAAGAGGAGCGCTTCGAAGCGCTGAACGAGAGTGGGCATGGGGTCCAGGGTCGGCCGGTGGACGTGTGCCCGATGCTACCGCAGGACGGCGGCCGGCGTCACCCGCCGCGCGCGCGAGACGGTCCGCCGGGCTCAGGGCGCGCCGGGCGAGCGTCAGATGCGAGGCCGCTGACGGGGTCCGACACCGCAACGTCTCCCTCCCGCGCAGATGGTCACCGGTGCGGCGCCCTCACGGATCGTTGCAGAATACAACCTTCGCAGAGGTGACCGGGCTGGACACGGTCGGTGCGGGGGCACGGCGAGGCGTCCATCCTGAGTGGCGGGCCGATGCGGCACGATCAGGGCTCGGGTGCTCGGATGCGATGGTGCCGACGGTCGCACGGCCGGCCGAGGCGGCCGGCGTCACCCGCCGGGCGGGCTCACCCGGCCGCGGCCGGGGCGAAGCCGGGCAGGCGCGTCACGACGATGTCGTCGAAGTGACGACGCTGTCTGAGCAGGGCTTCACCGCCGGAGTGCAGCTCCAGCAGGGCGAAGAAGGTGACGGCGCGCTCGAGCCGGTCCTTGGGCGCTACCGACGAGAAGGTGAACTCGCCGGCGTCGCCGAGGATGAGGCGCAGGCGGCGCAGCTCCTTGATCAGGCAGACGGCCAGGTCGGCGAGGTGGCTGGTGTCGGGCACGGGCGGCTCGCGGAGCAGCGGCGCAAGAGCCGCCGCCAGCGCCTGCGCCGGCAGGGCGCCTTCGGCGGCCGGCTGGCGCAGCAGATTCGCCGGCACCGGAGCGCTCCGGTACAGCCGCCCGCTGTGCTCCTCCCAGCGCCCGTGGAGCGCCTGGGCGGCGTTCTTGAACTGGCCGTAGCGGACGAGGCGCTCCAGCAGACGCTCGGCCGCCTCGTCCGGGTCGAGGTCCTCCAGCTCCTCCTCGGCGTCCTCCTCCAGCAGCAGCCGGGACTTCATCTCCAGGAGCGCCGCGACCAGTACCACGAACTGGGAGGTCGCGTCGAGGTCGAACTCCCCGCTGTCGGCCAGCCGCAGCACATACTCGGCGATGATGCTGGAGACCCTGACCTCCCAGATGTCGATCTCATCCTTGAGGATCAGGGTGATGAGCAGGTCGAACGGCCCGTCGAAGACGTCGAGGTCCAGCTCCAGGGCGACCGGGGGTGCGGCGACGGCCGCCGCTTCAGCGCGCACCGTCACCTCCACGCTCCGGCGTCACTCTCACTTACTCCTCGGGCTGCCGCACGAAGGACGGGATCTCGAAGTCGCCGCTGTCGAACGTGGGAGCCGGCCCGAACCGGCGCGCCGGTGGTCCCGCCGGCGCCTCCCGCACCGTCTCGGCGAGACGCGGACGCTCGGGCTCCGCCTCCGGTGCGCGGCGCGGGACCACGTCGCCGAACCCCGTGGCCACCACGGTGATGGTGAGCTCGCCCTCCAGGCGCTCGTCCAGAACGGCGCCGAAGATGATGTTGGCGTCGTCGTCGGCCGCGTCGCTGATGATGCCGGCGGCCTCGTTGACCTCGAACAGCGTGAGGTCGCTGCCGCCGCTGAAGCTGAGCAGCAGGCCTCGAGCGCCATCGATGCTGGTCTCCAGCAGCGGCGAGTGGATAGCCGCGAACGCGGCCTCCTGGGCGCGGTTCTCGCCGCTGCCGGTGCCGATACCCAGCAGCGCTGTACCGGCGTCCTGCACGATGGTGCGCACGTCGGCGAAGTCCAGGTTGATGAGCCCAGGCACGGTGATGAGGTCGGTGATGCCCTGCACGCCCTGACGCAAGACGTCGTCGGCGTGCTTGAACGCCTCCACGACGCTGGTGTTGCGCTCCACCACCTCGAGCAGGCGGTCGTTGGGGATGCTGATGACCGTGTCGGCGACCTGCTTGAGCACCTCGATGCCCGCTTCGGCCTGCCGGCGGCGGCGGTTGCCCTCGAAGTGGAAGGGCCGGGTGACGATGGCGATGGTCACGGCGCCCAGCTCGTGCGCGGTCTGCGCGACCACGGGCGCGCCGCCGGTGCCGGTGCCGCCGCCCTCGCCGGCGGTGACGAACACGAGGTCCGCGCCGCGCAGCGCCACCTTGAGCTGGTCGCGCGAGATCTCCATGGCCTCGCGCCCCACGACGGGATCGGCGCCGCCGCCCAGACCGTGGGTGAGCTCCTGGCCGATGTGGATCTTGACGTCGGCGTCGCACACGTCGAGCTGCTGCACGTCGGTGTTGATGGCGATGAACTCCACACCCTTGACGCCCGAGTCGACCATGCGGTTGACGGCGTTGGTGCCGGCGCCGCCCACCCCGACCACCTTGATGGTGGTGACGTAGGGCCGCCCCTTGACGACGGCCTCCTGGGCGGACTCGCCGGCCGGCGGCGATCCCGCTGAGTCCGTGCGCCGGAAGAGCTCGCTCAGTCCATCCTTCATGCTAGGACGATCGGCCATTCAGCACCTCCCGCGCCAGCGCGCGGTACGATTCGGCCCCCCTGCCGCGGGGGTCGTACTTGAGCACCGAGGCCCCGATGACGGGCGCCTCGGCGAACTTGATGGTCTTGCGCACCACGGTATCGAACACCAGCGGGCCGAAGTTGTCGCGCAGCACCTCGATGGACTCCCTGCCGTGACTGGTGCGCGCGTCGAAGAGCGTCGGCAGGATGCCCTTGATGCGCACGTCCGGGTTGAGGTTCTCGCGGATCATCTCCAGGGTGCGCTCCAGCTGCAGCAGGCCACGCAGAGAGAGATACTCGCACTGTACCGGCACGATGACGCCCTCGGAGGCCGTGAGGGCGTTGATGGTGAGCAGGCCGAGGGACGGCGGCGTGTCGATGAGGATGTAGTCGTACGTCTCCCGCACGGGGTCGAGGGCACGCTGCAGGGCGCGCTCACGGCCTATCATCTGGGCGAGCGCCATCTCGGCCCC
Organism: uncultured Thermoleophilia bacterium; assembly: GCA_963702475.1. Lineage (GTDB taxonomy): Bacteria > Actinomycetota > Thermoleophilia > UBA2241 > UBA2241 > CAIXSE01. The sequence goes on along the minus strand of CAVPCT010000009.1, from coordinate 39,663 downwards.
CGCGAGGTCGATGGTGGAGGCGGCGACGTCGATCTCGCGTTCGTAGATGACCTCGGTGATGGGCGTGCGGTGGACGAGCACGTCGTACATACTCTTGTCCAGGCCCTCGGTGTCGATGCCCTGGCTCATCGTGAGGTTGCCCTGCGGGTCCATGTCGACGGCCAGCACCTTGAGCCCGAGCTCGCGCAGCGCCGCGCCAAGGTTCACGGTGGAGGTGGTCTTGGCTACGCCGCCCTTCTGGTTCGCGAAGGCGATGACATGCGCCATGGATCAGTACCCCTGTGTCGACACCACGTCAGAACGCAGTTCTGTCCGCAGTGAAGAATCCCTGCATCCGCTGAATGCGACGAGCCCTGCAGGACCTGCAGGGCTCGTCGGTGCGGCGCTCATGGCTGTGCGGTCGCGGACGACGCCTCAGGCGCCCGGCTCCTTGGGCGGTTTGGGCGCCTCCGGAGATTCGTCTGCGGCGGCCTCGGCGTCGATGACGTCGTCGCCGGCCTCCTCGACGTCCCCGGTCTCCGCCTCGAGCTGCTCGGGCTCGGCGGCCTCGATCTCCTCGACGTCCTCTTCCTCAGCTTCGATGTACTCGTCCTCGTCCTCTTCGTCCTCGACGATGTTGGTGATCGATGAGACGGCGCGCTTGAGGTAGCGCACCTTGGTGCGCTTGGCGACCTCGAGCTCGACCCAGTCGTCACCGATCTTGGTGACGGTGCCGAACATGCCCCCGATGGTGACGACCTCGTCCCCACGCTTGAGCATCTGCACCATCTGGGAGTGCTGCGCCTTCTGGCGGCGCTGCGGCCTGATGGCGAGGAAGTAGAAGATCCCGAAGAACACCAGGATCCAGATGATGATGGCCGCGCCTCCACCCATGCGGCTCAACCTCCTGCGGGATACTGCCCCGCGACGTGTTTGGCGAACTCTGCAAAACGCCCGGCGCGGATGGCGGCCCGGGCGTCCGCAGTCAATCTTAGCAGAACGCGCAGGTTGTGAAGACTCAAGAGCTGCGCACCCAGCATCTCCTTCTGCGTGACGAGGTGCCGCAGGTACGCGCGCGTGAACCCGGTGCACGTGGGACAGTCGCAGGTGGGGTCGAGCGGGCCGAGGTCGGCGGCGAAACGCGCGTTGCGCAGGTTCAGGCGGCCCTCGCTCGTGAAGGCGGCGCCGGTGCGCGCGAGGCGCGTGGGCAGCACGCAGTCGAAGACGTCCACGCCGCGGGCGATCACGTTGACGATGCCAAGCGGGTCGCCGATACCCATGAAGTAGCGCAGGCGGTCCGGGGGGAGCAGGTCGTCCATGAGCTCGACGGTGGCGAGCATCTCGTCGCCGCGCTCGCCCACGCTGAGGCCGCCGATGGCGTAGGCGTCGAAGCCGACGTCCGTGATCTCGGCGGCCGAGCGGCGGCGCAGGCCTTCGTCCACGCCGCCCTGCACGATGCCGATGAGCAGCTGGTCCGGGCGGCGGTGGGCCTGCCGGCAGGCCGCCGCCCAGCGCGTGGTGCGCTCCACGGCGGCCTCGACCTCCGCGCGCGACAGCGTGCCCGGCGCGCACTGGTCGAACGCCATGATGATGTCGGCCCCGAGCTGCTCCTGGATGCCCACGGCCAGCTCGGGCGTGAACACGTGCTTCGAGCCGTCGTATACGGAGGCGAACGCGACGCCGTCGTCGCCGATCTGGCGGGTGCCCTCCAGGCTGAACACCTGGAAGCCGCCCGAGTCGGTGAGGATCGGCCCGTCCCAGCCCATGAAGCCGTGCAGGCCGCCGTGCGCGGCGACCAGCTCGGCACCGGGGCGGAAGTACAGGTGGTACGTGTTGGCCAGCACGATGCGGGCGCCCAGCTCGCGCAGGTCGCGCGGCTGCACGCCTTTCACCGTGGCCTTGGTGCCGACCGGCATGAAGCACGGCGTCTCCACCTCGCCGTGCGGCGTCTGGAGGCGCGCGACCCGGGCACGCCCGTCGCGCGCTTCGACGCGGAAGGCGAAGCCCTCGGCGCGCATGGGGGCGCCGTTCACAATGCCACCATCGCGTCGCCGAAGCTGTAGAACCGGTATCGCTCGCGCACGGCGTGCGCGTAGATGCGCCGCGTCTCCTCCACGCCGCAGAACGCCATGACCAGCGCGAGCAGGCTCGTGCGCGGGAGGTGGAAGTTCGTCACCAGCCCGCTCACGAGCCGGAACTCGTAGCCCGGGCGGATGAACAGCCGCGTCTCACCGCGCAGCGGCGGCCCGGCCGCGGGACCCGCCGCCGTCGCGGCCACGTGCTCGAGCACGCGCATCGAGGTCGTGCCGACAGCGATGACGCGGCGCCCCTCGCCGTGCGCCGCCGCGACGCGCTCCCAGACGTCCGCTTCGAGCTCGTAGACCTCTGCGTGAAGCTCGTCGGCGTCGAGCGAGTCCTCCTGGAGCGGCTTGAACGTGCCCAGGCCGACGTGCAGCGTCACGGTCTCGATGGAGACGCCGGCCGCGAGCAGCGCCCCGTCGACCGCCGGCGTGAAGTGCAGGCCGGCGGTGGGCGCGGCGGCGGAGCCGGTCACGCGCGCGTACGTCGTCTGGTACCGCTCCGGGTCGTCGAGCCCCTCGTGGATGTACGGCGGTAGCGGCGTCTGGCCGGCCTCGTCGAGCAGTGTGAACACGTCGCGCCGGCCCTCGCTGGTCACCGTCCAGCGGCCGTCGCCGAGCGGCTCGATGCAGGTCAGCGGCCAGACGTCGCCCAGCGACTCGCTCGTCAGCGTCTCGCCGCGACGCGGCCGGCCGCGCAGCAGCACCTCCCACGTCTCGCCTGCTGTCCGCGCCGCTGCCCGGCCCACCGGCCGGCGCCGGCCGCAGGAACAGCGCCTCGATGCGCCCGCCAGTCTCGCGCCGGAAGAACGTCCGCGCCGGAAACACGCGTGTGTCGTTGCGGACCAGCACGTCGCCGGCCCGCAGTAGCTGTGGCAGGTCGCGGAAGATGCGATCCTCGGGCTCCGCCTCAGGCCTCGTGCCCCTCCGCCACACCAGAAGCCGCGAAGCGTCGCGCGGCTCGATGGGATGCTGCGCTACCAACTCCTGCGGTAGCTCGTAGTCGAGGTCGGCCAGCGTGAGCACGGCCGGTCCGGCGCTCGTCACGCGGCGCCTCTCCGCCGTCCCGCAGCTGAGTCCGGCGCTACCCTGCCCGGATCGGCGGCGCGCCGCGCCCGCTCAAGCCGGCGAGCCCGGCGCTCGTGCCACGCCTCCCACTTGCTCGCCGCGCAACCGCAGTACGGTTGCCGATACAGGTCGAGCCGACGGCTCTCGGCGTAGCTCTCACGGAACGCGCCACGCAGGTCCAGGTAGACGAAAGCGACGCCGTGCTCTGCCGCCGCCCTCTCCCCCGCCTCCTGGATGAGGTCGTGACGCTGGTACGGACTCACGCTGAGCGACGTCGAGAAGCGCTTCACGCCGAGGCGCACGGCAGCCCCGGCGGCCGCGCCGAGCCGCAACCGCATACAGGCCGCGCACCGCTCCGCCGGCGCGGCCACACGCTCCAGCCGTACCCACGCCTCCCAGCCGGCCGCTTCGCAGGCGCTCACCCCGGGATTGCCGACCACCTCGAGCCCAGCGGCCCGGCCGAACCTGAGCATGCTCTCCAGCCGGCGCTCGTACTCGGCCGCCGGCTGGATGTTCGGGTTGTGGAACCACGCCAAGGGCTCGAGCCCACGCTCTCGCCAGGCCGGCACCGCGACGGTGGAGCAAGGGCCGCAGCACACGTGCAGGAGCAAATCATCCATGACTGGGAGTATAGCCGCGCTGCTGCCGTCGAGCGGCCTGCGCGCTCCTCGCACTTCACAGCGACAGATGGCACGGACCAACATGACGTACAGGGTGCCGATCCCAGGTGGGGGTGGGCTGGCTCATCCTTCATTGTCACTCTCGACAGCCCTACGCGAACGCCCCAGACTGTCCGCTGAGCAGGGCTGGCGCGGCGCTCAGCGCAGGTGTACTGTGTGGCGATAGTTTCATATGTGTACATAACTCCGCCGGAGATGACGCCATGCCCGACGACCTTGCGGAACGCATCGCCAACAACGACTTCGGAGACGCCGAGACCGTGACCACGCGCGAGCTCAGAGACCGGCTCTCGGAGCTGGTCGGGCGCTGCGCCTACGGCGGGGACCGCTTCGTCGTGAAGCGACACGGCAAGCCGCTCGCAGCGATCGTGCCCATCGAGGACATGTACGTGGCGCAGTACGTCGAGGACCGTCTGGACTCGGCGGACTACGAGCGGGCACTCGCAACCGGCGAGCTGGAGAAGACCCGGCCGTGGAGCGAGATCAAGGCCGAGCTCGGCCTGTGACCGACGCGCTTGGCCTACATCGTCAACTTCAGCGACCAGGCCGAGCGCGAACTCAAGCGACTCTCCCTGCCCGCGCGCGTCGCGGTCGCGCACTGCCAGCCATTCTAACGACTCACAAGACGGCAATAGGGGAGACCCACCGGGCCGTCACGCCGCCGAGCACCTCAGCGTCGACGTCGGTGACCGGGGACACCGGAGTCGAACTCGAGCCCAGAGCCCGCGCCGCGCTGGGGTCACCCGAGAGTGGCGGTGACGCTCAGCCGTCGTGGAACAGCGTCCCGGCGCCGGCCGCCGGCCTCAGCCCTCGTCGAACAGCGTCCCGGCCGCGGCCGCAGGCGGCCTCAGCCCGCAGTGCGCAAACCCGGTCCGCGTGAGCACGCGGCCGCGCGGGGTGCGCTTGAGGAAGCCCTGCATGATGAGGTACGGCTCGTAGACGTCCATCACCGTGTCGGCCTCCTCGCCCAGGGCCACCGCAAGGGTGTCGAGGCCGACGGGGCCGCCGTCGAACTTCTGCGCGATGATGCAGAGGATGTCGCGGTCGAGCTTGTCGAGGCCCCCGCTGTCGACCTGGAACAGCTCGAGGGCCGCCAGGCAGATGCGCTCCTCGATGACGCCCTCGTGACGCACCTGGGCGTAGTCGCGCACACGACGCAGCAAGCGGTTGGCCACGCGCGGCGTGCCGCGCGCCCGCCCGGCGATCTCGAGAGCCGAGGCGTTGTCGATCTCCACGCCGAGGATGCCGGCGGAGCGCCTCACGATGCGCGCCAGCTCCTCGATCTCGTAATACTCGAGCCGCTGCCAGACGCCGAAGCGGTCGCGCAGCGGCGTCGTGAGCAAGCCGGTGCGAGTGGTGGCGCCGATGAGCGTGAACGGCTGTACCTGCATGCGGATGCTGCGTGCCGCCGGGCCCTCGCCGATCATGATGTCGATCTCGTAGTCCTCCATAGCCGGGTAGAGGACCTCCTCCACGGCGGCGTTGAGGCGGTGGATCTCGTCGACGAAGAGGACGTCGCCCTCCTGCAGGTTGGTCAGCAGGCCGGCCACGTCGACCTTGCGCTCCAGGGCCGGACCGGACGTGGTGTGCATGCCCACGCCGAGCTCTGTGGCGATGATGCCGGCCAGCGTGGTCTTGCCGAGGCCGGGAGGGCCGGCGAGGAGCACGTGGTCGAGAGTGTCGCCACGCTGCCGGGCGGCATCGACGAAGATCTGCAGCTGTTCCTTGGCGACGCTCTGCCCGACGAAGTCCGAGAACCGGCGCGGCCGCAGGCCGAGCTCGAGGTCGCGGTCGTCGGGGCGCTCCTCGGGATCGCCGATGCGGTCGGTCCGCGGGCTCACGCCTTCTTCTCCTTCTCGCGCGTGAGGGCGTGCTTGACGAGCTCCTCGAGCGACGCGTCGTCGGGCGCGCCGCGCAGCGCCTCCTCGGCCTCGCGCAACGTGAGGCCGAGGTTCTGCAGCGCGGAGCGCGCGCCCAGGAACGCGTCGCTGGGAGCCGGGCCGCCGGCGCGGCCGGCTTCGCCGGTGCTCACCGGCGGCAGCTGCCCGACCTTGTCCTTGAGCTCGACCACGAGGCGCTGCGCCAGCTTCCTGCCGATGCCTGGGATGCTCTCGAACTTCTTCACGTCGTCGCGCGCCACGGCCAGCTCGAGCTCGTCGACCGGGTACCCGGAGAGCACGGCCAGCGCCACCTTGGGGCCGACGCCGCTCACGGCGATGAGCCACAGGAAGAAGGTGCGCTCGCCGGCGGACTGGAAGCCGAAGAGCTGCAGCGCGTCCTCGCGCACGTGCAGGTATGTCTGCAGGCTCACCTCGTGACCCAGGCGCCCGGAGAACGCCGCGAGCGTGCGCACGGATGCCAGCACCTCGAGGCCGATTCCGCCGACCTCGACGATGGCGCGCTCGGCCTCGACCTGCCGAAGCGTGCCGCGCACCGAGGCGATCACGTGGCGCCCCGCCTGCGGCCGCCCAGGTTAGGGGCCTGGCGCAAGACCTGCGCCGGCAAGGCGCCGTCGCCCGGCACGGCGGGTGCGCTCCGCCCCCCGCCGCTCCTGGCCTTACCCACCGCCGCTTGGAACGCGGCGCCGTTGTGGTGAGTGTGAGTGATGGCCACGGCGAGGGCGTCGGCGGCGTGGTCGGGCTGCGGGATACGGGCCAGCCCGAGGATGACCTTGGTCATCTCCTGGACCTGCACCTTGCTGGCGCGGCCGTAGCCGGTGACCGCCAGCTTGATCTGCAGGGGCGAGTACTCGCACGGCGCCTCGTCCAGATCACAAGCCGCGAGGATCAGCACGCCCTTGGCCTGTCCAACGGCGAGCGCGGTCTTGACGTTGACGTTCACGAACAGCTCCTCGAGCACCACGATATCGGGCTTGAAGCGAGTGATGAGCCCCTTCGCCTGGTCGTGGATCTGCCGCAGGCGCACGTGCGTGGGGTCCTTGGCCGAGGTGACGATGCACCCGTGCCCAAGCGACCGCAGACGGTTGCCTTCCTGCTCGATGACTCCCCAGCCCGTGCTCGCCGTCCCCGGATCGAACCCCAGCACGATCATGCGCCCCTCCTCGTGTGCCTCGCGTTCAGCCGACCTCGTCGCGCGCCGCCCCGGCGGCCGCGCGGGTCAGCCGGCGAGGGCCTCGAGGACCTCTTCGGGGATGTCGAAGTTGGCGTAGACCTCTTGCACGTCGTCGCTGTCCTCGAGGGCGTCCATGATCTTCATGGTCTTGCGCGCGTCGTTCTCCTCGAGCTTGACGGTGTTCTTGGGGATCATGGTGAGCTCGGCGTTCTGGAACTCGATGCCGGCAGCCGTGAGCGCGTCGCGCACGGCGGCGAGGTCGGCGGGCTGCGTGATGACCTGGAACTCCTCGCCGTCGGCGACCACGTCGTCGGCGCCGGCGTCGATGGCCGCGGCCATCACATCGTCTTCGGAGTACTTGGCGCCGTCGACGATGATGGAGCCGCGGCGCTCGAAGACCCACGCGACGGCGCCCGGCTGCGCGAGCTGGCCGCCGTGCTTCGAGAAGATGTTGCGCACGTCGGCCGCGGAGCGGTTCTTGTTGTCGGTGAGGACGTCGACGATGATGGCGACTCCGGCCGGCCCGTACCCCTCGTACATGATGCTCTCGTACTGCTCGCCCTCGGCGCCGCCACCGCCGCGCTGGATGGCGCGCTCGATGTTGTCCTTGGGCATGGACTCGGCCTTGGCCTTCTCGATGGCGTTGGCCAGCGAGATGTTCATGGCGGGGTCGGTTCCGCCCTCACGGGCCGCCACCGTGATGGCGCGCGAGAGCTTGGAGAAGAGCTTGCCGCGCCTGGCGTCAGTCTTGCCCTTCTTGTGCTTGATGGTGGCCCACTTGGAGTGCCCGGACACGAGGACCCCTCCTCTCTCAGCAGTTGACGGGAGCCGGAGCCACGCGGCCCGGCTCGCCGGCGGCCCGCGGCGGCGCCGCGCCGGCCGGCTCGTCCGCCGCGCTCGCGCGGCGGATCATGGCGACGAAGAGCTCGTGCAGACGGGTATCGTCGGTGAGCTCGGGATGGAAGGCGGTGACCAGCACGCGGCCCTGACGGGCCGCGACGCCGTGGCCCTCGCAGGCGGCCAGCACCTCGACGCCCGGACCGGCGCTCTCGATCCACGGGGCGCGGATGAACACGGCGCGCACCGGCTCGTGGCCGACGACCGGGACCTGGAGGTCGGCCTCGAAACTGCGCACCTGGCGGCCGAAGGCGTTGCGCCGTGCGACGACGTCGATGAGCCCGAGCGTCGGCGGAAAGCCCTCGACGGTGCCGGCCGCCAGCACGATGAGGCCGGCGCAGGTGCCGTAGAGCGCGCCGCCGCCGCGGTGGAAGTCGGCGATGGGGCCGGACAGCTCGTAGGCGTGCATGAGCTTGCTCATGGTGGTGCTCTCGCCGCCGGGGACGACGAGCCCGTCGAGCCCGACGAGCTCGTCAGGCCGGCGCACCTCGCGCGTCGCCGCGCCGAGCCGCTCGAGCACGGCGCGGTGCTCGCGGAAGTCGCCCTGCAGGGCGAGCACACCCACGCTGAGCCCCGCGCCCGGCCCCCTCGGATCGGGGTGAGGCTCGGGTGAGAGGATCCAGTCGAGGCGGCGTGTGGAACTGCCGGCGCTCATGCCGCTGCGCTCACCAGCCCCGGTGCTGGATCTTGGCCTCGTCCGGCATGCGCGCCGCGTCGATGCCGGGCATGGCCTCGCCGAGCCCGACGCTGACCTCGGCGAGCACGGCCGCGTCCTTGTAGTTGGTCGCCGCCTTGACGATGGCGTTCGCGCGCTTCTGCGGATCCTCGCTCTTGAAGATGCCGGAGCCCACGAACACGCCCTCGGCGCCGAGTTGCATCATGAGGGCGGCGTCGGCCGGGGTGGCGATGCCCCCGGCCGAGAAGTTGACGACCGGGAGCTTGCCGTTCGCGGCGACCCATTTGACGAGCTCGTAGGGCGCCGGCAGCTGTTTGGCGGCCACGAAGAGCTCGTCCTCGTCGAGCGTCTGCAGACGCCGGACCTCGCCCATGATGGTGCGCATGTGGCGCACCGCCTCGACCACGTCGCCGGTGCCGGCCTCGCCCTTGGTGCGGATCATGGCGGCGCCCTCGCTGATGCGGCGCAGGGCCTCGCCGAGGTTCACGGCGCCACAGACGAAGGGCACGTTGAACTTCCACTTGTTGATGTGGTTGGCCTCGTCGGCGGGCGTGAGCACCTCGCTCTCGTCGATGTAGTCGACCTCGAGGGACTCAAGGATCTGGGCCTCGACGAAGTGGCCGATGCGCGCCTTGGCCATCACGGGGATGGAGACGCACTGCTGGATCTCGCGGATCTTGGTGGGGTCGGCCATGCGCGCCACCCCGCCCTGGGCGCGGATGTCCGACGGCACGCGCTCGAGCGCCATGACGGCGCAGGCGCCGGCGTCTTCCGCGATCTTCGCCTGCTCGGCGTTGGTGACATCCATGATGACGCCACCTTTGAGCATGTCGGCGAGGCCGCTCTTCACACGCATCGTGCCGATGTCGGTCACTGGATGCACCTCTCTCTCACACCGCTGATTCTACGCTCCCAGGCCCGGCGCGGCCAGCGCCACGAGTCCCGAAAGCACCCTGATTTGCGGGCATTTAACGCCCGAACGACTCAGCTCTTCGCGGCCTCTTCCTTCTCCGCCTTGGCCTGGTCTATGACCTTCTGGGCCATGTGCGCCGGTACTTCTTCGTACCGCAGGAACTCCATGTGGTAGTCACCGCGACCGCCGGTCATGGAAGTGAGGTCGGGGGCGTAGCTCAGCATCTCGGCCAGCGGCACCTCGGCCCCGACCACGTTGGAGTGGCCGCGCGGCGTGGTACCGAGCACGCGGCCGCGCCGCGAGTTGAGGTCGCCGATGATGTCGCCCACGTTCTCCTCGGGGACGGTGATCTCGACGTTCATGATGGGCTCGAGCAGCACGGGCTGGGCCTTTTCGGCAGCCGCCTTGAAGCCCAGAGAGCCCGCGATCTGGAAGGCCATGTCGCTGGAGTCGACGGGGTGGAACTTGCCGTCGTACAGCTTGACCTCGACGTCCACGACCGGGTACCCGGCCAGGAAGCCCTCGGACATGGCCGCGCGCACGCCCTTCTCCACGGCGGGGATGAAGTTGCGGGGAATGGCGCCGCCGACGATCTTGTCGACGAACTCGAAGCCCTCGCCGCGCGGCCTGGGCGACACCTCCATCCAGGTGTCGGCGAACTGGCCGCGACCGCCGGTCTGCTTCTTGTGCTTGCCTTCGGCCTTGGCGGAGCCCTTGACGGTCTCGCGATAGGGCACGCGCGGCGGCTTGAGCTCGACCTCGACGCCGAAGCGGCGCTTCATGCGCTCGACGGTGACCTCGACGTGCACCTGGCTCATGCCGCCGACGATCATCTCGCCGGTCTGGTCGTCGCGGTGCACCTCGAGCATGGGGTCTTCTTCGGAGAGACGGCGCAGGGCGGTGATGACCTTGTCCTCCTCGCCCTTGCTCTTGGCGGTGATGGCGAAGCTCATGAGCGGGGCCGGGAAGGCGATGGCGGGGAAGCTCACGGCCTGGCCCTCGCACAGGGTGTCGCCGGTGACGACGTCCTTGAGCTTGGCGATGGCGCCGATGTCGCCGGCCACGAGCTTGTCTGACTGCTTGTTCTCCTTGCCCATGGTCTTGAGCAGCTGGCCGAGGCGCTCCTTGTGGCCGTCGCGGGCGACGGTGACCTGCGTGTCGCTGCTGATGGTTCCCTGGAAGACGCGGAACACGTTGACGTGGCCGCTGAACGGGTCGGCGAGCGTCTTGAACACGAACGCCACGGCCGGCTTGGCCGGGTCGCACTCGAGCTGGGCCTCGGCCTCGTCCTGCACGGTGGGCGCCGGCGCGTCGGCCGGTGACGGCGTGAGGGCGAGGACGTCGAAGAGGTGGTCGACGGCGATGTTGGCCGTGGCGGAGGCGCAGGCCACCGGGTACAGCTGGGCGGCGGCCACCGCCGCGGCGAAGGCGGCATCGAGCTCGGCCTCGGTGATCTCCTCTTCCATGAGGTACTTCTCGGCGAGGGCATCGTCGGTGCTGGCCACCGCGTCGACGAGCTTGTCGCGGGCCGCGGCGGCGGCATCGGCGAGCTCGGTGGGGATCTCGCCCGCCGTCGCCTTGCCGTTGGCATACGTGTACGCCTTCATCGAGAGGAGGTCGACGACGCCCCTGAAGTCGTGCTCCTTGCCGATGGGCAGCTGCGCCGCGACGACCTGCGCGCCGAACGACTCCTTCAGGACCTCGAGGGCGTGGTCGAAATCGGCGCGCTCGCGGTCGAGCATGTTGCACACGATGACGCGGCCGAGGCCACGCTCCTCGGCCCGCGTCCAGAGGCGCTCCGTCTGGACCTCGACGCCCAGCACGGTGTTGACGATGACCAGCGCCGTCTCGACGACCTGAAGGGCGGCGATGGCGTCGGCGAGGAAGCTCGAGTCGCCGGGCGTGTCGATGAGGTTGAAGGAGATACCGCCGCGATCGACGTGCGCCAGACCGGCCGACAGGCTCATCTGGCGCTTCTTCTCGTCGTCGTCCCAGTCGGAGACGGTGGTGCCGTCCGCTACGGAACCCAGTCTGGTGACCGCTCCGGCGTCGAAGAGCAGTGCCTCGAACAGCGACGTCTTGCCCGTACCGCGGTGGCCGACGAGCGCGATGTTCCTGATCTTGGCTGGGTCGTTCATCCCGGGATCTCCTCGTGTGTGGTCTCGCCGGCCTCCCTCGCACGGGCGCGCGCGAGAGTCCGGTCGTCTCCTGTCGGAAGGATGAAGTCTAGCACAGCGGCCGCTTCGCGCGCCCGCTGCCGAGGCACGCTCTGAAAGCCGTCATGTGGCTCGTCCGGAGGCCGTCACGGGACGATCTCCAGCGCCGTTGACGCGGCGCTGCCTGGGTGGAAGGCGAGCGCCGGCGTGGAGTGGGTGGGGCGGCCCCCGGAGAGAGCCCCGCCGGCCAGGGCGAGCGCCTTGAACCCGTACTTGGCGCGCACCTTGTCGACCGCCTCGCCGAGCGCCGCCTCACGCCAGCTCTCGTCCAGGGTGAGCTGGAAGGCGTTGTGCGTGAGGCTGCTCAGCCCGACCCCCACGAGGCGCACCCAGCGGGCGCCGATGCCGAGCTCGTCGAGCAGCTCCACGGCGGCCTCGTGGACCGGCCGCGTGGCGCTCACGGGACGGGCCAGCGTGCGGCGGCGGCCGACGGTGTGGAAGGTGTTGAAGCGCACCTTGACAGCCACCGTGCGCGCCGCCAGGCCCTTGCGCCGCAGATCGTCGACGGCGCTGTCGGCCAGCGAGAGAAGCGTGGCGCGCAGCAGGCCGAGCTCGTTGGTGTCGTCGGCGAAGGTGATCTCGCGGCCGACCGACTTGGGCAGCGGCCGGTGACTGTCCACCGGCGAGAGGCTGCGCCCCATGGCCAGCTGGCGCAGCCCGTGGGCGCCCTTGCCGAACGCCGCGGCCAGCAGCGGGAACGGCACATCCTGCAGCATGCCGACCGTGGTGAGGCCGAGGGCGGCGAGCCGCTCCTGGGTGACCGGGCCGATGCCGCAGACGTCGCCCACCGGCAGGTCGCGCAGGCGCCCGTGCACGTCGGCGTCGGTGAGCTCGCCGATGCCGGCCGGCTTGTTCATGCCGGCCGCGAGCTTGGCGAGCAGCTTGGTGGGCCCGATGCCGATGGAGCAGGTGACGCCGTGGGCCTCGTACACCTGCTCCTGGATGCGGTGGGCGATGGCCCGCGGCGGCCCGAAGAGCCGGCGGCTGCCGGTGACGTCCAGGTACGCCTCGTCGATGGAGGCCACCTCGACGAGGTCGGTGTAGCGCTCCAGCAGCGTGACCACACCCTTGTGCACGGCGAGGTAGGCCTTCATGTCGACCGGCAGGAACTCCGCGTGCGGGCACAGGCGCTCGGCCTGGTACATGGGCATGGCGCTGTGCACGCCGAACACGCGCGCCTCGTAGGAGCAGGCCGAGACGACCCCCCGCCCCCCGCGCGGCCCGCCGACGATGACCGGCCTGCAGTGGAGCTCGGGACGGCGCGCCTGCTCGACGGAGGCGAAGAAGGCGTCCATGTCCAGATGGAGGATGGCTCGTTTTACGAACATATGTTCGTATTCTACCCGCTGCGGGGACAGAAAGACAGAGGCGGACCGGGAGTCGAGGTCCGAGAACGGGGATCACGCTCGCCGCGGAGCGCCCACATGCGCCGGGGGATCAGCCACGCGCCGGCGGGCCGGCGCGGCGCCGGGGGATCAGCGCACGCGCCGTCCGAAGTCCAGGGTGTACATGAACGACGTGCCCGAGCCGCGGAAGCTGCCCTGCACGCAGGCGACCCCGACATCGCGCCAGGACCTGCCGAGAATCACGCTCCGGTGATACGACGAGTGCATCCAGCCGTCGACGACCGCCTCGGGGCTGCCCTTCCACCCTTCACCCCAGGCCAGGACCTCGGAGATGCTCCACGAGCGATAGCCCGCCGTGCGGTAGCCCGCGCGGCGAGCGCGGTCGGCGCAGGTGTCGCCGTTCAGGGAGTTGTGCGAGAAGTAGTCGCGCGCAAGCATGTCGCGCGCGTGGCCGGTGGCCGCACGCTGCAGTGCCGCGTCGGCCCGCACGGCGCGCAGGCCGCGCTCGGCGCGCTCGGCATTGACGAGGCGCAGCACCTCGGCCTGGAGGTCGTCGCGGACGCCGGCGATCGCCGGGGCCGCGGCCGCGAGCGCCAGCAGCACGGCCGCCAGCACCAGAACGATGGAGACCTTCGCGCGCATGTGACTCCTTCGCCAGGACTTCCGCCGGAGTTTACACATTCGGCAACACCGGATGCTACCCTGCCGTCGACCACGCACCGGACATCACCGGCCGGACGCCGCTCTCACGAAGCGCACCGCTCACTCGTCGAGACCGAGCTCCACGCGGGGGACGTCGCCCCACAGCGTCTCGAGCCGGTAGAAGTCGCGTGCGGCCGGAGTGAACACGTGGACGACGACGTCGATGTAGTCGAGGAGGATCCACTCACCCTCGCGCTCGCCCTCCACGCGCGCCGGCCGCCGCGGCCGCACCTTGTGCTGGATCTCGTCGGCGATCGCCCGGGTCTGGCGGGGATTGGCGCCGGTCGCGAGGACGAAGAAGTCGGTGTAGCTGACCGCGCCGCCCATGGCCAGCAGTGCCAGGTCGGATGCCTTCTTGTCGGCGGCGCGAGCCGCGATATCGCGTGCCAGGGCCTCGGCCGCCGTGAGCTCAGGATCTGAGGCTACTGCTGGTCCTTTGGGTCGGTCTCGTCGATCGCGGTGTCGGCGCCGACGATGACCACGACGGAGTAGGCCGGGAGGTCGGGAGAGTCGAGCACGACACCGCGGCCGAGTATAGCACGGACCTCCTCGGCCACCGCGAGGGCCTCGCTGCCGGCGATGATGCGGGTCTGCGGGTAGTCGAAGCTCTCGGCGTTGACCACCGGCGGCAGGTTCACGTCGAGCACGGCGAGCTGCTCGGCCACCGCCCCGCCGACCCCCACCTGACCGCTGCCGTTCCGCACCTGCACGGTGTACCGGCTCCGGTAAGAAGGCGAGCGGCGACGGATCTCCGCCAGCACCCGGTCGGCGTCGGGGACGAAGGCGAACTGACCCTCGGCGACGCGGGAGTCCGAGGGGAAGAGCTCGACCACCGCGTCGCCGGTCGTCATGCCCGCGAGAGCCTCGTCCAGGAACCACGGGTCCTGGGAGGCGGCGCTCGCGGCCGAGAGGCTCTCGAGCGTCGCCTCGAGCTCGGCCGGCGGCCGCAGCGCCGCGGCTTCGGCGGCCGCGCCCCACAGCGCCTGCTGCAGCCGGGCTGCATCCCACCCGGTGGGACCGGCGGCCGCGAACAGAGCCGGCACCTCGGCCGCCGACACCGTGCTGCCGTCGTCGAAGCTGCGCTCGGCACCGTCGACCAACACGTTGGAGGGATCGGTCATCGTGAGCCGCAGCCGCCCACCTCCGGCCAGGTCGCCGAGCGCCGCCACCGGCAGCCGGTACGATGCGTCGATCGGCGCCCCGACCACGCGCGCCAGATCGTCCCGGAGCGTACCGGCGACCATGGCGTCCTCTGCGAACACGTACTCGCCGTTGGGGCCCTCCAGGAGCAGGTCGCGCGGCACGACGTAGAGCGCCGACGCGCCCGACACCGGGTCCTTGACGACCAGCGCGGCGGCGACCGGCTCTCCCGACGCCGCGGTGAGCTGAAGGAGCGTGAGGGCGCCGGCGGGCCTCGCGGTGGCCGGCTTGCCGATCCAGCGCGTGGCCACGTACCAGGCGCCGAGCACTGCCACGAAGGCGACGACCACCGCCAGGGCGACCAGCACCCAGGTCTGCAGCCGCTGCGTCTTGCCCTCGCGGCGGCGGCGCAGGCGGTCGACGCGGTAGCCCCGCCGCGAGCGCTCGCGGCGACGCTCGTCCGCGCCCTGCCGCAACGCGCCGTCCTCCCTGCCTCTGTCAGCGTCCGGCATGACTCTCGTTGTACATCGCAAGCGCGGCCGGCACCACCCCGCGGCCGCGGCCGATGAGGTCGAGCAGCGTGATGCGCGACGAGGCGGCGACGGCGGCGTCCAGCGACGTGCGCGCCAGGACGCGCACCTCCTCGACGCCCGGAAAGTCGCGCCCCGGCTCGAGGAAGTCGGCGAGGTACACGCACTTGTCGAGCACGGTCATGCCGGCTGCGCCCACCGTATGCCGGGCGATGGCCTGCGCCACCTCGGGCGGCACGCGCCCGGCGAGCTCGGCCGCCGCCACCGGGCCGTGCAGGATGTGCTTCGGCCGCCGCTCCTCCACGGCGCCGTAGGCGATGCCGTGGCGGTCGGCGGCCGCAAGGGTGTCCTCGTCGCTGAGCTCACGGCAGTAGTCGTGCAGCAGCCCGGCGAGTTCTGCCGCGTCCTCCGGCGCGCCGTAGCGGCGGGCCAGCGAGACGGCCTCCGCCGCCACCCTGTGCGCGTGCGCGCCGCGCTTCTCCGAGAGGCGCGCCGCGATGAGCCGCTCGGCTTCGTCTCGCCCGATCACGGCCGCCGGTACAGGCCGCGCTCGCGGATGAACTCCTCCACCGCGAGCGGGACCAGGTAGCGGATGGGCAGCCGTGCGGCCACCCGCTCGCGGATCATGGTCGACGAGAGAGCGATGTGCGGGGCCTGCACCAGGACGATGCGGTCGGTGCTCCACCGTTCGCGCGCCCGCAGGATGAGCTCCTCGGCATCGGCGTGACGCGGCGCGACGGCCAGCGTGGCGCGCTCGAGGATGCCGGAGGGGTCCTTCCACGTGTCCAGCTGCACCAGCGAGTCCGAGCCCATGATGAAGTACAGGTCGCGGCCGGGGAACCGGGCCGCGACCGCGTCGAGCGTGTCACGTGTGTAGACGAGGTCACGCTCGACCTCCAGGCCTGACTCGACGAAGCGCAGGTCGCCCTCGACGGCCAGCTCGGTCATCTCCCTGCGGACGTCCGCCGGCGTCGCCAGGTGTGGGTCCTTGTGCGGCGGCGCCGCCGCCGGCACGAACAGGACGCGCTCCAGACCGAGGCGGCCGCAGGCCTCCGAGGCGATGGCGAGGTGGGCGATGTGCGGCGGGTCGAAGCTGCCGCCGAGCACTCCGAGGCGGGGCCGGGAGGCCTCCACGCCCGTTTACCCGCGGACCTGGCCGTCCCCCCAGAGCTCGTACTTGACGCTCGTGAGCTCCTGGAGGGCGATGGGTCCGCGCACGTGGAGCTTCTGGGTGGAGATGCCCATCTCGGCGCCGAGGCCGAACTCGCCCCCGTCGGTGAACCGGGTGGAGGCGTTGACGTACACGCAGGCGGCGTCGACCTCGGCCGTGAAGCGCCGGGCCGAGCCGAGATCCTCGGTGATGATGGCCTCCGAGTGCCGCGTGCCGTACGTCGCGATGTGCTCGAGAGCCTCGTCCAGCGACTCGACCACGCGCACGGCAAGCTTGAGCGCCAGGAACTCGGTCTCGTAGTGCGTCTTGTTGGCGCGCTTGAGCGTGGGATCGCCCAGGATGTCCGCCGCGGCCTTGTCGACCGCCAGCTCGACGTCGCGCCGCGTGAGCTCCTCGGCGGCTCGCGGCAGCAGGGCGGCCGCGGCGTCCTTGTGCACCAGGAGGGTCTCGGCGGCGTTGCACACGCCGGGGCGCTGGCACTTGGCGTTGACGATGATGGGCACGGCCATGTCGATGTCGGCCGAGGCGTCGACGTAGATGTGGCAGTTGCCGCCGGCGGCGTAGATCACGGGCACCTTGCTGTGCTCCACGAGGTAGTCCTTCAGCTCCTCGCCGCCGCGCGGGATGATGAGGTCGACGTACCTGCGCTGCTGCAGAAGCTCGTAGAGTTGCTCGCGGTCGGGCGAGAGGTACATGACGGCCTCGCGCGGCAGCCCGGCCTCGAGCAGGGCGCCCTGGACGACCTCGGAGAGGATGCGGTTGGAGTGCAGGGCGGCGCTACCGCCGCGCAGGATGACGGCGTTGCCCGTCTTGAGGCACAGGCAGGCGGCGTCGACGGTGACGTTGGGACGGGCCTCGTAGATGACGGCGATCACGCCGAGGGGCGCGCGCACGCGGCGCACCTCTATGCCGTTGGGAAGACGCCAGCCGTCGACGATCTGGCCGACCGGATCGGGCAGCGCCCGGAGCGTACGGACGCTCGCGGCGACGTCGGCCAGGCGGTCCTCGTCCAGCCGCAGGCGGTCGACGAGTGCGCCCTCCAGCTTCGCCTTGCGCGCCAGCCGCAGGTCTTCGTCGTTCTCCGCCAGGATCTCGGCGGCGCGGCGGTCGAGCGCGTCGGCCACCGCATCCAGGGCTTCGTCCTTGCGCGCTCGCGTGAGCCCGGCGAGCACTCGGGATGCGCGTTGCGCCGCGGCGCACACCAGTTCGACGCTCACTCGACCTCCTCGCCGACCAGCACCAGGGCGTCCCGGTGCACTACCTCGTCCTCAAGCTGCGGGTTGACCTCCCGCACCTGCTCGCTGCGCAGGCCGTGGACGCGCCGCAGGTCGCGCGCGCTCATCGTGCACAGGCCACGCGCGATCTCCACACCCTCGGGCCCCACGATGGCGACCACGTCCCCGGGGGCGAACGTGCCATGCACGGCCCTCACGCCCACGGGAAGAAGGCTGCCTCCCCGCGCCGCGACCGCCCGCGCCGCCCCCTCGTCGACGTCCAGCCTACCACGCACCGGTTTGGCGTAGCGCAGCCAGAGCTTGAACGCCGACACACGCGACGGACGCGGCGCCACCACGGTGCCCACCTTCTGGCCGGCCGCGGCGGCGGCCAGCACGCCCGGGTACGAGCCGTTGGCGATGACCGTGCGCACGTCGGCTGCGGTAGCCATGACAGCGGCCGCGACCTTGCCGCGCATGCCGCCGGCCCCGCGGCTGGACTCGCCGCCCACACTCAGCGAAACGAGCTCGCGCGGGTGGCTGATGAGCTCCACGAGCCTCGCCGACTCGTCCGCGCGAGGGTCGGCGGTGTAGAGGCCGTCCTGGTCGGTGAGCAGCACCAGCAGGTTGGCGCGAAGCATGATGGCGACCTGCGCGGCCAGGACGTCGTTGTCGCCGAAGCGCAGCTCGTCGGTGGCCGTGGTGTCGTTCTCGTTGATGATGGGCACCACGCCCCAGCCGAGGAGCCGGCGCAGGGTGTTGCGCGCGTTGACGTAGCTCGTGCGGCGCGCGAAATCGTCGCTCGTGAGCAGCACCTGGGCGGCGACCAGCTCGTGGTCCGAGAACAGGCGCTCGTAGTGCGCGAACAGGCGGCCCTGGCCCACGGCCGAGGCCGCCTGCAGCGCCGGCACCAGGCGCGGGCGCTCGGTGACGCCGAGCACGAACTGCCCGCAGGCGATGGCGCCGCTGGACACCAGCACCACGCGACGCCCCTCGTGCACGAGCCCGGCGACATCGGCCGCCAGCCCCGCGAGCAGGCGGCGGCGCAGGTGCAGCCGGTCGTCGGCGACCGTACTGGAGCCGACTTTGACGACGATGGTCTTCACGCCGGCGATTCTACCAAAGCGGCCGGCCGCGCAGCCCGCCGGCCCACAGCGATCGTCGTTCGGTCCTTGCCGCCCCCGCCCGGCCTGACGTAGGGTCTACCGGGCGGGATGAGGCGCCTTTCGAGCGTGACCTCGCGCCTGTCCGGCAAGTGGTTGACTTGGCCTTATAGTACGTATACGAACTCTGATACGTACTCCAGGAAACCGTGACACGGAGCGGTGCGGACGGTGTGTCTCCCGCAGCCGCTTCCGCGAGCAGAGCCAGAGGGGTGCCTGTGGAAGAGCAGCTTCAGAGCCTGCTGGACCGCATCCGCAGCGAAGGAGTCGAACGCGCCGAGGCCGAAGCCGAGGCGATCGTCGGGCGCGCCGACGAGCGTGCCCGGCACATCGTGGAAGACGCAGAGGCCGAGGCGGCACGCGTGCGTCTCAAGGCCCACGAGGACGCGGAGGCGAGCCGGCAGCGCGGAGAGAAAGCGCTCGAGCAGGCGGCGAGGGACTTCCTCCTCTCCTTGCAGCGGCGCATCGAAGCGGTGCTCCGTGAGTCGCTTTGCGGGACGGTCGCCGAGGCGCTCACGCCGGAGACCGTCGCCCAGATGCTGGTGCGTCTCGCCGACGCCTACGCCGCCCACGACATGAACGAGAGCCGCGTGGACGTGCTGCTGCCGGCCGAGGACCGCGAGGGCCTGGCGGCCCTGGTCATGGACCAGTACCGCGACCTCGTGGCCCAGGGCCTGACACTGCGCACGGACGAGAAGCTGGACAAGGGGTTCCGCGTCTCCTTCGTCGACGACAACGTGTACCACGACTTCAGCCTTGCGGCCCTCGCGGAGGCGCTCGCCCCGGTGCTCAAGGGCCCGTTGGCCGAGTGCGTCTCGCGCGCGGCGGGCGAGGAGACCAGGTAGGTGGAGTACGTCTACTTCGTCGCGAGCCTGCCCGCCCTCAAGCTGAGCGGCGCTCCCCCGTGCACCTCCCAGGACCTGCTCGCCGCGGCCGCCGGCGTGCTGCGCGACGACCACTGTCGGGACCTCCGCGCCCTCGTCGAGGGCCGGCTGAGCGAGGTGCGCTCCGCGGAGGCGCGAGCGCTCGTCGCCGCCGAGACCCGGCTGCGCGCGGCCCTGGCACGGCTGCGCGCGCAGCGCGCCGGCGTCGACGCCGGGTCGCTAGGGCCCCTCGAGGTGCCGGACGCGCGCGCCGCCGACGTGGCCGCGCGCGCCATGGCGCTCGAGGACCCGCTGGAGCGGGAGCAGGTCCTCGACCGGTATCGCTGGGCGTTGCTCGAGGCGGCCGCGGCGTTTCCCGGGTTCGGCGTGCAGGCCGTCTTCGCCTACGCGCTCAAGCTGCGTCTGGTCGAGAAGTGGAGCGCCATGGACGACGAGGCCGGCCTGGCCGTCGCCTGGGGCGTGGTGAAGGACAACGTGGCGAGGTGTGAGCTGTGAGCGAGCGCGGCGGCAGGGTCGTGGGCGTCAACGGGAACCTCGTGACCGTGGAGTTCGCCACCTCGGTCACGCAGAACGAGGTGGCGTACGTCATACAGGGCGACCTGCGCCTGATAGCCGAGGTCATCCGAGTGCGCGGGCGCTACGCGGACATGCAGGTCTTCGAGAGTACCGCCGGCATCGAGGTGGGCGACCCGGTGGAGTTCGCCGGCGACCTGCTCTCCGTGGAACTGGGCCCCGGTCTGCTCACGCAGGTCTACGACGGCCTGCAGAACCCCCTCAACCTGATCGCCGCGCACCACGGCTTCTTCCTGCCGCGCGGCGTCGAGGTCGAAGCGCTGCCGCGCGACCAGGCCTGGGAGTTCTCGCCGCGCGCCGCGGCCGGCGACAGGCTACGCGCCGGAGACTCGCTCGGGGTCGTCACCGAGGGCCTCTTCGAACACCGCATCATGGTGCCGTTCGCCGTGCAGGGTGTCGTCACCGTGATCGAGGTCGCGGCGGCCGGCGAGTACACCGTCGCCGACCGCATCGCCGTCGTCGAGGACGCCGGCGGCGGCCGACGCGACGTGGCCATGCTGCAGACCTGGCCGGTCAAGCGCCCCATCCGCGCCTACGACGAGCGGCTGCGTCCTTCGGAGCCGCTGGTCACCAAGCAGCGCATCCTCGACACGTTCTTCCCCGTCGCCAAGGGCGGCACGTACTGCATCCCCGGCCCCTTCGGCGCCGGCAAGACGGTGCTGCAGCAGCTCACCGCCCGCCACGCCGACGTGGACGTGGTGATCGTGGCGGCCTGCGGCGAACGCGCCGGCGAGGTCGTGGAGACGCTGCGCGAGTTCCCGGTCCTCACCGACCCCCGCACCGGCCGCACGCTCATGGAGCGCACGGTGATCATCTGCAACACCAGTTCCATGCCTGTGGCGGCCCGCGAGGCGTCGGTGTACACCGCCGTGACCATCGCGGAGTACTACCGCCAGATGGGACTGCACGTGCTGCTGCTCGCCGACTCCACCTCGCGCTGGGCGCAGGCGCTGCGCGAGATGTCCGGGCGCCTGGAGGAGATCCCCGGCGAGGAGGCGTTCCCGGCGTACCTGGAGTCGGTCATCGCCGCCTTCTACGAACGCGCCGGGTACGTACGCCTCAACGACGGCTCGTTCGGCTCCGTGACCATCGGCGGCACCGTGAGCCCGGCCGGGGGCGACTTCGAGGAGCCGGTCACCCAGTCCACGCTCAAGGTGGTCGGCGCCTTCCACGGCCTCTCGCGGCAGCGCTCGGACGCGCGCCGCTACCCCGCCATCGACCCGCTCGACAGCTGGAGCAAGTACGCGAGCATCGTCCCCGACGAGCAGCTGCACCTGGCGCAGCGCGTGCTGCACAAGGGCCACGAGGTGCAGGAGATGATGAAGGTCGTCGAGGAAGAAGGCACGGCGATGGCGGACTTCGTCTTCCACCTCAAGGCGGAGTTCCTGGACGCCGTCTACCTGCAACAGGACGCCTTCGACCCCGTGGACGGAGCGTCGTCGTCCGCGCGGCAGCGCCACGTGTTCGCGCGCCTCCACGACATCCTCGGCGCGGACCTCGACTTCCCGGACAAGGACACCGCGCGGTCGTTCTTCCAGGCGCTCACGCAGGTCACCAGAGACTGGAACCGCACCGAGCTCGAGAGCGACGACTCCGCCGCCCTCGAGGCGCGCCTCGCCGGCCTGCTCGAGGGGGCCCGCCATGCGTAGGGTCTACCGGCAGGTCGCGCAGATCGCCGGCAACGTCATCACGGTGCAGGCCACCGGCGTCGGCAACCAGGAGCTGGCCGTGGTGCGGGCGCCGGGCTTCTCCTCCCTCGCCCAGGTCATCCGTCTGAAGGGTGACAACGTCACCATGCAGGTGTTCTCGGGCACGCGCGGGGTGCCCACCGACGCCGAGGTCCGCTTTCTGGGCCAGCAGCTCCAGACCCCCTACACCGAGGCGCTCCTCGGGCGGGTGTTCACCGGCGGCGGCGTGCCGCGCGACGGCGGACCCGCTCTGGACGAGGGCCTCATCCCCATCGTCGGCCCGCCGGTGAACCCGGCGCGCCGCATCATCCCGCGCACCATGATCCGCACCGGCATCCCCATGATCGACGTGTTCAACAGCCTCGTCGAGTCGCAGAAGCTGCCGATCTTCTCGGTCGCCGGCGAGCCGTACAACCCTCTGCTCGCGCGCATCGCCCTCAACGCCGAGGTCGACATCATCATCCTCGGCGGCATGGGGCTCAAGTACGACGACTACCTGTTCTTCCGCGACACGCTCGAGGAGGCCGGGGCGCTCTCGCGCGCCATCCTCTACGTGCACACCGCGGCCGACCCCGTGGTCGAGTGCCTCCTCGTCCCCGACACCTGTCTGGCCGTGGCCGAGAAGTTCGCGCTCGCGGGCCGCCGCGTGCTCGTGCTGCTCACCGACATGACCAACTTCGCCGACTCGCTCAAGGAAGTCGCCATCACCATGGAGCAGATCCCCTCCACGCGCGGCTACCCGGGCGACCTGTACAGCCAGCTCGCGGCCCGCTACGAGCGCGCCGTCGACTTCGAGGGCGCGGGCTCGGTCACGGTGCTCGCCGTCACCACCATGCCGGGCGACGACGTCACCCACCCCGTCCCCGACAACACCGGCTACATCACCGAGGGACAGTTCTACCTGCACCACGGAAGCATCGACCCCTTCGGCTCGCTGAGCCGGCTCAAGCAGCAGGTCAACGGCCGCACGCGCGACGACCACCGCGTCATCATGAACACCATGATCCAGCTCTACGCCGGGTTCATGGAGAGTCAGGAGAAGCAGTCCATGGGCTTCCGCATGAGCGCCTGGGACGAGAAACTGCTCAAGTTCGGCGCGCTGTTCCGCCACCGGCTCATGGACCTCACCGTCACCCTTCCCCTGGAGGAGGCGCTCGACCTCTGCTGGCGCATCCTCGCCGATTGCTTGACGCCGCAGGAGACGGGCATACCGACGAGCCTCGTCGAGCGATTCTGGCCGGACGGCGGGCAGCAGCCCGTGTGAACCATGGCCAAGCTCAAGAAGACCAAGAACGAGCTCAAGGCGCAGCGCGAGGCGCTGCGCCGCTTCGAGCGGTTCCTCCCCACCCTGGAGCTCAAGAAGCGGCAGCTCCAGCGTGAGGTGCGCAGGGTCGACGCCGCGTTCCGCGACACCGCGGCGGCCGAGGACGCGCTGGTCTCCCGGCTGCGCCCCTGGTCCCGGCTGCTGTCGGTGACGACCACGCCGGCGCTCGGCGATCTCGTACGCGTGGCGTCCGCCGAGCTCGAGACGGCGAACATCGCCGGCGTCAACGTCCCGCTACTCACCGGCGTGCGCTTCGAGCACCCGGACATCGACCTTGTGGAGACGCCCGTGTGGGTGGAGGACGCCGTGACGGCGCTCACCGAGCTCACGCGGCTGCGCCTCGAGCAGCGCACGCTGGAACGCCAGAAGGAGCTTCTCGGCGAGGAACTGCGCATCACGGCGCAGCGCGTGAACCTCTTCGAGAAGGTCATGATCCCGCGCTCGGAGGAGAGCATCCGCGTGATCCGTATCGCGCTGGGCGACGCCCAGACGGCAGGCGTGGCGCGCGCCAAGATCGCGAAGAGCAAGGGCGCGGAGCTGCTCTCCGGGAGCGGCGCGTGATCGTCCGCATGAAACGGCTCACGCTGCTGTGCCTCGCCGGGCACCGCGACGAGGCCGTCGGCGCGCTGCGCGACCTGGGCGTCGTGCACGTCACCGACGTGCGGCCGCCGGACGGCGAGAAGCTCGAAGCCCTGCGCGCGCGGCACGCCGACGAGGAGCGCGCGCTGGCCGCCCTGACGGCCGCCGAGACGGCGCGCACGAAGCCCGACCGCCGGCGGCGCGGCAGCCCCGCGGCGCCCGGCGGCGGCCTCCGGGCCGACGCAGCCGCCCAGGCCGCCGCCTCCGCGGAGGACCTCGCGCCCGAAGCGCTCGCCGCCGAGACGCTCTCCGTGCTGGCGCGCCGACGCGAGATCCAGGAGCAGGCCGCGTCGTTCCGTCGGGAACTGGCGCGCTACGAGGGCTTCGGCGAGTTCGACCTGGAGACGGTCCGCGCTCTCGAGTCCGCCGGCGTCACAGCGTGGCTGGGCACGGCGCGCGCCGCCGAGCGTCTGGAGGCGCCCGAGGGCGCCGTGCTCAGCGTCGTGCGCCGCGGCCGCGACAGCCAGTACCTGTGCGTGGTCACGCACGACCGCGGCGACGCGCCGCCCGACCTGGGCGGCGCCTACGACGTCGTCCCCTGGCCGTCGCGCCCGCTGGGCGACCTGCGCAGCGACCTCACGACGGCCGTGCAGAAGGACGAGCGGCTCTCCGGCCGGCTCGAAGGGCTGGCGGCCGGCCGCGAGCACCTCGCCACGCACGCGGAGCACACCGGCGACGCCCTCCGCATCGAAGAGGTCCGCGCCGGCATGGGCGACGCCGACCGGCTCGTCTACCTCGCCGGCTACGTGCCCGTCGACGACTGCGCGGCGGTGCGCGCCGCCGCCGCCGACCAGGGCTGGGGCGTGGTGTTCGACGACCCGGTCCCGGGCGAGGACGTCCCCGTCCTGCTCAGGCAGTCCCGCTTCGTGAGGCCGGTGCGCACCGTGTTCGACTTCCTGCACATCTATCCCGGCTACTGGGAGTGGGACGTGGGCTGGGTGTTCCTCCCGTTCTTCAGCCTCTTCTTCGCGATGATCGTCGGCGACGCCGGCTACGCCACCCTGCTGCTGATCCTCACGGCGGTCCTGCAGTGGAAGCTCAGGAAGGTCCCGCCGCACGTCTTCCACATGATGTACATCGTCGGCGGGGCCACGCTCTTCTGGGGGGTCATCAACGGCAGCTACTTCGGGATCCCCACGCTGCCCCCGTTCCTCGAGGCCCTCGAGGTGCCGTGGGTGCAGAGCAGGGACAACCTCATCGACCTGTGCTTCTTCGTCGGCGCCCTGCATCTCTCGTTCGCGCACGTCTGGAACGCCGTGACCTGCGTGCGACAGAAGACCTGGAGCAAGCTCATCGCCCAGGTGGGATGGCTCGTCGTGGTCTGGTCGATGTTCTTCCTGGCGCGGCAGGCCGTGCTGGGCAGAGGCGCGCCGAGCTTTCTGCTCTACTCGCTGGTGACCGGCATCGTGCTCGTGGCCCTGTTCATGAAGACGCCGAAGGAGTTCAAGGAGAGCTGGATCGACCACGCCCTGCTCCCGCTGACCATGATCAGCAGCTTCGTGGACATCCTCTCCTACATCCGCCTGTTCGCCGTCGGGTACGCGTCGGTGGCAGTGCTCGCGGCGTTCAACGAGATGGCCGCGTCCATCGGCTTCGACAGCGTGGTCACGGCGGTCGCGGCGAGCCTGCTGCTGCTCTTCGCCAACGCGCTCAACATGGTGCTCGCCGGCCTCGGCGTACTCGTGCACGCCGTGCGTCTCAACACCCTCGAGTTCTCCACCCACAAGGGCCTGGCCTGGCAGGGCTACCGGCTCTACTCACCGTTCAAGCGTCGGGAGGCGTCGTGACCACGCCGCCGCCCATCGACAGGAAGAAGGGATGCCGATGACTCCAGAAGCTGCAGCCGAGATGGGGCGCGCCGGCGCCGTGGCGGCCATGGCGTTCGCGGCGGTCGGGTCGGCACTCGGCGCCTACCTCGGCGGCGCCGGCGCCGTCGGGGCCTGGAAGAAGCTCATCGCCCAGGGCAAGCCGGCGTCGTTCACGCTGTTCACCTTCGTCGGCGCGCCGCTCTCGCAGACCATCTACGGCATGATCCTGATGATCACGATCCTCGGCAAGGCCGACGCCGGCTACGACCCGTGGGCGCTGCTGGGCGTCGGCGTGGCCGCCGGCATCGGCATGGGCGCCTCCGCCTACGGGCAGGGCAAGGTGGGCGCCTACTGCGCCGACGCGCTCGCCGAGACCGGTCAGGGCTTCAGCAACTACCTGGCCGTGATCGGCATCGTGGAGACCGTCGCCATCTTCGTGCTGGTCTTCGCGCTGCTGGCGCTGGGCTGACACGTCGTCCACGGCGGCGCGGAGCGGGCAGTACCTCCGCGCCGCCGCTCCGCGTACGGCGCCGGGCGGGGCGCCCCGAGGCGGCACCGGTCGCGTCGGGCGCGCCGGCTCGGCGAGACGCTGCCCATCGAGCGGCCGGAATCCCCCGCCTCGTCCTCGCCGGGGCCGGTCTTCCGACGCGTCGCGTCGTCCACCCGGCTTCCGCCCTTAGGCGCCCCTCCCCGTGCCGGCGCACCGGACACCGCGCTCCGCCGGCGTCCGGGACGCCCCCTCAACGACGAGGGCCCCTCTTCCCGTGGAGGAAGAGGGGCCCCGCGAGCACTTCACGTCGCGCTCATCCAGGGGCCGGGGTCACAAGCTCGCGGACATCAGACCCGGCAGCCAGGTGGTGATCCACGGCACGAAGATGAGCAGCAGCAGGAAGATGAGCATCGCGTAGAGGAACGGCCACACGCCCCTGAAGATGGTGTACATGGGCACGTCTTTGTGCATGCCGGCCAGGGCGAACACCACCACTCCGACGGGCGGCGTGATGCAGCCCAGCATGATGCACAGCACCACGATGACGCCCAGCTGCAGCGGATCGAACCCGAGGGTGAGCAGGATGCCATAGAAGACCGGCAGGGTGATGATCATCACCGACCACACGTCCATCAGCATACCGAGGAAGATCCAGAGCACGCACACCAGGATCAGTACGAGGTAGCCATTGAGGTCCGCGTTGAGGATGATGTCGGAGAGCGTCTGCGGCAGCTCGGTCGTCGTGATGAAGTAGCTGAAGTACCTGGCCCCCATGATGAGCAGCAGGATCATGGCGGACGTCTTCGTCGATTCCACCAGGGCGTGGCCGAGCGCCTTCCACGTGAGCTTTCTGTAGAAGAGGCTCACGACCAGCATGGCGACGGTGCCCACGGCGCCGGCCTCCTGCGGCGTGAAGACGCCACCCATGAGGCCGCCCATGACCAGTGCGAACACGGCGATGATGCCGATCAGCCCCTTGAGTGAGACCAGCTTGGCCTTCAGGGGCACGGGCTCGTGCTTCGAGGACAGGCCCGGATTCTTCCTGCACCAGATGGCGATCGTGGCCATGAACATCACGGTCAGGATGATGCCGGGCAGGATGCCGGAGACGAACAGGTTCGCGATGTTGTTCTCGGTGATGAACCCGTACACCACGAAGGCCGCGCTCGGCGGGATCAGGATACCGAGGTTGCCGCCGGCCGCGATGGAGCCGAACGAGAGCTTGTCGTCGTAACCGTACTTCCTCATCTGCGGCAGGGCCGCCTTGTTCATCGTCACCGCCGTGGCGATGTTGTCGCCGCAGACGGCTCCGAAGGCGGCGCACGCGCCTACGGTGGCCATGGCGAGCCCTCCACGCAGATGCCCCAGCCACTTGTCGAAGGTCCCGAAGGCGGCGCCGATGACCCCTCCCGCCCCCGCGATGACGCCCATCAGCACGAACAGCGGGATGATGACCAGGATCGGCGACGTGGACACTTCGTAGATCGTCCCCGCCAGGGTCGACTCGGCGGCCGGCAATCCCCTCGTCAGCCAGAACCCCACGAACCCACCGATCATCATCGAGAGGCCGACGTGCAGCTTGAGAAACATCAGGCCGAAGAAGACGCCTGCCCCGATGATCCCGCAGGCCCACAGCGGAAGGGTGCTCATGGCCTGCTCAGTTCGCCGAGAGACCGCAGCAGTCGGACCACATAGATGGGGATCAGGGTGAAGATCCCGAACGCGATCAGGTAGGCGAACGGGTACTTGGGGAGTGCCATCACTCCGGGCGTGGTCTCGCCGCGCTCGAAGAGCTTGTTGGCCCAGACGAGCAGCTGCCAGACCGCCACGCACAAGATGGCGACGGCCAGGCTATAGACGATCGGGGCGATGACGGCCTGCGCCTTCTTCGGAAGGCGCTTCGTGAGAAGGTCGACGGTGATCTTCTCGTGCCCCAGGTGCTCTGCCCCCAGGACCGTGGCGGTCATGATCAGCAGGGACATCTCGATGATGTCGCCGGAGCCCTCCAGCGGTGAGTTGAAGAATCGCCGCGCGATGACGGAGTAGAACATCGCCGCGACCAGGGCGGCCAGGGTAGCGGCGCCGACCCAGCCGATGGGCCTGTAGACCTTCCCCAGGAGGGCCTCGAATGAGTCGGCGAACCGCACCAGCCCAGAGGCTGGTAGTGTCGTCTCACCCTCCGCTCGTCCGTGTTCGTTCATAGACGTCCCTTCAGTGCTGTGCGACGGCCGGCCCCGACGAGGACTGGGTCCAGGGCCGGCCGTCATCACGTGGTGCTTACGGCGCGTACGTCGCGTTCTGCGTGGCGATGAAGTCGATGACCTCCTGGCCGGTCGCAGGGTCGGGCAGCTGGTCGATCCACTTCTGCACGACCGGAGCGGTGGCCGTCGTCCATGTGTCCGTCTCAGCCGGAGTCAGCACGTAGATCGGCGGATTGCCCATACCCTTGTCGGCGCCCTCGAGGCCGGCCTTCTCGCCCTTCGTCTCCAGGGCGTTGGCGGCGGAGTACTTGGCCGACCCGTCCTGCCCGCTCACGCCCATGATCTGGTCCTGGACGGTCGTGGGCATGGAATCCCAGACGTCCTTGTTCATGGCGATGACCCAGCAGCGATAGAACAGGTTGCACTCGGTGGTGTACTTGGTGAAGTCCTTGGCCATGGCCAGGATCAGCGAGTAGCTGAGGAAGGCGCCATCGGCCATGCCACGCTCGAGCGACGTGGAGAGGTCGCCGGTGCCGATCTCCACCGGGGTCGCGCCGAAGGCCTCGAGGATCCAGGTCTCGATGCGGCCGCCGGAGCGCATGCGCGTGCCCTCGAACTTCGCGACGTCGCCGTTGACCTCCACGTTGCCGCGGTACTGCGCAGGGGCGATGACCGTCACGCCGAGGATCTGCACGTCCTTCCACTCATCCTGGGCCTTCTGGGTGACGATGTCGTAGAACGTCTTGGCGGCCGTCACCTCGTCGGGGAACTGGTACGGCAACGAGCCGACTTCCGAGATCGGGAACACGCCGGGGTTGAACTCCGGCTCGATCAGGGCGATGTCGGACGTGCCCGAGAGCAGGGCGTCCCACTGCTGCTCTTCCTTGACCAGCGAGTTCTCGGCGTAGTGGGTGATCTGCACCCGGTCGTCGGTCGCCGCGGTGACGGCCTCACTCCACGGCACGAGGTACGCCGGGACCAGGCTCGCCCTTTCGGGCGTCGGGTACGAGAACTTCAGATCCCAGGTCTGGCCCGTGTCGGCCACGGACGTCGGCGACGCGGACGCCTCGGTGCCGTCGCCGTCATCGCCGCACGCCGTCATCACTGCCGCCAGACTCAACGCCAACACCAACACGAGAAGTACGATGACCCACTTCGAACGTTTCATGTCACTCCCCCGTATCCCATGACTCTTCGATTCCAGGCACGTAGCTTGAGCTACGGATCTTGATCCTCAGATGGCCACCACCCCCGGCAGTCGTGTGGACCCGTCGTCGTCGCGTACCTCTGGCTAGCCCCCCCTGCGCGATGGCTTCCTCCTTCTGTCACTCCGTGCAGCGCACGCCGGCGTCGCGGCGGAGAGCCGCTCACACACCAGCGGTCTCTTCCGACTCGACGGGCTGCAGCGGGAAGTTGAGCTGCCACTCCGGAATGCCGAGTTGCTCGAGCGTCCTGCTTCTCAGCTTGAACAGGTACTGCGCGAGACGCTCGCGCTGCTTCTTCGTCAAACAGGAGAAGATGCTCCTGTCCGCCTCGTTGTGCAGCGACTGATTGAAGACGTCCAGCCCCTGCTGCGTCAGGCAGACCTCGGTCTTGGACCGGCCGCGTACACTTGCGCCTGGTCACGAGGCCGTCCTTCTCCATCCTGGCGAGCATCTCCGTGACGGAGTGGAGCTCCCGGAAGAGAGCCCGCCCGATCTCGACGGGTGTGGCGCAGCCGCCGTTGTTCTGGATGATGAGGAGGACGGCGCGCCGCTCGTTGCTGATGCCCCAGCGCGCGTACTCCAGCTCCCGCGCGCGCAGGATGGCGTCCTTCGTCTGGGCGATGAGCACCCATAGCATGAAGAACTCATCGTCGACCGGGCGTGGATCCTCGTCAGGCAAATCAGCCTCCGATCCCGGGCAGGCCGCGAGGCCTTTCCGACCAGCACGAACTCATTGACTACTCTGCGATTTGCCAACGTATGCGAGTTCGTATACGAAGTTGAAGTATCGTAGCGTGCGCCCAAATCGAAGTCAAGGGTCCGGACCGGCATGAGAGGCGTTCCGGAGTCACCGCGGCAGCCGGAGGCTCTCCTCGTCACCCCAGTTCGTTGCCGGCGATGATGACGCTCACGGTGGCGGCGCCGGGCTCCCCACCCTGGTTGTGGGTGAGGCCGAGGCGCGGGTCCTTCACCTGGCGCGGGCCCGGCCTTCTCCTGAAGCTGCTTGTAGACCTCGTACATCATGCGCAGACCCGTGGCGCCGATGGGGTGGCCGAACGACTTGAGACCGCCGTCGGTGTTCACCGGCAGATCGCCCTCGAGCGTGAAGGTGCCGGCCTCGACGTCCTCGCCGGCACGCCCGCGCGGGCTGAACTGCAGGTCCTCCATGATCGTCAGCTCGGTGATCGAGAAGCAGTCGTGCACCTCGGCGATGCTGAGCTCCCGGCGCGGGTCCTTGATGCCGGCCTCTTCGTAGGCGGCCTTGCCCCCGCGCCACGTCTCCTCCACGTGCGCGAGGTCGTACTTCTGGCTGAGCCAGCCCTCGCGCGGACCCTGGCAGATCTGCGCCGCCTTGATGTAGATCGGGTCCGGGCGGAACCTCTTCGCCAGGTCGGCGCGCACGATGACGGCGGCCGCTGCGCCGTCGCTCACGCCCGTGCAGTCGAACAGCCCGAGCGGCCAGGCGATCATCGGCGCGTCGATGGCCTGCTCCAGGGTGATCTCACGCTGGAAGTGCGCCTTGGGGCAGAGCGACCCGTTGTGGTGGTTCTTCACGGCGATCTGCGCGAGGAGCCGCTTGCCCTCGTCGTAGCTCAGCCCGTACTTGGCGAAGTAGCCGGTGGCCATCATCGCGAACCCGGCCGCCGGCGTCTGCGTGGTGAGGCGGTAGCTCCAGGTCGCCACCGGGCGCGTCTGCGGGAGGCCCGAGAACCCTGTGTCCTTGAGCTTCTCGGCCCCGACGGCGAGGACGATGTCGTACAGGCCGGCGGCCACAGCGAAGCACGCGTTCCTGATCGCCTCGGAGCCCGTCGCGCAGGCGTTCTCGACGTGCGTGACGGGGATGTAGGCCAGCTTGAGGGGCGCGGCCAGGATCTGGCCGGTGTGGCCGGCGAACAGCGTGCCCCACCAGGCCGCCTGGATGTCCTCCGGGCCGATGCCGGCGTCCTCGAAGGCCTCGTAGGCGGCATCGATGATCATGTCGTCGAGGCTCTGGCCCCAGTTCTCGCCGAACTTGACGCAGCCCATGCCGACGATCGCGACTCGGTCCTTGATGCTCTCCACGGCTCAGCCCTCCGGCCCGGACTGCCGACACCTGACCGGCTGGCACTTCCACCAGTAGTTGTAGACGCCGTTGACGTAGTACAGACGGCGGAAGGCCATCTCGACGGGCATGCCGACCTCGACCTCCTCGACCCGCCGGTCGGTCATGTCGCACATGATGCGGCCGCCGCCCTCGAAGTCGACGAAGGTCACGGTGACCGGCGTGTCCGGGCTCTCCATCACGTAGTCGTGCGAGAACGAGAACACCGTGGCCGGCACGTCGGTGAAGCGGTACGGCTCCCGCTCGTCCTTCGCGTGGCACTCCACGCACACGCGCTGCGGTGGGTACTGCGGCGTGCCGCAGCGCAGACACCTGGTGCCCGTGAGCCGCAGCTCCCAAGGGACCTCGCGCCACTGGGCCGCCGGCGACGGCATGCGCTCCTCGAGCGGCGGCCGTGCCGCCGGCTGAGTCGGGACCAGCTCACGCCAGCGCAGGTACTGCTCGTAGTTCCGCAGCTCGCTGACGGGACTCGATGTGCCGGCGCACGCCCGCGGCAGGCCGGCACTGAGCCGACGCGGTCCGTGGTCTCGCAGCACGGCGGTGTCGCAGCCGTTGCCGTAGCAGGCCAGCAGGATCGTCTGGCCGGCCTCGGCCTGCTCGAGCGCGGCGACCAGGCTCATCAGGCTCGCCGCGCAGCCCGTGTCGCCCACCGCCGCGTGCAGGACGTCGCCCGACCTGGGTCTGCTCGTCGAAGCGCAGCTTCCTGGCGATGGTCTTGCAGCTGACGGGCGTTCGGCGAGTTGAGCGCCACGTGGGCGACGTCCGCGGCCGCCAGCCCGTACCTCTCGAGGGCCGCCGCCACACCGTGCACCATGACGTCCACGTAGCCCTCGTCCATCGAGAAGCGGTCCTCGGCGGTGCGGACGAAGGTGTCCCTGTCCGAGCGCCACGTGTCCTGGATCTCGTAGTACCGGCTGTCGAAGTGCTTGACCTCGGCGAGGACGTCGCCGGCGCCGACGAGCAACGCCACGGCGCCGTCGCCGAAGTTCATCTCGCCGGGACCAGACGGATAGCCCAACCGCATGTCGGCGGCGCAGACGAGGACGCTCGTCGCGCTCCCGGACGCCACGGCGTCCAGCGCCGCCTTGAGGGCATTGGTGCCGCAGCGCAGGGAGCCGCCGAAGTCCATGGTGACGGCGTGCGGCGGCAGCTCCAGCACCGAGGCGATGGTCGCCGCGGCCTGCTTCTCCTTGTACGGCGCCGTGGTGGAGGCGAAGTACAGGCCCCCTACCGAGCCGCGGTCCGCGCCCTTGAGGCAGTCCCGCGCGGCGGCCACGGCCATCGTGAGGCTGTCCTCGTCGTAGCCGGCGACGGCACGCTCTCCCGGCGCCGGCCGGGCGCCCCAGGCACGCGCGATCTCGGCCCGGCTCAGCCGGTGCAGCGGTATGTAGGCTCCGTACGCTGTGATCCCAGGCATGCGGCGTCCTACTTCCCCAGCACGATCTCGCCGAGGTAGACGTCCCTGCTGGTCGTGGCCGTCAGGCGTCGCGGGCGCGTAGCCCGGGACCTCGATCGTGACCGTGTAGGTCGCGGCCTCGGCAAGCTCCTCGAACTCGAAGTCGCCGAAGCCGTTGGTCTTCATGGTCCGGGCGCCGTCCGCGCCGGCCAGGACCACGTCGACGCCGGCGGCGACCTCGTCCAGGTCGCCGTAGATCACCGTGCCGGCGACGAACTTCTTGGGCAGGTGCTTGTAGGTGACCTTCTCCCCCATCGCGTACTCGGGGTGGATCACCTCGGTGCCGGACGCCACCAGCCCGGCGACCTTGCTGCTGGGGTCGTCCAGGTCGCCGAAGATCGATCGCCCCGCTCGGGCAGGACTCCACGCAACGCGGCTCCGGATCGCCCTGGTCCAGCAGGTGCGCGCACAGGGTGCACTTCTGGGCCAGCTGGAGCTCCTCGTTCCACTCGATCTGGCGGTACGGGCAGAGGTCCACGAGGCCCTTGTTGCCCTTCGCCTTCTCCGGGATCGATCAGCACGATGCCGTCGGGGCGCCGCTCGATGGCCCCGGTCTGGTCCAGCTTGACGCACAGCGGCCGAGTCGCAGTGGCTGCAGGTCACGGGCACGTGGTCGACCTTGACGTGAGGGTACTGCCCTCGCTCGATCTCGTTGACCTTCATCCAGTCCATGCCGCTCATGGGCTGGGCGGCGGAGTAGCCGGGATACGCGTTGCCGGCGAACTCATCGCGGCAGGTGAGGAAGCAGTTGTAGCACCCCACGCAGCGTATCGACGTCGATGACCATCCCATACCGGGTCACTGCTCAGGCCTCCCACTTGCGGACTTCGACGAGATAGGACATGTTGGCCTCGCCGCAGGCGTTCTTGCTCGTGTAGCGAGACGGCGACAGCAGGTTCACGCAGCCGCCTCTGTCGATGCTGTCGGCGTTGCCGGGCTCCAGCGGGTCGTACTTGGCGCCGGCCTGGTAGGAGTGGACGAGGCCGGGGCGGCAGCGCTCGGTCACGAGGGCCACGCCGAGCACTCTGGCGCGGTCGTTGTAGACCTCGACGATGTCGCCGTCCCTGATGCCCCGGGCCTCGGCGTCACCCGGGTTCAGGCGCATCGGCCAGTAGGCGTAGCCGTCCTTGATGATGCGGTGCTGCCGGATGTCGTCGAGCCACTGGATCTTGTTGTCCTGGTGGGTGTGGTACGAGAACTTGGCGTGCGGCGTCATGATGATCAGCGGGTACTTGTCCACGAGACCCTCGTCTCGTGTCCCTCGTACAGCGGGATGTAGCGCGGCATGATCGGCCGCTCCTCGTCGTCGGGGAAGTACTGCTCGAGGATCGTGCGCTTGAACTCGATCTTGCCCGACGGGGTGGCCATCTCGGTGGCGTGCTCGGTGTCGGCCAGCGGGTTGAACCTGTCCGGCGTGTCGACCGGGCGTCCCTCGTAGTACCACTGGTTGGAGATCGTGGGCTCGTAGTCGTCGGGCACCGACGGCACGACGAAGTAGCCCTTCTCCTTGAACTCCTCGTAGGTGAGGTGCTTGGGCAGGTCGGTGATGGCGAAGACCTTCCTGATCCAGTCCTCCTCCGAGTTGCCCTCGGTGTACTCCTCCAGGAAGCCCAGGCGCTCGGCCAGCTCGCAGTAGATCTGGTAGTCGGGCTTGGACTCCCAGAGGGGCTCGATGCACTTCTGCTGGTACATGAGGATGCGGTGGTTGCAGTTGACGTTGCCGTTGCCGTAGCCGCCCGGCTGCGCCCACTCGGAGATGTCGTTGTGCTCGAAGTTGGTGGACTGGCCGGCAGGATGACGTCGCCGAACTTCGTCTCGCTCTGCCAGTGGCAGTCCTGCATGACCACGAACTCCAGCTTGGGCGACTGGTACATGCGCACCCACTTGCTGGTGTCGCTCATGGTGCTGATGAACGAGCCGCCGTGACGGTGGATCATCCTGATCTCGGCGCCGTTCGGGCCGGGCTCGGGGTACTGCATCGGCTTGAACTGCTGCTCGGGGTACTGCACGCAGAAGCCCTCGCCGAGCCACTCGATGTGACCGTCGAGGATGGCCTCCGGCAGGCTCAGCCGGTACACCCTCTGCGTGACCGAGTTGCGGTCGGGGAAGGTGGGCTGCTCGGCCACGAGGCCGAAGACGTCCCAGCCGCAGTCGGAGTAGCCGGCGCTCTTGAAGCGCATGTCCAGCGGCGCTCCGTGCGCGGCGCCGCCCCAGATGTTCACGCCTTCCTTGCCGATGCCCATCATCGCGGCCAGGTGGATCATGAGGCTGGCACCACTCGGTGGCGAAGGAGTTGCGGCAGGCCCCGGCGGTGCCGTACATGGACCCGGTGGCCAGCATCGTCTTCTTGCTCATCCACTGCCTGGCCACCGCCTTGATGGTGTGCGCCGGGATGTCGCAGATGGGGGCCGCCCACTCGGGCGTCTTGGGCACGCCGTCGACCTTGCCGAGGATGTAGTCCTTCCACTCGTCGAAGTAGACGGTGCGGTTCTCGATGAACCAGTGGTCGTAGGTGTCGTCCACGATCCACTGCTAGGCGATCGCCTGCGCCAGCGCCGCGTCGGTGCCCGGGCCGCGGCGCCAGCCACTTGTCGGCCATGTGGGCGGCGGTCGCGTTGCAGTAGGGGTCGATGAAGATGGCGCCGACGCCCAGCTCGCGCAGCCACTCGCGCCAGATGACGGTCTCCTGACCGCCGTAGCCGCCGGCCGAGGTGTTGGGGTCGACCGACCAGTAGATGAGCTGCTCGGTGTTCTTCAGGGCCTCGGCCAGCATGTCGAAGCAGTCGCACTGGCCGAACCGCCAGTACCAGCCCCAGGTGTGCATGCTGCCCCAGTGCCAGCCCTCCCAGCTGTCCGGATTGTCCAGGAGCTGGGTGTAGCCGAGGATGTTGTAGAAGCGCGGCATGGGGCCCATCTTGTAGTACAGCAGCCCGTAGTTGTGGTGCGAGGAGACGAAGGCGGTGATGGCCGCCGGGCCGTAGGTCTCGCGCACCCGCGTGATCTCGCCGGCTGACGATGTCCAGCGCCTCGTCCCAGGTGATGCGCACGTACTCGTCCTTGCCGCGCAGCTCGGGGTGCCGCTCGCCGCCGGGGTCGAAGTTCTTGCGCTTCAGCGGGTACTTGATGCGGTTCTCGGCGTAGACGCGCGTGCGCTCGGCGATGTTGAACGGGTTGATCGTGGTCTTGCGCGGGTCGGTGAACCTCTTGCCCTTAGCCTCGATCGTCCAGTGCCCGCCGTCTTCCTCGGTCAGACGCAGACGGGCGCATGCGCTTTATCGACGCCGTCCTCGACCGTGACCTTCACCATGCCGCCGATGCAGCAGTTGATGAATTCCTGTTCTGCCATGAAGCTCTCTACCTCCTCATGCCGTCCCAGCGGGCCACGTCGACCAGACAGGAGTTCTGCGCCTCGCCGGGCGCGTTCCTGGACACCATCCTCGAGGGCGTGAGCAGGTTCACGCAGCCGCCCCGGTCGGGGCTGCCGGGCTTGCCCGGCTCGAGCGGGTCGTACTTGGCGCCGGCCTCGTAGGAATGGACCGTGCCGGGCCGCATCCGCTCGGTCACGATGGCGGCGCAGATGACGGCGCCGCGATCGTTGAAGACCTTCACCAGGTCGCCGTGCGCGATGCCGCGAGCCGCCGCGTCCTCCGGATTGATGCGCACCGGCCAGTAGGCGTAGCCGTCGATCTTGACCCGGTGCTGCGGGATGTCGTCCAGCCAGAGGCTCTTGTTGTCGTTGTGCGTGTGGTACGAGAACCGCGGGTGCGGCGAGACCATCTGCAGCGGCCACTTCTCGACCAGGCCCTCGGTGTCGTAGCCCTCCCAGCTCGGGATGTACCGCGCCATGGGAGGCCGTTCCTCGTCGTCTGGGTCGAACGCCATCAGGGTCTGCGAGACGAACTCCACCTTGCCGCTCGGGGTGGCCAGGTTGGAGCCGTTGTGCGGCGGGCCGGGCGGGGTCCTCTTCTCCGACGGCACCGCCGCGTCCGTGCCCTCGTAGAACCAGCGGAAGGAGACGACGGGCTCCTCGTCGTCCGGCCTGGCCGGCACCACGAAGTAGCCCTTCTCCTTGAACTCCTCGTAGGTGACGTACTTGGGCAGGTCGGACTTGTCGAAGACGATGCGGTTCCAGTCCTCGATGCTGTTGCCCTCCGTGTACTCCTGCTCGAAGCCCAGGCGCTCCGCGAGGAGCGTGTAGATCTCGTAGTCGGGCTTGGACTCCCACAGCGGCTCGATGCACTTGTGCTGGTAGATGCAGATGCGGTGGTTGCTGTTGAAGTCGTTGAAGCCGTAGCCGCCGGCGGCTCCCCACTCCGAGACGTCCGAGTGCTCGAAGTTGGTGCTCACCGGCAGGATGACGTCGCCGAACCTCGTCTCGCTGGACCAGTGGCAGTCCTGCATCACCACGAACTCGAGGTTGGGGTGCTGGTACATCCGCACCCACTTGTTGGTCTCGCTCATCGTGCTGATGAACGAGCCGCCCTGGCGGTGGATCATCTTGATGGGGGCGCCGTCCGGCCCCTCCTCCGGGCAGGTGAAGGGGCGGAACTGCTGCTCGATGCTCTGGCCGCAGAAGCCCTCGCCGATCCAGCTCACCGGCGGGTCCATGACGATGTCCGGCAGCAGATGGCGGTAGGTCTTCTGGGTGACCGTGTTGCCCTCGGGGAAGTAGGCCTTCTCGGCCACGGTCCCGAAGGCGTCCCAGCCGTTGTCCGAGTAGCCGAACATGTGGAAGCCCATGTCCAGCGGCGCGCCCTTGCCGGTGCCGCCCCAGAAGTTGACGCCCGGCTTGCCGAAGCCCTGCATGGACATCAGGTAGATGCACAGCCGGGTCCACTCGGTGGCGTACGCCTGGCGGCAGGCGCCGGTGGCGCCGAAGATGCTGGCCACGGCCAGCATGGTCTTCTTGGCCGCCCACTCGCGCGCCAGCGCCTTGATGGTGTGGGCCGGCACGTCGCAGATGGCGGCGGCCCACTCCGGCGTCTTGGGCGTGCCGTCCTCGCCCTCGCCCAGGATGTACTTCTTCCACTCGTCGAAGCCGTAGGTGCGGTTCTCGACGAAGAAGTGGTCGTAGGTGTCCTCGGTGAGCCACACGTAGCCGATCGCCTGGGCCAGCGCCGCGTCGGTGCCCGGGCGCGGCGCGATCCACTTGTCGCCCATGGTGCTCGCCGTGCAGTTGTCGTGCGGGTCGATGACCACGAACTGGATGCCGAGCTCCTTCATCCAGAGCCGCCAGATGAGGTTCTCCTGGCCGCTGTACATGTAGGAGGTGCTGTTGGGGTCCACCGACCAGAAGATGACCTGCTCGGTGTGCTTGAGCGCGTCCTGCAGCAGCTCGGACTGCTCGCAGTGACCCAGGCGCCACCAGTAGCCCCAGGCGTGGGTGGCGCCCCAGTGCCAGCCCTCCCAGCTGTCGGGATTGTCCAGGCACTGGCTGTAGCCGAGGATGTTGAAGAAGCGCCCAGCGGGCCGAGCTTGTAGTGCAGGAAGCCCCAGTTCTGATGGGACGGGGTCATGGCGGTGATGGCCGCGGGACCGTGGGTCTCGCGGATGCGGGTGATCTCACCGGCCACGAGGTCGAGCGCCTCGTCCCAGGAGATGCGCTCGTACTCGTCCTTGCCGCGCAGCTCCGGATGCCGCTCGCCGTTGGGGTCGAAGTTCTTGCGCTTCAGCGGGTACTTGATGCGGTTCGTGTAGACGCGCGTCCGCTCCGGCACCTCGTAGCTCTGCAGCGTGGTCTTGCGCGGCGGCGTGAACTTCCTGCCGCGCGCCTCGATCGTCCAGGACGGAGCGTCGTCCTCATCGAAGATGATGGGCCGCATCCGCTTGATGACGCCGTCCTCGACGTACACCCGCACCGGTCCTCCGACCGTGCACTGGGTGAAGAC
The DNA here is from genome assembly GCA_963702475.1 of uncultured Thermoleophilia bacterium. Classification (GTDB taxonomy): domain Bacteria; phylum Actinomycetota; class Thermoleophilia; order UBA2241; family UBA2241; genus CAIXSE01. The sequence continues at coordinate 561 of CAVPCT010000009.1, read as the reverse complement.
CTGCTCCTCGCTCATAGGACAATCACCTCTCGTGCACCTCGCAGGCTGTCGTTCGAGTTGGTGGAGTCGCTTGTTCACTGGTTCGGGTCCATCCCCCACGCGATCGCCGGGACCGGGCGCAGATGCCGCCCATCAGAGGCTCCCGGTGGCGGCGACGCCACCGGGGCCTCTGATCGGCCCATGCCCGCCCCGCCGGCGGCGGAGGGAGTCCGGTCCGTCTTGCGCTCCTGGCCCCCGAGGCCCCGCGGGGGCCGGGAGCGCCGGTCTGCCGGTCGATCAGAGCTCGACGAACTGGATGAACACCGGGTTCTCGACCGGGACTTCGGCCACGGCCTTCAGGCTCCCGTCGTCCGGATCGACGGCGTAGGCCCGGACGAAGTCCGCCGGGCGGTCGGGGACGAGCAGGAACGCGCCGGAGGGCGAAAGCGTCATCGCCCGCGTCGCGTCCTTGGGATCCTGGCACCTGCTCAGCTCGACCCGGCCGGCCTTCGTGAGGTGACCGTCGTCCGAGACGGTGAACCACACGACGTCGTCCTGGCCGCGGTTGTTCATGTACACGAA
>CAVPCT010000008.1:2500-71376 GCA_963702475.1 uncultured Thermoleophilia bacterium | reverse complement strand
GCGCCGCCTGCGTATCGTGAGCGCGGCGCGCCCTCGCGCGCCCGTCATACGAGGAGTCGCATGGAAACGCACCTGATGCTGGGCAACGAGGCCGTGGCGCGCGGCGCCTGGGAGGCAGGCGTGCAGGTGGCGGCGGCCTACCCCGGCACGCCCAGCACCGAGATCGTCACGAGCCTGGCGCGCTACGAGGGCGTCTACGCCGAGTGGTCCACCAACGAGAAGGTCGCCTACGAGGTGGCGTTCGGGGCCTCCATGGGCGGCGTCCGCGCCCTCACGGCGATGAAGAGCGCGGGCGCCAGCGTGGCCGCCGACCCGCTCATCAGCTCCGTCTACACGGGCGTCAACGGCGGCCTCGTCGTGTGCCTCGCCGGCGACCCCGGCATGGCCAGCGGCATGACCGAGCAGGACGACCGCTACTTCGGGCGCATCAGCAGCATGCCGATGCTCGAGCCGGCCGACAGCCAGGAGTGCTACGAGTACGCGCGCCTCGCCTTCGAGATCAGTGAGGAGTTCGACGTGCCCGTCATGGTGCGCCTCAGCATCCAGACGGCGCACCAGAAGTCGCTCGTGCGCATCGGCGCGGACGAGGACGGCGCGGACGGCCCGGCCGCGGTCGGCGACGGCGACCCGCGCGGCCTGCGCCGTCCGCCGCCCGAGCGCAAGCCGCCGCACCGCATCACGGCGAAGTACAGCCTGCTGCCGCGCTTCTCGCGGCCCCTGCACCGCAGCCTCCTCGCGCGCCTCGAGCGCCTGCGGCGCTACGCCGAGGAGACGGCGCTCACCGGCGAGCTGGCGCGCCTCGAGGCCGGGGCCGGCGCTGCAGGCGCCGGCCTGGTCGCGCTCCAGGGCGGCGGCGCGGCGCGCATCGGCGTGCTCAGCGCCGGCGCCGCCTACATCTCCGCGAAGGAGGCCCTTCCCGACGCCCGCTTCCTCAAGCTCGGCCTGATCCAGCCCCTGCCCCTCGAGGTCATCCGCCGCTTCGCCGCGACGGTCGACCGGCTCTTCGTCGTCGAGGAGCTCGAGCCCTACCTCGAGGAGCAGCTCCTCGCCGCCGGCATCGCCTGCGAGGGCAAGCAGTGGTTCCCGGCCTGGGGCGAGCTGACGGCGGTGCGCGTCGGCCGGGGCTTCCACGCGGCCGGCCTCGAGCTGCCGCGCTGGGCGGCCGAGAAGGCCGCGGAGGACGAGGCCGTGATCCCGCGGCCGCCGGTGCTCTGCAGCGGCTGCCCGCACCGCGGCATGGCCACGGCCATGAAGAAGCTCGACCTCGACGTGCACGGCGACATCGGCTGCTACGACCTCACCACGCTGCCGCCGGTCAGCCACATGCACTCGGCCTTCGAGATGGGCGCCAGCATCCCCATCGAGCAGGGCTTCAGGCGCGCCGGGGGCAGCGAGAAGGGCTCCATCGCCGTGATCGGCGACTCCACCTTCCTGCACAGCGGCCTCACCGGTCTGCTCAACGCGGTCCACCAGCGCACCAACGTGACCGTGCTCATCCAGGACAACCGCATCACGGCCATGACCGGCGGCCAGACCAACCCCGGCAACGAGCGCACGCTCGCCGGCGAGAAGACGAAGCCCGTGGACATCGCCGCCATCTGCCGCGCCCTCGGCGTCGAGCACGTCGAGCACGTCGACCCCTACGACTACGAGGCCTGCCGCAAGGCACTGCGGGCCGCTCTCGCCTTCGAGGGCCCGGCCGTGCTCATCACGACGCGCCCCTGCATGCTCTTCCCGGCCAAGCTGGCCGGCGAGCCCTACGCGGTGGACGAGGAGCTCTGCAACGCCTGCCAGCAGTGCCTGCAGCTGGGCTGCCCCTCGCTGCGGCACGCGGAGGCCACGCACAAGAGCCGGCACAAGGTGGCGATCGACGCCGAGACCTGCACCGGCTGCTCGCTCTGCGCGCAGCTCTGCAAGCCCGGGGCCATCACGAAGGCGGGCGTGGCATGAGCGCCTCGAACGCCTGCGCCCTGCACTACGCCCCCGGCGTCGTCGACGACATCATGGTCGTGGGCGTCGGCGGCCAGGGCGTGATCGTGGCCGCCGCCGTCGTCGCCGACGCGGCGCTGCTCAACGGCGGCCTCGAGGTCAAGCTCAGCGAGACCCGCGGCATGAGCCAGCGCGGCGGCAGCGTGAGCTCGCACATCCGCATCGGCAAGCGGGTGGTCGCGCCGAGCATCAGCCCCGGCGAGGTGGACTACCTGCTGGCCTTCGAGGCGGCGGAGGGCCTGCGCGCCGCGCCGGCGCTCACGCCCGACGGCGTGGCCATCGTCAACACCCAGCAGATCGTGCCGCCGCTGGCCTCGCAGGGCGAGCACTCCTACCCGTTCGACGCGGCCGAGCGCATGGCCGCGGCCGGCCACCGACGTCGTGGTCGTCGACGGCAACGCCGTGGCGCTCGCGGTCGGCGACCTCAAGGTGGCCGGCATCGTGCTGGTCGGCGCGCTCTCCAGGCACCTGCCCTTCGCGGTGGGGACCTGGCGGCAGGCCATCGCCCGCAACGTCCCGAAGAGCTGGTGCGAGCTGAACCTGGCGGCGTTCGCCGCCGGCAGGGAGGTGGGGGCCCGATGAGGCCGGCCGCAGAGGCGCCGCGCGCGGCCGGCCCGGCTTCGGAGGCCGTCCGTGCGGCCGGCCCGGCCCAGGAGGCCGCGCGTGCCCCCGGCCCGGCTCTGGAGGCCGTCCGTGCGGTTGGCCCGGCCGCGGCCGCCTCCGCGCCCGACGACGCGTACTTCGACCCGGCCGCCGAGACGCTCGAGGTCGAGGCGCTGCGCGCCCTCCAGCTCGAGCGCCTGCAAGCCATGGTCGCCCGCTCGTACGAGGGGAGCGCGGTGTACCGGCAGCTCTGCGACGATGCTGGGGTGAGCCCGGCGGACGTCCGGACGCTGGACGACGTCCGCCTCCTGCCCTTCATCGACAAGCACACGCTGCGCGACTGCTACCCGGCCGGCATGCGCCTGTGCGGCCTCGAGAACGTCATCGAGGTCCACAGCACGTCGGGCACCACCGGAAAGCCCACGCCCATCTGGGCCAGCCGGCTCGAGATGGACGCCTGGGCGCTGCGCAACGCCCGCGAGATGTGGATGGTGGGCCTGCGGCCCGGCGACCTGCTGCAGAACTGCTTCGGCTACGGCCTGCCGACCAGCGTCGGCCTGCAGTACGGCGCCCAGCGGGCAGGCATCGGCGTCGTGCCCGCCGGCATCGGCCGCCAGGAGCTGCTGATCGACCTCATCCTCGACCTCGGCGTGACGGCCATCTGCACCACCCCGTCCTACGGCCTCTATCTCGCCGACAAGGCGAAGGAGCGCGGTCTCGACCTCGCCCGCGACTCGCACCTGCGCATCGGCCTGTTCGGCGCCGAGCCCTGGCCCGAGTCCGGCCGCGACCGCCTCACCGAGGCCATGGGCGTCGAGCCGTTCAACGAGTTCGGCATGGGCGAGTTTCTCGGCCCCGGCATGGCCGCCGAGTGTACGCGAGAAGAACGGCATGCACGCCTGGGCCGACCACCTACTGGTGGAGTGCATCGACCCTGAGACGGGCGAGCCGGTGGCCGAAAGCGCCCCCGGCGAGCTCGTCTGGACGTCGCTCACCAGCGACACCACGGCGATGATCCGCTACCGCAGCCATGACATCAGCTCCCTGACCTGGGAGCCGTGCCCCTGCGGCCGCACGCACCCGCGCATCGGCCGCATCACCGGGCGCAGCGACGACGCCCTCTCCATCGGCGGCCTCGTCGTCTTCCCCAGCCAGATCGAGGAGGTCCTGGTCCGGGTCCCCGAGTTCGCCAACAACTTCTGCATGGTCGTGGAGCTCGTCAACAACCTGGACAGGCTCACCGTGCAGGTGGAGGTGGCCGACCTCGGCGTGTTCACCGCGAAGGAACGGGAGAGGCTCGGCAAGCGCATCCAGGCCGGCGTGAAGGCCACGGTGGGTGTGAGCCCCAAGGTGGAGCTGCACGATCCGTTCAGCCTGCCGCGCGTCACCGAGGGCCAGGGCAAGTCGGCCTGCCACCGCGTGGACGATCGCCGCCGGGCCTGACGACGCCCGGCGCCGGGCCTGTGCGCGCCCCCGGCGCTCGCGCGGACTCCGAGCCCTGCGCCGCATTGTGACTCTCGTCGGCCACTCGCGGTTGGTTGTATTCTGCAACGAACCGCGAGTGGCCCGAGAGCGGCAGTGCTCGGGTCGACGGCGGCGTGGCCGGCACCAACGGCTCCTCCTTGCGGCTGCTCCTGCGAGCTGTACTCTGGGGGTGATCCGTCGCGGTGCACGAGGGGCGGCCATGGGATTGCGGAGACTCGTGTGGGGTCGGTCGGCGTCGCCGGACGGCCGCCTGCGCTACGGCCTGGCGGTCGTCGCGTCGACGGCCGCTCTCGCGCTCGCCCTCAGCCTGACGTCGTGTGGCGGCGGCTCGCACGCGTCGAGCCTCGGCGAGGTCACGTCGCCGCCTTCGGCCGCACCTCGTCCTGGCGGGACGTACAACCACCCGCTGCAGTACGATGTCAGCTCGCTGCTCCCGTTCCGCGCCTGGGAGCTGGACTCCTCAGCCGTCGTGGCCCACCAGATCTTCGAGGGCCTGGTCGGCTACGAGACCCAGGCCGACGGAGGCGTCGCCACCGTTCCGTGCCTCGCTGAGAGTTGGTCGGCCGACGACGAGGCCACCGTGTGGACCTTCCGCCTGCGGCGCGGCGTGCGCTTTCAGGCGCCCGTCGGCCGCGAGATGACCGCCGTGGACGTGGTCGCCGACTACCGCTATGCGGCGGACTCGCGCACCAAGGCGATCGCGGCCTACATGTACGCCATCATCGAAGGCACCGACGACGACGGGCTCATCGCTGCCGAGCATGCCGACGAGCTCGGCGTCGAGGCGCTCGACCGGTACACGGTGCGCTTCACGCTCAAGCATCCCTTCGCGGCGTTCCCGGACACCTTGGGCAACCCGGCCGCCTGGGTGTGGCCGGTCGACTACCTCGAACGTGTGGGGCGGGCCGACTTCGAGGAGCGTCCGGTGGGGACGGGACCGTTCGTGCTGTCCCGCAGGGTCCGCGGCGACCACATCGACCTGAGGCGGAATCCCAGCTGGTGGAACGCCTCGTCGGGTCAGCCGTACCTGGAGTCGGTCCACTTCCAGGTCATCGGGAGCGTGTCCGCCGAGCTGCTGGCCTTCCAGAAGGGGACCATAGACTACGCGTGGGTGCCGCAGGGTCAGGTGGCGGCGTCGCGGTCACTCCCTCAGGTGACCAGCGGTGCGTGGTCAGCGAGCAGCGTCCCGCTCCTGGGGATGCGGTACGTGGGGTTCAACATGCGGGATCCCGTGGTCGGCGGCGAAGGCGGCCTGCCGATCCGCCAGGCGATCGCCGGCGCGATCGATCGCGAGGCGCTCGTCTCGAGCGTGTACGACGGCGTGCCCATCCCGCAGACCGGCCCTGTGCCCCCGATCCTGGCCGGCTGGGCCGACGGCGAGCCGGTACCGCCGTACGATCCCGCCGAGGCCGCCCGGCTGTACGCGGCTGCCGGGAGCCCCCCGTTGGAGCTCGTCTACCTGCGCGACAACCGCGAGGCCGTGGACACTGCGCGCTGGCTACGATCCGCGTGCGCCGCCGCGGGCATCGACCTCGAGATCAGGCCGGTGTCCTGGGAGGATGCGATGGCGGTGTGGGGCACGAAGCGCATGCCCGCCATATTCCTCAGTGGCTGGATCGCGGACTACCCGGCGGCGGAGAACTTCCTCTACGACCAATTCCACAGTTCCATGTCCGGCGGTGGCGGGACGTTGTACTCCGATGCGGACGTGGACCGCCTGCTCTCCCTGGCGCGGTCCACGTCCGACGTCGGACGCCGCTATGACCTCAACCGCCGCGCGGCGGCCGAGATCATGGCGGATCTGCCGATCATTCCCCTCATCGAGTTCGCGGAGTACGGGCTCCTGAGCGCGCGCATCGAGGGCTTCAGCGTCGACCCGCTCTGCGGAGTGGACGCGTGGAAGCTGTGGGTGAGGTGAGCTCCGGCGGCAGGTGAGTGCCTGCGTCAGCCCACGACGAGGCACACGACGCCGGCCAGCACGGCCGCCGCCGCCACCCACTGGTCCGGGCGCAGGCGCTCGTGCAGGACCACGCTCGCCCACATGATCACCACGGCCGGGCTCAGCCAGCCGAGCACGGCCACGACGCTCAGGTCGGCGTGGGTCGTGGCCGCCGTGAACAGCAGATTGGCGCCGGCCATCATCAGGCCGATCGCGGCCAGCAGCGGTACGCGCTTCGCGGTCAGGTAGAGCTTGGGCCGCCTGGCGGAGACCCACAGCACGACCCAGATGGCGGCGGAGGCGCGCACGACGGGGACGGTCCACTCGGGGTCGGTTTGGGCGCCGTAGTCGAACGTCACGAGCATGACGCCGGCGAGCGCCGCGGAGAGGACGGTCAGGGCCACGCCCGAGAACGTCACCGGCAGGGCGTCGTAGCATGAGGCCGGCCCTGGACGGGAGATGACGACGATGCCGGCGATGGTGGCGACCATGCCGGCCACCTGCACCGCGGCTGGCTGCTCGCCGCGGACAAGGCCCCAGACCGCCGGCACCACCGCGGCGCCGGCCAGGATGGGCGACATCACGCTCATCTTGGTGAACGTGACGGCGTGGAAGTACGCGAGCCCGCTGAGCGCCGAGCAGGCTCCCCCCGCGACGAGGACGAGCGCGACGGTCGCGGACGGGGCCGGAGGGGCGTCGATGGCGAGCAGTACCAGAGAGCCCGCTCCCCCGGCGGCCGTCCCGACCAGCATGACCGCCCATGGCGAGACGCGGCGCGACTGCAGGCCGGCGAGGAAGTCGGAGGTGCCCCACGTGAGGCTCGCGAGCAGGGCCAGCACGGCGGCGAGCACGTCAGCTCACCTCAGCCGAGCGCAAGGCACACGACGCCGGCAAGCACGGCCGCCGCGGCCGCCCACTGCAGCCGGCGCAGGCGCTCGTGAAGGAAGACCCAGGCGAGCACGACGGTGACGGCCGGGCTCAGCCAGCCCAGGACGGCGACCACGCTGAGGTCCTGCAGCGTCGTCGCCTTGGCGAACAGCAGGTTGGCGCCGACCACCATCAGGCCGACGGCGATCAGCGCGGGGACGGCACGGCGCCGCAGGCGCAGGGCGGGGCGCGCGGCGACGATCCACACGCCGCACAGAAGCGCCGCCGCACAGCGGATCACGGTCGCCGCCCACAGAGGGTCCGAGGCGGCGCCGTAGTCGAGGGTGATCACGAGGACGCCGGCCGCGGCCGATCCCGTCACGGCCAGCAGGATGCCCTTGAGGGTGGTGCGCGGGTGGCCATCTTCCTTCTCTTCGCCGGGCCGCGACACGACGATGATGCCGACGATGGTGACGACGATGCCGGCGAGCTGCAACGGCGACGGCTGCTCGCCGCGGGCCAGGCCCCAGATGACCGGCAGGACGGCAGCGCCCGCCAGGATGGGCGAAGCGATGCTCATCTTGGTGACGCGCAGCGCGTAGTAGTAGGTGATGGCGCTCAGGCCGGAGCACATGCCGCCGGCAACGAGGGCCACGGCAACGCCGGCCGCCGGAGCCGGCGGCCGGACGACGGCGAGAGCGACGAGGCCGCCGCCTGCGGCGGCGGCCATGCTGATGAGCGCGACGGCCCACGAGGTCATGCGTCGCGCCTCGATGCCGGCGATGAAGTCCGACGTGCCCCAGGAGAGGCTCGCGAGCAGAGCCAGCAGGGTGGAGACCATGTCAGACGACGTGCCCCGGCTGGGGCCGCGAGAGCAGGGGACTGAGCACGGAGCAGGGCACGTCTGGGCACCCTATCACGCGTGCCCGGGCGCGAAGAGGGCGGCGGCGTGCGCACGCGCGGCCGACTGCTCTCAGGGTGCGTGGCCGTGCGGCCCGACCCGCCGTAGGATGGTGCGGGCCAGACAGTGCCCGGCGATGCTCACGGGGAGACTCACATGACAGGACTCGACGCGGCCGCGATCGGCGCGTTCCTGACGGAGGCGGGCGTGGACCAGTGGGGGGTGGCCCGCAACCGCGTGCCGGAGGGCGTGTCGCCGGCGGCGACGGCGCGGTGCGCGCCGAGCGGTTCCCGCCCGACGGTCGCTGGCCGGCGTCGCCCGACCTGCCGTTCGCGGTGTCGCTCGGCATGCGTCTCGACGCGGACATCATCGCCGAGGTCGTGGACGGTCCGACCCCGCGTACTACGGCGAGTACAAGCGCTTGAACGAGGCCCTCACCGGGTGGCGGCGACCCTCGCCGGCCTGTTCACCGACAGCGGCTCCAGGGCGATGGCCCTCGAGTCCACGGTGGGCGGTGCGAGCGTGGCCGACTGGACCGACGCGGGCGTGTTCCCCCACAAGACGGCGGCCACGCAGGCGGGGCTCGGCTGGATCGGCAAGACCGCGTTGTTCGTGTCGCCGCGTCTTCGGCCCCCGCATTCGCCTGACCACCGTCTTCACCGATCTCGACCTGCCGTGGGCGAACCGGTCCGCAGAGTCGCTGCGGCGCCTGCACGGCCTGCGTGGACGCCTGCCCGGTCAGCGCCGGCCGCGACGTGCCGTGGCGGGCCGGTCTGCCGCGCGCGGACCTCTACGACGCCCGCGCCTGCGAGCGGCAGTGCGAGACTAACGAGGGCACGAGCGGCGGGCTGTGCGGCATCTGTGTGGCCGTCTGCCCGATCGGCCGCACGGCGGATCCCGGCGCCTGACCTCGCCCCGCATGTCCCCATCTCCAGCGAGGAATCGGCGCACGCGCAGCCGTCCGGCGCCGGACGGCAGTGCATCCGCTCCAAGGGCTTCAGCAATACGGAGTTGTGTTATAGCATTACGTCAGAATAGCGCTTGGTGTGGGCAGAGCGTGGGCTGTGCTTCTCAGGCGCGTCCGAGAAAGGGCAGGGCGGTGGCTCGGGTCGGGGCATGTGCAGAACGCCATCAGACCGAACGGTCGTCGTGTCGGTCCACGACGTGCGAGCGTGCTGCGAACGGAGGCAGCGCCCCGGCGGTGGTGTACTGTTGGGACAGCGGCGCTGGGGGCTGGATGTCCGGATCCAACACACGAGATGGACGCAGAAGACCCGAACGGGGCTCGGTGGCAGGCGGGTCCGGGCGTTCCACGACACCTCGGCCGAGGTGGATCTCCGGTGAACTGCCGACGACCCCCGTCGACCTCCCCGAGACACCCAAGCGGCTGCTCGAGGCGGCGCGGAGAGTCCTCGAGAAGAAGGGCTACTCCGGACTCAGGCTTGAGGCGATCTCCAAGGAGGCCGGTCTCGCCCACTCCTTGATCCGCTACCACTTCGGGAGCAAGGCGGGCCTCGTCGGAGTGCTCATCGACTGGCTCCTGTACGAGACGTACATGAGCATGCACAAGGGCATCACGTCTCTCCCGCCAGAAGACGCGGAGGGACGGCTGCGGATCATGAACCTCGGATTGCGGCAGCTCTTCCGCGACGCCCCGTCGTACAGGCTCTACCTCGACCTGGTCGTCGCCGCTCTGCATGACGACGATCTGCGACCCAAGCTCGCCGATTCTTTCGTGGGGCAACGGCGACTCATCCTGGAGGCGTTGGAGTCGACGCCGACCAACGGGTCACGACAGCGCGCCGATGCCATGTCGGCCATCGTGGTCGCCTTCTCCGATGGGCTTGCGATGCAGTACCTCGCCGATCCGCAGGGCATCGACATCGACACCATCATGACGGTCTTCGACGAGATGATGGAAGAGGCGTCGCGGGCCACTCCGAACGCGAAGGAGAAGGTATCCGTCAGCTGACGGGTACCGCGAACGCTGCTCTCTGCGCCTTCCGGCTCGACCCCCTTGACACGCACGCTTCCCTCGGGAGTATCATCGCGGCGTTGTCAGTTAGTCAGGACTGACTAACAAGGAGCGACCGCAGCTCGCGGCTCTGATCACTCGGGGTGCAGGTCGCGTAGCAGGCTTGGGGAAGGGGGCCGACAGGGGAGACCGGCACGCACCGTCACTCGACGCTACCTGAGTCTTGACCTCGACCAGCTGAGCAGCACAGGCAGTCAGGGCCCGGGGTCACACTTGAATGCGTAGTGCCTGGGGGAGGCAACAGTGGCTGAGCTCACGACCGTCAAGTCCTTCCATCCTATGTACCTGCTGCTCCTGGCCATCGCCGCCATGATCGGGCCCTGGGTGGTGATGATGCAGTGGTGGATCTCGCTGAGTGGTCCGTCCATGGCGCTCGCGTTCACCCTGCTGGGCATCATGTGCATCCCCATCGCGTTGTGCTACGGCGAGATGACGGCGATGCTGCCCTACACCGGCGGCGATGTGGTGTTCGCGAACACCGCCTGGGGCAAGCACGTCGCGTTCTGGGGCGTGTGGATGCTCCTGCTCGCCTACCTCTCGGTACTGGGCTTCCTGATCATGACCGCCATCCAGATCGTGCAGTACCTCTGGTGGCCTGACATGTCACAGACCCAGCTCGTCATCATCGGCATCTGCGTCGCGGTCGGGGTGTACGTGCTGTCGTCAAGGTCCATCATCGTCGGCGCCATGGCGCAGTTCGTGATGGGCCTGGTCATGCTCACCGTGGCGGTGATCGTCATCGGGTTCTTCGTGACGAGCGACCAGTTCTCGACCTCCAACTGGAGTCCGTTCTTCCCCACCGGCATGAACGGCTTCTTCACCGGCACCGCCCTCATGGTCACCATGTTCTTCGGCTTCGAGCTGGTGCCTCAGTTCGTCCAGGAGTGCAACTACCCCGCGCGCAAGTTCTGGAAGATCATCCTGGGGAGCCTGGCCTTCTGCATCGTCTTCTACACGGCCCTGGTGCTCGCCGATTCCGGCATGCTCCCCTGGGCTGAGCTCCAGAACACCGAGATGCCCGACGCCACCATCGGCGCGAGCATCTGGGGCGCGTGGTTCAAGTACCTCGTCATGGTCGCCGCACTGCTGGCTATCCTCACGACGCTCACGGGGTTCTGGCTGGCCAGCGCACGCGTGCTCTTCGCCATGGGCGAACAGCGCATCCTGCCCAAGTGGTTCGACCACCTGAACAAACGCAACGTGCCGGGCCACGCCGGCCTTCTCGTGCTGGGCGTGTGCGTGTTCTTCATGGTCGCCTCCGGCACCAACTGGCTCGCTGCGCTGCTCGCACTGATGTCGGTCGGACTCGGGGTCGCGTACTCGGTGTCCAGCGCCTCCTTCCTCCGGATGCGCGTGAAGCATCCTGAGTGGGACCGGCCCTTCAAGCTGCCGGCGGGCCTCGTCTTCGGCGTGCTCTCGCTGGCGGCCTCTGTCGCGGTCTTCTACTTCAGTGCCAAGTACCTGGACCGCCTCATGTGGACGGTGTTCGCCATCTACGCCGCCATCGGTGCGGCCGTCTGGCTGATCATGATCTTCTCGGCCAGGGCCAGGCCTGAGGAGTACGACGTTCCCGCTCACCAGGGCACCGTGGGCGGCGTGCAGACCGGTGCCTCCGGTTCGGGAGCCGGTGGACCGGGAGTCGCCGTCCCCGGGCCTGAGCCGGCAGTGGCGGGCGACGTGGAGAGCGAGTAGGAGCACTCATCGAGGGCCGACGGCGACCACGCCGTCCGCCTTCACTCCAGATGACACCGATCGGGTGCTGAGCAGCCCGCACGCGGGCGGCCCGGTGTGGCAAGCCGCGAGCCTATCCAAGCCGATAGAGGAGGACGCCAACAATGCCCTACTACCACCCCAACTTCGACGTCCGCAAGAAGTTCTGTGAGGTCTACCTCCCGGACCCCGCGGAGGAGGTCTACGACATCGTCGACCGCTTCCACGAGGTCGTCGACGACGTGATCATGCCTCTTCGTCGCGACCTCGACGGCGGGTTCGGCCACGACCAGGCCATCGCGGACGCCGCCATCGCCAAAGCCATGCAGGCCGTGTACGACTTCGGCTGGCCGGCCGCCATCCTTCCGGAGGAGCTCGGGGGGCCGGGTGGCGTCATGGACAGCACCGTGATGTACGCCATGCTGATCGAAGAGCTCGGCCGGGCCGACGCCGGTATCTCCCTGGACGTCAGCCTCCTGTACTGGTTCTACTCGCCCATCAAGTTCGCCGGCCGCATGGACCTGCTCGAGAAGTGGGGCGCCCCACTCCTGGACGGCAAGCACCATCGTGCGACCATGTCCCTGACCGAGCCGGCCGGCGGCACCAACATCGACGACACCACGCAGCACGGCCGCACGATCCGCACGATCTGCAAGCGCGACGGGGATGAGTGGGTCATCAACGGCGCCAAGATCTGGCCCAGCGGCGCCAGCGTCGCCGACATCGGCTACATGACCCTGTGCACAACCGACCCGAATCTGGGCGAAGAAGGCATCAAGTTCATCGTCGTTCCGGCCGATGCCGAAGGACTCTCGTTCGGCAAGCCCATCCCGACCATGGGCATGTGCTGCACCGACACCAACACCGAGATCTTCTACGACAACGTGCGGGTGCCGCTCGAGAACGCCGTGACGTGGGGTACGGACGTGCGCGACGCCGATCTCTTCAAAGAGCTCGCCGTCGAGGACAAGATCACCACTCCGGCCTATGTGAACGGCTGCGTGCAGTCGTGCATCGAGCTGCTCCTCGACTTCTCCCGCGACCGCATCATCGCCGGCAAGCCCATGCGCGAGCACTCGGTGTTCGTGCACGCCCTGGGCGGGATCCTCACCCAGTGGACGACGGCCCGCGCCGCCTATATGGAAGTCTGCTACATGTTCGACCATCCCCAGAAGTACGGCATGCCGTGGGAGAAGTTCATCTACAGCCGCGCCGCGGCCGTCGACCAGATGGTGATGATGGGGGTGCGGCAGAGCCTGCAGACGGTCATGGACCTCATGGGCTCCTACGGCTCCGCGCACGAGTACCACGTGGAGAAGTACATGCGCGACGTGAAGCAGGCCGAGCTGTGGCTCGGCGGGCGCTTCCGCACGCAGATGGACGTGATGCTGGACTACTACGACTACGAGTGGGCCGGCCCGCAGTGGGAGCCCACCGCGAAGAGGGAGGTCACGCGCGCGTGAGCGCGTGACCGGCGCGCACGTGAACGGGCAGCGGCTCGGCCGGACGGCCGGCCGAGCCGCTGCCCCGCTCGAGAGCAGCAGCGAAGGGGAACCGAGGTGCAGATCCTTGTCTGTGTGAAACAGGTGCCGGACACGGAAGCGAAGGTCGTCGTGGCCGAGGACGGCGTGTCCATCACCGAGCGTGACATCACTTTCATCATGAACCCCTACGACGAGTTCGCGGTCGAGGCCGCCGTGCGCATCAAAGAGGCCGCCGGAGATGTCACCGTCTCGCTCGTCACCGTGGGCCCGCCGCGGTCCGACGATGCGTTGCGGCTGGGTCTCGCCATGGGCGCGGACAGTGCCACGCGGGTGTGGGACGAAGCCCTCGTGGGCGTCGACGGTGCGGCAGTCGCCCGCGTGCTCGATGCGGTCGCCCACCGGACCGGCTTCGACCTGATCCTCTGTGGGCGCATCGCGATCGACGACGCCATGGGCGAAGTCCCACTGCGGCTCGCCGCACGGCTCGGACTCCCTCAGGCCAACGCCGTGACCGAGCTGCTCGTCGAGGGCGGGTCCGCGCGTGCGCGCTGCGAGGTCGAGGGCGGCTCCCAGGTGGTCCAGCTGCAGCTTCCTGCGCTGGTGACGACGCAGAAGGGCCTCAACGAGCCTCGCTACCCAGCCATCCCGGCGATCATGAAGGCACGCCGCATGCCGATCGAGGTGCTCACGCCGGCCGACCTCGGCCTGGACGCAGCAGAGGTCGCCGGCGCCGGCAAGAAGCGCGTCGACGGTCTCGGCGTCCCGCCGGCGCGGGGTGCGGGACGCATCATCGCGGCGGACTCGCCCGAGGACGCCGCCCGTGAGCTGGCGCGCCTGCTGCGCGACGAAGCCAAGGTCCTGTGAGGGGGAGTGACATGAGCTCTGGCATCCTCGTGTATTGCGAGACCAAGGACGGCGCGCTTCGCAGGGTGTGCGGCGAACTCGTCACGCAGTTCCGTGCCGTCGCCGACGCCTGGGGGCAGCCGCTCGTGGCAATCGTGGTCGGCGACGCCGGGCCCGACGAGCTTCAGCAGCTGTCGGCATGGGCGGCCGACAAGGTCGTGCATGTCGGCAGCCCGCAGCTGACCGAGGCGCCCGAAGCGCTCGCCGGCGTCCTCACCGGCTATGTGGCGGAGTCCGGCCCCTCGCTCGTGGTCTTCGGCAACACGCCGCTCGCCCGCGCGGTTGCCCCCCGGGTCGCCGAAGGGGTGGGCGCCGCGTACGTCGCCGACTGCGTCGGCATGCAGGGCAAGGACGACGGCCTGCACCTCGTGCGGCCCGTCTACGGCAGCAAGCTCCTTTGTACCGTGAGCACCGCACCGGGGGCGGTGGCCGTCCTCACCTTCCGCCCCAACGCTCTCGGGTTCGCCGAGGTCAGTCCGACGAGCCCTGAGCAGGAGGTCGTTGAGATCACGCTCGACGGGGCGCTGCGCATGTCGTCGGTCGTCGAGACGGCGGTGAAGACTGGCGGCCGTGTGAGCCTCCAGGAGGCGGAGATCATCGTCTCCGGCGGTCGAGGCCTCGGGGATGCGAGCGGCTTCGATGTGATCGAAGATCTCGCCGACGCGCTGGGCGGCGCCGTCGGCGCGTCGCGCGTCGCCGTGGATTCGGGCTGGATCAGCGTCGACCATCAGGTCGGTCAGACCGGCAAGGCGGTATCGCCGAACCTCTACGTAGCCTGCGGCATCTCGGGCGCCATCCAGCACTTCGCCGGAATGGGCTCGTCGCGGGTCATCGTCGCCATCAACAAGGACCCGGACTGCCCGATGTGCGAAGAGGCCGACTACACGCTGGTCGGCGACCTGTACAAGCTCGCTCCTGCTCTGGCCGCCGAGGTGCGACGGATGGGAGACGAGAGCTAGCGCTGCAAGGAGGCGTCGGTGGTCACGCGTGAGATTTACTGGGCGATCCCCGGCCACGAGTGGCTGTACCTGCCCGCCGCGATCGCGACGGCGGTCTTCCTGTACGGCATGTGGGCACGCCTGCGCCTGGTCCGCCGAGGGCCACACGGCACGCTGGCCTCGTCGGGCTGGGGCCGCCGCATCAAGGCGCTCATCCTCGACGGCTTCCTGCAGCGCAGGTTCTGGACCGACCTCTACGCAAGCCTCATGCACCTGTTCATCCTCTGGGGGATGATCGCGCTGGCCTTCGGCACCCTGATGGTGCTGCTGAAGGCCGATCTCGGCCTGCCGGTGTTCCAGGGTGACTTCTACCTGTGGCTGTCGCTTCTTCTCGACGCGCTCGGCCTCGCGGCCGTCATCGGCGTCGTGATGGCTGTGGTGCGCCGCTACATCATCCGTCCCCGCAGGCTCGACAACAGGCCGGACGACCTGATCGTCCTCGGCGGCTTGCTGGTGGTCCTCGTCGTGGGCTTCGTCCTCGAGGGCCTGCGCATGGCCGCCGTCCCCGACGCCTGGGAGGCGTGGAGCCCTGTGGGGTGGGCGCTCGCCGGGCTGTTCTCCGGCATGTCGCTCGGGGCACTGGAGACCACGTACCAGGTGCTGTGGTGGTTCCACCTTCTGACCGCCTGCGCCCTGATCGCCATCGTCCCGTTCACCAAGCTGCTGCACCTAGCGACAGCACCCGCCAACCAGATGAACGCGGCCGACCGCACCGTGAAGGGACGCCTCGAGCCGATCGACTTCACGGACGAGACCAAGGTGCTGTACGGGCTCGGGGACGTCTCCGAGTTGGACCGGCGGGCGCGGCTGGCCCTCGAGGCCTGCACGCGCTGCGGCAGGTGCCAGGACGTGTGCCCGGCGTTCGCCTCGGGCAAGTCACTGACCCCCAAGCAGGTCGTCCTCGACCTGCGGCGCTGGCTCGAGGACGCACAGCTCAGCTACGCGCTCGGCGGTGACGGCAGGAGTGCGGAGGGCGAGCCCGAGCCGGCGCCGGCCCAGCCGGCCGAGCCCCAGCCGAGCTCCATCGACCACAACGTGATCTGGGCCTGCACGACCTGCGGGGCCTGCACGCAGGTGTGCCCCGTCTCCATAGAGCACCCGCCCCTGCTCGTGGAGCTGCGCCAGTACCTCGTGATGATGGAGGGGGACATCCCCTCCGAAGGACAGCTCGCGCTGCGCAACATCGAGACCAACTACAACCCCTGGGGCATCGGTTGGGCGGATCGCGCCGCCTGGTCCGCGGCGAGTGACAAAGCCAAGGAGCTGCCCGAGGGCGTCTCTGCTGCTCCAGGTGAAGGCGGGCCGTCATGAACGAGACCTGGCTGTACTGGGTGGGCTGCGCCGGGGCCTTCGACAAGCGCAACCAGCAGGTGGCGCGGGCCATCACCGCGCTGCTGGAGACGGCCGGCGTGCCCTACGTCACGCTGGGCACGGGTGAGAAGTGCTGCGGCGACCCGGCCCGCCGTCTCGGCAACGAGTTCCTGTTCCAGACGCTGGCGGAGGAGAACACGGCCGCCATCACGGCGTCCGGGGCCGAGGCCGTGGTGACGGGCTGCCCGCACTGCTACCGGGTGTTGAAGCACGAGTACGAGATCCCCGGCGTGCGGATCCTGCATCACGCCGAGCTGCTCGCTCAGCTCGTCGCCCAGGGCCGGCTCGACCCCTCGGGCCCGGCGACCGAGCACGGCCGCACGGCCTATCACGACTCCTGCTACCTCGGCCGCTACGAGGGCATCTACCGGGAGCCGCGCTCGGCGCTCGGCGCCGTGCGCGGCATGCGGCTGGTCGAGTTCCCGCGCTCCGGGCCGGACTCCTTCTGCTGCGGCGGGGGAGGGGGCCGTGTGTTCCTCGAGGAGCCTGAGGGCGAGCGCATCAACCACATGCGCACCGACGAAGCCATCGCCGCCAACGTGGAGACCGTCGTCACGGCGTGCCCCTACTGCATGACCATGTTGTCCGATGGCGCCAAGGACAAGGGCGAGGCATTCACGGTGCTCGACCTCGCCGAGGTGCTGGCGCAGCACGCCACGGCCGGGCACGCGGAGGCCCCGCTTGACGCCTGAACGGCTGCACATGGTCGTCTTCCAGCCGTCCGGCCGGCGGGGCCGGGTCGAGGACGGCACGTCTGTCCTCGACGCCGGCCGCGAGCTCGGCGTGGGCATCGAAGCGCTCTGCGGCGAGAAACAGACCTGCGGCAAGTGCAGGGTCCGCATCGAGGAGGGCTTCTTTCGGGCCCTCGAGGTGGAGTCATCGACCGCCCACGTCTCGCCGCGCATCGCCGACGAGGACGAGTTCTTCACGCTTCAGGAGCTGGCTCAGGGGTACCGGCTCGCCTGCAAAGCGACGATCCACGGCGACCTGGCCGTCTTCGTGCCGGAGGAGGCGCGGCTGGACGGCCAGGTGGTACGCAAGTCCGCGACCGATCGCCTGATCGAGGTCGACCCGTCGGTGCGCACCTACTTCGTGGAGATGGAGCCGCCGACGCTGCACGACCCCCTCGGCGACTACGAGCGGTTGTGCGAGGCGTTGAGGGCGCACCACGGCCTGCACCGGCCACTGATCGACCACAGGGTCCTCGTTGGCCTCGGCGGGACGCTGCGGGCGGCATCCTGGAAGGTCTCGGTGTCGGTATGGACGGGAGGGCAGGCGCCCGAGATCGTGCGGGTCGCGGCGGGCAGGGTGCAGCGCAGCGTGGGACTCGCCGTGGACGTCGGCACCACGTCCGTCGCCGCCTACCTGTGCGACCTCGAGACCGGGGAGGTCCTGGCCTGCGACGCCATGATGAACCCGCAGGTGTCCTGCGGCGAGGACGTGATGAGCCGCATCGCCTTCTCCATGTCGCACGACGACGGCGTGGAGAGGCTGCGCCTCGCCGTCGTAGGAGGAGTGAACGCGCTGGCGGCGCGGGTCGCCGAGGCGGCCGGCCTCACCAGCCGCGACATCCTCGAGATGGCGGTCGTCTTCAACACGGCGATGCATCACTGCTTCCTCGGCATCGACCCGCAGTACCTGGGAGTGGCCCCCTACGCGCCCACGGTGCAGCACTCGATCAACGTCAAGGCGCGCGACCTGGGGCTCGATCTCTGCCCCGGAGCCAACGTCTTCGTGCTGCCCAACGAGGCGGGCTTCGTGGGGGCCGACAACGTCGGGGTGCTCATCGCCGAGGAGCCGTGGAAGCGGGACGAGCGCCAGCTCATCGTGGACATCGGCACCAACGGTGAGCTCATCATGGGCGACGGCCGGCGGCTCATCTCGTCGTCGTGCGCCACGGGCCCGGCGTTCGAGGGCGCCCAGATCCTCTTCGGCATGCGCGCGGCTCCGGGCGCCATCGAGCGCGTCTCCATCAGCCCCGAGACCAGGGAGCCGCGCTACCGGGTCGTCGGCAAGGACGCGTGGAGCGATGAGCTGCCGCCCGAGACGATCGGCTGCAAGGGCATCTGCGGGTCGGGGATCATCGACGGCGTGGCCGAGCTGTTCAAGGCCGGCGTCATCGACAGGTCCGGGCGGTTCGTGAAAGGCGTGGACAGCCCGCGCGTGCGCAGGGGCGACGCGGGCGACGAGTACGTGCTGGCGTGGGCGCCGGAGACGTCGATCGGCCGCGACATCACCATCACCATCGGGGACGTGCGCGCCGTGCAGCTGGCCAAGGGCGCGATGTACGCGGGCGCCAGGATCATGATGCGCGAGCTGGGCTACGACGGTCTCGACCGCGTGGTGCTCGCCGGCGCTTTCGGATCGCTCATCGACCGCGAGAAGTCGCTGGTGCTCGGCATGTTCCCCGACGTACCTCTGCAGCAGGTACACGCCGTGGGCAACGCCGCCGGCGACGGGGCGCGCATGGCACTACTCAGTGCCGCCAAGCGGCGCGAGGCCGACCGCGTCGCGCGCCAGGTCGAGTACCTCGAGCTGTCCCTGGAGCCGGCCTTCGAGGGCGACATGGCGCGGGCCATGTACATCCCGCACATGAAGGACGAGTTCGCCAACCTCGCCGGAGTGCTGGCCGCAGAAGGCCTGCCCGGGCGGCTGGACCGGGAGGGCAGATGAGCCACGTGACGGTACCGGGCGCGGAGCTCTGGATGGAGCAGGCCGGCGACGGCGACGACGTACTCTTCATCGCCGGCCTGGCCGACGAAGGGTCGTGCTGGGCGGGCCAGGCCGCCGGCCTGAGCGACCGCTACCGCGTCACGGTGTTCGACAATCGCGGTGTGGGCCGCTCGTCGACTCCCGGCGGCCCGTATCACATCGTCGATTTCGCCACCGATACCGTGGCGTTGATGGATGAACTGGGTATCGAACGCGCCCACGTGGTGGGGTCGTCAATGGGTGGGGCGATCGCCCAGGAGCTGACCCTGCGCGCACCGGGGCGGGTGAGGAGCCTGCTGCTGCACGGCACGTGGGGCGCGACGGACGCGTACTTGCGTGAGGCGGTCCGCGGCTGGCAGCTGCTGGCGCGCGCCGCCTCGTCGACGCGGGAGTTCTTCCTGGCGGTGAACGTGTGGTTCGTGGCGCCGTTCATCTACGACGACGGCACCATGGAGGAGTGGGCGGAGGCAGCGGAGCGGAACCCGCACGCGCAGAGCGTGGACGCGTTCTGCCGCTCCGCCGAGGCCCTCCTCACCCACGACACGCGCGACAGGCTCGAGCAGATCTCATGTCCCACGCTCGTGACCGTCGGGTCGCTCGACATCTGCACACCCCCGCGCTTCGCGCGCGAGCTCGTCGACCTCATCCCGGGCGCACGACTGCACGTGTTCGAGGGCGCCGGCCACATGCCGTACGTGGAGGACCCGCCGGTCTTCACGGCCGTGGTCCGGCGCTTTCTCTCTGAAGGGCGGACCGGGGTGCCACAGGCGGAAGGAGAGTGCTGGAATGAGACCTAAGGAACGGTTCCTGAAGGCAATGGGTCTGACCGAGACCCCCGACCGGGTGCCAGCCGCCCCGCCCTTCCAGGGCTATTGGGCTCTCGAGTCGTTCGGCGTGACCGTGCCGCAGTCGATCGCCGAGCCTGCCCGGGCGGTCGATGCCGTGAAGCGTGCGCAGGAGGCGTGCCCGTTCGACGCGCTCGAGGTCGTCTGGGACTGGTTCGCGTTCCTGGACGTGGTCGGCTGCACATCGCAGATCGCCGATGCGGGCAGTCCGATGGTGGTCAAGAACCCCATGAGTTCCATCGACGAGGTCGCGGACCTCGAGCCGGTCGACACCAGCGGCGACGAGCGCGTCAAGGCCTCTGTCGTCGCCGCCGAGGCGCTCCTTCCCGAGTTCCTCGACGAGTACTTCTGTTATGCGACCGTCCCGCTGCCGTTCACGCTCGCCGGCCACATGCGGGACGCCGCTCACCTGATGAGCGACATGATCAAGCGCCCCGAGCAGACGCACCGCCTGCTCGACTACTGCACCGACCTGATCATGCGGCACATCAAGCTCTACCAGGACATCGGGGTCGAGGGCTTCTTCATCTGCGACCCCTCCGCCTCCGGGAACCTCCTGTCGCCCAAGCACTTCGAGGGGTTCGTCAAGCCGTACACCGGGCGCGTCATCGAGGCGGTGCACGCCATGGGGCTGCCGACGATCCTCCACATCTGCGGCAACACGACCAAGGTCCTGCCCATGGTCAAGGAGCTCGGCCCCGGCGCTCTCAGCTTCGACCACGCCGTGGACCCCGCCGTCGCCAAGGAGGCCATCGGCGACGCTGTGTGCCTGCTCGGCAACCTCGACCCGGCCGACACGCTGCTCGCGGACGTCGGCACCGTCAGGGAGGCCGCGACCGCCTGTCTCGACAAGTGCAAGGCGGGTGGGGGCTACGTCATGGGTGCCGGCTGCGACCTGAGCGTGGACACGCCCATCGAGAACGTCAGGGCGATGATCGATGTCGCCCACGAGGCCGCGTACTGACGACGCGTCGCTCGGAAAGGGGGCACGGCTGCCAGGGGACCAGGCCATCCAGATCGAGCCGGACACACGTGACGAGCCCGAGAGCCGTCGGGCTGGAGCAAGGAGGGGAGACAAGTGCCAGTACGTGACCAGATGACCTCGCAAGAGCGGTGGGAAGCGCTCGTCAGGGGCGATGACCTCGACCGCGTGCCCTGCCTGCAGTTCATCCTCGGCCACACGGCGGTGGTGAGCGGGCAGCCGATAGCCAAGGTCTACGACGACGCCGCCATGAGCCTCAAGTGCCAGCGCGACGCCATGGAGATGTACGGCTACGACGGGTTGGTGCTGCACGGCTGGGCGAACGCGGGCGGGGCCGAGTTCGGCGGCGAGATCGAGTACCCGTATCGCAAGTACACGGGCGCCCCCATGATGAAGAAGAACCCCGTGCAGAACGAGGACGACGCCTGGAATCTGGCCGTCCCCGAGGACATCACGAGCGTCGGGACGATACCGATCGCCCTCGAGTTCTCCCGCCTCCAGTACGAGGCCGGGATGAACGTCACCATCCAGATCGGCTCGCCGCTCACCTGGGCAGGGTCCATCTGCGGCGAAGAGCGGCTCATGCGCTGGATCGATCAAGAAGCCGGATCTCGTGCACCACGTACTACGCGTGATCACCGACTTCGTCCGCGCCAAGGTCGACTATTGGGTGAAGGAGTTCGGGCCCGAGCGGATCATGGCCTTCGACCTGTGCATCGAGACCAACGTCCTGTACTCGCCCAAGCAGTTCGGGACCTTCGCCTTCCCCTATCTGAAGGAGATCCACTCCTACGCCACCGCCCAGGACGTGGCGATCGTCGCCAGCCACATCTGCGGTGAGCAGAACAAGAACCTGCCGTACTGGTCGCAGCTCGAGTTCGGCAAACGCGGCTTCGTGAGCGTGGGCCGCGAGGTCTCCATCACGTCCGCGCGCGAGGCGTTCCCCGGCAACGTCGTGATGGGCAACGTGGACCCGATCACGATGCAGGAGGGGACGCCCGAACAGGTCATGGAGCTCTGCGAGGCCTGCGTGCTCGAGGGCAAGGACCATCCCAGTGGTTACGCCCTCATGACCGGATGCGAGGTGCCGCCGCAGGCGCCACCCGTGAACGTGTTCCAGATGGTGAAGGCGTGCCGCGAGTACGGCCAGTATTAGCCCCGTGATGCCGCGAAGGGAGACGAGCGATGACTGACGAACAGGCGATCCTGGCGCAGATGACGAAGGCCGTAGAGGACGGCGACGAAGACGTGGCCGCGAGCGCTGCCGAGGCAGCCGTCGCTGCCGGCATCGACCCACAGAGGGCCATACTTGAGGGCCTCGTGCCGGGCATGGTCGAGCTGGGCAGGCAATACGAGGTCGGAGAGTGCTATGTCCCCGAGCTCGTCGTGGCGGCAGAGGCCTTGTACGCAGGGCTGGCCATTCTTCAGCCGCTCGCCGTGGCGTCTGTCCGAGGGTGCTCACGGCAAGGGCGTCGTCGTCATCGGCGCGGTCCAGGGTGACGTGCACGACATCGGTAAGAACCTCGTCAAGCTCATGCTGGAGGTGGCCGGCTTCGAGGTGCACGACCTCGGCCGTGATGTGCCGATGGAGCAGTTCATCGAGGAGGGCAAGACGTATGACGCGGACCTTCTCTGCATGTCCTCGCTGATGACGACCACGATGAAGGCGATGAAGGACTACATGCCGGCCATCAAGGAGGCCTTGCCGCACACGAGGGTGATGATCGGCGGCGCGCCCATCAGCCAGCGTCTGGCCGACGAGTGGGGTGCACACGGCTACGCGGAGAACGCCGTTGAGGCGGCGCGAGTCGCGGAGGAGCTCATGGGGGTGTCTGTCGGGTAAGGCCCGCAGCCCCAGCTTCATGGCGGTACCGCCACCGGCGGCGCACGGAGGGCCGGCGCCGGGCAGAGAGGTGGATGATCCACGCTCGCTTGCGGGCACTGCCACGGGCCCGGCTGGGCCCATCCCCCCGGGTTTCCAGCCGGGCCGCCGATCGTGCGAAAGGGTGGTCGATAGTCCTCGCGTGGCCGAGACAGCGCGTCTCAGAGGGCGTGCTCTTCATCTGCGACGAGGTGCAGTCGGGCTACGGGCGCACCGGCAGGATGTTCGCGATCGAGCACTACGGCGTCACGCCCGACATCATCTGCCAGGCCAAGGGCATCGCCAACGGCTGGCCGCTGGGCGCCTTCACGACCACCGCCGAGATCGCCGACGCCTTCCAGGTCGGCGACCACCTCTCCACCTTCGGCGGCAACCCCGTCCGTGCGCCGCGGCCCTCGCCAACATCCGCTTCCACGAGGAGCAGGACCTCGCCGGGAGGCTGTGGGTGAAGTAGCCACCCCGTCGACGCACGCGTTGTCCTTCTGTCCGTACGCGGTATGCTCAAGGCGAGTCCGGAACGGGACGGGGGGCCGGGATGCGAGACGGGTGGCTCGCGATGGGCGGCCTGTGCAAGGCGGGGCGCGCGCGGCGCGCCGCGGTCCTGCGCGCGCCGACGGCTCTTGTGCTCTGCGTTCTCCTACTCGCGGCGACGATCGCCGCCGTGGTCGCCTCCGGCTGCGGCGACGAGCCGGGCGCCGCGAGCGCGCCGTCCCCGCCGGCCACGCCGCGGCCCGGCGGCACGTTCAGGTACCCCCTCCAGGTCGACGTCAACTCACTGCTGCCCTGGCGGATCAGGGAGAGCCCCGAGGTCGCCCATCAGATCTACGAGGGCCTCGTGGCGTACGAGACGCTCGAGGACGGCCGCGTCGCCACCGTGCCGTGCCTCGCGGAGAGCTGGGAGGCGAACGACGACGCCACCGCGTGGACATTCCACCTGCGCCGCGGCGTGCGCTTCCAGGAACCTGTCGGCCGGGAGGTGACCGCGGCTGACGTGGTCGCGGTCTACCGCTTCGCGGCGCTCGAGCGCAACAGGGCCCAGGCGGCCTACGTGAACTCGGTCGTCCGGGGGACGGACGACGACGGTCACGTCCCGCCCGGCCGCATGGATCGCCTCGGGGTGGATGCGCCCGACCGCTACACCGTGCGGTTCACCCTCAAGCGGCCGTTCGCCTCGTTCCCCGACACCCTCGGCGGCGTGGCCGGCTGGATCTGGCCGGTCGACTACCTCGAGCGCATCGGCCGACGTCAGTTCGAGGACGAGCCCGTGGGCACGGGACCGTTCGTGGTGTCGCGTCGGGTGCGCGGCAGGTACATCGACCTCGCCCGCAATCCGGGCTGGTGGAACGCGGCGTCGGGGCGGCCCTATCTGGAGACGGTGCACTTCGTGGTGTTCCGCAGCGTGGCTGAAGCGCTCCAGGCGTTCCAGCAGGGACTCCTCGACTACACCCTCGTGCCTCGGGGCCAGGTGGCCGCATCCAAGTCGCTGCCGCAAGTCCGGAGCGGCGAGTGGGTACCGGTCGTGGCGCCGCGACAGATCACCGGCTACCTGTGCTTCAACATGCGCGACAAGGTCATCGGCGGCGTCTCAGGCCTGGGCGCACGCATGGCGATCGACGCCACCATCGATCGCGCGGCCCTCGTCGACGCCGTCAGCGACGGCGTGCACATCCCGCAGACCGGCCTCGTGCCGCCGGTCTTCAACGGCTGGGATCACGAGCAGCCTGCCGAGAGCTTCGACCTCGCGCTTGCTCGACGTCTGTACGAAGAGGCCGGGAGCCCTCGCCTCGAGGTCCTGTACTGGGAGGACCGTCTGGGAGCGGCCGTCGCAGCCTACCTGCAGCGGTCCTGCGCCGCCGCGGGTATCACGCTCTCGTCGCGGGCGGTCGCCACCGACGAGTGGTACTCGCTGTTCGAGCGCGGCACTCCGCCGGCCGCGTACCTCACCGCGTGGATGGCCGACTACCCGGGGTACGACAACTTCCTCTACGAGCCGTTCCTGAGCTCGCTCTCGTCGGTGAGCCTTGGTACGGGGTACGCGGACCCGGACGTGGACCGTCTCCTCACCCTGGCGCGATCGACGGCCGATCCGGCGGGGCATCTGGATCTGAGCAGGCGGGCGGCGCACGAGATCCTGGCAGACAAGCCCGTGCTTCCGCTCTTCGAGTTCGCGGACTACGGGCTGCTCAGCGCGCGCGTCGGCGGCTTCAGCGTGAGCCCTCTCTACGGGGTGGACGCGTGGGAGCTCTGGGTGAAGTGAACGGTGGAGCCGGGGCGGAGCCCGCCCCGCCGAGACCCCGCACGCGCTGGTCGGTGCGCGCGCGCATCGCCGTCGCCTGCGTGTGCTGTGCGGTGATCCCGCTGTTCGCCTACGCCACGTACACGTACTTCGAGACGGCGCGCACGCTGCACGACCTGGAGAGCGTGCGCCTCGTCGAACGCGAGGTGGCGATGGGTCGAGCTCTCGACGACCAAACCTCCTCAAGCCTCGACGCCAGCGGGGACTACGCCTCCTGGCCGCCGTTGCTCTCCTCACTCTCGGGAAGCGACAACACCGAGGTGCGGCGTCACCTCGAGGCGCTGGCGGGCACCTCCGGCGCGCTGGCGCAGGTCTACGCGATGGACGGGCGCCTGCTGGTCTCCGGCGGCGGCGGCGTCATGGAGTCCTCCCTGTGGAAGGTCCCCGAGGTGCAGCGCCTCACCCAGGGGCTCAGCGGAGGGGAGCCGGTCGCGGGCTTCGAGACCATCGCCGGCGCCCTGTGGGTGGTGAGCGCCGAGTATATGCACGACGAAGGGTCGCGCGTGCCGCAGGCGGTGCTCGTCACCGCTCGCCCGCTCGACGGGGACACGCTGACGTCCATCGGCGCGGCGACCGACGTCACGCTGACGCCTGCCACGGAGGCGGAGGCGGCCGCCGCCGGCAGCGACCAGACGGCAGGCGCGGCCAGCGGTGTGCTGAACCAGGTCGGTGCGCCGTTTGACGAGGAGTGGGCGCGCAGCGTGTACCTGGCCGTCTACGACGCTGACGGCTACCGCTCGGGGCTGGTCAAGATGACCATGGACCGCACCGCGGTGATCAATGCGACGGCCGGTCTGCGCAACAGCGCGGCCGCGGCCCTGCTGCTGGCGCTGGCGGCCTCGGTGGTCGCCGCCGTCCTCTTGTCGCGGCGCATCACGCTGCCGCTGCGCCGGCTCGCCGCCGCGGCCGCGGCCATCGCCGGCGGCGAGACGCGGCAGCGCATCGAGGTCCACGGGTCCGACGAGATCGGGCGTCTGGCCGGTGCGTTCAACACCATGTCCGAGAGCATCTCGGAGCGGGTCGCCGACCTCTCCGGCAAGCTCGGGACGCTCACCTCGGAGCTGGCGGGCCTCAACGTGGTCTTCGGCCAGTCGGTGAGCGAGACCCTCGACCTGCCGGCCGAGCTCGACCACATGCTGCCCCGCATCGCGGCCATGGTGCAGGCCGACGAGACGTGCCTGTTCCTGGACGCGCGCGGCGGCATGCGCGTTGCGGCAGTGTGCCGGGGCGCCGCGTGCGAAGGCGTCACCGGACCTGCGTCGTGCCGGTCGCAGGCGGCGGCGGAGCTGGCCGCCGGCGTCGCCGCCGCCGGGACGCCGTCCCAGACCGTCGGGGGCGGCGGCGCCGGTGACGCGTCCGCCGTGTGTCTGGCCGCCGCGCCGCTCGTGCGCGGCGGCTCGGTCGGCGGCGTCCTCGTCGCGGTGCGGCACGGCGGCCGCCGATACGACGACCCGGACATGGCGCTGCTCTCCATGCTGGCAGGACAGGTGGCCGTGGCCCTGCGCAACGCCGAGACCTACGACCACCTCGAGCAGAGCTTCCTCTCCACGGTGGCGGCGCTCGCCGGAGCGCTCGAGGTGGGTGAGGGGCACTCGTCGGACCACCCGCGGGCCGTTGCCGACGTGGCCGTGGCTCTGGCCGGCAGCCTGGGTCTCAGCGCGGCACAGGTGCGTGTGGTGCGCTACGGCGGCGTCCTCCACGACATCGGCAAGATCGGCGTGCCGGAACGGATCCTGCACAAGCGCTCGCCGCTGAGCGAGGAGGAGTTCTCCGTGGTCGCGACCCACCCGATGATCGCGGAGAGCATCCTGGCGCGGATCGAGTACCTGCGGCCACTCGCCCCCGTGGTGAGGTCCGCGCACGAACGCTGGGACGGCGGCGGCTACCCGGACGGCCTGGCCGGCGAGGAGATACCGCTGGCGTCGCGTATCGTCTTCGTCGCCGACGCCTACGTGTCCATGACCGTGGACCGGCCTTACCGCAAGGCGCTCCCTCACGGCGCCGCGCTCGCCGCCGTGAGGGACGGCGCCGGCAGCGCGTACGACCCGCAGGTGGCCGAGGCGCTGCTCGGCGCGGAGGCGGAGGTGGCGCGCAGCTCCGGCGTCGCCGCACGGCGGGAGACCGTCGCCGACCGGGTCCTGGCGACGGTCCTGTTCGTCGACATCGTGGACTCCACCGTGCGCGCGGCGGCCGTCGGCGACGCGGCGTGGAAGGAGGAGCTCGGCCGCTTCCATGCGGCCGTCGCCGAAGCTCTCCGCGAGTACCGCGGCACGGAGATCGACCGCGTCGGCGACGGGGTCTTCGTGCGCTTCGACGGCGCGGCCCGCGCGGTGCGCTGCGCCCTCGCGCTCCGCGACGCACTCGCGCCGCAGGGCCTGCTCGTGCGCGCCGGCTGCCACACCGGCGAGATCGAGCTGGCCGACGACGAGGTGCGCGGCCTCGCCGTGCACATCGGCGCCCGTGTCGCCGCGCTTGCCGACCCCGGCGAGGTGCTCGTCTCGGGCACCGTGCACGACCTGGTCGCGGGATCCGGCCTGGGCTTCAGCGACCGCGGCGAGCACGAGCTCAAGGGCGTGCCCGGCAGCTGGCGTCTTTACGCCGCGGAGGAGTGAGCCGGCGAAGCCTCGGCGGCCGGTCTGCCGGCGAGCCTGGCGTGGCGGTCGTCAGGCGCGGTGCGCGCGCACGTACCCGCGCGCGGCCAGGGCGAACGCCACCGCGAACAGGCCGACGGACGCCACGCGCACGGCGGCCGCGACGAGGCTCGTCGAGGACAGCAGGCCGAGCTCGCCCAGGATGTTGTGCCAGTCGTGTCCCGCCCCGGAGCCGTCGTCTCCCACCAGCGGCAGGAGCATCGACTGCGCGTCGGCCACGTACACAGAGACGTTGTTGAGGTTCTCGGCCGCCCAGGCCACGAGCACGATGACGGCGAAGTCGTCCCTGCGGTAGAGGAAGTAGGCAGCCAGGCCGAGGGGCACGGCCACCTGGGTGATCGAACCGGCCAGCGAGCACAGCAGTGGCGGGGCCCAGAAGGTGAGGAAGTGGCCGGCCTCGTGGATCACCAGGTCCACGCCCGAGAGCAGCGGCACCCATCCGGCGCCCGCGAACGTCAGCACGAGCAGGCATGCGGTCGCCGCGGCCGCGGTGACCCACTGCCAGGTGCGGCGCCAAGCGCCCGCGGACGGGCGCGCAGCCCCTGCCCGCCGTCCGTCGCCGCCGTCCTGCCGTGCGACACCGGGGCCGTCCGGCCCCGGCTGACCCAGCCGGTGGAGCGGCGGGGCGATGCCCTTGTGTCCGTCGTCGTCCACCCGTCCCTCGCGTCGACTCGTGGTGCGTGCATCCGGTGCAGGCATCGGACGGTGGGGGCCGCGGCTTGACGCGCCGTCGCAGCCGCTGTCGCGTGCGGCAACGCTTTGAGTCCCGACGTCGCGGACCGCAGTCTCGGGTGTGGCCGTACCCGGCCGAATGAGAGTGACCGTCCCTATGAAGAACAGGTATCCCCACCGTCGACCCCAGAACCGAGAGGAGAGGAACGCCGCCGGCGTGCCTGGAGGAGGGATCGACGTGGACGTATTGATCGCGCACCACAGCGAGCGGTCTCGCGCGGCGCTGGCCGCCGCGCTGGACGGCGACGACTTCGACTTCATCGAGGCGGACCGCGGCGCGCGTGCCCTGGAGGTCCTCATGCGCGACGATGCGCCGCGGCTCGCGCTCGTCGAGTGGGACCTCCCGGATGTCGAGGGGCCCGAGCTCTGCCGCATCCTGCGGGACTTCCACCTCGGACATCCTCCGTACGTGATCCTGTTGACGCCGGAGCATCCGGATCGGGACGTGAAGAGCGGCCTGGTGGCCGGCGCGAGCGACTTCGTCTGCACGCCGGCCCCGGTGAGCGAGCTGCGCGCCCGGGTCGAGTACGGCAGGCACGTGGTGACGCTGCCCTGGGGTGCGCGAAGTACCGACACGGAGCCGGCCGAGTCCGGGCGCGCCGGCGGCCGCGCCGAGCTGTCGGCCGTGCTCTCCGACCAGTGGGCCTCGGCGCTCGGCGCCTGAGCGCCCCGCCGCTCACAAGCGCCTGCCCCGGCCTCCTGCGCCGGCTCCCTCCCGCAGGTGTCGGCCGGTTCACCCGGTTAGGGTGACGACCGTCGTTGTGGCTCCGTCCTACGCTCGTCGTGACAGCAAGACCGTCGCGCAAGCCAGGAGGAGTCATGAGCTACACAGCCACCCATAGTCACCATCACGTCCACGTGCCCTGGACGACGGTCATCGCCGTCGCCGTCGCCGTCGCGGTCGCCGCCGCGGTGCTGATCCTCGTGAACCAGCCCGGCACCCAAACCGCCACCGCGCCGGTGGAGGTCGCGCCGGTCGCCATCGCCATCGAGGCTGCGGCCGTGCCGGTCCCCGAGAACCTGGCGCTGCGCCGGCAGCTGGCCGAGGAGGTCGCGATCCCCGTGTCCGCCGCCGAGCCGTTCGCGTACCCGCGCAACCACGTGGCCGGCACGACCCTGGCGCCGCTCGGCGCAGGCCGTCCTCTCCG
The DNA here is from genome assembly GCA_963702475.1 of uncultured Thermoleophilia bacterium. Taxonomy (GTDB): domain Bacteria; phylum Actinomycetota; class Thermoleophilia; order UBA2241; family UBA2241; genus CAIXSE01. Next base: position 41,843 of record CAVPCT010000008.1, on the reverse strand, counting down.
GCCGCGTCGGCGGCACAGGCCGCACCCAACGACCCGCTACCCCTTCAACCACTTCCCGTCCGAGCCCGTGAGCTGAGATGCCGGTCCGGGACTGAGGCCGCCGGGCCATCCTGGCGGTCCGGCGGGACGGCCCGGGGCCGGGTGGCCATGCCACCCGGCCCCGGGCCTTTTCGCATGCGCTGCCGCCGGGTACACCGGCCTCATGGCCGACCAGCAGGGACTCACGTACCATGAGGTGCTCGCCGCGGGCCGTAAGGCGGTGCGGCGCGGCGAGAAGGACGAGTTCGTCTTCCTGCCGCAGGGCATCACTTCCTGGCGCTCGCTCGATCCGCGCGGCCCGAAGACCTACTGCTGCTCGCTGCCGGTGCAGGACCGCACGCTGCCGGCCGACGGCTGGGAGCACGAGCAACCGTGCGACTGCCCGTACTGCGCCGCCGGCTGAGACGCCGGGGCCCGCGCCCGCCTCCCGGCGGCCCACAGATCCGCCGTCCTTGCATATGAACTCGAGTCCATAGAGTATGAACCCATGTTCACATCGACAGATACCCCGGCTGCGGACGGCGAGAACGGATGGGCACAGGCGGACGGCTTGCTCGAGCGCCTGTCCGCCAAGGTCGCCGAGCTGGAGCGCGCCGGCAAGCTGACGCGTACGTTCCGGCGGCTTGACCCGGGGCGGCAGCTTGCCGTCATCGAGGCGATCCTCGGAGCGGCCGCGGAGGCGGGGCCGGACGGCGCCGGCGTCCGCGACATCGCCGCGCGAGCCGGCGTCTCGGTGGGATCCCTCTACCAGTACTTCCCGGACCGCGGCGGCATGGTCGGCGTGGCGGCCGAGATCGCCGGCAGCGCGCTCTCGGCCGAGCTGCGCCAGTACCGGGACGTCATGGCGCAGCTGCCGTTGCGTGAGGGTCTGGAGGCCTACGTCCTGGTGGGCGTGGAGTGGAGCCGAGGGCACGAAGACCTCCTGCGCTTCTTCTCCCGTGCGGCGTACCAGGGGGACGTCGGACTCGGCGCCGTCGTCGTCGCCCCGGTCGCCGAGGAGCTCCTGGAGCTGGTGCGCGCCATGCTGTCGGCGGCGCGCGACCGGGGAGAGACGGCGGCCAGCCTGGACGTGGACGCGGCGGCGCACTTCGTCCACGCGCTCACGGTGTCACTCGGCGACTGCCGCCTGCTGCCGCACATCGACCACTACTACCGGCTCCTCGGCGACACGTCCCTGGAGGAGCGCGCCGCCCAGCTCGCCGAGTTCGTGGTGGCGGCCGTGAGCAACGCGGGCGGTCCGCTCGCGATCGAGGAGGGCCACTGATGAGCGAGACGATCCTGGTGCTGGGCGGGTACGGCACGACCGGCAAGACGCTCTGCGAGCTGCTGCTCGAGCACGGCGACGGCGACGTCATCGTGGCCGGTCGGAGCCTGCAGAAGGGGCGGGAGGCGGCCGCCAAGCTCGAGGCGCGGTTTTCTGGCAGGGTGACGGCGCGGGCGGCCGACGCCGCGAACGAGGCGTCGCTGGCCCGCGCCATGGACGGCGTCGGCCTCGTCGCCGTCGCCGCCAGCGTGCTCGAGCACGCCGGCACCGTGGCGCAGGCCGCGCTCGCCGCCGGCGCCGATTACTTCGACCTCCTGCTGAGCGGTGAAGCCAAGTCCGCGGCGCTCGAAGGGCTGCGCTCGCGGATGGTGGTGGACGGGCGCTGCTTCATCACCGACGGCGGCATCCATCCGGGGCTCTCGGCCGCCCTGATCCGCGCGCTGGCGCCGGCCTTCGGCCGGCTGGAGCGCGCGGAGGTAGGCGGCCTCCTCAAGGTCGACTGGAGCGCCTACGACTTCCAGCAGAGCACCATCCACGAGTTCGCGAACGAGTTCCGCGACTACCGCGTGGAGGCGCTGCGCGACGGGGTGTGGACCAAGCTGGCGTGGCGCGACGCCACGCGCTCGTTCGACTTCGGACCGCCCTTCGGCAGCGAGCGCTGCACGCTCATGTACATGAAGGAGCTCGAACTCCTCCCGCAGCAGCTCCCGTCGCTGCGCGACTGCGGCTTCTACGTGTCCGGGTTCAACAGGGTGGCGGACAACGTGGTGGTGCCGCTCGGCATGCCGGTCATGAAGTGGTCGCCGGACACGCTCGGCAGGCCGTACGCGAGGCTGCTCGCCTGGTCGCTGCGCCGGTTCGGCAAGCCGCCGTACGGCACCGTGTTCCAGGTGGAGGCCGAGGGCGAAGGGCCGGCCGGTGACGCCCTGAGCGCCGGCCTGCGGATCACGCACGCCGATGGGTACTGGCTGACGGCCGCCGCCGCGGCCGCCTGCCTGCTGCAGTGGCAGGACGGCTCGCTGCGCGAGCCGGGGCTCCACCTGCAGGCCCTGGCGGCCGACCCCGCGCGCCTGCTCCGCGACCTCCAGAGGATGGGCGCAGGGCTCCAGGGGCGCGGCGTGGACGTCAGCGCGCTGCTGTAGGGGACGGGATACTCGTGGATCCTGCGATGCTTGGCCTGGGTCAGACGTCGTCCGCCGGCGCGATGCGGTCGGCGCTCGCCGGTCCCGACTGCAGGCTCTCCAGAGTCTTCCGTACGTCCTTCATCAGGATCATGAGCTGAAGCGGGTTCGCGGGCGACCGCTCGAAGTCGTGGCGCAGGTAGAAGTCACGAGCCCGCTCGTCTTTCGCGTGCACCAGCACGACCCGTACTCCGACGATCTCAGCCGCGGCGGAGCAGCGCGCGAGGGCCTCGACCAGCATGCTGCTTCCCAGTCCGCGCGCCTGCTCCGCCAGGTCCACGGCGAAGCGGGCAAGGAGGATCGCGGGGATGTCGTGCGCGCCTTGCCCCTTGGCTGCGCGCTCCGTCGCATCCGACGCGACGAGGCTCGCCGTCGCCAAGCTGAAGTAGGCGACCACCCGGTCACCGCGGCAGGCGGCGTACGTTCTCGACTTGCCGGATCGCTGATCGACGAAGGCCTGCTTGGCCAGATACTCGTTGAGCGCACTGACGCCGCAGTCGAACGCGTCGATGCCGTGCGCAGCGTCGAGAAGAGCCGGCCCGGAGAGTGGGTCAGCGCCTGCCAAACGGGCTTGGTCTGCACGCGGCCTCTCTGAGGCCTGGGAGTACTCGGGCGGGACGGTCGAGGCGAGCAATGAATTCATCCCACCGGTCGGCGGGTACGACGAACCGCGTCTGGTCGGCGAGGACTTCCTCAGCGGCGCGCAGCGTCGCCTGCAGCATGAACTGGCTCAGCGGCATGTGACGCAGGGCGGCCGCCTGCTCCACAACGGCCTTCTCGTCCTCGGTGACCCTGATGTTCACCGTCTTGTCCTTCAGAGCTGCCATGGCGGAACGACCTCCCGCTGAAGCTGACTGTCCACACAGTGTACCCACATGGCAGCGACAAGTACATACAATGTCAGTACTGAGCGAAGCGGAGGTGCGACCGTGGCAGGTTCGACCGCCACGCCCTGCCGCGACCCTCTCTGCTACACTCCACCGGCCAACAGCCCCCGCAAGGTGCGCGGGCGCGAAGCAGAAAGGATCGGTCGCTTCATGACCCTGCACGTCACTCTCCCCGACGGATCCCCCCTCGAGCTCTCCGACGGCGCCACCGTGCGCGACGCGGCGGCCGCCATCGGCCCGCGACTGGCGAAGGCAGCGATCGCGGGCCGGGTCACGGCCGCCGGACCGGGCGCGCCGGACGCCGCCGGCGCCCCGGCGCCGAGCCGCCTCGTCGACCTCTCCGCGCCGCTGTACGAGGGCGACCAGGTCGCGATCGTCACCTTGAAGGGTGACGACCCCGACGCCGTCGACATCCTGCGCCACTCGGCCTCCCACATCATGGCCCAGGCCGTCTTGCGCCTGTTCCCGGGGACCAAGTACGCCATCGGCCCCACCATCGAGAACGGCTTCTACTACGACTTCCAGTTCCCGGAGCCCATCACCGACGCCGACCTCGCGCGCATCGAGAAGGAGATGGCGAAAGTCGTCTCCCAGAACCAGGAGGTCGCCCGCCAGGAGCTGCCGCGCGAGGAGGCCGTGGCCGTGTTCCGCGCGGCCGAACAGCCCTTCAAGGTCGAGCTCATCGAGGACCTGCCCGACGAGGAGACCATCAGCGTCTACTCGCAGGGGGAGTTCACCGACCTGTGTCGCGGCCCGCACCTGCCGAGCACCAACAAGCTGGGCAGCGGCACCTTCAAGCTCACCAGCCTGGCCGGCGCCTACTGGCGCGGCGACGAGAAGAACCCCATGCTCACGCGCATCTACGGCACCGCCTTCGCGAGCAAGGAAGAGCTGGCGGCGCGCCTCGAGGCGCTCGAGCTGGCCCGCCAGCGCGACCATCGCCGCATCGGCCGCGACCTCGACCTCTTCAGCTTCCACGAGGAGGGTCCCGGCTTCCCGTTCTTCCACCCCAAGGGCATGCGCCTGTGGAACGCCATGGTCGATTTCTGGCGCGTCGAGCACGTGCGCGCGGGCTACGAGGAGATCAGCACCCCGGTGATCCTGCGTCGCGAGCTGTGGGAGCGCAGCGGGCACTGGGACAACTACAAAGAGAACATGTATTTCACCGAGATCGACGAGCAGCCGTACGCGGTGAAGCCCATGAACTGTCCCGGCGGCCTGCTCATCTACAAGAGCCGCCGGCGCTCCTACCGCGACCTGCCGCTGCGTATGGCCGAGCTCGGCCGTGTGCACCGCCACGAGATGAGCGGCGTGCTGCACGGCCTCTTCCGCGTGCGCTACTTCACCCAGGACGACGCGCACATCTACTGCACCCCCGAGCAGCTCGAGGACGAGGTGCTCGGCGTCGTCCGCTTCATGCAGCACATCTACGCCTCGTTCGGGTTCAGCGACGTCAAGATCGAGCTCAGCACCCGGCCGGCCAAGAGCATCGGCTCCGACGAGGTGTGGGAGCTGGCCGAAGGCGTGCTCTCTCGGGTCCTCGAAGGCGAGGGCATCGAGTACGTGCTCAACCCCGGCGACGGGGCGTTCTACGGCCCCAAGATCGACTTCCACATCCGCGACGTCATGGGCCGCACCTGGCAGTGCGGCACCATCCAGGTGGACTTCGCCATGCCGGAGCGTCTCGACATCAGCTACACGGGGGCCGACAACGAAGAGCATCGGCCCGTCATGATCCACCGCGCCCTGCTCGGCAGCATCGAGCGCTTCATGGGCATCCTGCTGGAGCACTACGGCGGCAACCTGCCGACCTGGCTGGCTCCGGAGCAGGCCGTGGTGCTGCCGATCGCCGACCGGCACGCCGAGTATGCGGCGAGCGTGATGCGCGCCGTGCGCGCCGCCGGCGCGGCGGACCCGGCCCAGGCCCCCGTCACCCTGCACGTTGACATAGACGACCGCGGCGAGAGCGTGGGGAAGAGGATCCGCGACGCGCAGCTGCAGAAGGTGCCCTACATCCTCGTGGTCGGCGACCGCGAGGTGGAGAAGAGCGCCGTGGGTGTGCGCGAGCGCGGCGAGGACAAGGGCGCCCGGCCGCTCGGCACGTTCGTCGACCAGTTGGTCGACGAAGTCCGCGAGCGGCGCCTGCCCTGACGGCCAGACGGAACCCGGTGGACGTCGTCCGCGACGCGGCGCTGGGGGTCGAGTTCGAGATCGACCCGCGCTTCGTGCGTACGGACGCCGCTGCTGAGCCGCTTGAGGGCGCGGCCGCCGACGCCGCACCTCCCGACCTGCCGTCCGCGCACTTCATGGCGAGCGATCCGGCGGCCGGCTGGATCGCCGCACTGGCCATGGTCGCCGTGAAGTCCGAAGCTGGCCCCGGCGAGGACTGGCTGGAGCCGCACCTCGCCAGGGCCCGCGCGGCGTTGGCCGCGTGGTCGCCAACGTCGCACACCATGCTCGTGCCGCCTGAGGCCGGGTCGCTCGCGGGCCGGCCGGCCGTGCACGTGCGGTACCGGCTCGCCGGCGGCGCCCTGGAGAACGCGTCCGGCGACTTCACCGGCGAGACGCCCCCGACCCTGGTGGACAGCTGGACGGTGCGCGTGGCGGAGCGGGACTGGCTGCTTGCGCTCGAGCTCATGGTGCAGCCGCCGGAGCTCTGGGAGCGCGAGCGCGAGGCGTTCGACCTGCCGTTCCGGTCGCTGGACCTGGTCTGACGCGGCAGGCCGGGTCGGCCGCTGTGCCTGACGTCCCTCGGCCGCCGGCACCGTCCGCTCCATTGTCATCTTGACCATATCTGGTCATACTGTGACCATGGACGCCGTGACCGTCGCCGAACTCAAGGCCAAGCTCAGCCACTACCTTCGGGAAGTGCGCGAGGGACGCACCTTCACGGTGCTCAGCCGTGATATCCCGGTCGCGACTCTGGGACCCTACCGGCCGCCCGAGATCGACGATTTCGACATCGTCGAACCGACCGAGGACCCCGCGCTGTGGGGGGTCACCGACCTGCCGCCGCTGAGGCTCTCCGTCGATATCGCTGAGATCCTTGAAGACGTGCGCGCCGATCGGGACTTCGGTCTGTTCGCGCCGGGGGAAGAGGCCGACGAGTGATCGCCTACGTCGACTCGTCGGTGCTCATGCGCATCGTCATGCAGCAGCCAGACAGGCTCGCCGACTTGACGTCTTTCGACGAGCGTGTCACCTCGCGACTGTCGCAGGCCGAATGCCTGCGCACCCTCGACAAGGCGAGGCTCGTGGACGGGCTGGGGGCCGACGACATGGTGCAGCGCGCGGCGCTCGTGCACCGCTTGATGCGGCAGATGCGTCGCGTGGCTGTCTCGCGCTCCGTCCTCGACCGGGCGGGGGACGCATTCCCTCTGCCGATGAGAGCACTCGATGCAATCCATCTGGCAACCGCGCTGCAGATCCGCGACCGCGGACGGGACGACCTCGTCTTCGCGACCCACGACCGCATGCAGGGCAGCACGGCGCTCGCCCTGGGGTTCGAGGTCATCGGGCTCTGATGACCGCAGGGGCGCTGAGGGACTCGAGGCCGATCTGGCCGCTCGAGCTTCTCAGCGCTTCAGTGCACCACCACGCACGGTCAGATGGTGCCGGCTTGGCCTCTCCGGCGCTTGACGGGGCCTGCCCCAGGCCGTGTGATGCAGTGACGGTGTCGGCGACGAAAGCGAGCGTGCCATGGGGTCAGGAGCACGGCGGCAGGTAGGGCAGGATCGGACACCGGCGGTGCCCGCGGTCGGCGCGCGCAGCTGGTGGCTGGAGGAAGCACTGCGCGCCGACTCCGGCGAGCCGTGCCCGCCGCTGGCCGGCGACGTGGCCGCCGACGTGTGCGTCGTCGGCGGCGGGTTCGCCGGCCTCTGGACCGCCTACGAGCTCACGGAGCGCGACCCGTCGCTCGGCGTCGTCCTGCTGGAGGCCGACGTCTGCGGCGCCGGCGGCAGCGGGGCCAACGGCGGCTTCTTCTCCACCTCGTGGCTGCAGCTCTCGGGCCTGTGCCGCACGCTCGGGGAGGAGGGCGGCGTGATCTGGGCGTCCACGCTGGCCGACATGGTCGGCGAACTGGACGAGTGGATCGTGCGGCATGACGCGCGTGTCGACGCGCATCACGAGGGCATCCTGTACGCGCGCGCCGGCGACTGGCAGGCGGGACCGGACGACGAGACCTTCGGCCTGCTCGAGCGGCACGGCTACGCCGACCGGCTGCGGCGTGTGGATGCCGCCGAGGCGCGGCGCGTCGCGGACTCGCCGCGCTTCGTCGGCGGCGTCGTCACACCCGACCTCACCGTGCTCCAGCCGGCCAAGCTGGCGCGCGAGCTGCGTCGCGTGCTGCTGGAGCGCGGCGTGCGCATCTTCGAGGGCACGCCGCTGCTGCGCCTGGAGACCGGCCGCCCGGTCCGGGTGGTCACGCCGGCCGGCACCGTCCGCGCCCGTCAGGTGGTGCTCAGCACGGGCGCCTGGGCGGGTCGCGAGCGGCACTTCCGCCGCGCCTTCACCGTGTGCGTCGACTACATGGTCGTCACCGAGCCCGTCCCCGAACTCCTCGAACGGATCGGCTGGACCTCGCACAGGGGGGTCGCCGACCTCCGCGAGATGCTGTTCTACCTGCGGCCCACCGACGACGGGCGCATCGCCATCGGCGGCGGGGCGATGAGGATCACCTACGACAACCGCATCGGCGGCGGGGCGCTCACCTCCGCACGCGTGGCGCGGGTCGCGGCCGCCGGCCTCGTGTGGCTCTTCCCCCAGCTCGAGGGGGTGCGCTTCGAGGCCGCCTGGAGTGGGCCCATGGACCTGACCAACACGGGCCTGCCCTTCTTCGAGAGCAGTCCCTCGGGCACCGTCCACGCCGGCCTCGGCTTCTCCGGTCACGGCCTCACGTCCACCAAGGCCGGCGGCAAGATCCTCGCCTCGCTGGCGCTCGGCGCGGACGATCGCTGGAGGCGCATGCCGGTCGTCGGCCCGCCGCCGGCGTGTCCACCCCCGGAGCCGCTGCGCTGGCCGCTCGTCAGTTCCGTCTCCTGGGCCTACGAGCGACACGACACGGCGCACGCGGTCGGCCGCCGCCCAGGCTTGCTGCCACGCGCCATCATCGGTTCGTACGGCAGGTACACGGCGATGAACTCCGCCACAGGCACCGCGGCGCCCAACGACGCCGGCGCCGCCTGAACGGCCGTGTGTCCGCCGACGATGGATGCCCCGTCACGGCGCCAGCACGTGGCGCACGAGCGCGATACCCCGTAGCAGCACGACGGCCCGCTTCCCGGCGACCCGGCCGTCATCCACCGGCGCCCGCTCGTCTCGGCCCATCCCTCCGACGCGGTCCACGGCATCCGTAACACCCACGACGAGACCTGCGTGCTCGTGTATGCCTTCCCGACGGACACGTTCACGGAGATCGAGTACGTGGACGACAGACGCCGGTTCGGAGCAGTTCCGGTCTGATGATATGGTTCTCTCATGTAGTGGGTATCTTGACGGGCGAGATACTTCTCGACCGAGGGACGCCCGATGAACCCACGCTACACGCCAGAAGACATCGCCGGGGCGACGCGGCGCCTCGACATCGCCATGTCGAGGCTCAACGTCGCCGTCGCGCGTGAGATCGGGGTGAGCGTCCCGGAGCTGCTGGCCCTCGAGCACCTCAGCGACGGGTCCGGCCTGGGCCCGAGCGAGCTTGCCCGCCGCCTGCAGCTCACCTCCGGCTCCGTCACCGCTCTCGTCGACCGCCTGGAGGCGAGCGGCAACGCGGTGCGCGCCCCGCACCCGAGCGACCGCCGGCGCGTGGTGGTCCGGCGCACGGCGCAGGCGGCCGTGAAGCTCAACGACGGGGTCACGCCCTTGACCGAGGAGGTCCTCGCCCTGGCGGAGAGTCTGAGCGAGGACGAGCGGGCGGTCGTGGGCGGGTTCCTCGACCGCTTCATCCGCATCGTCGAGCAGACGGCGGAGGAGGCGTGCGCGGCATGACCCTCTCTCCGCCCCCATCACCCCATCCTGGCCGGCGGCCGTCGCGGGCCGGCCCCCCAGACGACAAGGAGCACACGATGAGCGCCCCGCCAGTCCCTGCCAGCAGTCCACCACCCGCCGCCTCGGGCGCCGGGTCCCAAGCCGCCCCTGCCGACGTGCAGCGTCGTCTGGGACGCCTCCGCGTCTGGAACATCGGCGTCGGCGTCGTCCTCGCCGTCGAGGCCGTCGCTATCGCCCTGCTCACCAACGACTTCAGCCTGCCGGTCACGGCGACGTACATGTCGGGGCCGCCCGGCACGCCGCCCGAACTGAACACGCTCTTCGACCTGCCGCTCGGCTGGGGCATCTTCGCCTTCGTGGCGATCTCTGCGCTCGCCCTGTTCATCATCGCGTCGCCGGGCGTGTTCGGCTGGTACAAGCGCAACCTGCTGCAGGATCGCAACTACGGGCGCTGGATCGAGTACTTCTTCAGCTCGAGCATGATGATCGTGCTCATCAGCATGATCACCGGCGTCAGCGACATCGCCGCGCTCATCGCCATCTTCGGCGCCAACGCGAGCATGATCCTCTTCGGGCTGCTGATGGAGAAGTATGAGACTCCGGGGAGGCCGAACTGGCTGAGCTTCCTTTTCGGCTGCTTCTCCGGGATCATCCCGTGGATCATCGTCGTCGTCTACGTGTGGAGCCCTGGGCTCGACGGGCCGGAGCCGCCCGGTTTCGTGTACGGCATCATCGTCAGCCTGTTCATCTTCTTCAACATCTTCGCCCTGAACATGTGGCTGCAGTACCACAAGGTGGGCAAGTGGCGGGACTACCTGTTCGGCGAGAAGGCCTACATCATCCTCAGCCTGAGCGCGAAGTCGCTGCTCGCCTGGTGGGTGTTCTCCGCGGTGCTGGCGAGCTGACCTCGCCTGTCGTGCGGACCGGCCGGGGGCCGGCGGCGCGCAGCGCCGCCGGCCCCCGGCGCACCTCCGGCCGCCACCCCGGCCACAACCGGTCGGCCCACAGCGCCGGTCGCCGACGCGTCGGGTCGCGCCGCACACCCGTGCCCCTCCGCCCACCACGGTCGCGGCCTTTCGCTCTCTCCCCTGCTCACGTTCGGTTGTATTCTGCAACGAACCGTGAGTGCGGCGGAGCGCACTCCTCGGCGCGGAGGACGGTGCATGCCCGACATCAGCGCAGGACTGCTCGTGTATCGCCGTGTGCGGGACCCGCGCTCGCCGGAGCCCGCCCTCGAGGTCCTGCTCGTCCACCCCGGCGGCCCGTACTGGGCGAAGAAGGACGCCGGCGCCTGGAGCATCCCCAAAGGGTCTGGCCGAGCCTGAGGAGCTGGGGCCGGAGCCGGCGACGGTCACGGCGGCCAAAGCGCGTAACCGGGCCGCCGGGGCCGACCTCCTCAAGGTGGCGCTGCGCGAGGTCAGGGAGGAGACGGGGCTGGAGCCCGCAGGGCCCTTCCAGCCCCTGGGCGGCGTCAAGGCCCACGGCCACAAGCTCATCTTCGCCTGGGCCGTGGAACACGACTGCGACCCGGCGCAGCTGAGGAGCAACACGTTCTCGATGGAGTGGCCGCCGCGGTCGGGCAGGACGGCGGAGTTCCCGGAGGTGGACCGGGCCGCGTGGTTCACGCTCGACGCGGCCCGCGAGGCCATCGTGCCGGCGCAGCGCCGCTTCGTCGACGACCTGGGGGTCGTCGTGGCGGCGGCCGACGCTCAGGCCGGCGCGCCCGCCGGGCCCTGAGTGTCGGGGGCCACCGAGTCCTCGGGCGCACCGGCGGCCGGTGCGGGAGCCGCGTCCTCGCCCGCGGCCGTCGCCGCAACCGCAGACCCGGTCGCTTCAGCGTCTCCTTCGGAGTCCTCGAGCGTCGCCACCGCGTCAGACGCCGCATCCTCCACCTGGTCCGCCTCCGGCGGCTGGTACGCCGGGATGCTCGGCAGGTGGGGCTTGCCGGCGATCAGGTCGAAGAAGGCCTCACGCCAGGCGCGCCAGGTGCGGTCCATCTTGTCCTCACGGCGCTCGGCGCGGGCGAGCTTCCTGGGCTTGTTCGCGTACCGCTTGCGCGCCCAGGGGGAGTTCGGTCGCGCAAGCCGCAGCGCCCCGACGACGCCGATGATGGGGATGAAGACGCCGAAGAACCCGGTCCAGTACTTGCCCTTGAACAGGCAGATGACGGCCCAGATCATGTTGAAGAACACCGCGATCGCGATGCCGATGCCGACGGCGACGCCGCCGGCCGTCGACGTCGTTCCGGCCTCGATCCCGCCTGGCCTGAACCCGAAGATGAACAGCATGCCGGCGCACACGGCGATGATCACGGCGTCCACCGAGATCCGCCCCTCGGCTCTCCAGTAGACGTCCTGCAGGCGCAGGATCAGGGCGAACTCGTCGAGGGTCAGCGCCACCCCGGCGCCGAACACCAGGGCGCACAGCTGCAGCCAGAGGTGCGTGGGCGTGGTGGCGATCAGGACGATGCCGATGGCCACCATGAGAACCACCCCGATCACCATGTGGTGCACGTGCACGCCGCCCTCGGACTCGATGTCGTGGAACCACCAGCTCACCTTGGCGCGGATGAGGCGCGTGTTGATGCGTACGCCCAGGAAGGTGATGAGCAGTCCGAACGTGAACGCGGCCATGGCGGCTCGCTGCTCGCCCAGGTAGTGCTCCCCGATGGCGCTGACGGCGATGTACAAGCGTCTCTCCCTCGTGACTGCGGGCGCCTTGCACGCCGCGCTCGTCATCCAAGCTTATCGACTGATGGGGCGCGCGGGTACAGCCCACGCGGCGCACGGCCTGCCGCGCCCGCGTCAACGCCGCGGTGCGGGCCGGCGGGGGTGGCTTCTCAGAGCCACGCCTTGCGCCGGAACAGCCACACCATCACGAGCACGGCCGCGACCTGCGTGGCCACGCCCAGCGCCAGGAACGCCGGCCAGCCGGCGACGAGCCTCACCATCCAGGCGAAGTTCATCCCGAAGAACCCGACGATCCACGTGAGCGGCATGAACACCGTAGCCACGAGGGTCAGCCGCTTCATCACCTCGTTGAGCCGGTTCGAGACCGTCGACAGGTAGACGTCCATCGCGCCCGAGAGCAGGTCGCGGTAGCTGTCCAGGTAGTCGTTGATGCGGATGAGGTGGTCGTAGAGGTCGCGGTAGTAGCGCTCCATGTCCGGCGTCATCCCGGGGACGGTGATGACGCCGCTGACCAGGCGTGCCAGCAGGTCGCGCTGCGGGGTGATGACCTTGCGCCAGGTGATGATCCGGCGCTTCAGGCGGAAGATCTCCTGCAGCTGCTCGTCCCTCGGTCCGTGCAGGATCCCGGCCTCGAGCTCGTCGATGCGGTTGTCGAGCTTGGTGAGCTCCGGGAAGAAGCTGTCCACCAGCGCGTCCAGCACCGAGTGGAGCAGCAGCGGGCCCACTGCCGGCGGGACATGCTCCCTGGCGGCCCTGGTGCGCATCTCCTCGAACGAAGGGCAGTCGTCGCGGTGCACGGTGACCAGGTACTCGCCCGAGATGAAGCAGTGCACCTCCACGAGCCCGTCCCTGTCGGCGTTGGCGCCGTAGGCGACGAGCAGCAGGAAGTCGTCGTAGTCGTCGAGCTTGGGGCGCTGGCCGAAGTGCTCGGCGTCCTCCAGCGCCAGCGGGTGGAAGCCGAACAGCTCCTCGAGCATGGCCTCGTTGCCGGCGGCGGCGCCGTGCAGGTCCAGCCAGAAGAACCCGCCGTCGGCGAGGTGCTGCTCGACCAGGCTCGCATCGACGTCGTCGTGCGAGCCCGTGGCATCCATCAGAAAGCGCTGCGGCGCACGAGGCATGAGGTCCCTCCGGTCTGCTCGTGCCCCGATGCTACCCCGCCGGGGCAGAGTGCTCCAGAGCCCGGGGCGGTCTCGTTCGGCGACGTACCGGGTCCCGGGGTTCCGCAAATGCGAAGAACGTGTGAAGAAACGTTGTGCGGGCAGCGTGGCACGCACGAGACGGGTTGCATCGTCGCGCCACCGGGTCTTTACTGCCGAGAACCTCGAATGGACAGGGGGTTCGACGTGCCGGATCGCCACGACCGCCGACCAGAAGCCCGCTCCGCACGCAGACCGGAAGTCCGCTCCTCCCGCCTCTTCCTCCCGCTCCTCGCGCTTGTGCTCTTCGTCACGTGCGCGGCGGCCGCGGGACCGGCTCTCGGGTACGAATCCTGGGAGCACGGCGGGGCCGGCGAGTCCACCTGCAACAGCAGCGGGTGCCATCAGGACCGTACGCCGTCGAACACCGCCTGTGTCACCGCCGCCTGCCACGGCGGCATGACGACGTCGGGCTCGCAGCTCTGCTGGCAGTGTCACGAACCCGGCAACGCCCCGACGATCGCCTGCGCCGGCAGCTGCCACCTCTACCGTGAGAGCGGTGAGGATCCCAGGTACGACGTCGCCTTCACGCACGGCGTTTCCCCGCACCTGGGCGCGTCGGGGTACGGCAAGGCGTGCGCCGACTGCCACGAGGATGGCATCCATCACGACGCGGCGGCCGCCACGGAGCCGTCGTGCGTCGACTGCCACAACGGCACGCTCGCCAAGCTGCCGCCGGCCTCCCACAACGACGGCAAGCACACCGTGTGCGCGTCGTGCCACGACGGCATGACCGTCCCCGCGGGGGGCGACTGTGCCGCGTGCCACGTCGGCAACCCGTCGTCCGGCGGCCCCCAGGTCACCTTCACCAACGACCTCTCCTGCGACGATGCGGGCTGCCACGGCAAGATCAAGAACCACGTCGGCACGTCGATCACGCAGGCTCCCTGCACCGACTGCCACACCGCCCACTACCAGTCACTCGGCGCGTGCACCAAGTGCCACACCGACCCCCAGTCCTTCCACCACGGCACGACGCAGGCGATCGCGCTCGGCCGGTGCGCCACCTGCCACGACGGCTCCATCGCCAAGGCGCCGTCCAACCACACGGGCTACAGCGCCGACTGCGCGAGCTGTCACACCGGCATGGACAAGCCGTCGCTGGCCGACTGCGCGTCCTGTCACGTCGGCAAGCCGGGGTCCAGCGCGCCGCAGGTCACGTACACGAGCTCGCTGGCGTGCGCCGACTCCGGCTGCCACGCCAAGATCAAGAACCACGAGGGCACGCCCATCACCAAGGCGTCCTGCACCACGTGCCACGACGCCCACTTCGAGGCGGTGGGGACCTGCTCCAAGTGCCACGACGACGTCGACGGCTTCCACCACGGCACCGCGAAGCCGATTCCGCTGAACGACTGCGCCGGCTGCCACGACGGGTCCATCGCCGCTGCGCCCACCGGCCACTCCAGCTATGGGACCGGCTGCACGAGCTGCCACAACGGCATGGACATCCCCTCCGGCCAGTGCATGACCTGCCACGACAAGGCGCAGGGCAAGGTCCCCGCGGTCAAGTCCACCAACGACCTCTCGTGCGGCGACGCCTCCTGCCACGCCAAGGTCCGCAACCACGAGGGCACCAGCATCGCCAAGGCCTCCTGCACGACCTGCCACCAGGAGCACTACAAGACGCTCGGCACGTGCGCTACCTGTCACGGCGACACGGAGAAGTACCACCACGGGACCACCAAGGCGACGCCGCTCGCCAAGTGCGAGACCTGCCACGACGGCAAGATCGCCGTGGCGAAGCAGTCGCACGCCGGCGCCGCCTGCAGCGTGTGCCACGACGCCATGACTCCTGCCGCGGTGCCGGTCAAGTGCCAGACCTGCCACAGCGCCGAGAAGTTCGGGTCGCAGAAGTGCACCGCCTGTCACAGCACGGCGTCCGGCATGTTCGGCGACAAGGAGCAGGTGCACGCCAAGGATCCCACCGTGGCGTGCACCACCTGCCACAAGCCCATGTACGAGGACGCCGGCTCCTGCGCCACCTGCCACAGCAGCCACGCGCAGGCCCATCACGGTACCGCCGCCCCCGCCGACAGCACGCTGAAAGCCTCGGTGTCGGACAGGCGCATCAAGAAGGGCAAGCGGATCACCGTGGGCGGCTCCCTGTCGGGCGTCTCCGGGGCGCTCGCCGGGCAGAAGGTGACGCTCCAGGGCAGGACCAGCTCCAAGGCCGCCTACAAGACCATCTCCACCTTCACCACGAAGGCGGACGGTACGTTCGGCCGCTCCCTGAAGCCGAGGACGTCCACGCAGTATCGCCTCATCTACGCGGCAAGGGGTGACGCGGGGCTCATGCAGCAGCCGGCCGTCAAGCTGCTGCGCGTCAAGGTCACGCGGTAGCGCGGAGGACCCGACTGAAGGGGCCGGGCGGGCGGCGTGGGCGCCGCTCGCCCGGCCCTGTTAGACGCCTTGCGAACGGTCGTGTATACTCCCTCGGCCACGAAGTGGGAGCTTGCGAGCACCCCACCCTGCGCCCGCTGGTAGGTCGACAGGGTCCATCACGAGAAAGGAGATCGTGAGGGCTCGCCGTTGGCGAGCCTTTTTCCGTCTATGGGCAGACCATTTTCTCCACGAGACAGGTTCATGCGCGACAGGGCCAACGAGCCCCGCATCCGCATCAACGACGGTATCACCGTGCCGCAAGTCCGCCTCATCGATGAGAAGGGCGAGCAGCTCGGCATCAAGACCATCCGCTTCGCCCAGGACTACGCCGCCGAGAAGGGGCTGGACCTGGTCGAGGTCGCGGCCCAGGCCGACCCGCCGGTGTGCCGCGTCATGAACTACAGCAAGTACCAGCTACGAGCTCGAGCTCAAGGCGAAGCAGGCGCGCAAGCACCAGAGCCAGATCGTGATCAAGGAGATCAAGTTCCGGCCCAAGGTCGGCGTGCACGACTACGAGACCAAGAAGGGCCACGTGGTGCGCTTCCTGCAGCACAAGGACAAGGTCAAGGTCACGATCATGTTCCGCGGCCGCGAGATGGTCCATCCGGAGCGCGGCGAGCAGCTGCTCCTGCGCCTTGCGGAAGATGTCAAGGAGTTCGGCGTCATCGAGTCCATGCCGCTGCAGGACGGGCGCAACATGGTCATGATGATGGCGCCTGTGAAGTAGCGGGAGAGGGTGCAGATGCCGAAGATGAAGACACACAGCGCCACCAAGAAGCGCTTCCGTCTCACCGGAAGCGGCAAGCTGGTGCGCCGTCACGGGATGAAGAGTCACCTCCTGGAACACAAGTCCGCCAAGCGCAAGCGCGGGTTCCGCAAGCTGTACGACGTCAGCAAGGTCGACTCAAAAGAGATCAAGCGCCTGCTCGGGCTCCGCTGAGCCCGCGTTAGTTCCAAGGAGTAACCACCATGTCGCGAGTCAAACGAAGCGTCTCCGCGCGCAAGAAGCGCCGCAAGGTCCTCGAGCAGGCCAAGGGCTACCGCGCGACCAAGAACTCGTCCTACAAGAGGGCGAAAGAGCAGGTCCAGCGCAGTGGCCAGTACGCCTATCGCGACCGCCGCGTGCGCAAGCGCGAGTTCCGCAAGCTGTGGATCATCCGCATCAACGCCGGCGCTCGTGAGTGCGGCCTGTCGTACAACCAGTTCATGCACGGTCTCCAGTTGGCCAACGTCGAGCTCGACCGCAAGATGCTGGCCGATATCGCCGTGACCGACCCCACGTACTTCGCCTCGCTCGCCACCCAGGCGCGCGCGGCCCTCGACGCGGCCTGAGCGCCGGCGGGGCGGGCGAGTCGCTTGGGGTTTTAGGAGAGCCACTCGGCAGCACGCAGAACGCCCTCGTGAAGAGGGCGGCGTCGCTGCGGCAGCGCAAGTTCCGTGACCGGGAAGGCGCCTTCCTCGTGGAAGGCGCCGACCTCGTCATGGCCGGCCTCGCCGCCGGCCACCGGCCGCAGGTGGTCTTCGTGCGCGCGGAGCGCGCCGAAGAGCTGGTCCAGCGGCTGGGGCTCGGCGGCGAGGCCGGCGGCGTCTCCGCTACCGGCCGGGTCGCCGGCGCTGCGGGTCCCGGGCCTGAGCCGTCCAGCCCGCGCACGGCTGCCGGTCCGCCGCCGGCCGTCTACCCGGTCGCCGAGCACGTGGCCCACAAGATCGGCACGCTCGACGCGCCGGCCGACGTGATGGCCGTGTTCCCGCTGCCCGGGCGGCGCCGGTTCACGCCGCCGCCCGGGTCAGGCGACGACCTGCTCGTGGTGTACGCGGACGCCGTCGGCGACCCGGGCAACGTCGGCACGCTGCTGCGCGCGGCGGTGGCCTTCGGCGCCGCCGCCTTCGTGGCGGCGCCCGGCACCGCCGACCTGTACGGCCCCAAGACGGTGCGCGCCGGCATGGGGGCCGTGTTCGCGCTGCCGCTGTACCAGGACGTGACGCTGGCCGACCTGGTCGCGCGCCTGCCCGGCGCCGAGGTCGTGGGCCTCGCAGCGCACGGCGGCGAGCCGCTGCACCTGGCGGAGCTGGCGCGCCCGGCTGTGCTGGTGGTCGGCGCTGAACGCGCCGGCATCTCGGCGCAGGCGGCGCCGCACGTCACGCGGCCGGTCACCATCGCGCTCGCGGCAGGCCGGCCGCAGGCCGTCGAGTCGCTCAACGCCGGTGTGGCCGGCGCCATCGCCCTCTACGAGCTGTCGCGCCGGCGCCCCGGCGCTCTCCCTACGCCGCGCCCCGCCGCGGCCGCCAAGGAAGGATGACCATGGACGACGCCCACCTCCAGGAGCTGAAACAGCGAGCCCCGGGTCTCGCCGCCATCTACCACACCGGCCGCGAGACCATCCTGCACGCCGCCGACCTCGCCGCGCTCGAGCAGGCGCGTGTCCAGGTGCTCGGCCGCAGGAGCGCGCTCACCGAGTTCCTGCGCTCCATCCCCACCCTGCCGGAGGGTGAGCGCCCGCTGGTAGGCAAGGGCGGCAACCTCATCCGCAAGGAGCTCGAGGCGCTCGTGGAGGAGCGCGAGTCGGAGCTCAAGCGCGCTGCGCTCTCGGTCTCGCTGGCCACCGAGCGCATCGACGTCACGCTGCCCGGTGTGCCCTTTCCGGCCGGCCACGAGCATCTCATCAGCCAGACCATGCGCGAGGTCGAGGACATCTTCATCGGGCTCGGCTACAAGATCGCCGAGGGCCCTGAGGTCGAGCTCGACTACTACAACTTCACGGCCCTGAACACGCCACCCAGCCACCCCGCGCGCTCCGCCCACGACACCTTCTGGGTCGTCGAGCAGCGCGAGACCATGCCCGAGGCCGTCGTCGACGCCGACCGTGGCGTGCTGCTGCGCACCCATACCTCTCCCGTCCAGGTGCGCGTCATGGAGCAGCAGCGACCGCCCGTCTACGTGGTGTGCCTCGGCAAAGTGTACCGGCGCGACTCGGACGCCACGCACACGCCGATGTTCCACCAGGTCGAGGGACTCGTCGTGGACGAGGGTGTCACCCTGGCCGACCTCAAGGGCACCGTGGCACACTTCACGCGCGAGTTCTTCGGACCGGACCGCAGCATCAGGGTCCGGCCGCACTTCTTCCCGTTCACGGAGCCCAGCATCGAGGTCGACGTGAACTGCGGGCTCTGCGGCGGCAGGGGCTGCCGCTCCTGCAAGTACTCCGGCTGGCTCGAGATCATGGGCGCCGGCATGGTCGACCCCGCCCTGTACGACTTCGTCGACTACGACGCCGAGAGGTACACCGGCTTCGCCTTCGGCATGGGCGTGGAGCGCATGGCGATGCTCAAGTACGACATCCCCGACCTGCGCCTGTTCTACGATAACGACGTCCGCTTCCTGCGGCAGTTCTGAGAGGAGGCGGTCGACATGCGTGTACCGTTCAGCTGGCTCAAGGAGTACGTCGCCTGGCAGGGCTCGGTGGAGGAGCTCGCCGAGCTGCTCACCATGTCCGGCACCGAGGTCGAGGGCATCGACTGGGTCGGCGCCCCGCGCGACCCCGACAACCTCGCTCGCTTCGTGGTGGGCAAGGTCCTCACCAGGGAGCAGCACCCCAACGCCGACAAGCTCAGCCTGTGCACCGTCGAGGTCGGCGAGGCCAACGGCGGCGTCCGTCAGATCGTCTGCGGCGCCCACAACTTCCAGGCCGGCGACACCGTCGCAGTCTCCCTGAGCGGCGCCGTGCTCGAGAGCGGCCTCAAGCTCAAGAAGGCCAGCCTCCGCGGCGTCGAGAGCGACGGCATGATGATGAGCGAGCAGGAGCTGGGCTACGAGGAGAAGAGCCCGGGCATCGTGGTGCTCCCGGCGCGACTGGACCGTCGGCGCGCCGCTGCAGGACTACCTGCCGGTGAGCGAGGCCGTGCTCGAGCTCGAGCTCACCTCGAACCGGCCGGACTGCTTCAGCATCTACGGTATCGCCCGCGAGGTCGCGGCGGCGGCCGGGGTGGAGCTCATGCCGCAGCCCACCGCCGGGCCGGCCGCCTTCGGCGGCGCGCCGGCGGCCGAGACCATCGCCGTCGAGATCGCCGATCCGGACCTCTGCCCGCGGTACGGCGCCACCGTCATCCGCGGCGTGACGATGGGCGACTCGCCGCCGTGGCTCAAGGCGCGGCTCACGCACGCGGGCATGCGTCCCATCAGCAACGTGGTGGACGTGACCAATTACGTCATGCTCGGCTGGGGCCAGCCGCTGCACGCGTTCGACGCCGGCAAGGTCCGCGGAAGCAAGCTCGTCGCCCGCCGCGCGACGGCCGGCGAGAAGATCGTCACCCTGGACGGCGTCGAGCGCACCCTCGACGACCAGATGCTGGTCATCGCCGACGTCGAGCGCGCCCTGGTCATCGCCGGCGTGTTCGGCAGTCTGCAGGCCGAGATCGACGCCCAGACCACCGACATCGTGCTCGAGGCCGCCAACTTCTCCGGGCCCGGCATCCTGCGCACGGAGATGCACACGGGTATCCGCAGCGAGGCCAGCAACCGCTTCGAGAAGGGCATCGACGCGAACCTCGTGCCCGGTGGGCTCATGTTCGCGTCGCGGATGTTCGCGGAGCTGTGCGGCGGCACCGTGGCACCCGGCATTGTGGACGAGGGTTCGGTGCCCGCGCCGCCGGCACCCGTCGCGTACCGGCCGGCCCGCTGCGGCGCCCTGCTCGGCTACGCCGTGCCGGGGGCCGAGCAGGGCGCCATCCTGCGTCGCCTGGAGTGCGAGGTGGACGAGGGCGACACGAGCGCGAGCGACACCGACGCGTCGTGGACCGTCTCCGTGCCCACGTTCCGTCCCGACCTCATCCGCGAAGTCGACCTCATCGAGGAGGTCGGCCGCATCGCCGGCTACCACCTGGCGCCGGAGACGCTGCCCCTGCACACCACGGTCGGCGGCCTCACGCAGCCACAGAACGTGCGGCGCGCCGTGCGCGCCGCACTGGCCGGCTGCGGCCTGGACGAGGTCATCACGTACAGCTTCGTCGCGCCCGACGCCGTGGCGCCTTTCGGCCTCGCCGAGGGGGACGCCCGTCTCGATCCCGTGCGGCTCTCCAATCCCATGAGCGTGGAGCAGTCCGTGATGCGCACGATGCTGCTGCCCGGGCTCCTCAAAGCCGTGCGTGACAACGTCGACCGCCTCAACGACCCGCCGAACGTCTTCGAGATCGGCAGGGTCTACCTGTGGGACGAGCCGGTCCCGGCGCCCGAGCACGCCGCCGAGCCGGGCGCCGTCCTGCCGCACGAGCCGGAGATCGTGGCCGTCGTCATGACCGGCCGCCTGCACCCCGAGGCCTGGACGGGGCAGGCGCGCACGACCGACTTCTTTGCGCTCAAGGGTGTGGTCGAGCGCATGCTGGCGGCGGTCGGCCTCGCCGCCGAGTACCTGCCGGCCGGCGGCGATCCCCGCTATCCCTTCCTGCATCCCGGCAAGACGGCGCACGTCCGGTTGCAGGGTGTGGGGGAGGTGGGCGTGCTCGGACAGTTGCGACCCGACATCGCCGCCGCCTTCGGCCTCGACGGGCTGGACGTCTACGTGGCGGGGCTGAGCGCCGACTTCGTCCCGGTCGCGCTCAGGAGCCGGCCGTTCGCCGACCTCGGCCAGTATCCGCCGGCGGCGCAGGACCTGGCCGTGGTCGTGGGGCGTGACGTGCCGGCCGCTGCCGTGGTCGAGCAGGCCGACAGGGCCGGCGGCAAGCTCGTGCGGAGCGTGCGCGTGTTCGACGTGTACGAGGGCGACCAGGTGCCGGCCGACAAGCGCTCGCTGGCCCTGCGCGTGGTGATGCGCTCGCCCGAGCGCACGCTGACCGAGAAGGACATCGCGGCGGTGCGCGGCAAGATCCTCAAGGCGCTGGAGCGCGAGTTCGGCGCCACGCTGAGGTAGACGCGGGGAGGCGGCGCGGGCCGTCCCGCGCCGCCTCCCCGGCTGCTCCGACCGGACCCCCGCCGCCTATCTCTGGCAGGCCGCGCCACTTGAGTAGGTGTCCCACTTGGCATCGACCCGCGCCTGCACGTCGGCGGCCTGCTCGGGCGACATGATGCGGAAGCGCGACTGCGTCTGCAGGTACTCGTGCACCGGCGTGCGGCTCCCGATCTTGAGAGTCTTGGCGGACGCGCCCGTGAGCCTGAACTCGCCCTGTTCCACCTCGTAGAGGTCCCAGTAGCCGGTCTTCACGGCGAGCTCGCCGATCTTGACGGTGTAGCGCGTCTCGAAACCCCAGCCGGGCGGGCAGGGCGTGTGGATGTGGATGTACTTGACCCCCTTGAGTGAGATCGCCTTCTTGATCTTGTCGTAGAGGTCGAGCGGGTAGGCAGCCGAAGCCGTGGCCACGTAGTCGAGGCCGTGCGCGGTCATGATGGCCGCCACATCCTTCTTCTGCTGCAGCTTGCCCTTGAAGGGAGTGTTGGCGGTGATGGCGCCCTGCGGCGTGGTGCCCGAGCGCTGCACGCCGGTGTTCATGTAGCCCTCGTTGTCGTAGCACATGAAGAGGAAGTCGTCGCCGCGCTCGGAGGCTCCCGAGAGCGACTGGATGCCGATGTCGGCCGTGCCGCCGTCGCCCGCCCAGGCGACCACCTTGGTGTGCTCGCGGCCCTGAGCCTTCAAGCTTCGAGCACGCCGGTGGCGGCCGCGGCCGTGGAGGCGAAGGTCACGTTGAGGCTGGGCAGCTTGGTGGAGGCCACAGGGAAGAGGCCCTGCAGCACGGTGAGGCAGCTGGGTGGGACGACGACGATGGTGTCGGGGCCCAGGGCCTTCAGGCCGATGCGGTACGCGATGCCCAGGCCGCAGCCGGTGCAGGCGCGATTGCCGGGGTGGACGTACTCTTCCCTGGGGAGCGAGAGGATCGTGGTCCTGGCGGTCATGCGTGCTCCTAGAGCTGGATCGCGATCCAGTTGGGTTCCGGGATGCTGCCGGCGAGGCCGGAGCGGAGGGCGTCGGTGAGGTCGGCAGTCCTGATCTCCCGGCCGCCGATGCCGGCGACGAGGCCTTTGACGAACGGCGCCCGGCTCTTGTCGGGGACGTGGTCGTACAGAGCCGACTTGAGGTCCGAGCACAGGGCGCCTTCGTAGCCGTACGACAGCGCCTTCTCCATCACGAACACGCCGCGCCCCCCCTGCAGCGCGGCCGCGACGGCGGCGTCCGGGAACGGCCGGTAGAGCCGTACGCCGAGCACGCCGATGCTGTGCCCTTCGGTGCGCAGCGTGTCGACCACATCCCGCAGCTGGTAGGTGAGCGACCCCATCCCCACGACGACGTACTCGGCGTCGTCGCAGCGGTACGGCTCGACGAGAGGCGCTCCCCCGCGCCCGAAGATCTCCTGGTAGGCGGCGTCGGTCTCCTCGACCACCTGCACGGCCTTCCGCAGGTCCTCCTGCAGGAGGTAGCGGATCTCCATGTAGCCGTGGGCCATCTCGCCGTGGACATCCATGCGGATCTCGGGGAGCGTGACGGTGTTGAGATTGGCCGGAGAACTCGGATCCAGCGCATAGGACGGGTGGAACGGCGGCAGGAAGTCCGCCACCTTCTCCTGCGCCGGGACGGCGAAGGGCATGTAGGTGTGCGACAGGAGGTACCCGTCGTAGCACACCATCACAGGGATACTGGTGGTCTCCGCCACACGGAACGCCTTCAACGTGTCGTCGATGATCTGCTGGTGGTCGCAGGAGTAGATCTGGATCCAGCCGGTGTCCCGCTGCGAGATGGAGTCCTGGTGGTCGTTCCAGATGTTCCAGGGCGCGCCCACCGCGCGGTTGGCCACGCACATGACGATGGGCAGCCGGGCGCCCGCGGCCCAGTGCACCTGCTCGTGCATGTAGAGCAGGCCGTTGGCGCTGGTGGCGGTGAACGCCCGCGCGCCGGCCGAGCTTGCGGCGATGCACACGGCCAACGCCGAGTGTTCGCTCTCCACGGGGACGTACCGAGCGTCCATCTCGCCCGCCTCGATCAGCTCGGAGAGCTTCTCGGTGAGTGGCGTCTGCGGGGTGATGGGGTAGGCGGCCACCACCTGGACGCCGGCCAGCTTGACGCCCAGCGCGGCCGCTACGTTGCCGGTCTCGATGATGTGCACGGCCTCAGCCCTCCCCGTGTTCGTGGTAGACCGACTCATCCACCATCGCGATGGCCTCGGTGGGGCACTCCTCGGCGCAGATGCCGCAGCCCTTGCAGTACTCGAGGTCGATCTCCGGTGGGATGGTGCGCGAGACCACGCAGTCGGGGCAGTAGAGCCAGCACGCGAAGCAGACCTCGGTACCCCGCTTGGCCGGCGTGCAGCGCGTCAGGTCGATGACCGGGCGCTGGACGCGCCACGATCCGGTGTTGCCGCCGTCGCCCGGCCCCGGCAGGCTGTGTGACGTCTTGTAGCGATACCCTCGAGTGCCCATCATGCCACCCCTGCCGTCGTGTTCTCATAGGCGAGGCGCGCCGCGTCGGCGTTCGCCTTGGGTTTCTTGCCGTCGAACTCGGCCTCGATCTCCTCGAGCACCGCGTCGAACGGCACGATGTCGAAGGCCCGGCACAGCACGCCGATGATGCCGGAGTTCACCCTGCCCGGGGGCAGCCCCGCCTGCACCGAGAGGGCGCTGACGTCGGCCACGGCCAGGCGCGCTCCCCCGAAGTCGTAGGCGGTGACCGGTTTGGGGGTGTTGAGGACGATGAGTCCGCCCTCCTTGAGGCCTTTGGCCACGTCGACCTCGTCCAGCAGCAGGTGGTCCAGCACCACGACGATGTCGGGCGTCTCGATGGGCGAGAGGTCGCGGATCTTGTCCCGGTCGATCTTCAGGGACGAGAAGATGGGCGCTCCGCGGCGTTCTGTGCCGAAGGTCGGGACCATCACCGCGCCGGTGTACCCGTTCTTGAACGCCGCCGTAGCGACGATCTTCGAGGCGGTGATGGCTCCCTGTCCGCCCCGCCCGTGCCAACGTATCTCGGTCATTGGGGGGGGGTGGCTTGAGGGCTGACGGCCGGCTACAGCCTGTTGCTCCGCCGCCAGACGCCCATCCTCTGGGCTTCGTGTACGAGTTCGTCGCGGAACCGCGGGTGGGCGATCCCGATCACGCGCTCGGCCCGCTCCCAGGTGGACCGTCCGTGCAGGTTGGCGATCCCGTATTCGGTGACGATGTACGGCGACTGCGAGCGCGGGCCGGTGACGATGCTGCCCTCGTCGAGCGTGGGCACGACCCTGGAGTGCATCTCGCCGGTCTTCTTGTCGGTGTAGGTGGACGACATGCACACGAAGGCCTTGCCCCCTCGCGACATGTATGCGCCGGTGGTGAAGTCGAGCTGGCCGCCCGTACCGCTGATCTGGCGCAGGCCCGACGACTCGGAGTTGATCTGGCCGAACAGGTCGACCTCCACGCAGTTGTTGATGGCCACCACGTTGTCGTTGGCGGCGATCACGGCCGGGTCGTTGGTGTAATCGACCGGGTACGAGGCCAGGCCGGGGTTGCGGTCTGCCCACTCGTAGAGTCGGTTGCCTCCCACCGAGAACGCGTACACCCCCTTGCCCCGGTCGATGTTCTTGCAGCGGTTCGTGAGCTTGCCCGCCTCGTGGAGGTCCAGGTAGGCATCCACCAGCATCTCGGTGTGCATGCCCAGGTCCTCGAGGTCCGCGTCGCAGAGCATGCGGCCGATGGTGTCGGGCATGCCCCCGATGCCGAACTGGATCGTGGAGCCGTCCCGCATCTGCTCGACGATGAGGCGGGCTATGGTCTTGTCCACCTCGGTGGGCGTCAGCCGGGGCAGCTCCACCAGGTCCGGGCTCTCGCCTTCGATCACGAAGTCCACCTCGGAGATGTGCACGCACTCCTCCCGGCCGCCCAGGCAGACCGGGAGCCTCTCGTTCACCTCCACGATGACCGTCTCGGCCATCTCCACCATGGCGCGCGTGGACGAGTTGTACAGCGAGAAGTTGAAGTAGCCGTGCCTGTCCATGGGCGGCGTGGCCAGCATGCACACGTCGACGTCCAGTGACTGGCGGTAGTGCCGCGGCTTGTTGCGGTAGAGCAGCGGGATGTAGTGGACGAGTCCCTGATCGCACAGGCGCCGGTCCAGGCCGCTGAAATGCCAGCACATGAACGTGAACGCCTCGTTCTCAGGGTCAGCCGTCACCACGGCGAGCGGGCGCAATGCCAGCATCCAGCGGATCTTGACGTCGCGAAGCTCGCTCTTGCGCGCGGCGAGCGCCCGGTCGAGCGCCTGCGGGATGCCGTGGCCGAAGGTGTACTCCACCCAATCCCCGGAACGGACCACCTGGACGGCTTCCTCCGCGGTCCTCTTCTTGGCGTTGTACTGGTCCATCGCGTTCACAGGGGAGCATCTCCTTCGCGAGTTCACGTGAGCGGGCGCCGACCAGCGACGGTGGCGAAGGGCATCTTCGCGTATTCGAAGCAGAAACGGTAGACGGCGGGCGCACGGCGACCGCCGTCAGACGCCGCCGCGTCAGCCGCGGCGGCGGCAGGAGCATGGTCGACCAGGAGCGAGCAGGCCACGAGCGCGCTCCGGTTGCTCATCTTCCCGCTGTTGCTCATCTCGACCGCCTTCGTGCCGCGGGGGCTTATGCCCGGCCGGATGCAGGATGTGAACGGCTTGAACCCATCACCTCCGTGATCGTGGCGATCCGCGGTCTCATGGTCGAGGGCTTCGACTGGACCGCCATCGGGCACTCGCTCCTGGCCATCGCCGTGGCCGGCCCGCTCCGGGCCTTCCGGTGCCTGACGCGCTGAGCGTCCTCTTATGTGATCCGTGTCCGCGGCGATCGAGGCCGGAGGCCAGGATGCATAACTTGCACATATTTGAGTGTCAGATTGCATCTTCGGCTCAGCGCCTGTATAGTGCCCGGCACATGGGCGGCGCACAGACACCTCCTCCGAGTCGGCGGACCCCCGCGGGGCCCGCAACGCCGCGCCGCGACGTCCCCCGCGCCCGACGTGCACGATGCGCGCCGGCCGGCGGGGGTCCCGGACCGCGGTAAGCCGCACCGGACCTCCCGTACTCCCGCCGCCGGCGAGCGCTCGCCCCGTCCCTGCGTCCATCGACGTGTCCCGGAGTGCCTTATGACACAACCCTGCGTCCAGACCACGACCGCCGCCGCGCCCGGCGCCGGCCGTGCCGCGACCGCCGGCATCATCGGCGGCAGCGGCTACACCGGCGCCCTGCTGGCCGAGCTGCTCCTGCGCCACCCGTCCGTCACGCTCACCCACGTCAGTTCGGAGACGCTGGCCGGTGAGCCCGTCGCCAAACACCTGCCGCGCATCCGCACCGGCCTCTCGTTCTGCAGGGAGGCCGAGATCGACGGTGTGGACGTCGCCTTCGTGTGCACGCCGCACGGCGAGGCCGCAAGGGTCGCCAGGCGGCTGCTCGACCAGGGCGCACGGGTGATCGACCTGAGCGCGGACTTCCGCCTGGACCATACGACGTACAAGGAGTGGTACGGCGAGCACCCGCACCCCGACCTGCTGCCGGGCGTGTACGGCCTCACCGAGCTGCACCGGGACGAAGTCGCCGCGGCGAAGCTCGTCGCGAACCCCGGGTGCTATCCGACGGCGGCTCTGCTGGCGCTCACGCCGCTCAAGCAGCTCGGCCTGCTGGATGTGATCATCGACGCCAAGTCCGGGGTGAGCGGCGCGGGCAAGACGCCCAAGGCGACCACGCACTACTGTTCGGTGGACGAGGACCTCGTCGCGTACGGCGTCGAATCGCACCGGCACTACCCGGAGATCGCCGCCGGGCTGGCCTCGAACGGCTCCGGTGCCAGCGCCTTCGGCGCCGCCGCCGGAGCCTCCGGCCCGTCGCTCACGTTCATCCCGCATCTCGTGCCGTTGCAGCGCGGCATCACCGAGACCATCTACGTGAAGCCGGCCACGGTACCGCTGCCGACCCGCGCGGAGCTCGGCGCGCTCTACGAGGACTTCTACGCCGGCGAGCGGTTCGTCGAGCTCAGCCGCACGGTGCCGCAGCTCAAGGACGTGGCCGGCACCAACTACTGCCGCATCTTCTGGCACGTGGACGAACGGGCCGGGCGCCTGGTGGTCATCAGCGTCATCGACAACCTCATGAAGGGCGCTTCCGGACAGGCCGTGCAGAACATGAACGTCATGCTCGGCCTGCCCGAGCACGAAGGGCTGGTGTGACATGCTGCCCAAGACCCGCTTCGCCACGCTCCCGGCCCAAGCACACGAGGTCGCCGCCGGCGTGACGCACCCCAAGGGATTCGTTGCCGCCGGCGTGGCCAGCGGCGTCAAGAAGAAGGGCAAGCTCGACCTCGGCATCCTGCTGTCCGAGAAGCCGGCGGTCTCGGCGGCGACGTTCACGGGCAACGCCGCCGCCGCCGCGCCGGTCCGTCTCACGCGGGAGACCGGCGACTGCGCCCACCTGCGGGCCGTGGTGGTCAACGCCGGCAACGCCAACGCGGTCACCGGCAAGCAGGGCCTCGCCGACGCCGCGCGCATGCGCCTGCTCACGGCGAACCACCTGCGACTGCCTGTCGAGGCCGTGGCCGTGTGCTCGACCGGGATCATCGGCGTGCCGCTGCCCATGACGAAGATCGAGGGGGGCATCGACAAGGCGGCGCGCAAGCTGTCCGCCGAAGCATCGCACGACTTCGCCACCGCCATCCGTACCACCGACAAGCACGCCAAGTCCGGCGCCCTCGACCTCGACCTGCCCGAGGGGCAGGTCCACCTGGGCTTCGCCGCCAAGGGTTGCGGCATGATCAGCCCCAACATGGCGACCATGCTCTGCTTCGTCACCTGCGACGCGGACGTGAGCGTCGACGACTGGACCGAGCTGCTGCACGGCGCCGTCAAGGCCTCCTTCAATCGCATCACGGTGGACGGGCAGGAGTCGACCAACGACACCGTCATCGGTCTCTGCAACGGCGCCTCCGGCGTGAAACCCGGCGAGGCGAGCCTGGCTGTGCTGGGCGTAGCCCTCGACGCCGCCCTGCTCCGCCTCGCCGTCTCGATCGTCGCCGACGGCGAGGGCTCCACCCGTACCATGAAGCTCATTGTCACCGGCGCGAGGTCTCACGAGCAGGCCGAGGCGGTGGCCCGGGCAGTGGCCAACTCGCCCCTGGTCAAGACGGCTTTCTACGGCAGGGACCCCAACTGGGGCCGCATCATGCAGGCCATCGGCCAGGCCCTGGGCCGGCACGGCCACACCGCGCTGCCCGCCCACATCGCCTACGAGGAGGTCGTCATCGTCGAGGGCGGCCACCCCGCGGTGCTGGACGAGGCCGCGCAGGAGCGTCTCGCCGCCGTCATGCACCAGCCCGAGATCGCCTTGAACGTCGCCCTCAACGGTCCCGGGGAGGAGGCCGTCATCTACTTCAGCGACCTCACCCACGACTACGTCACCCTCAACGCGGAGTACTCGACATGACCGTTCGTCATCAGAAGGCCGTCCAGACCCTGCTGGAGGCCATGCCGTACATCCGCCGCTTCTGGGGGACCACGGTCGTCATCAAGTACGGCGGGGCCGCCATGACCAGTCCTCGCCTGCGCGAGCAGTTCGCCGAGGACATCGTGCTGCTGCGCCTCGTGGGGATGAAGCCGGTCGTCGTGCACGGCGGCGGCCCCGAGATCAGCAAGCACATGGCCAGGCTGGGCATGGAGGCCAAATTCATCGACGGCCTGCGCGTCACCGACGAGGCGACCATGGAGGTCGCCAAGATGGTGCTCGTCGGCAAGGTGAACAAGGAGATCGTGAGCCTGATAGCCCGTCACGGCGGCAGCGCCGTCGGCATCTCCGGCGAGGACGGCCGCATGCTCACCTGCGTGCCCAAGGTGCTGCACGACAAGGCCGGCAACGAAGTGGACCTGGGCTTCGTCGGCGACATCGCGAGCGTGGACGTCGGCGTGCTCGAGCTGCTCTCGGAGGCCAACATCCCCGTGGTGGCCACGGTGGGCATCGACGAGCACGGTCACTCGTACAACATCAATGCCGACACCGTGGCCGGCGAGCTGGCGGCCGCGCTGGACGCGGAGAAGATCATCTTCCTCACCGACGTGGACGGCATCTACGAGGACCAGGGCGGAGAGATGACGCCCATCTCCGAGTGCGACCTCGCCTACCTCGGCGCCCTGCAGGCGTCCGGGCGCATCAGCGGCGGCATGCTGCCCAAGGTCGGGGCTGTGCGCCGCGCGATCGAGTCCGGCGTGCACAGCGCGCACGTCATCGACGGGCGCGTGGAGCACGCCGTGCTGCTCGAGATCCTCACCGACGCCGGCTGCGGCACGAAGGTGACGGCATGACGGCGGAGACGGAGATCGCCGCGGCTCTTCCGGGTCGCATATTCTCGGCTCCTTCGGTGTATTCTATGCATGCATCGCCGACAGGACCGGCGGCGGGCGTCTCCGCCCTCGCCGCCGTGAGGAGGATCCCGAGCGACGTGATACCGCGCGCGCCCATGAGCAAGGCAGAGCGCCAGCGGCTCATCCAGACGGTCGTGCAGCAGCGCGACGTGGCCACCCAGCGCGAGCTGGTCAGCGCTCTCAGCGCGCTCGGCTGCGAGGTCACCCAGGCCACCGTGTCGCGCGACATCCGCGAGCTCGACCTGCAGAAGGTCCGCACGCACCTGGGCCGCGCCAAGTACGTGCTCAGCTCGCGGGAACGGCCCAAGGACCCGGAGCAGTCGGCCCGTCACGTCATGCACGACTTCGCGCGCTCCGTGGCCGCGTCGCAGCAGCTCGTCGTCGTGCGCTGCGAGATCGGCACTGCCAACACGGTCGCGCGGCAGATCGACAACCTGAACCACAGCGACATCATCGGCACCCTGGCCGGCGACGACACCTTCGTCGTCATCGTCGCGGACAGCGAGGCGGCGCAGGGCATGAAGCGCTATCTCGACCGTCTCCGAGGGGCCTAGCGCGCGGGCACAGAGCGGCGCGCACCCCATACAGGCGGCGGCCGGCTCCGCCCGCGCCGCCCGCCTCCGCGCCCTCGCGGGCGCCCCGGCACACGTCATCCCTTGACCACAGGAGCAGCAGAACCGTGAGCACCGACAGCGCCCCCAACGGAACCGTCGTCCTCGCCTACTCGGGCGGCCTCGACACCTCGGCCCTCGTGCCGTGGCTCAAGGAGAAGTACGGCTACGACGTCGTGGCCTGCCTCGTCGACATCGGCCGCGTCAAAGACGTGCCGGGCATCATGGCCCGCGCCGAGGCCGCCGGCGCCGTCGCCGCGGTGGCCATCGACGCCAAGGAGGAGTTCGCCGAGCACCACTGCCTGCCGGCGCTCATGGCCAACGCCCTGTACGAGGACAAGTACCCGTTGAGCACCGCCATCGGCCGGCCGCTCATCGCCAAGAAGCTGGTCGAGACGGCGCACAGGTACGGCGCCGCCGCCGTCGCCCACGGCTGCACCGGCAAGGGCAACGACCAGGTGCGCATCGACATCGGCGTGCGTGCGCTCGACCCGAGCCTCAAGATCATCGCCCCGGCCCGTGCCGCCGACTGGCCGAGCCGCGAGGTGCTCCTCGACTACGTGGCCGAGCGCGACATCCCGGTCAACCTCACCAAGAAGAGCCCGTACTCCATCGACGAGAACATGTGGGGCCGCAGCAATGAGTGCGGCGTGCTGGAGGACCCGTGGGTCGCGCCGCCGGAGGACGCCTTCCAGTTCGTCAAGTCGGTGGACGAGGCACCCGACGAGCCGCAGACCGTCATCGTGAGCTTCGAGAAGGGCAAGCCCGTGGCGCTCGACGGCGTGCCCATGGGCATGGTCGAGCTCATCGAGGCGATCGACGCCATCGGCAACACGCACGGCTTCGGCCGCGTCGACATGATCGAGAACCGGCTCGTGGGCATCAAGAGCCGCGAAGTCTACGAGGTCGCCGGGTCGCTGGCGCTCATCAAGGCGCACCAGGCGATGGAGGACCTGGTCCTCACTCGCGACCTGCTGCACTTCAAGAAGACGATCGAGAACAAGCTGGCCGACATGATCTACGAGGGCCAGTGGTTCGACCCGCTCACCGACGCCTGCAAGGCGTTCCTCATGCAGAGCCAGGAGCGGGTCACCGGCGACGTGCGGCTCAGGTTCCACAAGGGCAGCTGCGTGGTCGAGGGCCGCAAGAGCGACCTCTCGCTGTACAGCTACAAGCTCGCCACCTACACCGACGAGGACGAGTTCTCGCACACGGCGGCAGAGGGCTTCATCGAGTTGTGGGGTCTGCCGATCGAGGTGTGGGCCAAGGTCGGCAAGGAACACCACATGATGAAGGAACTGGAGACCGAGGACGCTGACGCCTGAGGGCCAGGGCGAGACTGGGAGCGGGACCAACGTGCGTAGGACCGGGATGAGCAGGCAGCGGGACAGGGCGGAGCGTCGTGGCTGAGCGGAGCGACATGGAGGTCGGACACGCGACGGCGCGCTCGGGCCGCTTCGCCGGCGAGCGCGCGCCCTCGTTCGTGGCGCTGAACAGCTCGCTGTCGCTCGACTGGCGCCTGTGGCCCGAGGACATCGAGGGCTCGGTGGCTCACGCGCGCGCCCTCCGCGGCGCCGGCCTGCTGGACGCGGCCGAGCTCGAGGCCATCGAGGATGGCCTCGCCCGGGTCGGCCGCGAGATCGAGGCCGGCGCCTTCGTGCCGCGAGACGCCGACGAAGACGTGCACATGGCGGTCGAGCGCCGGCTCACCGAGCTGATCGGTGACGCCGGCGCCCGACTGCACACCGGGCGCAGCCGCAACGACCAGGTCGTCACGGACGTGCGCCTGCACCTGCGCCGCGTCGTCGAGCGCCAGGACGCGGCGCTGGCCGGCCTGCAGGAGGCGCTGCTCGCGCGGGCCGGCGACCACCTCGACACAGTCCTCCCGGCCTACACGCACCTGCAGCGCGCCCAGGTCACGTCGCTGGCGCAGCACCTGCTCGCCTACTTCTGGATGCTCGAACGCGACCGCACGCGGCTTGAGGCCGCCCGGCAGGCCTGCCTCGAGCTCCCGCTCGGGGCGGGCGCCGCGGTCGGCCTGGATTTCGATCTCGACCGCGAGGCCGAGGCGGTCGACCTGGGCTTCGCCCGCGTCGCGGAGAACTCGCTCGACGCGGTCGCCAACCGCGACTTCGTGCTCGACTATCTGAACGCGGCGGCGCAGCTCGGCGGTCACGTCAGCCGTCTGGGCGCTGAGCTGGTCCTCTGGGCAACGAGCGAGTTCGGGTTCGTGCGCCTGCCCGACGCTTTCGCCGGCGGCTCCAGCATCATGCCGCAGAAGAAGAACCCCGACGCCGCCGAGCTCATGCGGGCGGCGGCGCCGCGGCTCGCCGCCGACCTCGCCGGCCTGCTCGGCGTGCAGCACGGCCTGCCGCTCGCGTACAACACCGACCTGCGCGAGGACAAGAGGTACCTCTTCGACGCGGTCGACTGCCTGGGGCAGCTTCTGCCGGTCGTCCGCGGCATGCTGGAGGAGATCACGTTCGACGAGCGGCGCATGGCGGCGGCCTGCGACCAGTACCTCGCCGCCACCGACGTCGCCGACTACCTCGTCGAGCGCGGCGTGCCGTTCCGTGAGGCGCACCATCTCACCGGCGCCCTGGTGCGTCGCTGTCTGGAGTCCGGCGCCGAACTGGCGCAGGTCCCGCTCGAGGAGCTCCGGGCGCTCTCGCCGGCGTTCGAAGACGGCTACTACGCGCTGCACGACCCGGCGGCACAGCTTGCGCGCAAGCGCTCGCGCGGGGGCTCCGCGCCCGTCCGCGTGCGCGAGCAGCTCGGGCGGGCGCGGGACGCGCTCGCCGTCCGCCCCTGCTGCGGCTGAAGGCGGCCGCCGCCGGCCGGATGCGGCCCGCCCCGACCGCACGCCGGCCGAGCGGCCGCCCGTGGCGCGGTCCGGTACACTCGAGTCATGACGGCGCCCCTTCCACTCACGCGGTCCTTCTTCGCGCGCAACGCCCTCGAGGTCGCGCGCGACCTCATCGGCTGCTCGTTCTTCGTCGACGGCATCGGCGGGCGCATCGTCGAGACGGAGGCCTACCGCCAGGACGACCCGTGCTGCCACGCCTACAGCGGCAGGACCGCCCGCAACGCCGTGCTCTTCGGCCCGCCGGGCCACCTGTACGTCTACTTCACGTACGGCATGCACTTCTGCGCGAACACGGCCTGCGAGGAGGAGGGTACCGGCGCCGGCGTGCTGCTTCGCGCACTCGAGCCCGAGACCGGCCTCGAGCTCATGGCCCAGCGCCGAGGGGTCGGCCGGCCGCGCCTGCTCACCTCCGGCCCGGCGCGGCTCGCCCAGGCTCTCGGCATCGACCGCGCCTTCAACGGACTCCCGGTGTGGGAGCGCCCCCTCGCCATCCTCCCGCGCCCGCCCGGCGTACCCGAGCCCGAGGTCGTGACCACGGCGCGCATCGGCGTACGCGGCGCCGACCGGAGGCCCTGGCGCTTCGTCGACGCGCGCAGCGCGTTCCTCTCGCGTTCGCTCGCGCGCACGCCGACACTGCCCGCCGGGTAAGATACCGCCAGACTCGATCCAGGAAGCCGCGGGCGACGCGCGCCCACACCGTGCGCGGTCCGGCGGCACGCCGTCAACGACGAAAGGACCCGCTCGTGAGACTCCGCGAGATCTACGAGACCGCCGTGCGCATGGGCATCGAGGCCGACCCGCGCGGCCGAGAGGGCGTCGAGGAGTTCCTCGCTCGCCAGCAGCGCCGGCACGACTCGCTGCCGGAGCACCTCAAGGCCCTCGCCGACCCTGAGGATCTCACCAACCCGTTCGCCGACACGCGCATCTACGTCGGCGACCCGGGAACGGAGGTCACCACCATCCTCGGCGGCATCGACATGAACCCGGCCGAGATCATCCTCGCCGACAGGCTGCGCGAGAAGGGCACGCAGGTAGACGCCGTGTACACGCACCACCCCGAGGGCTGGGGCCTCACCAAGCTCGACAGCGTGATGGAGGTGCAGGCCGACATCTGGGCCACCGTCGGCGTGCCCATCCAGGCGGGGGAGAAGTTCATCACGGAGCGCATGGACGAGGTCCGCAGACGCGTCATGCCGGTCAATTACGATCAGGCCATCGACGTGGCGCGCCTGCTCGACGTGCCGTTCTTCTCGGCGCACACGCCCACCGACAACCTGGTGGTGCACTACCTGAACCGGTACTTCGAGGGCAGGGACCTCAAGGTCATCGAGGACGTGCAGAAGGCGCTGCTCGACATCCCCGAGTACCGTATCGCCGCGCAGAAGGGCGCTGGGCCGTACATCGGCAAGAGCAAGCCCGGCGCGCGCGCCGGCAGGATCCTCGTCGACATGACCGGCGGCACCGAAGGTCCCAAGCAGATGATCGAGAAGCTCGCCGACGCCGGCGTGGGCACCATCATCCAGATGCACATGGGCCAGGAGATGCGCGACGAGGCGGAGAAGAACAACATGCACGTCATCATCGCGGGGCACATGAGCAGCGACTCGCTGGGCATCAACCTGTTCCTCGACGAGCTCGAGCGGCACGGCGTGAAGACCATCGCCACGAGCGGCCTCATCCGCGTGTACCGCGACGAGGACGGCGCGGTCGCGCGCGAGGAGCCAGGCGCGCTGCCGGCGCGCTGAGCGCCGGTGCGCCGGAGGCGGGCGCCCGCAGGCCGCGGTCGCGCCGGCGCCCGGGATCGTGCCCATGAGCACCCTCTCGCCAGTCAGAGCACGATGAGCGCTTCGCCGCCGGTCGAGCTGCTGGCGCCGGCCGGGGGGCCGCGCGCTCTGCGCGCGGCCCTGGCCGCCGGCGCCGACGCGGTGTACTTCGGCCTCGGGCGCTGGAGCGCGCGCGCGTTCGCCGGCAACTTCGAGGGCGACGAAGCGGTCGTGGAGGCCGTCGACCTCGCCCACCTATATGACGCGCGCGCGTATCTGGCGCTCAACACACTGCTCAAAGATGACGAGGTGGGGCCGGCGCTCGCGGCGCTGGAGGCGCCGTACCTCGCCGGCCTCGACGCCCTCATCGTCGCCGACCTCGGCTTCGCCCTGCAGGTGCGGCTCATCTACCCCGACCTTCGGCTGCACGCCAGCACGCAGGCCGGGGCGCACAGCTCGTCGCAGCTGGCCGCGCTCGCCCGCCTCGGCTTCTCGCGCGCCGTGCTCGCCCGTGAGCTCAGCCTGGAGGAGATCGGCGCGCTCGAGTCTGCGGGCCTGGAGCTCGAGGTCTTCGTGCACGGCGCCCTGTGCTACGGCTACTCGGGCGACTGCCTGCTCTCCAGCATGGTCGGCGGCCGCAGCGGCAACCGCGGCCGCTGCAGCCAGTCGTGCCGGCTGAGGTACACCATGACCCGGGCTGGGGAGCAGAGGGGAGTCGCGGCGACGGAGCTGGACGCCGCGGCAGTCAAGCCCAGCCGCGTCATGTCCACCTCGGATCTGGCGGCGCTCGACGCCCTGCCCCGCATCGTGGCTGCCGGCGTGAGGTCGCTCAAGATAGAGGGCCGCATGAAGGACGCTGCCTACGTCGGGGTCACCACGTCCGTCTACAGGGATGCCGTCGACTCTGCGCTTGCCGATCCCTCCGGCTACGTAGTCCGTCCGGAGTGGCGCAGAAGCCTCGAGCAGAGCTTCTCGCGCAGCTTCACGACGGCGCACATGGAGGGCCGTCACCACGAGGTGCGGAGCGGCGGACGCGGTGGGCACCGAGGGGTGCTCGTAGGACGGGTCTCGGCCGTCGACGAGGCGCGGGGCCGGGTCGACGTGCGCCTGTCGCACCCTGTGGCGACCGGCGACACGGTGTACCTCTACACGCCGTGGGGGCAGTCGGAGCCCGTCCGCTTGGAAGAGGGGGGTGACGAGCACCTGGTGCTGCGCGTGCGCGAGCGGGTGGCTGTCAAAGACCGGCTGTTCCGTCTGGCTGCCGCCGACGTCGACCGTCTGGCGCTCGACCTCTCGGCGGGCCGTGTCGTCCTGCGGCCGGTGCCGCTCCGCCTGTGTCTCCGCGGGCGGGTCGGTGAGCCGGCGCGCCTGACGGCGAGCGCCGGCCTGCCGCCCGCAGAGGTCTCGACCTCCGTCTCCTCCGTGAGTCCGTTGGCGTCGGCGCGCACCGCGGCTCTCACCCGGGAGAAGGCCGTTGATGCGCTCGGGGCGCTCGGCGGCACCCCGTACCGCCTCGCCACGCTGGACTACGACGTCGCCGACGGGGTGTTCCTCGCCGTCGGCGAGCTCAAGGAGCTGCGCCGGCGCGCCATGGCGGAGCTCGACGCACTGCGCGTGGCGCGCCTCCGTCGCGTCGCCGCCCCGCGTCGCGATGCTGCTGC
Organism: uncultured Thermoleophilia bacterium; assembly: GCA_963702475.1. Lineage (GTDB taxonomy): Bacteria > Actinomycetota > Thermoleophilia > UBA2241 > UBA2241 > CAIXSE01. The sequence goes on along the minus strand of CAVPCT010000008.1, from coordinate 4,989 downwards.
CGCCGCCCACCGCGCGCCGGGCGACCCGCCCACCGGCGGGAGCCGCGTCGGCGCGCCGCGGGTCGTCGTGATCCTGCGGCCCGGGGAGCGGCCGCTCCCCGCCCCGGGCGTCACGGCCGTGTGCCTCGACGTCGCCACGTCCGACGACCTCGCCGACGTCGCCGCGGCGCACGCCGCCCTTGAATGCGCGGGTCGGCCGCTCCGGCTTCGCTTGCCTGAGGTACTGTTCGACGCCGACGAACAGCGGTGGAGGGACCTGCTGGGGCTCGGTTGGGACGGCGTGCACGTGCGGCATCTCGGCCTCCTTGCCGCCATGCGTGGGCTGAGCCCCGTCCAGGTGGTCCTCGAGTATCCGCTGCAGGGCCTCAACGGCCTCGCGCCCGCAGTGGCCGTCACGCTGGCAGGAGCCCCGCCCGGCGCGATCGTCGTCTCCCCGGAAAGCTCCCTCGCAGAGCTCGAGGGTCTGAGCTCCTGTATGGCGCGGGCTCTCGGGCCGTCGCCTCCCGGAGGCGTGCCCGCGCTCGAGATCCTGGCCTTCGGGCGCCAGCAGGTGCTGCGCACGCGCGACCAGCTCGGCCGTGCGGAGGGTCTCGTCCCTGCACCGGCCGGTGACGAGCACCACGGCCTGGTGCTCGAGGATGCGAAAGGCTACCGCTTTCCGGCCGACGTCGACATCGCCGGCACGCGCCTCTTCAACGCCCGCGTGACCAACCTCGCGGCCAACCTCGACGAGCTCCGCGACGCCGGGGTGTCCGGCTTCCTCGTCGTGCAGGCCGACCTGGACGACGCCGAGCGCGCCGCCTTCGCGGTCGGCGGCCTGAAGGCGCTCGCGTCGTTCGCTTCGCGCGAGCGCAGCACCACCGGCCACCTCTTCCGCGGCGTAGCCTGACCCGCTCCCGTGTGCGCGCGGCCGTTTCGCCGGTCCGCCGCCGTCCAGCCCCGCCGCCCTGTGGTATCATCCGCGGCGGCCGCGCGGCCTCTCCGTCGCCGTGGGCGACGCCGGCCGCGACCCCGTCCGGAGACATCCCGTGACCGACCGCCGCCTTATCGATGACCTCATGGTCGGCGCCGTCGAGGTACTCCCCGAGGGCGCTCTCCAGAAGAAGCTGGGCCTTGCCGAGCGCGAGGGACGGCCGCTGCGCGTCAAGCTCGGCGTCGACCCCACGGCGCCCGACATCCACCTGGGTCACACCGTCGTCCTCAACAAGCTCCGCCAGTTCCAGGACGCCGGTCACATCGCCGTGCTCATCATCGGCGACTACACCGCCCGCATCGGCGACCCGTCCGGCCGCAGCAAGACCAGGCCGCGCCTCGACGGCGCCGTCATCGACGCCAACGCGAAGACGTACCAGGAGCAGGCCTTCCTGATCCTCGACCACGACCCGGCCAGGCTGGAGATCCGCTACAACGGCGAGTGGCTCGCGCCGCTCACCACAGAGCAGCTCTTCGAGCTCACCGCGACGACCACGGTCGCCCGTATCCTGGAGCGGGACGACTTCGCCAAACGCTGGGCGGCGCACCAGCCCATCTCGCTTCTGGAGATGCTGTATCCCTTGGCGCAGGGGTACGACTCGGTCGCCATCAACGCCGACATCGAGCTCGGCGGCACCGACCAGAAGTTCAACCTCTTCATGGGCCGCGACCTGCAGGAGTACTTCGGGCAACCGCCGCAGGCCGTCATGACCATGGACATCCTGCCCGGCACCGACGGCGTCGAGCGCATGAGCAAGAGCACCGGGAACTACATAGGGGTGACCGAGGACCCGCGCGACCAGTACGGCAAGATCATGAGCATCCCGGACGAGACGATGATGACGTACTTCCGGTTGCTCACGCCGCACCACGCCGACGAGCTCGCGCGCATGGACGAGGAGCTGGCGGGCGGCGCCGTGAACCCGCGTGATCTCAAGGCGCGCCTGGCGCGCGAGATCATCACGCGGCTGCGCGGCGCCGAAGCCGCCGCCGCCGCCGAAGAGCACTTTGACCGCGTGTTCCGCCGCCACGAGGCGGCCGCCGACCTGCAGGAGCTGGCGCTCGAGCCGGCGGACCTCGGGGAGTCCGGCGACGTCTTCCTGCCGGCCGTCATGGAGCGCTGGTTCGGCCAGACGCGCTCCGAGTGGCGACGGCGCATCCAGCAGGGCGGCGTCAGCCTGGACGGCGAGACGCTCACGGAGCTCGCCGTCCCCGCCGCCGCCCTGGCAGGGCGGCGCCTCAAGGCCGGCAAATCGGCCAAGGTCCAGGGCCTTATCAAGGGTCTGTGAGGCTCCGTTCGCGCGCCGTCCGGACGAAGTGACGACGTCGGTGCGGAAATCTCTCGCAAACGAGGTTGACACGACTTCTTCACGGGGTATACTCCCGTAGCGCTTTTGGAGTCCGCTCGTCGCGCCAAGCTTGTGACGATGACCAGAAGGCGCGGGCAGTTGACTTGACCGGCAGCGTCCTGTAATATTGGTCGTCCCGCCGGGTCTACGGTGAACGGCAATCCGACC
>CAVPCT010000007.1:0-86201 GCA_963702475.1 uncultured Thermoleophilia bacterium | reverse complement strand
GTGTTTGGCGTCGGTGCCCAGACCCGGCACCGCGACCGGCACCCCGAGCAGGTGGCCGACCTCGATGGACGCGGCGGCCATGAGCAGCGACTCCGGCGCGCCGTATGAGACGCGGGCGGCGCGCATGTCCATGATGTTCGACGACGCGCCGAAGAGCAGGTGCGCGCCGGGCACCACGCTCTGCACGGCCGCGTTGACCCCCATGAACTCGGCGACGGCCAGGGTGACCCCGGAGGCGATGGTGATGGGCGCCGTCGCCCCCGACATGGGGATCGTGTAGACCTTGATCGGCACTCCGTGCGAGGCGACCGAGATGTGGAAGTCCAGCGTGTCGCCGTCCACCTGCAGCGGCGACGCCGCCGTGAGCAGCGTGCTGAACCGCGGCCGCGCCCGGAACGCATCCAGGTCGCCGCGGACGATCTCCGCGATGCGCACCAGCGACTCGATCTGCGAGGGGCAGTCCACGAACGTGACGTGCTTGTCGGAACGCGTGAGCATCGTGTAGAAGGTCGTGCGCTCGCGGACTTCGAGCGGCACGTCGTTGGCCGTCACCGTGGTCCAGATGAGGTCGACCTCCGGTGACGCGTCGAGCAGCTCCGTGGCCTTCCCGAGGTCGTCCAGCGTGGAGAGCCGGCGCTCGCCGCTGTCGTCGTCGAGCACGAACGCCCCGCACCCGGAGGAGCAGAAGTGCGGTCCCCTGCCCTCGGCCAGCAGCACGTCGCGCTCGGGCGTGGCGCCGGCCATGACGACCTCGCGGGGGCACAGCTCGAGGGCCTCGCGCACGAGCTGCGGCGGGAAGCGCACCACCCCGGTCGCGGCGTCCACCGCGGCGCCGGCCGCGGCCAGCGTCTCCAGCGCGCGCGACCCGGTCATGCGCATGCCCACGCGCTCGAGGAGCGCGAGAGCCTCCTCCACGATGAGCGTCTTCTCGGCGTCGCTCAGCCAGCTGGTGCGTTGCCGCATGGGGGCGTCCTTTCGACGGGCCCCGCGGGCGCTCGGCGGAGCGGGGCCGGAAGAGCCGGGTCGGCGGCGGCCTGCTGCGAGGCCCCGCCGGCCCGCACGTCAGGCGTCGACCGTGACCGGCTCGATGGTCGGCGTGTCGGCGAGCAGCTTCTTCGTGTACTCGTCCTGCGGGTCCGCGAGGACGTCGTCGGTCTTGCCGTATTCCACGATTCGGCCCTCGCTCATCACGGCCACGTCGTAGGCGATGCTGCGGATGAGCGCGAGGTTATGCGTCACGAACAGCATGCAGAGGCCGATCTCCCGCTGCAGCCGCACGAGCAACTCGACGATGGAAGCCTGCACCGAGACGTCGAGCCACGAGGTGACCTCGTCGCAGACGAGGACCGTGGGCTCGGCGGCGAGAGCGCGCGCGATGGCCACGCGCTGGCGCTCGCCGCCCGACAGCTGGTCCGGGTAGCGGCCGAGCAGCGTGTCGTCGAGCGACACCAGGTCAAGCACCTCGCGGAGCCGCTGCTCGCGCTGATCCCTGTCGTAGTCGAAGAAGATCTGCAGCGGCTGCGTGAGGATCTGCGCGATGGTCTTGCGCGGGTTCAGCGAGCTGTACGGGTTCTGGAAGACGTACTGGATGGCGTGCCGCAGGGAGCGTGAACGGCTGCGCGCCAGGCGCGGCAGCTCCTTGCCCTGGAAGGCGATCTCGCCCTCGACCTTGAACGGGTGCAGCCCGGCGATGCAGCGCGCCAGCGTGGTCTTGCCGCTGCCCGACTCACCCACGAGCGCGAGGCACTCGTGCGCGCGCAGGGTGATGTCGATGTCGTGCAGGATCTCCTTCTTGCCGTACCAGGCGGTGACGGCGCGCACGGTGAGAAGCCCTTCCTCGCCGCCACTCTCGAGCGCCATGTCGTCGACGTTGGTGAGCACGGGCGCCTGGCTGCGGACCTCCTGGTGACGCCAGCAGCGCACGCGGTGGAACTCGCCGACCACCTCCTCCGGCGGCATCTCCTTCTCGCACTGCTCGACGGCGTAGGCGCAGCGCGGCTCGAAGGCGCAGCCGGCAGGCCGGCGGCCCGGGCGCGGCGCGAACCCGGGGATGCCCTCGAGCTGCCGCCGCCCGGTGAGCAGCGGGATGGCGTGCAGCAGCCGGCGCGTGTACGGGTGGCTGGCCCCGGCGAACAGCTCGCGGGCGGGGCCGATCTCCACGAGCCTGCCCGCGTACATCACAGCGATGCGGTCGGCCAGCTCCGACACGACCGCGAGGTCATGCGTCACGTACACCGCGGCCGCGTGATGGGCCTTGGTGAGGTCGCGGATGGTGTCGAGCACGTGGGCCTGGGTGGTCACGTCGAGGCCGGTGGTAGGCTCGTCCAGCACAATGATCTTGGGCCGGCAGGCGAACGCCATGGCCAGGGCCACGCGCTGCTGCTGGCCGCCGGAGAGCTGGTGCGGGTACCTGCGCAGGAACTCCCTGTCGCTGGGCAGAAGCACCTCGGCCATCATCTCCGCGATGCGAGCCTGCCGCTCGTCGTCGCTCTTGCCGAAGTTGTGCACCTCGAGAATCTCGCGCAGCTGCAGACCGATGCGCAGCGCCGGGTTGAGCGCCGAGCCCGGGTCCTGCGGAACGTAGCTGATCACGCCGCCGCGCAGCTGGCGCAGCTGACCTGCGCCCAGCGAGAGCACGTCCCTCTCGTCGATCGTGATGGTGCCGCCGCTGATCATGGCGCCGCGGCGCTGGAAGTTGAGCAGCGACGTGGCCGCCGTGGTCTTGCCCGAAGCCGACTCGCCGACGAGGCCCAGGACCTCGCCCTCGACGAGCTCGAAGTTCACCTCGTGGTCGATCTCCACGCCCGAGGGGTCGAGCGCGATCTCGAGGTCCTTGACGGTCAGGATGATCTTGCTCATCTCAGGCCCCCGTGTCGCGCTCGATGCCGATCATGGCGCGCGAGATGCCGTCGGTGGCGAGGTTCACGCCGATCGTGAGGACGGCGATGAGCGCCACCGGCACGAACACCGAGTACGGCTGGATGACGAGGCCGATGCGGTTCTCGTTGATCATGAGGCCCCAGTCGCAGGCCGGCGGCTGCATGCCGAAGCCGAGGAAGCTGAGGGCCGCGATCAGGCCGATGGAGTAGGTGAGACGCAGGCCGAACTCCACGAACAACGGGCTCGTGATGGTCGGCAGGATCTCGCCGAAGGCGATCTTGATGCGCGACACACCCAGCGACTCCGCCGCCTTGACGAAGTCGCGTTCCTTGACCTCGAGCGTGGATCCTCGCGCCACGCGGGCGATGCGTGGCGCGTGCGAGAGTCCGACCGTGAGCACGATCAGCCACAGCCGCGGCCCCAGCACCGAGACCAGCAGCAACACCAGCACGATCTGCGGGAAGGCGAGGAACACGTCGAGCAGCCGCATGATGACGTCGTCCACGGCCGCGCGCGCATAGCCGGCGAAGAGGCCCAGCGAGACGCCGATGACCATGCCGATGGCGGTGGCGATGAACGAGAGGATGAGCACGGAGCGGCCGCCGTAGAGCACGCGGCTGAGCACGTCGCGGCCGAGCACGTCGCCGCCCAGCTTGGCGACGTCGCTGGGCTTGGCGAACGGCGCCACGATGAAGTCGTAGGGCGAGTGCGGCGCCACCCAGGGCCCGATGACGGCTATGGCCACGATGAACAGGAAAAGGGCGAGGCCGATCTGCGTGCGCCGGTAGTGCATGGCGTCCGAGAGCAGCTGCACCCACTCCGCGCGGCGCCTCTTGCCGCGGACCGGCGGCGTGTAATCGACCCCCTTCTGCAGGCCGGGCTCGAGGGGCTCGGAGATGCCCCCGTCCGGGCCGAGGTCCAGGTCGCTGGTCATGCCGCTTCTGAAGACGTACGCGTCGGTGCTCATTGCAGGCCCGTCCTCAGTCGGGGGCTGACGAGGATCGTGAGGATGTCGGCGATGAGGTTGAAGCCGACGTACAAGGTGGCGATCAGCAGCACGATGGCCTGGATGACCGGCACGTCGCGGTTGGCGACCGCATCCACCAGGCCCGAGCCGATGCCGGGGTAGTTGAAGAGGTACTCCACCACCACGACGCCGCCGGCCAGCCAGGCGAGGTTCAGGGCGATGACCTGGATGGCGGGGATGACTGCGTTCGGGAGGGCGTGACGACGCAGAACGATGCTCTCGGGCATGCCCTTGAGGCGCGCCATCTGCACGTACTCGCTCTCGAGCACCTCGATCATGGAGGCGCGCAGGATGCGGATGATGTACGGGGCCACAGCCAGGATCAGCGTGAGCGCCGGCAGGATGAGCATGTCCATCTGGCTCCAGATGGACTCGCCCGGGGTCACGCGCGAGACGGCCGGGAAGATGTGGAACACCTGCGTGGCCAGCAGCATGATCAGCAGGATGCCGATCACGAACTCGGGCAGGGCGGCCAGGGCAAGGCTACCGAGGGACACGCCGGTGTCGAAGGGTCTGTCGCGTAACAAGCCGCTCACGCTGCCGATGAGGATGGAGATCGGGATGCTGATGATGGCCGCGACGAACACGAGCGCGGCGGAGTTCATCACGCGGTTGCCGAGGAGCGTCATGACCGGCTGCTGGGCGACCAGCGAATCACCGAGATCTCCCCTCACGATGTCGCCAAGCCACTCGCCGTACTGGACGTACGCCGGCCTGTCGAGCCCCAGCCGGGCGCGCACCTCCTTGAGGCGCTCGGGCGAGGCGTCCCGGCCAAGGATGGCGCGCGCCGTGTCGCCGGGAAGCGCCTGCGTGGCCGCGAACACGAGGACCGAGACCAGGAACAGGGTCAGGATGCCCAGCCCGACGCGACGCAGGATGATCTTCAACAACGGTGGCACTGCCCGCCGACCTCCTTAGGGTGCGGGCGGAGCCGGCGCCTGCAGCGCCGGCTCCGCCCTGACTCAGCTCGCTTGGCAGATGCTCACACGAAGGACATGAGATTGAAGCGCATCTTGTTGGCGGCCTCGGCGCCCCAGTTGTCGGCCACCGCGCCGGTCACCTTGTCGGTATAGGCGTCCTGCAGCACGTTGAACTGGTAGATGATGTAACCGCCCTTGTCGTACTCGATGGTGCTCATCTGCGCGATGAGCTCGTTGCGCTTGGTGTCGTCGACGGTCTGCACTGCCTCGTCGTAGAGCTTGATCCACTCGGGGTCGTTCCAGTGGGTCTCGTTCCACACGGCGCCCGGGTAGCTGCCCACCGCGGCCTGGGGCAGGTAGTTGCGGTAGCCCCAGAAGTCCATCGCGAAGACCCACTTGAGGTAGTCGTCGCCGTAGAACACGCTCGGGTCGACCTGCTTGACCTTGACGTTCACGCCGGCGCCCTTGGCCTGCTGTGCGAACACCTGGGCTGCCTGCACGTCGCCGGCGCCGGTGGCCGTCGAGCAGATGAGCTCCACGGAGAGGTCGCCGTCGAAGCCGGCTGACTTGAGCAGCGACTTGGCCTGCTCCAGGTCCTGGTCTCGCTGCGGCAGGTCTTGGGGAAACCCGGGGTCGAACACGCCGTACATGTCGTTGCCCATCCAGGCGAAACCGCCCATGGCCTGGTCGATCATCTGCTGGCGGTCGACGATGAGGCGGAAGGCCTGACGGACCTTCTCGTCGGTGAACGGCTTCACGTCGACGCGCATCGTGAACGGCTTCCAGCCGCCGGTCTTGGCCTCGAGGACCTTGTAGCCCGGCGTAGCCTGCAGGGTGCCGACCTGGGTACTGTCGACGAGGGTCAGGTAGTCGACGGTGCCGCCCAGCAGCGCGTTGAGCTTGGCCGTCGGGTCGGCGAAGTTGAGCAGCGTGCAGGTGTCGCAATACGGCCCATCACCCCAGTAGTTGGGGTTCGCCGCGAGCTCGAGCTGCTGACCCGGCGAGAAGCTGGTCACCATCCAGGGGCCGGTGCCGTTGGCGCCGTCGGCGCCCTTGGGCGCGTAGCCGACCGGCACGATGGCGTTGTTGTAGTAGGCGATGGCCTCGTAGAAGATCACGTTGGCCCTGTCCAGCGCGAACTCCACCGTGAGGTCGTCGATCTTCTTGATGCCGCTCGGCGAGAGGCCGACGAGCTGGTCAGCGCCGGCGGCCGCCGTCTTGGGGTCGAGGATGCGCTGGAAGCTGTACACCACGGCGTCGGCATTGACCGGCGAGCCGTCGTGGAAGGTGAGGTCCGGCTTGAGCTTCACCGTGTGCACGGTGCCGTCTGCGTTGGGTGAGTACTCCTCAGCGAGGAGATTGACGATATTGTGCTCCGGATCCCACCCCAGCAGCGAGTCGTAGAGCATGAACTGGTAGTCGATCTGCGTCTCGCTGGTGGCGACCATCGCGTCAAGGGTATCCTTGGCGGAGCCGCCGCCGATGCCTACCTTGAGGTCGCCGCCCTTCTTGGGGCCCGCAGCGGCTGACTCGGAGGCCGCCGGCGAGGCCTCGCCCCCCGACTCCTCGCTGCTGCCGCACGCAGCCGCCACGGAGCCGAAGGCCGCGACGGCGCCCATGGCCGCCGCGCCCTTGAGCACGTCGCGGCGTGTGACGCGCTTGTCGTGGACGATCTCGCGGATCTCGCCCACCTCGAACCCTGTCTGCTTCTCCTGATCAGTCACGATGTCGTCCCCCTGTCGCGTTCTTGCCGACTCGTTACCGTCGCCGTCCGGGTGACCAAGCGGCCCGCGGCCGCGCGAGACGCGGCGGCGGTCGCCAAGCCATCTCCCCGGAGGACGCCGTTCCGCCATCTGTCGTCCCGGCCGTGGCCCGGACGAAGTCCATGCGGCTGTGGCGGTTGCGGCCCGCCGATCCCGCGGACCGCGGCGCTCCCCCCACACACTGATCGTCCGATCCCGCTCGACCCCCTTGACCGGCTTTGCCGTGCACCGTCCGCCCCACTCGCGGCCGCCTCAGACGGCGAATGTATCCGCCCGGGTGGTTCGACAAGATGGAAGGCACTCTAGAAGCCCGTGCTCCGGCTTGTCAACAACGAGTGGTCGCAGCACAGTAGCACCCACTCGCGAGCGGGACAAGAACCAATGACGGAATCGCAAGCGAGAACGGCGGAATCACTCGCCTTCTCCAACGAATCGTGCCATTTCGCTTCCTTTGATGGTACGGAAGCGCGCCGCAGCATGGGCGATACGGAAGACACCGACGCGCCTGGGCCCGCAGCGGCGCGATCCCTGCGCGCCCGCTACCGTGCGCCTCCGATGATATGGAGAGGACGTGCGGTTCGTCAACGCCTGTTCCGCGATTTCTCCTGTGATTGATACCATTGACTGGAGTTCAGACGTGCTAATCTGTGTTCTCGTGCACGTCCTACGGGACGTGCGACGCGTCACGGATGGGCATATCATGCGGCAAGCACGCGAACGGGGGTGACGTGGACGATCTCGACCGGCGGATCCTGGTGAAGCTGCAGGAAGACGGCAGCCTCACCAACGCACGACTGGCGGAGACGCTGGGACTGTCCCAGTCGGCGATGTCGGAGCGTGTGCGGCGCCTGCAGCAAGAGGGCCACATCCAGGGGTATCGCGCAATCATCGCGGCCGGCAGCCTCGGGATAGGCCTGCAGGCGTTCGTCGCCGCCGAGCTGGTGCGCCATGGCACAGACTGCATCGCGGAGTTCGAAGAGGGCGTGCGGGCCCTGCCCGAGGTCCGCGCCTGCTACCACGTTGCCGGGCGGTTCGACTACCTCCTCCACGTCGCCGTCAGGGACCTCGAGCACCTCGGGGAGGTGGTCAAGCACGACATCGCCGCGATTCCCGGCGTCGATCGCGTCGAGACCATGCTCGTCTACTCCGAGGTCAAGCCCGACGCCGGGTGGCCCGTGTCGGAGGACTCGACGGCGTAGAGGCGGCCGGCGCGGCGGCGGCCACAGCCGCCCCCACCGGCCGTAGCCGGCTCGCCGTCAGTCGGCGGCGCCGCAGATGTCGGCCAGGGCGGCGAGCTGGTCGTCGCTCAGCAGCGAGCCGCCGCCTTCGGCCTCCCTGGCCGCCAGCGCACCCTCAACAATATCGCGCGCCTCGTCCAGCTCCTGGCGGCCCTCCGCGACCCACTGCTCGAAGGGAAGGCGGCTGCCGATCACCGGCTGGAAGTGCTCGCCTGCGCGCACGCGCTCACGCGTGACTTTCTCCTTGAGGTAGTTGCCGCCCACGCCGACGCGCTCGATCACGTCGAGCATCACCGTCTCCGGCGTGATCTCCGCGCCGGCGACGAGACGCTTGACCAGCCGCGCCACCTCGGCGTCGATGGGCACCATGGGCAGGTGCCACACACTCGACGAGTCGAGCGCGCCGAAGCCCCCGCTGATGAGGTCGACCCCGGCCAGCGCCGCCGGCAGGGCTTTCATGCCCTTCTCGTAGCCCGCCTGCAGTCCCGGGTGCTTGGCGTCGCTCGAGAGACCGGAGTTGTGGACCGGCAGACCGAGGTGGTGGCCGATCTCCACCGAGGCGACCCCCAAGAGCGTGTTCTCCGGTGAGCCCAGTGACATGGAGCCGGTGCGCATGTCCAGGATGCCGGGGCCGCAGCAGAGCAGCATGGCCGTGCCGGGGGAAGCCGTCTGCACCACGGTGACCATGCCCAGGAGCTCGGCCCACAGCTGCGCAAGGGTGCCGGCCACCGTGATCGGCGACGTGGCGCCGAGCATGGTCATGGAGTAGGCGAAGATCGGCATGCCGGCCTGCGCGAGCTCGCAGGTGGCGTCGAGCAGGCGGGTGTTCACCTCGAGCGGTGCGCGGACCGCACAAAGCAGCCCGAGCCGCGGCCGCTCACGGTGCGCCTCGAGGCTGCCGCTGAGGACCTCCATGATGCGCTTCACCGGCGCCGTCTCACCGGGGCAGTCCACGAACACCAGCGGCTTCGACGTGTTGGTGAGGTAGGCGTGGTACTCCTGCAACTCGCGGCGTTCCACGGCGACGTCGTTCGCCGTCGCGAACGTCCACATCAGATCGAGCTCGGGTGTGGCGTCCATGACCGTGGAGCCCTCACGGATGTCCTGCAGGGTGGAGGGCCTGACCTTGCCGGTGCGGAAGTCGAGCGTTTTCGCGATACAGGCCGACGGATTGAAGTGCGGACCGTTGCACCTGTCGAAGACAACGTCCTGCGCCTCGGTCGCGCCCGCCATCACCATCGTCTCCGGCAGGCTCGCCAGAGCTTCCCGGACGAGGGCCTCAGGCATACGCACGATGCCGGTCTCGTGGTCGACCCGCGCGCCGCGCTCCTCCAGTGGGCCGAGGATGGCCGCGCCCTTGAGGCCCATGCCCACGCGCTCGAGCACGGCCATGGCCGACTCGATGATGAGGTCGCGCTCGCTCGCGCTCAGCCAGCTCTGACGGCACTTCACGTGAGCTCTCCTTTCGCCCCCTCGCGCCGCGGTCCACGCGCGCGTCGAGGAACAACAGGTCGACCGGTCAGTCGGCGGACACTCTCTCCGGCGGGCTCCGCCGCTGTCAAGCTGCGGCGTCTGCGGCGGCGGAGCGGCGGCGGGCGAGCCTCTGCGGTGGCGGGGCGGCGGCCGGAGCAGGGCCGTCGGGAGCGGGAGCGGCGGCGGGGCCGGCCCCGCGTCCCGCCGCCGCGTGCCCCGTCGTCGGCGGCCGTCACTCCTCCGGCGGCGTCAGGCTCTTGCGGACGTCCTTCATGCGCAGCACCAGGTGCCGCGGGTCGGTCGGGCACGGCACGAACCCGTACTTCTCGTAGAAGCCTCGCGCCCCGTCGGTGGGAGCGTCGGCGATCACGGCCCGGGCGAACATGGTGCTGGAGGCCTGCAGGCTGCGGCTCAGGGCCTGGAGGAGCATCGCCTCGCCGAAACCCGCACCCTGCGCGGCGCTGTCGACCGCGAGACGCGCCAGCAGGACCGCCGGCACCTCGCGAGGCCCCTTGCCGGCGGCAAGCACCCTCGTGTCCGGGCGAGGTCCCACGCTCGCCGCCTTGAGGCTGAAGTAGGCGAGCGGCCGTCCGTCGCGCGCCAGCACCCGGGTCTTGCCGGCGCGCTGCTCCGCCAGGGCGCGCTCCGCCAGGAACTCGTCCAGAGCCGGCTCCCCGCAGGTGAAGGCGGCCACGTCGTCGGCGGCCGCAAGCGCGCGGACGTCGGCGGCGGTCTCCACGGACGCGGCGGCTTCGGCGAGCGCCGGGATCACCGTCGACTTGCCGCCGAGAAGCTCGGTGAAGGCCACCCACCGCTCGTCGGACAGGACGAACGCCGTCTGGTCGGCGGAGGTGATGGCCTCCCCGGCCGCGGCGACGTCGGCGTGTCTGTAGTCCGGCGCCACCGGGCAGGCCAGCTCACACACGCGGCAGTACTCGGTGACGTTGCCCGCCTCCTCGATGCCGAACACCGCGCCGTCCATCACCTCGAAGTCCACATCGAGCTGGTCCTGCCGCTGCTTGCAGAGAGAGCGCTCGAACGTGCCGCCGCCAAAGGCGACCTTGGGGCACGCCGTCCTGCACGGCTCGGCGCATCCGGTGCAGGGGTCGAACCCTTCCAGCGGGCCTGTCGGCTCCAGGTCGGCCGCCATGAAGATGCCGCGCCAGCGGATGCGCGGCCCGTACTCCGGCGTCACGACGAGGTTGTTCCTGCCGATCACGCCCAGGCCGGCGAGGACGGCGGCGTCCTTGAGAAAAGCGCCGCCGTACTCGATCTGGTAGGGCAGGGACAGCGCACCCATGCCGAGCTCTTCGTTCATCCAGACGCGCAGCCGCTTCGACTGCGCCGCCAGTTCGCGGTTACCCGGCGTGAAGCCCTTGACCTTGAGACTCCACCAGTCGAGGACAGGCTCGGCCGCCGGGTGCGGCAGCCCCCAGACCAGCATGGACTCGAACTCGTCCTTCCACTCCACGCCCTCGTACTCGGGGTAGAACGGGTCGGCGTCGTAGGCGGGGTACGATGGGGCGTTCTTGAGATCGGCGATGCGGACGATGCCGGCCGCCGCGGCCCCCTCCTCCTTCGCCCGGGCGATGATGCGCTCTTTCAGGCCGTCGCTGCTCATGTGCCTCACTCCGCGTTCAGTCTGACCAGGGCGTCGGCCGCCACGGCGCCCTTGCCCTGCTCGAGCACGAGCAGGGGGTTGATGTCCAGCTCGGCGACCGCCCCGGGGTCTTTCTCCACCATGGTGGCCACCGCCATGACCACGTCGGCAGCGGCGTTGAGGTCCGCCTGCGGGCACCCGCGGAAGCAGTTCAGGAGCGGGGCGCACTGCAGCGCGCCGAGCGCCTCGAGCACGTGTTCCCTCGTGACCGGCAGCAGCAGAGAAGCACTGTCCTTCATCAGTTCGACGAGGATGCCGCCGCCGCCGACCACCAGGTAGGGACCGAACTGCGGGTCGCGCGTCACGCCGATGATGAGCTCGGTCACGGCGTCCTCGACCATGCGCTCGACGAGGTACGACTCGGAGAGACCGGCCATGAGGTCGAGCGCCTCAGCGACCTCCTCCGCGCTGCGCAGGTCGAGACGCACCCCGCCCACGTCCGACTTGTGCGCCACGCCGAGAGCCTTGACCACCACGGGATAGCCGAGCTCCTCGGCCGCGGCGACGGCCTCCTCGGTCGTGTGCGCCACGCGTGAGGCCGGGACGGGGACGCCATGCCCGGCCAGCACGGCCTTGGACGCGGCCTCGTCGAGGACGTCCACCGCGCCCGGGACGCGGCCGGGGTCGGTGAGGAGCGGCTGCGCCGGCGGCCGCGCCCAGGCGGCGCCGACGTCGCAGGCCGCCTTCACGGCCGCCACGCCGCCGTCGATGCCCGCGAGCATGGCCACGCCGTCCTCCATGAGACGTTCGGCTACGTGCTTCGGAGCAGGTGTCGGAGAACGTCGCCATGACGGCGCCCTTGGTGCCGGTGGCGTTGGCGGCGCGGACGAAGCCCCGCTCCGCGCCGCCCCAGGTGGACTGGTCGCACTTGTCGGCGCGCGGGTAGTCGAGCAGGCACAGGGCGACGTCGAAGTCGTCCGAGAGCAGCGCGCCGAAGATGGCCGCGTTGGCGTCGTCGTCGTCCCACGAGAACATCTGGTAGTCGAAGGGATTGGACGGGACGACGCGCTCGTGCACGACCGCGCGCAGCCGCTCCGTCGCCTGCGGCGAGAGCGGCGGCAGCGTCAGCCCCGGCTTGAGCGCGTCGGCGAGCAGCGTGAGGTCCCCGCCGGAGGTGCTCATCGCGGCGATGCGCCCGCCCTTCAGCGGCCCGAGCACATGCAGCACCTTGAGCGCCTCGATCAGCGCCTCCAGCGAGTCGACGCGCGCCACGCCGAGACGCGCGAACAGCGCGTCGACCAGCTCGTCCGAACCGGCCAGCGAAGCCGTGTGGGACATGACCACCTGCTGGGCCACCTGCGAGCGTCCCGTCTTGATGGCGACGACGGGCTTGCCGAGCTCGCGCGCCACGTCGACCGCGCGCTGGAACGTGGCCGGATCGGGCAGCGCCTCCAGGTACAGCCCGATGGCAGTGACCTGCTCCTGGCGCGCGAAGAGCTCGATGGCGTCGTGCAAGTCGAGCTTGAGGCGGTTGCCGAGCGAGACCATGTAGGCGATGGGCAGGCCGCGGCGCTGCATGGTGAGGTTGAAGCCCACGTTTGACGACGCCGTGATGATGGCGACGCCACGTTCGACCCGCTTGCCCCCCTGCTGGTCGGGCCAGAGCATGGCCCCGCTCACGTAGTTGAGCAGCCCGTAGCAGTTGGGCCCGACAAGGACCATGTCGCCGCAGGCCTCGAGCAGCTGCCGCGTGAGCTCGGCGCCCTCCTCTCCAGCCTCGGCGAACCCGGTGGCGTAGGAGACCGCGCCGCCGGCGTCCAGCGCGGAGAGGCCGCGCATGATGTCGATCGTGAGGTTGCGGTTCACGCCGACGTAAGCCGCGTCGGGGCTGCCGGGGAGCTCGTCCACCGAGCGATGCACCGCACGCCCCATGATCTCGTCCTTCTTGGGGTGCACGGGCCAGATCTCCCCGTCGTAGCCCATGAGGTCGCACTGCTTGATGACCTCCTGAGCCTGCGCGCCGCCGAAGACGGCGATCGAGCGCGGGTCCAGCAGGCGCGCGAAGCGTGCCGGATCCACCTTGACCGTGACCATGCGTACCTCCGTCCGTCACTCTTCACGGCCGCCGCCCAAGGGGCGGCGGCCCGTCAACGCGCTCGATGAGCCGCACCGCCGTGCGGTGCGGCCGGGACCTCAGAGCCTGAGGCCGCCGTCGACCGGGATGACCCGGCCGTTGATGAAGTCGTTCTCGAGGGCGAAGCGCACCGCCATGGCGATCTCCGCCGGCTCGCCCATGCGGCGCAGCGGAATGGCGTCGGTGAGCGCCTTGCGCGCCTCCTCCGGCATGGCCTTCGCCATCTCGGTCGCCGTGAGGCCGGGGGCGACGGCCACGGCGCGGATGCCATAGCGCGCCAGCTCCATCCCCCAGGTGCGCGTCATGCCGACCACGCCCGCCTTGGCGGCGCTGTAGTTGGTCTGACCCAGATTCCCCAGCCACGACAGCGACGAGATGGAGACGATGACCCCGCCGGTGCCCTGGCGGACCATGTGCCAGGCCGCCTCGCGGGAGCACAGGAAGACGCCGGTGAGGTCCACGTCGATGACCGCCTGCCACTTGGCCAGCGACAGCTTCTCGACCTCGTCGCCCCTCTTGCGCACGAGGAAGCCGTCGCGGTTGAGACCGGCGTTGTTGACGACGGCGTCGATGCCGCCGGCGTGCTCGACGAACCCGGCGAACAGCGCCTCGACGCTGGCCTCGTCGGCCACGTCGGCGACCTGCGTCCAGATGGAGGCGTCCGCGCCGGCGGCCGCCTCGAGGTTCGCGAGCCCCGCCGGGTCGACGTCGCACACGCCGACGCGCGCTCCGGCCGCGGCCAGGTCGAGTGCGAAGACGCGGCCCAGGCCGCGTGCCCCGCCGGTGATCAGGATCCTCGCACCCGCGATCTGCACCTCGGCTCCTCTCTCGGGTCCGGGCGGTGCGGGGCGCGGCCGGCAGCTGCGGCTGCCGCGCCCGGCACCACACGTGGTGTCACGCCTGCTGCGCCACCTGGCCGGCCCCGGCCTCGCGCCCGAGCGCGAAGGCGCGCTCGTTGACGGCGCGGATCTTGGCCGGCACGGCGCGCTCGATGGCCGTCTGCCACGAGGCCGCCGCGAACGGGAACACGGCGCTGGCCGCGCCGAGCAGGGCGACGTTGACGGCCTTGACCGTGCCGGCCTCGCGCGCCAGCGCCTCGGCGTCAACGGCCACCAGCCGCACGCCCCGCGCCTCGGCCTCCGCCGCGAGGTCTGCCGGGTACTGCTGCTCCCTACGGAGGACGCTGCCCGGCGGGATCACCGTGCTCATCGCGCAGACGAGCGTGCCGCCCTCGCCGAGAAGGCGCAGGCCGCGGTGACCCTCGAGCAGCTCGGTCGCGAGCACGATGTCGGCGTGCCCGGACACGGGCGAGTAGACCTTCTCCCCGTACCGCACGGTGCTGACCACGCTGCCGCCGCGCTGGGCCATGCCGTGGATCTCGCTGGCCTTGACGGCGAGCCCGTCGGCCGACGCAGCCTCACTCAGGATGGAAGCAGCCAGGAGGATACCCTGGCCGCCGACCCCGACCAGGCACACCGTGGTGACGCCGCTCATCTGACACCTCCCGCGACCTGCGAGGGTTCCAGCGTGAGCGCCTTGCGTTTGCAGACCTCCACGCAGAGCCCGCAGCCGGTGCAGGTCTCGGTGATGCGCACCGTGTCCTCCTCGGGGACGATGGACGGACAACCGATCGCCAGACACAGCCCGCAGAGGTTGCAGCGCTCGTCGTCCACGAGCACCGTGCCGGACTTCTCGCGCACGAGCAGGGCGCACGGCGCCTGGGCGACGATGACGCCGAGGCCCGGGGTGGCCACCTCGGACTTGATGGCGTCGACGATGGCGCCGTAGTCCTTGGCGTCGATGGTGGTGCAGCGAACGCCGATCCCGTCGCACAGGGACTGCAGGTCGATGGACGGCCCCTCCGTCATGTCCGGGCGCACGCCGCTGCCAGGATTGCCCTGGTGGCCGGTCATGGCCGTGGTGCGATTGTCGAGGATGAGCACCAGGCCCTCGGCCTCGTTGTAGGAGGCGCTGATGAGGCCGGTGATGCCCGAGTGGAAGAAGGTGGAGTCGCCGATGACGGCGGCCGCCGCCTTGCGCCCGAGCGCCTCGTTGAAGCCGGCCATCATGCCGATGCTGGCGCCCATGCAGAGCGAGCTGTCGAGGGCGTTCAGCGGCGGGTCGGCGCCCAGCATGTAGCAGCCGATGTCGCCCATGGCCGCGAGCTTGTGCCGCTTGAGGGCGGTGAAGACCGAGCGGTGCCGGCACCCGGGGCAGAGCACCGGCGGGCGCACCGGCAGGTCCTCGGCCTGAGGCCGCGGCCGCAGACGCTGCGGCGGCGGAAAGACCGGCTGCCGGCGCTCCGGCGCCGGGGCGTCGACGTACGGCGTCAGCGCCTCGTGGACCATGTCCTGGTCCAGCTCGCCGTCGGCGGGGATGGCCTCCTTGCCGATGACCGGCAGGCCGAGCAGGCGCACCGTCTCCTCGATGATCGGGTCGAGCTCCTCGACGACCGCGACCCGCGAGACCATCTCGTAGAACTCGGCGATCCTGTGCCACGGGTGCGGCCAGGACATGCCGAGCTTGAGCACCCAAACGTCCGGGAAGGCCTCCTTGACGTACTGGTAGGCGACCCCCGACGTGATGATGCCGAAGTCCACCGTGCCGGGCTCGATGACGTTCAGCGGGGACTGCTCGGCGCGCTCCCGCAGGCGCACGAGCCGCTCCAGGATGAAGCGCGTGCGCAGGCGCGCCCACTGCGGCACCATGAGGTGCTTGGTGATGTCCTTGACGTAGTCGATCTGCGGCGGCTCGATGCGCTCGCGCTGCTGCACCTGGCCGCGTCCGTGCGACAGCTTGGTCGACGAGCGCAGCAGCACCGGCGTGTCGAACTCCTCGGAGAGGGCGAACGCCTCGGCCACGAAGTCGTAGGCCTCCTGGCTGTCCGACGGCTCGACCATGGGGATCTTGGCGAACCGGGCGTAGTTGCGGCTGTCCTGCTCGTTCTGGGACGACGCCATGCTGGGGTCGTCGGCGCTGACGATGACGAGACCGGCGTTGACGCCGGTCTCCGTGAGGGTGAGCAGCGGGTCGGCGGCCACGTTGACGCCCACGTGCTTCATGCTCACCATGCTGCGCACGCCGGCCCTGCTGGCGCCGACAACAGTCTCGAGCGCGACTTTCTCGTTCACGCACCACTCGGCATGGATGCCGCCGAGGCTGGCTGCGGTCTCGAGGATCTCCGTGGAGGGCGTGCCCGGGTAGGCGCAGGCGAAGCCGGCGCCGGCGCGCACGGCGCCGTAGCCGATGGCCTCGTTGCCCATGAGGAAGAGTGTGTCCATGGCGACTGAGGTACCGAATCCTTTCCGTCGTCCCAGCAGAGTATCCGCTCTCTATCCCGACTGAATCCTACTTCTCAGGAGAATCTTCGGGAACAAAGCATATCACCCGCAGTACTTCTCGCGCAGCACCTTCTTGTCGAGCTTGCCGACGCTCGTCTTGTCCAGCTCGGGCACGAAGACGATGCGGTCGGGCACGCCGTACCTGGGGATGATGCCGCGCTCCGCGTGGTCCAGGGCGAAGCGCCGGATGCTCTCGGCGTCGTCCGGCGCCCCGTCGCGCAGCACCACCAGTGCGAGCGGGCGCTCGCCCCACTTGTCGTCCGGCACGCCGACGACGGCGACCTCGCTCACGGCGGGGTGCTGCAGGATGATGTTCTCGAGATCGAGCGACGAGACCCATTCCCCACCGGTCTTGATGACGTCCTTGATGCGGTCCGCCACCTGCAGGTAGCCCTGCGGGTCGATGAAACCGACGTCGCCGGTGTGCAGATAGCCGCCGGCCCAGAGCGCGCGTGAGCTCTGCTCGTCCTTGAGGTAGCCCATCGTCACCCATGGTGCGCGCACCACGATCTCGCCGGTGGCCCTGCCGTCGTGGGGCACGTCGCGCATCTCCGCGTCGACGACGCGCAGGTCCACGAGCGGGTTGGGGCGCCCGGCGCGGCAGCGGACCTCGAGCTCGGCGTCGTCGCCGAGGTCCGTCACCGCCGGATCGAGGTGTGCGCTCGCGATGAACGGGCACGTCTCGCTGAGGCCATAGCCGCCGTAGATGTCGATGCCGCGGGCGAGCGCCTCCTCGCAGATGGCCTTCGGCAGCGGCCCGCCGCCGATGATGACCTTCCAGCCGCGGACGTCGGTGTGCTCCATGACCGGACTGCGCAGCAGCATGAACATGATGGTCGCCACGCAGTGCGAGACCGTGACCTTCTCCCTCCCGATGAGGCCGAGCAGGGTGGCCGGGTCATACCGCCCCGGATAGACCTGCTTCACGCCCATCAGGGTCGCCATATAGGGGTAGCCCCAGGCGTGCGCGTGGAACATCGGCGTGATCGGCATGTACACGTCGTCGGCGTGGAAGCCGCCCTGATGCGGCGCCATCGCCATGGCGGTGAGGCCGCCGAGCGTGTGCAGCACCAGCTGGCGGTGACTGTAGTACACGCCCTTGGGAAGGCCGGTCGTGCCGGTGGTGTAGAACGTGGTGGCGCAGGTATCCTCGTCCAGGTCGGGGAAGCCGTATGCCGCCGGACTCGTGGCCAGCAGGGCCTCGTACTCGCCGCCCAGCGGCACCCCCGTCTCCGGCGCCTCCGCGAGGTCGCTCATGAGCACGACACACCGGACCCGGGTGACGCGGTCCCAGATCTGCTCCAGCACCGGGAGAAACTCCGCGTTGACGAGCAGAACGTCGTCCTCCGCGTGCTCGATGGTGTAGAGGATCTGCTCCGGCGAGAGCCGCACGTTCACGGTGTGCAGCACGGCGCCCATCATGGGCACGGCGAAGAAGCACTCCAGGTAGCGGTGGCTGTCCCAGTCGAGCACGCCGACCGTGTCGCCGGGCTGCACCCCCAGCCCGGCCAGCGCGCCGGCAAGACGGTGCACACGCTCCACGAAGTCGCGGTAGGTGTGGCGGACCAGGTCGCGGTAGACGATCTCGTGGTCGCCGGCGTGAGCCATGGGCGCGTGCAGCAGGTGCTTGATCAGCAGCGGATAGCCGTAGGCCTCCGGCGTGCGCGGGATGAGTCTGGGAGGCATGCGGACCTTCTCGCTCAGACCTGCTCGAGGGCGACGGCCATCGACACGCCGCCGCCGCCGCAAAGCGTGGCCACACCAAGGGTCTTGCCGCGACGCCGCATGGCGTGGAGCAGCGTGACCATGAGGCGGCAGCCGGTGGACCCGACCGGGTGGCCGAGACCGATGCCCGATCCGTTGACGTTGGTGATCTCGCGGTCCAGCCCGAGATCGCGCTCACAGGCCAGGTACTGCGAGGCGAAGGCCTCGTGCACCTCGAGCACCTCGAAATCCTGCAGGCGCAGCCCCGAGCGCCGCTCCAGGTCCTGCATGGCGGGGACCGGGCTGATGCCCATGACGGAGGGCTCGCAGCCGCCGTAACCGACGCCCCTGATCGAGGCTAGCGGCGTGACGCCCAGCTCCCGTGCCCGGGAGGCCGACAGGATGACGATGGCGCTGGCGCCGTCGTTGATGCCGGACGAGTTGCCGGCAGTGACGACCCCGATGTCCGGCACGAAGGCCGGCTTGAGGGCGGCGAGGTCGACTGCAGTCAGACCGGGGCGGAAGTGCTCGTCTCGAGAGAACACCAGCGGCGGCTTGCCCCGCTTCTGCGGGATCGCCACCGGCACGATCTCGTCGGCGAAATCGCCGTCCTCGGTGGCGCGCTCCACGTTGTGGTGGCTGCGCAGCGCGACCTCGTCCAGCTCCTCGCGCGTGAGGCCGTACTGCTCGGCGACCAGCTCGGCCGTGTGGCCCATGATGAACGGCTGCCCCTGCAAGCGGGCGTGGACCGGATACCGCTCCGGGTCCTCACAGGGCGGGCAGGGGTGGTAGCGAGAACCGCAGTAGAGGCCTTCGATGACCTGGTCGTCGATGGTCTGGTTCTGCAGGCGCGCCCCCCACCGTGCCGTCGGCACGGCGTACGGCACGCCGGACATGACCTCCACCCCGCCGGCCACGACGACGTCGGCCAGGCCGGCCTTGATCATCGCCATGCCGGAGACGACGGCCTCCATGGCCGAGACGCAGACGCGGTCCATGGAGACGGCCGTCGCGCTCACGGGGATGCCGGCCTCGATGGCCGCGGAGCGGGCCACGCTCTTCGTCAGGTACGACTCGAAGCAGTTGCCCAGACGCACGTCGTCGACGTCGCCCGGCTGGACGCCCGCGCGCACCATCGCCTCGCGGATCACGGTCGCGGCCAGCAGGTACGGCGGCACGTCCTTGAGGGCGCCGCCGAAGGCGCCGATGGCCGTGCGGCAGGCCGCCGCGATGACTACGTCGTCCATCAGACGCTCCCTCTCTGGGCGGGGTGGGCGTGCTCGGGCGTCCGTCCCGGACGGCCCGCCGGCATCGTGCGGAGTGGCTGCATGATAGTGGCTGCGTTCAAGGTGCGTCAACGGCCGCGCCGCTGTTACTGCGCAGAATCGTCTCTTCTACAGGACGACCGCCGTCGTATGGTAGGAACGTCGATACGACCTGCGGACATAGGTGATCACCGCCGCAGCAACCGGGTGTGACCTCAGGCCGGGCGCGCCGCCCCGGCTTTCAGATGAACTCGGTGTGGCCGTCTACACCGACGGTCTGCCCCGAGATCCGCGCCCCCTGCTCCGAACACAGGAAGAGGATCATCGCGGCCACGTCCTCGGGTCTGACGAAGGTGCGCAACGAACAGCCGCGGACCCAGTCCTCGCGCAACTGCTCGCAGGTGATGCCGCGCTGCTCGGACTCGAGGCGGATCACACGCTCCAGCCGCTCGCCCTCCACGCCCCCCGGGGCGATGGCGTTGACGCGCACGCCGAAGGGCCCGAGCTCCATGGCGATCGTCTTCGTGAAGCCGATGAGGGCCCATTTGCTGGCCACGTACGGCGAGCGTGTCGGACCACCGAGAAACCCGTAGTGCGACGACATGTTGACGATGCTGCCGGAGCCCTGCATCTTCAGGAGCGGCGCGGCACGTCGGGCGCACAGGAACGCGCCGGTGAGGTTCACGTCCAGGGTGCGGCGCCACTCCGCCGGCGGGACGTCCTCTACGGAGGCGACCGGGCCGCCGACGCCGGCGTTGTTGACGAGCACGTCGAGCCCGCCAAGTCGTGCCAGCGCCTGGTCGAACAGACGGTCCACGTCGCCCTCGTCGGAGACGTCGGCGAGGCAGGCGCCGTGTGCCGCGCCGCCCGCGACGGCCGCCTTCACGAGATCCTCGTCCACGTCACAGGTGAAGACGCGCGCGCCCGCTTCCGCGAACGTGCGCGCGATCGCGTTGCCGATGCCGCTCCCCCCGGCGGTGACGAGCACGCGCGCGCCGTGAATGCCTGCCAACTCCATCTCACGCCCTCCTTGGCTCCGCCAGGCGACCCGGCGCCGGCTGTGTCAGTGTACCGCCGGCGGAGGGGGGACCGGCGCCGGGCCCCGGAAGGAAGGCCCGGCGCCGGGGGAAGCGCGGCGAAGTGCAAGGGGGGTGGGACCTTCGCCACGCACGCTCGGCTCCACTCCTTCAGCCTCCCCGCGGCCGTAACCCGAGCTTCCCGCGGGCCTCCTCCGGCGAGAGCGGTCGTGCCCCGAGGCTCTCCACGATGCCGGCGGCGCGCTCCACCAGCTGCGCGTTGCCGGCGAACACCCCGCGCCGCAGGTACAGGTTGTCTTCGAGGCCCACGCGGACGTTGCCGCCGAGCAGCAGCGCCTGCGCCACGAACGGCATCTCCAGGCGTCCGAGGGCGAAGGCGGCCCACTGCGCGCCCGGCGGCAGCAGGTCGATCATGGCGAGCATGGTCCGCGTGTCGGCGGGGGCTCCGTAGCGTATGCCGAGGCAGAGCTGGAACAGGGGCGTACCGTCGATCAGCCCTTCAGCCACGAGCTGGTTCGCGAGCCATACCTGGCCGGTGTCGAACACCTCCAACTCCGGCTTGACGCCCAGTTCCTGGACGCGCGCCGCCATGGCGCGCAGCTGCGAGGGCGTGACGACGGCGGCGTAGTCCCCATCCGAGAAGTTCATGGTGCCGCAGTCCAGCGTGCACATCTCGGGGAGCAGCGCCTCGACGTGCTCGAGCCGCTCCAGCGCGGGAACGAGGTCGCTGCCCTCCGCGGCCACCGTGGGGTGGGCGTCGTCCACCACGAGGTCGCCGCCCATGCCCGTCGTAAGGTTGATGATGACGTCCGTGGAACTCTCGCGGATGCGCTCGACGACCTCACGGTAGTACTCGAGCTTGCGCGAAGGAGCGCCGGTCTCGGGGTCGCGCACGTGGATGTGCGCGACCGCGGCCCCGGCGCGCGCCGCCTCGAGCGCCGCGCCGGCGATCTGCCGCGGAGTGATGGGCAGGTCGGGGTGCACACCGGCCGTCGCGCCGGCGCCGGTGACCGCGCAGGTGATGATGACCTCGTCGTTCACCGCTCCTCCTCTCGGGCTGCGGGGCGCCTGACGCGGCTCACAGTAGCCGCGTGACAGGCGCCCGTCACCCCCCCGTCAGGCGGCGCCGGCGCCGACCACGACCCCGTGAGGCGCGTGCAGCAGCGCGGCTGCGTGCACGCCGATCCCGGCGCGCGTGAGCTCGGCGGCGGTGCGGCAGACCGCCTCGTGCTTGTCCAGGTAGTTCTGCTCGAGCACCGGCATGAGCCCGCCGTCCAGAAGCTGCTGTTTGGGCACGAAGTAGTCGAAGAGGTCGCTGGGATGGTCGCGCGTGGCCTCGACGTCCGGATCGCCGCCCTCGTGCTTGGCCGAGATGTTCGGCACGTCGGCGGCGATCTCGAGCAGCTCGGCGCGGCGCAGGTACGGCTGGCGCACGATGGACCTGTACGCCTCCGTGATGTGGTGCTCGAAACGGACGTCCTGCTCGAGACCGAAGGCCCGGCGCACGGCGGACGACTCGCGGATGGTGTCGGCGTCGACGGAGTTGGACAGGTTGAGGCCGGCCATGCCGGTCGTCCCCTGCTCGGCGCCGAAGAGCCGCGCGCCCATGAGGAGCCAGAGCACCGACCAAGGGTTGTCCACACCCATGAACACCGACACCTTGAACTCGTTGCGGACGCCGAGCTTGTGCAGCAGCATGGCGACCAGGATCGTACCGCTGTTGATGTTGAGCACCTGGCGGATGCCGTACTCGGTGAGGTTGCGCAGGTACTCGTCGGCCCACCTGAGCGGGTAGTCGTTGGGCTGGCCGATGCCGCCGAAGTAGCCGGCGATGGTATCGGGACCGCCGAGGTGCACGTTGGAGCCGTCGATGCCCTTGGTGTCGAGCGTCTCGACGTGACTGGCGCCGATGATCTGCATGGCGGCCGCGACGGCCAGGACGTCCTCCCCCGGCGCCGTCTGCTCGGCCATGTTGCGCACGCGGATGTAGCGGCCGGGCATGAGCTCGCGGCGCTCGATGGCCTGCTCGGCCTCGGCGATGAGCCAGGGGAAGTACTGCAGGGCGCTGATCTCGAGCGTGACCGCGTGCTCGTCGTCGAAGGTCATGGGCTCGGCCGCGTCGCCGAGCACGCTGCGGCGATACTCAGGCAGCGTGACGAACGCACCCGCGTCGCGCTGCTCGATGAGCCACTCCAGGCCGGCGACGAAGGGAGAACCCTCGGCGCGCAGGCGCGCCATGCGGTTCTCGAGCTCGCCGGCCTCGTCGGCCTTGCGGTTGATCTCGTCCACGCCGCCGTACCGCTCGACGAGGTCGAGGAGCGGGTCGATCAGCGGGTTGGCGTCCGACGTGAGGAAGTCGTTCACCACGGCGAGGTCGTCGGCCGACACCTCGAGCCTCTGTCGCAGGTAGTCACGCGCTTCCATGGGAACCCTCCCGTCCGTCGTCCGGCCCACCGAGTCGGGGACCGGCGATTCTACTGCGTAGATGCGATTCTACCCGCACATTGTCCTGCCGGTCAACGTTCGGACAGGCGACAAGACGTAGCACGGAGGCTGACTCAGGATATCGTGCGGCAGAGAGCCGGAACGGCAGCAGAAGCTGCGCCCCCGAGGAGGCCGGCGAGCTGCGTGCCGCAGTTCCTGCGGCGAAGCGATGCCGGCGGGACCTGGACAGCAAGCCATTGGAACCCTTCCGCCCATTCTGTCCACAGCCGATACTGCAGGCGTGCCGCTCCGGAGGAACCGCCTCCGAGGTGACGGTCGCCGCAGGAGACCCAGGACGCAAGCGTTGCGCAACTACGTCATTGACGTATACTTGGACATGCTCACCATCGTAGAGACACCCACGTTCGCGGAAGAAGCATCCCGCATGTGGTCCGACGACGAGCGTTTGGAGTTCTTCGCCTGGATCGCCGGCGAGCCGGAGCCGGGGCACGTCATCCCAGGCAGCGGTGGCTGCCGCAAGGTCAGGTGGTCGCGACCCGGCGCCGGCAAGCAAGGCGGTACACGAATCATCTACTTCGCCCGGCTTCACGCCGGGGAGATCTGGATGCTCCTTGTGTATCCGAAGACGGTGAAGGACGACATACCGAGCCACATCCTGAGACAGATCCGGAGGGAGCTCGAAGATGGCAACTACTGAGCCGAACGGAGCGCCGAGCAGCGCCGAGGACCTGGGCGTCAAGCTGCTGCAGTCCGTCCGCGAGATGAAGGCCGGCCAAGCTGCTCGGACGACCAGGGTCGAGCCCAACGAGGTCGCTCAGGCGCGGCAGAGCATCGGCCTCTCACAGGCGGAGTTCGCAGCTGCGCTGCACATCTCGAGGCGCACGCTGCAGGAGTGGGAGCAGGGCCGCCGCTCGCCCTCCGGCGCCGCGCAGGCGCTCATTCGCATCGCCACCCGGTACCCCGAGATCGTGCGCGAGTCTCTGGGCTGATCGCGCGGGGCCGCGTCGCGATTGCCTCGGTGTCCCACGGACAGCCCGGGCGAGCGACGAGCGGGGCGCGACAGCATTCGCCGACATGCCGGGAGTCAGGAGGGTGGTACTCGGGACGGCGACTCGACCGGCCGGCCGAAAGGCCCCACCCCCCGTTACCCGCGGCGAGGCAGCCCCCGATCCGTGGATCAATACGCAGAGTCGGCGCTCTCTGTTCGAGCCCGGGCAAGCATTCCCTCAGTCTCAGCGAGCGCGGGCGCGGCGCCGAGCCTCGCGAAGAGCGTCGCGGCGCCGGCGAGCGGTGCGGCCGCTTCAGCCGGCCTGCCCAGCGCGACCAGGCAGCGGGCCTGCCCGAGCAGCGCTTGCCCCTCCTCGTACGGCACGCCGAACGCGCGCCAGCGGGCGGCGGCGGCGGCGAAGCCGGCCGCCGCCTCAGCGAGGCGTCCGTCCGCCTCCGCGAGCAGGGCGGCCGTAGCAGTCCTGACGTGCGCGCTCACCGGTACGTCCATGGCCGGCCCTTTGGCGAGCGTGCGGGCCGCGGCAGCTTCTCCCAGCCGCAGCGCGACGCGCACCGCTTCCGGGAAGAGCAGGAAGCAGTACTCGGGATTGCAGCCGCCATCTCGGGCCGCGGCGCGGATGGCCGATCTCGCGTCCTCTGTGCGACCTCCGGCCAGCGCTGCGGCGGCCCACGCGACCGAACACTCGAAGCGTCCGTCAGGGAGCGGCGACGCCGCGGCGCGAGCGGCGACCTCGGCTGCGAGCTCGTCCGCGGGGCGCTCGCCGCACCATACCTCGCGCATCAGGCGGACGAGCCGGGCGGCCATGTACTCCACGATCACGCCGGTGCCCCGCAGACGCGCGGCCGCCACTTCTGCGTCCGCCATAGCCTCGTCCCACTCGCCCGCCCACAACGTGAACGAGGAGAGCATCTCCCTGAACGACTCGGCGCTGAACGTCTGGGAGGTGCGCTCGAACCAGGCGACGTGATGCTCGGCGGCTCGGACGGCGGCGGCGGGGCCCTTCGAAGGCGACCACGGCATGACAATACCCGATACCGCCGTTGTTGGACGGCCGCTCGAGCTCTCGCCGGCGCAGCGTCGCGAGCGCCACAGGGTCGCCGAGACGCCAGCCGAGGTCGGCCTGCAATCCCTCGATGTCCACAGTCTCCGGGTCCTCGAGGCCGAGCGCCGTGAGCACCTCGACGAGCTGCGCCATGGTCGCCTGCGCCCCAACCAGGTCGTTGTCCATAGAGAGCTGCTTGAAGGCCGCACCGGAGAGCACGCGCGCCTTCTCCTCGCACGGTTCCTCGTCCTCGACGAGGCGCTCGCTCTCATCCTGGGCGGCGCGCCAGCCCGGGTCGTCCATGTTCCACGAGAATCCCGCCAAGGAGGCCGGCCCACACCGCAGCCGCCCGCGGCTGCCCGGCGCGCTTGAAGGCGGCGACTGCAGCGACCAGGGTACGTCTCGCCTCGTCGGCGCGCCCGCGCTCCAACAGTGCCCGTGCCCCCTTCTGCGAGCAATGTGGAGTACAGCGGAGTCGTCCTCGTGCGACCAGCTCCATCGCCACGCCGTACCAGCGCTCGGCCTCAGCCGCGTCGATAGCTGCGGCCCGCCGGCCGGCCTCACGGACACTCCTGACGGCCGGCCCCTCACGACGTCGGCGAGCCGGGCCTCCCCGGCCGCCACGGCCAGCCTGCAGGCGAGCGCCCGATGATGCGCGAGCTCGTCCACGAAGACACCTTCCCTGCCTTCCGCTTTCTGTCTCCAGCCACTCGGCCACGGCGGCGTGCCGGTGAGCCCGGGCGGCGCGCGTCAGCCTGCCGTACGCGACCTCCCGGGCGATCGCGTGCACGAACGCGAACTCATGCTCCCCGGGAATGGTCGATGCGCCCCCCAGCGCGCACCAGCGCAGCCACCTCGAGTGCCTCGAGCGCCTCGCAGGTCTGCGGGAGCGACCGTCCCCCGACGGCGGCGAGCGCCCCTTCCCAGAAGACGCCCCCGACCACCGCCGCGTCGGTCAGCACGTCGCGGTGCGCCGCGAGAGCGCGTCCAGGCCGCGCCGAGTACACGGCCGCCACAGACGCGGGCAGCGCCGCCCGCGGACTGCCCGCGGCGAGGAGACGCGTGGCCTCCTCGGCGTGCAGCGGGTTGCCGGCCGCCGACCGCACCACGCGCTCCGCGAGCTCACCGCCGACGTCGTCCGCCGCCGACGGCCGCCACGATGCGGCGCACCGCGGCCTCCCCCAGCGGAGGCAGCTCGACGCGGAGGACGGACGGAGGCCGCGTGCCGTCCCCGGCCGCCGCGGGTGCAGGGAAGCCCGGCCGGCGCTCCAGGAGCTCGGGCCGCGCGGTCAGGACCAGCAGGACGTGCGCCACCAGCGCCGGACGGCCCCGCGAGGCTCTCGACGAACGAGAGGAAGCCGTCGTCGGCGCAGTGGACGTCCTCCAGTACCAGCACGAGCGGACGGAGTGCCGCGAGGGCGGCCACGAAGCGGGTCCACGCGGCGACGTTCTCCTCGACCGTCGACCCGGGCGCCGGGACGCCGACGAGGGCGCCCAATCGCTCGAGCAACCACTCGCGGTCGCCGACGGCGGGAACGACGGCGTCGAGCTTCTGCCGGCGTGCCTCGGCATCGTCGGTGTCCAGGATGCCTGCGTGGCTCTTGACGGCCTCCGCGAACGCCCCGAACGCCGCACCCTCTCCGTAGGGCAGGCAGCGACCCTGGCGCCAGGCGACGAGCGTCGGACGCGAATCGACCCGTCGGGATAGCTCGGCGACGAGCCTCGACTTGCCCATGCCCGCGTCGCCGACGATCAGCGCCGACCGCGTCGACCCCGAACGGACGGCCTCGTCGAACTCGTGCTCGAGGGCGGCGAGCTCCACGTCGCGCCCGACGAAAGGAGCCGCGGCTGGAACGGCATCGTCCCCGGCGAGACCCGTGCGGGAGACCGGAGTGAGGGCCAGCCAGGCCTCCACGGGCTCCGACTTGCCCTTGGCCGCGACAGGCGCGAGCGCCTCGTAACGCACGACGCGGCGCGTGAGCTCATAGGTGAGCGCACCTGCCACCACGCCGCCCGGCGGCGCCGCCGCCTGCAGACGCGCCGCTACGTTGACGGCGTCGCCCGTGACCAGGCCTTGTCCGGCGTCTTCACAGCACCTCCGCCGCGGACGAGTACATCACCCGTGTTCACCCCCGCGCGGCACGCAGCGGCGATCCGTCCGGAGCCGCGATCTCGGCGGCGGCGCGCACGAGGCGGAGAGCCGCCCGCACGGCCCGCTCCGCATCGTCCTCGTGAGCGACCGGGACGCCGAACACGCCGACCACAGCATCGCCGATGAACTTCTCCGCCGTGCCACCGTAGCGCTCGATGAGCTCGCGCGCGCGAGTGCCGTACTCACGCAGGCAGACGTCCACGTCTTCCGGGTCAGCAGCCTCGCACATGGCGGTGAAGCCGACCAAATCGCAGAAGAGTGTGGTGACCGTCTTCCGCTCGGCCGACCGTGGGGCAGGACGGCAGTCGCCGACGGCCGGAGCCGGTCCAGCGGGCTGCCGCACTTCGGGCAGAAGGCGAAGTCGTCGGCGGCGAGGTAACTCGCAGGACGGGCAGGACTCACGTGGCGCCCCGACCGGCCGGCTGCACTGGTGAGCCTCGCTGCACGCCCCCCTCCGTCCTCGCCTGTCCACATCGTAACGAGGACCGACCAGAAGACAACGATGTGCGTGCCCGGTCGAGCATCCTTGGCGTGGGCCCGTCCGCCTGCCCGCGCGGTCGCAGCCGCGCCGGCCGACCTCAGGCGGCCGGGTCACGTCCAGAGGGCGTACGCGGCGGGCCGCTTCGCGCGGCTGTAGTCGCCGCGCTGCAGGATGGCTCGGCGACCTCCGGCCGCGTGAACCACTCGGGGAGCTTCTTGCCCTTGGCGAGGTACTCCTCGCGTACCTGGGTGCCCGAGATCGAGAGGACGCGCGCGTCGGGCGGCACCTTGCCGGCCTCCTCGTAGCGGTCCTCGTCGGCGAGGTACACGAGCTCCTCGAACTCGATGGGCTGCACCCCGACCTCATCGGCGTACTTCTCCGCCAGGAGCTGCGCGTCGTAGGGCCCGTAGAAGGGGTTCCCCTTGGAGTCCTTGCCGGGCCCGGCGTGGTCGCGCCCGATGATGAGGTGGGACGCGCCGTAGTTGCGCCGGATGATGGAGTGCCACACCGCCTCTCGCAGGCCCGGCGAAGCGCATGGCCAGCGGCATGAGCGAGAGCACCGTGTCGGCGGGGTCGTAGTAGTTCCTCACCAGGACCTCGTAGGCCTCGACGCGCAACGCGTGGTGCACGTCCTCGGGCCGTGTGACGCCGACGGCGGGGTGGATCATGCAGTGACCCGCCGACGGCCTTGGCGGCCCGCTTCGTAAGCTCCTCGTGGATACGGTGCATGGGGTTGCGCGTCTGGAAGGCGACGACGTTCTCGTGCCCCATGGCTGCGAGGCGCTCGCGCGTCTGCGCCGGCGTGAGACACAGCGGCCCGTGCAGGCGGTGGCGCGGCAGGTCCAGCACGCGCGGTCGCCCGGCGATGTAGTGCGTCGGCCAGCGCTCGGCCTCGCGCACGAGCGGGTGCGCGGTGTCGGCGGCGCACCGAGCACCGCGCGCATCTCGCGCATGCTGTCGTGCCGGTACACGTCGTCGATCTCGAGCAGGGCGAGCACGGTGGCGCCCTCGTCGGTGAGCGCCACCTCGCCCGGGTGCCGCAGAGCGCCGCCGAACACCGGCACCGCCAAGGGGATGGGGAACACGGTGCCGTCGTGCAGGCGCATCTCGCGCAGCACCGCCTCGTAGTCGTCGCGCGCCATGAACCTGTCCACCGGCGAGAAGGCGCCGACGGCCAGCATCTCGAGGTCGTACTGGCCGCGCAGCGAGAGGGTGATCTTCGGGCAGGTGTCGGGCGCGCTCGTAGAGCGCCTTGCGCTCCGCCTCGTCGCGCACGACGAGGTCGACGAGGCGGCCCCCGAAGGGGGTGATCAGCTCTGCGGGCGGTGTGTCGGGCGTCATGGGTGAACCCGGAGGTTGACGAAGGGGCACGGTGGGGCGGGCCTGCTCATCCGGCCGGCCCGCCCCACCGCCGCGGCGGGCCTTACGGCTTCAGGCGCACCTCGTACATCTTCTCGTAGTACGGCATGCACTGCTCGTACATCTCCTTGAGCTCCGGCACGTCGTCCACGGTATAGCCGAAGTCCTCCATGTCACGCTGGAACCCGGTGCTGTCGCCGGCGTCCAGGTGCCACATCTCCCAGTCCTTCCACTCCTGCTTGAACTCGGGCTGCCAGGTGAGCGACTCGGGCAGGTACGGGATGCCGGTCTTCTCGCAGTACTGCTTGACCACCGAGGCGGCGTCGATGAGCAGGTCCTCGGCGTCCACGACGGCGGGGACCTCGCCGGTGATCTCCTTGGCAAGCTCGAACAGCTTGAACTGCGACTCGAAGCCGATCTCGCGCAGCGTGACGGTGGGGTCGAGCTTGTGGTAGGAGACGAGCGTGAGGGCGGGGTCGCGGATGATGAACGTGTTGGTGAACTTCTTCATGAACTCCTCGTCCGCGATGTCGCTGACGTAGTACGCCATGTCCTTGAAGAAGACGGGCTTGTCGGCCGAGGCGGCCTCGATCATCTCGGTCGTGCCCTCGAAGGTCCGGGGATGGCCCTCCTGGGGCTGCATGCCCACGGGCTCCTTGTGCGCAGCCTCGAGGTAGAAGAAGTAGCCGTACGGCTCGTGGATGACCTTGAAGTCGCCGCGCTCGAACATCATGCGCTCGAACCCGGTGGAGATCGAGCGCGGGACGGACCAGAGAGGGACGATCTTGTGCATGGAGCTGCTCCTTGCTGAGAAGTGAGTGAGGTGTCTCGGCCCCGCGACAGTAGCAGCCGCACTGCTCTCTGGCAACTACTACGTGACGGATTCACAACAGAATGTTACGATTCCAGATGGGGACTGAACTGCATCATCCCTAATGGGGCACGTACCGACCACAAAGAGGCGGAACCGCTATGGATTCTGAATCACAGCCACTGATCCGTCAGGGCTCCATGCCGCACGGCGTCCTGGAGCTCGACGAGCTCGACCGTCACATCATGAAGCTGCTGCGCCACGACGGGCGGCTCACCTACGCCCAGATCGCCCGGACGGTGGGGGTCTCCGAGCCCACGGTCCGCAAGCGCATCGACCGGCTCACCCACGCGGGCGCCATCATGGTCATGGCCCGCGTGAACCCCGCCCCCATCGGCTTTCCCATCGACGCGTTCATCGCCGTCAAGGCCGTGCGCGGACGCGTGAAGGAGGTCGGCCAGAAGCTCGCCGCCATGGAGAACGTCGCCTACGTGGCCTACCTGGCCGGCAGCTTCGACATCCTCATCGAGGCGTTCCTGCCCGACACCGAGGGGCTGTTCAAGTTCCTCAACGAGGACCTGGAGGCGATCGACGGCATCAGCGCCACCGAGACCTGGCACGTGATGCGCACCGAGAAGTTCTTCTACAATTGGGAAGGCGAGAACGTAGGCCAGAACGGCGTCACGTGAGCTTCCCGCGCCGGGGCCTGCGGCCGGTGGCGTGAGCGACCTCCGGCCTCCCGCGCACTGCAAGCCGACCGGCGGAGGACGTCGATGTACACCGTGATCCAGACCGAACGCGGCGCTTCGGACATGCTCGTGGAGCTTGGCGTGTTCGACACCTGCGGGCTGGACGTCCAGTTCGTCCGCTACGAGCTCGAGGGCGAAGACGCCCTCATCGAGTCCTGCGCCGGGGCGGACGCTCTCATCTGCGCCTACGCGCCGCTCACCGCGCGTGTGCTCGACGCGCTGCCCCGTGTGCGCCACGTCGCCTTCATGGCCACGGGCTTCAACAGCGTGGACATGGACGCGGCCACGGAGCGCGGCATCGTCGTCACCAACGTGCCCGACTACTGCACGCAGGAGGTCGCCGACCACGCCATGGGCTTCCTGCTCGCCCTGGGCCGCAACCTGCTGCGCCACCACGGCTGCATCCTCGACGGCAGGTGGGACTACGAGGCCTGCGGCAAGCCAGACCGCATCAGCCACCAGACCCTGGGCATCATCGGTCTGGGGCGCATCGGGAGGGCGGTCGCCCTGCGAGCGCAGGCCTTCGGCCTCACCGTGCTGGCCTCGGACCCCTACGTGGACGAGGCCACCATGAAGGCCTTCGGCGTACGCAAGACCGGCCTCGGCGAGGTGCTGCAGGGCGACTACGTGTCGCTGCACTGCCTGCTCTCGGACGAGACGAGAGGGATCGTCGGGGAGGCCGAGCTGAGGGCGATGAAGCCCTCGGCCTACCTCATCAACACCGCCCGCGGCGCCTGCGTCGACGACGACGCCCTGGCCGCGGCCCTCCAGGCCGGCGAGATCGCCGGCGCCGCCCTCGACGTGCTCTGGCCCGAGCCGCTGCCCGCCGGCCACCCGCTCTACGCGCTCGACACCGTCATCCTCACGCCGCACACGGCGTTCATGTCGAGGGTCTCCGAGGAGGAGGTCCGCGAGAAGGCCTGCCTGGAGGTGGTGCGGACCCTGCGCGGCGAGACGCCGCACTACGTGGTCAACCCCGACGTGCTCGGCCGGCCGCACCTGCGGCCGGCCGCGCCACGCGTCTCCTGAGGCCGGCGATGAGCACCGAACGCCTGCCCGGCGAGAGCTGCTACCGCGAGGCCGTCTACAGCCTCGAGAAGTACATCGCCGGCTACACCACCGAACAGGTCAGGCGCGAGCTCGGCCTCACCGACCTGGTCAAGCTCGCCTCCAACGAGAACGCCTGGGGCCCGTCGCCGAAGGCGCTCGAGGCCATCAAGGGCGAGCTGCACAATCTGTGGCAGTACCCCGAGCAGAGTTTCTTCGACCTCAAGCACGTGCTGGCCGAGCACAACGGCGTGGGCCCCGAGAACGTCGTGGTCGGCCACGGCACCGAGGTCATCATCCAGCTCATCCCGCAGCTGTTCTGCGGATCCGGCGACGACGTGATCGTCGCCGACCTCACCTACGGACGCTACGCCGAGGCGGCCAAGCTCATGGAGGGGCGCGTGCACGTGGTGCCTCTGCGCGACTTCCACTACGACCTCGAGGCGGTCCGCGCCGCCGTCGGCCCGCGGACCAAGCTGGTCTGGCTGTGCAGCCCCAACAACCCCACGGGCTGCATCGTGCGCCGCGACGAGGTCGACGCCTTCATGGCGTCGCTGCCGGAGGGGGTCACCGTCGTCTTCGACCAGGCCTACTGCGAGTTCGTGGACGACCCGGACTACGCCGACGGCCTCGACCTGCTCAAGGAGGGCCGCGACAACGTCATCGTGCTGCGCACGTTCTCCAAGGCGTACGGCCTCGCCGGCATGCGACTCGGCTACGCGCTGGTACCGGAGCGCGTCTGCTGGCTGCTGGACACCATCAAGGAGCCGTTCAATCTGAACCGGCTCTCCATCGTCGCCGGGCCGGCGGCGCTGGCCGACACTGAGTGGCTGGAGGACTGCGTGGCACAGACGATCGCGGGGAGGCGGCTGCTCACCGAGACGCTCACGGGGTGGGGGTTCGCGGTCGAGCCCAGCCAGGCCAACTTCGTCATGTTCGACGCGGGTGAGGACGCCGAGCAGCTCTGGGACCGCCTGCTGCGCCGCGGCGTGATCGTGCGGCCGTGCACCGGCTGGGGCCTCACGCAACACCTGCGCGTGACCGTCGGACGTCCGGAGCAGAACGAGCGGTTCCTCGAGGCGCTCCGGGCGGAGTCGCGAGTGCTCGCCGCGCGCGACGCCGGCGATGCGCCGGTCGGGGGTGCGCCGATGAGCGCCGCCGGCCGCAAGCCGGCGCCGGCCGTGCTCGACCTGCTGCGCGAGTTGCGCGGCGGGCTCGCGCCGGAACAGGTCGTCACGGAGCCGGAAGAGCTCGTCTGCTACGGCTTCGACGCGGCCGCCGACGCCGTGCCCGGCATCCCCGTCGCCGTCGTGTTCCCGCGCACGACGGCCGAGGTCTCGCACGTCGTGCGGGCGGCCGCCAGGTACCGCCGGCCGGTCTACACCCGCGGCGCCGGCACCAACCTGAGCGGCGGCAGCACGCCGGTCGACGGCGGCCTCGTCGTCTGCATGCTCGACATGGACACCATCGTCGAGATCGACGCCGTGAACCTCACCGCCACGGTGCAGCCCGGCGTCATCATCAAGGACCTCGACGAGGCATGCGGCAAGCTCGGCCTCATGTACCCGCCCGACCCCGGCTCCGTGGCCGTGGCCACCATGGGCGGCAGCGTGGCCGAGTGCTCGGGCGGCCTGCGCGGCCTCAAGTACGGCGTCACCAAGGACTACGTCATGGGCCTCGAGGTCGTGCTCGCCGACGGCCGCGTGCTGCGCTCCGGGGGCAAGACCGTGAAGAACGTGACCGGCTACGACCTGGTCAAGCTCATGGTCGGCTCCGAGGGCACGCTCGGCATCATCACCGAGATCACCGTGAA
This sequence comes from uncultured Thermoleophilia bacterium, assembly GCA_963702475.1. Lineage (GTDB taxonomy): Bacteria > Actinomycetota > Thermoleophilia > UBA2241 > UBA2241 > CAIXSE01. The sequence continues at coordinate 52,911 of CAVPCT010000007.1, read as the reverse complement.
GCTGCGGCCGCGGCCTCAGGCCATGCGCAGCATGCTGGTGTACTTCGACGACCAGAAGGTCGCCGCCGACGCCGCCGTCGCCATCGTCGGCGCTGGCGTCATCCCCGCGACGCTGGAGTTCATGGACCACACCACCATCGTCGCCGTCGAGAACTTCACGCACGTGGGCCTGCGCGAGGACGCCGAGGCTGCACTGCTCATCGAGGTGGACGGCATTCCCGAGGTCGTCGAGCGCGAAGCCGCAACGGTGCTCGAGGTGCTGCGCGCGCACGGCGGTGAAGTCATAGAGGCCGCCATGGGCGCCGAGCGCGACTCCCTGTGGGCCGCGCGGCGCGCGGCCCTGCCCGCAGTCGCGCGGCTGCGCCCCACCATCATCGTCGAAGACGCCACGGTGCCGCGCAGCCAGATCACGGCGATGCTCGAGCTGGTCGCCGAGCTTGCCGAGAAGCACGACCTGGCCATCAGCGTGGTCGGCCACGCCGGCGACGGCAACCTTCACCCCAGCATCCTCTGCGACAAGAGCGACCCCGTCGAGATGGCCCGCGTCAACGCCGCCATCGACGAGCTCTTCGCGGCGACGCTGCGGCTCGGTGGAACGCTCAGCGGCGAGCACGGCATCGGCACCTCGAAGCAGCGGTACCTGCCGTGGGAGATCGGCGACGTGGGCGTCGAGGTATCCGAGCGCATCAAGCGAGCCCTCGACCCGGACGACCTGCTCAACCCCGGCAAGGTCGTCACCCTGACGAGGGCCTGATGCGCGAGGCCGGGCGAAGCGAGCTCGAGGAGCTGCGCGAGCACATCTCCACCTGCATGCGCTGCGGCAACTGCCAGGCGGTGTGCCCGGTGTACAAAGAGACGCACCGGGAGGGCTCCGTGGCCCGTGGAAAGGTCGCGATCGCCGCGGCGCTGCTCAACGGCGAGATCGAACCCGACGACGAGGCCCTGCGCCAGCTGGACCTCTGCCTCACCTGCACCGCGTGCGTGGCCGGCTGCCCGTCGGGCGTGCGCATCGACGACGTGATCCTGGCGGCCCGGGCGGAGGTCGTCCGCCGGCGCGGCGTGTCGCCGGCGGCAGCAGCGGCATTCGCGGCCGTCAAGCGGCCCAAGGTGCTCAAGGCGGGGGCCGCCGCGGCCGCGCGGCTGCAGGACCTCGTGCTGGCGCCGGGACCGGACGACAGCCTCGGAGTGCCGCGGGTTCCCGTGCCGGGGCTGGGTAACGCGGTCCTGCCGAAGCTTCCGGACCGCCCGCTGACGTCCGCGGACGGCTCGGCCGACGCGCTCGCCTCCGGCCGGCGCGTCGTCTTCTACCCGGGCTGCATGATCACGTACGTGTACCCGGAGATCGGCCGTGCCCTGGTCGCCGTGCTCGGCAGCGCCGGGATCGGCGTCGCCCTCCCGCTCGAGAACCACTGCTGCGGGGTGCCCATGCTCATGCACGGCGACACCGACACCGCCCGCGAGCTGGCCCAGGCGCTGGTGCAGACGCTCGAGGAGATGCCCGGCGAAGCCGTGCTCACCGCCTGCCCCACGTGCGGCTCCGCGCTCAAGCACTTCATCCCGCGGCTGCTGGCCGGCGACCCCGAGTGGGGGCCGCGCGCCGAAGCCGTCGCCGGGCGCGCGGCCGACGCGACCGAGTACCTCGCCGAGCGCGCGGACCTGCCGGCGGCCTCCGCCCCGGCCGGCCTGCGCGTCACGTACCACGACCCGTGCCACCTGGCGCGCGGCCAGGGCGTGCGCTCCCAGCCGCGCGAACTCGTCACCCGCGTGGCCGGCCACGAGCTCGCCGAGCTCGCCTCTGCCGAGGTCTGCTGCGGCGGGGCCGGATCGTTCCTGCTCACGCACGCAGCCCTCTCCGAGAAGATCGGCGCCCGCAAGGCGGCGGAGGTGGCCGCCACCGGCGCCGACGTCGTCGTCACGAGCTGCCCCGGCTGCCGGATGCAGCTCACGAGCAGCCTGCGCCGCAGAGGCCTGGGGCAGCGCGTGTGCCACACCGTCGAACTGGTCGCGGAGGCGCTGGCCGGAAGCGCCGCGGAGTCCCGCCGCGGCTCCGGCCGGGCTGCCTCCGGCGACGAGCCGGCGTCCCGTCAGACCGCCTGAAGCGAAGGAGACCGATGTTCGACTGGCGTGCCGAGTGGCAGGAGCGCTTCGGGCGCACCGAGCCCAAGATCGTCTGCGTGGGCCTGAACTACAAGGACCACGCCGTCGAGGGCGGCGTGAAGAAGCTGCCGGAGTCCCCCATCCTCTTCGCCAAGTTCGCCACGGCGCTCTGCAACGACGGCGATCCCATCCTCATGCCCGACGGCATCGGCCACGTGGACTCCGAGGCGGAGCTTGCCGTGATCATCGGCCGAGAGTGTCACAAGCTCGCGGCGGACGACGCCCTGGACGCGGTGTACGGCTACACCTGCGGCAACGACGTGAGCGCCAGGGACGCGCAGTTCGGCGACCGCCAGTGGTTCCGCGGCAAGACGTACGACACGTTCTGCCCGGTGGGACCACGCATCGTCCCGGTCGCCGAGCTCGGCGAGGCCGGCGAACTGCGCGTGGTCCAGCGTCTCAACGGCGAGACCCTGCAGGACGGCAGCACCAGCCAGCTGATCTTCGGCGTGCGCGAGCTCGTGTCGTTCACCTCGCACGTGCTCACGCTGCAGCCCGGCGACCTCATCCTGACCGGCACGCCGGCCGGCGTGGGCGTGTTCCGCGACCCCAAGCTGTCCATGAAGCCCGGCGACGTGGCCGAGGTGGAGGTCGAGGGTATCGGCGTGCTGCGGAACCCCGTGGTGGCCACCGAGGCCTGAGCGGAGCCGGCGCCGCAGGAGCGTACGAACCAGGCGGCACGCACCATGAGCGACAACGAGGCGTACCCCAACTCCTACTGGTACTGGCGCTGCACCGACTGCGGCCGCACCATCGGACGCGAGGTGTTCGGCCTGATCCCGCTCCCGGCCGAGGAGCAGGAGAAGAGGCCGCTGTGCCTGGCGTGCTACCGCTACCGGCTCGAGCAGGGCCTGGCGGAGCTCTCAGAGCAGGCGCCGAGACGGCCCGGGGACGAACCGTGGTTGTGACCCTGCGCAGGAGGCGGGTCCGGTCGCGAAGACCGTTCCTGCGAAGAGGACAGGGACGATGACGCCCGCGCGCGGGAACGACGCAGCGCAACGGTCCTGCGAGCGGCGCGGATACATGCCCTTCGTGTACGTCCTACCGCGAGCTGGTCGTCGACCAACCGCCCCCTGAGATCGTCGGCCGTGGGCGCCGTGAAGAGGACTCTGACGCGGTGCCGTCGCCGGACTCCTCGTCGGCGGACCTGCAGGACCACGGTCGCCGGCCGTGCGCCGCCGGGAAGCCGGGCACTCCAGTACCGCGGCGTTTGACAGCCGGTCCGGAGATGCTATGGTGCGTCCAACGACTGGTGGCCACCAATCGGATGGTGGCAGAAGTCACGACGCGTTCCCCGTCGCACGTGCGCCCCGGAACAGAAGGAGTGGAGCGTGGAGGGACCATACGAGGCCGCGTACCGTGCGTCGATCCAGCGGCCTGACGAGTTCTGGGGCGCGGCAGCCGAGGCCAGCTGCCGAGGCCTAGAGGAGCTGCCGATGAAGCCGGGCTCGCCGACCAAGCCCGTACCGGGGTCCTCGACGGCGGCGACCATCGACGACGCCGCCGTGATCGAGGAGCTTCGCGACGTGTTGGCAGCCCCGAGATGACACGGCTCGATCCCAGGGACGCGACCGGCGACCCTGCCGTGCTCGGCCTCATGGCGTTCGGCATGAGCACGGTGCTGCTCAACATCCACAACGCGGGCGGCTACCCGCTCGACGCCATGGTCCTCGCCATGGGCTTCTTCTTCGGCGGCGCCGCGCAAGTGATCGCCGGCTGGCAGGCGTGGTGCAAAGGCAACGTCTTCGCCCAGACCGCCTTCTCCGCCTACGGGTTCTTCTGGATGTTGCTTGCGTTCATCATCCTCCTGCCGCGGCTGAGCTTCGTCGAGGGCGCTGCCGACCTGGCCGCCGGAGCGACTTCTCTGGCATGGTTCTTTCTGGTCTGGGGCGCCTTCTCCGCGGTCATGACGGTCGCTGCCCGCACGAAGGACCGGGCCCTCTACATCGTCTTCGTCGGCGTGACGACCCTGTTCGTACTGCTCGCCGCGAGCGAGTGGGCCGGCAGCGAGGTCGTCCGGATCGTCGCCGGGTGGGTGGGGGTCGCCACGGGCATCGGTGCGATGTACGTCGCCGCCGCACACCTCTGGAACGGCCTGTTCGGTCGCGTCGTGCTGCCGCTGGGATCCGGCGCACAAGCCGAGGGCGACCCTCGCCGCGAGGTTCCCGCTCCGTCGGAATGACCCGCGGCGGGGTGGGCGACGCCACAGCTCATCTGCGCGACCTGTCCGCCGCAGACGCCCGCTGCGTTGCGCGACATGGCGGAGCTCAGCGGCGCTGCGGACTCGCTCATGGTCTACGCCACTGCGACGCCGCCTGGACCGGGCGAGAACGCGGCGGGCCGCCTGATCACGGGGCTGGGTCTGCCCCTTGTCGGCGTACGCGGACATGCGGGTACGTGCGTTCTGACACCGTGCTCGCCCGTCCTCTCCCGCCCACCCTCGACACCGCCCCGGGCCGGTCGCTCGCGCGGCCCATCGAGCGGAGCCCCACCGTTGCTGCGCGGCGGCGCGAGCTTTCTACGCCCCCTGGGGTCTCCGGGACCGAAGGGTGATCCAGACTGGTACACTCGCCCCATCACGTTCACCGCCGTCCGGAGGTAGGCATCATGGAGCGCCCTGCCGGCGTCGCACCAGGCGCCCTCGCTTGCCAGGACGCCGGGGCCGGCCTCGCCATCGAGACCGCCCGCCCCGGCGACGCCGCGGCGACGGCCGCCCTCGACGCGGTGGCCTGGAGCGACGGCGCCCACCCCGAACGCATCCCGGACGGAGAGCACGTGTGGCGCATCTGGATCGACGGCGCCTGGGTCTTCGTCGCGCGCGAGCGCGGCGCCCTGGTGGGCGCCATCGTCGCCTTCCCGGTACTCGGCGGCGAACTCTTCGTGCACAAGGTGATGGTCGCCGCCGAGTACCGGCGGCGCGGCATCGGCACGCGGCTCTTCAAGACCCTCCTCGACGAAGTCGATGCCACGTCGGGCGCCGCGTGCTTCCTCACGGTCGATCCCGCGCACGCCGACGACGTGCGCCGCTACGAAGCTCTGGGCTTCGCCGAGAAGGAGTACGTCGCCGGTTTCTACCGGGACGACGAGGACCGCTACGTTATGCGGCGCCCGTCCGCAACGCCGTCGGACGCGGCTCCCACCTCACGGGCCCCCGGAACCCACAGCGCGCTGCGGGGCAACCGCCGGGCAGGCCCGGCGCTCCCGAGGGCGTGAGAGCACGGACTCATCTGCCGGCTCCGCATTCGTGACGACGATGAGGGACCGGCGAAGCAACGGACGGGCGCGCCGGCGAAGCGGCGCGCGCCCGCTCGCTACTCGTCGGCGATGACCCAGACGACGACCTCGCCCGGGCCGTGCACGCCCATGCAGCTCACGTAGCCGATATCCATGCTGCGGCTCGGGCCGCTCATGAAGGTCACGCAGGCAGGCAGGTCGCGCCGCTCCGTCGCGGCGAGGCGCGCGGTGATGTCGCCGAGCCGCGGCACGATCGCCGACGCCGGCACGAACACCCCGGCGGCCGGCGGGACGAGCGATGCCGCCCGCGGCGTGGCGTCGTCGTGCCACAGCACCACGGTCCCGGTCTCGGCGATCGCCCAGCGCGCCTCGCTCAGGCCGTAGTCGGCGCCGCTGGGATCGGCGGCGCACAGGCCCTCGACGGCCGGCCAGCGCAGCACCGCCGGGCAGTCCAGCGTCCATGCCGTGCCCGGCCACGAGGCGTTCGACCGCGGCGCGCGCCGCGGCGCGGTCGGCAGCCACGACCGCCGCGCCGGAGACGCCGGCGAGGCGCTCGCAGAAGCGCTGCACCAGCGCCTCGCGGTCCGGCCCGGCCGCGGCGGACGCACGCCGGGGCACGGGGGGCACAGCCTGGTCGCGGCGACGCCCGAGACGCGACGCGATGCGGCCGAGGTACTGCTCGCGGTCCACCGTCAGCTCCCCCGGCCGCCGGACTCGCGCCGGCGACGCCGGAAGCTGCGGGCCACCGGCACCTTGAGGTCGCGGGCGGCCGTCCACTTGCCGAGCAGGCCGGGCGCCGAGCGCACGTACCCGCCGGGCGCGAACGGGCGTGCCAGCGCGCCCGCCGCACGCACGGCCGCGTCCCAGATGGCCGGGCGCGCCGTGACCTCGGCGTAGCCACGCATCCCCGCGCGCCAGCTCCGCGGCTGACGGCCCGAAGAGACGGCCTCGGCGCGTAGCGCCAGCAGCAGGTCGGTGAGCGGCACCCGCGCCGGGCACGCGTCCACGCACGCCCCGCACAGGCTCGACGCGTACGGGAGCTCGACGTGCTCGTCGAGCCCATCCAGCAGCGGCGTGAGCACGGCACCGATCGGCCCGGTGTACACCCGGCTGTACGCGTGCCCGCCGATGCAGCCATATACGGGGCAGTGGTCGAGGCAGGCCCCGCAGCGCACGCACTTCAGCACCGGCTCGTACTGCGTGCCGAGGATCCGCGAGCGGCCGTTGTCGAGGAGCACGACGTGCAGCTCGTCCGGGCCGTCCCGGTCCCCGTCCCGCCGCGGCCCGGAGATGGCGCTGACGTACGTCGAGATGCGCTGCGACGTGCCGGCGCGCGTGAGCAGGGTGAGCGCCGTGTCCAGGCTCTCCCAATCCGGCAGCAGGCGCTCCATGCCCATCACGGCGACGTGGGTACCGGGCAGCGTCGTCGACATGCGACCGTTGCCCTCGTTGGTGACCAGCACGACGGTGCCCGTCGAGGCGATGCCGAAGTTGCCGCCGCTGATGCCCAGCTCGGCGGTCAGGAACTTCTCGCGCAGCCGCCGGCGCGCGTAGGCAGCCAGGACATCGGGCTCCGCGGGCAGATCCTCGCCGGACTCGCGGGAGAACAGTTCGCGCACCTGCTCGAGCGTGAGGTGCAGGGCCGGGGCGATGATGTGGTACGGGTCTTCATGGGTGAGCTGGACGATGAACGCGCCCAGATCGGTCTCCACGACCTCCATGCCGGCCGCCTCGAGCGCGGCGTTCAGGTCGATCTCCTCGGTCACCATGGACTTGGCCTTGACGACGCGCCGCGCCGGGATGGACCGCGCGACCCGCAGCACGTACTCGCGCGCCTCGGCGGCCGTCGCCGCGAAGAATACGTGACCGCCGTTGGCCTCCACGTTGGTCGCGAACTGGTCCACGTAGCGGTCGAGGTTCGCGACCGTATGAGCGCGGATCTCGGAGAGCGCGTCGCGCCAGGCCTCCCTGTCGTCCAACTCGCCCATGGCCTCGACGTAGGCCTCCTGGCCCAGCCGCTGGAAGTCCGCCAGCCAGTCCTGCAGACGGCGGTCGCCGAGCGCCTTGGCCACCTGGGCATCGAACCGCTCGCGTCCGGGACTCGGCGTCACCGGGCCGCTCCTGCCGCGCGGGCCGCTCCTGCCGCTCCGCCCGCCGCCGCCGTCCTACCGTCGACCCGCCAGCCCTCGGCCAGCACCTGCGCCAGATGCTTGACGGCGACCCGGGCCCCGCGGCGCCGCAGGCGGCCGCCGATGTTCATCAGGCAGCTCATGTCCAGGCCCACGAGCAGGCCGGCGCCCGGTCTCCAGCACGTGGCTCGCCTTGCGGTCGACCATCTCGCCGGAGATCGCCGCCATCTTGACGGCGAAGGTGCCGCCGAAGCCGCAGCAGTCCTCGGCACGCGCCAGCGGCCGGTACTCCAGGCCGTCGACCATGCCGAGCAGGCGCTCGGGCCCCTCGCGCACGCCGAGCAGGCGCATCGTGTGGCAGGAGTGGTGCAGGGTCGCCACGGCACGGTACGTCACCGGAAGGCGCTCGACGCCCAGCACGTCGGTGAGGAACTGCGAGAACTCCCAGGTGCGCGCGGCGAGGGATTCGGCCCGCGCGCGCTCGCGCCCCGCCGGGAACAGCAGGGGATAGTGCTGCCGCACCATGGCCGCGCACGACCCGGAGATCGAGACGACGTGCTCGCTGCCCTCGAAAGCGTCGATGAAGGCGCGGGCCGAGCGCCGCGCGTCGTCCACGTACCCACTGTTGAAGGCCGGCTGGCCACAGCACGTCTGGCCGGCCGGGAAGTCCAGGGTCACGCCCAGGTTGCGGAGGACGGCCATGACGCTCTCCCCGACCTCGGGGTACAGGGCGTCGCCGAGGCACGTGACCATGAGCGATGCCCTCAACCCGATGACCTCCCGCACGTCATACACCGGCGCCCGCCTGCGGCGGCGCCGGCCTCACGCTAGCACGCCCGCCGACCGCGGCAAAACGGCCCGGCGGGCGCCGGCGGGCGCAACGCCACAGGGCGGCGTCGCACGCCTCCCGACGAGGACGCCCGCCGGGCGCCCTTGCCCCGCCCGATACAATGCGTCCGTGGACTTCGTCGTCGAACCCCAGGCCATCATGCGCCCCGGCATCATCGAGCTGCGCTGGGGCGACCCCGACCCCCGGCTCATCCCGGTGGCCGCGATCCGCGACGCCATGCTGTGGGTCACCGACACCGTGGGCGAGGCCGCGCTGAACTACGGCGTCAACGAGGGGCCGGGCGCGGCGCGGACCGCGTTCGCGCAGCACATCGCGGCCGTCGAGGGCCTGCCGGTCGACCTGCCGCAGATCGCCGTCACCAACGGCTGCTCGCCGTCCATCCAGCTGCTGTTCGCGCATCTCGTCGAACCCGGTGACGTGGTCTTCATGGAGGACCCCGGCTTCAGCCTCGGCATCCGTATGGCGCGCGACACGAGGCTCGACCTCGTGGCCGTCCCGCTGGACGCCGACGGCCTCGACGTCGAGGGCCTGGCGCAGGCCGTCAAGGACGTGCGCGCGAGCGGACGTCGGCCGCGCATGGTCTACACCGTCGCCACCTTCCACAACCCGGTCGGCGTGTGCATGTCCGCGGCCAGGCGACGCAAGCTGGTCGAGCTCGCGGTCGAAGAGGATCTTATCGTCATCGAGGACGACGCCTACCGCGAGCTCTGGTACGACGCCCCGCCGCCGCCGTCACTCTGGCGGATCGCGAGCGACGTCGACGGCGCCGACGAGCACGTCATCCGCCTCGGCAGCTTCTCCAAGACGCTCTCGCCCGGCCTGCGCTGCGGCTGGGTCACGTCCGGACCGGGTCGCGTGCTCGAGTTCACCGAACGCGCCGTGTTCGACAGCGCCGGCTGCATGAGCCAGTTCACTTCACTGGTGGCCGCGCGACTCGTGCTCGAGGGCGCGTACCGAGGCCAACGTCGAGTCCCTGCGCGGCCACTACGCCGCGCGCCGCGACGCGCTTGTTGAAGGCCTGACCGAGCACCTGCCCGCCGGCTGCCGCTTCGCGCGCCCGGCCGGCGGCCTCTTCCTGCTCGTCCGGCTGCCTGAGGGCCTCGCGTCCGGCGACCTCGTCGCTGCCGGCGAGGCCAACGGCGTCGGCTTCATGGAGGGCACCCGCTTCGCCGTGGACCGCACCGACCGCGGCATCCGCCTGGGCTTCAGCATGTACGCGCCGGACGAGTTGCGCGAGGGCGCCGCACGCCTCGGGCGGACTATCCGCGAGGCGCTGGAGGCCCGCTCGGCTTGACCCGCCGCCCCGGGCGCATTCCAGGCCTGCCGGACGGCACGGCTGCGGAGCCCTGGTGCGCCAGATCCAATCATGCCCGTCCACCAGGGGGCGCGCGACGTCCGCCTGGTTGCTCGGCGTCCGTTGTGCGTGCGCTGCCTGGCAACGTCAACCGGCGCCGACGATCGTCATCCTCCCTGCGGGCAGTCCATCTCCATATCATGGGTCGGTGAGGACCCTCGACCGCCGTCGCACATTGACGCGTGTTCGCGTATCCGCTAACTTCGGAGTCAGGCTGTATTCCGTCGAATACTTCAACGAACGCGCACTCGCCGAGATCGAGCGTTGGCCGGTCAGAGTGCTGGCCGACTACGCGCGCCTCGTCGAACTGCTGATGGAGTTCGGCCCAGACCTGCGGATGCCGCACTCGCGAGCCCTCGGAGGCGGCCTGTTCGAGCTCCGTCCCCGCAGCCACGAGGGCGTCGGACGGGCGTTGTACTGCTATCTCATCGGCGAGCGGGTGGTCGTGCTCCACGCCTTCGTCAAGAAGACGCCGACGACGCCGGCGCGACACCTGCAGACCGCCCGCCGCAGGATGAAGGAGGTGTGTGATGGCTGAGCGCGAGTACCGCCCGGTCGCCCACGATCACGACGAGTTCCTGGCCCGGGCCATGAAGCGCAAGGGCTTCGCCGCCGCCTACGCCGAGCGGGCCGACGAGTACGGCCTCATCCGCGAGCTCCTGGCCGCCCGCGCCAGGGCCGGACTCACCCAAGAGCAGGTCGCCGCATCGATGGGCACGACCAAGAGCGCCGTCTCGCGGCTGGAGACCTTCGGTGAGCACTCGCCCTCTGTGAGTACGCTCAAAAGGTACGCGCGGGCCGTCGGCTGTGAGGTCGAGATCCGGCTCGTACCTGCTGCTCGTTCGACGACAGGATCCATACGGGGATAGTTGCGATCCTGAGCGGTCCCTTGGCCAGCCACGGGGATCGGCCGATCTGCATGGTGTGCGGCATGTGTGCGCAGAGGGTGAGCCTCGGCCGCGATGAGGCTCACCAAGTGCTCGATCTCGGCGTTGACGTCGGTCGGCATGACGAGGTCAGCGCCCGCAGAGCGGGCGAAATGCTCCGGCTCACTGCGACACCGGCGCATCTCACCCCTGGCCGGCGAGTAGCGCTCAACTGACACCGGGCGTGTCGTCGCGACGCTCCATCGTCCCGCGCCGCTACAGTACCAGGTACAGCGCCGCGCCGACGAGCCCCGCAGCCAGCACCAGCGTGTAGGCGCCGCGCCCCCCGAGCCTGTCCATCGGGAGCCCGCCGAAGATCGGTCCCAGCGCGACGCCTGCGGTCCACACCAGCGTCCAGGCGCCCATGTACCGGCCGCGCAGTCGCAGGGGCGCGAGGTGTGAGATGGCCGTGACGCTGAACGGCATGAGCAGCGCCGTCCCGAAGCTCACGACCACGACGAACGCCGCGGTGGCCACGCCGCGCGGCGCGAACGCGGCGCCGAACAGGCCGACGCCCATGAAGGTGCTGGCCACGGCCAGCACCTTCATGCGGTCGGCGTGCCGCAAGCGGCGCCCCATAGGGTACTGCACGAGCACGTTGCTCAGCGCGTACACCGAGTACATCAACCCCACAGCGCTCGACGACATCCCCACGGTGCCCTTGAGAAGGATCGGGAACGTCATGAGGAACTGGCCGTGGCAGTACAGCGGCAGCAGGGTCACGGCCGCGAGCGTGAGCATGCGCCGGTCCTTGAGCACGGTGACGTAGCCGGCGAACGTGGCCCGCACGCTCTTGTGCGCGGCGGCGAGCGCCGGTCGCGTCTCCGGCAGCCGCACCAGCGCAATGACGAAGATGAGCGAGCAGAACGCCCCGCCGGCGATGAACGGCCAGCGGAAGCTCGGGTCGTGCCGCAGCAGCAGCCCGCCCAGAAGCGGACCCACCACGATGCCGGCGCTGGAGGCCGTCCTCGTGATGCTGTAGCCCTCGGTGCGTCGCGCCTCGGGGAGCACGTCGCTGACGATGGCGTTGCTGGACATCTGGAACATGCCCCAGCCGAAGGCCGCCTCGAAGACGATGAGGCCGATGACCAGGGGGATGCTATGTACGAAGGCGAGACCCAGGAACAGCACGACCGTGGCGAGGATGCCGAACAGCATGACCGTGCGGCGGCCGACGTGGTCGAGCACCGCCCCGCCCGCCACCTGGGCCGGCAGGCCGGCCAGCTGCGACAACCCGTAGATCAGGCCGATCGCCGTGACCGAGATGCCCAGCTTCTCGTTGAGATAGATGGACTCGAACGGAAAGCCGCCCTCGTAGCCCAGGACGTAGATGAACCAGCCGCCGGTGAGCAGCAGCCAGAACGGACGCGGGAACCCGGCTGCGTGGCCCCGCGCCCGCGTCACCGCGGACGCGCCCGTGGTCCGCGTCATGTCTCGACGCCGATCGTCCGCCGGCCCCGGCCCGCCGCCGTGATCACGCTGAGGTCCAGCGTTCGGCGCACGGCCGGGCATGGGCAGTCACTCCGGCGACCCGCCACGGACCTCCGCCAGAAGGTGGCGGGCGACGGTCACCGCATCGCCGGCGCTTGAGCCGTGGCCGTCAGCCCCAATGTCGCGGGCGAAGCGTGCCGTGACCGGAGCACCGCCGACCATGACGCGCACGCGGTCGCGCTCGCCGGACGCGACCAGAGCGTCGATCACCTGAGCCATCTGCGGCATGGTCGTGGTCAACAGGGCACTGAGACCCAGGAGCGGAGCCCGATGCTCGCGCAGCGCGTGGAGGAACTCCTCGACCGGGACGTCGGTGCCGAGGTCCACTACGTCGAATCCGCCGCCACGCAGCAGGAGGACCACGAGGTCCTTGCCGATGTCGTGGAGGTCGCCCTTCACGGTGCCCATGACGACCGACCCCTGCGACCGCGAGGCGCCCTCCTCGTCGACGAGCGCGCGCTCCAGCGCATCGACTCCCGCCTGCATCGCGCGAGCCGCGAGCAGCATCTCCGGGATGAACGCCTCACCAGCAGCGAACCGCACTCCGATGACGTCCATGGCGCGGATGAGGCCGCCGTCCAGGATCGCCCGCCCCGTCTGTCCCGCTGCGAGCAGACGCCGGCAGGCGTCGGCGACGCCGGCCTCGTCACCGGCGAGGACGGCGGCCTCCAGCGCGATGAACTCGTCCTGGACCGGCGCGGCCCGCGGAGCGGTCGCCGCCGCGCGTTCGCCGAAGATGTCGGGCATCGGGCCCACGGCGAGCGGCAGTCTCCCACGGCCCTCGAAGAACTCGTGCACGCGTCGCAAGCGGTCGAAGTCGGCGTCCGGCGGCACGGCGTCGGTGACACCCGCGATGAAACGACGACCGGGAGCCACGGCGCGCAGCAGGTAGCTCAGATAGTCGGAGAGATCGTCTATCGACGTCTGCTCCGGGATGAGGTACTCGGCCGGGATGCCTCCGACGATGCACAGGTCGTCACCCCAGCTCTCGTAATACTCGCGCAGGGTCAGGGCCGTCATCGGATACGGGCAGACGGACTCCGCGGCGTCGATGCCGGATGTCCTGATGAGCTCCATCAGCCCGCGGTTCTCGCCGTCGCAGTGCGTCAGCAGGGGGATGCCACGCGGACGGAGTACGTCCGAAGCGCGCTGCAGCCAGGGCAGGATCTGCTCCTCGAAGAAGGGCGCGTACGTGATCGTCTCGTCGAAGTTGCCACCCCAGGTCACACCGTCGACGTCGGCGCGCGCATAGAACTCGAGCAGCTGCTCGTAGAAGGGCGTGATGGCGGCCGCGAACTCCTCGAGCTCCGCCCGCCGATCGTTGTAGAGCAGGTAGAACTCCGTGCCGGGAAAGAAGTGCTTCTGGACGTGATGCATGGGGGATCCCGGCTCGCTGGCCGCCGAGATCACGGCGCCGTCTTCGCCGACGCGCTGCCTAGCCCCGCGATAGGTCTCCGGGTCCGGAACGAGCCTCAGTGAGCGGAACAGGTCGGCGACCACGCGCCAGTCGCTGAACTTCTTGACGAGAGGCTCCGAGACCCACGGATACGTGATCCCGTTGCGCAGCATCTCGGCGGTGTGGCTCAGCGTAGTGTGCAGTGTGCCGCTGTCCGTCTCGGCCTCCACATCGAGAAGCTCGCCGCGGCGTCGCCACGTCATGCCGACACCGTCCCCGAACGCAAGCCGGTAGCCGCACTCGGGCGGCGCGTAGAGGCCGAGGGCGCTCTGCGCCATGGCCTCGTCCGAGGAGATCAGGCCGACGAAGCTGGCGGTCAGCAGGTAGATGCCCCAGCCCTCGGCACGGCAGATTTCCTCGATGGATGCGCCTTCGTACTGGCGCGGCATGGTCCCCGAGGCGAGGCGGGCCGTGTGCCAGAGGTCGAGGCGCGGCGCGTACGGCAGCCCTTCCGGAAGCTCGCCTCGTAGCGCCGCCAGCGCCGATGCCCTGAATCCCATGGACAACTCTCCTCTCCCTCCGGCAGCCGCCTCGTGCGCCGCCGGCGCACGGCGTCAGGAGGCTCGACTTCGGTACCCACCACACTGAGGGCCGGCCCTTGCCAAACCGGCCATCCGCGCCCAGTCGATGCACTCGAGGATCGGCACCCGATCGGGCGTGCTCGCCGCGCTGGGCGGCGAGCACGCCCGCGTTGGGGCATGAGGGCTCGGCCGACCTCGGCCGCCGTCCCTCTACAGCCTCTTCAGACAGGCCACCGGCACGTCGAGCAATTCGGAGATGTTGCGTTTGGCCTCGATGCCCTTGCGGGCGCCGGGCACCGCGGTGATCACGCCGATGTCCAGCTCCTGGCGCAGGCCGCGCATCACGGTGGAGTCGGCCAGGTCGTCCACGCTCACGTGGAGCTTGTCGGCCACGTACTTCTTCGCCTCGGGGAGCCGCTTCTTGGTGTGGAGCTGCACCCTGGCCACCAGGTCTCCGGTGGTCCTGATGCCGCCCATGCCCGACGCGAGCGCGTGGCTCATCGACATGCCGTACGGGTCACCCGTGCCGACCTACAAGCCGTCCACACGGCCGATCTCGACCATGGCCGCGCTGGCCCTGGTGAGCACGTCGGCCGGCGGCACCTCGAACATCGGCACGCCGCCGACGCCCATACCGACGTTGGCGTGCACGGGGATCTCGGCGACCCGCGAGCACTCCTTCACGATGGTCACCGAGCGCGCCACGTTCCAGGGGACCGACTTGCGCGAGTTGGTGTTCACGACCGGCCCGAAGATGTGCGCGCCGGCCTCCTCCACCACCTTGACCTGCTGGTGAGGCCACATGCCGGCGAGCCGCTTGCCCCTGCTACTCCACCTCGCCGTGGAAGCCGAGGACGAACTCGGCCGCCATGCCCACCTCGATGGCGAGGTGGGTCGTCTTCGGCCAGCTCCTCCACCGTCAGCAGCGTCGCGTAGAACTCGGCGTCGCCGATGGACGCCGTGGTGTCGAAGTTGATGCCGTCGGCGCCGACCTCGGCCATGGCCTTGGACACGTACAGCATGTCCTCGCGGCAGGCCTCGGCGATGGCCATCTGCGCGTCGCGCGCGGCCTGCGTCTCGCCGCGCGGCAGCAGGTCGGCCGGGTTGGGAAACGGCCCGTCCGGCTGCGCGTACAGGCCGAAGTTGGGCATGGCGCCGTAGAACACCGGGATGATCGTGGTGAGCAGCGCCTGCTCCACGCCGGTCGCCTCGAGCGCCACGATGGGCTTGACCGCCTTGTACGAGTAGTCGGGGTGGCCGATCTCCATGGTGTCGAAGCAGAAGGCGCGCTCGAACACGCGGAAGGCCTGCTCCCGGGAGAGGGGCAGGCCCACCCCGCTCGAGAGCTGGGCGGAGTACAGCGTGTTGACGGAGCCGTCCTTGGTCAGGATGACCTCGTGACCCGGCTCCACGCCCATGATGCGGCTGGGGCATGGCGAACAGGTCGTAGAGGTACTCGAACTCGTTCTCCTCCAGAGGCGGCACCTTGGCGCGCTTCACCGCCTCGGCGCAGCCGGCCTCCAGGTCGGCGCGGAGCTCCTCCGGGCGTCAGATGCACGACGTAGCCGTCGCCCATCCTCGTGCGAATGGTGCCCATCAGCTCACCTCCGCGGCGGCGCCCGCGCTCTCCACGATCGCCGCCAGCTGCTCGGGCACGCCGTCCGGCAGCGGGTCCGGGACGTGCGTCTCGATGATGACGCGGGCCTTGGCGAGCGCCCGTTCGTGCAGTGTACTGCTCCCCATCTCCGCCCACTCGTCGCGCACGCGGCGGTCGATGAGCGCAGGCTGCGACGTGGTGCGCATGTGGGCCATGGTGTGATCGTGGCTCAGGAAGTCGCCGAACGGCCCGATCTCGTGGATCACGTCGAGGGCCAGCGTCTCGTCGTTCACCGGGATGCCGTTGACGCACTGCTTGATGAGGCCGGCGAACTCGTCGTCCATGACGAGCTGGCCGAAGTCGAAGGTCATGCCCGACTCGATCATCCCCAGACCGTAGATCAGGTTGGCGCCTGCCAACGCCGGCAACATGCCGGTCAGGGTCTTCTCGTGGCCACTCTGGGCATCGACCACTTTGGAGTCGCCCTACGCACCCGCCACCCAGCTGGGCAGCAGGTAGAAGCGGGCGATCTGGGCGACGGCGGCGCTGATGAGGCCACACTCGGGCGAGCCGACGGACGCGGCTGCGAGCCTGAGGTCCATGGCGGTGGTGGAACTGCCGTACACCACCGCCGCGCCGGGCTGCGTGAGCTGGCTCAGCGTGAGCCCGGCCAGCACCTCGGCGTTGTGCGTCACCAGCGTGCCGGCGAGCGTGACCGGGGACGAGCCGCCGGCCATGGCCATGCTGAGGATGTTGACGGCGACGCCGCCGCGGGCCGCCGTCATGATGATCTCGCAGGTGTCCTGCACCAGCTTGAGCGGGCTCACGGGACAGGTGATGAACGAGATGATGGGCCGGCGGCGCAGCTTGTCCCGGCCCCCGACGATGGCGGCCGCCATGTCGAGGAGCTTCTCCGAGATGAAGCCGTCGCCCGAGCCCATGAAGCCGTGCTTGGAGGTGTTGGTGAACCACGCCTCGGCCTGGTGCAGGGGGGCGATGTCCTGCGGCACGTCCATGGCGGTGATGGCGCGCTCGTACACGTCCACGTTGGGGAGGTAGTCGACGACCTTGGCGGTGAGGCCCACGTCGGCCTTCATCGGCACCCTCACCTCGCCGGTGTACGGGTCGACCACCTTCACGCCCTCGCCGAAGTTGGTGAAGCCCACGCGGCCCGGCTGGAGGACGATGTCGTTCTTCGGGTTGCGGCCGGCCAGGACCACCTGGGACGGTGCGGTGCGGACGGCCTCCTCGACCACGCGCGGCGGGATGCGCACCACGCGCGTCGTTTCATCGACTCCGGCGCCCGCGCCGGCGAAGACGGCGCGGGCCTCCTCGTCCTCCACGAACACGCCGGTGCGGTCCAGGACCTCCAGAGTGCCGGCGTGGATGTCCCGCAGGTCGTCGCCGGTGAGGACTTCGAAGGTCACGCCCTCACTGCGCCGCCGGCCCGCGAACAGGTTTCGTCTCATAGAGCCCCCTCGGGTGTCGGGTGGCCGCCGATCCGGCGATTCTACCCACCTGGGTGGGGACATTCTAGTGAGGCGCGCCGGGGTGTCAAGGTGCGCCGAGCGGGCCGGGCCGGCTTCGCCGCCGGCCCCCGGGCCGCCGCGTCCGGGCGCGCGGTGCGGCCGGCAGCCCCGTCAGCCGGCCTCGGCCGGCTGGTCCACGCCGGCCTGCCTGCACACCTCGTCGAACCCGGCGCGCAGCAGCAGCCCGAACACGTTCATGGCGCGGCCCATGTCGAAGCCTTCGGGCTGCAGCCCCGCCTGGATGCACAGGCCGTCGATCACGGCGCACACCAACTCGCCGAGACCCACCAGCGTCTCGTTCTGCTCCACGCCGGGCACGTCCCGCAGGCCGAGCCACTCCAGGTTCTGCAGGTACCACCACTTGTACAGCGACAGCATGCGTTCGCGCAGCTCGGGCTCACGGAACGCGTACGGCAGGATGTCGAAGTAGCCCGAGAAGTTCTCCGCCTCCACGACCATGTCGCGCATACCGCTCACGGCGTTGTCGACGACCTCGTCCCGGGGCGCGTCCTTGGCCGTGCCGACGAGCCGCCGGCACTCGTCGTGGATGTACGAGTCCAGGACGGCCGTCACCAGCCCGGCCTTGTTACCGAAGTTGTAGCGGATGGACGCCTTGTTCACGCCGGCCTCGGCGGCCACGTTCTCGAGCGTCATGGCCTCGTAGCCGCGCTCGACGAGGAGCTTGCGGGCCGCGGCGAGGATCTTCTGGGCAGTCTTCGGCAGCGTGGACAACGGATTCTCGAAGGGGACGCAGACGCGGCCCCTCACGGACGAGGCCCGCCGCTGCGGCACGTTTGACTCCAGCTCGACGCTCTCGTCCACCTGCTCTCCTCCGCCGCGTGGATGCCAGCTAGTATCCATTCAGGTGGGTGCAGGCGCAAGTGCGTCCGCTACGAATCCCACCGGGACGGGTAGGCTTCTCGCGCCATGAGCGACGACTGGCGCATCGAGCACGACAGCCTCGGCGACGTCCGCGTGCCCGCGGACCGCTACTGGGGCCCCCAGACGCAGCGCGCCGTGGAGCACTTTGCCATAGGCGTCGAGCGCTTCCGCTGGGGCCGCCCCGTCATCGCCGCCCTCGGTGTGCTGAAGCTCGCGGCGGCGCGCGCCAACGAGGAGCTGGGGCTCCTCGCCCCCGAGCGCGCCGCCCTCATCGGACGCGCCGCGCAGGAGGTCGCCGACGGCCGCTGGGACGACGAGTTCCCGCTCGTCGTCTTCCAGACCGGCTCCGGCACCCAGTCCAACATGAACGCCAACGAGGTGATCGCCGCGCGCGCCAACGAACTGGCGCGGGAGGCGGGGGGCCCTGCGGCCGGCGCCGGTGAAAACGGCGCGCCGGCTGGCCGGATGCCCATCCACCCCAACGACGACGTCAACATGGGGCAGTCCAGCAACGACACCTTCCCCGCCGTCATGCACATCGCCGCGGCAGGGGTGCTCGAGGACGTCCTGGTCCCGGCGGTCGAGCAGCTGCGCGACACCCTCCGCGTCAAGGCCGACCGCTACGCCGACGTCGTCATGGTCGGCCGCACCCACCTGCAGGACGCCGTCCCGGTCACGCTCGGCCAGGTCATCGGCGGCTGGGCGGCGCAGCTCGACCAGGCGCTGGACACGGTACACCGCGCGCTGCCCGGCCTCCACGAGCTGGCCCTCGGCGGCACCGCCGTCGGCACCGGCCTGAACACGCACCCGCGCTTCGCCGAGCTCGCCGCCGAGTACATCGCAGAGCTCACCGGCCGTCCCTTCCACCCCGCGCCCGACTTCTTCGCGGCACTGTCGACGCACGACGCCGTCGTCAACGCCAGCGCCGCACTTCGCACCTTGGCCGGCGACCTCATGAAGATCGCCAACGACGTGCGCCTGTACGCCTCCGGGCCGCGCAGCGGCATCGGCGAGCTGCGCATCCCCGAGAACGAGCCCGGCTCGTCGATCATGCCCGGCAAGGTGAACCCCACACAGGCTGAAGCGCTCACGCAGGTCGCCGTGCGCGTGTTCGGCAACGACGCGGCCGTGGCGTTCGCCGGCTCGCAGGGCACCCTGCAGCTCAACGTGTACAAGCCGGTGATGCTGCACGGCCTGCTCGAGTCGGCCGAGCTGCTCGCCGACGCCGTGGGTGCCTTCGACCGCTTCTGCGCGCAGGGCATCGAGCCCGACCTCGAGGCGATCCATCGTCACCTCGAGGGTTCACTGATGCTGGTGACTGCCCTCAGCCCGCACATCGGCTACGACAAGGCCGCCGCCATCGCGCGCAGCGCGCACCTCGGCGGCCTCACCCTGCGCGAGGCCGCGCTGGCCTCCGGCCACGTCACGGCGGACGAGTTCGACGCCTGGGTGCGGCCGGAGGCCATGACGCACCCCGGCTGAACCCGCGGACAAGAGAGCCGGACCCGCTCGCGCCCCGGACCCCTGCGACAGCGGTGGTCCTGTGCGGGCACTCCCCGGTCGCCGCCCGCGCCGCGCGGGTCGGGAGCTCAGAGGTTGACCAGGCTCGGCGGCTCGGCCTCCTCGAGCGCCGCCCGCGCGGCCAGCGCCAGCTCGCGCTCGTACTGCCGGCCCACCGCGAACACGCGGTACAGGTGCGCTTTGGCCGGCACGAACTCGAGGATGCCGCTGAGAAGCTGCTCCTCGATGGCGTCGGTGGCCGGGTCGTACACGGCGATACGCTTGGGTCCGACGAGCGGGTTGAGCGGCCGCGGGTCCTGTGACGCGATGTCCACCACGAACTCCAGGTCGCGCAGCGCGGCCGGCAGCCGTTTCACGATGGCGGCGTGGAACTCCTCGCGGGTCATGTCCCGGGCAGCGGGCAGGGGCTGCTGCCGCTCCACGTGATGCTCGTACACCATGCTGTACTTCACGTGCCGGTGGATGATGGACTGCCACTGCTCCGCCAGGGCGCGCTTCTCGCTCTCCAGCGGCTCGTCCAGCCACGCTTCCACGCTGGTGAACAGCGACCACTCCGTGAGGCGGCGGTAGGCCGCCTCATCGTCAAGGGGGCTCCGCGGCAGGATGAGCTCCATGGTCGGCCGGAAGATCTCGTGCAGGTGCAGGTCGATGGCGTGGCCTATGCGGTGGAAGTACACGTTCTCGTACATGTAGAAGCGGGCGTTGAGAAAGGCGCGCAGCGCTCCGAGAGCGCGCTTGTGGAACGTGAGCCCGTCGGGCGTGCAGAACGTGTAGTAGATGAGGCGGTCGACGTCCACGGGGCCGAGCGCGACGCCGCACATGTAGGCGTCGCGCCGCACGTAGTCCATGTTGTCGACCGTGACCGCGCCGGAGAGGGCGCGGTGCAGCAGCCGGACCCAGCGCGGGATGGGGCCGGCGTCCTGGCCGGGGGCGCCCGCCCCCTCCTCCGCCCGCACCAGGAAGGCAACGTGCCAGGGGTCCACCGCCTCGTCGGGCGCGAACGAACCCGACGGGCTCCGCCGCAGTTCGGCGACGAGCCCCCCGAGCTCGTTGACGATGAGGTACTGCGAGATCTGCTCGTGGTCGATGCCGAACACGGGCTGGAAGTACTCCTCGTCGCAGAAGTGGCTGAACGGGCCGTGGCCGATGTCGTGCAGCAGCCCGGCCAGCCGCAGGGTCTCTTCGACCAGCGGCAGCGAGGGAGTGCCGGGCTCGACCTCGGCAAGCGTGGGGTGCACCTGCCGCGCCAGCTGCCCGGCCAGATGCATGGCGCCGAGGCTGTGCGCGAAGCGGCTGTGCTCGGCCGTGGGGAACACCCACCATGAGCTCTGCAGCTGATGGATGCGCTTGAGCCGCTGCACCCATGGGTTGTCGATGACGTCGGCCTCAGCGATCTCCCCGGCCCGCGACAGGCAGATGCGCAGGTACCCGTACAGAGGGTCGGCGATCAGGTGGACGTCGTCGTAGAGCAGCTTCACCGGTGTGACCTTCCGGGCGTTCCGGGCCGCCTCAGGCCGGCTGCTCGCCGAGCAGCTGTCGGTAGGCGGCCTCGTGCTGGGCCACGAAGTGGTCGATGCCGAAGCGCTCCTCCACCACCTTGCGGCACTCCGCAGGGTCGATCTCGTCGATGCGCCCCGCCGCCTCCACCATCTCGTCCACGGTGTCGACGATGAAGCCGGTGCGGCCGTGCTCGACGACCTCGGGCACCGACCCGTGGCGCATGGCGATCACCGGCGTGCCGCACGCCATGGACTCGATCATCACGAGCCCGAACGGCTCCGGCCACTGGATGGGGAACAGCGTGCAGCGCGCCCGCTTGTACAGCTCCATCTTGGTGTCGTGGTCCACCTCCCCGCGGAAGTGGATGCGGTCGGAGAGGAACGGCTCGACCCGCTCCGCGTAGTAGGCGCGCTCCGGCCCCTCGTTGACCTTTCCGGCCATGATGAGGCGCGCGTCCAGGCGGCGCGCCACCTCGATGGCGCTGTGCGCGCCCTTGTCGGCCGACATGCGCCCGATGAACAGGAAGAAATCCTCCTTCTGCGTCTCGAACGGCATGTGCTCCACGTCCACGGCGTTGGGGATCGTCCCCACGAAGTGCAGGTCGGGGAAGCCGTTGCGCTGGTACTCCGAGATGGCGATGAAGGCGAGGTCGTGGCGCAGCGACGACAGCAGCTCGACCGTGGTGGCGTCGGCCGGTCCGTGGAGCGTGGCCACGACCGGCGTGCCGATGAGGCTGTGGACCAGCGCGCCCATGGCCCTGCTGGCGAGCCCGTCGTGGTCGTGGATCACGTCGAACTCGTGCGCCTGCGTGTAGGCGGCCAAGCTGTGCACCACCTCGAGGTGGCCGCCGCTCTCGATCTGCTCGAAGGGCGCGCGCGCGAAGATGTAGCTGAGGTCGGCCTTGGTACGGGAGTCGCCGCTGGCGAACAGCGTCACGTCGTGCCCGTGCTTCACCAGCCCCTCGGTGAGCAGGCTCACCACGAACTCGATGCCGCCGTAGCGCTGCGGCGGCAGGGGGAACCAGGGCGGGGCGATCATGCCGACGCGCATGGCGGACCTCCGGTGACGCGAGGACGGGACGGGGGCGCGGCGACGAAGACGGACCGCGCGTTGTCAGCGTTCTACCCGAAGGCCGCCGGGTCAACCCCGGGACGGCGTGAGAGCGACGGACGGGCCGGCACGTTGCGGGCGATGCGTGCGCAGCGCACGGCCCGGCGCGGTGAGGGCGATGCTCCGACGCCGCACGGCCCGGCGCGCCGGGCCGAGGACTGACGTGGGGTAGGTTAAGGACCGTGATCGACCTGCACACACATACCACGTTCTCGGACGGCACGCTCACGCCCACGGAGCTCGTGGAGGCGGCCGCGGACCTGGGGCTGAGCGCCCTGGCGGTGACCGACCACGACACGGTCGACGGGCTACCCGAGGCGCTGGCCGCCGGTGAGCGCCTCGGGGTACGCGTCGTCCCCGGCGTCGAGATCAACTGCGAGCACGAGCAGGTGACCCTGGACGTGCTCGGCTACTTCCTCGCCGGCGCGCCGAGCCTGGAGCTGGAGGAGGAGCTCGCTGGGCTGCGCCGATACCGCGACGAACGCAACGCGCGCATCCTGGCGCGACTCGCCGAACTGGGGTACCCCATCGGCGCCGGCGACCTGGCGGAGGCGGCCGGCGGCGGCGCCGTGGGCCGGCCGCACATCGGCGAGGCCATGGTGCGCCTGGGCTACGCCGAGTCGGTGTCCGATGCCTTCACGCGCTTCCTGAAGCGGGGAGCGCCGGCCTGGGTCGACCGCCGCCGGCTGGCGCTCGGTGCCGCCATACGTCTGCTGCGAGCCTCCGACGGCCTGCCGGTGATCGCCCACCCCGGCATCATCCGCACCGACGCCGCCGGCCTCGAGCACATCGTCCGCGAAGCCGCCCGCCTCGGCCTGGCCGGCCTCGAGGTGCTGTACCCGTTGCACGACGAGCGCATGGTGGCCTTGTGCACGGAGCTCGCCGAGCGCTACGCGCTGGCCCCCACCGGCGGCTCCGACTACCACGGCCGCGTCAAGCCGGGCATCCGGCTCGGCGTCGCGGCCGCGGGCGAACCGGTGCCCGACGAGATCCTGGCCGGCCTCGACTGTCTGACCGGCCTGGATCACCCTGCCGGCCTCGTCCCGACGGGCTGAGCACCGTCCGCCCGCGAGCGGGCCCTCGTCCGCGCGGGCCGAAGCCCACCCGAGTGCCGGCCGACCCAGTCTCGGTCGGACCGAGGCCACCTTTCCACGTCGGTACGACCAGGGCCACTTGCGGTAGTCCTGCCACGCAGCGCAACCCGCGCCCCGGCAGTATTGTCCGGTATCCCCCCGGGGGGTATAGTCGGGCTGTGGAGGAGCTCATGGACAGCGACGAGGCCGGCCGCCTCATCAACAGGCTGCGCCGGGTCGAGGGGCAATCCCGCGGCCTGCAACGGATGATCGAAGAAGGCCGCTCCTGCGAGGAGATCTTCACGCAGCTGGCCGCCACCAAGGCGGCGCTCGACCGCGTGGGGGTGCTGCTCATCTCGCTCAAGATGCGGGAGTGCCTCGCGGAGGAGGCCGACGGCGAACCGCCCGCCTCCCCGGAGGCCGTGGAGAAGGCGCTCGAGGCCTTCCTCAAGTACGCGCGCTGCGTCAAGTAGCCGTCGCGCCGCCCGTCTCGCCGTGACCCACCCGTCCGACCCGGCCCGCGACGGCCAGTCCGCGGGCAGCGCGGGCGGGGCGGCCGCCGCAGGCCCGCCGCCTGTGTGCCACGTCAAGGCGTCGCACGGCCCGTCGCTCGACGCATCCCTGGCACGTCTCGTCGAGCCCTTCGGAGGTTGGTGCGGCATCGTCTCCGAGGGCGAGCGGGTAGCCGTGAAGATCAACCTGCTGCGCGGCGCGCCCCCCGAGAGGGCCGTGAGCACGCACCCCGAGACCTTGGGCGCCGTGCTGCGCGCGCTCAAGGCGGCCGGCGCGCGCCCCTTCGTGGCCGACAGCCCTGGCGGCCTCAACGGCGCGGCCAAGGTGGCGCGTGCGTACCACGTGAGCGGGCTCACCGACGTGTGCACGGCCGAGCGCGTGCAGATCGTCGACGTCGAGGACGACGCGGTCGTGCTCGACGCCCCGCACGGACACCTGTTCAGGTCGTTCCCCGTCGGCAGAGCGTTCCTGGACGCCGACGCCATCGTCCAGGTCGGCGTCCTCAAGACGCACCAGCTCATGCGCCTCACCGGCGGCGTCAAGCTCACCTTCGGCTGCATCCCCGGGCTCACCAAGGCCCAGCTGCACGTGCGTGCTCATCGCCGTGAGGATTTCGCCGACATGCTGCTCGACCTGCACCTCGCGGTGCGCCCGCGCTTCACGATCATCGATGCCATCATCGCCATGGAGGGGCAAGGCCCGGGGAGCGGGACGCCGCGGGCCCTGGACTCGCTGTTCGCGGCCCGCGACGCCGTCGCACTGGACGCGGCGCTCGCCGACCGCGTCGGCTTCGAGCGCCGGACCATCTGGGTGCTCGCCGCCGCCGAACGCCGTGGCGCCGTCGACCTGCGCCGGCCGTACACACTCGCCGGCGACCCCATCGCGGCCGAAGTGGGGTTCGTACCCGCGGCACGCGACACGCAGGAGAGCTCGCGCGTGCCGCCAGGCCTCACCCGCTTCGCGCGCAACCGCCTGAGCGCCCGGCCGGTGCTCGTGGCCCCCGACACGTGCACGCGCTGTAGCGATTGCGCCACGATCTGCGGCGCCGGGGCGATCACCATGGAGCCGCTGCCGGTGTTCGACGACAGGCGCTGCGTGCGCTGCTACGCGTGTACCGAGGTCTGCCCGACGGCGGCCATCGACAGCGTGGCGCCGCGGCTGGCCCGTTTCTTCGCGCCGCGTCTCTGACGCCCGGCCGGCGCGCCGGACTCCGGAGACCGCGCGGCGCAGAAGCGCCGGGCTACTGGTGCTGGGGAGAGCGCTCCAACATGCTCACCGCTCCGCCGGCGACGAGCTGGAGTGTGTCGTCCGAAGCGATCTTCAGCACGACGGGCCCGAGCTCGGGATCCGTGAGGCGCAGCTCCGCGCCGCTCTTCGTGGCCGGGGACGCCTTCAGGTTGGAGCCGATGAGCACCTCGTAGCCGTCGCCGGTGGCCTGCACCTGCACGCGCCGGCCGGACGAGGGCTCCCACCACGAGCCGACGAAAGGATCGCTCGTCGTGCCGCCGCACGCGGCGAGCTGGACGGCGCCCGCCGCCGCGAGAAGCATGAGGACGAGCGCCGCGAACAGCCGGCCGCTCACGCCGACTCCTCCCGGCCGGTGAGCACGTGGAACACCACGACCTCCGGCCGGCAGAACGCGCGGAACGGCAGCAGGCTCGTGCCGACGCCGCGCGTGACGTACAGAGGCCGGCCGCCGACGTCATAGGCGCCCTCGGCGTACCGCGCTCGCAGATTGCTGAGCAGGATGCGGCGGCCCGGCAGCGGCAGGCAGATCTGGCCGCCGTGCGTGTCGCCGGCGAAGGTCTGATGGAAGTCCCCGGGCCGGGTCCCGACGACGGCGTTGCCGTGGTGCGTGAGGAGCAGGCGCAGCACGCCGGGCCGGCGGTCGAGCTTCGCGAGCACCGCCGGCAGGTCGTCGTGGCCGCCGTCGGTGTCGTCGATGCCGGCTACCTGCACCACCCCGCCGCCGCGTGTGACCATCGCCGTCTCGTTGACGAGCAGGCGGATGCCGCAGGCCGCGAAGAGGCGCGGGTCGGTGGCGCGCACGAACGGCGCCTTGCTGTGCCCATGGTCGTGGTTGCCCAGCACGGCGATCACGCCGAGGGGCGCCGCCGCCGTGAGGCGGCGGAGCTGGCCTCGCAGGGCCTCGTAGCCGTACGGCCCGCCTGCGAAGTCACCGGTGAGGACGACCAGGTCGGGGTGCGCCGCAAGGGCCAGGTCGACCGCCTTACGCGTGGCGCGCAGGTTGAGGCTGGGGCGGAACCCCGCGTGGAAGTCGGACAGCTGCACGATGACGAGGCCGTCCAGATCGTCGGCGACTCCCGGCGCCGGCAGAGCACGGTCGACGCTGCGCACCCACTGCGCCTCGTGCAGCATGTACAGGGCAGCGGCGGCGGCGGTCAGATCCAGCGCCACCGTCGCCGCGAGCAGACGGTCGAGCGTGCGCCGGCCGTCAGCCCGCATCCGCGGGGCCGGACGTCGCTTCCTCGCCCCCGAGGTCCATCTGGCGGCGCAGCCGCTCGCGCGTCTCCTCGATCTTCACCCGCAGGACCTCGGACTGGTCGGCGGCGGAGTCCTTGCCGGCGCCGAGGGCGCCCCGGAACCTGTCGACCTGGGCGCCCAGCCCGCCTTCGCCGAACAGCACGGCGCGCGTCTCCTTGCCGCTCTTGGGAGCGACGAGCATCCCTATCGCCACGCCTGCGGCGATGCCGAGCAGCAACCCGCCGCGGCGGCCACGCCGTGCCGCCCGCTTCTCGGCTTTCGCCGCCAGCCTCTCAGCTCTGCCTGCACCCACCGTGACACCTCCGCTCGCTCACCATGCCGTGCGCAAGTCTACAGCGCCCCGCGCGAGCCGGCCTACAGGATGCGATCGCCGTTGATGACGATCTCGAACGTGCACCCCAGGAAAGCGGCCGCCCTGCGGCACATCACCATGCGCGCCAGGAAGATCTCGAAGTAGTGCATGACCTGGATGATCGCGGTGTCTATCTCGAGCTCCAGCGTGATGGTGCGACCGGCACCGTCCACCTGCAGGTTGGAGAGCGTGGTGGCCATGTTGACGCGATCGTGGATATCACCGGTGGCCGGGTCGATCACGCGCACGCGGCTGCGGTGCACGTCGGACTTGTCCCCCAGGATCACGGCCGCCGCCAATGGGCTCACCGCCTCGCCGTACTCCTCCTCGTGATTGCCGATGGCGCACATGACCTCGGCGTACTCCTCCGCCGGCATGCCCAGACGCCCGAGCACATGGCGGCTGAAGAGAGCCGCGGCGATGCCGTGGTCAAGCCGGTTGATGCCGTTGCCCACGTCGTGCAGGTAGCCGGCGATCGCGGCCAGCTCGGCTTCGCGCTCTGGCCGCCCGAGCTGGGTGAGCACCTTGTGCGCGATGCTCGCCACGACGCTCGCGTGCCGCGGCCCATGCTCGGTGTACCCGAGCACCCCGAGCTTCTCGTCGGCCTTGTCGATGAAGACCCGGACCTCGTGGTCGTGA
Source organism: uncultured Thermoleophilia bacterium (assembly GCA_963702475.1). GTDB lineage: Bacteria > Actinomycetota > Thermoleophilia > UBA2241 > UBA2241 > CAIXSE01. The sequence continues at coordinate 25,572 of CAVPCT010000007.1, read as the reverse complement.
CGCACGTCCTCCAGCGTCACGACCCGGACCTCGGCCATCTAGCGCACCTCGAATGCGTGCAGGGTCTCGTCGGCGGGGACGTCCTCAACCTCGACGCGGTCCACGTGCGCCGCCGGCGGCCCGACGCGGCACCAGGCCAGCAGAGCGTCCACGGCCTCCTCCGGCCCCTGAACGCGCACGACCACCGATCCGTCGCGCTCGTTGCGCACCCAGCCCTGCAGGCGCAGACGCTCGCCCTCGCGGGCCGCGCTGGCCCTGTAGTACACGCCTTGCACACGGCCGCTCACGCGCGCCGACACCGACTTCACCTGCGGTCCCTCCTCGTATCCTGCCCCCGGGTCGGGGCGCTCGATGCGCCAGGTCCGGCGGCCGGGACTCGGGATGGGCCCGGCCGCCACGCTGCCGCCAGCCACCACCTCGGGCTCACCGTCCCGTAGTAGCGGCACGAAGCGGCACGGTGTGTCACGCCGCTGCGTCCACGCGTCGCCCTGTCGCTCGAACACCGAGAGCACTTGATCGCGATGCGGTTTGCCGAGGGGGATCACCAGACGGCCGCCGTCCGCCAGCTGCTCCAGCAGCTCGTGCGGGGTTTCCTTCGCGGCCGCGGCGACGAGAACGGCGTCGAACGGCGCCTGCTCCCGCCAGCCACGGGTGCCGTCGCCGATCGCCGTGCGCGCGTTGTCGTACCCGAGCCGGGCCAGAACGCGCCGTGCCCCCTCCGCCAGCGGCGCGAGCAGCTCGACGGCGAACACCCGGCCCGCGATCTCTGAGAGCACGGCCGTCTGGTACCCGCTACCCGACCCCACCTCGAGCACCTTGCTGCGCACGTCGACCTTCAGCAGCGCCGTCATCAGCGCGACCATGTAGGGCTGCGAGATGGTCTGCCCGTACCCGATGGGCAGCGGGGTGTCTCCGTACGCCTCGTCCTCCAGGTAGCCGGGCACGAACAGGTGACGCGGCACCGAGCGCATCGCGGCGAGCACCGCCTCGTCGCGCAGGCCGCGCGCGACGATCTGGTCCCGGACCATGCGCTGGCGACGCACGCCCATCTCCGAAGAAGCGTCGCTCATCCGTCCCCTCGAGTGTCGCCGCGCGTCGCCATCAGGAACCGCCGCCGTCGAGCTCGCGGTACTTGGCCAGCCGCCGCGAGCGCATGCGCCACCACACGCCGCCCGTGAACGCGGCGATGCCGTACCCGACCGGCGCGATGAACAGCGTGAGCAGGGTGCCGGCGAGCGCCGCGAGGTCCTCCCACGTGCTGAGCAGCGTGAGGACGTTGTCGCTCGGGACAGTGCGGGGCCGCGTGAGACGTTTGACGAACTGGGCGAACCAGGCGCTCGCCCCTCCGACCAGCACACCGGCGAGGATGCCCTGCCAGCCGAGGTGGATGGTGGCGGCGCCGGCGATGGCGCCGACGGCCACGCGATACGGCATCGTCAGGCGGCCCTGCAAGCGGTCGAGCTTGGGGATCTTGTCGAAGCTCGACTCGAAGATGGCCAGGACCACGAAGATGATGATGGCCAGCCAGTGGCTCAGGAACGAGAACTCGGCGTTGAGCCCCGGGCCCCACCCCAGACGCGAGACGATGCCGAGGATGGCGAGCGTCAGCGACGGACGGATGCCGACGACGTTACCGAGGCCCAACATGAGGCCGACGGCGAACACCCAGGCGGTCATGACTCCTCCCCCATGAGTACATTGTATCCGTCGGGCCGGGGCAAGCCGTCCGCGCCATAGGCGATGTTCGCAGGTCAGAGCCGAAGCGGCGCGGGCCCAGCACCGGGAGCCCGCGCCGGCGAGTCGCGCCGCGGAGCGGCGCTCAGAGATCCAGGTCGTCGAGAAGCCTCACGTCGTGCTCCGTGCCGGCGAGGGCGCGCACGAGTCGCGCGTCCGCAGTCACGAGCGACAGGCCGAGCTCATCGGAGAGCGCTACGTACGCCGCGTCGTACGCGGACAGCTCCCCCTCGATGGCGACCCTGAAGGCGTCGATCTCGCCTGCCGCTGGCTGGGCGTGCTCGAACGGCAAGTCCTGAAGCACCAGCAGCGCTTCGAACGCATCATCAACCGCGATCCGACCGCGTCTGACGGCCTTGACCAGCCCGTTGGCGCACTCCATGTCGAAGTGAGTCGCCACGACAGGCCTTCCGGGCGCTCTCGACAGGAGCGTCCTGATTCGAGCAGCTTCGACTTCGTCCCTCTCGTCGAGGACGAAGGCCAACGCAATGCTTGCGTCGACGACCGCGCTAGCGGCCGGGGGGACCGATTTCACCACGCATCTCGCGAATCAGATCTGCAGCGTAGCCCTTGGGCCCCGGCTTCGACCTCCGGCGGATAGCCTCGAGCCGATCCAGCCCCTCACGCCACCGCTCGGCGGTGTCGTCCCTGCCGGTGGCACGATCCAACAGCGCGACCACTTCCGCGGACAACGATCGATGATGTGCGGCGGCACGCTTGCGGAGCAACTCGTGCAGCTCGTCGGGGACGCCGCGGACGTGCAGGATGGCCATGGGTCTCTCCTCTCCTCTGTCGGAAGAGTACCCGGGCTGGTTGCATTGTGCAACAGCACGCGGACGAGTCCTGGTGGCGGGTGAGCGATGTCCCGCCGAACGGGTCATGTCCTCATGCTCGCTCGTGACGAAATCCGCTGCAAGGATGACGATCGACCCGCGGCGGTGACAAGTCGGTGGGGAGCCGGCCGCTCTCGAGCGCGCCGGCCCGGCCGACCGCTCAGACGTTCTTCGCGTACTCCGCGCGGCCCTCCTCGTACAGGTCCCCGCCGTAGCAGTCGTTGACGACGATGGCGGGGAAGTCGACGACCTCCAGCCGCGCCACCGCCTCGGCGCCCAGCTCCGGCCAGGCGATGACCTCGTTGGCCACGATGCGCTGGGCCAGCAGGGCGCCGGCACCTCCGGTGGCGGCGAAGTACACCGCCGGGTGCTCCTGCATCGCGGCCTTGACCTCGGCCGTCCGCAGGCCTTTGCCGACCATGCCCTTCAGGCCGTGCTCCAGCAGCAGCGGCGTGTAGGCGTCCATGCGGCCGCTGGTGGTGGGCCCGGCCGAGCCGATCACGTGGCCGGGCTTGGCCGGGCTCGGCCCCATGTAGTACACCACGGCGCCCTCGAGCTCGAACGGCAGCTCCTCGCCGCTCTCGATGAGCGCGACGAGCCGCTTGTGGGCCGCGTCGCGCGCCTGGTAGATGACGCCGGTGATCTCCACGGCGTCACCGGCGCGCAGGTCCTTGACGGCCTCGTCCGTCAGGGGAGTCGTGACCTTCTTGCCCATCTCTCCTCCCCTCTCAGAGCTCGGCCGTCTTGTGGCGCTGCGCGTGGCACTGCACGTTCACGGCCACCGGCATGCTGGCGATGTGGCACGGCATCTCCTCGATGAACACGTCGAGAGCCGTGGTGGTGCCGCCCAGGCCCTGCGGGCCGATGCCGAGCGCGTTGATCCTCTCGAGCAGTTCGTCCTCCATGGCGGCGACGCGCTCGTCCGGGTGGGTGCTGCCGACATCGCGCAGCAGCGCCTTCTTGGCGAGCAGCGTGACCTCGTCGATGGTGCCGCCGATGCCGACGCCGATGATGACCGGCGGGCACGGGTTGGAGCCGGCCCTGCTCACCGTCTCGACCACGGCGTCCACCATGCCCGCCCAGCCCTGCGCCGGCTTGAGCATGTCAAGCGAGCTCATGTTCTCGGCGCCGCCGCCCTTGGCCATCATCGTGAGCTTCACGCGGTCGCCGGGCACGATGCTGGTGTGCAGGATGGCCGGCGTGTTGTCCCTGGTGTTGCGCCGCGCGTGGCCGGGCTCCTCGGCCACCGACTTGCGCAGGTAGCCCTCCGTGTAGCCTTGGCGCACGCCCTCGTCCACAGCGGCGGCGAAGTCGCCGCCGACCAGGTGCACGTCCTGCCCGATCTCGGCGAAGATCACCGCGAAGCCGGTGTCCTGGCAGATCGGCACCCGGTCGCGGGCCGCGATGTCGGCGTTCTCCACCAACTGCCCGAGCACCTCGCGGCCCACCGGGCTCTGCTCCGTCTCGCGGGCCGCGCAGAGCGCGTCGTACACGTCGCCCGGCAGGTCGTAGTTCGCCGTGATGCAGAGGCCCTTCACCGCCGCCGTGACGGCGGCGACGTCCAGCTCCCTCATTGCGCGTCGCCCTTCCTGGTGGCCCTGCGGATGGCTTCGGCCGCCTTGTCGGCCGCCTGCTGCATGGCGTCGGCGGCCTTCTGGGCGGCCGGCCCGAGGGCGTCCACCGCCTTGTCCACGTACTCGCCGGCCAGGTCGACGCCGCGGCCGGCGGCCGCTTTCATGGCCTGCTTGCTCGGCGCCGGGGCGCGGCTGCCCTCGGGCATCGGGATGTAACCGAACGCCATCTGGTCGTTCACCAGGTTGCGGGCCCGCGCGATGATGGCGGTCGCCTCGGCGACCTCCTGCTCGAACGTGAGGTCGGTGCGCAGCGCGATGCCCTGCTCGATGGCCTTCATGGCCACGGCTGCGGCCTCGCGCGGGAAGACCTCCCAGTCGTCCATGGTCGGCATGATGTACTCGGCGCTCAGGCCCTTGTCCTCGGCCACCTTGGCGAGCTCGACCGCCGCCGCCATGCACATCTCGTCGGTGATCGTCCTGGCGCGCACATCGAGCGTGCCGCGGAAGATGCCGGGGAAGCCGACGGAGTTGTTGACCTGATTGGGGAAGTCCGACCGGCCGGTGGCCACGACGGCCGCACCGGCCTCCTTGGCGTCCCAGGGCCACATCTCGGGGATGGGGTTGGCGCAGAGGAAGACCACCGGGTCGGGGGCCATGCCCTTGATCCACTCCGGCATGATCGTGTCGGGACCCTGCTTGCTGAGGGCGATGCACACGTCCGCGCCCTTGAGCGCCTCGGCGATGCCCCCGGTGCGCCCCTCGGCGTTGGTGATGCTGGCAGTACTTCCACTTGTCGACCCACTCGGCCTTGACCGCCTCGATGTCGCTGCGGTCCTTGCCGAGGATGCCCTTGCTGTCGACGACGCGGCACTTCGCCGGGTCGGCGCCGTAGGCGAAGATGAGCCGGCTGATGGCCACGTTGGCGGCACCGGAACCGACGAAGGTGATGCTCACGTCGGCGATGTCGCGGCCCACCACCTTGAGCGCGTTGATGAGGCCGGCCAGGGTGACGCAGGCGGTGCCCTGCTGGTCGTCGTGCCACACGGGGATCTCGCACTCCTCACGGAGCGTGTCGAGGATGCGGAAGCACTTGGGCTGGGCGATGTCCTCCAGGTTCACCCCGCCGAGGCCGGGCTGCACGAGCTTGACGAACTCGATGAACTTGTCCGGGTCCTTCGTGTCCACCATCAGGGGAAAACCGTCCACGCCGCCGAGGTACTTGTAGAGGAGACTCTTGCCCTCCATCACCGGCATGCCGGCCTTGGGTCCGATGTCGCCCATGCCGAGCACGCGCGTGCCGTCGCTGATCACGGCCACCGTGTTGGCCTTGTTGGTGTGCTCGTAGACCTTCTCGGGGTCGTCCTTGATCTCGAGGCAGGGGGCGCTGACGCCCGGCGTGTACCAGATGCCGAAGTCCTGGAAGTCGCGGACGCAGCACTTCAGGGTGGTCTCGATCTTGCCCCGGTAGAACGGGTGCAGGACCTTGGCGTCCTCCATGGGCTGATAGGCCTTGGCCTTGAGCTCTTCGACCGTGGGCGTGCCGTCTTCGTTAGGCATGAGAGGACCTCCGTGTAGACCGCCGGGCGGGGCTCCGGGTCCCGCCGGGAGACAGGCGTGGATACCACATCGTGTTAACCGTATATCGGAAAGCAGAGCCGGACAATGAAGCCGGGAGCGCGCTCAAGGGCGGATGACGCGCTCGCTGCGGCCGGCGCGCCACACGCCGACGGCCGCCACCGCCAGGGCGTAGACGAGTCCGAAGAAGAACAGGATCCAGAGGATCGGGGCCAGCTCGCCACGCACGCCGGCCCATGCGGCTCCGGCCGCGAGCGCCGCGGCCGCGACGGCGACCGCCGTCCAGACGCCGCGGCGCCGGGATCCGAACGCGAGCAGCAGCGCGGCGGCGAGAAGCGTCGCGAACGCGGCCAGCAGCAGTGCGCCGACGAGGATCACGCCGCCGGGCGTGACCATACGCGTGTACCCGGCGTCGACGAGCGCGTGGCCGGCCGCGGCGTTGCGCGCGCCGAAGACGACGGCCCACACGCCCACGATGCCGTAACCCAGGATCCAGGGCAGGAGCACGAGCGCAGCGAGAAAGCGCCGGCCGGAGCCGCGCGTGGCCGGGGGAGGCGCCGCCCCCGGCAGCTGGTCCTGTGCTCCGTACTCGTCCATGATTGTCCAGTGTAGAGTCTCCGGCCCGAGCGTGCAGGGAGGCCGGTCATCCTGTCCGGAGGGTCACGTGGACGACAGGCTCCTCGCCGCCGCGACCGCCCTGGCCGGCGCCGGCCGTGTGGTGGTCTACACCGGCGCCGGCGTCAGCAAGGAATCGGGCATCCCCACCTTCCGCGATCCGGAGACCGGGCTCTGGGCGCGGTACGACCCCATGGAGCTGGCGACGGAAGAGGCCTTTCTCCGGCAGCCCGAGCTCGTGTGGGACTGGTACGAGCACCGCTTCGGCATCGTCGCCGCCGCTGAGCCGAACCCGGGTCACCTCGCGATCGCCGAGCTCGAGAAGCTGCTGCCGGACGTGGTCGTCGTCACCCAGAACGTTGACGGTCTGCACCAGCGCGCCGGCTCCGCCCGCGTGATCGAGCTGCACGGCACGATGCACACCTTTCGCTGCATGTCGGGCCGGCACCGTGGTTACACGCGCGACGACCTGAGCGGGCAGACACAGCGGCCCCCGCGATGCCCGGACGGCGAGCTCGTGCGCCCCGACGTGGTGTGGTTCGGCGAGAGCCTCCCGGAGGGTGCGCTGAGCGAGGCACAGCGACTGGCGGCGCGCTGCGACGTCGTGCTGGTGGCCGGGACTTCCGGCGTCGTCTACCCCGCGGCCACCGTGCCGCTCATCGCGCACCGTGCCGGTGCGGTGCTCATCGACGTGAACCCCGCGCGCGACGAGCTCGCCGAGATCGCCGACGCGCACCTGCGCGGGGCCGGCGGCGAGGTGCTTCCGCAACTCGTCGCCGCCGTGAAGGCACGCCTCGCCGGCTGAGGACGCCGTCAGGCTCGCTCGCCGGGCTTCAGCCCGGCAGCGGCGCGGCGCACGACCTCGGCCACGCGCCGCTCCCTGGTCTCGGCGCGCTTCGCGTCGAGCACCCAGTAGACGTACATGCGGCGGTTGGTCGGCGCCCACGCCTCCCATTGCGCCGCCGCACTCGGCTCGGCCGCGAGCGCCTTCGCCAGGTCCGGCGGCGTCACGTCGAGCCTCCCCGACGCCGCCGCCTCCCACGAGCCGTTCCGCTTCGCCTCGTCCACGAGCGCCTGGCCCGCCGGCTGCATGCGCCCGGCGGCGATCATGCGCTCCACCCGGGCGACGTTGGACTCGCTCCAGATGCTGCGCGGCTTGCGCGGCGTGAAGCGCACCGCGTAGCGCTGCGCGTCCCAGGCCTTGGTGAGGCCGTCGATCCAGCCCCAGCACAGGGCCTCCTCGACGGCCTCGTCGTAGCGTCACGCCCCGCTCGGCGACGTGCTTCTTGTCGCAGGAGCAGCCAGACCTGCGTGCGCGTAGCGCCGTGCGCCTCGCAGCCAGTCACGCCATACCTCGCGGTCGGCGGCCCAGAACGTCTCTGCCGGGTCGATGGAGGCCATGAGGTCTTCATACCCGCCGGCCGGTCGCTCACTCCGGCCGGAGGTGCCGGCTCACTCGTGCGGCGCCTGTGTCGGAGCCAGGCCCTGCGCCAGGATGTCGAGCGCTCCGGCCGCTGGTTTCGGGAAGCCGTCGGGCACGGGGAACTCTCCGGTGGCGACAGGGTGGGTACTGAGTGCGCGTTCCATGCCGGCGGCGAACGGCACCGAGACCACGACCGCCGCCGCCTCGGTCGCGTCGACGTCTCGCCTGATCCTGCCCAGCTCCTGCTCCGCCCGGATGTACTCGGCGACCATCGCCACCGGACTCGGCGGCATGAAACCCTCGGGGGCCATCTCCCGCGCGCGGGAGCCGATGTGCTCGGCCAACTCGGGATCCGCCCACATCGAAGCCATGAGCGACGACAGCTGTTCCTGGATGCCGCCGACCAGCGCGAAGAGGGTCTCCAGATTGCCGCGGACTGTGCCCCCGCCGGCTCTCTCACGGAATCGTTGCAGCTCGGCCACGACCTCGACCGTGAGCGACAGGAACACCTCGTGGAAGAGCGCGTACTTGTCCGCGAAGTGCCGGTAGATCGTCCCCTCGGCCACGCCGGCGGTCTGGGCGATCTCCCTCGTGGTCGCGCGCGCGAACCCGTGCCGCAGGAAGACCTCCAGAGCCGCGTCGATCAGCGCCTGGCGCGTGTCGGTCTTGCGCGGTGGTTCAGTAGCCATCGGCCCTCCAGTGCGCGTGCGGCAGCGTCACGCCGTGACGTCGCGACGGGACATGACGACGGCGGCCGCGAGCGCCGCCACAGCATACCCTGCGCCAACGATCAGGGCCGTGCCGTAGGACATGTCGGGGCTCCCTCCCGAGGCGATGACGCCGAACACCTCACCGGGCAGCCACTTGGCCGTGCTCTCCAGCAGCATTCCGGCGAGGCCTTCGAACAGCATGAGGTAGCCGATCCCGATGGCGATCGCGATACCGGCGCTTCGTGTGACCATGCCGACGAACAGGCCGACGATGCCCCAGAGGAGCACAGACAACGTCAGGTGGAGATAGCCCGCGACCACGGTGCCGAGCATGCCGGAGCTCCAGGCCTCGGTGGAGATGCCGGCAAGGTCGGCGATGACGGGCGCCAGCGGCATGACGACCATGACCGTCACGAGCATCGCCACGCAGGTGAACGCGGTCAGCGCCACGACCTTGCCGGCAAGCAGGCGCCAGCGGCTGGGCTCGGCCTGGACGAGCAGACGGATGAGCCCGCTCGAGTAGTCGGTGGTGGCGCCCATCGCCCAGACAACGAGAGTGATCACACCCAGCATGCCGACGAAGTTCTGCATGCCGGCGAACATGCCGTCCGAAGCCTCGAGTGCGGCCAACGTGATTCCCCCCGTGTTCGGGAGGGCGGTGGAGCCGCTGCCGACGGTGTAGAAGAGAACGGTGGTCGAGAGGACGCCGAAGAAGACCATGAGTCCCATGCCGCCGAGGATGAGGGCCGGATTCATGAGCCGGGTGAACTCGCATCGTATCGCGCGGGTCATGACGGGACCTCCGTCCTCTGTGCATCGGGTGAGCCTGTAGGACGACCGTTGTCGCCCAAGTCTTCTCCGGTCATGCGCAGGAAGACCTCCTCCAGGCTGGCCGAGTGCGGCCGCAGGGCGCTCAGCGTGATGCCGGCCTCGGCGGCCGCGCGGTTGACGTCCGCCGCCTGCGAGGCAGAAGCGCTCACGCGCACGTCCTCGTCGTGGACGGTCGTCTTCCAGCCCTTCGACGAAAGGAGCTCGCCGAGACGGCCGATGTCGCGGGGGTACTCCGGCACGGCCTCGATGCGATCACCGGCCCGACCGACGAGATCGTCGAGCGGACCCGAGAACAGGAGTTCGCCGTAACGGATCACGGCAAGCGTGTCGCAGGCCGCCTCGATCTCGCTGAGGAGGTGCGATGAGACGACGACCGTGCGTCCCTGATCGCCGAGGGACCGGAGCAGCTGGCGAATCTCGAAGACGCCGGCAGGGTCGAGACCGTTGGTGGGCTCGTCGAGGACGAGAAGCTCCGGATCGGGGAGCAGCGCGGCGGCAATGCCGAGCCGCTGCTTCATCCCGAGCGAGAAGCGCTTCGCCGGCTCCTTGCTGCGATCACGCAGCCCCACGATCTCCAGTACCTGGTCGACCCGCGCGTTCGTGATGCCGCGCAGGCGGGCGAGCGAGCGCAGGTTGGTGCGCGCCGTGAGCGACGGTACGAAGGCGGGGCTCTCGATCAGGGCGCCGATGCGCGAGGCATAGACGCGCGGGTGCGAGATGGACGAATCGAAGACTTGGGCGGAGCCGCTGGTCGGCCTGATCAGGCCCAGGAGCAAGCGGATAAGCGTGGACTTGCCGGAGCCATTGGGTCCGACGAGGCCGACCACCCCCCCGCCGGAGATCTCGAGATCGAGCTCACGCACCGCCACGATGTCGCCGAAGTGGCGCGTGAGTCTGTCGGTACTGATGACGGACACCGGGACCTCCACATGATGTGAGTGAGCGCTCACCCAGTATGAATGAGTGAGCGCTCACTCGTCAAGAGGGGTGCACGGCTCCCATGGGTGCGGCTCCATCACGCCGAGCGCCGGGCGGCTCGTCGAAGAACGGCTCTCAGGGCGACGAGAAGGCTAGCTGCGGAAGGCGGAGAGGTCTGCCGCCATTCCCAGCTCCGTGTATCGCAGCGCGCGCCGCCGGTAGCGGCCGGTGAGCTCCTCGCGCGGCAGGAGGTCTTCGTCGGTGAGCTCGCGCACCACCCTGGCCGGCGAGCCCAGGATGAGGCTGCGGGGCGGGAACGACCTGCGCTGCGTGACCAGCGCGTTGGCGCCGACGATGCACTCGTCACCTATCTCGCACCCGTTGAGCAGCACGCTTCCCATCCCGATGAGGCAACGCTCCCCTATGCGCGCACCGTGCACGACCACGCCGTGGCCGATGAGCGTGTCGCGCCCCACGAACATGGGATACCCCTCGTCGGTATGCGCCACCGAGGTGTCCTGGAAGCTCACGTCCTCGGCGAGCTCGATGACCTCCACGTCACCGCGCAGCACGGCGCCCGGCCAGACGTTGGCGCCGTCGCGCAACACGACGCTGCCGATGACGGTGGCGTCGGGGTGGACGAAGGCAGTCGGACTGAAGCGGGGTATCTTGTCGCCGAACGCAGAGATGGACATGCACGGAGTCTACCGGAGGAGCCCCATGAAGTTCGTACACGTCGCCACCCGAACCAGGCACCTGGACTCGGCCATAGCCTTCTACGAGGCGCTGGGGATGAAGGAGAGCCGGCGCATCGAGCTGGAGAAGGGCCGGGCGACGCTCGCCTACGTCTCGCCGCCCGAGGGCAATTTCGACATCGAGCTCGTCTACAACTGGGGCAAGGACGACGGCTACGAGGGCGGCGAGCGCTTCGGCCACTTCGCCTTCGAGGTCGAGGACATCGACACGGTGCTTCCCGGGATGACGGCAGCCGGTGGCACAGTGGTCCGCGAGCCGTACCTGCTGGAGGGGACCGGGCCGCGCATCGCCTTCGTGGCCGACCCCGACGGCAACTGGGTGGAGCTGATCCAGCGCTCGGGCTGGTGAGAGGACCTGGGAGCTCAGCCGAATCTGGGCTGATAGCTCCGGCTCCAGCCCATGCGCCCGGCGGAGAAGGCGCGGGGAGCGGCGATGAGGCACAAGATCCCTAGCAGCACGTAGTACGTGAGGTCGAGGTTGGTCGCAGTGCCCAAGGTCGCCGCGGCGAGGTTGTAGAGGCTGCCGGCCCCCGCAAGCAGGGCGACCAGCGCCCAGGCGGCCCGGTGCGGCGTCGGTGTGATCTCGAGGATGAGAGCCGCGAGCAGCAGCGCCGGCGGGAACAGCAGGAGCGGCAGCGTGGCCAGGTCGCCGGGGGAGGAGCCGCCCGGATCGGCCGTGGGCGCCCTCGCCGCGTACACCGATTGGTACACCATCCACGCGATGCCGGCGAGAAGGAAGAGCATCACGACCAGACGGCCGATGAACTGGCGGTCGTGCCGCGTCATGGACGGCAGGCGGCGGGTCCAGGCCCGCGACCGTCGCCAAGCCCTGGCGATGACCAGGACTCCGATGACGACGTACAACGGCAGCAGGATCCAAGGGTACGCGGTGAACCAGGGGAACCAGGAGAACGGCGGCCACGTCTGCTCGCGCAGTTCGAACTGCGTCGCCGCGTCTTCGGGCAGGATCTGGACGACGCGACCCCCGTCGGCCAGCACGTCGACGGCCAGCCCCGTGAGGCCGGCCGCGCGGATGTGGAAGTCGGCGGTCTCGTACGGCGACGCCGGCGGTCCGCTCTCGACGAGCAGCGGCCAGACGCCACCGGCGTCGCGGGCCTGCGTCGCGGGCCAGGTGAAGAGCACCGTCGCGCCCGAGGCTGCGTCGCCCGCGCCGCCCCACTCGGTCACCGACGTGATGTACGAGACGTCGCCGAGCGCCTCCCTGACCGCCGGGTCGGTGAGGGCGGCGGCGGCGTAGTCTTCTCCGCCGCCCCGGACCGCGTCCTCGCCCGCGGCCAGAGCTGCCGGCGCCGCCGTGAGCAGCGCGCCGGCACAGACCAGCGCCGCGACGGCGGGCAGCACGCGGCGCACGACCTTCCAGAACCCGGAGCGCAGCGAGTCCGCCTGCGGCAGCTCGCCCGTCACGCTCTCCGACTGCGTCCCCGGCGTGAGCTCGTAGTTGCCCCAGTGCACCCACTGCTGACCGGGGTGTCGGGCCCACATCGTATAGAAGTAGCTGGTCCCGTTCTCGAGGCCCTGGTCACGGTAGGAGCCGGTGACGTCGTAGTAGACGAGCGTCTGACCGCTGCCTTCCTTCTCGTAGTCGTAGGCCGTGTCGGCGTGACGCTCGAGCGAGCGGAAGATGCGGACCTCGAGAAGGGTGCTGCCGGGGTAGTCCCAGCTGATCGCCGCGCAGCCGTCACCGGCACGCGTGACGATACGCCGCGTCTGGACGTCGGTGAGGTGCTGCATGCTGTGGTCGTGCCCGGCGCGACCTGGGCTCACGTGGCCTCCCCTTGGACGGGCCGACGGTGACGCACAGCATACCAGCACAGGCGGGGCGCACCGCCGGAGCGATGGGTCGGCGAGCGCGAACCGGCCCTGCGCACGGGCGCCCGGCACGCGGCTGCCGCGGGCGCCCGCCGCACTCGCGCCCGTCAGAACATGCCGTAGCTCGCCGGCAGGTACCTGTCGAGCCAGGCGAACGGCTGCGACGCCAGCAGCAGCCCAGGCGTGTCCTCGAAGACGAGGCCGGCGTCCCACAGCACACGCTGCGCCGCCTCGCACGACGCCGGCACGCGCACCGTGACCCTCTCGACCCCATGCGCCGCAAGTTGAACGAGGGCGTAGCGCAACACCGGGGCGACGTCCTCGGTGTCGAGGCAGGCGAGCGGGCCTATGCGCGCGTCGGGCCGACACATGACGTAGCCGCGGATGCGGCCGGCGCGCCGGAAGAGCCAGCCGCGCCGGCCCTCCTCCCCGAGGTAGAAGGCGTGGTCGACGGTGCGGTCGAGCCCGCTCACCCCGGCGTCCACCGCGGCGAGCTCCGCGACGGACGCCAGCGTGAGCGGCTGCGGCTCGAGCCCGTCCGGCGGCGCACCGCGCCGCAACGGGCCGAGGAGCCCCTCGGAGACCTTAGGCGCCCCCGCGAACCCCAGCAGCGCCTCGCGCGGCAGCATCCCTCGACGCGCGTACAGCGTGTTGGAGATCGGCTGCAACGTGTCGGTCACCGTGGCGAAGGCCTCGGCCCCTTCGGCCGCTTCCATGGCGCGGCGCAGCAGCTCACCGCCCACACCGCGCCCCTGCGCCCCCGGCAGCACGAACAGCATGGAGAGGAACCACCAGCGGCCGCGCTGGATGGCGCTCGTCCACGCGACCAGCTCCCCTCCCGCCTCCGCCCCCCAGGCGCGCGGCGCGTCGTGTCGCAGGATGTGCAGGAACCCGGGAGTCAGATCGTTCTCCTCGGGCACCAGCTCCTGCCCCGCCGGCGCGAGGTAGTCGTTCAGGGCCTCCCTGTACACGACGAAAGCGCGCTCGGCATCGGCAGGCGTGAGCAACCGGTAGGTGAGGTCAGACCCGTGCATGGACAGAGCCTACATCGGCCTCGGCCGGTGGGTCGCGCGGCGCCGGCCGTGGCGGTCGCACGACCGGCCTGGCCGGCGCCGCCGCAGCGGGTTTCCCGCGTGCGCAGCTTTGTGCTACCCTATGGCGCCGCTGCCGTGGACGGCTCGTCCCGCGGCGGCAGACTGCCCAGCTCATCGGGCCGTCGCCCCTCTTGCGTGGCGCATTCGTCTAGGGGCCTAGGACGCCGCCCTCTCACGGCGGTAACACGGGTTCGAATCCCGTATGCGCTACCACCATTCTCCAGGCGTAGATGCAGGCGTTTTGCCTGCCCTGAAGAGTGTCCTGCTGACCCGTCGCGAGCCCCATCTGCAACCCGTCTGCAACCGAAGGCCGTGGCATGCGACGGTCGCCGGTCACCGCTCCATCGCAAAACTGGCCCCTGCTGTCTTCGCGGCCAACCTCGCCAATGCCAGGCTGGGACGCTCTCAAGGAAGTCGATTCATAGCGAGCTGTCTTGACATCCGCCTGGATTGTGGTTTCACTTTCATGTAGGAGATGAACATCCGCATGAAGAGACGCGCAATGGCACGGACAGCGAATCAGTATCTCTCCCACGCAGCGAAGCCTTCGACAGTGGCACTCTCCTCTCGAAGGCTCGAGCCGTGCTACGAAGGCGTTCCTCGATATGCACTGCTCGCAGCTGGAAGCACTGGCCGTAGTGAGTCCGCTCGTCCGAACCGCACATGGACCCCGCTACTACACACCCCCCGTAGTAGCGGGGTCCCGCGGTTAGGGCACCACACCGCAGAAACCTGCCGAGCCAGCTGACGCGTCAGTCCTAGCGTCGGCTTCTGTTCATGCGCCCACAGACATCTGGAGGCAATCCATGACCGACATCGGCACGATGCGTGTGAAGAGCGGCCTCGCCGACATGCTCAAGGGCGGCGTCATCATGGACGTCACCAACGCCGAGCAGGCGAAGATCGCCGAGGACGCCGGGCGCCTGCGCCGTCATGGCGCTGGAGCGCGTGCCCTCCGACATCCGCGCCCAGGGCGGCGTGGCGCGCATGGCCGACCCCACCAAGATCCGCGAGATCCAGGAGTGCGTCTCCATCCCGGTCATGGCCAAGGCCCGCATCGGCCACTTCGTCGAGGCGCAGATCCTGGAGTCCCTCGAGGTCGACTACATCGACGAGAGCGAGGTGCTCACGCCGGCCGACGAGGCCAACCACATCAACAAGTGGAAGTTCAACGTGCCCTTCGTCTGCGGCGCCGTGAACCTCGGCGAGGCCCTGCGCCGCATCAGCGAGGGCGCCGCCATGATCCGCACCAAGGGCGAGGCCGGCACCGGCGACGTGGTCGAGGCGGTGCGCCACATGCGCACCATCATGGGCGAGATCCGGCGTCTGCAGACGCTCGACGAGGACGAGCTCTTCGTGGCCGCCAAGACAGCTGCCGGCGCCCTACGAGCTCGTCAAGTGGGTCGCCGAGAACGGCAAGCTGCCCGGTCGTCAACTTCTCCGCCGGCGGCATCGCCACCCCGGCCGACGCCGCGCTCATGATGCAGCTCGGCGCCGAGGGCGTGTTCGTGGGCTCCGGCATCTTCAAGAGCGAGGATCCGCAGAAGCGCGCGCAACGCCATCGTCAAGGCGGCCACCAACTACAAGGACGCGGCCGTGCTCGCCGAGGTCTCGCGTCGGGCCTCGGCGAGGCCATGCCCGGCATCGACGCGGCGCGCATGCCCGACGAGGCCAAGATCCAGCACCGGGGCTGGTGAGCGCAGCCCCATGAACGCCGGCAGCTCCACCCGCCGCCTCGACTGGATCCTCTCTCCCGAGCCTCAGCCCCGACCCGCGGGGGCCGGGCGCGGGGCTCACCGTGGGTGTGCTCGCCCTGCAGGGCGACTTCCGCGAGCACCGCGCCGTGCTCGAGCGGCTCGGCGCGGCGACGCGCGAGGTGCGCCGGCCTGACGAGCTCGTCGGGCTCGACGGGCTCGTCATCCCCGGCGGCGAGAGCACCACCATGAGCAAGCTCATGCACGCATACGAGCTGTCCGGCCCCATCGCCGACTTCCACCGCGGCGGCGGCGCCGCTCTACGGCACCTGCGCCGGCCTCATCGTGCTGGCGGCCGGCACCGTCGAGGGCTTCCCGCCGACGCTCGGGCTCATCGACGTCGTCGCGCGGCGCAACGCCTTCGGCCGCCAGGTGCGCAGTTTCGAGGCCGACCTGGAGGTGCCGGTGCGTCGGCCCCGAGCCGGTGCGCGCCGTGTTCATCCGCGCCCCGTGGATCGAGAGCGCGGGCCCGGACGTCGAGGTGCTGGCCGCCTGCGAGGGCCACGGCGTCGCGGCCCGTCAGGGCCGCGTGCTGGTCACCGCCTTCCATCCCGAGCTCACCGACGATACCCGTCTGCACGAGCTCTTCGTCGCCATGATCCGCCGCGCGAGCAGAGTGATGCCCCCGGAATGCCTGCTTGCCCCAGCGCAGTGAAGGGTCTCTGTTGTCGCGGCCAACCGGGGTGCCAGTAACGTGACGTCTCTCATCCGTGTCATGCAGCATTGTCCCGCGGCTCTATCAATGTGCGAGGCTGATTGGCCGCGACCAGATGGCCCAGTAGGCGGGTCGAGCAGCAGTCGACCACGACAGACCCCTTGTGTCGGCGCGCTGCTCCCGATTACCCCACGACAGCCGTGCCACTAGGCGATGGTGCGGTCCCTCTCGGCGCAAGGTGGACACGCTGCATGGCGCCGAAGACGGCAGGGCCGTCCGTAGGCGCCATGGTCTCATTCGCGTTCCGCCAGCAGCCTTGGAACGGCCGGGCATCGGCATCGTCGTGACATAGCCGCCGTCAGCGCCGTTCAGCCGGGAGCGCAGATGAGCCTAATCCTCGGCATCCTCTGAAGCTCTCTCCGGCGCCCGAGACTGCACTTCTTCAAAAAAGGCGGTCTCGACGCATACAGGAACGACTGCTTGACAGGCTGTGACTGAGGTGTTTCCATTCCATGTTGAAGATGAACTCGCAGGAGACGGAGAACTACCAACGATGTATTCCACAGCTCCCAACTGGCTCGGGCGCGCCTCCTGTGTACCTTCCTTCGAAGCTTGGCCGAACGAGGCCGGTTCTGAGCCGGAGAGTTCGCCGTCGAATCAGCAGCATGATGCCACCTCTTTGCGATCCCTCGACCGGATCAGACGACAAGCAGGATATATCGCCCACATTGCGATCGACAGAGCCAGTGTTGGCGCTCATGACCCGTTGCAGCGCGGGCAGCAAACGCAGACAAGCGGCTTCGGGATTACAGGCGCAGCCCCCTCTGAGTCGGGCAAGTCACGGTGCGACTTTGGCCACCAAATTGACCTGGGTGTTTTGAAGTGAATCGAAGCCAAGCCGCATCACACGGGGAAGCAGGGGTCAAGACCAGTGGTTTGGCACCGAGTGAGGATGATGGGCACATGCCATCGTCAATAGTCTATGAGCACAAGAACGCACTCTACGTAAACATCACGAATCGTTGTTCAAATCGTTGCGTGTTCTGCCTTCGTTCTCAATCAAATGGTATACGCAGCGAACTCAATCTTTGGCTGGCAAGCGAGCCGACAGTTGATGAAGTGATTGATGCGCTGAAGAGTAACGCAATCAATGAGCGTTCAGAAGTCGTATTCTGCGGATACGGCGAACCAACCATTAGAATCGATGATGTTTTAGCAATATGCGAGCGCTTAAAGTTGATGAGTAAGGCAAGACTCAGAATAGACACAAATGGTCAAGGAAGTCTCATCAACAAGAGAGATATCACACAAGGTTTCTCGGGACTTGTTGATGCGGTGTCGATCAGCATGAATGCCAGCAATGGGGAGGAGTATCAGCGGCTCTGCCGCTCAGCTCTTGGTGACAGGGCATTCGAGGCAGTGCTCGAGTTTGCTGAGCAATGCCTGCGCTGCGTGCCAGAAGTCGTTCTGAGCGTGGTCGACGTGATTGGGGACGACGAGATCCAGGCATGCAGGGCAATCGCCCAGGACATGGGTGCTCAGTTTCGAGTCCGTCCCTTCACAATCCTCAGCTCGAAGCCCAGGGGCAAAGGGTGATGGTTGGGATGAGCAGGGGAGTCACGCTACGGGCTTGCCGGCATCGAACGGCCGCTGCACGCCGAGCCAGAAGGAGGTGAGTAGCTCATGCAGTCTTTCGAGATGCTTCTGTCGCCCTTTCAGTTGACGAGCAGCGTCCGGCTCAAGAACCGCATGGTCAAAGCACCACAGTCCACGTGGTGGTGGAATGAAGACGGGACTGTGAGCGAACGCGCTACGCGGGCGTACGAGGGGATGGCTGCCGGAGGAGCCAGCGCTCTCATCATCGCCGCCGTACTCTGGGAGCCCGCAGGCGCTGGCATCTACCTGTCCGCTTTCGACGACAGATTCCTAGACGGCATGAGGGCCTTCACCGATGCCATTCACCGGCACGACTGTACGGTGATCTGTCAACTTCATCACATGGGGCCTTCAGCTTGGGGTACGTGGGATGGCGGACCGCCCATCGGCCCATCCGATTTGACACTCGACGAGCTCCCCACCCCGCCGCCATTCGGCAAGCCTACACGCGGCTTGAGCGTCGATGAGATCAACGAGAAGCAGGAACGAATCATCGAAGCCGCAGTCAGAGCCCAGCAAGGGGGGTTCGACGGTGTGGAGGTTCACGCCGCGCACGGATACTTCCTGGCCAGTTTCTTGAGCCCGGTCTTCAACAAGAGGGCGGATCATTACGGCTGGGAACGCATCGAAGACAGGACGAGGATCGTGAGCGAGGTGCTGTCCGGCGTTCGCGAACGCTGCGGACAGCAGTTCGTTGTCGGCATTCGCATCAATGGCCAGGAGTTCCACCCGAACAAGCGAGTCTTGACGATCTCCGAGGCGACGGAGAATGCCGTCGCGCTCGAGAAGGCCGGCGCTGACTACATCAGCATTTCCGGCTACGGTTTTGGGCCGCTGTATTTCCGCTACTGCCCGGACTACTTCTCCTATCCGGAACCTGAACCGCACATGAAGCCATACATGGAGCGGTACAGGCGGGAGAGCCTCTGGGCCGAGCCCGCCAGAGCCATCAGGCGAGCGGTACACGTGCCGGTCATCGTGTCGGGCCGAATGGACGAGAACCGTGCTGAGGAGGCCCTGCGTGACGGCACGGCCGATGTCATTGCCCTGGGACGAACACTGTGGGCTGACCCCGAGTTCCCGCGCAAAGTGGCGGAGGGACGAATCGACGACATCGTGCGCTGCACTCGCTGTGCGAGCTGCGAGGATCCCGTCACATCGCCTCGCATCTGTCGGGTGAACCCTGCGCTTGGCAGAGAAGCGGATCTGGCTCTGATTCCTGCGAAGACGAAGAAGAGAGTCATCGTCGCGGGTGGTGGACCGGCCGGAATGGAGGCCGCCCGCGTCTTGGCCTTGCGAGGTCACGACGTCGTCCTTTGCGAGAAGACGAACGCTCTGGGCGGACGCCTGAAGCTCGCTGCGATGATCAAGGGCAATGACGTTGAGGATGTTCTTCCGATCCTCGACTACCTAGTTGGTCAAGTGCGCAAGCTCGGCATTCCGGTACGGCTGAACACGAGTGTGACGCCGGAGCTGGTCAAGAGGTGGAACCCAGATGCAGTCGTCGTAGCCATCAGCGGTGAATACGCTGTTCCGCAGATACCGGGGCTAGAGGGTGAAAACGTCTTCACCATCAGCTCACTGGCGGCGAAGGTCAAGCTGCCCATGAAGCTGTTTGGGCCGAACCGATTGCACGCGATGACTCACCACTACTTGCCTCTGGGCAAGAAGGTCGTCGTGCTTGGCGGCCAGATCGAGGCCCTGCAAGGCGCTGTCTTCCTGCGGAAGCGCGGGAGAGAGGTAACCGTCATCGAGGAGGGTGACGCGACGGGTGCCGGCATTCCCGAGAGGTACCTGGTGCGCATGCTGCCGTGGTTCGAGCAAAACGGCGTCCAGCTGCTGACCAATACGAGATGCGAACGAATCACTGCGGACGGCGTTCACATCGCCACTGCCAGTGGGAGGAAGCAGTTCATTCCCGCCGACAGCGTGCTCGTGCTTCTGCCTCAGGCTCCGCGCACCGAGCTGGCGGATTCCTTGAAAGACGTTGTGGCCGAGACCTACACCGTGGG
Source organism: uncultured Thermoleophilia bacterium (assembly GCA_963702475.1). Lineage (GTDB taxonomy): Bacteria > Actinomycetota > Thermoleophilia > UBA2241 > UBA2241 > CAIXSE01. The sequence goes on along the minus strand of CAVPCT010000007.1, from coordinate 5,603 downwards.
CTCTTGCCTTGGCTCTGACAACGGACTGCTGAAGCACGCGCTGCTCGACGGCCGCACTGTGGGCTGCCGAGTATGACGCGCTCCAGTGAACGCACTGAAACGAGACGAGAGCGCATGTGCCACTCACGAACGGAGTGAGTGGCAACAGTCAAGTCCCAGAGGAGGTATGCACACCATGTCTGACGCTGCTGGCTACAGTCCCGCGCAAATCGAGGATATGAAGAAGACGGACATGCAGTACCACCTGCATCCAACAAGCTCCTTTGTCGACATCAAGGGTTGGGGTGGGCCGCGCATCGTCTGCGAGGCGGTGGATGCCATCCGAGTGCGGGATGTTGACGGCAGAGTAGTCATTGATTCCGGCAGCGGTCTCTACTGCAACAACCTGGGATTCGGAAGAGAAGAGATCGCGCAAGTGGCACACGATCAGATGATGAAGCTCAACTTCGTGCAGACATTCAACGGGTTCTCGCATCCCGGGGTCATCGCCCTGTCGGAGACCATTTCCAAGATGGTACCTGTCGATGATGCGAAGATCTGCTACATGCTGGGTGGCGCCGATTCGAACGACACCGCCTATAAGATAGCGCGCATCTACTGGGATCTTATGGGAGAGCCCGACAAGAACTTCATCATCTCCCGGAACAAGGCGTATCACGGTGTCTCCTACGGTGCCCTCAGCGCAACACGCTTCGAGGGATTACAGGATGGGTTCGAGCCCTTGCTCCCTGGCTTTGACTACATCGCCGAGCCGCACTGCTACTTCTGTCCCTTCGGAAAGGAAAGAGAGTCGTGCGGCCTGGAATGCGCGCTGTCGCTGGAAGACAAGATTCTGGAGCTGGGGGCCAAGAACGTAGCTGGGTTCACGGCAGAACCCATCATCGGCGCAGGTGGCGTGATCGTCCCGCCCCCGGGCTACTACGAGACCGTCAGGGAGATCTGCGATCGCCACAATATCCTGCTCATCATGGACGAGGTGATCACGGCATTCGGCCGCTCCGGCAGGATGTTCGGCGTTCTTCACTGGGAGGGGGTCCAGCCTGACATCATGATGATGGGAAAGGGCATCAGCGGCGCCTACTTCCCGATGGCGGCGGTGGCCGTAAGCGGGCGGGTCTATCAGCCCATAGACGAGCACGGCACGCTGAAGCACGGGTACACCTACGCCGGCCACCCGGTTGGATGCGCTGTGATCAAGAAATGCATTGAAATCGTGGAGAGAGAGGGCCTGGTCGAGAACGCTCGGGTCAAGGGCGAGTTACTGCGCCGGCAGATTGCCGAGTTGGACTTGCCCTGCATCGGCGAGATCCGCGGGGAGGGGTTGCTGAGCGCAGTCCAATTCGTCTGTGACCCCGAGAGCAAGACGATGTACGACCCCAGTCTCGGCTTCGCTGCTCGCGTCTCGGACATCGCCTGGGACAACGGACTGCTCGTCAGGGTCATCATCAACGACTGCCTGCAACTGAGCCCGATTCTGTCCGTGAGGGACGAAGACATCGAGGAAATCGTAGCGAAGCTGGGTCAAGCGACCGAGCAAGCTCTCCGGGAAGTCCCAGCGGAAGTTGCCGTCTGAGCCGGTCCCGCGCTCGTGGCGCGGTCGGGCTGACACCTGGTGGTGTCGAACCGCGGTCTTGTGCCGGTGCGCTCCCACGCGATCATCGAGTGCGAGGTCACTGCGTGCAGAGGCCGGGGCAGTGTCAGTGGCAGTTGGAGGTGGACCCAGGTGGTTCTGTCGCTCGACGTGACGTTGCAGAATGCCATCCCCCCTGCCATGTCGCCGCTTCCTGTGGAGTTGGGCCACTAGCAACAGTCCTGCTCAAACCTCGACGCGCCCGGCGGGCCCCGATGTGGGTCCGCCGGGCCGTCCTTCCTTCAAATGGTGAACGTCTGAGCTCTATGTCGCGGCGCTTTCGCTAACGAGTGGCCGGGAGACAATTGTGTACGCGGTGATGGGTTCGAGCGGACGAATCGGAGGCGTGGTGGCCGAGGAGCTGCTCAATGTCGGCGAGCCCGTGCGCGGCCTCGTGCGCGAGTCGCTGGGCGGGCGTAGCCTCGCCGAGCGGGGCGCGGAGGTGCTCGTCGCGGACGCACGCTTCCCATGGCAGATGGCCTGGGCCTTGAAGGGGGTGCAGGCAGCCTTCGTCCTGATGCCGACCTGCTCACACGAGCCTGACCCCATCGGGACAGCCGCCGAGGTCGCTCTCTCGCTGCGCCTCGCCCTCCGTTCGCAGGCCGTGCGCACGGTCGTCGTGCTTTCCACAATCGGTGCGCACCTCGCCGAGGGCTGCGGATTGATCACCGCGCAACGGTTGCTCGAGGAGTCGCTCTGCGACTGCGCCCCCAGTGTGACGTACATCCGCGCCGCCTTCCTCCTCGACGACTGGCGGCTCTCGCTGCTCTCCGCGGCATCGCACGGCGTGCTGCCCAGCCCCTTCACGCCGTTGGCGCGGCCGGTGCCCCAGGTCTCATCCGTCGACGTGGGGCGTCTGTGCGCCGACGCTCTCCGTGCAGCGGTGCCCGGCACCCGCGTGATCGAGCTTGCCGGTCCGCGTGACTACACGCCGTACGAGGTGGCAGCCGCGATCTCAGGCGCTCTCGGTCGCGAGGTCAAGGCAATCGCCTTCCCCTATACCATCTGGGAGGAGGCGTTCATTGAGTACGGTGACAGCCCTACAGGTGCACGTGCACGTGTGGAGACGATCCGTGCTTCTGAAGACGGCAGACTGCGCTTTCAGGGCGGCTGGGAGTTCGTCCGCGGTGAGCTGACCCTCGAGGAGGTCGCAGGCGGCTGGCGTAGGTTGTGGGGCGTGGGCCAAGCGGCTCAAGGGGCCCGGGCACGGGAGCGGCCGTCGCGTCAGGCCGCCTCTGCCCTCACCCTCCACGAGCTCATAATGCAGTAAGCAGCCCGCGAAGCTTCCAAAGCCCCTCATGACGACGTAGGTGCATCGACACCGGCGGCGATGGCTCGCGCTCTCCGGATGCTGCACGCATCCGACTCGGTAAATGCCGCTCAACCCAGCGCCGCCGTCGCTGCGATGACGATTGGCCTCATGCTCCTTCGGCCGCTAGTCTGCGTAGTTGCTCAGACGACTACCTGCCTTGGCTCTCTCCCAAGCACACAACGGTGCCATCGAGAACCAACTCGACGGCCAAGGCCGCCTCGTCCAAGTCAATGGTCCCAAGCCCGATCTGGATCGCCAGGCCATCGGTGACTGCCACGGCTGCGGCGGCGAACCGCGTGAGCAACGACTTCGAGAGGCCGGGTGTGGCGGACGCGAGGTCAAACCACTCCAGCACCTGTTGATAGAGATCGAGATACAGATCGGCGTGGATCTTCCTGAGCTCAGGATTGCGGATGGCGTAGGGCATGACGTCAAGCCATCCGCCCCGAGCGTCAGTGGCGACCAGAATCGCTTTGGCGACAGTGCTCGTGTCGGTCTTGCCTGCTGTCTCACGCACGTCCTGCATAATCGATGCCAATATGTCGTGCACGAGCGAGTCTTGAACGGCAGTGACAAGACCCATCTTGTTGCGGAAGTGGTAGCGGATGGTGTCCCTGTGAACACCAGCACGTTTGGCCACTGTCTCAAAGCTCAGAGCGTCGTAGCCACTCTCGAACAGCAATGTCTTTGCGGTAGTCAAGACCATGGCCGCCGTCGAGGAAGCTTTCTCGACGGAAGACGACGTGGCGCCATCGTGCGCATCCGGGTGGCCGGCGTCCGCCGCCTCTGAAGGGCGGTTCTGGTGCCATGCTCTCCGTCCTTCACGCAGTCTTCGCTCCACAGCCTCGTCGGAATCTGCAAGCAGACTTCGGGTGCCATCGAGAACCAACTCGACGGCCAAGGCCGCCTCGTCCAAGTCAATGGTCCCAAGCCCGATCTGGATCGCCAGGCCATCGGTGACTGCCACGGCTGCGGCGGCGAACCGCGTGAGCAACGACTTCGAGAGGCCGGGTGTGGCGGACGCGAGGTCAAACCACTCCAGCACCTGTTGATAGAGATCGAGATACAGATCGGCGTGGATCTTCCTGAGCTCAGGATTGCGGATGGCGTAGGGCATGACGTCAAGCCATCCGCCCCGAGCGTCAGTGGCGACCAGAATCGCTTTGGCGACAGTGCTCGTGTCGGTCTTGCCTGCTGTCTCACGCACGTCCTGCATAATCGATGCCAATATGTCGTGCACGAGCGAGTCTTGAACGGCAGTGACAAGACCCATCTTGTTGCCGAAGTGGTAGGCAATCGTGCCTTTGTCGCACCCCAGTTCCTGCGCGACACTGTCGAAAGTCAGAGCGCGGTAACCGTGTTCGATCAAGAGCCTTCTGGCGGTGGCCAGGATGAGGTCTACAGTGGAAGAGGTGTCCGCGTCGGGTCCCAGGGAGCGTCGCCACGAAGGCTTTCGGGGGCTCTTCATGCTTCTGTCATTGCCCGACTCCGCGATCACAACGCTCCCATCTCATCCGTCCATCTCTCGCTACCAGAGGCAGACAGTATCACTCTCCGCTCTCCTCAGCCCGAAGGCTGCGCCATGTGCTTCGCTCATCCCCGCGCGTTTCAACACCCTGACTCGGCATCATTGCCCACGCAGCCTCTCGTCTTCCCACGCCTCATGGTCTGACGGTGGAAGGATGATGGCGGCTTCGGGAAGACGCTCCAGCTGCAAGGAGCTCGTGGGGCAGGACGTAACACACAGTCCGCAGCCTATACATGACTCTCGCCGTGGGCGCGCTCGCTCGTCTGCCACAGAGATCGCCGCCACTGGACAGCGTTCCTCGCAGACTCCGCAACCCGAACATGAACTCGCCTCGATCGTGACGCGGTAGTTGGACACCACGGCCGTGTCTATCTGCCACTCGGTGAAGCCGCGCAGCCACATGCAGCAGCAGGAGCAGCAGTTGCATAGCCAATCCCAGCCCCCACACACGTTGGTGACGGTGTGGACAAGGCCAGCCTCTTCGGCCTCGTCGAGCAAGCGCAGTGCATCAGCCGTGGAGATCGTCCTCGCGTCGGTCGTCTGCGCGCCGCGTAGGTTGAGGCAAACGTTCAGCGGATAGCGGCAAGGGGCACCGGCGAGTGCTCGCTCCTTTCGACAGAAGCAGTCTCCTACAACAATCGAGGTCGTCTGCTCGAGGATCGAGCGCACGTCGTCGTAGGGCAGGATCCAGTCCGAGCGGATGGCCTTCTCCCCCGGCAGCACGCGCGCATAGGCCGGATCCCCCATCAGCAGTCGCGCACCACCGTCGTCCATGTAGGCTTCGTAGAGGTGGGCCAGTTCGGGCCCCATGCGGTCTATGTTCCGCTCTAGGATCCCGTCGAGGAACTGCCTCAGGCGGTAGGTCGGCCGATCGTCGCGCTCTCTGCCGAGCACCAACCCGCGCTCAGCCATTCGCGCGAGCTCTACGCCCACGCCCCGGAAGGGACGGCCCACTCGAGAGGCAATCAGCTCCACGTCCTCGTAATCCCGGCCCATGACTGCGCCCAGTTCCGCCTGTGCGGTGCTGAAGAGGTGCTGCAGCAATGGCACCTCTGTCCCCGAAGGCGTGCATGGAAAGCGCCCGGGCAGCCTGTCGAGAGCAGCCGCAAGCCGGGAGTACAGGTCCTCACTCA
>CAVPCT010000006.1:0-377708 GCA_963702475.1 uncultured Thermoleophilia bacterium | reverse complement strand
TGGATCTTCCTGAGCTCAGGATTGCGGATGGCGTAGGGCATGACGTCAAGCCATCCGCCCCGAGCGTCAGTGGCGACCAGAATCGCTTTGGCGACAGTGCTCGTGTCGGTCTTGCCTGCTGTCTCACGCACGTCCTGCATAATCGATGCCAATATGTCGTGCACGAGCGAGTCTTGAACGGCAGTGACAAGACCCATCTTGTTGCCGAAGTGGTAGGCAATCGTGCCTTTGTCGCACCCCAGTTCCTGCGCGACACTGTCGAAAGTCAGAGCGCGGTAACCGTGTTCGATCAAGAGCCTTCTGGCGGTGGCCAGGATGAGGTCTACAGTGGAAGAGGTGTCCGCGTCGGGTCCCAGGGAGCGTCGCCACGAAGGCTTTCGGGGGCTCTTCATGCTTCTGTCATTGCCCGACTCCGCGATCACAACGCTCCCATCTCATCCGTCCATCTCTCGCTACCAGAGGCAGACAGTATCACTCTCCGCTCTCCTCAGCCCGAAGGCTGCGCCATGTGCTTCGCTCATCCCCGCGCGTTTCAACACCCTGACTCGGCATCATTGCCCACGCAGCCTCTCGTCTTCCCACGCCTCATGGTCTGACGGTGGAAGGATGATGGCGGCTTCGGGAAGACGCTCCAGCTGCAAGGAGCTCGTGGGGCAGGACGTAACACACAGTCCGCAGCCTATACATGACTCTCGCCGTGGGCGCGCTCGCTCGTCTGCCACAGAGATCGCCGCCACTGGACAGCGTTCCTCGCAGACTCCGCAACCCGAACATGAACTCGCCTCGATCGTGACGCGGTAGTTGGACACCACGGCCGTGTCTATCTGCCACTCGGTGAAGCCGCGCAGCCACATGCAGCAGCAGGAGCAGCAGTTGCATAGCCAATCCCAGCCCCCACACACGTTGGTGACGGTGTGGACAAGGCCAGCCTCTTCGGCCTCGTCGAGCAAGCGCAGTGCATCAGCCGTGGAGATCGTCCTCGCGTCGGTCGTCTGCGCGCCGCGTAGGTTGAGGCAAACGTTCAGCGGATAGCGGCAAGGGGCACCGGCGAGTGCTCGCTCCTTTCGACAGAAGCAGTCTCCTACAACAATCGAGGTCGTCTGCTCGAGGATCGAGCGCACGTCGTCGTAGGGCAGGATCCAGTCCGAGCGGATGGCCTTCTCCCCCGGCAGCACGCGCGCATAGGCCGGATCCCCCATCAGCAGTCGCGCACCACCGTCGTCCATGTAGGCTTCGTAGAGGTGGGCCAGTTCGGGCCCCATGCGGTCTATGTTCCGCTCTAGGATCCCGTCGAGGAACTGCCTCAGGCGGTAGGTCGGCCGATCGTCGCGCTCTCTGCCGAGCACCAACCCGCGCTCAGCCATTCGCGCGAGCTCTACGCCCACGCCCCGGAAGGGACGGCCCACTCGAGAGGCAATCAGCTCCACGTCCTCGTAATCCCGGCCCATGACTGCGCCCAGTTCCGCCTGTGCGGTGCTGAAGAGGTGCTGCAGCAATGGCACCTCTGTCCCCGAAGGCGTGCATGGAAAGCGCCCGGGCAGCCTGTCGAGAGCAGCCGCAAGCCGGGAGTACAGGTCCTCACTCATTCCGCTGGCTCCTGCGTCATCCGCGCTTCACCTTCCACTTCACGCCCACCTACTCGTCCTGGCTCAACCTCGTGGAGCGCCCGCCGATGAGATCCTCACTACCCTCGCCGCCTATTGCCAGCGGATCTCTGACTCGGGGCACTAGCCTCGTCGCGTCCTACTCGGTGGTTGGTCGGGAAGGGGACGTTTGCTGCGTCTCAGAGTACGTCAAACGAAGGGCCGGCTCCGCGAGATTCACCAGCCGGCCCCGGTCCGCAGCCGCCGGACCGGGGCCGGACATCTCAGGGCGTCAGCCCATGAGCTCCTTGCACTTCTCGACGCCCAGCGAGGCGTTGGCGCCGTAGGCGTCGGCGCCGATCTCTGCGGCCCAATCGGCCGAGACGGGGGCGCCGCCGACGATGACCTTGACCTTCTCGCGCAGGCCGACGTCCTTGAGCATCTGGATGGTCTCGGGCATCTTCGGGATGGTGGTCGTCAGCAGGCCGCTCATGCCGAGGATGTCGGCGTCGTGCTCCTTGCAGGCGGCGACCAGATCGGCGGGGGTGATGCCCTTGCCGAGGTTGACGACCTCGAAGCCGGCCCCGGAGAGGAGCATGCCGACGAGGTTCTTGCCGATGTCGTGCATGTCGCCCTCGACGGTGCCGATCACGACCGTGCCGAGCGAGCCGCCGCCCTCACCGAGGAGCGGCTTGATGATGTCGAGGCAGGTCTGCATGGTGCGGGCGCTGAGCAGCACCTCGGGGATGAACTTGTCGCCGCTCTTCATCTGCGCGCCGACCACGTCCATGCCCGGCAGGAGGGCGTTGTCGAGGATGTCGCGGGCGGAGGCGCCGCCGTCCACGAGCGCCTGGGTGGCGGCCGTGGCGGCGTCGTTGCCGTCGACGATCATCTGCTTGAGGGACTCGAAGTCTGCCATAGGATCCTGGTCCTTTTCGCGGTTCGTGGGTTCGTTCCCCATGAGTAGGGATTCCTGATTCGTGTTCAGACCGTGACACCGGCGTATTGTGCGTCTGCCTTCGCGACGATCGCTTGGATCTCGGCCGCCAGGTCGTCGTCGAGCGGCTCCACCTCGTGCTCGGCGAGGATCTGCTTCGCCTTCTCGCGACCCTTCAGATAGAAGTCCGGCGAGCCGTCCTCCTTCCAGGCCTCGCGGACCTTGCGGTCGATGAGCCGTGGTGAGGTGAGGCCTCGGAAGCCCTTGAGTGTACTGTCCCTTTCCAGGAAGCTGCCGGCCGGACCGACGCTGATAATCTCCTCGATCGACGTCGTGGTGTCGTTGACGGCCACTCCCCGCTGGAAGAACCGCGTCATCGCGACGATCTCATCGTCGATGACGAACTGCGCCAAGTCGAAGGTCACGCCAGACTCGACCATCCCGGGGCCGTAGACGACGCTGGACCCTGCCAGCAACGCCGCAAGTCCGGTGAGTGTCTTCTCGTGCCCAATCTGGCAGTCGCTCACCTTCGAGTCAGCCTAGTAGCCGGCGGACCAGGTTGGTAGGCCATAGTACGTCCCCAATGCCGCGCTGCCGGCCTGGTAGAGGGCGGTCTCCGGAGTGCCGACTGCGCCTGACCCCCATCGCAGGTCCATCGTGCAGGTCGAGTTCCCGTAGAGGAAGGCGTTGCCTCGGTTCACGAGCTGCGTAAGAACATAGGTGGCCAGCAGTTCCGCGTTCTGGACGACGAGCGTGCCGGCGAGCGTGATCGGCGTGGAGCCCCCGGCCATGCCCATTGACACGCACAGGAACGGCTGGCCGAGCCGTGCCGCGGGGATGAGCGAGTCGGTGAGCATCCTACCGAGGTACAGCGGGGCCACGGGACAGCTGCCGAAGACGACAAGCGGCCGTTCAGGAAGAGCATCGCGGCCGCCCACGACTGCAGCGGCCATGTCGAGGACCAGCTCGGCCTCGTGTCGCGTGGTCATCGACATCTGCAGCGGCTTCGTGGTGTTAGGCAGAGCCGCCGCGAAGTTGTGCACCGCGGCCGTCTCAATCGGCCGGTCGCGCGCCGTGACGGCGACCAGGGTGAAGTCCATCTGCTCGAGGGCGTCGGCGAGGCGACAGATCTCCGCCACGTCTTTCTCCGTGGACGGGCGGTTCTCACCGGTGTCGAGGTCGTTGACCGCCAGCCCCTCTGCGAACGGCACGACCAAGCTGCGGCCGACCTCCACGACCACGTCCTTCTCGGGGTCGCGACCGCACATCAGGAAGCTCGATTTCGCTGATACCAAGGCGTCAGCGAGTACATGCTCCGGGATCTTCACGACATGCGTGTCCCGGTCCACGCGGCAACCGCCGTCTGCGAAGATGTCCACCGCCTCTTCGCTCTCCACGAGCACGCCTGCGCGTTCAAGGACCTGGACTGTGGCCGAATGCAGGTCGTCCAGATCAGCTCTACTGAAAAGGCTGAGCGATGCACCCCCGCTATGAAGAGCGGTTTGTGATCCACGTCTCATCATCAATCTCCTTTCGTGCCACGCGTTGGAAGTCCGCTAGAGCGGCTACCGAGACGTCTATCTCACTTCGACCGACTGGAGAGTCAGCTCGCAGGGAGAGCGGCTGGATCGTTCGCCCCAGACGTAGTGGGGCGAGTCCGGCCCCGGTTTTGGGCCGGCCCTCTAGCGGCCTGCAGAATCCATACCGCGCAAGATTTCAGCCCCAACATGAAGTAGAATATCTCTGAGTGAACCTGACTTGTCAAGCGCAGGAGGCGGGAATGCTGTCGGATCATTTGCCTGGCCCTTGACACAGCTGCGAGGCGGCTTATCATCCTTCATCATGAAGTGGAAACAACGTCATGGGTGAAGGGGGAGCAGTGGGCCAGCCAGCAAGCATAGAGAACGCACCATGGAGCCCGTTCCTGGTGCGTGTGGTGTCGATGAACCTGGTGTCCTATCTAGCCGTCGGATACGTCTTCGGGGCCTTGGCGATCGTGATGGGCTCAGTGAGTGACGACTACGGAGTTTCTGCAGGGTGGAAGGGGCTGCTCACTGCCGGTGCGCTGATTGGCATCTTCTTCGGCGCGCTGCTCGGCAGCTGGCTAGCTGACAAGCTCGGCCGCCACGGCGTCCTCATGACCGCTCTCCTCGTGACCGCGGCAGCCTCTTTCGCCTATCTCTTGGTTTGGGACAAGGTCTCCTTCCTGGTCTTGCGCATCCTCGTCGGCGTGGGCGTCGGGACCATTCTGTCCATAGCAGCGCCCCTGCTGTCAGAGTTTTCGCCGCGCAAGCGTCGCTCCAGTCTCCTGTCGAACTTGAACGTGGTCTGGATGGTCGGCTTCATCATCGCCTACTATGGCGCGTTGTTCTTGGGCGACCGTGTGTCCTGGAAGTGGGTCCTGGCGACCGCCTTCCTTCCAATGCTGGTGGCGTTCGTGCTGGGTCTGCGCGCACCCGAATCGATTCGCTGGCTCGTCAGCAAGGGCAGAGTCGACGAAGCTCGTGCGCTGGTCAAGCGGCACTACGGAGCGGACTACGACGTCGGCGACCTGACGGCCGAGAGCAACAAACGCATTTCCTACCGCGTACTGTTCGGCTCGAAGTATCGGGCGCGCACGGCGTTCTCAGTGATCTTCTACACGGCACAGGTCAGCGTCTTCTTCGCCGTCTACCTGTTCCTGCCCGAAGTGTTGGCTGGGCTCAGGCTTGGGCAAGGGAACTTCGCTTACGGCCTCGTGGATGCGCTGACTCTGGTGGCGATGATCGTGGGTGTCTGGCTGTGCGCGCGACTCCCAAGGAGAGGCTGGGTCATCTGGTCCTTCTGGATTTGCGCAGCGGCTTCGGCTGTGCTTGGCATTACACTGCCGATACCAGTCGCCTTCGTCGTGTTCCTGGTGTTCATCTTCGTTCTGAACGCAGCTTCGAACCTGGAGTTCGTCTACCCGCCGGAGCTCTTTCCGACCGAAGTACGCGCTTCCGGCCAAGGTGTCACGGTCGCAGGCGCCCGCATCGGGTCGGTGCTTTCAACGTGGGTTTTCCCCAGTCTGTTGCTTGCGGTAGGTATCTCGTGGACGATGGTCATCTTTGGCGGTGTCTGTGCCATCGGGGCAATCGCTTCCCATCTGTGGGCCCCGGAGACGCGGGACCTCACCTTGCTGGAGGCCAGCGGGATCGCTGGCGAGCCGCGCCTTCAGGAGAAGGCTGCGAGTGAGCCGAGCCTTCAGGAGGCTTGAGCGTCGCCTCCTCAGGGCGAAGTAATAAGGATGTGAAACAGTGATTCCTACTGAGATGGGACTCCAGAGGAATCGGGTGGGGCGGCCGTTGAGCCGCCCCACCCGCCATGCATTGCGCTCTCCTGCGCGCTCGAGTCGCGCCTTCTTCGATCGTCCCGGCCGATCCTTCAGAAGTACTCCTCGTCATATGCACGCTGAGTACGACGGAGCTCGTCATCTGCAGGCTGGCACCGAGCCGTGCAATCGTGCTGGACTTATCGCCCAACCCGTGCACAGCATGCTCCGCCTCGGTCGACAAGGTGCTCGTCCCTATCTTCCTATCACCCCAGGGTGCCCTCGAGCTACAGACCTGGTCAGTGAATGAAGTCCTGGCCATATCACCGGCGGTAGGAGGCCAGTGACGAAGGGACAGCATGTACGAGGAGGGCGGGCCATCGGCCTGCAGGCGCTTGGGAGGGAGCAGAGATGGTACGGGAAGGTGTCGAGGGTGAAGTCGACGTCAGCGGGCCACATCTCATGGATTCAGTGTTAACGCGGCGTGACGCTCTGAAGCTGGCAGCCGGCATTGGGGCGACACTAGGCCTTGGCTCCCTTGTTTCCGCCTGCGGAGAATCAAATGACGACTCCTCCTACTCGCCCGCAACTGCCTTGTCCTCGGTCGCTTCCGAGCCGACCAAGGGCGGCCACGTCAGGTCGGGCATCACGGGTGGGTCAACGAACGATGACCTGGACGTCCATTTCAGGACCAGCGAGCCGGAAATCGCCATGTCGTATCAGCTCTACGAATCGCTGCTTGGCTGGGACGAACAACACAACTTGATTAAGCAGCTCGTGGAGTCCTACGAGCACAACGCAGACGGGAGCGAACATACAGTTCGCCTCAAGGCGGGTCTCGAGTTCCACAGCGGCAAAACGGTCACTTCAGACGATGTCATCTGGACATATGAGCGGATCCTGTCTCCCAAGACCTTCGCAAACGGCCGCGAGTTGCTGCGCGGTCTCCGACCTGGCAGCGTGAAGAAGCTCGATGACCGCACCGTGCGGTTTGTCCTGGAGGAGCCAAACGCCGTCTTCCACGAAGGGCTGGCAACCATCAACAATGCCATCGTCCCCGTCGGCTTCGAACCCAAGGATGCCGCTGGCGCCATCGGGACTGGCCCCTGGATCGTCGAGAGATTCGACCCGGGCCAGCAGGCCGAACTAAGGGCCAATCCCAACTACTGGGGCGAAGGCCCCAACGCTGACAGGCTAACGCTAGTCTGTTTCGCTGACCCTACGTCGAGACTGAACGCTCTGCTGGGGGGGACCGTCGATCACATCGGCTACGTTGATGGCGCGCAGGCCAAGGTGGTCAAGTCCACCGCTGGCTTGACGCTGCTCCAAGCCAAGAGTGGCGGATGGCGTCCCTTTACCATGCGCGTCGACCAGCCGCCGTTCGACGACGAGAGAGTCCGACAGGCTTTCCGCCTCATTGTCGATCGTGAACAGATGATCGATCAAGCCCTGTCAGGGTACGGATCCCCTGGCAACGACATGTACGGGGTCTTCGACCCCGGTTACCCTGGGGATCTGCCGCAGCGAGTGCAGGACCTCGAGCAAGCGAAGTCATTGCTCGAGCAGGCGGGTCAGCAGGGGCTGAGTGTCGAGCTCGTCACGTCCACAGGCGTCGGTCCTGGCATGGTGGCTGCAGCCCAAGTCTTCGCCGAGCAGGCCAAGGGTGCAGGCGTGACGGTGAAGGTGAATCAAGTTGACCCAAGCATCATGTGGGGCGAGTCCTACCTCAAGTGGACGTTCGCCCAGGACTACTGGCCGACTCACGACTACCTTGCCCAGGCCGCGTTTTGCAGCCTTCCCTCCGCCCGTCTTAACGAGACACATTGGAGGGACGCCGAGTGGCTGGGAATCGTCAACGAGGCGTTCAGGACGGTGGACGAAACCAGGCGCAACGAGCTCGTCGGAGCGGCCGCGCAAATCGAGTACGAGCGTGGCGGCCTGCTGATTTGGGAGTGGGACACTGCGCTCGACGGCCACAGCAACCACCTCAGCGGAGTGGTCCCTGACGTCGACGGTTTGTCAGCCTGTCGGTATCGCTACAACTTGATGTACTTCACAGCCTAGTCGGCGGCCGCCAGCGATGCCTAGCCACCTGGTGATTAAGGCGGGTGGCAGAGTGCCTACGAGGGCGCGACGCGGCCGCGTGTGGTCGCCGTGATGTTTGCGCGCGAGGGTGCGACGCTCCTCCTGCTGGCGAACGCATCGAGCTACGCGACCCTCGTCACCGGCATCACGACCATGGGCTTCTGCTGCGGCGGGTTCCTCGCCCTCATCGGGCCGACGACGGCCGAGGCCTTCGGGCTGCGGCACCTGCCGATCAACTAGGAATCATGTTCCTCACGGTGGCCGTCTCGGCGGTGCTCGGCCCCCGCCTGGGGGCCGCGATCCAAGAGGCGCAGGGCAGCTACAGCAGCGCCTTCGTCACCGCCGCGTTGATAGACGCCGCGGGGCTCGCGCTGGCGGCCGTCCTGATGGCACTGCGGAGACGACGCTCGGCCACGACACGCGATACGTGCGAGGAAGACCTGTAGCCCAGTTCTGGGGGCGGTCTCTCGCCGTGAGCTCGCCGCAGCGCCGCGGCGGCCACGGAAGTCTGCAACCCTGCTGCAACCGGAATTGCTGGCACGACGTAGCTCTCAACGCGCTGAGTGGTCTCAAATCAACGGCCCGCCACGCCCGAGAGGCACTCCACGCTACTCAGTAGCACCTACCAGCAAACCCACAGATGCCCTCTCACGGCGGTAACACGGGTTCGAATCCCGTATGCGCTACCAGCTCTCTCGACGCGTGAATGGGGGACTCCCCGCGCCGCCCAGGCGAGCCCAGTCCGTATCTCAGGCCGCCGCCAGGTCGACGGCGACCATCGCAAGGAGGTCGAGGCCGGCGGCATACTGTGCCACGCCGCCGTGCGTGCGGCTGTCGAACGGCTGGCTGCGCCAGTAGCGCGCGACGAGGCCGTGCTCCGCGTCGGTGCCCACGTGCTCGATCTGCAGGCGCGCGCGAAACCCGGAGACGGGCACCCTGGCCAGCCTGGGCACGCGAGGGCACGCGACGGTGGTCATCTCGAACTGGCGCCCTCTGTAGAGCAGCTTCCGGACGCCGGGCGCGGCTATGCACCGCGTGTGATCGTCGTCGGTCAGTCCTTCGGGGTCGTTCTCCCAGTGCCAGAACATGACGCTCTCCTCTCCTTGGGCTTTGGCCAGCGTGCCGTGAAGAGAAGCCGCGTGGTCCTGGTGTCTCAGCGTTCGCGCGGCGGAAGGCCGCAGGCGCGGCCGACCCTGAGCGGCAGCAGCGCCGGGCGGGGCCTTCGGGACGCGCGTACCGTGGGTCTCAGAGGCTGCCCCGGGGCGCCGGCCTCGTAGTGCACCGACGCCGCAGACCTGCGACGGACCACCGGGTCCGGATTCAGTGCTCGCTCCACAGTCGCAAGAAGGGCGACGCCGGCCGCCTGCCGGGCCTCACCGCCGCACGAGCCGTTGTCGAAGCGATCGCTGCCCCAGGACTGTTGGGCCATGCCACGCGCCCAATCGAGGCCGCGATACTCCACATGCAGCATCGAGAACGACACCGCGATGTGCGAGTCGCGCGAGTCGGATAGGTGAAGACAGGGCCGCGTGGTCAACGCGAACGGATGCTCGCCGCAGGCCAGGAGGCGCTCGCCAGGCGCGGCGATGCACCGGGCATGGTCGTGGTCGGGGAGCTCTTCGGGGTCGTTCTGCCAGACCCACTCCAGCGGGACCTTCACTGTGGCACTCCTCACCTCGGCCTTGGGGCCAGCGCGCCATCGTGTGAAGCCGCGTTGGTCTGACATTCGGGTGTACACCTCGGCAGACACCGCTTGACCCGAGCGACGCTCCCGGGAGATGTCATGCAGAGACGGGACTTGGGACTGCACGTCAGCTTCGCGGCGTGCGCGTGCGCCAGTGGAACAGGGCGCCGAGGACCATACCGAGCAGCATGCCGAGGACCGCAGAGAAGATCAACAGCCAGACCAGCGAGACCGACGAGGATCCGACCAGCCAGGAGACATTGACGTGACCCGTGTTCGCGATCACGAGCGCGGTCAAGATGATCACGAGCGCCACCGCCGCACCTGCATACAGGTAGAGGCGTGTCCGATGCGCTTTGCGCGCGAAGCGAGCGCCGCGCGTCTCGCCCGAGGGCTCCGCAGCGACGGCGGTGACCATGGGACGATCGGTCGGGCGCGTCCGGCCCTGGCCTGAGAGCGGATCGGTAAGGTCCATCTTCCCCTCCTTCGAGGGTGACTGCGACGGGCGCGCGGCGAAGGCCGGGGAGCATCAGGTGGATGCGATGATGCCGCCAGTGCCGCGAGACCGTCTCATGGGGGTGGGACCGGGACAGCGTCACGAGAGGCGACCGACGTCATCGGGGCGGGCTTGAGCCCGTACACTGAACCTTCCCCGGCACCCCGTGTCTCAACCGCGGAGGCGTGTGCGCAGGGGGCGACACAAGGCCCGGCCGAGGATCCTCGGCTACCCACGGCGTGCGGATCCTAGGGTCGCCTGCTCCTGGAGACGGGGCGACCCGTGACCGGGGCCATGGCCTCGGTGTACTGGGCGAGACCCCGCATGTAGGCGCGGTTGGCCCGGCCTCTGGGCCACAGGCGCGCATACACCCAGCCCCAGGTGTGGACGAGCGGCTCACCGCGGCGCAGAGCGAGGAGCTCGCCGATCCAGCGACGCGATGAGTAGAAGCGCGCGTAGGCCCGCAGCCACTCGGCCTGCAACTCGCGAGGTGACATCTGGTTCGGGGTGAACACGACGTGCTGTCCGTCGTAGAACTCCCAGCGCTTGTCGAAGAGGCGCCCCTCGGCCTTCATCTCATCGAACTGACCCGTGCCCGGGCCGGGCGTGAGGATGTTCAGCATCAGGGTGTCGATGCCGTGTTCGAGGGCGAAGTCCACGGTGTCCTGCACGGTCTGCGCGGTGTCGCTGTCGGCGCCCACCACGAACATGCCGTGGACCTTGATGCCGTGATCGTGGATCGTGCGGATGGCGGCCACGATGTCGTCCACGCTCTGCGCCTTCTTGTAGCTGTCGAGCGTGGCCTGGTTGACGGACTCCAGCCCGAGGCTGAGACGCTCGCAGCCCGAGCGCCGCATGAGGGTCAGGAGCTCGGGGTCGCGCGCCACATCGATGCGCACCTGCGCCGACCAGGGCACGACCAGACCGCGCTCGATCATGAGGCCCAGCAACGTCTTGAGGCGTCTCCTGTCGGCCGCGAAGTTGTCGTCGTAGAAGAAGATGCGCCGCGGCCGCTTGTCTTCGAGCTCCGCGATCACGTGCTCCGCGCTGCGGTAGCGGTACCGGCGCCCGAACATAGACGTGACCGAGCAGAAGTTGCAGTCGAAGGGACAGCCCAGGCTCGTCATGATCGGCGTCGACTTCATGGCCTCGACGCCCGCGATCAGCGAGAGGTCCGGCACCGGCAACTCGTCCATGTTCGGACGGTGCTCGCGCAGCTCGTTGTGCACCGTCCGGCCGTCGCGCCGGAAGGAGAGGCCGGCGACGGTCTCGGGCAGGCGCCCGCCCTGAAGGACCTCGATGAGCTCGAGGATGAGCTCGTCGCCGCCCTCGCCGCGGGCCACATAGTCGGCGTGTTCGAGGCCCTCCTCCGGCATGAAGGTGACGTGCGAGCCGCCGATGACGGTGGGTACTCCACGTGCGCGCAGTGCGTCGGCGATCCTGTAGCCCTCGGGAGCGGTCGACGTCGTCGTCGAGATCCCGACCAGATCCGCGCTGAAGACGTCGGCGACGACGATCGGGGCCACTTGCGGGCAGTAGATGAGCACATCGTGGCCGGCTGCCTTGAGGGCTGCGCCGATGATCGGCAGGCCGAGGCGGGGGTAGCTCGAGTACGACCACAGGTGCAGGCTCGTGGGCCCTGGCTCGATCAGCCGTATTCTCACGGATGTGCTTGTGGGGGTGTCGTGATGCGCATTGGCGCACCATCATATGCTGAGCGCGGCCCAGCTCGCACGCCGAGGTGGTGCGCCCGTGCCCGGGTACAGCGCACCTACCTCTCCTGTCCGCCCGCCCGCCACTCCGCGGTCACCACGGTCCCGCGTCCCACCGCGGTCTCGATGCTCAGGTCGACCCCCGTCTCCGCGGCGCGTTCGCGCATCGAGCTCAAGCCCACGTGCCCCGCCTTCACGACGCCCCTGTCGAAGCCGCACCCGTCGTCGCCCACGACCAGACGACCGCGCGAGCCCGTGCCGGCCACGCGGACCCACGCGTGCTTGGCCTGGGCGTGCCGGGCGACGTTGTTCAGCGCTTCCTGCGCAATACGGTACAGAGCGACGTGCAGCTCGGGAGAGAGCTCGCCGCCCACCTCGAGGCGCAGCTCGATGCCGGCGCCGGTGCGGCTCTCGGCGGCCTCCACGAGGTGGCCCAGCAGCTCCGGCAGCGGGATCTCGTGGAGCGGCTCACCGCGCAGCTCCCAGAGCAGCATGCGCATCTGCGCCAGGGCGCCGCGGCTCAGGCGCCGCACCTGCTCCAGCGTGTCCGCGTCGCGCGTGGGAAGCGCGTCACTCGACCGCAGGAGCGCCTCCGCCTTCATGGTCGCGGCGAAGATGGCCTGACTGACCGAGTCGTGGAGGTCACGGGCCAGGCGGGCCCGCTCGTGCTGGGCGGCCCGCTCCGCCTCGCTCTGGCGCAGTGCCTCCTCGGTGGCCCTGCGCTCGGTGACGTCGGCGATGACACCGACCAGCCGCTTCGCCGACCCGCCGGGAGCGAGGTCGAAGCGACCGGAGTACTCGATCCAGCGTTGCCGCCCGTCGTTCCGCCTGCGGATGCGGCAGGCCACGTTGAACAACGCGCCCGGCCGCATGGCCGCCTCCAGAGCGCGGTCGAACGTCTCACGGTCGGCGGGCTCCAGCGCTTCCGCGTAGAACGCCTCACGGCCCAGCGTGCCCTCCTCACGCGTCCGCCCGAAGATCTCGTACATCCGCTCGTTCTCCCACTGCGCCGCGTCCGACGGTACGTCCCACTCGAACACACCGAGGTTCCCCGCCGAGGTCGCGAGGCGCAGACGCTCCTCGCGTTCGCGCAGGGCCTGCTCCGCGAGCCTGCGCTCGGTGACGTCCTGGGTGATACCGAAGCCGCCGAGGAGCTCGCCCGCCTCGTCGTGCTCGAGGAACGCCTTCTCGCGCACCCACTTGACCCGCCCGTCGACGAGCAGGCGGTGCTCGATGTCGTAGGGCTCGCCGCGCAGGCCAGCCTGCCACTTGGCGTCGACGAAGGCGCGGTCATCCTGGTGCACGACGGAGAGGAAGGTCTCGTAGGTCAGCGGGGTGCCGATGGGCAACCCGAAGATGCGGTAGTTCTCGTCCGACCACGCGAGGACGTTCTCGCGCACGTCGAGACGCCAGCTCCCGACCTGCCCCACAGCCTGGGCCCGGTCGAGGTCCTCGCGACTCTGGCGGAGCTGGTCTTCGATGCGCTTCATGTACGTCGGTTCGCTCGCCACGGCGCTGCGCCCGGCAGGTGCCGCTCGATGCTCCAATGTTAGCGGAAGGGATGCGCGGTGTCCCTCCACCTCGCCCTCAGCCCGCTCCTCGTGCGGGTGCTGTCGACTGTGCCCATAGGAGAGACACCGTCAAGCGACGGAGGGGTCCCGTCGTTAAGAGAGAAAGAGTCCGATCCGGGCCGCGCGGGTGCCGCCCGCCCCTGGAACGGCAAGCGCAGCGATGTCGACAGAGGGAGAGCCCGTCAACAAGGCGACGCCAAGATGAAGCCGCGCCGCTGCCGGGCGCACGCGCTCGCGCTCGCGGCCGCCGTGGCCGCGAGCCTGGTCGTGTGCGCCTCAGTACTCCCGCCGGGCGCCGGCGCCGCGCCACCGCACGGGATCCCGCAGGTGCAGGTCAAGACGCTGCGCGTTCCCGGCGCCGGCCTGCTGGCGATCGCCGGCGCACCAGCCCGCGGCTCCGCGGCACCCGAGAACCGAGCTGTCGCCGCGACCCTCGACGCCGGCATGCGGTTCCGCGCGGCCGGTCTCATGTGCGACGTCCCCGCCGCGGACGGCGTCACCATCAGCCTCAGGACGAGCGCCGACGGCGCGGCCTGGAGCGGGTGGCTCGACGCGCCGCTCCAGGTCGCCGACCACGGCGGTCGTGAGCGGGCGTACACGGATCCGCTCTGGACCGGCCCGGCGCGCTTTCTGGAGGTCCGGGCCCGGAGTGGCGCGGGGACTCCCGTGGAGCTCTCGGGCGTCAGCGTCGTCACCATCGACCCCGGGGACGACGCCGGTCTGAGCGATGGCCTCGCGCTCTCCGGCCGCGGCGCGTCTGCGGCCCGCGCGGACGCCGGCGAGGGTTCCGCGCCCGCCATCGTCACACGAGCGGAGTGGGGCGCCGACGAGAGCCTGCGTTCCGACTCCCCCTCGTACGCGGCCATCAAGATGGCGTTCGTCCACCACACGGCGAGCGGCAACGCCTACACGCGTGCCGAAGCTCCGGCACTGGTGCGCGCCATCTACGCCTACCACACCAGGAGCCTCCGCTGGAGCGACATCGGCTACAACTTCCTGATCGACCGGTTCGGCACCATCTACGAGGGCCGGTACGGCGGCATGGCCAGCGGGGTGATCGGCGCTCAGGTGGGCGGCTTCAACACCGGCAGCACCGGCGTCTCAGTGATCGGCACGTTCACCGACGAGGCGCCGCCCACCGTGGCGGTGACGGCGTTGGAGCGCCTGCTCGCGTGGAGACTCGGCATCGCCGGTCTGGACCCCAAGGGCAGGGCTCAGCTCACGTGCGGGCTCACCGACAAGTACGAGAAGGGGGACACGGTCACGTTCCCGGTCATCGCCGGCCACCGCGACGCCAACTTCACCGCGTGCCCGGGCGACCAGCTGTATGCGCTCCTTCCCGCCGTCAGGACCCACGTGGCCGAGCGCATGGCCCCGCCGGTCGTCGCTACGCTCACGGCCGACACGGGGGTCATCAGCCCCAACGGTGACGGCGTCATGGACGGCGCCGATCTGGCCGGTTCCCTGAGCGGCCCTGCAGACTGGCGCCTGGTGGTCCGGGACGCCGCGGGCAAGAGCGTGGCCGACTGGAGCGGGCACGGCGCCAAGGTGACCGTCACGTGGAAGGGGACCTCCGGCGGGGGAGTCGTCCCGGACGGCGAGTACACCGCCGAGCTGAGGGCATCGACCCTCGCGGGCGACTCCGAGCGCGCCATCGCGACGATCGCGGTCGACACCTCCGCCCCTCGCCTCGCGAGTGCGGCTGCGGCCCCCGCGAGCTTCAGCCCAAACGGCGACGGCCAGAAGGAGACCGCCACCGTCACCTACCGCCCGGCCGAAGCGTGCAGCGTGCGCGTAGCCGTCCTCGACGCGGACGGCGAAGTCCTGCGCTGGCTGCACGGCTGGCGCGAAGGGGCGGCCGATCGACAGTCCGTCACGTGGGACGGCCGCGTGGTCTCGCGCGGCAACCTGGACGCGGCGGCCAGCGGCCACTACCGCTTCCGCATCGAACGCCGGGACGCGGCGGGCAACACGGCGCGCCAGGGGGTCAAGATCGTGCTGGACCGTTCACTCGGGTTCCCGACGGCGGCGCCCGGCATCTTCTCGCCGAACGGCGACTCCGTGCGGGACGCCACCCTGCTCGGATTCAAGCTCACCCGCAAGGCGACGGTGACCGTGAGGATCGCGATGGACGGCAAGGTGGTGCGCACGCTCTCGCTCGGTACACTGACGGCCGGCAAGCACACCGCGACCTGGAACGGCCGGGCTCGCTCCGGCGGCGCCGTCGCGAGTGGCCGTCCGGTCGTCACGGTGGAGGCGGTGACGGCTCTCGGCCGGACCAGCATCGCCAAGGACCTCGTCGTCGACCTCACAGCACCGAGGCTCTATGCGACGAGCGGTACGTCGACGACCCTCGGCACCTCTGTGCGCCTGTCCTGCAAGGCGATCGATTCGTTCAGCGACCGCGTCGACGTCAGCTTCGTGGTCACGAACGCGTCGGGCCGTCGCATCTCCTCGGGTCACCCCGGGCTCGCCGCCACCGGGCAGGACCTGGACGTGGGCTGGCAGCCGTCGGCGCGGGGCACGTTCACCATCACCTGGCATGCCACCGACATCGCCGGCAACAGCGAGGCGGAGCCGGCGACGACCGTCGTCACCGTCCGCTGACGCGACTCAGTCGCTGGGACTGAAGCCAGAGCCGCAGCGCTTCGCCCGGCTCGGCGGCGGGATCGCCGTCCGCCATCATGCGCGGCGCGCATGATCGGGCCGGCCGGCCGGCCGGCCGGCCGATGGTCGCCCCACCGGTCGCTCGTCGACGGACCGGTCTCAAGACGGTACCGCCAGCCGATGCGGGCCCGCGAGACCCGCACTAGACTCGGGCGCGCGGGACCACCGCGTCGTACGCTGTGCGGACGTCGAAGCAGGGGGTCGGTCATGATGACCGTGGCAGACTGGCACATCGTGGGTCTCCCCGCATTCTCCCAGGACGGCAGCAAGCTCGGCAAGGTCAAGGGCCGGCTCTTCAGCGGCGAGTCGGCGAAGTACCTCGTCATCGGCACCTTCCTCTCCCGAGGCATGGTCGTCCCGACCGACGTCGTCGAGGAGTGCGGCGACACCGTCGTCGTGCCGTTCACGAGGTCGTACCTGGACATGGCCCCACCGATCGACTCCCTGAAGCCGATCTCGCCTTGCGACTGCGACAGACTTCGGGACTACTACCACATCCGCGAGTCGTAGCGGGGCACCGCAGCCGCACGCCTCATGCGGGCCGCGAGCGGGCAACAGACCCCCCGCTCGCTCGCGGCCGTCCCGCATCGGCAGCACCCTGCGCATCCCGGCCTGTTGGCCGGCGCACCAGGGCTCGTCGGCGATGTCGCGGCACGACGCCCGGAGCGACGCGCATGTGCGGGGCCGGCGCCGACTGGACGGACGGATGGCCGCCGGTCGCCTGTCGACCGACCAGCCGCAGAACCGTACCCCCGGCCGATGCGGACCTGTCACGCCTTTCCTAGACTGCAGGCGCGGCACACCGCCGCCCGTCACACGGTGATGCGAACGTCGACGCAGGGGGTCGATCATGACGACCGTGGCAGACCGGCACTACGTGGGCCTTCCCGCCTTCTCGCAGGAGGGCAGCAAACTCGGCAAGGTCAAGGACGTGGTCGACAGCGGGGAGTCGGCCAGGTACCTGGTGATCGGCAGCGTGTTCTCTCGACGCCTCGTAGTCCCGAGCGACGTCATCGAGGAGCGGGGCGACGCCGTCATCGTGCCCTTCACGATGTCCTACCTGGACATGGCTCCCATCATCAACGTCAAGGAAGCGATCACGACCAGCGACCGCGACCGGCTGCGCGACTACTTCCACACCCGCGAGTCGTAAAGAGGCGCGACTCGAACGGCCTGTGCCGGGCCGCGAGTGGGCGATCGGCCCGCTCGCGGCCCGTTCTGTGTCGGCCCCCCGAGCCCGTACCCCCAAACGCCGGTGGATGCAGCACTCGCCGCCGGCGCCGCGCGGAAGTAGGCTTCGGGGGACGCCCGGAGGTGCTCAGTGCATGCGACAGGCGAGGATCGTGGCAGCCGTGGGCCCGTGGGCGGCCCCGGGCCGATGCATGACGACCACCGCCTCTTCGCCCGCGCCGTCCGCTGGATCTCCTGGCTGCGAGCATCTCCCAGGCTCGCCGTCGCCCTGACCGTCGCCGGCATCGCGGCGAGCTTCACGCTCGACATGGTCATCCCCGGGTACGCCATCGCGGGGTTCTACCTGGCCCCGATCCTCCTGGCCGCCTTCGCGCTCCCGGGACGCTCGGCGGCCGTGGTCGGAGTGCTCTCACTCGGGCTGGCGATCCTGGTCATGATCATCCAGGACCGTGTGAACACGCAGAACATCCTGCTGCTCTGGTTCGCCGTCGTCGCCGCCGCGGGCTTGTTCGCCCTCGGCTACCTCTACAACCGGTTCGATCACCTCTACGAATCGGAGCGACGCACCACGTCGAGGCTCCACGTGCTGACCGCCCAGCTCCGCGCCCTGCAGGAGACGGCGATCCTCGACCAGCCTTCGGAAGCGGACGTCCTGCTCGCGCACGTCGCCTCACAAGCCCTGCAGCTTCTGGGCAGCGACCGTTGCGCTGTGTACCGGCTCGAGGAAGAAGGGGACTCGCTCGTGCCGGCGGCCTGCGCCGGGGCGCCGATCCAGGAGCACAGGGACGATGGCGAGACGCTCCGCAGTGCGGCCGGCCGGGCCGTCGACTGGCGGCAGGCCGTTGTCGAGGGAGCGTGCCTCGCCGTGCCCCTCGTCGTGCGCGACGAGGTGTTCGGCGCGCTCGTCTTCAGCGACCGCGATCGGCACGCCTATCACGACGAGGACGTCAGCATCGCCACGACCTTCGGCGACCAGGTCGCCCTCGCGGTCGAGAACGCCCGGCTGCGCGAGCGCGTGGAACGGGCAGCCGCCGCCGCAGAGCGCAGCAGGCTGGCTCGCGAGTTGCACGACTCGGTGACGCAGTCCCTGTTCGCAGCGAGCCTCAAAGCCGACGTCGTGGCGGAGACGTGCGTGGCGCCGACGCCGCGCCTGGCGCAGGCGCTCGAGGATCTCCAGCGCCTCACCCGCGGCGCGCTCGCGGAGATGCGCACCATGCTCCTCGAGATGCGCCCCGACGCACTCGCCAGGGTGCCGCTGGGCGAGTTGCTCAGGCACCTGGTGGAGGCCGCACAGAGCAGGTCGCGCATCACGCTGGACCTCAGCGTCGGCAGCCGGCGGCCGCTCCCGGAAGAGGTCCACGTCACCTTCTATCGTGTCGCCCAGGAGGCTCTCAACAACGTCGTGGGCCACGCCGCGGCATCGTCGGCGCGCGTCGAGCTGACCGGCGACGAGGCTGTCGTCCTCACCGTCGCCGACGACGGCAAGGGATTCGACCAGGCCAGGGTCTCGCCCGACCGGCTCGGCATCATCAGCATGCGCGAGCGCGCAGGGTCCGTGGGCGCCGACTTCACCATTGAGACTGCCCCCGGCCGTGGTACGGTGGTGACGCTCGAGTGGCCGAGCGACCAGAGGGGCCGGTCAGCCGATGGGTGATGTCGTCGAGGAGCAGGAGCGGGCCAGGATCAGGGTCGTCGTGGTCGACGACCACGAGCTGGTGCGAAGCGGCATCGAGATGGCGCTGGGCCTCCACGAGGATCTCGTCCTCGTCGCTCAAGCGGCCACGGGAGAGGCCGCGATCGCCGTCTGTGATGAGACGCAGCCGGATGTCGTACTGATGGATCTGGTGCTGCCGGGCATGGACGGAGCCAAGGCCACGGCGGAGATCCTGCGTCGCGTCCCTCGCGCCAGGGTCCTGGCCCTCACCAGCTTCTCAGACCCTGAACTCATCGAGCGCGCCATCCGGGCCGGCGCGACGGGGTACGTGCTCAAGAACGTCTCCGCGGAGGAACTCGCCAGGGCCATCAGGCAGACGCACGTGGGCGTTCCGACGCTGGCGCCCGAGGTCGCGGAGATCCTGATGCAGGCCATGACGGCGCCGCCGCCTCCCGGTGCGCTCCTGTCGGAGCGCGAACGGGAGGTGCTGGCTCTGCTCGCCGAGGGTCTCACGAACGCCGAGATAGCGGACCGGCTGGTGCTGAGCCTGTCGACCGTGAAGACCCACGTGAGCAGCATCCTCACCAAGCTCGGCGCCTCCGGGCGCGCCGAGGTGGTCGCGATCGCCGTGCGCGACCACCTCATCAGACCGTGAATCGCGGGTGCACCGCACCTGGAGCACCCGCCCGGCAGGACTGGGCCTCCCCGGCGCCGGGCAGGCGCGTCAGTTCGTAGCGTCCCTGTCCCGCGGCCCAGCGTGGAGGAACCGCAGCTCGACGATGCGGGCCTCATCGACGGCGTCGATCGACACCGCCAGACCCTGTACATCGACCACCTCGCCGGCCTCCGGGACGCGCCCGAGCAGCTCGATCACGTGGCCGCCGATCGTCGCTTCGCCGGCGTTCTCGAGGTCGATGCCGAGGGCGTCTTCGACCTCACCGAGCGGCGCGGTGCCGGCGCAGACGAGCGTCTCGCCCTCGCGCCGGATCTCGGGGGCGTGATCACCGTCCTCCTCCTCCTCGAACTCGCCGACGATCTCCTCGAGGATGTCCTCCAGCGTGACGAGACCCACGGTCGTACCGAACTCGTCCACGACCAGCGCCATGTGCTGCCGGCGCCGGCGCAGCTCGCGCAGCACCTGGTCGACGAGCGTCGATTCGGAGACGCGCGTGAGGGGGCGCGCCAGGTCGGTGAGGTCGGCGACCTCACCGTCCAGCGCGAGGCGCAGCAGCTCCTTGAAGTTGACGACGCCGACGGTGCCGTCCAGGCCGTCCTCGGCCTCGCAGAGCGGCAGGCGCGTGTGCAGGCTGTCGCTCGCGCGCCGCACGGCTTCCTCGACCGACTCGCCGACGAGGAGGTAGTCGATCTCGGAGCGCGGGACCATGACCTGGCGCGCGCGCAGGTCGCCGAACACCAGGACGTTCTCCGCGAACTCGCGCTCGTACGACTGGATCAGGCCTCCCTTCACGCTCTGCTCGAGCAGCATGCGCAGCTCGTCCTCGCTGTGCGGCGTGTGGCCGACCTCGCGCGCCGGGGGGATGCCGAACGGCTTGAGCACCAGGTTGCCGAGCCAGTTGAAGACGTCCACGACCGGCTTGGTGACCAGGTAGAAGGCGCGCATCGGCCGTGCGACCCACAGCACGGTCTTCGTCGTGCGCGCGATGGCGAGCGATTTCGGCGCGAGCTCGCCGAGCACGACGTGCAGCATGGTGACGATCGCCAGTGCCAGGATGAGGCTCAGCCCGACCGCGATGCCGGGCGCGAAAGCGCCGACCAGCGGCTCCAGCAGGTGTTCGAAGGCTGGCTCCGCCAGGGCGCCGAGCCCGATGCTCGCGATGGT
Organism: uncultured Thermoleophilia bacterium; assembly: GCA_963702475.1. Lineage (GTDB taxonomy): Bacteria > Actinomycetota > Thermoleophilia > UBA2241 > UBA2241 > CAIXSE01. Next base: position 356,999 of record CAVPCT010000006.1, on the reverse strand, counting down.
GATGCCCAGCTGACAGGCGGCGAGGTAGGCGTCGATCTGTTCGACGGCGTGCCGCGCCGCCTTCGCACCGGGGCGACCCTGCTTCTCCAGTTCGACGACCTGGCTGAGGCGCACACGGGTGATGGCGAACTCGGTGGCGACGAAGAAGGCATTGAGGGCCACGAGAGCGAGCGCGGCGAGGATGCTCAGCACATCACTCACGAGCGCTCACCCCGCACCGGTCGGCGGCGGATGGGCCCGGCGCTCCTGGGCTGCGCCGCAGGCGCCGGACCGGAGGGTCTTCCGGATCCCGGATCGTCGTCCACGAGACGAAGCATACCCGGTGAGCACGGACTTTCCCGCAGACGCGGCTGCATCGCCGGACGACGAGCCTGTGTCGCCGGACGTGACGGGAGGGCGGATGGCCGGGAGAGGTGCAGGCAAGAGAATGGCTGGCGAGGGAGGACTCGAACCTCCAATCCCCTGATCCAGAGTCAGGTGCCTTGCCAATTAGGCCACTCGCCAGCGCAGGCACAGTAGTTTAGCAAGCGTCCGCAGCCTCCTCAAGCGAGGAGCCGTGAGACGTCGGCCTGGAGAGCCGCAAGGCTTCGGTCCAGGAGAGACCGCGACTCGGGGAGCGGGCGCCGGGAGGCAGCGAGCCTCCGATCGCCGCCGGCGCGTCAGGTGTGCCGGCCCTGGGCCTGCAACTTGGCCCAGGTGTCCTTGAGCGTGAGCGTCCGGTTGAAGACCAGGGCGCCCGGCGACGAGTCCGGGTCCGGGCAGAAGTAGCCGAGGCGCTCGAACTGCACCGTCTCGCCGACGGGCACGTCGGCAAGGCTCGGCTCTACCCGGCAGCCCTTCAGCACGGTCTCCGAGTCCGGGTTCAGATCGTCGAACAGGTCGCGGCCGTCGGAGCCCGGATGCGGCTCCTTGAAGAGGTGGTCGTACAGCCTGACATCGGCCGGCACGGCGTGGGCGGCCGAGACCCAGTGCAGGGTGGCCTTGGGGCGGCGGCCGTCGGGAGCGTCGCCGCCGCGTGTGGCCGGGTCGTGCGTGCAGCGCAGCTCCACGACCCGGCCGCTCTCGTCCTTGACCACTTCGTCGCAGGTGACGAAGTAGGCCGAGCGAAGCCGCACCTCGCGGCCCGGTGCGAGCCGGAAGAACTTGCGCGGCGGGTCCTCCATGAAGTCGTCGCGCTCGATCCAGAGCTCGCGCCCGAACGGCACCTTGCGCGTGCCCGCGTCCGGGTCCTCCGGGTTGTTGGGCACGTCCATCTCCTCGACCTGCCCCTCGGGGTAGTCGGTGATGACCACCTTGAGCGGGTCAAGCACGCCGAAGCGGCGCGGCGCCGTGCGGTTGAGCACCTGACGCACGCAGTGCTCCAGCATGCCGACCTCGACCACGCTGTCGGTCTTGGCCACGCCGACCATGGCGACGAAGTCGCGGATGCCCTCGGCCGGGAAGCCGCGCCGCCTGATGGCCGACATCGTCGGCATGCGCGGGTCGTCCCACCCACGCACGTGACCCTCGTTCACCAGGCGCAGGAGGAAGCGCTTGGACAGAACGGTGTGGGTGAGGTTGAGGCGCGCGAACTCGTACTGGTGCGGGCGCGACGGCACCGGCAGGTTCTCGATGAACCAGTCGTAGAGCGGCCGGTGCGACTCGAACTCCAGGGTGCACAGGGAGTGGGTGATGCCCTCGATGGCGTCGGACTGCCCGTGCGCGAAGTCGTACATGGGGTACACGCACCAGGCGTCGCCGGTGCGCGGGTGCTCGGCGTGCAGGATGCGGTACAGCACCGGGTCGCGCAGGTTGATGTTGGGCGACGCCATGTCGATCTTCGCGCGCAGCACGCGGGCGCCGTCGGGGAACTCCCCGGCGCGCATGCGCGCGAACAGGTCCAGGCTCTCCTCGGCCGGCCGGTCCCGCCACGGGCTCGGCCGGCCCGGCTCGGTGAGCGTTCCGCGGTACTCGCGGATCTCGTCCGCCGACAGGTCGTCCACGTAGGCCTTGCCGTGCTCGATGAGGTAGACGGCCCAGTCGTAGAGCTGCTCGAAGTAGTCGGAGGCGAAGTACAGGTGCACGCCCCAGTCGAAGCCCAGCCAGCGCACGTCGCGCTCGATGGCGTCGATGTACTCCTGCTCCTCCTTCATGGGGTTGGTGTCGTCGAAGCGCAGGTTGCAGCGCCCGCCGAGCTCCAGGGGGATGCCGAAGTTGAGGCAGATGGACTTGGCGTGCCCGATGTGCAGGTAGCCGTTGGGCTCCGGAGGGAAGCGCGTGACGACGCTGTCGTGCCGGCCCTCACGGAGGTCGGCGACGACGATCTCGCGGATGAAGTCGGCGCGCTCGACGGGGTTCGGGGTCTCGCTGTCCACGGGGAGCGAGGATAGCACAGGGCAGCGCTCTACCCCTGCGCCGCACGACGGCGACCCTCGCTCCAGTCCACCGGCCAGTCCTCCCAGTGCGCCTCCTCACGACGGAGCAGCCAGGTGTTCAGTACAAGCAGCGACACCGTGCCGCCGGCAAGCACGGTCACCAGGGTGGCCGCTGCAGCCGCTGCAGCCGTCATCGTGGTCGTGAGCTCGCCGGGCAAGAGTCCCCCGGCGCGTGAGCGACGTCCAGGACGACCTCCCCGCCCGCGGCGAGCGGGATCTGAAGGTGACTGTCGTCCCGCCACTGCAGCAGGCGACGCGCCTCGCTCCTGCTGCCGACAGGATCCAGGGAGATGGTCAGCGTGAGAGGACGGAGGCACGCAAGGTCGTCGACGTCGACGAACAGCGTCCCGGCGGGATGCCCCAGGATGGGCTCCGACGCGAGCTGCCGTGAGAACGCGCCCAAGACGACCGACGCGGCGACGAGGGCGCACACCATCATCCGGCCCAGAGGATCCTGCGCCGGCGCCTGCTCGACATGGGGCCCTCCACCCGCCGGCGGCGGGCGCCGGCCTCGGATCCCCCGGACCGGCGCCTCGGAGGATCAGGCAGCCTCGATCTCGCCCTTGACGAGCTCGATGTCCATGCCGCCGCAGTTCGGGCACATCAACGGCTCGTCGTCCTCGATATCAGGCTCAAACCGCGTCTTGGGGAAGTCGTGGCCGCAGTCCTCACAGTGGAAGTGCTCGTTCACCTCTCCTCCCTCCCTCACACACCCTCAATGTGCCCCAACGGCACCGCGTTGAAATACGGGAGAAGGAACCGAGACCGGCCCGAACGGCGGTCACAAGACGCGCGGCCTCACGGTCAGCCGACGGCGACGTCCTCCGCGGCCTCCTCTGGCGTGAGCGCCGCGCCGGGGAGCGGCCGGGCGCTCCCCACGCGGCGCCAGACGACGGCGAGCACGCCGAGGGAGCCCAGGCTCGCCGCGGCCATCGTCGCCGTCATCGGAAGAGCCGCGATGCCGCCACCCGCCCCAGCGAGCGGTGTGAGGAGTGAGGCGAGACCGAGGCGCACGGTGCCGTAGCCGGCGGCGGCTGCCCCGGCGGCTTCGGGATGCCGCGACAGCACGAGCGCCGTGAAGTCGGGCAGCGCCAGCCCGATGCTGAAGACGAGCACGAAGAGCGGCACGGCGAGGGCGATCAGTCCGAGGCCGCCGGCGACCGTCACGGCGAACGCGCCGACGGAGCCGGCGACGCACCCGGCGACCCCGGCGGTGAGCAGCGCACGCGGCGTGAACCACGCGAGCAGCACGTGGTTCAGGTAGGTGGCAGCCGCCATGCCGCAGGCGTTGACGCTGAACAGCACGCCGAAGGCCGCCGGCGAGAGTCCGAACTCGTCCTGCATCACGAACGAGGCCGCCGTCAGATACGCGAAGAACGCGCCTATCATCAAGGCCGCCGAGACCGTGAGACCGGTGAAACCCGCGTCGCGCCAGAGCCCGCCCATCCCCACGATCACCGTGCGCAGGCCCTCCCGCGAGCGCCGCTCGGGGGGAAGACTCTCCCGAAGCCCGAGCACTGCGGCGACCAGCAGAGCCACGCCGACGGCGGCCATGACCACGAAGAGCCACCGCCACGACGCGACGCGCAGGAGCTGGCCGCCGACGAGCGGAGCGAGGATCGGCGGCAACAGGCTCACCATGACCAGGCGGGAGAGGACCCGCGCCGCTTCCGTGTCACGGAAGTGGTCGGCCACCATGGCGTTGGCCAGGGCGATGCCCGTGGCGGCGGCGATGCCCTGTAGCAGGCGCATCGCGATGAGGAAGCCGACCGAAGGCGCCACCGTGCACAGCAGCGACGCCACGACGAACAGCGCCAGACCCGCGAGCAGTGGCTTCATACGCCCGACGCTGTCGCTGAGGGGCCCCACCGCGAGCTGGCCGACGGCCGAACCGAACAGCATCGCCGTGACCGTCAACTGGACGGCGCCGGTGCTCGCCTGCAGGTCCGCCGCCACAGCCGGGAGGCCGGGCTGGAACAGGTCGCTCGCGAGCGCGCTGAGCATGCACACGCCCCCAAGGACGGCGATGAACACGGAGACGTCTCGGCGGCCGCGGGGGACACGCTGAGGATCGGGTTCCACGAGCCGAGACTATCACCGGCGCCGCGGCGAACCCCGTGCCACGGCGGCGACCGGGTGCGGCAACGCCGACGCGGGTGTGAGGCCGCGCCGGGCGCAGCCGTGGCTGCGGCAGGGTGCGCGGGCGGGCACCCCCCCGCGGGGGTCTGCTGCCCGCCCGCGCGCGCTCGCCATCAGGTCTCAGCCGCGCAGCGTCGCGGCGAGCTCCTCGGGCGGGATGAAGATGAGCTCGCCGCCGAGCTGCTTCTGCAGGAAGTAGTCGTCGGTGCGGTAGTCGGGCTTGAACGCCGAGCGTGCGATCACGCGCAAGGTGACGGCGTGGACGTCGACGCTGCCCGCGAGCGGCCCGCCGCCCAGCGTGAAGTTGAACGCGGAGAGGCCTTCGTCCTCGTACAGCGCGAGCACCTTGGACAGGCCGGCGGCGAGCGCCGCCACCTGCGCCTCGTCCAGCCCGCTCGCGCGCCGCACGCCGGGCACGACACCGACGAACTCGCGCCCGCCGGTCGGCGCGAACGACGCCAGCCAGGCGACGCCGGCGTCCTCGAAAACGAACCGCTCGCCGAGCTCCCTCTCCTCGTCCACGAGGGCGCGCCAGTACGACGTGCCGTGCTCGGCGACGAAGGCCTCGGCGCGCTCCCACACGTAGCGCAGGAGCCACGGCACGGCCGGTCCTCCGAACACCTGGAAGTGCGGGTGCACAAGGCTCGCACCGGCCGGCAGCATGTTGTTGCAGCACAGCTCGAGGTGCTCCAGGTCGGGGTACGCCAGCTCGGCGCGGCCCATGAACTCGACCGCCGCGCCGACGCCCTCCTCGAGCAGGTCGGGGGTGAACTGCGACGGCCGCAGGAAGTGCTTCTCGGGGAACGTCACCACCGCGTGAAGGCCCGCCAACGGGAACAGGTTCGGGAAGACCAAGGCCCGGCCTCGCTCCAGGCGCCCGCCCGGCAGCACGTTGTCAGGATACCTGGGCGTGGACTGCAGCACCTTCTCCGGGCAGAAGAAGCAGCCCTCCCGGGTCGCGGCAGCCAGCGCGTCGGCGTAGGCCCAGTCGGTCTTGCCGTAGAAGGTCTCCTCCTTGGTGCGCAGCTCCGCGGAGGCGACGGCCGTCATGCCGGTGAGGGGATCGCGCCGGACCTCGATGACCTGTTCCGCAAGCTCCATACCGGCGAGCGGGCTGTGGAAGACGGCCCTCTCCTCGCTGCGCTCGAACCTGATCAGTCCCATGCGGCCCTCCCCGTCGACGATGGACGTGTCCTGCGGCGATGCTACGGCCGCCGCGCCGCCGCGGCAACGCGGCGCCGGCACCTCCCGACTCGACAGGTGTGTGCGAATCCGGAGGGTGGTCGGGCCGGAGCCCGTCAGGCCTCACCGGCGGCACCGTAGGCGGCGAGCACGACGTCGAGCGCCGTGGCGAACTCGGCCGGCTCCCAGCGGCCCATGCGCTCGAGGTACGAAAGCAGGTCTTCCGGCGGGGGCGCCGCCGGCGCCCCCGCCGGCTGCTCGGGCCGCCCGCCGGAGGCGATCTCGCGCGCCCATACCAGCGCGAAGCCGAACCCCACCACGCAGGCGCTGAGGATGTGCATCAGCTCCGCGGCCTGGTCCGGCGAGAGGCCGGCGTCGCGGAGCACCGCGACCATCCCCGCCGTACCCACGGCGGCCGACGCCGAGTACGTGCCGCCCTTGGCGATGACCGGGATGGCGTTCGGGTGTGCACGCATCACCGCGTACAGGCCCAGCCACATGCTCCTGATCTGGACGCGCCAGTCGCCGGCGCCGGCATCGTGCCCGGCCGTCCCGCCGGGCTCCGGCCGGGCGCTGCCGTCCCCGGCCTCCTCGACGCCGACCGGCCGGACCTCCAGCCACAGGCGCTCGCCGACGGCGGCGAGGATCGCCTGCTTGTTCGGCAGCTGGCGGTACACGGTGACGGGCTCGACGCCCAGGTCGTGCGCCAGACGGCGCATGGTCAGGGCGTCGAGCCCGTCCTCGTCGATCACGCGCAGCGCCGCATCGACCACGCGCTCCGGCGTCACCGGCCCCTCGGCGCCTGCCTTCTTCCGCGGGCTCATCGCGTCCTCCGCTCAGAAAGGTGTTGACATCACTCCAATAACACTGTTACCGTAACGATGTTACCGCAACACTGTGAACTACGCTACCACGTCGTAGCGCGAGAAACCATCCCGGCGAAGGAGCAGACCCATGAAGCGCGTGAAGACAGCCCTCATAGCACTGCAACTGCTGGTGGCGGCCAACGCCGTCGGCGGCGGGATCTACGGCCTCGCCGGCGCGAAAGACGTGCCGAGCGAGTGGCTCGAAGGGAGCCCCTTCAGCACGTACACGGTCCCCAGCCTCTTCCTGCTCGGCGTGATCGGCGGCGGCATGATCCTGGCCACCGCGGCCTGGTTGCTGCGGCGGCGCATCGCCCCGTGCGTCTCCCTGGGCATGGGCGTGATCCTCATGTCCTGGATCGTGGCGCAGGTGGCGATCATCGGGTCGGTCAGCTGGATGCAGCCGGCCAGCTTCGCCGCCGGCCTCGCGATCGCCGCGCTCGCGCTGTACGCGCTGCGGCGGCCGGCCGACGCGCCTGCCGCCCAGACGGCCTGAACGGCTGAGTGAGGCGCGGCGCGGGCGGCCGGAAGGGCCGCCCGCGCCGCGCCTCACCTCGTCTCGAAGAATGCGACGTCTTCCACCGTCGCCCGCCCGTCGTCATCGGGGGGTGGTCCACCATCGCCCAGAAGTCCCCGATCCGCTGCACAGCCGCGGAGAAGTCCTCGAACCCCACCGGCTCGACCACACAGGCGTTGGCGCCGAGCTCATTGGCCGTCCTCAGGTCGGGGCTCTGCTGCGACGGGGCGAGCATCACCACGGGCAGCACCTTGAGGACCGGGTCGGCGCGGATCTCCCGCAGCACCTGCAGTCCGTCCATGCGCGGCATCTTGATGTCCAGCAGGAGCAACCCCGGAAGACCACCGCTGCGGCCGTCCCAGCGACCTTCGCGGCGCAGGTACTGCAGGACCTCGACGCCGTCGCGAGCCACCACGATCTCGTTGAGCAGGTGGTCGGCCTGCAGCGCCCGCACCGTCATCTCGGCGTCGTTCGCATCGTCCTCAACCACCCGGATCGTGCGATACCTGCTCATGGAGGACATCCAGCGTCGCGTGGCCGGGAGAAGGAGTCCCGGCGGCCCTTCTCGTCGTACAGCATGCGGCAGTGCGCGAACCCCTCGAGCATGCTGTCCGCGAGCGCAGACTGCTCTGCCGTCCGCGACACCGCGGGGGTCACGGATCGACCGTCCTTCGCTGCGAGTCCCACGGCCACTGCAGGCCCTCCACCTCGCTCCACCACCGACGGCGCCGGCCCTCACGCCCACGAAGCGCCACCACCGATCGGTCTGCGGCCTCGGCCCTGCATCGGCCACGAGCACGAGGACAGTAGCGTCCGTTTGACCCGATGGCTACAGGGCGCGCGGCTCCCCGGGGGACGGTGGCACTCGCCCTCGATGCGTCTCGACCGGCCTACGCCCGCCGGACCCGGGCGCACGGGACCGGAGCCGTCAGGCGGTGTCCGCGAGAAGGCCGCGCAGCGCGGCCTTCGGATCGTCCGTGATGGGCGCCCCGTGGTCCAGGCACAGGATCCCGAACGGCAGGTCGAGCAGCTTCTCCACGCTGCGCCGCGTCTCCGCCGGGTCCTCGTGGTACTGCGGAGGCACGAAGTGCAGTGCGCCGGCGTCGTCGCGCAGGATGAGGTCGGAGCAGAAGACCACGCCCGGGCCGCAGTCCCAGAGGAACGAGTAGTGCGGCAGCTCCGGCCCGGGTGTGCGGACCGCGACGAGGCCACACGGCAGCTCGTCGCCGTCTGCGTACGTGCAGTCGGGCTCCTCGTCTGCCGTCGACGCGTCGAGGGGCAGCCAGACATCGGCGTCGAACTCGCGGCGGTACCGCCACGCCGCGCGCTGGTGACAGCGCGCGGTCAGCAGGATGACGCTGGGAGGCCTGAGTGCCGCCAGCGCCTCCGGCGCCAGCCTCACAGGGTCGATGAAGGCGCACTCTTCCTCGTCCATGACGGCGTGCGAGCTGGAGGTGCCGCCGCCGATGTTGCCGTTGCGGATGCGCCAGTGGTACAGGCCCGGGAAGATCTCCTCCGCCGCGCCCGCGACCTCTTTCGGCTCAGTCATCGCTCCCCCCTCACGCCGGTCGCCGGAAAGACTTTGACGCCTGCAGCCTATAGCATCCTGAGCGCCGCGGGCAGACATCCCGGCATCTCGTGGGAGAGATGACGACGTGACAGACGACACACAGCCGACGCTGCGTCTCCTGGCGGCGCCGAGCATCGCCGGGTCGTGCGCCGCCATCGTGCTGCTGGCGCTCTCCTACACCCCGTCCCTGCTCCCGCGGCCGTTCCTGATGCAGGGCGTGATCACCGGCATCGCGATGGCCGCGGGCTACGGCGTCGGCGTTTTCGGCGCCTGGGTCGGCAAGCGCCTCACCTCGTGGCGCCCCGCGCCCAGGACGCGCCGCATCATCTGGGTCGTCGTGGCGGCGGCGGCCGTCGCCGTGTTCGCCGTCGCCGTCGTCGCGGGCACGTCGTGGCAGAACCAGGTGCGCGAGTTGCTCAGTATGGGCACCACGAGCGTCGTCACCGTGGTCGGCTCGGTGCCCGTCGCCCTCGCGGTGGCGTTCCTCCTCCTCCTGGCGAGCCGGGGGCTGCGCCGTCTCGGGCGGACGAGCGGACGCGTGTTCCGGCACAGCCGGATGCCGCGCGGCCTCAGCGTCTTCCTGGGCGGCTTCATCACCGCTGTGATCGCCCTGATGATCGTGTCCACCCTGGTGGACTTCTTCTACTTCTACAGCGGCGTCGTCTTCGGTCAGAAGAACGAGGGCACGCGTCCCGGTGTGACGCAGCCGACCTCCGCGGAGCGATCCGGCGGCCCGGGATCGCTGGTCTCCTGGGAGTCACTCGGCTACGAGGGCCGCAACTTCGTCGGTCGCGGCCCGTCCCCCGCGGACATCGAGCACTTCACCGGCGAGCCGGCCCTGCAGCCCATCCGTGTCTACGTCGGCCTCGACAGCGCGCCGACCGCCGCCGAGCGCGCCGCCTTCGCCGTGAAGGAGCTCGAACGCACCGGGGCCTTCTCCCGCGGCCTCCTCATCGTGATGGGCTGTACCGGCACCGGCTGGATCGAGCCACAGTCCGCCAACCCACCCGAGTACATGTGGGGCGGCGACACGGCCGAGGTGACCATCCAGTACTCCGACCTGCCGAGCTGGATCTCGACGCTGGTCGACCGCACCAAGGCCACCGCCGCCGGGAAGGCGCTCTTCGACGCCGTGTACGCCGAGTGGGCGACGCTCCCCGAGGGGGACCGTCCGCTGCTCGTCGCCTACGGCCTCAGCCTGGGTTCCTACGCGTGCCAGGCCGCGTTCGCGGACGCCGCCGACATCGCCGCCCGCACCGACGGCGCCTACTTCGCCGGCACGCCGAACATGACCGAGCCGTGGCGCACCATCGAGGACACCCGCGACGCCGGCACCCCGGAGTGGCAGCCCGTGTACGGGGGCGGGGGCACGATCCGCTTCGTCTCCGGCTCCTCGTCGTTCTCGCATCCGGACGGGCCGTGGGACACGCCCCGCGTGGCGTACCTGCAGCACGGCTCCGACCCCGTGGTGTGGTGGAGCCCGAACCTGCTGCTCCTGCGCCCGGACTGGCTCAGCGAGCCGCGGGCGCCGGACGTCTCACCGCGCACCATGTGGTTCCCGCTGGTCACGTTCTTGCAGGTGACGGTGGATCAGTTCTATGGGACCACGGTGCCGCCGGGCTACGGCCACAACTACGGCAACATGAGCGTCGCGACCTGGTCGCAGATCGCGGCGCCGCCCGGCTGGACCCAGGCGCAAGCCGACAGGCTGCAGACCGAGGTGAACGGCTACGCGATCGAGTAGCGTGAGCCCGGAGGAGGGACACGCGGGGACCCGGGCGACAGGGCTGCGGGCCGCGCTCACCGAGGTAGGCGCCGGCGCTGCGGTGCTCGCCTACGGCTACTTCATCGTCGAGGTCGTCCCCGAGGCGCTCTACGTGCCGGTGAATGTGGCGGCGGCCGGCGTGGTGCTCGTGCTCGTCCACCGTGCCGGCGCGAGTGCGGACGATCTCGGCCTCGCCGCCGCCAAGCTATGGAGCGGCGCGAGGTGGGGCCTGATCAGCGCGATCCCCATCGCGGCCGTGGTGGCGACCGGCGTCGCGCTGACGGTCACGCGCCCGTACTTCGTGGAGGCGCGCTTCGCCGGCATGAGCGCCGCCGCTCTGCTGTACCAGCTCCTCGTGCGCATCCCGCTCGGGACGGCGCTCTCGGAGGAGCTGATCTTCCGCGGCGGCCTGCTGGGGCTCTACGGGCGCCGCCACTCGTTCTGGCGGGCGGCGCTCATGAGCTCCCTGGTCTTCGGCCTGTGGCACGTGCTGCCGTCCATCGGCTCGGTGTCGAGCAACGCCGCCGGCGAGACGCTCTCGTCCACGGCGGCGCGCGCGGCCGGAGTGGCCGGCACGGTGGTGGCCACCGGCGCCGCCGGCATGGTGTTCTGCTGGCTGCGCAAGCGCTCGGGCAGCGTCCTGGCGCCGGTCATCACCCACGCCTCGCTCAACGGGCTCGCCGTAGTCGGCGGGCTCGTCGTCGCGCGCTGGCTCAGCCGCTGACCGGCCGCCGCTGCCCGTGCCAGCCGCGCGGCGCTTGCCGCTCCCGCCGCGCGTCGACCCGATGCGTGGAGTCAGCCCGTCTGCGCTCCACACGTCGATCCCGCCGCGCCGGTCACTCGACGGGCAGGGAGAAGAAGTCGCGCGGGCGTCTGGAAGCAGACCCGGTCGATGGTCTCCTTGTCGAGCCCGAAGAGCTTCATGGCCAGCTGCACGCGCGGCACCATGAAGTAGTCGTTGCCCATGCCACCCAGTTCGGAGTTGATGATGAGGCGGTCGCGCCACTCCGGGTGGTCGATGACCATGCGCGCGGCGACCTCGGGCGGCATCTTGTCCCAGCAGATGCTGAGACCGACCATGCCGCCGGTGCTCATGCGGAACTCCATGGTCTCCTCGCCGGCGTGGTCGAACACGCAGCGCTCCACGGGGTAGCCCTCTTCCACGATGATCTCGTACACCCTCGGGGTGACGGTGGGGCCCTGCGGCGCGAGGCGGATCGGGGTGTGCAGGATCACCGGCAGGTCGTGCTCCTTGGCCAGCCGCAGGTGCTCGCGGAAGAGCCACTCCTCGAACTCCGTACCTGTGTCCAGGCCGATCTCGCCCATGGCGACGACGCGCTCGTGCATCAGGAACTCGGGCATGCGTCCCAGGCACCTCTCGGCGTCGGCGCGGCTCACCCCGAAGAACGGGACGGAGATGGACGTGAACGCTTCGTAGCCGAGGGTCTTCGCCGTCGTCGTCTCCATCGTGAGGAAACGCTCCCACAGCTGCAGGACGGTGTCGGCGTCGTGCGTGCCGATGAACATGTGAGGGCTCGGGATCACCGCCGCCTCCATGCCCATCATCACCAGCTTCTGGAGCTGGACATCCTCGATCATGTCGGTGTGCAGGTGGGCGTCGATGAACCTCATGGTGCGTTGTCTCCTTCGCTGCAGGCTCTGCTCGCCGGGCGGTCCGGCGCGAGTGGCCGTCCGGATTCTCTCGCGCCGGGGAGGCCGCGGCAACGAGCGGCGCCGATCCGTGAGCGTCGCGGTGCGGGACAGGCCGGCCTCCGTCAGCGGGCGTGCGCGGCGGCCTCGTCTGCGACGGCCGAGTGGCGCGGGCCGAAGGCCCACAGCGCCAGGCCGAACAGGGCGATGGCCGCGCCCAGCACGCAGACGCCGTCCCAGGCCCAGCGCTCGTACACGAGGGCGGCCACGGCGGAGCCGCCGGCCGCCCCGACGAAGCAACTCGTCATGTAGAAGGCGTTGACCCGGCTGCGCGACTCCGGCCTGATCCGGAAGATCTCGCTCTGATTGCTGAGGTGCAGGCCGGTGGAGCCGACGTCGAGCACCAGCACGCCGGCCACCAGCGCCGGCAACGAGACGGCTCCTCGCCACAGCAGCACGACGCCGAGCAGGAGAAGCAGCGCTGAGATGCCGGTGAGCGCCCGCGCCCAGCCCCTGTCCGTGAAGCGCCCGACCACGCTGGCGGTGGCGGCGCCTGCGGCTCCGACCAGACCGAACAGGCCGATGACGCCCTCGCTGTAGTTGTAGGGCGGCCCGGAGAGGAGGAACGCGAGCACCGTCCAGAGCACGCTGAACGAGGCGAACGAGACCACGCCGAACAAGGCACGCAGGCGCAGCACCGGCTCCTGCCGGGCGAGGACGACGACCGAACCCAGCAGACGGCCGTAGCCGAGCTTCACGTCGGCCCGATAGGTGGGCAGCACCGTCCACAGGGTCACCATCTGCGCCACCATGAGCACCGCGAAGATGACGTAGACGCCACGCCAGCCGGCGACCTGCGCGATGAGGCCGGAGGCGGTCCGCGCCAGGAGGATGCCCAGCAGCAGGCCGCTCATGACGGTGCCCACCACTCTGCCGCGCGAAGCGGGATCCGAGAGAGTGGCCGCGAAGGGCACCAGGATCTGCGCCATCACCGACGTGAAGCCGACAATGCCGACCGCAGGGAGGAACACGGCGACCGAGGGGGAGAAGGCGGCGGCGGCCAGGCCTGTCGCCGTGATCGCCGCCAGCACCGTGATGAGCCGCCTTCGCTCCAGCAGGTCGCCCAGCGGCAGCAGGAGGATGAGCCCGAGGGCGTAGCCCACCTGGGCAGAGGTCACGACGAGACCGGCCACGCCGCTCGAGATGTGGAACTCCCGGCTGATGACGTCGAGGAGCGGCTGCGCCAGGTAGTTGCTGGCCACAGCCTGGCCCGTGGCGACGGCGAAGAGGAGCACCAGGGCGCGGCTCATGCCTTCGCCCGGGACGCAGGCGCGCCTCATGGCGACCAGCGTCCCGCCCCCGCCGTGACCGGCGCCGCGGACGCTCTCGGCGAGAGCCGCCGCGCGGCGTGCGGGCGTCTGGCTGGGCGCATGGCGGGCTCCTCACGTGGGCGGGCCGTCCCGCAGCCGCTCCGCGGGATGGGACGGCCCGATTCTATCGCCCCGAGTGGGAGCGGGGCCGGCCGCCGTCCTGCTACACTCACTGCGGCCGGGCACCGGGCCGGATGGCCCGAGGGAGGGCCGTCGCGTCCGAGAGAGGGGGCTCCGTGGACACCATCCGCTGCGCGCGCTGCGGGACACGCGTGTCGCCGCAGGCGCCGTACTGCACCGAGTGCGGCGCCGACCCGCGCACCGGCGAGGCGACCATGAAGCGGGGTGAGCTGGACCGCGCGCGCGTGTGCCAGGGCGTCTGGCCGCGCGCCCAGGCGGTGGTCGTCGACGGCCTCCTCCTGTTCGTCGTCTGGCTCCTGGTGGCGCTGGCCTGGTACCTCGCGCTCGTCGGCGCCGGGTCCTTCTCCGAGGTCACGCCCGAGTCGCCCACGGCGCAGCCGCTGTGGATCCTGGCCGTCGTCGCCGTCCCTCTGTACTTCTGGCTCACGCAGGCGATCTGGGGACGTACGCTGGGGATGCGCGTCTTCGGGCTGCGCGTGCTCACCACGTCCGGACGGCGGCCCGGCATCGTCGCCACGCTCGTCCGCACCGCGCTCATGGCCGTCGACTGGCTGCCGGCGGGCTTCGTGCTCGGCGCTTCGGTCATCTGGCTGACGCCGCGCAAGCAGCGCCTGGGCGACCTGGCCGCCGGCACCGTGGTGGTGCGCTCGACGGTGGTCTCGGCGGACCGTCTGGGGCCCGGCGGCCCGCCCACCGTCCCCTGGACGGCCGGCTGAGACGCCCCGTCGGGCGAGGGCGCCGGTCAGGCCGGCCCGAAGCCGGTGCGTGGAGCCCGGGCCGAAGCCGTTCCCGGCGCCGGCATCCCGGCGCCGGCCGCCGTCAGGGCTTGCCGGCCTTCACCGTGGCGACGTCACCCTTGATGCGTACGTACGTGTCCAGTGGCTTGGAGTACTCCTTGACCAGGTTCAGGATCGTCTTCGCGGAGGAGCCGCGCTGGACCTCCGGGATACCGCCGCTCGACACGTACACCGGGATGAGGGTGGCCTTGACCCCCGTCGGCGTGAGAACCGCGTCCACGAGAACTGTCTGGCCGGTCTCCACGCTGTAGTGGTCGAACACCAGGTCGCCCAGGCTGTAGGCGATCAGCGCACCGCGGTAGGTCTCGAAGCCTTGCAGCACGTGCGGGTGGTGCCCGATCACGAGGTCGGCGCCGGCGTCGATCACGGCGTGCGCCTCCGAGGTCTGCTGGGCGATGGGGTAGTGCTCGTACTCGTACCCCCAGTGGAAGCCGACGACCACGTAGTCCACCTGCTTCGCCAGCTCGCGCACGTCCTTCTTGACCCGGGCCATGTCGGTGACGGCCTCGGCGATGCCCCACTGCGTGTCGGTGGCTGCGAAGCCTGGCCAGATCACGTCGGTGTAGCCCAGGAAGCCGATCCTGACGCCGTCCGCCGTCTCCACGATCGCCGGGGAGTGGGCCGCGTCGAAGTCCTTGCCGCCGCCGGCCACCTGCACCCCGGCAGCCTCGAGGTTCTTGACCGTGTCCTTGAGCGCCGAGCGTCCGTAGTCGACGGCGTGGTTGTTGGCTACGGTCACGACGTCGACGCCGGCGCCGGCCAGGGCGCCGGCCATGGCCGGCGGTCCCTCGAACGTGTAGTCCTTGCCGGCGGCCGGGCTGCCGACGCTGGAGACGGGCCCTTCGAGGTTGACCCAGGCGGCGTCGCCGGCCTGGAGCTGCGGGGCGATGCCCGCGAAGACGGCGTCGGCGCCGTACTGCGACGCGTACGCACGGACCTGGCGGTCGGTGAGCACGTCGCCGCCGGACACGACGCGCACGGGACCGGCGGCAGAGGGGGCGGCCGACGGCTCCGCCGTGGAGCCGCCCGACGACGTCTCCCCGGTCGTGACCGCCCGGCCGCCGGCGTCTGCGCCGCTCGCGGCAGAGGCCTCGGGCGCCGCCTGCGACCCGCCGGCGAGGCGGGCGATGCCCATGGCGGCGAGCACGGCCACGGCGACCAGCACGCAGAGAGCGATGAGCCCGCGCAGGCGGGCGCGGCGGCGGCGTTGCGCGCGGGTGAGCCGGGGTCGCCTCGTGGAGACAGATTCCATGCTCGTGATGGTACCCCGAGCGCCGGCGGAGCGCTCACGCCTGGAACTAGAAGCCCTCCTCCTCGAACACCTTGGCGCAGGCCGTGACGACGTCGGTGTCGTAGAGCCGGCCCGAGCCATCGCGGATCTTCGCCAGGGCGGGCTCCAGGCCCAGGGCCGCGCGGTATGGCCTGTGCGACGACATGGCCTCCAGCACGCCGGCCACGGCCAGGTTGCGGCCCTCTAGCGAGATCTCGTCGGCCGGGTCGTCCTCCAGCGACAGGACGTGGATCCGGCCGCACGACAGCGCGGTACGCTGCTCCTGAGCGTCTCCTGCCGGTCCGCCCTCGTTCACCTGCTCCCCCTCACGGCGGGCCTTGCCGGCGTTCTCCCGGCGGCGCCCCGGCACCGGGATGATGTCCTCCCTGCATCGGCCCGTTCACTGGCGCCTTTGACCTCCGGACGGGCCGGCGGGGGACCTGACCCCGCCGCGGCGCGTCACGGCGTGCGCCAGTCCCGCTTCATGGCCTCCCACACCGCGTCGACGATACGCCCGGCGCCCTCGTTCGTGAAGTGCACACCGTCACCACTGCGCACCGATGCGTCGAACCGTCCCCTCCTGTCCTTGAGAAGGTCGAACGTGTCCACGTACACCACGTCGGGGTGCTTCGCGGCGGCGGCCTTGAACAGTGCGTTGAGCCGCTTCATCTGGTCGGTCTGACCCTTCTCCGGCATCACCGGCAGGCCGATCCAGTACACGCGCCGCACCCCTTCGCGCAGCATCAGCTTCATGAGGCGATCGGCGCGGCGCTGGTACTCGTCGAGCCACGCCTTCTCGGGGTACATCGTGAACTCCCCTTCAGCCACCATCGGCATGCCGGGGTCGTTGACGCCGATCATGAAGACGCCCAGCTCCGGATCGTGCGTCCGGAGCTGCGCTCGCAGGTGGTCCGGCCAGTCGACGGGGTCCGGATCGGTGAGCCGGGACGACACCTGGTAGTCGGTGCGCACCTTCACGAGCCTGTTCTTGCGCCCCAGGATGGCGAAGAGCTCCCCGGGCAGGCCGGCCAGGGAGTCGCCGCCGAAGTACACACGGTAGGGATCCTTGCTGGTGGGCTTGTCGAGCGGCGGCGGCTCCGGCGTGGGCGCGGCCGAAGGCGAGACCGACGGGGAGACGAGGGCCGGGGAAGACGAGACGACCGGGGACGCCGCGACGGACGGGGCGGCGGCCTCCGCAGGCCCGCCGCCGCCCTGCTCTTCGCCGGCGCTCACGACCGGGGCGCCCGAGGCGACGCCGGGAACGCGCCCCGTGGCGAACAACACGGCCGCCACGGCGGCGGCGCCCAGCAGCACGGCCAGCAGCGCGATAAGACGCCGCCTGCGAAGCCGCGCGCGGCGCTCCTCCCGGCGGGCCGGGCGCGTGCCGCTGCCGCTGAACAGGTCGTCGTCCATCACACCGAGTAGTTCACGACGCCCGACCCCGGCCCTGCAACCCCGACCCCGGACAGGCGTCCGGCGCGCCGGCCCGGGGTTCTCTCGAGGAGCGCGTTCGCTCGCGCACGGGTAGGCTGCACGCGAAGGGCACCACCGACCGACGCGGGAGGGACACGTGGACGTGTTCACGGCCATCAGAGACCGCTACAGCGTGCGGGGCTACAAGCCCGACCCGGTGAGCGACGAGGACCTGACAAAGGTACTGGAGGCCGCGCGGCAGGCGCCGACCGCGGCCAACCGGCAGCCGTTTCGCATCGTCGTGGCACACACCGCGGGACGGGAGGAAGAGCTCGGGCGTGTCTACGGGCGCCGCTGGTTCACGCAGGCGCCGCTGGTGCTCGCCTTCGTGGCCGTGCCCGGTGAGGCCTGGCGGCGCATGGACGACAAGCCCTACGACGAGGTGGATGCCACCATCGCCATGGACCACCTCGTGCTGGCGGCGACGGCGCTCGGCCTGGGGACCTGCTGGATCGCCGCCTTCGACCCGGACGCGGCGCGCGAGGTGCTCGGGCTGCCCGCCGACGTGCAGCCGCTGGCCTTCACGCCGCTCGGCTACCCCGACAAGGACCGGGCGCAGACCAGCCGCCGGCCCCTCGACGAGCTCGTCAAGTACGAGCGGTGGTGAGCCGGCGGTCGAAAGCGGGCCGGCGGGCGAATCCGGCCCGGCCGGCCCTCGGCCTCAGACGCCCTCGACCCGTGAGAGCACCTGCTCGAAGCGCTCGAGCGCGTCGTCGATCACCTCGTCGGTGTCGGCCATCGACGTGTACATGCGCGACCCGGCCAGCGTGACGATGCCGGCGGCCGCGTAGGCCGCGCCCATCTCCTCGAGCATGTGCTTACGCGGCTTCATCTCCTTCGCGAAGCGCAGCGGGTGCCTGAGGTCGAGCAGCATCACGCCCGACGTCTCGAGGTGGACGATGGACCCCTGGTTGTACGCGACGAACGGCAGCCGGTGGCGCCGGATGATGTCCTGGAGCCCGGCCGTGAGCCGGTCGCCGGCGACGCCTGCGAGCGCCGGCGCGTTGGTGCGCTCCATCTCGGTGATGGCGAAGTAGCCGGCGGCGCAGCTCAGCGGATTGGCGCTCAGGGTGCCGCCCACGTAGGCGCACTCGCCGCTCCTGCCGCCGATGCCGGAGGCGAAGCTCGCCATCACGTCGCGCCGCCCGCCCACGCCGCCGGCCATGGGATACCCACCCGTGATGCACTTGCCGAAGATCGTGAGATCGGGGCGCACGCCGAAGTAGCCCTGCGCCCCGCCCAGGCCGAGGCGGAAGCCGGTGACGACCTCGTCGAAGATGAGGAGCGCGCCGAACTCGTCGCACAGCTTGCGCACGGCAGCGTTGAAGCCGAACGGCACCGGGCGCGTGCCACTCTCGGGCCCGACCGGCTCCACGATGACGGCTGCGGTCCCTCCCAGGGCCTTGTTCTCCCGGAGCTTGCGGCGCAGCGCTTTGAGGTCGTTCGGAAAGACCTCACGCGTCAGCGCCGTCGCCCCGAACGGTATGCCCTTGGCCTCGAACCGCCAAGTGCCGGGCACGTGCAGGCCGTACACCATCTGGTCGCTCCAGCCGTGGTAGGCGCCGCCGACCTTGACGACCCACTTGTTGCCGGTGAACGCGCGCGCGGCGCGCACGGCGGCCATCACGCTCTCGGTGCCGGAGCCGAGCATGCGGAACTGCTCGCAAGCCGGCACCAGGCGGTGCACGAGCTCGGCCAACTTGAGCTCGTACTCGTGGAACAGCCCGGTGACCGGGCCGGAGGCGGCCACGACCTCGGCGACCTTCTCCCGGAGCGGCCGGTAGTTGCTGCCGAGCACGGTCGGCCCGCCGGCCTGGAGGAAGTCGATGTAGCGGTTGCCGTCGACATCCCAGAGGTGGGCGCCCTCAGCCCGCTCGATGGCGAGCGGGAAGGGGTAGTTGAAGGCGAGGTTGTGCTGGACGCCGCCGGGGATGAGCTCACCCGCTTCGTCGGTGAGCTCCCGGCTGCGGCGGCACTTCGTCTCGTAGTGGTCGAGCGCCTCCGCCATGGCGTCACGCCTGAGCGGGCGGATGGGCTGCCGCACGAGCGCGTCGAGGCGCGCGTAGACGTCCTCGACGTCCGGGTACGCCCCGATGGCGTAGCCGGCGAGCTGGGCGCCGGTCAGCCGGGCTTCGCCCGGCCCCGCAGCGCCGGCCTCCTTCCCGGCCGGGACGGCCTCAGGCGCGGCCGTCTCCGCCCGCGCCGCCGCTTCGTCTGCCGCCGCACCCTCCTCCTGAGCGGCCGCCTCCCGGGCGGCCTCGAGCTGCTTCCTGAGCCTCTTCTCGTCCTTGCGCAGCCTGCCGAACGCCACCTCGCGGATCGGCGCCGGCACCTTGCGCACCTTCTCGTCCGTCATCAGCGCCAGGAGGTAGTCCAGGGCGACCTTCTCGAGCAACGCCATATTGAAGGCGGCGCGCTCCGGGTCGCCCCCCAGCACCAGCACGCCGTGGTTGGCGAGGATGTACGCGTTGGCGTTGCTCCCCACGGCCTTCTCCACGTTCTTGCGCAGGAACGATGTGCCCGACGGCGCGTAGTCCACGATCTCCACGGAGCGCCCCAGGAAGCGCACCTGCTCGTCGAACAGCGCGGGGATGGGGCGCCGCACAAGGGCGAGCGCGCTGGCGTAGGGCTGGTGCGTGTGGATGATGGCGTTCACGTCGTCGCGGCGCGCGTACACCGCGGCGTGCATACCGGCCTCGATGGACGCCTTCATGGCGCCCTCGAGCCGTTTGAGGTCGTGGTCGAGGACGCAGATGTCCTCCGCGTGCATGATGGCGTAGTCGTAGTTGGACGGCGTGATGGCGAAGGCGTCCTCGCCGGGCACGCGCACCGAGACGTTGCCCTCCGTGGCCTTGAGATAGCCGCGCTCAAGCAGACCGCGACACAGCGCGACGACCTGCTCCCGCGACGCAGCGTACCGCTTCACGCGATCCCCTCCCCCTGCCGACGGCGGTCGCCGGCCTTCAGGCTCAAATCTCCACGACGATGAGCGCGATGGTGAGCACGGCGAGGACCAGACCGAAGACGGTGACGGCGGTCATGGTCCAGCCGTGCTCGGGCAGCTGTTCCTGCGCGGCGAGCGCGCCCCGCACGCCGCGGGCGCGGTGCGCGGCGAACAGGAGCAGGAGCACGCCGAAGACCCCGTACGCGGCGCCCAACAGGCCGAAGGCCACGTGAGAGACGTCGGCCAGCGCGGGCAGCAGGCGCCCTACCGCGAGGGCCATGCCGAGCGCCCCGAGCGCCGTGCGGACCCAGGCGAGATACGTACGCTCCGCGGCGAGCCAGGTCCTGCGCGGCGCCGAGTCGTCGCTCGCCGCACCCGACCCGCCACATCCGTTGGTGTCGGCGCCGTTCCCACGCGGTTGAGTCCCGGGATCCATGTCCCGCCCATCTTACCCGGCCGTGCGGACCCGTGGCCGGAGGCCGGTGGCTGCGGCAGCCTGTGCCGACGGCGCCATCGTCCACTTCACCTCGTGCGGGTGAGTCACTGCCGAGGGACGGGGCCCTACAGTCAGATCGAGACAGGGTGCCCAGCACGGCACCGCACGGCCTGGCGAGAGAGGGAGCGGCCCGATGACCACGAAGACTCACAGCTCCGGAGCCACAACTCGGTCCGGCCCTCAGCCCTCCTGCCTCCGCAGGTACGCCGACACCGCCGCCAGACCGCCCTCGAGCGTCTCGCGGGCGCAGGCGTAGCCCAGCCTGAACGAGTGCTCCTCGCCGAAGGCGGCGCCGGGCACCACGAAGGCGCCGTTGAGGTCGAACAGCTCCTGGCAGAACGTGACCGACGGGATGTCGTGCTCGTACCTCACGAGCGCCGTGGTGCCGGCCCGCGGCCGCACGTAGCGCAGCCGCGGCTCGCTTGCCACCCACGCATCCACGACCGCCAGGTTGCCGCGCACGATCGCCAAGCTGCGCGCGAGGACCGCGTCGATGTGCTCGAGAGCGACGGCCGCCAGAGCGTCGTCCAGCACCCCCGCGCTGATCGTGGTGTAGTCGCGCACCTCGAGACAGCGCTCGATGAGCTCCTGCGGGCCGGCCACCCAGCCCGTGCGCAGGCCGGCCAGCGAGTAGCTCTTGCTCATGCTGCCGCTGCTGACGCCCTTCTCGTACAGGTCGGCCACCGACGGAGCCGTCGTCCCCGGCTCGTGCTCCAGACGCCGGTAGACCTCGTCGCAGAACAGCCAGGCGTCATGTTCTCGCGCCACCTCGACGATCTCGCTAAGCGACGGCTCGTCGATGAGGGCGCCGGTCGGATTGTTGGGGTTGTTCAGGATGACGAGCCGCGTACGAGCGTCGCACGCTGCGCGGATCGCGTCGATGTCGGGCATGTAGCCGTCCGCTTCTCGCAGGCGCACTGCGTGCACCTCCGCCCCGAGCGCTTCGGGTACTGAGTAGAGCTGCTGGTACGTGGGTTGTACGCTGACCACCGACGTACCCGGCTCCGCCAGCGCGTAGAGCGCCAGGAAGTTGGCGCCGATGGCCCCGTTGGCCGTGAGGACGTTCTCAGGACCGATGTGCTCGCCGTACAGCGCCGCTATCGCGGCGCGCAGCCGCGGCGAGCCGACGATGTCCCCGTACCCGAGCCTGGTCTCGCGCAGGCGACGCAGCACGCCGTCGGCGTCGCCACTGAGCTCGAGCAGCGCCTCGAGGGTCAGCGAGTGCACACACGTCTCGGCGATGTTCCACGTGGCCGTGGTCTCGTGGGCGTTCATCCACTGCTCGACGAAGAACGGTTCGATGCGCACGCGTGCCTCCCGGCTCCCGATGTCCGGCCCCACGGCCGGAGCTCCATCCTGAGGGCGGGCGAGGAGAGCCGCAACCGGCCGGACGCGACCGCGGGGCGAGCGCGGATCACGTCCGGCTCACAGAGAGGCGCCGGGCCGGCCTCCTCCCGGAGGCCGGCCCGGCGCAGGTCGGCGTCGCTCAGGCGATCGGGATCACTTGATCTTCAGGTCGTACGCCTTGCCGTCCATCGGGTCGGTGGCGGCGATGCCGAGCGCCTTCATCGCCGTCGGCATGAGGTCCACCAGCCGGATCCCGGCCTTGTTCACGGCGTGCTTGATGCCCGGCATGTACCAGGCCATCGGGATGCGCTGCACCTCCATCTGCGCGCCGCCGTGGTCGCCGAAGGCGCCGTAGCTGTTCTTGTCGGCGAGCAACCCGACCACGTCACCCGAGCCCTCGAAACACATGGTGTTGACCAGCTCCTGACCGTGGGCGGTCCACCAGTTGCTCTCGGACTTGGTCATGGCCACGTCCACCGAGTACCGCTTGTAGCGGTCGCCGTTCTTCACGTAAGTGGCTATGACGCCCGGCAGATCCTCCATCACGTCCGCGGCCGCCAGCTTCTTGGCCATGCTCCAGTCCTTGAGCCAGGTCTCGATGGCGGTGGACTGGTAGCTGAAGGCCACGTTGCCCGTATCCATGAGCGGCTTGAGGTTCGGCGAGCCGGGGCTGGTGTTGGGGACCTTGGGGTCGGAGCCGTAGCCCGGGAACCAGGAGCCGGCGTACCAGTTGAACAGGTTACCGCCGTCGTACGTGTTCACGCCCCTGTAGCCCTCGCCCTTGCCGTAGGTGGCGGCGTGGTCGGCCGTCACCACGATGAGGGTCTCGTCGTCGATGCCCTTCTCCTTGAGCTTGGCTAGCAGACGGCCGAGCTGGTCGTCGGCGTTCTTGGCCACCCACGGCATGTGGATCTGGGCGAACAGCGAGCTCGGATCCCAGCCGTACTCGGCGACGGTGTCGATCTCGCCGGTGCCCCACATGTGGCCGACCTTGTCCATGGAACTGAAGGTCACCCACAGGCCGGACCACTCCTCGTTGTCCATGATCTTGAGGGTGGCATCGGCGACCCAGTTGTCGCCGCCCTGATGGCCTTGATAGCTGTCGACCACGTAGCGACCGTCCTCCGGGTAGATCCAGGCCGGCGCGGTCTTGGTGGTCTCGAGCGAGTCCGAAGGGTTCCCGACGCTCACGAGGAAGCGGTTGTCGCTCTTGATGTAGTCGGGAAGCTTGCCGGACGGGCCGCGGTAGGTGCCCGTCCACGGCACGACGCTCGGGTCGGCCAGGTCGGACGTCTTCTTCTTGCTGCCGTAGCGGACGTAGTAGTCCGAGCTCGACGCCGCCATCGACTCGACCTGGTAGCCCTTCTGGCCCACATTGGCGACGATCGTGCCGGGGAACTTCTCGTGCAGGTAGTCGCCGAGCTTCTTGTAGTCCCACTCGGCGATGAGCTTCTCGTAGTCGGCGTAGCCCAGGTCACCGCTGGTGACGATGGCGTCGGTCCCGTAGCCGATGATGTTGTTGACGTCGCGGAAGGCCTCGTCCGACCAGCCCATGTGCTTGGGGAACTGCCCGCTGACCATGACGTTGTGGGCTATCACCGTCTCCGACGCCATGTGGCCCACGTACGCGTTGGGGAAGTTGACGCCTTTCTTCTGCAGCATGAGCACGTTCGCCATGTCGAACTGCTGCGCGTAGCCGGGCTGCATCTGGTCGATGACGACGATCATGAAGTGCGTGGGCCGTTTGGCCATCGCCGGCGCCGCGAGGGCCAGCACCACCCCCACGCACAGCACGACCATGAGAAGAATACGGAGACGTCTTGCCATGAGCTCCTCCTGTCTCGCACCCGGCCCCCCGGGGGAGGCCCCCCTACCTCGCGACACAGCGCCGCGGATGCGGTCGATTCTGTCTCAGTGGGTGACGGGTGTCACTAGGTGCGCGGATGTGTGGGATGTTGCGCGTATCATTGAATACGGTGTCATCTCGATTGACAGGATGCTCGATGCGACGTTCAGGGTGGCCATGACGGAGGAGGCGGGTTGCCGGAGCGCTACGTCAGTCACGCGCAGGCGCAGAGGATCTACGACCGCATCGGCCGCTGGCAGGACACGCGGCCGCTGAGCGAGCGGCGCGCGCTGGACGCGCTCGTGGAGCGTACGGCGTTCGAGCGCGCCGATGCCGTGCTGGAACTCGGCTGCGGCACGGGCCGCCTGGCGGCCCGCGTGCTGGCCGAGCGCCTCCCGGCCGGGGCGAGCTACCTGGGTCTGGACGTGAGTCCCCGCATGGTGGATCTGGCGCGCGCCGCCGTCGCCCCGTGGGGCGACCGGGCGCGCGTGGAGCGATCCGACGGCTCGATGGACCTGCCCGTGGACGACGGCTCGTGCGATCGCTTCGTCGGCACCTACGTCCTCGACCTGCTCAGCCCGGACGACTGCGAGGGGCTGCTCGCGGAGGTACACCGCGTGCTCCGTCCCGGGGGCTTGCTCGCTCTGGCGAGCCTCACCCCGGGCCGGACAGCAATCGCTCGCGGCCTCACGCGCGCCTGGCGCGCGGTGTGGAGCCTGGACCCCGCACTCATGGGCGGCTGCCGCCCGGTCACACTGGTTCCCCTGCTCACGCCCGAGCTGTGGACGGTCCGGGCGCGACTCATCGTCACCGACCTGGTGTTGGCCTCAGAGGTGATCGTTGCCGAGCGCAGGTAGCGGCCGCGGGGCGCAGACGATCTCTCACACGCCGTCGCCGCCGGGTGGCGTCCGGTAGAATCGGCCGGCGGCCGGCGCAGCCCCGCCGCCCGTCCCGACCTGCGACCCTCAGGGAGACCTCATGGACCCTGCCGACTTCCGCCGCCTCGGCCACGAGCTGGTCGACTGGATCGCCGACTACCGCGGACACATCGCCGACCTGCCGGTCATGAGCCGCGTACAGCCCGGCGAGGTGGCGGCCAAGCTGCCGGCCGAGCCTCCGGCGCGGCCGGCCGGCCTCGACTCCATCACCGTCGACCTCGACGACATCGTCCTCCCCGGTATCACGCACTGGAACCACCCCGCCTTCTTCGCCTACTTCCCGTCCAACGCCGAGCTCTCCACCGTGCTCGCCGACCTGGTCTCGTCCGGGCTCGGCGTGCAGGGCATGAGCTGGCAGACGAGCCCCGCCGCCACCGAGCTCGAGGACGTCGTCATGGAGTGGCTGCGCGGCATGGTCGGGCTGCCGGACACGTTCACCGGCGTCATCCAGGACACGGCCAGCACGGCCACGTTCACCGCGCTGCTCTGCGCCCGTGAGCGCACCAGTGGCTTCTGCCAGAACCGCGGCGGCCTGCAGGGTGAGGCCACCCCGCTCGTCGTCTACGCCTCCGACCAGGCGCACAGCTCGATCCCCAAGGCGGCGCTGCTGGCCGGCTTCGGCGCAGAGCACCTGCGCCTCATCGGCACCGACGACGAGCATGCCCTGCGCCTCGACCTGCTCGAGGCGGCCGTCGAGGAGGACCTCGCTGCCGGGCGGCGGCCCTGCGCCGTGGTGGCCGCCGTCGGCACCACCGCGACCACCGCCCTGGACCCCGTGCGCGGCGTGGCCGAGCTGGCGGCGCGCCACGGCCTGTGGCTTCACGTGGACGCGGCCCTCGCCGGCACCGCCATGATCTGCCCCGAGTACCGCTGGATGTGGGACGGCGTGGAGGCGGCCGACTCCGTCGTCTTCAACCCGCACAAATGGCTCGGCACCGTCTTCGACCTCTCCGCGTACTACGTGCGCGACCCGGAGCACCTGGTGCGCGTGATGAGCACCGACCCGAGCTACCTGCGCACGGCCCAGGACGGTCTCGTGCGCAACCTGCGCGACTGGGGCATCCCGCTGGGCCGCCGCTTCCGCTCGCTCAAGCTGTGGTTCCTGCTTCGCGACCAGGGCGTGGAGGGCCTGCAGGCGCGCGTGCGGCGCGACGTGGAGAATGCCGCCTGGCTGGCGGAGCAGGTCGACGCAGCGCCGGAGTGGGAACGCCTCGCGCCGGCGCCGCTCCAGACCGTGTGCGTGCGGCACGAGCCACCGGCCCTGGCCGGCGACGAGGACGCCCTCACGGCCCACAACCTGGCGGTCGCCGACCGTGTGAACCGGGCCGGCCGCGCCTACCTCACGCCCTCGCTGCTGAAGGGCCGGCAGATGCTCCGCGTGTCCATCGGCGCGCTGCACACCGAGCGCGAGCACGTGCGGCTCGTGTGGGACGAGCTGCGCGCCGTGGCCCCGGAGCTGTAGCGGCACGGCGGTCCCGCGGAGATCCGCCCACCGTCGCCTGCGGTCATCGCGGACGGCGGCCGGCCGCCCGGTCACGAGGGGAACGGGGGGGGCCGTCGAACGTGGACTGAAGCCCGGACGGCGCCGGTGCGAGCGCCGGGCGGACACAACGGCGGCCGAGGACGAGCGAGCACGCGTGACCGGAAGGGGACGACCATGACCGAGAAGGAGCCGGCGGGCGCCGCTGACGACGCCCCCGCCGAGGGCACCGAGGAAGAAGCCACCGCCGAGCAGACGGCCGTCACGCAGGCGGTCAGCGCGGCCGCCGATGCCGACGGCGAGACGGCCGTGACGGCAGGGCGGCGGCCGTCGAAGCGCCGGCGGCCGGCGACGCCCCGCCCAAGCAGCACCGCCTGCGCGGGCGCGTCCACACCGTGCTGATCGCCGTCCTCGTGACCCTCTCGTGTCTCGCCGTCGTGGTGACCGGTCTCACCTGGTGGGCGCACTACACCACCCTCAACACCGACGGCTACATGAAGATCGTCGGGCCGATCGGCAAGGACCCGGAAGCGATCACGTCGCTGAGCGAGTACATCTCGCTGCAGGTCATCACGGCCACCGACCTGCAGGCGCGAGCCGAGGCCGTCCTGCCGGACAGGGCCAAGTTCCTCGCCGGGCCCATCACCGCCCAGGTCGAGTCGTTCATCCAGGAGCAGACATACCAGCTCCTCAGCACGGACAAGGCCTACCAGGCGTGGCTAAGGATCAACGAGGTCGCCCATGAGAGTGTCGTGGGCCTGCTGCGTGGCGAGAACACGTACACCTACATCGCGGGCAGCGACGTCAAGCTGAACGTCCTGCCGCTCGTGAGTCAGGTCCTCCTGTCGCTCGAGAGCAAGCTGCCCGGCGCGCTGCAGAGCCGCATCGCCGTCCCGGTCATCGAGGCGACGACGCCTCCGGACGAGGCCATCCAGCAGGTGTCTCAGTGGTCGGGCAAGCCGCTGCCCGCGGACTTCGGGCAGCTCACGCTCCTCACGAACGACGCCCTTGGCCCTGCACAGACGGCCATCAGGATCTTCGACAGCCTCATGTGGATCCTGCCCGTCATGGTGGCCGCCCTCGTGGCCCTGACCATCTGGCTCTCGCACCGGCGCCGCACCACCATCATCGTGCTCGGCATCGGCGTGGCCGTCGCCCTCGTCATCACACACGTCGTGATCAAGAGAGCCACTGCCTACATCGTCGACAACCTGACGGCGGGCGCGGCGCGGACGCTGGCCCGTGACGTCATCGACAGCTCCCTGCGGCCGCTGACCACCATGACCATCTGGATCGTGGCGATCGGCGCCGTGGTGGCCGTGGTGGCGTGGATCATCGGGCGCCGCGACATCCGGGAGTTCGCCGTCAAAGCAGGCAAGGCCGGCGCCAGCAGGGCCGACGAGGTCGCCAAGTCGGACAGTCCTGCCATCCGCTGGATCCGCAAGAACGTCGCGCTCGTGCGCGTGATCGGTCTGGTCGTGCTGCTCATCCTGCTGCTCGTCTCGGCCTCCTCGTGGACGTGGATCATCGTGCTCCTGATCCTGCTGGCCCTGTACCAGGTGGCGGTCAGCTACGTCACTGGCGAGTGGCCGTTCCAAGAGCGGGCGCCGCAGGACGCGACCGGCGCCGAGTAAGGAGTCCGCCAGAAGCCCGGCGGGAGGCGGCACGCCGCTCCCCGCCGGGCTTCGTCGTTGCCAATCCGCACACAGTCGGGCACCCGCTTCCGGCGGACGGCAGGTGTCGCCCCCGGCCGCAGCGGGCACGACGAGTCCATGATCTGGGTCTTGCTCCTCGTCATCGCCGCGTTTCTTGCCCTCGCGTGGCTTCTGCCGCGCTGGCTGCGCCGCCGCCGTGACAAGAGGCGGCGCAGCCTGATCCGTGCGCTGGAGCAGCGCCGCGGCTCGCGCGTCATCACGATGGTCCACCGCCAGGAGAGCGTCGGCCTGCTCGGCATCCCCTTCGGCCGCTACATCGACGTGGAGGACTCCGAGCAGGTGCTCAAGGCAGTGCGCATGACGCCGCCGGAGATGCCCATCGACCTGATCCTGCACACACCGGGCGGCCTGGTGCTGGCCTCGGACCAGATCGCCTACGCGCTCAGGCGACACCCGGGCAGGGTGACTGTGCTGGTGCCGCACTACGCCATGTCGGGCGGTACCCTGGTGGCACTCGCCGCCGACGCCATCCTGATGGACGCCGACGCAGTGCTCGGGCCGGTCGACCCCCAGCTCGGCAACCCGCTGCGGGGCATGTGGCCGGCCGCATCCGTCCTCGCCGCCCTGGAGGAGCCCAACCCCAACCGCGACGACCAGACGTTGATCCTGGGAGACCTCTCGCGCAAGGCGATCGCCCAGGTCCGCGACACGGTGGAGGAACTCGTGCGCGACCGACTCCCGGAGCGCGCGGCCGAGTTGGCCGCCACCCTGAGTGAGGGCCGCTGGACCCACGACTACCCAATCAGGCTCGACGAGGCTGGGCGGCTGGGACTGCCGGTGGAAGAAGGGCTGCCCGACGAGGTCTACGCGCTCATGGACCTCTACCCACGGCGGACGCAGCGGCGGCCGTCGGTGGAGTACATCCCCGTGCCGTACGGGGGCGACGGCGAGAAGACGTGAGGGCCGCGGCCGGTCGGGCGCGGCATGCGCCGCGCCCGACCGGCCGCGCGGAAGGAGACTGACGTGGACGACGGCATCGCCGAGCAGTACCTGAAGGAGACGAGGCACACCCGCGAGCGGCTGGTGGGCGGGCGTATGGACTGGAGCCGCCAGCCGGCCTGGTTCAAGACATACCCCGACGCGCCGCGCGTCCAGCTGCCCGAGCCGCGCCTTGCGCCGCCGGGCGCGGCGCACCAGGACCTGTTCGAGGTGCTCGGGCGGCGGCGCAGCGTGCGCGACTACGCGCCGCCGTCACTCGACCTCGGGGAGCTCTCCGCGCTGCTCTGGGCGGCCGCCGGGGTCACCGCGCAGCAGCTCGGCTTCGCCTTTCGCACGGCGCCGTCGGCCGGCGGCCTCTTCCCCATCGAGCACTACGTCGCAGCGCACCGCGTGACGGGACTGGAGCCCGGCGTGTACCACCACGCCGTCCTTGAGCGCGCCCTCGAGCAGGTGCGACCGGGCGACGTGCGCCTGCCCCTGGCGCGCGCCGCCCTCGACCAGCGCATCGCGGCTGACGCCGACGCGGTCTTCCTGTGGACGGCCGTGCTCGAGCGCTCGCGCTGGAAGTACGGGCAGCGCTTCGTGCGCTACGTACTGCTGGACGCCGGCCACATCGCCCAGAACGTGGCCCTGGCGGCCGTCGCCCTGGGGCTCGGTACCTGCCAGGTCGCCGCCTTCTACGACGAGGAGGCGGCGGTCCTGCTCGGCGTTGACCCCGACGAGGAGCCGGTCGTCTACATGACCACGGTGGGCCGGCCGCGGAGCTGAGCAGGCGGGCGCCGGCGCCCGCCCGGAGCGGGCGCCTCCCGGCCCGCCCCCCTCACGCCTCCGGCAGGCGCGCCTCCAGCCAGGCCAGCAGGTCGGCCACGGGCGCGTCCCTGCCGGCCTCGTTGAAGATCTCGTGCAGGAAGCCGGGGTACACGAGGAGCTTCTTGTCCCGGGACGCGGCCGCTGCGAAGAGCTCTCGCGCCGCGTCGGGATGAGCGACCGCATCGTCGCTCCCGGCCATCACCAGCAGGCGCTGGCTGATGCGGCCGGCGTGAGCGAGCGCCGTCTTCTGGGCGGAGAGCACCTCCGTCGCCCACCGCGCCGTGGCCACGCCGTGATTGAGCGGATCGGCTCGGTACGCCGCGACGACCTCGTCGTCGCGAGAGAGCCCGGCCGCGTCCAGCGTGTTGCCCACGTCGAGTGAAGGTGCGACCGCCGAGGCGATGTGGGCCAGGAAGAGCTTGTGTCTGGGCACCGGCTCCGCCAGCCTCAGGAAGGGTGAGGAGAGGACCACGCCGGCGAGGTCGTCGGGACGGCGCTGCTCGACGAACAGCGCCGCGATGAGGCCACCCATGCTGTGACCCAGAAGGAAGAGCGGGAGGCCCCGCGCCTGCAGGCGCGCCCAATCGAGGAACCGGCCGGTATCGTCGAGGTACTCCTTGAACCTGCCGACGTGGCCGCGCCGCCCGGCGGACCGGCCGTGACCGCGGAGATCGTACGTGCACGTGCAGAAGCCGCGTTCCGCCAGCTCCCGGGCGAGCTGACGGTAGCGGCCGGCGTGCTCCCCGTACCCGTGCACGACGGCGACCGCCGCGCGAGCCTCGTCGCCCGGCCGGCACGCCCACCGCACGAGCCGTACACCGTCCCGCGCGGCGAACTCGTCGGACGTACAGCTCAGGGTATCCGGCATGCCAGAGCTCCTCCTGTGTCGCGAGACCACTCGCCCCATGCTACAGTCGAATCCCGAGTGAAGGCACGCGCGGACATGGCAGCACGGCGCCGTCCGGCGAAGCGCCGGCGGGCCCGGCTCGCCGCGGTCCTGACCGCAGGAGCCGGGCTGCTGCTCGCCGCGCTCCCCGCCTGCGCGGCGCAGGCCGGCGAGAGTCACACCGCGCCCTCAGCGACGGCGGCGGCAAGCCAGGCCACAGGCCCTGCGGCGAGCGCCCCGCGGGCCGCCGCCGGCAACGACTGGCGTCACGTGCTCCAGGTGGTCGCGAACCTGCGCGCCGATCCGCCTGCCGAGCCCATCGTCGTGCTGCTCGGCGGGTCCGCGGCGCGCGAATCCACCGTCAGCGACACCTCCTGGACGGCACAGATCCAGGCAGATGGCGGCCCTCCGGTGGCCGCCTACAACCTCGGCTCGCGCAACCGCACCCTGGCGCAGGACGTCGCCCTCGTGAAGAAGCTGCCGCAGGCACGGGGCATCGTCTACATCGGCATCAACGTCGGCCGCTTCACCTCGCCGCCGTCGTCGCCGACCATCACCCTTCCCGCGCCGGTCGCCACGCTGCCGCCCTACGCGCAGCACCAGTACACCCAGAGTGCGGTGAAGTCCGTGGCGAAGAAGAAGGCCCTGCTTGGCGAGTGGCTGGCCAAGCGCTACCCCGCCTTCAAGGCGAACTACGCGACGAATCTCAAGACCCTCGACGCCCTCGTCGACGCCTGCAGGAGCCGGGGGTACCGGCCGGTCCTCCTGGAACTGCCCCGCGATACAGCTGTCATCGGCTCGTCGCTCGACGCCCCGGTCAAGCGGTTCACGGCCGACTGCAAAGCCATGGCGCGCAAGAAGGACGCGAAGTGGGTGAGCTTCGTCACTCAGGCGCGCCTGCGCGACCGCGCCTTCTACGACCTCTGGCATCTCGTCGAACCCGGCCGCGAGGTATGGCAGGGCCTGCTGTCGAAGGAGACGGTGAGACTCCTCGAGCAGTACGGCATGGAGGGCGCCGGGTCATGACCGTGCGGACCCCAGCGCGCCGCGGGGGTCGGGCCGAGAGGTCGGCCGGCGCCGTCATCCTGGCGTTTGCGGTCGCGTTCCTGACGTTCACGGCCGCGCCCGCGGGAACACCGGCAGCTGCGCGCGCGGCGCAGACGCCGTCCGCCGCGCCGCGCGCGTTCGCCGAGAGCGACGACGTCGCGCGACGCGCCGACCTGCCGGGCAAGGACGCGCTGCACCGGCTGCAGATCGTCGCCAACCTGCGCGCCGAGGAGCCGCGGTCGCCCGTGCTGCTCCTCCTCGGGGGCTCGTCGGCTCGCGAGGCTACGGTGGATGATACGTCGTGGGCGGCCGACATCGCACGGCTCGGCGGCCCGCCGGTGACGGTGCACAACCTCGGCTGCCGTCACGACACCTTCGCCGAGGACCTCCAGTTCGCGAAGCTGCTCCCCGAGAACGCGCCGATGATCGTGTTCATCGGCGTCAATCTGGGCCGCTTCGCCAACCCGAAGAAGCCGGCCCCCCCGATCACCCTGCCCGAGCCCATGGACCCCCCACCCGCCTACGTCCAGCACATCTACTCGGTGACGAAGAGCGTGCAGCCGCGCGAGACCAAGGCGCACTACCTGCGCTACTGGCTCAAGGTGCGCGACCCGCAGTTCCAGGAGAGGTTCGAGTACAACCTCGACCTACTGGCGCGCGTGGTAGAGACCTGCCTGCTGCACGGTCTGTATCCCGTCCTGCTCGACCTGCCGAGGGATCTGGACGTGATCGGCCGCTCCCTGGACTCCCAGGTCGCAAGGGTCAAGGCGGGGTGCGCGATGATCTCGAGGATCTACGACGTCCCCTGGGTCACACCCGTCAAGGGATCCGGCCTGGTGGACGCCGACTTCTTCGACCTGTGGCATCTGGTCGAGCCGGGCCGCGTGAAGTATCAGGCCAGGATCTCGGCCAAGACAGTGGGCCTTCTGCAGAAGTACGGCCTCGACCAGCCGCCGGAGCCGGGGCCGGCCCTGCCCGCCGACTGACCTACTGCCGGCGGCCAGCAGGCCGCACGGCGACGGGCCGCGGCGGCCGTAGTGCAGACGAAGCGCGCGCGGTGCGGCCCTCAGACGGCGCAGACGCGCACGACGACCTCGAGCGCGCGGCCCTCACTCAGACGGCGCAGCCGTGCCGGCCGTGCTTCTGGAAGTACTTCTGGTGGTAGTCCTCCGCCGGCCACCACGCGGCCGCCGGCGCCACCTGTGTCACCACCGTGCGTTTGAACACCTGACTCCCGGTGAGCTGCTCGATGGCGGCGAGAGCGGCCTTCTCCTGCTCGCGGTCGTGGAAGAACACCGCGGAGCGGTACTGGTCGCCCACGTCGGGCCCCTGCCTCATCCACTGCGTCGGGTCGTGCATGCTGAAGAAATGAGCCAGGAGCTCCTGGTAGGTGATGACGTCGGGGTCGAACTCCACACGGACCGCCTCGGCGTGGCCGGTGGCGTGAGAGCACACCTGCCGGTAGGTCGGGTGCTCGGTGGTACCGCCGGTGTAGCCGACCTCGGTGGAGGTCACACCGGGCAGGTCGTCGAAGCGGGCCTGGACGCCCCAGAAGCAGCCTGCGGCGAAGGTCGCGATGGCCATGGTGTCTCCTCGGTGTCGCGGTGTGCGCGCCGCTCCGGTGCTGCAGGCGGCGCGCCCTCTGCGCGCATGGTTCCCGCGCGTCGCCGCGGCTACGCCCGCGACGCGCCCTCACACACCGCCGGCTCTTCGTGCCGGTGCCGCGGCTCGCGGGGAGCGGCGTCCCGCGCCGCGGGAGCGGGTGCCGGCGGAACGTAGGGAGGCAGTTCCTCGAGCATGCGCAGGTGCTCACGATTGCCGGCATCCTTCCACCACATGCGGGCGTACCACCACAGCCAGCCGGACTCGAGCATGCGGTCCCAGCTTGCCTGGTCGCGGCCGCGCAGCCAGCCGAGGAACCAGTACACAGGACGCGAGGTCTTGTAGAAGCGCCGCTGCTCGCGCAGCACGTCGCGCTGGAGCTTCGCCGGGCTCATGTGGCGCGGCCAGAACACCACGTGCTGCGCGTCGTACAGGCGCCAGTCCTTGGTGATGAGGCGCCCTGCCGCCTCCAGCTCCTCGAACTGCTGGGTACCGGGGAGCGGCGTGAGGATGTTCATCATCACCGTGTCGATCCGGTTCTTGAGCGCGAAGTCGACGGTGTCGCGCACGAAGTCCCCCTCGTCGTGCTCCGCGCCCAGCACGAACATGCCGTGGGTGCGGATGCCGTACTCGTGAAGCACCTTGACGGCGTGCTCGATGTCTTCCACCGTCTGCGACTTCTCGAAGTGGTCGAGGGTCGCCTGACTCACGGATTCGAGGCCGAGGGCGACGAAGTCGGCACCCGAAGCCTGCATGAGCTCCAGCAGCTCGCGGTCACGCACGACGTCGGTGCGCACCTGCGCGCCCCACCGCACCTTGATGCCCTCGTCGATCATCATGCGCAGCAGGCGCTTGAGGCGTTTGCGGTTGGCCGCCATGTTGTCGTCGTAGAAGAAGATCTTCTCGGGATCCTTCTGCTTGATCTCGGCGATCACGCTCTCGGCGCTGCGAAAGCGGTACTTCTTGCCGAACATGGCCGTCACCGAGCAGAACGTGCAGTCGAACGGGCAGCCCCAGCTGGTCATGATGGGCGTGTTGACGAGGCGCTCTTTGCCCACCACGAGGTCGAGGTCGGGGAACGGCAGGGTATCCAGGTCGGTGCAGCGCTCGTGCAGCCGGTTGTGCACCGTCTCGCCGTTGCGGCGGTACGAGATGCCGGTCACGTCGGCGATCTGCTTGCGCCCTTCCATGGCGTCCACCAGCTCCAACATGGTCTGCTCGCCGCCCTCGCCGCGCGCGACGAAGTCGGCGTGATCGAGGGCCTCCTCAGCCATGAAGGTGACGTGCGACCCGCCGACGATGACGGGGATGCGGCGGCGGCGAAGCTCGTCGCCGATGTCGTAGGCGGCCGGAGCCGTGGAGGTGGTAGAGGAGAGGCCGACCAGCTCCGACGTGAACACGTCGTCCCAGTCGATGGGCGCGAGCTGAGGGTTGTAGATCCGGACGTCGTGCCCGGCCTGCTTGAGCGTCGCTCCGATGATGGGCAGGCCGAGCCGCACGAAGTAGGACATGGACCAGAGGTGCATGCTGGGGGCTGCGGGCTCGATGAGGCGGATCTTCATAGCGTCCTTTGCGGAGATGACGCCGGCCGTCAGGGACCGGCGCCGCGGCCGGCGGCGCGCCGCGGCCCGATGAGGTCTTTCCCCAAGAATACAGGACAAACTCCCGGGCCGCCTTGATCGTCGTCAGGCGGGTCGGCCCCCGGCCGCGGCCCCAGCCGTCGGCGGCGGCCCCCGTCGTTCTGATACGTTGGGCGCCGTGGACTACGACTTCGACACCCCGGTCGACCGCAGCGGCACGGCCAGTTTCAAGTGGGAGAGGTACCCACCCGGCGTGCTTCCGCTGTGGGTGGCCGACATGGACTTCGCCTCTCCACCCGCGGTCGTGGCCGCGCTGCGCGCCCGCGTCGACCACGGCGTCTTCGGCTACTCCCTGGTGCCGCCGTCGCTCACCGAAGCCATCGCGGGCCACTTGGATGCCCGCTACGACTGGCGCACAGAACCCGAGTGGTTCAGGTGGCTGCCCAGCGTTGTGCCCGGCCTCAACGCCGCCTGCGCCGCCTACGCGGGGCCGGGCGAAGCGGTGATGACCGTCACGCCCGTCTACCCGCCATTTCTGCACGCTCCCGAGAACACGGGGCGGCGCCTCGTCACGGTGCCCGCGGAGGAGACCGGCGAAGGCTGGCGGCTGCCGCTGGAGGCGATGGAGGCGACCGTCACCGGCGACACCCGCGTGCTGCTGTTCTGCCACCCTCACAACCCGTTGGGCCGCGTGTGGCGGCGGGATGAAGTGACGGCGGTCGTCGACTTCTGCCGCCGCCACGACCTCGTGCTCGTCTCGGACGAGATCCACTGCGACCTCATCCTCGACCCGCTGGAGCACGTGCCCGCCGCTGTGGTCGCGGGAGACACCGGCACCCGGTCGGGCGAACCGGGGGTGCTTCCGGCCGCGCCGTCGGCGCACGCGCACGCGCAGATCGTCACCCTGATGTCGCCGAGCAAGGCGTTCAACCTGCCCGGCCTGAACTTCGCCTTCGCCGTGATCTCCGATCCCGAGTTGCGCGAACGCTTCCCCCGCCCGGACGAGGGCCTGCTGCCGTTCCCGGGCTGCTTCGCCATCGACGCCGCCGAGGCCGCCTACCGGCACGGCGGCGAGTGGCTCGCGCAGCTGCTCGACTACCTGCGCGGCAACCGCGACCTCATCGAGCGCACGGTTGGAGAGCAGCTGCCGGACGTGCGCGTGTCGCACGTCGAGGCCACGTACCTGGCCTGGCTCGACGTACGCGGTCTGGGGCGGCGCGGGCTTGACGGCAGAGCTTCCGCCCGCGCCTGCCTCGACGCCGGTCTGGCGCTCTCACCCGGGGCCGACTTCGGCGCCCCGGGCTTCCTGCGCCTCAACTTCGGCTGCCCGCGCAGTACGCTGCAGGAGGCGCTGCGCCGCCTGCAGGCCGCCCTCGGCTGACGGCCCGGCGGGCCCTGCCGGGGCTCACCCCAGGGCGAGCCACGGCGCCGCCCGCCGCGTCTCCTCTCCAGTCTCCGACGCTCCGGGCAGCCGCGTACGCCCGGTGCTACACTCCGACGCCATGACGACCAGAAGGCCCGACCGCAGCATGACCAGACGTGACTTCCGAAAGACGCGCCGGTACCGCGCAGCCAAGTACCGGCGCCGCCGACTGGTCGCCCTGCTCGTCCTGCTGCTCGTCGTGGCCGCCGTCGTCGGCGTGGTCGTCGCCACCACCAGCGGAGGCGACGAGCCCGCTTCGGCGGGCGGCGCCGCCTCGGCCGCTTCCGGCTCGTCGGCGTCCTCCGGTTCCTCCGCTTCTCCCAAGCCCTCCCCTACCTCGAGCGCCCAAGCCGCCGCGGCTTGGACCGGCCCGTCCTCCGACAAGCTCGAACTGAAGCTCCGCAAGACCATCACCAGCTCGGAGATCTCGCCCAAGTCGGTCGTCTCCACCGGCACCGGCCTCGTGTTCGCCCAGAACATGATGTACAAGCACTCGATCACCGTGTACGACACGACGACGCTCGAGCTGGTCAAGACGATCCCCGACCGGGTCCCACTCTCCCTGCTCGGCTCGAAGACGGACGGCACCGTGCAGGGCTCCCCGGTGGAGGCCGCCGAGACCCCCGACCACCGCTTCATGTTCGTGTCCAACTACTCCATGTACGGGCCCGGCTACTCCCGCGAGGGTCACGACGCCGGCGGTCCCAGCTCCGGCTACGACAAGAGCACCGTCTACCGTGTCGCTCTGGACGACCTCGAGATCGACAAGGTCATCAAGGTCGGCTCGGTACCCAAGTACGTCGCCGTCACGCCCGACCAGAAGTACCTGCTGGTGAGCAACTGGATCTCGTACACGCTGAGCGTGGTCGACGTGCACACCAGCGAGCGGGTCGAGAACGTCTACCTCGGGCCGTACCCGCGCGGCATCGCCGTCTCGCCCGATTCGCGGACCGCCTACGTGTCGGTCATGGGCAGCCACGACATCGCCAAGGTTGATCTCACCGACTTCTCTGTGGGCTGGATCCGCGGCGTGGGCTCGGGCCCGCGTCACCTCATCATGAGCCCCGACGGCAAGTACCTGTACGTTACGCTGAACGGCGAGGGCAGCGTCGCCAAGATCAGCACGAAGACCGGGCGCGTGGTCAAGAAGGTCAACACGGGCCAGCAGCCGCGCAGCATGGCGATGGCCACTGACGGCACGTCCCTCTTCGTCGTGAACTACGACTCCAGCACGATGAGCCAGGTGCGCACCAGGGACATGAAGGTGATCGAGAGCGTGGGCACGAACGCGCTGCCCATCGGCATCACCTACGACACGCCGACGAAGAGCGTCTGGGTCTGCTGCTACACCGGCAGCATCATGGTGTTCGCGCAGCGTTGAGAGTCCCGCTCCCCCATGGGGCCAACGACCGCGCGTACTGCCCTGGCATGCGGGGTTCGCGCTGTGGGGCCACCTCGCCGGGATCAAGGACCCACCCGGCAGCCGAGCAGGCGCCGGCCCGCACCGGCCGCCAGGACTCCGCGGAGCCGGCGGGCCGCGCTACCAGCTGAGCGGCCCGCCGTGCAGACCCGCGGCGCTGATGCGCCGCACGGGGTCGCCCCCGACGAGCACGATGTCGGCCCCGCGGCGCGCGAAGATCCCGCACTCCACCACGCCGGGGATGCCGTCGAGCTCGACCTCGAGACCCTCCGGGTCTGCCAGGTCGAGCCCGGTCACGTCCAGTACCATGTTGCCGTTGTCGGTCAGGTAACCCGGCCGCGGCACGACGCGCGCGCCCGTCTCCGTGAGGCGCGCGCCGACGAACGCGGCCGCCATGGGGATCACCTCTACGGGCAGCGGGAACGCCCCGAGCCGTTCGACGAGCTTGCTCTCATCGACCATGCACACGAAGAGGCCTGAGGCCGCGGCGAGCACCTTCTCGCGCGCGTGCGCGCCGCCGCCGCCCTTGATGAGGCGGAGCTCGGGGTCCACCTCGTCGGCGCCGTCCACGTAGACCGGCAGGAGCGCCGGTCCGCCCTCGGTGCGCGGCGGCGCGGCGGCGCGCTCTCGCCCCGCGCGCTCCGCGACGTGGTCCAGATCGACGACGCGGATGCCGGCCGCCTCGAGCGCCGTCGCCGTGGCCTCTGAGCTCGCGACCGCCGCCGCCGGTCTTCTGCCGAAAGGCAGGCCTGCGAGTGCCTCGATGAAGAACGCGACGGTGCTGCCCGTGCCGACGCCGATCACCGCGGCCGGCGGCACGGACTCGAGCGCCGCCTCGGCTGCGGCCCGTTTCTGGTCCTCGTGCGCCATGCCTCTGTCATGCCCGGGCGGCGGGGTTCTCAGGCGGGTTCTCGGGCGGCGCACGCCGGCCCGCCTTTGTGAGACCGTGCTCGGCGCGACGCCGCTCCGCGATAGGATGTAGGCGTGAGCATGCACCAGCCCACCCCCGACGACGTCGCCGCCGCCCACGACCTCCTGGACTGGGCCCTGGCACGTCTCGCCGACAGGCGCGCCACCCTCCCGCCCGCCGGGGGGCCGGTCGAGCTCCCGGCCTTCTCACCCGAGGGCATCGGCACGAAGGCCGCCCTCGACGCGCTGCTGCACACCGTGATCGCCACGACCGTGTCGCCCGATCACCCGCGCTTCCTGGCGTTCATCCCCGGAGCGCCGTCGGTGGCCGCGGCCCTGGCCGACATGGCGCTGTCAGCGGCGATGGTGTTCGGGGGCAGCAGGCTGGAGGGGGTCGCCGCCGTGGACGCTGAGGAGGCCACGGTGCGCTGGCTGGCCGGCGCGGCCGGCTTTCCCGCCGGCGCCGGCGGCACGTTCGTCAGCTGCGGCACGATCGCGAACCTCAGTGCGCTGGTGGCGGCGAGGGGCGGCAGGCGCGCCTCCCTGCGCAGCCAGGTCGTCGTCGCCGGCCACTCGGCCCACGCGTCGGTCGAGGCCGCCGCGCGCGTCCTCGGGTGCGACCTCGTGCTCGCAGAGCCGGCCGACGATCACGGCCGCCTCGACGCGCGCGTCTTGCGGGCGGCGCTCGAGGGCCACGACCCGGACGACGTGGTCGCGGTCGTGGCCACAGCCGGCGCCACCAACAACGGCGCCGTGGACGACCTCGCCGCCGTCGCCGACGTCTGCGCGGCGCTCGGCCTCTGGTTGCACGTGGACGGCGCCTACGGCGGGGCCGCGCTGCTGTCCCCGCGCGTGCGCCACCTGTTCGCCGGCATCGAGCGCGCCGACTCGTTCATCGTGAACCCGCACAAATGGCTGTACCTGCCGTACGACTGCGCTACGGTCGTGTACCGTGACGAACGCAGGGCGCGAAAGGCGTTCACGCAGCGGGCGGACTACCTCGACGTCATGACGGAAGAGGAGGCGGGCAACCCCGCGGATCTCGCCGTGCACCTGACGCGACGAGCTCGCGGCCTGCCGTTGTGGGCGTCGGTCCTGGCCTACGGTACCGACGCCTACGTCCAGGCCGTCGAGCACTGTCTCGACATTTCCGCGTACGCGGCCGAACGCATCGCAGGCAGCCCCGTGCTCGAACTCGTGCTCGAGCCGTCGCTCACGGTCGTCGTCTTCCGGCGGCTGGGCTGGTGCGCAGCCGACTACGACCGCTGGAGCGACGAGGCCTTGCACAGCGGTCTCGGCATGATCACCCCCACCAAGCACCACGGCGAGACGGTCCTCCGCCTCTGCTTCATCAACCCCCTCACCACGCCCGACGACGTCAACCTCATCGTGGCCGACCTCGAACGGGAGACGCCGTGACCGAGGACCGCCTGGTCGTCGTCACGATGGTCATGGGTACGTTCGCTGCGGAGGCCGTCAAGGGCGCGCTCGAGGCCGCCGGCATCCCCGCCATGACCCGAGGCGAGCAGCACGGCAGCTGGCTGTTCGCCGGGTCCGGCGGCGGGCTGGGCCTCGTCCAGGTGCTGGTGGAGGAGCACCGCCTCGCCGAGGCCCGAGAAGTCCTGGAGTCGCTCGAATCCGTGGACTCTGACGATTCGGGGCACGAAGGCCAGACCGAGTCTTCGTAGTCCTCCAGTCGTCAACCCTACGGGGTGGACTACGGCGAACGTCGCGAGACGCGATGCCCTGCGGGTCCACGCAAGCATCCAACGGGGCGGCGGCCATGGGGCTCTCAGAGGCCGATACTCGCGCCAGGCTCATCGACCCGGCCATTCACGCGCGCGGCTGGACCGAGGACCTGATCCCGCGCGAGGAGACGGCCGGCGCCATCGAGATCATCGACGGCCGGCCGTTCAAGCAGGCCGAGGGCCGCACCGACTACCCGCTGCGCATCAAGCCGCACCCCGACTCGCAGCCGGTAGCGGCACCGGCGGTCTCCTTGCGCAGTCCTACGAGCAGGGGCCGGCAACGGCAAGATCACCTGCGCCGACCAGCTCGTCACGCTGCAGGATCGCACCCTCTACGGCCGCGAGAAGGACAACGCCAACTACCCCATCGCGCTCGCCAACGTGGTACTGCACGGCATCGACGCGCCGCACCTGTGGCACGGCAACACGCTCACCGGCGGCCGCCGCGGCCTCGTCATCGACGAGGGCGTCCTGCTCCGCACCAACGAGACCGCCTTCGTCCAGACCAAGCGCAAGCTCCTCGACGACTGCGACCTGCGGTGCATCGTCAGCGTGCCGCCCGGCGTGTTCAGCCAGGTCGGCGCCTGCGTGAAGGCCAACCTCCTGTTATTCAACAAGGGCCGGCCCACCGAGCGCATCTGGTACCACGACCGGAGCGACCTAAAGGTCGGCAAGAAGACGCCGTTCACGCTGGTGCGCATGGAGGAGTTCTTCGAACTCGTCGGCGATCGTCGCGCGGCCGGGACAGTGGGACGGCCGGACTCCGAGCGGCGTTGGACGGTGACTCGCGACGCCATCGAGACGAGCAACTACGACCTCAAGGCGGTCAACCCGCACCGGATCATCGAGGAGGACATGCGCACGCCCGAGGAGTTGCTCGACGAGATCGAGCGGCAGCAGGCGATCATCGCAGAGGCCATAGCGGAGCTGCGCAGGCTCTGAAGCGCTGTCGCCGCTGCGGGTGCTGGGCTGCGAGGTCGGCCTGATGGTGCGCGACCGGCGGAACGCCTGAGACTCCATGACAACGTCACCTCCGCGTGAGGCGGGGAGCCGTCGTGACTCGCCGGCCGCATGCTACAGTGGGATCAAGGAGGTAGCGTTCACATGCAGCTCGAGTTGACAGCGGTCTTCGAACAGGTGCCTGAGGGCTACATCGGCTACGTCGAGGAGCTCCCGGGGGCGAACACGCAGGGAGCTACTCTGGACGAGGCTCGAGAGAACCTCGTCGAGGCCGTCGAGCTCGTTCTGGACGCCAACCGCCTTCTGGCAGAAGAACGGCTCGGCGACCGGGACGTGATCCGCGAGCCGTTGCGCATCTCCGCGTGAAGCACGCCGATCTCGTCCGCCACCTCGAGAGTCATGGCTGCGAACTGCTCCGCGAGGGCGGCCGGCACTCCGTCGACGTGAATCGGTCTGTTGGCGAAGCGACCGCGGTGCCCAGGCATCGCGAGATCAACGATTTCCTCGCCCGTAAGATCTGCCGGGATCTCGAGATCACGGAGCCCTGACAGTCCGGCACAGGGCCAGCCCGGCCTCAGGCCTCGGCCGCCCCGTGCTTCTCGAACTTCTTGCGCTGCTCTGAGCTGAGGATGTGCTTGCGCACGCGCACGATCTTGGGCGTCACCTCGACGAGCTCGTCGTCGGCGATCCACTCGAGGGCCGACTCCAGGGTGAGCGGGCGCGGCACCTTGAGGCCGGCGTCGATCTCCTTGGTGGACGAGCGGTAGTTGCCAAGCTGCTTGCGCTTGGTGGGGTTGCACAGCATGTCGTCGGCGCGCGAGTTCTCACCGACGATCATGCCCTCGTAGACCGGCGTCATGTTCGTCACGAAGAGGGTCGCGCGTTGCTGCAGGTTCTCGAGCGAGTAGCTCGCCGCTTCACCGGCCGCCTGGCTCACCAGCGATCCGCGCTCGCGCCCGGGGAGCTCGCCCTTCCAGCGGCCATAGCCGGTGAACCGCGAGCTCATCACGC
Source organism: uncultured Thermoleophilia bacterium (assembly GCA_963702475.1). Classification (GTDB taxonomy): domain Bacteria; phylum Actinomycetota; class Thermoleophilia; order UBA2241; family UBA2241; genus CAIXSE01. The sequence goes on along the minus strand of CAVPCT010000006.1, from coordinate 314,747 downwards.
CCAGGCCGCGCGTCTCCGTGAGGAAGTCGTTGCGGTAGCCGATGAGCCCGCGTGTCGTGATCGTGAACTCCAGTCGCACCAGGCCGGTGCCGGTGGCCTCCACGGCGACGAGCTCGCCCTTACGCAGGCTGATCTCCTGGATGATCGCGCCCTGGTACTCCTCGGGCACGTCGATGATCAGCTGCTCCATCGGCTCCATGAGGTGGCCCGCCGAGTCGCGGTGGGTGATGACCTCGGGCCGGCTCACGCACAGCTCCATGCCCTCGCGGCGCATCTCCTCGATGAGGATGGCAAGGTGCAGCTCGCCGCGGCCGGACACCTTGACGCCGTCCGGCCGCCCCAGGTCCTCCACACGGAGCGCGACGTTGACGCGCAGCTCTCGATCCAGACGGTCCTTGATCTGGCGCAGCGTGGCGGCCTTGCCGTCCTGGCCGGCGAACGGGCCGTTGTTCACGAGAAAGAACATGGAGACCGTGGGCTCTTCGATCTCGAGTGGCGGCAGGGCCGCGGCGTCCGGCTCCAGGCCGGGCGCGGTCAGGGTGTCGCCGAGGGTGATGTCGTCGGGGCCGGCGAGCCAGACGATGTCGCCGGCCACCGCCTCGTCCACCTCGCGGTTCTCGAGGCCGCGCGTCACCCAGACGTGGGTCACACGGGCGGACTGCGAACCCGTGATCTCCCAGCCGGCGTCCGGATCGCCGACCTCCAGGTGCCGCGTCGTGATGCGCTGCAGCTCGTCGCCGACCTTCAGGCCGCCCTGCAGCACGCGGCCACAGCCGATGCGCCCGATGTAGTCGCTCCAGGCGAGCGTGCTGACCTGCATGAGGAAGGGCGCGTCCTGGACCACCTGGGGCGCCGGCACCTTCTCGACGATCGTCTCGAAGAGGTCGTTCATGCCGGCGTCGGCCAGCTCCCGCAACAGCGCCGGCGAGAGCCCGGCGCCGTCGTGGAGGTGCTCCTCGCGCTCGTGCTCTTCCTTCTTGTACTCGTCGATGTCGTTGACGATCCAACCCTCGAGGCCCGAGCCGTAGAGCACTGGGAAGTCCAGCTGCTCGTTGCTGGCGCCCAGCTCCACGAAGAGGTCGAAGGTCCTGTCGAGGGCGCCGGACGGGTCGGCGTTCGGCCGGTCGGCCTTGTTCACGATGACGATGGGCCGCAGCCCGAACCCGAGCGCCCGCATGAGCACGTAGCGCGTCTGCGGCATGGGGCCCTCGTTGGCGTCCACGAGAAGGAGCACCGAGTCGACCATGCTGAGCACGCGCTCCACCTCGCCGGAGAAGTCGGCGTGGCCCGGCGTGTCGATGATGTTGATGAGGTAGTCCTTCCACTCCACCGTGCAGTGCTTGGAGCGGATGGTGATGCCGCGCTCCCGCTCCAGGTCGTTGCTGTCCATCACGCGCTCCTCGACGCGCGCGTTGTCGCGAAACACGTGGGCGGCGCGGAAGATGCTGTCGATCAGCGTGGTCTTGCCGTGATCGATGTGGGCGATGATGGCGAGGTTGCGGATCTTGTCGACAGCGTGCACGGTCGGGGTCTTTCTGTCGGAGTGGATGACGGTGATGAGGCCGCTGAGGCGCGAAGGCCCGGCGCGGCTTCGCCGGCCGGGCGTACCCTAGTGTACCGCGCGGGAGCGGCTTCGTCGCCCGCGCCGCGCCCCGTGCGGCTACGGCCGCCGCTGCCGGCCGGCCGAGCCTCGGGTCACGCCCCCCCGCCGCCCGGGTGCTGCTCGCGGAACTTCAGCTGGTCCTCCGGCGACATGCCGTCGCCATCGATCTCCAGGAACTGGTCGACCTTGCGGTCCAGTCCCGTGGCGCGACCGATGCGCCTGGCGATCCACCAGATCAGCGCAGCCGCCAGCAGCGCCACCAAGGCGAGTCCAACGACAAGAGCCACAATGCCGAGCGTCTCCATCTGGTCCCCACTGTACCCCATACTCAGCGGCACGCCGCGAGGCAGCACCGCAGGGAGGGCTCCGCAGTATCATGGGCCCTTGACTACGCACGGGGCAGAGCCCCGGACCGACGGCGAGCAGGGGCTGCTTGTGGCCGACGAGACCATCCGCATCGCACAGTCATGCGCACACGACCCCAGCGAGGCTGCGGCTGAGCTGCACGACAGCATCACACAGCCCGACGCGTCGCTGGTGCTGTTCTTCTGCTCGAGCCGCTACGACCGCGACGCGCTCGCGGCGGAGATGGCCGTCCGCTTCGCCGGCGTGCCCGTGGTCGGCTGCACCACCGCCGGCGAGATCGGCCCGGCCGGCTGCCGGGAGCACAGCCTCGCCGGCGTGAGCTTCGCAGCGCGTGTCTGCACCGCGGTCATCGGGCGCCTCGAGGGGCTCGACTCCTTCCGCAGCGCGGACGGCGTCGCCGTCGCCCAGGACCTGCGCCGCCGGCTGGGCGACCTCGTCGGGGACGGCACGTGGAACACCTTCGCCTTCCTCCTCGTCGACGGCCTGTTCGGGCACGAGGAGCAGGTCGCCCACGCGCTGCAGGAGGGGCTCGGCGACATCCCACTCGTCGGCGGCTCCGCGGGGGACTCGCTGGACTTCGAGGGGACCTACGTCTACTGCGACGGCCGCTTCTCGCGCGACGCGGCCGTCCTCGTGCTCGCCGCCACGCCGCTGCCCATCGCCGAGTTCAAGACCCAGCACTTCACGGCCACCGATGAGCGCCTCGTGGTGACGGAGGCGGACCCGGCCAGGCGCCTGGTGCGTGAGATCAACGGGCTGCCGGCGGCCGAGGAATACGCGCGCCTGCTCGGCATCGACCCCGCCGAGCTGGGCCCGGCGCACTTCGCCGCCTCGCCGATGGTCGTCCTCGTAGACGGGAGCGAGTACGTGCGCTCCATCCAGCGCGTCGAGCCGGACGGGCTCAAGCTCTACTGCGCCATCGACCGTGGCGTGGTCCTGCGCATCGCCAGAGGCGTCGACCTGGTCGACAACCTCGAGGCGGCCCTGGCCCGCGCTCGCGCCCAGGTCGGGCCTCCCCAGCTCGTGCTGACGTTCGACTGCATCCTCCGCAAGCTCGAGATCGACCAGAGCGGCCAGCGCGACGCCGTGAGCAAGGTGCTGCGGCGGAACAACGCGATCGGCTTCAACACCTACGGGGAGCAGTTCTGCGGGGTCCACGTGAACCAGACACTCACGGCGATCGCCTTCGGCGGCGGACGGGACGATGACTGACCTCTCGCACAACGCCCCCGGCGACGACGTTCAAGCCCTGAAGGCCGAGATCGTGCGGCTCAACAAGGTGGTCGACGCACTCATGGACCGTGCGGAGGCCGGGACGAAGGTCCAGGGCTCGGACTTCGGCCTCTTTCAGACGACGATCATGCTGCAGGACCAGGTGCGCCTGCACACCGAGGAACTCGAGGAGGCGCTCAGGCGTCAGGAGCACGACGAGGATGGGGGGCCGGCTACGGCCGCCGGCGACATGCAGACGCTGCGGCGCACCGCCGCGCTGCAGATCCAGCTTCTCGAGCTCGTCGTCCAGCAGAAGGACGTGGCCGAACTGGTCGAGCGGGTCGCCTCGATCCTCGACGTCCCCCTCGTCCTCTTCGACCCGCAGGGCCACGTGGTGTGCGCCTCGCGCAGCGCCGGCGCCGCACCGGAACTCGAGCGGAGCCTGTGGGCCGCCTACGAGGAGCGGGACCGCCAGGCCGACGCGGCATCCATCACGAGCACCGGCGAGCGCGTGTCCTTCCGCGACGTGCTCGTGATGGGCAGGGTCGAGCGGGTCCTCGCGGCCAGGATCGGCCGGCACCGGCCGTCGGAGTTCGCCGGCGCCTCGCTCGTCTTCATGCAGCAGCTCGTGGCCCTGGACCTGCTGCGCGGCAAGGACGAGCTGCGCATGCGGCGCAGGTTGCGCCGCGGACTGCTCCACGACGTGCTCAACGGCGACGGCACGCCCGACGAGCTGCGGGTGCGGCTGCAGGCCCAAGGCTTCGCCGACGATGCCGTGCTCCGTCTGGCCGTCGTCGAGCCGCTCGACCCGGCAGCCAGGACCATGCGGACGGACAAGGCCGCCGGTCGCGAGGCTGACCTGCTGCACGCGCTGGACGCTGCGCTGAGCGCGCGCCGCGTCCCCTATCTGACGGCGTCGGTGGACCACAGGGCGGTCATCCTCACCGCCGTGCCCGACGCCGGGCCCGGCACGGCGCGAGGCCTGCTCGCCGGTCTACGCGATGCCGCCGCGCCGGTCAGCGACGGCGGCGTCGTTGCAGGCTGCTCGGCGCCGCTCGGTGGGGTCATCGGCGCCGCCCGCGGGCTGCAGCAGGCCAAGGCAGCCTGCATCGCCGCGCGCCTCGCGCACAACCCCGGCGAAGGCGGCGTCTTCGAGGAGTTGAGCGGCCACTTCCGCCTCCTCGACGCGCTCGACGAGCAGGAGCTGACCGGCATCGTCGCGCGGACCTTCGGCCCGGTCCTGGACTACGACGCGCAGCACCGCGCCAGCCTGTACGCGACCTTGCGTACCTACTTCGAGCGCCGGCTCGCCGTCCAGGAGACGGCCGACGCGCTCCACATCCACCGCAACACGCTGCAGAAACGCCTCGCCCACGTCGAGCAGCTGCTCGGTGTCGACCTCGGCGACCTGGACGCGGTCGTCGACGTGCGCCTCGGTCTGCACGCGGCCGAGCTGCTCGGCGAGCCTTCCAGCTAGCCGCACCCCCCGGTGCGGCCTCGGCACGCGTCGGGCGAGGCCGCCCCTCGCGGCAGCCCGCGAGAGCGGCGCCTGTGCACACGCCCAATCCGCCACGGCCAAGAGTGGTCGCCCGTCGACTCGCCGCCCAGGGGCGTGTGCAGCATCCTCTGGATCGACGGTCCGCCGCACACGCAGAGCGGCGCGCTCCCGGCCGGCCGCGCCGGCGGCAACAGTGCTCCCAGCAGGAGGATGCCATGGCCAAGGTCCTGATGATCCACCCGGACAAGTGCACCGGGTGCCGCAACTGCGAGCTCGCGTGCTCGTTCGAGCACGAGGGCAGGTTCCGTCCGGGAGCCTCGCGCGTCCAGGCGTTCACCTGGGAGCGCGAGGGCATCTCGGTGCCGATGATGTGCCAGCAGTGCGACGACGCAGCCTGCGTCACCGTCTGCCCCACCGGAGCCATGCACCCCAGCTACACGATCGCCGGCCTCATCGACTACGACGAGGCCAAGTGCATCCGCTGCAAGATGTGCGTGATCGCCTGCCCGTTCGGCAACGCCCGCTACGACGCGGCCTCCAGCAGCATCTTCAAGTGCGACAACTGCCAGGGCGCGCCCGAGTGCGTCGCCTTCTGCCCCACCAAGGCCCTGGAGTACCTGGACGACGACGCCCAGGTGAAGGCCCGCAAGAAGGCCTACGCGGCGAAGTTCAAGGATGCCTTCCAGGAGGTGAGCTGAGATGTACGGCTGGACCGGAACGATCCTCCGCATCGACCTCACCAGCGGCAGCGTCACCCGCGAGGCCCTCGACCGCAAGCTCGCCCGTGACTTCATCGGCGCGCGCGGCCTGGGCGGCGCCATCATCCGCGCCGAGGTCGACCCCAAGGCGGACGCCCTCGGGCCCAAGAACAAGCTCGTCTTCGCGACCGGGCCGCTGACCGGCACCTTCGCGCCGTCCGCCGGGCGCTACAACGTCGTCACCAAGGGCGCCCTCAACGACTCGCTGGCCGCCTCCAACTCGGGCGGCAACTTCGGCCCGGAGGTCAAGTACGCCGGCTACGACGCCGTCATCATCGAGGGTAAGGCCGCCAAGCCCGTGTACCTGTGGATCAAGGACGACCAGGTCGAGATCCGCGACGCGGCGGCCCTTTGGGGCCACACCGTGCCCGACACCACCGACCTGGTCAGGGCCGAGACCGACGACGACGCCAAGGTCGCCTGCATCGGCCCGGCCGGCGAACACCTGGCGCTGGTCGCCAACATCATGAACGACATGCACCGCGCCGCGGGACGCACCGGCGTCGGCGCGGTGATGGGCTCCAAGAACCTCAAGGCGGTCGCCGTACTCGGCACCGGCGCCGTCCAGGTGGCCGACCCCGAGGGCTTCAAGGCGGCCGTGCTCAAGGCGCGCCAGCTGATCTTCGACCACCCCGTCGGCGGCACCGGCCTGCCGGCCTACGGAACGGACGTGCTCGTCAACATCCTCAACCAGTCCGGCGGCCTGCCCACTCGCAACTGGCAGGACGCGTACTTCCCGACGGCCGACAAGACCGGCGGCGAGTCCCTGGCCGCCAAGCAGCTGATCCGCAAGAAGGGCTGCTTCAGCTGCATCATCTCCTGCGGCCGCGTCACCAAGGTCGACGCCCCCGGCTACGAGGGCATCGGCGAAGGCCCCGAGTACGAGACCGCCTGGGCCTACGGCGCCGACTGCGGCGTCGACGACCTGGACGCCATCACCAAGGCCAACTACCTGTGCAACGAGTACGGCATGGACACCATCTCCACGGGCTCCACGATCGCCTGCGCGATGGAGCTGTTCCAGCGCGGCATCATCACGACCGCCGACACCGACGGCGTGGACCTGAGCTTCGGCAACGCCGCCGCGATCGTCGAGATGACGCGCAAGGCGGGCGAGGGCGAGGGCTTCGGCGCCAAGATCGCCCAGGGCTCCCACCGCCTGGCGGACGGCTACGGCCACCCCGAGTACTCCATGACGGCCAAGAAGCAGGAGATGCCGGCCTACGACGCCCGCGCCATCCAGGGCATCGGCCTCAACTACGCGACCAGCAACCGCGGCGGCTGCCACGTGCGCGGCTACACCATCTCGCACGAGATCCTGCAGAGCGGCGGCAGCTCAGACCCGCACAGCCCCGACGAGAAGGCTGGCCTCGGCATCGCCTTCCAGAACCTCACGGCCGCGCTCGACGCGACCGGCGCGTGCCTGTTCTCGACCTTCGGCATCGGTGGCGAGGAGCTCACGGAGATGCTGTCCGCGCTCACCGGCGAGGACTACACGCTCCAGGAGTTCCTGCTCATCGGCGATCGGATCTGGAACCAGGAGAAGCTCTGGAACATCGCCGCCGGGTTCACCAAGGACGACGACACGCTGCCCAGGCGGCTGCTCGAAGAGCCCATCAAGAGCGGCGCATCCAAGGGCCACGTGAGCAAGCTCGGCCACATGGTGCCCGACTACTACGCGAAGCGGGGCTGGGACGAGGACGGCGTGCCGAGCAAGGCGAAGCTGAAGGAGCTCTCGCTCAAGGCATGACGGTCAAGTACTTCGCCACCATCCGCTCCCTCACGAGGGAGCAGGAGCGCCGGATCGACGGCCGACCGAGCGATCTCCGCGAGCTGCTCACGCAGCTCGCGGAGCGCTACGGCCGGCTGTTCCGGCGCACCGTGTTCGACGGGGAGGCTCTGCACGCCGAGATCATCATCCTCGTCAACGGCCGCAACGTGCGGCACCTGCAGGGGCTGGACACGCCGCTCGGGGACGACGACGAGATCTCCGTCTTCCCGATGATCGCCGGCGGCTGAGAGGACGGCATGATGGACCGCCGGAAGGACGAGACGGTGAGCGACGCGGCGACCGACCAGAGCCGGATCGCGTCGGTCCTTGCCCGCTACCCCCGGCGTGACCCGGGCGACCTCGTGAACATCCTGCACGACCTGCAGGCCGAGTTCAGCTACCTGCCGGAGGCGGCCATGCGTGAGACGGCGTCCCACGTCGTGCTGTCGGAGACACAGGTCTACGGGGTGGCGACCTTCTACCACGGCTTCCGCACCGAGCCCCGCGGCAGGCACACCTGTACCGTCTGCATGGGCACCGCCTGCCACGTGCGAGGTGCGCCGCGGCTGCTAGAGCAGCTGGAGCGCGACACCGGTGTGGCGGCCGGCGGCACCGCACCCGACTCATCGCTGACCGTCGAGGAGGTGAGCTGCGTGGGCGCCTGCGCCCTCGGCCCGCTCGTCCTCCTCGACGACGACTACCACGGCCACATGACCAGTGAGCGTCTCTCCCGGCTGGTCGGCGAGCTCCTGGCTGCCGAGGAGCCGTCGTGAGCGCGCGGTTCGCCGACCCCGGCTCTCTGGGCAGCCACCGCGACGCGCTGGTCGCGGGCCGGGACGCCGCCGCTACGGTCGTCGCCGTCTGCGGCGGGACGGGCTGCCGGGCGCAAGGCGCCATGAAGGTGTTCCGGGCCCTGTGCGACGAACTCGAGGCACTCGGCTCGGACTGCCTGGTCACGATGCGGGCGACCGGCTGCCACGGGTTCTGTGAGCGCGGGCCGCTCGTGCTCCTCTACCCCAAGGGTATCCTCTACCAGCGCGTGCGCGTGGAGGACGTGCCCGAGCTCGTCGAGAAGGCCCTGCTGAACGGCGAAGTGCTCGAGCGTCTGCTGTACGAGGACCCGGCGACCGGCCTGCGACACACCCGCGAGGACCAGATCCCCTTCTACCGCTACCAGGAGCGGCTCCTCTTGCGCGACGCCGGCCGGCGCGACCCCACCTCGATCGACGACTACATCGCCGTCGGCGGCTATTCGGCGCTCGCCAAGGCATTGGAGTTGGGCCCGGAGGCCGTCCTGGACGAGGTCAAGCGCTCGGGCTTGCGGGGCAGGGGCGGAGCGGGCTTCCCCGCCGGTCGCAAGTGGGAGGCCTGCCGCAGGGCGGAGGGAGACCTCAAGTACGTGGTGTGCAACGCCGACGAGGGCGATCCGGGCGCCTTCATGGATCGCTCGATCCTCGAGGGGAACCCTCACAGCGTGCTCGAGGGCATGACCATCGGGGCCTTCGCCATCGGGGCCCGAGAGGGTGTGGTGTACGTGCGTCAGGAGTACCCACTGGCCGTGGAGCACCTCGACGTGGCCATCGGTCAGGCGCGCGAGCTCGGCCTGCTCGGCGACGACATCCTCGGGAGCGGTCTGTGCCTCAACGTGCGCGTGAGCCGCGGCGGCGGCGCGTTCGTGTGCGGCGAGGCGAGCGCCATGATGGCGTCGCTGGAGGGCCGCCGCGGCGTGCCGCACCGGCGGCTCATCCATCTCTCAGAACACGGGCTGTGGGGTCGGCCGACCAACGTCAACAACGTGGAGACCTGGGCCAACGTGCCGCACATCGTGCTCAACGGCGCCGGGTGGTTTCGTGCGATCGGCACAGACGGCTCTCCGGGGACGAAGATCTTCTCCCTGGTCGGCAAGGTGAACAACACCGGCCTGGTCGAGGTCCCGATGGGCATGAGCCTGCGCGAGATCATCTTCGACGCCGGCGGCGGCATCCCGGGGGGAAAGGCGTTCAAGGCAGTCCAGACCGGCGGGCCGTCCGGAGGCTGCCTGCCTGCGGAGAAGCTGGACGTGCCCGTGGACTTCGACACGCTCGTGGCCGAGGGCTCCATGATGGGGTCGGGCGGCATGATCGTCATGGACGAAGACACGTGCATGGTGGACGTCGCCAGGTACTTCCTCCGCTTCCTGGCCTCGGAGTCGTGCGGCAACTGTACCTCGTGCCGCGACGGTCTCGAGTGCCTGCACGAGCTGCTTGGCGAGATCGCCGAAGGCCGCGGCACGCGCGAGACGCTCGCCCTGGTAGAGGAGCTCGCAGACACGGTGGAGGCCACCTCGCTGTGCGCCCTGGGCACGAGCGCCGTCAATCCGGTGCTGTCGACGCTGCACTACTTCCGCGACGAGTACCTCGCGCACGTGGACGAGAAGCGCTGCCCCGCGGGTGTGTGCAAGGCGCTCATCGCATTCAGTATCGACGCGGAGTCGTGCACCGGCTGCATGCTGTGCGCACGCCGCTGCCCGCAGGAAGCGATCACCGGCCAGAAGAAGCAGCCGCACGCGATCGACCAGGAGCTCTGCATCAAGTGCGGCATCTGCAAAGACGTGTGCAAGTACGACGCCGTGCTGGTGCGGTAGGAGGGCGCCGTGGACGTATCGCTCATCATCGACGGCGAACAGGTGACGGCGCCCGCCGACGCGAGCGTCCTCGACGCCGCTCGCCGTGCCGGGCGCGACGTGCCGGCGCTCTGCCACAACGAGGGGGTGCCGGCCGTCGCGTCGTGCCGGCTCTGCCTGGTCGAGATCCGGCGGCCGGGCCGCGACTGGACGCAGCTGACCACCTCGTGCGACTACCCTGCGTCCGACGGCCTCGATGTGGTCACCGACTCGCCGGCCATCCGCAAGCACCGGCTCATGAACGTGCAGCTCCTGCTGCGTCGCGCGCCACGGGCCCCCGTCCTTCAGCGGCTGGCCGCCCGACTCGGAGCCGCGGAGCCACGCTTCGCGCCCCTGACCGGCGCCCCTCTCCCGGACTGCATCCTCTGCGAGCTCTGCGTGCGCGTGTGCGCGGCCCTGGGCTACAGCGCGCTCGCAGCGATCGGCCGCGGCGACCACAAGTACATCGGCCCGCCGTACGGGCAGGAGACGGCCCTCAACTGCGTGGGCTGCGGATCCTGTCACGAAGTCTGCCCCACCGCGTGCATCGGCATGGGGGACACACCCACCACACGCACGATCTGGGGGCGCACGTTCGAGCTCTTGCCCTGCGAGCACTGCGGCAGGCCGATCACCACGCGCGAGCACGCCGCGGCCATGGCGGCTTCCCAGACCCACGGGATCGACGGCAGCGACGACCTGTGCGACCGCTGCAAGCGGCGGGTCGCGAGCGCGCACCTGCGCCCGCTCGGCGGGTGAGCTTCGGGGCGACCTCCGGCTTTCCGCGCCCTCAGAGCCCGCGGAGGTGCGAGTCCGAGCGGTCCTTGCCGCCCCGGCGGGCGGCGGAGCGGGCCGCCGCGGCCTTGCGCGTCTTCACTCTGCGATTGACGAGTTCGCCGCCGACACCCGGCGGCGGCCGGCGGCGCAGGCGCGGGAAGAGCGCCGGGACGGTGCGCTGGTAAGCCTCGTACGACGGCCCGAAGTGATCGTACAGGCGCGATTCCTCGCGCCGCACCGCCCAGCGGGACAGTCCGTACGCGACGAACGGCAGGACCAGCGCCGGCCAGCCCCACAGCCAGACAATCAGGCCCGGGCACTGCACGAAGATGAGGGCTGTGTAGATGGGGTGTCGCACCCACGCGAACAGCCCGGCCGTCGGGAACTGCCCGGCCGCGTACGCGGCGCGCATGCTTCGCGCCGCCACGAGCCACACGGCGAGCGACGCCAGGAGAAGCCCCCAGCCCGCGATCGCGGCCCACGCGGGGCGGGCCGGCGTGAAGCGCAGGGCCGGGAACAGCCAGATCACGACGGCGATCACGACGTACAGGCCGAGGCCGGCAAGCACGATGCGCGTGCCTTCGTTCAGGACCACCCGAGGGCGCCGGCCGCCGGCTCGTGAGGTCACGGCGCCTCATCCTCAGGGAGAGTGAGGCCGCGGGTCGCGCCGCAGCATGACGCTGCCGCCGGTCTCGATCTCGGCGTCATGGACACTCCGACTCGAGCACCGGCGCCCCGCGGCCCGCCGTACGTTCAGCGACGCTCACCCGCCGGATCCTCCTCGCGACGCCCGTCGTCAGGGTCCTCGAGACCCTGACTGCCAGCGCCTTCGTCGCTCTCCTGCTGCTCCTGTTCCGGGCGGTTTGGGTGTGCGATGAACCACACGAGGTAGAAGCCGAGACACAGGGTGGCGACCACGCAGGCGATGAGGGCGGCGTTGATCCAGGTCATGTCGCAGACCCTGCGCTCTCCGCGACGGCCGCGTCTCCGGACGCCGCGCCCGCGGCGACCCCGGGCTCGCCCCCGGTCGCGCCGGGCCGCAACGCCCGGACCTCGATGAAGATGCGGTTCACCTCGGGGTACCTCTCAGTGATGAGGTCCTCGATGCGAAGCACTGCCTCCTGAACGGATTCCGCGGGCAGGCCCGGCGTGAACTGCACCTCGATGTTGAGCAACACGTCCTCCGGGCCGAGGTGCATGGTCAGCACCACACCGAGGCCTTCCACATCGGGGTCGGCCAGCGCGATTTCGCGGATCGTGGCGACCACGTCCGGGTCCGCAGCCTCGCCCACCAGAAGGCTCTTGCTCTCGTAGGCCAGCCAGAGTGCGGCACACACGAGGATCGCCCCGATGCCCACCGACGCTGCCCCGTCGAGCACCGGCATGTCCAGCGTGTGGCTGAGCAGCACGCCGAAGAAGGCCACCACGAGGCCGAGCAGTGCCGCTGTGTCCTCGAACAGCACCGTGAACAGGCTCGGGTCCTTGCCGCGGTGGATGGCGGAGAGCACGCCGCGTTTGCCCTTCGCGCGCTTGAACGCGCGCCAGGCGACGGTGAACGAGAGCGACTCGAATGCCATAGCCAGCGCAAGCACGACGTAGTTGACGGTGGGGTCTTTGAGGGTCACGGGATGCTGCATGTGCGTGATGCCCTCGTAGATCGACATGCCGCCGCCGATGCCGAAGATGCTCACGGCGACGATGAGGCTCCAGAAGTAGACCTCGCCGCCGTGGCCGAAGGGATGCTCGCGGTCGGCGGGCCTGGCCCCCCGCTTCAGCCCATAGAACAGCAGGCCGCCGTTGCCCGTGTCCACGAGCGAGTGGATACCCTCGGAGATCATCGCCGAGCTGCCGGTCATGGCACCGGCGATGAACTTGATCACGGCGATCGCGGCGTTGCCGACGATCGCCGCGACGATCGCCTTCTTCGATTCCGCCGCCATGCGTTCAGTCTAACAGCAGGAGCCGGGAGTGCCGGCGCGGGGATGGGCGGGCCGACGCCGACGATGCCCGCCGTCCTGCGCACTGCCCTCTGGTACGCTTGCGCCATGCTGCGCGCCGTCACGTTCGACTTCTGGAACACGCTGGTCGCCGACCCCCACGGTCGGGAGAGGGAGGCACGCCGCGCGCAGATCGTCCGCGACGAGCTGGCCGGACTCGGGACGGAGTGCTCGCCGCTGATCGTCGACGAGGCCCTGCGCACCGCCTTCGACCATTTCGACCGCGTCTGGATCGTTGAGCACCGTACGCCGCCGTGCGCGGAGCTCGTGGACGCGATGTTCATGGCCCTGGGGTTCACACCCCCGGACGAGGTCGGCGAGCGGGTGGTGGGGGCTTTCGAGGACCTCGTGCTGGAGCTGCCGCCGGAGCCCATGCCCGGGGCCCAGGCGACCCTGCCGCGGCTCCGCGAACGCTTCCACCTCGCGGTGATCTGCGATACCGGGTGGTCTCCGGGACGCGTGCTGCGCCAGGTGCTGTCCCGGTACGACATGTTGGAGTCCTTCGAGTACCTCTTCTTCTCCAACGAGCACGGCGTCAGCAAGCCCGACGTGCGCGTGTTCCGGCACACGCTCGCACAGCTGGGCGTCCGCGCCGGGGAGGCGGCCCACGTCGGCGACATCCAGCGCACCGACGTCGCCGGGGCCCAGGCCGCCGGAATGGCCGCCGCCCACTTCGTGGCCGTCAACGACCACGACCTGCGGCATTCGACGGCCGACCTCATCGTGCGCCGCTTCGACGAGCTTCCCGAGCTGCTCGGCGGGCTCATATGCCCGGGGTGCTGAGCGGCGGCGGACCGCACCGTCGCGCCGCCCTCACGGCGCTCATCGCCGGCCTGGTCGCGTTCGCGGCCATCGCGACCATCGCCCTGAGCGGCGGGTCCGCTGGTCTGGACGTAGCCATCAACGAGATGCTCGCCGCCCGCCGCACACCGGCGCTGACCGGGTTCTTCGAGGCCTACACCGGCCTCGGTCAGTGGCTCGCCATCGCGGCGGCCGGTGTGGCCGTCGTCGCCGGCCTGACGGCCACAAGCAGACGGCGGGCGGCCGCGTTCCTGGCCGCGGCACTGGTGACCGCGCTCGCGCTCAACCCGCTGCTCAAGCTGGCGTTCGGGCGGATCCGGCCGCCGGTAGAGGACGCCGCCCTGCACGTGAGCGGCCTGGCGTTCCCCAGCGGCCACTCGCTGGCCTCGGCGACCTTGGCGCTCGCCATCGCGGTGGTGGCCTGGCCGACGAGGTGGCGCCTGCCCGCGTCGGTGCTCGTCGGCATCTTCGCCGTCGTCATGGGCGCCTCGCGCCTGTACCTGGGCGTCCACTGGCTGACCGACGTGCTCGGCGCCTGGGCACTGGCTGTCGTCATCGTCGCCGCCGCGGCCCTCCTGCTTCCGCCGCGGCCGGACGCCATGGCGAGCGTCCGGCCAGTCCCCGGGGGGAAGCAGATCCGGGCGGCGCGGGTCGGCCCCACGCGAGAATCTGCGGCTGTCGTTCTGGTCGACTGGGGCGGCACCCTGATGGAGGACGACGGGACGCAGCCGGGGCCCATGGCGACGTGGGCTCGCGTCGCGGCGGTCGAGGGAGCTGCAGAGGCGCTGGAGTCGCTGCGCGCGGACCACCGCATCATCGTCGCCACCAACGCCGAGGACTCGAGCGCGCGCGACGTCCGCGCGGCGCTCGCGCGCGTGGGCCTTGCAGACCTGGTGGACGACGTCGTGAGCTCGCGCGACGTGGGTGTCGCCAAGCCCGATCCGTTCTTCTTCAGGGCCGTCTTACTGCGTGCGGGGCACGGCGGCGTCCCCCTGGGAGCGCACGACGCGGTGATGGTCGGCGACTCGTGGGCCAACGACGTCGAGGGCGCGAGGCAAGCCGGCCTGCGCGCGGTCTGGTTCAACCGGGTGCGCGCAGCCCGGCCAGCCGGGGCCGCTCCGCCGGACGCAGAGGTCTCGTGGCTCGCTGACCTGCCGCGGGCGGTGGCCGCGCTCGAGAGCCGGCCGTGACGTCCCGGGACCCGGGGGGTAAGGCCGGCACCGCAGGAGACCGCGCACGAGCGACAGGCTTCGTTGCACGCTCCGGCCTCGCCGCGTAGGGTCCGGGATGCGAGCGGCGGCGGCGGCCGCACCCACACGCGGAGGAGCAGCATGCACCGAGACGCACCCGGACCGGCCGGCGAAGGGCCGCCTGACGCCGGCCCCGCGGCGGCCGGCGCCTGGCTCAGCCGGCGCACAGTCTGCGTGCTGCTCCTGCTGGCGGCTGTCGCCCTGGCCGTCGGCTTCTGGGTGCCGATCGTGCGCAGCACCTACGACGACCTGAACTCGGGGATCGGCGTCCCGCAGCACGATTTCTTCCAGTACTACGCGGGGGGTCACAACTGGGACCTCGGGCTCGATCCGTACCTCAACCACCCCGCCGACGCCCGGGCGATCCAGCACCCACGTCACGACGATCCCACGATCTCCGGGTTCATCTACCCGCCCACGGTCCTCCCGCTGATGGGCCTGCTGGCGCGCGCCGACTACGACGCCGCGCGCGCCGCCTGGCTGGCCCTGGACGTCACGTGCTTCGCCCTGCTGATCGCGGTCGCCGTGCTCGTGCGTCGCGGCCGGCGGCTGGAGACGCTCACCGCCTGCGTCCTGCTCACCCTGGTCTCGTTCCCGTTCTTCTACCACGTGCACGAGGGCCAGATCGACATGATCGTCGCGGCTCTCTCCATCGTCGGCTTCATGCTCTACCCACGCTGGAAGGGGTGGCCCTCCGCGACCCTGTTCGCGGTGGCCGTGGCCGTCAAGGTCTCCCCGGTGCTGCTCGTGCTGGTCGTGGTGCTCTACTTCCGCGACTGGCGCTTCGTGCTGAAGACGCTCGTCTGCGGTCTCGCGGTCCTCGCCGTGTCGCTCGTCTGGGTCGACATCTCTCTGTACCGTGACTACGTGGCCGACATCCTTCCGGCCATCGCCGGGTCCGACCCATCGCCCTACAACCAGACACCGCTGCGGTTCTGGTCGCGCTACCCCACGCTTGTCAAGGCCGGCTCAGCCCTGGGCTACGCCGCGCTGCTCTTCCTTGCGTGGCTGGCCGGGAGGAACGCGCGACGCCTGCCGCAGGAGAAGCGGAGCATCGACGCCGGCGCCGAGCGCAACGCCATGCTGCTCCTCGCCGTGCTCCTGACGCTCCTCTTCTCACCCCTGGCGTGGCAGATGGCCTACGTGTGGGTCATCGTGCCGCTCGCGCTCGTCCTCGTGGCGCCGCCTCCCGGCGGCCGTCAAGGGGTGACGATCGCCCTCGGGGCCGCCGCGACGCTGCTGTCGCTGCGCATGTGGCCGTACCGCGTCCTCGACATGACGAACATGATCGGCGCCGCCCTGGCGGCGCTGATCGTCATCCGCTACTACCTTCCGCTCGACGCGGAGAAGGCGCGGTCCGGGTCAGACTCTGGTGTGACCGCCGGGGGCGAGACCGACCATGCTGCGGCAGACGTCTGAGCCGCACTCCGTCAGCCAGGCACGCAGCGTCTGGAGCCTCGGGTGGACGCTGCGCAGCCACTCCAGATCGCGCGCGTGTCCCACGGCATCCGGGTACATGAAGACGCCTTCCACCTGTACCTCGGTCAGCCGCACCGGTTCTCCGAGATCGCGTGCCAGCTCGTCGGCGATGCTCCGCGGTGTGGCCTCGTCGCCGGCCACGGTCACCTGGGGGTGTCCCGCGAACTGCTCCGGCGCGATGACGGCGAGCGCGGCCAGCGCGCCCACGTCGTCGGCGGCGACCAGCGGCAGAGGCAGGCCGGGCTCGTAAGGCGTGGCCAGCTCGAGCCCGCTGTCGTACCGGTGCAGCCAGTACCAGGGGATCTCCTCCATCAGCGTGACCGGACGCAACACCGTGAGCGGCAGCCCGAGCTTGCGCAGGAGCTCCTCGATCTCCCTGCTTCGGTCGCAGGAGATCTGGTGGTGCTCGGTGCCGGACCCCGCGATATAGACCAGCTCGACGAGGTCGGGTGCCCTGCCGGCTGCCTCCGCCACGACCCTGCCCTCATGCAACCGCGCCCGCGGGCCGTTGTCGGCCTCGTCGATGCTCAGGACGAGGGAGCGCACGCCCGCCAGGGCGCGTTCGACCGCGGCGAGGTCCCCGGGGTCGGCGAACACGGGAGATGCGCCGGCTGAGTACAGCCGCTCCGCCGCGATGTCCTCGCCCTCCCTGAGCAGCGCCCGCACGGGCCGGCCGCGCTGGCGCAGGTGACGAACGGCGGCCGACCCTTCGTGCTCCGCGCCGCCGATCACGAGGACCAGACCCTGATCGTCGCTCACGGTGATCACCCCCTCCTGTCTTCTGGTCGATGGATCTGCAGGGGTTGTTCCCCGAAGGACGGTCCGGGCTCACTCAGGCAGCCGCCGGCCAGGCAGGGAAGCGGGAGTGGGCCGACTCGGGCAGCGGCGGCGGAGCGTCAGAGCTCGGCGGCCGCGGTGACGAGCCGGCCGGCCGCCTCGTCGCGGCCGAGCACCCAGAGCGACTCGAACAGGCCGGGCGTCACGGCCTGACCGCTCATGCCGAGGCGCAGGGCGGCGAACACGGCCTTGGGCTTCTGCTCAAGGCGCGAGGGAAGGTCGCGGACGAGGTCCTCCACGCCTTGGGGCGTCCACTCAGGGAGCTGCTCGAGGGCGAGCGCGGCGGCGCGCAGCGTCTCCGCCGCGCCGGGCGCTGCGGCGAGCCGCTCGCGCGCGTCCTGCGCGAACGCGAGCGGCCGGAAGAACCAGCCCGCGAGCGGGATGAAGTCGGCGAGCAGGTCCATCTTCTCGCGCACCAGCGGCGCGAGCTGCCTGGTGAGCGCCTCCTGGACCTCGTCCGGGGCGACGAGCAGCGCGTGCGCCGTCTCGGCGCCCTCGACGACGGCCGCGAGGGCCTCGGGTCCGGTACGGGCGAGCTGCTCGACCGCGGCCGGCTCGCCGTAGAAGCCGACCCGCGTAAGGTACTCCTCGAGCCGCTCGCCGAGCGCCACGTCGTCGAGCTGCCGGATGAAGCGCCCGTTCATCCAGCGCAGTTTCTCCGGGTCGAAGATGCTCGCGCTGGTGCCCAGGCCGAGCACGTCGAACCTCTCGACGAGGTCGTCCAGCGTCCACGCGATCATGCTCTCGTCGAACTCCGTGCTGAGGAAGCAGAGGTAGTTGCGCACCACGTCGACCAGGTAGCCCTGGGCCGTGAGTTGCTCCAACTTGGTGGCGCCGTGCCGTTTGGAGAGCTTCTTGCGGTCGGTGCCGAACAGCAAAGGCATGTGCAGGAACTCGGGCACGGCGGCCCCGAGGGCTTCGTACACGACGACCTGCTTCGGGGTGTTGCTGATGTGATCGTCGCCGCGGATGACGTGTGTGATCTCCATGGTGACATCGTCCACCACCACGGCGAGGTTGTAGGTCACCGTGCCGTCGCTGCGCTGCACGATGAAGTCGCCGATGGTGTCGTTGGCGAACTCCACCGGTCCGCGCAACAGGTCGTGGAATACGGTGACGCCGTCGGGCACACGCATGCGCAGCGTGTACGGCTCTCCAGCCGCCACGCGGCGCTCCGTCTCTTCCGCCGGGAGCGCCCGGCATCTCCCGGAGTAGATCCAGTCGCGCTTCGCCGCCTGGGCGACCTGGCGCTCCGCCTCGAGCTCCTGGGGTGTGCAGAAGCACGGGTACAGGTGGCCGCTGGCCAGCAGGCGCGCGATGTGCTCGTGGTAGATGCCCTGACGCTCGGTCTGCCGGTAGGGGCCGTGCGGGCCCGGGACCTCCGGACCCTCGTCCCACTTGAGGCCCATCTCACGCATGGAGCTGATGATCTGCAGGATCGCCTTGTCGGTGCTGCGGGAGGGGTCGGTGTCCTCGATCCGGAGGATGAAGAGGCCGCCGCGGCTGCGCGCGAAGATGTAGTTGTACAGGCCCGTGCGGGCGCTCCCCAAGTGCAGGTAGCCCGTCGGGGACGGGGCGAAGCGCACCACCACGCCCCCGGGAGCCCGCTCTGTCCTCTGCTCGCTCATCGGCCGCCCATGATACCTCAAGCCGAGACGACGCCGCGTCTCCGTCCAAAGGATGGGACGCCGCTCCACCTCGGGTAGGAAACCCGCGCGAAAGGTCTACAATCACCGGATGGACACCTACCCGCAGCCTGTGCGCGTCGTCACGTCGAGGGCACGCGACCACGTAGAGAACATCCGCATCCGCCAAGGCGAGTCCATCGTCGTCGGGCACCGCAACCAGCAGTACCCGGAGTTCCTGTGGTGCGCCGCCGAAGACGGCCACGCCGGGTGGGTCCCCGAGCAGTTCCTCCACATGGACACCGACAAGGAGGCCACGGCGCTGCGTGACTACGACGCGGCCCAGCTCACGGTGGTGAAGGGTGAGCTCCTGGAGGGCCTCGAGAGCATCGGTGTGTGGATCCGCTGTCGCAACTCCGCCGGCGCCGAGGGCTGGGTGCCGGCGTCCTGCCTGGAGGCGGTCGAGAGCTGACCGCCGCGGTCGTCCCGCTCCTCCCTCCTGAAATGAACGAGCCGCCACACTCCGTCCGCGTCGTCGCGTCGTACGTCTCCTCCGCGCCCGAGCCCGTGCGCTTTCGCGAGGGTGAGGCCGTGTGCGTGGGTCGTCACGACCAGCAGTGGACCTCCTACGTGTGGGGCGCCGACCAGGCCGGCCGCGCCGGCTGGGTGCCGGAGGAATACCTGCAGACGAGCGGGCCGGCCGAGGCCATCGCCCTGCGCGACTACGACGCCACCGAACTCACTGTCGCGCGCGGCGAACGGCTCGAGGTGCTCGATGAGGCCGGCGGCTGGCTGCTGTGCCGCACGGCCGCCGGCCTGACCGGCTGGGTGCCCTCGAACCACGTGGAGTCGCTGGACTGACCGGCGACGCGCGGACCCGGCGCCGGTCAGTCCTCACGGCGCCGCCGTCACCTGCAACGAGAAGCCCACGGTCAGGCCCGTCGTGCCCTGGATGTCGATCACGTGCGGTCCCTGCATGAGTGGCGCCGTCGTCAGCGTCCACTTCTCGCTCGGTTCGTCGAAGGCGCCGTCGACCGCCGTGACCGACAGCCACTCGCCGCCGTCCACGCGGTACTGCACGTCGCGCGGCACGTAAATGCTCACGTCCTTCGTGAACAGTGGGCCGACCGTGCTCACGCCGTGTGGCCACGGCTGTTCGACGACCGTGCCGGAGACGGTCACGGTACCGCCTGCGGCGGCGGCCGGCGCGCCCGACGTGAATCCCGGGCGGGTGTCGATCACGTCCGGCCGCCCGTGGGCGTTGGTCACCCGCAGTCCAGTCTGGCCCTCGGTGGAAGGGCAGAGGTCCCCGTAGAAGAAGGCGTCCAGTGTCTCCTTGGAGCCGCGCATGAGGCACGGGTGGTCGGTGGTGCCGCCCACGACGGCGTTCCGGTTCTTCACGCCGAGATAGCCGGAGAACAGGCCGCCGGTACTGGGGTACCCCGGGTACGGCGGGCGGTACTCGTCGAGAGCGCCGAACTGGTGACCCATCTCGTGGGCGAGCACCGCGGCGAAGTTGCTGAAGCCGTAGCCGTCGTTGTCGTACGTGAGCACGGTATACGGGCCGTACAGGTCGTTGGTGTAAGCGATCGCCCCGTCCGGGAACATGCCGTCGGTATCCTTCAGGCTGTCCACCACGTAAACCACGAAGGCCCAGTCCGCGCCGTTCACACGCCGCACCTTTTCTGCGTAGGCACGCTCGGGAGGCGGCGAGTCGTCCTCAGAGTCGTGCTTGAGACCGAGCTTGCGCATGATCTGCCAGCGCCAGCCGGCGTCACTCTGGCGGTAGTCGAAGGCGAAGTCGCCGGTCGGTCGTGTGATGGCCTCGTAGCCGGTGGTCACGGTCCGCGGCGCCCCGTACCGGCCGGCCGCGGGGAGGAAGGTCTGCAGGGACTCGTCCGGCGAGCGCTGTTCCCACCAGTCGAGGGCCGCCTCGACCTGGGCGAGCACGTTGGCGCGGCGGTCGCCTGGGAACCTGGGATCCCGCCGCGACCAGTTCTCGCGGCTCCGGTCGATGGAACCGTCGCTCTCCACGAAGATCACGGACACCGCGACCGACCCGGCCGCGAACACCATCGCCTGCTTGGCGCTCGGCAGAGCGCCGCGCGCCTGCCAGAGCGGCAAAGCCGCCGAGCGCGCCAGCGGGCCGCGCAGGTCGTCGAGCACAGGCAGGACATCCCGCACGGGCGTGGCGTCCCCTCGCGTGGCCGCGCCCGGCGGAGCCGCCGCGGCCGGCCCCACCCGTGGTCCCGCCGCCAGCGCCAGAGAGGCCAGCGCAGCCATGAGCAACGGCGCCGCGGTGCGCAGCGCCCGCGCGGCGCCGTTTCTCCTGCGGAAGGCCCTCATTCTCCGATTCTCCCACGCGCACGGCGATGAGGTCGACTGAGCTACGTAGCGGGCTCAGCGACGGGTGCGCCGCAGGGGCACTCGTCAGTGAGCTACGTAGCGGGCTCAGCGACGGGTGCGCCGCAGGGGCACTCGTCAGTGAGCGGCTTTGCCGCAAGCGACGACTTTCTGGTAGCGTACCGCCTCTGGTATCGACCACGACGGGAAGTCCCACGCTCATGGCTCAGCTTCGTATCGTCGTCCTCGTCAAACAGGTCCCGGACACGCAGAACGTGACCGGCGAGGCCATGAAAGAGGACGGCACCATCAACCGGGCGGCGCTGCCGACGGTGTTCAACCCCGAGGACCTCAGCGCCCTCGAGGAGGCGCTCAAGCTCAAGGACCGCCACGGCGGCCGCGTCACCGTGATCACCATGGGGCCGCCGGCCGCCGTGCAGGTGCTGCGCGACTCCCTGTTCCGCGGCGCCGACGAGGTCGTGCTGCTCACCGACCGCGCCTTCGCCGGCGCCGACACGCTCGCAACCAGCTACGCCCTCTCGCTCGCCGTGCGCAAGCTCGGCGGCGTCGACGTCATCCTGTGCGGCCGCCAGGCCATCGACGGCGACACCGCCCAGGTCGGCCCGCAGACCGCCGAGAAGCTTGGCGTGCCCCAGATCACCTGCGTCAGCCGCATCGAGGCCGTGACCCCGCCCGACGGCGACGCCATCGGCAGCGTCACGGCGACGCGCTCCATCGAGGGCGGCTTCGAGACGCTCACCAGCTCGCTGCCGTGCCTCCTCACGGTAGCCGGCGAGGCCAACGACCCGCGCCCACCCAGCGTGAAGCTCGTCATGACGTACAAGGACATCGCCGCCGAGGCCATGCCCGAGTACGACGACAGCTACCTGGACCCCGAGAGCGACGACGCCGAGGTCTGCATGATCGGGCGCGACGGCAAGCCGGTCTGTCGCGCCCGGGTCGTCCAGTGGGACCACGAGGCGCTCGAGGCCGACCGCGAGGCCCTGGGCCTGCGCGGCTCACCCACGCGCGTGAAGGAGATCGAGAGCGTCGTGCTCGCGCAGAGCGAGGCGCGCATGGTCGAGCCCGACGAGGCCGGCATCGCCGAGCTCGTGCACCAGCTGATCGAGGAGCACATCCTTGGCTGACCGGACGGGAGGCGCCCCCGTGAACGGCGCCGGCGAGGTCTGGGTGTTCATCGAGCAGCACGACGGCGAAGCGGCCGAGGTCAGCCTCGAGCTGCTCGGCCGCGCCCGCGAGCTCGCGGCGTCGCTCGGCGCGAGTGTCGGCGCCGTGCTGGCCGGGTCCGGCGAGGCCGTGAACGGCCTCGCCGCCGAAGTCGTCGCCCGCGGCGCCGACACCGTGTACCTCGCCGGCCACGAGGACCTCGGCGACTACCTGGCCCTTCCGTACACGCGGCTCGTGACCACGCTCGTGCGTCAGTACGAGCCGCAGATCGTCCTCTACGGCGCGACCACCACAGGTCGTGACCTCGCGCCGCGCGTCGCCAGCGCCCTGCGCACCGGCCTCACGGCCGACTGCACCGACCTGCGCATCGGCGACTTCACCGCCAAGGGCGAGACCTGGGAGAGCATCCTGTACCAGATCCGCCCGGCCTTCGGCGGCAACATCATCGCGACCATCGTGAGCCCCGAGCACAGGCCGCAGATGGCCACAGTGCGCGAGGGGGTCATGGTCATGCCGCAGGCGGACGCAACGCGCAACGGCGAGATCCTCCGCGTGCCGGTCGAGCGCTCGTCGGCTGCGGTCGCGCCTGCCGACCGCGTCGTCCTCACCGACGCCGACTTCGCGGTCAAGCTGGTAAGGCGTGTCAGCGAGGAGAAGCGCGTGGACCTCAAAGGCGCGCGCATCGTCGTGTCGGGCGGCGTCGGCGTCGGCTCGCGCGAGGGGTTCGGCCTCGTCGAAGAGCTCGCACGCTCGCTCGGCGGCGTCGTCGGTGCCAGCCGCGCCGCCGTGGACGCCGGCTGGATCGATCACGACCACCAGGTCGGCCAGACGGGCACCACCGTCCGCCCCAAGCTCTACATCGCCTGCGGCATCAGCGGCTCGGTGCAGCACCGCGCCGGCATGGACCAGAGCGCCCGCATCCTCGCCATCAACAGCGACCCGCTGGCGCCCATCTTCTCGGTCGCCCACTACGGCATCGTCGGCGACCTCCACAAGGTCATCCCCCTGCTGATCAAGGCCTACCGGACAAAGGGCGTGGCCTCCCACGACGGAGGGGCGGCATGAGCAACTTCTACCGCGACAACCCGGACCTGCAGGCCGCCCTGCGCCGCATCGACCTGGCGCGCGTGGTGCGCCTGCGTGAGGACGGCTACGCCCAGGCGCGCGACTTCGCCTACGCGCCGCGTGACTACGAGGACGCGCTGGACTCCTACGAGCGCACCCTCGACATCGTCGGCGACCTGGCCGGCGAGTACATCGAGCCGCGCGCAGAGGGCATCGACCGGGCCGGCAGTGAGCTCGTGCAGGGCGAGGTGTGCTACGCGCCCGGCATCGCCGAGGGTCTGGAGCGCCTCAAACAGGCCGACCTCATGGGCATCACCCTGCCGCGCAAGTACGGCGGGCTCAACTTCCCCGTGTCGGTCAGCGTGATGATCGTCGAGATGGTCAGCCGGGCCGACCCCGCGCTCATGAACATCTTCGGCCTCCAGGACATCAGCGAGACGGTCAACAAGTTCGCCGACGACGAGATGAAGGCCGCCTACCTGCCGCGCTTCGCCAGCGGCGAGGTCACCGGCAGCATGGCGCTCACGGAGCCCGAGGCCGGCAGCGACCTGCAGAACGTGCAGCTCAAGGCCACTGAGCAGCCGGACGGTACCTGGCGCCTCAACGGCGTGAAGCGCTTCATCACCAACGGCTGCGGGGCCATCAGCCTCGTGCTGGCGCGCTCGGAAGAGGGCACCACCGACGCGCGCGGCCTCAGCATGTTCCTCTACGAGCGCGACGAGCACATGCGTATCCGCCGCCTTGAGGACAAGCTCGGCATCCACGGGTCGCCGACGTGTGAGCTCCAGTTCGACGACGCGCCGGCGCTGCTCGTCGGTGAGCGCCGGCGCGGGCTCACGACCTACGTCATGAGTCTCATGAACGGCGCCCGCATCGCGATCGCCGCACAGGCGCAGGGCATCGCCGAGGCGGCGTACCGGGCGGCGGCGAAGTACGCCGCCGAACGCGTGCAGTTCGGCGCGCCCATCGGCGAGCTCACCGCCGTCAAGGGCATGCTCGCCGACATGAAGGTGAGCATCGAGGCGTCGCGCGCGCTGCTCTACGAGACCGCGCTCATCGTCGACACCAAGGAGGTGCTCGAGCACCGCATCGAGCAGCTCCAGAAGGCGGCCGAGGGCGGTGAGGCTTCGCCGGCCGCCCCCGACGGCCGCCCGGCTCGCGGCCGCCACCCCGAGGACGACGACGTCAAGGCGCTGCGCGCCGAGCTCAAGAAGTACACGCGCCTGGCGGCCCTGTTCACGCCGCTTTCGAAGGCGCTGGCGACGGAGATGGCCAACACCGTGGCCTACGAGTCGCTGCAGGTGCACGGCGGATCCGGCTACATGCGCGACTTCTCCGTGGAGCGCCACGCCCGCGACGCGCGCATCACCAACATCTACGAGGGCACGACGCAGCTGCAGGTGGTGGCCGCCATCGGCGGCATCCTCGGCGGCACGCTGGCCGGGAGGCTCGACGAGTACGACGCCGAGGAGCTTTCAGCCACCCCCGAACTCCTGGCGCGCGTGCGGCACGCCCGCGCGCGCCTGGCCGAGTCCATCGAACGCGTGCGCTCCCTCGGCGACAGTCGCTTCCGTGACTTCCACGCCCGCCGGCTCACCGAGATGAGCATCGACGTGGCCTGCGGCTACCTCGTGCTGCGAGCAGCCCAGGACGACGCGCGCAAGCTCCTCGCGGCCCAGTACTTCACGGAGGGCATGGCGGCGCGCGTCGAGGGCGCGGCGGCGCAGGTCCTGGCCGGCGACCCGGTCCTGCTGGACGCCCTCGCCGCCCTCGCCCGCGATTGACCGCCGCAGGTGGGTCAACGAGTGGTGCGGCGTAGCGTCACCGCTCATTAGCCGACGTAGCGGCGCTAACGACCGGTGGGCCGCCAGGTGCACCGGTCACTGACCGCCGCAGGTGGGTCAACGAGTGGTGCGGCGTAGCGTCACCGCTCACTGCGACCTTTCTCCACTTCGGCCGCTCACCTGCCGACATAGCGGGTGAGGCCGCTCCCGGCGTGTGGCTCAGCCGGGCTGTGGCACAGCCCGATGCGGAGGTGGAACATGAGACTCAGGTCAGTGGTCCTGCTTGCGTTGGCCGTGGCACTCCTCCTGGCCGCCACGGCCGTCGTCGCGGCCGCCAATGAGAAGACAGGCGTTAGCATCAAGCTCAGGGGGCCCGGCAACGTGGCCGAGGGTGCGACGTTAAAGCTGACCGCGACATTCGAGAACTCGCTGAAGTACGGCGGCGGCGACAGGGTCGCGGTGCTCCTCCAGAACAAGGACGGTCACCTCAGGCGCATCGCCAGCAAGACGATCGACTGGCGGCTCGGTGGATCAGAAGGCAAGGCGGTCTTCTCGGTCTCCGACCCGACCCCTACGGCCATGGGCATCGCCCAGTACCGCGTCAAGTGGACGAACCCCGGCGGCGACACGTACAGCAACGTCTGCCGCGTGGAGATCGAGTGAGCGACGTAGTGGGCTCAACGACGGGTGCACCGCAAGGGCACCGGTCACTGAACGGCGCCGTTCAGGCCCGCACGACACCGTGCCGATGACGGGAACAGGCGGACTGCGTCGGATGCGCCGACGCCGGGGACGAGCATGCGTGCTCCCCGGCGAGCTGAGAAGAGGCCATGAAGCGAGCGGCTCCAGGCGTGTTGGCGCTCGCTCTGGTCACCCTGCTCGCCGTCGCGCCCGCCGTGCTGGACGGCGCGATGGCGCCCCGTGTCACCCTCAGAGGGCCAAGCCAGGCGGAGCCGAACGAGACGGTCGTGGTGGGCGGCACGGTCGTGAACACGAACGGCGGCGAAGGCGCCATGTACGTGGTGGTCCAGCAGAAGCTCGACCGCGCCTGGCGGGTCATCGCCAAGGCCAAGCCGAGGTGGACCGACAGCGACGTGGGCACGTACGCCGTCACCGTCCAGGTGAAGAACCCCGCCATGAGCCTGTGCCGCTATCGCGCGGTGTGGGAGGCCGGCGGCGTGAGGGCTACAGCAAGGACGCTGGTCATCGCCGTGGTATGACGGCCAGCCGGCCGGCCCTTCACCAACCGGCTTAGCAGAGCCGCGAAACGCAAGGATGCGCTAAAGGTCCTGGTAGGGGCTGCCGATATTCCTCACCGGTACCCCCTTCAGAGGGCCGGGACCGGCAGGAGCGGCCGGCCCGGCCCTCGCTCATTGGTGTGGTCGGGCGCTGTGTCGGTGTGTTACCGTGTGCGCGGTCCAGAGGAGGCTGGTGTGATCTACTGTGTCGTCCCGCGCGAACTGGGTGAAGAAGCCTTCGCGCGCCTCGTCGAACACTACAAGGGCAACGCCAACGTCACCGTGATCGTCGACCGGCGCCAGGGCGACCGGCGCCAGGCGACCGAGGGCGCAGGCGGCGGCGCCCGCACGGTCAGGGACAGGCGACAGCGCGGCGGCCGCAACGTCGCCGACATCCACTGACGGGGGAGTCTGTCACGAACGACTTCGAACCTCGGCCGAGAGGCACTGAGACGAGCCTCGTCCTCACGCACCTCATGCAGCCGGCCGAGGCCAACTACATGGGCAACATCCACGGCGGCATCATCATGAAGCTGATCGACGAGGCCGCCGGCGCCTGCGCCTACCGCTTCTGCCGCACCGCCGTGGTCACCGCCGCCATCGACCGCATCGACTTCCACCACCCCGTGCAGCCCGGCGACCTGGTGCGGCTCATGGCGAACGTCAACTACACCGGGACGACCTCGCTCGAGGTGGGCGTGCGCGTGGAGGCGGAGGACCTCACCACCGGCATGGTCGCGCACACCAATTCGGCCTACCTGGTGTTCGTCGCACTCAGCGGCAGCGGGCGACCCATCCCGGTCCCGCGCCTCGACCCCCAGACCGACCAGCAGAAGCAGTGGCTCGCGGAGGCGGCCGAGCGACGCCGCGCCCGCCTCGCCCTGCGTCAGCCCGCCGACGATCGAGCTACGTAGCGGGCTCGATGAGCGGTTCTCCGTCGGGTGCACCGCTGCCACACTCAGGCCTGCCCGCGCAGTTCGCCGCTGACGCCTCCTCAAGACGCAGGAGCTCCTTGAGAGCTGCGTCGGCGACGTCCAACTGATCCGATGTGGGCTCGCTCGTCGTGAACGCCCGCTGGAGCTCGATGCCCGGCATCCGCAGCGTCTTCGCGAGCGGGTGGTCCTGGTGGCGCGCCATCCAGGCGAACAGCTCCATGGCGGCTCCCAGGCTCACGAGTCCCGCCACCAGCGTGGCGAGCGGCTCGCGCTCCCGGCCCAGCGCGCGGAGGGCAAGGTTCGTGCCGAGCGACGTGAGGACCATCGGCGCGACCAGGTTGGAGCCGCAGCGCGCGTGCTCCTTCTGCGCCTCCACGACGTCCTGCCCGCTCTCGTAGGCGGCGATGCTCTTGTGCTCGGCGCCGTGGTAGCGGGCCAGTCGTGAATCGCGCAACAGAAGGAGGAGAGGCGCCAGCGAGACGCCGGCCACGGCCAGCTCCTTGAGGAGGGGAGACCCGCGGCCTGAGCTGCGCAGCGCCAGAGTGGCCACGGCCGACGCCGCCGTGGCGGCCAGCATACGCGGATCCTCCTGCGGCAGTACCGGCCCTCCCGTGGCGCGCCGCACGGCCGGCAACACGGCCAGCGACTCCGCCAGACGCGCTACGCCGCGGACAAGCGGCACCTGCCTCATCGCCTCTGCCCCCGGAAGGGGGGTCTTCGCCCCCGAGCTCACCTTGACCGACCCGTCGGGCTCCCTGACCGCCGCCGCCCAGTACCGCTCGCTCTGCAGCAGCACCCCGTCCCTCAGCGCCATCCCGCCGATCTGCACGTCTCTCATCTCCTCACCCGGAGGCGGCCACTGCCTCGATCGTCCTTCGCACCCCGCGGACTTCACGGGGAACACTCCTCGTCCCGCGCGGGGCCGCCCGCGGGATACCCAGTATGGACCACCCGGACAGCGCGGCGAAACCGCCTCCGGCGTGACGATAGAATCTGCTCCCGCGAAGGGAGACCGGTCAGACACCTGCACCGCGACCTGCGCCTGACCGCGATCGCCAACCTGTTGTTCGCCATGGGGCACGCGACAGACAGGTACGGTACGCGTGCCGGGATGGCCGGAGTGCTCATCTTCCTGCTCGCCGGCACAGCCCTCCTCCCGGCCGGCTGGAGCCCGGTCGTCTGGGGCGTCGCGATGGCGTGCTGCGGCGCTTACGAATCGCTGCGCCTGGTCGCGGCAGGCATGGTGAACGACTCCTTCGGAGACATGCCGACGGCGTGGGGACTCGCGATCTTCGACACCATCATGGGGTTGCCGATGGCCTGCGGCGCGGTGGTGGGCGGCCTGTTGTCCCGGGCGGCTACGCTCTGCGGTTCGTGGCGGTCATGCTGAACGCGGCGGCGCTGCTCGTCCTGCTCGCCGTCCAGCGCAGCCGCGGCACTCACGCTCGCGGTGGACGCAGATCCCCCAGCGCGCCAGACTGAACACAGGGGACTCAGAGGGGTGGTGCGAGGCGGCGCCGTCAGTCGGCCGCGAACTGCGACACGCGAAGCTCACAGGGAGGCCGCATGGGGCTCTTCGACACAGTCAAGGCGAAGGCCGGGGAACTGGCCGCGGACGCCGAGCGGGCCGGCAAGGTGGCCGCGGCTCAGGCGCGCGCCGTCGCCTTGCAGAACGACGTCCGCAGGGCCGAGCGCGAGCTGGGGCGAGCGGCGTACGACTTGATGGAACAGGGCGAGCGGCCACACACGGACTTGGACGCTTCCGTGGAGGCAGTGGCCGCGGCGCGCGAGGCGCTGGCCCAGAACGAGCGCGAGATCGCCGAGTTGCGCGGCGAGGCCGCGGAGCCCTCGGCTCCGGGCGACACGCCGGCGCGCCCCGAGACGACGACGGTCCTGGTCGCCACGCCCGAGACGGAAGCGGCCGGGGCGGCGGCGGCCGGGAAGGCTGACGCGGCCACGGCGCCGGACTCGCCGGACGCGGACGGCGCGACCTCGAGCGCGGCGGGCGCGGAGGCCCACTGACGCCTCGCCACCTTGCGGGCCGCTCCCCCGCACCAACGTCCACCAGCCCGGCGACGTCGTTCGTCCCGGCCGTCTGGTAGCCTAGCGATGACCAAGGAGAGCTGATGCTGAACGACCTCCGCGGCCTCGCTGCCGCCATGCCCAGGGTGCCCATCGCCGATCTCGAGAGCGGCCAGGCCGTGGACACCTACTTCACCTGCTCGGAGATCACCGCGGCCACCGACCGCAACGGCAAGACCTACCTCCGCCTCAAGCTTCGCGACGCCAGCGGCGAGGTCAACGCCATCCACTTCGACCCATCCGACGAGGCCTGTGGCCTCAGTGCCGGCGACGTCGTCGTCGCCGGCGGCACCTACAGCGTCCACCCGCAGTACGGCGCCCAGGTCCAGTTGCGTCGTCTGCGCCCGGCCGCGACCGACGAGTACCACGCCGCCGACCTCGTTCCCGTGTCGCCGGTCGGCATCGCGGAACTCGGCGAGCGTCTCGCGGCCCTCGTCGATTCGGTCGCAGATCCCTGGCTGCGAGCCCTGCTCGAGCGTGCCCTGGACGGCTCCCGAGAGCCGGGCGCCACGTTCCTCGTCGCGCCCGCCGCGGTGCGTAACCACCACGCGTACCGGCACGGGCTGCTGGAGCACTCGGTGATCGTGGCCGAGACGGCGGCCGGCGTGGCCGACAACTTCGACACCGTCGACCGCGACCTCGTCCTCACCGGCGCGCTCCTGCACGACATCGGCAAGATCGAGGCGTACACGAGCGACGCCATGGCGCCGCTGCTCACCGATGAGGGCCGCCTGCACGGCGAGATCGTCATCGGTCACGACATCGTGCGCGGCCTCATCGCCGAGGTCCCCGGCTTCCCGCCCGAGACAGCCAAACAGCTGCGGCACATCATCGTGTCGCACCACGGCATGCGCGAGAAGGGCAGCCCCGTCATCCCGCAGACGCGCGAGGCCATCATCGTGCACTACTGCGACGACATGACGGCCCGCATCGGCGCCGTCGACGACGCCGAGCGCGGCACGCCGGCCGGCGACAGCTGGTCGTCGCGCATCTTCATGATAGACACGGCGGCGTACCTCGGCCCACGCGACCAGCCCGTAGCCGGCGATTGACCGACGGGTCGGTGACGCAGACGGCCGGGGCGGCACGCCGCCCCGGCCGTCTGCCGATTCGTACGCCTGTCCGGGACTCAGGTCAGCCCCAGAGCTCCTGGCTGTCGTCGAGCACCTGGGCGGCGTGCCCCTTCGCCGTCACCTTCAGGTAGATCTTGCGCAACGTCCCATCGGGATCGATGAGCCAGGTGGTACGCTTGGCCACGCCCACCATGGGGCGCGCCACACCGAACGCGCCCGCCACCGTGTGGTCACCGTGGTCGCTTATCAGCGGCATCTTGAGGTCGTACTTCTGTGCCCAGCGCTCGTTCGACGCCGGCTTGTCCACACTCGCGCCGACCACCTGCGCATCCAGCGCGGCGAACTCGTCCAGCAGGCCGTTGAACTCAACGGCTTCGGTGGTTCAGCCGCCCGTGGTCGCCTTGGGGTAGAAGAACAGCACCGTTCTCTTGCCCGGCGACCCCAAGTCGAACGTCGCCCCGTCGTACGACGTGCCGGTCACTCCCGGCGCCTTGTCCCCTTCTTTGAGCACGCGTCCCTCCTCTCGATCTCCGGCTGAGCCCGCCTGCGGCGCCTCAGCCCACGACTCCCGCGCGGCCTCGAGAACGTCGCGTGCATGCCCGCACGGCGGGATCGCCTGGAACACCCGACGCACCACGCCGGCCGTGTCCGTCCGGAACGTCACCGGACGCGTCCGGTGTCGACCGGTGAGCTCCATCACCCCGAACGACCGGCACAGCGTGCGGTGAGGGTCGTCCCGCTCAGCTCCCCACGCCAGTTGTTGCCACACGACCGTCGTCGGAAACGACGCGCCAGCCGGACGTCCGAGGTAGTACACTCGGGCCATGGTCAGACGACTCAGAGTGAGCGTGGACTACGACCGCTGCACCGGAGTAGGCGCCTGCGAGGCGGTGTGCCCGGAAGTCTTCTTCATGCGCGACGACGGCTTGCCCGACGTGCTCGAGCCGGAGCCCCACGAGACGCTGTGGCCGTGCGTCGAGCGCGCTGAAGAAGCGTGCCCCGAAGACGCGGTGGTACTTGAGTGGGTGGCCGAGGAGGCCTGACCCTCCCGGCTCATCTGTTCTCGTTCGGCAGGATCACCACGGTGGCGCCGCGGAGAGCGCTGAGTCTCTCGGCGTCGTCCCTGCTGCCGACGATCTTGTCGAAGTGCATCGGGACGACGATGGCGGAGGAGATGCTGCCGCACGCGCCGGCGGCCTCGTCCGCGGTCATCACGAACGTCCCGCTCACCGGCACGAGGGCGACGTCGCACTGGACATCGTCCATCTCCGGGATGTGGTCGGTGTCGCCGGCGTGGTACACGCGCCGCCCGTCGAGCTCAACCACGTACCCCACGTGATCGTCGTCGCGCGGGTGGTACACCTCACCCGGCTTCCTGAACTTGCTCGTGTTGTAGGCGTGCACCGCGGTGATCCCCACGCCTTGGACCTGCGCGCTCCCGCCCGGCGCCAGCGTCACGGTCTTCTGCCCCCGCACCTGCGCCGTCACAGCCGCCGGACCGACGACCACGGTGTCCGGCCCGGAGAGGCGTTCGATGTCCGGCAGGCTCAGGTGATCGAAGTGGTCGTGCGTGATGAGGATGACGTCACCGGCAGGCAGCCCCTCGACGAGCTCCCACGGGTCGAAGTACACGGTCACGGAGCCTTCCAGCCGGAACGAGTCGTGCCCGAGCCAGTGGATGCCGTCTGTGGTCGCCATCATGGTCTGCCTCCAGAATCCGGACGCCGTCTTCACACAGTGGTACCCACGGAGCGCCGAAGGCACCCCGACGTACGCAGAGAAGGGGCCGGCCGCCGGGCTCCGAGCACTGCCCCGACGGTCGGCCCCCTGAGAGAGCTGGAGTTACTCGGCCTCGGCACTCACATCGTCGGCCGCGTCGTCGGCCGCGTCGTCGGCCTGGTCGTCGGCCGCATCGTCGGCCGCATCGTCGGCCGCATCGTCGGCCGCGTCGTCGGCCTGCATCGTCGGCCTGGTCGTCGGCCTCATCGTCGGCCGCATCGTCGGCCGCATCGTCGGCCGGGGCATCAGCCGCAGCCGACGCGGTGACGGGACGCACCTTGGCAGCCTGCGGGCCTTTGCGGCCCTGCTCGACCTCATACTCGACGACCATGTCTTTGTCGATCGCGGTCACGCCCTCGGCCAGGCCGGTGACGTGCACGAAGATGTCGTTGTCGTTGTCCTGCTCGATGAAGCCGTACGCCTTCTCCGTCGAGAACCACTTGACTTTACCCTGAGGCACTTTCGGTACTCCTTTGATGACTTGGCCCTCCGCCGACGCTCGGTGAAGACGGTGGGCGATTCTTGTGCCGCCGAGGTCCGGGCCTCGGACGCACAGACAGTGTACTCGCTCCCCGTCGTGCCCGAAAGCCGGAAACCGTAAGCCCGACGCCGGGTCTCAGCAGTTGCCCGCGGGAGAGTCGGTCGGTCGGCCGGGCGCCACATCCTTCCGAAGCGCGGGAGGCGCACACCGCGGACGGTCGCGGACGGCGTCAGGAACGCGTCACGACGAAGATGGCCAGACGCGCCAGCAGATTCGGCAGGATCGGCCGGTCCGGGGCGGGCCGGTCCACGGAACGCAGGTAAAGCTCGTGTTCGATGCGCAGCCCCTCCGCGCGGCAGAGCGCGCGAAAGTCCTCGATGGTGCAGAGGTGGATGTTGGGCGTGTCCCACCACTTGTAGGGCAGCTCCTTGGTGACCGGCATGCGGCCCTGCGCAAAGAGCTGCAGCCGCGTGCTCCAATGAGCGAAGTTGGGGAAGCTGACGATGGCGAGATGCCCGACACGCACCATCTCGCGCACGATCATGCGCGGGCGGCGCAGCTGCTGCAGGCTCAGGCTCAGGATGACGACGTCGTGCGACTGGTCCATGAAGTCGGCGAGGCCGGCGTCGAGGTCGCCGTGGAAGACGCTGAGGCCGCGGGCGATGCACTTCTCCACCGCGGCCTGGTCGATCTCCACGCCGCTGCCGTGCACATGCTTCCCGCGGATGAGCTCCGCCAGCAGCTCACCGTCGCCGCACGCCAGGTCAAGCACCGTGGCGTTCTCGGGCACCAGCCCCTCGATGAGCTTGTAGTCGATGCGCTGCATGGTCTTTCCCCGGCTCGCCGCCTCAGCCCAGCGCGTACGTACGCGCGCCGCTGGCCAGAAAGGCGGCGATGATGCCCTCCATCTTCTCGCGCTCCAGCAGAAACGCGTCGTGGCCGTAGTGGCTCTCCACCTCGTAGTAGCTCACGTGCTTGTGGGTCGCGCGCAGCGCGCTGACGATCTCCTTGAGCTGGTACGGCGGGTGCAACCAGTCGCTGCTGAATCCCATCACGAGAAAGCGCGCCTTGACGTCGCGGAAGGCGCGCACCAGCGTCCCGTGCTGCCGGGTGAGATCGAAGTAGTCCAGCGCCCGCGTGATGTACAGGTAGGTGTTGGCGTCGAAGCGGTTGGTGAAGCTCAGGCCCTGGTGCCGCAGGTAGCTCTCGACCTCGAAGTCGGCGGAGAAGGTGAACGTGTAGTCGCGGATGTCCTGGAGACGTCGCCCGAACTTCTCCTCCATGGCCTCGTCGCTGAGGTACGTGATGTGGCCGACCATGCGCGCCACGCTGAGACCCTTGGCCGGCGCCTTGCCACCGTAGTAGTGGCCGCCCTTCCAGTTGGGATCGGCCATGATGGCCTGGCGGCCGACCTCGTTGAAGGCGATGGCCATGGTGGGCTGGCGCGCTGCGGTCGCGAGCGGCAGACACAGGTGCGCGCGGTCCGGGTGCGAGATGGCCAGTTCGAGGGCCTGCATGCCGCCCATGGAGCCACCGACCGCCGCCAGCAGCTTGCCGATGCCGAGGTGGTCGAGCAGCATGATCTGCGCGTTCACCATGTCCCTGATGGTGATCATGGGGAAGTCGGTGCCGTACGGCCGGCCGGTGGCCGGGTTATCGCCGGCCGGCCCGGTCGAGCCGCTGCAGCCCCCGATGACGTTGCTGCAGATGACGAAGTACCTGTCGGTGTCCAGGCCCTTGCCGGGCCCGATGAGCATGTCCCACCAGCCCGGGCGCTTGTCGTCGACGCTGTGGCGACCGGCGACGTGGGCATCGCCCGACAGGGCGTGCGTCACCAGGATGGCGTTGTCCTTCGCCTCGCTGAGGGACCCGTAGGTCTCGTAGGCGAGCGTGAACGGGGCCAGCGCGCCGCCGCCCTCGAGAGCAAGCTCCTGGCCGGGCTGGTCGAACGTCACGTACCTCGTCGTGACGACACCGGCGGAACCGGCGTCGCTGTCGAGACCCATGGCGACGTCGCCGATCTCTTTCGCTGTGCGCTTGTTCTCGGTCATGGGAGCCTGATTCTAGCCGAGGCAGGGCCGTGGCGTGCCGCAGCGACCGGCACGATGCAGCGTGACGCCGGCCGCGCGCAGCGGACGGGCGGCGGCCGGCGCCCTGAGACCCCCCGCCGCCCCGCCTGCGTCATCAGGCCTTCGCCAGCGCCTGTTCGATGTCGGCGAGGATATCCTCGATCGACTCGATGCCGATGCTCAGACGCACGAAGTCCTCCGTCACACCGGTGAGCGCCTGCTCCTCCACGGTGAGCTGCGAGTGCGTCGTGGTCGCCGGGTGGATGACCAGCGACTTGGCGTCGCCGATGTTGGCGAGGTGCGAGAGCAGCCGGGTGCTCTCCACGAACCGGCGCCCCGCCTCACGGCCACCGACGATACCGAAACCCATGATCGCGCCGTACAGCCCACGGTAGTGGTACTTCTTCGCGATCTCGTGGCGGGGGTGGCACTCCAGGCCCGGGTAGCTCACCCAGCTCACCTTGGGGTGCTCCTCCAGGAAGCGGCCGACCGCGAACGCGTTGGTGCTGTGACGCTCCATACGCAGCGGCAGCGTCTCCAGGCCCTGCAGGAACAGGAATGCGTTGAACGGCGAGAGCGCCGCGCCGATGTCCCGGAGCAGGCTCACGCGCAGCTTCACGATGTACGTGATCGGCCCGAGGGCGTCGTAGAACCGCAGCCCATGGTAGCTGGCGTCCGGTTCGGTGAGGCCGGGGAACTTGTCGTTCTGTGACCAGTCGAACCCGCCGGAGTCCACGACCACGCCACCGATGGACGTGCCGTGGCCGCCGATGAACTTGGTGGCGGAGTGCACCACGATGTCGGCGCCGTGGTCGATCGGCTTGACGAGGTAAGGAGTCGCCATGGTGTTGTCGACGATCAGCGGGATGCCGGCATCGTGGGCGATGGCCGCCACCGCCCCGATGTCCAGCGTGTCCAGTTTGGGGTTGCCCACCGTCTCCGCGTAGATGGCCTTCGTGTTGGGCTTGATGGCGCGGCGGAAGTGCTCGGGGTCGAGCGGATCGACCAGGTCGATCTCGACCCCGAACCGCGGCAGCGTATGCACGAAGAGGTTGTAGGTGCCTCCGTACAGGCTGTTGGCGCTTACTACGTGGTCGCCGGCGCCGGCGATGTTGAGGATGCTGAAGGTGACGGCGGCGGATCCCGAGCTGAAGGCGAGCGCCCCGACTCCGCCCTCGAGCGCGGCGACGCGCTTCTCGAACACGTCGTTGGTCGGGTTCATGATGCGCGTGTAGATGTTGCCGAACTCCTTGAGGCCGAAGAGTCTGGCCGCGTGGTCGGCGTCGTTGAACACGTACGACGTGGTCTGGTAGATGGGCACGGCGCGGGCGTTGGTGGTGGGATCCGGCTCCTGTCCACCGTGCAAGGCGAGGGTCTCGAAGCCGGGCCGGCTCAGGATGGTGTCGGCGTCGCTCATGTCGGTCTCGTCTCCAGTCAGATGTAGTACATGGGCTTCTCCGTCGCCCGGGCCGCCGCTTCCGCGATGGTGGCCGAGCGCAGGATGGCGCGAGTGGTCTCACGGACCTCGCGCCATACGGGGGCGACCAGAGCTTCGGCCCGGTCGCCGTCGCGCATTCGCCCGAGTCCGCCGTGCGAGCCGTCGACAAGGTCGACGACGTCGGCGAAGCTGATGCCGGCGGGATCGGCCGCGAGACGGTACCCGCCGCCCTTGCCGCGCTGGCTGAACACAAGGCCGCCCTGGCGCAGGTCGTGCATCACCTGCTCCAGGAACTTGCCCGGGATGCCGCCGAACTCGCTGATCTCCCGCGCGGCGACCGGCCCCTTGCCGTTGGCCAGGGCCAGGCACACCAGCGCCTTGATCGCGTACTCGCTCTTGGTGGAAAGATGCGTCACGACCTCTCCGGACCACCCGGTGTCAAAATCCTAGTTATCACTAGGTTTAGGGATGTTATGGTCGACGGGAGGGCACGTCAAGCATCCGCTGCTACCATTGTGCCATGGAAGCGGCGGCGGACATCCTGCGGCGCGAGCTGCCCGGCCTCGAAGAGGCCGTACCTCTCGCGCCGCTGTGCGCCTACGGCGTCGGCGGCCCGGCGGAGCTCCTGTACCGGGCCGCCTCGACCGGCGCGCTGGCGCACGCCGTGAAGACGGGCCACTCTCTCGGCCTGTCCGTCACGGTGCTGGGACGCGCCACCAACGTGCTCGTCGCCGACGCCGGGCTGCCCGGCCTCACCGTGCTCGCCCGCAACGAGGCGTTCACGGTCGGCGACGGCGTCCTGATGGCCGAGGCCGGCGTGGAGCTGCCGGCCCTCGTGACCGAGCTCGCGACGCGAGGCCTCGCCGGGCTGGAGTTCGCGGGCAACATCCCCGGCTCTGTCGGCGGCGCGGTGGTCGGCAACGCCGGCGCCTACGGCCGCTCGGTGAGCGACGTGCTCATGGCCGTGCACCTGCTCGACGGGGTCAACGAGCACGTCAAGGAACCCCGGGATCTCGAGTTCGGCTACCGCACCAGCCTCTTCAAGCTTCTCCCTGAGCTCACGGTGCTCTCGGCGACCTTCCGCCTCGAGCCGGGCGACCCGGGCGGACTGCTCGCCGAGATCGCCGGCGATGCCGGCCTGCGCCGCAGCAAGCACCCGCTCGAATACGCCTCCTGCGGCAGCTACTTCAAGAACCCGTCACGCGACCTGCCCGCGGCCCGCCTCATCGAGAACGCCGGCCTCAAGGGGCTGACGCAGGGCCGCGTCCGCGTCAGCGAGAAGCACGCCAACTTCCTCGTCGCGCTGCCGGGCGCGACGGCCGCGGACATCGTCGCGCTCGCCGACGAGGTCAGGCGCCGCGTGCGCGAGCAAAGCGGCCACGAGCTCGTCGAAGAGGTCCGCCGCCTCGGCTTCGCCTGACGGCGCCGGGCGCGGCCGGACAGGCGCCGCGCGCTCCTCCGGCCGTGCCCCGACCGGCCTCGGCGCACCGCGCTATACTTGCTCGAACCGGCGCGCCGAACGCCGCCGGAAGCATCGGCGTCACTCACAGCGGAGGAAGACTCATCGAAGAGCTGCCGCAGGGGCTGGTCGACCGGCTGCGCAGGAACCAGCCGGAAGCGCGCGCAGAGTTCTTCCGCCGGTACGCCCCTCAGGTGCGCCGCATCCTCTTCCTCCAGGGGTTCTGCGAGGAGGTAGACGACGCCGTGCAAGAGGTGTTCATCAAGGTGTATCGCGCCCAGATCCCGGCCGAGGAGACGTTTCTGGCCTGGTTCTACCGCGTCATCCTGAACACGGGTCGCGATGCGGGTCGCAGGCGCAAGACACGCCTGGGCCTCATGGACAAGTTGCAGCGCATCTCCCCGGATATCTCCGTCGACCCGCCGTCGGAGCCGGCCGACCCGGCCCTTCGAGAAGCACTGGCGGCGCTGTCGCCGGAACTGCGGGAGTGCGTCGCGCTGCGCTTCTTCGCCGATCTGCCGCTCGACGAGATCGCCGCGGCCCAGGGCATCCCCGTCGGCACCGTGAAGTCCCGCCTTCATGGCGCCATGCGCCAGCTCAAGCGCTCCCTGACGGCGAACGCCGCGTACGCCCGCGACGGAGAGGCCCCCCTACCCGAGAGCGAGGCGGTCGTCGATGGCTGACGAGGTCTGGAACGGCGTGCAACCCGGCGACGACATGGACGAGAACCGTCTCCTGGCGTACGTCCTCGGACTCGAGGACGACCCCGACCTCGAGGCGGCCGCCGACGCCGATGCGGTGCTCGGCCGCCGACTCGAGACCGTGCGCGCCGAGGTCGACCAGGTCGCAGCGGGGGTCCGCGCCGCCGTGCCGACCCCAGCCGACGACTACACCGACCTGGGCGACCCGCGTTGGGCCGGCCTGCAGGAGTACTTCACGCCGGGCCAGGAACGGCCGGCAAAAGCCGGCCGCGGCTCGCGGCGCTGGCTCCGCGTGCTCGCGCCGGTGGCGGCCGTCGCGCTGGCCGTGGCGGTCGGCGTCTCCGTGATCGAGCGCCAGGCCGACGTGAGCCAGACGAGCGTCGCCGAGCGCAGCGGCAAGAGCACAGACTCCGCAGGCGCGTCCGACGAGTCGGCCGGAGGCTCCGGCGCGACCGACGGGGGCTCCCAGGAGGGCGCGTCCTCCGGCGGCGCGCTCTCCGGCGCGACGCCGGTGGCGGCCACCGCGCCGCTGCGGAGTCCGGACGCGTTCGACGCAGCCTCCGCCGGTCCCGTCGTGATGGCCGGCGGCATCCCCGTTCCGTCCGGCACGTTCGAGCGGCTGTCCGCACTCCAGGAGCAGATGAACGACTTCGCGGTCATCGTCCTGGCCACGGCGCAGCAGGCCGCCGACGGCTTCCAGGACTTCGTCGTGCTGCGCGTGCTGCGCGGCGACAGCCCGGCCACGCTGCACCTCCGGATGGCCGGCCGTCTGGCCGACGTCGGCCGGCTGCACCTGGTGATGCTGCAGCCGTTCTCCGCGGTGGCTCCGCCGATGCCCGCCGCGACAGCGACGCCGGAGCGACGGCCCGGTGGGCGAGGCCACGACCACGGCGATCGTGGCCACGGCCGAGGCCGAGCTCTTCACCTCGTCCGTGCCCGTCGTGTACACGCTCGACGGCGAAATGGCCATCGCTCGCGCGCTGCCTGAGGGAACGGATCCCTACGCCGTCCGGCTGCCGTGAGCGACGGCATCCCGGCTCCTTCCTGGCGCAGCCGCTACTTCGGCGACTCCAAGCCCGCCCTTCTCGCCCTGATCGACCCACGCGGCCTGCGCATCCTCGACCTGGGCTGCGGGGGTGGTCACAACGGGGCGCTGCTCAAGCGCGCCGGCGCCCGCGAGGTGGTCGGTGTGGAGCGCGACCCGGGCGCCGCCGCCGAAGCGCGCCGGCGCCTCGATCTGGTCGTGGAGGCCGACCTCTCCCTGCTGCGACCCGAGCAGCTCGGCGACGAGCCCTTCGACGCGATCCTCGCCAGCGACGTCCTCGAGCACCTCGCCGACGCGGAGCAGGTGCTCGGGCGCGCCGTGCAGCGCCTGCGGCCCGGCGGCGCGGTGGTCGTTTCCCTTCCCAACGTGGCACAGGTGTGGACGTTCGCCAACCTGCTCCTGCAGCACTGGCCGCGCAGGGACTCGGGCATCTTCGACCGCACCCACGCGCGCTGGTTCGGCAAGCGGGACATGGTGCGGTTGCTCGAGGGCGCGGGCCTGCGCGTACTGCGCGTGGAACCGTACTTCACGCGCTATGCACCGGTCCGCGCCGCCTGTCTCATCCTGTCGCTCTACATCTTCCGCGACTACTGGGCGCGGCAGTTCCTGCTGCTCGCCGAGAAGCCGCGCTGAACGCCGGGGCCGGCCGCGGCCCCCGTCCGTGACGGCCCCTGCGGCGAGGCATACACTGGCCCCGTCGCAAAGGGGGACCTCATGACCGGCCTGCTCGACGGCAAGAACTTCCTCGTGACCGGCGCCGCCAATCCGCGCTCCATAGCCTGGGCCGTCGCCCTGGCCGTCAAGCGCCACGGCGGCGCCGTCGCGCTCTCGTACCAGGCGCAGCGCCTGCGGAGGCGCGTACAGAGCCTCGCCGACGAGCTGGACGGAGCCCCCATGATCGAGCTGGACGTGAGCAGCGACCAAGCTGTGCGACGTGCCGTCACCGAGCTCGAGGACTCCATGCCCGTCCTCGACGGCCTGGTGCACAGCATCGCCTGGGCGCCCGCGGAAGACCTGCAGGGGAGCTTCGTGGAGACCACACGCGACGGCTTCGCGCAGGCCAACGACATCAGCTCCTACTCGCTCATCGCCCTGGCGCGGGAGACGCGGCGCCTGATGACGAAGGGGGGCGCCGTCGTCACCATGACGTACGCCGGCTCCTGGCGCGTGGTGCCCAACTACAACGTCATGGGGCCGGCCAAGGCGTCCCTGGAGAGCGCGGTACGCTACCTGGCGGCCGACCTGGGACCGCAGGGCATCCGCGTGAACGCGGTGTCCGCAGGCCCCATCGCCACTGTGGCCGCGCGCACGATCAAGGACTTCAGCGGCATGCTCGAGCTGCTGGAGAGCCACACGCCGCTGCGCCGCAACGTGACCAGCGATGAGGTGGCCGACGCCACCGTGTTCCTGCTCAGCGACCTGTCACGGGCCATAACCGGCGAAGTGCTTCACGTGGACGCCGGGGCGCACGCGGCGATGTGACCGGCCGTCCGGTCGCTACTTCGTGCCCACCGGGCGCACGCCGAGGCCCGGCGCGTCCGTCGCGCTGAGGACGTCGCCTCGTGTCTCTATCCCGGTGAACGGGTCGCGGGCCAGCAGGAGAGCGCCGTCGAGGTCCACGTGGTCGACCAACCCCGCGAGCTGCAGGGCCGCGGCCACACCGAGACTCGACTCGACCATGCAGCCGAGCAGCACCGGTACGCCGCGGCAGGCGCAGGCGGTCTCGACGGCAGCCGGACCCTCGGCGTCGGCGATCTCGGGCGCGAGATCCACGAGCAGCCCCTCGCCCTCTTCGCGCCCCTCGCCGAAGCGCGGGTTCGGCGCCGCCTCACCGCGGCCCACGAGCCCGCCATCGCGCAGCTCGACGACGTAGTTGGCGGACAATGCGCGCATCTCCCGGGAGATGCCGAACGGCCGTGCGGTCTCCGGATCCACGGCGGTGGTCGTCACGTGCGCCACGCTTCTCCTCACGTTCGTTCCTTCGCGATCATACCGTCGCCGCCTGACCCCCTGTCGCGTTCGACCGAGCGCGGGAAGTAGACTTCCGGGCCAT
Source organism: uncultured Thermoleophilia bacterium (assembly GCA_963702475.1). GTDB lineage: Bacteria > Actinomycetota > Thermoleophilia > UBA2241 > UBA2241 > CAIXSE01. The sequence continues at coordinate 273,399 of CAVPCT010000006.1, read as the reverse complement.
GGAGGGACACATGGGGACACCGCAGCCTGAGCCGGACGGCACTCCCGGCCGCCCGTCGGAGAAGGAGCGGACAGCGCCTCACGTACGCCACCGGCGACTCGTCGTCCTGGTCGCAGCCCTGCTGATCTTCGCCACCGTGGCGGGGATCGTGCTCCTCACTCGCGACCGCGCCACACCGGGACCGGCGAACCCCCCGGCCGGCATCCCCGCCACCGAGCCCGTGCGCGGCGGCACCCTGGTCGTCACCTTCGAGAACGAGCCCGCGACCCTCGACCCGGCGGTGGCCTGGGAGACCGAGTCGTGGGGCATCGAGCGACTCACCTACCAGACGTTCCTCACGTACGCGAGCGCCTCCGGCTCCGCCGGGACCACGCTCGTGCCCGACCTCGCGACCGAGGTGCCGGCCGTGGACAACGGGGGCATCTCCCGGAACGGCCTGGTGTACACCTTCCATCTGAAGAAGGGCGTCCGCTTCGCACCGCCGGTGAGCAGAGAGGTCACGGCCGCGGACTTCAAGTACAGCTTCGAGCGTATGCTGCGCGAGCCGCTGGCGCCGGCGACGTCGTTCTACACGGGGATCGCCGGCGCCCAGGCGTATCTGGACGGCGCCGCCGATGAGGTGACGGGCTTCGAAGTCATGGACGACCACACGGTGCGCATCACCCTGGATGCCCCCGACGCCGCCTTTCTCACCGTCATGACCATGCCGTTCACGTCGGTGCTGCCCAAGGAGTGGGTCGTCGAGGTGGGCAGGCAGATCGGCCGCCGGCCACTCGGCACCGGCCCTTACATCGTAGATGGCTGGACGCCCGGCACCAGCATCACAGCCAAACGAAACCCGAACTGGACGGGCGCCGGCGGGCAGTGGCTCGACGGCCTGGAGTTCGACATCGTGAGCCCCGGCAGCGCCCTCGCCGGTCTCGAGCGCGGAGAGGTGGACGTGCTCGGGGACCCGATCCCCCCGTCGGACTACCAGAGGACCAAACAGGACCCGGCCTGGGGCAGGTACGTGGTCGACGCCCCCCAGATCGCCTGGTACTACGTGTTCATGAACGTGCGGGAGGGACCGTTCCAGGACGCACGCGTGCGCCGCGCTATAAACTACGCGATCGACACGCAGAAGATCCAGGAGGCGCTCGGCGGTCAGGGCCTCTCGCTCGACCAGCTCTACCCGCGGGGGCTGCCCGGTCACGAGACCACCGCCCGGTTCTACAGCTACTTCCCCGAACGCGCGGAGAGCCTGCTCGCGCTCGCCGGCTACTCGAGCGGCTTCAAGACGGTGCTCGCGACCCACGACGTCGATCCCTTCCCCCAGCTCGCCAAAGCCGTCCAGCGGGACCTCGCCGCCGTCGGCATCGAGACGGAGATCGAGGAGATGGACAGAGCCTCGTACTGGAACGCCGTGGGCCTCTCCGGCGCGCACATCGCCATCGGTCTGGGCAACTGGTACATGGACTACCCCGACCCGAGCGACTGGATCGGGCCCCTGTTCACCGACCCCCGCGACGGCGGCGCGAACGCGAGCTTCTACAGCGACCCGCAGGTGGACGCGCTGTTCGAAGCGTCAAAGCGCGAGCTCGACCGGCAGAAGCGCATCGCGTTGTTCCAGGAGATGCAGCGGATCATCATGCGTGACGCGCCGGCCGCCCCGCTGTACCAGCCCGTGTGGAACGCGATGCACGGCCCCACGACCGGGGGCTTCTACGTGCACCCAGTCTGGACGTTCAACTTCTTCGAGTGCTGGAAGACGGACGGGCAGTGACGGGGGCCGGGCCCGCAGGGCCCCGCCGGCCCCCGGCTCTCACTCCGCGGACGAAGCCTCGGGCAGACCGCGCTCGATCAGCTCCGGCAGCGAGCGCTGCAGCATGAGCTCGAGCACAGCGTAGGCCCGGCTCGAGTCGAAGTCGTCGTCGATCGCCTCCTGGACGGCGAGCCCGTCGACCACCGCCGTCATGAGCTCGGCCACGCCCTGCAGAGCCTCGCGCTCCGCGGCGGCGGGCTCGCCGCTCTCGCTCCCGCCGCTCAGCCAGTCGCACTTGATCCGCCGGTACCAGACGTACACCCGCGCCATGCGGTCCCGCAGCGTCTCGTTGCGGAGGGCGTACGGCAGGATGTCGAAGAACACACGGAACGAGCGCGACGACCCGATGGTCCGGAGCGCGTCCACGAACGCGGGCAACCGGGCGTCGCCCATGGCCGCGTTCATGGCCGCGGCGGCGTCCTGCTGGTCGTCGCGGAACGCCGAGTCGATCATCGCCCGGACGAGGCCGTCCTTGTTGCCGAAGTAGTACTGCACCATGGCCGAGTTCTCGCCCGACTCCTGTGCGATGGCCCGCAGCGTGAGGCCTCCGAACCCCTTGCTGAGCAACACGTGCTGGGCGGCCTCGAGCAGGTGCGCGGCGGCGGGAGGCATGCTCGGCCGCGGGTCTTCGACGGGAGGACCGGCGACGGCGGGACCCTGTGTGGTCGTCGCCGACGTGCCGCGGCCCGTAGCTTGCAGCACGCCGCTCACCGAGGCATCCTCGTCATGGGAGTTGAGACTAATCATTCGATTGATTAGACTACGTGCCACCCTTTGAGGCAACCGCGAGGACACAGACGAGAGGACCCACGATGGCCCAGGCAGTGACAGAAGTGAAGACCCTGAAGTACTGCATCGACGGCGAGTGGCGCGAATCGGCCACCGACACCTACATGCCGGTCACCGACTCCTCCACCGGCGAGGTGTTCGCCGAGGCTCCGTGCTGCACGGCCGAAGAGGTCGAGGCCGCCATCGAGAGCGCCCACAGGGCGTTCCAGACCTGGTCGACGACGCCGATCCAGAAGCGCACCCAGGTGCTCTACCGCTGGAAGGCCCTGCTCGAGGAGCACGCCGAGGAGATCACCTATCTCTGCTCGCGCGAGCTCGGCAAGAACCTCGACGAGGCGCGCGGCGAGGTCATCAAGATCATCGAGGGCTGCGAGGTCGGCGTCTCCGCCCCGATGACCATGAAGGGCGAGTCGCTCATGAACGTGTCCACCGGGCACGACACCGTGAGCTACCGCGAGCCGATCGGCGTGTTCGCCGGCATCGCGCCCTTCAACTTCCCTGGCATGATCCCCTTCGGCTGGATGCTGCCGCTGTGCATCGTCACCGGCAACACCCTCGTCCTGAAGCTGGCCAGCATGGTGCCGACGACCGGCATGCGCCTGCTCGAGCTGCTCTACGAGGCCGGCCTGCCCAAGGGCGTCGTCAACGTCGTGACCTGCTCGCGCACCGAGGCCGAGCTCATGATGACCCACCCGCTGGTGCGCGGCGTCTCCTTCGTGGGCTCGACCAGCGTCGGCAAGCACGTCTACTCGCTGGCGGCCGCGCACGGCAAGCGCGTCCAGGCGCAGACCGAGGCCAAGAACCACGGCCTCGTGCTGGCCGACGCCTCCCTGGAACGCGCCGCCGCGGGCATCATCAACTCGACCTTCGGCTGCGCCGGCATGCGCTGCATGGCGCTGCCCGTGATCGTGGTCGAGAACTCCATCGCCGACGAGTTCATCGGCTACATGATGAAGTTCGCCAAGCAGCGCGTCGTCGGCTGCTCCTACGATCCCAAGACGGAGCTCGGCCCGGTCGTCTCGGCCGGCCACCAGGCCTTCGTCAAGGGCTGGATCGACAAGGGCGTCGCAGAGGGCGCCGACCTCATCCTCGACGGTCGCGACCTCGTCGTCCCCGGCTTCGAGAACGGCTTCTTCGTCGGCCCGACGATCTTCGACCACGTGACCGAAGACATGGAGGTCGGCCGCGAGGAGATCTTCGGCCCAGTGCTCGGGATCAAGCGCGTCGAGGATTTCGAAGAGGGCATCACGATCATGAACAACAGCCGCTTCGCCAACGGCTCCTGCATCTTCACCGAGAGCGGCTACTATGCGCGTGAGTTCGCCAAGCGCACGCACGCCGGCATGGTCGGCATCAACGTCGGCATCCCGGTGCCGGTGAGCTTCTTCCCGTTCGCCGGCCACAAGGACTCGTTCTTCGGCGAGAGCCACGTGTTCGGCCTCGACGGCATCCGCTTCTTCACCGAGAGCAAGTGCGTCACCTCGCGCTGGTTCACCGAGGCGGAGAAGAAGGAGAAGAAGGTCGGCACCTGGGAGGGCACCGTCAACAAGCAGTGGTGAGGCACGTTCCGCGCGCGGCGCGGACCGCCGGCACCGTCTGACCGGAGGAGGGTGGGGGAGCTTCACGGCTCCCCCACCCTCCGCTTTTCGTGCCACGCAGCCGATAGGGGAACTGCGCGGCCGGGTAGGACGGCCCCGACAAGACACGACCAAAGGAGAGGTGGTGGCTCACCAGTTCCCCGACATCACGACGTACGGCGCCGCCCTGCGGTTCGCACTGGAGGCCGAGCAGGCCTGCGCCGACCTCGCGGCGGCCGCCGGCGTCATTGCGCCGGACCAGGTCTGGCGCGACAAGCTCGAGGAGATCGTCTGCACGCACGACGACCGCGTGGCGAAGCTCACCGCCACGCGGCAGGAGACCGAGGCGAGCGCCGGCGTGGCCGTGGTGCTGGACGCCGGCGCCTATCTCGGCACGCTGGACGCCGAGCCCGAGGTCCACTGGCCGGGCGCCGTGGAGCAGCTGGCCCGAGCTGAGGAAGACGCCGCCGGCTTCCACGAGGCGTTCGTGGCGAGCTGCGGCGAGCTGCTCGGCGCGCGCAAGAAGGCGTTCGAGAAGAGCGCCACTCAAGACCGTGCCGCGGCGGCACAGCTTCGCGACCGGCTTGCCTGACGGCCGCCGGCTGATGAACGGTCCAGCATGAGTGGGTCGGACACGGCCGCATCACGGCGGGTGACACTCAGCGTGCCGAGCCGGCCTGAGTTCCTCGGGCTCGTGCGCGACACGGCGCGAGGGGGCGCCGCCCTGGCCGGCTTCCGCGACGACGCCCGCAAGCGCGTGGCGGTGGTGGTGCAGCAGCTGGCGGCGATCCTCGTGCTGGAGGCGACGCACGAGGTGCTGACGGTGGACGTCACCTGCGAGGTCGTCCCCGGCGGACTCACGGTCACGCTGCACGACGACGGGCCGCCGTTCGACCCGTCCCGGGCCGGCGAGGCCGACTCGTTCGTCCGCAGCCTCCTGGACGAGGGCTCGGCCGACTGGGTCGAGTTCCGCAACGAGGGGCGCGGCGGCAAGACGGTGCGCATGATGTTCCATCACCACACAGCGGCGCGCAAGGTGGGGGACGACGACCTTCCCGAGGGCGACGACGACGCGCTGGTGATCGGCGGCCGCGGGGCCTGGGAGCTGCAGGGCGGCGACGTGGAGCAGCTCTGGGAGCTCGACCCGGATGACGCCCGGGAGGCGCCGCCCGCGACCGACGCGGACGGCATCACTTACGGCCTGCTGCGCCGTGAGCAGGCCGCCTCAGTGAGCGAGTGCATCTTCGACACGTACCGGCTGTCGTACCTGCACGAGGACATGTACCACCCGCTGCGCATCGCCGAGCTGAACGAGAGCGGGGCCATGATCTCGGTGGTGGCCACAGCCCCCGATGGCACGGTGGTCGGCCACTTCGCCCTCTCGTTCCCCGACGAGCTCCGGGACGTCCCGGAGCTCGGCATCGCCGCGACCCGCAGGGCGTGGCGCGGCAAGCACGTGGCCCGGCGGCTCGCCGACATGCTCATGGAGGAGGCTGCCTCCCGGGGCCTCTACGGGGTCTTCGCCGAGGCCATCACGGTGCACCCGTTCACGCAGCACCTCAACGTGCAGCTCGGCATGGGCACCTGCGGCGTGCGCCTGGCCACGATCCCGCCGGACCGCGAGTTCCGCGGCATGGACGCCCAGTCGCACCATCGGAACTCGGCGATCACCATGTACCGCTACTTCGGTGCGCCGTCGACGGTGCCGCTGGACGTGCCCGAGCGGCACCGTTCCACGATTGCGCGCCTCTACGGGTGGATAGGCGCGCCAGGCAGGCTGGACGGGTCCCCGCCTGGCGCCCTCGACGCGCTGCGCGACCTTCGGGCGGAGACGAGCATCACGGTGCGCCTCGACCCGTCGACCTCGGTCGCCACGCTTCGGGTGACCGGGGTCGGCGGCGACCTGCGCGGTCGCCTGCACGACGAGTTGCGCCGCCTGCGCGAGTCCGAGCTGCGCGTGATCGAGGCGAGCGTGGACATGGCGCGGCCCGGCGCCGCGGCGGCCGCATCCCAGCTCGAAGAGCTGGGCTTCCTCTTCACCGGCGTGCTGCCGGCGGGGCCGGTGACGGACCTGGCCACGTTCGAGTACTTCAACGGCGTGCTCGTGGACTACGACCTCATGAAGATCGACTCGGACGAGACCCGCGAGCTCGTCGCCTACGTGCGAGCGCTGGACCCGGACGACGTCTGACCGCACGGCCGCGTGGGGCGCACCGGCGCGGACTCACCCCGGCGCCGTGGCGCGCCTATGCCGAGAGGGTCACCGGTGACGCGGGGCCGGCTGGAGCTTCGCCCGCCGGCCCCGCAGGGCAGCCCGGGATCCGCAATCACTCCTGCGCGTCGTAGTACACCGTGTCGGCGACGCTGCAGTAGCTGACGAGCGAGAAGTGCTCCGGGTACCACACGCTCAACGGCCGCCGACGATGAGCTGCGGTGTGACTGTCGTAGACCCACTCGCCACCCCTGCGGCCCACGCAGATCACGACGTGCTGCCACACGACCTCGCCCGCCACGATGTTGCCCAGGTACACGACGTCGCCCGGCGCCAATTCTGAGGGCAGTGCATCCGTGACCCGGGCGAAGGCACGCGAACGGCCCGCGCCTTCGCCAGAGAGGGCACGTCTCTGCGCGCCGCAATTCACCCACGCCACCGTGGGGAAGTCCGTGCCGTCGGCGTGCCACTCCAGGCCGGCGTCGAAGGTGGGCCGCAGCCCGCCGGCCGCGAGGCACTGGGAGACGAAGTTGGCGCAGTCGTTGTCCGGCGACGACCAGTACTCGGGATTCACCTTCAGCGCCCAGGTGTCTGCGTACGTGACAGCGGCGCGGCGGTCGTAGGCAACCCGCACGCGTTCGCTGCCGCCGCCCTGCGCGGCGGCGACAGCGCCGAGCGCCATAACTGCCGCGACGAACACCACGAGCGCCGACCGGCGCCGCCTCACGGCCCGAGAGTGGTAGATGCGGCGGCGCCTCACGTCACGAGACATCGTCCTTGGGCGCGGCGGTGGCGGCTGTCGTCTCAGTCGCGGCGGGGGCGCCCGCGTCGGGTGACACGGTGACGACCGCCGCCGGGTCCGGCGAAGCCGTCTCCGTGGCGGCGGTGATGGAGGACGGCGCGGCGGTTGCGGCTGTCGTCCCGGCCGCAGGTGAAGCCGCGCCCCTGTCGCCCGGCAGGGTGACGGTGAACGCCGTGCCGACGCCGACGGCGCTGGCCACGCTCACCGTGCCACCCATCGCCTCGGTGAGCTCCTTGACGATGGCCAGGCCGAGGCCGGTGCCCACGGGCCGGTCGGTGCCGTACCGCGTGTACAGGTAGAAGCGCTCGAAGGCGCGCGGCAGATCGTCGCTCGTCAGGCCGTGCCCGGTATCGGCGACCGTGACGACTCCCGGCGCCGTCGTGATCGTCACCGTGCCCGGCGCCGGGGTGCAGCGGATGGCGTTCTCGACCAGGTTGGAGACGACCTGGAGTACGCGGTCGTGGTCGGCGCCCGCTGCGCCGCCGGCGTCCGTGTTCACCAGCAGGGTCAGGCCGGCGTCGCGCGCCGTGGCCTCGCAGCGGCGCGCGACGTCCGCGGCGACCGCGGCGAGGTCAACGGCCTCGCGGCGCACGGTGAAGGCGCTCTTGCGCATACGGCCGGACTCGAGCAGGTCGCCGACGAGACGCTCCAGCCGGCTCGACTCAGCGCCGATGACGGCGGCGCCGTCGTCCGGCTGCACCGTCCCGTCGCCGATGCCCTCGGCGTAGCCGCGGATGGATGTCAGCGGCGTCTTGAGCTCGTGGCTGACCGAGAGGAGGAACGCCTGCTCGGTCTCCTGCGCCTTCGTCAGCTTGCTGTTCATGTCGTTGAACGAGACCGCGAGGTCGCGCAGTTCGCGCGGTCCCTCCGGCTTCACGGTGACGCCGGCTTCGCCTTCGGCGAGCCGGCCACTGGCCTCCGCCAGCCGGCGCACCGGGCGGACGACGCTGCGTGAGAGGATCCAGGCGCCGAGCAGGCCGAGCACCACGATCAGCGCGATACCTGAGAGCGCGAGGGCGATCAACGGACCGCCGGGGGTCGGCGCGGTGAAGCTGCCCGTGTCCGTCCACACCGGCACGTAGTAGCGCACCGTCTCGGGGCCGACGCGCCAGGCGACGGTGTCCACAGGCTTGCTCGTCGCCCCGTCGAGCGCGGCCGGTCCGCGCTCCGAGCCGATGGCGTAGCCGTCGCGTTCGAGCTGCCTGATCGCCCAGGCGGGCAGCGTGCTCGTCGCACGGAGCTGTGCGAGCGTTGCGAGCTGAGCTCCCTCCGGGTGTGCCCAGCTCCCGTACGCCGCGGCGATCGTGGCGGCCAGTCGGGCGCGCTCCTCCGCGGAGAAGCGGCCGCGCTGCCGCTGGACCGACTCGATCTCACGGGCAAGTTCGCCGGCACGGTAGTACGCCTGGTCGGTGTTGAGCAGGGTCGCGCGCTCCCAGCTCGCGTAGTACGCGTACACGCCGAGCAGGGAGAGACACACGCTCGGGACGAGGATCAACGCAACGATGACGCCGAAGGCGCGGGTGCGCAGCGACGTCGCCCGCCCGGGCCGCATCGCACCCACTCCCAGGATCGCGGCCGCGATCAGTCCGGCCGCCATCACCAAGGCCGCGGCGATCAGGGCCAGGCCGGCGGTGACTCCGTACCCCAGCCCCAGCTCCCAGACCACGATGAACAGGAGCACCGAGCCGACCGCGAGGCCACCGGCAGCCCACAGCATCCCCGCGCGATGCGACGGGCCTTCGCTCGCACTTGCTCCCCCGGCGCCGGCACGGGCACGGGAGCCCGACCGCCAGCCGATGATCGCGATGACGAGTGCAACGCCGAGACCCACCAGGCCGAGCACGGCGACGCCCTCCGTACTGAGAAAGGGGACGAACCCGTAGGCTCTCGCCAGACCGAAGTCGGAGTACCGGAGGGCGACGCGGACGAACACCGCGAGGACGAGCAGCAGCAAGGCGGCGACGGCGATGGCACCCGCGATCGCGAGCCAGGGCGTCCGGCGTCGCTCCTCGGTGGACGAGGCCGGCGTAAGGCCGGGCGTCCGCTCCTGCGCCGGGGCGGAGAAAGGCGCGTTCACGGCCGCACCAGCTTGTAGCCGACGCCGCGGAGTGTCCCGATGGTCAGCGCGCCGTCCAGCTTGGCGCGGAGCTGCGCGACGTGCTGGTCGACGGTGCGCGTGCCGCCGGGGAACTCGAGGCCCCAGACCTGTTCGAGCAGCTGCTCGCGAGAGAGCACGAGGCCGGCGTGCTCCATGAAGCAGGCGAGCAGGTCAAACTCCTTCATGGTGAGGTCGAGCGCGGCGCCCGAGGCCGTAGCCTCGCGGGCGCCGCGCTTCAGCTCCACGCCGCCGAGGCCGAGCACGTCGCTCGACGGCTTCGGCTGCGTCCTGCGCAGCACCGCCTTCACGCGCGCGACCAGCTCGCGCGGGCTGAACGGCTTGGGCACGTAGTCGTCGGCACCGAGCTCGAGCCCGAGGACGCGGTCCACCTCCTCGTCCCGCGCGGTGAGCATGATGACCGGCGTCTCGCCGGCCGCACGGATGCGCCGGCAGACCTCGAACCCGTCCATGCCGGGCAGACCCACGTCGAGCACGACGAGGTCGGGACGCTGCCTGCCCAGCTCGACCAGGCCGTCCTCGCCGGAGCGCACCCACGCGACGCGATACCCGTCGCGCTCGAGGTACCGGCGGACCAGGTCGCCGATGTTGCGGTCGTCCTCGACGATGAGGATGGTGGAGTCCATACGCCTCCACGGAGCGGGCGTCGCAGAGGCCCCGCGTCGCAGCATGGCCGGCACTGGTGTGCCAGCATCCTGCATGCTATCAAGCCGCTCGCGGGCGCGAGCCGAAGCCGTGACGATCATGAGCCCTCCTCGTGGTCTCCGCTGCGAGGATGCTGCCGGACGAAGGTCAGGCGAGGGCCGTGGGCGTGTCAGGGCTGTGTAAACCGTCGCCGTCCGTGGCAGGCGGAGCCTGTGGCGAGCACGCCGGCGGAAGAGGGCGAGTTCCCCCTGAGGGATCAGCCCCAGGCAGACGCAGGCCGCGCGTCCGCGTCCGAAGTCTGCAGTCCACGAACCGCGGCGAGCAGCTCCGCCTCGCCACCGCACAGGCGCACGCCGGCCGGGGCCAGCCGGTCGGTGACGCCGGCGAGGTCCTGGTCCAGCACCGCAGCGTCGGCCAGTACCGGCGTGCCGGCGGCGGCCATCTGCAGCGCCGCCTCCACGTTGCGCGCGTTTCCGGTGCTGATGGGCACCGCGGTGATGAGGATGAGGTCGGCGGCGTGCATCAGCTCCAGGTTGTCGGCGTGCGCCTCCTCGCCCACAGGCGAGAACGGCGCCTCCACCGCCATCTGCAGCCCCAGCTCGCGGCCGGTCTCTTCGTCGGTGTCGAGGGCGTTGAGGACGCCGGCGGTCACTTCGTACCCGGCGTCCACGAGCCGGCGCATCAGACCGGCGCCCGTTCCGCCCCCGCAGACCACGTGCACGCGGCCGCGGCGCTCGCCGCGCAGCCGCGGCGAGAACGTGAGGAAGGTGCGTCCGGCATGCCGGTGCATGTACGCCCGCACGCCGTACACGGCCTCGAGGATCTCGGGCCGCAGCACGTCGTCGGGCGGCCCGTACGCCGCGACCTCGCCGCCGCTCAGGACCAGCAGCTTGTCGAAGTAATGCAGGGCCAGGTTGAGGTCGTGCAAGATGCAGAGCACGGTGAGCCCGTCGGCGTTGAGCTCGCGCAGCAGGTCGAAGAGGCGCAGCTGGTGCGAGACGTCCAGGGCCGAGGCCGGCTCGTCGAGGAGCAGGAGCGGCGCCCGCTGCATGAGAGCCTGCGCCAGGACGACGAGCTGCTTCTCGCCGCCCGAGAGCTCGGCGAAGCGGCGGTCGGCGAGGTCGGCGACGCCGAGGCGGGCCAGCGTCCCGGTCGCGTCGTCGCATCCCGCCGCGCCCTTGCCGTGGCAGTAGGCGCCCATCTCCACGACCTCGCGCACCGCGAGGTCGAAGTCCAGGTCGAAGTGCTGCGGCACGAGCGCGACCTCGCGTGCCATGTCGCGCCGCCGGTAGGCGCCGGTCGAGCGGCCGGCCACGAGCACGTCACCCTCGTTCGGACGCAGGATGCCGTCGACGAGGTCGATCAGCGTTGACTTGCCGCTCCCGTTGGGACCGACGATGCCCACAAAGCCGCCGGGCTCCAGATCGAAGCTCACGCGCCGGAGCACCGGGCGCTCGTCGTAGGCGAAGGCCACGTCGCGGACGGAGACGAGGGGCGCCATCACGCGCTCCTCGGCGCCGGCGGCCCGACTGCCACCAGGGCCGTCATCCCGAGCGCTTCCCGCGCCGCAGCAGATACACGAACAGCGGCGCGCCCACGAAGGTCGTGACCACCCCCACGGGGATCTCGTTGGGCGCGACCACGGTGCGCGAGAGCAGGTCGGCGACGGCCATCAAGGAGGCGCCGGCCAGCAACGAGACCGGCAGCAGGCCCCGGTGGCCGGGGCCGACAAGCAGCCGCACGATGTGCGGCACCACGAGGCCCACGAAGCCGATGATGCCGCTCACCGACACCGCCAAGGCCGTCAGCACCCCCGCCGTCACCAGCAGCAGCCGCTTCGTGCGCTCGACCTCCACCCCCAGCTCCAGAGCGCGCTTCTCGCCCTGCAGCAGGATGTCCATCTCCCTGGTGAAAAGGAGCGGCACCACCATGAACGGGACGACGATGAGGGCGATCTTCACGTCGGGCCAGCCGCGCCCCGAGAAGCTGCCCATGAGCCAGTACACGATCGCGTGCATGTCGGCGCTGGCCTTGATCATGAGGACGGTGACCACGGCGCTGGCGAGGTACGAGATGGTGACGCCCGCAAGGAGCAGGACAAACACGTCGATACGACCGCGTCGTCGCGCCGCCGCCCACACGAGCAGCAGGGTGCCCAGACCCCCGATGATAGCCAGCACCGTGGTCCAGTACAGGCCGGAGAGGTGGAGCACGATGCCGATGGTCGCGCCGAGCGCGGCGCCGGACGACACGCCGGTGACGTACGGGTCGGTGAGCGGGTTCAGAAAGAGGTCCTGCAGGACGACCCCGGCAACGGCCAGCGCGGCGCCCACCAGGCAGGCCACGAGCACGCGCGGCAGGCGGATGTCCCAGAAGATCGCATTCTGCAGGTCGCCGTCGACCGGTCCCGCCGTCACCAGGCTCCAAAGCTCCCTGAGCGACAGCGAGACCGGTCCGAGGACGAGCGCCAGCACCATGCACAGGACGAGGATGCCGGCGGCCAGGGCGATGCCCGGCCACACGCCGGCGCGCGCGATGCGCGTCACCTGCGCGCGCCCTTGTCGGCGCGGCGGCTCAGCACCGCGCGCCCCTGTCTGTCACGGGCGTCACTGCGCCGAGTACGCCTCGGGGTGGATCATCTCGGCCAGCTGCCGGAGGCCGTCGGCCAGACGCGGACCCGGACGGGCGATGATGCTGTCCTCGATCACGTACACCCTGCCGTCTCTGACGGCCGTGAGGTCGGCGAACCCCGCACGCTCGGAGATAGCGCCCGGTTCGCTCATCGAGCCCGAGTCGGCGATGTACACCTGCGGATCGTCGTTCACGAGGACCTCGGTACTGAACTCGGGAAAGCCGCTGCCGGCCTCGGCGCCGATGTTCGTGCCGCCGGCCATGGTGATCATGTCGTCGATGAACGTCTCCGACCCGGCGGTCATGAGCGGCTTGGAGTAGATCTCGAGGAACGTGGAGGCCGGCTCAAGGCCACCGACCTTCTCGGCGACCTCGGCGGCCGCCTGCTCCATCGTGTCGACGACCGGCTGGGCCTGCTCGGACGTACCCGCAAGCAGGCCGACGTTCTTCACGTCCGTCACGACATCGGCGTAGGTCTTGGGGTCCACCACGTAGACCGTCATGCCCAGGTCCTCGAGCTTGCTGCGCAGGTCTTCCTGGATACCGCCGGCGGCGAGCACCAGATCCGGCTCGAAGGAGGCGATCTTCTCGACGCTCGGGTTGGCGAAGTCGCCGATCTTGGGGAGATCCGCGGCCTCAGCCGGATAGTCGTCGTAGCTGGTGCCGGCCACCATCTTGGCGCCGGCGCCGACGGCGAAGGCGATCTCGGTATTGGCGGGCGCGAGGCTGACGATGCGCTCGGCCGGCTGCGCCATGGTGACGGTGGCGCCGGTGCCGTCGGTCACGGAGATCTCGCCGCCGGCGGCCGCCGAGGGGGATGCTGACGCGGTCTCGCCGGTCGCCTCGTCCGACGAGCCGCAGGCGGCCAGAGCGCCGGCGCCGGCGACGAAGGCGGCGAGCAGGACGAGCGCCCAAAGAAGACGCAGGGTGCGGGTGGTACTCATGGTGATAATGACTCCCTTCCTGTGAGAACGCCGTTACTCGTACGTGAGGACCCAGTGGCCGTCGCGCTCGTCGACACCGGTCCATGAGAGCGGGACCGGCGCAGAGAACAGCGGGCCGGCGGTGACCATGGTGTGGTACTCCCCCTCCTCACCGCAGGCGTCGGCGCCTGCGGCCTCGAGGCGGGAGATGACGCCGTTGTCGAGGACGAGACCGAGGAACTCCCGGCCGAGCTTCGACTGGTCGACGGCGACGATGGTGGCCACGCCGCCGGCGCCGAGGAACTCCTCGAGCAGGCGGCGCCGAGGCTCCAGCCACAGCGGCAGATGGCAGCTCAGGCCGCAGATCTCGCAGACGTTCTCCACCCAGTCGCGGTGCGCCTGCAGGTCGATGTCGCCGAACACGCCGGCCTCTACACCCTGGTCGCGAAGCTCGTGGAGCAGCGAGACGAGGGTTGCCTCGTAGTCGTCCCAGGTGGTGGTACGCGTGACGAGAGGGATGCCGAGCGCCGCGGCCTGCGCCTGCAACAGGCTAAGCGGCAGGCCGTGTCCGCGGCTCACGCGGCCGCCTTCATGGAGCATGCAGACCAGGGCAGCGGGTCGTCCGCCTGCGGCCACGGCCCGCTGCAGCGCCAGGCAGGCGTCCTTGCCGCCGCTCCAGGAGACGAAGAAGCGGCGCCCCGCAAGCTCGGCGGCGCCGGACCAGATCTCCCCGGCGCCGTCGGGCGCCGGCGCGGCGGTGTCGGTCGCCGTCACGTCACTCATCCCGACCTCCCAGTGCGGCACACTCGGGGCAGATGCCGTACACCTCGAGGTGGTGCCCGTAGATGCTGAAGCCGGTCTCGCGCTCCAGACGCTTCTCCAGATCCTTGACGTCGCCGTTGCCGTCGAAGCGGACGATGCGCCGGCAGACGCCGCAGATCAGCGGGTGGCTGTGCCCGATGGGCGGCGCGGTGTAGCAGATCTCGCCGCGCCGGTCCTGCACGCGGGCCAGCAGGCCCAGGTCACCCAGCAGTGTGACGGTGCGGTAGACGGTGGCCTGGCCAACGCCCTCGGGACGCAGCGCCTCGGCCGCCTCGGTGATGGTGGCGGCACGGTCGGCGCTCGCGAAGAAGTCCCATACCAAACGACGTTGCCGCGTGAAGGGGATGCCCTTCTCGTGGAAGACCGCCGCGATGTCGTGTTCGGGCTCCCGGTTGCTCACCTCGAGCCTCCTGCAGCGTATTGAGAATCGCTCTCATCCCGAGGTGAGAAAACATATCAACGGTGGCGGCAGGCGTCAACTCCCGGCCGGGCGCACGACGCCGGGCGCCAGCTCGGGCGTGGCAGATCGGCCAGCCACGCCCGCGCCGCCTCGTCTCGCCGGGCTGCCCCTTCAGGCGGCCGAGGGGTCCGTCTCGAGCAGGCCCAGGGTGTTCCCGTCGGGGTCCCTGATGTACGCCAGCCAGCCCATCCCCGTCACCGGCATGCGCGGCAACGCGACCTCGCCGCCGAGCTCCTCGTTGCGCGCCAGCGTGTCGGCCAGCGACTCGACCTGCACCGTGCAGACGAACGCGTTGACGACCGGTCCGCCCGCCGGGCCGGGCACGTGTCTGCGTAGCAGCCCGCCGTTGATGCCCGGCTGGTCCTCAGGCCCCGTGCGGATGAGCCAGTACTCGATGCCCGGCTGAAGGTCGAGCTCCCAGCCGAGCAGACCGACGTAGTAGGCGGCCAGCGCCTCCGGGTCGGTCGCGTGTATCTCGAAGTGGATGACTCTGCCCATCACCTGCTCCTCTCGTGGTCACGCCTTGGGCGGCTCGTCGGTCGCAGCCGCTGACAGCGTCGTCGTCCGCCTCGACCAGCCACACGCGCCCGAGGCGGGAGTCCGCGAGGAGCGTCTCGAACGACTCGCGCGCCGCGTACCGGTCGAGGACGAACCCGGCCTCGGCGGAGAACTCCTCCATCATCGCGAGCAGCGCGAGCACGTCCTCTCGGCGCGCCTCGCGCACGTCAGGCCCCGTCGTCCGGCAGGAAGTCCTCTCGCACCGGAGAGAACACCTCCACTGCGACCGCGTCTTCGAGCACGACGGCCCCGTGCACCGCGCCGGAGAGGATGCACCAGCTGTCGCCGGGCCCGACCTCGCGCGTCTCGTCGTCGATCGTGAACCGCAGTCGGCCGCTCACCAGGTAGCCGGTCTGTTCGTGGGGATGGCTGTGCTGCGACAGCTCGTGCCCCTCGACCAGGCGGAACTCGGTGATGAGGGTCTCGCGCCCGTAGCACAGGGTCTTGCGGCGCACGCCGGGGAGGACGTCCTCGAAGCCGTCTGGACCTGCGATCGCGAACATTTAGGGCCTCCTTACTCCGTCGTCGCCGGCGTCTGAACCGCCGGAGCGTCCTGCGCGGCGGCGTCGAACTCCGGATGAAAGCGGACGACGCCCCCGGCCGGCGGCGCTGCGGGATCCAGGACCAGAGCCATCCAGGCCTCGTCCGGCACAGCGTCCCACTGCGACCTCAGACCCAGGCCCGAGGCGAGGACGAACCCGAACCGGGGATAGTACTCCGGATGGCCGACCACGGCAACGAAGGGACACCCCGCGGCGCGAAGGTCCAGGAGGCTGCGCTCCATGAGGGCGCTGCCGATTCCCTGTCGCTGGAGCTCGGGGAGCACCGCCAGGGGGCCGAGCCCCATGCCCGGAGGTACGGCGGTGCCGTGGGCGCCGGCCGCGGCTGGTCCGCCGGGCCCGATGGTGACCGGCGTGAAGAGCACGTGCCCGACCACCTCGCCGGCGGGGGTGACCGCGACCAGCGAGAGCCGATCGGGGCAGGCGGCCCGCAAAGCGTCGACCAGGCGCGCCTCGACCGGACGTCCGAAGGCGCGCTCCTCCACCGTACGGACGCCGGCCTCGTCGGCCGGGGTCTCGGGCCGGATGCTGAGGGCGGGCGACCTCATGCGCCGCCCCTCGTCCGGCGCCAGACGATCAGCGGCGCCGCGACGACCGCGAGCGGGACGAGCGGCCACAGGTTGCCGCGGCGTACGTCGTACTGGGCGAGCATGTCGCGCACCGGGACCTTGCGGGCGGCTCCCATGCCGAATTCGAACGCCAGGGTGAAGGCCAGCCAGAGCGCCCCGACACGAAGCGCCGGGCCGCGCCCGGGAAGCGGCCACCGCCGCTGCAGCAGCGCGGCCCAGACAAGGATGAAGGCAGCCAGCGGACAGACCGCGAGCGAGTGGGACGCCGTGCGGCTCATCCGCCTGCCGTAGGTGACGTCGCGCAGCACCCCGTTCGCCACGGCAGCCGCCGGCATAGCGAGCCAGCCCAGCAGGTGTCTCGTCTCGTTAGTCACGATGGCCTCCCGGTCGGTAGCGCGGTCACGTCGGTCCCCCTCTGGTCAGCCTGCGAACGCGGGCGGCACGTGGGCGAACCAGGGCCTGGCGCGCTCGAGCTGCCCCGCCAGGCGGAAGAGCACCGCCTCGGCACCGTAGCGGCCGGCGAACTGCATGCCGATGGGCAGACCCTGCGCGTTCCAGTGCAGCGGCACGGACATCGCCGGCTGTCCGGTGACGTTGAAGACGGCCGTGTAGGGCATGAAGTCGAAGGTCTTGTCGGCCAGCGGCTTGACCACCCGCAGCGCTTTGAGCAGCCAGGCCGCGTTCAGCCGGCCGACGAGGGCGATCTGGCGGCGCTCCGCAGCGCTCGGCTGCAGCGACCCCGTGGGCACCGGCGGCTGCGCGAGCGTCGGCGTGAGCAGGACGTCGTACCGCTCGAAGAACCCGGCGATGCGCCGCGACGCGCGCTGGAGGTTGTTGAGAGCGGCGGCGAAGTCCCCCGCGCTGTACGCCTGGCCGAGCAGCGCCAGAGCGGCCGTGCCGGTCTCGAAGTCGGCGAAAGAGAGCCTTCGTCCGGCGGCGCGCGCGGCCGCGGCCACCGCGTCCCTTGTCTCTCCGGCCAGCACCAGGATGTACGACACCGCGAAAGACTCACGCTCCATCGGCGGCGCCGCCTCCACGACCTCGTGACCGAGTTCCTCCAGCAGGCTCACCGTGGCGTCCAGGCCCGCGAGGCAGTCCGGGTGCACGTCGTGGCCCATGAGCGGCTTCGCCGTGAAGGCGATGCGCAGCCGCCCGGGCTCCGCGGTGACCTCGTCGAGGAAGGGGCGCGCCGCGGGCGGAGCCCAGTACGGCGCGCCCACGTCCGGTCCGGCGACCGCGTCCAGGACGGCAGCGCTGTCGCGCACAGAGCGTGTGAGCACATGCTCCTGGACGAAGCCGCGCCAGAGCTCACCGAAGTCGGGACCCGTAGGCGTGCGCGCGCGGCTCGGCTTGAGGCCGAAGAGCCCGCAGCAGGAGGCGGGGATGCGGATGGAGCCGCCGCCGTCTCCGCCCGAGGCGATGGGCACCATGCCGACGGCCACGGAGGCGGCGGAGCCGCCGCTGGAGCCGCCGGCCGTGCGCTCCAGACTCCACGGATTGTTGGTGGGGCCGAAGGCCTCCGGCTCGGTGTACGGGAGCAGGCCGAACTCGGGCAGGTTGGTCTTGCCGACGATGACGAACCCCGCGGCGCGGAAGCGCCGCACCATCTCGCTGTCCCGCTGCTGCGGCACGTCTCGAAGGATCCGCGTGCCGCAGCTGGTCGGCACCCCCTCCGCGGCGCAGATCAGATCCTTGAGCAGCAGCGGCACGCCGGCGAACGACCCTTCCGGGAGCGGCTCCTGGGCCGCCGCCCGCGCCTCAGCGAACAGCGGCCTGATCACCGCGTTGACGGCGGGATTGCGCGCCTCGATGCGTGCGACCGCCTCCTCGACGAGGTCGGCGGCCGAGACCTGTTTCGTCCTCACCAGCTCGGCCAGGCCCAGCCCGTCGTACTCCCGGTACTCCGCGAATCCGCTCATCGGCACCACCTCACATCGACCCCGGTGGGTCCAGTCTATCCCCGGCGAACGCCGCGAGCGGAGACCGAGGCCGGCTGCCGACCGGCCTGCGGATCCCATCGAAGAAGAGGTGGCCGGCGGCGGCGCGCGACGCGGTCAGTGGCGGTGCGTCACACGGTCGGCGACGCAGCGGACACCGTCGAGCCGACGCCGCTGTTCGCCGGAGAGATCCGGCCCGTAGCGGCCGGCGACGGCCTCGACTGCCTCGAGGAAGAGCGCCCAGCCGTCTGTGAGGCCGTTGAGGCAGCCGAAGCCCCCTCGGAGGTCCGCTGCCGCCGCGGCGTGACCGGAGTGCGCCAGGTCGGCGACGAGCGTGCGGACCTCATCGAAGTACTCATCCGGTGACGCGAACGGACGGAGCAGGCGCTGCTTCATGTGCGCGGAGAGGCGGCCAGCGAGCGCAGCACCGGCACGGCCGCCGCCAGCGAGTCCACCACGGCGACGCAGAGCGCCCGGCACGCCGCCGACGGCTGGGCGAGGTCGGGGACCATGATCGCCGGCATGCCGGCCGCTGCCGCGGCGCGGACGCCGGCCTCCGCGTCCTCGAGTACCAGGCAGGCGGCGGGCGGGACGGCCAGCAGCTCGGCCGCCCGCAGAAACAGGTCGGGCGCCGGCTTGCCGGCGCTCACCTCGTCACCGCCGGCTACGACGGCGATCCGGCGCTCCAGTCCGGCGGCGGCGAGCCGGCGCCGAACTTCGGCCGCCGCCGTCGCGCTCGCCACGGCGGCCGGAAGTTCCAGCCGGCCGGCCTCGTCCAGCAGTGCATCGAGGCCGGGCTTCACCGTCGGCGCCTCGCCGAGCAGCACACGCAGTCGTCGGGTCTTGTCCTCCTCGACCTCGTCGATCGGCAGCCCGGCGCCGAAGGCCTTCACGAAGACGTCCCGTGCCTCCGCGGCCGTGCGCCCGACGGCCCGCAGGTACACCTCGTCCGTGAGCCGGTAGCCTCGCGCGAGCAGGGCGGCACGCCAGGCCTCGCGCGCGAGCCGCTCGGAGTCGAAGATCAGGCCGTCCATGTCGAGGATGAGTGCCCGCACGGCCGGCCCCGCTTCCGCCGGCCGGCCCTCGCTCACCTTCTCCTCGGCGGGCGCGGCACCAGAACCGGCGTGCTCGCCTTGTAGGCCTCGTACTCCGACTGCCCACCCCATGTGCGGTCGGCGCGCTTCTCCAGCAGCGGTATGCCGCTCACGCGCGTCAGCAGCAGCGTCACGAACACGGGTGAGAGAACACCGATCCACAGCCAGCCGCTCAGGACCGGTGCGGCGATCACGAACACGCCGATCCAGAGGACGATCTCGCCGAAGTAGTTCGGGTGCCGGGACCAGGCCCACAACCCGCCGCTGATGAACCGTCCACGGTTGGCCGGATCGGCGCGGAAACGGCTCTTCTGGAGGTCGGCCACGGCCTCGACCGTGAACCCGAGCACCCACAACGCGAGACCGACGTACGAGACCACGCCGAGATCCTCCCGCGCGTCCGCGGTGATCGCGGCGAGAGCGGCCGAGAGAGTCAGGCTCACCCACAGCCCCTGCAGCGTCCACGCGCTCAGGAAGCGCGGGAACGACGATTTGATGGCATCGAAGCGCTCGTCCTTGCCCGACCTGCGGATGCGCAACGAGAGGTACGCCCCGAGACGCACGGCCCAGACCACCACCAGGGCCAGAAGGAGGAGGGAACGCGCGTCCGCAGCCGGCGAGAGCAGCACGGCGACCGCGGTGACGGTGATGTACGTGACACTGCCCGTGATGTCGTAGAACCGCTCGGTCTGCCGAAGATACGCTGGGACGAACACCGCCCACTGCGCCACGAACGCGAGGGCGATGCAGAGGGCGAAGACGGGCACGCCGCCCAAAGTCGCCCCGCCCTGACTCCCGGCCACGGCCACGCCCACGGCGACGAGCACCGTCACCGGCAGGGTCACGAGCGCGGTTCTGTCGGGCTTCTCCACGGCGGGCACCTCCAGGGCAGTCTACCCGGGCGCGTGGCCCGCTGCCCGCGACCACGCACAGGGACGTTCGCGACTTGCCGCCGCGACCGCCACCCCGGTATACCCTACGCGGACGCCGATGACGCCCCGGGAGGCACCGCCGCACATGACGCCCCAGCGACTCCCCGCCTGAAGTGCTCGATACCGCTCGCCTCCACGTGACGTTCCTGCCCGGCACCGGGCGCGACAGCCCGCTCACACCGCGCCGTTACACGCTCACGCACTCGGACCGGACCGGCCACCTCTTCTTGAGCATCGGCGCGGACTACGATGCGGCGGCGCTCCGCACCCTCCAGGTGCGGCTGGAGCGGGACGAGGTCCTGGGCGAGTGGGTCGTGGACGACGGGCCTCGCCTGGAGCTGCACATGGCCGCCCAGGGCGGCCTGCCGGTGTTCGGCACGGCGCGGATGCGCGTGGGCATCTTCCACCGCTACCGCGACCTCGTCCTCGACGCGCTCAAGAGCGGCGACTCAGCCCTGTCGGCGGCGCATCCCGAGCTCCGCGACGCCCCCATCGTCGCGCGCTTCCACTGGCGCCGCGGGCGCGAGGAGCGCGAAGACTGGGGGCGCTGGGGCGGCTGAGCGGAGCGGGCGGCCGCCCACATCAGCACAGGCAGCCCGCCGCTCACTTCCCCGGCGCGGGCGCCGCGCGGAACGACCGCCCGAGCCGCTCAAGGCCGTCCGAGCAGTCGCGGCCCGGGATGCAGGCCTCGACGAGCACCAGCTTGTCACGGTTCGCGGTGGCGCCCTCGAGCGCCGCATCGAGCTCCTCCTCGGTCTCGGCGCGGTAGCCTGCCACGAACGACTCGTCGCCGAACACCTCCGGCAGGCGCCTGTAGTCCCACATCTGGATGTCGTTGTAGACGCCGTCCTCGTGGAGCTTCCGTTCCACCAGGTAGCCGTCGTTGTTGATGACGACGATGAGGGCGGGCAGACGCCTGCGCACCAGGGTGGAGACCTCCTGGGCGGTCATCTGGAAGGCCCCGTCGCCCGTCAGCACGACGGGGCGCTTGGCGGGCCGCGCCAGCGCCACGCCGAGCGCGGCGGGCGTGCAGTAGCCGATGGAGCTGTAGTACACCTGCACGATGAAGTTCTCGGCCTCCTCGATGTGGAACTCCGGGGCCGCGCAGAATGCGTCCCCCGGCTCCGCAAGCAGGATCATGTCGTCGTCCAGGAAGAAGTCGAGCGCCTCGTACAGCCTGACGGCGGTAAGCGGCCGGTCTGGCTCGGGGGCGAAGGGCTTCGCGAAACGGTAGCCGCTCGCCGGGTGCGAGCACAGGTAGGTGCGCGGCCGGAGCGCAGCCGTGAGGCCGCGCATGAGGTCGCCCAGCTCGACCTGGCGGTAGTAGTGATGTCCGATGCGCACCTCGCCGCCACCGGCGCTGATCACGCGGGGCCCGTCGAGCACAGCGCTGAAGAGCCCGGTGTCCAGGTCGGTCTGGCGCACGCCGAGCGAGAGTACGCAGTCGGCGGCCTCGACCTCATCACGCACCGAAACGCGGCTCCAGCCGCCCTGGTAGATGCCTACGAACTGCGGGTGCAGCTCGGGCAGTAGCGACTTGCTGCTGAGCATGGTGGCGAACGGGATCTCGGTGGTCTCCACCAGCGCGAGCGCCTCATCGCCGAGGCCGAAGCGCAGAAGGTCGACGCCCGCCAGCACGAGCGGATGCTCGGCGGCGTCGACCAGCGCCGCGACCTCGGCCATGCACTCAGCGAGGCTCTCCTCGTCCGAGACCGCCGGCGGCTCATCGGCGAGCGCGCCCGGCCGCCGGCACGGCGCCAGCGCCACGTCGGCCGGCAACTCGAGGTACACGGGCAGCTTGCGTGCCACGCAGGCGGCGAGCACGCGGTCGATCTGGTCCGGAGCCGCCGCGGGGTCGGTGAGGATGGCCGCGTCGGCCGTCATCTTCGTGCAGATGTCGAGCTGCAGGTAGTAACTCGAGATCAGGTGGTGGACCATGGCGCCCGCTTCCCGTCGCCGGGCGGGCGGGGCGCCGCTGACCAGGATCAGCGGCACCTGCTCTGCGTAGGCGCCGGCCAGAGCGTTCATGATGCTCAGGCCGCCGACGCCGTAGGTGACCACGGCGGCTCCGGCCCCGTTGAGCCGCGCGTACCCATCCGCCGCATAGCCGGCGTTCAGCTCGTTGCAGGTGCCGACCCACTCAAGGTCACTGGCGACCACGTGGTCCAGGAAGTCCAGCACGTAGTCGCCGGGAACGCCGAACGCGTGCCTCACGCCGACGTCCAACAGGCGGTCGATGAGATAGCTGGACACGGTGTACCTGTCGGACACGTCGCCCTCCCGGCCGTGGTGCGGACACTGCGCGCGGCGGACGGTCGAAGACCGCGCGGCCCGTCACCCCCCTATCGGCAGACTGCGGACCGGCCTGCACCGTGCGGCCCATGCGCACACGCAGCAGAGTCGCCGCCCTGCGCGACTGGAGAAGCGCGCCGGGCGGCCACCCTGTCTCAGCGCCTCACTTGCCACGTAGTGCGCGAGCGCTGCCCCGTCGGCATCGCGCAGCCACAGCTCATCGCCCTCGATGCTGTAGGTGGCGGTGCGCGGCAGCGCCGCGAGGTAGGCCTGCTCCTGCTCCATGAGCTCCTCCGGGCCCGCCATCTCGGTCACGACGATCTGCGGACTGATGGTCATCCCTCCGTCCGCCTCGGCGACGTACGTCGTGGAGTAAGTGTTGACGCTCGCCCCACCGGTCAGGCTCTCGTCGTCCCCGTACACCGCGGTGATCTGGCTGCCGGCGGCGAGCGACTGGAGCCCTCCCCTGCCGTTGTTGTAGGCCAGAGCGCTCCAGGTGGTGCCGGTCAACTCCGTGGGAGGCGTGAAGGCGAAGGTGACGAGAAGCTTGTCCTGCGGCCCGAACAGCTTGAGGGTGTCGCCGTCGACCGCGAAGGTCTCGGCCGCGATCAGCGCCGCGAAGAAGGCCGTCTCCTGCTGGTTCGCCGCGGGCGGTCCCGCCATCAGCGTGGAGACCGGTCGCTGGATGTCGAGAGTCCCGTCGTCTGTGGCCACGTACGAGGCGCTGTAGCTGTTCACGCCGCCGGAGCCACCGACCGTGCCGTCCACGAACCTGGCCGTCGAGGCGGACTCGTCGGCGGGCGGGAGCTCCTCGACGCCGTCGATCTGCGTCGCGGTCCAGAGCTTGTCTTCGAGCGCCGCCGTCGCACCGGACGAGGAGCCGGATGCGCCGCAGGCGACGGCCAGCAGCGGCAGGCCGGCGACCAGCAGCACGCCGGCGGCGACGGTGAGGAGCGTGTGCGCCGGCGATCCGGCCAGGGTGCGTGTCATGGCGACCTCCTGAGGCCGCAGGGGTGTCGTGTCGGGAGAGAGACTCCCGCTTGCGGCTGCCGGGTTCGCACGCCTGCGCCCCCGGGCCACGTCCGCCGCGGCGCCGGACCGCCGGCGTGCGCCTAGTGCCCCGCGGCGAAGTGTGCGAGCGGCGCACCACGGGCGTCGCGCAGCCACAGTCCGTCGCCGACGATCTCGTACGCGATCACGCGCGGCAGAGCGGCGAGATAGGCCTGCTCCTGCGCCATGGGCTCTTCGGGACCCGCGATCAGGGTGCTGATGATGCGCGGGTCGATGGTGAGCGCCCCGCCGTCCCTCTCCTCGTACGTCGTGCCGTAGAGATTGATGCTCGCGCGGCCGCCCAAGCGGCCGTCGGTGCCGAACACGGCGGTGATCTCGCTGCCGGCGATGAGCGGTCTGAGCCCGCCTTCGGCGCCGGTGACCTCGACCGCCTTCCATGACGTGCCGGCGAGCAGGCCCGCGGGACTGGCGACGAAGGCGATCACCAGCCCACCGTGCCTGCCTCGCAGCTTGAGGACATCGCCCGAGATCCGGAAGGTGGCCGACCTGCTCAGCGCCTTGAAGAACGCGCGCTCCTGCGCGTCGGCCTCGGGCGTCCCTGCCGTCAGCGTCGACACGGGGTCGAAGATGCGGATGGTGCCGTCGCCCCGCGCGATGTACCGGGCCCGATACGAGTTCACCGCGCCACGGCCCCGCACGGTCCTGGAGCCGAACTCCGCCGTCGACGTGAACGATGCAGACGGCGGGACCTCCCCGATACCCCGGACGTACGTGGCGGTCCACACCTTGCCCTTCAGAGCAGTCGCGGCCGCGGACGCGTCTGGGACGAGGCCGGCCGGGGCCACGGCGACGAGCAGCGCCAGCGACGTCGCGAGGGCGCCGACGAGCGCCCTTCCGGTGAGGATACGGGTCTCGCTGCGGGCCATGGTCACCTCCTGAGGGCGTGGGGACCGCGGCCGTCAGACAACGTGGTACATCAGCGCACGGTGACGGAGACGCCGGACTCCCCGAGCGTCTGAAGCGCCGCCTCGAGCCGGGGCGCCGTGTCCGGGTACACCAGCCCGGGCTCGGGCGGCGGCGCGCCGTCGAGGCCCAGCAGGCGTTCGAGCTGAACGAGCGCGGCCACGGCCGTGAGGTGCGTCTGGCCGAGCGGATCGCCGATGGCGACGCGCCGACGCACCTCCCGCCCGCCGGCTTCCCGGCCACGCACGTCGACGAGCACATGATGGCCGGCCCCCTCGCCGGGGTTGTACAGCACCCGGCGACGCAGGCCGGTGAAACGCTCGCCGCTGATCAGCCTCCAGAGGCCCGACCTCACGAGCCCCACGAGGAGCGACGTCGTGAAGGCGTCGTCGAAGCCGATGCGCGCCGCAACAGTACCGGCGCCTGTCGTCGCCGGCAGCGTGAGCTGGTCCGGCGTGTCGAAGCGATAGACCTTGGAGCGTCCGCCGCCGGGGAAGCTGACGCGGCGCCCGTCGCTCAACGGCTTCACCACCCGGATGTCACCGTTGATCGTCACCACGAAGGGCGTGGCCAGGCGGTCCATGTACTCGGCCGAGTCGGGGCCCGCCTTGTCCTTGAGGGCATAAAGGACGCTGATATCGATGCTGTCAACCGCGCTCATCTCCGCAGCCACCCCGGCCGCGAGCGTCGCGCAGATCCCGCCCATCCAGCCGGAGGAGAGAAGCACGGGCGCCTTGGGGTCTCCGGCTCGAACGAGCGCCGACGCCGACCTGACGCGGTCCGTCCAGCGCGCGATATCGAGGAACGGTACACCCAGGCGAAGGGCGTCGGCGAGCAGATGGTCGCCCGGGTCGTTGACCGCCGAGATCACGGCGGCGGGCGCGATGGCGAGCGGCGCCGGACGGCTCACGTCGACGGCGACGCCGGCCGCGGCGCCCGATTCGGCCGCGACGGCGGCCGCCCTCGCGGAGTCCCGGCTGGCGAGGACGAGCGACAGCTCGGGGTGCCGCCTGCGTACCGCCTCGGCTATCTGGCGGCCGACCACGCCTGTCCCGCCGACCAGCAGGATGGAGTCTTGCTCGACACCGGGCACCGTCATCTCAGCGCCTCCATGCGGCCCGGCACGCCGTCACGAGGCGCACCATCACGTTGTACGACAGGCTGCGTTTCTTCACCTGGTTGACCGTCCCCGACACATACAGGTCCAGATCGGGCACGAAGAACAGCACTGCGCCGGATGCGCCGGAGTGACCGACCATCGGCGGGACGCTCGTGAACATCGTGTAGTAGCGCGGGAGCGACAACCTCATGATGCCGACGCCGTACTCGAGGGGACGGAAGATGGGCGTCCAGCGGCGTTGCAGCTCGGCGAGGTACTCCTCCGGGAACAGCCCACCAGTCATGAACGCCTCCAGAAAGGCGACACCGTCGCCGACCGTCGAGACGATCCCACCGTCTGCGCGCACCGAGGCCATCGCGCACGGTATCGAGATGCGCCGTGCGCCGTGGAGCATGTCGTCCACAGTGACGTACTTGTCGAGCGTCTCGCGCGTGAAGGGGTAGGTGTCCACGAGACGCAGAGGCTCCAGGATCCGCGAGCGCAGGGCCTCCTCGTACGAGGTCCCGGTGACGGCCTCGACGACTGCCCCGAGCAGCTGGTAGTTGGTATCCGAGTAGAACGCCCTGCCGGGAGACGACGGCGGGAATCGCGGCGTGAGGTCCTCCCTGGTGATGCGCAGCACCTCGTCCAGGCTCCAGGAGAAGTCCTCATCGAGCGCCCTGCCGATGGTCGTGGTCCCGTCGTGCCGGCGTTGCTCGAAGTAGTCGGCGATGCCCGAGGTGTGGGAGAGCAGCTCGGCGACCGTGACGCGAGCGCTGGAGTCGACGCCGTCGAGCACGTGGATACCGGCGATGACCGGCGCATCGAGGTAGGCCGCCGCAGGAGCCGAGAGATCGAGCAGGCCCTCGTGCCTCAACTGCATCGCGAGGGCCGTCACGTACAGCTTGGTGGCGCTGGCGATGAAGTACTGGCCCCTGCCGGAGGCTGCATCGAGAGTCCGCTCCCAGCTCCAGCCGCGAGAAGGCGAGGCGAGGGCGAAGCGCACGGCCCCGGTGTCGGAACGCGCCTCGTACTTCGCGAGGATCCCTTCGAGACGCGTCTCGAGTGCCAGGGATCCCTTGCTCGTCACACCACTCATCCGCTCCTCGGTTCTACGGTGTAGAACATGACGTGCTCATTCTACGGTGTAGAATACGGGTGTCAACCACTGGCGAAAGGCAGCCGCGCATGAGCGACAGCAGCGCCGCGGGCGCACGCAAGAAAGCGCCGGACACACCCCTCACGCGCGAACGAATCGTGGCCACGGCGCTCGATCTCGTGGACAGTGACGGCCCCGAGGCCCTCTCCATGCGCCGTCTCGGCGCCGATCTCGGCGTCGATCCGATGGCCGTGTACTACCACCTGCCGAACAAGGACGCCCTGCTCGACGCCATCGTCGAGGCAGTGATGGCAGAGATCGCCCTGGACGATGACGACCGGTCGGCGCCCGCCGAAGAACGCATACTGCGAGCCGCCTTGTCCTACCGCGACGCCCTGCTCGCGCACGCGCGAGCGCTGCCCATCGTGCTCACCCGCAGCCCGGCCACCGCCACGGCGATGCGACCCGTCGAGGTACTGCTCGGTATCCTCTCGGACGCCGGCCTGCCGCCATCCCGCGCCATGGCCGGCATGAACGCGGTCGCGGCGGTCGTGAGAGGGCTCGTCGGCCTGGCGGTGGAGTGCGACGGCCGGGAGAACGCCGCCGGGCAGCCCGCGGAGCAGGAAGCGGCGTGCCCGGAGGATGGGTCCCCCCACCTCCGCAGCGCGCCGGTGCGCGCGGAGGACTTCCTTGGAGCCGACTTCGAGTACGGGATCAGGGCGCTGGCCCGCGGCCTGCTCGCTCCGCCCTGACTGAACGCCGGGGGCGAGTCAGTCCCTCAGGCGCGCCTCAGGCGCCCCGGCCGTTCTCCGCTCACCGGCACCGGGCCGTTCCCCCGAAGGCGCGGCATGCCTTCGGCGCGCTGCCGCACGTTGAGCCGGTGGAGCTCGTCCATGCGGGCCTCGACCGGTGCGGGGATGTCGTGGAACACCTCAGTGCCCTCCCGAGCCAGGAGCGGGTGCCGCCGGGCCAGCCTGGTGCCCACTTCCCGCGGCGAGTCCAACGGTGACCTCGAGGTCGCGCAAGAGGCCGTCCCCGAGATCATAGATCCAGCCGTGCACCGCGAGCGGCACACCTCGCTCCAGCGCTGACTCGACGACCTCCGACCGCGCCACGGCGTGCACCTGCGCCGCTACGTTGAGCTCGCACAGCCGGTCCCAGCGGGCCTGATCGGACGGCAGGCCGTCCAGCTCGTCGCGGCGCTCGTCGGCCAGGTTGCGCAGCGGCTGGAGCCAGAGAGCAACGGCGCCCGGCTGGTGGCCCTCAAGGGCAGCACGCACGCCGCCGCACCCGTAGTGCCCGCAGACGATGATGTGCCGCACGCCGAGCGCCGAGACGGCGTACTCGATGACGGCCATGGCGTTGACGTCGGTGACCGGGACGAGGTTGGCCACGTTGCGGTGGACGAAGAGCTCCCCGGGCGCCAGACCGACGATCTCGTTGGCGGGAACACGGCTGTCTGAGCAGCCGATCCACAGCAGGTCGGGTCGCTGGATGCTCCGCAGGCGCGCGAAGAACCCGGGGTCGGCGGCGACGCACCTGGCGGCCCAGGCCCTGTTGCGATGGAAGAGGTCGGCCAGATCGTCGTCGTGAGGCGTGTGTCCGCCCATGGGCCGAGGGTATCAGGCCTTGACGCGCGACGCTGATACATTGTATAAAACGTTGTATGAACGAGGAGCCACGAACCACGCGGACCGCCATCCTCGACGCGACCGTCGATCTCATCAGGGAGGCGCGGGCGCCGGAGCAGGTCACCATCCGAAGGGTGGTCGACAGGGCCGGCGCCAACCTGAACGCGGTCAATTACCACTTCGGCGCCAAGGAGAGCCTCGTGCGCGAGGCGGTGAGAACGATCATCGGCGACTACTTCGCCGCGCGAGACATGGCGCCCGGGTCCACCGGCCCCGGGCTGCTCGCCAACCTGGTGCGCGTGTGCGACTTCCTCTTCGACGAACCCGTCGCGGCGACGCTCGCGCTGCGCAGCGAGCTGGACGTGGGCGGGGCCGGCCCGAGCCTCACGCGCGAGACCATGGAGGCCTTCGCCGGTCTCGTCCGGCACGCGGACCGACGGCTGCCGGACGCCGAGGTCCGCTTCCGCGTGTGGGCGATGACGGCCGTGATCCACCAGTTCGTCCTGCGTCCGCAGGGGTGCGCCGAGTGGCTCGGCGCTGACGTGAGCGACAAGGCGCAGCGGGACGCGCTTCTGGCGCGGCTCTGCGCCCTCGCGGTTCCTTCCGCCGAGTCGCAGGAGGTCGAGCCGTGAGCCCGGCGCATCGCCTCGTCGTCATCGGCGGCGGCGTGGCCGGCCTCTCGGCCGGCATCTACGCCGCCCGCAGCGGCTACCGCGTGACGATCCTCGAGATGCACGATCTGCCCGGCGGCCTCTGCACTTCGTGGCGCCGCAAGGGCTACCTCTTCGATGGCAGCGTAGCCGGGCTGGCCGGTACCGGGCCGTCGGCGCCCATCTACCGTCTCTGGCAGGACCTCGGCGTCATCGACGGCTGCCCCCTGTACGACCCCGAGGACTTCGGCAGCGTCGTCGATCCCTCCGGCCGGAGCGTCACGGTCTACACCGACATCGACCGCCTCGAGGCGCACTTCCTCGACGAGTTCCCGCTCGACGCCGGCCAGGTGTGTGACTTCACGAAGGCGCTTCGCGCCTGCGCCCGTCTGGACATCCCCTTTCCCTCCGGAGACGGCCGCGGCAGGGCAGGCCGGCGCGCCCGCGACACAGCCGCGCAACTCCTCAGCCTCCCGGCAGTCGTACGCTACGGCCGTCTGACCCTGCGCGAGTTCGACCGCCGGATCAGGGACCCGTTCTGCTACCAGGTCTTCAACAACCTCGTCCACTTCGGTGGGCCCGACGTCCCCCTGCTCACGGTGCTGCTCCCGCTCGCCTACGCCCATCGACGGCTGACGGGGATCCCGCGGCACGGCTGGCTGGACTTCGCCCGCGCCATCGAGCGGCGCTTCCTCGACCTGGGTGGCGAGATCCGCTACCGGACGAAGGTGACGGGCCTACGGACGTCTGCAGGGGCCGTGACTGGCGTGGTGCTCGACTGCGGCGAGATCGTCGGCGCCGACCGTTCACTCTCGGCCGTCGACGGACAGTTCACGCGTACCTCGCTGCTCGGGGAGCCGGACGACGGACGCTTCGACCTCGGCCGACTCTCGGACCAGCCGGTGCAGGTGAACCTCGGCGTGGACGAGGTGTGGGAGGGGCCGGCACGCACGTACCTCTTGCCGGCCCAGCCGAGCGCCGGAGGCCGGCGGCAGTCACGCATCACCGTCCACCACAAGCACCACGACAAGCAGGCCGCGCCGCCCGGCAAGAGCGCGCTGACCGTCTTCCTCGAGTCCGGCTACCCTTTCTGGCGGGATCTCGCCGCGGACCGCCCGGCCTACGAGGCCGAGAAGCGCAGGTGCGCGGAACTCGTCGTGGAGGAGATCGACAAGCGCCGGCCGGGCTTCGCCGCGAGGGTCGAGGTCGTGGACGTGTCCACACCGCTGACGAGAGAGCGCTACACCGGAAACCGCATGGGCGCCATGCAGGCGCGGCGTCCCGACGCCGGCGTGATGAGGGCGCTGCTCCGAGGCGGCCCGCGGTACGACCACCCCGGCCTGGACGGCTTCTGGATGGCCGGGCAGTGGGTGGAGAGCTGGGGCGGCATCACCACGGCCGCCCAGTCGGGGCACAAGGCCGTCAGAGCCATGTGCCGCCGCGACGGGGTGACGTTCGCGGGCTGAGCTGCAGGCGGCCGCCACCGGCCCGGCCGGACCGCGTATCCACTCGTCACGGCCGGCTCCGCGGACCGCTCAGGCGGACAGCACCGTCCCGACGACCATGGTGTACGTGAAGAAGCCGTAGTAGCCGGGCAGGTCGCCGATGAACGCGGCCGAGTCGGGGCGGCACAGCCGCCGGAACTCGGCCACGTCGGCCTCTGCGACGCCCGGCTGCGGCGCGCCCCACAGCATCTCGAACAGGGCGGCCAGCGCCGCCCGGACGTCCTCGTCCAGAGGCTCGCGCACCTCGCCGACGAAGGTGCGCACGGCGGCGCCCGTCAGACCGGCCGCCGCGAACCACGCCGGCGCCCGGAGGAACTGTGTCTCGCCGGGCGCCGCCTGCAGGTACGGCGCGTAGGCCGAGCAGGTCGCGTTGAGCCGCGCCTCCAGCATGGCGTGGCCGGGCAGCAGCACCTGCGAGGTCCACGCCACGACAGCGACGCGGCCGCCCGGCCTGACCACGCGGACCGCCTCGCGGAGGGCCGGCAGCGGGTCGCCGCAGGGATACCCGACGCAGTCGGCGCTCCACAGCCAGTCGAAGGTGTCATCGGCGAAGGGCAGTCGGGCCATGTCGCCGGCGACGAAGTCCACGTGGCCCGCGAGGCCGGCAGCAACCGCATGCTCTGCGGCCCGCGCCAGTACCTCACCGGAGATGTCCACGCCGGTGACGCGTCCGCCGGACCCGGCTAGCCCGGCCAGCAGCAGCGCCTGGCTGCCGGTGCCGCAGCCGACGTCGAGGCCGTGGCTGCCTGCCGCCGGGGCGAACGCCGCGGCCGCCTCATGCATCGCTGCTCGACGAAGCGGCTCCGTAAGGTCAAGAGCCGCGACGAGCCGTTCGCCTTTGCTCATGCGCATCTCCTATCGCCCTTCCGCCGGCCGGCCCAGGCCGCAGCGCACGGCGATGAGCTCCTTGAGCTCGTCTCGCGTGCGCGGCGGCGGCACATCGGCCGGCAGCACGCCGCACGCACGCAGGGTCTGCGCGACGTCGGCGACCCACGGCACGCGCAGGCCGCAGTGTGCGAGCTCTGCCGGGTCGTGCATCACGTCCTGGGGCTTGCCGTGCGCCACGATCGCGCCGGCGCGGAGCACCGCGACCTCGTCGGCCCACTCGTACGCGAGGCTCATGTCGTGGGTGGCGACAACGAGCGTCGTGCCCGTCTCGTGCAACCGCGTGAGCAGGCCCATGAGGTGCCACGACCCGCTCGGGTCGAGGCCGGCCATGGGCTCGTCCAGGATCAGCACGTCCGGCCGCATGGCCACAGCGCCGGCGATGGCGGCGCGCTTCTTCTGGCCGTAGCTCAACATGTGCGTGGGCCGGTCGCGCAGATGCGCGATCTCCAGCGCATCCAGAGCGTCCTCCACGCGCTCGCGTGCCGCAGCCTCCGAGAGGCCGATATTGAGCGGTCCGAACGACACGTCCTGGAACACGCTGCCGGCGAACAGCTGGTCGTCGGGGTTCTGGAAGACCAGTCCCACCGCGGTGCGCAGCGCCGTGAGCCCCTGGCGGTCGTAAGCGATCGGCGCCCCCCGCAGCAGCACCTCTCCGGAAAGCGGACGATGGGTCCCGTTCAGGTGCAGGAGCAGCGTCGTCTTGCCGGCGCCGTTCGCGCCGACGATGGCCAGGCGCCGGCCCTCGCTCACGTCGAGCGACAGCCCGTTGACGCCCACCACGTCGCCGTAGCGGTAGGTGAGCTCGCGGGCGGCGAGGGCGGGCGGAGTCTGTACGCTCACTGCAGCACCCAGAGCAGCGTAAGCAGGACGATGACGGCCTGCAGGCCGATGATCAGCGTCACGTGCTTGACGCACACCGCCGCCTCCTCGTCGAGCACGCGGAGCTCACCGTGCCAGTTGCGCGCCGCGAGGCCGTTCTCCAGGGCACGGGCGCGCTGCAGGGAGCGGCCGAAGAACGAGGCGGTCAGCATGCCCAACGAGCGGTACGAGCTGCGGAACGAGCGATACCCCAGCCGCGCCGCCTGGGCGCGGCGGGTGGCCGCGACCGTCTCGACGAAGGTCCAGATGGAGCGGTAGACGAGCGCCGCGACCTCGACGACCACCGCCGGCATGCCCATGCGGCGCAGGGCCAGCAGGATCTGCGGCAGGGGGGTGGAGAGAGCCAGGAAGATGAGACTGGTGAGGCCGGCGGCCGCGCGCAGCGCCACGCGCAGCGCGAGCTGCGGTCCGTCCGGGGCCGCCGAAAGACGCAGGAGCCCAGGGCCGCCGAGCGTGAGACTGAAGAGCAGAGGCACCACGCCGATGAGCAGGAAGACGAGCGGGATCGCCATGACCTTGGCGTAGACGCGCAACGGGATACGCGCCACGGCGAGCGTCGCGATCACGGCCGCGGCGATGACGAACAGGTCCCCGGGTATCGGCGGCAGGACCAGGGCGAGCAGCAGCATCCCTGCCGTGAAGGTCATCTTCTCCACCGCACTCGCACGGGCGATGCGGTTGCCGTGGGCGGCGCTGTCGATGAGGTTCAGGCCGCCGCCCTGCTCGCGTCGCGACATGTCGCGGCGGCGGCGGCGCACGTGCCGCACGTAGAGGCTGATGGCGGCTACGCCGATCGCCGCCTGCAGCGCGAAGAGAGCGCTCTCCAGACCCGAGCTCCCCGGTTCCCAGAGCGTCCGGAACCACGGCGTGTAGCCCGGCCGGAGCGCGTCGACGGCGGCCTGCGCCTTGTCGTCCGAACCACCGAGATCCAGCACACCGAACGATACGAGAGCGGCGGCGGCCACGACGACAAGCACGGCGAGGCCGCCGGCCACAGCGACCTTGCGAAAGGCCACGGCCGGGGTCTTGTCGTCTTCGAGCAAGCCGGTGGCGGCCAGGTCGGCGCGCCCGTGGGCGAGGAGCGTCTGGACCACGAGCATGGTCAGGACACCCTCCACGACCGCGAGGGGCAGCTGCGTGAACGCGAACACCCCGGCGAACTTGGCCAGGGATCCGATGAAGCCCCCGGCTGGGTCGGGAAACGCCCAGGCCAACTGCACAGACGTGGTCAGGTAGGTCGCAAGGTCGCTGAACATGGCGGCGAGGAACGCGGACACCGGCATCGAGAGACCTCTACGCCGGGCGAGGCGCCACGTGAAGTACGCGACGAACGAGCCCACTATGGCCATGGAGAAGACATTGGCTCCCAGGGTCGTGATGCCGCCGTGACCGAGCAGAAGCGCCTGGAAGGCGAGCACGATGGTCCCCACGAGGACCATCACCCAGGGTCCGAACAGGATCGCCCCCAGGCCTACCCCCGTGGGGTGCGATGAGCTGCCGGTGACCGACGGGAGCTTGAGGGCCGAGAGCACGAAGCAGAAGCCGCCGGCCGCGCCGAGGAGAAGCAGCGACGAGCGCTTCTCGTTGACGATGCGCGCCGTGCTGCGCACGCTCTGCACCACGGCCGGCGCCGAGGCGACCGTCCAGACGGCGGCGTACAGCGGCGGCAGGTAGCCCTCCATGATGTGCACGGTCAGCTCCCCCCGGCGACAAGGCCGCACGAGCGGCGTGTATCCTGTGCGGCGTGAGCGAGCAAGCACCAGAGCCTGACGACGCGAGGACGGGTGCCGGGGCCGCCGGCGGCCACGAGCCCCGGCGCCTGTACCAGGCCGGGCTCGACCTGCGCGGGCGTCCCTGCCTCGTGGTGGGCGGCGGTGTCGTGGCGCAGCGCAAGGCGGAGGGCCTGGCCGAGGCGGGCGCGCCGTCACGGTGGTTGCTCCCCAGTGCCTGGCGATGCCCGGCGGCGTGACGGTCACGCTGCGACCGTTCCGCGACGACGACCTCGACGGCGTCACGCTCTCGGTGGCGGCCAGCGACGACCGCGAGCTCAACGCCCGCGTCGCGCGGCTCGCGCGCGAGCGCGGCGTATGGGTGAACGTCGTGGACGAGCCGGACGAAGGCGACGTGGTGCTGCCGGCCGTCGTGCGCCGCGGCGCGCTGCGCATCGCGGTCTCGACCGGCGGCGCGAGCCCCGCGCTCGCGCGCCGCATCCGCGAACGGCTGGACGCCGAGTTCGGCCCCGAGTGGGGCGCGCTCACTGAGCTGCTCGGACGCCTCAGGGCCGAGTGGGAGCCGCGCGCGATCGCGGCCGGCGTCCCGCCGGCCGCGCGGCGCGCGGCCTGGCACGAGGTGCTCGACCTGCCGCTGGCGCGGCTGTTGGCGGCTGCCGGCAGGCCGCTGAGGCCGAGGTACAGGCGCGCGCCGTGCTCGTGCGCGTGCTGGCCGAGGCCAGCCCGGAGTCCTGACCCGCGGAGCCGCGGCAGTCGCGGCTGATCGAAGGACCCGTGCGTCACGACGCGCCGCCGGGCCGAGCCTCTCGATGATCAGCCGTACCACGGCCGCAGGCGACGACTCTGCCGCCTCGTCGTCCACCCGGAGTCCCAACGACCGGGCCGTCGCCGTCGTGGAAGGCCCGATGCTCACCAGGTACTGCCCGTCGGCCGGCCCGTCCGGGTAGGCCTCCAGAAAGCGCCGTGCCGTGTTCGAGCTGGCGAACGCCACGGCGTCGAACTCGTCCACCGGGGGCAGCGGGGCGCGGTCATCGACGGCGATGCGGAACACCGGCGTGACGATGACCTGGGCGGCGAGGGCGTCGAGGCCGCGGGCCACGTGGTCGTCTCCCCGCGGGCCTCGCCGATCAGCAGCAGGGTCGCTCCGCGCACGTCCGGCAGGCCGGCACGAAGCTCGCCGGGGTCTCCGGCGTCGTGATCGACGCGCAGGCCGTGACGGCGCAGGTGCGCGGCAGTGGCGGGACCGACGGCCGCGACCCGCGCGGCGCCGAGGGCGCGCACGTCGAGGCCCAGCTCCGCAAGCTGCTCGAGCAACGCATCCAGGCCGCCCGGCGAGGTGAACACGAGCCATGCCGCCGCGTGCAGACGCTGCACCAGGTCCGGCGCCGCCGGCAGGGTGTCGGAGCGCAGCACCGGCACCTCGGCGGTGTCGGCGCCGGCGGCCTTGAGCAGCCGCACGATCTCGCTGGGACGCCGCCGCACGCGGGGCACCAGGATGCGGCGCCCGGCCAGCGGCTGCGTGTCGTGCCAGGCGAGCACGTCGCGCAGCTTCACGACCTCGCCGACGACGATGAGCGCCGGAGGGTGCAGGCCGGCGCTCCGCACACGCGCCTCGATGTCGGCCAGGGTGCCGGTGACGACGCGCTGGCCAGGCGTGGTGCCGCGTTCGATGACGGCCGCAGGGGTCTCCGCCGGGCGGCCCTCGACGATCAGCCGCTCTGCCACTGCCTTCAGATTGGTCAGTGCCATGAGGAACACCAGGGTGTCGGCGCCCTTGGCGACGCCGGCCCAGTCGACCCGCGAGCACGGCTTGGTCGGGTCCTCGTGCCCGGTGATGACGGCGAAGCTGCTGGCGTACCGGCGGTCGGTGACTGGGATGCCCGCGTAGGCTGGGGCGGCGATGGACGAGCTCACCCCGGGGACGACGATGAACGGCACGCCGCGCTCACGCAGATGCGTGGCCTCCTCGCCGCCGCGACCGAACACGAACGGGTCGCCGCCTTTGAGGCGCACGACGCACTTGCCCTGCAGCGCGTGCTCGGCCAGCAACTCGTTGATGCGCTTCTGCGGCACGGCGTGCACGGCGGCCTGCTTGCCCACGTAGATCAGCTCGGCGTCGGCCGGCGCGAGGGAAAGCATCGAGTTGTCCGCGAGACGGTCGTAGACGACGACGTCGGCGCGGGAGAGGGCGTCGGCGCCATGACGGGTCAGCAGCCCGGGGTCGCCGGGGCCGGCGCCGACGAGGTAGACGGTGCCGGGAACGACGCCCTCAGGAACGTCACCCTCGGGGGTGACGTCAGACGCCAGGTCACCCTCCGGGGTGACGATCGCAGTGGCGATGTGGTCGGTCATCGTGCCTCCAAGCCGACGATGCGTTCGAGGAGCTCGGCGTCCAGATGGGCCTCGACGTGGTCGGCGAGGCGGTCGATGTCGTCGTCGGGCGGGGTCGCGGTCGCGCCGCGGAGCGGCAGGCCGCGGGCGGCGCGGAGCCCGTCGAGGAACGCGCCGCCCAAAGCCGGATGGTCGAAGATGCCGTGCACGTAGCTGCCGCAGACGGCCGTGGGGGCGGCGGGCGAAGCCGGGGCGGCCGAGACGGCGCCGTCGTCGTGCACCGAGCCGTCGGCGCCGCGCAGCCGCAGCAGCGGCGCGGCGCCGGAGCCGAGCGTGGTCCGGCCCATGTGGATCTCGTAGCCGTGCAACGGCGTGCCGGCCGGGCCGAGGGCCGACGGCGTGCCGTCCCCGGCGCCGAGCAACTCGCCCTCCACACGCACGGTGCGCTTGTCGCCGGCGAACGTCGTCTCGACGTCGAGCAGGCCGAGGCCGTCGACGCTGCCGGCGTCGGACTCGACATGCTCGGGGTCGTGGATGCGGCGGCCGAGCATCTGGTAGCCGCCGCACACGCCGAGCACAGGCGTGCCGGCGGCGGCCCGCGCCAGCACCGCCGCCGCCATGCCGCTCGTCTCGCAGCCACTCGCAGGTCGGCGATCGTGCTCTTGGTGCCGGGCAGCACGACCGCGGCCGCACCGTCCAGCTCTGCCGGCGTCGTCGCGTACCGCACGTTCACGTCCGGCTCGTCGGCAAGGGCGTCGAAGTCCGTGTAGTTGCTGATGAACGGCAGGCGCACGACGGCGACCTGCAGCGGCGCATCCGGCTTCGCCCGGCGCCGCCGGTCCTCGATGCCGAGCGAGTCTTCCTCGTCCCCGCGCCAATCGGTGAGCATGGGCACGACGCCCAGGGTCGGCACGCCGGTCCGCTCCTGCAGGAACTCGATGCCGGAGTCCAGCAGGCTCGCGTCCCCGCGGAACTTGTTGATGACGAACGCTGCGACGCGCTCGCGCTCCTCCGGCGTGAACAGCTCCATGTGGCCTACCAGACTGGCGAACACACCGCCGCGGTCGATGTCGCCGATGAGCAACACGGGGCACTGGGCGTAGAGCGCGACCTTCATGTTGACGATGTCCTGGCCGCGGAGGTTGATCTCGGCCGGGCTGCCGGCACCCTCGATGACGATGAGGTCGTTGACGGCGCGCAGGCGCTCGTAGGCGGCGGTGACGATCGGCCACGCCTCGGCTTGGTACGCGTGGTACTCGCGCACCGACATGTGGCGCACGGGACGGCCGAGGACGATGACCTGGCTGCCGGTCTGAGAGCTCGGTTTGAGCAGCACCGGATTCATGTCCACGTGCGGCTCGACCCCAGCCGCGCGCGCCTGGTACGCCTGCGCGCGGCCGAGCTCGCCGCCCTCCGGCGTGACGAACGAGTTGAGGGCCATGTTCTGGGACTTGAACGGCGCGACGCGGTAGCCGCGGCGTGCGTAGATGCGGCAGAGGGCGGCTGCCAGCACACTCTTGCCGGCGTGCGAGCCGGTGCCGACGCACATGACGGCGCGGGCGCCGGACTGTCGGGAGCCGGTGACTGATGCGGTGCTGGGGGCCGGACGGGCGGGCGTGGCGGGCGACGGCGAAGGGTTCACAGCTCGATTCCTCTGCGGGCGGGGACGTCGGGATACGGGTGGCGCATGACGGTCATCTCGGTGATCAGACCGGCCGCGTCGAGCAGCGCCTGCGGCGCGCCGCGGCCGGTGGTCACGACCTCCTGGTGCGCCGGACGAGCCTCGAGCGCAGCGAGGACCTCGTCCAGCTCGACGAGCTCGTGCCGCAGGGCGGCGTGCAGCTCGTCGAGCACCACGAGGTCGCAGGACCCGTCGGTCAGGGCCGCCCGGGCCGCGGCCCAGGCCGCGGCGGCGGCGGCCCGGTCTTCAGGCGTCACTTCTCCTCGGAGCAGGCCGCTGCGCGCGACCGCAGGGCGCTCGACACGCACTCCGGAGGCGCGCAGCGGCGCCAGCTCCGAACTCTCTGTTCCGCCTTTGACGAACTGGACGAAGACGACCTGCAGGCCGGCGCCGCGGGCGCGCAGCGCCAGGCCGGCGGCGGCGGTGGTCTTGCCCTTGCCGTCACCGGTGTAGACCTGCAGGAGGCCGCGCGAGAGGCTCCGGTCCGCGCCGGCCTTCGGCGTGCCCTCGGATCGCCTGCCGATCCCCGCGAGCCAGGCGAGCACGGCGGTGACGTCCGAGGCTTCAGCGCCGGCCGGCGCAGCCTCGCCGGCGGCGGCCGATCCGGGTCGCGCGACGACGACGGCCGTTGCGCCGGCCAGCTCGGCGGCGCGCAGCTTCTCGCCCAGACCGCCGGCGTCGCCGCTGTCCTTCGTCACCAGGACGCTCGCGCCCAGGTGACGGAGCAGCGCGGCGTCCACCTCCGCCGTCGTCGGCCCCTGCATGGCCACGATGTCGCGCGGCTCCAGGCCGGCAGCGGCACAGGCCGCCAACGACTCAGGGACCGGGAGCACGCGGGCGACCACGCGCACACCGGCTTCGCGGGCCGCACGCGCGTACACGTCCACCGTCTTGCTGCCGACGGTGAGCAGGATCGCCGGCGGCGCACCGCCGGCCGCCTCATCGCGCGCCCCGGCGAGCGCCGCGACCACCGCCAGGCGCGCGGCCTTCGCGGCGTCCGTCGCGCGCACGACGCCGTCGCCGAGCTCGCGAGCCGGCCGCGCGAACCTCAGGTACGGCCGGCCGCGCCGTTCGCAGGCCGCCTCCGCCGCCGCGGAGATCGCCGCGGCGAACGGGTGTGTCGCGTCCACGACGGCGACCGCCTCACCGACGAGCCCGTCCAGCTCGGCCTCGTCCAGAGCGCCGCTGCGGACCTCGGCGCCGGCGCCCGCCGCCAGGCGGGCGCCGTACTCGCTCACGGTGCTCACGCAGCACGTCGTGACCGGCGCGCCGCAGCTTGGCCGCCAGCTCGCGCGCGTCGCCCGTCCCTCCGAGCAGGAGGATCACGTGCGGTACCCCCGAGGGGTCACGATACGTCCGTCGCGAATGACGGTCGTGCTGTTGCCGACGATGAGGATGGTGAGCATGTCGACGTCCTCCTCGCGCAGCTCGCCGAGCGTCGTCACGCGGGTCTCCTGCCCGTCGCGCAGGGCGTTGCGGACCATGCCCACCGGCGTGCCCGGCTGCGCGCCGCTCGCGCAGGATCGCCAGCGCACGGCGCAGCGGCACGTGCCGTTTCGTGCTGCGCGGGTTGTAGAGCGCGAGGACGAAGTCGCCGTCGGCGGCCGCCGCGAGGCGTCGCTCGATGACCTCCAGCGGGGTGAGCAGGTCGCTGAGGCTGACCACGGCGAAGTCGTTCATCAGCGGAGCGCCCAGGCAGGCGGCCGCGGCGCTGGCCGCGGTCACGCCGGGCACGACCTCCACGGTGACCGGCGACCCCACGGGCAGCAGTTCCAGCACGAGACCGGCCATGCCGTACACGCCGGCGTCGCCGGTGCTGATGACGGCCACGCGGGCGCCGGCCGTCGCCTCGGCGACGGCCGCCTCGGCCCGCGCCGTCTCCTGGCGCATGCCGCTGGCGACAGTGCGCTTGCCGGCCGCCAGGTCGGCGACCAGCTCGAGGTACGGCTTGTAGCCGACCACGACGTCCGCGGCGGTGAGCGCCGCGACCGCCGCCGCCGTCAAATGCTCTCGTCCGCCTGGTCCCAGGCCGACGAGCCACAGATGTCCTGCGCCAGCGCCACCGTCACCCCGTCCCGCGCCGTCCGGCGCGAGAGGAGCTCCGTCTGGGCGCCGGCCAGCATCGCTGCCGGTTCGCATACCGCGGCCACTCCTGTGATCTGTTCCACGAATCCCGGTTCGCGCAGCACGTCCTGCAAGGCGCGGATGCGCTCCCGGCCGATGATCTGCACGGGCACGCCCAGCCGCTCGGCTGCGGCCAGGATGCCCGCTTCGTCCTTCTTGAGGTCGATGGTCGCGACGGCGCGCACGTCGTCGCGG
Source organism: uncultured Thermoleophilia bacterium (assembly GCA_963702475.1). Classification (GTDB taxonomy): domain Bacteria; phylum Actinomycetota; class Thermoleophilia; order UBA2241; family UBA2241; genus CAIXSE01. Next base: position 232,893 of record CAVPCT010000006.1, on the reverse strand, counting down.
GTCATGCCGGCGGCGGCAAGCGCTTCGTCCACCGCCGCCAGCACCTGCTCTTCGCTCACGCCTCTGCGCGCGCCGATGCCGAGCACGATGCGCCGCCGCGCCTCGCTGCCGGTCGTCACGATGGGCAGTCCGTTGGTCTCGCCGGCGATCTGCTCGGCCAGCCGGTTGGCGCCGCCCTCGTGCCCGGACAGCAGGCTGATGACGTACCGCCCGGCGTCGTCGACCACGATGACCGCCGGGTCCTCGTACTTGCTGGCCACGTGCGGCGCGATGGCGCGGACCATGATGCCGCTGGCCATGATGCCGACGATGGCGGCGTGGTCCGGCCACAGTGCGCCGGTGAACGCCTGCATGCCGCCCTCGTACACGCGCACCTCGGGGATGTACTTCCTGGCCGCCCACAACGTGACACGCCCGGGCTCGGCGAACCGCTCGCGCAGTCCGAGCCCGAGCCGCGCGCCCTCCTCGGACACGGCGACGAGCGCGATGGGACCGGGCCTGTCGAAGCGGATGGTCACTCGGCGGCTCCGGCGGAGTCCGCGGGCGGCGCGGCGGGGCAGTCGGGGCCGGGGCCGGCGGCAGTGACGCCCGGCTCCTCGGCCACCCGGTACCCGTGCGTGAACCCGGCGTCGTACAGCAGCGACGGGTCGCCCTCGTTGCGCAGCGCGTTGCCCACGAGGATCATCGCCGTGCGGTCGACGCCGGCCTCCCGCGCCTGCCGGGCGATCGTCGCCAGCGTGCCGCGCAGGACCACCTGCTCCGGCCACGAGGCGCGTTGCACGATGGCCGTGGCCGTGTCCCTCGGGTAGTGCCGGCAGAGGTCCGCGACCGTCCCGTCGAGGTCGCCGGCCGAGAGGAAGATGGCCATGGTCGCGCCGTGTGCCGCCAGCCCGGCGATGTCCTGGCCGTCGGGCACCGGCGTGCGCCCTGCCTGCCGAGTGATGATCACGGCCTGCGAGATGCCGGGGGACGTCAGCTCCACCGGCAGGGCCGCGGCGGCGGCCACGAACGAGCTCACGCCCGGCACGACCTGATAGCTCACGCCGTGTGCGTCGAGGGCCCTCATCTGCTCGCCGATGGCGCCGTAGATGCTCGGATCGCCGGTGTGCAGGCGGACCACCTTCCTGCCCGCCGCCTCGCCTGCCGCCATGACCTCGACCTGCTCGCCGAGCGTCATCGCGGCGCTGTCGTGCAGCTCGCAGCCCTCGCGCGTCCAGGTGAGCACGGCCTTGGGAACCAGCGAGCCCGCGTACACGACCACGTCCGCCTCCTCGAGAAGGCGGCGGCCTTTGACGGTGATGAGCTCGGGGTCGCCCGGGCCCGCGCCGACGAACCAGATCATTCGCTCTCCTCCCGGTGCATGAGGACGGTGGTGAAGTACTCGCGCCCGCCGGCCCAAGCGCGCAGGTCGCCCGTGAAGGCGCCCTGCTCCTGGGAGGCGCGGCGCACGGCGACGGCCTGCGCGCCGGACGCGTCGGCCAGGTCGGCGAGCGCGTCCAGGTGTCGTCCTGCCTTCATGAAGACCAGGTTGGGCGCCACCTCCAGCAGGCCGGCGGCGTCGGCCGGCGGTTCGTCGGGCCACACGAGCAGTGGTTCGCGGCCCTCCGCCAGCGGCCGGCCGACCGCGGCCGCGCAGGCCGCCATGGCCGTCACGCCGGGCACGGTCTCGACGGCAAGGCCGGGCGCGAGGCGCCGGAGGGCCGCCAGCAGATAACTCCAGGTGCTGTAGAGCATGGCGTCGCCGAGCGTGATGAAAGCGACGGGCGGGGAGACGGCGGCGAGGCGCAGCAGCGTCGCCGCCGCCTCGTCCCACGCCGCCTGCAGGGTCCCGCGGTCCTCCGTCATGGGAAAGTGGCCGGAGACCACCTCGCAGCCGGCCGGCAGGTGGATGCGCGCGATCTCGAGGGCGAGGCTCTCTCCGCCCCGCTTGGGCGCAGGCGTCATCACCGCCGTCACGCGCTGCAGCACCTCGACGGCGCGCACGGTGAGCAGGCCCGGGTCTCCGGGACCGACGCCGACACCGTAGACCGCGGCTTCGCCCGAGGCGCGCGGCGCCGTCACTCGGTTCCTCCCAGCACGGCGGTCGTCACCCACACCGGGTTCAGAGCCTCGAAACGGAGCAGCGGGCCGGCCGGGACGCCGCGCGCGACGCTCACCTGGCTGCAAGAGAAGCCGGTCCATGGCGGCCGGCGCAGCACCGCCGCCACCGTCGCCGTCGTCTCGAGGCAGATGGTGTTGCAGACGATCCGTCCAGACGGAACAAGTAGTCCAGCAGCCCCCTCGATGATCTCCGGCGAGCTTGCCGCCGCTGCCGCCGACGAGGACGCAGTCGAACGACGCCTCTGCGAACGCGACCACGTCGGCGAAGACGTCGGGCGCGTGCCCCTCGACCACGGCGACGTTCGTCAGCCCGAAGCGCTCGAGGTTGCGACGCAGTACCTCGAGCGCCGCCGGGTCGCGCTCCACAGCGACGACCTCGCCGTGCGGGCACAACAACGTCGCCTCGACCGTCATGCTGCCGGTGCCGGCGCCGATATCGAGTACGCGGTCGTCACTGCGGAGGCGCGCGAACGACATGGTCACGGCGCGCACCTCAGCCTTGGTCATGGGCGCGTCGCCACGCTGAAAGAGTCCGTCGGGGAGGCCTGGAGGGACGGCGCCACACACTCGTCCGCCCTCGCATGCGGAGGCACTCATGCCTGCTCCTCTCGTTCGATGAAGGTCACGGCGAGGCCGTCGAACTCGCCTTCGGCGATGACGGCCGCGTCGCCCGCGGTGAGACGCTCGTCGGGCTCCCCGAGTCGCTCCAGCACCGTGACGAGAGCGGCGATGCCCGCGGCGACAAGCGCGGCCGCCAGAGTCTGCGGCGCGTGTGCCGCGTCGCTCAGGGCGAAGACCCGCGGGTGGGCCCGCACGGCCTCGACCACGCCGGCGGTCTCGAGGCCATGCGCGCTCGCGAAGCAGACATCGTGCCAGGGGCGACCCAGCCGCGCTGCCGCCAGCTGCACCGAGCTGATGCCGGGCAGCGTGACTACGTGAGCGTCCGGCAGCAGGCGGCGCAAGGCGACGGGGATGCCGTAGAAGCCGGGGTCGCCGCTGGCCAGCACGGTCACGCGACGCCCGGCGCAGCGACGCAGTGCCGCCGCGACGTCCTCCATCCTGGCTCCCACGACCACCCTCTCAGCCCCGGCAGGGGCGAACCGCTCGAGCTGGCGGTGGCCGCCGACGACCACGTCGGCGTGGCGCACCGCACGCCACGCGGCAGGCGTGAGCCACTCGTCGGCGCCAGGGCCGACCCCGACGACCGTCAGCTCGAACGCGGGTGAGGCTGCGGGCGGTCCCGAGGGCGGTGCAGACGCCGGCGCGGCGCGCAGCGCCGCCGAGCGGCCCAGTACCTCGCCGTCGTACGCCACCACGGCACAATCACAGCACGGCAGTTCCGCGGCGCGCTTCGCGACGCGCTCGGCGGCGCGCCACACGACGCGGTCCGCCACGTCGTCCCAGACATCGTCCAGACCGGCCTCGGCGAGCAGCGCCGCCGCCGCCTCGGCGGTCGGCAGGTCGAGCAGCTTCGTCACGACCGTGGGCGGCGCGCCTGCGGCGGCCGCCAGCGCGGCGAGCGTCTCAAGGCGCGCATCGCCGTACCGGCTGTGCGTGTTCCAGATGCCGGCCGCGAGCTTGACGAGCTTGCCGGCGTGGCCGACGAACACGACCTGCTCGACTCCCCTGTCGGCGCAGTGGTCGAGCAGGTCGCCGGCGAAGTTGGAGCACTGCACGATCGCTGCCTCGGGCGCGCCCAGCTGCTCGCGCGCGGCGCGCTCACCGAAGCCGCCGGGCGCAAGGTACAGCTTCGAGTGACCCTCGGCCAGCGCCATGTCGACCTGCGGGCAGCAGCGAGCGCAGCCAGGCGTCCTCCGACTTCGGTATCACGCGGCCCGACGTACCCAGCACCGACAGCCCGCCTTCGATGCCGAGCCGCGGATTGAACGTGCGCCGCGCCGTCTCCTCGCCGCCGGGGATGCTCACGGTGACGCGCAGCGCGCCCTCGGGCAACACCTGGCGCACGGCCTCCGTGATCATGCGGCGCGGCACGGGGTTGATGGCCGGCTCGCCGGGCGGCACCTGCAGCCCGGCCCGGGTGACCGTGCCGACGCCCGGGCCGGCAGCGAAGGTCACGCCGTCGGGCTCGGCCGGCGGGGCGCCGCCGGACCCGGCCGCCTCAAGCGTGTCGAGCACCTCGACCTCGGCGACCACCGTCATGCCGTCGGTCACGTCCGGGTCGTCGCCCGCGTCCTTCACGACGGCCGCGCGGGCGCAGCCGGGTCGCGGGCGCTCGGTCCACTCGACCGCCAGGGTCACGACGTCACCGCCGGGCAGCTCGACGTCCACCGCGGCGCAAGGCGCGCCGGCGAGCGCCAGGGCCGCCGCCTTCGTGGCGGCGGCGGCGCACGTGCCCGTCGTCAGGCCGCTGCGCGGCTCCGCCTCCGCCGCGGTATCCCGACCCCGTGTCCGCTCCGTCGTCATCGCTTCCCTTCCGGCCGTCCCGTCCACGTCCGTCCCGCTCACTCCTCGGCGAGCACGCGCAGCAGGGCGTTGACGGTCGCCGCGGCGAGCGGGCTGCCGCCGCGCGTGCCGTGGACCGCGACGAACGCCAGGTCGGAGTCGATGAGTGCATCCTTGGACTCGGCCGCGTCGACGAACCCGACCGGCATGCCGATGACCAGCGCCGGACGCGCCACGCCTTCCGTCGCCATCACCAGCACCTCGCGCAGCGCGGTCGGCGCGTTCCCCAGCGCGACCACCGCACCATCGAGCCGGGCGCCCAGCGTGCGCATGGCCGTCGCCGCACGCGTGCGGCCGGTCCGCTTCGCCTCGGCCGCCACGGCCTCGTCCGAGATCAGGCACTCCACCGTCCCGCCCAGCGCGGCGACGCGGTCCCGGTTGATGCCCATCCGCACCATGTGGGTGTCGGTGAACACGGGCACGCCCGCGCGCAGCGCCGCCACGCCGGCCGCAACGGCGCCGGCGGAGAACCGCACCTCCCCGGCCAGCGAGGGATCGCCGCTCGTGTGCACGAGACGCTTGACCACCGTGCGCTCGCCCGCATCCCAGTCGCCCGCGGGCAGGAGGCCGTCGATGATCTCCATGCTGCGGACCTCGATCTCGTGCGGCTTCAGGCCAGACATGCGGCCTCCCCGGCACGTTCGAGCAGGATGTCGGCGACACGCGGATCGGGTCCGATGGGACGTCCGAACCTGAACGAGACGTCCGGATACCGGGCGGCGAGCCCGCTGAGGAGCTCGGGGACGTCGCGGCGGATGTGGTTGCCGTCGAACAGGAAGCATGGCTGCACCACGACCTCGGCGGCGCCGGCGCCGACGGCCTCCGCGACCGCGTCGCCCAGCGTGGGCTCGGCGAGCTCCATGAAGGCGGCGTACACCGGGTCGTCCCGGCGCACGCGCAGCTGCTCGACGACCACGTGGAACTGCTCGGTGGCCGCGGCGTTGCGACTGCCGTGACCGAGCACGATGAGAGCACTCATACTGATGGACCTCCTGAGGGGGCAGGGCGGGCGGACGCCCGGCAGCGCTCGAGCCAGCTGTCGAGCAGCGCGGGGTAGCCGGCGAAGTGCAGGTGGACGTAGGACGCGAAGAGGTCGCCGGCGGCGTAGCCCTCCGGCGCTCCGTCGACGAGATAGGCAGGGTGACCGGCGACATGCGGGCCGGTGCCGTGTGCGCCGGTGCGGTCGATCCGGCAGGACGAGTAGTGGAACTCGTGACCGCGGACTGCCGTGCCGAAGGCGCCGAGGAGCGAATCCGAGGCAAGGACGCCTTCACGGTAGCCCATGCCCTGCAGCCGGCCGTGCATGGCGGCACGGCCAGGCACCGCGCCAACGAGCGGCCAGGGTCGGCCTTCGAGGTCGACGAGCGACTCGCACAGATACAGCAGGCCGCCGCACTCGGCGTAGGTCGGCAGACCGTCCCGGATGGCTGCGGCGAGAGCATGGCGGAGAGGCTCGTTGGCCGACAGACCGGCCGCGTGCAGCTCGGGGTAGCCGCCGCCGAGGTAGAGACCATCGCAGACGGGCAGCTCGGCGGCCTCCAGCGGGCTGAAGAAGACGAGCTCGGCGCCGCGGGCGCGCAGCAGCTCGAGGTTGTCCGCGTAGTAGAAGGCGAAGGCGGCGTCCCAGGCGATGGCGATGCGCGGCCCGGGCCCGGAAGGCGCGGGCCACACGGCGGCTCGCTCCACCGGCACTTCCGGCGTAGACCGCGCGAGCTCCAGCAGCCTGCCGACATCGGCGTGCTGCTCGACCCAGTCGCCGAGGCGGTCCATCACCCCGGCGATCTCGGCGCCGAGCTCGTCCGCGACCACGAGGCCGAGGTGTCGCGAGGGCAGCTCGAGGTCGCCGGCCACCGGCAGATACCCGAGCGCCGGGACGCCGGCGCGGTCGAGCGCGGCCTCCACCGCGACCTTGGAGCGGCTCGGGTTCCAGCGGTTGAGGAGCACGCCGGCGACGTCCACCGACGGGTCGAAGCTCTTGAAGCCGAGCGCGACGGCCCCGGCGCTCGCGGCCATGCGCGCCGCGTCGAGCACGAGGACGACCGGGGCCCGCAGGCGCGCCGCCACGTCACCCGTGCTGGTCGGCGTCACGCCGTCGCGATGGCCGTCGAACAAGCCCATCACGCCCTCGATCACGGCGACGTCGGCGTCCGCGCCGGCGAGCGCGCCGAGCACCGCGTCTTCGCCCATCATGAACAGGTCCAGGTTCCGCCCGGCCGCACCGGCAGCGTACCGCTGGTAGCCCGTGTCCAGGTAGTCCGGGCCGACCTTGTACCCCTGGACGCGAAGACCGCGACGGCGCAGAGCCGCCATAAGGCCGAGGGCTACCGTGGTCTTGCCCTCGCCGCTGCGCGGCGCGGCGACGACGATGCGCGGCGCGAACACGGCCGGCGAGCGACGGAGGGCGGCGGCGCTCACGGCGCTCATGCTGCCGCCTCCGGCGGCCCGAGCGCGGCGAACGCGGCCAGCAGCAGGTCGTTCTGCTCCGGGTGTCGGGGGCTGACGCGCACGTGCCCGGGCAGCCCGAACGACGCGCAGTCGCGGACCAGGCAGCCGCGCGTGAGCAGGGCGCGGCGAAGCGCTGCCGCGTCGCCGGCGTAGACGAGGAAGAAGCCGGCCGTCGTCGGCTCGGTCGTCCAGCCGCTCGCGTGCAGGCCGGCCGCAAGGCGGTCGCGCTCGCGGGTGAGCAGCTCGACGGACCTGCGGTGGTGACCGAGGTCGGCGAGCGCGGCCAGGCCGGCCTTCTGGGCGCAGGCGTTCACGCTCCAGGGTGGTGCCGCGGCGCGCAGCGCCGCGGCCGTCTGTAGAGCCGCGACGGCGAAGCCAAGACGGAGTCCGGCCAACCCCCAATACTTGGTCATCGAGTGCAGCACGACGAGATTGCCGCCGGCCAGTGCGGCGCGCTCCCACTGCGATTCGGCCAGCAGGTCGCAGTACGCCTCGTCGAGGACGAACAGGGTCTCCGGGTGACCAGCGACCAGCGCAGCGATCAAGGCGGGGGACAGCGACGCTCCGGTCGGATTGTTCGGCGAGCAGAGCCAACACAGCCGCGGCCGCAGACGCGCAAGCGCGCAGCGCAGCGCCTGGTCGTCGCAGGCGAAGCCCGAGCCGGGAGCGTCGTGCGCCAGCATGACCTGCTCCAGACGCGCGCCGGCGAGCGCCGTGGCCACCTCGCACTCGCCGAACACCGGCGCCAGCGCCAGCGCCGTTTCCGTCGGGCCGAGCGCCAGTTGGGCGACCAGCCGGATCAGCTCGGTACTGCCGTTGCCGCAGACCACCTGCGCGGGGTCGACGCCGTGCCGCGAGGCGAGGCGCTCACCGAGCTCCGCAACGTGCGGGTCCGGGTAGGCGTCCACAACGGCGCCGGCGACCGCTGCGGCCACGCCGGGGGCGGCGCCGAGCGGCGACTGGTTCGAGCTGAAGTCGACGATCGCTCCCGGGTCGACGCCCTCGGCGCGCAGCGCCGTGGGGTCGACCGCACCGTGAGCCGACCGGGCCACCCGGCGGAGAAGGCCGGCGCTGTACGCGGGCGCCGGGGCGCCGGGCACTGCGAGCAGCTCGGGCAGCGGCCGGTTCATCGCGTCACCGCCCGCACGAGTGCGGCGAGCCCCGCAGTGGCGGCCACCGCGACACCGCCGGCCGCCCACACCATCTTCGCGGCGTCGTCGATCACCGCCGGCGTCAGCGGGCGCTCGGCCTCGCCGAGCGCGTAGGCCCCCGGCTTCTGCAGCTGCACGCCAAGGGCGCCGGCCATGGTCGCGATGGCCAGCGTCTTGTTGGGACCATGCTCAGGCCGGTGCTGCGTGCGGAACGCCCACCACGCGCGCCCGGCCCTCCCTTTGAGCGCCGCGATGCCGACGAGCAGCAACCCGGTGAGACGGGTGGGGAGCCAGTTGGCGGCGTCGTCGCTGCGGGCCGCCGCCTTGCCGACGTACTCACGGTGGTCGCGGTAGCCGAGCATGGCGTCCATGGTGTTCACCGACCGATACGCCAGCGCGCCCGGCAGTCCGAAGAGCGAGAACGCGAGCAGCGGAGAGACGACGCTGTCGGTGAGGTTCTCGGCGAGCGACTCGACCGTGGCGGAGACGATGAGCGGAGGGTCGAGGTCGGGCGAGCGGCTGACCAGTGCCGCGAGCCGCTCCCGGGCCGCACCAGTGTCTTCGCCGAGGGCGTCCTGCACGTCCCGGCCGGCGCGCACGAGGCCGCGTAGCGAGAAGGTCGTCTTGAGGGCGTAGGCGCCGGCCGGCAGGGCGAGCCACCAGGGCAGCCGGCGCAGGCCGCGGCTGAGGGCGACGCCGGCGCCGGCAGCCGTTCCGGCGGTGACGCCGACGATGAGCACGCCGTAGGCGAGCTCCGCGACCGGTCGGTCCTGTGGGCGGCGCCGCTCCAGCGCGCCGATCAGCCGGCCCATCCACACCACGGGGTGCACGCGGGCCGGCGGCTCACCGAGGGCGACGTCCATGACGCCGGCCAGAAGGACGGTGCAGAGGGCGAAGCGCCAGTCGTCGTGCAGGGGTCTCGCGGTCATGTGACGAGGCGTCAGCCGGGCCGTGGAGCAGTGTCGCCGCCGGCGTCGACGCCGGGGTCGTCCATAGTGGGCACGTAGACGTCCGGCTCCAGGCCGGCGAGGTGTTCTGCGGCGTTCACGTAGCGTACGTTGACCCAGCCGCCACTGAACTCGAGCAGAGAGACGCCGCCGTGGGTGGTGGACAAGGTCCACCACTTCTCCGGCGGCACCCCGAGGTAGTGGTTCAGTATGGCGCGGATGGGCCCGTCGTGGGCGACGATGCAGGCGGCCTCACCCTGCGGCGGCAGGTGGAAGCCGGTGGCGAGCGCGCTCGCGTCCGACGTGGCCACGGCCTCGGTGGACAGCGCGTGGTCGTCGGTCACGCCGTGCGCGGAGAGGATGTCGCGCACCGCGGCGATGACGCGGTCGACGAGGTGCGCGAGAGACTCACCGCCGGGCACGGCCGTGCCGTAGGGGTCCCGTTCGAACGCCGCCATGAGCTCCGCGTCGGCCTCGAACCGCTCCCACGAGGCACCCTCGTACTCGCCGAGGCTGATCTCGCGCAGGCGGGGATCCGAGAACAGGAGCGGCGTGGAAGGAGCCGGTGCGGCTTCGCCGGCCGCGCCGCCCCGGCCGCTGCCCCCGGCGCGCCGCCGCGTCCGCGCGCCAGGCCTCGGCGATGGACCGCGCCGTAGCCACGGCGCGCGGCAGGTCGCTGTGGTACACGGGCATCGGGCCGAACGGCGCCAGCCGCTGGGCGGCCGCCGCCGCCTGGGTCTCGCCGAGCGGCGTGAGCGGATGGTCGCTCTGCCCCATCAGCTGCTCTCCGACGTTGCCCGTCGACTGGCCGTGTCTGACCAGGTACAGCTTCACAGCAGCACCCCCACGACGACGCAGCCGGTGACGAGCGCGGTGGCCTCGGCCAGCTCGATGCCCATGCCGTACACGTCGCCGGTGAGGCCGCCCAGCTTACGCGCCACAAGCGCCTGGACGCCCAGCGCGACGGCCATCGACGCGGCGGCGGCCACCAGGCCGGCGTACCACGAACCGAGCGCGTCGAGCGTCAGACCGGCGACCCCGGCCACGACCACGGCGGCCGCCAGGAACCCGAGCGCCAGCCCCACGGGCCCGAGGCTGCGCTCGCGTGTGAATGCTTCGCCGGTGCCGGCGGGACGCGCGTACGGCCACAGGTACACGTCGAGCGCCGGCAGGGCGCGCGCGGCCGCCCACCCGGCGAGCAGCGGGGCGGCCGCCTCGGGACGCGCCAGCGCCCCCAGGGCCGCCACCTTCAGGAGCAGCAGCAGGACCGCCGCAACGACGCCCATCGCGCCGACGTTGTGGTCCTTCATGATCACCAGCGCGCGCTCGCGGGGGGCTCCGCTGAGGATGCCGTCGGCGGTGTCCATCACGCCGTCCATGTGCAAGCCGCGCGTGAGCAGCTCCAACAGGATGACGACGAGGATCGCGGCGACAAGGCCGGGCAGCACGTAGGTCAGCCCGGCATACACCGCCCACGCCACCGCGCCGATAACGAGCCCGACGAGCGGGTACCAGCCCATGCTGCGCCACAGGTCGCGCGGCGAGACGACGCCCTCGACCTTGAGCGGGATGCCGGTGAGGAAGGTGACGGCGAGCGTCAGCTGCCGGACCGGGCCGCCGGATGCCGCCGGGCCGGGGACCTCCTCGACCGCCTCGTCGGGCGCGCCGCGCTGCTCGCGCGCGGCGGCCAGCGCCGCGAGCTCCTCGGCCGCAGGCATGGCCTTCGGCCGCTCCGTCTCGCGGCGGCGCCCGTCGCGTCCCTCGGCATCCGCGGACACCTCGCCAAGACCGGCGCCGGCGTCATCGAACCAGTCACCGCGATCGCTCACTGCGCCGCCCTCTCCTCGTCGCTGCTGTCGTCACAGGGTCCGGTCCCTCCCCGTCACCTGGTCAGGTCGGCGTCGGCTTCGGCGGGGTCGCCGGCCACGCCGGCGCTCTCGAACGTCGCCATCTCGCTGAGGATGCGGGCGGCGGCCTCGATGATGCTCATCGACAGCGCCGCCCCGGTCCCCTCGCCCAGGCGCATCTCGAGGTCGAACAGCGGCGTGAGTCCCAGCTCGTTCAGGACGACCTGGTGGCCGATCTCGATGCTCACGTGGCTTGGCAGGATGTAGTTGACGCACTCGGGGCAAAGGCGCGCGGCGGCGAGCGCGGCGGCCGCGCTGATGAATCCGTCCATCACCACGGGGACGCGATGCGCCGCGCCGCCCAGAAACACGCCGGTCATCGCGGCGATGTCGAGGCCGCCGACCTTGGCCAGCACGTCGATGGGGTCCGACGGGTCGGGCTTGTTGGTGACGAGCGCCTTCTCGATGGTCGCGACCTTGCGCGGCAGCGCGTCCTTGGTGATGCCGGTGCCGCGGCCGGTGACGGTGGTCGGCGGCTCGCCGGTCAGGGCGGCGATCACCGCCGATGCGGCGGTCGTGTTGCCGATGCCCACCTCGCCTGTGGCGATCACGTCCAGGCCGTTCTTCAATTCGTCCTCGACCACGCGGACGCCGATCTCGATGGCGCGGACGGCCTCGTCGCGGGTCATGGCCGGGCCGTGCGCCATGTTGGCCGTGCCCATGCGGACCTTCTCCTGGCGAACGCCCGGCGCGGCGCTGAGGTCGGCGTTCACGCCGACATCGGTGACGACGACGCGGGCGCCCACGTGCCGCCCGATGACGTTGATGCCGGCCCCGCCGGCGGCCATGTTGAAGACCATGGCAGGCGTAACCTCGGCCGGGAACGCGCTCACGCCCTCGGCGGTCACGCCGTGGTCGGCGGCCATCACGGCGATGGCCTTGTGCTCGATCCGCGGCTGGTCCTTGCCCTGGATCCCCGCGAGCTGGATGGAGATGGTCTCCAGGCGGCCGAGCGCCTTGGGCGGCTTGGTGAGGTGCAGCTGGCGCTCTTCGGCCGCGCGCATCGCGGCGGCGTCGAGCGGCTGGATGGCGGCGAGAGTGGCGTCGAGAAGGTCGGTCATGGTGAGCTCCTTGATGAAGCCGATCGTCAGCGGATGGGGTCCGGCACGGCCAGGGCCTTCACGTCCAGGGGGAAGCCGGAGACGAGGAGATACACCTTGTCCGCGGCGCGCGCGAGGCGCTGATTGGCCCAGCCGAGCTGGTCCCGGTACAAGCGGGCGAGGGGATACTCGGGCACGACGCCGAGCCCCACCTCGTTGGTCACGGCGACGAGGGTGACGCCGGCGCGAGCGACGACGCCGAGCAGCTCCTCGACGGCGGCCGTCACGCGCTCGGCCGCCGCCCGTTCCTCGGCCGGCGGCAGCAGGTCCTTGTCCCAGTTGTAACCGTCGTCAGGCGGCGCGCTGCCGCCGAAGGCGCCGCCGCTGAAGAGCAGGTTCGTCACCCACAGGGTGACGCAGTCGAGGAGGACGACGGGGGGGCCGGCGGAGCCGGGCGATCCGGCGCCGTCCCCAGCCGCAGCATCTGCGGCCGCGAGTACGGCGGCCGGCACGTGCAGCGAGCACTCCACCGTCGTCCAGCCTTCTGGCCGGGCCGCCTGATGAGCGGCCACGCGCTGCTCCATCTCCTCATCGTAGGCCTGGGAGGTGGCGATGTACGTGACCGTGCCGTCGCCCGGCTCGGCCAGCTGCGCCGCGAGCCGCTCGGCGTACGAGCTCTTGCCGCTGCGCGCGCCGCCGGTGACGAGGATGAGACGTCCGTGAGGTGGTATCAGTTGCACCGCAGCCCTCCCTCGAGGCCTTCGTCGCGATGGTCTCCCGGCCCAGATGTCCTGGCTCGCGCTTCGTCCTACCGGCCGCGCCTTCCCGCCCGAGGGCAGTGGCACTCTGCGGCTTTCGTCAGCGCTCACAGTTGCGGGGCAGCGCCGGCCTTGCACCGGCTTCCCTGCAGTCGAGAGACAGCGGAAGAAGGCTACCCCCGCGTCAAGGGGCCGTCAAACCGAATCTGAGAAAATGTCTCACCTCCATTTCCCCGGCAGGCTCGACGTCCTGCTCCACCGCGACTGCGCAGGCCCTTCGTCCGGCCGCCTCACAGTCCCAGGCCGGCCTCCTCGAGGAGAGCGGCGAGGCGGGCCTCGCCGGCGGCGCGACGCTCGGCCCCGCCGGCCTGCGCCGCCACCCACTCCTCAAGCTTGCGGAGGGCGGCGCCGCTGCCGGCGGCCTCACGCGCCAGAGCCAGGCCGTCGGCCAAATCGGGGGCTTGGCCCGCGACGTACAGCACCGCGGCGGCGTTCAGGCAGGCGGCGTCCTGACACGCCTGCGCGCCGCGGCCGGCGATCACCTGCAGGAACCTGAGGGCCTCGGCCCGCAGATCTTCAAGCGGCGCTATGTCGGCGTGCAGCGCCCGTTCGATCCCCAGGTCCTCCGGCTCGACGGTGAAGGAGTCGCGGCGCCCGTCGGCGCGCAGCTCCGCGACCAGGCTCGGGCCGAGCACGGAGAGCTCGTCCATGCCGCCGCCTTCACGCCGCTCTCCGAAGCCGTGGACCACGAGCGCGTGCTCGTAGCCGATCTCCAGCATCACCTCGCCGACCGGTCCGACCATGGCGTCGCTGTAGACCCCGCGCACGCCGCGTGTCGGCCGCACCGGGTTCGCCAGCGAGGCGGCGATGTTGAGGGTCGAGCCGAAGCGGATCTGGCTGAGGATGCGGCCGAGACCGCCCGGGTGCACCGCCGGGCTCATGCCGTTGAAGATGCCGATGCCGGCCTCACGGATGCTGCGCTCCACAGTGGGACCGTCGCAGTCCACGTCGACGCCGACGGCCTCGAGGATGTCCACGGCCCCGCAGCGGCTGGTGAGGGCGCGGGCACCGTGACGCGCCACCCGCGCTCCGGCCGCGGCGGCGATCACCCCGGCCGCCGAGCTTACGTTGAACGTCTTGAGCGTATCCATGCCGGTGCCGGAGTTCTCGACGAGAGCGCCGGAGGCGTCAACGGCTGCCGGCACCGTGTCGAACTCGACGATAGCCTGCCACGCGCCGGCGATCTCCTCCGGCGTCTCTCCCTTGGCGACGAGCGCCGCCAGCAACGCCCCCTGCTGAAGTTCGGGCTGTTCGCCCAGCAGCACGTCACGGAACAGCTCGTAGGTGCGACGGCGGGAGAGGTCGTGCCCTTCGATGAGCCGCTGGACGTCGGCCCCGAAGGTGCGCAGGTCGGTCTCGCTGGTCATGTGGTCTCCTCGGGGTGGCAGGTCGGCGGGCACGGCGCCCGGGTACAGGTGGACCTTCATGCCGGCGCGGCCGGCGACGGCGTCGAGGCCGGCCTTCAGGTCGGCAAGCGGCAGGCGGTGGCTGATGAGATCGTCCGACGCGCAGGCGGCCGCCGGCGAGCAGGGCGAGCGCGTCCTCGCCGTGACGGAAGCAGCAGCCGTAGGCGCCGACCAGTGTGTGCTCGTGGTAGTGCACGCTGTTGAGGCTCACGTGGAAGGCGTCGTCCAGCGGCCGGCAGCAGGCCGGAGAAGACGACGATCCGGCCGCGAGGCGCCAGAGCGGCGAGAGCCTGCTCGTACGCCGCCGGGTCGCCGACGGCCACGATGGCGACGTCGACCTGGGCCGGCGGCTCGGGCGAGAACGTCGCCGCGGGCGGCGTGCCGGGGGCGCCGACGACGTAGTCGCTCCGGCGCCGATCGGGCTCGACGACGGACGGGACGGCCCCGAGCAGGGCGCCGGCCCGGCAGAGGAGCGTGCCGGCCGGGCCGGCCCCCCAGATGCCCAGCGCGTCGCCGTCGCCCACACGTCCCAGCTCGAGGGCGTTCAGGCAGCAGCTCAGCGGCTCCGCGAACACGGCCTCCTCGTCGCGCAGGCCGTCAGGTACCGGGATCAGGCTCTGCAGCGGGACCGCGACGTACTCGGCGAAGCCGCCGTCGCGGTGGAAGCCCATGATGCGCATGGCGCGACACAGGTTTTCGGCGCCGCGCCGGCAGCTCGGGCACTCACCGCACCACACGCCGGGGTACACGTACACGCGATCGCCGACGGCGAAGGCGCGCTCCGAGGCGGACGCGCCGGAAGGGCCTGCGGCCGCCGGCGCCTCCTCCCCCAGCGCCACGATCTCCCCGACGACCTCCTCGCCGGGCACGCGGGGCAGCACCAGGTCGCGGTGCCCATGCCGGATGATCTTGAGGTCGGTGCGGCAGAGGCCGGTCACGCCCACCCGGACGAGGACTTCGCCCGGTCCGGGCAAGGGCACCGGCAGCTCGCCGACCGAGTACGCTCCGACCGCCGTGACGAGGACGGCCTGCATCGTGCCGACCGCCGGCCTCACACCGTTGGCGGCGAGATCCTCGGCCGTCACCTCGTCGTCCCCGCCCGCAACGACTGCAAGACCGCGGCCGTGAGCGCGCGCACGCGCAGTCCGGCCGCTGTGAGGCCGTGGCGCCGCTCACACGCCCCTGATCCGCCCTCACAGTGAGGGCTCGCCGGCACCCTGATCGCATTCATCGCACCGCCTTTCGCTCCACCAACAACAAAAGCCCGGGCCGACACTTCGTCGGGCCCGGGCCCCCCGTTTTCGGAGCCACGGCACGCGCCACCGCCGCTCCGTTCACCACGCAGAGCGTCGACAGCGCACTTGGACACAGGTCTTCTGGCTCCCGGATCGTCCTTCGGCTACGCCTTCCCGTCAGCGAGCTGACAGTGGCTTCGTGCAGCCGTCGTCCCCGGTCACAGCGGCGGGTCCGCGCCGGAATCTCACCGGCTTCCCTCGAGGCCCTCGCGGGCATCTCCAAGCGCCGCGGATGGTAGACGAGCGGCGGCACGGCCGTCAAGCGGCGCCTCACACGCTCAAGGCGCCCTTCGAAACCGCCGACACACCGCAGGGGGTACACCGGCGACGAGGGAGCACGCCATGAGCATCCGCAAGGTTGAGCGACCGGCAGTCGTCGTCGCGCGACGAGTCGACCCGCGCCGGCTCGCGCTGGTGACGGCCGCGGCGCTGCTCGCGGTCCTGGCGCTGCTGGCGGTCACCGGCGCTCCGGCCGGCGCGCTCGGCCGCAGCCCGGCGGCAGACCTCGCCGCCCTGCACGCCGGCCCCACCGCCCGCGCCGATGCGCTGCGCGAGCAGGCGCGTTCCCTCCGGCGCGCCCACCTGTTCACGCGGGCCACCGCGCTCTACGACCGCGCCCGCAAGCTCTACCTCGCCGACGGCGACAGCGGGCGAGCTCGTGCCTGTCTCGTGGCGATGCAGGACATGGAGCTGATCGGTCTGTGCTACCGCTACACGAGGAGCCAGATGCTCGACCTGCTGGCGACCCGGTACCCCGACTCCTCCGCGGCCCAGCGCGCCGCCTGGCTCGACCTGCCGAGCACCGAGTCGCTGCGCTGGGACGGCGTCACGCACTACTACGAGGAAGTCCCCACGAACCTCGCGTTCCGGGACGTCGCACTCTTCCAGACCCAGACCGCGCTGGTCGCCAAGTACCGGGAGATCTGCCACACGCTCACGCCCTACCTGGCCGTCGGCGCCGCGACCCCGGCCTGGCAGCAGTACGGCGCGCCCAAGGCCTACGCCTTCACACAGAGCCTCGGTACGCCGCGCGGCGACCTCCCCGCCGAGGGCGATCTCGACCTCTGGTTCCCGTTGCCCATCGAGGGTGGGCCGCAGACGGACGTGCGGATCACCGACCCGACCCCGGCCGCCTTCATCCGCAACCCACCCAGCACCGCCGCGGACATCGGCCTGCTGGCCATGAGGATCCCGCTGCAGGCACTCAACGGTGACCTGGGCGTCAGCTTCGGCGTCTCCTTCAGTCACGCGGCCCAGTACTTCAAGGTCGACCCGGCCCGCGTGGGCCGCTACGACACGGGCAGTGCCCTGTACCGACAGTACACGGCCTCGCACGCGAACACGCGCATCACGCCCTCGATCAGCCGCACGGCGCACCGGGTCGTGGGCGACGAGAAGAACCCGTTCCTTGCCGCCAAGCTCCTCTACGACTACGTGGTGCGGACGGTGAAGTACAGCTACGTGCCGCACCTGGCCCTCTACCCGCGTGGCGAGGCAGAGTCCGTCTACGTGCACGAGCACAAGTACGGCGACTGCGGCGCCCAGAGCATCTACTTCTCGGCGCTCTGCCGCGCAGTGGGCATCCCGGCGCGCACGCCCGGCGGCTTCCAGGTCTTCACGGGCACGCCGTCCAGCCACTTCTGGGCCGAGTTCTACCTGCCGGACTATGGCTGGATCCCGGTCGACCCCACAGCCGCCACGCTCATCGACTACCTGCCGGACGTGACGTCGTCCGACCGTACCGCCTTCCACGACTTCTTCTTCGCGAACCAGGACGACCTGAGGCTCACGGTGCAGAAGGACACCGATGTGCCGCTGATCCCGCGCGCCACCGGCCGGATCTTCCTGCCGATGGTGGTCCAGATGCCGGCGGCGTGGTGCGACGCCATGGTGGAGGTCCCGCTGATCGTGCTCGTCGGCGGCTGGAGCTTCAAGTAGGTCGGCGCGGCGCACGGGAGTACCATCGTGCCGCAGGCTGAGCGCGGCGCGGAGGTACCTGGATGAGACTGGATGCGCCGCCGCGCACGGGCGAAGACGCCGGGGCGCGGCGCCGGACGGGCGGCTGGAAGGCCGCCCGTTGGGCGCGCCGCGCCGTGCAGGTCGTAACGCTCGTCCTCTTCGTCGCGCTGCTGTTCGCGGCGTTGCAGCGGCGTGAGGCGGCGTCCTGGGTCGACCTCTTCTTCCGCTTCGACCCGCTCGCCGCCTTCGGCACGATGCTCGCGGCCCGCGAGTGGATGCCACGCCTGGCGCCTGCCGTCGTCACCGTCGTGGCGGCCCTCGTCCTCGGCCGCGTGTGGTGCGGCTGGATCTGCCCCCTCGGCACGGTCCTCGAGTGGTCGCGCTTCAAGACGGCGCGGCGGCTGGGCCCGCGCCTGCCGCCGCGCCTCAAGAGCGCGAAGTACGTGCTCCTCGGCGTCATCGCCGTGATGGCGACCTTCGGCGGCCTCACGCTGATGGTCCTCGACCCGATCTCGCTGCTCACGCGCACGGCCACCACGTCGCTCTTGCCCGCCTTCGTGTACGCGGTCGACTCCGTCGAGCGGACCCTCGTCGGCTGGGGCGTGGGCGGAGGGCTCGTCGACTGGGTCGAGTCCGCCCTGCGCGGCAAGGTGCTCCCCTTCTACCAGCCGCACTTCGCTCAAGGCGTCGCCCTCTTCCTGCTCTTCGTCGCCGTCGTGCTGCTCAACGCCCTGGCCGACCGCTTCTGGTGCCGTTACCTGTGCCCGCTCGGGGCGCTGCTCGGCCTCCTGGCCAAGGTCCAGGTGCTCCGCCCGCTGGTGGGTCACGGATGCACCGACTGCGGCGCGTGCGTGCGGTCGTGCCGGCTCGACGCGATCGAGCCGGCGGGTGGCCGTGGACCCGCGGCGGAGGCCGGCTCCGCCGGCGCGGCCGCGGACGGCCCCGCGGCCTCCGCGCCCACCCGTCCCGCCGTCGTCACCTCCGAGTGCACCCTGTGCCTCGACTGCTTCGTCGCCTGTCCGGAGAAGGACGCGATGACGCTGGGCGCCGCCTACCGGCCCGCCCCGTGGCAGGAGTACGACCCCGGCCGCCGTGAGTTCCTCACGGCCGCGGCGGCCGGCGTCGGCGCCGTCGCCCTCCTGGGCACCGGCGTCTGGCGCGGCACCACGAGCGCGCGCCTGATCCGCCCGCCGGGCGCGCAGAACGAGAGCGCATTCCTCTCCCACTGCCTGCGCTGCAGCGAGTGCATGAAGGTCTGCCCCACCTCCGGTCTTCAACCGGCTCTTCTGGAGGCGGGCCTGGAAGGCCTGTGGACCCCCGTGCTGGCCTCCCGCCTGGGCTACTGCGACTACTCGTGCACCGCCTGCGGCAACGTGTGTCCATCGGGGGCGATCCCCAGACTGCCGCTGGAGGCGAAGCGGAAACAGGTGCTCGGTGTAGCTGTCATCGACACGGACCGCTGCCTGCCGTGGGCCCAGGACAAGCCCTGCATCGTCTGCCAGGAGATGTGCCCCGTGGCGCCCAAGGCCGTGGTGCTGGACGAGCGCCGGGTGGCGACTCAGCCGGACGGCCGCCAGGACTACGTGCAGCGGCCCCGTGTCCTCGCCGACCGCTGCATCGGCTGCGGGATCTGCGAGTACAAGTGTCCGCTCGAGGGGCCGGCGGCCATCATCGTCATGCCGGCCGATCCGGCCTTCGCGCAAGGAGGCACACTGGGGCGCCGGGGCGACGGCGCCTCGCGCCGCGCCTGAGCGCCGCCGAGCACGGCCTCGGTATACTTTCAGCATGGCACCGACCCTCGACGAGATCGTCGCCGACCTGCGCGTTGCGGCCACGTTCGCGCGCCTCGACGACGAGCAGCTGCGCTCGCTGGCGCAGATCGCCCGGCCGTTCGACCTTCCGGCCGAGAGCACGCTCTTCCTGCAGGGTGACCACGCGCGCGCCCTCTTCCTGCTGTCGAAGGGCCGCGTGAAGGTCTTCAAGCTCCTCCGTGACGGTCGCACCGCCACCGTGCGGCACGTGAACGCCGGCCAGACCTTCGCCGAGGCGGCGCTCTTCCACGACGAGTACCCCGCGAGCACCGAGACCATGACCGACTGCAAGCTGTACCGGTTCGAGACCGATGACGTGCTCGCGCTTCTGGCGGCGCAGCCCCAGTTCGCCGTCAACATGATCGCCTCCATGGCATACCTGCTGGGACTGCTCAACCGCCGCGTGGAGGAGCTCCTGCTGCCCGTACCGGCGCGGCTCGCGCGCTACCTGCTGGCGCTCGCCGACGAGCAACTCGACCTGCCGAGAGAGACGGCCGACGCGGCCGAGGGCCAGACCGGACCAGGCGGGCACAGGCCGGCGCTCCAGCCCGACCACCCTCGCGTGGTCAAGCTGCCGACGAGCAAGCGCGAGCTGGCCGCCCGGCTCGGCACGGTCCCGGAAACGCTCAGCCGCACCTTCGACAGGCTCAAACGCGCCGAGGTCATCCGCATGAGCAGCGATCACGAGCTCATCGAGATCCTCAGCTTCGACAAGCTCCACCGCCTGGCGCAAGACTGACCGGAAGAGGGTCCGAGGGGGGCCGCAGGCACACCGCACACGGCGCGGCTGACCGTGCAGAGCGCCCCGCTCAGGTCAGGCTCTGGAACGCCTCCGCCAGCCGGGCTTCAAGGTCGAGCGGCTCGCGACCCAAGGCCTGGAACTGCTCGCCGAACACCGTCCGCTCGCGCACGCAGAGCGTGCCGAGCGCAATCGGCGCCTCCGAGCGGTAATCCCACTCCCCGATCTTCGCCCGGGCCTGCTCCTCGTCCCGGGGGTCGTGCTCGTCGAGCTCGTAGACCCGGGCGTTGTAGGCCTCGTACATGTTGCGGAACGTCACGCACACCTGCAGCGTGTCGACCACGCTGAAGCCGCGGTGCAGGATGGCCTCGCGGTAGAGGCGCTTGAGCAGCGGGATGCCGTGCGTGTAGCCGCGGGCGAGGTACGTGGCCCCCGCGGCGTGCAGCAGCTCCAGCGGATTGAAGGGCTCCTCCACGCTCCCGTACGGCGTCGATCGGCCACGATACCCGGGCGGCGTCTCCGGGCCGGCCTGGCCGATGGTGAGGCCGTACACGCCATTGTCGTGGACGATCAGGGTGACGTCGACGTTGCGCCTGGCCGCGGACAGGGTGTGCTCGAGACCCTCCGCGAACGCTCCTCCGTCTCCCTGGTGCACGATGACCTTGAGACGCGGGTTCGCCAGGGCGATGCCGACCGCCGAGGCGACGGAGCGGCCGTGCAGCGCGTTGAAGCTGTTCACGCCGATGTAGTCCATGATCTTGCCGTGGCAGCCGATGTCGGCGACCACCACGATGTCCTCGCGAGGGATGCCCTCCCCGATCAACCCCTGCAGCGTGGCGCGGAGGGCGTTGAGCACGGCGAAGTTGCCGCACCCGGGGCACCACGTGTTCGTGGCCCCGGTCTTCAGGTCGAGCGGCTGCCCGGCGGATGCCGGCCGGGAGGCAGAGGTGCGCTTGCGGGACGTCACGAGAACACCTTCTCGATCTCACGGCGCAGCTCCCCGACGCCCCACGGCCTGCCGTCGTAGCGCAGGATCGAGTGGTCGCTCGCGAGGCCGTGCCGCTCCATGAGGCCTGCGAGCTGGCCGGTGGCGTTCATCTCGAGCACCGCCACGCGCTCGCTGCCCCGCAGGGCGTCGGCCAGCTGTCTGGCCGGGAACGGGTGCAGGGCCACCGGCTGGACGACACGGTAGCCCTCCAGCTCGCCGACCTCGCGCACCGCGCCTGTCGGCGAGCCCCACGTCACCACCGTCTGCTCGGCGCGCACGTCGCCGTACACGTTGACCAGCGGCAGCCGCTCCAGCGCGCCGGCGGCACCCCAGCCCTTGCGCTCCCACTTGTCCTGCATCGCCACGGTCGTGGCGGGGTCCTCCGTCGTGAGCCCGGCTTCGTCGTGCGTGTAGGAGTTGACCTTGACCGTCGCTCCCGCCTGCCCCGGATAGGCCATGGGGCTGACGCCGCTCTCAGTCAGCAGGTAGCGAAGGTACGCATCCTGTGAGCCCGCCGCGGCCGCCCTCTGTGCCTTTCTGCCCGGCCGCCACTCCGCGGCCTCCAGCCGCGGCAGCGCGGGCACCTCACCCGTCACGAAGCTCTGCGAGTCGTCGTTGAGCGAGCGGTCGGTGAGCACGATGACGGGGAGCTGGTAGGCCCACGCCAGGTCCAGCGCGAGCGTGCTCCACGCGTAGGCCTGCTCGACGTCGGCCGGGGCGAGCACCACACGCGGGAACTCGCCGTGGCCGGCGGTGAGCGCGAACTCGAGGTCGGCCTGCGCGGTGTACGTCGGCAGGCCGGTGCTCGGCCCCGTGCGCTGGCCGAGCACGACGACGACGGGGAGCTCGGCCTGGCCGGCCTGGCTGAGGCCTTCGGTCATGAGGCAGAAGCCGCCGCCAGAGGTACCGACGGCGGCACGCTCCCCTGCGTAAGCGTGCCCGAGCGCCATCATCATGGCGGCGATCTCGCCCTCCGGCTGCACCACCTTGAGCGCGAAGCGCGGCGCCTGCTTCGCGAGGAAGTGCAGCAGGCCGCTGGCCGGGGTCATGGGGTAGCCGGCGTACGCCTTGAGGCCGCCGCGGACGAGCCCCAGCCCGACGGCCTCGAGGCCGGTCATCACCGGCAACGGCCCGCCGCCGGGCAGGTCCACGAGCAGCTTCTCGGTGGCGAGGTCGTACCCCAGCCGCGCCACCCGCAGGTTCAGCTCGGTCTGTTTGGGCTGGTACCGCCGGATGACGTCCTCGAGCACCTCCCACGGGATCGAGATGGCCTTGCAGAACGCCCCCAGGATGGCCGTGTTGCGCATCACCGGCGGCGCCTGGACCTGCTCCAGGATCGTCTTCACCGGGATGCCGGTGCGGAACGGGTGCGCCATGGACGGCAGACGCGCGTCGGCGATCGACTGGTTGTCGTACACGGTGATGGGACGCTGCTTGAGCCGCCACTCGTGCCTGTCCAGCGTCTCCTCGGTCAAGGCGATGATGACGTTCACGTGGTCCCGCATGGCACCGATGCGCTGCCGGTGCGCTCGCACCATCACCCAGTTGTGCCCCCCGCGGATGAGCGACGGCGAGTCGACGTGCCGGTACAGCCGGTAGCCGCACTCGTTGAGCAGGTGCGCGATCATCGTACCGGCCTCGGTGATGCCGTCGCCGGCGCGGCCCCCGATGAGTACCGAGAACGAGTCCATAGGGACATGGTACAGGACCGCGAAGACGGCCGCCGCCAGGGCGACGGCGATCGCCGCACTGCCGATCCCGCACCGGCGCGAGTACGTCGGCCGGATCCTGGAGGCGCGCCGACCGGTCACCCGGGCGCGCCGCATAGAGCAGACGGTCGAGCGGGCGAAGACGAGGCCGCGCGGCTGAAGCCGCCGCGTTGCGTGAGCCGGGCGCTACCCTCCGATCCGGGGGGAGGACTCTCCCGGGGCGGCGAGGCCGAGGATGCGGGCCTCCGCGACCGCCAGGACCAGCAGGACGGAGAACGCGAGTGCGCTGAACCACACGGGGCCGACCGCGCCTGCACTCGCCGCCAGCACGGCGAGCGCCGCGGCGGCGCCGGTGCGCACGGCGGCGAGTGCGTCCCAGCGCATCACCGTCACGAAGTGGACCGCCACCAGCGCCAGGAGGACCGCGGCGAGGCCGCCGGCGTAGATCCAGCGCGCCGCAGTGGTCATGCCCACGTGTCCGGCCGCCACGTCCGCCGCGAGGTGCACGCCGACGGCCGTCGCCGCCACACCGGCGAACACGAACAGGTGGCCGTACCCCCAGGTGAAGGAGCGCAGCAGGCTGTCGCGGCGTGAGCGAAGACCAGCGCACGGAGCCGAAGTACACCCACCAGAGGCAGGCGGCGGCGCCGAAGCCGAGCGCCGCCGTGACGCCGCCGCGCAGCCCCGCCTCGCCGCCGAGCGCGGCGGCCACCGCCACCACCGACTCGCCGAGCACGATCAACGTGAACAGGCCGTACCTCTCCGCGATGTGGGCCGCGTTGAAGGCCTTGCCGTGGTACGCCATCACGGCCACGGGCGGCGTCGCCATGAGCACGACCATGCCCAGCGCCCAGAGGGCGTACTGCGCCGGCGCCGGCACGACGGCCGACGCCAGCCACACGGCGGCGCCAGCGGCATCCCCCGCGGCGTACCGGGTGGCGAACGCCCTGGCGGCCGTCTCGTGACGCCGCGCCCTGAGGAACAGCAGCGCGATCAGGGCCTGCAGCAGCCCGTACACGAGCGCGAAGCCCGCGCCGCGCCCCTCGGTCACCGCCCCCACCTGCGACGCCAGCGCGATGACGAGCAGCATGGCGCCCAGCCAGGCGATGCGGAACACCACGTCGTCGTTGTCGAAGGCGGATGCGTACCACGTGTACCCCATCCACGCCCACCACACCGGCACGAACAGTCCCGCGAACACGAGCACGCCCCGCAGGTCGGGGTGGTGGTAGAGACCGGACGCCAACGCGGCGACGGCGGCCACGAAGCACAGGTCGAAGAAGAGCTCGAGCCACGACGGGTGACGCTCCTCGCCGGCGTCGCGCAGCAGCACGGGCAGCACGCGACGGGGGCCGTCGCCGTGCGACTGCTCGACGGCGCTCACGGCTCGCCACCGGCGGGGACGTGGAGCAGCAGACGGCGCAACAGGCCGGCGAGCAGCTCCTGCTCGCCGGCGTCCAGGGCCGCAAGCAGGCGCCGCTCGGTCGCCAGGTGGTCGGCCACGACGTCCTCGAACGCGTCGAGGCCCGCCTCCGTCAGCTCGACGATCACGCCGCGCCTGTCGCCGGGGTCGTCCCGTCGCAGGGCGAGCCCGTCGTCCACCAGGCGGCGGATGCGTACGCTCACGGTGCCGGGCGTCAGCGAGAGCTCACGCATGAGCGCAGTCTGCGACAGGCGGTACGGCGCTCCGCTGCGACGCAGGGCGGCCAGCGCCTCGAACGAAGCCTTGGTCAACCGGTGCCGGGCGAAGTTGGCCTCCAGCGCCTGCGTGAACCGCGCCGAGAGCCGGGTGACGCGCGAGACCACCCCGACGCTCGTCACGTCCAGCTCCGGCCGCTCCCGGTTCCAGGCGGCGATGATGGCGTCCACGGCGTCGCCGTCGCCCTGCCGTGCCCCCGCCGCCCGGGCCGGCGTGTCCAGTCCTCCTCCGTCCCGCCTCTTCGTACCTCCGTGCTCGTGTGTGCCGCTCATCGGGTCCACCGCCGAAGATGTTTGCTATCAAACTGTTTGGTAACAAACTATTCCCACGGAGGGCCGGGAGCAAGCCCCGGCCGCGGCAGATGAACGGAGGAGACATGCGCATCGCCATCATCGGCGCCGGCCACGTGGGGCCGGCCCTCGCGAAGAACCTGGCGGCCGCAGGGCACGACGTCGTGGTCGGCACCCGCGACCCCGAGGGGGCCTCAGCGGCCGCGGCACGCGCCGAGCTCGGCGACCTTCCGGTGTCGGGTATCGCCGAAGCCCTCGGTGGGGCAGAGGCCGCCGTCCTCGCCGTCCCCGGCGGCGCCATGGACGATCTCATCGCGAACCACGGCGCGTCGTTGGAGGGCAAGATCGTGATGGACGCGTCGAACCGCACCGGTGGGTCGCTCAGCGAGCAGGGAGAGATGAACAGCGTCGCCGTCATCGCCGCAGCGGCGCCGACGGCGGCCGTGTACCGTGCCTTCAACTCCCTCGGCTGGGAGAACTTCGCGGACCCCGTGATCGGCGGTGTGCAGGCCGACCTGCTCTTCGCCGGACCCGCCGCCCGGCGCGCAGAGGCTGAGAAGCTCATTGCGAGCACCGGTCTCCGGCCAGTGTACGTGGGCGACCTCGACAAGGTCGGCTTGATCGACAGCCTCGCGGCGCTGTGGGGCTCGCTGGCCTATGGGCAGGGGATGGGCAGACGGCTGTTCTTCAAGGTCGTGACGCCCGCCTCAGCCGGTGACCTCGGGCAAGCGTGACGGCGGCGGGCGCCCGACTACTCCGCCGCTCCTTCGCCCGGCACGCCGTCGCCCTCGTCCGATGGACGCGCCGGCAGGAGGGCGTCGGCCACGAGCAGTCCCACCACGAGGCCCGCGGCGATGATGACGACGCCGATGAGCACGTTGACGCCTCCGGCTGCCGTGCGCAGGAACTCGCTGACGCCGCGCAGGCCGAGGGCCCCGGGCACCAGGACGGCCAGCCCGGGGATCAGCACCAGCGCGGCCGGGCGCCGGCTCAGCCGCGCGTAGCCGTTCGCACAGAGGCCCAGCGCGAACGACGCGACCACCACACCGAGCGTCGCCCCGAAGAGCCAGGCGCCGAAGCGCGCCCCGGCGAGCGCCACGATGACGGCCCCGAGAGTGAGCGGCCAGTCGCGCGTGCGGGCGTTGGCGGACACGTGCAGAGACAGGGCCGTGGCGACCAGCGCCACGAGCACGGCCACGGCCGACGGGTGAGAGGCGATGGCCAGCGTGCGCGGCACCCAGTCCAGGCGGGTCACGACGGCGAACCCCAGGAAGCTGCCGACCCCGAGGTTGACCAGTGTGACGGTGGCGCCGGCGAGCCGCGCCGTACCGGAGGTGAGTTGCCGCGCCGCCAGCTCCGCCACACCTGTCGTGATGGCCAGGCCGGGCAAAAGGAGAATGAGCCCGGCCAGCGCCACGGTCGGCAGGCTGAAGTGGCGGATCACGTGTCCCACCGCGAGCGTCGTGACGGCTGCGGCGAAGGCGCCGAGCAGTGCTGCGAGCGGGTGCAGGCGAGCGTACCGCTGCGAGATGAGCACGACGGCCCCTACCACCAGGCCCACGGGCAACGCCGCGAGGAACGCCGGCCACTCACCTCCGAGAAAGATGGCGAACGAGCCGGCTCCCAGCCCGGAGGCGAGCACGCGGACGACCCAGGGGAAGCGCGCGGGGGCGGCGGCGATCAGGTTGAGCTCGGCGAGTGCTTGAGGCGCCGTCTTCTCGCCGCTCATCACGCCCTTGCGCACGGCGTTGACCCGGTCGAGAGCCTCGAGGTCGATCATGCCTTCGTGGATCCTCAGGAGGATCGTGCGCGGTTGTTCGTCGCTGCCGAACGAGGCCATCACCATGGTCGGGGTCGCGTAGAACTGCCCCGGCAAGCCGAGACGCGCCGCGCACCCGACGAGGTCGCGTTCAATGGAATCGGAGTCCTCTCCGAAGCGCGCCAAGGCTCGCGCCAGCGCGGAGAGGAACATGATGCGGATGTCTGTCTCGGCCGTGATCATGAGACCCGCCGTCGACGGCGGGGCTCAATCCTACCCCTGCGCTGTCGCGCCCCGTCACTCGCGGCCGTGGCGCCGGGCTGCCGTTCCTCACCATTGACGCAGGTCAAGGTTGAGCAACGGCGCACAAGCGTACAGTAGACACCATCAGAAGAGTGCCAATCGAGGCGCCGGCGCGCGAAGCCGCCACCGGCGCCTTCCCATCACCAGAAGACGAAAGCGAGCAGGAATGCCGGTCCGCAGCATCATCAAGATCGACGAAGACCTCTGCACCGGGTGTGGCGACTGCGTCACCCCCTGCGCCGAAGGCGCCATCGAGATCGTCGACGGCAAGGCCACGGTGATGAAGGAGGAGCTGTGCGACGGCGCCGGCTTCTGCCTCGCCGTCTGTCCGGAAGGAGCCCTCACCGTGGAGAAGCGCGAAGCCCCCGATTTCGACGAAGACGCCGCCGCGCAGAACGTCGCCGACAAGCTCGCGGCCGCCGTGGCACTCAACCAGCACTGCTTCAACTGCGGCCGCAGCGAGATGGACGCCATCCTGTTCCCGTGCCGCACCAAGGGCGAGAGCACCTGGGTGTGCGTCAAGTGCCTCCCCGCCCTCATCCACGGTTGACGCCGCACCTCCCCACCTGACCCCGTACGGCGCCGGCTGAGGCCGGCGCCGTCGTTGTCTCGTCCGGTCGGCGCCGCCGGCGCCTGAACCTTCCAAACCTCCCAGGAGGAGCCATGGCCGACAGTTACCACGCTTCAGTCCACACGATGCTCGAGCAGACGCGGGACGACGAGAAGGAGACGTCGTTCGACCGCATGGACGCCATGGGCAGCCGCTGCGGCTTCTGCGAGAAGGGCATCCGCTGCTCGCTGTGCTCGCAGGGCCCGTGCCGGCTCACCGAGAAGGCGCCGCGCGGCGTCTGCGGCATCGACGCCGACGGCATGGCGATGCGCAACTTCCTGCTGCAGAACACCATGGGCACCGCCACCTACACGTACCACGCCGTCGAGGTCATGAAGACCCTCCGGACGGCGCAGGACGGCGGCACCTTCCAGATCAAGGACTGGAGCAAGCTCGAGCTGCTCGCGGGCGTGCTCGACGAGGCCGTCGAGCCGCGCGACACGCTGCCGAAGCGCGTGGCCGATGCCGTGCTTCAGGAGTTCAACCGCGACCACCAGAGCCCGTCGCCGCTGGTCGAGAGGCTGGCGCCGGCCAAGCGCGTGGCCAAGTGGAAGGAACTCGGCATCATGCCGGGCGGCGTGTTCCACGAGAACATGTACGCCACCTCGAGCTGCCTCACCAACGTGGACGGCAACTACGTCTCCCTCGCCCTCAAGGGCCTGCGCCTCGGCATCGCCACCGCCTACGGCGCGCAGATCCCGCTCGAGCTCGCCCAGGACGCTCTCTTCGGCACGCCGCAGCCGCACGCCGTCAAGGTCGACCTCGGCATCATCGACGGCGAGTACGTCAACGTCGTCGTCAACGGCCACGAGCCCATGGTGGGCGCCACGCTGATCGAGGCCGCGCACGCCGCGGCCGTACAGGAGAAGGCCAAGGCGGCCGGGGCCAAGGGCCTGCGCATCGTCGGCTCCATCGAGACCGGCCAGGAGCTCATCCAGCGCTACGAGGTGGACGACGTCTTCGTCGGCCTCACCGGCAACTGGCTCACGGAGGAGCTGGCCGTGGCCACCGGCGGCATCGACGTGTTCGCCGCCGACATGAACTGCGTCGTGCCGACCCTGGGCGCCCTGTGCGCCGCCCACGGCACCCTGCTCGTCCCGGTCAGCGACCTCGTCGGCATCGACGGCGCCGAGGCGCCCGTGGTCTTCGAGGCCGACCAAGGCGGCCGAGCAGGCGCAGCAGCTCATGGACATGGCGATCGCCAACTTCCCGACGCGCCGCGCCAAGAACACCTACGTGCCCAAGCTCCCGGTCGGCGACGCCGTGGCCGGCTTCAGCACCGAGTCGATCCTCGGCGCCTTGGGCGGCAGCCTCGACCCGCTGCTCGACGTCATCAAGAACGGCACGCTCAAGGGCGTCTGCGGCCTCGTGAGCTGCACCACCCTGCGCGACTGCGACCAGGACAGCCACACCGTGTCCATCGCCAAGGAACTCATCAAGAACGACGTGCTCGTGCTGGCCATGGGCTGCGGCAACGCCGGCCTGCAGGTCGCGGGCCTCGAGGCCGCCGAGGCCAAGGAGCTCGCCGGCCCCGGCCTCAAGGCCGTCTGCGAGCTGCTCGGCATCCCGCCGGTGCTCAGCTTCGGCACCTGCACCGACACCGGCCGCATCCTGCTGCTCGTCGGCGCCATCGCCGACGCCCTCGGCGTGGACACCTGCGACCTGCCGGTCGTGGCCACTGCCCCCGAGTACATGGAGCAGAAGGCCACCATCGACGCCATGGCCGCGCTGGCCTTCGGCCTGTACACGCACGTGAACCCGGTGCCGTTCGTCACCGGCGCACCGAACCTGGTGAAGCTCGTGACCCAGGACCTGCCGAGCGTGACCGGCGGCAAGCTCGCCGTGGAGACGAACGCCAAGGAGGCCGTGGCTGCGATGCTCGCGCACATCGCCGAGAAGCGCGCCGCGCTGGGCATCTGACCCGGAACAGGTGAGACCCGGCCGGCGGCGCCACTGCGGACCGCCGGCCGCGAAGCCGTCGCGGAACCGGCACACCGGCCAGTGAGTCGGAGCTCCGGCGGGCAAGGGCGGGGAGTGCGGTCGCACTCCCCGCCCTCAGCTCCTGCTCAGTAGTCGCCGATGAGACCGAGACCGAGATCGGCGCACGTGCGGAACAGCCTCGACAGAGACCTGACCTCCTCGCCCGTGACTGGGTAGTGGTCGCGGGCGGACGCGCGCACGACCTCCTCCACATCGCACGCCTCGAACGCGGCCGCCATCTCGGCCACCTCCTCGGGCGCGATCCAGTCCTGGGTGAGGCAGACGGCGGCGACCCGGTCGACGACGTCCAGATACACCTTCCCCCGGAACGCGCCATAGCCGAGCCACTCGCACAGGCGCAGGTCGAGTGCCGCCAGCGACAGCTCATCCTCCAGCGTGAGCGCGATCTCGTGAGCAGATCGCGACGGGTACGTGTCGAGGCCCATCTGGACTCCCCCTCAGCCTCCATGGGACGCGGCCCGGCGCGGAGCGCCGTCGCAAGGCAGGATGACACCCGTGAGAAGCGCGGTCCAGAGGAGCCCCGCCCTTCGACAGAAACGCCGTGGTGACGGCCCGTGCAGGAGAACGGGGCCGGGGCGCGAACGACGCCCCGTAGAAGTGATCACCCTACCGGTCGCGGCTTCGGGATTCCGCTGCAGGTGGATGTAGACGCCGGTCACCGGCGGTAGGGAGTGTGGCGGGGGTACGGCGAAAGGCGCCGGCCCCCGTCTTGTGTCCGGCGCCCCGACAGCCGATCGCTCCCCCGCCATGTCCAGGATCCGGCCCGCCTGCGTCTCGAGTCCTCGCACCGGCACTCATCCTGCGTCGTGTCGGTGGACCCCGCGGCTCGGATCTCGGTCCCATGAGAGACAATTCCGATTGCCTTCATCCGCGGAACGTGTACAATCCCGCGAACCGGACGGGGCATCACCTGTGCCCCGGACGCGGCGACGGACCCGAGGCTGTCCGCACTCAGGGGCGGATGCACCGGCGCCGGACACCGACTCCGGGGGACGATGCACGCAAAGGCGGGGCTCCTCGAGCCCCGCCTTTGCCGTCTCCCGAGGCCGTCACGCGCGCCTCCCGGCGTGGACGTGGGAGCGAGGTCACACTCCCCCTGTTCCGTCTCGCCTCAGACCTCCAGGAGCTCGAACCCGCTCGCAGGGTCCACGCGGCGTACCGCGTCGCTCCCGACGATCTCGACGACGATGGCCTCTGCGACGACCCAGGTGGTGACGCCGGCGCGGATGCAGCCAGTGGTCACGTCGGCATCCCGCCCGAACGACGCGTGCAGGTGAAGGATGGGCCGCCCGGCCTCGTCGGGGAACACGGTGCCGGCGCCGACCATCTCGTGGACGTCGTGCATCGCCCGCTGCATGGCGGCGACCGGCCTCGCCGCCGCGTCCTCGGGCCCCACCACGAGGCGGCTGCCGCCGGCTGCTCCGCCGAGCAGGATCACGGCGGCGCGCGCGATGCCTTCGGCTCGCGCCGCCTCCTCGATGCACTCGTGGACCACGTCGCCGTCCTCGAGCCTGACCACCAGGACGCGGCCCAGGGACGCCGCTGCGTACTTCATCTCGAGCCTCCTCACGGCGCTGAGCGCCGCCGAACGTCGCGTGCGTGCCGGATTGTACGCGCACACGCTGAACGGCGTCCGGTCGCGGGCGCCGACGGGACTTGCGATCACGGCCGGACCGTGCCCGGCCCCGCGCGCGGACGGCGGCCCCGGTCCTGCGTCGGGTCCGCCGTCCGTCAACCTTGCTAGACTCGGACCGTGACCCTCGCCCCTGCATCCGTCACTCACGCACCGCATACGCCGACGCCGGCCCGCGCCCTTCTGCGCGACGTGTTCGGGTTCGCCGACTACCGCCCGCACCAGGAGGAGATCGTCGAGCACCTCATCGCCGGAGGCGACGGGTTCGTGCTCATGCCCACCGGCGGCGGCAAGTCCCTCTGCTACCAGTTGCCGGCGCTCGTGCGCCCCGGCACCGGCATCGTCGTCTCGCCGCTCATCTCGCTGATGAAGGACCAGGTCGACGCGCTGCGGGCCGCCGGCGTACGCGCCGCCGCCTACAACTCGTCGCTCGAGCCCGACGAGGCCCGTGACGTCTTGCGCGACCTGCACGGCGGGCGGCTGGACCTGCTGTACGTCGCGCCCGAGACACTCATGACCGATTCGTTTCTGGAGCGACTGCAGGGGCTCTGCGGCGGCGACCCAGCCGTGGGCGACCCGCAGGCCGCCACTCCCGCAGCCGCCGCAGAGGGGTCCGGCGCTCCCGCAACAGCCGCCGCCGACCGGCCCGGCGTCGCCCTGTTCGCCATCGACGAGGCGCACTGCGTGAGCCAGTGGGGCCACGACTTCCGCCCCGAGTATGTGCAGCTCGGCCAGCTCCGCGGCCTCTTCCCCGGCGTGCCCGTCCTCGCGTGCACGGCCACCGCCGACCCCGAGACGCGCGACGACGTACGCGCGAGACTCGGGCTCGCGGAGGCCCCGGTCTTCGTCACCGGCTTCGACCGTCCGAACATCCGCTACACCGTCGTCGACAAGCGGGAACCCCTGCACCAGCTGCTCAAGTTCCTCGCGGGGCACCATGGCGAATCCGGTATCGTGTACTGCCTGTCGCGCAGGCGTACGGAAGAGGTCGCAGAGAAGCTGCGGGCACACGGCGTGAGCGCGGCCGCGTACCACGCCGGGCTGCCACCGCACGAGCGGCGGCGGGTGCAGGACGCGTTCGCCGCCGACGACATCCTTGTCGTGGTGGCGACTGTCGCCTTCGGCATGGGCATCGACAAGAGCAACGTGCGTTTCGTGGTGCACCACGACCTGCCGAAGTCGGTCGAGAGCTACTACCAGGAGACCGGGCGCGGCGGCCGCGACAGCCTGCCGGCCGAGGCCCTGCTACTCTTCGGCCTCGGCGACGCGGCCGTCGTGCGCAGCCTGGTGGAGGGCGGCGGCCGCAACGGCGACGAAGAGCACGAGCGCGATCCGGAGCGCGTGCGCATCGAGATCCACAAGCTCAACGCCATGGTCGACTACGCGGACGGCCTCACCTGCCGCCGCGAGGCGCTCCTCGGCTACTTCGGAGAGCCCTACCCGTCGCCTTGCGGCAACTGCGACATCTGCCTCGACCCACCCGAGACCTTCGACGCCACCGAGCAGGCGCAGATGGCGCTGAGCTGCGTGTACAGGCTGTGGGAGCGCAGCGGGTTCGGGTACGGCATCGGCTACGTCATCGACGTCCTGCGCGGCCAGGAGAACGAAAAGACCCTCGCGCGCGGCCACGACAAGCTCAGCACCTTCGGCATCGGCGGCGCGCTGAGCCGCGACCATTGGCAGAGCCTCATCCGCCAGCTCATCCACCGCGGCTACCTCTCGCAGGACATCGCGCACTACTCCACGCTGCGGCTCACCGAGGCGGCGCGGCCGCTGCTGCGCGGCGACGAGACGCTGGTGCTCGCCAAGCCACGCACGCGCGTCCCCAGCGCCAAGGTGCGCAAGGCGGCCGACCGGCGCGCCCGCGCCGAGAGCCTCGCCGGGCTCGAGATCGACGAGGAGCTCTTCGAGCGACTACGCGCGCTGCGCAAGCGCCTTGCAGACGCGCAGCACGTCCCGGCCTACGTGGTGTTCAGCGACGCCGCACTCGCGGAGATGGCGGCGCGCAGACCGCGCACAGCCGACGAACTGCTCGCCGTGAACGGCGTCGGCACGACCAAGCTGGAGCGGTACGGCGAGGACTTCCTCGCCGAGATCGCCGCCGAGCCTCCCGCGACGCTCGTCTAGAGGCGCCTCCGGCTGTCCCCATCGTCGGGCGTCCAAACGAGGCCGTCACCGGCTGCGGGGGGGTCGATGGTCGACGCAGTCCAGAGGAGGTCGCGGCCTTCGCGACTCAGGGCGGGCCCAGACCCCGGCACAGCCCCGAGGCGACGAGCAGCGCCAGCGCCGCCGGCGCGTACCACAGGCCGATGGCGAACCCCGAGGCCACGACGAAGCCGATCAGCAGGAGGCCACTCACCCACAGCAGCACCCGGCGGCGGCGGACGGCGCAGTACAGGCCGAAGCCGGCGAGCGCGACAGGGAGGCAGAGCAGGCCGACGACCCAGACGCCGTTCTTCTCGACCAGCGAGGCGCTCTCGGCCGTGGTCGTCACGACCCCCGAGGAAGAGACCGACGTTGACACACCCTGGTAGAGACCCGGGTCGACGGCGAGCCACACGCCGGCCGCGACAGCGAGGACCAGGCCGGCGGCAGCTGCCCACATGGAGACGTCAGCTCGCATGGTCGCCGGACTCGCCGGGTTCACCGCGGCCGGGCAGGCCTGCTCGGCATGGCGGGGCAGCGGGTCCGGATCAGCGGTACCCGGCCGCCTGGAACAGCTCAGGCAGCGACACGGCCTTATAGCCGCGCACCTTGAGGCCGGCTAGGATCGTGGGCAGCGCCGCGGCGGTCTGCGGCGTGAGGTGCATGCAGACGATCGCCCCCGAGTGCACGTGCGAGAGCACGTGCGAGGCGATCGAGCCCGATCCAGGGCCCGACCAGTCGCGCGGGTCCACGTCCCAGAGCATCACGCGGCTGAAGCCTGTCGACCTGGCTGCGGCGAGCGTCGTGCCGTTGTACGAGCCGTAGGGCGGGCGGAAGTACTGCACCGGGGTCGCCTGGGCGGAGCTCCACCACGGCGCCTCGCTGCGCCTCAGCTCACTGACCACCTGAGCGAAGCTCTGGCGGGTCATGTCGGTGTGCGTCCAGCCGTGCGAGCCGATGGCGTGCCCCTCGGCCAGGGTGCGACGCGCCAGCGACGGGCTCGCCGCCACGTACGGGCCGAGCGGGAAGAAGGTGCCGTGCATCCCGTAGCGCTTGAAGGTGTTCAGTATGGACTGCCACGGACCGGCGCCGCCGTCGTCGAACGTGAGGGCGATGCGCTTGCCGGCCCCGCTCACGCGCCGCCAGACCTTGGCGGGTGCGGCGCGATAGTCGCGGAAGGCCTTCTCGCTGGTCGTGGTCGTGTTGCCGGCCTCGTCGGTGAGCGTGAGGCTCACCCTGTACAGGCCTGGCTCGAAGGCCCTGCCGTTCCTGTACCGCGGCACGACCTCGATCGAGCGCGAGCCCACTTCGCGCTCGAGGCCCTTCTTGGCCGCCGCGAAGCTGCCGTACTGGTCCGTCGCGCGCCAGTCGATCGCGACCGTCGGGGTGAGGTCGCGGACGACGAAGCTGAACGTGACGGGGCGCGTTCCCTCGATGACCGACGGAGACACACCGGCCCATTTGAACGCCGGCGGCGTGGTGTCGATCTTCACCGTCACGGACGTCTCGGGTTCGACGGCGCCGTCGGCGCCGACCGAGTAGAAGCTGACCTTGATGGCGCCGTCGTTGGAGTGGTCCTTCGGCGCTGCGACCCTGATGCTCGTCCCCTTCTCCCACGCGCCGCTGCCGACCTGGTACGTGGTGAACGCGACGCCGGCGCCCGTGTCGGCGACGGTGAGCTGCAGCGTGACGGCGGTGTTGTGCCAGCGGTCGTCGTTGCCGCTCACGGTGGTCACAGGGGCGCCCGGGACGGTGGTAGGGGCGACGGCCGAGAGGATGCCGCCGGCGTTGCCCTGGAACGTCTGCAGCTCGACGGGAGCCGGCTCAGCGTGGGGTCGCGAGCGCTGCGGTCGCGATGCTGTAGGCGCCGGGGAGGGAGAACGCGACGGCGGCGATGCCGATGAGCAGTGGACGAAGCATGGGTGGTCCCTCGTATGGTCGGGCCTCACGACGAAGCCCCGACAAGCGTTGCATCCGTTCTTCTGTTTCGTCAATTCGGGGGGCTGCCTTGAATGCCTGCGGCTACGCCGCGGCGGCCGTCCCGCGACGAAAGGCAGGGGCCGCAGGCGCGCCGCGTGAGGCTCGACGGCGGGAGCCGTCACGGCACCGTGGTAGCCTTGCGGGGTGAGACACCCCTTCTTCGTCACTGTACCCCGCGGCATGGAGTCGCTCCTGGCCGGCGAGCTGCGCGGCCTGGGCATCGAGCACGCGCGCCAGGCCCGCGCCGGCGTGTCGTTCGAGGGAGAGTTGCGGACCGCCTATCTCGTGTGCCTGTGGTCCCGCCTCGCGGGACGCGTGCTGCTGCCGCTCGTCACGGGTCCGGCGGCCGACGGCGACGAGCTGTACGCTACCGCCTTGCGCGTGGACTGGGACGCCCACCTGGACACGCACGGCACCCTGGTCGTCGACTTCACCGGCACCAGCGACGCGATCCGCGACACCCGGTACGGGACCGTGCGCATCAAGGACGCCATCGTCGACCAGTTCCGCGCCCGGCATGACGGAGTGCGTCCGTCCGTCGACCCACACAGTCCCGACCTGCGCGTCAACGGCCACCTCGGGCGCGACCGAGTGACGATCTCGCTCGACCTGAGCGGAGACAGCCTGCACCGGCGCGGCTATCGCACCGACAGGATGCAGGTCGAGGCGCCGCTCAAGGAGAACCTGGCCGCCGCCATGCTGCTGTACGCGGCGTGGCCGCAGGAGGCCGCCGCGGGGGGCAGCCTGCTGGATCCGCTCTGCGGGTCGGGCACGCTGCCCATCGAAGCGGCCATGATCGCGGCCGACGTGGCGCCCGGCCTGCTCCGCGCCGAAGGCGAGGGAGCGCCCGTGGCGCGGCGTCCGCCGGCCGCGGCCCCGCACGGGTCCGGACGGCCGGGCACGCCACCGCACAGAGGCCGTCACGACCGGCCGCGGCGTGGCGACCCACGCGAGGAGCAGCCGGCGGCCCCACCCGGATTCGGCTTCACCCGCTGGCTCGGCCACGACGCTGCCGCCTGGGACGAGCTCGTCGGCGAAGCGCGCGAGCGCCGCGCGGCCGGGCTGGGCCGCCTCGCAGCGGCGGCGCCCGGCCAGACGGTCTCCGGCAGCGACCGCGACGCCCGCTCGGTGGACGTGGCGCGCGCCTGCGTCAAGAAGGCCGGCCTGGCGGACGTCGTGGCGATCGGCCGCGGCG
Organism: uncultured Thermoleophilia bacterium; assembly: GCA_963702475.1. GTDB lineage: Bacteria > Actinomycetota > Thermoleophilia > UBA2241 > UBA2241 > CAIXSE01. The sequence continues at coordinate 196,500 of CAVPCT010000006.1, read as the reverse complement.
ACGTGCGCGAGCTGCGGCCGCCCGCGGCCGGCGGCATCGTCGCGGCCAACCTGCCCTACGGGGAGCGCCTCGGACGCCGCGAAGACGCCGAGGCCCTCGCGGCGGAGCTCGGCGAGCGTCTGCGCCTGGAGTTCCCCGGCTGGCGCGCCGCCCTGCTCACCGGGAGCAGACACCAGGCTGCGGCGGCGGGCCTCCGCGTGCTCCGCGAGACGACGCTCCGCAACGGCCCGCTGGAGGCCACGCTCTCGTTCTGCGACGTGGCCCCGGCGGACGGGCATACAGGCGCGCGTCCGGCCGACGAGCGCAACGCCCGCGCCGCCGTGCGCTCGTCGAAGCGTCCGCGCGCGACCGACGCCGGCGAAGCTCCGGCGCACGCGTCCTCGTCAGGGACGAGCCTCACGGCAGAGCCGGACCAGCCGGCCGCTGCGGCTTCCTACGGCTCGCCCGACCGGGCCCGGCAAGTGGCGCCGGAGGACGCCGGCCCCGACTCGCCGCAGCCTGCCGCGCCGGCCCGCCGCCCCGGCATGCTGGGCGGTGGCGCCGAGCAGCTCGCCAACCGTCTGCACAAGAACCTGCGCCGGCTCGGCAAGCAGCTGCGTCGCGAGAGCATCACCTGCTACCGGCTCTACGACGCCGACCTGCCCGAGTACAACTTCGTCGTGGACGTGTACGGCGACTGGGTGCACGTGGCCGAGTACGCAGCGCCGCCCGAGATCGACCCCGCCAAGACGGCGCGCCGGCTGGACGACGCCCTCGCCGTGATCGGCGCGGTGCTGGAGGCGCCGCCGGAACGCGTGGTGCTCAAGCAGCGCCGCCGGCAGCGCGGGGCGGCGCAGTACGAGCGCCGCGAACGCGGCGGCGAGTTCCTCCCGGTCACGGAGGACGACCTCACCTACCTCGTGAACCTGCGCGACTACCTGGACACGGGCCTGTTCGTCGACCAGCGCCTCACACGGCGGCTCGTGCGTACGCTCGCCGGCGGCCGCCGCTTTCTCAACCTCTTCGCGTACACCGGCACGATGACCGTGGACGCCCTGGCCGGAGGCTCCCAGGCGTCCACCACGGTGGACCTCTCGGGGACGTACCTCGAGTGGGCGCGCCGCAACCTCGAGGCCAACGGGTTCAGCGCGTCCCTTGAACTGAGCGCCGGAGCCGACGCCGGCCGCGGCAAGGCTGCTGCGCAGGCCGCGGCCTCCCCGCATCACCTGGTCCAGGCCGACTGCCTGCGCTGGCTGGCCACGGCCGAAGGCCGGTACGACCTCATCTGGCTGGACCCGCCCACGTTCTCCAACTCCAAGCGCATGGGCACGGTCACGTTCGACGTGCAGCGCGACCACCCCGACCTGCTGCGCATGACGGCGCGGCGGCTGCTCGCCCCCGGCGGAGTCCTGCTCTTCGCCACCAACCGCAGGGGCTTCCACCTGCAGCGCGACGAGCTCACCGGGCTCACGGTCACCGACCTCTCGCGCGCCACGCTGCCCTTCGACTGCACGCGGGCGGCGAACCGGCACCACGTCTTCCGTCTGGAGCACACCGCGCGCTGACGGCCGGGTACGGCCCCCGACATGCGCTTGAGACCATGAACGGCGCATGTACTTGTCTGAAGTCAAGGCCCGGACCAGACTCCTTCCTGTGGGATAGCTTGTGCGAATCCGCACAAGAGGGGAGAGGGGGAGCCTATGATCCGAAGAACCGTGCTGTGCCTTGTCGCTGCCGTGGTGCTGGCGCTGCTGCTCGCAGGAGCAGCCGCGGCGGCCACCTACACGCCACAAGAGTGCGTCGACTGCCACACGTCGCTCACGCCGGGCATCGTCACGCAGTACAAGGACGGCGCCATGTCCAAGCAGGGCGTCACCTGCGCGACCTGCCACGGCGCTGACCACAGCGTCATCCTGACCAACGAGGGCAAGGTGCCGGCGAGCACCTGCGCGCAGACCGGCTGCCACCCCGGCGAGTACGCCGAGTTCGCGCACAAGGACGCGGCCGGCAACTACACCAACAAGCACGCCATAGGCTGGACGCGCATGACGGCAGCGGCGCGCTACAGGGTCATGCCCGAGGCCGAGCGGTACGAGATGTGCGAGCGCTGCCACAACATCGGCTACGTGTACGCCGACGGCAGCGTGGGCAAGTGCGACTCCTGCCACACGCGCCACACCTTTTCGGCCGAAGAGGCGAGGGAGCCCGAGGCCTGCGGCACCTGCCACATGGGCCCCGACCACGAGCAGATCGACATGTGGACCAAGAGCAAGCACGGCGTGGTCTACGTGACCGAGAAGAACCGCGTGAACGGGAACCCCGACCGCGCGCCCACCTGCGTCACCTGTCACATGCCCGAGTCCGAGAACGGCGCCGGCAAGCCGCTGGTGCACGACGTCTCCACCAACCTCACCATCGGGACCGTCGCGCAGGGCGCGCGGCTGCCGGGCGTGGCGCTGCCCGTCCCGATGCGCGTGATCACCCAGGCCGACTTCGACGCCAAGCGCGCCAAGATGTCCGTCATCTGCGGTGACTGCCACGCGGGCTCGTTCGTGAAGAAGAACCTCGAGGGCGCCGACCAGATCAAGATGGACGTCGACACGCTGCTCTGGGACCCTGTCATGAGGATCCGCGGCCTGTGGTGGGACGACCTGCTCGACCCGATGCCACTCGTCCGCGCGCCGAACCCGGTCTTCGGGCCGAACCTCGTGCTCGGCGGCCAGCAGCTCTACGGTGGTACGTCGGCCATCGAGCAGCTGTTCTTCAACACCTACAAGTACGACCACGTGAACACGTTCAAGGGCGCCTACCACATCAACCCGGACTACAGCCACTGGTTCGGTTGGGCCCGCGTGAACGTGGACCGCGACCTGATCGCCGGTGAGGAGTCCAAGCTGCGCGGGCTCGAGAAGCCGTACGACGCCGGCTTCACGGTGAAGAACCTGGTGGCCGGCAAGAAGGTGCGCTTCGACGCCTCCAAGCTGCTCAAGTGGGGCAACGCGTCGCCCAACACGTTCGCCTGGTGGTTCGGCGACGGCTCCAGCGAGGGCACCGTCACCGCGGCGCCCGGCGATGCCAAGGCCACCCACGTCTACGCCAAGCCGGGCACGTACAAGGTGCGCCTGACGTGTTCGGACTCCGACGTCGTCAACGACGCGGCGCAGCCACTCCTTTCCTCGGGGCTGCGAACCACGACGCTGACGGTGAAGGTGACGAGGAAGTAGCGGAGCAGACCCGCCGGGGGCGGCCGGGCTCCGCGGAGCCCGGCCGCCCCCGGGCGATGGCCGTCTGTGCTCCCGTAGCGGCGCGGTCAAGCTCGGGTATACCTCCCTGCAGACCGCGCCACAGGCGCAGGACGCCGGGAGGCACTCATGACAGACGCGCTACCTCCGAAGGAGACGACCGGCCTCGCCGTGGCCCCCTACGGCTCCTGGGAGTCGCCCCTCTCCGCCGAGGACATCGCCCGGTCGGCTGTGACGCTGGGCGCCGTACGGAGCGCCGGCGGCGACCTCTTCTGGCTCGAGCTCCGCCCCGCGGACGGCGGACGCAGCGCGCTCGTGCGGCGGAGCGCGGACGAGAGCATCGAGGACGTCACGCCACCCGGCGCGAACGTGCGCACCCTGGTGCACGAATACGGGGGCGGCGCCTACGTCGTCTTCGAGCAGCCGGACGACGGCGTCACCGTGGTCTACAGCGAGTTCGAGGACCAGCGGCTGTACCGGATTGACCTGCCGGGCGGCGCGGCCCGCGATGGAGCGGGCGGCCCGGCAGACGGCGGGCCGGGCGGGGCGCGCGAGCGCCGGCCCCGGCCCATCACGCCCGAACCCCCCGCGCCGCGCAGCGTGCGCTACGCCGACGCCACCGCGAGCCCCGACGGCCGCGCGCTCGTCTGCGTGCGCGAGCGGCACGAGGCGGACGGCGTGGTCAACGAGCTGGTCATGCTGCCGGCGGACGGCTCGGCGGAGCCGCGCATCATCGCCGGCGGGCACGACTTCTACGCGGCGCCGCGGCTGAGCCCCGACGGCTCGCAGCTGGCGTGGCTCAGCTGGGACCACCCGCGCATGCCGTGGGACGGCACGGAGCTCCGAGTGGCAGACGTGACGGCCGCCGGTGGGCTCGCCGCGGAGCGGCTCGTCGCCGGCGGCCCCGACGAAAGCGTGGTGCAGCCCGCCTGGAGCCCAGACGGCAGGCTGCACTTCGTCAGCGACCGCAGCGGCTGGTGGAACCTCTACCGGATGGCGCCGGACCTCTCGGCGGCGGAGCCGCTGGCGCCCGTCGCCGCCGAGTTCGCCGGTCCCGCCTGGGTCTTCGGCCTGCAGGACTACGGCTTCCTGCCGGATGGCGGCATCGTCGCGTTCTTCAGCAAGGACGGCGTCGAGCATCTCGGCCTGCTGACCGCGCGGGGGCTGCGGGTGATCCAGTCCCCCTTCACCACGTTCGCGTCCATCGTGCCGTGCGGCGCGCGGGTCGCGGCCGCCGCCGGGAGTCCGACCGCCAGCATGGCTGTGGTGCTCATCGACCCCCGCGACGGCTCGTTCACCGAGCTCAGGGACAGCAGGTCGCTCGCTGTGGATCCCGGCTACCTCTCGGTCCCCGAGCCGGTCGAGTTCCCCACCGGGTATCAGGAGGAGGAGGTCCGCGGCCCGCTCGCCGCGGAGCTCGCCGCCGGGCCGCTGACGGCCCACGCCCTCTTCTACCCTCCCGCCAACAAGGACTTCCGCGCGCCGGCCGGCGAGCTGCCGCCCCTGCTCGTGATCAGCCACGGCGGTCCCACCTCGGCGACCGCCTCTGCCCTCGCCCTGCCGATCCAGTTCTGGACGTCCCGCGGCATCGCCGTCGTCGACGTGGACTACGGAGGGTCGACCGGCTACGGGCGCGCGTACCGCCGGCGGCTGCTCGGCAACTGGGGCGTCGTCGACACCGTGGACTGCATCAACGCCGCCAGGTACCTGGCGGCGCGCGGCGACGTCGACTCCAGCCGCCTGGCCATACGCGGTGGGAGCGCCGGAGGTTACACGACCCTGAACGCGCTCGCGCGCCACAGGGTCTTCGCCGCCGGCGCCTCCTACTTCGGCCTCGCCGACCTCGAGGCGTTCGCGACCGGCGGCACGCACAAGTTCGAGTCGCGGTACCTGGAGGGCCTCGTCGGCCCGTACCCGAAGGAGGCCGAGACCTTCCGCGAGCGCTCACCCATCCATCACGTGGCCGGCATCTCGTGCCCGGTGATCCTGTTCCAGGGACTCGAGGACGCCATCGTGCCGCCGGTGCAGGCGCAGATCATCGTCGAAGCGCTCGCGCGCAAGGGACTGCCGTACACGTACATCGCTTTCGAGGGCGAGCAGCACGGCTTCCGCAGGGCGGAGAACATCGCCCGCAGCCTGGAGGCCGAGCTGTCCTTCTACGGACGGGTGTTCGGCTTCACGCCGGCGGGCGCGCTTGAGCCGGTAGCGATCGAGAACCTGCCCTGAGATCGGCGGCGGGCGCCGGAGCCGTGCGGCCTACTCGCTCCAGGCGAGAAGCACCGGCAGCAGGTCGATGGCCATGGAGCGGACGTCCACGGACGGGTCCTCGAGGCCGACGACGATCTCCTCGACGACGGCGTCGGCGGCCGTTCTGCCCAGCGCCTCGCGCGCTGCCATGCGGACCTCATCGTCGGGGTCGACGAGCAGAGCGGCCACGGTGGGCGCGGAGCGGGGTGACCCCAACCGGATGAGCTCCTCACACACGGAGCGGCGCGTGACGGGGTCCTCGCTCTCCGCCAGGTCGGTGAGGTCGTCGACAGACGCGATGCCGAACATGGCGGCGAGCACGTCGGCGAACGCGGCTTCGGTGCGGGTGGCCTCGAAGGCCTGACGGACGGCCTGCGCGCCGCGCGGGTCACCGATGATGCCGAGGGCGCGCACGGCTTCTTCGTAGATGGGGCCTTCGGCGCCCTGCGATTCGATGAGGAACAGCAGAGGACGCACCGCCCGCAGGTCCCCGAGCTGGCCGAGCGCGTCGACTGCGGCGCACGTGTCGTAGGGATAGGCGTCGGCCCACGCCTCGTCGTCGGCGTCGTGCGGCGGCATCTGCACCGGCCGCGTGGCGAGCGCGATGAGCTGCGGCACCGCCTTGTGCGAGTCCTGCGTCCCGAGCGCGTAGGCGGCCGACTGGCGCACGAGCTCGTCGGGATCGTCGAGGAGCTCGATGAGCGGGCGCACGGCGCGCCCGCCGGGGTCACGGAGCGCCGTGAACAGAAACGCGGCGGTGGCGCGCACGTCCGCGTCCTCGTGCGTGAAACAGCCGAGCAGCGCCTCGACGGCCGGCTCGCCCATCTCGCAGAGCACCGCGGCGGCCACGTCGCGGCCGCGCCGCGGGTCGGAGCACAGCCGCCTGACGAGCGGCTCCACCGCGCTGGGTCCGATGTCGAGCAGCAGGCTGCCGGCGCGATCGACGGCCTCGTCGTCGGCTTCGGGGTCGAAGAGCATCGCCGCGACCTCGTCCGCGAGCTCCCGCAGGCGCTCAAGCGTGACCCGCACCTCGGCGGTGACGATGCTGACGTCGACGACCTTGGCGATGGGGTCTGCCACGGACCTGCTCCTCGCGTTGCCCCACCCGGCCACTGAAGCACGGGTGTCCTCGGAGGCAGCATACAAGAACCGGTGGGTCCGCGCCGTCGCCTGCCGGTCAAGTCCCCGTCCCTGATGGTCGACACGGTCCGGGACCGGCCCCATCCGCGCGACCACGGAGGCTCCGCCATGTGCAGCGATCTGCGCCTCGTCAAGCTCGTCGACGGCCTGCACGTCTCGGCCCGCACCATGGACTTCGCCCACGAGCTGGGCTCGCGGATCCAGGTGGTCCCCGCCGGCCAGATGTGGTCCGCAACCGAGGCCGGCACGGCCGTGCCTGCGCTCAGCTGGACCAACGGTCACGGCTACGTCGCCATGGACGCCTTCGGCTTCGACTGGGGCGTGTGCGACGGCCTCAACGACGCCGGCCTCTCGATCGGCACCCTCTGGCTCCCCGAGACCGACCTGCCCGAGGCGCCGCCGGCCCGGAGGCCGCCGGGAACGCGGCCTTCCACGCGCTCGACCTGGTGAGCCTGCCGCGGCAGGTCGCGTCGTCAGGCGACCACACGCAGTGGTACGTCGCCCGCGACCACGACCGTCTCGTCTACTACGTGCGCTCCTACGACGGTTGGACGACGGACGCACACGACCTCGCGACGCTGGGCGTGTCGGACCCGTCGTCGGCACGGTGGGCGCTGCCGCTGCCGGCGGCGTGAGATCCGAGGGGTGGCTCTCCCGGCCGCCCCCCGGAGGCGAGCTGGCCGGCAGCGGAGTACACTGCAGGCATGACCGTTGGGACCCGTGCCGCAGCGCAAGGGACGGCCGCGGAGGCGCTCGCGCTGCGCGCGAGCCTCGCCGCGGCCGTCATCCTCGCCCTTCTGACGGCGCTCGCCTGGGCGCCGGCCGCACTGGCGGCGCCGTCGGCGGCCGCCCCGCGCGCCTCGGCGTCCCCTACGGCCGCCCCTCGCCCCGACATCACCGTCAAGCTGGTCCCGTTCGGGGACACGCGCAAGGCCCAGACCGCCGCCTACAACAAGCGCCACTACCACCAGGACACCTGGAAGCTCACCAAGCACAAGGTCATCGTGCTGCACCACACCGCGGGCGCGGCGTGGGAGTCGGCGTGGTGGACGTTCGCGAACAACACCGCCTACGAGTCGATCCCCGGCAAGCCCGAAAAACCCGGCGTCTCGGCGCACTTCATCGTGGACAAGGACGGCACCATCTATCAGTGCCTTCCCCTGACCGTCCGCGGTCGCCACGCCATCGGCATCAACTGGACCTCGTTCGGCATCGAGTTCGTGCAGGAGGTCGCGAGCGGCAAGGACGGCCACTGGATGGACCGCCAGATCCTGAACCGCACGAAGCAGGTCTCGGCCGGCCTCAAGCTGGTGCGCTACTTGCAGGACCGCTTCGGCATCAAGAACGCCGATGTGATCGGCCACGCCATGGTGAACGGCTCGCCGTACTTCAAGGAGTACACGGGCATCAAGAACGGTGCCGGCGACTGGTTCGCGCCCGAGGTCAAGACGTTCCGGGCCAAGCTGTAGGCGGCGGCGCGGGGTTTCCTGCCGCACCGGCCTCAGTGCCAGCGTTCGATCTCGATGCGCACCCCCTCCAGCTCGTCGGCGCTCGTGAGCGCGTCGACGACGAGGCGGCTGCGTCGCACGTCCTGCTCGTTGATGAGGCGCGCCACCGGCACAGTGACCGCCACGTACACGGCCTTCTGCACGCCGCGGGCGCCGCTGCGACTGCTCAGACAGGTGGTTGCCAGCGCCTCGACGAGACGCGGCGTGGCGGTGACCGTGACGCCGCGCTCCTTGAGGTGAGGCAGCGCGGCCACCCGCGCCAGCTCGAGCTCGACGATGGAGCGCCCAGCCTCGCAGGCGAGCGGCGGGAACACGATGAGCCGGACGACCCGCGAGGTGATGGCGTCGCCGAGCACCTCTGCGCAAGCGCGCAGCGTAGCGGCCCGCGCCTGCTCAGTCTGCTGCTCGTCCATGTCCGGACGCATCCAGACGCCGTCCCCCGCGTTGGTGGTCATGATCACGGTGGCGTTGGCGCTCGACACGAGGGTGCCCTCGCGCGAGGTCACACGCCCCTCGAGCAGCTGGTAGAGCAGCCCCCGCACGAACGGGTGGGCGCGGTCGACCTCGTCGAACAGCACGACCGCGCCCGGCCGCTCCGTGAGCCCGACCACGAGAGAGTCCGGCTCGCCGCTGGAGAGCAGCCGCAGCGCGTCGCCCGGCGAGACCAGCTCGGAGCAGTCGAAGCGCACCGGACGCGCGTCGGGCCCGCCGAGCACCGTGGCCAGGGCGCAAGCCAGGCTGGTCTTGCCGATGCCGGGCGGACCGGCGAACACGTACGAACGCGGCCTGCCCGGAGTGGCCAGCCCGTACACGCCGGCTATGAGGTCGTCCACCACCGCGGCGCACGCCTCGTGCTGGCCCAGCACCATCTGCTCAAACTTCGCGATCACCGACTCGGCGGCCGGGACGAGGTCTCGGCCCACCCAGCAGCGCTGCAGGCCGAGGTGGCGCGCGCCCGCCGCACGGAGAGCGGCGGGCGAGGCGCTGCCGCCGGCTTGCGAGAGCGCCCCGCGCAGGAGGCGCAGCACCGGACCCAGCGGCGGCCCCGTAGCTTGGTGACGCGCCGCCAGCGCGAAGGCCTCGGCCACGGCCTGGTCGCCGCTCCAGCGCGCTATGCCGTGCCGTACCAGCTCCTCGACGGCGATGGTCCGCGCCTCCGCACCTCGGCGGCGTGGGCTCTACCGCCACGCACTGCGCGGCGAACGCGGGCTTGCGCCCGCGCAGCTGCGCCCGCCCGCCGGCGTCGAGGTCACGACCGATGTGTACGTGGGACCGGTCGCGTACGCCGACCGCGGTCGGACGCAAGAAGCGCCGGGGCACGGCGGCCTCGACCTACGAGCCCGAGCAGCTCGACAGCCGCAGCGGCGACCGGCGGCGACTACGCGGGAGGCCCCCCGCGGCGTAGACTGGCCCCATGAGCGTCACCCTCACCGGCATCCACTTCCTGGTCACGTACCGCTGCACCTACGCGTGCGACCACTGCTTCGTGTGGGGGTCGCCGGACGCAGACCAGACGATGACGCTGGCGCAGCTCGACGAGCGCCATCGACCAGGCGGCGGAGTGCGGCGTCACCGACGTCTACTTCGAGGGCGGGGAGCCGACGCTGGCGTACCCCATCGTGCTCGCGGCGGCGAAGCGTGCCCGCGAGCGCGGCCTGGAGTTCGGCGTAGTCAGCAACTGCTTCTGGGCGACGACGAGGGAGGACGCCCGCGTCTGGCTCGAGCCCTTCGCGGAGCTCGGCATCAGCGACCTCTCACTCTCGTCCTACGCGTACTTCGTCGAGGACGCCGACGAGGAGCACCTGCGCAACGCCACGCTGGCGGCGCAGGACCTCGGGCTGCCCGGCGGTGTGCTCGAAGTGGGTGCGCCGGCGTGCCTCGACATCCCCGGCCTCTGCCTCGGCGAGGATGTCGGCGACGTGATGTACAGGGGCCGGGCGGCCGTCGCGCTCGCCCCCGGGCGAGAGACCCGGCCGCCCGAGACGCTGGTCACCTGCCCGCACGAGGACTTCGCCGATCCCGGCCGCGTGCACCTCGGCCCCGACGGCGAGCTGCAGATCTGCCAGGGCATCAGCGCCGGCAACGTGTTCGCCGGCGGCGACGGGCCGGCTTCGCCGGCCGAGCTCGCCGCCCCGCATCCCGGCGGCCTGCGCGCAGTCCTGGAGGCCTACGACCCGGCGACGCGGCCCGTCGTGCGGGAGATCGTGGCCGGAGGCCCCTGGGCTCTCGCCCAGGCCGCCGGCCACACCCCCCGGCGCTCACACTACGCTGACGAATGCCACCTATGCTACGAAGTGCGTGCCGCGCTGCGGGCGGGCGGCCGCCACCCGGCGGTCCTCACCCCCGGCCAGTGCTACGCGGAGAACGAGGAGGGAGACCGTGCCGTCTGAGTGCGAACAGTTCTGGGACGCGGCAAGCTACGCCGTCGTCGGCCACCAGGGGAGCAAGAAGGCCTTTCCCAAGATCAGCTACGGAGCGCTCAAGGAGCGTGGCAAGACCGTCTACGCGATCGACGTGGGCGGGCAGCCCGTGGACGGCGACACGAGCTACCCCGACTTCGCCTCGCTGCCCGGCCCGGTCGAGGCGGCGGTGCTCGAGCTGCCCAAGGAAGAGACGGCGACGTGGGTCGCGAAGGCCGCCGAGGCCGGCGTGAAGCAGGTCTGGATGCACCAGATGACCGACACCCCGGAGGCGCTCGCGGAGGCGCAGAAGCACGGCCTCACGGTCATCACCGGTCACTGCGCCGTGATGTACAACAAGCCGGGGTTCAGCATGCATGCGCCGCACCGCTGGATCATGAAGCTGGCCAAGAAGTACTGACGCCGGCGCGGCAGGCGGTGACGGCCGGCGTCGATCCAGGGGGCGGGAGCCGTCGGCCCCGCCCCCTGCGTCCCGGTCCCTCGGACCCGCTCCTGGAGCCGCTGCTCACACCGCCGGAGGGAGCGCTACGAGGCCACGCCGTCGCCGGCCGGCACGTTTCGCGGCTGGCCCGGTACCGGGTCCTCCGGCAGGCCGCGCACGTGTTCCAGGGCACGCTCGGCGGCGGCGGCACCTTCGCGCAGGCAGTCGCCGATGCCGATGCCGTGGTAGGCGCCGCCGGCGAGCTCGATGCCGGGCACCCTGGCGACGCCGTCTTCGATCCTCGTCACCAGGTCCACGTGCCCGACGCGGTACTGGGGCATGCCGCGCGGCCAGCGGAAGATCTCGGCGAGCTCGGGCTCCGCGCCGATGCCGAGGATCTCGCGCAGCTCGGCGCGTACCACCTTGACCATCTCGTCGTCGTCGAGCTGCGCGGCCGCCTCGATGCCGGCGCGCCCAAGGAAGCTGCGCAGCAACACGTGGCCCTCCGGCGCCCTGCCGGGGAACTTGCTCGAGCTGAACGTGGTCGCCATGACCGGGCGCCGTTCAGCACGCGGGACGACGAAGCCGAAGCCCGTGAGGTCGCGCGAGACGCGCTCGCGACGGAACGCGAGCGAACACGTGGCGGTGCTGACGTACTCGATGGACGAGAGGTCTGCGGCCGCGAGCGGAGCGACGGTGCGGAGCAGGTCGCCGGACGCCCAGGCGGGGGTCGCGAGCACGACGGCGTCGACGAGCACGCGGCGGCCGTCGGACAGCTGCAGGGCGCACGCGCCGGACCCGGTGCCGGACGCCGGTGTGCCGCAGCCGGCGCCGCTCGGCGCCATGCTCGTGACGGTGACGCCGCTGTGCAGACGGTCGGCCGGCAGAGAGGCGACCATGGCGTCGCTGAGATCCTGCAGCCCGCCCGTGAACGAATAGAAGTACGAGCGGGGGCCGGGGGCCGCCGCGGCGCCGGATGCCCCGGCTCCCGGGGCGCCGATACCGCCGGAGGCGGGAGCGCCCGGCCTGCCTACCTCCCGGCCGCCGGCGCCAGATCCCCCGCCGGCGCCGGACGCGGCCGCCTTCTGCCGCGCCTTGCGCCGCTTGAGCATGCCGAGGATCAGGCTGCGGTGGTCGCGCTCCATGTCGAGGAACATCGGGAACGTGGCGCGCACGCTCATCTGCTCCGGGTCGCCGGCGTGGATGCCGGCCACGATGGGCTCGGCGATGCGCTGGAGCGCCTCGCGGCCCAGCCGGCGGCGCACGAAGCTGCCCAGGCTCTCGTCGGCCGTCGGGTCGGCGGTGGCGACCGCGGCCCGCGCGGCGCCGCCACGCGGCAGCAGCAGGTCCATGCCCATGCGCAGCTTGCCCGGCCAGGTCATGAGGCCGCTCATGGCGAACGGCACGATGCGCGTGGGCACCATGAGGATGATGCCCTCGGGCAGTTCGTGCAGGCCGCCGCGCGCGTAGACGAAGCTCTTGCGGATAGCCTCGTTGGAGTCGGCGAAACGGTCGGCGATGCCGAGCCTGCGCGCCATCGTGATCGGCCAGTGCTTCTCGATGATGGCCGAGTCGGGGCCGCCCTCCACCACGAAGCCGTCGCGGCGCACCGTGTGGACCTTGCCGCCGAAGCGGTCGTCGGTCTCGTAGAGCTGCCAGTCGATGGACGGGTCGGCGGCGCGCGCATCCTCGAGCGCCCGCGCCGCCCCCAGCCCCGCCATGCCGCCGCCGATCACGGCGACACGGAGCGGCCGGCTCGCGTCCCGGCCGTTCACGGGTGACCGTGCGGGCCGCGCGGCGACCGCGTCTGATGCGGCCCGGGCCTGTTGGCCAAGTGCTGTACGACGACGTCGGCCAGCGCCTTGATGAACTGCGGCGAGTCGTTGGGCGGGTCGGAACGGCGGTACTCCATGCCGAGCGCCTCGATCTCGCCCCTGAGCAGGATGTCGAGGTCGTACAGCGTCTCCACGTTGTCGCTCACGAAGCCGACCGGCACCACGAGGACTTTCTTCCAGCCCTCTCCGGCGATCTCGCGGACTACGTCGGCGACCTCCGGTTCCATCCACTCACCGCCGCCGCGCCCGGTGCTCTGAAACCCGAACTTCCAGTCGCCCGGCACCAGCGCGGGGATAAGCTGCGCGATGGTCTGCTGCAGTTGCTCCGCGTACGGGTCGCCCTCCCAGATCGTCTCGGCCGGCACGTTGTGCGCCGTGAACAGGACCACCCACTCGCTGTTGTCGCAGCAGTCGAGCTCCCGGGCGGCGTTGCGGGAGATGGCCTGGACGAAGTCGGTGTCGGCATACCAGCCCTCGAGCAGCGGGATGGCGCGGCCGCGGCCGGACTGCTGCTCGGCCGCGTCGATCGCGGCGCGGTACCTGCCGCTGGTGAGCCGCGAGGCGAACGGGCTCATGGGGACGGCGACGATCTCGTGGCCGATGAGCTGGTCAAGGCAGTCGGCGATGGTGGGCTCGGTGTAGAGGAAGCCGTGGCGGACGCGCACGGAGAACGGCAACTCCCCACTGAGGTGCTGCTGCAAGGCGGCCGCCTGACGCGCCGTGATCGCCGGCAGCGGCGAGGCGCCGCCGATGAGCGCGTACCGCTCCTGCACGACCTGGACGGTACGCGCATCGGGCTCGCGGCCCATCAGCCGTCGCAGGAACGGCAGGATCTGGTCGGCCTGCTCCGGCCCGCCGTAGGCGAGCAGAGCGACATCGACGGCGGACGAGCTGCGCGCCATGCCGCGCCGCCTCACCCGGCCGCGGCGCTGAGGCGGTGCACCGCGTCGATGACGTACTTGACATTGTCCGGCGGCGTCTGCGGCACCAGGCCGTGCCCCAGATTGAAGATGTGGCCGGGACGCCCGCCGATCCGCGCGATGATGTCGGCCACGCGCTCCTCGATGGCACTCGGCGGACCCAGCAGGGTGATGGGGTCCAGGTTGCCCTGCACGGCCACGTCGCCGAGCTGCTCCCAGGCGCGGTCGATGTCGATGCGCCAGTCCACACCGATGACGTCGCTGGGCACGGTGGCGACGTGATGCAGCATGCCGGAGGCGCCGTTGCCGAAGTAGATGACCGGCGCCCCCTTGCCCTTGACCTGCTCCACGACGCGATGCACGTGCGGCAACACCAGATGCTCGTAGTCGTAGGGGCCCAGCCAGCCGACCCAGCTGTCGAACAGCTGCACGACCTGGGCCCCGGCGGCGATCTGCGCCAGGAGGTAGTGCACGACGACATCCGAGATGAGGGTCATCAGCCTGTCGAACGTGGTCGGGTCCTCGTACATGAGCTTCTTGACGTGCGTGTAGTTGCGCGAGTGGCCACCCTCGACGATGTAGCTGGCCAGGGTGAACGGGGCTCCGGAGAACCCTATGAGCGGCACGCGGCCGTCGAGCTCGTGCCGCACCAGGCGAAGGGACTCCATGACGTACTGCAGGTCGGAGGCCGCGTCGATGGTGTGCACGCCCTCGAGGTCGGCGGCGGAGCGCACCGGCTTCTCGATGACCGGCCCGTCCTCGGGCGTGAAGTGGAAGCCGATGCCCATGGGCTCCAGGGGCAGCAGGATGTCGGCGAATATGATGGCGGCGTCCAGGTCGAAGCGGCGCAGCGGCTGAAGGGTGACCTCGGCGGCCACATCGGGGCGCATGCACATCTCGACGAAGGAGAGCTTCTCGCGGATGGCACGGTACTCAGGGAGGTAGCGCCCCGCCTGGCGCATGAGCCACACGGGCGTCGCGTCGACGGGACGGCGGGCGCAGGCGTCGAGTAGGCGCATAGTCGTCCTCGGGTCGGGGTGGGCGAGAGGCTCCTGAAGTCAAGTATTCTAGCAAACGGGCGCCGGGAGGCTCGTTCGCCGGGGACGCCCGTCACCGAACGCGGCAGCGACGACCACCGCGGAAACGACGGTCTGACGCACACGAGAAGGGGGCGACCGGGGCCGGCCGGGACTCCGTCAGTGGGCCGGTCTGTATCCCTCGCCGAGCGCCGCGCGGTGGCACGTGTGGCACACCGTCAGCGCAGCGTCGGTGGCCTGCGGAGAGACCACGTGGTAGCGCAGGGAGCGGACGCTCAACGGCGCGCCGCAAAGGCCGCACTGCACGCTGTCGATGGAACGCACGGCCGCCGGCGGAATGGTTGACGCGTCGCTCGTGTCGGCCTTGGCAAGCGGGCGGACTTGGCCCATCGGTCCTCCCTCGGTACGGAGTGACGACCCACCGCTACGGGCGCCACAGGGTGCCTTACTCGCTTCAAATCCTGCCCGGAACAGGCCCTCGCATAACCTGCCGTAGCTCCCGCCCCCGTGGCGGGCGTGTTATGCGTGCCGGCTCAATCATAAGTGATATACATTTGCAGGAATACTTTTTCTTATGGACAATAGGCACCAGACGCCGAACGACTGCGAGGGAAGCCATGACGAAACGCTACACGAGCACTCCCGACGTGCCCCGCGTCGACGGAGGCGTGACGTTGTTCCGCAGCTGCCTCGTCTCCGCCGAGTACCCGGGGGTGGAGTCGTCCACGAAGTGGCTCTTCGAGCGCTTCGGCATCGAGTACACCGTCAACCCAGAGCAGACGTGCTGCACCGGTCTGGGCTACTACTCCGACCTCATGCCCATCCAGACGACGGTGGGCATCGCCGCGCGCAACGCCTGCGTGGTGGTCGACGACGGGCACCCGGTCATGACCTACCTGTGCTCCACCTGCTACGCCATCAACAAGAAGGCGCGCAACATCCTCGGCGTGCCCGGGTACCGAGCCGACACCAACGCGGTGCTGGCCAAGGTCGGGCGCGAGTACGACGACCGCGTGGCCGGGACCGTGCAGCACAAGCACACCCTGGAGATCCTCTGGGGGGCGCACCGGAGCGTTCCCGAGCTGGTGCGGCGGCGGCTCGACGGTATCAAGGTCGCGACGCACCCAGCCTGCCACTACTGCAAAGTCTTCCCGGACGAGACGCTCGGCAACAACGAGAACTTCATGGTGCCCGAGGAGATGCTGATCCCCGCAGGCGTGGAGTGCACCGGCGCGTACAACGAGAAGCAGACGCACTGCGGAGCCGGCTTTCGCAACCGGTTCGTCAACCCGTCGATCTCGGTCGGGGTGACGCAGAAGAAGCTGCACCGGCTGCACGAGGAGAACGTCGACGTCCTCGTGCACATGTGCCCCAACTGCCACGTCCAGTTCGACCGCTACAGCGACATCATCTCTGAAAGCACCGGCGAGGAGTTCCCCTTCATCCACCTGCACGTGCAGCAACTCCTCGCGCTGGCGCTCGGCGCCGACCCCGAGACGGTGGTCGGGGTCCAGACGCACTCCCAGGATGTCGAGCCCTTCCTGGAGCGCATCGGCGCCCGCCGGCCCGCCACGACCGGAGGTGCGCGATGAGGGCCGGGGTCTTCCTCTGCGAGTGTGGCGGCAACATCAGCGGCGTCGTGGACCTCGAGCCGCTGGCCGACCACGTGCGTTCCCTCGACGGGGTCGTCGAGGTCAACGTCAACCAGTTCATGTGTGGCACCGAAGGCCGCGCGATGATCGAGAAGGCTGTTGAAGAGCGCGGCCTCGACCACTTCGTCATCGCCTCGTGCTCGCCGCGCTTCCAGGGACCCACCTTCGAGCGCATCGCTCGCGAGCTCAGGCTGGGCGAGAACTCCGTGGCCTTCGGCAACATCCGCGAGGGCTGCTCCTACGTGCACGCGCACGAGCCCGAGCGGGCGCAGGCCAAGGCGAAGAAGATCGTCGAGGGCGCCGTCGCCCGCCTGCAGCACATGAGCGACCTGCCACGCCGGCGCACGTTCCTCAACCGCTCGGTCCTGGTCGTTGGCGGCGGCATCGCCGGCATCTCCGCCGCCGAGGAGCTCGCCGCCGCAGGCATCGAGGTCCATCTCGTCGAGCGTCAGCAGAGCATCGGCGGCTACATGTCCCGGCTGAGCAAGACCTTCCCGACCGAGGACTGCGCCATGTGCAGCCTCGCTCCCCGCCTGACCGGCGCGGCCACCAACAGCCGCATCCACATCCACGCGCTGTCGGACGTCACCTCGGTCACCGGACCGCCCGGCGAGTTCAACGTGACCGTTCGGCACCGCGCACGCTACGTGAACGAGAAGTGCGTCGGCTGCGGCGAGTGCGCCGCCGTATGTCCGGTGACCTATCCCAACGAGTACGACTTCGGCGTCAGCGAGCGCACGGCCATCTCCAGGCCGTTCGCCAACGCCGTCCCGGCGACGTTCGCCGTCGACCGCAAGGGCTGGAGCCCGTGCAAGACCACCTGCCCGGTGCACACCTCGGCTCACGGCTACGTGGCGCTGGTGGCCAAGGGCCGCTACGAGGAGGCCTACCGGGTCGCCGGCGAGCCGAACCCCTTCCCGAGCGTGTGCGGCCGCATCTGCACGCACGTGTGCGAGACCGAGTGCACGCGCGGCAACGTGGACGAGCCCATCGCCATCGCCGGCATCAAGCGGTTCGTCGCCGACCACGGCGCGCCGGCGGAGCCGCCCGCGCCGCTGCCCGTGTTCTACGACGAGCCGGTCGCGATCGTCGGCGGCGGCCCCGCGGGGCTCACCGCCGCCCGCGAGCTGGCGCAGTTCGGCTACAAGGCGACCGTCTTCGAGGCTCTTCCGGTCGCCGGCGGCATGCTGCGTGTCGGCATCCCCGAGTACCGCCTGCCGCGCCCGGCGCTGCAGGGCGAGATCGACCGCATCACGGCCCTCGGCGTCGAGCTCAAGACCGGAGTGCGCTGCGGCGCGGACTTCACCGTCAACTCGCTGTTCGCCGACGGCTACAAGGCCGTCTTGCTCGCGACCGGCCTGCACCAGAGCAAGGACCTGCCGATCGACGGCCTCGATCAGCACGGCGTCGTGCTCGCCGTCGAGTTCCTGCGCGCGCAGGCGCTCGGCGAGGACCCGAAGACCGGCAAGCGCGTGGTCGTGGTCGGCGGCGGCGATGTGGCCTACGACGCCGGCCGCACGGCGTTCCGCTGCGGCGCCGACGAGGTCACCCTCGCCTGCATCGAGGACGAGCGCACGGCGCCGGCCTCGTCCGAGGAGATCGAGGAGGGCAAGGAGGAGCAGGTCACCGTCGAGTACTCGCTCATGCCCGTCGAGATCCTCGGCGCGGGCGGCACGGCGACCGGCGTCAAGTTCCAGCGCTGCACCCTGGGCGAGCCCAATGAGCGCGGCTGGCGCCCGCCCGTCCCCGTCGAGGGCGACTTCGTCGAGCTCGAGGCCGACACGGTGATCTTCGCCGTCGGCCAGGCCATCGTGGACGACTTCCTCGCAGGCGCCGACGACGTCTCCGTGGAGCGCGGCCAGATCCAGGTGGACACCGACACGATGATGACCGGCCGCACCGGCGTGTTCGCCGGCGGCGACGCGGCCGCCATGGGCCCCTGGACGGCCATCGAGGCGATCGCCGCCGGCCGCCGTGGCGCCCGCGCCATCCACAACTTCCTGCGCGGCGAGCAGCTCCTCCCGGTGTGGGACAGCGAGGCCGACAAGGTCAAGATCCCGCATACCGAGCTCGAGCCCCTCGAGCCACAGGCACGGCGCATCATGAAGACCCTGGACGGCGTCACCCGGCGCAAGGGCTGGGAGGAGGTGCGCCTCGGCTTCAGCGAGGAGGACGTCCGCGCCGAGGCCGAGCGCTGCCTCGACTGCGCCGTGTGCTCCGACTGCAAGTCGTGCATCGCGGCGTGCCCCGCCGACGCCATCGACTTCGACCAGCAGCCCTGGGACGAAGACCTCACCGTCGGCGCCATCATCCTGGCCACCGGCCATCAGGAGTTCGACGCCACGCGCAAGCTGCCGCTCGGCTACGGCCGCTTCAAGAACGTGCTCACGCAGAGCCAGCTCGCCCGTCTGCTCTCGGCCTCCGGGCCGACCGCGGGCGAGCTCAAGCGCCCCTCGGACGGCGAGACGCCCAAGCGCATCTTCATGCTCCAGTGCGTCGGTTCGCGCGACTGCACCAGCAGCGGCAACGAGCACTGCTCGGCCATCTGCTGCCTGTTCGCCACGCTGCACAGCTCGCTGATCAAGCAGCACTACCCGGACGCCGAGGTCACCATCGGCTACACGGACATGCGCACGCCGGGCAAGGCGCACGAGGAGTACTACCGCCTCGTGCAGGAGCGCGGCGTTCGCTACGTGCGCGGCCGCATTGGCGAGATCCTCGAGGAACTCGACGGCAGCCTCACCGTGCGCATGGAGAACACGATGACCGGCACCAAGAGCGAGGAGCAGTACGACCTCGTCGTGCTCTCCGCCGGCCTCGAGGGCTCCAAGGGGACGCAGGACATCGCCCGCGTCGCCGGCGTCCAGACCGCGGCCGCCGGCTTCATCCGCGAGTTCCACCCCAAGCTGGCTCCCGTCGACACGCAGCGGACGGGCATGTTCCTGTGCGGCACCGCCCAGGGTCCCAAGACGATCCCCGAGTCCATCGCCCAGGCGAAGGCCGCGGCCGCCCGTGCGATCAGCATGCTCAGCACGGGCTTCGCGATGACGCCTGCCCAGGTGGCCTCGAGCGACGTGGACGTCTGCGTCGCCTGCGGTGTGTGCGAGACCGCCTGCCCGCAGACGGCGATCACCATCACGGTGGGAGCCGACGCGCACTCGGCCGTCGACCCCAACATCTGCCGCGGCTGCGGCATCTGCGCCGCCGAGTGCCCCACGGGGGCGATGCAGCTCGGCGGGTTCAGCGACGCCGAGGTGTTGGCGGAGGCGACCGTCTGATGGGTGAGGACCGCACCATCGTCGCCTTCTGCTGCCGGGAGTGCGCCTACGCGGCGGCCGACGCGAGCGCCAACGCGCGCACGCCGCTGCCGCCGACGGTGCGCCTCGTGCTGATGCCGTGCACCGGTCGCGTCAGCCCGCTGCACCTGCTCAAGGCGCTCGCGGAGTGTGCCGACGGCGTCATGGTCGCAGGCTGCCTGCTGGGCCAGTGTCACTACCGCGAGGGCAACTTCAACGCCGTCGACCGCGTGGCCTTCGTGCAGCGCCTGCTGAAGAGCGTCGGCGTGGAGCCCGAGCGCTGTCGCATGTTCACGATGAGCGCAGGCGAGCCGCCCAAGTTCGTGGCCGCCGTGCGGGAAATGGACCGGGTGATCGGCGGGCTGCCGCCCCTGCCGCGATCGACCGGCGACGCGTCGCCATCACCGGACCTGCTCGCCGCGACGAGGGGGGCTGCCTGATGCCGCTCACGCAGCGAGGGCGCGAGATCCTCGGCCGCGTGCCCGGCGGGCACCTGGGGAGCACGGCCGGCGTCGGCTGCGACATCGTCCGCCACGAAGAGCTCTGCGTAGGCTGCGGCGCCTGTGCCAAGAACTGCCCGAGCGGCGCCTCCGAGCGTGGCGACTTCTTCGACGTGCGCCAGCTCCTCGAGGCGCCGGAGGGTAGCCGCCGCGGCGAGCTGGGCGCCGCCTTGCGCGTCCTGATGCGCCACGAGCCCGACGACCCCGTCGAGGTGCCGGAGCGCGTCACCGTGTTCCGCACCATCGTGTACGACGACGCGAGGTGCCTCGGCTGCGGCACCTGCGCCCGCACCTGCCCGGCCGGCGCCATCGAGGCGCGGCCGCCGCGGGCGGACGCCGCGGGCGGATCGGCCCCGCCCGCCGTCGCGGCCGAGGGGGCGAGCGCATGAGTGGCACGAAAGGTAGAAGCGCCGCGCCCGGCACCGTCCTCGGCCTGGCTGCCGGCGACGACGCCGGCCGCCCGCTCGTCCTGCTCTGCGAGTGCGCCGGCACGATGACCAACATCGACTTCGAGCGGCTCGAGCGGCACGCCTCGCTGCACGCCGACGTGCTCCGCGGCACCCACTGGTGCAGCCGCGTCGGCCAGGCCCGCATGCTCGAGCTGATGGACGCCGGGGCTGACGACCAGACCGGGGCCAGGGGCGGAGCCGGAGTCCCCGGCCACACCGGCGCCAGGCCCGGCCGCCAGCTCGTCTTCGCCGGCTGCTCCGCCGACTTCGCCGCGCGCCGCTTCCAGAAGCTCACGACGCGCGGCCTGCAGCTCGAGATCGCCGACATCCGCGAGGGCTGCAGCTGGGTGCACGGCGACGACGTCGTGGCCGTCACCGACAAGGCAGCGCGCATCGTCGACTCGTCTATCGCCTACCCGGACGCCCCGGCCGACACGATGAGTTACGCCGAGCGCCGCGACACCGTCGTCGTCATTGGCGGCGGCGTGGCCGGCACGCAAGCTGCCGTAGAGCTCGCCCAGATGGGACATCACGTCGAGCTCGTCGAGCGGCGGCCGTTCCTCGGCGGCCGTGCCGCCCGCATCGGCACCGTGTTCCCCACCAACGACTGCGGCCAGTGCCTGCCGACCACAGACGCCCAGGCCGGCACCCGCAAGTGCTTCCACCGCAACGTCGCCATCGACCACCCGAACCTGTTGGTGCACCGCCGTTCCACGGTCGAGTCGGTCACCGGCCACCCCGGCGACTTCCAGGTGAGCATCCGCACGCTCCCGAACATCGTCACCGACGCCTGCATCAATTGCGGCACCTGCGAGACGGTGTGCGAGGTCGATTCCGCTGAGCCCGGACGCAAGGCCGTCTTCACGGAGTTCTACGACGGCCGCGTGATCCGCACCGTCGACCTCGAGACCTGCACGTTCTGTGGCGCCTGCGCAGGCGCGTGCCCGGTGGAGGCCATCGACTTCGGGCAGTCGCCGCGGCGGACGACGGTGAAGGCCGGCGCGGTCCTCACCGCCACGGGGTGCGAGCCCGCGCCGCACGAGTACTACGACTACCTCGGCTACGGGCAGGACGGCGTCGTCACCCAGGTCGAGCTCGCCGAGATGATGGACGACTGGGCGGCGCAGGCCGCGCTCGGGTGCATGCCGGTCGAGGAGCTCGTGATGATCCAGTGCGCCGGCTCGCGCGACCAGCGTCACCTGCCGCACTGCTCGCGTCTGTGCTGCATGATCGCGCTCAAGCACGCGATCCGCCTGAAGACCCTGTTCCCGGCCATGAAGGTGACCATCTGCTACCTGGAGATGCGCACCGCGGGCGTCGGGTACGAGAACTGGTTCCTGGACGCGCGGCGCGCCGGCGTGGAGTTTCTGCGCGGCACGCCGCCCGAGGTGCAGGTGGACGCCGCCGGTCGGCCCGTCATCGAGGTCGAGGACGTCACCGCGGCGCGCAAGCGGGTGCTGCGTCCGGACCTCGTGGTCCTCAGCACCGGCATGGTCCCGGCCGATGGGACCGACGTGCTGAGCCAGACGCTCGGCGTCGACCGCGACAAGGACGGCTTCGTGGAGATCCTGGACCGCAAGAACAGGGCCACCGAGACCAGCGGCGAGGGCATCTTCGTCTGCGGCTCCGCCGCCGGGCCCAAGGCGCTCATCGAGGTCAACACCGAGGCCTCGGCGGTCGCCAGCGAGATCCACAACTTCCTCACCTCGGCGGGACGCCGGGGCACGGCCCCGTCCCGCGTGGATGCCGCCCACTGCGTGGGCTGCGACACCTGCGCCGCCATGTGCCCGTTCGGCGCGATCACGCTGGTCGAGCGGCCGGCGTGGGAGGCGCGGCCTGACGAGGTGAAGGATGACGGCAAGCTGGCCGTTATCGACCCCCAGAGCTGCCGCGCCTGCGGCATCTGCGCGGCCAACTGCCCCGAGGTCGCGATCGCCCACAACCTGAGCGACGACGCCCTGTGCGGTCGCATCGCGACCATGATGCAGGGCGTCGATAAGCCGGTCGTCGGGTTCTACTGCAGAGAGTGCGCCGGCGCCGCCATCGGCCTCGCCGGCCAGCGCCGGGACAAGTATCCCGAGAGCGTGCGGCTCATCGAGTTGCCCTGCCTGGGGCGGATCAGCGCGATGCACATCGTGGAGGCGGCCCGTCTGGGCGCAGCCGGCGTGTTCCTCGCCGGCTGCGCTGAAGGCCGCTGCCAGTACCGCAGCGGCGACGCCAGCGCCGTGCAGCAGGTCACGATCGCCGAGGAGGTGCTCGCCGACGCGGGCACGCCGCTCCCGCTTGAGCTCTGGCACCTGTGCGCCGTGGACCGCACGAGCGTAGGCCGGCGCATCCGGATGTTCACCGCGAGGGCAGCAGGCGACGAGCTCTCGGACGAGCTCGTCGCGCAGGAGATGGAGCTGATCGGCGTCGCCGCGGGCGCCCCCGCCGCTTGCGGAGGAGGTGAGCCCTGTGGCCGCGGTCGCTGACGCGAGGGAGTACCCGCAGGCGGTGAGGGACGAGTTCGCCCGGCTCGCGCAGGAGTGCGCCATCTGCTACCAGTGCGGGACCTGCACGTCGAGCTGCCCGAGCGGGCGTGAGCTGTACCGGGGGCCGCGGCGGATCGTCCGGCTCATCCTCGCCGGCGAGATCGACGCGGTGCTGAGGAGCGACGACCTGTGGCGCTGCACCGAGTGCGGCACGTGCACGACGGTGTGCCGCATGGACATCGACGTCGCCGGCGTGCTGCACAGGCTGCGGCGGCTGGAGCGCGAGCACGGCGGCCGGATCCGCTGCGCCGAGCGCACCGCCGCAGATGTCGCCACCGGCCACCTGGGCAAGCGGCCACGCATCGACAACGGTCGGTTCGGCGTGGCCATGGCGGTCAGAGGGTACCTGCCCAAAGACAAGCTGGGCGCGGCCGAGCTGGGCGTGAAGCTCGCGCGGCAGCTGCTGCCCGGCGGCAAGAAGTGCGCGGCGCCGGCCGCCGACCTCCCGGCCGGCGCCGCCGCACTGCCCTTCTACTCCGGCTGCTCGCTGCCGCAGGACCGCGAGCTGCACGCCCTGGTGCACGAGGTGGCCGCCGGCTTCGGCGTCCGCCTCGTGGAGGAGGCGGACGCCGGCTGCTGCGGCCACCCCAGCCGCGGCTCGGTGGGCAGTCTCTTCGCGAGCGCGGAGCGCGTCTTCACCGCCTGCCCGGCCTGCGACGCCGGCCTCGCCGAGGCCGGCGTGGACGCCGTCCCGCTCTGGGACGCGCTCACCGAGCGGGCCGCGCGCACGCCGGGCATCGCCCTGCGCGCGGCCGGCGCAGGGTTCGTGCCGTACGTCGGCTGCCTCGCAGACAGGGATGCGGCGCTCGGGGCGCTCGGCGACGCCGCCGAACTGTCCGGCGCCGACCTCGTCGTCGACTACCCCACCATGCACAGCGGGTGCTGTGGCGCCCTGGGCGGCATGTACCGGGGCGCCACCAAGAGCAGCGCGCGCCTGCTCGGCTTCGCCGAGGACCAGCGCGCGCCCGTCGTGACCACCTGCGTCCTGTGCCGCGACAACCTGCGGTCGGCGGCCCGCGAGCTCAAGCTCACCGTCCCCGTCCACTTCTGGCCCGAGTTCTTCCGGGCCGTGCCCAGCGCCCCCGAGGAGCCCGCTCATGCCTGACGCCAAGGACAACCCCTACGCCCACATCGCCGACGACACGTTCGCGGCGACGCCGCGGCGGGACCCGGAGCTCGTCCGGCGCATCCTCGAGGACCCGCGCATGCACGACCACAGGGACGGCTTCCAGAGCTGCGTGCAGTGCGGCATCTGCACCTCAGGCTGCCCGGCAGCGCGCTTCACCGAGTACTCACCGCGGGAGACCGCGCGCCGCGCCCTCGACGGCGACGTCACGCTGCTCGAGGACGACACCCTCTGGTACTGCTACTACTGCTACACGTGCCAGAGCCGCTGCCCGCGCCACAACAGCGTCGCCGTGATCAACCAGGTGATCCGCGGCATGCAGGTGGAGAACGGCTGCGGCCGGCGCCACGTGGAGATGTTCGCGGAGTGGTGCGGCAACTTCTACGAGAAGGGCATGGGCGGCGACCCGCACCTCATGTTCCCCGCGATAGGGGAGGCCTGGGGGGAGAAGTGGACCACCTACATGGACCACCTGCTGGAGGTGCGTGCGGAGCTCGGGCTCGGCGACCTCTTCCCGCCCGAGCACGTGGTGAAGGAAGTGCAGACGATCTTCGAGGAGACGGGGTTCAAGGAACGCCTGGCGGCGGTGAGCGGGGCGCAGCCCGCCGCCGAAGACGGGCGCGACGGCTGAAGCGCCCGCGCGGCCGAGGCCCAGGCTTCGTCTTCCTCGTCGTCTTCCTCGTCGTCATCGGCGTGGCTGTGTAGGCCTGCGCCACGTCGCGATCGAGTGAACCGCAAGAAGCTCGTGACCGCGCTCCCGAGGAGCGCGGTCACCAAGGTCGGCGTGGATGGCGGCCAGGCGGCGGAGTCTCGAGTGGCAGCCGCGGTCCTCTTCGGCGTCTGGGGACTCGGGGCGGAGGATCCCGAGGACCGCACTTCCTCATGGCCTACGTCGGATCTGGTGGGGCCACGACGAGCGTGACACCGCGGCACCAAGTCGCCCGAAGGTCCGGCTGCATGGTCCTGTCCCCTCGACCGCACCCGCACCGGCTCTCTTCCGGATAGGCTTGCGGGGTCGTCGTCTCCCGGAGGCCTCATGGAGCAACGCGGTGGCGCCGCCGCTCTGGCGCGCAGGGCATGGGCGCTGATCGCCCCCATCCTCGCGCTCAACGTGCCCAGGCTGGCGGCCGCGCTCACGTACTACACGGTGCTGTCGCTGTTCCCGGCGTTCCTGGTCATGGTGGCCCTGCTGGGCGTGGCCGGCCTTCCGGCGGACACCCTGCACGACCTCATCGACGCGATCGGCGAGCTCGGCGCCACCTGGGCGGTGCAGTTCTTCACCAGCGCCGTCGACGGCATCGTGCGGTCCCACTCGTCCACCCTCGCGCTGGTCCTCGGCGCTCTCCTGTCGCTGTGGGCCGCCTCGAGCTTCGTCGGCGCGTTCATGTGGGCCGCCGACGTCATCAACGAAGCGAAGTCCATGCGGCCGATCTGGAGGGACCTGCCGGTACGCATCCCACTCGCCGTCGGCCTGCTGGTGCTGCTCACCCTGACGGCTGTGGCACTCACGCTGGTCGGGCCCGTGGGATCGGCGATCGCCGACGCGACGGGCATCGGCAACGGGCCGCTGCACCTCTGGTCGTGGGCGAAGTGGCCGGTGCTGTTCGCGCTGGGCCTGCTGATGGTCGGCCTGCTGTTCCGCTTCGCGCCCTCGCGGCCGCGCAAGGGCCTGCTCTCGCTGCTCGGCGGCGCCGTCACCACGCTCGTGCTGTGGGTCGGCATCACCGGGGTCTTCCGGTACTACCTGACGCACTGGGCGTCGTACGACCGCGTGTACGGCGCCCTCGCCACCGCGATCGTCTTCCTCGTGTGGGCGTGGATCCTGAACATCGCCCTGCTGGCGGGGGCGATCGTCGACCGCGAGATCAGGCGGCGAAGGGCTCCGCTGAGCGCCGCTCCGCCGCCTGCGCCCTGACGCGCCCGCTGAGCGCGCGCCGGCTCCGCACTGTCTCCGCTCTCACTCCTCCTCGACGCCGATGTCCGTGAGCTGGATCATCGGGGCCTCGGGGTCGAAACGCACGTTCTGCGACCCGCACTTGGCACACACCGGCTCGGTCGTGTCAGCGCTGAACTCGTGAGTGCAGTCCAGGCACACCGCCGGAACCGGCATGTGCTCCACGTGCAGCCTGGCGCCCCGGAAGAGGTCGTCGTCCTGCGTCATCATCTCGAAGAACATGGCGATCGAGTCCTCAGTGAAGTCGGCGGCAGGCGTCATGAGGATGTACACGTCGGTGACCTTTTTCGCGCCGTTCGCGACGGCAGCCTCACGGGCGCGGTCGACGATTCCCTGGGTGATGCCCAATTCGTGCACCGGGTCCCCTTTCTCTGTGTCCGGATGGTCCGGCTTGCCGCCGCGGACGCGGCCCGCGCACGAGGCCTCCGCCCGTCGCCGCGGCGCGCGCGCCTGCGGCGTCAGCAGATGCGCGGCAGGAGCTCCCCGACGGGCATGTCGAGCACGCGCCGCGTGCCGAACTCCGTGCGGAGCGCCACGCGGCCTCCGTGCGCGGCGGTGACGAAGCCGATGCGCCGCGCCTGAGCGCCGTACGGCGCGGCGCGCACGGCGGCGACCACCGCGTCCGCGGTCTCGGCCGCCGTCACCAGCACCATCTTGCCCTCGTTGGCGAGGGTCAGCGGGTCGAGGCCCAGCAGGTCGCACACCGAGCGCACGCCGGGTGCGACCGGGATGGACTCCTCCTCGATCTCGACGCCCAGACCCGACTCCTCGGCGAGCTCGGCGAGCACGGTGGTGAGGCCGCCGCGAGTGGGGTCGCGCAGAAAGCGCAACCCCGGGCCGGCGGCCGCCACGGCGGCGGCCACGAGCTTCCACAAGGGGGCGCAGTCGCTCTCCACAGGGGTGCGGAAGTGGAACTCGCCGCGCGCGGCGAGCACCGCCACGGCGTGGTCGCCGATGCCGCCGCTGAGAATGACGGCGTCGCCGTCGCGCACCGTCGCGGCTCCCAAGTCGTGCGGCACCACGACCTCGCCCACGCCTGTCGTGGTGATGTACAGGCCGTCGCAGGCGCCGCGCTCGACCACCTTGGTGTCGCCGGTGACGATGGGCACGCCCGCTTCGTCCGCGGTGGCCGCCATCGAGGCGCACACCTCGCGCAGGTCGGCGACAAGGTAGCCTTCCTCGATGACGAAGGCGGCGGCCAGCGCCAGCGGCCGCGCCGCCGCCGTGGCCAGGTCGTTCACCGTGCCGGCCACCGCGAGGCGGCCGATGTCGCCGCCGGGAAAGCGCAGCGGCCGGACGACGTGGCTGTCGGTGGTGAAGGCGACGCGGCCGGACGGCGCCAGTACGGCCGCGTCGTCGAGCCGCGAGAGCACGGGGTTGGCGAAGGCCGACACGAACACGTCGCGGACGAGGTCGCGATAGAGCTTGCCGCCGCTGCCGTGACCGAGCAGGATGCGGTCGCCGGGGCCTTCAGTCATCGAGTCCCCGGAATCTGTAGCGGGCGGCGCACGCCCCCTCGCTGCTGACCATGCAGGCACCGACCGGATCCTCGGGAGTGCAGCGCCGTCCGAAGAGGGCGCACTCGGCCGGATCGGTGAGGCCGCGCAGGACCTCGCCGCAACGGCAGCCGGCCGGCTCGAGCGATTCTCCGGGATCGACGTCGAAGCGCACCGCCGCGTCGTGATCGGCGAACTCGGCACGCAGGCCGAGCCCCGAGCCGGGGAGCACGCCCAGGCCACGCCAGTCGGCGTCGCGCGGCTCGAACACCACGTCCATGAGCTCCTGCGCGACCGTGTTGCCCTGCGGCTGCACGGCCCTCGTGTACTGGTTCGCGACGGCCGGGGCCGTCTGCCGCACGAGCATGAGCAGGGCCTCGAGGACGTCGTCGGGCCCGAAGCCGGCCACCACCCCGGCGACGCCGTACTCGGCGGCGAGGAACCCGTAGCAGGCCGTGCCGGTGATCACGCTCACGTGCCCGGGCAGCAGGAATCCGGCGATGGGCGTCTCGCCGAGGTCGAGCAGGGCCCTGAGCGCCGGCGGCATGGTCTTGTGCAGCGCGAGCACGGAGAAGTTGCGCACACCGCGGTTGCGCGCCTCGACGATGGCTGCGGCCACCGTGGGCGCGGTGGTCTCGAAGCCGATACCGACGAAGACCACCTCGCGCGACGGCTCGGCGGCCGCCAGCTCGACGGCGTCGCGCGCCGAGTAGACCACGCGCACGTCGGCGCCGGCGGCGCGCGCGACCGCCAGGGACGTGCGCGAGGCCGGCACGCGGATGAGGTCGCCGAAGGTCGTGACCGTCACCTCGGGCAGAGCGCAGAGCGCGACCGCGGTGTCGAGGTCGCGCATGGCCGTCACGCACACCGGGCAGCCCGGGCCGGAGACGAGACGGATGCCCGGCGGCAGCAGCTCGCGCAGTCCGAAGCGCGCGATGGCCATGGTGTGGGTGCCGCAGACCTCCATGAACGTGCCGCCGTCGCCCACCTCGGCGGCGAGGTCGGCGGCGAGGCGGTGCAGTGCCTCAGCCTTCATGCCCGTCCACGCGCTCCGGCTGGTCGGGATCGTCGAGTTGTGCGATGAGCTCGAGCGTCTCGAGAGCCTCGTCCTCGGGGAGCACGTTGATCGCGTAGCCCGCGTGCACCAGCACCCAGTCACCGACGCCGGCGTGAGGCACGAGCGCCAGGCTGGCGCGCTGTTCGAGGCCCTCGACCGCGATGGTGGCCAGGTCGCCGTCGACCGAGAGGATACGCATGGGGATGGCAAGGCACATGGGCGGCGTCCGATCCGAGTGGGAGGTCAGAGCTCGCTGCGACGAAGGAGCAAAGTATAGCCTGCCACGGCGGCCTGCCCCAACGCGATGCCTCCGTCGTTGACCGGCACGAGACTCCCGCCGATCACGCGGAAGCCCTCGCCGCCCAGGGCGTCCTCGCAGAGCCCGGCGAGGAGCCGGTTCTGGAAGACGCCGCCGGTCAGAGCCACGACCTCGAGACCGGTCGTGGCGCGCACCCGGCGGCACACGTCGACGACCAGCGCCGCCAGCGTGGCGTGCAGGCGACCACCGACCAGGCCGGCGGGCCGGCCGGCCTCGGCGTCGTCGAGGACGCCGGCGAGCAGCGGCGCCACGCGGACGACGGCCGGCCGGGCGCCGGCCTCGCCGCCCTCCTCGACGTGCGCGGCGGCCGGCAGCAGCGGCGCCTCTGGGGCCGCGCCGGGGTCGCCGTCGAGCGCGTACGGGTAGGGCGCCTCGCCCGGACGCGAGCGCATCTCCAGCTCGATCGCCGCCTGCCCCTCGTAGCTGATCGCGAGGCGGACGCCGGCCAGCGCCGCGACCGCGTCGAAGAGCCGGCCACAGCTCGTCGTGAGTGGGGCGTTGGTGCCGGTCTCCACCTGCCGCACGAGCGTCTGGACGGCCTCGCCGTCGGGCGGCTCCTCAGCGCTGTGCGCGGAGGAGCACAGCAGCCGCGTCGCGCGCTCCAGGCCGTCGGGGCCGAGCGCCGCCAGCGACCAGCCGAGCGCCGTGCGCCAGGGCCGGCGGATGGCCAGCGCGCCGCCGGGCAGCGGGAGCTCCTCCAGGTGTGCGACCCGCCGGTAGCCGGTGAGGTCGCACACGAGCACCTCCCCGCCCCACAGCACGCCGTCGTCGCCGTACCCGAGGCCGTCCAGGCTCACCCCGATCACGGGGTCCTCGAGGCCGGCCTCCACCATCGCCGCCGCGACGTGGGCGTGGTGGTGCTGGACCGCCACCTTCTCCCCGGACAGCGCCAACGCGTACTTGGTCCCAAGATACTCGGGGTGCAGGTCGTGCGCGACCACCTCGGGATCGATGTCGAAGAGCCGGCGGTAGTCGCCGATGCCCTCCTCGAAGCTCTCCAGCGTCTCCAGGTTCTCCAGATCACCGATGTGCGGGCTGAGGAAGGCGTTGGCGTCGCGCGTGAGGCAGAAGGTGTTCTTGAGCTCCGCGCCGCAGGCCAGCACCTGGGGCAGGGGCCGCGGCAGGGGCAGGGGGAACGGGGCGTAGCCGCGCGCCCGGCGCACAAGCCGCGGCCGCCCGCGGTGCACCTGCGCGACCGAGTCGTCGCAGCGCGCGGCGATGGCCCGGTCGTGCACCAGGTAGGCGTCCGCGATGTCCGCGAGGCGCTGGACCTCCTCCCAGTCCTTGACCATCGGCTCCTCCGCCAGGTTGCCGCTGGTCATGACCAGGGGGCGTCCGGCCTCCCGGAGGAGCAGGATGTGGAGCGGCGTGTACGGCAGCATGACGCCGAGGTAGCGCTGGCCCACGGCGACCTCGGGGTCGATGGGCGCCGGCCGGCCGGCCGGCGCCGCTTCGCCGGCCGGCTGCTCGCCGTCGCCAGCGCCGGCGACCTCCGGCCCCGGCTCGCCGGCGGGCCCGATGTCGCGCCACTCGAGCAGGACGATCGGGTGCTCCGGCGACGTCAGGAGCTCCTCCTCCTCGGCGGTCACCCGGCAGTAGCGGAGCAGCTCGTCGACGCCGGCGACCATCACCGCCAGCGGCTTGTGCGGGCGACGCTTGCGCGCCTTGAGGCGGCGCACGGCGTCGCCATCGGTGGCGTCGCAGGCCAGATGGAAGCCGCCTAGGCCCTTCACCGCCAGGATCCAGCCGTCGCGCAGGAGGGCGGCGGCGGCGCGGACCGCCGCGCCCGGGTCCTCCGTCGTGCCCGTCGCCTGCACCTCCGCCGTGCCGTCCGCCGCGCGCGTCAGCAGCTCCGCGCGCGGCCCGCACACCGGACAGGCGGTGGGTTCGGCGTGAAAGCGGCGGTCGAGCGGGTCCTCGTACTCCCGGCGGCACGCGGCGCACATGGGGAACCGCCGCATGGTGGTGCGGTCGCGGTCGTACGGCAGCCCCTCGATGAGCGTGAAGCGCGGACCGCAGTTCGTACAGTTCGTGAAGGGGTACCGGAAGCGGCGGTCCTGCGGGTCGAGCAGCTCGCGGCGACAGTCGTCGCAGGTGGCGATGTCCGGCGACACGAGCTGGTACTCGCCGGGCGCCACGGCGCTCTCGAGGATCACGAACCCGGCCGCGCCCTCCGGCTCGGCCGGGTCGCGGGCGAGCTCGGCGACGTAGGCCCGCGACGGCGCCTCGCGCGGCAGGGCGGTCACGAACGCCTCGACCGCGTCGCCGGGGCCTTCGACGTGGATCTCCACGCCGGCGGACGTGTTGCGCACCCACCCGGCGAGGCCGTGGTGCTTCGCCAGCGAGTAGATGAAAGGCCGGAACCCGACGCCCTGCACCACGCCGCGCGCCCAGAGGCGGGCTGCGGCGGGACGCGCAGAAGAGGAGCCGGCGCTGCCGCCGGCGCTCACCTGTTCAGGAGGTGTCGAGGAGGGCTCGTGTCTCTGCGTACAGCTCATCGATGAGGTCCGGCAACGCAGCCTGCAACGCCGGACTGAGACGATCGGAGAACGTGAGGTTATCACTGATCTCCACGGCGAGGATGTGGATGTCCCCGTCGGCCGGCACGTGCACACCCATGCGGCGGCCGAGCTCCATCGCGGTGGCGAAGTTGGCGTCGTGCACGTTGTCCAGGTGCATGGTGTCGCGCAGCGCTGTGCCGTCGAAGCGATACCAGTCTCCCGGATCGCCCCCCTCGGTCTTGATCGAATCCAGGATGATGAGGCGGTCGAACCCCTCGACGATGTCGAGCAGCTCCAGACCGCCGGTGCAGCACTCCTCCACGCAGGAGAGGCCGGGGACCGGCCCCAGCCTCTCCCTGATGGAGCGTGCCGCGCGGATGCCGATGGCGTCGTCGGTCAGGATCGGATTGCCCATGCCGAGGAGCAGGGTCCTCATCGGACCCCCTCCCGCCACGGCCCGGCCCGGTGGAGTACCGCGACGCCTTCAGCAGCCGCGCCTGAAGTCATGTGTCACCTCCCCGCCCCGGTGCACGCGCACGCGCATGGGCATCTGGCCCGGAAGACTGTGTGTCGCGCAGCTGTAGCAGGGGTCGAAGGCGCGAAAGGCCATCTCGACCATGTTGAGGATCCCCTGGTCCGGTTCCACACCCGGCTGGATCAGGGTCTCGGCGACCTTGCGCGTGACCATCTGGATGGGCGCGTTGTTGTTGGTCGTGCCCACGATCAGGTTGGCGCTGGTGCAGATGGCGTTCTCGTCGCACGTGTAGTGGTGCGTCAGCGTGCCGCGCATGGCCTCCACGATGCCGAACCCCTCACCGGTGACCTGCTGGGGAATGACGCGGTAGGCATCGCCGGTGATCTCGGGGTCGTCGCAGTACTGCTGCAGCGCCTCGGCGTTCTGGACCATCTCCACGAGCCGCGCCCAGTGCTGGGCGAGGAGCATGCGGCTGGGGTGCCCACCGAGCGCCGCGAACATCTCCTCGTAGGCCTCCTGGGCCCGGGGCGTCGCCATGCGGTCGGCGACGTTGAGACGGGCGAGCGGTGTGGCGCAGTAGATGGAGCTGCCGATGCCCTCCACGAACCCCTTCCAGCCGCGCTGCTTGAGGTACGGGAACTTGAGGTACGACCAAGGCTCGACGTGCTCCGCCACGTAGTCGGCGTACTGGTGCGGCTCGTAGCGGCAGATCTCCGTGCCTTCGAAGTCGACCACGCGCACCTGACCGTCGTAGAAGTCCGGAGCGTTGTGCTCGTCCACGAGCCCCATGTTCTGCACGTCCAGGGTGTAAGGGCCGTTGGCGATGATGTCCAGGTAGGTCGGGTTGGCGAGGACGATGTCCCGGAACAGCTGCAGCGAGAACTGGGTGAAGTCGTACAGTTCGGCCACCATGGGCCTGATCTGCTCCAGTTCGTCCTTCTTGAGGCCCTTGGCGACGCCCCCCGGGATGCACCAGATGTCCTGGGTGGAGCGCCCCCCGATGATGCGCTGGATCTCCTGCGCTTTGCCGCGCGAGGCGATCACGGCGCCTCCGATCTCGAGCCCGACCTTGGCCACCACACCGAGAACGTTGCGGATGGCCGGGTCGGCATCGGGCCCGAGTACGAAGTCGGGCGCCGCCAGGGCGTAGAAGTGGGCGATGTGGCTGTGGATGTAGTGCGCGTTGTAGTACATGCGGCGGAGCTTCACGGCCAGCGGAGCCACCTCGCCGCCGAAGCAGCCGTCCACGGCCTTGGCGCTGGCCATGTGGTGGCTGGCCGGGCAGACGCCACAGATGCGCGTCACGAGGCGCGGCAGTTCCTCGATCGGACGGCCCACGACGAAGCGCTCGAAGCCGCGCAACTCGGGGATCTGGAAGTAGCAGTCCTGCACCGCCCCGGTGTCGTCGAGGAAGATCTCGATCTTGCCGTGGCCCTCGAGGCGGGTGATGGGATCGATGCTGATCTTCCTGCTCATTGGCGGACGCTCCTTTGCAGCAGCGAGGCGGGCACGCTGAACCGGTAGGCGAACCCCGCAAAGTCGGGAAGGCCGTCGAGGATCGTCTCGATCTCCGCCGGGTCGTTGCTGTCGATCACGGACACGACGGCGGAGAGCAGCTTGGCGCCCTGGTCGATCACGCCGGGGAGCGGCCCGTAGCAGCCGCGGCACGGGATGCCGCTGCTCGGACAGCGAGCGCCGCAGCCCGCGCGCGTGGCCACGCCAGCGCACAGCACGCCCTGCTCCAGGAGGCACGCCTCGGGGTCGATCATGATCTGCCACGGACGATGGAACTCCTTCAACTTCTTCTCGGACTTGGTGCGGGCGCACTCGTCACACAGGGCCGTGTCGCCGGCGCCCACGACCGAGCCCTTGGGCGGCAGCTGGCCGCCGACCACCGCAAGAAGGACCGCCTTGACCTGGTCGGCGGCCGGCGGGCACCCGGGGACGTAGTAGTCGACGGGCACGATGTCGTCGAGCTTGTAGACGCGCTTGTAGAACGTCGGGATGGTCAGCATCGTGCCGTTGGTGCCCGTCTCCGGGCGTGGCAGTGTGGTGTTCCCCTTCTCGATGCTGGGATTGTGAAGGTATGCGGCGGTCATGATCTCTTCCCTGGACACCAGGTTGGCAAGACCAGGGATGCCGCCGAGATGGGCGCACGACCCGAAGGCCACCATCAGCTTGCTCTTCTGACGTAGCAGCTTGGCGATGTGCTCGTTCTCCGCGTTGCGCACCGCCCCGTTGAAGATGGTCAGATCGAGCTCGCCGTCTTCCATCGCCTCCACGTCCGCGTACTTGCCGTCGACCGCGATCGGCCAGAGGCGGATGTCGGCGGCGGCGGCCACGTCGAGGATGAACTCGTTGGTGTCCAGGACCGCGACGTCACAGCCGCCGCACGCGGCGCCCCAGTAGAGCGCGATCTGGAGTTTCTCGCTCACCTGGCTCACCTCTCCACCGCGTCGTTGGCCAGCGCCACCTTGACGCGGCTCGGGCCCAGCGCCCGCAGGCGTTCCGTCATGTCGTCCACGATGTCGGCGAAGCGCATTCCTTCGCTGGCGCTGACCCACTCGAGCCGCACGCGCTCGTCCTTGATGCCGAAGTCCGTGAGCATACGCTTGAGCAGCGGCATGCGCCGCATCGTCTTGTAGTTGCCCTCTGAGTAGTGGCAGTCGCCGGGATGGCAGCCGCAGACGAGCACGCCGTCGGCGCCGTCGGCGAGGGCCTTGATCACGAAGGTCGGGTCGATGCGCGCCGAGCACATCACTCGGATCACGCGTACGTTCGCCTGGTAGTGGATACGGCTCGTGCCGGCGAGGTCGGCGCCGGAGTACGAGCACCAGTTGCAGAGGAACGCGACGATCCTCGGTTCGACGCTCA
Source organism: uncultured Thermoleophilia bacterium (assembly GCA_963702475.1). Taxonomy (GTDB): domain Bacteria; phylum Actinomycetota; class Thermoleophilia; order UBA2241; family UBA2241; genus CAIXSE01. The sequence goes on along the minus strand of CAVPCT010000006.1, from coordinate 161,521 downwards.
TGCCAGCACCCCCGCGATCTCGGCGAAGATCTGTTGGTCGGTGAAGTGCCTCGCCTTGATGGCCGCCGACGGACAGGTGGCCACGCAGGCACCGCACGCCTTGCACAGTGCGCTGATCACGTGGCTGCGCTTCTTCGTCTCGTCGAACTCGATGGCCGAGTACGGGCAGATCTCGTTGCACACCCGGCAGCCGGAGCAGCGGTCCTCGTCGACGGCCGCGAACATCGCGTCGATCTCGAGCTTGCCGCGCGAGATCTTGCCCAGGATGCGCCCAGCGGCGGCGCGGGCCTGGGCGACCGAGTCGGGGATGTCCTTCGGCGACTGGCAGGCGCCGGCGATGTAGATGCCGTCGGTCGTCGTCGCCACGGGGTCCAGCTTGGGGTGGCTCTCGATGAACCAGCCGTCCTTGTCCTGGCTGATGTTGACGAGGTGCGTCACCGCCTCGGCGTCCTCTCGCGGCTCCATCCCGACCATGAGGATGATGAGGTCGGCCGGCAGCTCGATCTGCTCGCCCGACAACTGCTCGTCGACGGTGATGAGCATCTCGCAGTCGTCGCCGGGGTCGGCGCGCCGCACCACCGGATGCTCGCCCTTGCCGTACATCAGGAACAGCGTCTTGACCTCGGCACTGTGCCGGTAGAAGTCCTCGCAGCCCTTGCCGAACGCGTGCATGTCGATGTACACGTCCGAGACGTAGCTACCGGGCAGCGCCGACTTGACCTCGTGCGCGTACTTGAGCGCCGTCATGCAGCACACCCTCGAGCAGTATCCGTTGAACTCCTCGCTGCGGCTGCCGACGCAATGGATCACCGCCACGTACTGGGGCAGACGCCCGTCCTTCATCTCGATGCGCCCCTGGCGCAGCATGCGCTCGAACTCGAAGGACGTGATCACGTTGGGCAGCTTGCCGTAGCCAAGGTGGGTCGCGCGGGACGCGTCGAACTCTCTGTAGCCGGTGCACACGATGACGCTGCCGACGTCGACGACCTGTCGTGGTGGTCCTTCACCGGAGGAGCGGTGGACGAGGGTGGCCTTGAAGTTGCCGACGAACCCCTCGAGCTTCTCGAGCTCCGTCTGGACCATGATCTCCACGTGCGGGTGCTCCACGGCACGCGTGATGCGGTCGGTGAGCATGTCACGAGCCGAGTCCAGGTAGGGCGCCGTCAGGTCGACGCGCCCGATGTTGCCGCCCAGCGCCGGCTCTCTTTCGACCAGATACACGAGCTTGCCCGCGTCGGCGAGCTCCAGGGCGGCGGACAGGCCGGCGATGCCGCCGCCCACGACCAGCGTGTTCGGGCACATGTCGACGGACATGCGCTCCAGAGGCTCATGCTGCGCGACCCGGTACACGGCCGCGCGCACCAGGTCGGTGGCCTTCTCCGTCGCCTGGAACGGGTCGTCGTGGACCCAGCTGCACTGCTCGCGGATGTTGGCCATCTGCACGAGATACGAATTGACGCCCGCCGACTCGGCGGCGCGTCGAAACGTGGGCTCGTGCATCCTGGGGCTGCACGCGGCCACGACGACGCGCTCCAGGCCCTCGTCTTCGATGTCCTGAGCGATCATCTCCTGGCCGGGGTTGGAACACATGTACTTGTACGAGCGGGCGACGGTGACGCCGGGAAGTGCGGACGCGGCCTGCACGACGGCGTCGCAATCGACGACCTTGGCGATGTTCGTACCGCAGTTACAGATGTACACGCCGATGCGTGGCTCCTCCATCTCTTCACCCCCTTCAGGCCGTGTGGACCTGCGTCTGCGGTTCGGCACCTCTGTGCGCCGCCGCGGTTCCGCCCGCGCCTTCGCGGGCCAGGGCAGTGGCGCGCACCTGGCCCAGGTACATGGCCAGGGGGCGGTACGCGAGATGCGACCACTTGCTGAAGGGCACCTCGAGCGCCAGCATCGGGACGACAAGGGCCAGATGCACGACGTACGTGATGTTGGCGGCCGCGTCCATGCCGCTGCGGTGCAGGATGTGCTGCAGGATGCCGGTCAGCGCGACGACGAGGATCAGCACGAGGAAGATCCAGTCGGACTCGTGCGAGTGCCTGTACTGAGCCGAGGACTTCTTCACGCGGTTGCGCAGGAAGAGGATCGTGGCCAGGACGAGGCCTGCCGTCGCGAGGTAGCCGAACACGTGCACGGTCCAGTCGATGGCGGGCCCCGACGCCATCTCGCTGAGGAAGAACATGATGAGCACCAGCATGGTCACGTAGCTCAGCATGAGCGCCAGGTGGGTCACCCAGGGTGCCTTGCGCTCGCATTTGCTGTAGCGCATCTGCGTGAAGAAGTGGGTGGGCAGCATCCACACGCTCGTGATGTAGCTGCCGAGTGTCGTGGGCAGCTCCTTGTCACGGCCCATGGTGAACCACCACATGCGAGCCGCGTTACTGAGCAGGAACACGAGGAGTACTCCCGCCAGCACCCAGTCGAAGATGTGGATGGCGGAACTCGGCAGGAAGGCGTTGGCGCCGTCGTAGTCGGACAGGCTGCCTTGGGACATGCCGAACAGGGTGAAGCCGATGGCCGTGAGGATGGCCACCAGGATGATGGCCCCCAACTCCCAGCGCCACGACTTGTAGAACAGCCGGGAGATCCCCGTCCAGTCGTATCGTGAGGTGAGCCAGCGCCGCAGGCTCATCATCGTCTCCCCGGGCTCGGCGTCACGAGGGCACTGGTCCGAGCACTCGCCGCAGTAGTAGCAGAGCCACGGGTCCAGTTGGCTCTCGAGTTTCTTCTCGAGCCCCATCTGCAGGTAGCGCATCGGCTTGCGCGGGAACACGTAGGGAGCCGCGGAGAACGGGCACACGGCGGAGCAGTTGCCGCAGTGGTAGCAGTTCATCACGTCCTCGGCCCCGTACGGCTCGAGCTCTTCGATGAGTTTGGGATTGGCTCTGATAGCCATGCGGCCCTCCTACGCCTTTGCGACCAGGCTCTTGGCGCGAGCCTCGATGTCCGTGAGGCTCACGTTGGCCATGCTCTCGAGGCCCCGTCCAGTCATGGCGCCCTCAAGAGACCGTGCCGCGACGGCAGAGGCCTGCGCAACCGTGTCGGGGATGTCCTTGGGGCCCTGGCAGACGCCGGCGACGTACACACCGCCCCGCTCCGTGCCCGTGGGATCGCCGTTGTAGTCGGCCTCCGTGAACCATCCGTAGCTGTCGCGCGGTATGTTCAGCATCCCGGCGAGCTCGTCCGACCGATCTGCCGGCACGAGGCCGACGGCGAGCAGCACCATGTCCACCGGGAACTCCATGACGCTGTCGCTGAGGATGTCCTCGCCCTTGACGTACATCTGGCCGTCCTGCGATGTCACCGTCGCCGAACGGCCCCTGATGATGAATGTACCTTCGTCCTGGATGCGCTCGAAGAAGGCCTCGTAGCCTTTGCCGAACGCACGCATGTCGATGTAGAACTCGTAGCAGGGCGCCTCGGGCAGCTTCTCCTTCACGAGATGGGCGAACTTGAGCGAGTACATGCAGCACACGCGGGAGCAGTAGGCGTTGTAGTTCGTGTCGCGAGAGCCCACGCAGTGGATGATGGCCACGCTTCGCGGCGCGGCGCCCTCAGGATCGAAGACCCACTCGTCGACCTTCTTGCGCTTGTTGTGACGCAGCGTCTTGGTGACGATACGGCCGCCCGTCGGGCCCGACGCGTTCGTGAGCCGTTCGAACTCCAGGGCCGTGAGGACGTTTGCGTGCACGCCGTAGCCGTATTGCCCGATCCTCGCGGCGTCGAGCGTCTCGTAGCCGGTCGCCACGATCACGCTGCCGACCTCGACCTGCATGACGTCACCGTGCGCGTCCAGGTCGATGCAGTCTTTGGGGCACTTCTTCGCGCACGCCCCGCACTTCTGCCCGTTGGTCTGCACGTAGGTGCACGATGCTTCGTCGACGAGGTAGGCGTTGGGCACCGCCTGCGGGAAGGGGATGTACACGGCCTTGCGGTCGGCGATGCCGGCGTCGAACTCACTGGGCACGCTGACTGGGCAGACGTCACTGCACATGGCGCAGGCCACGCAGGCGCCCTCATCCACCCGGCGTGCGTGTCTGAGGATCGTGGCTTTGAACGCCCCGGGGACCCCGGTGATCGACTCGACTTCGGAGTAGGTGAGGAGGTCGATCATCTCGTGCTGGCCCACGGCCACCATCTTCGGGGTCAGGATGCAGGCCGCGCAGTCGAGCGTGGGGAAGGTCTTGTCGAACATGGCCATGTGGCCGCCGATGGTGCCCGAGCGCTCGACCAGGTAGACCTTCTTGCCGCCGTCGGCGATCTCGAGGGCTGCCTGGATGCCCGCGATGCCGCCGCCGATGACCAGAGTGGCGGCGCCCCACTTCGTGTCCTTCGGCTGTGCAGCGAGCGTGAACGGGATGCCGTACACCGCGCACGCGGCGATGGCCTTGGCCCGCGCGGTCGCGCCTTCCCCGCCCGTGGCGTGCTCGCGGAACGAGGCGAGCCGCACCTCGTCCGGTTCGCCCCCCGCCAGCGCCATGGCGCGCGTGAAGGCAGGCTTGAAGAAGCCGGGGGAGTCCCCGGCGATGACGATCCGGTCCAGGCGCTCCGCGGCGATCTCGTCGGCGAGCATCTTGGGGTCGAGCTTGGGCATCACGCCCAGCTGCCGCACGACCTCTACCTGGGGGAGGTTGGCCACGTAACGGGCGACGGACTCCAGGTTCACGCCGTCGCTGTCGTCGCCGCCGGCCCGGCACTCGTAGACTCCGATCCTCATGTGGACCTCCGTGACCGCGTCTCTTCGCGACTCGCGTCGCGCGAACCACCGGCTCCTGGGACTTGTGAAATGCCCCACATGACATACTAGGTCTCCCCTAGGACTATTCAAGTGGTTCTGTGTCAATATAGGGTAAACACCCTAGAACAGGCTCGCGTCACGAGGGAGTGGGTGGGTGCCGCAGCCTCGCGGATACTCTCCCTCGCGTCCGCGCCGAGGCCTCACGGCGTTGCGAGACCACGGAGGAGTGCTATCGTGGCCGTGTGGAGCGGCCGATGGGGCCTCAGGTGGTGCTCCTAGTGAGGCTCAGGTCGGTCATCGCCGCCCAGAGCGACGACGCCGGAGGGGATGGTGGGCCTGCAGTCGACCTTGCGCTATCTCGATCCGTTCCGCGATCGGGGCGCGCGCCAGAGGATCAGCGGCGACGAACGCGCGACGCTGCGCATGGTGAACCAGAAGGTCGCGGCCAAACAGTCGCTCAACGACGTGGCCGACTTCCTCTTCGAGCGCACTCGCGGCATCATCCCCTGCGACCGCATCGGACTGGCGTTCGTGGACGAGAGCGGCGAGCGTGTGATCGCTCAGTACGCGCGCGCCGTCTACCAGCCCCTGCTGCTCACGAAGGGCTACACGGCCGACCTTCGCGGCACGTCTCTCGAGCGCGTCATCAAGAGCGCCGAGCCGAGGATCATCGACGACCTCTCGCTGCATGCCGAGGGTCACCCGGCCAGCCACTCCTCCCACCTCCTCGTGAGGGAGGGGGTGCGCTCCAGCCTCACGTGCCCGCTGATCGTAGAAGGCCGGGTACTCGGCTTCATGTTCCGGGACTCGCGGAGCCCGAGGGCGTTCACGCCGCACCACGTGGAGCTCGAGATCTCGATCTCCGAACGCCTCAGCCAGGCGGTGGAGAAGGCGTGGCAGATCGAGCAGCTGCGAGCTGCCAACCAGGCGTATCTGGAGATGCTGGCGTTCGTCAGTCACGAGATCAAGAACCCCATCGCCTCCCTGGTGACCGACGCCCGCCTGCTCTCGCAGGGCTACCTGGGGCAACTGGAGCCCGGACAGGTCGACAAGGTCGACCGCATGATCGGCAAGGGCGAGTACCTGCTCAGCCTCGTGCAGGACTACCTGGACCTGGCACGCATCGACGGCGGCGGTCTTGCGCTGTCCCGGCGTCAGGACGCGGACGTGCTCGCCGAGGTCATCGCCCCGTCGCTCGACCTCGTGCGCTCGGATATCGAGCGACGGAGCATGCGTCTCGAGCTGGACCTGCCGCCCGAGACCGTCACCGCCGAGTGCGACCCAGGGCTGCTGCGCATCGTCGTGGCCAACCTGCTCAGCAACGCGGTGAAGTACGGCAACGAGGGCGGGCTCATCCGCGTGCGCGCCGTCAAGGACCCCTCCCGGGTGGAGATCTCGGTCTGGAACGAAGGCCCGGGGTTCGCGCCCGAGGACCGCGGGCGCCTGTTCCAGCGGTTCTCGCGACTGCGCACCCGAGGCGAGGCGAAGCGCGGTACCGGCGTGGGCCTGTACAGCGCCTGGCGCATCGTCCAGCTGCACAACGGGCGCATCCGGGCACGCTCCGAGCAGGGCGCCTGGGCCGAGTTCGCTTTCGAGCTGCCACAGCCCCTGGATCTGCCCGGATCATGAGCGAGAGCTCGTCCAGTGTACCGAGGGCGGCGGCGCACGCAGGTGAGGCGGCCGCTCACCGCTCGCGCGGCCGAGCGCGCGAGGAGGTCTCGCGGTTCCGGCGCCCCATGGTGCTGCGCGTGGTGGGCGCCAACGTCGTGCTCGCCGCGGCCGTGGCCGGCGCCAGCGCGGTCATCGTCTCGGCCACGGACAGCGACCACGTCCTTCTCTTGGTGGCCCTGCTGCTCGCCGCGGCGCTGGCCGCCGTGCTGGTGAACCTCGCGCTGGTCGGGCCCGCGGGCGGCCTGCTCGAGGACCTGGCGCGCGCGATGGGCGGGATGCACCGCGGGGAGCTGGGCTGCCGCGTCAAGGACGACTGGAAGGACAAGGACCTGCGGCGGCTGTCGGCGTCCTTCAACGAGATGTGCCGCCGCCTGGGCGACGAGTCGTTGCGGTACGCCGGCAGGCAGCTGGGCAGCGTGGAGGAGGAGCGCCGCCGCATCGGCCGGGAGCTGCACGACCAGACCAGCCAGACGCTGGCCGCCACGCTGGTGCGTCTGGACCTCTGCGACAGGGCCCTCCAGGATCACGACCCGACCGAGGCCCACCGCCAGGTCCTCACCTGCAAGGAGCTGCTGAGCCACACCATGGAGGAGATCAAGCTGCTCGTGTACGACCTGAGGCCGGTGATGCTCGACGACTTCGGCCTGGTGCCGACCCTGCGCTGGTACATCCAGTCCCATGTGCAGGACGTGGGCCCCGAGGTGGTCACCGACTTCGACGAGGCGGACTTGCGACTCCCGGGAGATGTGGAGACCACGCTGTACCGCATCACCCAGGAGGCGCTCTCGAACGCCGTCAGACACTCGGCGGCCACGAAGATCGTCGTGCGTCTCGTCACCAGGCCCGGCTACGTGAACCTTGCGATCATCGACAACGGAGTAGGATTCGTACCCGACGACGTGCTCAAGGGGAGCACCCAGGGCGGCGTCGGTCTGGCGTCGGTGAGAGAACGGGTCGATCTGCTGGGGGGGACCGTGAACGTGGAGTCGGCGGTCGGGCGCGGCACGCGCCTCTACGTGGTGATCCCGCTGGCGGACGCCGCGGACCAGGACGGGGCGTCGTGACCGCCGGCAAAGCCGCCCCGATCCGCGTGCTGCTCGTGGACGACCACGCCATCCTCCGCGAGGGCGTCCACGCGCTGCTCACGCGCGAGCCGGACATCCTCGTGGTGGGTGAGGCCGGCGACGGGCAGGAGGCGCTGGAGCGGGTGGACGAGCTCCACCCCGACGTCGTGATCATGGATATCGTGATGCCGCGCATGAGCGGGCTGGAGGCCACCCGCCTGCTCAAGGAGCGCCACCCCGAGGTGCGCACGCTGATCCTGAGCATGTACGACGACCAGGAGTACGTGGTCCAGATCATCCAGGCCGGCGCCAGCGGGTACGTGCTCAAGCGGGTCGTGACGGAGGACCTCGTGCGCGCCATCCACGAGGTGCACGCGGGAGGGTCCTTCTTGTACCCGCCCATCGCCGCGACACTGATCGGCGACTACCTGCGCGTGACCGGCAACGAGCGCCCGGACGAGCCGGGCGAGTCTCTGAGCGCACGCGAGCGGGAGGTGCTGCGGCTGATCGCCGAGGGCCACAGCAACAACAGCATCGCCGAGTTGCTGGGGCTCAGCCGCAAGACTGTCGACACGCACCGGGCCAACGCCATGCGCAAGCTCGACCTGCACGACGTGACCGAAGTCGTGAAGTACGCGCTGCGCACCGGGCTTATCACCCTCGACTGATGCGGCGACGGCGGCCGGGACCCCGCGGGGTCCCGGCCGCCGTCGCCATCCGTCAGGCGGTGCGGCCCGGCTCGGTCACGCCGTCTCTGCCTCCGGCGGCCGTGTGAACCCGTCCACGATGCGCAGCACACCGTAGACGATCAGGTAAAGGCCGACCAGCCAGAGGATCGCGAGGGCGCCGCTCACCGGGTACACGAAGAAGACGATGCCGACCACGATGGACAGCACGCCCAGGATGATGAGCCACACGCGCTTGCCGCCTTTGAGGCCGCTGGCGAAGGCGCTCACGATGTCGCTGATGCCCGTGACGATGGCCCAGGCGCCGAGGATGTACAGCAGCGCCAGCGCCGTCATGCCCGGCCAGGCGATCGCGACGATGCCGACGATCACGCCGAGGATGCCGGTGAAGATCGCCCAGCCCCGACCTTCGGCGTGCCCTATGAGGCCGGCGACCGCGAGCGCGACGCCGTATACGATGAGAAAGATGCCGATCAGCAGCAGCACAGTCGCCAGGCTGAGCCCCGGATAGGCGAGGAAGAGGACTCCCAGGACGACCATGAGGAGTCCGGTGATGATCGACAGCGCCATCCATGCGCCCCTGCTGTGCATAGGTCCCTCCTTGGTGGTGAGTACTGGCCGCGGGGTACTCTACCCGCCCGCGGGCATCCCTGTCGCACGTCGGGCGCCAGAAAGACGTCGACCTGCGTCGCGCCGTATACTTTCTCCATGGCTGAACTGAACGAGCTCCAGCGGCGGCTCCGCCGCCTGGCCGAGGAACGCGACGCCGTCATCCTCGCGCACAACTACCAGCGTCCCGACGTCCAGGACGCGGCTGACTACACCGGCGACTCCCTCGAGCTCTCGCGCATCGCCGCCAAGGACCCGCGCAGCGTCATCCTGTTCTGTGGCGTGCACTTCATGGCCGAGACGGCCTACATCCTCTCGCCGCACAAGACCGTGCTCATGCCCGACAAGCGTGCCGGCTGCCCCATGGCCGACATGGTCACGGTGCATGGCCTTCGCGACCTCAAGAAGCAGCACCCCGACGCCGTGGTGGTCGCCTACGTCAATACCTCGGCCGACATCAAGGCCGAGACCGACGTGTGCTGCACCAGCGCCAATGCCGTGCAGATCGTCGAGCGGTTCCCCAGGGACCAGAAGATCATCTTCGTGCCCGACAGGAACCTGGGAGACTACGTGGCGCAGCAGACCGGGCGCGAGCAGACCATGATCCTGTGGCAGGGCTGGTGCCACGTGCACGACGACTTCCGCGCCGCCGAGATCCGCCGCATCCAGGCCGAGAACCCTGACGCGGTGCTCATGGCGCATCCGGAGAGCCGGCGAGAGGTGCTCGAGATCGCCGATGTGGTCACGAGCACGTCCGGCATGCTGCGCTACCCGGGCACGAGCGCCGCGAAGACGTTCATCGTCGCCACCGAGACCGGGCTGCTGTACCGGCTCGGCATCCTCTACCCGGACAGGAAGTTCCTGCCGGCGTCGCCGCACGCCGTGTGCCCCAACATGAAGCGGACCACACTCGAGAAGTGCGTCGCGACGCTCGACGACGAGTGGGACGACGTGCTCGACCACGAGGTCACGGTGGCGCCACGCATCCGCGAGGCCGCGCTGCGCGCAGTGCAGCGGATGCTCGAAGAGGGCTGAGCGGCCGTCACCCCTGCCGCAGCAGCGCCGAGACCGTCACGAAGCTGTAGCCCTTCGCGGCGAGTGCCTTGAGGATCAGCGGGAGCGCTCGCCGCGACGCGTCACCGTCCTTGCTCCAGGGGTGCAGCAGGATGATGGAGCCGGGGCGCACGTTCGCGGCGACGTACCGGGTCATGGCTCGCGGGTCCCCGGCGATCGACCCCATCGAGTCCGGCTCGAGGTCCCACGTGACCGACGTGCGCCCGTGCCTCCAGAGGTAGTACGGCGCCGAGAGCAGCTTCTTGCAGAATGGCGGGCGAAAGAGGATGGGGCCCTCGTAGCCTGCGGCGCGGATGACGGCGTCCGTACGCTCCACCTCGGCGCCCACGCGCTCCACCGACACCCCGACGAGCCGCGGGTGCGTGTAGGTGTGGTTGCCGATCTGGTGTCCGGCTGAGACCAGCCGGCGCAGCGCCTGCGGCTGTTCGCCGGCGACGACGCCGATGATGAAGAAGGTGCCCTTGGCGTCGTAGCGCTCGAGGTCGGCGAGCACCTCGTCCACGTACCGCGTGCTCGGGCCGTCGTCGAAGGTCAGGGCAACGGTCTTGTCCGCGGTGGCCGGTGCGCTCGAGACCAGCTCGCCGGCCACCTGGTAGGTGCGCGAGTCCATGACCCACCATGCGCCGGCGGCCACCGCGACGGCGGCCACCGCAAGGGCGACGGCCACGCGCAGAAGCCTGCGGCCGAGACCACGCGGCCGCCCGGCGACGAGCCGCCACAGCCCGAGGAGCACGGCGGCGAGCAAGGCCACCGCGAGCAGGCCGCCGATGACGTCGAGGTTCAGCACGGGACGAGTGTACAGCGCGTATGCTTGCCCGGTGAGCCCGCGGAGGGACAGGGAATGGCACCACGACTACCCGAGCGTCTGAGCGAGTACTCGGCCCGGGCGGCCACGGAGGCGGACGCCGCCGCCCTGGCCGCCTGCGCCCGTTCCGCGTACGCCAAGTACGTGGAGCGGAACGGTCTGGTCCCGGTGCCGATGCGGCAGGACTACGCCGAAGTGGTCCGGGACTGGCAGGTGACCGTGGTCGAGCGCTGCGACGAGGTCGCCGCGCTCATCGTCATGGGGCCCGCCGACGAAGGCTTCCTGCTCGACAACGTCGCCGTGGCGCCCGAGCACCAGGGAAAGGGGCTCGGCCGGGCGCTCCTGGCCTTCGCCGAAGAGGAGGCGCTGCGCCAGGGCTTCGACTCGATCCACCTGTACGCACAGGAAGTGATGGTGGAGAACATCGCCCTGTACGAACGCATCGGCTACGTGGAGTACGCGCGGCGGGTGGAGCACGGCCTGCCGCGCGTGTACCTGCGCAAGCAGTTGTCGCCGCCGGACTGACTCAGTCGCGGAGCACGGCCGGCCGCGCCCGGCTGAGACCGCCGGCGGCTGTAGACTTGTCGCCCGCAGCCGCCCCGTCAGCCCACGCGGAGAGAGGAAGCAGCATGGACCCCGACGCCACCGCCGCCACGAACCCGCTCCCGCTCGACTGGGACACGGAGGCCATCGCCGAGCGGCGGCGGCACTTCATGGCCCCCGCACTCGGCACGTTCATCGCCTACGACGACCCCATCGTGTGGCAGCGCGGGCGCAGACAGTACGTGTGGGACAACGCCGGCAAGCGCTACCTCGACTGCATGGCGCAGAACGTGTGCATCAGCGTCGGCCATGCGCACCCGGGCGTGCTGGCGGCGGTGCGGGCGCAGATGGAGGAGATCCCGCACGTCACCACGGCGTACCACCACCCGCAGCCAGGCCACTTCGCGGAGGAACTCGTCGCCCGGCTGCCGGAGGGCGAGGACTGGGTCGTGCACTTCGTCAACAGCGGCGCGGAGGCCGTGGACCTCGCGGTGCTCATCGCCCGCGCCGCCACCCAGCACTACGAGGTCCTCACGCTGCGCGACGCTTACCACGGCATGCACTACGGCGCCCAGACGGCGACGGGCATCGGGCAGGCGCGGCAGCTCGTGCCGCCTGCCCCAGGCTACGTGCAGGTCATGGCGCCGCACCCCTACCGCGGCCCGTTCGGCGCGGAGGCCGCGCCCTACCTTCAGGAGCTCGAGCGCGTGCTGCACACCAACACCTGCGGCGCCGTGGCCGGCCTCATCGCCGAGCCCATCCAGGGGTACGGCGGCATCGTCGAGATGCCGCCGGGATGGCTGAAGGGCGCGGCCGAGCAGGTGCGCGCGGCCGGCGGCCTGCTGATCGTGGACGAGGTGCAGGCCGGCTTCGCGCGCACGGGCGACCACTTCTGGGGCTTCGAGGCGCACGACGTGGTACCCGACGTCATCGTCGTGTCCAAGGGTATCGGCAACGGGTTCCCGATCGCGGCCGTGATGGCCCGCCGCGAGGTGGCCGAGGGCATGGCCTCGCGCATGTTCTTCAACACCTACGGATCGAACCCGATGAGCTGCGCCGCCGGCCGCGCCGTGCTGCGCGCCATCGACGAGGAGGGCCTGCAGGCCAACGCGCAGCGCGTGGGCGGGCGGATCCTCGCCGGCCTGCGCGAGCTGCAGGCCCGCTACCCGCAGCTCGGCGACGTGCGCGGCCGCGGCCTGCTCATCGGCGCCGAGGTCGTGAGGGATGCAGGCTTGCGAGCGGCAGACGCGAAGACCGCCGAAGCCGTCCAGCTCGCGCTGCTCGGCCGCGGCTTCGTGGTCGGCATGTGCGGCCGCGAACACAACGTGCTGAAGATCAACCCGCCGCTGTGTGTGACGGCGGACGACGCCGACCAGCTCCTGCAGGCGACCGAGGAGTCGCTGGCCGAGGTGCTTGCCACGGTCTGAGCCGGCACCTGCGAGCGACGCGCCGGGCCGCAGATCGGCCGGACGAGACCGGGCGCTTGAGGCGGCGGGCATGGCCCGCCGCCTCAAGCGCCCGTCACGCTCTTACAGCTCCGCCCGCCACGGCACCACGGCCTTGTCGATCAGTTGGACGATGAGGTCGATGGCGATGCCGCAGATGCCGATGAGGATGATCCCCATCATCACGATGTCGGTCTGGTTGAAGCGCTGCGCGTCGCGCACCAGGCCGCCGATGCCGGGCAGGCCGTTGATCGTCTCGGCCGCGACCATGGTGGTGAACGCGAACAGCACCGCGACGCGGATGCCGGTCATGATCTCCGGCAGCACCGACGGGAACACGCCGTGCCTGATGACCTGGAAGCGCGAGGCCCCCAGGGTCTGCAACGCCAGCAGGCGGTCCTGCGACACGCTGCGCACGGCGTCACTGGTGGCGAGCACGATCGGTGGCAGGGCCGCGAGCATGAGCAGGATGACCTTGGGCGTCTCATCGATGCCGAACCAGATGACGAGCAGGCTGAAGTAGGCCAGGGGGGGCAGGGCGCGCACGAACGTGACGCCCGGCTCCAGGAGCGTGCGACTCCACCTGCTGGTGCCCAGAAGCAACCCCAGCGGCACGCCCACGACGATGGCGAACGCCGAGGCGATCAGGATGCGGCGCATGCTGGCCCACAGGTGCTCGTACAGGAACACGCCGCTGTACCCCTTGGCGCCGTCGTGCACGGTCGAAGCTTCGACGGCCGCATCCCACACCGAGCTCGGCGACGGCACGAAGACGGGGTCCCAGATCTTGAGGGAGAAGACCAGCTGCCAGATCGCCAGCAGCACGACGATGACGGCGACGTGCAGCACAGGGCCGCGCCAGCGGGTCCACGACCAGAAGCCCGCCCCTTTCACATGCGCGTGCACCTCGTGGTCGAACTCGCCGGGCGACATCGCCCCGGGAGCCGCCAACTGGACAGCCAGGCGATCCTCCCCGCTCGACGGCGTCATGCGCTACCTCCCTGCCAATATGACTATCGGTATGAATAAGTAATTCTTATTTGCAGCGGCGATGCCGCTTATGCATAATGCCAGAAATCGCCTTGCAGTCAAGTTGATTGACTTTCTTTGGATTCGTGCGGGGAACCCCGAGAGGGCGCTCGCCACAATGAAGGGAGAAGGAAAGTGAAGCAGTTCGAAGGTAGGACCGGCGGTGCGAAACGCCGTCACGCGCTTGGGTTCTCGGTGCTCGCCGCGCTCGCGTGCATCGCCCTCGCCGGCCTGTTCATCGCCTGCGGCTCGAGCTCGTCGGAGTCCGAGTCCTCCGCCAGCCCCGCCGCGGGCGGCAGCTCCGCCCCCAGCGAGCTCCGCATCGCCTACCAGCTCATCCCCAACGGCGACCTCATCGTGAAGGACCAGGGCTGGCTCGAGGCCGCCCTGCCCGACACCGAGATCACGTGGATCAAGTTCGATTCCGGCGCCGACGTCAACACGGCCGTCATCGGCGGCAGCGTCGACATCGGCCTGGCCGGCAGCAGCCCGGTGGCCGCCGGCCTCAGCGAGCCCATGAACATCGCGTACAAGGTGCCGTGGATCCACGACGTCATCGGCGCCGCCGAGTCGCTCGTCGTCAAGAACAGCGCCGGCGTCGCCGACATCGCGGGCCTCTCCGGCAAGAAGGTCGGCACCCCCTTCGGCTCCACCGCTCACTACAGCCTGCTGGCCGCCATGGAGCTCAACGGCGTCGACCCCACCTCCGTGAAGCTCATCGACCTGCAGCCGCCGGACATCCTCGCCGCCTGGCAGCGTGGCGACATCGACGCCGCCTACGTGTGGAACCCGACGCTCGCCGATCTCAAAAAGGACGGCACGGTCCTCATCACCAGCGCGGAGCTCGCGGAGCAGGGCAAGCTGACTGCCGACCTGGCCATCGTGACGAACGAGTTCGCCGACCAGTATCCTGACGCCGTGCAGACGTGGGTCGACCAGCAGAACAAGGCCGTGGAGCTGTACCGCAGCGATCCGCAGGCCGCGGGCGAGGCTGTGGGGCGCCAGCTCAACATCAGCGCCGACGAGGCGCTCGCGCAGATGAAGGACCTCATCTTCCTCGACTCAAGCGAGCAGGCAGGGGCCGATTACCTGGGCACGCCCGATGCGCCCGGCAAGCTGGCCGACAACCTCCTGGCCGCGGCTGAGTTCCTCAAGAGCCAGGGCAGTGTCGAGACCGTCCCGCCGCTCACCACCTTCCAGGCGGACCTCGCCAACCAGTTCGTCGCGGCGGCCCAGTGACGGACGCCGCTTCTCCAGAGGGCGCCACCCCTGAAGCCCCTCGCGACGCCGCCGGCCCCCCCGCTTCCGAGCGCGGGGGGGCCGGCCTCCCCCATGAATCGCTGTCACACCCCGAACGCATCGACGTCCGGGGTGTGACGCACATCTTCGGCAAGGACAAGAGGTCGACGCCGGCGCTGGCCGGCGTCGACCTCACCATAGAGCCGGGCGAGTTCGTCTGCCTCGTCGGCTCGTCCGGCTGCGGCAAGACCACCCTGCTCAAGCTCATCGGCGGGTTCTTCACGCCGACGCAGGGCAGCGTGGAGATCGACGGGGTGCCGGTCGTGGGCCCCGGGTCGGACCGGGGGATGGTCTTCCAGGCGCCGACCCTGTTCCCGTGGCTCACGGTACGCGGCAACGTCGAGATCGGGCCGCGTATGGCCCACGTGGCCAGAGAGAAGCGGCACCACATCGCGTCCCACTACCTCGAGATGGTGGGCCTGGCCGACGTGGCCGAGCAGCGCCCGTACGAGCTCTCAGGCGGCATGCAGCAACGCTGCGCCATCGCCCGGTCCCTCGCCAACGACCCAGCCATCATCCTTATGGACGAGCCGTTCGGGGCGCTCGACGCCCTCACCCGGGAACGCCTGCAGGGGGAGCTCAAGATCATCTGGGAAGCCACCGGCAAGACCATCGTGTTCGTGACCCACAGCGTGCAGGAGGCCGTGTTCCTCAGTACCCGCGTCGTGGTACTGAGCCCCCGCCCCGGCCACGTGGTGTACGACGAGCCCGTCAGGCTGCCGAGGCAGGTGGAGACCGTGAGCGAGGCGCTGCTCATGCCTGAGTTCACGGAGTACCGCGCCGAGATCGGCGCGAAGATCGGCGCGACGTCCTAGACTGACACGGAGACCGGGGGGCGGCCGCAAGTGAGCCGCCCCACCAGACCACCAGACGAGGCAACCGGGCCGCGGGCGCGACAGCGCCGGCGGCCGACGGATGACAGGAGTGATGCAGCGTGACACACATGAGCGCGAGTGAAGCAATGGTCGAGACCCTCCGGCTGGAGGGCGTGCAGGAAGCGTTCGGCATCGTGGGGTCTGCGTTCATGGACGCGCTTGACCTCTTCCCGGCGGCCGGCATCCGCTTCTTCCCCGTACGGCACGAGCAGTCGGCCGCCCACATGGCCGACGGCTTCGCGCGTGTGACCGGGCGGCCGACCATCTGCATCGGCCAGAACGGTCCCGGCATCACCAACATGGTCACCGCCGTGGCCGCAGCGTGGCACGCCCACACCCCGCTCGTCCTGGTGACCCCGTCCGTGATGTCCAGCGACCGCGGTAAGGACGGCTTCCAGGAGGCCGACCAGCTGCCCATCTTCCGCACCATCACGAAGTATCAGGTTCAGGTGCCGCGCGCCGACCGCATCGCCGAGTCGTTCCGCACCGCCTTCAGGGTGGCTCTGGCCGAGCACGGTCCCGTGCAAGTGGATGTTCCGCGTGACTACCTCTACGCGGAGATCGACACCACGCTGCTCGACCCGAAGAACTACCGCGCGGCGTCATACGGCGCCGGCGACCCGGCGTCGCTCGACCGCGCCGCCGACCTCCTCGCCTCAGCCCAGCACCCCGTCGTGCTCGCCGGCTCGGGTGTGACCGACTGTGCCGGCGCCGATGAGGTGCGCCGCGTGGCGCGCCAGCTCGGCGCCCCGGTCGTCACGACCTACATGCACACCGACGCGTTCCCGAGCAGCGACGAGCTCGCCGTCGGGCCGATCGGCTACCAGGGCTCCAAGGCCGCCATGCGGCTCATCTCGCAGGCGGACGTGATCTTCGCCGTGGGCACCCGCCTCAGCGGCTTCGGCACGCTGCCGCAGTGGGGCATGGACTACTGGCCCAAGGACGCGCAGATCGTGCAGGTCGACGTCGACCCGTTCCAGATCGGACGCATCAAGCCGATCGAGGTCGGCATCATCGGCGACGCCAAAGCCGCTGCGGCCGCGATCGCCGACAGGCTCATCGCGAAGCAGGGCGGCGTGCGCGAGCCGGACCCGGCCAGCCTCGCCGCGATCCTGGAAGCCAAGAAGGCCTGGGCCGACGAACTGGACGCCATGTCCTCCTCGGACGCCACGCCCATCAGCCCGCGCCGCGCCCTCAAGGAACTCACCGCGGCGCTCCCGAAGAACACCATCGTCACCAGCGACATCGGCAACATCTGCTCCACCGCCAACGCCTACGTTCACTTCGAGCAGCCGCGCTCGTACCTGCCGGCGCTCGGCTTCGGCAACTGCGGTTTTGCGTATCCGGCCGCGCTCGGCGCCAAAGTCGCGGCCCCGGACCGGCCGGTCATCGCGGTCGTGGGCGACGGCGCCTGGGGCATGAGCTTCTACGAGGTCATGACGGCCGTCGAGGAAGACCTGCCGGTGGTGGCCTGCGTCTTCAACAACCAGCAGTGGGGCGCGGAGAAGAAGAACCAGATCGACTTCTACGACGACCGCTACGTGGGCGGCAACATCGGCCACGGCGTGGGCGGCTTCGACTTCGCCGCCATCGCGCAGGCCATGGGCGCCAACGGCATCCGCGTCACCGACCCGGGCGACCTGCGCGAGGCCTACGCCGGCGCCATCGCCTCCGGCCGGCCATCGGTGGTCGAGGTCATGGTCGACCCGGAGGAGCTCGCCGAGCCCTTCCGGCGCGACGCGCTCGACTTCCCCAGGCGCTTCCTCGAGCGCTACAAGCACCTCGACGTCGAGCACTTCGAGAAGCCGCCGGTGGCGCCCGTATGAGCGGTGAGACTGCGGATCACCGCTCCACTCCAGACCTGCGGCGGGAATCGAGCGGCGCGCGCGACAAGGCGCGCGCCCACCTGGGCAAGCACTTCACGCGCGCCACGGCGTGGCGCAGCCCCGAGCTGCTGATGATCGAGCGCAGCGAAGGCTGTTACCTGTGGGACGACCACGGCAACAGATACCTGGACGGCCTCTCCGGTCTGTTCTGCGTGAACATGGGGCACGGGCGCGCCGACATAGCGGAGGCCGCGGCGCGCCAGATGAAGCAGCTCTCGTACGCGACCAACTGGGCCTCGGCGCACCCGCCGGCGGCCGAGGCCGCGGCTCTCATCGCCGACCTCGCGCCTGGCGACCTCGAGGTCGTGTTCTTCGTCAACTCAGGCTCCGAGGCCAACGAGTCGGCCATCAAGTTCGCGCGGGAGTACCACCAGGCGAACGGCGAGCCGGGCCGCATCAAGATCCTGAGCCGCCTCATGGCCTACCACGGGACCACGCTCGGAGCGCTGTCGGCCACCGGCATCCCCCAGTTCCGCGCCCCCTTCCTGCCGCTGCTGCCGTGGTTCCGCCACGTGCCCAACACCCTCGGCTGGGAGAACGAAGGCGACGTTCCCGTGACGGAGCTCTCCTGCCTGCGGGCCATCGAGGAGGCGATCATCGAGGAAGGTCCGGAGACGGTGGCCATGCTCATCGCCGAGCCGGTGCAGAACGTGGGCGGCGTGATGGCGCCGCCGGACGGCTACTGGGCCGAGCTCCGGCGGCTCTGCGACAAGTACGGGATACTGCTGTGCGCCGACGAGGTCATCTGCGGCTTCGGCCGGCTGGGTCACTGGTTCGGCTCGTACCGAGTCGGCGCCGAGCCAGACCTCATCACCTTCGCCAAGGGCGTGACCTCCGCCTACGCGCCGCTCGGCGGCATGATCGTACGGACGCCCCTCATCGACCGCCTCTTGGACTCGCAGATCGGTATGTTCACGCACGGCGTCACGTGGGGCGGGCACCCGCTCTCCACGGCGGTGGCCGTCGCGAACATCACGGCCATGCGCGACGAGGGCGTGCTCGACCGCGTCCTCGCCCTCGAGCCGTACTTCCGCGGCGGGCTGGACGACGTCGCGGCCCGCCACCACATCGTGAAGGACGTCCGCGGCTGCGGCTACTTCTACGGTCTCGAACTCATGGGTGACCGGGAGACCGGACGCGAGTTCGACCCCGAGGAGAAGGCGGCCGTGTGCCGTGAGCTGCTGCCGCGGCTGCTCAAGGAGAAGGGCCTGATGACGCGCGCCGACGACCGGGGTCCGGCGATGCTCATGCTCTCGCCCCCGCTCGTGGCGGACCGCGAGGTGCTGGACGACCTCCTGGCGCGCGTCGACGCGACGCTGACCGGCGCCGAGAAGGCGATCGCCGGAGGCGCGGCTTGAGCGCCGGCTCGCTAGCCCGCACCGTCGCCAGCGGTCCGGGCGGACGCCGGCGAGCCGGATCCGCCCGCCCCTGATGCGCGTCCTCACCGTCAACGCCGGCTCCAGCAGCCTCAAGCTGCGCGTGCTCGACGAGGACGGTACCCTGGTCGCCGACCGCCTCCTGCCGGCGCCGCGCGGCCTGGGTGACTCGGCCGTCATCGCCGGTGCGCTCGACGAGGTCGGCGGCATCGAGGCCGTAGGTCACCGGGTCGTGCACGGCGGAGCCGAGTTCTCCGAGCCCGTGCTGCTCGACGACGCCGTCACCGAGCGCATCGCGGCGCTGACGCCGCTGGCGCCGCTCCACCAGCCCAAGGCACTGGCCGGCATCCACGCCGTCCGCGGTGTCTTCCTGCACCTGCCGGAAGTCGCGTGCTTCGACACCGCCTTCCACGCGCACCTGCCACCGGCCGCGTCGGTCTACCCGGTGCCCCGGGAGTGGACCGAGCGCTGGGGCGTGCGGCGCTACGGGTTCCACGGGCTCTCGCACGCCTACGCATCGCGGCGCGCCGCGAAACTGGTTGGTGCGGATGTGTGCGACCTGCGCATCGTGACCTGCCACCTGGGCGCCGGCGCATCGCTGGCCGCGGTGCGCGACGGCCGCTCCGTGGACACGACGATGGGCTACACCCCGCTCGAAGGTCTCATGATGGCGACCCGCTGCGGCGACATGGACCCTGGCCTGCTGCTCTGGGCACAGGAAGTCCTGGGGCTGTCGGCCGCGGAGGTGGGTGCGTTGTTGACGAACGGGGCTGGCCTGGTCGGGATGACCGGGACGCCCGACATGCGCGAGGTGGTCGACCGGGCGGCGGCCGGCGACGCCGACGCCGCCCTGGCGCTCGAGGTCTACGTACACCGGCTGCGCGGCAGCATCGCCCGCATGACGGCTGCGCTCGGCGGGCTCGACGTACTGGTGTTCACGGGGGGTGTCGGCGAGAACGGCGCGGAGGTTCGCCGCCGCGCCGCCGACGGCCTCGGGTTCCTCGGCGTCGAGCTGGATACCGCACGCAACGAAGCCGGGCCGCCGGACCGCGAGATCGGCGCACCGGGCGCGGCCGCGCGCGCCGTGGTGATCGCGGCCCGTGAGGATCTGGAGATCGCCCGCGAGACGCGCGAGGTCGTGCGGGCGCTCTCGGCCGCGGGCAGCCCTGCTCCCGCGCCGCACGGCTACTGAGCGTGAGAGGCGCGCGCCGCCGTCACGGCGTGACCGGCGCCGCCTCCGGCTGCGCGAACAGCACAGTCGAGAGATACCGCTCGCCGGTGTCACACATCACGGTGACGATGAGCTTGCCGCGATGCTCGGGTCGGCTGCCGATCGTGTACGCGGCGTAGGCGTTCGCGCCGGCGCTGATGCCGACCAGCACGCCCTCCGAGGCCAGATCCCTGGCGAACTCGAGCGCCTGGTCGTTGGTGACCTTGACCACCTCGTCGTACACCGCGGTGTCGAGCACCTTGGGCACGAAGCCGGCGCCCATCCCCTGGATCTTGTGCGGGCCCGGGTCGCCGCCGCTGAGCACCGGCGAGTCGGCCGGCTCGGCCGCCGCCACGTACACCTCGGGCTTGCGCTCCTTGAGCGCCTGGCCCACGCCGGTCACGGTGCCGCCGGTGCCGACACCGGCCACGAAGACGTCCACCTGACCGTCGGTGTCGTTCCAGACCTCCTCCGCCGTGGTGCGACGGTGGACCTCCGGATTGGCGGGGTTCTCGAACTGCTGAGGGATGAAGGCTCCCTCGATCTCCTCCCCCAGCTCGGTGGCCCGGGCGATGGCGCCCTTCATGCCCTGCGGCCCGGGCGTGAGGACGAGCTCGGCGCCGTACGCACGCAGCAGGTTACGGCGCTCCACGCTCATCGTCTCCGGCATGGTGAGCAGCACCTTGTAGCCGCGTGCGGCCGCGACCATCGCGAGGGCGATACCGGTGTTGCCGCTCGTCGGTTCGACGATGGTCGTCGCGCCGGGTGCGATCAGTCCCTGCTCCTCCGCAGCGTCCAGCATCGACAACCCGATGCGGTCCTTGACGCTGCCGCCGGGATTGAACGTCTCCAGCTTGCCGACGATGGTGGCGCCGGAGCGCTCCGAGATACCCCTCAGCCTCACGAGCGGGGTGCCACCGATGAGCTCGGTGATGTCGTCTGCGATCCTCACGGTGTCGGTCTCCTTGGTCTGTGTGACTCCTTGGGCAGAGTAAAACACGACATACCCTACATGGCAAGTCAACAATCGCCGCAACGGCTACGGCCGGCGGAAGGGCCGCGGCACCTGCGTCCCGGCCAGTCTCGAGGGAAGCCCGAAGCCGCCCGCTGTCTCCTGCCGGACGCCACCCTCCGTGGCATACTTCCCTGTGACGTCTCTCGAGCAACGGAGCAAGCCTTGGCCAGCATCCGCGTAAGCCTTCCCGCGATCTTGACCTCGCCGGAGCCCCCTTCCACCGTGGAGTGCGAGGGAGCCACGGTGAACGAGGCCCTGCGCGACCTCGTCACCCGCAGCCCGCGATACAGCCCGCGCGTTTTCTACAACGACCGCCTCCTCGTGAGCGTCGTGCTCAACGGCGCCCACCTCTCGCCTATCGCCGCCAAGGACACACTGCTCAGCGACGGCGACCTCCTGGAGCTCGTCACCCCGGTCGCCGGGGGCTGAGCACTGGACGCACCGCGACGGCGGCGCGACACGGCGCACGGCGGACGCTGCGTGAGCTTCCGCCCTGCCGGGTACGCTGCCGCCACAAGGTACGGCACGGGAGGCCTATCGTGAGACTCTGGGCGACACGCGAGTCACGCAACGAGTTGATGCTCGCCAGCCTGCGCATCCTCATGGGCGCCATCTTCCTCGCCGTGTGGACCGACAACCTGATCAAGGGCTACTACTCCCCCGACGGCTGGGCCGAGTTCGTGCAGAAGTACGCCGACACCACGAAGGTCGGCCTCTACGCCGACATCCTCAACGACGTGCTCATCCCCAACGCGGCCGTGTTCGCCTACGGGCAGCTCGTCATCGAACTCGTGGTGTTCGGCCTGTTCCTGGTGCTCGGGGTGTTCACCCCGGTGGCAGGGCTGCTGGCCGCGGGATTCCAGCTGAACCTGCTCGTGGCGACGTCCGGCATCCCGACGGAATGGCCGGGTACGTACCTCCTCATGTTCGCGCTGTGTCTGACGGTGGCCCTGGGACAGGCGGGGCGGACGCTCGGCGTGGACGCGCGGTTCGCGAAGAGGAACCCGCACCCCCGGCTGCCTATCTACTGACGGAGCTGCGCGCTGTCCGCCGCCGTGCCCCACGGCCGTCACGGGCCGGGGCGAAAGCCGCACAGCCGCAGGCGGAACAGGCACCAGAAGATGTCCCACACGGCACCGAGCGTGCCGCGCCAGGTGCCGGCGATCTTGGAGCGGCCGGCGCGCGGGCGGTAGCGGGTGTCGCGTACCGCGATCCGCGCGCCGAGCAGGCGCGCCTTCACGACCATCTCCGTCGGATAGGCGTAGGCGCGCTCCTCGAGGCGCAGACGCTCCAGCAGGTCCAGGCGCACGGCGCGGAACGGGCCGTCGTCGCTGAGCCGCAGGCCGAACCAGAACCAAAGGCTGGCGGCCAGCCAGTCGTTGCCGCGCCGCTGGTGCCACGGCATGTGGCCGGCCGACGCGCCGCGCACGGCCTGGCGGCGCGAGCCGATCACGAGGTCGGCGACGCCGGCGAGCACCGGCCCGACCAGGGCCGGCACCTGCGCCGGGTCGTCGGTGCCGTCGGCCTCCATGAAGACGACGGCGCGGGCGCCGCGGGCCGCTGCTGCGCGCGCCCCGGTGAGGCACGGGTACCCGTAGCCTCGCCGCGGCTCGCGCAGCAGCTCGGCGCCGGCGGCCCGGACGAAGTCGGGTCCGCCGTCCCGCGAGCCGTTGTCCACGAAGAGGGTGCGGTCCAGCAGCCGCAGGTCGCGCAGCTCAACGAGAAGCGCCGGCAGCGCCTCGGCCTCGTCGAGCATCGGCACGACGATGAAGTAGTCTGGGTCCGATGAAGCGTCCACGCCTGCGCGCCTACCTTGGTCTCGCTCTGCTGGCCGCCGGCCTGTGCGGGCTCGCGCTGTCGGGCGAGCTGCTGCTGCACGCGGGACGGCTGTGGGCATTCTACGGCCTGTCGCTCGCCGGCTTCGGCCTGCTGGCGACCGCGGCGACGAGCCTGCCGCTGCGCGGCGCCCTCGTCGCCGCCGTGCTGCTGCGCGTCGTCTTTCTGCCCGGCACGCCCAGCCTGAGCGACGACGTGTACCGTTATCTCTGGGACGGACACGTACAGCGCGCCGGCGCGGACCCGTACCTGTACGCGCCGGCCGATCCCCGGCTGGACGGTGTGACCGGCGGCGGTGCCGCGGAGCTCCGGTCGCTGGTCAACCATCCGCAGCTGCGGACCGTCTACCCGCCGCTCGCGGAGGTGCTGTTCCTGGGCGTGGCCCGAGCGGCCGGCGCCGCCGGAGCCGACTCCGTCCGCGGCGGCGTGGTGCTGTGGAAGCTCGTCGTCGGGGCCGCCGACCTGCTCACGGCGGCGGCCATCTGGTGGCTCGCGGACGCGCGGCGACGAAGGCAGGCCACCGTCCTCTACCTGCTGTGCCCGGCGGTGATCCTGCAGACGTGGGAGTCGGCCCACCTCGAGATCGTGGCGGTAGGCCTGGCCGTGCTCGCGGCCGGGCTGCTGGTGCGCGGGCGCGACTGGCAGGCCGGGGTCGTTCTGGGGCTGGCGGCGGCATTCAAACTCACGCCGGCGGCGCTGCTCCTGCCGGCGCTGGTGGGCGGCCGGGCGCGGCCCGGCCGCCTGCTCGCCGGCTTCATCCCGGGGTTCGTCCTCCCGTGCGTACCCTATCTCCTCACCGGCGATGGCGTGGGCGGGGTGTTCGGCGGCGCGGCCGCCGCCGGCACGGAGTGGACGGGGACGGCGTTGCTGTTCTCGCTGCTTGCCTACGTCGCCCCGGCTCGCGTGGCCCAGCTCGTCTGCCTCCTCGTGTTCCTGGCCGGCACGGTGTGGCTCTCACGGCGCTACCGCGGACGCGGGGAGACGGCGCGCACCTTCGCGTGGACCCTCACGATCCTCGTTGCGTGCCTCCCCGTGGTGCACGCCTGGTACTGGCTCGCGCCGCTCGCATTCGGGCTCGTGGCCGGCGTATGGCTGCCGGTCGTCGTCGCGCTGGTCGCGCCGCTCCCGGAGGCGTTCACGACGCGGTGGCCCGGCGCGCTGGCCTCGACCATACTGGGGCGACGATGACTGCGCCGGCGCACACACATCACGGGGATGCCCACGCCCGACCGAGCGGGACGGGCCCGGCAGTGCGGGCCGGTCAGGCGGCCATCGCCGTCATGGCGCGGCCGCTCGTGCGCGGCGCCGTCAAGCGCCGCCTGGCGACGAGCGTCGGCGACGATCAGGCGCTCGCGATCTACACGCGTCTTCTGACCGGCACGCTCGACGTGGCCGAGCGCGTGCCGGGCGCCGCGCTCGTGCTGGCCCTTGCCGAGGACGGCGCCGGTCCGGGTGCGCAAGACCGCGGCGCCGGTGAGGCTCCGCGCGGCCGCGGCCCCGACCCCCTCGCCGGCCGGACGCGGCCCTGGCTGCGCCTCTCGCAGCGCGGCGGCGCGCTCGGCGAGCGCCTCGCCGCCGTGTTCGCCGACCTCTTCGCCGCCGGCGCCGGCCGGGTGCTCGTCGTGGGCAGCGACAGTCCCTCGCTGCCGCCGGAGTACCTGGAACAAGGACTGGCGTTGCTGGACGGCGAGCCGTCCGACGATGCGCTCGTCCTTGGCCCCGCCGCCGACGGCGGCTACTACCTCGTCGGCACCGATGCCGGCACGTGGGGCCGGCGCGGTGACGACCTCGGCACGCTCCTGCGAAGCTCGCCAATGAGCACGTCGGGCCTGCTCTCCGCGACGCTGGCCGCAGTAGAAGGCGCCGGGATCCGCGTCCGCCAGCTTCCGCTGTGGGTGGATGTCGACCGTGCCGAGGACCTCGCGCTCATGTCCCGGCTCGCCGGGCAAGCGGGCCTGCGCGGAGTCCAGGCCGACACGCTGCGCGAGGTCTACCTCCACGTGACCCACCGCTGTACCCGCGACTGCCGTCACTGCTACGACAAGGGCGCCGGCCTGGCCGCCGGCGAGCTGACGACCACCGAGTGGAAGGATGTCGCCGGCCAGTGCGCGGAGCTCGGCGCGCGGAGCTTCGTGTTCATCGGCGGCGACCCGCTGCTCCGCCCCGACTTCGTCGCGCTCGTCGACCACATCACCGGCCGCCTCGATGGAGGCTGCAGGTTCTTCTTCAACAGCCTCATCGACGAGAGGACCGCGGCCGCGCTGGCGAAGGCCGGCCGCGGGCGCCTGACGCCGCTGGCGAGCATCGACGGGCCACGCGAGATCAACGACGACCTGCGCGGCCCCGGCAGCTACGACGAGGTGATGGAGTCCATCGCCACGCTGCAGGCCGTGGGCCTGGAGCCCGTGGCGAACACGGTGCTCGTGCGGCCGGCTTTGGCCGGCCTGCCGCAGCTCGCCCGCGAGCTGCGCGCCGCCGGCGTAGGCCGGCTCCACCTGATCCTGCCGCACCAGCACGGCGGCCTGCCGGACGACATGGCGCTCGTGCCGCGCGGGGACGAGCTGCTGGCCGCCGTGCGCGCGCTGGTCGCCCTCGCGGCGCAGATCGGCCTCACCGTCGACAACCTGCCGAGCTGGCGTCGCCGGCTCGGCGCCCGCAACGACCTCTGCGCGGCCGGCTGCCGTGACCTGGCCGTCGACCCGTACGGCAACGTGCACGCCTGTGTGATCACCGCCGGAGACCCGGCGTTCGTCGCCGGCTCGGTGCGCGAACAGAGCGTCGAGCGCATCTGGCGCACGTCCAGCAGCCTGCGGCTGCTGCGCGCCGCGCGCGCCCGCGACAGGGCCGAGTGCGCCGCCTGCCCCGTCGTGGACGCCTGCGGCGGCGAGTGCTGGGTGCAGGCGCACTACGCCGCCCGCGCCCACGATGAGCCCGCCGGCTACGCCGCCGCCTTCCCGTACTGCGAGCTGGTGCGGCCGATCTTTCAGGAGCTGGCGGCCGGGCAGCCGGGGGACGGCGCCACGCTGGGCGAAGGCTGCGCCGCCGGCTGCGGCGGCCAGGCCGCGGCCGGAGAAGAGGCCTACTCGCTCTTTGACTGCATATGAGGCTACTGACGGCGCGGGCGTGACCCGCGCGACGTCGAGGACACCGGCCGCGACACCCCGGACGGAGGCCGCGACCCAGGAGGGCCCGGCCGACCGCCGGCGCGGCCGCCCGGGCCGGTCAGCTCTGTCCGAGCATCCTCTCGAGCTCGCCGCTCGAGCTCAGCCTGGCGAGGTCGTCGTACCCGCCCACGCACCGATCGCCGATGAAGATCTCCGGCACGGTACGCCGCCCGGAGCGCTCCTCCATCTCCCTGCGAAGGTCGGCATCCCACGTGACGTCGATCTCGCGGTACGTCAGGCCCTTCTTCTTCAGCAGTGCCCCGGCCATGACGCAGTAGGGGCACGATGTCGTCTTGTAGATGACGATGTCGGACACTCTTCCTCCTCGCTCTGAGTTGCCCGGTGGTTGTGCCCGCCCGGGCGCGAGGCTACGCGTCCGCCGCCACCCGCAGCACCGCGGACCCGCGCACTCTGTCTTCCTTCAGATCGAGGAGCGCCTCGTTGGCGCGCTCGAGCGGGTACTCCTGGACGCGGCTGACGACGGGCACGAGGGCCGCGTCGCGCAGCAGCTCGCGGGCGTCCTCGCGCGTGGAGTTGGCGACGCTGCGCACCACGCGCTCGTGGTAGATCCACGGGTACTCGATGGGCGGGATGGGCGAGCTGTAGATCCCGCCCAGGGCGACCACGCCGCCCTTGTCGAGGCGGCGCAGGGCTTCGACGGCGAGCTCGCCGGCGGGCGCGAAGACGATGGCGGCGTCGTACTCGACGCCGGGGTCGTCGCTCGCCTCGCCCGCCCACACGCAGCCGAGCTCCAGCGCCAGGCTGCGGTGCTCGGCGTCGCGGGCGATGCCGTAGACCTCCCAGCCGCGCCACACGGCGATCTGGGTGCAGAGCGAGGCCGCCGAGCCGAAACCGTAGATGGCGAGGCGGCCGAGGTGCTCGGAGCCGGGGCGCGGCGGCGGCCAGTCGGGCCAGCGCTCGCGCTCCTTGACCGCCGTGAGCTCGTCGGCCGGCGTGCGCGTGCCGCCGCCGGCGAGGCCGGCGCTCTCGCCGACGACGCCGACCAGCCGCAGGCAGCGGTAGCCGATGATGCCGGCGCAGAGCAGCGGCGCGGCCGCCATGGCGGTCATGCCGGCCGGGAGGCGGTACACGAATCCGGCCGGCGCCACCGTGTACTCGGCGAAGCCGCCGTCCACGTCCCAGCCGGTGAAGCGCGCGTCCGCGCAGAGGTTCTCGCGACCGCGCTTGCAGAACCGGCAGCTCTCGTCGGTCTGGTGCAGCCACGGCACCCCGACCCGGTCGCCGACCACGAGCGTCGGGGCGCTCTCGTCTCCCCCCGGGCGGACGGTGTCGGCCCCGGGGCCGAGCGCGGCCACCTCGGCGACGATCTGGTGGCCGAGCACCACGGGCGAGCGGTGCGGTGGCAGCTCGCCCTCCAGGATGTGCAGATCGGTGCGGCACACGCCGCAAGCCAGCACGCGCAGCAGCACCTGGCCCGGCCCCGGCTTGGGCACCGGCAGGTCGACCAGACGGAGCGGCGCCTCTTCGACAGGAGCCGGCGCCGCCAGCTGCATCGCTCGCATCCCCTCACACCCCCCTGATGACCATCACGGTCATGTCGTCGAACTGCGGCTCGCCGGTAGCGAACTCGTCCACGGCGGTGAGGACCGCATCGATCATGGCTGCCGCCGGCTCGGCGGCGTGCTCGCGGACCACCGCCTGCAGGCGTTCCTCGCCGAACAGCTGAAGGTCCCCGCGCCCGACCAGTGCGGCGCCCGGCACGCCCATCATCTCCTCGGAGTATCCATCGGTCAGACCGGCCACTGCGCGAATCTACGCCACCGCGGGGCCGAGGCCAAGGAGGAGATCGCGCGCGAGCCGGGGAGCAGCCGCGCCACGGCGTCGGGGAACAGCAGGCCGGGGGCGGGGAGCAGCGCCGCGCTGAAACGGCCACATCCCGGCGGCCCCCGTCAGCTCAGCACATCCTTGCGACGGAAGACGAGGTATGCGACGAAGGTCAGGCCGCAGCTCCAGGCGGCGAACACGGCGAGGCCCTTGAGGATCGGTGTCCAGTAGATCGGGTCGCGGAAGAAGTTGGAGAACTCGAGCAGGTACTGCGGGAAGACCCAGGGTCGCAGCCAGTCGAAGTAGCTGAACTGGATGAGCACGGTGATGACGATGTAGATGACGATCGTGCCGATGAGCGCCGTGAGACTCGAGTCTGTGAGCGTGCTCAGCAGTAGCGAGAGGGAGACGATGCAGGCCATGGCCGCGAGGCCGTAGCCGCAGGCGAGCAGGATGAGACCGAGACCGTGCCACACGCCGACCGTGGTGCCGGACAGCGTGATCATGGGGTGCAACCCGAAGAACAGGCCCCCAAAGAGCAGCCCGCCGGCCACCATGACGCCGAACCCGACGGCCAGGTACACGACGGACATGGTCCACTTGGCGAGCAGGAAGCTGCCGCGCCGCACCGGCCGCAGCAGGACGATGCGCATCGTGCCCAGCTCGGCCTCGCCGGCGATCATGTAGCCGGCCACCATGGCCGCCGCCATGGGCAGCAGGAACGGCAGCAGCGCCGAAAGAGATGCCAAGGTGACGAACATGCCGTTGTCGGTGATCCGCTGCATGAACAGCGGACCTTCGCCGCCGCCCTCGCCGTGCGGGTCCGAGCCGGCCAGGTAGAGCGCCAGCGAGATCAGGAACGGGATGACGAACGCGCCGCCCCAGATGAGGTAGCTGCGGCGCTGGAAGAGCAGCTTGATCCACTCCCGGCGCAGTGCTCCCCAGGCGTGGCCGCCGAGGGCCGCGGAGGTGCTGCCGTGGGCACGGACAGGGGCGGCGGGAGGGGCAGCCGGGGCGGGGGCGGCCGGCGTGGCGGGGCCGGCGCTCATCGCTTGCCTCCGGGCAGCAGGCGCGCCAGGCCGGTGCGCCGCTTCGTGCGCGCCGGCTCGTCGCCGTCGGTGCCGGTGAGCTCGAGAAAGAAGTCTTCCAGGCCCTGCTCGGTCGCCGGCACCACGGCGCGCACGGCCACGCCGTCGGCCACGAGCAGGCGGACCATCTCGGGCACGGCCTCTTCATCGGCCTGGACGATGAGATAGCCGTCGTCCTCCGTCACGCCGCCGGCGCCGAACTGGCCGCGCAGCACCTCGGCCGCGCGGCCCTGGTCGCCGGTGAGCACCTTGACGGCGTCGTTCTGCGGCCGCAGCTCGCTCACCGGGCCCTGCACCACCACGCGGCCCTTGTTGATGATCACAGCACGCGTGCACACCTGCTCGACCTCGTGCAGCAGGTGCGAGCTGAGAAAGACGGTGGTACCGGCCCTGCCCAGGTCGCGGATGAGCTCGCGCACGTCCTTCATGCCGCGCGGGTCGAGGCCGCTGGTGGGCTCGTCGAGCACGATGAGCTCGGGGCTGTGCAGCAACGCCTGGGCGATGCCGAGGCGCTGCTTCATGCCGTGGCTGAAGCCGCCCACGCGGTCGTGACCGCGCTCGCGGAGCGCGACGATGTCCAGGACCTCGTCGATGCGCTCCTCGCTCACCGGCCCCGTCATGCTGCCCAGGAGGCGCAGGTTCCGGCGCGCGCTCATGAGCGGGTAGAAGGTGGGGTCGTCGACGAAGCCGCCCACGTGTCGCAACGCCCCCTGGAGCTCGCCCGGGACGCGGTGGCCGCAGACCTCCACGTGACCGCTCGTGGGGTGGATGAGACCGAGGGCGAGCCGGATGACCGTGGTCTTGCCGGCGCCGTTGGGCCCCAGGAAGCCGAACACGTCGCCCTGGCACACCTGCATGTCCAGGCCGTCGACGGCGCGCAGGGCGCCGAACTGCTTGCTGAGGGCATGGGTGGTCAGGACGGGGGCGCGGCTCTCGCAGCTGTGCTGCGCCGGCCGCGCCCCTGCCGCCTCGTCCCTCTCGTCGGCGACGTCGGGCGTCACGTCAGCGGCCGGTCACTTCACGGACTCGACGAATGCCTCGAGGTCCGCAGCCGGGACCATGCCACCGGCCACGAGGGTCGTGTCTCCCTGCTGCCAGACGTACACCCCGCCGAGGGGCGTGGTCATGGAGCGCACGGGCGCACCGTTCAGGGTCGCCCCGCCGACCAGCGCCGGCAACTGCGCGAGCTCCTTCTCGAGCTCCGGCGTGGTCTTCGTCTGCGCCAGCACGATGGAGCCGAAGCCCTCTCCGTACAGAAGGACCGACACGGGACCCATGTCGGGGGCTTCGACAGCGTCGCCGGAAGCCCCCAGGCCCGTCTTCGCCATGTCGAAGAGCGGATTCCCGTCCGCGTTCACCGGCAGCCCGCCGAGGAACACGTAGCCCCACTGGAACGGCCGCGCGGTGTAGCCCTGCGCGGAAGCCAGCTGGAAGTCGACAAGCTCCTGCGCCTCGGGGATCGTCAGCAGTGCGGTGCGTGCCAGGGCCTTGCGGCCGGCCGCGTCGCTGTCGGCCCCGGAGGCCTGCTCGCCGCTCGAGCCGTGCCTCGCGTCAAGCTTCTGCTGCAGCTCGGCGGCGTCGTAGTCCTCTGTCGTGACTTCCGCGCCGGCCGGCGGCGAGAAGGCGAACAGGGACGCGTCGATGGGCTCGTAGGAGATGGTGTCGAAGCCCGACTCCAGCACGGCCGGACCGCCGCTCGCGGCGAAGACCTCGAGGCGGAGCGGCAGCATGGTCTCACCGTCGATGGACGCCTGCACGGCGCCCAGGGCGGTGTCGTCGGCCGCCGGCGTCATGCGCAGGAGGTACACGGCGCGGCCGGCGACCGTGGCCTGCCCGGCCACGTCGATCCTCGCGTATGGCGCCAGCTTCTCGAGGATGGCGGTGATGGCCTCCGGTGTGAGCATGGACGGGGAGGGTGACGGCGTGCGCGGCATCCCGCCGAGGTCGCCGGTGAGCTTCCACACCTCGGCGGTGTTGGCGGACGAGTCGTAGGTCCACGCCTGGCGTGCGGCCTTGTCGACGCCGGCGACCTGGTCTCCGCCGCTGCCCTGCGACTCCACGCGGACGCCGTCCTCGCTCATCCAGAGTCTACCGGACCCGCTCGCCAGGAGCGGCGACTGCGCCGGCATCTGGGCGAGGCCGCTGGCGTCACCCACATCTCCGAGCAGGGTGTTCTTCCAGGAGATCTCGCCGCTCACCGAGGTGACGGTGTCCTCGGCCTGCGCCATCCTGGCCATGAGATCGGAGGCGGAGATGGCCGGCAGGTTCGCCGTGGAGCCGGCGCCGGCGACGGCTACTGCCACGCCGACCAGCGCGAGACCGGCCACAAGGGCGATGACGATGTACAGCGTGAGCCTGGACCTCATGGGGACTCCTTCCGGAGGTTGTCGCTGACTACGGTGTACCCCCCCAGAGCCCTGCACGCAACCTTACGAGGTGGCTCCGCCTGCGTGCCGTCACGGCAGCGCCGGCACGTACTCCTTCCAGCCGCCGTAGAACTCCGCCCAGCCGACGCCCAGCGCCTCCCGCGCGGCGGCGTCGAAGCCCTGCTCCGAGAGGTCCGAGTCGGCCAGCGCCTGCAGGAAGGGACGGAGCCTGGCGAGCCCCCAGCGGTCGAGCACGTAGTGGACCACGGAGGCCGCCTCAAGGTAGGCGAGGCGGACGTCGGCGGTGGACGTGCCCATCCACAGGTTGCCGGTGCCGATGGCGTCGGCCAGCGGCCAGAGCTGGTTGCCGGCGGCCACCTCCTCTTTGAGCGGCGTCCAGTCGCGCCCACCCTCCACGGCAGTCGCCAGACCCTCCATGAGGAAGGTGGGCGCGTGCTCGGTCTTCGCGAACCACTGGCCGGTGTAGGCGTGCGTGAGCTCGTGCGAGAGCATGAGGGGCATCCAGTCGCCGGTACCGTCAAGCGACGGCCCCAGCACACCCACGTCGCGGATGCGCCAGGGTTTGGGCGACAGGCGCGGGGCGGTACTGGAGAAGAAGCGGATGCGGTCCTCGTCCGGCCCGCCGCCGAGCGAGGCCTTGAGGTCCTCCAGCGACGAGTAGACCGACACGAGCACCTGCTCGTCCGGCTTCACGCCGACGAGGCGGAGACGGGGAGACGCCGCGGAGGCGGCCTCGGCGAGCGCCTCGGCGCGGCCCCGGGACGAGCGGTCGGCGATGACCAGGACACCGTCGTGCTCCACGGTGACGGGGTCGTGGAAGGCCATCAGGTACTCACGCTCGATGGCCCCGGGCGTGACGTCGGCGACGGCCACGACACCGCCGTCGCGCCACTCAAGTTCGAGGACTCGCTCGCCGCCCACCCGGTCAGCGGGCCCGGTACGGGCGAGCCGCCCGGTGGCGAACACGTCGAAACGCCCGGGCGCCGACTCTATGGGCTGCACCGTGAGGGCGAATGTGGTCCACGGAAGGGAAGAGAGGTGCCGGAAGAGCGCGCCGAGGGCCCGTCGGGCCGGCTTGCCGGAGGCGGGCAGAGCGGCGCGGTAGGCGGCGCGGTCGCCGGCGTGCAGTGCCGCCGCGGCTCGCGTGAGCGCCGCCTGAGCCTCGGCGGTCGTGGCGGGGCGCGTGGCGGGCGCCGCGGCACGGACCGGCGCGGCCCGCTCTTCGTAGAAAGCGAGCGGGATGAAGACGGCGAGGCCGGCGAGCACGACGAGCACGGCGGCCACCCCGGCGAGGACGAGCCCCCGTCCGCGGCGGGGGCGTGAGGACGGCGAGGTCATGGCGTCATTGTACGCGGCTCGCGGCCGGCGTCCTCCGACGGCTCCGCCCGGCGCCGCGCCCGCCGGCCTGCCTCGGCGCGGCGGCGCAGCTCACGGACGGTCTCGGCGCGAGCCGGCGGCGGCGCGGGCGGCAGCAGCGCGGCGACGAACGCGCCGGCGGCGGCCGCCTGCGGATCGCCGCACGAGCGGAGCAGGCGCGCGAGGCCTTCGTAGTGCGCCACGGCCACCCGGCCGGCGTGGGCCGGCAGGAGCACGCCGGCCGCGAACGCCGCCGTCTGCCGCTCGAGCAGCCCGGCCGTCGCCGCCGGGGCGATGACCAGCGCGGCGAAGCGCCGGCGGCCCTCCGCGCCTGCCGGCGCCGTCGCAACGGGCGCCGTACGGCGCTGGTCTGCCGCCCACCCGGCCAGCGCCCCCGCGTACAGCAGCGTGCGCGCCAGCTGGTAGTGCCGGTGCAGCGGACAGGTGCCGGGCTCGGCTGGCCCGGGCGTGAGCACCTCGGGCCGAAACAGGCCCGCCGCCACATCCCAATACCTGCGGGCCTCGCGCCGGCCGTCTCGCACGGCCAGCCGGCACGGCGCGTCGCCGCCGGCGCGGTCCGAGCCCGGCCCGTGGAACCCGCGGCACGCCTGCGGGAACTGGTCGCAGCCGCGGAAACCGGCCAGGGCGTCTCTCAGGAACTTCGACTCGACGCAGACGACCGCGTCGCGGGACTCGAGCACGACGTCGATGGCGCTCGGGCGCCCGCCCCGCTCGCCGAGGACGGCGGGGTCCGAGACCTCCAGCGCGATGCTCCAGCGCCGCGCGCCGGCGCCCTGCGCCGCCGGGTCCGGCAGCCACTCCGTGAGCAGACGCTCGATCACCTCGTGACGGACCTCCAGGCCGGCCAGCGGCGCCCAGGCGCTGAGGCAGAGCGCCTGGGACGACCGAGGGCTTGCAGCGTGCGTGTGCCACGGGAAGCCCGGACCGAGGGCCTCGGCGACGCCGGGATACAGCGACGGGTTGCGCACGATGCGCGCGAAACGGGCGGCAGGTGTCACCTCTCGAGTGTAGTACCTGAAGGGGACGTCCGCGCCGGCCCGACCTCTGACCGGTGTGGGCCGAATGGCTCCCGACCCGACCCGAGTGTATCCTCGCCAGAACGATGACGCCCGGAGATCCAAAACCGTACACCAGATACCGCGCCGGCGAGGCCGGCGGGCCGCCCGGCGGCTCGGATGCCGGGCGGGGCGAGCGCCCGGATGCCCATCCGAGCGCTGGGATCCGCGGCTCCGCAGCGCCACACGGCAGCGGGACCCGTCCGCCGAGCGGCCCGCACCGGCCGAACGCCGGAGGCAGCCGGCGGCGGCGCGGCCGCGGCAGGCTCGTCGCACTCGCCCTTCTGATCCTCGTGGTCGTCCTGGCCACGGCGGCCGTGGCGGTCGTGCGGCCCTTCAGCAACGACGCGGCCGCCGGCACCAAGGCGACCGCCGCGTCCGGCTCCGTGCAGCCCGCCGGTGACGCCGCCTCCGCAACCGCAGCATCGCCGTCGCCCAGCCCGACCCGCACCCGGACGCCCACGCCATCCCCCAAAGCCGCCACCGTCACCGCCGGCGGCGACGTCATCGGCGGCTTCGGCGTCTCCTCGGTCGTGGGCAGCATGGGCGCGGGGCTGTTCAAGGACATCGCGCCCTTCTTCGAGGCCAGCGACCACGGCTTCGTGAACCTCGAGTCTCCGCTCACCCACGGCGGCGACCCACAGGGCTGGAAGGACGTCATCATCAAGGGCAACCCGGCGCTGGCCAAGGCCATGGCCGGCAGCGGCATCGACGCGGTGACCATGGCCAACAACCACGCCGGCGACTACGGCGACTCCGGCCTTCTCGACTCGGTCAGGTACTGCGAGAAGGCCGGCATCACCGTGGTCGGCGCCGGCAAGACGCTGAAGCAGGCCCAGGCCGGCGCCGTGCTCAGCGAGAACGGTACGAAGACGGCCTTTCTTGGTTTCACCGATGTGCTGCCGGCCGGCTACCCGGCGACGGCGTCCAGCCCGGGCACGTCGCCGGGCCGCTCCAACCTCAACGCCGTCAAGACCAGCATCCGCAACGCGGCGAAGAAGTCCGACTTCGTCGTCGTCGGCTGGCACTGGAACTTCGAGTACAAGCGCGCGCCCAGCCCGCTCGAGTCGAGCGAGGGAAGGGCCGCCATCGACGCCGGCGCCAACCTCGTGTTCGCCCACCACCCGCACCTCCTCGACGGCGTACAGGCCTACCACGGTGGACTCATCTTCTACAGCCTGGGGAACCTCGTGTTCAGCGGATTCTCCGGCGAGACCGCGCAGACCGTCCTCGTGAAGGCATCCATGAAGAAGGACTCCATCGACGCCAAGCTCATCCCCGTGACCATCAGCAGCTCAGGCATCCCCGCCGTGGCGAGAGGCAGCACCGGGCTCAGCATCCTGAAACGGGTGAAGAGCCTCTCAGCGGATCTGGGTACCGCCGTCACGATCAAGGACAACAGAGGCTACCTTCACGTGAAGCGCTGAGATGCGACCGCTCCTCTTCCAGATAGGCAACTTCAAGGTCTACAGCTTTGGGCTGATGGCCGCGCTCGCGCTCATCGTGCCGGGCATCACCATCGTCCGTCCGCTCGTGCGGCGGCGCGGCCTGAGCGGCGACTTCGCCTACGAGCTCATCGTCGCCGCCGGCATCGGCGGCTTCGTCGGCGCCCGCATCTACTACATGTTCGAGAACTGGTCGACCGTGCAGGCCGACTTCTGGGGGACGCTGTTCGGCGGCATCGGCTTCACCTGGTACGGCGGCCTCATCGGCGGGTTCGTGGGCGTCGTCGGCTGGACGCTCATCCGCAAGGTGCCGCTGGACATCATCGCCAACGCCATGGCGCCCGCCACTGCGTTCGGCTACCTCATCGGCCGCATCGGCTGCCAGCTCGCCGGCGACGGCGACTACGGCAAGCCGTCGGACCTGCCGTGGGCGATGGGCTACCCCGACGGCACGGTGCCGACCCCGCCGGGTGTGCGCGTCCACCCCACGCCGATCTACGAGATCATCATCATGGCGTTCGTCGTCTGGATCCTCTGGCGCCTCGCGACGCGCTACGACAAGTCCGGCTGGTGGACGTTCGGCTGGTTCCTCGTGCTGTCGGCCGTCGAGCGCTTCTTCGTGGAGTTCCTGCGGCGCAATCCGGTCTGGTTCGCCGGGCTCACGCAGCCGCAGTGGGTGGCCATCGTGAGCGTGCTCATCGGCGTCGCGCTGATCTGGGTGTTCGGCAAGAAGCGCGCCGTGCTGGCGAACGCCGCCCCCGTGCCGGGGCCGCCGGCGGCGGGCAAGCCGCGTCGCGCCGCCGCCTGAGCCGATCGGCGACCGCCGGCCAGGCTCAGGAAGACAGCTCCATCTCGGCCGCAGCCAGGAGCGCCGCGACGTCCTCGGCGACTCCCGGCCCCATCTCCGGCGGCCGGTGGCTCGCGAGCAGCTCGAGCACGGCCTCGCGAGCTCGCTCCGCCTCGTCCGGCGATCCCTTGCGCACGTCGGCGTACGACGCCCGCCGCAGCAGGGCGGGTTGCCAGTGCTCGCCGGCGCGCAGCCGTGTCCGCGTCTCTTTCAGGCTCAGGAACTGCCCGCCCGGCCCTGTCCGGGCGATGGCGTCGACACACAAGCTGTCGTCGTCCACCGCGAACCCGCCGCCGACGTGCTCGAGGTACGAGACGAGCTCCGCGTCGAGCATCATCTTGGGCAGCGAGACCGCCTGACCCGACTCGAGCGTGCCGAGCCCGGTCATGATGTCCGGGCGACCGAGCCTCGTGAGCAGCGCCAGGGCCATGTCCTCGACACCCGCGCGGAACCCCAGCTCGCTCGAGTCCGGGACGTAGCCGACGCTCAGGGCCGGCATGCCGTAGGAGTGGGCGAGCTCGGTCTGCGCCACGTTCATGAGCAGCGTCTCCGGCGTGGACACCGCGATGCGCGACGTCTTCATGTCCATGAGAGCGGCGTTGGCGGAGTAGATCAACGGGCAGCCGGGCGCCGTGAGCTGGAGCAGGACGACGGCGCTCAGCACCTCGCAGTTCGTCTGCATGACGGTGGCGGCGAGGGGGACCGGCGCCGTCGCGCCCGCCAGCGCGAGGCTGAAGATGTCGATCGGCACGCGCTGCGCTGCCAAGGCCATGGCGGCTTCGAGCGCCGGCCCGTCGTGCTGCAGCGGCGCCACGGGACAGTAGATCACGGAGAACACCGGAGGCGCCTCGCCGTTACGGGCGCCTCCCAGAAGGCGCACGAGCTCGAGAGCGTACGGGACCTGCTCGGGGCGGAGCACCTGACCCATCACGTGCTTGCCGGTGTTCTGCAGCATGCACGCGGTGGCGGCGAGATCGACGAGGACCGCGGGGACGCCGCCGGTTGGGCTCACCGAGTACCACACGATGCCGTAGGCGTCGAGCGCGTCGGCGACCCGCGTCACCATCTCGAGGTCCTCGAGCCGCGGCTCCCGGTACAGGCCCGTGTCGAGGTCGACGATGAACGGGCAGATGCCGGCCACCGTCGCGAACGTGCGCGACCCGTCGAGCATCGCATCGCGCGCCGGGTCGCGACCCGCGAGCACCACGTCGCGAGGCAGCTGGTCGAGCGCCCACTCCACCACTCGCCGCGGGATCCGCACCAGACCGCGGTCGTCGTCCACGGCGCAGCCGGCCCCCGCGAGGACAGCGCGCGCGGCCGCGCTCTGAAAGCGCACGCCGACGCGTTCGAGAACGTGCAGAGTACTCTCGTGGATCCTGTCGCGGTCGGCCGGGCCGAGCATGGCGAGTCGCGGCGACGGCATCGGGTCTCCCTCCTCTTCGGCGCGCCCGGGCCTCAGCCCGGTGCAGGCGTGACGCAGGCAGCGGGTGTCGTCTCGGCGAGCGAGGTGAGCTTGGGCACGTCCTCGAGCAGCCTGATGGTGTACTCGTCCACGGGGTGCGACAGCACTGTGTCGGTGGGGCCGCGTTCGACCACGCGGCCCTCGTGCAGCACGACCACCTCCTGGGCGATGCTGCGGACCAGGGCCAGGTTGTGCGTGATGAAGAGTAAGCTCAGGCCGCGCTCCTCCTGAAGCCGGCGGAGCAGCTCGACGATCGCGGCCTGTACGGAGACGTCGAGAGCCGAGGTCACCTCGTCGCAGACGAGCAGGCTCGGCTCGACCACGAGCGCCCGGGCGATGGCGACGCGCTGGCGTTCGCCGCCGCTGAGCTGGTCGGGATAGCGGCCGAGGAAGTCCCCGCTCAGCGCGGCCGCCTCCAGTGTGGCCACCACACGCTCCGTGCGCTCGCGCACGGAGAGCTTGAAGAAGTGCGCCAGCGGCTGCTCGACGAGCTGACCCACCGTCTTGCGCGGGTTCAGCGAGGTGTACGGGTTCTGGAAGATGTACTGCACCGAGCGCAGCACGTCCATGGCGCGGTCCTTGGCGAGGGGTCCCAGCTCCGCGCCGTCGTAGCTCACCTGCCCGGTCCAGTTGCCGTGCAGGCCGATCACGCAGCGTGCGAGCGTGGTCTTGCCCGAGCCGGACTCGCCCACCACGGCCACACACGACGTGCGTGGCACCGTCAGCGCGACGTCGAACAGCACGGGCACGTCGTTGTAGAACGCGTCCAGGCCGGTGACGTCGAGGAGCGGTGCCCCGCCCGCTCTGCCCACGGCCGACTCGCGGTCGGCGGCGAGCTTCTCCACGCCCGTGGAGACGCGCACAAGCTCCCGCGCGCGGATGCAGCGCGAGCTGTGGCCGCCGTCGCCAAGCGCCACCATCGGCGGCGGCGCGGCTCCGCAGTCGGGGATGGCATAGCCGCACCGCGGCTCGAAGAAGCACCCGGCAGGCTTTCGTCCCGGGCTCGGCGGCTGGCCCTCCATGCCCTCGAGCACGTGACAGATCTCGGGCGAGGGGATGGCCCTGAGGAGCCCGTCGGTGTACGGGTGGCCGGGGGTGTCGAACACCTCCTTCGTGGTACCGAGCTCGATGAGCTGACCGGCGTACATGACGGCCACGCGGTCGGCGATCTCGGCCACGACCGCCAGGTCGTGGGTCACGTAGAGCGCGGCGACGCCATAGGAGCTGCACAGCCCGCGGACCGTATCGAGGACGTGGCGCTGCGTGGCCACGTCCAGGCCGGTGGTGGGCTCGTCCAGGACGATGAGCTCGGGGCGGCACGAGAAGGCCATCGCCAGGGCGATGCGCTGCTGCTGGCCCCCCGAGAGCTGGTGGGGATAGCGGTCGAGGATCTCCGGGCCGGCGCCGAGGTTGACCTCGGCGAGGACCTGCGCCATGCGCTCGTCCGCGCCCGGCAGGCCGGGGTCGTCGCCGGCGTGCACCGTGAGCGCCTCGCGCAACTGGTAGCCGACCTTGAGAGACGGGTTGAGGGCACTGGCGGGGTCCTGCGGCACGTAGGCGACGCGGCGCCCGCGGAGGCGCCGCAACTCCTCCTCACCGAGCGTGAGCAGGTCGCGCCCCTCGAGCTCCACGGTGCCGGCGACCACCGACAGACCGCGGCGGCAGTGGCCGAGAAGGGTGAGCGCCACCGTGGTCTTGCCCGAACCGGACTCGCCGACGAGTCCCACCACCTCCCCCGCGTCCACGGAAAGGTCGACGGCGTCGACCACGTCCACGGCCGTGCCGGCGAGCACCACGCGCAGACCCTGGACGACGATGCGGGGTGAGCCCGGCACGTCAGTCCACAGAGTCGAGCGGGCGCCCGATGAGCCGTTCCTGCAGGAGCTCCTTCTCGCCGACCGGCCGCTCCACGCCGATGGAGACGCGGGCCACCGCGTCGGTGAAGGTGTTGAGACCGATGGTGAGGAGCGCGATGAGGATTGCGGGCGCCGCCACACCCCACGGGTTGCTGACGAGGCCGATGCGGTTCTCGTTGAGCATGAGGCCCCAGTTGGGAGCCGGCGGCTGCAGGCCGAACCCGATGAAGCTCAGACCGGCGATGATCACGATGGACCAGGTCATGCGCAGGCCGGTCTCGACCATGAGCGGCGTGACCAGGTTGGGGACGATCTCGCCGCGGATGATCTTGAGGGACGGCAGGCGGATGAGCTCCATGGCCTTCACATGGTCCTTCTCGCAGATGTCCAGGGCGGCTGAGCGCATGACCCTGGCCACCTGGGGAGCGTGCGTGGCCGCCACGGCGACCACGACCAGCCACAGCTTGGGTCCGGCGATGCTGACCAGCAGCAGGGCGAAGACGATAGCGGGAAAGGCCAGGACGATGTCGACTATGCGCATGATCAGGCCGTCCCGCCAGCCCCGGTAGTACGCCGCCATGACGCCGGCGAGGGCGCCGACGGTCACCCCGAGCGCGGTCGAGGCGGCGGCCACGATGAGGAGCAGCCAGCCGCCGCACAGCACGCGCGTGAGCACGTCGCGGCCGAGGACGTCCGTGCCCAGCCAGTACTCGCCGGAGGGCGGTGCGAACGTGGAGCTCACGAACTCCGTGGCCGAGTACGGTGCCACGAACGGCCCGATCACGGCGATGGCGACCACCGCGAGGCCGACGCCGAGGCCTATCTTGCCGCGCCGGCTCCGCGCCGCGGCGGCGAGCACCGCGAGCCACTCGCGGCGGCGCAGGCGCGCGCTCGTGCCGTCGCCGGTCCGTGCGCCGGAGGGCGCCGCGGGTGCCGTTTCGGCCGGCTTCACGAGCGTGGCAGCCTTCGCCGCGGTGAGGCGAGCAGCGCCACCACGTCCGTCAGGATGTTCATGAACACGTAGAAGGCGGCGAGCACCAGCGTGATGAACTGGATCACGGGGATGTCCCGCGCCGAGACGCCGTCCACGAGCCCCGCGCCGATGCCGGGGTACGCGAAGACGTACTCGACCACCACGATGCCCCCCGCCAGGTACAGCAGGTTGAGTCCGATCACCTGGATCGTCGGGGCGATGGAGTTGGGCAGGGCGTGGACGAGGAGCACGCGGCGGCGGCGGGCGCCCTTGAGCTTGGCCATCTCAACGTAGTCGCTCTCGAGCGCCTCGATCATGGCGCCTCGCATCATACGGAAGATGTACGGCACGATGACGACGACGAGCGTGGCCACCGGCAGCACGAGCAGCGCGGGCTCGGCCCACGGCGACTGGCCCGGCGGGATGAACGACACCGCCGGGAGCCAGTGGAGCACCAGCGAGGCGAGCAGCATCACCAGCCCGATGGCCACGACGAACTCGGGCAGCGACGTGACGGCCAGCGCGATCACCGAGAGGGTGGTGTCGAGCCAGCCGTCACGTCGAGCCGCGGCGAGGATGCCGAGGCCCACGCCGATAAGCGTGCCGATGGCGCCGGCCAGGAGGACGAGCACCAGGGAGTTGGCGATCCGCGGCACCACGAGCTTGGCCACGGGATCGCCGTTGGCGAACGACTCGCCCAGATCTCCCTGCAGAACGCCGGAGATCCAGTTCCAGTACTGCACCACCACCGGCTTGTCCAGGTCCAGTTCGGCCTCGAGCGCGGCCACACGCTCGGGGGTGGCGTGCTGCCCCAGCACCGCGTACGCGGCGTTGCCGGGCAGCACGGTCGTGGCCGCGAAGATGACGATGGAGACGAGGAAGAGCGTGACCACGCCCAAGGCCAGGCGGCGCCCGATGAGCGCAGCGAAGGGGTGCGCCTTCTTGGGCCGCGCCCGGGTCTCGGGCGCGGCCGCCACCTGGCCGTTGGTGCTCATCCCGCCGTCATTCCATCATCGACGGCTCAGCTCAGCCAGTAGCTCTTGAAGTCGAAGTTGTTCCAGGCGGCGCCGACCTTGCTCTGCTGGGTGCCGTTGATCGTGGGAATGGAGGCGTCGATGACGGGCGGGAAGAACGGGATCATGAGCCCGCCCTCCTCGTGGTCGATGAGCTGCATCTCGTGGCAGATCTCCGTGCGCTGCGTCTCGTCGGGGGTGGCCAGCGCCTGCTTGTACAGCTTCTGCGTGCGCGGGTCGTCCCAGTGGGTCTCCCAGTACGGCGACGTGGGCAGCAGCTCCGACTGCACCTGGGGCAGGTAGTACTGGAAGCCCCAGTAGTCGAAGGCGAACGGGTACTTCAGGTACTCGGGCCCGAAGAAGTCGGTCACCGTCGTCTTGCGCACGTTCACGGTGACGCCGGCCGCCTTGGCCTGCTCCGCGAACACCTGCGCCGACGAGACCACGCCCATGGCGATGTCGGCGGTCACGAGCTCCACGGTGAGGCCTTCCTGCCCCGCCTGCTTGAGCAGCGACTTGGCCTGCTCGATGTCCTGCTCGCGCTGCGGGATGGACGTGTCGTACGCGGGATCCCAGCGGGAGAAGACGTCGTTGCCCAGGGTGCCGTTGCCCTTGAACACCAGGTCGAGCATCTGGGGACGGTCGATGATGAGCCGCATCGCCTGCCGCACGCGGACGTCGTCGAACGGCGCGACCTGGGTGTTCATGGTGAACGGGTTCATGCCGCCGCCGGGCGAGATGACGAGCTTCTTGCCCTGGCTCTCGAGCGAGCCGATCTCGTTGGAGGTGATGAGGCTGATGGTGTCGACCTGGCCGCCGAGGAGCGCGTTGACCTGGGCCGTGATGTCGGCGTACTCGCTGAGGACGACCTTGTCGACGTACGGCAGCGGCTGGTTCCAGTAGTTCTCGTTGCGCTCGAAGATGGTCTGCTGCGGCGAGAAGCTGGTGATCTTGAACGGCCCGGTGCCGTTGGGCGTGTTGGGGTCCCAGTCGACCGGCACGATCGGGAGGAACCAGGTGGGCTGCACCTGGATGAAGATGCTGTTGGGCTGCAGCATCGGCACCGAGAGCGTCAGGTCGTCGACCTTCTTCATGGCGGGCAGGTCGACGACCGAGAGGAAGCCGGAGCCGTTCTTACCCTCTTTGGCGATGTAGTTGTACGTGTACATCACGTCGTCGACGGTGAACGGCTTGCCGTCCTGCCACGTGATGTCGGGCTTCAGCTTGATGGTCCACTCGCTGGCGTCGGCGTTGGGGATCATGTCCTCGGCCAGGAGGAACTCCATGGTGCCGTCGGCCTTGATCTCCACGAGCGCCTCGTAGCACATCACGGTGCGCGCCGCGTCGGAGTTGGTGATCTCGGCGGTCACGTCGAGCGTGTTGGAGTTGGAGCCGCCGGTGATGCCCGCGTTGATGGTGCCGCCGCTCTTCGGCGTGGCCGCGGCCGACGCGGAGGGCGAGCTCGCGGGCTCCTCGTCTCCGCCGCCGCAGGCGAGGAGCGTGCCGCCCACGGTGTAGGCCGCGCCCGCCAGGGCTGCGCCCTTCAGTACGTCCCGCCGCGTGAGCCCGCGGCGGAGGATCGACTTCTCTCTTTCTTCACCCATGTCCCCGTCCCCCTGTCTCAGTCCATGAAGGCGCCGCCGTTGATGTTCAGCGCCTCTCCGGTCACGAACACCGCGTCTGGTCCCAGCAAGAACACGATGGTGCGCGCCACGTCGTCGCCGGTCTCGATACGTCCCAGCGGCGTGTTGTCGATGAACGACTGCCTGACCTCGTCGGGCGTCATGTCGCGAAGCTCCCCCTCCCACACAAGCTCGCGCTCCTGCATGGACGTCGCCACCCACCCGGGGCACACGCTGTTCACGCGGATGCCGTGGGGGCCCAGCTCGTACGCCATGGCCTGCGTGAGCCCGACCACGGCGAACTTGGAGGCGATGTAGTGCGACAGGTACGGCACGTTGCCCTGCTTGGCGGCCATGGAGGCGACGTTGACGATCGCGCCCGGCCGACCGGCGGCCACGAGGTGACGGGCGAACTCCTGCCCGCAGTAGAAGACGCCCGATTCGTTGACGGCGAGCATGCGGTGCCACTCCTCGTCGGGCATGTCGAGAAAGGAGATCATCGACGACACGCCGGCGTTGGACACCCAGCCCTCGAGCGGCGAGAGCGCGGCCTCGGTCGCCGCGATGGCCTCGCGGATGGAGGCCCGGCTGGTCACGTCGAGCCGCATCCCGAGGCCGCCTATCTCGCCGGCCACCCTGGCGGCGGCCGCCTCGTCGATGT
This sequence comes from uncultured Thermoleophilia bacterium, assembly GCA_963702475.1. GTDB lineage: Bacteria > Actinomycetota > Thermoleophilia > UBA2241 > UBA2241 > CAIXSE01. The sequence continues at coordinate 117,616 of CAVPCT010000006.1, read as the reverse complement.
CGGTGACGGCCACGTCGTGGCCGCGCTGCGCCAGCAGGCGGGCGGTGGCCTCGCCGATGCCGCTGCCGGCGCCGGTGACGAGCACACTCATGGCAGGACCCCTTTGAGCATCGGGTACAGCTCCCGGTACGCCCGGTAGCCGCGGTCGTACACGTCGTAGTGCTGCGGTTCGATGACTTCGTCCACTGAGGCGAAGCGGTCGACGTCGCGCCACCCGGTGAACACGCCCACACCCATCCCGGCGCAGAACGCCGCGGCGAAGGCGGACCCGCTGCGCAGCGTCACCTTCTCGAGCGGCAGTCCCAGGACGTCCGCGGTGATCTGCGTCCACACGCGGGAGCGTGAGCCGCCGTCGGTGACCCGGGCTCGCAGCGGCCGGTGACCGCGGTCGGCGAAGACCTCCTGGTGGTGGCGAAAACCGTAGGCGATGCCCTCGAGCACGGCGCGGAACAGGTGGCCGCGGTCCTGCGTGAGCCGCAGGCCGACGAAGGCCCCCGTGGCCTCGGGATCGTTGATGGGCGTCTTCTCGCCGAGGAAGTAGGGGAGGCAGATGACGCCGCCCGCCCCCGGCGGCACGGCCGCGGCCTCCTCGTCCAGCTGGGCGAGACCGGCGCCCGCGGCGCACTCGCGCTGGAACCACTTGATGAGGCTGCCGCTCGTGGCCATGCAGCCGCTCAGGACGAAACGGCCGGGCAGCAGGTGGAAGTCCAGATAGAGCCTGTCGTCCACGAACGGCGCGTCCACCGCCAGCATGATGTCGCCGGCGCCGCCGAGCTTGACCAGCAGGTCGCCCTCGTCGAGCACGCCGGAGGCGAAGGTGGACCCGATGTGGTCGGCGGTGCCGGCCACGACAGGGACCCCTTCACGGATGCCCGTCGCGACGGCGGCCTCGCGCGTGACGGCTCCGACGACCTCGTCGCAGCGGCGGATCGGCGGCAGGAGCTCCTTGCGGCCGCCGCACGCCTCCAGCACGTCGTCGGCCCAGTCCATGCGCGCGAACTCCAGCAGCCCTGTCTCGAGGGCCCAGTTCGCCTCGACGGACCGGGCCCCCGACAGCCGCATGGTGATGAAGTCGTACGACCCCATGAGCGTACGCGTGCGGCGCCACACGTCTGGCTCGTGTTCGGCGAGCCACAGAAGACGCGGACCGGTGGACTGCTGCGTGATCGCCGAGCCCGTCCGTTCGAGCACCTCCGCGCCCTCCAGCCGCCGGCGGAGCTCCTCGACCTCGACGACTGACCGGGCGTCGTTCTGCTGGATCGACCAGCGGAGCGGCACACCGCGCTGGTCGAGCGGGATGGTGCACGGCACCATGCCGGTCACGCCGATGCCCAGGACGTCCTGCTCGCTCCCGTCCAGCAGCTCGTGGGTGATGGCGCAGACGTTTGCCCACCACTCGTCCGTGTCCTCCTCGGCCCACCCTGCGTGAAGTGAGTGCAGCGTGCTGGGACGCTCCGCCTCCGCCACCACGCCGCGGTCGGGATCCAGCAGCAGGGCCTTGGTGCCGGTGGTGCCGACGTCGATGCCGAGCAGGACGCTCACGCCACGCCCGCTTGGCTCACCCGGCGCCCGGCCGCGGCCGTGAATGCGGCGACGCGGTCGGCGGAGACCTCGTTCCACGTGTAGCCGTCGCGCTTGAGGTCGGAGCCGACGATGATGCCGTCCGCCGTCTCGAGGAAGGAGGCCACGTTGGCGGCTTTGGCGCCGGTGTTGGCGAAGACGGGCGCGGCGCCCGACAGCGTCTCCTTGACCTGCGCCAGCACGGTCATGTCAGGCTCGGTCGCCTGCCGTGGGCCGGAGATGAGGATGGCGTCGGCCAGGCTGGACCACACCGCCGACCGCGCCACCTCGGTGACGCTGCGCGTGCCCAGCGAGCTGGCGAACTCGGGTGTGACGTTCATGAACGTGGCCACGCCGTCCGCGCCGATGCGACGCCGTTCGCGCAGCAGCCCGGCCACGTCGGTGCTCCACAGCCCCATGTCCGATTCGTACCGCCCGACCGGCACGCAGCGGATGAACGATCCGCCCGTGGCCGCGGCGATGTTGAGGGCGGCCAGCGGGTCCCAGAGGAAGTCGACCCCGAAGGGCCGGTCCTTGGGCGCGAGCTCCGTTACCACCCTCGTCATGGCCGCCACGCCCTCGTACCCCGCCTTGAACGAATAGGGAAGGTCTCCTTCGTTGCAGAAGAGGACCGCGTCGAACTCGGCGGCGAGGATGATGTCGAGGTCGGCACGAAGCGCGTCGACCACCCCGGCCAACCCGGCTTCGGCGTCGTACAGTGGGGTGCCCGGCAGCGCCCGCAGGTGCGCCATGGCTATCAGGGGTCTTCTGTCTCCGAACAACTCCTGGATGCGTCTCATCAGACGACCACCACCTCCACGTGCTCAGCCTCCAGCGCGGCCAGGACCTCGGGGGCCGCACCGCTGTCTGTCACCAGGACGTCGACCCTCTCGAGATCGCAGATCTGCGCGAAGGTGACCTTGCCCAGCTTGCTGCTGTCGGCGACGACGATGCAGCGGCGCACGCACTCGAGCGCCGCGCGCTTGACCCGAGCGTCTTCGAGGCTGTACTCCGTGCACCCCGACTCGAGGTCGACGCCGCCGATGCCCATGACGAACGTGTCGAAGCGCAGGCGCGAGAACGCCCCTTCGGCCATGTCCCCGACCAGGGAACCCTCGCCGGCCGTCACCTGACCGCCGGTGAGCATGAGACGGATGCCGCGGTAGCGGGCCAGCGCGTTGGCGATGTGCAGGCTGGGCGTGAGCACCGTGAGGTTGCGGCGGTCGTGCAGGGCGCGGGCGATCTGCAACGTGGTGGTCCCCACGTCGAGCACGACGGTCTCGCGTTCCCCCAGCATGGCGGCGGCGGCCCTGCCGATGGCCGCCTTGGCGTCCGCGGCCTGCTTGGCGCGCACCGAGTAGGGCGCCGCGTAGCCGCGCATGGCGAGGTCGATGGCGCCGCCGTGCACGCGCCGCAGCACTCCTTCGAGCTCGAGCGCCTCGAGGTCGCGGCGGATGGTCATCTGCGAGACCCCGGTGCGCTCGCTCAGTTCTGCGACGGTCACCTCGCCGTGCTCCTGGAGCAGTTCGATGATGGTCTCGCGCCGTGAGAGAACGTCCATTGCCGTGCGAATGTACGTCATGTAATGTGAGACCGCAAGTGAAAAGTACGAATGAATGTGTGAAACAACAGATCATCGGCAGTGATTCGCACATCATCCTCATGGAGAGGTGGACTGAAGCGTGATGCCGACCGTCCTCGCCGACTTCGACGGCACCGTCTGCCCCACGGACGTGGGGAACGCGGTCTGCGCCCGCTTCGCCGAAGGCGACTGGCGCGCGCTGGACGACGAGGCCTACGCGGGGCGAGTCTCGCTGCGGGACGCGATAGGCGCGCAGACCCGCATGCTGCGCGCCTCCCTGGTCGAGATGGTGGACTACGTCCTCGAGCGCTTCGCCGTCGACCCCACGTTCCCGGCGCTCATCCGCCGGGCACGGGACGTGGGGGCCGAGGTCACTGTGGTCAGCGACGGACTCGGCTTCTACGTGCGCCCCATGCTCGACGCGGCCGGGCTCGGTGACGTGCCCGTGCTGGCGAACGCGGTCGAGACGCACCGCGGACGGCCTTCGCCTCACCCACCCGCACGCGCACCGGCGGTGCGCGGGGTGCGGCACCTGCAAGGCGCAGGCGGTGCTGCGCGCGCGCGAGACCGCGGAGTGGACCGCGTTCGTCGGCGACGGCATGACGGACCGCTACGGCGCCCTGTTCGCGGACGTGGTGTTCGCCAAGGGCCGGCTCGCGGAGCTGTGCTCCCTTGCGGGCGTCCGCTACCGGCCCTGGACCGACTTCGACGACGTGGCGAGCGTGCTGGCGGAGGGCGCTGTCCCCCCACAGCCGTCCCCGCCCGGACCGGATGTCACGGCGTGCCCCGGCTGGAGCCTGCACGCGTCACCCGACGAGGGAGGCCCGAGGTGAACGAGGTGCTCGAGCGCATCTCCGATGGAGTCCGTGACGGCGACCGCAACGCGGTCGTGAGGCTGGTCGGCGAGGCGCTCGCAGAAGGAGTCGCGCCGCACGCGGTCCTGACCGAGGGCCTCACCCCCGGGCTGCAGCAGCTCGGCCGGCTGTTCAAGGACGGGCAGGCCTACCTGCCAGAGATCCTCATCAGCGTGCGCGCCATGACGGCCGGCCTGGAGCTGCTCCGGCCGTCTCTCACCGGTGATGCGCGCCCGAGCAGGGGCGTCGTCGTCCTCGGGACCGTGGAGGGCGACCTCCACGACATCGGCAAGCGCCTCGTGGGCATGCTGCTGAGAGGCAACGGCTTCGAGGTCGTGGACCTGGGCACCGACGTGAGCGCCGACAGCTTCGCCGCGGCCGCGGAGGAGCATCGCGCCGACATCGTGGCGCTCTCGGCGCTGCTCACGACGACCACGCCTCAGTTCCGCCGCGTCATCGACGCGCTCGCGGAGCGCGGCCTGCGCGGCAGCGTGCGCCGTGATGGTGGGCGGCGCACCGGTCTCCCGCGCGCTGGCGGACGAGATCGGCGCGGAAGGGTTCGCCGAAGACTGCATCCTCGCCGTGGACGAGGCGGAACGCCTGCTCGCCGGCGCCGCGGGAGGTGCGTCATGACGGCATTCACGAGACAGCGGTTCCGCGAGATCTGCCGGGGAGAACGCCTGGGCGACTTCGGCATCCTCGGCAACGGCATCCACATCTTCTGGCCCGAGACGATCCAGGCCTGGGTCGCCCAGGGGGCGCCGGCCGGCTTTCTCGGCGTGGACGACCTCGACTACGGCACACCCAGCCCGGTCGACGAGTTCTTCGGCTTCGACCCCTCCCGGTCGCTGGCCGAGGTGCACAGCGGCATGGACGCGGGCACGCGCATGTACGAGTACGTGCCCGGGGTGGTCGCCCACGACCACTCCTTCCTGCTCAACCCGCCGTTCACCCCGCAGGTACTGGAGGAGGACGAGACGAGCGTGGTGGTGCGGGACAGCGCCGGCATCAGTGAGCGCCTGCTCAAGGGCAAGGCGTTCAACATGCCCGCCTGGCTCGACCATCCGGTCAAGGACCGGCGCTCCTGGGCGCGGGTGAAGGCGAGGCTCGACCCCGACACGCCCGGCCGCTACCCCGCCGACTGGGAGGCGTACGCGGCCGCGATCAACGCGCTGGACTGCCCGGTGTCGATGGAGGTGGGCGGGTTCTTCGGCTACCTCAACATGTGGGTCGGCACCGAGGACCTCATGTACCTCTTCTACGACGACCCGGACCTCGTCGAGGACATGATGGAGACCGTGCTGCAGCTCGAGATGGCCATGGTGAAGAGGGTGACCAGGGACATCCGCCTCGACTGGGTGTGGTACTGGGAGGACATGGCCTACAAGAGCGGGCCGATGATCAGCCCGAAGATGGTCCGGACCTTCATGCTGCCCCGCTACGAGCGGCTCAACAAGGTCATCCGCGACGCCGGCTGTGACGTCCTCTACCTCGACTGCGACGGCAACGTCGATGAGCTCGTGCCGATCTGGCTGGATGCTGGGATCAACCTGTTCTGGCCGCTCGAGATCGCGGCCGGCACGGACCCCCTCGCGCTGCGCCGCAAGTACGGCAAGGAGATCATCCTCGCTGGGGGACTCGACAAGCGTGAGCTGATGAAGGACAAGGCGTCGCTGCGCCACGAGGTGCTGACCAAGGTCCGCGCCCTGGCGGACACGGGGCCGTACTTCCCCAGCCCGGACCACCTCGTCCCCATCGACATGCCGTTCGAGAACTTCTGCGAGTACATCGAGCTGCTGCGCGAGATCCGCGGCGACGAGCCCCTCGGGCTCCCCGGCGCGCCGCGGCGGTAGGCGGAGACGGCGCACTACGCCATCGGAGGGTGGACATGGGAAGGTTCCAGGGCAAGACGGTCATCGTCACCGGGGCAGCGCAGGGCATGGGCCAGGAGTTCAGCTGGCGCTTCGCCGAAGAGGGCGCCTTCGTGGTTGCGGTCGACCTCAACGAGAAAGGCCTCGCCGAGACGTGCGCCGGAGGGCCGGAGGAGCGCATCGAGGCCGCGGCACTGGACGTGAGCGACCCCGCCGCGGTGCGGGCGGCCGTCGACGGCGTCGCCGAGCGGCGCGGCCACATCCACGTGCTCGTGAACGCGGCGGCCATCGCCCCTATGGTCGGCATCCTCGACATCACCCCGGAGCAGTGGCAGCGCGTCATCGACATCAACCTGAATGGCTACTTCTATACGAGCCAAGCCGCCGCCCGGAACATGGTGCAGCACGGCGGCGGCGTGATCGTCAACATCTCGTCGTGCAACTCGTTCATCGTGGAGTCGCCCTACGCCGACTACAACGCCGCCAAGGGCGGCGTGAACCTGCTCACCCAGAGCATGGCGTTCGAGCTGGCGCACCTCGGCGTGCGCTGCGTGGCGGTGGCCCCCGGCATGACGATGACGCCGATGATGGATTTCACCGACGACCAGGACACGTACCGGGGCTACATGGAGCGGATCCCCCTGCGCCGTCCGGCGCTGCCCCGCGATCAGGCCAACGTGGTCCTCTTCTTGGCCTCGGACGAGGCGGAGTACGTCACCGGCATCACGATCCGCGTGGACGGAGGCATCATGCAGGGCTTCTGGGCCGACCCCCGCATGGCGCCACCGGCTCTGCCGGGGGCCGGCGGCTGAGCGCGTGACCACGACGCGCGGGCACGAGGCCGGAGCCGCGCGCGAGCCCGGCGCGTCGGCGCCGAGCACGTTCGACGCGACGCTCATGCGCGGCTTCCCGCCGCCTCCCGGCCGGCGCGTGCGGGCCGATCAGGTGTACGCCGACCCGCGCCGCACGCAGTGGTTCATGCAGCACGCGCGGGAGGTGGTCGGCACCGCCGACGTCTCGACGCGCCACGAGCCGGTCGTCGAGCTGGCCGCGGCTCCCGCCGCGCTCGACGACCTCGAGCTCGTGGACGTCGGCGACGCCTCGGCGGGAGCGCCCCCGGGCACATGGTCGTTCGCGGAGATGCTCGCCGCGACCGACACCGACGGCGTGCTGGTGCTGCTTGACGGGCGGGTCCTCTGCGAGCGCTACTTCGGCACGCTCGCGCCGGGCACGCCGCACCTGTGGCACTCCATCACCAAGTCGCTCGGCTCCTGCGTGGCCGCCTGCCTGGCCGAGCGCGGCCTCCTGGACCCGGACCGAGTCGTGACAGACCTCGTGCCGGAGCTGGCGCACAGCGCGTACGCTGGGGCGACCGTGCGTCACCTCCTGGACATGACCGTCGGCATCGCCTACACGGAGGACCACGAGGACGCCGACAGCGAGGACTCCCGGCTGGACCGCCTCTGCGGACTCAAGCCGCGCCGCGCCGCCGACGAGCCCGGCTCGATCTACGACTACGCGACGGCCACCGCGCCCGGCGGCGCGCACGGCGCCGCGCTGCACTACGTGTCGCTCAACACGGACGTGCTCGGGTGGGTGCTCGAGCGCGCCTCGGGCGCGCCGGTGCCCCGTCTCATCCGCGACGAGGTGTGGGGCAAGCTCGGCACGGAGCACGACGCCTACGTGCTGCTGGACGGCGCCGGCAGCGCCCTGCTCGACGGCGGGCTCTGCAGCAGCCTGCGCGACCTGGGGCGCTTCGGCCAGATGCTGGCCAAGGACGGGTGCTGGAACGGCCGGCAGGTCGTACCGGACTGGTGGCTGGAAGACGCACGGCGCAACGGCGACAGGGCCGTGTTCGCCGCCTCGGACGACGCTGACATGCTGCCGGGAGGCTCCTACCGCGGCGGCTTCTGGGTGGCCGAGCCGGCTCCCGGCCGTGCGGTGCTGCTGGGGGTCGGCATGTACGGGCAGATGCTCTACGTCGACGCCGGCGCGGGCATCGTCGTAGTCAAGCTCTCGAGCCAGCCGCGCGCCGGGCCGGCAGGCCCGATCACGCGCGCGTTCCACGCCCTGGACTCGCTGGCCGGGGCGATAGCATGACCACACGCAGGGCCGCGGAGCGCAGCGCCCACGCGGCCCTGCCGAGACGACGGAGGCACACACGACCATGAAACGAGGCGAGTACGCGGGGCTCCCGCGCACGCAGGGCATCGCCGCTCCTCCCCTGAGCGGCAGCGACCTGCACGACATCCACCTCTCCACCCTGGAGGTGCTTGAACGCACCGGCGTCCTCGTCGAGGCCGCGGACGCGCGCGCGGTGTTCCGCGACGGCGGTTGCGTGGTCGACGACGACAGCCGCATCGTGCGCATCCCGGCGAGCGTGGTGGAGGACTGTGTCGGCTCGGCGCCGCCGCTGATCCGCTGGTGCGGCCGCGACCCGCGGCACGACCTGATGCTGGGCGACGGCCGCCTGGCCTTCATGAACTTCGGTGAGGCTCCGAAAGTGAACGACCTCGAGACGGGCGAGAACCGCCCGGCGCGCACCGCCGACGTCGCCGACATCTGCAGGGTGGTGGACTGGGCCAGCGACATCGACGTGTACGAGGCGGCGATCACCCCGCGCGACTGCCCCGAAGAGCTGGCCACCGTGCATCACCTGGCGGCGGCGTTGCCGCACGTGACGAAGCCGATGATGTTCGGACCGCTCAGCAAAGCCGAGCAGGCGACGTGCTTCGATCTGGCCGCGGCCGTGGCCGGCGGCCACGACGAGCTGCGCGAACGACCCTTCCTCGGCATGGGCATGTGCTCGCTGAGCCCGTTGCAGCTCACGGAGCAGGGCACCGACGTCTGCCTCTTCGCGGCCCGCAACGGCCTGCCCCTGAGTATCCTCGCGATGTGCATGTCGGGCGGCACCACTCCCCAGACGCTCGCCGGTACGCTGGTCGTCCACAACGCCGAGGTCCTGGCCGGGACCGTGATGGTCCAGCTCGCCGAGCGCGGCGCGCCCGTCATCTACTCCTCATCGAGCACCGCCATGGACCTTCGCCTCGGCACCGCCTCCGTCGGCACGCCCGAGACGGCGCTGCTCAACGCCTGCGTCGCGCAACTCAGCGCCCTCTACGAGATGCCGTGCTGGGTCGCCGGCTTGTAGGCGGACTCCAAGGTGAGCGACGCGCAGACGGCCTACGAGAAGACCCTCACCGGACTTGCGCCAGCGCTGGCAGGGGCCAGCCTGATCTACGGTGCGGGGATGCTCGAATCGGGCATGACGTGCGACTTGGGGCAGATGGTCATGGACAACGAGGCCATCGCGCTCATCCGCCAGCTGGTGCGCGGCGTGCCGGTCAGCCGCGAGACGCTGGCGGTGGACCTCATCCACGAGGTAGGACCGGGCGGCGAGTTCATCTCCACCGACCACACGCTGCGGCACATGCGTGAGGCGAGTCAGCCGAGGCTGTGGGACCGTGACGTGCTCGCTGCCTGGCAGGCGGCCGGCGCGACCGACCTGGCGCAGCGCGCCCGCGACGAGGCGCGGCGGGTCGTGGCCGAGCACCGCCCCGAGCCGCTCCCCGCCGACGTCCAGGCCGAGTTGCGCCGCATCGTGGACGCGGCCGACGCGGCCCTGGGTTGAACCTCCACCTGCGAAGAACGAGGAGACAGACGATGGACGAGATCGGCGTCGGCCTGGTCGGAGCCGGGCTCATCAGTGACCAGCACGCGCTCGCGTTCCAACGCGTGAAAGGAGCTCGCGTCCTGGCCGTCGCCGACCCGGACATGGCCAGGGCCCGCAAGCTGGCCCAGACGTATGGGCTCGACGCCGCCTACGACGACGCGCGGCGCATGCTCGAGCGCCCGGACGTCGACATGGTCTGCATCGGCGCGCCCAACTTCGTGCACCGCGACATCGCCGTTGCAGCGGCCGAGGCGGGCAAGCACATCGTGTGCGAGAAGCCGCTGGCGCGCACCATGGCGGAGGCGGACGAGATGATCGCCGCCGCCCGGCGCGCCGGCGTCAAGCTCATGTACGCCGAGCTCATCTGCTTCGCGCCGCGCTACGTGCGCGCCAAGGACCTGATGGACGAAGGCGCCTTCGGCCGCGTCTTCCAGATCAGGCACGGCGAGACCCACTACGGGCCGCACTCGGACTGGTTCTGGGACGGCCGCCTCGCCGGCGGCGGCGTGATGATGGACATGGGCTGCCACAGCGTGGAGGTCATCCGGTGGCTGTACGACAAGCCGACGGTCGAGAGCGTCACGGCGGTGCTGGGCACGTTCGTGCACGGCGACCGCACCGACCTGGAGGACCACGCCCTGGTCACCATCCGCTTCGCGGGCGACCGCCTGGGCGTGATCGAAGGCAGCTGGGCCAAGCCCGGAGGGATGGACGACCGCCTCGACATCCAGGGCAGCGCCGGCACCTGCCACGGCGACATGATGCAGCAGTCGTCGCTCTTGGCCTACAGCGACGTCGGCTACGGCTACTCGGTGGAGAAAGGCTCCACCCTCGGCTACAGCTACGCCATCGCGGAGGAGTACTACAACTACGGCATGCCCCAGGAGATGCAGCACTTCACCGACTGCGTGCTCGACGATCGCCCGCCGCTGGAGACCGGCGCGGACGGGCGCGTCTCGCTCGAGGTGGTCTACGCCGCGTACCGGTCGGCGGCCGAGGGCCGCACCGTCACCTTCCCCCTGGAGCTCACGCCGGAGGAGGCCGCAGAGGGCCCGTACCTTCTCTGGAAGGGCAGGTAGGGATCGGCGGCGCCGGATTCCCCGACGGCCCCCGGTCGCGGCATCAGAAGTACGAGCGCAGCGTCCCCCGCCGGCGGATGTCCACGCTGGCGCAGTGGAACCCACCGCCGATGGTCTCGAAGTCGTAGAACGGGCACTCGATGGGCGTCAAGCCCCACTGCCTGAAAGCGCTGATGAGGCGCTCCTCGCCCTTGGCCACGATCACGCGCTCCTCGTCCAGCAGCACCACGTTCATGCTGATCCAGCGCGAGCAGTTGAACATCGGGTGGTCCACACACATGTCCGGCTCGGGGCAGGTGAGGACGTCCCAGCCGGCGTTCTCGAACATGTCCGGCACCTTGGCGCAGCGCTCCGGATGGACCAGCAGCTTGCCCGGTGCCAGCGGGTAGAAGGTCGCGTCGATGTGCATGGGGTGGGTGTCGTAGACCTCGACCTCGTGCACGGTGATCTCGGGCGCCAGGTGACGGCGCAGCCACTCGATGCCGAAGGCGTTGCAGCAGCTGGACTGGGCGATGAAGAGGTCGGCGCCGCACTTGATGGCGTCCGCGGCGTCGAAGAGCGGCTCGTACTCGGTGGCGATGGTGCGCTGCGACTCGCCCTCCTCCATCGGCACGAAGTCGGGCTCGTAGCCGGCGTCGGTGAGCTCGGGGCGCGGGGCCGAGACCCAGCGCGCCCCGCCCCGCCAGTACTCCTTGCACAGGCTCTTGTAGGCGTGGTGCTCGAAGAAGCGGCTGCGCCAGCCCATGGGCGCCTCGATGATCTGGTCGCCCACCACGAGCAGCACGTCACGCGGCATGAGCGCGTAGCAGGAGCTGGGCAGGGACCAGCCCGGCGCGGCGATCGGCTGGTCCCAGGCGAACCGCTCGGGCCGGCGCACGGTGACGCCCTCGGCCTCGAGGATGTGCACGAACGCCTCGACGTCCGCCTCGGCCTTCTTGAGCAGCTCGGCCGGCCAGCGCGCGCCGCCTTCGGCCTGGAAGAACGGCCACTGCGTCCGGTCGTGGACCACCGCCGGGGTGATGGTCTCCCACGGCGGGATGAGGGCGTCCTCGACGATGCCGACCACGATCTCCTCGAGCGGGTCCCACTCGTTCCACGTGTTGACCGGGCACGGCGGCGAGACCTCGCTGGACAGCACCTTGGGCTCCTTTCGGCACGGGGCCGTGCGCAGCGCGGCCGGCGGACGGGTGGGGTGCCCTGAGTCTACCGCAGGCGCTCGAGGATCGGGCGACGCTCACTCGTCGCGGAGCTTCATCGAGACGTTCCGCGGAAGCGCCAGACCGGTGATGATGTACATGGCCTTCACCGCTCCCTGCGGCACCACGCACGCCTCGCAGCAGCCGGCGCCCTGCAGGATCTTGCGGGCCTCGGCGAGGACCGCGTTCTCGTCCGGGCTCAGCGTGGCGATCGCGTCGACCGGCTGGATCTCCGCGACCTTGTCCGCGAGCGCGGCGATGAGGTCGCAGTCGCACTCGAACGTGAACTCGACGTGCCGGCCGTCGTCGGACCTCGCGGTCACGGCGGTGGAATACCCGCACACGCCGGGGTCGATCTCTGCGCGCAGCTCCATGTCGCTTCTCCTCGTCTCGGGCTGAGCCGGCGAGGCCGTGCGGCAGCGCCACACGGCCTCGCCGGACCTCCGACCGGTCGCCCGTCACTCCTCGGGAGACCCGGCTTTGTCAGTCATCGTCGGCGAGGACGGCGCGGAAGTCGTTGACGTAAGTCAGGGCGGAGTCCGTCCCGCGGACCGGCCGTCACGCCCCTTCTGCCCAGGCCCGAGGCAGGCGACGCAGTCCCAGCTCCGCCGCGTTGACGATGCTGGGCGCGGCCTGCGGCATGTCATCCACCGCTCCGGCGAGGAACGGCCTCACGTCGTCCAGGTCGTCGGCCGCCGGCCACACCGGCCAGCCGTTGAGAGCGGCGCGCACGTTGGCCGCCGCCAGGGTCGCCATGCCCTCGCGCGTGGACCGCGCGGCCGACCCCAGATGAGGTGACAGCACCACGCTGTCCAGCTCCGCCAGACCCGGAGTGAGCGCCGGCTCGTGTTCGTAGACGTCCAGGCCGGCGCGGAAGCGCGGGTGAGTGCGACAGTGCTCCACCAGCGCGACTTCGTCCACCAGCGGCCCGCGGGCGGCGTTCACGAGCACGGCGTCATCACGCATGACCGCCAGCTCGGGCGCGCCGATGAGGTGCCGCGTCTCGGGCGTGAGCCCGGCGTGCAGACTCACCACGTCGCACGCGGCCAGCAGCTCGTGCAGGCTGCCGGCGCGCCGGCAGCTCACGCGAGCCTCCCCGCGTGCCGCGAGCAGCTCCGAGTAGTCCCACAGGGAGCTCTCCAGCGCCGCGTTCTTGTGTGGGTCGAGGTAGACGACGTCCATCTTGTGGCCCTCGGCCATCATCCGCGCGTAGGCCGTGCCGATGCGTCCGGCACCGATGACGCCCACGGTGCCCCGGTACAACAGGTCGCCGAGCAGGAGCTGCGGCAACCAGACACCGAAGCCCTCCGCCCGCATGAGGCGGTCGCCCTCCGCGATGCGGCGCGCGGCCGCGAACGTCAGGGCGACGGCCAGCTCCGCGGTGGTCTCCGTGAGCACCCCGGGTGTGGTGCCGACAGGCAGTCCCAGTGCGGTGGCGGCCGGCACGTCCACGTTGTCGAAGCCGGCGGCGTACTGGCTGTAGATCCTGCCGCCGGCGTCCCTGAGCGCTTCCAGCAGAGACCGATCCCACGGCTCGGTGAGCTGGCCGATCACGGCTGCGCAGCGGGCGCCCATGGCCTCGCGAAGCAGACCGGAGGTGCGCTCTTGGTCACCCTGGACGATCTCCACGCGACACTCCGCCTTGACGAGCACGTCGAGCCAACGGCTCCCGGGCAGCTCCCTGGTGACGAGCACGCGGGCCACGCCCGTCTCGTTCACCACCGTCCGCTCACGCGGGGACTCACCCATGCGGCACCTCCCGTCACCCACACTGCCGCACCACACTCCATCACGCCTGTGGGCCAGGCGCCAGAGCCCTGTTCGTCAGGTAGACTCCCTGGACGTGAGCCATGGACCGTGCACAGATGGGATCCGCGTGCACCCGACCGCCGACCACGCCGCGGCACGGGAGCTCGCCGTCGGCGCCGGCCTCGAGGTCTCTGAACACCCGGCGCCGCCGCTCGCGCTCTGGGGGGCCTACGACGGGCGGCGGCTGGTCGGCGTGGTCTCGCTCGACGAGGATGCCGGCCTGCCCGTGATCGGCTGGATCGCCGTGGCGGAGTCCGCCCGCGGCCGCGGTCTCGGCCGGCTGCTGCTGGCGACCGTCGAGGACGAGGCACGGCGCCGCGGTATCCGCACACTGTGGGTGACTGCGAGGGCGCCCGGCTTCTACCTCAGCATGGGCTATGGACTGGTGGAGGCCGGCGAGGAGCAGGAGCAGCTGCTCGCCGGCTGCCGCGACTGCCCCCAGCTCGGCACCATCTGCCGACCGCGGGCGATGAGCAAGAGACTGGCCGGGCCGGAGGCCTGAACGGCTGCGCGTGCCTGGCGCGAGGGGTGCACCCGCAACGCCGGGCCCGTCTGTGCGCGGGCGCCGCTATGTCCTGCCGCGGCGCCCATCGCAGGACGTCCGGCTCCTCCTGTCCCGCTGGTCAGACGACGAGACGGCACGGATACTGGAGGCGCCGGCGAGGAAGGAAGGCGCGCGGGTCGTGGACGAGCTCACGCGGTTGCGGATCGTGCTTGCGGGCCGCGACTTCCGCGTGCTGATCGCGGCCCGCTTCGCCAGCCAGGTGGGGGAGGGCGCCTTCCTGGCGGCGGTCGTCAACACCGTGGTGTTCTCGCCCGAATCGCAGAGCACCGTGCGCGGCTTCGCCGTCGCCACCGTCCTCACGCTGCTGCCGTTCTCGCTTCTCGAGCCGATCGCAGGGGTGTTCGTCGACCGCTACCCTCGCCGCCCGATCCTGGTGGGGCTCCCCCTCCTGCGAGCGGGGGCAGCCGTTCTCGCGCTGCCCGGTGTGGCCGGACTCGCCGCCGTGTACACCGGGACCCTCATGGTGTTCTCCATGAACCGGCTGTTCACGGCGACCGCCGGAGCCGTGGTCCCGCGCGTCGTGCCGCCGGATGGGGATGAGCACGGCGCGGAAGGCGGATCGCGACCGCACCCCGGCCACGGCCTGCTGTTCACCGCGAACATGGTGGCGGCCGTGGTCGGTACCATCGCCCTCTTCGGGGGCATGCTGGCCGGCGGGCTGGTGGCGGGCGCCGCCGGGACGGGAGCCGTCCTCGTCTTCACGGGCCTGGTGTGGGCGGCCGCCGCGCTGCTGGCGGCGCGTCTCTCCGGCCCCCTGCCTCCCGAGCGGCCGCGGGTCTGCAGCCTGGCCGGTCAGGTGCTGGAGACGGTCTCCGACCTGGGCGACGGCTTCCGCCGCATCGGCCGCACGCCGGCCGCCCTGGCCCCGATCCTCACGGTGGCCGCCGGCCAGTTCCTGCAGGTGCTGGTGATCGCCGCCGCGCTCGTCGTCATCAAGGAGCAACTCGGCGGTGGGCTGATCACCTTCTCCGGGCTGGTGGCGGCCGGTGGCGTAGGCGTCTTCCTGGGGTTCCTGACGGCCGGCGCCATGCGCAGCCGCCTGCCGAGCCCACTGCTGATCGGCGCGGCGTTCGTGCTCTCGGCTGCGGGGCTGTTCCCGGCCGCATTCGTCACCCTCAATGCTGCCAGTCTGACGGCAGGCGCACTCCTGCTGGGGGCGTCCTACGGATGGACGCGCGTTCCCGTGGACACCCTGGCCCAGCAGGCCGTGCCCGACCGCTATCGCGGGCGCGTGATGACGGCCATCGATCTCGCCTTCAACACGGCCCGCGTTGCCGCCGCCGTCGCCGCCGTGGCGCTGGTGCCTTGGCTCGGCCCGCAGGCCACCTTCGTGGTCCTGGGCGTGCTGTTCCTGCTCTGGGCGCCGGTCGTTCCGCTCTGGCTGCGGCACGGGCACGTCGGCGCGGCCGAAGACGGCGAGGCCCGGGGCCGCCAAGGCGGCCCCGGGCCTCGCCACGTGCCGCGCTAGGCGGCCTCGTCTTCGCTCGCGGCGACCGCGCGATCCCGGCTCAGGCCGAGGTGCCCTCCCCCGCCGACTGCGCGCCGGAGGCGGCTGCTGGACCCGCGGGCTTGAGCGGGGCCGCAGTGCCTGGCGAAGGCGCGGTGTCGGACGCAGCAGAAGCGTCAGGCCGCGCGGCGTCGGACGAACCCGCCGGGCCGGACGCAGCCGCCGGACCCGCGGGCGAAGCCGGGCCGGCCGCCTGCGCGCCCTCCTCCTTCTTCTCAACGACCCGCGCGATGGCCTTGCCGGCCTCCCAGAGCACGAACAGGATCCCCGCCGGAGCCAACGAGAGCCCCCACTGCTCCCACGTCATGTCGGCGGTGCCCAGCCAGCGGTTGAGCAGGTCGAAGCCGACCACGAGGATCATCAGCACGATCTCGAACAGCACGATGTAGTTCATCTGCTTGCTGTTGAAGGTCGCCACCGTGATCACGGTGCCGGTGGGGCTGCGGCTCTCGAAGGCGCTCACGATGCGGAAGGCGGCGAACGCGGTCATGGCCATGGTCGTGCCGACGACGGCGTCGCCGTAGTGCGCGGTGCCGCGGCTCAGCAGGAAGAGCAGGAACGCGGCCATGAACAGACCGGTGAGGCCCACCGTGGTGAGCATCTGCCGCGTGAGGATGGAGGCGTTGCGTGGCCGGGGCCGGCGCAGCATGAGCCCCGGCGTCTCCTTGTCGAAGCCGAGCGCCACACCGAGCGGCGCGTCCACGAGGAAGTTGATCCAGAGGATCTGCGTGGCCGTGAACGGCTCCCCGGCCATGATGTTGAGGATCGTCGCCCCGAGGAACGTGAGCACGAACGCGGCCAGGGTGATGAGTACGAAGGAGATGTACTTGTTGAGGTTGTCGAACAGCTTGCGGCCCTGCTCGACGGCGAACACGATGGTCGCGAAGTTGTCGTCGGAGAGGATCATGCGGCCGGCGTTCTTGGCCACCTCGGTGCCGGTGCCCATGGCGATGCCGATGTCGGCGGCCTTGATGGCCGGGGCGTCGTTGACGCCGTCCCCGGTCATGGCGACCACGTCGCCCTTCTTCTTGAGCGTCTGCGCCAGGAGCACCTTGTGCTCGGGGGCGACGCGACCGACCACGCCGATGTCGTCGATGCGTTTGAGGCGCTCGTCCTCGCTGAGGGCGGCGAAGTCGGCGCCCAGGATGGCCTCACCCGGGATGCCGACCTGCTTGGCCACGGCGGCCCCGGTGACGACGTCGTCGCCGGTCACCATGCGCACACGGATGTGGGCGTCCTGCGCGCTCTTGACCGCCGCCGCCGACTCCGCCCGCGGCGGATCGATCATGCCGATGACGCTGACCAGGTGGAGCTCGGTACAGTACCCGAGCAGGTCGCCGTCGGCCTTGAACTCGACGGGGTCGATGTCCTTGTAGGCGGCGGCCATGACGCGCAGTCCCTGGCCGCCCAGCCGCTGCGAAGCGTTCGCGGCCTTCTGTTTGAGGTCGTCGTCCACGGGAACGCACTGGCCCCCGGCCTCCACGCACGTGGAACGGCTGCCGACGGCCGGGGCCGCGCCCTTGACGAAGCAGCGCACCACTTTCTTGCCCTCGGCGTCGGTGGTGTCGTTGAACGTGGCCATGAGCTTGTAGGTGGGGTCGAACGGCAGCGTGGCGAGGCGCGGGTACTTGTCGCGCGTGGCGTCCACGCTGAGGCCGGCCTTGTGGGCCAGCACCAGCATGGCGCCCTCGGTGGGGTCGCCGACCACCTTACCGTCCTCCAGCTTGGCGTCGTTGGCGATGAGGAACGGCAGGATCGCCTCGTCGATGGACGGCGAGGCGCCGACGGAGTGCTTCACGGTGCCGTCGAGGCTGTAGCCGGTGCCGGTGATCTCCCAGCGATCGGTGAGGTCCAGCACCTCGACCACGGTCATCTGGTTCATCGTGAGCGTGCCGGTCTTGTCGGAGTTGATGGCCGATGTGGAGCCCAGCGTCTCCACCGACGAGAGGTTCTTGACGATGGCGTTGCGCTTCGCGAGGTCCATGGCGCCCATGGAGAGGATGACCTGGGACACGGTGGGCAGCGCCTCGGGGATGGCGGCGATGGCCAGAGCGATGGCGGTGACGAAGAGCGCGCTCCACTCCTGGCCGCGCTGCAGGCCGAGCACGAACATGATGATCATGGTGAACAGCGCAGCCGCGCCGATCCACAGGGTCATGCGGTTGAGCTGGATGGTAAGGGGCGTCTGTTCCACCTTGGTCGCGGAGAGCATCCCGGCGATCTTGCCGACCTCGGTGTCGGCGCCGGTGCCGGTGACGATCATCACGCCGCTGCCGTGCGTGACCGGCGTGTTCATGAACGCCATGTCGGTCTGGTCGCCCGGGCCGAGGCCGGCGCCGCTCAGGGTCTGGGCGTCCTTGGAGGCCGGCACGCTCTCACCGGTGAGCGCCGACTCGTCGATCTGCAGGGCCGCGGCCTGGACGATGCGACCGTCCGCCGGCACCTGGTCGCCGGCGGCCAGCAGCACGGTGTCCCCGGCCACCACCTGCTCCGCCGGGATCTGCGCCTCGGCCCCGTCGCGCCTCACGCGGGCAGTGGCTTTCATCATCGACTTGAGCGCGTTCATGGCGCTCTCGGCCTTGCCCTCCTCGCGCAGGCCGACCACGGCGTTGATCACGGTGAGGATCAGCACCATGACGCCGGTGTGGAACTGGCCGATGACCATGGAGAAGATGCCGGCGACGAGCAGGATGATCTGCATGTAGCTGCGGTACTCGTCCACGAACCGCAGCCAGCCGGGCTTGGCCTTCTCGGCGGGAAGGGCGTTGGGGCCGTCCTTCTGGAGCCGCGAGGCCGCCTCGGCGGCGGTCAGGCCCGACGCCACGTTCGCGCCGAGCTCGGCGGTGACGTCATCCGGCGACTGCGCGTACCAGGCCGGCGCGGCGGATCCCTTAGCCCCCGCGCCGGGAGCTTCGGTTGCTGCGGCCATGCTCCCCCCTCCGTGCGATGAAGGCCGTCTGCGCCGGCGGCCCCGTGTGACGCTGTCGCCACGACCGCTGCGACACTGCGATTCTAGACCAGCGGTCCCGATGTCGACGGAGTCGCCGCCGAACTTGAGCCGGCCCCCCGGGCGGATCGCAGACGTGCCCGCAGGCCAAGGGCGGCACGTCGGCCGCTGCGGCCGGCGCCGCCGCGCAGCGGCTCAGCCGGCCGGCACGATGAGCAGCGGGCACGGGGCCGCGGCCAGCAGCTCCTTCACCACGGCCCCGCGGTCGCCGTCGAAACTGCCGCGCCAGCTCAGCACGATGAGCTCGGCCTGCAGCGAGATGCTCTCCTTGACGATGAGCTTGGCCGGGTCGCCGACGCGCACGCTCACGCGGTGTCGGCCGCCCTCGGGGCACTGCGAGAAGCGCATGGTGAACTCCTCCTGCCAGGCGCTCCACTCGTAGTGCTCCTGGTCGACGATGCGCGGCGCCGGGAAGCTGCCCTCCTCAGCCGGCCTGTGGCCAGTCACGACGTGCAGCATCACGATCTCGCGGCCGCGTCTGCACAGGGCGTCGTCGGCGTGCTTCATGGCCGCCGAACCCGACGGGCTGCCCTCCAGCGGGACCACGAGACGACGCAGGCCGGTGAGGGGGCGCATGCCCGGCCTGACCAGGAACAGCGGCAGCCCGTGATGCGCGATGACCCTCTCGGCCACGCGCCCGATGCCCGGTCCGGTACGGGTGCGCAGCCCCAGGGCGAGCGCCTGGGCGTCGACGCTGTCGACGAACCCCGCCAGCGACTCGGCCGGCTCGCCCTCCACCTCCGCCACCTCAAGCCCCTCCACGTCGGCGCTTCCCAGCTCCGGCTCGCCGGCCCGATGCACGTGCACACCCGTGGCTCGCCAGTGCGCGGCCGCCGCGAAGTTGCGGGCGCTGGCCAGCAGCTCGGCGTCCGCCAGAGGGTCGGCGACGGCGATGAGCAGCGTCACGGCACGACCACCTCCCAGGGCCCGCCGTCCGAGCGGCGGAGCAGATGCTTCCCGGGCGGCAGGGAGCGCTCCTCGCCGTCGAGGAGCACCGTGAGGGCCGCCCGCTCTACAGTGATACCCACATGGTCGGCATGCTTCGTCCGATGGAGGTCGAACTCCGCTCGGGCGCCGCGGAACCACAGCGGGACCCGCACGCGCTTCCAGTCGGGCGGCAGGTGCGGGTCGATGAGCAGGGCTTCGCGGCGGCGCTGCAGACCCGCGAAGCCCATGACCGCGGCCTGCCAGAGGCCGCCCATGGTGGCCATGTGCAAGCCGCGCGCCGCGTTGCCCATGTTGTCGGCCAGGTCGATGGCGGCCGCCATCTTGAAGTCCTCCACGGCCGTAGGCACGTCGCCGAGGCGGGCCGCGACGGCGGCGTGGATGCCGGGGCTCAGCGAGCTGCCGTGGCACGTGATGGGCTCGTAGTAGTCGTAGTTGGCGCGCGCGATCTCGTCGCCGAGCTCGTCCGAGAGGATGTGACACAGCATCACGACGTCGGCCTGCTTCACGACCTTGGCCTGCAGCGTCACGTCGCGCCCCAGAAGGAGGTCGGCCGGCATGGGCCGCGGCCGCAGCTTCTCGATGGGCACGTCGTCCATCTGGTAGAAGCCCGAGAACTGCTCGAACAGCTTCGTCCTGGGGTCGTAGCCGTCGATGAGCCCGTAGGCCACCTCGAGCCAGTCGGAGATCTCGGTGTCCTTCAGGTCGAGCCGCTCGCGAAGCTCGGCGGCGTAGGGCGAGTCCACGCGCTCGAGCCAGGCCAGCGCCTCCACCGCCTTGCCGATGTTCCAGCGCGCCAGCACGTTGGTGTAGGCGTTGTCGTCCACACCTTCGTGGTACTCGTCGGGTCCGACGACCATGCGGATGTGGTAGCGGTCGTCGTCGCCCCTTGAGGCGCGGGAGGCCCAGAAACGCGCCGTCTCCAGCATGATCTCCACGCCCATCGACGCCATCCAGGCGTCGTCGCCGGTGCCCATCCAGTACTCCCACGCGCCCCAGGCCACGTCGCCCGAGATGTGGTGCTCCATGAGCCCGGAGAGGATGGGGACCATCTCGCCGTCGGGGCCGTACCCATAGGGGGGCGTGGTCTCGACCCCCTTGTCCGCCGACTCCCACGGGTACAAAGCCCCGCGGTGACCCATGTGCCTGGCCTTCTGCCGTGCCCCGTCCAGGTTTCGGTAGCGGTAGGTCAGCAGCGTCCGCGCCGTCTGGGGGTGCGAGTAGATGAAGAAGGGCAGCACGAAGATCTCGGTGTCCCAGAACACGTGCAGGAAGTACGACATGCCTCCCAGCCCGCGGGCGCCCACCGAGACGGTGTCCTTGGTAGGGTGCGCGGTGCTGATCATGTGGTAGATGCTGAAGCGTAGCGCTTGCTGGTCGGAGTCGTCGCCTTCGATGCGCAGGTCGGCGTCGCGCCAGCGCTCGGCCCACGCCGCGCGGTGGCGCGCGAGGAGCTCGTCGAAGCCGAGCTCCTCCGCGCGCGCCAGGACGCGGCGCGCCGCGTCGGCCGTGGGCGCGCGCAGGCGGTTGGCGACCAGCCCGGCCAGGCGGTCCACCGTGGCCGGGTCGCCGGGCGCCAGGCGACCGCCGATCACGTCGCGCGCGTGCTCCATGTGCCGCGCGACGGGCGAGCCGGGCGCCGCCCGCGTGGTGAGCGCCAGAGCGTGGCCGCCGCCGTTGCGCCCTTTGGTCCTGGCCACGAAGCCGGCGCCGTCGAGGCGTTCGAACACGGTCTCCTTCGTAGGGCCGCCGGCGTGCGTGACGCCCACGGCGCCCTCCCAGCTGATGCGTCCCGCGAAGTCCTCCAGCGTCGCCTCGGCGCGCGTGGCCAGCACCTGGCGGTCGGCCAGCGAGGCGAACCGCGCCGTGCGCACCGAGAGCGTGCGCCCCTCCGCCTCGCGCTGCCGCCAGTAGCGGTAGACGACGCCGTCGTTCATGTCGAGAACGCGTTCGTGGTCGAGCAGCTCGCCGGTGGAGAGGTTGATGAGGCGGCCGTCCACCTTGAGCCGCAGGCCGGTCCAGTCGGGGGCCGGTACCGGCTGGCGGAACGGCGGGTCGTCGGTGCCGTCGCCGTACACGCCGGCGACCAAGGTGGCCGGCGTGCTGACGGCTGAGCCCTCCTCGACGGCTCCACGGGTGCCGCTCTCGCCGTTGGCCACCGTGAGCCACGTCTCGACCTCGCGCTCGCGGAACGGGTCGAAGCCCTTGACCTCGAAGCGCCAGGCGGGGTCGTCGCTGGGCACAGGGAACTGCCGCAGCGCGACCTTCTCGCGGCGCGAGATCTGGTCGTCCAGGACCGCGAGGACCTCGTCTGGGCCGCCGCCGAGGGCAAGCACCGGCGGCGTTTCGGCCGCTTCGGGCCCGACGGACACCACGACCGCGCGCCGCAGCTCCGGCACGAGGGTGAACCCGTCGCCGGCGTCCGGGCCGGCGGCAGGCCCGAGCTCGTCACCGAGGACGAGGAGGTCCTCGGGCCCGCGGCCGCGGTCGTCGACCAGCGCCCGCAGCACCTCTCGAGCGGCGTCGCTCTTGTCGGTCAGGCCGATCACCACGTGCTTGACGTCCGTGCCTACGCGGGCGTGGGGAAGACCCGCCTCCTCGGCGTACAGCCGGGCCAGCTCCACCGCCTCGGCGAGGCCGTGGACGCCGGCGCGCTCGAGCGTGGTCTCGACGTGCTGACGCATCGCCAGGGCGCCGGCACGCGAGGGGTCCGAGGCGAGCGGGACCAGGTCAACCTCGCGACGGTTGAGAAGACGAACGACGTCCGCCTTCATACCGCCGACGGCGAGCCGGGCACGCAGCTGCTCGGCGGCCTCGTCCAGCCGTTGCTCCTCGTCAGGCGTGGCCTGGCGCCGCTGCAGCAGGCGCGGACCTGTGGGGCCCACCACGTACACCTCGGAGCCGCGCGAGAGGAACAGGAACAGGCGGCCCTCCACGTCGGGGCGCGCGCGGAGTCGCTCGTCCACGTCCCCGAGAGCGCGGTCGCTGATGACGGCGATGTCGACGCCCAGCGCGGTGAGACGCTCGAGCCGGCCGCGCAAGGCTCCCTCACGAGCACGCAGGTCGGTCACGGCCGTGCCGTCCCACTCGAGGCAGAGGACCGCGAAGTCGCGGTCGAGCGCGAGGCGGATGTCGTGCGGACGGGCCATGCCCTACCATCCTGCCCTATCCGGCCTCGTCCTGCACGACGGCGGAGTACACTTGACGGCAGGGCCGCGACCGGAGCGGGGCCCGGATGAGTCCGAGAGGTGAGCATGCCGCAGTTCGACGTCGCCTACGTGCGCAGGCAGTTCCCGGCCCTCAAGAGGACGGTCGACGGCCACCCCGTGGCCTACTTCGACGCCCCCGGCGGCACGCAGACGCCCCAGTGCGTGGCAGACGCGGTGGCCGGCTACCTGCTCGGCCACAACAGCAACGTGCACGGCTGCTTCGCCGCCAGCGCCGAGACCGACGAGATCATCGACGGCGCCCGCCGCGCCTGCGGCGACTTCCTGGGCTGCGACTGGAGCGAGGTCAGCTTCGGCGCAAACATGACCACGCTCAACTTCCTCCTCGCGGACGCCCTCGGCCGCGAGCTCAAGTCCGGCGACGAGGTGGTCATCACGGCACTCGACCACGAAGCCAACCGGGGTCCGTGGCTGCGGCTCGCCGAGCGGGACGTCGTGATCCACGAGGTCCCCGTCGACCTCGCCACCTGCACGCTCGACTGGGACGCCTTCGAGCGGATCGTGAGGCCCGGCAAGACCATGATCGTCGCCGTCGGGTACGCCTCCAACGCCGTGGGCACCGTCAACGACGTGGCTCGTGCCGCGCGCCTCGCACGCTCCGCCGGCGCCTTCAGCGTGATCGACGCGGTGCACTACGCGCTGCACGGCCCGATCGACGTGCGCGCGATCGACTGCGACTTCCTGCTCTGCTCCGCCTACAAGTTCTTCGGGCCGCACGTGGGCGTGCTCTACGCGCGCCGAGCCGTGACCGACCGCGTGGAACCGGTGCGTCTGGCCACGCAGGAGCAGGAGCAGCCGTACATCTGGGAGACGGGCACGCTCGACCACGAGGGCATCGCCGGCACGGCGGCGGCCGTCGACTTCATCGCCGCCGTGGGAGCTCGCAACGGCGCTTCGTGCAAGACAGAGTGCCGGCCGGCCTGAGCGGGCGGCGGCGCGACATCGTGGCCGGCATGCTGGCGGCGGAGGCGTACGAGCAGCCCCTGGCGGCCCGGCTGCGCGAGCAGCTCCGGGCCGTGCCCGGCGTCACGCTGTACGGGCCGCCGGAGGCGAGCCCGCGCACATCCACCGTCTCGTTCACGCTGGACGGCTTCAGCGCCGAGCAGGCCTGCCGGGCCCTCGGCGCCCGCGGCATCTTCGCCTGGGACGGGCACTTCTACGCCTTTCGCCTCGTGCAGAAGCTGAACCTGCTGGACCGCGGCGGCCTCATCCGCATAGGCCTCGCCCCGTACAACACGGCCGCCGAGATCGAGCGCCTCGTGACCGCCGTGGGCGAGCTCTCGCGCTCGGTGAGATGAGCGAGGCGGGCGGTCCGGGGCCGGGGGCCGCACCGCCGGGGCATAGCGCTGCAGGCGACCGCGAGTCGCAGTGGTCATGCGACCCTGCCCCCGTCCGCGACGTACGCCTCTGCCTGCTCGGCTTCGGCAGTGTGGCGCGCGCGTTCTGCGAGCTGCTCGCGCGCCAGGAACAGGTGCTGGCCGAGCGGCACGGCCTGCGGGTGCTGGTGACCGCAGCCGGAACGCGGCACGGAACGTTCGTCGCGCCCGGCGGCGTGCCGTCGCAGGACGTGCTCGCCGCCGCGGACGGAGGCCTGCCGAGCCCGCCGCGCGCCGCCGGCGATCTGCTCGCCTCCTCCCGCGCCGACGTGCTGATCGAGCTCACGGTGATGGAGCAGGACTTCGCGCCGGCGGCCTCAGGACACATCGAGACAGCGTTCGCCCTCGGCATGGATGTGGTGACCGCCAACAAGGGGCCGATCGCCTGGAACTGGCGGCGCGTCTCGGCGGCGGCGCTCGCCGCGGGCCGCCGCCTGCGTTTCGAGAGCACCGTGATGGACGGTCTGCCGGTCTTCAGTCTGCTCGAGCTCGTTCTGCCGGACTGCCGTCTCCTGGGGTTCGAGGCCGTGTTCAACGCCACGACCAACGTGATCGTCGAGAGCATGGCCGCGGGAGGCTCGTTCGAGGCGGCGCTGGCGCACGCCCAGGCGGAGGGATACGCCGAGGCCGACCCGGCCCACGATGTGGACGGCTGGGACGCGGCGTGCAAGGCGGCCGCCCTCGCGAACGTCGCCATGGACGCCGGAATCACGCCCGCGCAGGTGGAGCGGCAGCGCCTGCGCGAGGTACCGGCGGCGAGGATGGCGGCGGCGCGCGCCGCCGGGCGCCGGCTGCGGATGGTGACGCACGTGTGGAGGGATGAGGCCGGGCCGGCTTCGCCCGCCGGCGCCGCCGAGACCACGCCCGTTGGCCCCGTGCGCGCCTGCGTCCGTGCCGAAGAGCTCGACATCGACCACCCGCTGGCTCCCCTCACCGGCGAGTCGCTCGGCGTGGTGCTGCACACCGACCTCATGGGCGACGTGGTCGTCTGCGAGCGCAACGCCCTCCTGCCCCAGACGGCCTACGGCGTGTACGCCGACCTGCTTCACCTGTGCCGGACGAGCTGAGCAGCCCGGCGCCCGGGCGGCGGGTGTCGCGCCTGCGCGCCCTCATCGTCTCCCTCGCGGTGCTGGCCGTGGGAGCGGCCGTGGGCGCCGCCGGCTTCGCCCTCGAGCAGACGCGCGTGACGTGGCGGCCGCAGGTGATCACGACGGGTGACGGTTGGCGCATCAGCACGTCGCACGGGCTCGGGCTCGGCGCCGCGGCTCTGGGGCCCGGCCACATCGTCTGGAACGCGGGCCCCTTCACCGTCCTCACCGACCTCGCCGGCGGCGACAGCAAGCTGCTCGGAGCCCGGGCGTTCGCCGGCGACCTCTCAGCACCGTCGATAGCGGCCCGGTACGTCACGTGGTTGGACGTGCACTACCAGGGCCCCAGCGTGGTGTGGGTCTACGACACCGTGAGCAAGCGCCGCGTGCAGCTCGAGGGGACGGAGGGCGTCGGGCGCTCGCCGGTGCTGGCCGGCTCCGTCGCCGTCTGGGCGACCGGGCTGGGGCAGGGAGGCGGGTACCGCATCGTGGGCGCCGATCTCGACAGCGGCGAGCGCAGGGTCATCGCTGAGAGCCCCGTGGCGGAGGACCTCGTCGCCGGCGGCGATCTGGCGGCGTGGCTGAGCCGGCCCGCCACCGCCGAGCCGCCGGTCATCACCGTGGCCGATGTGCGCTCCGGAGCCCGGCGACAGATGGCGCCGTACACGGCCGGGAGCGGCACCCGGCTGGTGGGCTTCGCCGTCGCCGGCCGCCGCCTCGTCTGGGCGCGCGACGCCGGGCCCGGCACGCCGGGCCAGATCGTCGCGTTCGACGTGGACACCGGCGCCACCCACGTGCTCGCGTCCACCGCCGGCGTCCTCTGCGTGGCCGGCGGAGGCGACCTCGTCGTGTGGGCCGAGAGCCCGCCGGCAGGAGAGCCGCGCGTACTGGGGGTGCGGCTGAGCGAGAGGGCGCCGTTCGTGGTGGCCATCCTCTCGGGCGCGCCGCCGACCGACGTCTACGCGAGCGGGGCCGTCGCCGCCTGGCGTGTGAGCCCCGGTTTCCTGTTCGACAGCTACCTGCAGACGGCCGAGGTGACTGCCGGCCCGACTGCGTCCGCCGGCGCTCTCGTCACGTCCGCCGCCGCGTCGCCCGCCGTCTCGAGCGGGCGCTCGCCGGCCGCCGTCCATCGCCACACGACGGGGGCCGAGTGATGGCCGGCTGGAGGCGCCGTCATGCGCCGCTCCTCGGTCCGTTCGGACAGGCCGTCCTTCTGTGGACGCTCGTGGAGCTCTGGGTCCTCAACGTCGCCGACCTGCTGCTGACGCGGTATGCGCTCTGGCTCGGCTTCGCCAAGGAGTCCAACGGGGTGATGGACTACTTCTTCCGCTCGGGGACCGTGCCGTCGACGGCGTTCAAGATCGGCATCGTCACCGTGGGCACGCTTCTCCTGTGGCGCCTGAGGCGCCACCGCGTGGCCCTTTTCGCGGCGGTGCTGCTCGCGGGCATCTTCGCCGCCGTGGTCGTCTACCAGGCGCTGTGGATCCTGAGCTTCTGACGTGTGGTCAGGCGCGCGCGGCCCGTTCCACGGCGCGCGCCAGCAGCGCCGCCGCCACCTTGACCTTGTAGGCGTTCGCCGGGAGGGGCGTGCAGGCGGCGGCCCACCGCGCCGCCGCCGCCCGCGCCGCCGCGCCCAGCGTCTCGGCGCTCACCTCCAGTCCGCACAGGGCCTGCTCCACCACCTCCGCGCGCAACGGCACCGGCGCGGCCGCCCCCAGCACCACCCGGGCGTCCGCGACGCGGCCGTCCTCGACACTAAGGTCGACGGCCGCGGACAGGACCGGGAGCGCCTGACTGACAGGCGCCACGCGTTCGAGCTTCTGCGGTGCTGCGCCGCCTGGGCCGCGGCCGCCTGCGGGCCACGCCCCCGCGAGGGCCGGTACGCCGCCACCGCTGGCCGCATGCCGACTTCCTACCAGCTGCGGTACCGCTCGCTGCCCTTCCTGTACTCCTTGACGCTGACGCCCAAGCCCTCCGCGATGGTCAGAATCGAGCACGACGTCTCCAGCGCGCTCGTCAACTGAAACGCCTCCTCGAGCAGATGACCGACCGCGAACGATCCGTGTCCGCGCAGCATGACAATGTCGTATTGCTTGAGCCAATGCGCCATGAGATCGGCCACTTGCGTGGAGCCTGCCGTGAGCTCCGAGGCGACGACCGGCACGCGGTGCAGAAGGTAGCTCCCCTCCGAGTCGATAGGCACGATCTCATCCTTGCTCAGTGAGTGCACGATCGCGTTGACGGGATGCGCGTGGAGGATCGCAAGCGCAGAAGTCGCTTGGTAGATGGCCCTGTGCACGACCGTCTCAGTCGATGCCATGGCCACGCCCGAGTCTACCTCTTCCAGCCCCACCTCTACGATGTCGCGTTCCTGCAGGTGGTGCAGCATGCAGCCACGCCGCGTTATGAGGATGCGGCTACCGACCCTGATGCTCATGTTGCCGCCGTGTGAACTGATCAGGTTCGCCGCGAAGAGGTCCCGGCCGATGCGCGCGAACTCGGCAATCACGAGGACCCCCTTGCCCCCGGCGCGGCGCCACGTGGCGTGCCCGCCCACGCGAGGTCCAGCTCTTCAAGCTTCCGGGCCGCCGGCACGCCCTCCGCATCCCATCCCCGCGCCGTGTAGTACTCATCGAGCATGGGTTCAAGGTCGACGACCCGTCCCGCGGCTGGACCGTCGCAGACGGGCTCAGTGAGCAATCTCGGCGGCAGCGTGTCGTCGGCGCGTCCGAAGCCGACGCGCATGTTGAACACGCGCTCCGCATGCCAGATGCGTTCGCCGATGCGCACGAGCTCCTGCGGATCGACTGTGACGCCCCACATTGCGCTCAGCAGCCTCGCGAAGTAGTCCTCCTTGATCGCGAACGCTGTGAACTTGCATTCGACGAGGGAGTCGAGCACGGCGTTGAGATGCTGGATGTAGATGAGCAGGCCCGCCTTACCTCGGGTCGCGAACGGATCGATCATCTTGGGCACGCCCAGGACTTCCGGGCCCAGCATGTTTGCGCGAAGGTGACACGCTCCACGGTTCGACGTGGCGAACGCGAGACCCTGACCACTCATCGCTCGGGGGTCGTAGGCAGGCATTTCGAGGGACTTCACGCTCATGGAGAGTTCCGGATGTCCGTAGCGGCGCGCGAACCGTGACGATCCGTCGCCCAGCTCCGCCCCCAGATCGCGCCGCTCCGCCGTCTCGGCGACGAGACGCAGCAGCGCCTCCCCGTCGCCGAACCGCGGGCCGCCCTCCAGCACTCCCAGCTCTGTCAGTTCCATGGCACACGCGATGGTCGAGCCCATGGAGATGGTGTCGATGCCGGCCCGGTTGCAGGCGTAGTTGGCGCGGACGATTGCGTCAAGGTCGCCCACGCCGCAAGCCGGGCCGAAGGCCCATATGGTCTCGTACTCCGGTCCCTCGCCCCGACTCGTGCTGCTGCGCGTGCGGCGGGTGCAGCCGATGAAACACCCGGAGCAGCTCGTTCGCTTCTCCACGAAGCCCGCGCGCAGCGCCTCGCCGCTGACCGACTGAGCGTGCTCGAAGCGCGATTCGCGGAAGTTGCGGGTGGGCAGCGCTCCGGCCTCGTTGAGCACGTTGACCAGAACCGGCGTCCCGAACTGGGGCAGAGCCTGACTCGTGATCGGGTTCGCTCTGAGGATCTTCTGCGCCTCGTAGACGACGAAGTCGAAAAGCTCAGGGTCGGCCGGCGCGGGCAGTGGATGCTCGCCGGGCAGCGCCACGATCGCCTTGAGGCGCTTCGCGCCCATGACCGTGCCCAACCCGCCGCGACCCAGATGGCGTCCGTGGTTGTTGACGATGGAGGCGAACAGCACGCCTCGCTCCCCGGCCGGCCCGATCACGCTGGCCTCACAGCGACCGTGAAGCTCCTTGATGCGAGCGTGGGCGGCCGGCACCTCGAGACCCCACAGTGCCTTCGCCGAGAGCACCTTCGCGCCGTGCTCGTCGATCACGAGGTAGGACGGCGTGTCGCAGGCGCCGGTGAGAATGAGGTACTCGAGGCCGAGGCGGCGCAGGGCGATTCCGAACGCGCCGCCGGAGTTCCCATCGAAGGCCGTCCCGGTGAGCGGCGACCGGGCGCTGGCGCTGTAGCGGCCGGCAGAGGGCGCCCTCGTGCCGGTCAGCGGCCCGGGCGCGAAGATCAACGGGTTCTCGGGAGAGAGCGGGTCCACCTCGTGTGCCCGCTCGCGCAGCAGCAGGTAGGCGCCGAAACCGCGACCACCGAGGAAGCTCCTCACAACCTCCGGGTCCAGCTCCTCACGCTCGGCGCGTCCCGATCCGACGTCGACCCTCAGACCCCGCGCCGGTGAGAGGCCCCGTGGCGCGCTCACCGCTCTGCGCCCGACATGGGGAGGGCTCCGGACGAATCGTGCAGGAGCGCCGCTCGTTCCGTCGCACGCGCTACCACGGCCGCGGCGATCGTCAGCTTGTACGCGTTGGCCGGGAGCGGCGCGCAGGCGGCCGCCCACTCAGCCGCCGCCACCCGAGCCGCCTGGGCCAATTCCTCAGGAGAGACGTCGAGCCCACGGAGAGCGTCCTCAATCGCGGCTGCGCGCAGGGGCACCGGCGCGGCCGCCCCAAGGACGACGCGAGCGTCTGCCACCCTCCTCTCTTCGACGCGCAGCGCAACGGCGGCCGAGATGATGGGGAAGTCAATCGCGTTGCGCAAGCGATACTTCTCGTAGGCGGCTCGTGTAGCGTTCGGCGCCGGCAGGCGCACCTCGAGGGCCACCTCTCCGGGGCGCAGCACCGTCGACGTTGTCGGGCCGACGGCGAAGAAATCGGCAGCGGCGATCTCGCGCTCGGTGGTGACCACGCTCGCGTCGAGCGCGACAAGGACCGGCGCGAGGTCGGAAGCGCTGACGGCGATGCAGCCGCAGTTGAAGCAGCGCCCAGCTTCAGCAAGCGCGACAGGCTCCCCGACGGTGCAGGTATCCTCGTCGCAGATGGAGCGATCCTCTGGCGGAACGAGAGCGGGGTCGTAGCGTGGCAAGGGGCTTGCGCACGAGGGGTCGAAGGGCTGGAAGCAGTGCTCGTCGTCGGTGTCGGGGTCGACGCCGCGGCAAGCCGATCCGGGGGCGGGGGTGCTGTGCCAGCGGCCGTCAGTCTCACGTCTGAGATCGCCATGGATCGCTTCGGCCGCTCGCCGGCCGGCGCCGATGGCGGCGATCACGGTGGACGGTCCTGTCGCTACATCGCCGCCGGCGTACACATCGTCGGCCGTAGTGCGCTGCGTGACGGGGTCGGCCAGCAGGCGGCCGCCCTCCGGCTGCAGACCGGCGGCCGCAAGCAAGTCCCCCTGTACGCGCTGGCCAACGGCGAGAATCACCTCGTCGGCCTCAATGACAAAACGGCTGCTCTCGTCGAAGGTCGGCGCGAAGCACGCTTGTTCGTCGAACACCGAAGTGCAGCGCACGAGCTCCATGCCGGTCACGCGCGCATCGCGGCGCAGCACCCTGGACGGGCCGCAGGACGGCACCAGCTCGATGCCCTCGGCCACTGCGCCTTCCAGCTCCTCCAGCAGGGCGGGCATCTCCTCGCAGGTCTCGAGGCAGGCGACCGTGACCTGCTCGGCGCCGAGGCGCCGTGCCGTGACGGCCACGTCCATGGCCACACTGCCGCCCCCGATGACGAGTACGCGGGGACCCGGCACCCGCCGCTCGCCCTCGGCTACAGCCGAGAGGAACTCGAGGCCGGCGAGCAGCTCATCCTCCGTCTCGAGCCCGATGCGCGGCAGGCCCCAAGCCCCGATGCCGATGAACACGCGGTCGAACTCGGCGCGGAGGGCGCCCAGGTCCAGCGAGCTCCCCAAGGACATGCAGGTGCGAATCTCCACGCCGAGGCCCTCGAGCGACGAGATGGTGCGCTCAAGCACCTCCCGCGGCAGGCGGTACTCAGGGATGCCGTAACGCAGCATGCCGCCCGGTCGGTCGGCGCGCTCGAACACGGTGACGCCGTGACCGTGTAACCGCAGGTAGTACGCCGCCGAGAGACCGGCGGGCCCTGAGCCCACCACGGCCACGCGTCGGCCAGACGGCGGCGCCGGCTCGCCCAGAAGCTCGACGCACTCGAGCACACGGTCGCCGAGGTGCCGCTCCACCTCGCGGATGGAGACGGCCTCATCGAAGAGACCACGGTTGCAGTCGCCCTCGCACGCGTGCGGGCACACGCGACCAGTCACCGCCGGCAGCGCGTTGCGCGCGAGCAGGCGCCGCGCCGCGCCGTCCGCGTCCCCGGCGCGCAGCAGCTCGAGGTACTCGGGGATCTCCACCTCGCCGGGGCAGGCGGCGGTGCAGGGTCGCGTGATCACCTTCATTGAGCCGGCCACGGAGTGATAGCGGCTGTCCCCGGTGAAGGCGTTGCAGTAGCGTCCGCCCTTGCGCGTGCAGTGGAAGCTGTCATCGGCGGCGCGGTAGTACCAGCAGCGCGGCTCCTGGCAGAGGTTGCCGCCCAGAGTGCCCATCGCGCGCAGCTGAGGCGAGGCCGCGGCGTGAGCGGCCGCGGCGAGGGCAGGGTAGCCCTCGCGCACGAGAGGGTGTCGCTCGATCTCACACAGCCGTACCATGCTGCCGAGGACGAGGCCGCCCTCGCGCTCCTCGATGCCGTCCAAGCCGGGTACGCGCTTGAGGTCGATGAGGGCCGATGGACCCTGCGAGTGCACGCGGTCCTTGACGACGCCGAGCACGTCGGTGCCGCCCGCCACGAGGCGGGCACCGTCGCCGCACGTGGAGAGCAGCTCCGCGGCGTGGTCGACCGTCACGGCGGAATGGTGGGTGAAGGTCATGGCCCCACCTCTGCGGCGGGGAAAGCGGACGTCGATTCGCCGGCACGGGTCCCCGACGAGGCCCGCAGGCGGTCGGCGGCCGCCAGACGGCTCCGCACGGACGCCGTCAGCTCCTCGTCGAGCCCCGGCCGCCCTTCGCGTTTGCGCGCCAGCGCCTCGAGCACCCTCTCCGGCTTGGCGGGGATCTCGTTGATGCGCACGCCGGTGGCGTTGTGGATGGCGTTGAGGATGGCGCGTGGCGTGCAGGTGATGGCCGACTCACCCACGCCGCAGGCGCCGTAGGTGCCGGCGCCCTTCCAGACCTCGAGCAGGACCGGCTCCACCTGCGGCATGTCGAGCATGGTCGGCATTGTGTAGTCGACCCAGTTGAACGAGAGCGGCTTGCCCGTCAGGTCGTCGTACACGACCTCCTCGTACAGCGCCTCGCCCACGGCCTGCACCTGGGCGCCGATCTGCTGCGCCTCGGCGCCGGTCGGGTACATCACCGTGCCGGCATCATGGACGACGATGAGTCGCTCCACGTCCACCTTGCCGGTCTCGGGGTCGACGGCCACCTCAGCGAAGGTAGCGAGGTAGGGCGCTCCCGTCCTCTGCAGCGGCGGCATCTCCGTCGCCATGGCGCGCAGCGGCAGCATGTCCGGCGCACGCAGGACGTCCTTGACGCTCGTGCCGGTCTCGGCACCGTCCACCAGGACGAGGCCGTCGCGGAGGTCGACGGCCGCCGCGTCCACCCCGAGCACGGCGGCGGCGGCGCGGCGGAGCTGCGTCCGGATGTCGGCCGCGGCCAGGTGCATCACCTCGGCGTGCAGGTAAGCGACGGCGCTGTCGGTCTGCACCATGTCCTTGAGGCCCGTCTCGGTGTCGACCCTCGCCACCCACTCGACGTCCTCGGGGGTCACGCCGAAGGGCGCCATCGCCTCGGCGCAGGCAAGCACGGCGCACGTGTTGGAACCGGTGCCGGTCTCGGCCTGGGGTGCGTCGAGCACGACCGAACCGTCGGGGTTCAGCGTGATGCCGACCTGCACGCGACCGCGCGCCTCCTCCTGCCAGGCCGCGTGCCAGGCGTGGTGGAAGGAGAAGCCGAGGCCGCGAAGCTTGCCGTCGGGGCCCGGTGCGGCGGCGCCGGGCGCAGCCCTCCGCTTCCACCCGATGCGCTCGGCGCCGGCGGAGAGCACCGCGTGCAGGCTGGCGTTAGGCGTCTCCTCCCACTCGTGGCTGAAGTTGTGTACGGCGATCTCGAGCGGGTCGATGCCGAGGCGCTCGCCGAGCTCGTCCACGGCCAGGCCCATGGCCATGTTGAACTGGATGTTGCCGATACCCCTCATACAGCCGCCCGGGATGCTGTTGGTGTAGACGGAGTGGCCCTTGAGACGCACTGCGGGGATGCGCGGCAGCAGCACCTCGATCGCATCCAACTCGAGCACCATCTTCACGGCGGCGTGTGTGTGCTCGGCATACGCGCCGCTGTCGCCGAGGGCGTGCGTCTCGAGCGCCGTCATGCGGCCGTCGCACGTCGCGCCCACCCGCATCCAGTACTCCACTGCGTTCCGCGTGTCGTGGAAGTCCTCCCGACGGGAGTGCTTGAAGCGCACGGGGCGGCCGGTACGGCGTGCGAGGATGGCCGTGAAGATGAAGAACACCTGGTCACCGACGTTGCCGCGCCCGAAGGAGCCACCGAGGTATGGGCAGATGACCCTGACCTTGTTCAGCGGCATGTCCAGCATCTCGGCGATATGCATGCGAGTCTGGTCGGCCTGGTAGAGGTTCGTCCAGCAGGTGAGTTTGCCGCCCTGCCAACGCACCAGGCAGCCGCGCGTGTCGAGACAGCCGTGATCGGCGCGGTGGTGGCGCGAGGTGACCTCGACGATCACGTCCGCGTCTGCGAACCCCTCGGCCACGTCGCCGTGTTCGTAGAACACGTCCTCCTGTGTGTCCTTAGCCACCGGGAAGAGGTTGCCGCTCGGGTCGATCTCGGGATGGATGACGGGAGCGCCTTCGGCCAGGGCGTCCTGCGGTCGCAGGGCGAACGGCAGCTCCTCCCACTCCACGTCGAGCAGGCGCAGAGCCTCCACGGCGATCTCCTCCGTCTCGGCGGCTACCACGGCGCCGGCTTCGTCGCCGACCCACGTGACGTGGTCGCTCAGCACACGACGGTCGCGCAGGCTCGGCCAGTACATCTGCGTGTAGCCGGCCGTGTTCATGCTCGTCCAGGCGCTGTTGGTGGGCTTGAGCGCCGCGACCTCGGGGTCGGCGTAGGTGAGCACGCAGTGCACGCCGGGCAGGGCCTCGGCCCGTGAGGTGTCGATGCTGAGGATGCGCGCGTGCGGGTGGGGGCTCCTGAGCACGCGCGCATGCAGCATGCCCGGGAGCTTGATGCCGAGGGCGACGTCGCCCAGATACTCGGCGCGGCCGCTCGCCTTCTCGAGGGCGTCGATGCGGGGTCGATACGTGCCGACAAAGCGCTTCGGCTCGCGGGGCGCGAACGGGCGGCTCATTGCCTCGCCCTCCCGGGAGCTCGCGCCCCACCGACCGCCTTCGCGAAGCCGGCAGTCTCCCCGCCGCCGCCATCGCCGCGCCGCTCCCGCAGCGCTGCCGCCGCGCTAAGCACCGCCTGCGCGATGCCCTGATAGCAGCCGCAGCGGCACAGGTTGCCGGCGAGCGCCTCCTTCACTTCGTCCAAGGTGGGCGCGCGGTTCTCGTCGAGGAAGGCCTTGGCCGTCATGACCGCGCCGGGCGAGCAGAAGCCGCACTGCAGTGCGGTGCCGTGGCCCGGCTCGCACTGGCAGGCGAAAGCTTGCACCACCGGGTCGTCCTCGGGCAGGCCCTCGATGGTGAGGATCTCGTGGCCCGCAGCCTCCACGGCGAGGGTCATGCACGACAGCACCGCCTGCCCGTCGATGATCACCGTACAGGCGCCGCACGCGCCCTCGTCGCAGGCCACCTGGAGGCCGGTGAGGCCGAGGCGCTCGCGGAGCACGTCGGCGAGCGTATGCGATACGAGCAGG
The DNA here is from genome assembly GCA_963702475.1 of uncultured Thermoleophilia bacterium. Classification (GTDB taxonomy): domain Bacteria; phylum Actinomycetota; class Thermoleophilia; order UBA2241; family UBA2241; genus CAIXSE01. The sequence continues at coordinate 82,475 of CAVPCT010000006.1, read as the reverse complement.
TCGCGACCGAGCAGCAGCTCGTGACGGCGCCCGTTGACGGTGAGGCAAACGACTTGGGCAGTGTCGGTGGAGGGCTGCACGGTCACCTCTCGGGGTCTAGCGGCGGCGCCGCGGAGAGCGCGGCGATGGACATCTGGCAGGCGCGGCGGAGCAGGGCCTCGACGAGGTCGACGTGGTGCTCGGCCTGACGGGCGGCGCGCTGCTGGTCGCCGCCGGCGATGGCCTCCACGATGGCCGCGTGCGAGTCATTCATCTCGAGCTCGCGCCCGTCCAAGAGCGCCTGGTCGACGGGCAGGAAGAGTTCCTCGCGCGTCGCGACCATGGCGCGCTCCAGACGCCTGCTGTGGGCGCCCCTGGCGATGGCGCGGTGGATCTCCATGTCGGTGTGGAAGAGCTCAGAACGGTCCGTCTTGCCAGCTCGTTCGCATGCCACGGCTTCCTGCATGGCTCTGAGTTCCTCCTCGGTGCGGCGGCGTGCAGCGAGCACTGCCATGCGCGGCTCTATCGTGCGCCGCATCTCGAGGATGTCGTCCAGGTCCTCCGAATGGAAGATCACCCACTGCGTCCAGCACCTCAGGAGCGAGTCCGCGTCACTGACCCTGGAACCCCCCGTGACGCCGCGTTCGGTGACGATGTAGCCGGTACCCTCCAGCGTCTTCAGGGCCGTGCGCAGGGTCAGCCTTGAGATGCCGAGCTTCTCCGCCAGAATGCGCTCGGGCGGGAACCAGTCGTCCGGCCCGAGCTCCCCCGAGAAGATGAGCGAACGCAGCCAGCGCGTGACCATGTCGCTCGCCGCCTCCGGGAACAGGGCGCTGTCGTCGTCCGAGACGCGCGTCTCAATGTCCTCCCAGACCCGGTTGGGCCGTCCCGATGCCCGCGCGGCCCGGCTCACGGGCTCACCCGTTCCGTGGCCGCGTGCCATGCCTCGAGAAGGCCCTGTGACACGACGCCCGGGTCCGTGAGTACGGCGGCGAGGCCCTCGACTGTATGGAGGCACCCGCCCGTGATGCGCGCGACCTCCTCCGCCAGACGCAGCGGATGCAGCGGGTCGTCGGGCCAGCCGACGACGCCGACGGGGACGGTAAGCCGCGAGAGCACGTCGAGGTCGGGGAAGGGCCGCCAGCGCATCACCGTGCGGATGGCGACGGCCAGGGCTCGCGCGTCCTGCAGCGACCACGTGGCGAGGAAGGCCGTAGCCTCCGGGGGCAGGCCCTCCGCCAAGAGGGACGAGCGGGTGACGTCGATCGCGGCCGGCAGGCCCCACTCCTCGAGCACCTCGGCCGTCCCGTTCATGTCGGCGACCGACACCTCGTCGGGCCACCGGCCGCCGATGGCCGGGCCGGCGAGCAGCAGCGCCTGGACGCGCCGACCCTGTGTGAGGGCGAGATGCAGAGCGACTGCCGAGCCCATCGACGTGCCGCCGAGGGCCGCCTGTTCCCAACCCAAGGCATCCAGCACGGCGAGGGCGTCGGCGGCGAACTCGTCCAGCGCGTACACAGCGGAGTCGAGGAAGTGCGTCGCCGAGCCGTGGCCCCGCTGGTCGAACACGGCGAGGCGGAAGCCTTTGGGCGCCTCTAGACAGGCCGTCGCTGCGAGACTGGTGAGACCGTGCAGATAGAGCAACGACGGCCCCTCTCCCTCCACCGAGACGTGGAGTGTGCAGTCCCCTCGGTGCACCTCGATGTGCGAGGGCTCAGTCACGCCAGCGCCTCATTGCCGTATGGTCGGTCGCAGCCCCTCGTGCAGCACCCCGCCGCCGGTCACGTAGATGCGATCGATGACCTCCAAGGCGCGCAGCGAGTCCTCGATGGTCGTTCGCGGCGAGCAGCGACCTCGAACGACGTCGGCGAAGTGCTGCAGCTCCGGCGCATATCCGGCAACTGACAGGAAGTGGTTCTCGTCGAGGGGCACAGTGAAGTTGGGCTCCCAGGCGGCTCCCGGCCCAGAGCGGGCGTACTCGCGGTAGCTGACGACGTTGTCGACGACCGCGGCCATGCCCTCGCCGGTGACCTCGACGCGTTCGTTGTGCGCCTCCCAGGACTGCAGCGTCGAGAGGTGCAGCGTGCCCACGGCGCCACTCGCGAACTGGAGGGCCACGGCGTAGGCGACCCGGCCGCCGGCGCCCTCGGCGCGCTTCACCGCCAGCTCGGCGATCTCGCCCATCAGGTACCGGGCGAGGTCGACCATGTGTACCGAGTTGTCGACGAGGAAGGAGTAGTCGTCCGTGTAGACGCCCTCGCCCATGGCGAAGGTGCCGGAGAAGAACGAGGGCCGCCCGAACTCGGGCTTGCCGATGGCGGTGTGCAGGAGCTCGTAGGCCGGAGCGAACCGCTTCATGTAGCCGACGCACACCGGTAGACCCGTGGCTCGCGCCTGCTCGATCAGTTCGGCCACTTCTGCCACCGAAGAAGCCGCCGGCTTCTCGGCGTAGACCGGCAGGCCACGCGCGAGGGCGTCGCGCACAATCTCGCCGTATTGGAAGGGTTGCACCACGACCACGAGTGCGGCGATGTCCGTCTCCAGCTCCAAGAGGCGGTCATGCCGCACATGCCAGCGCTCGGCGCCGAACAGGCGCGCGTTGCGCCGCGCCTCCTCTTCAGTCAGCGCCGAGGTAGCGACCAGCTCGAGGTCGGTGAAGCGCAGGCTCGGATAGACGATGGTTGAGCCGTGCTGCCCGCAGCCGACGAAGCCAATGCGGACTCTGTCGCTACTGCCTCCCATGTGCGCCACCCCCCGGCGCCCGCTCGAAGAGCGTCTCAGACATGTGATGGAAGAAGCGGCGGGCACGGATCGTCTCGCGCTCCGCCACCTCCGTGGATTCCTCCTCGTACTCGAGCTCAAGCGAGAGGCCGCCCGCATAGCCGAGCGAGTCGAGGCCGCCGACCACCTCGGCGAAGTCGATGACGCCGTCGCCCGGGGTCACGAAGATGCTGCCGTTGCGGTAGTCCCTCAAGTGGACGTGACGGACCCGGGTGCCGTATCGACGCAGGGCATCGGCGATCGTCCCGCCACCGTTCAGCACGTGGCTGGTGTCCAGGGCCACGCCCACCTCGTCGCGGCTGAGCAGATCGACCAGGCTGCAGGCCCTTTCGAACTGCTCGGCGAAGGTGCCCATGTGAGGAGCCTCGACTGCCAATGAGATGCCAGCGGCTTTCGCCTCCGCCCCGAGGCCGTTCAGTAGCTCCGCGACCCATGGCGCGGACTCCTCCCATCGTTCCGGCTGCACAGGACCCCCGGGCTGCACGGTAACGACGGGCGCGCCGACGGCCTCGGCCATGCGCAGGGCACCCCTGATGTGCGCTTGCTCGGCTCCGCCCTCGTCATTGACGAACTCGAGCGACCAGGCATTGATGCTCGTCACCTTCAGTCCGGCCCGCGCGATGGCCTCTGCTACGCGCGCCCGTTGCTGCTCGTCGGCGTGCGGGTCGGCGTGAGGACAGAACTCGGCGATCATCGCGAGGTCGATTGCAGTGAAGCCCAGCCGCTGGATGCGCTCGAGAGCCTCGCGGAAGGACAGCATGTGGAACGTGAGTGTGGAACACCCGACGTTTGCGACCACTGGTGGCCTCCTTCAGTGCCTACTGGACCCTCGCGCCCGAGCCAAGGTAGCTGGCCAGCAGGTCTTCCTCCTCGAGGATGGACTCGGGCGTGCCCTCGGTGTGGATCCGGCCGGTCTGCATAACGTAGGCGTAGTCGGCGACGCCGAGAGCCTTGAACGCGTTCTGCTCGACGACGACCACGGTGATCCCCCGCTCGCGGAGGCGTGGGATGAGGTCGAAGACCCGTTCGACCATTCTGGGAGCGAGCCCCAATGACGGCTCGTCGAGGAGCAGGGTCTGCGGGCTGCCCATGAGGGCGCGGGCGATGGCCAGCTGCTGCGCCTCCCCCCCGGAGAGCAGGCCGGCCTGCTGGCCGGCCCGTTCTCCCAGGATGGGGAAAAGCTCCGAAATCCACTGTTCGTCGGCGGCGAGGTCCCCTCGGCCCCTTCGTGAGCCGAGGGTGAGCTGCAAGTTCTCCCTTACCGTCAGCTGCTTGATGATCCTCCGTCCCTCCGGCACCATGGTGAGCCCGCGCGCCACGATGCTCTCCGTGGCCAGCGGCATGATGTCCTGTCCCTCGTAGACGATCGAACCCGCCGAGGGCCGCACCCACTTCATGATGGAGGCGAGCAGAGTCGTCTTGCCGGCGCCGTTGGCCCCGACGATGGCGACGATTTGGCCACGGCGGGCTTCCAACGAGACGCCGTGCAGCGCCTCGATGGAGCCGTACCGTGTGACGAGGCCGGAGATCTTGAGTACCACCTCCTGCTGCGTCACTGCGCGCCGTACTCCGGCACCCAGCTCGGCGTGATGGTGTCGGCGAGAACGAACTCGCCGTTCTCCACTTTGACGAGCGCCACTGCCTTGATGGGCACGCCGCCGGTGCCCACGTACGTCACGCTGCCGGTCGGCGTGGCGACGTTCTCGAGCTGCGCGAAGGCCTTGCCGATGGCCTCCGGATCGGTGGAGCCGGCCTTGGCCACGGCCGCGGCGATGATGTCGACGGCCGTGGCGCCGAGAGCCGAGAATCCCGGCGTCTCCGGCGGCTTGCCGAGCTTCTTCGTGAGGCCCTCGATGAGGTCGGAATAGGGAGAGCCCGGCGACGCGTAGCCGTGCGTCGTGAACACGAGGCCCTCGGCGGCCTTGCCTCCGGCCGTGATCGTCACCTGCGTGTCGTTGCCGTCCGCGCCGATGACGGGCACATCGACGTTGGCCTCCCTGAGCTGACGCAGGAACGTGAGGACCTCGGCGCCAAACGCAGCGGTGTAGATGACGTCCGGCTGTGGCGACATGTTGCTGATCTGCGTGACCTGCGGGCCGAAGTCCGTCTGGCCGAGAGAGAAGTTGGCCGTACCGACCTGGGAGCCGCCGCCGTTCTGCAAGGCCTCGATGAACCACTCAGGCGTGGCCGACGTATACGAGAGGTCGGGCGAGACCAGTGTGAAGGCGGTCTTGTACCCCTGCTTCAGGGCGTACTCCGCAGCGGCCGCGGCCTGCGTGTTGTCGCCGAAGGCGGCGAGATACGCGGGCATGCCGCCGACTACCGTGTACTCTGGCTGCGTCGAGAGCGCCGAGATTACTGTGACGCCGGCGTTGCCGGCGGTCTGTATCACGCTCGCGCCGAGCGAGGGGAAGGCCGGACCGATGATGACCTGCGCGCCCTTGTCGAGCAACTCCTGCGTGACGGTGCCGGCGAGAGCTGGCTCGCTCTTCATGTCTTTGGTGATCAGCGTGATGGGATGACCGGCTGCGCCCCCGGCGGCGTTGAGCTTGTCGACCTCGTACTCGACGCCCTGAAGGGTGAAGTTGTCGCCGCCCATGCCGGTGAGCCCGGCCGCGAAGCCGATGACGAGTGGATCGCTGGACGCCGCCGCCGATTCCGAACTGGAATCCGACGGCGAGGACGAGTCGCCACAAGCGGCGGCGGCGAGCAGCAGGGCCGCCGTCAACGTGAGCGCCAGAAGCGCTCGTCCTACGGAACGTGAACCCATGAGTGACCTCCCCCGAGAACCGCCACAGCAGAACCCGCACCGAATGGTACGGTAGGCGGCACTTTAGACCGCGATGCCATTGACGTCAATGCGCCGCTGTCGCGCGAGCGAGGCCCGAACCAGCCTTCACACGTGGTGTCTCAGCCTGCGCTGGGAAGAATGAGTGCTTTGAGTGCTGCTGAGTGGCGAAGGATCTTCACGGCAAGATCGATGTCGTGACGTTGTTGGGCGCCTTGGCTACCGCTTCCGGACCTCACGCAGTTCCACGACCCCGCGACCGTGGAGGACGGCAGCTTTCACGGTCGGTGTCACCTCCTCTGCGGGTGAGGACGGAGGGCCACCGCTCCGACGTGCCCAAGTGTCACGCGGCCGCCTGCGCCTCCTCGCAGAAAGCGGCGATGAGCTCTCGGTCGCTCACGAGGAGCGCTAGTGTCCTGAGTCGTTAGTTCGCTTGAATGATAGGTCGGCTTGTGCTCTCATCATCCGTGTCTGCGATGATGGGAGGGACCATGGCTGGCACGGGACGACCGAAGGCTCATCTGGCGCTGTCCGGCGAGGAGCGCGAGGCCCTTGAGCGCTGGGCGCGGCGGCCCACCAGCGCGCAGGCCCTGGCGCAGCGCTGCCGCATCGTCCTCGCCTGCGCGGAGGGGCTCACCAACCAGCAGGTAGCGGCGGCCGAGGGCGTGGACCAGGTCACGGTCGGCAAGTGGCGCTCGCGTTTCGTGGAGAGGCGCCTCGACGGCCTGCACGACGAGCCGCGGCCGGGCAAGCCGCGCACGATCAGCGACGAGGACGTGGAGCGGGTGATCACGAAGACCCTCGAGGAGGAGCCGCCGCGGGCGACGCATTGGTCGACCCGCTCGATGGCCCAGGCGACCGGCATGAGCCAGAGCGCGGTGAGCAGGATCTGGCGCGCCTTCGCCCTGAAGCCCCATCAGCTCGAGTCCTTCAAGCTCTCCACCGACCCGCTGTTCATCGAGAAGGTGAGGGACATCGTCGGGCTCTACCTGAACCCGCCCGAAGCCGCGGTCGTGCTCTGCGTGGACGAGAAGACGCAGGTCCAGGCGCTCGAGCGCACGGCCCCGATCCTGCCGCTGCTGCCGACGACGCCGGCCAGGGCCACGCACGACTACCGCCGCCACGGCACGACCAACCTCTACGCCGCCCTCGACGTCGCCTCGGGCTGCGTGATCAGCGAGCTCACCGCGCGCCACCGCTCCGAGGAGTTCCGCCGCTTCCTGAACCTCGTGGACCGCAGCGTGCCGGAGGGCGCTCGAGGTGCACGTCATCGTCGACAACTCCTCGACCCACAAGACGCCCGCGATCCAGCGCTGGCTCCTGCGCCATCCGCGCTTCAGCTTCCACTTCACGCCCACCTACTCGTCCTGGCTCAACCTCGTCGAGCGCTGGTTCGCCGAACTGACCGAACGCTGGCTGCGGCGCGGCTCGCACCGCTCGACCAAGGAGCTGGTCGCCTCGATCCGCACCTGGACCCGACTCTGGAACGAGGAGCCGAGGCCCTTCGTCTGGCACAAGAGCGCCGATGAGATCCTCCAGAGCCTCGCTTTGTATTGTCAGCGGATCAACGACTCAGGACACTAGATCCGTGGGCGGCGGGCGGCGGTCAGGGGATCCGCCACCCCGCCGAGTCGCACGCGCACGGCCGCACACAGTTCCCGCACGTCCGTGGCGAACGCCTCGCGAAGCAGCTCGTGGCCGCGCAGAACATCGCCAAGCTCCTGGGCTTGACGCAGGGCTTCTCTATCGACGAGCAGAGCCTTGGCGTAGGCCTCCTGCAGATTCATGACGCTCAGCACCATCGCCTCGCGCTTAGGCTCCACATTGTGCGACTGGTCGATGGTGAGGCGTGGCAGCGGTGCGCCGGCGACGACGAGTTCGGTGAAGACCAGGAAAAGCTCGAAGGGGTTCACGGAGCCGACGATGAGGTCGTCGTCAGCATAGTGCCGGGCGTTCAGATGGATCCCCCCGAGGCGGCCCTCGGCGGAGAGCAGCGCAACAATCTGCTCGACGTTGGCGCCCGGCGCGTGGTGGCCGATGTCGACGAGCACACGCGCCCGGTCGCCCAGCGCCGCGCAGAGCAGAATAGCGGAGCCCCAGTCGGCGATGTCCGTGGCGTAGAAGGCCGGCTCGAACGGCTTGTACTCGACGAGCAGCTCCTGCTCCAGGGGGAGCGCGGCGTAGACACGGGAGAGTCCGTCGAGCAGCCTCTGCCGCCGGCCTCGCAGGTCGTCCTGGCCGGCGTAGTTGGTGCCGTCGCCGAGCCACAGCGACTGCGCCGTCGACCCCAGCTCCGCGGCGACGCGCACGCAGTCGAGGAGCTGTGCGATGGCCTTCTCCCGCACCTCGGCGAAGGGGCTGGCCAGCGAGCCGAGGCGGTAGTCGCGGTCCTGGAAGAGGTTGGCGTTGACGGCCCCCACACGCAGCCCGCTGCTCTCAATGTGCGCCCGCAGCCGCTGCAGGTCGTCCACCCCGTCCCACGGGAAGTGCAGGGCGACCGCGTCGGCACTCCCCGTCAGCCTCCACACCTCCGCGGCGGCCTCTACGCGCGCGTACACATCGTGGGCCGCCTCCTCTGAGGGAACACGGCGAAGCGAGTGCCCGAGTCGCCGTAGCCCCAGGAGGGCGTCTCGATGCGCAGCTCGGCCAGCCGGTCCTCGACCCTCGTGCCTTGTGGTGAGCTCATGGTCCTTCCCCTGTTTGCTGATGTACCGCATCACTCGACCGCAGAAGCGCCAGGAAGCGCCCATAGGTCTCCTCCGGCGCCTGATCGTCGCGCCCCGGAGAGAAGGTCACCACCTTCGCAGAAGCGCGGGCGATGGTCGCAAGCTCATCCTCGCCAATCAGCTCACACGCCAGGGCCTGCACGAGCACGTTGCCGAGGGCGGAGGCCTCCGACGGCCCCGCCAGCACGTGGCGGCGGCTGATATCGGCGGTCAGCTGGCAGAGCAGGGCATTCCGCGAGCCGCCGCCGATGATGTTGACGGTGGTGATGGTCCTGCCGGAGACGCTCTCGAGCTGCTCCAGGACCCGGCGGTACGCGCAGGCGAGGGACACGACTATTGCGCGCACGAGCTGGCCGCGGCTCTCGGGCGCCTGCTGACCTGTGGCGACTAGCAGCTCGGCAATCCGCCCCGGCATGTCGCAGGGGCCGGCGAGTGAGGGATGGTCGGGGTCGAACAGGGCTGGCGCTCCGTCTGTCTCGGCGCTCGCCTCCCGCACGAGCTCGTCGTAGGCCGGGGGCTCGCCTGAGGGGGCGCGCCAGACGCGGCGGCACTCCTGCAACAGCCACAGGCCCATCACGTTGCGCAGCAGTCGGATTGTCCCGAGAATGCCGCGCTCGTTGGCGAGGTTGGCCGCTCGCGCACGCTGGTCCAGCATCGGCCGGTCGAGCACAAGACCCAGCAGCGACCACGTGCCCGATGCGAGCACCGCGGCGTCCGCGCCGGCGGCCGGCGCGGCCGCAAACGCAGCTGCGGTGTCGTGCGCCGCGGTGGCGATCACCGGCAGCGGCTGCCGAAGGCCGAGCGCCTCGCGATGGCGCGCGAGGAGCGGGGCGAGCACGACCCCCGGCTCGACGGTCCCGGCGAACGGCCGCTTGGGCAGGCCCAGCAGTGTGACGACGTCCCGCGCCCAGTTCCCGGTGCGCGCGTCGAGCAGGCCGGTAGTGGAGGCAACCGTGCGCTCGTTGGCGAGCTCGCCGCAAAGCCAGAACGCCGCGAGGTCGGGGATCATCGCGATGCGTGCCGCCTCGCGAAGCGCGGCCGAGTCCCGTTCGGCGAGCAGCTGGTACAGCGTGTTGATGCGCAGCGTCTGGATGCCGGTCCTCGCGTAGAGATCGGCCGGGGAGATCAGCTCCCCGGCCCGCCGCACCCACTGCTCTGTTCGCGGATCGCGGTAGTGGTACGGCAGGCCGAGTATCCGGCCGCGCTCGTCCAGGAGGCCGTAGTCGACGCCCCACGAATCGACGGCGACGCCGCTGAGGCGGTATCGCCGTCCCGCCCGTCCGATGCCGTCTAGGCACTCGCGGAACAGCCCCAGCACGTCCCAGTGCAGACCGTCGGGAAGCCACAGGGGACGGTTGGAGAAACGGTGGACCTCCTCCAGCCCGACCGCGCCGTCCTCGAACCGCCCGGCAACCACGCGGCCGCTCTCGGCGCCGAGGTCGACGGCGACGAAGGTGTGCCCGCTCACGTCGTCCCTCGGCCCTTCGGCGCCCGCCCGTCGGCCGCATACGACTCAGCTCGGGAGCGCATGGGCGAGAGAGTACAGGCGTCTGGCGGTGGGCCGCAAGCAGAGGGCTTGCGGACCCCACCCGCGACCTCTGCACGGCGTTCTTGACCTTCGCCGAAACGTCGGTCTAAACTCGCGCGAACTGGACCATTGGTCCACATCGATGCGTTCTGTCGGCGGCGAAGCGGGATGCGGGCAGGAGAGGAGCCGGGGTGCGCGAGGTCGTCGAGCAAATCGTGAACGCCCTGAGCCTGGGCAGCATCTACGCTCTCGTCGCACTTGGGCTGGCCATCCTCTTCTCCATCATGGGACTCGTGAACTTCGCCCACAGCGAGATCATCACGCTGGCCGGCTTCGCGATGTACGCCCTAGTGGTTTTCGGGATCCCGTTCCCGTTCCTGCTGGCGCCGCTCTCGGCCATCCTCGTCGGCGCCTTGGTCGCCTACCTTATGGAACGCATCGCCTTCCGGCCGGTGCGCAACTCCTCGGAGACCACGATGATGCTCACCTCTTTCGGCCTGAGCATCATCATCCTCAGCCTGCTCCAGACGCTCATCTCCACACGGGTGCGCGCCCTGCCGCCACCCGACTGGCTAGGCCGGTCGGTGCGTGTCCTGTCTGCCCAGTTCAGCTTGCTCAACATCGCCACCATCCTCATGACGGCGACGGCGCTGCTGGTACTCACCCTCGTCCTGCGAAGGACGACGCTGGGCAGGGCGATGCGTGCTGCGGCGGAGGACTTCGATGCCACTCGGCTTATGGGTATCAAGGCCGACAGCGTCATCCTCGCGGCTTTTCTCATCAGCGGCGTGCTGGCCGCGCTCGCCTGCATCTCCATCGTCGGGCGCCGCGCCACGGTGGATTCGATGATGGGCCAGTCCGTGCTGCTGATGTCGTTCGTGGCCACCGTCATCGGAGGGTTCGGGCGCCTCGGCGGCGCCGTGGTCGGCGGGTTCCTGCTGGGAGGCATCGAGGTCGCCCTGCGCGCGACGCTGCCGCCCAGCATGACGGGTCTGACGCAGGGCTTCGTGTTCGTCGTGGTCGCGATAGTCATCTCCATTCGTCCCAACGGCCTCTTCGGCGCTGCGAGCGCAAGCCGCGTATGAGCGGCGACGCCCTGCTGCTCGGCGTCCGCCATCCGGGCGTTCGCGGGGCTTTCTGGGGTCTGGTGCTGGGCGCCGCACTGATGGCCGGCCTGTTCGCCTACTCGGGCGTGCGCGGCAGCATCGGCGAGCGCTTCTCCATCGTCCTCGCCGTGTCCGTGGTGCTCAGCGTGTCGATGCAGATGTTCATCGGCAACACCGGCATCATCAGCTTGGGTCACATCAGCCTGGCGGCGCTCGCTGCGTACACCAGCGCCATCTTGAGCGTGCCGCCGACGGTCAAGAACTTCGCCATACCAAACGCGCCCTGGGGTCTCGCCGGTGTCCAGCTGCCGGTGCCCTTCGCGATGGCGGCCGGCATCGTCCTAGCCACCGCGGTCGCCGCCCTGGTCGGCGTTGCAGTGGCGCGCCTGCAGGAGCTCGCTGCCACCATCTTCACCCTTGCGTTCCTCGTCATCGTCAACGCGGTGCTCATCAACTGGAAACCGCTAACCGGCGGGGCTGAGGCGTTCTACGCCATTCCCCAATCCACCACGCTCATGGTGGCCTGCGTCGGCGCCATCGCGGCCATCGTCGTGGCCCGGCTGTTCCGCGCCTCGCGGGTCGGCTTGCGCGTGCAAGCGACGCGCGAAGACGACCTCGCGGCCGAGACGGTGGGCGTGCACGTGGCCCGCTCCAAGTTCTGGGCCTGGGTCGCGAGCGCTCCTCTGGCCGGTCTCGGGGGCGTGCTGTACGCCCACTTCCTCGGTACCATCACACCCGGCGACATCTTCGCCAACCTCACGTTCCTCATCCTCGCGATGCTCGTCTTCGGCGGCATGTACAGCGTGAGCGGTGCGGTGCTCGGCGCAGTCGTCCTCTCCATCGGCCGCGAGGCCACCAGGGTGCTCGGGGACGGCCCCGTGATCTTCGGGGTGCAGGTCCCCGTCATCCTCGGGCTGTCGCAGCTGTTCACCGGGGTGGTGCTCGTGGCGGTGCTCATCTGGCACCCCACCGGTCTCGTTGGCGACGCCGAAATCGAGACCCTGCTCGTCCGTATCTGGGCGCTGGTGCGGCGGCGCGGAGTCGCGGCGAAGCCGACCGCCACCACGCCGGCCGCGACCGTGGTCGATCCGCGACCCCGAGACGGTGGGGTCGTGGGAGGCGCCGCCAGCCACGCACCGCCTCGTGGTGACGGGGGCGACCAAGAAGTTCGGCGGGTTCACGGCCTTCAACGACGTGTCGATCGAGGTCGGCGAGGCCCAGATCGTCGGCCTTATCGGCCCGAACGGCGCCGGCAAGACCGTGCTTCTGAACGCTATCTCCGGCGTCGATCCTGCCACGAGCGGCAGGATCGAGTTCGGCGGCCGCGACGTCACCCGCCACGGTCCCCGGGGGGTGGCGATCGCCGGCATCGGCCGCACCTTCCAGAACATCCGCCTGTTCTCACAGCTGACGGTGCGCGAGAACATCGAGGTGGGCCTCGTCGCCGGGGGCCGCCACCGCACGGACAAGACGGAGGACTCGGTGGAGGGCATCCTCGAGGAGTTCGACCTGGTGGAGTGGGCCGAGTCGCGGGCGCGCGAACTCCCTTACGGTTCGCAGCGCAGACTCGAGATTGCGCGCGCCATCGCCATTGCCCCGTCGTTGCTGCTCCTCGACGAGCCGGCCGCAGGCATGAACGACGTGGAGACGCGTGAGCTCCTCGTGGTGCTGCGTGAGCTGCGACAGCGGCGCGCCTGCAGCATGCTCATCGTCGAGCACGACCTGCCCTTCATCATGACCCTGTGCGAGTGGGTGTACGTCCTCAACAGCGGCGAGATCATCGCCGCCGGCACGCCCGCCGAGGTGCAGAGTGACCCGCTCGTCATCGAGGCGTATCTCGGGGAGAGGCCAGCGAGGCGACGCGCCCTGGCGGCGCGGCGCGGGAGCGGGAGAAGCTAGCCGTGTCCGAGCCGCTGCTCGAAGGCGACGAGCTCTGACCTTCGCGGCGCAGGCCGGAGGCTATAGTGATCGACGACACCCTCGCCCAAATCGCCGACATCGCCCGCGTCATCTGGGAGCTTGGCTGGGCCGAGCGCAACGCCGGCAACCTCTCGCTTGACGTGACTGGGGACGAGTCGTGCGCCCGCTCCACCACAGTGAGAAAGGTCATCGAGCCGATCCCATACCCTGAGGTGGCCGGACGCACGTACCTCGTGACGATCACTGGCTCCCGCTTCAGGGACATCGCCAAGCGCCCCGAGGACAACGTCATTCTCGCCCGCATCAGGGACAAGGCGGACGGCTACGAGATCCTTTGCGAGCCGGCCAAGAGGACGCGCGCCTGACGTCGGAGTTCGTCTCCCACCTCGCCGTTCACGCTCACCTGAGGCGCAGCGACCCCGCCAAGAAAGTCGTGCTGCACACCCACCCCGACCACCTGATCGCCCTGACGCACGTGGAGCGGTACGCCTCGGGGCGGGCGCTCACCGACCTGCTGTGGTCGATGCACCCGGAGATGAAGGTGGTCGTGCCGGAGGGCGTCGGCCTGGTGCGCTACGTGCGCCCCGGGAGCGAGGAGCTGGCGCGCGCGACGGTGGAGGAGCTCCGCGACCACCGGCTGGTGCTGTGGGAGAAGCATGGTTGCGTGGCGGTGGGCGAGGACCTCTTCGAAGCGTTCGACTTGGTCGACATCGCCGACAAGTGCGCACGCCTCTTCTTCCTCGTCAAGGGCGCCGGCGTCGAGCCGCAAGGACTGAGCGGCGCGCAGCTGGAAGAGCTGTGAGGGTCTACGACCTGCGCTGCGAGGGTGAGGCGCGGCCGCTCGGCATCGCAGAGACCCGGCCGCGCCTCTCGTGGAAGATCGCGGCTGAAGGGCGTGGCGCCGGGCAGTCCGCCTACCGCGTTCTGGCCGCACGCGAGCCGGCTGATCTCACAGCCGGCGAGGACCTGCTCTGGGACAGCGGCCGCGTGGAGTCCGGGCGGTCCACGCAGGCGCCGTAGGCGGACCGCGTGTCGGGTCGGCCGAACGCGTCTGGTGGACTGCGCAGGTCTGGGGCAAGGACGGCGAGCAGGCACAAGCCGGCCCTGAGTGGTGGGAGACCGGCCTGCTGCGGGCCTCCGACTGGGGGGGCGCGCGGTGGATTGGGGGGCCGCTCAGTGGCGGCCCGCGCACCACATGCCCCCCGCCCTACCTGCGCCGCGTATTCGCGGTCGCCGGTCCAGCGCGCTGCGCTCGCCTGTATGTGACGGCGCTGGGACTCTACCTCGCGTTCCTCAACGGCAAGCGAGTTGGCGACCGTGAGCTGACACCCGGTTGGACGGACTACCGTCGTCGGGTTCTTGCTCAGACCTACGACGTCACAGAGCAGCTGCGCGAGGGAGAAAACGCGTTGGGCTTCGTGCTGGGCGACGGGTGGTACTGTGGACATCTCTTCCGCGTGGGACGCCAGCACTACGGCGAGAGGCCGCTGGTGCTGGCGCGCCTCGTGGTTCAGCTGGCGGACGGCACCGTCGTTGATGTCGTGACGGACAGCAGCTTCCGCGTGACCTACGGCCCCCTGCTGGCCGCCGACCTGGCCCTCGGCGAGGCCTACGACGGGCGCCGGGCCGTGCGGGGGTGGAGCGAGCCGCGCTTCGATGACGGAGAGTGGGGGCCGGCGCAGGCGCAAGACGTGAGCGGCATCGCCGTGGTCCCGTCTCCCGGCCCAGCCGTGCGGGTGGTGAGCGAACTGAGGCCGGAGATTCCTCCCCGGCGCCTCGACGAGTGGGAGAGCTGGTGGGTCTACGATGTTGGCGCGAACGTCGTAGGACGCTGCGGCGTCAGGGGCCGCGGGAGGCGCGGCAGCACACTCGTGCTGCGACACGGCGAGGCCCTGCACCCCGACGGCAGCGTCTACCTCGACAACCTCGGCGACGCGCGCCAGACGGACGCGTACACCTTCTCCGGGGAGGGGGTGGAGGCGTGGGAGCCCTCGTTCACGGTGCACGGCTTCAGGTACGTACAGGCGGAGGCGCAGGATGCCGCGGACCCGCCCGAGCTTCGCGTACACGTGCTGCGCTCCGACCTGAAGAGGACGGGAAACTTCTCCTGTTCGCATCCCCTGCTCGAGCGCCTGTACGCGAACATCGTCAGGTCGATTGAGGGCAACCTGGTCGACGTGCCGACCGACTGCCCCCAGCGCGACGAGCGTCTGGGGTGGACCAGCGACCTGCAGCTGGTGCTGCCTGCCGCAGCGTACACGTTCGACCTCTCACGGTTCCTCGAGAAGTGGCTCGTGGATCTCGAGTTGGGCCAGTCCGAGGACGGCTCCTACCCCCCCGTGGCGCCCGACATAGGCTTCTTCGGCATGAGCGACGGCGGGCCGGGCTGGGCGGACGCCGCCGTGATATGCGCCTGGAGGCACTACGTGCTGTACGGCGATGAGCGAGTGCTGCGCAGCCACTATCCCGCCTTGGTGCGCTATGTCGACTACGTTGAGCGCACGCTGGTCGGCGGCGTGCGGGCGCACCCCGACTCGCCGCACTTCCGTGGCTTCGGTGACTGGCTGACGCCGGTCGACGCTCTGCAAGCGCCTGAGGGCGGCGCTGCGGAGGTCGAAACCCCGCTCGACCTCATCGGCACCGCCTACCTGGCACACGTGACCGGCCTCATGAGTCGCATCGCCGCGGCGCTCAACCTGCCGGCCGACGCGCGCCGCTTCGCCGGCGCCGCCTCACACGCGGCGCGTGTCTTCCGAGCCAGGTTCTGCTCCCCAGATGGCGTCCTCGCCGTGTACTCCCAGACAGCACACGTGCTCGCTCTGCGTTTTGGGTTGCTCGAGCGCGGCGCTATGGCGCCGACGGCCGCCGCGCTCGTCGAGCTGCTCCGACGGCGCGGGACGCGCCTCAGCACCGGCTTCCTGGGCTCGGCCCACATCCTCGACGTGCTGTCGGATGCTGGTCACGTCGCCGTGGCTTACGACGTGCTCCTGCAGACCAAGTTCCCGTCCTGGCTCTTTCAGGTGCTCAACGGCGCCACCACCGTGTGGGAGCGCTGGGACGGCTGGACGCCCGAGGGCGGCTTCCAGGACCGCACCATGAACTCGCTCAACCACCACGTCCTGGGGGCGGTGGGCGCCTGGATGTACCGCGTCATCGCCGGCATCGGCGTTGACGAGCAGGGCGCGGCCGGTTTCGGGCGCGCCCTGCTCGCTCCCCTGCCCGGAGGTGGCCTCACGTGGGCCAGTGGCTCGTACGAAACGCCGCACGGGCGCCTGGCGAGCTCCTGGTCGCTAGACGGCGAACGCTTCGCGTGGCAGGTGGAGGTGCCCCCCGGTCTGACCGCCTCGCTGTGCCTGCCGGTCGATCCCGGTTCGCCCGTCACGGAGGGCGGAGTGGACATCGCGGCCGCCGACGGGCTCGGACCTGTGCGGTGGACGGATCGCGGACCCATCCTCGAGGTGGTCAGCGGGCGCTACGACTTCTCCGGCCGGGCGGCCGCCGCAGACGAGCGGTCGCCCGAGGAGTAGGCGTTCAGAGGTCGAGCGGTTCGTCTCCGCGGATGCGGCGCAGCAGATTGATGTAGAAGCAGAAGCTCTCGAAGGGCGTGTCCGACGGCACCACGTGGTCTGGGGCCGGGAAGTACGGGCCGGACTGCACGAGTGCCGGTACCTTGTCCATGACCTCTCGCTCGATTGCCTCCCTGCCCGCGCCGAAGACGCGCTTGTCCAAGCCGCCGGCGAGGATGATCTCCTTGCCGTACTTGGCGCGCAGCGCCAGCGGATCCATACCGACGGCGCACTCCAGCGGCCAGAACAGGTTGATGCCCGCCTCACGCCAGAGGGGGACGAGCAGGTCGACGTCGCCGTCCGAGTCGAGGAAGAAGACGTCGCAACCCGCGGCGCGCACAGCCTCGTTGAGGCGCTCGTAGCGAGGAAGCATGAAGCGGCGCGTCATGGCCGGGCTAATCATAGGACCTGAGCGGTACGCCATGTCCTCCCAGTAGCAGACGAAGTCGAGGTCGATGTCGGCGGCGACGCGCGCCACCACGCCCAGTTCGAGGTGGAGGATCGTCTCCATCATCTCCTCGACGAGGCCCGGGTCGTCGTAGAAGAGCAGCATGAGGTCTTGGGTGCCCATCCACATGTTGGGGTACCCAAAGAACCCGCCCACCTCCATGCCCACCGGACAGTCCAGGGCGTTCACCCGGGCGACATACGCGTCCCAATCTCGGGGATAGCGAGTCGGCGACTGAGGGTCCAGCCGCTCCTTGAACCGCGACCAGGTCTCACGGTCGCGCACCGGCCGCTGGACCGGCAGCGTGAGCTCCCAACCGGACCCCTTGCTCACCTTCTCGTGCGAGCCCATGCGACTCACGAACACCAGGCTCTCGTCGTCCTCCTCGACGACGTCGAGACCGAACGGCGGCTCGACGAGGAAGGAGACGTCGCGGAACGAGGCGCCCCTGAATCCCACGCGCGCGCTGCCGCTGTTGATGCCGCTGTGCACCTCGTACAGCAGCCGGGACTCGTCGAAATCGAAGTACCTGCGGACGGCCTCCGGTATCCCCGTGCCGGCGTCCGGCCAGTCCTCCGCCAGGAAGGGGGGTGCGCCCTGCGCGACCCACGCCAAGCAGTTCTCGAACGAGAGCACCGTGAACACGTCGGCGAGGATGCCGAAGTCACCCGGCCGCTCGCCTCGGCAGATGCTTCGGAACCGCTCTCGCGTGAAGGCTGCCATGCTCAGAATGCCCGGTCGGCGACGAGTTCCGCCACGGCGGCAGCCGCGGAGATGCAGTCCGGGGCGAACGCGTCGGCGCCGGCCTCATCGGCGAGGGCCTGGGAAACGGCCGCTCCGCCGACGAGCACCTTCGCGTGCGAGCGCAGCTGCGCTCGCTCCAGAGCCTCCACGACCGTGCGGAACTGCCGCGTCGTCGCAGTGAGCAGGGCGGAGAGCGCGACGACGTCGGCACGGTGGGCGCGGGCGGCGTCGACGAAGGTCTCGGCGGCCACATCGACGCCAAGGTCGATGACCGTGAAGCCATTCCCCTCGAGGACCAGGGCGACGAGGGTCTTGCCGATGTCGTGCAGGTCCCCGGCTACGGTGCCGATGACCACCGTCCCCTTCATCGCCGCGCCCCCCCGCGCGAGGAACGGGCGCAGCCGACCGAGCCCGGCGTGCATCGCCCGCGCACTGATGAGGATCTCGGGCAGGAACGCCTGGCCGTCGTGAAAGAGCTCGCCGAGCGCCTGCATTCCGGGTACGAGACCCTGCGACAGGATCTCGGGGGCGTCGTGCTCCTCGAGTGCCCGATCTGCCAGCTCGGCGCAGACAGTGTGGTCTCCGTCGCGCACGGCTGCGGCGATGTCGGCCAGAATGGTGCTCATGGGTGGCTGAGTAGAGCGTTCGTCCGTAGGTCGGCGACTGGAAGTGATGATAGGCCAAGCGTCAATTACGACGTGCAGGGTCGTCCCGGTCAACGAGCGCGTTGCCTCACCGGCAGTGTGCTCGAACGCTGTTCGTTGTGAGAGGACTCGCATTGCGCACCGGCCGGAAGGCGAGCCGCTCCATGAGGAGCGCCGCGACGATCGTGCCGACGATGCCGAGCAGGGCGTAGGCCCACCACGGCATGCCCAGCAGCAGGCCGGCGAGCATCACGTAGCCGCACAAGGTGATGAGCTCGCCGTGGGCGAAGTTCACGAGGCCGATGATGCTGAAGACGATCGCCAGGCCGAGGGCCAGAAGGGCGTACGTGCTCCCGAGGCTGATGCCGTTCAGGATCTGCTGGAAGACGTCGGTCACGTTCGTACCTCCGCCGGCGCCGCGCGACACCGATCGTCCGCATAAGTTCTCGGGCGATGGGCCTGGGGATGCATCGACCGCCGCCGCTCGGCTGAAACAGTCGGGACAGTATACAGAACGGGCGAGCCTCGGGCAGCGTGGGGCCCTCGCGGACTGCGCGGCCGAGCGACAGACGGACCAGCCGGGCCAGGTCCGCGACGCGTCACGGGCGGGCACCCATTGTCATCCTCGACGGATGCCATCATAGTCGGTACAACTGCCATCATGACCGCAGGAGCGACAGTGATACGCGTGCAGATCCAGTTCACCGCCGAGGAGCTTGCGGCGCTGCGGGAAGAAGCGGCGCAGCGCCACATCTCCGTCTCGGCGGTCGTCCGCGAGGCGGTGGACGAGCGGATGGCCCGGCCACGGCGGCTCCGGCCACCACGCTGGAGGAGCGGAAGGCCAGGGCGATTGCCGCCTGCGGGCGCTTCCACTCCGGCCTCGGCGACGTCTCCGCCCGGCACGACGAGTACTTCGCCGACTCCATCCTCGAGTGACCGTCTTCGTCGACACCTCCGCGCTGTTCGCCCTGCTCGACACCGACGACGCCGGCTACGGCTCGATGTTCCCGATCTGGCGGCGGGGCATCGACGAGGACGCCGGCTTCGTCACCACCAACTACGTCGTGCTCGAGTCGGCGGCGCTGGTGCAGCGCCGGCTCGGCATGAGACGCGGTCCGCATCCTGTTCGACGAACTCCTGCCCATGGTCGAGGTCCTCTGGGTCACGGAGGACGACCACCGAGGATGGCCTCGACCTGCTCCTGCTCGCCAACCGGCGACAGCTGAGTCTCGTCGACTGCGTCAGTTTCGCCGTGATGCGACGGCACGGAATCCACGACTACCTGGGGCTCGACCCCCACTTCGCCGAGCACGGTTTCACCCCGATCGCCGCGCCCGTCGAGTGACCCGGACGCGGACGGGCCGGCTGAGCCGGCCCGTCCGCGTCACACCATCTGTCTCTCGCCCGTCCCGCGCCGTCAGACCCCGGCCGGCAGCAGGCTCATGCGCGTCTTCACGAGCTTTATGGTCTCGTCCATGACCTCGAGGCTGTAGTCCACCTCGGCCTGCGTGTGCGCCGTGCAGGCGAAGAAGCGCTCGAAGTTGTAGTTGTGGAAGTACACGCCGCGCGCCTGGCACTCCATCTGCCACTGGCCGAAGAAGCGCGTGTCGCTGGCCCGGGCCTGGCGGAAGCGGGTGACCGGGCCCTCCTGCCCGAAGAACACCTGCCACATCGGGCCCACCTGGTTGATGTGCGCCGGCACCGCGTGCTCCGCGAGTATCCGGCGCATGCCGCCCACCATGGCGTCGGCGATCGCGTTGAGATGCCCGTACACACGCTCGCGGTCGTTGATCAGGATATCGAGCGCGGCGTTGACGCCGGCCAGGACCATCGGGTTGCCGCTGTAGGTGCCGCCGTGGAGCACCACGTTGTCGGCCTCCAGCTGCATGATCTCCTTCTTGCCGCCGAAGCACGCCGCGCCGGGCGTCCCGCCGCCCATGGCCTTGGCCAGCACCGTGATGTCCGGCGTCACGTCGTACAGCTCCTGGGCGCCGCCGAGCGACACGCGGAAGCCGGTGATGACCTCGTCGAAGATGAGCAGCACGCCGTTCTCGTCGCAGATGCGGCGCAGGCCGTCCAGGAAGCCTTCCTCGGGCGGGATGATACCGGCGTCCGCCAGGATGGGCTCGCTGACGACGGCGGCAAGCTCGCCGCGCCGCTGCTTGATGATCTTCTCGGCGCTGTCGAGGTCGTTGAAGCAGCCCACGATGACGTCACTCTGGGCGCCGCTGGGGATGCCGCCCAGGGAGGGGACGGTGCGCGGGAACCGCTCGTACCCGGCGATGTCCAGGGGCGGCTGGTGGGAGAAGGCCTCGCTGTCGAGGAAGCCGTTGTAGCCACCCTCCCACTTGAGGATCTTGTCCTTGCCGGTGTAGGCGCGCGCCAGGCGCATGGCGGCCTGTACGGCCTCGGAGCCGGAGTTGGCGAAGCGGACCTGGTCGATACTCGGCACGGCCTGCACGATCTTGCGGCCGACCTCGTAGTCCAGTTCGTGCGGGAACGTGTAGAGCATGCCGCCCTGCACGATCTGCTGGATGATGGCGTCGAGGATCGGCTTGGGCCGGTGGCCGAAGATCATGGGCCCGTACCCGATGCACCAGTCCACGTAGCGGTTGCCGTCGACGTCGAAGAAGTAGGCGCCCTCGCCGCGCTCCATCACGATAGGTCGCGTGCCGATGAGGCGGGCGTAGCTTGACTCGCCGCCGGAGATGACCTCCTGGCACCTGGCGAAGAGCTCGCGGGTCTTCTCCAGCTGGCTGTCGTCGATGAACGTCATGAGACGGGACTCCTTGATCCTGCCGGGCGCGGCGCGGTCACCCACCCTTGTGGGGCCGGGTCCCCGGGAAGTGGGGACAGTCTAAACGATGCGCGTCGGTGTGGGGTGTACCTGCGGCCCCCCACGTCAGGCCCGCTACGTGGCTTGATCGCCGTAGGCGTCGAGCGTCACGTCGTCCGCCACGGCGTGGGCCATCTGGGTGCAGGCCGCGATCTCCTCGAGCGTGTGGCCGTGGGCCACCTCTTCGAGGACGAAGCCGCGGCCCGTGTACCGGCGAAAGACGCCGCGCTCGGTGATCACGACGTCGCACTCGCCGGCGCCGGTGAGCGGCAGCGTGCACCGGCGCACCAGCTTGGGCGCGCCCTCCTTCGTGCAGTGCTCCGTGAGCACGTACACGGTGCGCGCCCCGGCCACCAGGTCCATCGCCCCGCCCATGCCGATCTTGCGCCCCGGCATCTCATAGTTGGCGATGTTCCCTTCTTCGTCCACTTGCAGGGTGCCGAGCATCGTCGCGGACACACGGCCGCTGCGGATCATGGCAAACGACGTGGCGGTGTCGAAATAGCAGCCACCCGGGAGGAGCGTGACGTACAGGTTGCCTGCGTTGCGCCTGTCCGGGTCCTGAGTGCCGGGGGCCGAGACCGGCCCGACCCCGAGGATGCCGTTCTCCGCCTGGATGACGACGTCAATGTGCTCGGGGATGTAGTTGGCGACCAGCATGGGGATGCCGGCGCCGAGGTTCGTGACCTGCCCGTCCTCGAGCTCGAGCGCGGCGCGCGCGGCGATCACGCAGCGGCAATCGCTCATCGGGACACCCCGCAGTACGTCACGTCAGCGCGCACGACGGCGTCTACGAACACCCCGGGCGTGTGGACCTTCTCAGGGTCGAGCTCACCGATGCTGTAGCAGTGCTCGACCTCAGCCACCACGTAGTCGGCACACGTCGCCACGACAGTGTTGTAGTTGCGCGACGTGCCGCGGAAGCAGAGGTTGCCGTATGTGTCGCCGGCGTGGGCGCGCACGAAGGAGACGTCGGTACGCACGGCGCGCTCCCACAGGTAGCGCACACCGTCCACGGCGACGACCTCGTGGCCGGCCTCCACGGCGGTCCCGACGCCGACCGGCGTCAGAAAGCCGCCCAGGCCGGCCCCGCCGCAGCGCAGCATCTCGATGAGGTTGCCCTGCGGTACCCACTCCAGCTCGCAACGCCCCGCCTCGACCGCCTTGCCGAGCTCCGGCGTGTAACCGATGTGGCAGCAGTGGAGCCTGCGGACCATGCCGGCGAGGACCAGCTCGACCACACCGTCCGTGCCGTAGCCGCCGTCGTTGGACCAGATCTCGAGGTCGCGCACATCGCGCGCTCTCAGCGCCCTGATCAGGGTCAGCGGCACGCCCTGGCTCAGAAACCCCGCCAGAGCCAGAGTCATGCCGGACTCGACCCGGGCGACGGCCTCGGCGAGCGGGGTCATCTTGTTCAGCGTCACGTCCACCCCCTCGCGGTCACCGGCCGCCGGCGGGTCCCGCCGCGGCCGCTTGGTCCGGACACTCGCCCACGAACGACTCGACCTCGATGACGGCGTCGACGCGGGCGATGCCCTTGGCGACGCGCTCCGCGGTGCGCTCGTCGGCGTCGATGCCCAGGAAGATGTAGGTGTGCGCCCGATCGGGCAGCGCGCGGACGACCACCGTCTCGATGTTGACGCGGCGGCGCGAGACCTGGGCGGCGACGTGCGCGAGCACGGACGGTCTGTCCTCTACCAGCACGCGCAGCCAGCGGTGTCCGGTCTCGGGGCCCGCGGAGAGGTCGGTGGTGGGGAAGTTCGCAGCCAGCGCCTCGAGCCGCGCCCAGCGTTCTTCGATGCCCAGGCGCATGGCCTGCTCGTCGAGTGCAGCTCCCGTGAACCTCTTCTGCAGCGCGAAGTAGGCCCCAAGCGGGGTGCCGTCGGCGCGCGCGTTGATCCGGTAGCGGCGGCCGTTGAACACCTCGTAGAGCGGGAAGACGCCGCAGGCGACGGCGAGCCGGGAGAGCTCCACGGTGTCGGCGGGCTCGGATTTCCATCCGGCCGGACACGGCGAGAGCAGCAGGAGAAAGCGGAATCCGCGCGTGGTCTGCGCCACGGCCAGCTTGCGCATGAAGTCGTCGCGGTGCGCCAGCGAGAGCGTGGCGGCGTACGGCACCCCGTGCGCCGCCATGATCGCCATGATGTCCTTCTTGGGCTCGCGCTTGCCGTCCGGCGTGGTAGTCGTACGCGCGCCGGCGGGGGTCGCGCTGCTGCGCTGACCGCCGGTGTTGCCGTAGATCTCGTTGTCGTAGCACACGTAGATGATGTCCTCGTTGCGCTCGGCCGCCGCCGAAAGCGTCGCCAGCCCGATGTCGTAGGTGCCGCCGTCGCCGGTCCAGCAGATCGTAGGATCAGGCTCGGCGTTGAGGAGATGGATGCGGCTGACGCCGGTGGCCACGGCAGGCGCGCTGGCGAACGTGCTGCCGACCGCCGGTACGCCGTAGGCGCTGTCCGGGAACGCTCCCGGCGTGGCCACTGCGCAGCACGCCGGCACGACGAGCGTGAGCATGCCGCCGCGCAGCGCGTCGTCCAGCCACTGCAGGCCGAGGGACATGCCGCAGCCGGCGCAGGCACTGTTGCCGGGGCGCCAGAGCGGCTCGCTGCGCGTGACGACCGCGCCCATGACGGGACCCTCCTGGTCCTCGGCCATCAGCGCACCTCCTCGAAGAACACGGGCGGTTCGGCCCGCTCGCGCGCAGCGAGGTCGTCGACGATGGCGTCGATCGACGACTGCGCGACGTCGGTGCCGCCGAGTCCCACCACGTAGTCCTGGACGAGGACGTCGCCACGCCCCGCGAGGCTGGTCGCCACCTCGCCCCAGAAGATGCCTCCCGAGCCGGGAGAGTGGTCGCGGTCGAGGACGGCCACGCGGCGCGCCGAGCCGAGCGCCCGTACGAACGCCTCGCGCAGGAACGGTCGGAACAGCCGGGCGCGCACCAGACCCACGCGCTCGCCGCGGGCGCGGCGTGACTCGACCACGTGGAGAGCCGTGCGCGCCATGGTGTTGCAGGCGACGAGAACGAGCTCGGCGTCGGCGGTGCGCGCCGCCGGGAAGGCGTCTGCCGGACGTCGCCCGAACACACGCTCGAACTCGTCGTTGGCCTCCCGCATGACCTCGGGCACCGTCTGCATGGCGAGCTCGATCTCCGCGCGCTGCCGCATCGTGTCGCGCGGCCACGTCATGCCGCCGTAGATCCGCGGATGGTCGCGGCGGATGCGGTGAGGGAGGTCGAGCGGCGGGAGGTATGCGTCGACCTGGGCCTGGTCGGGGAGGTCAAGGTCCATGAGCGCGTGCGAGAGCACGAAGCCGTCCTGCGCGACCAGGGCCGGCAGCAGCACGCGAGGGTCCTCGGCGATGCGGAAGGCGACGAGGATGGTATCCACGAGGTCCTGGTGCGATTCGCAGTAGAACTGCAGCATGGCGGCATCACGCAGCGCCAGGCTGTCTCCCTGGTCGACCCAGATGTTCCAGGGCGGGCCGATGGTGCGGTTGGAGGCGACGAGCACGATGGGCAGGCGGTAGTAGCCTGCCGCGAACACGTTCTCGGTCATGTAGAGCAGCCCGTTGGCGGCGCTCGCCGTGAAGGCGCGGCCCCCCGCGATGGACGCTCCGATGCAGACGCCCATGGCGCTGTGCTCGGACTCCACCGGCACCATGGCGCCCTTGGTGAACGGGTAGGCCATGAGCGTCTCCATGATCTCCGTCTGCGGCGTGATGGGGTACAAGCCGCTGCAGCAGCCGCGGGCGACGCGGTTGGCCTCGCCGGCGGCGGCCAGCATGGTCCCCGCGGCCTGGTTCCCGGTGAGGAGGGCTCGTGGCATGACCTTCCCCCTCAGATCGCCTCGGTGAACAGGACGCCGCGCGGGCATGCCACGGCGCAGAGCCCGCAACCCTTGCAGTAGTCGTAGTCGGCCTGGGGCGGGCAGCCCGGGGCGCGCTCCAGCACGCCCTCCGGGCAAGAGATGAGGCAGAGGTCGCAGGCCGCGCAGGCGCCGCACGAGAGACAGCGGCCCGCCTCCGCCCTCACGGGGTCGTGGCCCGGCCGCCCCTCGAAGCCGCGGCGGACCTCGGCGAAGCCGCGGCGGCGCGCGCGGGGGGAGAGGAGCGAGACCGGCTCCCGGGGGATCGGCGGAAACGCCCTGAGGTGCACGGTGTCGGGTCCGGCGAGGAGCGTGTCTTGTGCCCGCACCGCGGCGCGCGACGTGTCTTCCGGCTCAGTGTCCGTGAGTCGCCCTGCAACTCCCGCAGCCGCGCCGCCGGCGAGCGCGGCATGGATCGCCAGCGCGGCCCGGCGGCCGCTGCCGACGGCGGCCGCCACGGTACCGTCGCCGAAGGCGAGATCGCCGCAGAGGTAGACCGGCGCCTCGGCGCCTTCCACGAACACGGGGTCGCATGGGGACTCCGTCGTCGGCGGCAGCAGCGAGAGGTCCCCATGCTGGCCGACGGCGAGCAGCAGCCGATCGCAGGAGACCAGGACGAGCGCATCCTCACCCGCGACGGCGACCGGGTGCGGCCGCCCGCTCTCGTCCGGGGCACCGAGCGTCATGCGCCGGCACACGAGACCGCTGTGTCCGTCGCGCTCGCAAAGCTCGACTGGTACCAGCAGCTCGTCGACGACGACGCCTTCCTCCAGCGCTTCGTCGACTTCCTCGGGGATGGCCGGCATCTCGGCGCGCGTGCGGCGATACACGACGCGAACGTCGCGCGCTCCCAGGCGCAGGGCAGTGCGGGCGGCGTCCATGGCCGTGTTGCCGCCGCCGGCCACCACGACGGTCTCCCCCCTGAGGTCCCCGGTGCCGTTCCGCACCCGGGTGAGGAAGTCGAGACCCTGCTCAATGAGACCGGCCGGCGCGGCGGAGATGTCCAGGGCCCGCAGGCTCTGCTGCCCCGTGGCCACCAGCACGGCGGCATACTCGCGCGCCAGACTCTCGAGGGCGGCGCGATCGACCCTCCGCCCCGTGCGTGCCTCCACGCCGTGGCCGAGGATGAATGCGACTTCGCGGTCGACGACCCTGCGAGGCAGCCGGTACACAGGGATGCCCGTGCGCAGCAGACCGCCGAGCTCGGATGCGGCCTCCAGGATGGTCACGCAGTGACCCAGACGCGCGAGGTGATACGCACCCGAGAGCCCCGCCGGCCCCGAGCCCACCACGGCTACGGGGGCGCCGCCGGACACGCGCCGTGGACGCGGCCAGGCGGCGCGGTCGGCGAGCGCGCGTTCGATGTCGCGCACGTCCACGGCGCCGTCGAGCTCACGGCGGTTGCAGAGGACCATGCACGGCGCGGGACAGACGCGGCCGCAGGTACCGGGGAACGGTGATGTCTCCAGGAGGATCGCCAGAGCCCCGTCGTCGTCTCCGGTGGCCGCCGCCTGCACGAAGCGGCGCACGTCGTTGCCGGCGGGACAGGCCTCGCTGCACAGCGGACGCAGCTCGCGGGCGTGCGGCCGCCGGGAGGCCCAGGCGCCCGTGTGCGTGCTGGGCCGGGCTCCCACGCGCTCGTCCAGGAAGCTGAGGGACGCGTGTGGCTCCGGGGAAGCCGGAGGTGCGATCTGCCCAGGCTCGTGGGCGGCGGCGACCAGGGCGAACGCCGTCCGCGCCGCCGTCACATTGGGGCCACCGAGACCGGCGGCGGCGAGCGCCCCCTCAGCGTCCGCGGCCTCCAAGCCGAGCACGCGGGCGACGGCGCCGAGCAGCGCCGTGTTGACGATGGGCACCGCCGCCGAGCCCAGCCCGTTGGCGACGGCGATCGCGTTGGCGTCGACCGTCGCCACCCGGCGCCCGGGAAACACGCCGGCCAGCGCCTCGGGGCCATGCGGCGTGTTCACGACGATCCACCCGCCGGGGCGCGCCCCGCCGGCCGCCGCGGGGGCCAGCAGCGAAGGGTCGACGATGATCACGTTGTCGGGCGTGGAGATGGGGCCGTACACGTCGATCTCGCTTTCGTCGACACGCACGAAGGCCTGTACCGGCGCCCCGGTGCGCTCGGCGCCGTAGATGCCGAAGGCCTGGACGTGCAGGCCGCGACGGTAGTACGCGCCGGCGATGAGCTTGGCGAGTGTGACGCCGCCGCGGCCGCCGCGGCCGTGGATGACGAACTCGATCATCGCGGCGCCCCGCCCACCGCCGGGAGTCCGTTCGCGTAGACCGGCAGCAGCCACGAGGAGTACTCCTCGCGGAGACCGTGCACGACTTCGTCGTAGATGGCCCCGAGCCGTTGCGTCACGGGCCCGGGCGGGCCGTCGCCCACCGGGCGCCGGTCGATCTCCACGACCGGCGTCACCTCCGCCGCGGTACCCGTGAAGAAGACCTCGTCCGCGAACGCCAGCTCGCTGCGGTTCACGTCACGCTCCACCGTGAGCAGGCCCAGCTCCTTCTCGGCCAGCTCGATGATCGTGGCGCGCGTGATCCCGGCGAGGATGTCGCTGCCGAGCGACGGCGTGACCAGCTTGCCGTCGATGACGAGGAAGATGTTCTCCGCCGAGCCCTCGGCCACCCGCCCGTCGACCGTGAGCGTGATGGCCTCGTCGAACCCGGCCTGCATGGCCTCGCGGCGCGCCAGGGCCAGCGAGGCGTACACGCCGCCGATCTTCGCGCGTGTCGGCGCCGTGGAGCCGTGCGGACGGCGCCACGTGCTCACGCAGCAGCGGACACCGCCATCGCCGACATACCTGCCCATGGGCGCGTGGAACATGACGAAGCTCTCGCTGAGGTCGGCCCTCCAGAGGCCGATCCCTTCACTGCAGATGTACAGGATCGGCCGCACGTAGACGTCGTGGCGCACGTCCGACCGTCCCAGCATCTCCCGCGCGATCTCGCACAGCTGAGCGATCGAGTAGGGGAGGGTCATGCCGTAGAATCGCGCCGACCCCAGGAGGCGCGCGAAATGGTCCTGTGCACGGAAGAGCTGGAGCTCGGAGCGCTGCGCGCTCCAGTACCCGCGAATGCCCTCGAAGACGTTGGTGCCGTAGTGCAGGGCGTGCGTCCCGATACCGACGCTGACGTCGGCGCAAGGAACGAACTCACCGTCCTTGAACGCGAGCGCTTCCACGATGCCCTTCCTCTTGACATATACCCATATAATGAAAACGTAACTCTTTCACGCAATAGGGTCAAGGAGGCGCCCGGCACGGTCGCCGGGACCACGGAGCCATGACCGAACCGCGGCAACAGGCATCGCTCAAAGCCGGCGGCGTGTTGCACGTGCCTCCCCTCGACACGCCCAGCGCCAGCGACGGCGTCGCGCGGCTCATCCGCGGGCTCATCTTCTCTGCCGAGCTCTCCCCCGGAGACTGGCTGCCGCCCAGCCGCGATCTCGCCGAGCGCCTCGGTATCTCCCAGCTCACGCTGCGCCTGGGCCTCAGATCGCTCGAGACCAGCGGTTACCTCGTCACCAGCCGCGGGGCACGGGGCGGCACCAGGGTCGAGGACATCGAGACGCTGAGCCGCATCTGGGTCGCCTGGATGGCCGCGAAGGGCGACGAGGTGGACGACATGTGGGAGTTCCGCGAGATCGTCGAGTCACACGTCGCGAGGCTCGCGGCGGAGAGGCGGACGGCGAAGGAGCTCGCCGCCATCGAGACCGCCCTGGCCGCCGCCGCCGCGGACAGCCACACCGCAGTGCTGCGCTGGAACGGCTCATTCCACGACGCGCTCGCCGCGGCGGCGCACAGCAGCCACCTCGCACGAGCCGTCGTCTCGGTCCGCCAGGAACTCTTCCTGCCCGCCGGCCTGTTGCTGCGCGAACACCCCGCCGACGAGCTGCGCGCTGCGCACGGCGAGGTCTTCGCGGCCGTCCGCGACCGCGAACCAGAGCGCGCCGGGGCGTGCATGCACAGCCACCTGGCCTGGACGCGGCAGATCGTCGCGAGAGCGCTCGCTGAGCTGCGCGGTGGCGGCGCCCCACCGACCTGACTCTCTCGGCCCGCGCGGCGTATCGACGCAGAGCGTGCGTCAGGGACTGGAGCCCGGCGACCGCCACGGGCTTCAGATCGATCTCGGTGATGCGTGGCTCGGCCACGCCCTGCGAGCGGCCGGCTCGCACCCGGACGCCGACCGGCGACAACTCAGACGAGCGCCGTGAGCACGCTCACCCCGGCGAGGGTGCAGACGATGCCCGCCCACTGGTTCGGTTTGGGCCGCTCGCGCAGGAACACGTAGCCGAGCAACACGCCGAACGTCCCGAACTGCGACGTGGTCACACCGGCTATGGTGGCCGGACCCAGACTGAACGTGATGGTGAGCAGCAGCAGGCCACAGACCTCGAACGCGCCCGCGCCAATCGCCGTGACACGCAGGGCCCTGGGCACGACGACGCTCCCGGTGAACAGCGCAATGGGGACGGCGACGGCCAGCGACACGCTGCGCGAGAGGGCGGCCTCCGACAGCCAGTCGAGCTCGCTGTAGTTGTAGCAGAGCAGCACGCCGGAGAACGTGAGACCGCACAGCAGGGCCCACACCGCCCCTCGTGCCGTCCTCGCGCGACCCTCGAAGGAGGCCAGCAGGCCGCCGCAGACGCAGAGGCCAAGGGCGACACCCATCACCGGCGTCACCGGCTCTCCCAGCGCGATCACGACCACGGCGACGTAGGCTGCCTGCAGGGAGGCCAAGGCCGAGACCAGGCCGAGGTCGCCGGTGCTCAGGCCCTTGAACAGCATGAGGAGGGCGAAGAAGTACAGCAGGCCGGCGAGCGCAGCCAAGCCGGCGTCGCCCCACTCACCGTCGCCCGGGAGTCCGCGGATGGCGAGGGCGATGGGGATGAGCACGATCGCTCCGAACCCCATGACCCACACCATCTGCGTGAGCGGACGTGTCGCGCGCGTGATGCGCTGCGACAGCATGTCGCTGGTCGAGTACGAGAGCGCTGTGAGGAGGCCGGCGAGGACGGTGAGCACGGTGCGAGTCTATCCGGGCCGGCTCACGCCCCGAAAGCCCGCCGCGCCGTGCCGGCGCCTGCTGTCACCCCGCGGCCAGCAACGCGACCGCCACGCAGGTGAGCGCAACGCCGGCGTACTGCACGCGTGCCAGCCGCTCGTGCAGGAAGACGAACCCCAGCACGGCGGCGGCCAGGCCGCCCTGCGCCGACATCACCGAGGCCACGGCGACCGGCCCGATAGTGACCGCCGCGGCCATGCAGACGAACGCCGCGGCGTCGAAGCAGCCCGCGGTCATGGCTCGTTTGGCCAAGGGCCGCGGCAGCAGCAGCCGCCGAAGCAGCAGGGCCACCGGCAGCATCACCGCGACGGTGCCGATCCTCCCGAACGCGGCGAGCGAGACGGGGCGGATGGCGCCGGCCTCGGCGAGCACGAGCATGGCGACGCTGAAGAGCACGGCGGAGAAGAGCGCCCAGCCGGCGCCTGCCGTGGCGCGCGTCCTCCTCGTGGGGCGCGCGTCGGGCCCGAACACCTCCTCTTTGGGCACCCGCTCGATGGAGGCCAGCAAGCCGCCGACCACGGCGAGCACGAGGCCCGCGGCGAGCAGCGGGGTGACCGCCTCGCCGCGGAGGATCATGACGGCCGCGACGAAACCCCCCGAGAGCGACGCCAGCGGCGTGACCAGCGAGAGCCGGCCGACGACGAGGCCGCGGAGCAGCGCAGCGAGGCCCGCGGCCTCAGCCAGACCGCTCAGCACGCCGAAGCCGGCGGCGCGCCACTCCGCGCCGCCCGCCGGCGGGCCGTCGAGGATCATCGCCAGCGGGAACAGGATGACGAGCGCGGTCCCCATCGACCAGGTGAGGCCCGTCCACACCGAGACGGCACGCACGACCTTCACCATGAGGAAGTCGTGCAGGGCGTACCCGACCGACGTGCCGAGGCCGAAGAGGATCGTCAGCATGCAGCGACTCTACTGGACAGCCGCGCGGCAGGCGCTACGCAGGGCCGCGCCCCCGTCGCGCCGCGCGGCCTCAGCGCTCGGTGCCGCAGACCGTGAGGTCGGCGAAGTTGCGGGGCGCCAGCTCCTTGTGCTTCTCGGCGATGGTGTCGGCCAGTGCGTCCAGCGCCGCGTAGGCCTCGGCCCGCGGCAGGCCCTTGGCCATCACCGGCTCGAGAAACTCGACCTTGAGCTTGCCCATCATGCCGACCAGCGTCTCCACCGTCTTGCCGGCCCAGCCGTAGGAGCCGATGACCGTGGCGTAGCGCGTCCGAGGCTTGAGCGCGTTGGCGAGGAACGCCGCGTACGCGGCGAGCGGGTGTGGCCCCGTGAGCACCGTGGGCGTGCCGAGCACGATGGTGCCGGCGTGGACGAGCGAGGTCGCCAGCTCGCCGGCGTCGAGCGAGGTGAGGTCGAAGCGCTCCACGGCGACGCCGCGGTCGGTGAGCGCCGACGTGAGGTGGTCGACCATCAGCAGGGTGCTGTCGTGCATGCTGACGAACGGCAGACACACGATGTTCTGGGGTTCGCCGCCGGCCCAGTCCTTGTACGCCTCGATGATGAACGCCGGGTCGTCGTACACCGGGCCGTGGCTGGGACCGATGTAGCGGATGGGGTACCTGGTGACCTTGTCGATGTTCTTCAGCACCTGGCCGCCGAACGGCATCATGATCTCCGCGTAGTACCGCTTGGCGCCGTCGTACACCTCATGCTTGTCGGCGAACACGTCGTTGGTGGCGTAGTGGGAGCCGAAGAAGTCGCAGCTGAACAGGATGCGGCCCTGCTCCAGCCAGGTGCACATCGTCTCCGGCCAGTGCACCCACGGGGTGAACAGGAACGTGAGCGTCTTGCCGCCGAGCTCGAGCGTGTCCCCGTCGGCGATGACGCGGACGCGGGCGTCGTCGATGTGCAGGTGATCCACGAGCATCCCCCGTGCCTTCTCGTTGCAGACCACGACGAGGTCGGGGTACCGCTCCAGCAACGCGGGCGTACAGCCGGAGTGGTCCTGCTCGACGTGATGGATGACGAGGTAGTCCGGCGCCGGCAGGGTGTCGAGCTGCGCCATGAGGGTGCGGCACTTAGCGGGGTCCACGGTGTCGATCAGGACGTTCTTCTCGAGGCCCTGGACGAAGTAGGCGTTGTAGCTGGTGCCGTCGGGCAGGGGGATGAGCGCGTCGAACAGGCGGCGGTCCCAGTCGACCGCTCCCAGCAGGTACACGTCGTCGGTGATGAGTCGGGGCTTCATGCGCGGACCTCGCAATGACGGGTCTGGATGTCTTCTTCGAAGTATACTCGCGCGCCCGGCTGCGGCCGCGCGCTCACCGATGGCCCTGGTGGCGCGTGACGGGAGACGACCAGCGCCGAGTTGGAGGAGGGGGGCGACTTCGGAGTGAGACCCGCGCTCGCAGCCGGCTCTTACGAGGCCAACCTCGAGACCAGTCCTTCGAGCGAGACCGCCAGCGCGCGAACTCCCGACGCGCTCACCGGCAGCGGGCTCGCGGGCTCGCTGGTGACCACATAGTTCTCCCCCTCAGGGTAGGCCCGCCGGAACGCCGCCATGCCGGCGAGCTCGTCGGCGCGGGCACGCGACCACTTGCACTCCACGGCGATGGGGTCGCGGCCCGGTCGGGCCACGACGAAGTCGACCTCGTGCCCGCGCTTGTCGCGCCAGTAGTGGGCGCGGTCCAGGTCGAGACGCACCAGCAGCTCGTTGAGCACGAAGTGCTCCCAGAGAACGCCGAGATCCTCGTCCCTGAGGTCGCGCCACCCGCGGTAGTGCGTCACGAACCCCGTGTCGAAGCCGTAGACGCGCGGAGCCGCCACGATCTCTGTCGCGCGGCGCGTGGTGAACGGCCGGACCACGCTGGCAACGTGCGTGGCTTCGAGGATGGCCAGATACCGGGAGATGGTCGGACGGCTCAGCTCGCACGCCGCGGCGAACCGCGTGGCCTCGAACACGCCGCCGCTGTCGGCCAGAAGGAGCTCCACGAAGCGGCGGAACGGTCCGAAGGACTCGATCGGGAACAACTCCTGGATGTCCTTCGCCCAGAACGAATCCAGCCACTCCCGAAAGGCTTCGTCGGGCTGGTCGGCGAGGAAGTGCTCCGGGAGTCCTCCTGCCGTCAGTCGATGCCGCAGGCTCGGGTCGCCGAAGGGCTCCAGGTCAGGCAGCGCCAGCGGGCGCAGGTGGAGCTCGTACTTGCGTCCCGTGAGGGCATCACGGAACCTGCGCGAGGCGGAGATCCGCGACGAGCCTGTGGCGACGATGCGCACGTCAGGGAAATGGTCCGCCGCGTTCTTGAGGATGGTGCTGGGGTCGTCGAGGCGGTGCACCTCGTCGAGGACGACGCGCCGCCCGCGGAGCCCCGCCAGGAACGGCATCGGATCGCGCAACGCCGACCGCACGGCGAGGTCGTCGCAGTCGAAGTAGTCGACACCGGAGAGCGACCGGGTGAGGCTTTGCAACTTGACCTGCGCTTGGTAGCGCCTGAGATGCGTGGCGCGAGCCTCAGGCGCTCAGGCCGTGCGGGCGCGCGCTTCGGCGCGCGCGATCACGGCCTCGATGGCCGCGTCGATCATCGGCGGCAGCGAGGGTACGTCGTGCTCCGCCAGGATGCGGTCCACGCGGGCGGCGGCCACGGCTGTGGCGTCCAGGCCGCCGGTCGGGCCGGCGACCGCAGGCCCTCCGGCCGCGCCCGCCAGCCACTCCTCGCGCGAGCGCCGGTCGAACACCTGCGGCTGCCAGCGGTCGCGTGCGTGCGCCCGCGTGTGCTTGTGCTTCAAAAAGAGCTCACCGGGCCCGACCTCGTCGATCACATCCAGGCCGAGCTCCTCGTCGGTGATCTCCACCGGCTTCAGGAAGGCCTTCACCCAGCCGGCGATGTCGTCGCACAGCACGACCTGCGTCAGCGACCCTGTGAAGGCCGATTCCATGAAGCCGATGTCGTGGATCATGTGGCCGCCGCTCACGGCGTCGGCGAGCAGGGTGAGCGCCGCCTCGGCGGCGGCCTGTTGGTCGGGCAGCTTGCTGTCGGTCACGCCGCCGAGCGTCCACATCGGCAGGCCGTACCAGTGCAGCAGGCTCGAGTACACGGCGCGGTGGTCGGGCCACGCGAAGATGTCGACCATGGTGCGCATGTCCAGCGCCTCGCCGGCCCAGCCGATGGCGATGTACGGCGCTCCGGCGCGCTTGAGTTGCGCCATCACGAGGCCGGCGAGCACGCCGGCGTTGACGACCACGGTCGAGCCGAGCACGGTCATCGGCGCCACCGTGCCGGCCGTGCTCACCGGGCTGTAGATGCACGGCAGGTTCCTGCCCGCCAGGTCGAGCAGCGTGCGCACGGCCTCCCGGTTGTGCACGAGCGGGAACAGCGTGTTCTTGTAGCAGGCGACCAGCGGGCGGGCGGCGAGCGCGTCCGGCCCGCCCGCCACCGCCTCCGCCATCTCCGTGACGTCAAGATGGGCGTCCAGATCGTTGAGGGTCACGTACACGACGGGCTTGGTCGAGTTCCGCAGCATGGCCGCCATCTGGTGCCGGTCCATGGCCTCCGGCGTCACGTCGCTCGGCGTGAACAGGCTCATCACGAAGTCGAGGTGCTCGCAGGCGTCCTGCACGCGGGCGGCGTCGACGACGTCGGAGAGGAGCGCCCTGCGCCGCTCGCCGGTACGGTGGTCCCAGCACTCGATGCAGTCGCTGCCGGCGCCGAAGGAGTACTCGTAGCCCCCACAGGTCAGGGCCGGTTCGCCGCCGCGCCCGTACAGCGTCACCTCGCGCGGCGCCAGTTCCAGCGCCCAGGCGACGAGGCGCTCGGGGATGCGCACCCGCGTGCCATCCACGTCCGCGCCCGCGCGCTTCAGCAGCTCGAGCGCCTCGGGCTCGTCGACGATGAGCCCGGTCCGCGCGAGCACCCGCAGCGTGGCCTCGTGCAGGCGCTCGCACTGTGCGTCGTCGAGTCGTGAGTAGAGGCGCACGTGCCTCACCCCCCCGGCCGGTCCAGCTCGTCGGCGAGCTGCTCCACAAACAGTCCTACATCGGTGACGATCCCGATGGCCTGGAAGGAGCCGCGGTCGCCGAGCTTGGTCACGACCGCGGGATTGATGTCCGCGCACACCGTGCGCACCGAG
The DNA here is from genome assembly GCA_963702475.1 of uncultured Thermoleophilia bacterium. Taxonomy (GTDB): domain Bacteria; phylum Actinomycetota; class Thermoleophilia; order UBA2241; family UBA2241; genus CAIXSE01. Next base: position 47,412 of record CAVPCT010000006.1, on the reverse strand, counting down.
GCCGGCAGCATGTTGCCGACGGCGATGCTGTGCAGCATGGTGCTGAGCATGAGGCAGGCGCCGGCCTCCTGGCAGTACCGGCGCATCTCGCGCTGCGCCTCCATGGTGTCGGTGATCACCTCGGGCATGGGTCCGTCGTCGCGGATGCTGCCGGCCAGCACGAACGGCGTGCCGGTCTTGACCAGCGTGTGCATCAGGCCCTTGGTGACGACGCCCTGCTCCACGGCGGCGCGGATGCCGCCGGCGCGCCGCACGGTGTTGATGGCGCGCAGGTGGTGCTCGTGGCCGCCCTGCACAGGGTGGCCTTCGCCGAGGTGGATGCCGAGCGAGGTACCGTACAGGCACGACTCGATGTCGTGCGTGGCGACGGCGTTGCCGCCGAACACGGCGCCGATGTAGCCCGCCTCGATGAGGCGGGCCAGCTGCGGCGCCGCCCCGGTGTGTACCACCGCCGGGCCGACGACGGCGATCGTGAGCCGGCCCTCCTCCTTGACCTGCCGGAGGATGTGCGCCACCTCGTGCACGATCTGCGCCTTGGGCTTCTCGCTGCTCACGTTGGAGGCCATGAACTCGAACGGCTGGCTCTCCCGCGGCCGCTCGAGCGGCAGCACGCGGATGCCGCGGTGGCCGGTGACGAAGAGGTCGCCGGCCGTGGCGTCGCTCATGGCGACCGTCCCGGCCCGGCGGGCCTGGTGGTCGACACGGATACCGCAGTCCATCTCGGGGTTCTCGACGCGGATCCAGTCCCCGCCCACACGCACGAACGTGACCAGATTGGTGGTCGAGTAGAAGCGCTCGGGGAACGTGCCGTCGATGTCGCAGGGCTCGAGGACGGCGTCCTGCGGCCGCACGGCCACGACGCCGTAGTCGGTGACGGCGTTGAGCAGCTGGTCCAGATGCGCGGCGTCGCGTCCGAAGATGCGCATCACGGCGTGGGACGGGTCGTTCTTCATGCGTCCGACCTCGAACGAGAGCATCTCGAACTCGCCCTCGAGGTCCATCACGCGGTCCATGATCTGGGGCATCATGAGGGAGTCGATGAGGTGGCCCTCGATCTGGACATCCTCGTACGGCAAGTCGGGCATGGCGCCTCCCGTAGGTGCGGAACGCGGTGTGGGGCGGGATCGGCCCTCCGGGCCCCGCCCGCCCCAGAGTCTATCCCTCGGCCAGGCGCGGCTCGACCGGGCGCGCACCCAGGCCGGTGGCAGCATCTGCCCGGGACAACACGCGGCGCCTACCCCTTGTACGCGCGCAGCAGCTCGACGGCGGCGTCCAGGTCCGGCGCGAACAGGTCCGCGCCGGACTCCTTCCACCGGTCCGGGTCGCCGCGGAACACGCTGCCGCCCACGATGATCGGCGGGCACGCCGCGCCCAGATCGTCGCGCAGGTCGCGGATCGTGTCCCTGAGGCCGTCGAGGTTCCTCGGTATGGCGCACGTCAAGCCGATGAACCGTGAGCGACGCTCGCGGACCGCCGCGACGACCTTCGTCAGCGGCGTCCTCACCCCGAAAAAGTCGATCTCCCAACCGTCGGCCTCGAGCGCGTCGACGAGCAGGCGCGGTCCCACCTCGTGCAACTCGTGGGGAGGGCAGGCGATGAGGCCCCGTGGGGATCCTTGTGCGGTCATGTGCTGCCTCCCTGGACGGCTGCGGGCTGTGCGCTACAGGTTACCCTGCTCGCCGTCGAGCGTGAGCAGGGGCCCGTACAAGTCCGGCCGGCGGTCGCGAAAGAACGTCCAGTACTCGCGGTGGCGTCGGGTTGCGTCGAGGTCGACCGTGGCCGTGACGACCTCCTCGCCGTCGCGTGACGCCTCCGCCAGGAGCGCGCCGGTCTCCGAGGTGATGAAGGACGAGCCGTAGAAGCGGATGGCGATGTCGGCGCCGGGAGCTGCGGCGCCGGCCGGCTCGTCGCCGGCGGCCGGCGCCCTCTCCAGCCCGATGCGGTTGGCGGCCACCAGCGGCACGGCGTTGGCGACCGCGTGACCGCGCTGCACGAGCCGCCAGGCGTCGCGTGAGTCGTCGCCGGGCGTGGGCGGGTCGCTGCCGATCGCCGTCGGGTAGAGCAGCACCTCTGCCCCGAGCAACGCCATCGCGCGAGCGCTCTCGGGAAACCACTGGTCCCAGCAGATACCGACGCCGATGCGGCCGAACGCGGTGTCCCACACGCGGAAGCCCGTGTCGCCAGGCGCGAAGTAGTACTTCTCCTGGTAGCCGGTCGCGTCGGGCAGATGGCTCTTGCGGTAGACACCGAGCATGGAGCCGTCTGCATCGACGACGGCGACCGAATTGAAGAACGTCTGGCCGGCGCGCTCGAAGAAGCTCACCGGCAGCACGACGCCGAGCTCACCGGCCAGCCGCGCGAACCGTGCGACCAGCTGACCGCCCCGCGCGGGCTCGGCCAGATCGAAGTGCCGCGCCTCCTGCGTGACGGGAAAGTACGGCGTCGCGAAGAGCTCCTGCAGCAGGACGATCTGCGCCCCAGTACCGGCCGCGTCACGCACGAGGCGCTCGGCCGTGTCCAGATTGCCGTCTCTGTCCCAGCTGCACGCGTACTGGGTCGCCGCCAGCGTCACCTCGCGCGTCATACAGCTTCCCTTCTCCGTGGTGCGGGCAGTCTACCGGGCGGCGCACAAGGGCGGCACACGCAGCGGCCGCCCCTGTCGCGATCCTACAGGGAGAACCCTGGCGGGGCCGCCAGCCCCGGGTTCCGGCGCTCGAACGCCAGGGCGGCCTCGAGCGTGCGGACCCAGTCGTAGTAGAGCCCCTTGCAGTGGACGGTCTCCACGTCGAGAGCGCGCAGACGTCGCAGACCGGGTGCCTGAGCCCCGAAGGGCGAGTACACCGCGTCCTCGACGACGACCGGCCGGTAGCCCGCCTCAGCAAGCCCGACGGCGGAGTGTGTCACGCAGACGTCGGTCTCGAACCCCACGAGAGCGATGCTCCGACGGCCGCGCGCATCCAGCGCAGCCATGATGTCGGCGCAAGCGGCGAGGCCGAACACGGGCTTCGTGAACACCGGGGAACCGGGGCCGACGGCGTCCAGGACCGCCCGGTCCGTCGGCCCGTTTCTCTGCGGATCCTCCTCCGTCACGACGGCCGGGACTCCGAGCGCGCGGGCCGCGGCCGCGAGCCAGGCCGCGCGCGCCGCCGCGGCACTGACCGCTTCCCCGTCCTCTGCCGTCAGACGCTCCCCCCAGAACGCGGGCTGCAGGTCGATCACGACCAGCAGCGAATCGTCACGGTCGATCAGTGGCATGCCCGGTCTCCCCTTCGTCGACGGTCCGGTCGGCACGCGCGCCCGGATCAGCGGAGCAGCGTCCGGCCGATGGGCTGCAGCTCCGGATCCGGCGGCAGGTCGTCGATGCCGATCAGCGCCAGCAACAGGGCCTTCTGCAGGTGTTTGCGGTTCTCGGCCTCGTCGAGCACGATCGAGAACGGTGCATCGAGGATTCCGTCGGTCATCTCCTCGCCGCGCACCGCCGGCAGGCAATGCATGAACTTCGCGCCGGGCTTGGCGTGCGCCCACAGCTGCTCGTTCACCTGGTACGGCCCCAGGATGCGGCGCAGCTCGTTCACCTCGTCTTCGGGCTGCATCCACCACCAGCCGACGGTGAACACCACGTCGGCCTGAGAGACCGCCTCAGCGGCGTCGTCGGTGAGGATGAGGGAGGCGCCGGACAGCGCGCAGTTGGCGCGTGCGAGCGCCTCCACCGCGGGCGTCACCTGCTCTTCGGGCGGACCGGCCATGACCATGCTGCTCCCGAGCCTGGTCATCGTGAGCGCGACCGAGGTGCCCATGGCGTCGGCGCACTTGCCGACGAAGGCGCACGTGAGGCCCTGCACGGTGCCGAGGTGCTCGAGGATCGTGAGCGCGTCGGTCAGCGACTGCACGGGGTGGTCGTAGTCGTCGGTGAGGCCGTTGATGACCGGCACCGTCGCGTTCGCGACGAGCTCGACGAGGGTCGTGTGGAACGCGGTGCGCGCCATGATGGCGTCGACCAGGCGGTTGATGACGCGCGCCGTGTCGGCGACCGTCTCGTGGCCGCCCAGGTGGATCTCGCCTGGCCGCAGGTACTGGGCGTGGCCGCCCAGCTCGGTCATCCCGGCCTCGAAGCTGATGCGGGTGCGCGTGGACGGGTGCTCGAAGATCATCGCCAGCGTGCGCCCCGGCAGGAATGGCGTGAGCGGCCGGCGACGGTACAGCGCCTTGAGGGCGACGGCCAGGTCCAGCAGCCCCAGGAGCTCCTCGCGCGTGAACTCCTGGTCGGTGAAGTAGTGGCGGCCGCGCAGGGCGGCGAAGCCGGGCAGCGCGGCCGGGTCGACGGCGTAGGCGGGGCCGCTCTGGGACGTTGCACTCATGGGTCTCCTCCTCCCGGGACGGCCGGTAGCGCTCCGCGCGGCCGCTGATCGACGGTGACGCAGAACTGAATGGCCGGTTGAGAGCGGGCTGTCAAGCGACCGGGGTAGCGTGACCAGCCGCGCGTGCGCGTGGCCCGGGTCACGCGCCCGGAAGCCCGAGGAAGCTCGCGACCACAGCTCGCCACATCAGCTACAAGCCCCACCTCCGAGTCGTGGAAGAGCGTCTCGGCGAGCGCCCTGAGCGGACCTGCCTTGCCGCCGAAGGAGTACGAGACGAGGGCGCGGTTCAGGCCGGTCACCTGCGAGATGGCGGTCATCGTCAGCTCCGCGCAGCCGCGCTCGGCGAGGATGTCCTGCGCGGCGCGCAGGATGCGGCGGGCGCTGGGCGGCAGATCCTGTGGCGCGCTTGGCCGGCCGGCCGAGCCGCCCCCTCGCGGCCGGTGGTCCACGTGCGTCATGCGTCGTCCCCGGTCCCGTCGCCGGCAGCCGTCCGGCCCGGCGCCCCTTCCTCCGCCTCTATCTCCGCCACGACGCCTTTGCCCGAAGGCAGCAGTTCGACGATGAAGACGCCAGTGAGCATCAGCGAGCCGCCCACGAGCAGCCGCCAGGTCACCTGGTCCATGCCCACCAGCACGCCGGTGAGCGCCGCGAACACGCTCTCGAACCCCAGCAGGATCGCGGCGTGCGTGGACGTCGTGTAGCGCTGCGCCCAGCTCTGGATGAAGAAGGCGTAGATCGTGCCGCTGAGAGCGGTCCACACGACCACCGCCCAGACCTGCCAGGGCAGGTCCGCGGTCACTGTCCCGAACAGCGGCGTCAGCACGACCATGGCGGCGGCGGAGACGATCATCTGCGTCGCCGCCAGCGTGGCGGGCTGCATCTTCGGCGCGAAGAACCCCGTGCCGATGATGTGCAGCGCGTACAGGAACGAGCCGAGCAGGGTCAGGGCGTCGCCCCAGCGGATCGAGAAGTCGCCCTGCAGCGAGAGCGCCGTGAGGCCGACGGTGGCGATCACGGCGCCGATGATCTGCCACGGCCCCGGCGAGCGCCGGGCGATCGCCCAGTAGAGGAAGGGGACCATGGCCACGCTGAGTGCGGTGATGAAGCCGGAGACGCCAGGCGAGGTGCGCTGCAGCGCGATGGTCTGCACGATGAGGCCGCCCAGGTAGAAGGACGCCAGCACGGCGCCCCTGCCCCAATCGCGGCGGGCCGCCGTGAGCCACGCCTTTGGGCGCGCAGCGCAGAACACGGCCGTGGCGAACAGGTAGCGCCACAGCAGGTAGAGCATGGTGCCGGCCACGATGCTGCCGCCGGCGATGACGCTGGTGCGCTCGACGGCGTCTTTGATGAGCACGAAGTTGCTGCCCCAGAAGACGGCGACGCTGAAGAGCAGCAGGTCGGCGACGAGCGCGCGTCGGCGCGAGGAATGCGTGCTGCCGGGGGGCGTCGCCATCACGGCCATCCTATCGGAACGCGACAACGGCGCGGCGCGGGGAGCCGTGGGCCAGAACGCCGGCCGGGGCGACCGGACGGGCAGCGGACGCAGGGGCTCCGGCGGTCAGCACGCCGCGCCCGCTCGCCGATCCTGCTGCGTCGGTCACTCCTTGAACGCCGGCAGGTGCCAGTCGCGCGCGACGGCGTCCAGCACCTCGCGCGCGACCTTGCGGCCGCCGTCCACAGAGAGGTGCACGCCGTCCTCCTGCCGCAGGGTCGCCTGGTACGTTTCCTTCGGCGCGTCGACGGCGGTCCAAGCATCCACGTACTCCACGCGCGGTGCGCGCTTCTGCGCCTCGGCCTCGTAGATCTCGTTCAGCACGGCCATCCGCTTGCTGAACCCGGTGGTACCCATGCGCGGCATGCCGGCCCAGTACACCTTCTTCACGCCGTGCTTCAGGTAGAAGTCCATGACCGCGCCGACGCGCTTCGCGTACATCTTCTTCCACGAGCGCGTGCCGAACCCGAGTCCCTCGCCATCGGCCACCACGTTCTGCCCGTCGTTGGCGCCCAGCATCACGAGGACCGCCTCGAACGGCCGCTTGCGCTTCGCCATGTCCTCCGCGAGGTAAGCGGGCCAGTCGAAGTAGTCGGGCCTGGCCAGCCCGGTCGCGACCTTCACGAAGCGGTGGACCTTGATGTCCTTGCGTTCGGCGGTGAGGAGCTTGAGGCCGAGCAGGGCGCCGCCGCCCACGGAGTCGCCGTAGGCGGCCATGCGCAACGGCGTCGCGGACGTCGGCGTGCGCAGAGCGGTCGGCGTCGGCGACGGGCTCGCGGCGGTGGAGGCGCCGGAGGGCGCGCCGCCGCAGGCACGCGCGACCAGCACGAGGACCAGCACGACCGCCGCCGCCAGCACGAGGAAGGCGATAAGCCGGCGGCGGCGCAACGCGCGGCGACGGGCGTCGCGGGCCGCCGTGCGGTCCTCCCGCGTGCGCGGCTGCCGCAGACTGCGGCTCAGGTGCGACGCGCCGGGGGCGTGCCGACCCGGCGGCGACCCTGCCTCGAGCTCCTCCGGCGGCGGCAGGTCCATCGTCAGGCGCAGAAGCCGCCGTCGACGAGCCAGGAGTCGCCGGTGACGAAGCTCGCCTCGTCGCTGGCCACGAACGCGACCACGGCGGCCACCTCCTCGGGCCGGCCGACCCGCCCCAGGGGGTAGCCGTCGGCCTGCCAGCCGGCGTAGATCCGGGGGTCTGCGGCGGCCGCCACGGCCCGCTCGAGCATCGGCGTCTCGATGATGCCCGGCGAGACGGCGCACACGCGCACGCCCTGCGGGCCGTGGTCGTGCGCCAGCGTGCGCACCACGCTGATGAGCCCGGCTTTGGCGGCCCCGTAGGCCGCGGCGCCGGGCTCGCCGTGGTGCCCGGAATCGCTGGCGATCGCGACGATCACCCCGCCGCCGGCCTCGATCATCGGCTCGAGCGCGGCCTGCATGGTGAAGAACGCGCCCTTCAGACAGGTGTCGAGCACCTCGTCCCAGTCGTCTTCGCTCACGTCCAGCGTGGGACGCTCGTCCCACACGCCGGCGCAGTGCACGAGCACGTCCAGCTGGCCGTACCGCTCCATCGTCGCGGTGACGAGCGCGCGACACTCGCCGACGTCCCGCACGTCCCCGGTCACGCAGCCGTGCCTGCCGGCCGGCAGGAGGCTCTCGGCGACGGCCTTCGTCTTCACCTCGTCCCTGCCGGCCACCATGACCGCGCAGCCCTCTACGGCGAGGCGCCGCGCGCAGGCCTCGCCGATGCCCGACGACCCGCCGGTGACCAGCACGACCTTGTCGGCGAGTCCCTCCACGGCGACCTCCCTCAGTGGGACGCGGAGCCCTCGCCCGACTCCGCGTAGTTGCGCAGCAGGTACCAGTCGAACTGAGGCACCGTGAACGCCGCAAGCCCGTAGCCGGGCGTATACAGCAGCCCCTTCTCGATCAGGCGCGACCGCGTCGGGGCGAGACGCGCCGACGAGACCCCGAGCACGGCCGCCACGGCACGCGCCTTGTGCGGCCCGGGCCCCAGACTCGCCATGGCGCGAAGGTACCGGAGCTCGTGCGGCGCGGCACGCTCCGCGCGGACGCGGAAGAACCCCTCGTCCAACTTGGCGTCGACCAGTGCCCTGACCTCTTCCACGACGCCCAGGCCCATGCGTGGCGACGGCGATGCGTCCCACGCCGCCGCCCCGTACTCCTGGACGAAGTAGGGGTAGCCGTCTGCGTAGGCCACGATCTCGGCCGCGGCCTCCGGCGCGAACGCCGCGCCGGCTTCCTCAGCCGGCCCGACGAGCGCCTCGGTGGCCTCCGCTTCAGTCAGCCTCCCGATGACCGGGAACGTGAAGAGGCGTTGCGCATACGACTTGGCCTCGCCCGCAAGACGCGGCAGGAGCGGCAGCCCGGCACCCGCAAGGGTGATCGGCAAGGCACGCTGCACCGTCTTGTGCAGAGCTGCGATGAGCGCCTCGAACTCCTCGGCGGCGAGGAAGTGCATCTCGTCGAGAAGGAACACGACACCGGTCTCGTGCTCCTGCGCGGCCTCGCCCAGCGTCACGAAGACGTCCGAGAGATCCTCAGCGAGCAGGCCGCTGTCCCCCTCGCCCTCCACGGGGTCGAGATCGAGACCCGCCGTCCAAGCTCCCTCCGCGGAGACAGTCAGCGTGAACGAACGGAGGACTCCCGCGGCACGCCGAGCCCGGTCGCGCCACCTCGCGCGCGGCGCGACCTGGAGCAGCGCCCGCCGCGCGAGCAGGGCCATGCGCTGCGCGAAGGCCGTCTGCCGGGTGATCTCCACCTCCGCCGCCACCCACCCGTGCGCCTCGGTCATCGTCCTGAACTCGCCGAGCAGCACGGTCTTACCGACACCCCTCAGTCCGGTGACCACCATCGACTGCTGTGGGCGGCCGCGCGCGAGCCTCGACACGAGAAGATCGAACGCGGCGAGCTCGCCCTCCCGGCCCGCCAGAAGAGGAGGCCGGGCGCCGGCGTTGGGAGTGTAGGGGTTCTCGCGTGGGTCCACAGAGCAAGAGTACGATGCTCACGCTAGTTTAGCAATGAACCATAAAGCAGCGTAAACCTTGTAGAAGTCGCGTGGCTCCGAGCCGTCGGCGGCGCCCGCGACGACGACCTCTCATCTCTCCTCGGGCTCGGCACGTCACCGGACTCATGCGCGCGCCGGCAGCTGGTCCCTCACATGCAGCGCCGCCGCCTCGGCGGTCTCGAGGCACGTCTCCACGTATCTGGTGCCCAGGTAGTCGCCCACGAGGTGCACGCGGCCGAGCGGCCGCATGAGGGCAGCCTGCAGACGCCCCCGACCCACGTGCGCGAACGGGATGCCGCGCGGCCAGCGTTGGATGACCACGTCGCGGATGCGCCCCTCGCAGCCGGGAAAGACCTCGGCGAGGTCGCGCCGGTACAGGGCGACGATCGTCTCGTCATCCTGCTCGAGCAGCCGCCGGCCCTGGGACGCGGCCGTGTACACCATGATGCTGCCGTGCCGCGGCCTGGGCACGGCCGGGTGTTCCTGCACGTTCCCGATGTTGTAGGCCATGCTGAAGCTGCGCCCCGGCGTGGCCACGGCGTAGAGACCCCGCCACGGCAGATCGTCCCCCTCGACGAGGAACGCGCCGACGACGTAGGGACCGTAGCGCACGGCGCGCAGGGCGGCCTCGGTGTCGGCCGGCAGGCCGGCGACGACCTCGGCCGCCACCGGCGCCGGCGCGGCCACGACGGCCGCCGCCGCGGCGACCACGCGTTCGTCGTCGCCGCGGCGGATCGTCACCCTCACGCCGGCGGCATCCTGCTCCACCCCGGTCACGCGGGACCCCGTCTCGACCGGCGGCAGCATCGTGGCCAGCCGCGCGGCGATCGTCCCCGGGCCGCCGACGATGCCCCGCGACAGCCCGGAAGAGCGGTCCCAGACGAGGTTGAAGTAGCCGATACCGTAGCCGGCGGCGAGTTCCTCCGGGTCGCCCGAGGAGCGCGTGAGCGTGCAGCGGAACATGGCATCCACGTCGTGCGGCAAGGGTCCCATGTGCGCGGTGAACGACTCGTCGTCCATGAACCGCAGGATCCGCGCCTGCCGCTCGGCGGGCGTCTCCCCCGGGCGCGCCTTCGCCGCGCGCGCGTAGCGCCACACGTCCGCCCGAAGGCGCAGGCCGGCGCGCACGAGCGCCGCGCGCGACGCCGGCGACAGAGGGAGCAGCGCCGGGTACGTCTCCACCGGGCTCGTGACGGTCCTGCCGGCGAAGGCGAGCGCCGCCAGCTTGCCCGGCAATGGCAGGGCGAGCACCCCGAGCCCGCGGAGCAGCCGGTCGGTCGCGGTGCCGTCGCCGCCGTACACGTGCGCGCCGAAGTTCAGCCAGGTGTCGGCGCGCGGCATCGACTTGATGCGACCGCCCAGGCGGTCCGTCTCTTCCACAACGAGGACGTCGCGGTCGCGCAGGTGCCACGCCGTCGCCAGACCGGACACGCCGGCGCCCACGACCACCACGTCATGACGTTCTCCGTTGGAGACTCGCCCGTTCACGCCCACCTCCAGCTGGTCACCGGCGCCCGGGGGGCCCGGGGGGGAGACGAACCCCTCACGGCGCCCGCACTCAGACTTCATCCAGCAGGAAGCTCTCCGGCTCCTGCGTCTCCCACTCGTCGAACGGATCGTCCGCGACGGCCGCACGCATCGCCGCGACGCCGGCCTCCCAGGAGGCTTCATTCTGCCAGCGGGCCATCCCGATCAGACGACCCGTGCGGCGGTCGCGCAGCGTCTTCACGTCGATGAGGCCCGGCGCGCCCGCGGCCGCCGCGCCGAAGCGGTGCATGGACGCGATGAGGTCGCTCTCTCTGCCGGGCCCGGGCGTGTGGATCGACAGGTGCACGATCATGGCGCGTCACTCCTTGGCCGGGTAGTACCCGTTCGGCTCGTCACTCAGGTTCATCGCCACGTGCTTCACCTCCGTGTACTCCTCGAAACCGGGCAGACCGCCCTCGACGCCGACGCCGCTGAGCTTGCGCCCGCCGCCGGCGGCGCTCGCCAGCGAGGCGAACCAGGTGTTGACCCAGATCGCGCCGGCCCGCAGGCGGCTGCTCACGCGCAGCGCGCGCGACAGATTCGTCGTCCAGACGCCGGCGGAGAGACCGTAGTCGGTGTCGTTGGCCAGCGCGACAGCCTCATCCTCGTCGTCGAACGGCATGACCACGAGCACGGGGCCGAAGATCTCCTCGCGGGCGATCGTCATGTCGGGAGTGACGCCGGTGAAGACCGTGGGCTCGTAGAAGTAGCCGGGCCGGTCGATGCGCCGGCCGCCGCAGACCAGGTGAGCACCCTCCTCCAGGCCCTTGGCGACGTAGCGCTCCACTGTCGCCAGCTGCTGGGCGGAGACAAGCGGGCCCATCTCGGTGGCCGGGTCGATGGCCGCACCGATGACGAGTCCTGCGGCGCGCTTCGCGAGGGCGGCCACGAACTCGTCGTGCAGGCCGCGCTCGACGATCAGCCTCGTGCCGGCGGTGCACACCTGGCCGGCGGTGGTGAACATGGCCAGCATCTGGCCCTGGATCGCCGCCTCGAAGCCGCAGTCTGCGAACACCACGTTGGCGCTCTTGCCGCCCAGCTCGAGGACGCACTTCTTGACAGTGTCGGCGGCGAGGCGCCTCACCTCCCGGCCGACCTCGACGCTGCCGGTGAGCGTGACCAGGTCGACGAACGGCGAGGCAGCCAGCGCGGCGCCGACCTCGCCGCCGGGACCGGTGACGACCTGCACGACGCCGGGCGGCGCGCCGGCGGCGTGGAAGACCTCCGCCAGCAGCAGGGCCGTCAGCGGGGTGACGGAGGCCGGCTTGAGGACGACCGTGTTGCCGGCCGCCAGCGCCGGCGCCACCTTGCCCACGGCGATGTCGATCGGGTAGTTCCAGGGGACGATCGCCGCGACCACGCCCGCGGGCTCGCGGGTCACGGCGCTCGAGAGGTCACCCTCGAACTTGAGCGGCTGGCCCTGCCTGTCGCAGGCCAGCCCCGCGAAGTACTCGAACGTCCGCGCGCAGCCGCCCACCTCATCGACGCTCTCGGCGATGAGGTGCCCCTGCTGCAGGGTCTCGAGACGGCCGATCTCCTCCGCGCGCTCGCGCAGGCCGGCGGCCACGGCGCGCAGCAGGTCGGCCCGCTCCGGTCCCGTCGCGCGGCCCCAGGGACCGTCGTCGAAGGCGCGCCTGGCGGCGCGGATGGCGCGCTCGGCGTCGGCCGCGCCGGCCCGGGCGCACGTCGCGAACACCTCGCCGGCGGACGGGTCCTCGACCTCGTCGCGGGCGCCGCTCTCCGCCTCCACGAACGACCCGTCGATATACATGCGGTAGTGGCGGCCGTCCTCGCTGCTGCGCCCGGCGCCCGCCGTACTCGTCTCGCTCATCGCTCTGCCCGCCTTTCTCAGATCACCATGGAGCCGCCGTCGACGACGAGCTCCGCACCTGTGATGTACGCGGCCTCGTCGCCGGCGAGGAAGAGGGCTGCGTTGACGATGTCGCGCGGCTGCCCCAGGCGCCCCAGCGGGATGTACTCGCAGGCGCCGTCGATCCACTCCTGGCTGACCGTCTTCTCCGCCTGCATCGGCGTCATCACGAAGCCCGGGTGGATGCAGTTGGCGCGCACGTTGTGGGGCGCGAACTGCACGGCCAGCGAGCGCGTCAAGGAGATGACGGCGCCTTTGCTGCACGAGTAGGCGTCCTGCGGTACGGGGTCGCCGAGCAGTGCCGACACCGAGCCGATGTTGACGACGGCGCCGCCGCCGGCCTCGATGAGCTTGGGGATGCCGAACTTGCACACCCAGACCATGCCTTTGAGGTTGATGCCCATCACCCGGTCCCACACGTCCGAATCGGTGTCGAGCACGCCGAAGTCCTTGTCGCGCCACAGCACGCCGGCGTTGTTGTAGAGGATGTGCAGGCCGCCGAAACGGGCGCAACCCGCCTCCACGGCGGCCTTGACCGCGGCTTCATCGGCCACGTCGGTCACGACGGTCAGGATCTCGCCCGCGGCCTGCGTCACGGCGGCGGCCGTCTGCGCCAGCGCCGCCTCGTCAACATCGAGGGCCACGATCCGCGCGCCCTCTCCGGCGAACACCTCGCAGGCCTCGCGCCCCATGCCCATCCCCGCGCCGGTGATCAGCGCGACCTTGCCCTGCAGCCTCTCTCCCATGTGCCTCTCCTCGTCTGTGCGCCGGCCGGCGACGCCCACCGGCGCGTTCGCGTCTCGCTACGCCTGCTCGTACAACACGGCCCGCTCCCAGTCGGTGACCGCGCTCTCGTAGGCCTCCAGCTCGTGCTCGATGAAGGTGGTGCAGTACCGGACCACCTCGGCCGTGAGGACCTCCGCCGCCAGCTCGGACTCGCGGAAGCGCGCAAGCGCCTCCGCCAGCGAACGCGGCAGCCGCTCGACGCCGGGCATCTCGCGGGCGTTGTCCGCGGCGAAGGGTCCCGGCTCCAGGCCATGCTCGAGGCCGTACAGCCCCGCGCCGATCATGGCCGCGTACGCCAGGTACGGGTTCACGTCGGCGCCGGGCACGCGGTTCTCGATACGCGCGGCGGCGCCCTCGCCGACCAGGCGGAACGCCACCGAGCGGTTATCGTGGCCCCAGGCGTTGGAGCACGGCGCGAAATCCTCTCCGCGCAGGCGCTTGTACGAGTTCACGTTCGGCGCCAGCAGCGGCATCAGCTCGGGCAGGCAACGCATGAGGCCGCCGAGGAAATGCCGCGACGTCTCCGACTGCGTCTCGCCGCCGGCGAACAGGTTCGCCTCCGCGGCGGCGTCCCACAGGCTGACGTGGATGTGGCAGCTCGAGCCGGACGGAGGCTGCGCCGACGCCGCCGTCCCCGCGAAGGGCAGCGCCATGAACGTCACGCTCAGGCCGTGCCGCTGGGCGAACTCCTTGACGCCTTCCTTGTACAGCACGTGGCGGTCGGCGGACTCCATGGCTTCGGCGTAGCGCAGGTTCACCTCCGTCTGACCCCAGCCGTACTCCCCCTTGCTGCACTCCACGGGCACGCCGACGTCGGTGAGCGTGCGCCGCACGTCGGCGAGGAAGGGCTCCACCTGCGCCTGCGCGAGGATCAGGTAGTCGTTGCAGTAGCCCGGCGCCGCGGTGAGCTCGCGGTACCCCTTGGCGCGCGCCTCGTCATAGCTCTCGCGGAACACGTGGAACTCGAGCTCCGAGGCGGTCACGCAGGTGAAGCCGGCGGCGGCGGCACGGTCGAGCTGCCGCCGCAGCATCGTGCGCGGGGCCACCGGGATGTCGGTGCCGTCCTCCTCGACGAGGTCGCAGAGGATGAGCGCCGTCCGGTCAGCCCACGGCAGCACGCGCGCAGTCACCATGTCTGGGCGCCCGTGCATGTCGTGGTAGCCGGTGTGCCAGCCGGTGTAGTCGAGGTGCCCGACGAAGTCCTGGCCGAGGTCCCAGGCCACGTTGACGGAGCAGGTCATCATGCCCTGTTCCGGGTCCTCGGCGAAGAACGGCCCGTGGACGCGTTTGCCGAACAGCCTGCCGTAGCGGTCGGGTGCGGCGAGAATCACGGTCTCCACGGCTCCCGAGGCGATCAGGCGGAGCAGCTCATCGCGGGTGACGGGGCCGGCGGGAGCGCTCGGGCCGCTCCGCGAGCGTGCGTCCGGGCCGGGCGGCGCGCCCTGGGTCTCAGTCATGGGTCCCCTCCTTGCCTCGTGCCGGGCGGCGGCGCGGCGGACCCTCCGCCTCGGCCACGGCACAGATGACCCCGGCCAGCAGCGCGCAGCGCGCCGGCCAGGAATCGAGGTCGATGTACTCGTCCGGGGAGTGGTCGTTGCCCCCTATCGGCCCGAGCCCGTCGACGGTCGGGACGCCGGCGACGGCCGTCCAGCAGCCGTCGCTGGAGCCGCCGGTGCGACGCCGGCCGACGGGAGTACCCAGCCGGCGCCCGAGCTCCTCGGCCGCGTCCAGCAACGCGAGAGAGGCCGGCGACGCGGTCATCCCCGGCCAGCGTGAGAGCCTCTCCACGGCGATCGCGACGCCATCGTGCGCGCCGACGGCACGCGCCTCGTCGAGTGCCCAGCCGACGTCGTCCTGCGCCCAGGCGCGCACGTCCACCTCGGCCTCGGCCACATCGGGCACCGTGGCGAAGTGCGTGCCGGCGTGCATGGTGCCGACGGTGACGGTGAGGCCCGGGCGGACGCCGTTGAGCGCATCCAGGCGCAGGGCCTCGCGGCACAGGGCCAGGAGAGCGCTGCGCCCGCGCTCCGGGTGGGTGCCGGCGTGGGCGCTGCGCCCTCGCGCGGCCAGCGCGAAGCACGCCTGCGCCTTGCGCGCGAAGACGAGGTCCCCGTTCTCGCGCGCGCACTCGAGCACCAGACACGCGTCCGCTCCGCGCACACGATCGAGCACGTCGAAGGCGCCGTGCGGGCGCGTCTCCTCGTCCGGTACGCTGACCAGCTCCACGGCGCCGAAGGGCCGGTCCCCGCCGCCGAGCGCCTCGAGCACGGCGAGCGCGAGCACCAGCCCGCCCTTCATGTCGGCCACGCCCGGCCCGTACGCGCGGGCGCCGCGCACCGCGAAGCCCAGGCGCTCGGCCGAGCCGGCCGGGTGCACGGTGTCGTGGTGGCCCAGCAGCACGACCCGGGGGCCGCCGGCGCCGTCCAGCTGCGCGCAGAGTGTGCTGCCGCCGCTCCCGGGCACCAGCTCGACCGCACAGCCCGCGGCGGCGGCCCATTCAGCGAGCAGGCCGGCGACCTCCTCGCGGCCGGCCGGCGCGTCGACCCCGCTGTCGATGCGCACCAGACGCTCCAGGCGTGCGAGCGCGACGGCCTTTCGCCGCTCGGCGAACGCCGCCGTCGCCGACGCGCCCTGCGATGCGCTCGCCGGCACCGTCACGAGCCCTCCCGCCGGTGCGCGACAGCCGGGACCTCCCGGCTGGTCTCCCGCGTCGTCGCCGCGGTGAGCTCCGCGATGGCCCGCGCCCTCTCCCGCCCCGTCTCGTCCAGGAGCGCGCTGACCCCGGCCAGGAGCGCCTCCGTCAGCGCCGTCGCCGGAGCGAGCGAATCGAACGGGGAGACCGATTCCGTGCGCGCCACGAGCACGCTGTCGGCGAAGGTCGCCACCGGCGAGAGCCAGCGGTCGGTGACGAGCACGATCTCGGCCCCCCTCTGTTCCGCGTGCCGGGCAACGGCAAGGACGGAATCCGAGTAGCGCCGGAAGTCGTAGACGACGACCACGTCGCGACTGCCGGCCTGGGCGAGCGCGCCGATCGCCTCGGTCGAGCCGTAGGGCAGGTGACGCACGCGCGGGCGAAGCACGCCGAGGTGCGTCGTCAGCAGCAACGCGACGGACTGGCTGAATGCTCCGCCCAGGGCGTACACCGAGAGGCGCGGATCGGCCAGCAGACGTACGGCCACGGCGAACTCGTCGTCCGCGAACGCCGTCGCCGTCGCCTCCACTGCCGCCGCCGCCCGGGTCAGAGATGCCGCCCCGATGCCGCGTTCGTCGTACGCGCCGCGGTCATAGTCCTCGTACACGGCAGCGAGCCGCTCGCTGAGCTCGACGTGAAGGGCGCGCTGGAACTCCGTGTAACCGTCGAACCCGATCCTGCCCAGCAGGCGGAGCACCGTGGGCGCGCTGACGCCGGCACGAGCAGCGAGCTCGGCGAGCGTCCCGAGTCCGGCGATCGGGTAGTCGTTGGACAGGGCGCGAGCGACGCTACGCTCCCCGCGCGGCAATGTCGCGGCGACCTCTCGCAGGCGCGCGGGGATCGAGTCAGGCTGCCGGTCCACGGTGTACACGTAACACACACTATGTCTGAACGCGTGAGGCGACAATACCTAGCATCTACTACTCCACGATCTCGACGCCCCCGGTCGCAGTAGGCGCTTCTCGACCGCCCGGCTCTTGGTACCATCCCCGCGATGACTCCTCTCCCTGTCGCTGCAGAGTGGTACGACGTCGGTCGGGTCTCACGGGGACTCACCCTCCTCACGGAGCCTCACGTCCACTGGCTGCTCTCCGCCAACGTGTGGCTGATCGAGGCGGCGGAGAAAGATCTGCTCTTCGACACCGGCAACGGCATCGTTCCGCTCCTGCCGGTCGTCAATGGGATCCGCGGCGATGCCGCCAAGCCCATCGTGGCCGTCGCCTCGCACGCTCACGCGGATCACGTCGGAGGCCTCCATGAGTCCGTCGACCGGCGGGTCCATCGCCTGGAGGCCAAAACGGTCGCGGCGGGCGGTCCGGCGCCCCCGCTGCTCGCGTCGTCCTGGAGGTCCCAGCTCGGCGCCGAGTACCGCGCGGAGGCCGATGCGTTGCCCGAGGTCCTGCTGTCACGCGTGCCGTTCGCCGCATTCGACGCGCGAAGCTTCGCAACGCCCGCAGCCCAGCCGACCGCGATCCTGCAGGGCGGCGAGACCATCGACCTGGGCGACCGCAGCTTCGTGGTGTTGCATCTGCCCGGCCACTCACCGGGGAGCATCGGCCTCTGGGACGAACGCACTGGGCTGCTGTTCTCCGGCGACGCCGTCTACGAAGGCGGCCTGATCGACGGACTGCCGGGCGCGGACATCGACGCCTACGTCAGGACGATGCAGTCGCTGCTGCAACTGCCGGTGACGGCGGTGCTGCCCGGACACGGCGACCGGTTCGACGGCGCCCGGCTCGCGGACATCGCCCGGGACTACATCGACAGGCGAGCGTAGCGGCGCAGCGATCCGTTCCCGTCGTCGAGCGCTGCTCTCCCTGGTCGTCCGGCCGGGGCGCGGCCAGGAGAAGCCTCACAGCGGCGAACCGCAGCGCTCTCGCGACAGCACCACGTCTCGGGACGCCGACGTCCGCGACGTAGCACGATGTCCTCATCTCCGGCGGTAGGGTTCACCACAGTACTGACACCAGGTCATACCTGGTGAAAGACTGGTTTGCGGTGGCGAAGATCCGGGCCGACGCTACGGCCAGCGGCCGAGAGCCCTTGTTCGGAGCATCCGACCTGACGCGATCCGCGGGAGCCACACCATGACTGCTGTAGTCATCGAGAAGACGGCGACCGAAAGGCCGGCCGCAGACCTCGAACCTCTCATCCAAGCCAGGGCGAGAGAGCTGTTTCGGCTGATCGCCGGCCACAGGACCCCGTTCCTCTCCGGTGACCGCTGGCAGGGCGAGCTGATGGACTGGGCGATGGCCGACGACCGGCTCAAGGTCGAGCTCTTCCGTTTCATCGACGTGTTCCCCACCTTGCGCAGCAGCGACGAGATCGACCGGCACCTGAGCGAGTACTTCGACCGGCCCGATCTGCAGCTTCCCCGCCTGCTTCGCGTGGCCCTGGCCGCGTCGCGGCAGCGGACGGTGGCCCCCGTCGCCGCCGCCGTGATCCGCCGCCAGATGCTGTCCTTCGCCGGACGGTTCATCCTCGGCAGCGATGCGGCGGCCGCGCTCCCCAAGCTCCGCGCACTGCGCAGACGCGGCCTCGGCTTCACCCTGGACGTGCTCGGAGAGGCGTCGGCGGGAGAGAGCGAGGCCACCGCGTACCAGCAGCGCTACCTCGAGCTGCTCGAGGGGCTCCAGGGCGAGGTGGCCGCGTGGCCACCGGACCCCGCTCTGGACCGGGCCGCGTGGGGCGCCGTCCCGCGCGTCAACATCTCCATCAAGATCACGTCGCTGTTCTCGCAGATCGACCCGCTCGGCACGCGCCGGTCCGTCGAGGCCGTCAAGGACAGGCTGCGGCCGATCTTCCGCAAGGCCCAGACCACCGGGGCATTCGTCAACCTCGACCTGGAGCAGTTCCGGTACCGGGACCTGACCTTCGGGGTCTTCAAGGAACTGCTCGAGGAGGACGAGTTCGCCGGCTACGACGAGGCCGGCATCGTGGTGCAGGCCTACCTGCGGGACGCCGAGGATGATGTCCGCGACCTCATCGCCTGGGCGAGGGCGCACCGGCGCGTCGTCACCGTGCGCCTGGTCAAGGGCGCCTACTGGGACTACGAGACCGTCCTGGCGGCGCAGGAAGGCTGGCCGCCGCCGGTGTTCACGCACAAGCCCGATTCCGACGTGAACTACGAGCGCATCACGCGCCTGATGCTCGAGCACCCCGATCAGATCCGCTCTGCCTTCGCCAGCCACAACGTGCGCTCGCTGGCGTGCGCCATCGCCGTGGCGGAGGCTCTGGGCCTGCCCTCCGACGCCTACGAAGTGCAGATGCTGCACGGCATGGGCGAGCCGATCAAGGCAGCCGTCAGGAGCCTCGGTCTGCGGCTGCGCGAGTACGCACCCGTCGGCGAGCTGATCCCCGGTATGGCCTACTTCGTCCGCCGCCTGCTGGAGAACACGGCGAACGAGTCGTTCCTGCGGCTCACGTTCGCGGACGGGGCCGACAGGGACCGGCTCGTCCGCGCGCCCGCGGGCTCCGCGGACGTCGACAGCGCGGCCCGGCGACTGCCGGCATCGGCCCCCACCGACCCGGCATTCCCCGGCGCGTTCGCGAACCAGCCGCACGCCGACTTCGCCCGTCCGGAGAACCGCGCGGCGTTCGCAGCGGCTCTCGAGCGGGTCGGGTCCGGTGTGGCCGCCGGAGGCCTGGGCCGACACTGGCCCCTGTGGATCGGAGGCGAGCCGGTCGACACCGCGGACCGCACCACTTCCGTGAACCCCGCGCGGCCGGCCGAGACGGTGGGCACGGTCGCCGTCGCCGGCCCCGACGAAGCCGAGCGCGCCGTGAAGGCGGCGCGCACCGCCTTCGTCTCCTGGAGCGAGGCGCCGGTGGCCGAGCGCGCACTCGTCCTGTTCCACGCGGCCGAGCTCATGCGCAGGGAGTCGTTCGACCTGGCCGCCCTCGAGGTCTTCGAGGCGGGCAAGACGTGGCGCGAGGCCGACGCCGACGTCGGGGAGGCCGTCGACTTCCTGGAGTACTACGGCCGCGAGACCCTCCGGCTCGACGCCGACGGGCAGCTCGCCCGGGGCCGCGAAGACGACGCGGACGCGCTGTCCCCGCTCGGGGTGGCGCTCATCGTCGCCCCCTGGAACTTCCCGCTCGCCATCCTCACCGGCATGACTGGCGCGGCTCTTGTGACGGGCAACACCGTCATCGTGAAGCCTGCCGGTCCGACGCCGGTGATCGGCGCGCAACTGGCGCGCATCCTCCACGAGGCCGGCGCGCCGGCAGGGACCGTCAACTACCTGCCCTGTCCGGGCGGGACGGTGGGGGAGCAGCTCGTGCGACACCCGGACGTCGAGTTGATCGCCTTCACGGGCTCCAGGGACGTCGGTCTGCGCATCATCGAGCAGGCTGCGAGCCACCCGTCGCGCCGTGGCCTGAAGCAGGTCATCGCGGAGATGGGGGGCAAGAACGCGCTGATCGTCGACGCCGACGCGGACCTCGACGTGGCGGTGCTGGAGAGCGTCGTCAGCGCGTTCCACTACCAGGGACAGAAGTGCTCCGCCGCCTCGCGGATCGTGGTCCTCGAGAGCGCCTACGACGAGTTCCTCACACGCTTCGTCGACGCTGCCCGATCCGTCGTGGTGGGCCCGCCCGAGGACCCGGCCAGCCGCATGGGCCCGGTCATCACCGCCGAGGCCAGGGCGACCATCGAACGCTACATCGACCAGGGCAAGCGGGAGGGCAGGCCGGTCCTGACGACCGACCCGCCGGAGGGCGGCTGGCCCGGCGGCGGGTACTACGTGGGCCCGCACATCTTCGCCGACGTCGCTCCCGGAGCCGTGATCGCCCAGGAGGAGATCTTCGGGCCCGTGGTCGCCGTCATCAAGGCGCGCGACATGGACGAGGCGCTGGCCATCGCCAACGGCACGCAGTACGCCCTCACCGGGGGCCTCATAAGCCGCAGCCCGGCCACCATCTCGCGCGTGCGGCGCGAGTTCCTCGTCGGCAACCTCTACATCAACCGCGGGACGACGGGAGCGCTGGTCGAGCGCCAGGCCTTCGGCGGTTTCAAGATGAGCGGCGTCGGCTCGAAGGCGGGTGGCCCCGACTACCTCGCCCAGTTCATGGGCGAGGCGAGGCGGGCCGCCGCTGACGGCGAACGCGCGCCGAGCCCCGAAGCCGAGTCTGTGGCGTCCCGAAGCGAGACGCGCCGGCCACCAGGGCCGGATGCGGACGCCGTCATCGTGCGGGCCGCCGCGTCCGGCGCCCCGCTCGCGCGAACGTCTGCGGCCGACAGGGCTGTGCGGCTCGCGCGGGCCGCCGAGCTCGTACGCCGGCACAGCCGGGAGCTCCGGGCCGGCGTGCTCGCAGCATCGGACGACGCCGAAAGCGACGCCGCGGTCCACTGGGCGGCCAAGGAAGTCCGGGACGCCGCCGACTGCCTCGAGCGCATCGCGGCGCTCGTCCCGCAGGTGGACCGCGTCAGGCGCATGGGCCATCAGCCGGGCGAGCTCAACCACTACTCCTACCAGCCGCGCGGTCTTGTGCTGGTCCTGGGCTCGTCACAGTGGCCGCTGAGCAGCATCTGCACCACGGCCGGCTCCGCCCTCGCCGCCGGCGATCCCGTGGTGATCAAGCCGGGGGGCCGGGCCAAGGAGTGCGTGGCGCTCCTCGTGCGCCTCCTGGTGTCCGCGGGGTTCCCGGCCGAGAGCGTCGGCTTCCTGCCGCTGCCGGGGGCGGCCCGCGGCGACGAGCTCGTCGCACATCCCGGCGTCGATCTCATCGCCCTCACCGGCACGCGGGCGACGGCCGAGCAGGTGGCGGCGGTGGCCGCGCGTGCCCGGTCCGGGGACCGCGTCAAGCGCGTGGTCGCGGACGTCGGCCGCTCCCGGCCGAGACACCCCACAGCGTCGTACCTCGTCCAGTACCTCGAGCCCCGGGTCGTCACGGAGAACACCCTGCGACGCGGGTTCGTGCCTCCCGATGAGCTGAGCGAGCTCGCGCGCTGAGGGGTCACGGCGTTGCCCGGACGCCGCGATGCTGTGAGACTGAGCCGCATGACGTGGGGAACGACGACGCAGGGCGGCACGCACTCGTGAGCGAGGCGGACGAGCTGCTCACGAGCGCCCCCCTGCGCGAGCTGGCAGCCGACGACGCCCGCTTCCGCGCCATCGTCGGCGTGTCGTTCGACGCGTACTACGACTGGGACATCGCGACCGGCGACAACTATTTCTCGGAGCACTTCGACGATCTCCTCGGGCAGCCCGCGGGGTCGGCGCGCCGCTGGTTCTACGCCTGGCTGGAGCTGCTGCACGACGACGACGAGGACCGCGTCCTGCGCTCGCTGGCGGCCGCCTTTCGCCGGGGTTCCACGTGGGACGACGAGTACCGCCTGCGACGCGCGGACGGCGCCTACGTCTGGGTGCGGGACACGGGCGTCATCGCCCGCGACCAACGCGGGCACCCCGCACGGATGATCGGGACGATCCGCGACACGACGCGGGAGCGCGATGCACGTCTCGCCCTCGAGCAGGCGGCCGAGCTGCACCGCACGCTGTTCATCGGCGCCGCCAACCCGGCGGTGCGCGTGAACCGGGACGGCCGCTACCTGGAGGCGAACGGCGCGGCCCTGTCGTTCTGGGACCGGGACGCGGCCCACATGGGCGACAGCGACTTCTGGCGCGACTTCCCCGAGGAACTCCACGCGCTGGTCGCCAAGGCCTTCTCCTCCGAAGAGCGCCTCGAAGCCGAGGCCCTCCTGGACGTCGGCGGGACCGCGCGGACGGTCATGGTCACGATCGTCCCCTGCCGCATCGGCGATGAGGACTCGTTCTTCTGCTTGTGCACGGATATCACCGGCCACAAGCTGCTCGAGCAACGGCTGCAGGATTCGAACACCGCACTGCGGGTCGTGCTCGAGCAGCTCAACGACGACAAGCTCGAACTCGAGAGGCGCATCGCGGCCAACCTCGACCTCCTCATAACTCCGGCCCTGGATCAGCTCCAGCGGCAGCTGCGCGCCGAGCCCGAGGTCGAGGTCGTGAAGGCGCTCCGCGACAACCTGGCCGAGATCACGCGACCGTTCGCGGCGCGCCTCTCTGCGCCGAGCCAGGCTGGCCCGGCTCTCACGCGCCGCGAGTTGGAGGTGGCCGGCTACATCCGGGTCGGGAAGACGACGGACCAGATCGCGGAGCTGCTCCACATCTCCCGCTCGGCCGTGGAGTTCCACCGTGGCAACATCCGCCGCAAGCTGGGGCTGAAACGGGGAGACCCACAGCTGGGCACCGCCCTGACGATGCTGCTGTCCGGCGCCTCAACGGCCTGACCGGCGACGACCGTCGCCGTGGCGTCAGAGATACGGCCTGATGCGCCGCCCTGCGGCGGCGCAGGCCTCCCGCAGACGCTCCATGTCGGTCTCGGTGTGCGCGGTGCTCGCGGCGCAGCAGCCGTAGAGCACGTACACGTCCTCGAGCAGCAGGGCAAGGTGCAGGATCTTGTGGCTCAGCTCCACGTCGCTCAGCTCCGGGTCGTGGAGTACGTGCGGCCGATCGAGCGGGGCATCGGGGTCGTGCGGGAAGTGGATCCCCGTCAGCGAGCTGCCGATGCCGGCCTCGCCGGCGCCGCCGCTGCAGTGCGCCGTCACGCCGCCCTCCGCGAAGCCGTCGGCGATGGCCGCGCGCATGGCGTCGCCGATCTGCGCGAGGCGCGGGTAGACCTCCGCCTCGTGGTCGCGCAGGTAGGACACCATCGTGCGCGTGGCCAGCATGCCGGCGGGGTGCGCGGAGTACGTGCCGCCGGTGAAGGACACGCGGCTCCCGCCGGCCTCGCCACACAAGGCCATCACGTCGTCGCGGCCGGCGACGGCGGCAACCGGCATGCCGCCGCCGAAGACCTTGCCGACCGTGACGAGATCGGGCCGGACCCCGTACAGCGAGGCCAGGTCGCCGGCGCAGAAGCGGAAGGCGCTGATGACCTCGTCGCAGATCAGCAGCGCGCCGTGCCGCTCGCAGAGCTCGTGCGCGGCGCGCAGGTACTCCGGGCGCGCGAAGATGAAGCTCCCCGCGCCCGCCATGGGCTCGACGATGAAGCAGGCGAGCCGATCGCCGTAGCGGCGAAAATCCTCCTCCAGCGCGTCGAGCTCATTGAAGCGGGTGAGCACGACGTCGTCGGCGGCACTTCTGGGCAGGCCCTCGCTCTCCGGCCCCCAGGGCCGGTCCCCGCCGCGGTTGTACACACCGTGCAGGCCCCACGGCTGGGCGCCGTGCCAGCCGGTCGTCACCTTGAGCACCAGGTCACGACCGGTGAACGCCCGCGCCAGCATGATGGCGTACATGGTCGACAGCGACCCACTCGTGGTGAAGCGCACCTTGTCGGCGTGCAGGCAGGAGCACACGAGCTCGGCCGTCTCGATCTGCAGCTCCTCGGTCTGCCCGTGCTGCAGACCCTGACCGCCGGCGAAAGCCGCGGCCAGCACCGACGTCACCACAGGTGGGTTGTTGCCCAGGACGTTGGCGAAGTGGCCCTGCCAGAAGTCCAGGAGCTCGTGACCGTCCACGTCGCCGACGTACGCCCCGCGCGCGCCGGTGATGCGCACGGGGAAAGGACGCGTGAGGCGGAACCCGTGGCTGCCACCGTCGACCATCACCTGTTCGGCTCTGGGGGCGAGCTCCCCCGACATCGGGAAGTGTGCCGCATGCTCGGCGCTCAGGTCGGCGATCAGCCGCGTGTTGTCACGTCTCATGTCCTGCTCCGTTCGTTCGTCCGCCGGGCCGGCCGCGGGATGGCTGTGGAGGCGTAGCGGCAACGGTACACGAAACCGGGTGGGCAGCACGCGCCACGGCGACAGCGCCGCGCCGAGGCTGTAGGCTCGGAGCGACACGGCCACGTCGCTCACACGGAGGGGTCCCCATGGTGCCGGCGCGTTCTACGAAGATCCGCGTCATCAAGCCCGACGACGTTATCTGGGAAGAGGCGATGCGCTCGTCGCACGAGACGGAGCCGCCGGGCAAGGAGTTCACCGCGGCCCACTCCGTGGACGAGAGGTTCAGCTTCGGTCTGTGGCAGCGCGACGAGCAGCGAAGACACTTCGAGCGCGGCTACCACGAGATCGCCTACATCATCGAGGGGGAGGTGGAGATCACCGACGACGACGGTGAGGTCCTGGTCGCCGGACCCGGCGACATCCTCATCACGCCCCAGGGCAGCAAGGGCTACTGGAAGAACCTCAGCCCGGTGAAGAAGGTGTGGGGCATCTACGAGGAGTGTGGGGCCGACCTGGATTCGTACATCGGCCCCGGCGCCTTCTGAGCGGCACGTCCCGGGCAGCGGCGAGGCGGCCCTTGCCGCGCCCGCGCATCAGTCCGCTACCTCGACCCTGTCGCGCCCATGCGCCTTGGCCAGGTACATGGCGCGGTCGGCGCGAGTGAACAGGTCGTCCGCGGTCTCCGGCGGCTGATGCTCCGCCACGCCGCAACTCACCGTGACATCTCCCGCAAGCCGGCGGTCACGCACAGCTCTGCGCAACCGCTCGGCGAGTTCCGCCGCTCCGGAGCGATCTACCTGCGGAAGCACCACGACGAACTCCTCGCCGCCCCAGCGGGCCACACCGTCCACCCCGCGAACGCCGTTCCGGAGGAGCTCCGCCACGGCGACCAGCACCCGGTCGCCCCCCTCGTGACCAAGCGTGTCGTTGACACGCTTGAAGTGGTCGAGGTCCAGGAGTACCAGCGAAAGGGCCGTGCCGTACCTGCCCGCGCGCTCCAGCTCGATGCCGATGAGCTCGTTGAGCTTGCGCCGGTTGAACACACCGGTGAGGGCGTCGTGGGTGGCGAGCTCCTCCAGCTTGAAGGCCTGCGCCAGGAGCTGCTCGTTCCGCTCGGCGAGCTCCTCTCTGGCACGAGCCAGCGCGGCCACCATCGAGTTGAACGCTTCCGAGAACTCGCCCATGAACTCCACACGCTGGCTGAAGTCACCCTGAGCGACGCGCTGCGTCTGCCAGGTCAGATGGCGCAAGGAGGCCTGCAGGTTCTTGAGCGCTCCGGCCACGCTGCCGCGCAGGGCGAGACCCACGTCGAGGTCGCCGTTGCTCACCGCCAGGACGAAGCGGTTGAGTGAGACGAGCTCGTCGAGGAGCCGCTCGAGCTCAGCATGACGCGCCAGCTCTGGCGGCAACTCAGGCCGTCTGCCGGTACGCAGCGTCGCGGCGACCGCGTCGAGGCCGGCGCCGAGAAGCGCGTCCTGCGCCGTACCGCTCACCCCGCGACGGTCTCGGCGGTGAACCGGCAGGTGCGGTCGCCGGTGCACCAGCAGTCCACTTCCTTGACCTTGAAGGACCGCCCCGTGTAACTCTCCAGCAGCGCCGCGATGAAGCCCTCGTCGTACGTGCAGATCGAATCGCCAGTGTCCGGCAGTCCAGAGCAGTCCAGGTCCTCGGAGACGGTGACCACGAACGTCCCCTTCTCGACGTCGGCCTTCTCCACCCGCAGGATCCCGATGCCGAGCTCACGCAGCACACGCTGGAGATCGGCGACGTAGTCACCGAGGTCGTCCGGGCGCGAGAGCAGGTGCTCGGCGAAGTGACGCCCGGCGACGCGTCCCGCCTCATAGAACACCTCGTCGGCTGCCTCAGTGCCGTAGCGCTGCTCTAAGACGTCGCGGAAGCAGAACTGCATGAGGCGGTACACCTCGAGACGAGTCGTGTTCCCGAGGTTGGGGCGGCCCAGCTCGATGTCGCCGAGCAGGTCCCAGGCGAACGCGTACTTGCGGGCGTTGTCCATGCCGACCCTCCATCCATCGACGCGGGCCGCAGGGGACGTGTCCGAGTGACGACGACTCAGGGTCCTGCCACCGTCGGATCTCGAGCGGTGGCAGACGACGTCTCGCGTGTCCACACAGCCGTGTCGCTCAGCCTGACTCCGGCCTCAACGAGAGTCAATGGGTCGCCTGCGCGGCGTAGGGATACCATCTGGGCATGACGCGAGCGGATCCAGCGCCCCGGCGTGACGGGCTCCGCGGGCTCGACCCCCAGATCCGTGTCCTCGGCTGGGTGAGCCTGCTGGCCGACCTCAGCTCGGAGATCGTCTACCCGCTCTTCCCGATCTTCGTGACGACGGTGCTCGGCGCGCCCGTGGCGTTGCTCGGGCTCATCGAGGGTGTCGCCGAGGCCACCGCGAGCGTCACCAAGTACCCCTTCGGGCAGGCGGCGGACTACACCGGCCGCCACCGGCCGTTCGTGCTCGGCGGCTACGGCCTCGCGGCCGCCGGCAAGCTGATCCTGGCTCTGTCGTTCGTGTGGCCGGTGGCGCTGGCCGGGCGTTTCATCGACCGCCTCGGCAAGGGCATGCGCACGGCGTCCCGCGACGACCTCATCGCCGTGCGCGTCCGGCCCGGGCGACAGGGGCTGGCGTTCGGTCTGCATCGCAGCATGGACACCCTGGGCGCGGTCGCCGGACCGCTCGTCGCGCTGGCGCTGGTCGAGCTTGACGTGCCGCTGCGCTGGATCTTCGCCGTCGCCGTCGTCCCGGCGCTGCTGAGCGTGCTCGTGATCGCGAGGCGGGTGAAGGAGCACCGCGCCGAGCCGCGCCGGCAGGCGTTCCGCCTGGCGCTGCCGGCCTCGCCGGCCTTCCGCTGGCTGCTCGCGGGCTCGCTCGTGTTCGCCCTGGGCAACTCCAGCGACATGTTCATCCTCCTGAGGGCCAAGGAAGCCGGCCTGAGCACGTCCCTGGTGATCCTGCTGTACGTGCTGTACAACGTCGTGTACGCGGGCGCGTCGCTGCCGCTCGGCGGCCTGAGCGACCGCGTGGGTCAGTACCGGCTCGTGCTCGCCGGCTACGCCGTGTTCGCGGCCGTGTACGTCGGCTTCGCCGTCGCAGGCTCAGGATGGTCACTGGCGGCGCTGTTCGCGGCCTACGGCCTGTACATCGCCGCGACGGAAGGGACCAGCAAGGCCCTGGTCGGGCGCGCCGTCCCCTCCGGGCAGCGCGCCTCCGCCCTGGGCCTGTACTCCACGGCGACCGGGCTGGCCGGTTTCGCCGCCAGCACCGTCGGCGGCCTGCTCTGGAGCGCCTTCGGGGCGTGGGCCACGTTCGTGTACGGGGCGGTCGCGGCCGTGGCGGCCGCCGCGGTCATGCTCCTGGGAAGCGGCGGGGTCGGCAGGTCTCTGGCCGCGCGGGCGGGAGCGGGGGGCGAGGCCCCTACTGAGGCCGCGCCGAGCCCCGGCCCGGCCGCACCCCGGGGCGGCACGGCCGCCGCATAGGCGGGACGGCGGCCGTCTTCGCCCTGTCGGGGCGCCCGTGAAGCCGATACCATGACGCCAGCACCGCCCCGACTCGCCCGGAGGACGCATGGCGATCACCTGCCCCACCTGCGGGCGCGCCAACGACGACGACGCCCGCTTCTGCGCCGCCTGCGGCGCTGAGCTCCCCGGGAGCTGCCCCTCGTGTGGCGCCACGCTCTCCCCCGAAGCCGTCTTCTGCCTGGGATGTGGCAAGATGGTGGGCCGGGCCGGGGCCCGACCCGCTCCCGCGCCGGTCACTACGTCCGCCGTCGACGAGACGCAGATCGAGCCGCGCCCCAACCGCCCCGGCGGCGCGGGCGCGGCCGCCGCGCCGACAGGTGTCGCCGGCGACACTCCGCGGTCGCCGACTGCGCCGCCGGGCGCCCCTTCCGGCGCGCCGCAGGGACCGCCGCCTGCCGTCCCGCCGCCGCCGGCTCCCGCTTCGCCCGGCGGCGGCGCGCGCAGGAGCCTGCCGGTATGGCTCATCGTGGCGCTCGTCGTCATCGCCGTCGCGGCGGCGGCGGCCGTCGCGGTGGTCCTGATCCGCTCGGGCGGCGACGAGGGCGACGATCATGCATCCACGTCGCCGTCGCCCCCTGCGACCACCTCCCCGAGCGCCTCGGCCAGTGCGTCGGCCTCGCCGTCACCGTCCGTCTCACCTACCACCGCGCCGGGCTTTCCCATGGCCGTCGCCGGCGGCGCCAAGGGCAACATCCTGTCCCTGCTCAGCGCCGAGGGCGAGATCACGCCGCTCAGCGACCCCCTCGGCGACATGGCCTACCAGGTGTCGTGGTCTCCCGACGGGCGCCGGCTGGCCTGCGTCGCCGGCGCCTGGAACGGCGCCCGTCTCTGGATCGCGGACATCGACGCCGGATCACTGTCGGAGGTCGTCATCTCCACGCCGGCGGTGGTGGCGGTCGACTCGGTCGCCTGGCTCAGCCCCACCGAGCTCCTCGTGGCCGGCTTCACCGTGAAGCCGACGGCCCAGGGCGAGGTCGCCGAGCTCGTCGTGTACGACGCGGGGAGCTCCACAGTCGTGGGACCGCTACAAGACGGCTCGGGGACGAGCTTGCGCGGCGTGTCCGTCAGCAGCAGTGCCGACGGCAGCAGGGTCGCGTACGTCACGTACACCGACCAGAAGACCAACGCTTACGATATGCCGACCGCCACCGAGCGGCTCGAGCTGCTGGACCGCACCGCCGGGTCGGTCACGGAGCTCGGCACGGGTAAGGCCTACTTCGACGTGAACGCGCGGCGGTTCGACGAGCCGCTCATCTCGCCCGACGGTCAGGCGATCATCTACCGAGCCGCCGGCAGCGACGTGGGGACCAGCTACACGGTCGTCGACGCCAACGGCTCCACCATCATGCGGTCCAAGGAGCTCAGCTTCCCCGCCGGGTACGCCTGGGACCCGGCGGGCCAGAAGGTCGTCTTCACCGGCCACTCTATCCGGGGCACCGGCGGCGAGAACGACCCGGCCGTCTTCTACGTCTTCGACAGGACGCTGGGCGGCAAGCCGCGGACCATCGCCAAGTACAAAGGGATCATGGTCCAGGATCTCTCGTGGTCCCCGGACGGCGCCTCCATCGCGTTCGCGGAGTACGACCGCGACGACTACGACACCGGCAACGTGTACCAGCTCGACGCGACGGGGGGGGACGCCGACCGTCTCGTGAGCGGCGCCTTGAGCCCGGCGTACCGGCCCACTGCACCGGGCCCCTGAGCGCCGCGCTCACCTCGCCACAGCCTCGCGCCACGCGTTTCAGGCTATGGAGACCCTGATTGCCCAGAATGAAGACCAAGCTTGCCCGCTTTAGCTTCCATCCCGTACACTGTGCACTGACGCACAAGCTCCGGGTTATCCGATACGCACGCACGCGCGGACGATCCCGAGCCACACTGTTCACGCGGCGGCCTCCGGCCGCCCCTTTGCGCAGAAGGGCAGGTACGTCACCAGCATGAGCGCATCTCACCGCACCCTAGTATCGGAGATCCGCGAGGCCACAGGCGTCAACGCGGCGACCTGCTACCAGTGCGGCAAGTGTTCGGCCGGATGCCCCATGGCGTCCGAGTCGGACCTGCGGCCGCACAACGTCATGCGCCTGGTCATGCAGGACAGGCGCGAGCAGGCCCTCCACGACCAATCCATCTGGCTGTGTCTCACCTGCGAGACCTGCTCGGCGCGCTGCCCCAACGCCTGTGATCCGGCGCGCGTCATCGACCAGCTTCGCGAGATCAGCATCGAGGCCGGCGCCGCCGACATGCCCCGCTCCATCGCGGCGTTCCACAAGGCTTTCCTCGATCAGATCCGCACCAACGGGCGGCTGCACGAGGTCGGCATGGTCATGCAGTACAAGCTGCGCAGCGGTGAGCTCATGAAAGACGTCACCAACGCGCCCGCCATGTTCCTGCGCGGCAAGCTCGGTGTGCGTCCCGATCGCATCGAGGGCGTCGCCGAGATCCAGCGTATCTTCCAGAAGTGCGGGGTGACGCCATGAGCGCCGTCGCGACCGAACGCCTCACCGACTACGCCTACTACCCCGGCTGCTCGCTGCACGGCACCTCGCGGGAGTTCGACGAGAGCCTGCGCGCCGTGGCCGCCGAGCTCGGCGTGGGCCTCACCGAGGTCACCGACTGGAACTGCTGCGGCGCCAGCAGCGGCCACACCACAGATCACCTTCTGGGCGTCGCGCTGCCGGCCCGTAACCTGGCCATGGCCGAGTCGCAGGGGTTCGCCGACGTCATCGCCCCCTGCGCCGCCTGCTACAACCGACTGGCGGCGGCGCGCCTCGCCGTGGCCGAAGAAGAGGGCCTGGCTGAACAGATGCCCGACATCCTCGGGCGCTCGTTCAAGAACACCGTCGAGGTGCACAACGCCCTCACGATGCTGAAGTCCTTCATCCCCGACATCGAGCAGGGCGTCGCCGCCGAGCTCTCGCCCCCCAACCCCATCAAGGACGTCAAGCTGGCCAGCTACTACGGCTGCCTGCTCGTGCGCCCCGCGGAGGTCTGCGGCTACGACGACCCCGAGCAGCCCATGTCGATGGACGAGATCGTGGCCGCCTGCGGCGCCGAGGCCGTGGAGTGGGACTACAAGGTCGAGTGCTGCGGCGGTGGATTCAGCATCAGTCGCACCGGCTCCGTGCTGCGGCTGGGCCGCGCCATCATCGAGAACGCCCGCCTGCACGGCGCCGAGGCCATCGTGGTGGCCTGCCCGCTGTGCCACTCCAACCTCGACCTGCGCCAGGCCGCCATGGCCGAGCGCGGGGCCGAGCCCATGCCCATCCTGTTCGTGACCCAGGTAGTTGGCCTGGCGCTCGGCCTCTCGCCGGTGGACCTGGGCCTGGCCCGCCACTTCGTGGACACCGAGCCGTTCCTGGCCGCCCTGCTCCGGCGCGCCGAGGCGCGCGCCGTCGAGGAGAAGCGGCTCAAGGAAGAGGCCGCGGCGAAGGCGGCGGCTCGCGCGGAGAAGCAGAAGGCCGCCGCGGCCGCCAAGGAGGCCGAGCCGGCCGCCGTGGCCGCCGACGCCGGCTCCGGACCTACCACCGACGCAGGAGGTGACGCATGAGCCGCATCGGCGTCTTCGTCTGCCACTGCGGCGAGAACATCGCCCGCACCGTCGACTGCGCCGCGGTCGCCGAGGCCCTCAAGGACCACCCGGGCGTGGCCTACTCCGAGGACTACAAGTACATGTGCTCGGACCCGGGCCAGCAGCTCATCAAGAAGGCCATCGAGGAGAACCACCTCACCGGGGTCGTCGTGGCCGCCTGCTCGCCGCACATGCACGAGAAGACCTTCCGCCGCGCCTGCGACCAGGCCGGGCTCAACAAGTTCATGTGCGAGATGGCCAACGTCCGCGAGCACTGCTCCTGGATCCACGAGGACCGCGGAGAAGCCACCGCCAAGGCCATCGACATCGGCCGGACGATCATCGAGAAGGTCAAGCACAACCGGCCGCTCGAGACCATCAAGATCCCCGTCACCAAACGTGCCCTGGTCATCGGCGGCGGCATCGCCGGCATCCAGGCGGCGCTGGACATCGCCGACGGCGGGCACGAGGTCATCCTCGTGGAGAAGGAGGCCTCCATCGGCGGCCACATGAGCCAGCTGAGCGAGACCTTCCCCACGCTCGACTGCTCACAGTGCATCCTCACGCCCCGCATGGTGGAGGCCTACCAGCACCCCAACATCAAGCTCTACACCTGGAGCGAGGTCGAGAAGGTCGACGGCTACATCGGCAACTTCGAGGTCACGGTGCGCAAGAAGGCGCGCAGCGTGGACCAGGACCTCTGCAATGGCTGCGGCGACTGCTTCGGCGTCTGCCCCTCCAAGAAGATCCCCAGCGAGTTCGAGGCCGGTCTGGGCAACCGCACGGCCATCTACGTGCCGTTCCCGCAGGCCGTGCCCAACCAGCCGGTGCTGGACCGCGAGAACTGCACCCTGTTCAAGGGCCGCCGCAAGGGCCTCAAGAAGGACGCTTGCGGCAAGTGCAAGGAGGCCTGCCTCAAGGGCGCCATCGACTACGACACCGAGGACGAGTTCGTCACCGAGCAGGTCGGGGCCATCGTGGTGGCGACCGGCTACAAGCTCTACGACATCGGTCGCGACCAGCCCGAGGGCCTCAAGGGCTACGGCGAGTACGGGTACGGCGAGGTGCCGGACGTCATCGACGGCCTGCAGTTCGAGCGCCTGGCTTCGGCCAGCGGGCCGACGGCGGGCGCCATCCTCAGGCCGTCCGACGGCAAGGAGCCCAAGACGGTGGTCTTCGTCCACTGCGTGGGCTCCCGCGACCCCGACAAGGGCATGGCGTACTGCAGCAAGATCTGCTGCATGTACAACGCCAAGCACGCCATGCTCTACAAGCACAAGGTGCACGACGGCCGCGCGGTGGCCTTCTACATGGACATCCGCGCCAACGGCAAGGGCTACGACGAGTTCAGCCGGCGCGCCATCGAGGAGGACGGCGCCGAGTACGTCCGCGGACGCGTGAGCCGCATCTTCCGCGACGGCGACACGGTCAAGGTGTGGGGCTACGACACCATCGCCGGCGAGCAGGTGGTGATCGACGCCGACATGGTGGTGCTGGCCACGGCCATGCGCCCCAACGACGGCGTCAAGGAGCTGGCCCAGAAGCTCAGCGTGAGCGTCGACTCGGCCGGCTTCATCAACGAGGCGCACCCCAAGCTGCGGCCCGTGGAGACCAACACCGCCGGCGTCTTCGTGGCCGGCGCCTGCCAGGCGCCGCGCGACATCCCCGACGCTGTGGCCATGGCCAGCGCCACCGGCGCCAAGGTGATGGCGCTCTTCAGCGCCGACGAGCTCGAGCGCGAGCCGGCCGTGGCCGTGGTCAACGAGCAGACCTGCATCGGCTGCATGCGCTGCGCGCTGGTCTGCCCCTACGGCGCCATCGAGCAGCGCGAGGTCTGCACCGTGGACGGCCAGGTCTGCGGCCACATGGCCTACGTGAACCCCGGCGTGTGCCAGGGCTGTGGCACTTGTGAGGCGGTGTGCCTGAGCAACAGCGTGGAGCTCGAGACGTTCACCGACGACCAGGTCTACAGCGAGATCAACGCGCTCTGCGCGTGGGAGTGACGGCCAACATGAGCGACGACTTCGAACCCCGCATCACGGCCTTCGTCTGCAACTGGTGCACCTACACCGGCGCCGACCTGGCCGGCACCAGCCGCCTGCACATGGCGAGCAACGTACGACTCATCCGCCTCCCCTGTACGGGACGCATCGACCCGCTCTTCATCATCAAAGCGTTCGAGCGCGGCGCCGACGGCGTCATCGTCAGCGGCTGCCACCCGGCCGACTGCCACTACACCTCGGGCAACTACCACGCCCGCCGGCGCTTCGCCGTGTTCCACGACTTCATGGAGTTCATGGGCATCGACCCGGGCCGCATGACCTTCAGCTGGGTCTCTGCCAGCGAGGGCGCCAAGTGGAAGGACGTGGTGAACGAGACCGTCGCCAACGTGCGCGGACTCGGCCCGTTCGACGCCTATCGCGCCCTGGCGCCCGACGCCGTCGAGAGCTGGCCGGCGGAAGCCGCCCCGGCCGAAGCCGCCGCGGCCGCGCCAGTCGCGAGCGGCGGAGGGGAGGCCCGATGAGCGCAGCCACCATGGTCCAGGCGCCGGAGTACACCGGCGTGGCCGAGCTGCGCCGCATCGCCCGGGAGCTGCTCGAGGCCGGCGACGTGCGCGTCATCGTCGGTTGGGAGGACGGCCGCAGGGGGGCGCGCCCGGTGTTCATCACGTCCCCGGCCGCGGCCGACAAGCTCATCTTCGACACACGCTGCGTGCACAACCTGGTCACCTATCTGAACCCCCGTCGCGACCACGTGCAGGAACTCGGCAAGATCGGTCTCGTCGTCAAGGGCTGCGACGTCAAGGCGGTCGCCGGCCTGCTGCGAGAGAAGCAGATCGAACCGGGCCACGTCGTGTTGATCGGCGTGCGCTGCGGCGGCGTGCTCGAGGAGAACGAGTTGCCCGCCGCCCTGGCCCTCACCGAGGAGAACGTGGCGCCTCGGTGCTCTGGCTGCGACATCCGTGAGCCGAACAACGTGGACCATATCGTCGGTGAGACCCAGCCCGAGCCACCGCGGCCCGTCATGACCATCGACGACCGCGTCGCCCAGCTCGACGCGCTGCCGCTCGAGGAGCGCTGGGCGTTCTGGACGGAGCAGTTCAGCAAGTGCGTCAGGTGCTACGCCTGCCGGCAGGTCTGCCCGCTCTGCATCTGCGAGCGCTGCATCGTGGAGAAGACGCAGCCCCAGTGGATCGAGCCTTCGTCCCACCCCCGCGGCAACTTCAGCTGGAACGTCACCCGGGCCCTGCACCTCGCGGGACGCTGCGTCGACTGCGGCGAGTGCGAGCGGTTCTGCCCGGTCGGCATCCCGCTGAGCCTCGTGAACCGCAAGCTGCAGCACATCGTGCGCGACCGCTACGACTACGTCGTGTCCGAGGACCCGGAGAAACCGGCGCCCATCGGCGACTACCGTCTCGACGACCAGCAGGAGTTCATCAAATGAGCGACAGGTACTTCATCAGCACGGAAGACCTGCGCGGCCTCACAGGAGACCTGCTGGCCGCGGGCACTGAGGTCATCGCCCCGGTCGCCACCGACATCTGTCAGTCGCCGTCGGCGATCGCCGCCTCGGCCTGCCGGCTGGACCGCGCGGAGGCCGTGGAGATCGACTACACCCCGTTGACCGAAGCGGCCCAGCTCGACCTGAGCCGCGGCCTGCCGCAGCTGTCGCTCAAGGGCTACTTCCTGCCCGAGCACGAGGTGCTGTGCTCGTGGAAGCAGCGCGGCACGACCATCGAGGTGTTCGAGGTCGCGACCACGTTCGCGCCGCGCGTCGTCGTCGGCGCCAAGCCCTGCGACGCCGCCGGCCTCGCCGTCGTGGACCAGGTCATGAACTGGGACTACCAGGACGAGCTCTGGAACGGGCGTCGCGAGGCCACCACCATCATCAACCTCGCCTGCCCGGTGATCGACGACAGCTGCTTCTGCACCGCCGTCGGCGCGGCGCCGGACGACACCAAGGGCGCCGACGGCCTGCTCACGCCGGTCGACGGCGGGTTCCTGCTCGAGGTGACCACCGAGAAGGGGCGCGCCCTGGCCGAGGCCCACAAGGCGCGCCTCTCGGACAAGGTGGCCAAGGAGCTGGACGCTCAGGCCACCGGACAGCGCGAGACCGCGCGGGCCACGGTGGCCGCCAACCTCGAGATCGACGCGGGTTCCGTGCGCGACTGGATCGCGACGCACTTCGAGGACCCGCTGCTCGCACAGCTCGCCATGCGCTGCAACGGCTGCGGCGCCTGCACCGGCGTGTGCCCCACCTGCCACTGCTTCGACATCATCGACGAGGTCGAGGGCGTGGGCAGCGGCTCCCGGCGGCGCTGCTGGGACACCTGCCAGGCGCCGACGTTCACGCTGCACGCCAGCGGCCACAACCCGCGCGACAACCAGCACGTGCGCTATCGCCAGCGCATCAACCACAAGTTCTCCATCTACCCGCTCAAGTTCGGTGAGGTCCTCTGTACCGGTTGCGGGCGCTGCACGCGCGTGTGCCACGCCGGCCAGGACCTGGTGGAGATCCTTCAGGAGATCGACATCGCGGCCCGCCGTCCGCGCGTCGCGGAGGCTGCCTCGTGAACATCTATCAGCCCCAGCTCGCCACCGTCGTCGAGATGATCGACGAGACCTCCGACACGCGCACGCTGCGCCTGGAGTTCCAGGACGAGTCCTTCCGCTCGTCCTTCACTTTCAAGGCGGGCCAGTTCGGCGAGTACGGCATCTTCGGCGCCGGAGAGAGCACCTTCTGCATCGCCAGCTCGCCCACGCGCGAGGGCTACATCGAGTGCAGCTTCAAGTCCATCGGCAAGGTCACCACGGCCCTGCACGAGGCCAACGTGGGCGACACCGTGAGCTTTCGCGGACCGTACGGCAACTGGTTCCCGGTCGACGACTGGAAGGGCAAGGACGTCGTGTTCGTGGCCGGCGGCATCGGCCTGGCGCCGGTGCGCTGCGTCATCTGGAACGTGCTGGACCGTCGCGACGAGTTCGGCGACGTCACCATCGTGTACGGAGCGCGCAGCGTCGGCGACCTGGTGTACAAGCGCGAGCTGGAGGAGTGGGCCTCGCGCTCCGATGTCAAGATGGTCACTACCGTCGACCCCGGCGGCCAGACCGACGACTGGACCGGCGAGGTCGGCTACGTCACGCCGGTCGTCGAGAAGACAGCGCCCAAGGCCGACAACGCGGTGGCCGTGCTCTGCGGCCCGCCCATCGTGGTCAAGCTCACGTTGCCGGTGTTGGAGAAGCTCGGCTTCGCTGAGGACACCATCTTCACCACACTCGAGAACCGCATGAAGTGCGGCCTGGGCAAGTGCGGGCGCTGCAACATCGGGCCCGTGTACGTCTGCAAGGACGGGCCCGTCTTCACGGCGACGCAGATGAAGGAGCTCCCGCCGGAGTTCTGAGCCGGCGAAGGACGTGCACGACCTGTGAGGCCGGCGCCCGCCTGACGGCGGCGCCGGCCTCGTCACGTCGCGGCCGCACCGCCGGTCGGCCCCAGAGCCCACTCCCTGGCGACCATCTCCGTCGCCTTCGGACTCCAGGGCACACGACCGACACTGGACCCACTCGTGTCGTCCGGAGGTCCCTCTTCCGAGATGCTGAACCAGCATCCAGGGACTCCTCGGCCGTAAGCACGTCCGCACGACGTGATCCACACTCACGTGCTCAGTCTCGGCGTCCAAGGCGTGCTTGGCCCGATGAACCCCCGTTACGCCCGCTGCTCCATACGCGGACTGCCTTGGCCGCCGTCCTCGCGGGCTGCTATCGTCATACGTAGAGGGGCGGCAGTGTGGGCGTTCTTGCTCGCGCAGCCCACCATTTGGTCGCACCCAAGGGATGGGCTCTTGTCGCTGCTCGATCAAGCGCTCCTCGCACGCATGTGCGTCATCAGCATGCGGTGTCCGGCAAGGCGTTCGAGCTGACTCGCAGAGGGCAGGTCAAGACCCAGGTCCGCCATACCGTGCTCGCGGTGTAGGCTTGGGCCATGGATACGCGCCCCCTCGGCCGCACCGACCTCACGATCTCGCCCATCGGCCTCGGCTGCTGGCAGTTCTCCCAAGGCAGGAACCTGACCGGCAAGATGTGGTCGGTCCTCGACCAGGGCACCATGGACGCGATCGTCTCGGCGGCGCTACGCGGCGGGATCTCCTGGTTCGATACCGCACAGGCCTACGGCGACGGCGCCTCGGAGTGCGCCCTCGCCGCCGCTCTCCGCCACGCGGGCGTTGGGCCTGCCGACGTCATGGTCGCGACCAAGTGGCTGCCGATCCTCAAGCCGGCCCGCGACCTGCGCGGCAACATCGAGACCCGCAGGACGTGCCTGTCGCCATACCCGGTCGACCTGTACCAGGTCCACATCCCGTGGAGCGTCTCGCCGATCGCAGCGCAGATGCGCGAAATGGCCGCCCTGGTCCGCGCCGGCAAGGTGCGCGCCGTCGGCGTCAGCAACTTCTCGGCGAAGCGCATGGCGCAGGCCGGCGCGGCACTGCAGGCGGAGGGCCTGCCGCTCGCCTCCAACCAGGTGCGCATCAACCTGCTCGAGCGCAGCATCGAGACCAACGGCGTCCTCGACCTGGCCCGCGAGCACCGCGTGACCCTCATCGCCTACTCGCCGCTCGCCCAGGGCGTCCTGACCGGCCGCTACCACGACGACCCTGCGCGGGCGCGAGCCCTGCCCTACGGGCGCCGCTCGCGCCTGAGCCCCTCCAGCCGCTTCCTCACGCCGGAGGGCCTGGCGCGCTCGGCGCCGCTCATCGCGGAGCTGCGCGCCGTCGGCGAGGCGCACGGCGCCACGCCGGCCCAGGTGGCGCTGGCGTGGCTCGTGACCTACTACGGCGAGGCCGTCGTCGCCATCCCGGGGGCCTCGCGACCGGAGCAAGCCGCCGAGGCGGCCGCGGCGATGGACCTACGGCTCACCGCGGCCGAGGTCGAGCGCATCGACCACCTCTCGGCCGCGATCGCCCACACGTAGCCGGCGGCACGCCCTGCTCTCCTCGGAGTGGCCGCCGACGAGCACGTGAAAGCGACCTGGCAGGTTGACGCGACACGGCGGCCCTCTCATCGTGGGGGCGTGGAGGGTCGTGCCGCGTCGCTGAGATTCGCAGACGGCCGCAGGACGCTCGCGCGCTGCGGCCGTCTGCTGACGACGTCTCTGGCCACGGCCCTGTTGATCGTCGCGCTCGCGCCGGCCGGCACCCGAGCCGCGGGCGGCTCTCCCGCTGCTGCCTCGCGGGGCGCCGCCCCCGTACGCGCCGCAGCGCCGGTGTACCGCGTCTTCTTCGGCGACCTCCACGCCCACACGGCCTTCTCGGACGGCAAAGGCACGCCCGAGAAGGCCTACGCGCAGGCCGCGCGCGGCGGCGCCGACTTCCTGGCGCTCACCGATCACCGCGAAGGACTGACCGCGGCCGAGTGGGCGCGCACGCAGAGCGCGGCCGCCGCGGCCACGTCCCGCACGTTCGTGGCCATCCCCGGCTACGAGGTGAAGCCGGCCATCGGCCACCTCAACATCTACGACACGACGGAACTGTCGCCCATCGGCCTGGACGCCCCGGCGCTCTACGACTGGATCGCCGCACGTGCCGCGATCGCGGAGTGGAACCACCCCACGCGCTACAGCGAGGACTTCGCCGGTTACGCCCACCGCACGGCCGAGCGCGACGCCGCCATCAGCATGATCGAGGTGGTCAACCACGGCGGCATCCCCCTCGACCCCGACTACGAGCGCAGCTACCGACGTGCCCTCGACAAGGGCTGGCACGTCATGCCGGCGGCCAACGGCGACGTGCACGACGCGACCTGGATCACCGGCAACGATGAGCGCACCGCGCTGCTGGCGGCCGACCTCACGGCCGAGGCGCTGTACGAGGCCATGCGGGCGCGGCGGGGTTACGCGACCAGGTTCGACGGCCTCCTGGTGGACTACACCGTGGGCGGCGCAGTCATGGGCACCGTCATCCCGGCCAGGACCGGCAAGCTGACGATCGCCGTGCGCGTGCGAGGAAGGGACGCCGCCAAGGGCCTCACCATCGGCAGGCTGGACGTGGTGACCAACGGCGGCAAGGTCGTCGCCTCCAGCTCCAGGGACGGCACGGCGCTGGACTGGACCACCAGGATAAGGGTGCGCCCCGGCCGCTACTACTACCTCCGGGTCTGGGCAAAGGTCCTCTTCCTGGACGTGAAGACGGCCTGGACGGCGCCGGTCTGGGTCGGGGCGACGTCCGGCAGCGAGGGTCGGTGAGCGCAGCCGCGACGCCGAAGCCGTACCGTCCGCTCCGCCTGGAGCCGCTGTGGGTGCGGGTGGACCGCAACCGCATACGGTACATCACCTTCCTCGTGGCCTTCGTGACCGGGTCCGCACTCATCCTGACCCTCGCCTTCATCGCGGTGCCCGGCTCGCTGATCGGGCTGGTCGTCGCGGCTCCTGGCTACTACCCGTCGCTGGCCGTGGTCGTGGCGGTCGTGTTCGGATTCCTCCTGCTGGTCGGGGGCGTCGCGGCAGCAGCCCAGATCCTCAACGCGGAGCACTGGGTGCGCGGCCGCTTCGGTGGTGCCGACCTCGATCCCAGGCAGCAGCCGGCGCTCGCCCGCGCGGTGGAGGAGATGTCGATCGCCGCCGGGCTGGCGGTGCCTCCCCGGCTGCTCCTGCTGGACGTGGCGAGCGTCAACGCCTGCGCCATCGGCGCCAGCCGCAGGCAGCCGGTCATCGGCGTGACGCACGGGTTCCTCACGACCTTCACGCCGGACGAGCAGCGCGCGGTGATCGCCATGCTGATGGCGCGCATCACGCGCGGCGACATCCTCGTCGGCACCGCGCTGGCCGCCCTGATGGGCCCGCTCAAGTACCTGCGCATGCTGCGCAAGGCGCCCAAGGAGGCGGCCGGCGCCCTGGATCCCGGATGCGCAGCACAAGGGTGCTTCGCCGCCGACGGCTGCACCGACGTCGGCGACGGATGCTCGGACATCGACAGCGACGGGTGCGCCGGGGCGATCGTCGTGATCCTGTTCGTCGCCCTGGTGGCGGCGCTGACCTGGGTCGCCATCGTGGTCGCCACCTGGCTCGTCACGGTGTGGGGCCGCGCCCTGCAGCGCACCGGCCACGAAAAGGCGGACGCCGAAGGCATGCTGCTGCTCCGCGACCCCCAGCCTATGCTCGCGGCCCTGCGCAAGGCCATCGCCTCGTCCAACGAGATCGCCGACGGGGACCCGTCGTACGACGGCATCTTCTACGCCTCCACGAGCGGCACGCCGGCCGTGGAGAAGGTGGAGCGGCGGCGCTACGACCGCCTGCGCGAGGTGCTGGGCGTGGAGGGGCTGGCGGCGCCACCTCTGGAGTCTGCTTGACCCGCCTGGTCCGTGCCGCTCCTCGAGCACCTGCTCGCTCAGATCCCGGCCCGCTCCCCGGACTTCTCCAGGCAGTTGGCGGGCACGTCCAGCGCCCGGGCGATCGTGGACCTGGCCTCGGAAGAGTCGGCCTGAAGCCGGCGTGCTGATGGCGTAGCTGTGGATCCTCCCCCGCCCGAGCTCGTCGCGCACGTCGGTCATCACCGTTGGGTCGCTGAGGTCGAGGGGCGTGACTCCGAGCATCCCGGCCACGTACTCCTTCGCCTCCTGGAACCTCAAGCCGCGGGTCATCTGCATGCGCGCCACCAGGTCTCCGGCGGTCCGCATACCGCCCATGCCCGCAGACTGAGCGTGGGCGTTGTGCATCCCGTGGGGATCGCCCGCGCCGGCGGATGTCGTACCATGCGGAAGCGCCCCTGCCGCACGAGACGAGCCGGAGGCGAGCGGGAAGGCCCACAAGACGCCATGGCCGAGCGACACGGCCGCACCGACGACCGACACAGGAGACGACCGAGCCCATGCTGTACCTAGGCCACTTTTCCTTCAGCGCCGCCCCCACCGACGAGGATCCCGCCGCGCACGGCGTGTTCACCTGCGTCGCCGAGGCCGCGGGCGTCGACGCAGCCCTGGACAAGCTCCGCGCCCTCATCGTCCGCCTCAAGGAGGAGGACGACACGCTCGTCGGCGTCACGGAGGTGTACCTCGACAGCTGCGTGGAGGTCCGGACCATGCCGGAGGCCGGCATGATGTCCTACTGGATCAGCTGGCCGCACGAAGAGACGGCGTCGATCTCCACAGGGCTGCGCTGGGCCGGGGACGACGAAGCGGTCGGGTACAGCATCCTCCCGGATGACGAACACGAGCACGACGAGAGCTGCGACCATGGCGACGAGGGCGACGAGTTCGAGGTCGAGCCGTTCGTGGAGTTCGAGGAGTGACCGGGCCTGAGGTGAACCTGGCGCGAGCCGGAGAGGCCGTCGGCGCGCCGGACTTCATCGTGCCGTGGCTCGACAGGTTCTACGACGAGGGCGACGTGGAGCTGCTGCTGGCGGCCGAAGAAGCCGGCACGGCGGGCTGGCGGGCCGCCCTGGGCGGCTTCGACGCGGCGCGGCTGGCGCGTGCCGTGCGCCGCGCCGTGCTCGACGTCGACGAC
The DNA here is from genome assembly GCA_963702475.1 of uncultured Thermoleophilia bacterium. GTDB lineage: Bacteria > Actinomycetota > Thermoleophilia > UBA2241 > UBA2241 > CAIXSE01. Next base: position 5,362 of record CAVPCT010000006.1, on the reverse strand, counting down.
GCCGGCGCGTACACGCCGGCGACCTTCCACGAGCGCCTCGAGATCTGGGCCATGTTCGAGGGCTGGAAGGACGTGCCGCTCGCCGTCCACCGGCAGCTGGCGGACTGGGACGTCGACTACTACGCCGAGAAGATCCGTCCCGGCGTGCAGTCGGTGTGCGCCGGCAGCCCGGACGACTCGTACGAGGCCCGGTATGCCTACGTGCTCCTGGAGCAGGCCGAGGCCATCGTCATGGAGCAGGACCATGTCTACCTCTGGCCCTGCGACTGTCGCTCCATCGTCTCCCGCTGCCGCAAGCCGATGAACGTCTGCCTGCGCTTCAGGAACGACCGCGGCCTGGGCTGGGAGATCTCCCGGGAGCGTGCCGCCGCCCTCCTGCGTCAGGCCGACAAGGCCGGGCTGATACACACCTCGGACGTCGCAGAACGGCCGGGCGACGCCACGTCGATCTGCAACTGCTGCACCGACTGCTGCTACCCGCACCTCGCGGCGAAGCGCCTGGAGACGGGCGACGTGTGGCCGCTACGGCGTCACGTCGCCCGCATCGACAGGGACCTGTGCAAGGACTGCGGGCGCTGCGGACTGCGTTGCCCGTTCGCGGCAATCGTCTGCCGCAGCGACGGTCGCCCCGGGCTCGAGGCGGCGAAGTGCCGCGGCTGCGGCCTGTGTGCGACCGGCTGCAGCACGGACGCCATCGAGATGCGGCCGCTCACCCCCGTTTGACGCCCGGCGGCCGCCCCCGGCAAGCCACCCCAGTCACTCGTCCTCGATCCTCAGAGAAAGTGAGTCACCGTGTCGACGACCAACGAACGGCGCTGCATCGGGCGCGGCATCGTCGAGCTCCTGTGCGCACTGCCGCTCTTCCTCACCGCGCCTCTCTACCGGCAGTGGCACATGCGCTGGGGCGCCACCGACGCCGAGGTGAGCGCCCCCATGGCAGGAGACGATCTCGTGTCCCGCTCGTCCTTCACCGCGACGCGCGCGATCACGATCGACGCCCCGCCCGAGAACGTGTGGCCCTGGATCGTCCAGATGGGATACCGCCGTGCCGGGTTCTACACCTACGACGTGGTCGACAACGCGGGGTATCCGAGCGCCGACACCGTCCTTGAGGAGTACCAGGACATCGCGGTGGGAGACTGGGCCTTCAACATGAACGGCCTCCTGTGGGTGGAGCTGCCGCTGAACGAGTCCGACGCCTTCAAGGTCAAGGCGTTCGAGAAGCCGGCCTGGCTGCTCTGGGAGAAGCCCGACAGCACGTGGTCCTGGCTCCTCACACCCGACCAGCACGGGCGAACTCGGCTGGTGCTGCGCATCAGGGCGTGCCCGGCGAACCTCCTCTGGACCTTGTTCATGGAGCTCGGCGACCCGCCGATGGCGCGCCGCATGCTGCTCGGCATCAAGGAGCGGGCCGAGCGCCTCCGCTGAGAGGCGCGACTCAGGTCGCTGCGCGCAAGACGGGCGGCCGTCAGCCCGGCGCAGCCCGTTCGCGCAGCGAGCACAGCGCCGCCGAGACGCCGAGCCGCTCGGCCCAGGTGTCGAGATACGTCTCATCCAGCGTGCCCGTCTGGAGGTCGTAGACCCCGGCCGCGTCGGCCAGCTGCTTCTCGCTGCCCCCCGAAAGCGCCGACCACCGCAGCTTCTGCAGGATAGTGTCCTCCGCCGTCGACACGCTGATGTGCGCGCCGAGGGCGGCGATCGTCGTGCGTCGCACGAACCGCTCGCGGTCGAACGGATCGTCCGTCACGAGCCAGAAGTCCGCCTTGTCCCCCGTCGCGGGATCGATGACGTTGAACATGCCTCGCCTGCGCACCGCATCGGCGACCGCGAGGTCGTCGACGAACAGGGCCAGGGAAGTCAGCACCTCCGCGAGTCGCGGGACGCCCTCCGGGCTGACATCGATAACGAGATCGATGTCATGCGTCGCCCGGGGCTCGCCCTGCAGGCTGGAAGCGAGCGACCCCGTGAGCAGATAGGGGATCGCGGCACCATCCAGCGCTTCGACGATGCCGGTCAGCAGGTCCTGCTGCGACATCTCGCCAGCCGCTCCAGGAAAAGCCTCTGCAGCTCCGCCTCGCCCGCCTCGGGATACCGTCGTCTCAGGCCGGCACGCAGGAGCTCACGTGAGAGCTCCGTGAGCTCCAAGGCCTTGAGCAGGCGCTGCTCCGGCGTCAGCCGGCGAAGCACCTCGAGATAGAGCTGACGGTTCGGCCGCGGCTTGGGGTCCACGGTCGGAGGATAGCACCGCTCACGGCGCCACATGCTGCTCGGCATCACGGAGCGAGCCGAGCGCCTCCGCTGACGAGCGCGACTCAGGTCGCCGCGCGCCGCCCGTCAGCGCGATGGCACCACCGCGTCGAGCCGCGCAACGAGGCCAGCGTCGAGCGCCGGGGCCTCGTGGGTCTTCAGCAGCTCGAGCGCGCGCAGACGCGCCTTCTCGGTCGCGTCGGTCGCGCCGCCCGCGTACCAACGGTCGTAGCTGGCGCGGTTCAGCAGCTTGCTGCGCCACTGGCTGCTGCGCAGGTGGCGCCGCGTGTGCCGCTGGCCGAGGAAGTCGCCGCCCGGGCCGACGGCCGCGATCACGTCCACGGCCAGCGTCTCGTCCGAGACCTCGATCTCGGCGAGCAGCTGCCGGTCACGAGCGATGAACTCAGCCGCCAGGACGACCTCGGCGAGCGAGCCGGAGAGCCCGAAGTCCATGTAGCCGACGTCGTGGTTGAGGTTGGCGCCCAGCTGCATGGAGAGCTTGATGAGCTCGTCGGCCTCCATACCGGCCTGGGCGTCCACCACCTGTGCGTCGGTGTGTCCGGCGAAGCCCCAGTTGGGGATGTCCAGCCACTTGGCCATCTCCACCTCGCAGGCGTAGGCGCGCACGAACTCCGGCGAGTTGTACGACGACTGCGAAGTGGCCATGTCGAGCGTGTTGGGGCCCTGCCCGATGACGAACGGGGCCCCCGGCGCCCGCAGCTGGTGCAGGACGAGGCCGAACAGTGCCTCGGCCACCCCCAGCGTGATCTGCCCGGCGGTGGTGATCGGCGCGGTGCCACCGGCGACCGGTGACGGGCAGTATGTGCTCGGCACGCCCTTGTCGGCGCAGAAGAGCAGCTTGTCGACGGTCTCGAACGGGTGCTTGAGCGGCGTGACCGGCTGGTTGTACATGATGAAGTACGGCTTCTCGCGCAGGGCGGCCTCGCCGCCGCGGACCTCGCAGGCCATCCGCCACATGGGCTCCACGGTCTCCACGCCGCCGGCCGTCATGACCAGCGGCTTGGTGGTGGCCGGGATCATGGCGCGGAACTGGCGCGGGTACGCCTCCTTCGCGTCCATGCCGTCGGGGTAGCTGCCCGACATGACGAAGTCGATCTCGGGCAGCGCGTCGCACAGACGGGCCGCCTCGGCGACGTCGGACAGGCGGCCGAGGCGGCGCTCGCCGGTCTCCAGGTCGTGCAGGTGCATGACGTCTGAGCCGTTGCCGAAGTAGGAGCGCCGGCCGCCGAGGTCCATGGCCGGCGCGCCGTCGCGGTCGTAGACCACGAAGCTCGACGGCACCGACGCGCGCGCCTGCTCGACGAGGGCGCGCGTCACGTGCACGCGACCGTCCGCGTCCTTGGTGCAGCCGCCGTCGAGCATGACCTGCTCGCCCTCTTCGTGCAGGACGACCATGCCCATGTCGGCGACGATGCCGAGCGCCGTCTCGTAGACGCGGCGCTTCTGCTCGTCGCTCAGGAAGGAGACGAAGCCGGTGCCGATCTCTCTGCTGCTCTCTGCCATGGTCGTCTCCTGGTACGTCGCTCGAGGTAGCACCGGCGCCGCCGCGGGGGACGGCGGCGGCGCCGGTACACGTGGGCGGCGCACAACGGCCGTTGCGGCGATGTGCGCTTCACAGCCCGCCGCACCGAACTCTATACCATATGATGCGCCTCTTACACGCCGACTTCTCGTTCCGCGGCAGCGATAATCGACTTAAGTTCTGCAGCGACGCTGTCTGGCAGCGGCGTCGGCCGGTGCGTCTCGAGGATGTGGCGCGCCTCCATGAGCGCGCGGTCGTACAGCGTCGACGACCCGTCGGCGGCCCACTCCTCGCGGACCCGGCGGTCGATGAGCCTGCTGCTGGACTGCGTCCTCATGCCGTTGAAGGTGTCCTGGTGCGCGAGGAAGTCGCTGAACGGCCCCACCTCGGCGATGACGTCCACGGAGAGCGTGGCGTCGGTCACCGGGATGCCCGGCACGCAGTACTTCACCATGCGCGCGAACTCCGCGTCCATGACGAGCTGCGCGTAATCGATCGTGACGCCCGACTCCAGCATCCCCAGCCCGTAGATCAGGTTGGCCCCTGCCAATGCCGGCAGCAGGCTGGTGATCGTCTTCTCGTGGCCGGATTGGGCGTCCGAGACTTTGGAGTCGCCCTACGCACCGGCGACCCAGCTGGGCAGCAGGTAGTAGCGCGCCAGGCAGGCGACGCCGGCGCCGATCATGCCGCACTCGGGGCTGCCGACGGAGGCGCTGGCGAAGCGCAGGTCCAGGGCCGTGGTGGACGACCCGTAGATGACCGGCGCGCCGCGCTTCGTGAGCTGCGCCAGCGTGATGCCGCCGAGCACCTCGGCGTTGTGGCCGACCAGCGTCCCCGCCAGGCTCACCGGCGACGAGCCGCCGGCCATGGCCATGGAGAGCACGTTCACCGGCACGCCGGCGCGAGCGCCCTCGATGATGATGCGGCAGACGTCGTCGACCAGCTTGAGCGGGCTCACCGGGCAGGTGAGGAACGAGAGGATGGGCCGGCGGCGGAGCCCTGCATGCCCGCCGGCGATGGCCGCCGCCATGTCGATCATCTTCTTCGCGCAGAAACCGGTCAGCGGCCCGATCGTCGCGTGCTTCGTCGTGTTGCTGAAGATGGCCTCAGCGTTGTGCAGGGCGGCCACGTCTTGCGGCACGTCGTGGGCGCCAAGCGGCCGTTCCACGACGTCGATCTCCGGCAGGGCGTCGATGAGGCGCGTGCAGTCGGCGACGTCCTGCTTCAGCGACTCGTGCAGCTCGCCGCTGTACGGGTCGACGACCTGGATGCCCTCGCCGAAGTTGGTGAAGCCGACGCGCCCGTCTTCGAGCACCACGTCGCGGGCGGGATCGCGGCCGCACAGCACGACCTTGGGCGGCGCCGAGCGGACCGCGTCCTCCACGAGGTGCGCAGGGATGCGCACCACCTGCTTGTCGCGGTCGACCTCGGCGCCGGCCGCCTCGAAGATGTCCTGCGCCTCCGCGTCCTCCACGAAGACACCGGTCTCTCCGAGGACCTCCAGCGTCGCGAGGTGGATCTCGCGCAGCTCGTCGTCGGTGAACACCTCGAGCCTGAAGCCGCCGCTCTTGC
>CAVPCT010000005.1:0-1084010 GCA_963702475.1 uncultured Thermoleophilia bacterium | reverse complement strand
GTGTGGTCGACCCGGGCGGGACTCAACCGGCCTTGCATGCTGAGCACCCTTGCAGCGGCAGAGCTGAGGCTCGGAAAGGAACTGCGGCCTCAGCGGTTCGGTTCTTGCGGCGGCGGAAAGCATCGTGCTGGAGGATCGCGTCGTCTGCGGAGCCAATGTGACCATCACCGACACAGACTGGCACGGCCTGCATCCTGAGGACCGTCGCGGTCCCGGCCGCACACGACCCGGTTCACATAGCCAAGGATGTCTGGATCGGGATGAACGCGACCATCCTCAAGGGCGTGACCATCGGCGAAGCGTCTGTCATCGCCGCCGGGAGCGTGGTCACGCAGCCGGTCCCTGCGGGGGCGTGCTCGTTGCGGGAAACCCCGCAAGGGTGGTGAAGGACCTTTAGCTGGGTGCGCCCCGCTGGCGGGTCATCCCGCCGGGTGCGAGCACCACCGGGCTTGGCGGCTTCTGAGGTGATCCGTCCGGTACGTTTCCATCAGTCGCGCCACTATCCGCTCAGAATCGTGGCGCGTTCGCGCAGTCTCGCGCGCGCGGCGCCCGAGCTCCGACGCGAGTTCGTCATCGGAGAGGATGCGCAGCATCGCTCCGGCAAGAGCATAGGGATCTCCGTCCTGAACAAGCAGAGCTTCGACGCCGTCCCGGGCCAGCGAAGGCACTCCCCACTCCGACCGCGCTCGCAACGCAAGGGGTGCCGACGAGCATGGCCTCCGCAAGAGTGTTCGGTGAGTTCTCGCCGTGGGATGGCAACACGAAGACCCTCGTGCGGCACAACTCAACGGCGATCTCGCGCGGCGTGAGTCCGCCGAGTAGGGCGACACTATCCTCCAGAGCGAGCTTCCTGATGCGATGCCGCGTCGCCCGCAGATCCTCCTCAGGATGGCCCAGGCTTCCCCCGATGCGCACCCGTATTCCGGGTACCGCACCGTTTCTCAGTAGGGCGGTCGCCTCGAGGAGAGTGAACACCCTTGCGCGCGTACACCCCAGCAGTGGAATAGACGATCGGCTCACGCGCCGCCTCAACAGACCAGGCAACCTCATGGAACTCGGGGCGGAGGATGCGATCGTCGTGTGGGAAGGACCCAGCCGCTGGGTCGAGCGCCCGCACCACGTCCTCGTCGAAGCGTGTCCGACCGATAAAGTTCCTGCATCCAGCTATGATGCGCCGCTCACGTTGTGCCGCCGGTCTCATCTGGATACGGGTGAGCACTCGCCGCGCATCAAGAGCGTCGGTGACAGGGACCGGAGCAGGCTGGCGTCGATACCTCGCAGTCCCATCCTCTCACACAGAGTCAAGAACCCTTGGATAGAGATCACGCTCGGCATCGGCACCTGGCTGCACAGCAGGCCAAACGAGTACTCAGTTCCGTGGACGTGTACGAGGTCGGGCCCGAAATCGGCAACGACCTTCAAGCAGTCGGTCAGGCCTGCGTCTGGCTTCAGAACGCCGTGCCAGCGTCTCGCGACGCGGGCCGCGCCCGAGGTGGGCTCGCCGGAGCCGAGACTGTAGTAGACCACCCCGTTGTCCTCGAAGGGGGGGTAGCTTTCGGGCCCAGCGAAGCCACCGCCAGCTGAACCTCTGGACGGCTGCGAAGTCCTTGCTCGAGACCGTCCAGCCAGCCGCCGCCGTGCATGTCGGCCAGACCGAGTCTCCGTGTGACCGGCGGAAGGGGCTTGTTGACGAACCAGAGAACCCTCACGAGACTAGCCCTTCACTTGCCGGGAATGCGGTGTCGAGTCCGCCGACGAGGCGTCGTGCACCTCGAGCAGCCCGATCTGCATGGTCCAACGCCTTGAGGGCTTCTTTGCCCAGTGGGTACCACCACGAATCCACCAACTTCTCCACGTCCGCATTCCGGCGGGTCACAGCGGCCACCCGGCTAGCACGCACATCTTCCATCATCCGCGAGACTTGTGCCGGGTGATCTCCCGAGTATCTCTCGAGCCAGCTTGGGGATCCATGACGTTGTGCACTCGGAAAGGTTTCTCGAGACGGAAGTAGTTGTTCTGGCCCACGCGAGGATGCCAGAACAGCCTCAGTTTCTCCTGCCTGTAGATGGAGTCTTCTTCCTGACTTGGCAGGGAAAGAGGAGGGCGTAGTGGTACATGTGGATGCCCCGACCGGCCGTGTCGTCGGGGGTGATCCACCTGAGTTGGCGCAGATCGCGACCGGCAGCGTCGTGTACTGTCGGTGGCTCATGCGTCACATACTTATAGCCGGGTCCCCATTTGAAGAGCCTGTGACACGGCAGTCTGTCGCTCTCTGGGCCCATCCATTGCGACGTATCGGATGTCGCCCCAGAAGGCGATCTCCGGGAAGGACACAGCGGTGATCGATGGATCTTCCGCAAGCATGTCCAGCACGGCACGCGTGTCGGTATCCCGATAGAACTCATCGATGTCGACCTGCCAGAGGTAGTCGCCCGTAGCTAACTCGGCGTAGGCTCGTGACTGCGGGGTGCGGTCGCGGCCCAGCTCGTCCTTCTTCGGCCAGAACCCGTCACGAGTGACGATCTGTGACCTTGCCCTCCGGATCCTCTTCGTCACGGAACCGCTGCAGCGCCTCGAGAGTACCGTCGATGGAATGGCCATCGGGAGTCGTGACGGCTCTCGTATCCTCGTGCCCGCCCTCGACGACGATGATCTCGTGAGCGAAGGGTACAGCGAGCGCAGACAATAGCGGGAGAACGGCTCACCGTTCAGCACGATGATGCCGAACGTGATACGGGGCAGACGGCCGCTTCACGGGCTGAGACCTCGGGTGTCCGTCTGGCGGACTCAGCGGTAAGGTGCGGGGGTTGCGGCAGACTCACCGCATGCGATCCGAGAGGCGTGGCCAACTCACGGGGCCACCTGCGAGCTGCGAAGCCGGGAGTGCGCCGAGGGCTTCTTGTCGCAGGGTCTCCGCCGCTATCAAGGCAAACACCACAGACCCAGCGGATACGCAAAGGGTGTCATGAAGCCCCGGCCCGTGAAGCTGGTCAAGAACGCCAATACGATCGTGATCAGGTACACGAGCGCCAGGTAGGCAGCGTCTCCGGAGTTCGCCTTGAAGAGGCGATAGGCTCGCCAACCGAACGCGACGAACATCATGCCGAACAGCGCCGTCCCGGCGAGCCCGAACCGGTAGACCACCGCAATCCACGCCATGTCCGCAGACCAGAGGTAGGCCTGCTCAGCCTGCGGCGCAGGTGGGGGTGGGAAGCCGGCGCCGAAGAGGATGTTCTTCTGTGCGATGGTCCTCTCGGTCGACACGAAGCGATCCACTCGCAGAGCCCAGTTCGGCCACATCGCCCCCCGAAGCGCGACGGACAGCTCCCCGATACGCTGACCGAAGAACCGCGACTCCGTGGGCAACGCGGCCATCACGACCGCAAATAGGATGATGCCAACGGCAGCGATACCGATCGCTCGCCGGAGAAAGCGAGCCAAGTCCGGCCGATGCAGCTCGCGCGCCAGGAGAGCGACAACGACGGCGACCAGGACGACGAGCAGCAGAGTCCGTGTGTACGACACCCAGACAGACAGCGCCGTGATGACAAGGACGGCCAGCCAGGGCCCCTTCCACTCCTTGCGCGCGAGCACATAGCTCAACGCGAGAATGGTCAATTGCGGTGCGATCCAGAAGCTGCGGGTGAGGACCTGGCCGCCAAAGACGGTGGTGAAGAACTCGGCGCCCTCGTAGATGTGAAGATGGAACCCCTGGTGCAGCACGTACAGGCCGGCAGCTACGGTGTTGGCGATCACCACCAGCCCGAGGAAGCCCACCACATCACTCCGCGTTGCGCGGCCCACGATGTCCCGCACGAGGAAGTAGCCGAGGATCATCGACATGAACCCCAGGGCGCTGCCCACTGCGCTTCTCGCGTCCCCTGACAACGCGAACTGGTAGAGCACGTGACCCGAGGCGACTGCTCCGACGAGGAGTAGCAAAATCTCCTCAGGAAGGAGGGGGAACCCTTGTCGCAGCAGTGGATCTCGATGCCGCTCGGCTGGCTTCGATGGCAGCGCAAGGCATACAAGCCAGCATACGAGAAGCCAAGTCATCATCGGCACCTGCTGCCCGAAACGGGCACCCATCTCGAACACCCTCAGGTGCTCCATAAACACAGACTGGCCCATGATCTGCAGGAAGGGAATGCCCAGGAGATAGATCGGGCTCGTCCTCGCTCTCCAGAGGAAGAGCGCGAGTAACGCCAGGGGCACTGCAATCCGCAGCAAGCTCATGCGTCCGCCTCCCGTTCCGAGGCTCGAAGTGCCGCGGCCGGGCAGGTCGCACCCGATCCAGCAGTCGCCGACGGCAAACGACAGTGCGGCATGGACCTGCTCTCGCGAGAAGCACGTTGATGAACCGGCGCGTGCTCGCTTGAAAGTCACTCTGTGGGCTGCGCACCAGGCCTCTCGAACTGGAGCCTGAGCTCGATCCAATCGCCGCAGGTGTACGTCAGGCCTGGTCCACGGCTCTTGACCCGGACTTGACGATGCCCGCCAAACCCGGGCGAAGACAGCAAGGCTGTCAGGTTGTCCTTCACTGGAAGCGTCGACCCTCGGCGCGAGCAGTGGCCGGGAGAAGTCGCACCCGGGTCACCTGCGGGTCCGAGACGTGAGGCTCTGACTTGCGCGTCGACCAAGCTGCAATGCCAGGCCCCAGAAAGCCAGACCAGAAGCCTGTTGGATAGCGACTCATGCCGGGCGAAGTCCCCGCAACGGTCCAGGAGAGGACGCCGTCCTCCGAGAAGATGCGGCGCTTGTGAGGGATCTGAGCCTCAATCGACAGCGCATAGGTCCCGACATTCAGGGCATACGGCGGCAGAGTGCAGGTGGACACCCACCTCCCAGGCGTCCTCTGGACAGGAGAATCGCCCATGGCCTCCGCGGTGTGGACTATGACTTGACCATCTGGGCTGAGCACGCGGAACCCAGCGATACGTCCCGCTCCGGCACCTCGACTTCAGCCTCGAAAGCCAGCTGAAATGGCTCTGTGATGTCGACAAACTCCGCCACAACACCCGGTGGCTGGCAGACGCGAACGTGACAAAGGCGCAAAGCATCATCTCCAGGGCGCTCCCCTTCCGGACCACACCCGCTCTGTCGAGCTCGTCTTCCCTACGCCCAAGTAGTTGCGAACGACGTCCTCCACCGGCCCCTGCATAACCGCCCGGCCTTGATCGAGCCACAGTCCTCTGGTGCAGAGCTTCCTGACCGCGCCGATGTTGTGGCTGACGAAGAGGACGGTTCTGCCTTGACCGGCAACATCTCCCATCTTGCCCAGGCACTTGTTCTGAAAGTCGTAGTCGCCTACGGCAAGGATCTCGTCGACGAGAAGGATGTCAGGCTCGAGGTGGGCGGCGACGGCGAACGCCAACCGCACGTACATGCCACTTGAGTACCGTTTGACTGGCGTGTCGATGTACCTGCCGACCTCTGAGAAAGCGACGATCTCTTCGAACCTTGCTCTGATCTCTGTCCTACGCATACCGAGGATAGAACCGTTCAGGTACACGTTCTCGCGTCCGGTCAGTTCCGGGTGGAATCCGGTGCCAACCTCCAACAGGCTACCCACCCTGCCGAGGAGGTCGATACTTCCCGCGGTGGGCTCGGTGACTCGAGAAAGCAGCTTGAGAAGCGTGCTCTTGCCGGAGCCGTTGCGACCGACTATGCCTAGGATCTCGCCTTCACGAACCGCGAGACTAAGGTCGCGCAGAGCCCAAATCGACTCGACTTTGCCGCCGGTCGAGGCCCCCCCATGCTTGAGACGCCGGAATGGGGCCGTAGCCGACCGCGCGATGATATCGCGCAGGTTGGGGTTTCGGTCTCGTGCCATCCCGATGAGATAGCGCTTCCCAAGTCCCTCCACTCTGATGGCGGGCTCGTCCATTGTCTACACGACGTCCGCGAAGCGGCGCTCCACGCGCTGGAAGTAGAGCAGTCCTGTGATAAAGAGCGTCAGAACCACGCAGACCGCTATCGCCAGCAGACCGCTGGGAGGTGCTCCCCCCAGAATCGCCCATCGGAACCCCTGGATGACCCCGGCCACTGGGTTCAGACCGTAGACGAGCGTCCACACGCCTGTCGGGACTGCCGTGACCGGGTAGACAACCGGCGAGGCGAAGAACAGGAGTTGGACACAGAACGGCATGATGTACTGGACGTCGCGATACATGACGTTCAGCGCGGACAGCCAGACGGCCAGGGCGAGAGTGCTCAGCACGCAGAGCAGAGTCAGGGCGGGCAGCAGAAGCATCTCCCAGCGTAGTGCGTAGCCGTAGTACGCCATGAGTCCAAGCAACACGATGAAGGCAATGGCGAAATCCACGACGCCACCCAGCACTGCTGACAGCGGCAATGTGAGACGAGGGAAATACACCTTGGTGAGCAGGGTCGCGTTCGCTACTAAGCTCATGCTTGCACGTGTCAGGGTCCCGGCGAAGAGGTTCCAGGGCAGCAGCCCGGTGAAGACGAACAACGCGTAAGGAACATCGCTTCCCGACGTGAGCCCGAGCAGCTTGCCGAGTATCACCGTGAACACCACCATGGTCACGAAGAGGCTGCAGCACCGCCCAGGCCACACCGAGTACCGCCTGCTTGTAGCGGATCAGAATGTCGCGCCACGTGAAGAAGTAGACCAGCTCGCGGTACTCCCAGAGCTCCCTGAAGCGCAGCGATGACCAGCCGCGGCGCGGCACGATGCGGCGCCGCTCCGTCGCTCCCCGACCGGCGGCGCGGCTCATGGGTAACGAGCTCGTCTCAGTCATTGTGAAGCAGCTTCGTGATGAAGCGAGATGCGGGCAAGCAGGGACTCCCCCCTCGGCGCCGTGTGCATCACGTCGCGATGGTACCAGAAGCGGCTCAGAGCACTGGGTGGTGTGCTTCCCCCTGGCTACTCGCGCTGATGACGTGGCGGTCCGTTGCGGTCGCGTCTCTGCAGCCAAGCCACACAGCGGCTGGCGGTGAATAGGAGCTGAGCCGGTAGTGGTCGCGGATCAAGGTATCTACTGACTCTGCCGACCGGCAGGCTGACGACGACTCAACTGCGGCGGCCGGGGAGGACGCAATGAGCGTCAACCCCCCCCCGTGGTTGCTGACGCGCGTATCAACCTGGGCGTCGAGAAGACACGCACGGGATACGGCAAGCTGCGCGACTCAAAGGTGTGGCGCCCCGCCGGGACCGTGGTCGGGGATGGGCTCGACCGCTCGCCGGACGGCGGACTGAGCGGGAACAACGCCTCGCCTATCATGGGTGGGGAGGCGCTGCCAACTTCGATCCTCATGCCGTCCAACCCGTCCCAAGATTGGGGGGATGGGTTGGGGACGTCTTCAGAAGGGTGGGGGCGAGAGTGGAGAGGAGGGCATGACCGCCTGGCGCACCTGCCGCGACTGCCTCTACTGGAACGGCTCCCGCTGCACCTACCGCCGTCGTCTCCACCTGCGCTGGCAGTTCGAGCCGAAGCACCGGGGTGCCTGCGAAGAAGCTGCATTCGTGTATCTGGGCGGTTCTTCGTCAGCAGCGGGGGAAGGGTGATGACCGGCCAGGCTGATCGTGGCCCGTCCCCCGTCCACGCCGGGGAGGGTGTAGCCTGCAGTGGAGGAGAGGAGAGGAAGATGGGCGCGCGCGAGTTCCATCAGCAAGCCTGCAGGCGCGGCGCGAGATCTTGGGTGGCGCGCGCGTGGACGCAAGCCTAGCGACGCCCGACGACTGCATGATGACGATGCAGCGTATGGCGGCGGAGTGGTCCTGGGGAAGCACATGGACCAGTCCGGGAATCGACCGGCGCACCCGCAATCGGCACTTCGCCTCGATTTCGGAGGCGGTCACCGGTGAGGTGGGGGGTGACCTGTGACGTCGGGAACGTGACGCTCCTCGAGGAGGGCGCCAGATCGCGGCTGGTCGGACCGCTCGTGCCTATTGGACTCGCCTTGCTGCTTGGGGTCTTCTGGTTCGCGGTCCACAACCCGATAAACTTCATACCTCACAGCGATTCGAGCGTCTACCTCTACATCGGCCAGCACCTGCTCAAGGGCGCGGTGCCCTACCGCGACACCTTCGACAACAAGGGCCCGCTGCTCTACCTCGTGAACGCCCTTGGCCTGACTCTAGGTGCCGGCTCGTTCTGGGGCGTCTACGTACTCGAGTACTCCCTTCTGGCGTTGAGCACTGGAGTCCAACTCCAACTCCAACTCCAACTACCGTTGCCCCAGTGGGGTACACTTGACTCTTGCTCGACTCTTCAGCTATGCGAAGTGCGGCCGACTCCCTGACCCAGGTGCCCCTATCGGCGCTGTGCCTGCACATCGGACTGAAGCTCGTCGCGCTGGTGCGACAACCTGAGTCTCTCGAACGAGAACCGGCGCCTCTGGCTTCGCCCAGACAGCGGGGAGGCTAGGGTGATCACGGCCAAGGCAGGAATAGCCATCTTCGCGAGCGTCTTCGTTTTCACCGCGGTCCTGTCCGCGTCTCCGGCACGTGGTGCATCAGTTGGCACGGACCTCGAACCACGCAGAGTGGGACTCGCGCAGACGACTTCGTCCCTCCACAGACAGATCGACAACCTGTCGAGCCGTGCGAAGGCCGTTCATCGGGGCCCGCGGATCCGCAACCGCGTGATCCGGACTGACTGGCGGGTGATCAGCCTGACACGCAGCGTCAACGACCTGAACCGCCAAGCCCTGGATCTAGCCGATACGGACCACGCGACGTACAGCGCTCTTCTCGGTCTCAACGCCCGGGTACTGCACCTGCACGGCGACGCCTGGCGATTGAGCCAGAAGGTGCTCCCTTGGCAGCACAGCGTGATTGCGCGGAAGATTAGCACTCTAGCTGGCGACTTGCGCGTGCTCGACCAGGACGTCCGAGATCGCTTGCAGGAAGGGCCCACCCCGACTCCCACCCCGACGCCCGCCCCGACGGTGACCCCGACGCCCGCGCCGTCGCCGACGCCCGCCCCGACGGTGACCCCGACGCCCGCGCCGTCGCCGACCCCCACCCCGACGCCCGCCCCGACGGTGACCCCGACGCCCGCGCCGTCGCCGACCCCCACCCCGACGCCCGCCGCGACGGTGACCCCGACGCCCGCGCCGTCGCCGACCCCCACCCCGACGCCCGCCCCGACGGTGACCCCGACGCCCGCGCCGTCGCCGACCCCCACCCCGACGCCCGCCCCGACGGTGACCCCGACGCCCGCGCCGTCGCCGACCCCCGCCCCGACGCCCGCCCCGACGGTGACCCCGACGCCGACGAACGGGCCTGCAGGCGCCTTCAACGTCATGGACTACGGTGCGCACGCCGACGGTGTGACCGACGACGTGGCGAGCATCCAGGCGGCGATTGACGCCTGTTCCGCAGCCGGTGGCGGCCTCGTCTACATGCCCGCCGGGACATACGTCGTCGATATGGGACACGGCTTCACCCCGTGGGACGGCGGCTGCATCGAACTCAGACACGGCGTTCACCTGCTAGGGGCGGGGTCTGCCAGCACCGTCATCAACTGCACCTGCTCCAAGGGAGCGAGCATCATCTGTGCCAAGAACCAGACGAACATCGGCGTCGAGGGCCTAACCGCCTATCACTCCGGCAGCAACGGACAGGCTGACGGCATCAAGTTCTACGAGTGTGCGAACGTCCGTATCAACGACGTGACGCTCCACCACAGCTACTCCGGGACCAACTTCCTCAGTTGCAGCAACGTCCTCGTCGAGAACAGCCTCTCGTACGACCATCAGAACGCCGGTTGGGCCGTCTTCGAGCAGACTCACGATTCGACCCACGGCAACAACGTCGTGTTCACGAACTGCGAGGCGTACGACTGCGTGACCGGATTCCGCTTGGGTGGCCTCACCGACTATGACTACCCGACAATGGCATGGCGCATCGACAACTCCTCGTTCTTGGACTGCCACGCGCACGACTGCACGATCGGGTTCATGGCCTCTTGGGCCAGCGACGTGACGATGACGAACTGCGCTGCTTCCAACATCGGTGGCGACAGCGTGCAGATCGCCGGCGTAGAGACGGCTCATCTGCGCAACTGCCCCAAGGCTCACATCATCGATTCCGGTGATGGGGAGATGTGGACCCACTACGGGGCCAGCTCCGGAATCGTGCAGAACTGAAAGCAAGCAGCGGGCAAGTCGATCTCAGCGAGGGGGACTCTGCGGCACGGCCGTCGCTGAGGACTTCATCTCGTTCCACACTCCCCGTCCGGCACCCTTCGAGCGTTGCACCCGATGGCTCTGTGATGGTGGTTTCACATTCATTCGCGCAGACCGCGTGATCGCGATCAGCGGAGGCGAAGTCGATGCGGTGCAAGGCGCCGTCTTCATCAGCCTTTGGAAGGCCGGCGCGGCAACGTCGGTCTACGCGGTGGGTGGCTGTCTCACCGCGTATAATCGCTGCCGACGCCGCGGTGCGGGGGCGATGCGCGGCGGGATGGGGGGTCAGGCGTAGTGGAGAGGTACTTGGTCACCGGCGGCGGCGGGTTCATCGGCTCGCACGTCGTCGACGAGCTCCTCGCCCGCGGGCACACGGTGAAGGTGCTCGACAACTTCTCCACGGGGCGACGGCAGAACATCGCCCACTTCGCCGAGGACGTCGAGCTGGTCGAGGGCGACGTGCGCAGCTACGAACGCGCCAACACCGCCGTGAAGGGTGTCGATGTGGTGATCCACCTCGCCGCGCTCCCGTCGGTGCCGCGCTCCGTGCAGGACCCGCTCACGACCACAGAGGTCAACGTCACTGGGACGCTCAATGTGCTGCTCGCCGCCCGTGACCGGGAAGTGCGGCGGGTGGTGGTGGCCTCGTCGTCCTCCGTCTATGGCGCCAACGACTTCTTGCCGAAGCACGAGGAACTCATCCCGCACCCCATCTCACCCTACGGGGTGTCCAAGCTGGCGGCCGAGCAGTTCGCCATGGCCTTCAACGCAGTCTACGGACTCGAGACGGTCGCGCTGCGCTACTTCAACGTCTTTGGGCCGCGCCAGGACCCCGACTCGCAGTACAGCGGCGTGATCGCTCTCTTCCTTCGCCTTGCGTCCGAGGGGCGCCAGGTCACCGTCTGCGGCGACGGTACCCAGACTCGCGACTTCACCTACGTCGCGAACGTCGTGAGCGCGACGCTGCTCGCCGCCGAGGCGCCGCAGGCGAACGGCTCCGTGCTCAACATCGGGTGCGGGCCTCCTACTCGGTCCTCGACCTGATCGCCGCCGTCGAGAAGGCTACCGGCCGGTCGTTGCAGCCGCGCTTCGGGCCGCCGCGGCCGGGCGACGTCAAGCACTCCTTCGCCAACATCGACCGCGCCAGATCCCGGCTTGGGTACGAACCATCGGTGCCGTTCGATGTCGGGATCATGAGAACGCACGAGAGCCTCGCTGGCTGAAGGTGCGGCCGCGAGTCCTCTCCGGCCCTCTGCGACCGACATCCCGCTATACTCTGTGCCCCGGGCGCGCGGCCCGGCGGGGCGGTCGGTAGCCATCAGATAGGGCGGTACACGTGAACATCCTCTTCGTCGGCGACGTGTTCGGCCAGCCCGGCCGTGACGCGCTCCTCAGGTGGCTGCCGGCGTACCGTCACGAGCACGCTGTCGACTTCGTCGTCGCCAACGGCGAGAACGCGGCCAACGGCGCCGGCATCACGTCCAAGATCGCCCTCAAGCTGCTCAACGGTGGCGTGGACGTCATCACCACCGGCAACCACGTGTGGCGGCAGAAGGAGGTCTACTCCTTCCTGGCGAGCGACGAGCGCATCCTGCGGCCGGCCAACTACCCCGCCGGACTCACCGGGTAGGGGCCTCACCGTGCGCCCTGCCGCGGACGGCACGCCGGTAGCGGTGATCAACCTCGCCGGCGAGCTCTTCATGAACACCGGCCTCTCTCCGTTCCGCATCGTCGACGGCCTCGTGGACGAGGCCCACCGGCTCGCCGACACCGTCATCGTCGACCTGCATGCCGAGGCCACAAGCGAGAAGGTGGCCATGGGGCACTACCTGGACGGGCGTGTGACGGCGGTGCTGGGCACGCACACGCACGTCCAAACCTCGGACGCGCGCGTGCTGCCGGGCGGCACTGCCTACATGACCGACGTCGGCATGACCGGCCCGCTCGAGTCGGTGATCGGGGTGCGCACCGACATCATCGTGCGCCGCTTCCTCACCGAGCTGCCGGCGATGTTCGAGGTCGCGGACGGTCCCGTGCGCCTGGACGCCGCCCTCATCACCGCAGAGGGCGGCCGGGCCGCGGCGATCGAGGCGTTCGAGATCATCCTCGGCTGAGCCGCCGCGGCGCGCCCGGGGCGCGGGCTCTCTTCCAGGCCTGTCGACCAAGCCTCCTGCAAGCGAAGTACGAGACTGATGCGCCCGCGAGTGGGTAGGATTGCGGTGCCGGCGGGTGCGGGGCGCGCAGACACGCGAGGTGAGGGGGGCACGTGGCAGTCTCGAGACTAGACGATTCTTCCCTCATGCTGCCCGAAAACGTTGCCGATACTGGTGACATGGCAATTGGAGCTTCCAGAGACGAGCAAGCCGACCATGCTGGTGGCGGCGCTCGATCCGTCGCCGGGGGGCGCGAGTGGGCGGGGAGGAATCCGGCTCGCCTGCGGGTACTGGTGACGGTCGGGGCGGATGCCGTGGCTGTCGCTATCGCGTCAGCGCTTTCGGTGTGGCTGGCTGGTGCGCTTGACGGCCTTCCGGTGCTGGGACGGCTCACCGCTCCCTTCGAGGCCGAGCCTCTCGGCGGCGCCTTTCTGTTCATCTTGCTGACGCCGGTCTGGCTGGCGGCTCTCTGGGCCTTCGGCATGTACCGCGATCCCGGGCGCAGTATCGCTGGCATGAACCTCACGGAGGGCCTCGGCGGCCTGACTGCACTCACCGCGGCGGCCTGGGCGATGCTCATCGGCCTTACCCTGTCGGAGGGCGGCGAGGCGCCGGTGGGCGCCCTGATCGCGGTCTGGGCCGTCGCCATCTTCCTCGTGCCCCTCGCTCGCTGGGTCAGCCGGCTGCTGCTCTGGTCTCGCCCATCGTTCCAGGAGCGCGTGCTCATCGTCGGCGCCGGCGAGGTTGGCCACACCATCGCCGCGAAGATCGGCAAGCACCCGGACTACCACATCAGGCTGGTCGGCTTCCTTGACGACGGCGAGCCGCGGCGCAACGGGCAGGGGGGACCGCGGGTACCGGTAGTCGGCGCTCTCGCCGATCTCAAGCGCGTCGTGGAAGAGAAAGGCGTGGACCGCGTTATTGTGGCGTTCTCGAAGGCGCGGCACAACGACTTCCTGCACGTGGTGCGCGCGTGCACCGACGCGGGCGTGCAGGTGAATATCGTGCCGCGGCTGTTCGAGGTCGTCAGCTCGCGGGCCCTGGTGGACGACATCGAGGGCATCCCGCTGCTTGACGTGGGCCACGTCGAGCTGAGCCGCTTCAACATGGGTGTGAAGCGCGCCTTCGACCTCGTGGTCGGCGGTATGTTCTTCCTTGTCGCGCTGCTCCCGATGGGTGTCGTCGCGCTGATCATCAAGCTCGATTCGCGCGGTCCCGTCTTCTTCCACCAGGAGCGCATGGGACGCGGCGGGAAGACCTTCCTCATGTACAAGTTCCGCTCCATGGGGGTGGGAGCTGAGCGCCTGCGCGAAGAGCTCGTCGACCGGAACGACTACGACGGCCCCATGTTCAAGATCCACGAGGACCCACGCGTGACGCGCGTCGGCTGCTGGCTGCGCCGCTGGAGCGTCGATGAGGTGCCCCAGATCATCAACGTCATGAAGGGCGAGATGAGCCTCGTCGGTCCGCGCCCACTCTGGGTCGAGGAGGCCAAGCAGTGCCGCGGATGGACGCAGAGGCGTCTCGACATCACGCCCGGCATGACCGGCCTCTGGCAGGTCCTGGGGCGCAGCGACATCCCCTTCGACGAGATGGTCAAGCTCGACTACATGTACGTCACCGGCTGGAGCTTGAGCTGGGACATCAAGCTGCTGCTGCAGACGGTAACGGCGGTGCTGGAGAGGCGCGGGGCGTACTGACAAGTAGCTGACAACGCCTGTGCGGCGCGTGGTCACGTAGCGGACACCCCGGAGGCGTATACGACGTCGCCGTGAGCTTGGAGTCGGGCCGGAGCCCGTCGAGGAGGATCGATGGAAGGCCTCATAGCCGTCACGTACCGCTGCAACGCCCGGTGCGCAATGTGCAACACGTGGCAGCACCCGTCGCGGACTGAGGACGAGGTGCAGCCTCGCCATCTGGAATCGCTGCCCCGGCTATCGTTCGCCAATATCACGGGCGGAGAACCCTTCCTGCGCGCCGATATCGATGACGTCGTTGCCGTGATCGCGAAGAAGGCCGACCGCGTTGTGGTCAGCACCAACGGCTACTTCACCGACCGGGTGCTCAGACTCGCGAGACGGCATCGCACGCTCGGCTTCCGCATCAGCCTCGAGGGCCTGCCGGCGGCGAACGATGAGCTGCGGGGCCTGAAAGACGGGTTCGACCACGGCTTGCGCACGCTGCTGCAGTTGCGCGCCATAGGCGTTCGGGACATCGGCTTCGGCATCACGCTGTCGGACCGCAACGCCGACGACCTCCTGGAGCTGTACGAGCTCGCCGACGCAATGGGCGTGGAGTTCGCCACGGCGGCGGTGCACAACAGCTACTACTTCCACAAGTACGACAACGTGATCAGCGATCCCGAGCGCGTCGGCGGGAACCTCGAGAAGCTTGCCTACCGGCTGCTGCAGACCAGACGACCGAAGAACTGGTTCCGCGCGTGGTTCAACATGGGACTGGCCAACTACGTGCGCGGCAACCGGCGCCTGCTGCCCTGCGGCGTGGGCACCGATCTCTTCTTCGTGGACCCGTTCGGCGACGTGAAGGCCTGCAACGCGATGGACGAGAGCATGGGCTCGCTGAAGGAGCGCCCCTTCGAGGCGATCTGGGCGAGCCCCGAGGCCGCCAGCGTGCGCAGCAAGGTGGCGGCCTGCGACAAGAACTGCTGGATGATCGGCTCCGTATCGCCGGCCATGAAGCGACATCTGCGTGTGCCGGCCGCGTGGGTCGTGCGGGCGAAGTTGTCGGGCTCGCTCCCTCGCGTCTGACCGGGTCGTCCTTGCGCATCCTCGTCGCCAACAAGTTCTGGTACCATCGCGGTGGACTCGAGCGCGTCATGTTCGATGAGATCTCATGGCTCGAGAGCGCCGGGCACCAGATCGCGCACTTCTCGACGCAACATCCCCTGAACGAGCCATCTGCGTGGAGCGACTACTTCGCGCCGTATCTTGAACTGGGCGCAGGCGCGAAGCTGAGTGGCTGCGCAGGAGCTGCGTGCTGCGGCTCGGATGTTCTACAGTCGTGACGCAGCCGTGCGATTCACTCGCCTATTGCTCGACTTCCGCCCCGATATCGTCCACGTGCACGGGATCCACCGGCAGCTGTCGTCGTCGCTCCTGGTGGCGGCACGAGAGCGGGGCATCCCAGTAGTCCAGACGATGCACGACTTCCACGCCTTCTGTTGCTCGAATGTGTTGCTGCGGGGCGATGGCGCCCTTTGCGAGCCTCCGCTCTGCAATCTCTCTGCTCCCTGGACTGGCGTTCGTCGCCGCTGTGTGCGCGGCAGTCTGGCTCTCAGCGGGCTCGCGGTCGCCGAATCCTTCTTCCGCAACTCGGTGCTGCGCAGCGTGCAGCTCGTCACGAGATACGTGAGCCCGAGTCGCTTCCTCGCCGACCAGTTGCGGCGCGCCGGGTTGTGCTCGCGGCCGATCGACGTCATCGCGAACGCTGTGCCCGTGCAGCCTCCGTCCATTGGAGGATCTGGGCTGCTGTTCGTCGGCAGGCTGTCCCCGGAGAAGGGTCTCGACGTGCTCCTTGAAGCGGCGGAGATCACCGGTCTCCCGCTGACCATCGCCGGGGACGGTCCCCTCATGCCGTACCTCAAGGAGCGGGCCAACGGGAGGGTCAAACTGCTGGGCAGGGTGTCCCCCTCCCGAGTCTCGGAACTCCTTTCTGCAGCCGCCGTGGCCGTCGTACCTTCCATCTGCTAC
Organism: uncultured Thermoleophilia bacterium; assembly: GCA_963702475.1. Lineage (GTDB taxonomy): Bacteria > Actinomycetota > Thermoleophilia > UBA2241 > UBA2241 > CAIXSE01. The sequence goes on along the minus strand of CAVPCT010000005.1, from coordinate 1,067,989 downwards.
GAGAACGCGCCTCTCTCGGTGCTAGAACCCATGGCGTGCGGCACCCCGGTCGTCGCATCCGCCATTGGCGGCATCCCTGAGCTCGTTCGCGACGGCGTCGATGGTCTGCTCGTCGAGCCCGGTGTGGCAGACTTCGTTGGCCGCCGCCCTCAGAGCCCTCACCGCAGACAAAGCCAGAGCTGGCAAGATGGGCGCCGCGGCCCGAGATCGTGTCGCCGAGGTGTTCTCACCGGTTCGCCACATCGAGGCGCTGACGCATACGTACGACCTCGCGCTGCGAGCCGTGGCATGAGAGATCGCCATGATCGGCCAGAAGGGCATCCCCGCCACGTACGGGGGCGTCGAGCGGCATGTCGAGGAGCTGTCGGTCCGGCTTGTTGAACGTGGACATGAGGTGACCGTCTACACGACGGCCGCACTACGATCGGCGCAAGGCTCGGAGACCCCAAACCCCCCATCGTTCAGCGTACTACCGCGGCGTTCGCCTGGTACGCGTGCCTTCAATCGCCACGAAACATCTGGACGCAGTGAGTCACGTGGTGCTCTGCACCGCTCACGCCCTTGCGAGCCATGCCGATATCGTGCACTACCACGCCGTTGGTCCCGCTTTGTTCTGTTGGATACCGCGCCTCTGCCGTCAAGCGGTGGTCGTCACTGTCCACGGCCAAGATGCGCTGAGGCCGAAATGGGGGGGCTTCGCGAGCTTCGCACTGCGCTGCGGCGAGTGGCTGGCTGTTCGTGTCCCGAATGCGACGATTTGCGTTTCCGAGACACTGACCGCCGCGCTCAGCCAGCGGTATGGACGCCATGTCGATTTCGTTCCCAATGGCGTCGACCTCATCAAGGAGTCCGACGAATCGATTCTCTCCGAATTGGGTGTGGAGCGTGGCAAGTACATCCTGTTCGCCTCGCGGCTGGTCCCCGAGAAGGGCTGCCACTATCTCATCGAGGCTTGGGAGGAGGCTGGAGAGCCGCAACCGCTCGTCATGGCCGGCGACTCCGGCTTCACACCGAGTTACGTCAAGCGGATCAAGGCAATGCCTGGCGGGAGTGCCGTCAAGTTCCCGGGCAACGTCTACGGCGCGAGGCTCGCCTCGCTCTTTCGCAACGCGACCCTGTTCGTCCTCCCCTCGGATCTCGAAGGTCTCCCCATCGTGCTCCTTGAGGCTTTGGGCTACGGGGTTCCGATCTTGGCGAGCGACATTCCTCCCAACTGCGAAGTGCTGGGGCAGATGGGCAGGACCTTCAAGGCGGGCGACGTCGGTGACTTGCGTGACAAGCTACTCCAGTGCCTCGCCGCAGCCGACGAGCTCAAGAGGGATGCGAGTCTCGCTGCGTCCCGCATTGCGTCCCAATACGATTGGGATTCGATTACTCAAGAGACCATCCTGATCTACAAGCGCGTCACGAGCACGGGGGGGCACGCTGAACGTACGCCGCCCGCTCGCCCTGACGACGCACGCGAGCCCCTCATGGGCGACATCCCCCCGGAGCGGGGTGAGAACGCTCTGTGGGGACCCGGAACCTGAGGCGGTGGCGCGCCCGTCGCTGTCGCCGGTCTGCGACTCGGAGCGCCTGAGCACTCCGTGCACGGGTTCCCAGCTGTCTGCGACAGAGTCGTGCTCTACCGAGGCTCCTTGGCCAGCACTATCTTCGTGACCGTAGCCGAGACGTCATCATCCAGGTAGCCCGACGGCGGGTCCCAGTCGTGCGTGCTCGACAGCACGACCGCCATGGCACGGAGGACGTCGTGCGGTCGGACCCCGGCAAGCATGTTGGAGCCGGCCTCTATCGTCTCGGGTCGCTCCGTCACATCGCGGAGCGTCACGCTCGGCACACGGAAGATGGAGCATTCCTCCTGCACAGTGCCGCTGTCGGTCAGCACGCAGCGCGCCGACTTCTCGAGGGCGATGAAATCGAACAGGCCGAGGGGCGCGAGGCAGACGACTCCCGTCAAGTCGCCCTCCTCGATGCCGAGTGAAGCCAGTCGTTTGCGGGTGTGCGGGTGGACGCTCCAGAGGACCGTGAGTCCGTACTCAGCGGAAGCTGCCTTCAGGCTGTCCACGACACTCACGAGCCTCTCGTCGTCATCGACCGTTTCCGCCCGATGGAGGGTTGCGAGGAAGTAGTCTTGCGGCGTGACTCCCAGCCGGCGATGCACCTGACTCTTCTTGACACTCGGCTCGAAATGCTTGAGCACCTCGTTGATGGGATTGCCCGTCACGTAGATGCGGTCTCCGGGGATGCCTTCACGGAGGAGATTCTGTCGGCTTCGTTCCGTGTAGGGCAGAAGGACGGTGCTCGAGTGGTCGATGATCCTGCGGTTGACCTCCTCTGGGACGGTCTCGTCGTAGCACCGGTTGCCCGCCTCCATGTGGTAGACAGGTATGCCCAGGCGCTTCGCCATGATCGCGGCAAGGCTGCTGTTGGTGTCCCCGAGCACGAGGAATCGGTCCGGCTGCTCGGAACGCATGACCCGCTCTGCCCCGGACAGGATCGTGCCGATCTGCTCCCCGAAGCTGCCCCGAGCGCCGAGTTCATAGTCCGGAGCACGGACACCGAGTTCGTCGAAGAACACGGCGCTCAGGTTCAGGTCGTAGTTCTGGCCGGTGTTCACGACGATCTGCGTGCAGAGCGCGTCGAGTCTGCCGATCACCAGACAGAGCCGGATGATCTCCGGGCGCGTGCCCAGGATGGTCATCACCTTCACTGCGTCAATCCAGACAGTCGGAATCGATAGGCGGCGACCTCCCTGACCATTTGGGCGACGGACGGTGCCGCACCGTAGCCCGCAGCAGCCCAGAGCTCACGAAGCGCTTCGGGGTGGTCAGTACGCAACCTGCGATCTGAGGGATAGGGGGCGGGTGCACGCTCGATGTGGAGGTCACCCCTCCCGTAGGACTGCGCGATGTCCGCAAGCAGGTCCGCCTTCGTGACGTCATCCGCCGGGATGATGTGCTGGAGACGGGGCGTGACTGCTCCTCGTGCCACCGCAGCGCACAAGCGCGCGAAGGTCAAGGTCGTCACCCCGTTCCAGAGATGATCGACGAAGCCCGTCAGCGTCGCATTCCGCGGCTGGCGACGAAGCCATTCCAGCAGGAAGGCGTAGGTCTTCGGCTCCGGTCCGATGATCGAGCAGCGCAGAAGATGAACGTGCGGAAGCGCGGCTTCGCCCAGGCTCTTCGTCTTGCCGTAGACGTCGAGTGCGTCGTGTGCATCGCTCTCCACGTAGCAGCCCGATGAGCCGGAGTACACGCAGTCAGTCGCGATCTGCAGGACTCGCGCGCCAACGGAAGCCGACTCCCGAGCCAGGCGGAAGGGGAAACAGGCGTTCACGTTGATGGCCGCCTCGACCTCAGCAGGGTGGTCGTCGCGTATGTAGGGCTTGGTGACGCCGACGGCGTTGATCACCAAGTCGGACCCATCTAGCACCCTTCGTAGGGCGGCGTCGTCCTCGCCTGCGTCGAAGACCCTCCACTCGGCACCGGAGATCCTCTCTCGACACGCGTCGGCGAGTCCTGTCGAGCGCACCGTACCCACGACTTCGAACGCGCCGTCCGAGCTGAGAACGTCCACTACCATGGACCCCAGCATGCCGCTGGCGCCGAGGACGACGACGCGCATCACCGCTCCTCCACCGTCCAGGGGTCCCAGTACCGCGCCTCGAAGCGGACGTCGTCGTCGAGACTCTCCTCGAGCGTCCGCGTGGAGAAGAAGGCAAGCTTCGCGTCCTCCGAAGTGGTCATGAACCCGTTGGCGAAGCCTTCTGGGATGAAGAGCACTGACGGCTTCGCCGCCGACAAGACGAAACGGTAGACCGGGCGTCGCGAGACGGAGCGTCCCAGTCGTCGATGCGGACGGCTCCCACGATCGCAGCACCCTGCACGGCGGTCACGTACTTGGCCTCGCGACGATGAGCGTGCCACGCGCGGACGAATCCTGCGCGATGGTTGGAGACCAGGTAGAAGCGCTTGACGCCGGCGAAGTCAAAACCGTTGACGAATGCCACGGACCCACGGTCATCAACCGCGAGCCCACCCTCGATCAGTCTCGGCGCATCCTCCGTTCCGGGTGCGGTCACTGGGTGACCTTCGACCGGTACTGGGTGTGCGTGTTGAACATGGAGAGGAACATCTGGTTGGTGTACCGGGGGTTCTCGAAATCGGTGATTCGGTTCGCCTCGAGGAGCTCCTTCACCTCTTCGATACCCTGATCGATGCTGCGTTCGGGCCTGAAGCCCAGCAGATCGCGAGCCTTGTCGCTGCTCACCCGGTAGTTGCGCAGATCCTGGAAGACGACGTCCGTCCTCTCGATCACCATGTCCGGGAAGTGGTTGCGGATCTGGTAGGCCAAGTCGATGATCCGCACGTTCTGGCGGTGGAGGTTGAAGACGCCGGCCTCGGCGCGCTCGAGGCCTTCGACGACGGCCTGCGCCGCGTCCCCCACATGCAAGAGCGGGCGGAACTGATCCCCTCCGAACACGCTGATGCGTCCGGTGTTGTGCGCGCGCACGGTGAGCGTGTTGACGACGAGGTCGAGGCGAATCCGCGAGTAGTTGTCCCCCACGCCGAACAGCGTCCCCAACCGGAAGATGAGGGCGTCCTTGCCCTCGAGATGCTTCTCGGCGGCGAGCTTGGTGACGGCGTAGACCGAGAGTGGGTCTGTCGGCGCGGTCTCGTCGAGCGTCGCATCCTGGGCGCCGTAGACGGAACAGGTGGACATGAGGACGATGCGTCCGTCGAAGTGCTCGCTGCAGCCATTTGACGCTCCGGTCGTTGATCTCCAGACTGACGTCCGGATTGAGGGCACATGCCCCGTCGCCAACGAGGGCAGCGAGCCAGACCACGGCGTCGGCCCACTTCACATGAGGCTCGAGCGTCTCCGTGTCGCGGATGTCCCCGTACACGAAGTCGACTGGCTTTCGATACGACTCCTCGTACAGGAGTGCGTCGTAGACTCTGGTCGAATGCTGCGTCTGGAGAAGCATGTCCACCAGAGCCCCGCCCACATAGCCTGCCCCGCCGACGACCAAGACGTTCATGCCCATGACCTCGCTGAATGCCGCTTCGCTTGCCTCTCGGCAGGCCCCCAATACCATTCGGACGGGCCGCGTTCTTTCTTGAGTGGATCGGGCGAGCATGTAGCGTGTCGAGGATTCCTCCGCCAGCCGCTGGACGTTCCCGTCGACGACAAGAGAGAGCGATATCCGTCTGGCTGCGGCAGGCAGCCGCCGAAGGCAGATCGCGCGGGGAGGCACGTCTCTCTAGGCCTCCCCGACCAGTCGCGCCTGTGTCACCGGGTCGTGTGCCACCCACTCCATGTACTCCCGAAGGCCCGGCCCTTCTATGCGTACTGACGGCGCGAATCCAAAGGCGGCACGAGCCGCCGAGATGTCGGCGAGGCTGTCTCGGACGTCACCGGGCCGTTCCGGCCCGTACTCTACGCCAACTTCCCTGTCGCTGGCCTCCTGCATGAGGCGCGCAAGCTCATTGATCGTGATGCGCTCACCGCTGCCGATGTTGAACACGCCGCTGACGTCCGGCGTGAAGGCGGCTGCCACGTTGGCGGCCGCGACGTCGGCGACGTTCACGAAGTCGCGGGTCTGCTCACCGTCGCCGTAGATCGTGATCGTCTCGCCCTTGAGCATCCGCTCGGCGAAGATCGGGATGACGTTGCCATAGGCATCGAAGCGCTGGCGCAGGCCGTAGACGTTGAAGTAGCGCAGGCCGACGTTCTTCATGCCGTACAGCTTGTTGTAGACAAGGCACATCTTCTCGGCGGCGAGCTTGCTCGCGCCGTAGGGCGAGTCGGGGTCCTGGGGATGGTCCTCGGCGATGGGCAGGGTCTTGAGCTCGCCGAAGATGCCCGCCGACGAGGAGAAGACGACGCGCTTGATGCCGTGCGTGCGCGCCGCCTCGAGCACGTTGAGTGTGCCGATGACGTTGATCGCTGCGTCCTTCTGCGGGTCGGCGATGCGAGCGGCGTTCCCTACGCTCGCCGCCAGGTGCAGCACGACTCCGCAGCCCTGTATCGCTTCCGCGACGGTCGCAGTGTCGCGCACGTCGCCCTCGATGAATGCGACACCCGGCATAAGATTCTCGCGATACCCGCTCGAGATGTCGTCGAGGACCACCGGCTCGTGGCCAAGTGCCTCGAGCCGCCGAACGATGTTCGAGCCGATGAAGCCTGCGCCACCGGTGACCAGCGTCTTCATAGCAGTACCTCCTGCCGACAGCATATCGTATCCGCGGGTCACGGCCGGTAGGACGCTGACCTACCACGCCGGTCGGAAATGGAGCCCTCCCGAGCTTCGTCGGAGCAGGCTCAGCTGGGTCTGGGAACGGCTGGTCGCGCACCCGTGTCCGGTTCGTTTGCCGCCGTGCGGGCTGCGCCCCTCACGATGACAGCGGAGTGCAGAGTGACGGCAACGACCGTGGAGCGATTCTAGCCGCGATAGGTCCTCGACACGGCCTCCGTCAGATCCTCGGAAGCCTCGACTATGTCGGGGCTCGAGTCGTAGGACGGTGGACCGACGCGGTAGTCGCGATACTCGTCCGGGTCGCCCACCTCCCCCGCCTCCGCAGCTCGGATGATGTTGTGCAGCTCGCGAGCCGTGACGTAGTGGAGCACGTACGCCGACCCATCGTTGTAGGCTGCTTCCAGGTAGCCGAATACTTGGTGCATCGGCCTGCCGAGCACTGTCTCCCCGCTGACCGCCCCGTGGGTATGTGCCTTGACGATGATCCAGTCAGGCTTCCCGGCCACGTGGATCGAGGTGGCGACCCACCCGTCGATTATCTTCCTCGAGGGTGGCCTTCGATTGTCGATGGCATCGCCGAAGGTCAGCTTGCCGTTCGACCAGCACCGGCCGCACCGGGCCCTGGATCATGAGGAGACCTGCCTGGGGCCCGGCTCCCGCTCTGGCAAGGACGCCGGTCGCATAAGACTTGGGCCAGTGGCGATCGACATCCGCGTAGTAGATGCGGTTGATCTGCACCGGGTTGCTCCTCCCGCAGCTGGGGAACGTCAGATCCGCGTAGCAGCCCGTCTCCTGGAGGATGGAAAGCTCATTGTCCACCCCGCAGAATCGCCCGTCGGGCAGTGAGTTGTTCAGGGCCCAGTTGCCGTGGATGAAGCCATAGCGCCGCCGCCCGCCTTCCATTCCGAACACCCCGAAGCGCGAGTAGTCACGCAGGCACAAGCCGATCGTACGGCGCAGGTTCTCCGGCGTGTCGGGCTCGGTATTGCCGTGATGCAGGTGAAGCTCGATCTCACCGTACCCGCGCTCGCAGAGAGCGACAAGCTCGCGCAGGTTCCCGTTACGGTGGTAATGGGGCGGGAAGAACCAGGTCCGCCGGGGGCGTTGCCCGGATGCATCGGCATGCGCATCGGCAAGGGCCGGGTACTTCAGCACCAACTCAGCCATCCTCTGCTTCTCTGTGCGGAGGTCGACTTGCCCCGTCCCCGGTTCGAAGTGGTCCACCATGCAGAAGAGGATGTGGGCGGGCCGCGGACGCGGGCGCAAGAACTCCGTCACGTAGAGAGGGAGTCCATGGGTGGTGACCGACACGAGAAACCCGAGCCTGTCTCTCATGTGCATCGTTCCTCTCCGTCCCGGTCGCTGGCTGGCGTCCGGACGCGCTCGCCGGGATAGGAGTCAAGCTCCGGCCCCGCGTCCGCCCAGGCGAGCAGCTCCTTCCTCGGCCATACCAGCAGGTACTCCATCGGGCGGTACGCGCCCCGTTCGTACAGCCGGCGGCGGGTCTTCGACTTCGCCGTCGCGTCCCGTATGCCCTCAGCCTTGCAGGATCCAAGGGGGAACAGACGAGCGCCATGGTCGGTGACCATGGTGGTCAGACGCGTGAGGTGAGGCGAGATGTGTGACAGCGCCGGATCGCGGAACCAGGACACGCCGAAGAGGCCCTTCATGCGGGATCCCGTCGCAGCAGCTTGGCGATGCGCAGATAGAACTCGGCCCATCCTCTGGGATTGAACGCGCGCATCGCCTGGGCGTCCTGGGAGTGGAGGTGCATCTGATAGTAGGGCCCCAGGTCACGCTTGAGAGGAAGGGCGAAGTGCAGCGCATCGAGTCCGCCCCGGAGGCCGCCCGCCACGAACATGCGTCTCGGTAGACGGGAGGCGTGGACCTTCTCGACGCCGGCGGGGACCAGCCGGAGAGTGCAGAGCCCCAGGTCCTTGTAGAACGGAGAGGATGGATACACATAGAGCGTAGGGCGGTCCATGCTCGTCTCGATGTCCTGCACGATTCGAGCGAAGTTCTCCTCGTACAGCACGTCGATGTCCTCCGGCAGATCCAGATGCGGCAACGTGCCTGTCGCACGCACAACCAAGGCGAGCAACAGCACCCGGTGATACAGCTCGAGACCATCGTCCCCCACTGCGCAGCTGATCGCGTCGCATGCCCGCTGCACTTCGCGGCTCCGATACTCAAGCGCGGCTATCACAGGATACCTGTCAAGGCAGGCCATGTAGCCTGTGAGAGGCCAGACTTCGAGGAGTCTGCGGTTCCGATCCCGGAGAACGGCGGTCAACTGCTCCAGAAGCCTCGACGCCCTCTCCTGAACCTCCGTCCCATGACCCATGCGCGACCCCCTGCTCCACGTCCTTGGCCGGTCAGTCTAGCGCACCAGACGACCGGGAGTCCTGGCTGGTGCTCGGTGACCTGACCTCGGCCTCGGGTGGGTGGCCACCTCAGTGCCCCCAAGCGATGTGGAAGCGTGCCGTGGGACTGCCCTCAGCCCGTCTCAGGAACCGGAGCCCCGAGGCCGGCCATGTCCAAGGGAGCTGCGCGCAGGTAGTGAGTAGTCCTGTTCTTGCGAGCGAAGTCGGCGAAGGCGTTGCGCACCTGGTCGGGGGACATGTCCAGGGCGAGCGCGGTCTCTTCCACTGAGATCTGATTCTCCTGGGCGTACCAGAGCAAGTCCATGGTCTCGTAGGGGAGGCGGAAGAAGAACTCCTCCTGAGTGGAAGGGGCGCTGTAGGTGTCCGTGGTGGGCGTGCGCTTCTGGATGGCCTCGGGAACGTTCAGGTGGCGGGCCAACTGGTAGACCTGGGTCTTGTACAGGTGCGCTATGGGGCCGAGGTCGTAGCCCCCGTCGCCGTACTTGACGAAGAACCCCTGGTCGCGTTCATTCTTGTTCGGGGTACCGACGACCGCGTAGTTGCGGAGCTCCGCATGGTAGTAGAGCATGTCGTGCGGGTGCGCTGCTTGAAGTTGGATGCGGCCACGATCTGGGCGAACTCCCGCGGTGCCAAGCGGGCGCTCTTCTCCTGACCGTCCGGCGTGACGATAGTCAGGTGGAAGACGTTCAGGGTGCCCGCGTCAAGCAGTCCGGACGGGAGGACGATCTTAGCCATGTAGCCGGCCTTGGGGTCGTACTCGGGAAAGACGCGAGCCATGGCTTCGTCACGGCGCGCGTAGCACGCGAAGCCGTCCAGGGCCGGAGTGATCGGCTCCAGGACGGGAGTGACGCCGTAGTGGGCAGCCAGCGCTCGTGCCAGATCCTCCGAGATGGGGTCCGAGTCCCTGTCGGGCATCAGAAGGGCCACCACTCGCTCGGGACCGAACGCCTTGACGGACAGGGCCAGGCACACGGAGGAATCGATTCCGCCGCTGATGCCCAGCACGGCGCCGCTCCGGTGGAAGGCGCGCACGTTCTCCTTCAGCCACTGCACGATGCGGTCCGTCTCGGCCGCGGCGTCGATACGAAGAACACCTCTGTTCATTGACAAAGCTGCTCCCTTCAGGATGACTGCTTCACGACGACGACCTTCACGTCATCGCTGTCGTCAAGAGGCATGGGCGGTCTGGGACTGGAGATGAACTGCCGGTCCACCAGCTGGGTCGAGACGATGCCCGCCAGAGCCATGTCGTCCGTCTCTCCCAGCGGGAGACCCCGTTTGAGCTTGCCCACAAGCTGACCCACCGCACGCGCATTGAAGTAGCCCGAGACCTCCAGGGCACGACCTCGAGAGCACCTCCTCGACGTAGTCCGGCGGCGAGTCGTTGAAGAAGGCTCGATGGATGGGGGCCCGGTAGGGCTGTTTGGGCCGGTCGCTGATCACGGCCGGAAGCCATTCGCGGCTGACCTCCTTCAGCAGGTACTTCTCCGTGAGTCCGTTCAGCTTGAGTGAGGGCGGCAACTGACTGCCGAACTCGACCACCCGGTGGTCCAGGAAGGGGAATCGTCCCTCGACAGAATGCGCCATCGCCATCCTGTCACCTTGAGACGACAGAAGGTACTGCGAGAGGAGGATGGTGGTCTCGAGGTACTGGGCCTGATGCAGGGGATCCCAGCGGTCGAACGCCTCGGGGTAGAAGGGCGTCAGGTCTCCATCGCCGGCTCCGATGGCCTGTCGTAGCTCCTGACTGAAGAACCGCTTGGCTCTGGCGGTCGTGCGCCATCTGAGGCTGTGCGAGTAGTCCCGGGAGTCAACGTCCGTGAGGCCTATGCCGAAGAACGCCTTGACGTAGTCCGACCCCGTCGCTCCCGGCATCCACGGGTAGATGCGGTTCAACAGGGCCGGACGGCACCTGGAGTCGGGTTGTCTCGGCCCAGAAGCGGCGGATCTTCGCCTCGCGGAAGATGTCGTAGCCGGCCATCACCTCGTCGGCTCCTTCACCCGAGAGGACCACCTTGAAGTAGTTGTCCCGCACGAGGCCTGACAGGAGGTACATCGGCGCTGGGGACGTCCTCATCAGCGGGGTCTCCGCATGCCAGATCACCTCGGGGAACACCTCTCCGATGTCGGCATGGGTAGCGTGCACGACGTGGTGTTCGGTGCCCAAGGCCTTGGCCATCATGCTCTGGAAGCCGCTCTCGTCGTAGTGGGCGTCTGTGAACGCGATCGAGAACGTCTCCAGGGGATTCGTAGTCTGGCTCCGGATGACCGCCGTGACCGTCGACGAATCTAGCCCTCCGCTGAGGTAGGCGCCCACAGGGACGTCCGCCCGCAGTCGGATCCGCGTGGCGTCGATGAGAAGATCCCGCAGTTCCTGCGCGTACTCCTGCGTCGGTCGTCGGGGCGCGGCAGAGTCCTCGGGAAAGGTCAGCTCCCAGTAGCGGCGGACCGTGACGCGGCCGTCCCTCACGAGCATGTAGTGGCCGGGAGGCAGCTCCGCGATCCCTCGGAAGAACGTCCTCGGCGAGAGGGTGCTCCAGAACGTGAAGATCTGGTCGAGAGCCACAGGATCGGGGGACGCGGTGACGCCGGGGCCGGCCAGGATCGCCTTTATTTCGGAGCCGAAGACCAAGGCACCGTCGGCCTCAGTGTAGAAGAGGGGGCGAACACCCAGACGATCGCGGGCCATGAACAAGCTGCGGTCTCGGCTGTTCCAGATGGCGATGGCGAACTGGCCGTTGAAGCGGGACAGGCAGTCCGGACCGTACTCTTCATACGCGTGAAGGACGACTTCGGTGTCGCACGCGGTCGCGAATCGATGCCCCCGGCTCTCCAGCTCGAGTCTCAGCTCCGGGTGATTGAAGACCTCCCCGTTGAACACGATCCACAGGGACTCATCTTCGTTGGAGATGGGTTGCTGCCCGGTGCTCAGGTCGATGATGCTGAGGCGTGCGTTGCCGAGACCGACATGGTCGTCGAGGTAGATGCCGAATTGGTCCGGGCCCCGGTGGCGGATCGTCCCGAGCATGGCGCGGAGGGTCGACTCCTGCACGGGCCGAGCTCTGCCGAGGTCGCAGACCCCGACGATGCCGCACATCTGGCGCGGTCTCCGATGCCTCTTCGCGCCGGCTAGTCGGCCGCACCCGTCAGCGATGCCGAGTCGCCCCTCCCGTCGATGACGTCGACGATCCTCTGCCCGAACAAGGGGGCGACCCTCTCCCCGAACTCAGGGGTCGGGTGCGAGTTGTCCGGCCCTTTCGCGTACTCCGGCTTCAGATAGAGGCCACCCTCGGTCTCGAGCTCGTAGAAGTCCCACAAGAAGATGTTGTCGCCGGGCTGGTCCCACTCCGTCTTGACCCAGTCGAAGAACTCCCGGGTGCGCTGCGCCTCTTCCGGCGAGGTCGTCGCTTCGGTCAACGCGGCGCCGGTCCAGACGATGAACTTCGTGTCAGGGAAGGAGAGCATCTTGTCCCGGAGCTCCGCGTACTGCAGCTTGTAGTTCTCGAGACGCTTCTCCTCAGAGTCGACGTTGGGGGTCCCGGTGTCTGGGAGGATGTGCCCGACCGGGTAGCAGTGCTTCCACACGATGACGTCGTGCTGCTTCGTCAGCATCTCGAGCGTAGGCTCGCCCCGGTAGGGTGCGTCGCCGGCATGCTTCACCCAGATGTTGTAGTAGTCATACGGGTAGTTGGCCCAAGGGTAGCCCTGCTTCGTCGTCGGGAAGAACATCTCCTCGATCTCGTAGCTCGTGTTGTTCTTCTTGTTGTAGGTGTTCATCCAGCTCTTCACGGCGCTCTTGCCGAAGACCTTGGAGTTCACCTTGGACGTAGTGCCAACCCACACCACTTCTCCGGTGCTGTGGTGAAGAAACACGATCTTCATCGAGGCACCACCTCCTGATTGGCTTGACCGTCGTCCCCGAGAGTCATCCGGCCAGTCGAGACACAAGCCCGACTGCCAAGCCGAGAATGAGAAGGAGCTCCTGCCGGACTCTCATGGCCACTAGACCGGGCTTGTGACCCTGCCGAGGACATCGTTGTCGCGTCAGCGCGACTCCGCGAAAGACGCGCGGCGGTACCGGCGAACAAGCATCGGTGGCCTCTCAGGCGCCGCCGCTCTTCTTGCCGAGGATGAACGAGCTCAGCTTGCGGATCGAATCGAAGTTGTCGGGAACGAGTTCATCATCGGCCACGGAGATGCTGAACCCCTCCTGTACCCACTGGAGTAGCTCCATGAAGCCGAAGGAGTCGATGATGCCCAGTTCCAGGAACGACGCATCATCGTCGTACTCGAACCCGTGGTCGCTGAACAGGAAGTTCCGCGAGAGGTAGTCGCGGATCTTGGCTGCAACAGCTTCGTATGTCTCCAAAGTGGTCCTTCGCGCCTTCCGTGTCGATGGTTCTCCGCATGTCTCGACAATGCGGACAGTCTACCTTGAGGAGCATAGTCGGATTCCAGCGATGTGCCAGTCGCGCGGCGGTCGACGAGTCGTGCCGGCGCTGTATCCTGTGAGTCAATGGACTGGAGCGTTTCCCAACCCCTGACCATCTTCGAGGCGGCATCGTCGATGTGGTTCGCACGTCGGCGAGGATACACGGTGTGGCACGCTGGAATGATGCTGGTCATGAGTTCTGCGCAGATCGCCGGGTCACGCGCACAGCACGCGGTCCTTCGTCAGGCACGGGGATCGCATGCCCAACGTCTTCGTTCAAGCACGGCTCAGCTGCGCGAATGGCGTCTTCGCCTGGGCATCCGGCGCGCTCGCCGAGCCGGGGCCGTCATCGGCGACGACTGCGCTTCTCAGGCCTCCCGGAGTTTCGGCTCCGAACCCTTTCTGATCAGCATCGGGCGCAATGTGAGCTTCGCCGCCCGCGTTGCGATGATCACCCATGACGGCGGCATCCAGGTATTCCAGACTCTCGATCCGGAGCGGTACGGGAAAGTGCACAAGTTCGGCCGAATCGACATTCGAGACAACTGCGTCATCGGGTGGGGAGTCATCATCCTCCCGGGGGTGACCATAGGACCGGACTGTGTGATTGCTGCAGGCTCGGTCGTCACACGGAGCATTCCCCCGGGTGTCCTTGCCGCCGGCAACCCAGCCGAGCCCGTGATGACCGTTCAGCAGTACGCGGAGTGGTCGCTCGCGGCGACCCCCGATTTCGATGAAGAGGAGTACCGCCGCGACCCCAAAGCCTATCTGATGCGTACGCCTCTACGGGGGTCGGTTCCCAAGCGGTTCCGCCAGAACGACCGGCACGAGACCAGCGACTAGATTCAACGACGTGCCGGCCTCGAGCGCGGCCATTCGCCACATTCGTTCTCACGACGAGGACGCTGCAGCCGTTGGACAGGGACAGCCGAGCATGTAGAGACGCGGTTCAGACCCACGTGGGCGTCGGAGATGCACAGCTGCACGGCGGCCAGTCGCTCCGACGGCTCGCGGACCAACGACCGCCTCGGCCTGGCCGACCGCGCTCTCCCTGAGTCCACTGCCCCGGGACCCCTCGCCGTCCTCCGACGGCAGGACCGGACACCGACAGTGACCCTGGGGACATCCTCGTGCGGTAAGCCCGTCACGGGACTCACCTACGGTGCGCATGTATCATGACGCCGTGCAGCGTCGAGCATCACACAGCAGGTCGGTCGAACGGAGAGACCGCCGGAGACTCCTTATCGCCGGCGCATTCGGCTTCCCCAATGGGGCGGGCGCGGCGGCGCGCATCCATGCGTACGCCAAGGGGCTGCGCGCCGCCGGATGGGAGGTCGGAGTCGTGTGCCTGCGATGGAGCGAGCGCAGCGCCGAAGGTGCGAAGAACCGTCAGGCCGACGGCCTGTATCGGGGTATTCCTTTCACCTACTCGAGCGGCAGTCCATATCGGGCAGCCACGTTCACGCGCCGCCGTCTGCGTGACGTACGTTCGGCGCTTCGGTTCGCGCGACTGGTGCGAGGCACGCTCGGCCAGCGCCCTGCGAACGTGATCCTGTTCGGCGGGACCCCTTCGCTTTGGATCATCATGACAGTCGCGGTGTGCAGGCTCGCGGGTTCGGCGTGTGTGCTCGAGAAGAGCGAGTATCCTTTCGTGTATGCGCCGGACACCACCCTGACGAGGCTATGGGCGCAGGTCTACGCGAAGACCGTCTTCCGGCTCGTGGATGGGGTCATCGTGATCTCGACCTGTCTTGAGGAGTACTTCCTCGCACGCGTTCGCCGGGGAGCGCGGGTCATCCGTATCCCGATCCTCGTCGACCTGGACGAGTTCGACCTGTCGCCGGCGGACGACGCATCTCGGCGGGACCTCCTCTGTTACGTCGGGCACCTCGACCACCCGGGAGAAGTCGACTGCCTGCTCGACGCCTTTGGCGAGGTCGCGGCACGATTCCCGCAGTGGAGCCTGAGGATCATCGGTGGGAGCAGCGATTCGCGCGCATTGGACAGGTTCCGGGCCCGTGCCGCGGATATGGGCTTGGGCGAGCGAGTGGAGTTCACGGGCAGAGTCGAGCGGGCCGAGTTGCCGGGTCTCCTGGGAGAAGCCCACTGCCTTCGCGCTGCCCAGAGCCAGTGGGCTCTTCTCGACGGCTGGGTTTCCGACGAAGCTCGGGGAGTACCTGGCGACTGCGAAGCCGGTCGTGGTCACGGCGACGGGCGACATCCCGCTGTACTTGCGCGATGGCGTGGACGGCTACCTCGTCCCTCCGGACGACACGCCAGCCTTCGCCGCCCGGCTGGCCGAGATGTTCGCCGACCCGTCGGCGGCACGCGAGGTCGGAGCGCGAGGCCGCGAGACGGCGCGACGGGAGTTCGAAGTCGTGTCGCAGTGCCGGCGACTCGCCGCCTTCATGGCGGACGTCGGCAGATCCGACTCGCCCTCAGCCACCCGCGGAATCAGTCTGAAGAAGGACGAGATCCCTCCCGCATAGCGGAGAAGGGGTCTTGCTCCAGCCGCGGCCCGCCGTGGATCATCGCCTCGCCCAGCGGCGAGCCCGGCGTGCCGTTGAGAGGGTGACGACGCCCATCGTCCTCGCTGTGCTACGCTCTCCGCCTGCAGAATGCTGGCCCAAGAACGACTGGCAGGCGAGGGGTTGTGGGAGAGCATGAACCCTAGGCAGTCCATTCACCGTGTCTGGCGTGCGCTCAGGGGCGACTCGATGTACCCGTTCTATGACGAGTATCTTCGGCAGTTCGAAGAAGGAATCCCTGTGGATACGACCGTCTCCGAGCTGCGGCGCCTTCTGGAGCATGCGCGCGCCAACGTCCCGTACTACGCGGATCTCATTCCAAGTGGTCCACTGGCGGACCCATTCGAGACACTCGGACAGATGCCGCTGCTCACGAAGGAAATCATTCGACGCGACTTCTCCCGTCTCCGATCCGCCGACATTGAGTCCCGGAACTGGTACTTCAATACCTCGGGCGGGTCGACGGGCATGCCTGTGCGCCTGGTTCAGGATTCCGCCTATGAGGCGCGCATGGGAGCCATTACTCTCCTGTCTCTCACCTCGCCGGTCGCGACTTCGGGCAACCCGAGATCCGCCTCTGGGGCGACGAGCGAGAGATCCTTCAGAACGGCCAAGGCGCGGGAGCCTGGATCCGCTCCCAGATCTCCAACACGACGACCGTCAACGCGTTCAGGATGACGAGAGAGGTCATGGTCGATCTGATCGAGATGCTCAACAGGCGACCACCTCACCTTCTCTTGTCCTATGCCCAGGCGGCGTACGAAGTCGCTGCCTTCGCCGAACGTGAAGGCATCTCCGTCCGTCCTCAGCGCGCCGTGATGACGTCGGCAGGCACGCTCTACCCCTTCATGCGAGAGACGATCGAGCGTGTCTTCGGCTGTCGTGTGTTCAATCGGTACGGGTCGCGCGAGGTCGGCGACATGGCCTGTGAGATCCCTCAGTGCGACGGCCTGTGGGTAGCTCCTTGGGGCGTGCACATCGAGGTCCTCGACGATGCGGGTAATCCCGTGCCGGACGGGATAGAAGGCGAATTGGTCGTGACGCTCCTGACGAACTACGCGATGCCCCTTCTCCGCTACCGCATCGGCGATCGGGGCGCTCTTGCTCCTGCGGGAACCGGATGGCAGGGAGAAGCTGCCCGCGTGCTGCAGCGAGTCACGGGCAGGACTGTTGACGCCTTCAGATTGCGGGACGGAACGTGATCAACGGGGGCTACTTCACGCATCTCCTCTTCTTTCGTGATTGGGTATCGCGTTTCCAGTTCATTCAGAAGGACTACGCAGCATCCTCGTCCGTATCGTCCGCTGTTCGGATCAACCCGGCGATGCGGAGCGCCAGATCGTCGACGGAGTGCGGGCAGTCATGGGAGACGGATGTCGTGTGGACTTCGAGTACTGCGACCGGATCGAACCCGCGGCCTCGGGTAAGTATCGCTACACGATCTCCGAGGTCTCCTACGCCTCGGCCTTGTCAGATCCGCGCGTTTGGCACTCCGACGACTTCCCGCCGACTCCGATTCGTCTCTCGCTGCCCGAAGTGGTCATGTGCTGCCGGTTCATCAAGAGCGACAAGCCGGGGCTGGCGCCTCGCGACGTGCTGCGAGCGGCCATCGGGCCCGCGCGCCGCCTGGTATAGACTCCGCCGCAGGATGGAAGCCGCCTCCACGGACAATGATTCGCCGAAGAGAGTACCGCCGCGCCGGCGTTGGGGCCGGGGGCGCCACGCCTCTCAAGCGGCTCTCGAACCTGACGAGGCGAGGCCCAGGTGAAGGTGTTGTTCCTGAAGGAGGACCTGGGCATCGGAGGGGCAGAGCGTCAGCTTGCGCTGACGACGAAGTACCTGCCGGCTGAATGGGAACGTCGCGTGTGGACCATGGCCGGAGGGCCATTCGCCGACGTGATCGCGGCTCAGGGGCATCGCGTGTACATCAGGCCGCGTGCGGCTCGCATGGACGTGCGCCCGGCCTGGGACCTGTGGCGCCTTCTGTGGGACTGGCGCCCGGACGTCGTGCACTCGTGGGATTGGATGGCCTCATCTGCGGCTCTGCCGTTGTGCGCCGTGCTGAGGATCCCTGTGATCGACGGTACCATTCGCGCCGGCTTCGTCGAGCCGCATCGCCCCGGGATGCGACGGCTGTGCATGACCCTGTCACAGCGCGTCATCGCGAACAGCATGGCGGGGCTTCTTGCCTATGGCGTCCCTGCGGCCAAGGGACGAGTCGTGTACAACGGCTTCGATCCGGAGCGACTGGCACTCTGTGAGGCGAAGCCCGAGCGACACGACTCTGCGACCGTGGTGGTCATGACAGGTCGCATGACCCCGCAGAAGGACTTCTCGACCGTGATCCGTGCCGCAAGGAACCTGGACGCCAATGACCGACAGCGCTGGCGGTTCGTGCTCGTCGGATATGGACCCGACAGGCAGCGGCTGCTCTCTGAGGCGCGCGACCTGACCGAGCGCGGCGTGACCACGTTCATCGATCCTGGTCCCGAAGCCCTGCCCGCGATCCGGGAAGCGGACATCGGAGTGCTCATGACCGACGAGCGAGAGCACCGCGAGGGCTGTTCGAACGCTCTCATGGAGTACATGGCTTGCGGCTTGCCCGTCATCTGCACACGGGGGGGAGGAAACCCCGAGCTCGTCCTCGACGGCGAAACGGGCTACTTGATCGACGCCGGCAGCAGCGGTCTTCTCGTCGAGCGTCTGCGGGGACTCGCTGAGAATCCCGAAGTCGCCCATCGCATGGGTGTAGCCGGCAGGCGACGCCTGATGGAGCAGTTCAGTACCGAGCGGATGCTGGCTGATCTCCTGGACGTGTATCGCGAAGTCGCTGCCTTCTGATGTCTGCGCGGGTTCTCCTCGTCAACTCCTTCTGCTACCCGCGGGGTGGCGACTGTGTCCATGTCCTTGCCCTGGAGAAGTGCCCACTTCGAATGGCCACGACGTGGCGATCTTCGCCCCTTCGCGACATTCGCTCTGCCCCCGCGCGAGAGCCTCGGACAGGTCGTCGAGTCCGAGCGGGGCGACCTCTCCTGCGGCCATCGCCGCATTGAGGCCGCCCGCCGGGCCGAGGACTCGATGTCCGAGAGCCTGACCTCTTCCACATCCACGGCATGAAGTGGAGCTACGCCTCCACTTTGGTGATCTGTGGTGCTGCAGATCGGCGTGACGGCCCTGCTCGCCCGGCTGCTCTCGCCCAGCGCCTTTGGCCTTGTGGCGATGGCCAACGTCCTCCTGTGGTACGGGCAGCAATTCGCCGTGATGGGCGCCGGCCAGGCCATCGTTCAGAAGTCGGATCTCAGCGCCCGTGACATCCACACCGCGTTCACGTCTTCGCTGCTCATGGGTGCGGCCTTCTGCGCCCTCTTTGTGGTCCTGGCGCCACTCGCCGGCATCCTCTTCCCCGATACACCCGGGGTGGTGGCCGTCACCCGCGTCATGTCCCTGAGCTTTCGTGATCGGCGGTCTGAGGACGACCACGGAAGGACTGCTCCAACGCCGCTTTGCGTTTCGCACTGTCGCACTCACACAGATCGGCTCGTACGTCTTTGGCTACGCTCTCGTCGGCGTGACCATGGCCCTGCTGGGTTTCGGAGCGTGGAGCCTGGTCGTCGCCTCGCTCTGCGCCGGTGCGCTTGCCGCGGCGGCCTTCACGCTCCTTTGTCGCCATGAGATCGGCCTCGGTCTGGACTGGCACTCGTTCAAGACCATCTACTCGTTCGGCGGGCGGGTCTCGTTGATCGCCTTCGGCCAGGCAATCGCGAGCACGCTCGATACCGTGTGGTCGGGCCACTCTCTGGGAGCAGCAGCGACCGGCGTGTACACACGCGCGACCAATCTGGCCAACGCCCCACTAAACACCCTTCTGGTCAGCGTGACGCGTGTCCTGCTGCCCGGATACAGCCGCCTTCAACACGACCGCGGCAGACTCGGGTCGGTCTACATCGTCACCATCACGATCGTCGCGGCGATCGGGATGCCGACTCGCCTGGGGCATGGCCGGCGCCGCGCGCCAGATAGTCATCACGCTGCTCGGTGACCAATGGACCGACGCGATCCCAGTGCTCGCCGTTCTGTCGCTGGCCGTCCCCTTCACGGTGCTCACTCACGTCGGCGCCATCATGTGCGAAGCCACGGCGACCTTGAACGTGAAGATCGTGATCGTGGCCTGTCGCCTTGTGCTGGTTCGTGGCGCTCCTGGCCCTGCTTACGCGGTACGGCGTCGTCGGGATCGCTGCAGCGTTCGCCCTTTCTGAGCTCATCAACCACGTCGCCTACCTCTTGGTGATGAGGCGCATGTTCAGCCTTCGGTCTGGCCGACCTCTGGAGCGCCTATTCCGATAGGGTGTGCTGCCGGCGTCATCACAGGGGCAGCTCTCTTCGGGATCAACGTGGGTCTCACCGAGATCGGCTGGCCGGCGCCGATCATCCTCACGGTCCAGGTCGCTTTGGGAGCGCTTCTTCTGCTCGTTGCGATCGCGAGGGCGCGCCACGGTGCACTCTGGCGCGAGATCCGGGGTCGCCTCGACCAGGCAGGCTATCGTCGAGAGAATCCTGGGATCGTCGCGTGGGTGATCAGAAGAATCGACGGCCTGAGTCGTCGCGAAGCAGCCGCATAGCTGGCTGTCAGCTCGCGGCGCTCCGTGCCGCCATCCACGCGTACTCCTGCTTCAGTCCCGCCGCGAGCTTCGTCGTGGGCCGGTAGCCGATCGAGGCCGTTGCTCTGCTCACATCGGCCCATGTGTCTCGAACGTCTCCGGCCTCAACGGGCCGCAGCAGAAGACGGGGCTTGACTCCCATCACATCGCCGAGCGTCGCGATTGCCTCACGGAGGCTCACTCGGTTCCCGCCGCCGATGTTCATGATTGCGCCTGCCGCGGCCGCCTGGGCGAGCATCAGCCCTTCGACGATGTCGTCCACGTAGGTGAAGTCGCGGGTCTGTCTTCCGTCGCCGTAGACCACGATGTCACGGTCTTCCAGCAGTGTTCGAATGAACTTGTTGAAGGCCATGTCGGGCCGTTGTCGCGGGCCGTAGACGGTGAAGAAGCGCAGAGACACCGTGTCGAGCTGGTAGTTGGCGTGGTAGAGGCCGCAGAGGTGCTCGCCGGCCAGCTTGGTGACGCCGTAGGGCGAGCGTGGCCTGGGGAGCATGTCTTCCCGCAGCGGCAGCTCCTCCTGATCACCGTAGACGGACGATGAAGACGCATAGATGACCTTGTGCACACCTGAGGCCACGCATGCCTCGAGGAGCTGTTGCGTCGCCAAGACGTTGTTGCGCGCGTACACCTCGAACGAGCTGCCCCAGCTAGAACGCACGCCGGCCTGAGCGGCGAGATGGTAGACGCAATCACAGTCGGCGAGGAGGGACGTGAGACTGCGGTCTCTGGTGAGGTCCTGCTCGGCACTTCCGGCGTCTGCCGTCAGGTCCAGGATGTTCGCATCGTACAGGGTGAAAGCGGGGCTCAACATCGCGCTTTCGAGATTCATCTCTTTGTCGGCCCGTGGGTAGTAGTCCTCGAAGGAGTCGATCCCGACCACGCCATATCCGTCGGCCAGAAGCCTGTCCGTCAGATGCGAGCCGATGAACCCGGCGCAGCCGGTAACGAGCACCTTCTTGCTCATGGTGCAAGCCTATCGCAAGTCGAGGCTGAAGACCGGCACATCGGGCACACTCGGCGGCGATAGGTCAGCGCCCGTCGAGGATTCAGGACGTCCTGGTGATTCCGGCGTGGGGTTGCGTGCTGCCTCAGCCCGCTGGGCGATCGTATCCCTCGTCGACCATGACGCCCGAGGTCGTGTGTCGCTACTGGCGTATCACCGTGTTCCCGGAGACAGTGTTGCCGATCGCCCCGTCCCACTCGTTGGAGAGCTCCTGTGTCTGGCTGATGTTAAAGATGTTCCCGGAGACAGTGTTGCCGGTCGCGTCGGCGCCTGCGAACTCCAC
Organism: uncultured Thermoleophilia bacterium; assembly: GCA_963702475.1. Lineage (GTDB taxonomy): Bacteria > Actinomycetota > Thermoleophilia > UBA2241 > UBA2241 > CAIXSE01. The sequence continues at coordinate 1,046,442 of CAVPCT010000005.1, read as the reverse complement.
GCACCCATTGGTGGGCCAGCCGGAGAACGAGCCATGCCAGGTGAAGGTGTTGCCGGTGATGATGTTGTTCGCGCTGGAGATGACCACGATGCCGCGACGGGCGGTGATGCCGTATTCGGCCGTGTCGAAATCGAAGGTGTTGCCGGTGATGATCCAGCGGGTGTCGTACGACTGGCCGAAGTTGGCATTGTAGATGGCCGCCTCAGAGCAGCGCTGGAAGTGGTTGTTGCGAATGACCACATCGAACGGCCACTCCAGACAGATGCTGTAGCCCCAGAGGGTGCTCTTCATGTCGAGGCCTCCGCCCTTGAAGGTGCAGTCCTCGACCATGACGCCGGTGGCCTGACCGGAGTGGCCGTAGCAGGCGAAGTCGAGTTGGTGGATGGCGGTCGCCTCGAAGACGCAGCCGCGCACGGTGATGTTGCGCCAGCCGATGCCGGAGCCGGGGGCCGTCCAGCACTCCAGCCCCATGCGTGGCGAGCCGGTGGCGACACCGTTCGTGACGCCGATGTGGCAGCCATCGAACGTGATGTCGGAGACGTGGCCGCCTCTGGACTCGTAGACCGAGATGTCGTTGTAGCCGTTGCTGAAGGAGGAGTCCTCGATGCCGACGTTGCGTTCTACCTCACAACGCCTGAAGGTGATGTTGGAGCAGGACTTGCTCCCGCCCAGCAACATCACCGGCCCGTGCCAGCCAGCGCCGCCGCCGCCGCGGAAGTGGACACGCTCGAAGACGCTCCAAGCAGCACCCGCCCTGTTGTGGACCGCCGACTTGCCGGCGTCGCCGATCCTGAGGTCGCTGATGAGCTGATTGCTGCCGAAGGCGAGATGGCCCCTGAGCCAAGCCCGGTCCATGCCCGCGCCGAAGACAGCGAGTCCAGACGGCATCGTGATCGAGCTCACGCGGTACGTTCCCGCGGGCAGGTAGACGCCCTTCGCTGCACTTGCGGCGGCGCGCATGGCCCTCGCTATCGCCGCCGTGTCGTCGGTTCTGCCGTCACGCCTTGCGCCGTAAGCGACGACGTTGACGACCGGCATGAGCATATGGTGGGTCCTGGCGCGCTCGATCACACGGTAGCGCCTCACTCCATGCACCGAAACGTAACTGCTGCTGGATCCAACCGTGAGTCGGACAGAGCCGCGCTCGACGATGACATGCGTCGTCGTGCGCTTCACGACTTCGAACCGCAGGGCTTTGGAGGCGGTTGTAGCGGAGTACGCGGGGGTCGCCGGGAGGCTCAATGCGGCCAGCACGGCTGCAAGCAGCAGGACCGCGACGCTGCTCATCCTAAACACGGCGACCTCCTTGGCTGGTGCCTGACAAGGCCAATCCTTTCGCCGCTGCTCTGACCCGCGAGGGCGCTGCGGGTGTGCCGCCCCTCCCGGCGAAGACGGCCGCTTCGGATGCCCTAGAGTCACCGCGAGCAAGACTATCAGAATCGCCCACGTCGTTGGCTCGTTGGGCCAGGGGCTCGTCTCCTGTCGTGCTGCTGGAGCTGAGGTGGATCGATCTTGTCAATTACGCGGCATGGAACAACGTTAGGATGAGCACATGGCGGACCCTCTTCTCCCGAAGCGTCCGGACGTCATTCTGCCGCTGAATGGCCTCCGGGGATCGCAGCCATATGGGTTGCGCTGTATCACCTGGATTCCGTGCTCCTGGTCCTCGTTCCACCGTCTCGTTGGCACTCTCTCGTCGAGACCGTGACCGCTTCGGGCTATCTCGGCGTTGACTTCTTCATCATCCTCAGCGGATTCATCCTGTGCTACGGATACGCCAGCCGGTTCTCACGCCCCACTCGAGCCGTCATACCGACTCTTTCTCTGGAACCGCTTCTCTCGCATCTACCCGCTCTACTTCTCGTGCCTGCTTGCGCTCTACGCGGCGACCATCTTCATCGCCGAGCCGGGCGGGCCCTGGCAGAGGGGCCTTCTCCAACCCCTCGTCATTGTGGCGAACTTCCTGCTCATCCAAGCCTGGCTCGGCGTCCCGTCGGTCATCATACCCACCTGGGCGATCAGTGCTCTCTGCGGCATGTACCTTGCCTTCCCGCTCTTCGCGCTGGCGGTCGGCAGAGTGCGCAGGCCGGCTACAGCGCTGGTCTTGGCCGCACTCGTCATGGCTGTCATGCTGCTGGCCCTGTCGATCGCCCCTCTCGGCGACCTCCCTCGAATCGTGCGGGTGATCTGCGACTTCACCGCCGGCTGCCTCCTGTACCGCTTCTTCTGGGCTGTGCCGCACTGGCGCTGGTCCTCACGGGTGGTGGCAACGAGCGCGCTCCTGATCCTCACCGGGCTCTGCCTTCTGGCGCTGGGCCACTTCCCTCGATGGTGTTTCCCTTCTCGCTCGCCGGCGTTGCCACATTCTGGGCCGCCCCGCTGTTTGCGGCGCTCACGCTGGGCGCCGCCTATTCGCGCGGTAGCCTGTGTCGCGTCCTCTCTACGCGTGCCATGCTCGTCGGTGGCGCGCTGTCGTACTCGCTCTACGTCACTCACGGCGTCGTCATCTTGTTCATGGTGAAGGTTCTCGACCCGGCCGCATTCGTCGCCGCGGGGGTGGGAACCAAGGTGGCGGTAGCGGCAGTCTGGCTTGCGGCCGTCGCAATCGGCGCCGTTCTCGGCTACAGACTCGTTGAGCTCCCAGCGCGGGCGGCGCTGCGCCGTTGGGCCGGACATCGTCTTGCGCCGGATTCACCTGTGCAGGACTCGCCGAGGGGCGACCGCCGGCCGGCAGTCGACCGCGATGGGGAGTAGACCTCTTCTGTGACAGGCCGTCGACCGTCTGCACCTGGCGGCTGACCACCCCAGCGGCCTTGCTGCGGAACCGGCTGTCATGGCGGAAGAGAATGCGACTTGTCGATCACCGCCTCGCGCTCGGTGCGGCTAAGCGCTCGATCGCCCTGAACGAAGAACGGTTCTCCATCGCCAGCTCGCGTATCTTGGCGTCGAGCGGCTCTCCCTCGCCAGAAGAGTCGTCGCACCCCAGAGGGTGTCGCGCTCCTCGCACAGGACCCCGTCCTCATCGTGCAAACGGGTCAGCTCCTCCCGCGCGTCCGTCGTGAGGCTCTCCGGGCGTCCTGCGTCGAGCTTCGCCTGGGCCACTCAGCGACGCACATGGGACTCGGTCAGGTCGAGGTCGCGGCTGACCTCTGCCATCGACTTGTCGCTGCCGCGGCAGAGGTCGACGACCCGGCTTCGTACTCGGAATGGCCGCCGTCGCGTCGTCCATGCCCCTGCTTGCCATGCTGCGGATCCTTCGGGGGCTCTCTCGTCCCCTTGATGTCATGTCTGTTGGAGAGGGTCACGCTCGGCCGCTGCTGGTCCTCAATAGAGAGGCATGTTGCCCACATTGACGACAAATACTCGTCTAGGCGCTCAAGAAACCCCTCGCTCCGCCGATGCCACCTGCGAGCAGTGTCGACTGCTCGCGGTTACGACCAACAGAACTCCAGTGAGTCGCGTCGGTGCGACACGATCGCCGAGATGAAGCCCCCGCAGGCACCGACGAGACCCCGGTGTTCATCCTCTCGGAGGGGTCACGATGTCCAGGAGACTCGCCATCGCAGTCGCACTGCTCGTGCTCACGTCCCTTGCCGCCGGTGTCTGCGCGTCGTCCGCGTCGTCCGCCGCTCCGCACACGAAGGTCCTTCGCTACAAGGTCATCAAGCACGCCCGCTCCTACGACGTGGTCAGGGGCTACGGCCGCACCCTCGTGGTCGGACACCACGAGGAGTACGTGAAGGTCGACGGGGTGCCATGCTATCGGGTCGTCAAGCGGCAGCAGCACTCGGTCGCCCTGACGCGGGTCGACGCGGCCCGAACGGCGACGGTGGACGGCGAGACCGACATCCCCGGAGCGCCCGTGTCGATCGGTCGGCCGGCCTCAGCGAGCACCACCGAGCCGGGTTCTCCGGCGTCCTTCGCCAACGACGGCTCGGCCAGCACCCGCTGGTCCGCAAGTTCTAGTGGCTATCCGCAATGGTGGAAGGTGGATCTCGGCGGCCCGACGACTGTGTACGGCGTCCGGACGGCCTGGTTCGGCGCGTTGCGCACATACCGCTACCGCATCGAGACGAGTCTCGACGGCGACAGCTTCACCACCGTGGTCGATCGCAGCGGCAACAGGATCAGCGGGGCCACCTCCGATGCCTTCATCGCCAGCGCGCGCTACGTGCGGATCCGGGTCCTCGGCGTGACCCCCTCCTGGGCATGGGCCACCGCCAACGAGATCACCGTGAACGGGGAGGTGGCGTCCGCTCCGGCACCGACGCCCACCCCGCCAGCAACGCCCACCCCGACGCCCACCCCGTCAGCAACGCCGACCCCGACGCCGACTGCGACGCCCACCCCGTCAGCAACGCCGACGCGGACCCCCTCGCCGACGCCTACGGTGCCCCCTGCGCCCGTCCCGGCAGCGACCCCGACCCCGACGCCCACCGCCGCGGTACCTGGCTCCTCTGTCACCGTCAACTGTTGGGACGACGCCCACCAGAGCCCCGTGCTGGCGACCACCACGAGCACCTCCGCCATCAACCTGTCGGACGGTCGCTGGACCGAGTTCCTCTACACCGCCGGGCGCCCCTTCCCGACGGTCTTGGCGGGCGCGAACGAATACGAGAGATACGCGCTGCCGGCGATGCGCTTCTTCACCTCAGGCCTCGCCAACGGCACCTACGACGTGTACGCCAACCTCTACACCCAGAGGACCGGGCGCAACATGCGCTACTACTGGGGCTACTCGGCGAGTGCGACGAAGCTCTACTCCATCGACACCGTCGGCGGCAGCGGCGGGGCGACCGAGCACACCGAGTACCGCCTCGGCTCGGTGACCGTCAGCGACGGCACCTTCTCACTGTACGCACAGGACGCCGACCTGCTGAGCGGCAGCTACTCGGTCTTCGGCTGGGCCTGGATACGGCTGGTGCCCGTGACACCGACCGCCACGCCGAGCGTGACGCCCACGCCGAGCGTGACGCCCACGCCGAGCGTGACGCCCACGCCGAGCGTGACGCCCACGCCGAGCGTGACGCCCACGCCGAGCGTGACGCCCACGCCGAGCGTGACGCCCACGCCGGCGCCCGTAGGCAGCACGTTCAATGTCATGGACTACGGTGCGCATGCCGACGGCGTTACCGATGACGTGCCTCATATCCAGAGTGCTATCGCCGCTGCTCGTGGAGCGGCCGTCTACTTTCCGGCGGGTACCTACAAGCTCGCCTCGGCGCTGGCCGTGCCCGACGGCACCAAGCTCGTCGGTGAGTCGATGACGGGGACTTGGCTCCAGGGACACATCGACTTCCAAAGCGACTGCCAGTTCACCGACCTGAAGATCGGCCCTGCGACGGCGGGTCTGTGCGCGGTCACGAACGCCGACAACTCCAGCGGCTCCTCCTTCACCCGTTGTCACTTCCGAGGCGGAGGCAATCCAACGGTGCAGCGTGATGCTCCTACCGTCATGATCGGGCGTGGCTACAGCTCGTCAGGCTCCAACGTCTACAACCTCACCTTCACCGACTGCGAGTTCGAGCGGACTCTCGGTACGAGCTATCCCGGCAACGCCATCGACGAGAACACCGTCTCCGTGTATGCGCAGGGCGGCGTCGTCGAAGGGGTCGACTTCATCGGCTGCCACTTCGGCGTCAGCAACGGCGTCGCCAGCGGGGCGCAGCGCATGATGGTCGAGGTCTGGACCACGAACGAGCATCCGAGCATCCCACTGGAAGGACGTCCACTTCCACGGCTGCGAGTTCGAGACGAGCAACCTCCAAACGCTCGACTTCGCCTGCTACGGCTACTCCGGTCAGGGCGACGGCGTGCTCGTCGAGGGCTGCCTCTTCCACGGCGCAGGCCAGAACCTCGGCAGCACCCGCTGGGGCTACGGCATCGAGCTGGAGCAGCCGAAAAACGTCATCATCCGCAACAACCATTTCCATGCCTGCACTGAGGCGGCCGTCCACGACAGCGACTTCGGCTGGGGGACCGACGCGCGCTACATCATCACCGGCAACACCTTCGACTTCGACACCTCGGAGAACGGCATCTCCCCCGGACGCGGCATCGTCGTCCTCTGCCAGGCCAACAACACCATCACCGGCAACACCTTCAACTTCCACGGTGACTTCTCCCGCCTACTGGCCGGGCAACGGCGTCATGGAGTTCAACGGCAGTGATTCGACGGGCAACAACTTCACCGGCAACACCCTGTACCTCGGTGCAGCGCCGCGTGTCTACAACGGATGGGGTGGGGCAACCGGCAACATCGTGACCCCGAACACGGTGATACGCCCGTAACGAGGCGCAGCCCCAGGCGTCACTCGCGACGGAGAGAGGTACCTCCGCCCCTGTTCGTCGTGCTCCGTCCCTTGCCAGACACGGCTCGGTGAGGGCCAGCGACGGCGGTTGCGACCAGCGTGCACGACGCGCGAGCGGTGGCTGGCTCACGCCTCAGCCTGCCGCTCGCGCCCGGGAGGCCGACCCCCAACCGCTGTTCGGAACCGCTACAATCTCAGCGTGGCCATGCTGATTCGCATAGTGCTTCTCGTGCTCGTTGCGTACACGGCCGTCTCGACCGCCGTCAACGCAGAGGGTGCGATCATGGGATTCAGCATCGGCCCCATCAACGTCTACCTCTCCGACCTTCTCTTGCTGGTAGCCGTCGTTCTGCTGCTGCGGGAAGCGACCCTGCGGCAGGGGCAGCCAATTCCCTCGGCGAATCGTACGGTGATTGCACTGGTGCTTGGCTATTTCGCCTACCAGATCGCGGTGGTCCTCCCGATTGCCGTGATCTTCCACGGACTGGATCCCATCGCTGTTGCGCGCCAGCTGTCCAACCGGGTCGTGTTGGTGCTCATCCCGTTCGTGTACCTGGTCGGACTGAAGTATGTGTCCCCTCAGCGGATCGTGACTTGGGTCAATGTGGCGGCTGTCTGTCTGGCCCTCTTCGCGTTCTACAAGTACGCGACCGTCGGGATCACTGGATGGAACGAAGGGGAGACCTTCCGCCTGCGAGAGCTCTGGGGCGGCGCCACCTTGCTGTTCGGGTTCCTGATTCTCACGTCGCTCTTCCTTCGGCGTCCCACGATAGTTTCGTATGTCATGGCCTTGGTGGGCCTGCTCGGGATGGCACTCACGAATCATCGCTCCGCATACGTCGCTCTGCTCTTCACCGTGCCCGCGTTGCTCGTGAACTCCGGTCGGCTGGGGAGGCGAACGGCTATCATCGTGCTGGTCGCCGCGTCCGCCACCCTGCTGCTGTTCACCTTGTCTCCGATGGCTCGAGACAGCGTCATCTACTCGCTTCGCACGATGCTGAATCCGACCGCCGACGGCAGCGCCTATGACAGGGTCGACCGCCCGAGACTCGCATGGGACTACTTCGTGGCGAACCCGCTGGGTGACTATCAGTGGAGTGGGCGCTCTATCTCGTCGATGTGCGCTACTTCTTCGAGCCCCACAACTGGGTCATGCAGCTGCTAGGGCAACAGGGGATCGTGGGATTCGCCCTGGTTGCCGGCATCATGGCGGCTACCGCACGCATAGGGTGGCGGAACCGGCGACATGATCCTATGAGTGCGGTCATGTTGGGGTATCTGGCCTTCTATCTCCTGTTCTGTCTGTTCAACACGAATCTGCTGAACACCAACAACGTGGTTCTGCTGATCCTCGCCGTGGCACTGATCCTTGCGCGGAATGCGGCGCTGGCCGAGAGAGTCCGGTGTGCCCCAGCCCTCCACATCAGGTGTCGAGCTCGACCGCCGGATTCCCGCAGGCACCCCTGCGCTGTAGGGGCCCGCACCCTGCGCTCGCTGTGGATGGGCGTTGTGACGGTAGCGTCGTCAAGGTCCTCTGCGTTCCATTCGAGACCTTGCGAAAGCCGGTGATGATGCCGATATGTGGACCACTTGATCGCCGAGTATGAGCAGTGACCGCCGCGCGTTGCCGAACGGGACGGGTCACCCTAGGATGTAGCGAACGATGTAGCGAACGAGAAGGAGTGTCTTGACTGCTTTGGCGAACAGCGGCAAGAGCCGACCTTGAGCGACTACGCGCGAGCCGTCTGGCAGAAGAAATGGATCGTCATCTTCGTGACGGCCGCAGTGACAGCACTCGCTCTTGCGTACTCCTTCATGCAGACGCCCCTGTACGAGGCGTCTGCCAAGCTTCTCTACGAGAATCAGCTGAACGTGGCGGATCCGCTCTCTGCGCGTTTCGTCGACACTTCGCTGAGGCAGACGGAGCTTGCCAGTGTCGCAGACGTGATCGCGAGCCCGGAGCTTGTCCGCGACGCAAAGGCGATTCTCTCGGGGGGTGCGACGGTGGCCAGCTTCAGCGTGGAAACAGTATCCGGCGCCAAGTCGAGCTCCTCGACCGACCCGAGCAGCATCAGCACCGTGTCGATCAGGGCAGTCAGTCCCAGTGCGGAGATGGCGGCAAGTGCCGCCAACGCGTACGCCAAGGCGTTCACTGCCTACCGAAAGGCGCGAGAACAGGCTCGCGTGCGCCAGGCGGAGCAGGTTGTCAGGAGCAGCATGGAGACGTTCACCAGCGAGGCGTCGAGACAGACTCCTGAGTATCTCACTCTCCAGCAGCGCCTCCAGGATCTTCAGATCCTCGAAGCGACGGCGACGGGCAACTTCACCATCCTCGCCCCGGCTACCGCGCCCTACGCACCGTTTTCGCCGCGCCCGGTCCGCAACGCAGCGATGGGCTTGGTGGCTGGCCTGGTGCTCGGCATCGTGATCGCCTTGACCGTTGCGCAGTTCGACACGCGTGTGCGGAGCCAGGAAGAGGCTGTTGCCCTCCTCGGCATGCCCTTGTGGGGTCAGATTCGGAAGATGCCGGCAGGCACCTCGGAGGACGAGATGCTCTTCGTTCTGGATGGGTCGCAGAACCAATCAGCTGAAGCCATCCGGAAGCTGCGCGGAAGCCTGGAGTTCGCCAACGTCGACCAGCCGGTCAAGATCCCTCTTCATCACAAGCGCCCTCCAGCATGAAGGCAAGAGCGTTACCGTGTGCAACCTTGCCCTTGCCGTTGGCTGAAGCCGGCAACCGAGTCGTACTCGTCGATGGCGACCTGCGACGGCCGCAGGTACACAGGCACCTCAGACTCCCCAACTCGACGGGCGTGTCCACAGTGCTCACCGGCAGGACAGAACTCAAGGCCGCTTTGACGTCGCGAACGGTCGGCCCGAGGTCCGCTGCGATGGGCGGTGCCATCGCGTCATCGAACCGTGATGGTTCCCTGACCATCCTCACCAGCGGGCCCGTGCCACCGAATCCCGCGGAGCTCATCGCATCGAGGAGTTTCGCCGCGGTGATCGACGAGCTTGAGGCGGAGTTCGATACGGTCATTGTCGATGCGCCGGCTCTGCTGGCCGTGGGTGACACCGCGGCGATAGCCCGTTGCGTGGACGGGATGGTCTTCCTCGTCGATCTCACGCGTGCGAAGCGACCGCTGCTCCAGGAAGCGGCGAACCAGATCTCGCTGATGCCGTGCCGTAAGCTGGGCCTGGTGCTGATAGTCAAGGCCATGCGGCGACACGGCTACGATCACTACCGCTACGACTCACATGCTTGACCGCCGTCGTAACGATGGCGAGTGACAGGGGGGCGCACTAAGGTCAAAGCTTCACGGGGTAGGACACACCCCCGGCGGATCTGTGGTGGCCCGGCCCGGGCGACCAGGACCTTGATGGGCCAGGGTTGGCTGCTCTCAGGCGGCCCCTTTCGACTTGATCAGTCCCTGCCCCCGATACGTCTCTGGCAGGCTCTCCGCGCTACACCGTGATCATGTGCGTCGTATCCTGCTCCCCTGATTCTTGAAGCCACCAGGGCGACGTGCTCATCATGAGTAGGGAGGAGGTGGCAGTGATGAGCGACATCCCCGACGAGGTTCAGCGCTGGACGGCGAAGCGCAAGGCCGCGGTCGTGCTTGCCACGACCGCGAGATCGTCGGCTGGGAGTTCAGCCTGCGCGGCCGCGCCCGCGAGGCTGAGCGCGCTCTCGAAGAGGCCCGGCTCGCCCGCTTCGGCACGCTGCGCCCGGACCGCCCGCCGGTCATCAGAGGTGACAACGGCCTCATCTTCACGGCGGGGCGCTTTCGCGCCCGTCTCGCCATCATGGAGCGATACCTACGTAGACCACGAAGTGGTCGCGGTCGTCAGTCCTACCGCACCGTCAATCTGCCAACGCCGACCTTCTCCTGCGCGTTTCCGGCCTCGTCCGTGGCGTAGATGAAGAAACGGTAGTTGCCCCTCCTCAGAGTGCAGTTCCACCTTGTCGAGAGCGGCACGTTCGTCGCCTGCTCGCCGAGGCGCAGGCGCTTGACGACTCTCTGGGAAGCCGAGCGCACGACAATCTGCACGGTCGCAGTGGGGCTTAGTGCGACGCCGCTGGGAAGAGCGTCATCGACCCGGTACCTCACGGTCACTGCTGTGCCCGTCTTCACCGTGGCCTTGCCGAGCGCCCGCGTCGAGGGCCCCGTGGTGTCGATCCTGACGGTGCAGGTCCGCGCGTCCTCGATGCTGGGCGGCACGCCGATGTCGGCGGAGCGATAGGAGACGGTGTGCCGCCCGTCGCCGGAGTGGTCGGCCGGGGCCGTCACGACCACCGAGTTCCCGCGCTTCCAGTCGTCACCGTCGAGGCGGTACTCGGTGTAGGCGACAGGGAGGCCGCCGACGGCGGGCACGGCTGAGAAGCTCACTGTCACCGCGCTGCGGTGCCATGCGTCGTCGTAGCCCGTGGCCGTGGTGACGGGCGGCGGGGACGGCTCACCCTTCCAGGCGTTGTAGGCGGCGTTGAGCAGCGGTACGAACTCGGCTGTCGCCTTCTGGTCGCCTGCGGCGTTGGGATGGCTGCCACCGGTGGCACTCGGGTAGGCGAGGCGGTTGGCGCCCTCGTCGGTCTTGTGCTGGACGGCACCGTTCCAGACGCGGTGATGGTTGCCCGTTGCGAGGCCGACGTCACTCGCGCTACCGCCGGTCTTGCTGCTCAGCACGTTGTAGAAGTCGAAGACCAGCACATTGCCCACGGTGTAGCCGGAGTCCTGCAGCCAGTGGTCGACGAGCCAGTCGGCCAGCGCCCGGCCGCCGGGCGTGTCAGGAGACGCGACCGGCGGCGCGACCACGGCCACGAACAGCTTCTCGGGATGGGCGCCGAAGTAGGGCAGGAGGTCGAGGTAGATGCCTTTGGCGTTCGCGACAGTGTAGGCGCTGCTGCCGACGGCCCGGCCCTTGAGCGGATTGTCGGCTATGGCCGGCACAGGCGATTCTGGCATGCTCAGCTTCGAGTTCGGGTAGCAGCTCTTGAACATGATGATCTCGTTGGGGCCGCCGGGGTCCTTGTCGAGCCGGGAGTAGCCGCGGCTGTGCCGGCCGCTCTCCGCATAAAGGGCAGCGAGGTAGGTGGGCGAGGATGGGCCCCGGAACCAGGTCCACCAGTGGCCGATGTCGGTGGTGTCGCCGATCGCGTCAGGACCCCAGCCGTAGTTGGTGTCGCTGACGAAGTAGTTGTTATTGCGCAGCGCTATGCCGAGACCGCCGTGTGCGTCCGCCAGCCAGGCCTCGCCGGTGGAGTGGTGGACGAAGACGAGTTTCACCGGCGTGGCCGGCGGAGCCGGTGTTGACGGACGCCCCCGCCGGCACGGGGAGAGCGAGCACGCCAGCGAAGCCGAGGACGCTGACCGCGAGGACCAGGCCGCCGACGATGCCCCTGGTGCGACGCCGATTCCTCTCCTTGTCACAACGCATTTCCGGCCTCCCGCTGAGAGGTTGCCCTGTTCGCCTGGAAGCTGGCTCCATCTGCACCGCGTCCTCACCTGATCCCGCCCTCGCTGCCAGAGGCTGATCGCCATAAGCCGCGCTCCGCAGGTATCGCCAGTGTACGCCACTCGATGTCGGCTGGGAACGGCGACGCAGACGTCCGGGCCAAAGCCGAGCATCGCAGACTGTGCGTGGGACGAATGGCGCTGTCGCCGCGAGTCGGCTGCCTTATGCATGCGTGATCGACTCCCGGGACATGCCCGCCTCGATGATCCAGTTTCCAGGGCGGGCTCGGGAGGTCCACCGGAACGCGTTCGCTCTCTTGGCTACGCCCGCTGCTCTCCGCTACCATCGCTGGGGCGCAGGAGATACGATGCCTGTCAGCGGGCACCGGGCCACAGCCTCGGTGATTCTGTCTCACGCCAACGCACGATGGTCTGGCACATGGAAGACCTTGCACTGGTCCACACGCTGCTCGAGCAGAGCGCCGATCAACGCGGCGACGCCGCCGCGTTGGAGCATGGCGACGTCGTCCTGACCTACGGTGAGATCGAGGCGGGCGCCAATCGTCTCGCGGCCCGCCTGCGCGAGCTGGGCGTCGCGCGGGGCGACCGCTTGGGATTGCTCGCGGACAACGGCCGCGCCTACGTCGAGGGGTTCTTCGGGATCCTGAAGGCCGGCGCCTGCTGTGTGGCCTTGAACGGCGCCAACATGGCGCGCACCCATGGGGCTTTGCTGAGCCGACAGCGGGGCGGTCGGGCTGGTGACCATGGCCGGACGCGTCTCGCACGATCTGCCCGAGATCGTCCACGGCGCTCCCGATCTGCGCTTCGTCATCATCGACCGAGTGGCCCCCGCCTGGGCGTTGCCCGCGGGGGTGCAGGTGCTGCGGGCTGAGGACTTAGCGTCGGCCAGTCCGGCGCGCGTGGCGAGTGACGTCGGCCTCGACGACCTCTGCGCGATCCTCTACACCAGCGGTTCCACCGGCCTGCCCCGGGGAGCTACGCTCACGCACCGGAATCTCGCCGCCAACACCCGGCAGATCCTGGCCTATCTGCACCTGACGGCGGACGACAGTGTCCTCAGCGTGCTGCCGTTCCACTACAGCTTCGGCAACTCGCTCCTGCTCACGCACTTCGCGGTGGGTGGGCGCGTGGTCGTCGACAACCGCTTCGCGTATCCGTCGACCGTGGTGGACTCTCTCGAGCGGTCGCGCGTCTCCGGCTTCTCCGGCGTACCGTCCAACTACGCGATCCTGGCGGCGAAGACCGACTTCCTGCGTCGCGGCTGGCCGGACCTGCGGTACCTCACGCAGGCCGGCGGCGCCATGACGGCGGCGTTGACGCGGCGTCTCCTCGACGAGTTGCCTCCTCACGTACGACTGTTCGTGATGTACGGGCAGACCGAGGCCTCGGCGCGGTTGAGCTACGTGCCGCCGGAACGCCTGCGCGAGAAGCTCGGCAGCATCGGCATCCCGATCCCCGGCGTCACGCTGACCATCCGCGACGAGCACGGCCGCGAGTGCGCGCCGGGCGAAGTCGGCGAGCTGGTGGCCGCCGGCGAGAACATCATGCAGGGCTACTGGAACGACCCCGCGGAGACCGCCCTCGTGCTCAAGGCCGACGGCCTGCACACGGGCGATCTCGGGCGCAAGGACGATGACGGCTTCATCTTCCTGGTCGACCGCATCAAGAACATGATCAAGGTGGGAGCCAACCGCGTCAGCCCGCGCGAGATCGAGGACGTGATCGCGGAGGTGACGGGCGTGGCCGAGGTCTGTGTCGCCGGCGTGCCGGACGAGCTGCTCGGCGAGGCGGTCGAGGCGTTCGTGGTCGTCGCGCCGGGCGTCGACGTCTCGCGGGAGCTCATCCTCGCCCACTGCCGCGAGTACCTCGCCCCCTACAAGATACCGCGCGGCGTCCACTTCCGGGACGTCCTGCCGCGCAGCGCCGCCGGCAAGGTCCTGCGCAGCGAACTGGTGCGCACCGTCTAAGCGTCCTGTCCCGGCAATTCCGGGACAGGACGCCTGCCTTGGCAGCTCCGCGAAGCAGGGTGTCATTGGCGTACAGACGTTCCCGTAGGAGTCGGGCGCGTCTGTCGTCACTGCGAGCCTTCTTGACGCTGGTTGTTGAGTCCGCCCGGCCGTCTGCTCTGTCGGGTGCCTCTCAGTGTCCTCTCGATGAGCAATGGCAGGCCACTCGATCCGAACGCGGCCAAGTCAGGGGATGGACTGGTTTGTCCGGCGTGCCGACTGCACCTGCCAGGTCGGGCTGCTCGCGGTCGGGAAGATGCAGTAGGGGACGCCGTCCCCGGTCGCGCCGCGGATCGGCGAGCGTGAAGGCTCGCGGCGTCCCGTCGGGAGCGGCCAGGAGATGGAGGCGAAAGCCCCAGCACCAGCGCGTGCGGGCGGCGCAGTAGCCATAGCCCGCGGCCTCTCCGAGTGCCGAGCGCTTCGCTGTCTCGCGGCTGCGGCCGCACTCCACCGGGGTCGAGTCGCAGAGCAGGAGGTCATCGCTGAAGCCCGGGCTGTCGGCGGCGAAGTGCGCCCGGAGCCACTCAAGCGCTGCGCTGAGCCTGCGGCGGCGCTTATGGTAGGCGCTCTGCGTGGGCATGACCGGGAAGAGGTGCACGAGCCGCTTGCGCGCCGTCGCAAGGAACCTCCGGTCACTCGGGATGCCCATGATCGCCTCACGCGACGCAGAGCGTGACGAGCTCGGCGTCGGTGATCCGGCGCCGGGCGTTGGCCCTGGCCTCTGGCAGAAGATCGTCGGCTGTGCAAGAGATGACGGTGCAGAGAGTGACGAGGTCGGCGTCCATCGTGGCCTCCGGGCAGACGGTGTCTTTGGCACCGTCGGCTTCGGCCTCTCTGCTTTGCTTCCCTTGGACAGGCTCAATCTAGTGGAATCAATCGTCTAGGGCGGCCTCACGGAGAGGACACTGAACGTGGGCGTCTGCAGCGCTGGCGTACCAGTTGGAGTGCGCCCAGCAGGCGGGCACGTACACCTGATCCGTGCTCGCCACCGACCAGGCCGGCAACCCGCAGGCCGTGAGCGGCAGGCAGACTGAAGGTGCAGTGAGAGCGGGCGCCGACCGCCAGAGAGTCGGCGGGCGGGCGCGTCAGCGCTGGGCGTTGGCCGGTCGATCCCGGAGAACCCGCCGACGCGTCACGGGCAGCGGGGCCCTTCGTGCGTGAGCGAGGCGGACGCGGTCATCGAGCGTTCGGGCCCAGGAGAGACGGCGACCCCGTGCCAGCCGCCACGGGTCGCCGACGCGCGTATCGCACGGGAGAGACGAAGCGTCACATTGTGAAGGTAGCCTGGAGCGCGTTGACGACGGGCTCGATCTCCTGCCATGCAGCGCTGCTTCCCCTGACGTCGCTGCCCAACGGATGCGCCATGAGCCACCGGTTGAGGAGGAACTTGTCTGGCCACGTGCTGGGCTGGGCGTTGAGCTCCGCGGCCACGACCGTGTTGAACACCGTCCAGGTCTTGTCTCCCTTTGGCGGGGTCAGCATCAGCCCGGCTGGAACGGCAGGGTCGGTGTAGGTCACGCCCCCGAAGGTCCACCCGGTGTCCCAGGTGTACCAGGCGCTCACGTGGTTGGCCCAGTACCCCGGCGAGTTGTAGTAGACGCGCGCGCTGCTTGGAGGCGCGGTGACTGCGAATAGGGCGACGAGACACAGCACCAAGACGACGATGACGACATGCTTTCTCATTGGTACCCCTTCTGGTTGCGCCGAGTGCCCGCGGCTGGGTGCAAAGGCTTGCACGACATGTCAATCTCGGCATCCTCTCTGCGTCCTTGATAGTACGCGCGAATCGATGGCCCGTCGACGAGCGTGCGCCGTCGGCGTCGCCAGCACTGGCAACATGCGGCCGTCGCTCAGGTAGTCCCCGACACAGTGGCCGGTCGCGTTACAGAACGCCGGAAGGGCGTCTCTCGCTGCAGGGCTGGCTCGGACCGCCGGCGCTCTTGGCAGCGCTAGGCTCGCGGCACAACCCGGAGCGATGGCGGGCCCGGAGCCGCCGCTGCGCCGACCAGCTGCCGCCTAGCTAGATGATTGATTCCACGCCCACAGCTTCAGGCGCAGTAGTCGACAGCGCCCGGCTCGGCCTGCCCAGGCGGTGGTTGAGGCTGATGCAGGCCGCCAGGCAGCAGAACCGCTGCAGGACGCGCTCATGCAGGCCGGCCAGGGTGCGCGCCCCGTGGCGCTCCAGGGTGAGCAGGTCTTTGCAGGTCCGAAAGATCGACTCGATGCGCTGGCGGATGGGGGCCAGGTGAGGACCCCGGCCTGGCTCGTCCTTGCGCGACCGGACGCACGACGAGCACGCCGAGCGCCCCTGCGGCGTCGGCGAAGTCCCGGCCGGCGTAGCCTTTGTCGCAGACGAGCACCTCGCCGGCGAGCTCCGCCCGCCCCAGCAGCTCGAGCGCCACCTCACGCTCGTCGCGCCGCGGATCGGCGAGCGTGAAGGCTCGCGGCGTCCCGTCGGGAGCGGCCAGGAGATGGAGGCGAAAGCCCCAGCACCAGCGCGTGCGGCGGCGCAGTAGCCATAGCCCGCGGCCTCTCCGAGTGCCGAGCGCTTCGCTGTCTCGCGGCTGCGGCCGCACTCCACCGGGTCGAGTCGCAGAGCAGGAGGTCATCGCTGAAGCCCGGGCTGTCGGCGGCGAAGTGCGCCCAGGAGCCACTCGAGCGCTCCGCGAGCCTGCGGCGGCGCTTATGGTAGGCGCTTGCGTGGGCATGACCGGGAAGAGGTGCACGAGCCGCTTGCGCGCCGTCGCAAGGAACCTCCGGTCACTCGGGATGCCCATGATCGCCTCACGCGACGCAGAGCGTGACGAGCTCGGCGTCGGTGATCCGTCGCCGGGCGTTGGCCCGTGGCCTCTGGCAGAAGATCGTCGGCTGTGCAAGAGATGACGGTGCAGAGAGTGACGAGGTCGGCGTCCATCGTGGCCTCCGGGCAGACGGTGTCTTTGGCACCGTCGGCTTCGGCCTCTCTGCTTTGCTTCCCTTGGACAGGCTCAATCTCGTGGAATCAATCGTCTAGACCCAGATTCTCATGGCGACCGGATCGGTTCGTAGCAGCCAGCGGACTCCGTGGTCGAGGTACGTCACGCCCCATGACGATACCGGCGGTGAGCGCCATCGGGTCGAGGGCGTGGATCAGGTTGAGCGCCACGGCGCTTGCGCCGGGAACCCCATGCCGGCGTGGTCGTTCGGTCCATCAGGGTCGACGTCTACGTCACCGACACCCACAGGTAGATCGCGTAGGCAACGACGGGGAGCGGCATCATCAATCCCAACAGAGTCGAAAGGCGCCGATATGACCGCCCTCGGCGTGCTGCCGGCATGGCCCAGATGAGAAGTCCCAACGCGACTGCCATCAGTATGCCGGCCAGGGTCCACCAGTCGATGCCGTCTTTGTACAGTGAGAAGAGAGCCAGCGAACCGTAGCCGAAGGGCACGATGGCCGCTGTCACGAGCAGCCATACTGGGCACTTCCCTCTAAGTACAATCCCGATGACGAAGCACACAACTGCCAGGAGCGGAAGGACGACAACGACGACTGCACGTACAACGCTCCAGAGCTGGTCTGGCCGCACAATGTCCCATAGTTGCTCTGGCATGAGTGGAGTAAACCACGACCCCGCCTCAAGCTCCAGAAGTTGCGCGGAGACGGCGGCGGGGGGCGCCTGCGGTGGCGAACCCCCGCCAGTCGGGGTGAAGTCGGACTCCTGCAGGGTTGGGCCTGCGAAGGCTGGCCGCCGAACAGACGGCGACTGGGACACACTCGAGGCCGTTCGGAGCAGTGATGTGACCGACGGCGAGTACCGGTAGGGGAAACCGACTGCGTGCGGGGCATGGCGACCGGCGGAGTGATGCCACCATCTGGCTTGATGCTCTACTGGGTAGGATTCTCCGCGCGCGAAAGGAAACTGTGGGCATCAGATGATGCCAGAACAAGGGGACGCGAATCATCGGGGACCGGCGGTCAGGGAACGGGGCTCTTGCGCCTGACATCTCAGTAGTGATTCCTGCGTACAACGAGGAAGCCAACATCGCGGAGCTCGTCAGACGTACTCACGCTGCCGTCTCGCCTTTGGGCAGCTTCGAGCTGATCATCGTCGACGATGGCTCAACAGATGGGACATGGGAGCAGATCCAGGCGGCTGCGGCGTCACACCCTCAGCTTGTGGGTGTCCGGCTTCAGCGCAACTTCGGACAGCACCCGGCGGTGTCGGCAGGCTTCGCGGCGGCGCGCGGGGACGTGGTCGTCACGCTGGATGCCGATCTGCAGAACCCGCCCGAGGAGATACCCAAGCTCGTCGCCCGGCTGGGGCCGGACTGCGATGTCGCGAGCGGCTGGCGGACACTCCGCAAAGACAGCCGGGCGCGAACGCTGCCGTCACGTCTCATCAACATCGCCATTGCCATGGTGACCAAGGTCAAGCTTCATGACTACGGCTGCATGCTTCGTGCATACAAGCGAACGGTCGTCGAGCAGGTCCAAGCGTGCCCCGAAGTCAACAAGGCAATCACGGCCCTGGTTTCGTGGCTCGGCGTACAGATCGTCGAAGTGCCAGTCGAGCACCACGAACGCGTCGCGGGGCGTTCGCGGTACAGCTACTGGCGCCTCATCAAGATGAACTTCGACCTTCTCACAGGCTTCAGCACCGGGACGCTCCAGGCTGTGTCCCTGACAGGACTGGGTCTGTCGGTTCTCGGCTTGGGTGCGGGCGTAGTCATGGCCGGATGGCGATTGCTTTACGGCTCGGGTCCAGTCGGTCTTGTCACATTCCTTGCCGTGCTGCTCTTCCTGTTGGGCGCACAGATGGCGGCGATCGGCATCGTCGGCGAGTATGTTGGCCGCATCTACCTGCAGGTCCAGGGGCGCCCGTACTTCATCGTCAGTCAACAGATTCTGGGCGATGGTGAGCGAACACCCGGGTGAGCAGCATGACATCGTCCCGCTTGTGGGCATCTCTCCGGCGGCTGTCCGTGAGCTCCTCGCCGAGTGCGCGAAGCCACTCCTGCTCGTCGATCAGCCCTTCGGCACCCACCGAGAACTCTGCCTGGCGGACCGCATCGTCAGCGACGCGGCTCGAGGGGATGCGCGCAGCTGGGCTGCACTGAGACAAGGGAGGCTGTCCGGTCTCGCCGTTCTCACGTTTCCAGACTGGGACCGCGCGCACTTCGGCTTCGGGGTCGGGCGGATCGAACACCTGCACGGAGACAGCGCGTCTGCGTTGCGGCTGCTCGCCGACCGTTGCGTCGACGAGCTGCTGAGTCAGGGCGCCAAGATGTGCTCGGCGCGAGTCTCCTGTGATGCCTTCGGCGTCATTCGTGGCCTCGAAGCCAGAGGGTTCGGCTTCCAGGAGGTGGTCCTCAATCCGTGGCGCGACATGGCTTCGTGGGAGAGAAGGTCCCACAGCGTCACCCGTCCGACCGACACTGCCGATCTTCCGGCGATGAGACTGATCGCGCGCAACGCCTTTCGAACGGACCGGTTCCATCGAGACGCACGTTTCGCCGGCCAGTTGGCCGACGGGGTATACGAGCGGTGGGTCGACACCTGGCACCAAGAACAACACCCTGGGCGCCGCAGTCGCGTCCTCGTGATAGATGGGAGGGTCGCCGGCTTCTTCCTCTACGAGATTCTGGATCAAGCTGGCGATGACGGGAAAGCTGTCGTGAGTCTCGTGCTCGATGCGGTCGCTCCCGATCAAGCAGGCCGTGGTCACGGCTATAGGATGTATTGTGATGTGCTCGACGATGCCTGTTCGTTGGCTCGGTACGCAACGTCGACGGTGGCAGCTGCGAACGGTGCCGCCATCAGCCTGTACATGAAGCTCGGCTTTCGACTCTGCGCCAGTGGTCAGGTCACACTCCACTGGTGGTCTGAGAGCCCAGGGGGGGAGTAGTTATGCGCGTTCTCGTGACTGGCGGAGCCGGCTTCATTGGAAGCACCTTCGTGAAACACGTCATGGCCACGCGGCCAGACGACGAGCTCATGGTGCTTGATGCGTTGACGTACGCCGGCAACATCGAGAACTTCGACGAGCAGTGTCGCGCTGATCCGCGGTTCTCATTCTGGTACGGCAACGTGTGCAACGGCGACCTTGTACACGACCTGGTGCAGAAGGCCGACGCAGTCGTGCACTTCGCTGCAGAGTCTCACGTGGCCCGTTCCATCTATGACAACTCGCTGTTCTTCACGACGGATGTGCTTGGTACTCAGACGGTAGCCAACGCGGTCGCCAAGGCAAGCGGCGTCCGCGTGTTCGTCCATATCTCTACGTCCGAGGTCTACGGAACAGCGATGCACGAGCCCATGGACGAGGATCATCCGCTGAACCCGCTCAGCCCGTATGCGAGCGCGAAGGCGGGGGCAGACCGCCTCGTGTACTCCTATCAGGCGACGTACGGCATTCCCGCAGTCATCGTGAGGCCTTTCAACAACTACGGTCCGCACCAGCACCTCGAGAAGGTGGTGCCTCGTTTCATCACGAGCGCCATCGATGGGCGTGCCATGACTGTCCACGGCGAAGGCACGGCCATGCGGGACTGGCTTCACGTCAATGACACTGTCCGCGCCCTGGCGCTTCTCCTCGACCACGAGCCCGCCCGAAGCGCTCCGTGCGAGGTGTACAACCTGGGTACCGGTCGCGCCGTCAGCGTGCTTGGCATAGCCGAATCCGTATGCGAGGCGTTCGGCGGGCGGTGTGGTCCCGTTGAACACATCGGCGACAGGCCTGGTCAGGTCGCCAAACACGTGGCCGACGCATCGCGCTTCACTCTTCGTTTCGGATGGAGTCCTCAGGTGAGCTTCGAAGGCGGCCTGCAGAGCACCATCAGCTGGTACGTCGAGAATGAGGCGTGGTGGAGGAAGCTCGAGTGGATGAAGGTAGTCCCGGTGCGCGCGGCGTCCGGCAGGATCGAGTATCACTGATGCCCCAGGCGAGCTGGGATAGGGCACTCGGAGATGACTGCCCCCGCTGACGACTACATCATGTTCCACCGCCCGTCACTCGGCCTCGCCGAAGAGGAAGCCGTACTGGCTGTGCTTCGCTCCGGTTGGTTGACGACAGGAGCCCGCACCAAGGCGCTCGAGAAGCGTTTTGCCGCCTTCCGCGGCTGCGCTCACGGGGTGGGGACCAACAGCTGCACAGCGGCGCTGCACCTCGCACTGGTGGCGTTGGGCGTAGGTCCAGGCGATGAGGTCATCACGACGCCGATCACTTTCGCCTCCACGGCCAACGTGATCGTGCATGCTGGCGCGACGCCCGTCTTCTGCGACGTGCAGCCGGACACGCTCAACATGGATCCCGAGTCGTTGGCGGCCGTGGTCACGCCCCGCACCCGCGCCATCATTGCGGTCCACTTCGCTGGGCACCCCTGCGACATGGACGAGATCGCGGACTGTGTGAAAGGCCGAGGAGTCGTCGTCATCGAGGATGCCGCGCACGCTATCGAGGCGGAGTACCGGGGTCGGCCTACGGGATCTCTTGGGGTTGCGGCGGCGTTCAGCTTCTATGCTACGAAGAACGTCACCTGCGGCGAGGGCGGGATGCTCACCACCAATGACGCCGCCCTGGCCGACCGGGTCTCAGTTCTTGCGTTGCACGGGATAAGCCGGGACGCCTGGAAGCGGTACAGTGACGAGGGGTATCGGCACTGGGATGTCGTCGCTCCCGGATTCAAGTACAACATGTTCGACCTTCAGGCTGCGCTTGTTGACGCCCAGATGGACAGCCTCGCCGGGTTCTGGCGCCGCCGCCGCTCCTTGACTGAGATGTACGACGAGGCTCTGGGAGACACTCAGGGCTTGGAGCCGTTGAGTCGCAGAGACTACGTGACGACTGCGTACCACCTCTATGTCGTGCGAGTAGGGCAGGACGCAGGAGTCAGCCGCGATGCCTTCATCCAGGCTCTTCAGAGCCAGGGTGTGGGCGTGGGCGTGCACTTCCGCGCGGTCCACCTGCATCCCTACTATCGCGAAGCGTTCGGCTTCAGGCCGGGAATGTTGCCCGTCGCCGAAGCCGCTGGGGATGCCGTGGTCTCGTTGCCGTTATATCCGTCACTTCGGGAGGAGCAGGTGGAGCGTGTTGTTGCCGCATGCCGACGAGCCGTCGGGCAGGCATCATGAATCGTGCCTGGGTGTTTGTCGCTCTGTGCCTGGTGGGCACTGTGTCCGGTCAGATGATCCTCAAGTTCGCCATGGGCCGGCGGGGGAGTATTCCTGACGACGCTACAGCCGCAGTTGGCTTCATCGGCCGCGCACTGCTCGACCCGCTGGTGCTCCTGAGTCTCGCGCTGGCATTCGCTGCGTCGCTCGCCTGGATTGCCGCTGTGTCTCGTCTTGACCTGAGTGCGGCGTATCCGTTCATGAGTCTGGCCTTCGTTGCGACCGCGATTCTCAGTGCATTGCTGCTCGGTGAGTCGATCAGTGTGGCGCGATGGTCCGGCATCGCCATTGTTGTCGTAGGCCTTGTCTTGGTCGCGAGAGGCTGATCGCTGTGCAGTCCGCCTCTGGACGTTTCCCTACGGCTTGGGTGCCCGAAGCCTGAAGATGGTGGTGGTGGCGTCTCCGTTCGCGATGTGAGCGACCTCCGTCGCCGCCCATGACTGAGCCATCTCCTCGGCCTCGGCCTCGCCGAACGCCAGGCCGTAGAGCGGTCGGTCCGCAGGAACACTGACATGTCCCGGCCTTCCGTATGGGACGAACGTCAGGCCAGGTCCCCTGAGAGCGTCGAGAAGATCCTGGATCTCAGGAAGATCCATGACCGGCACGACTGTTGCCCGATAGGTCAGGCCACGGCTGCGCCAGTCCGCATTCGACAGCCCGCGCTGCCTGTTTGAGAAAGCCAGGACCGTTGCATCGCCGCCCGTGTCAAGCGCCGAGAGGTACGCGACGGACTGCTGGAACGTGCGATTGTTGTCCACCAGTCCAGTGACGGCCGCGCGAGCCGACGCGAATGCCCGCGGCCCCGTCGCCAGTCCGCCTACGGCGCACAGCACCAGCGCGATCACGGCGCCCGTGAGCATGACACCGCGGACCATGCGCCCCGCGCTCCACAGAGAGGTAGCGGTCGCCCACAGGTCGCGAGCAAGCAGCGGCGTGCAGCAGGCTGTCGTGAGTGCAAGACCCAGGAACGCTTCGAGGCTGTACGCCTGGTGGTAGTAGGCGGGCACGAGGTAGATCGAGAAGCCCACGCAGAACCAGACGACGCCAACCAGCAGGGTGCGGTCACGTCGCGCACCGAGCGCTCCCGCCACCAGCAGAGCGAGCGGGCCGAGTGCACTGACCAGGCCGACGATCACGGTCGCTGCGCAGGACAAGGCCAGCACCGACAAGCTCAGGCCTGCGGCGACACTGCGGCCGTTCCCCACCGGCCGGCGTCGGAGGAGGAGAGCGTTGTAGAAGACCGGAACGAGCAGGAGGGCGCGCGGCCCCCCGAACAGCGTGTCCGCGTAGAAGCGATAACGCTGAGCGAGGTAGGCAGGATCCGCTGACATGCCCCCAGATCCGCGACTGAGGCCTCCCACGATCAGCATCACGGCGATCGCGAGCGCGAAAGGACCGAGCAGGAGCGCGAACCGCCTCAGGGCCGCCGCCGGCGAGGGCCAGGCCTTCGTCAGTGAAGGAACGGTCGCCAGGGCGGTGACTACCACAAGTGGAACCAGCAGCAGCGCCGACTGGCGAGATGAGGAGAGCACCCAGAACAGGCCGCCGAGCAGGATCAGCGCTGTGCTGCGTCGTTGCGCACCGGCGAGCATGCATGCCAGGGCGGCCATGATCTCCAGATAGCCCCAGGGCACCACGAGCCGGAAGGATTGGTACAAGAGCGTGGTGCCTGCGAACAGAGCCACGTACAAGGCTATGGTCGCTCTTCTCGGGTCAGCGACCGCCCTCGCTGCGACGTAGAAGAGCGCGATTGCGCCGGCCATCGCGGCGCCCGCCAGAGCCATCAGTACAGCGGCGTTCGCGTTGAAGGTCCGTATGAGCCCCAGCGCGAGCAGGTAGGCTGTGGGACGATAGTAGCCGCTCAGACCGCCAAGCGTGCCCCAGGTGTTGACATCGGGGTCAGTGCTGAAAACGGCAAGCCATGATCCGTGGAATCGCGCGGAGAGCAGGACGAAGGAGGCGTCGTCGTGCCGGAAGTACAGCTGAGAGCCGAGTGCTGGCAGCGCCAAGAGCGAGCATAGCCCGACAACTGCGAGAAGAGTGGACAGCCGAAGGCGGCGCTGTGAGTGACTCGGCATGACACGATAGTATCTCACGCCCGCCCGCTCCCTCTTGCGACAACTTCTGTAGCCAGTCCTGACAACCGAGGGCGGGGTAGGTGGAAGTGGTGCTGGCCTCGACGCCCCAATGGCGTACAGTTCGGCCAGGGTGGTATAAGACCATCGCGAACCGTGCGTTCGGCCGTCATTGCGCGGCGCAAGGGCGTCGGGTCAACCACGGGGTCAGTCTTGCGGAAGGGGTGCCATGAGCAGCCGTCGCACCTACAGAACGCTCCTGTTTGTCGGCTGGGTTCTGCTGTCCACTGTCGTGCTGGGTCTCGGCACAGCTACGCCTGTTTTGGCAGCGAACCCGCTGCGCACGGATGCGCTGGTCCTGGTGAATTCCTCGAGCGAGGGCCATCCGGACTTCACCCGCTACATCCAGCCGTACCTCGAGAACTTCGGCGTGCCCATCACAGTTGTGGACATTGCCACCCAGCAGGTGCCGGGCGACGTCGGGGACTACAGCCTGATAGTCATCGGTCACCGGGGACTCGATCGCTCTGGGACGTATTTCGATACGACGGAGCAGAACGCTGTCTCGGCGGCCGTAGCCGGCGGGACCGGCATGGTCAACTTCGACAACGACCTGTGGACTGACGCCGGCTCCCCGCGCTACCCCGTCCTGCAGACGATCTTCGGCTTCGGGCGTGGCGGCTCGTCCGCAGGGACGGGCGTGCAGTTCTCCTCGTCGGGTGGCGGGGGCGGTAGTGCACCCACTGAGACCAGGATCGACTGCTGGGACGACGCTCATCAGGACCCGGTGCTGGCCACGACGGAATCGGTGGGCAATCTGGTGGCCACCGACGGCAGATGGACCGAGTTCCTCTACCGCTCTGCGCGCAACTATCCGGCTGTGTTCGCCGCCGCGAATGAGTACGAATCCTACAGTTTGCCGGCTATGCGCTTCTACGCGAACGGGATCAGCAACGGAACGTACAGACGTCTACGCGAATCTGTATACACAGGTACTCGGGCGCAACATGCGCTACTACTTCGGCTACTCTCCGAGCGCGACGAAGCAGTTCTACGTGGATACCGTCGGGGGCACCGGAGGCACGGCCCAGTTCACCGAGTACCGCCTGGGGTCCGTCACGATCGCGGACGGCAACTTCTCACTTTACGCCCAGGACGCCGATCTGCTCAGTGGCTCATATCGCTTCTTCGGATGGGCATGGATCAGACTCGTGCCCCACGTCGATGCTCCGCCTACCACGACCCACTACATCACGGCGCTCCACGACGCAGGCGGATCGGTGAGCACCGGGAGCATGCGGCTGGCTGGGGTCACCCTGCCCGCTGCCGTCCAGGCGGTGGCTGTCACGGGCGACCAGCCGTTCGTCGCCACGACGACCTACGGCCAGGGACGCGGGGTGCAGTGGGGCTCCTACGACTGGATGTCCCACTCGGTGCTGGGTCCGGTCCACGGCCTCGACGACCTTGTGTGGCGCAGCATGGTGTGGGCGGCCCGCAAGCCGTTCGTGATGCAGGTGCTCCCACCCATCGTCACAATGCGAGCCGACGATGGCAAGGGTCCCTTCGCATGGATCCACACGGCAAACGACTTCGGCTTCAAACCGTGGGTCGGCCTCTTCTTCGAGCAGGTCTCAGAGACGAATGCCGCCGATCTGTCGGGGCTGACCAAAGCGGGTCTGGCTACCGCCTCGATCCATGCGTTCAGCGATGAAGGCTCGACCGGGAGGAGCTTCTACTTCGATCGCGCGAACGGCACCAGCTACTCGGACAGCGTCGTCGCGGCCAACTTCTCTCAGGGCAGTCAGTGGCACCAGGCGCACGACATCCCCATCGCCCGGTTCGTCGTGCCCCACTACTATGAGTTTGGCACCAACGTGTTCGACGGGCTTCGGGCCTGGGGCGTGGAATTCGTGGGGACCCACATGACGCCGGGCACCCGGTACGGCTCTCAATGGCTGCGGAACGGACCGTATCGTCGCTACGAAGGCGGCCTGAGCAACTCGACTGTGCCGGTGTACTACGCGGACCCTCTGGTCGTTCCGGGGAGGCCGGACCTTGGCAGTCTCTTCTTCAACTGTGTCACTGAGATCCGCGACGAGAACGGCTACGAATGGTCCCCGAACAACGATGTGGCCGCCACGATCGGCCACGGGGTGCGGCAACTCGAGCGTGCCTTCGCCAGCCGCGTGCTGGCGACGCTCTTCACGCACGAGTACTACATACGTGGCATATCCGATAGCAACTGGCGTGCCATCATGCAGGGAGTCAGCGTTGGGATCGCCGACTATCGCCCTCTATCGATGACGATGGATGGGGCGTGTCACTACGTGAGGGCGCTCTCCCTGTCGAGCATCTCGGGGGCGACCTTCGACACAGAGACCGGTGTCGCCACGACGACCTTGATCGGTAGCGCCGACGTCCCCACCTCCTTCTCGGTGTTCACGGCAACCGGCGATCACATCGACGAGAACCGCGTCGATGTGCCTGCCTTCAGCGGCTCGACCGAGGTGGTGACGTCCCTCGGTACTTCCGGCGATGCCGACCCGCCGATCATCACGAACGTCACGGTGAGCGAAATCGACGCCGCTAGCGCGACGGTCTCGTGGACGTCGGACGAGGGAGCCACGTCGCAAGTCGAATACGGGACAACTGGTGCCTATGGGCTCAGCACGTCACTGGACCAGTCCCTGGCAACCAGTCACCGGCAGGTGATCTCCGGCCTGGCTCCCTCGACTGAGTATCACTACCGGGTGGCGAGTCGAGACGCTGCCGGGAACATCGCGTACTCGCCGGACGCCACCTTCACGACCTCCGCGCCTCAGACTGTCCCCGGCCTCACCATCGACGACGTCACAGCGACCGAGGGCAACACCGGCACGAGCAACGCTGTCTTCACGGTCTCCCTCTCGGCGGCCAGCGGCCTGCCGGTCAGCGTCGCCTACGCCACCGCGAACGGCACGGCCGTCGCGGGCAGCGACTACACCGCCAGGTCGGGCACCCTCACCTTCGACGCCGGCGTGATCACGCAGACAGTGAGCGTCCCGGTCACCGGAGACACGCTCGTCGAGCCCAACGAGACTTTCACCGTCGGCCTCTCCGGCGCTGTGAACGCGACCATCGCCGACGGCCAGGCAACCGGCACCATCGTCGACGATGACGCCGCCCCCCCGGTCTCTGTCACCGTCAACTGTTGGGACGACGCCCACCAGAGCCCCGTGCTGGCGACCACCACGAGCACCTCCGCCATCAACCTGTCGGACGGTCGCTGGACCGAGTTCCTCTACACCGCCGGGCGCCCCTTCCCGACGGTCTTGGCGGGCGCGAACGAATACGAGAGATACGCGCTGCCGGCGATGCGCTTCTTCACCTCAGGCCTCGCCAACGGCACCTACGACGTGTACGCCAACCTCTACACCCAGAGGACCGGGCGCAACATGCGCTACTACTGGGGCTACTCGGCGAGTGCGACGAAGCTCTACTCCATCGACACCGTCGGCGGCAGCGGCGGGGCGACCGAGCACACCGAGTACCGCCTCGGCTCGGTGACCGTCAGCGACGGCACCTTCTCACTGTACGCACAGGACGCCGACCTGCTGAGCGGCAGCTACTCGGTCTTCGGCTGGGCTTGGATACGGCTGGTGCCGACCGGCGTCTGAATCGCCATGCTGGTCGGCAGTCAAGTCATCGGCGCGGTCGTCAACGACGACCGGCTAGCACAGCCAGCCAACGGCGTCGGCGCACACCTATGGCGGTTGCTCTGCTTCGATCCTCGACGAGTTCCATGACTCGTCTCGGCGGGTGATGCCGGACAGCACGCAGGCATGGGTTTGTCATGGTTGTCATGGCGACCTCAGCGGCGAGCGAGATGTCGCGATAGCACCTGCGCCTGCCCTGCCAGGCAGCATTGTCAACAGGCCCTCCCGCCCTTCCGGCAGCCCCCACAGCCGCACGCAGGCGAGCGCGAAGGTCACGACGAGGGCCGTGTTGCGCGCCACCAGCACGGCCACCGACTCGGGCTGCATGTCGAGCATGCGCCAGTACAGGGCCGGGAACTCGATGCCGGTGAGCAGCAGGGTCAGGCCGCCCGCCAGCGCGATCCACTTGTCGCGGGCGGCCACCAGGGCCCACGCCGGCAGGATCCAGATGAAGTACTGCGGCGAGAGCACCTTGCCGAACGTCATCAGCGCCAGGATGAGGGCGAGGACGGCCACGGCGACGTCGGGCGGCGAGACACGCAGGCGCTCGCGCCGCCGCCAAAGCAGCAGGTACACGCCGATCACGGCGAGCACCGTGAGCGGCCCCGAGAGGTCGGCGGCCAGGCCGGCGCCCCGGGCCGCCAGGATGTGCGAGCCGTGGCTGTGGCCCCAGGTCGCCTCCATGAGTCCGGTGAGCTTGAGGAACAGCATCGGCGTTCCCAGCACGCTCTCTATCTGCAGGGGGCGCTCCAGGTGGTACTGGAACACGTACCAGATGCCACGCGGCGACGAGACCAGGTAGGGCACGAACGGCGCCGCCGCAGCTGCCGCGAAGGCGACGACCGGCCACACCCAGCGCCGCGGACTGTCGTACAGGAGCAGCACCAGCGGCAGCATCGCGGCGGGCGTGAACTTCAGGGCGTAGCCGAGGCCGAGCACGAACGCCGCCGCCGCGTACCAGCGGTTCACGATGCACAGCAGGAACGCCGCGATGAGCAGCGCCACGGCTACGTCGTAGCGGTTGACGATGATGGCGCCGATGAGGGCCACGGAGACGGGGAAGAGGACGGCGGCCACGTAGGCCCTTCCGCCGAGCGGCCACAGGCGGCAGGCGACGAACGCGGTGAGCGCCGCCGTGAGCAGCGTGATCACGCCCATGTCGATCGTGAACCAGTGGGTGTAGGCAGCGGCGTCGGCAGTGTACCCCGGGAGGCGGAACAGCGGCACCGCCAGCGGCGGGTACTCGATCGGGAACGATGGGGTGAATGGCCGCTCCCCGCTGGCGATGCGCTGGGCGTAGTCGAAGTACACCGTGATGTCGGAGACGTCGTGCAGCCGGTACCAGAGCCGCGGGAGGAGCACGACCAGCACGAGCGTCGTGAGGACCAGCGTCACCAGGAGCGCGCCCGGCACGCTCACATGGTGGGTCTGGCTGCGGGCGCCGGGCGCGGTCACGCGGCGCGGAAGCTCCACAGCTTGTTGAACACGAAGTTGACCGGCATGACGCAGGCGATGGCGATGAGCTGGCTGGGGATGGGGGCCACGTGCGCGAGCGAGTGCAGGGCCGAGAAGACGGCGAGGTTGGCCAGGTACGCGACGATGCTGACGACGAAGAACTTGCCGAGCTCCACCCCTACCGCCGCGCTGGAGCGGAACGTCCAGCGGCGGTTCAGGTAGTAGTTGGTCAGCACCGAGACGACGAAGCCGGCGGCGTTGGCGACGTACACCGCCGCCGTGGGTACGCCCGTCGTGTCTTTCTCGAAGATGAACCCGCGCACCGAGTCCGTGAGCTCTGCCGCGGTGGCGAGGTGCCCGGCCGCGGCCCGCCAGACCAGCAGGACCGCGGTGAACACAAGGAGGTTGACGACGACCCCGCTGCCGCCGACGACGCAGAACTTGACGAACTGGATGAGGTTGCCCTTGAGTCTGGTGTCCACGCGTCCTCTGCGCCCGGTGGGCATGAGAAGGGCGCGGCGGCGCTCCGCCGGCCGCGCCTGAAGGCCGCAGCAATCTTACGCGACCGGCGGCGCCTCAGAAACCGCGCCGCCGGCCGCGCGAGGGGCGCCCTGCGATAGCGCGCGTTCCGGCTCAGGCGGCTCAGCCGGCAGGCGCCAGAGAGCGTCGACGGCCGCGAGCGTCGCCGCCGCCAGGACGAGGTTGCGGACCACGACGACCGCCACCGCGCGGGGCTCCAGGTCGACGACGGCCCAGTAGCGCGCCGGGAACTCGACCTGGGTCAGCGCGATCGCCAGCAGGGTCAGGACGCCGCAGAGGCGCTGGCCGCGCCCCTCTCCGACGACCACGAGGGCCACGAGCGGGAACGTCCAGACGAGGAACTGCGGCGAGAGCACCTTGTTGAAGACGGTGAAGGCAAGGACGCAGGCCAGGGCGGCGAGCGGGACGTACTGGGGCGCCGCCCGCAGCAACGCCCGGCGGCGCCAGACCAGCACGTAGATCCCCGCCACGACGAGTACGCCCAGCCAGGGCGAGACGGCCGAGACGATCGTGCTGCCCGGGGCGGAGAGGAACTGGGAGCCGTAGGAGTTGCCGGTGCTCACCCTGGGGGAGCCCAGGGCGCCGGCGATGAGAAAGGCGGTGCCGGGCACGCTCTCCACCTGCAGCGGCCGCTCGGCGTGGAAGGTCACGACGGTGGAGAGCTGAGGGGCGCCGAGGAACGGCAGGAACGGCGCCGCGGCGAGGACGACGAACGCGACGAGCGCCCAGACGATCCTGCGGCGACCCTCGGCGAGGATGAGCACGAGCGGCAGCAGCATGGCCGGCGTCAGCTTGAGTGCCACGCCGGCGCCGAGAGCGCCTGCCGCCGCGGCCGGCCGCCTATGGGCGAGTAACAGCATGCAGGCGGCCAGGGTGAGGGCCACGGCTACGTCGTAGCGGTTCGCCGTGATGGCGCCGCCGGCGGCCACGGCCACGGCGAAGGCGACGCCGGCCAGGAACGGGCGCGTCAGACCGGTCCAGAACCGGGCCGCGGCGGCCGCCGTGAGCCCCGCCGCCGCGGTGCACAGGACCATCATCTCGGCACCGAACCAGAGCTCGTAGGCGGCAACGCTCGAGCTCGGCGGCAGCAGGAGCAGCGGTATCGCCAGCGGCGGGTACTCGAAGGCGAAGTCGCGGTAGATGCGCTGGCCCTGGTCGATGAGGTCCTTGTAGTGCAGGTACCACAACGTGTCCGAGAGGTCGTGGAAGCCGTAGCCGAGGCGCAGCTGCGAGAACACGACGATCAGCAGCGCCCAGACGAGCGCCTGCAGGGACACGGCGGATGCTACGATGAGGGCGGTCTCGCCGGCCGGCCGGCGGGGGCCTGCGGCCGCGCCGGCCGGGGACGCCGCGCCGCCGCGGCGCGGCGGGCCGGCGGTCGCCTTCAGCGGCTTGTCAGCCACGCGTCGACCTCGTCCCACACGTGCCTGAAGTCGGGCAGGGGCCGCCAGGGGAGGCCTTCGGCCGCGCAGCGCTCCGCGAGGTGGTCGCGCGCGAACGTGAGATCGGCCTCCCGCGCCGGGCACACGTCGCTGGCGCCGTCGCCGAACACCAGCACGGTCTCGCCGGGCCGCCGCAGTGCGCGCAGCAGCGCGCCCTTGCAGAGGCCCGGCCCGCAGCGCGGGCAGTCGCCCAGCGCGGGGTTGAACGCGAGGTGGTAGGGGGGTCCGCCGTCCGGGCCCTCGCCGACCAGCTCGCTGGCGTACAGGTCGACGGGCGGCAGGCCTTCGCGGCGCCAGACCGCCTCGATGGCCTCGCGCAGGCCGGCGCTCACGAGGACGGCTCGTCCGCCGCGCCGCTGCAGCTCGTCGAGGAACTCGTGGAGGCCGGGCGAGAGCACGGCGGCGTCCACGAGCGTGCCGAGGAACTCCGCGCGCGGCGCCTGCACCAGGCCGATCTGCAGGTCGAAGCCGTGGGCGTGGCTGAGCCGGTCGGCCTTGAGCTCCTCCTCGATGGGCCGCCAGGCGTCGCCTGCGAAGCGCTGCAGCGCGATCTCGTTGCACTCATGCGTGGTCAGGGTGCCGTCGTAGTCGAGGAACGCGAGCATGCAGGGAGTGTACACGAGGCCCCGGCGCGGCCGGCGCGGGCCTGCGGCGCGGGGTGGGGGCGGCGTGGCGACGTCGTTCGCTGCTACGCGCACCGGGTGAGCACGGCGCGCGTAGCAGCTCGGCCTCTTCCTGCCCCATAATGGCGGCACGTGCGGCGGCCGCTCTACGGGGGCCGCCGCAGAACAGCTGTGGTACGCAAGAGAGGGGCCAGGCGATGACCGAGTGCTCAGTGAGCCCCAGCGGTGAGGAGATACCGCTGCCCGCGAAGGAAGACTACGCGGCCGAGTACCGCCGCCTGAGTGGCCTTGCCGCGCGGGCTCGCCGTGAGGGCAAGGAGGTCGTGGTCGTCATGGGGCTCGGCTTCGTGGGAGCGGTGATGGCCGCCATCGTCGCCGACTCCACGGACGACGAGGGCAGACCGGCCCGGTTCGTCATCGGCTGCCAGCGTCCCAGCCCGCGCAGCTACTGGAAGATCGGGATGCTCAACCAGGGCGTCTCGCCGATCAAGGCGGAGGACCCTGAGGTAGACGCCATCATCGCGCGCTGCGTGCTGGAGAAGCAGACGCTCACGGCGACCTTCGACAGCGACTGCCTGAAGCTCGCCGACTGCGTGGTCGTCGACGTGCAGTGCGACTACGTCAAGCAGGAGCTCGGCAACATGCGCAGCGGCCAGACCGACATGGCCGCCCTGGAGGCCACGCTCAGGACGGTCGGCGAGAAGATCCCCGAGCACTGCCTCGTACTGATCGAGACCACGGTGGCGCCCGGCACGACCGAGTTCGTCGCGTGGCCGATCCTGAAGAAGGCCTTCGCCGCCCGCGGCCTGGCCGGCACGCCGCTGCTCGCCCACAGCTACGAGCGCGTGATGCCGGGCCGCGAGTACGTGGCCAGCATCCGCGACTTCTGGCGCGTGTGCAGCGGCTGCGACGCGGAGGCCCGCGCACGGGTGGAGGGCTTCCTGCGCGGGGTACTCAACACGGAGGAGTACGAGCTCACCGTCATGGACCGGCCGATCGAGTCCGAGACCGCGAAGATCGTGGAGAACTCGTACCGCGCCACCATCCTCGCGTTCCTCAACGAGTGGAGCATCTTCGCGGAGCGCAACGGCGTCGACCTCCTCAAGGTGGTCGCGGCGGTCAAGAAGCGGCCGACGCACGACAACATGATCTTCCCCGGGCCGGGGATCGGCGGCTACTGCCTGCCCAAGGACGGCGGTCTCGGCTACTGGGCCTACGAGCACATCCTCGGCTTCGAGGACGGCGACCAGGTCTTCCGCATGAGCACGGAGGCGATCGACATCAACGACACGCGCGGCCTCCACGTCGCCACCCTGACGCGCGACGCGCTGCGCAACATGGGGTGCTACATCGCCGGCGCCGACGTACTGCTGTGTGGCGCGAGCTATCGCCAGGATGTCGGCGACACACGCTACAGCGGCTCGGAGATCGTCGTTCGCAAGCTCACCGAGATGGGGGCGGAGATGCGCGTGCACGACCCGTACGTGGAGCACTGGTACGAGTTCGAGAAGCAGGACACCTACCCGGCTCCGGGGCATTCCCTGGCCCGCTTCTTCCGCAATCAGGACCACCTGACGGATCTGTGCGTGCTGAAGGATCTGGAGGAGGCGATGCGGGGGATCGACGCCCTGATCCTCGCGGTCCCGCACGCGCCGTATCTCGAGCTGCCGGCGGATGAGGTCGTCGCCTGGGCCGGCAAGCCTATCGCCGTGATCGACTGCTTCGGCATCCTGAGCGACGACCGGATCAGGCGCTACATCGAGCTCGGCTGCGAGGTCAAAGGCCTCGGGCGCGGTCACATCAAGCGGCTCAAGGAAGAGGCGCGCATGGCATCGCTGGAGCGCGAAAGCCGGCCGTGCTCCGATGCGGCGGAGCGCGAATAGGCGATCGTGCTCCGGGCGCCGGGCCCGCCGGGCACTGTCTGGTAAAATCGGCGTTCCGGCCAGAGACCAGCAGAAGGCGAGCCCCGTGAGCCAGAGAAAGCCCCGATTCCAGGACGTCTCCCCGCGCGTGGACTTCCCGGCGCTCGACGCCCGTGTCCTGGCGTTCTGGAAGGAACACCAGATCTTCGAGAAGAGCCTCGAGGGCCGCGCCGACGCGCCGGTGTTCGTGTTCTACGAGGGCCCGCCCACGGCCAACGGCAAGCCGGGTTCGCACCACGTGGTGTCGCGCATCTTCAAGGACCTCTTCCCACGCTACAAGACCATGCGCGGCTACCGCGTGCCGCGCAAGGCCGGCTGGGACACGCACGGCCTGCCGGTGGAGCTCGAGGTGGAGCGCCGCCTGGGTATCGACGGCAAGCAGCAGATCGAGGAGTACGGGGTCGCCGAGTTCAACCGTCTCTGCAAGGAGAGCGTGACCGCGTATCTGGCGGAATGGGAGCGCTTCACGGAGCGTATCGGTTTCTGGGTCGACCTCGAGGACGCGTACTACACCTACACCAACGGCTACATCGAGACGGTGTGGTGGCTGCTGCGGCAGATCTGGGACAAGGGCCTGCTGTACGAGGGTCACAAGGTCGTGCCGTACTGCCCGCGCTGCGGCACGGCCATCAGCAGTCACGAGGTCGCGCAGGGCTACAAGGACGTCACCGAGGACTCCATCTACGTGCGGTTCCCGCTGACGCCGGAGGCGGCTCAGCGGGTCACCGGCGAGCCAGGCAAGGGCGTCTCGCTCGCCGTCTGGACCACCACGCCGTGGACGCTCATCAGCAACGTGGCCGCGGCCGTGCACCCTGACGTTGAGTACGCGCTCGTGGAGAGCCGCGGCGAGCGCTTCATCGTTGCTCGCGACCTGGTCGAGGGCGTGCTCGGCAAGAAGGCCGTCGTCGAGAGGGAGCTCAAGGGCGCCGAGCTGCTCGGGCTGGACTACGAGGCGCCGTTCGGCTTCATGACGCCGGACCGCCGCGCCCACTTCGTCATCGGCGGCGACTACGTCACCACCACCGACGGCACCGGCATCGTGCACACAGCTCCCGCCTTCGGCGAGGAGGACATGCGCGTGGGCCTCGAGAACGACCTGCCGGTGGTCAACGCCGTCGACCTGGAAGGCCGCTTCATCGCCGAGGTCACGCCGTGGGCCGGGGTCTGGGTCAAGGACGCCGACCCGGCCATCACCGAGGACCTCAAGCAGCGCGGCCTGCTCCTGGGCGTCGAGCCCTACGAGCACAGCTATCCTTTCTGCTGGCGCTGCGACACGCCGCTGCTCTACTACGCCAAGGAGACCTGGTACATCCGCACCACGGCGATGAAGGAGCAGCTGCTCAAGGCCAACGACGCCGTCGTCTGGCACCCCGAGCACATCAAGACCGGGCGCTTCGGCGAGTGGCTGGCCGGCAACGTCGACTGGGCCCTGAGCCGCGACCGCTACTGGGGTACGCCGCTGCCCGTGTGGCGCTGCGAGCACGGGCACCTGCACTGCGTCGGGTCCATCGCGGAGCTGCGCGAGATGGCGGCCGGGCCGGTGCCGGACGACCTCGAGCTGCACCGGCCTTACGTCGACGACGTCGTCCTCACCTGTCCCGAGTGCGGGGAGGGCATGCACCGCGTGGCCGAGGTCATCGACGCCTGGTTCGACTCGGGCTCCATGCCGTTCGCGCAGTGGCACTACCCGTTCGAGAACGAGGAGCTCTTCCGCGAGCGCTTTCCGGCCGACTTCATCGCCGAGGCCATCGACCAGACCCGCGGCTGGTTCTACAGCCTGCTCGCCGTCGCCACGCTCATCGAGGGCCGCAGCTCGTACAAACGCGTGCTGTGCCTGGGGCACATCCTCGACGCCGAGGGCCAGAAGATGAGCAAGAGCAAGGGCAACGTGATCCAGCCCGACGACATCCTCGACCACCAGGGCGCCGACGCCTTCCGCTGGTTCATGTTCAGCAGCCAGCAGCCGTGGAGCCCGCGCCGCTTCGGCGCCGAGATGGTGGACGAGGTGGTGCGCAAGTTCCTGCTCACGCTCTGGAACACGTACAGCTTCTTCACCGTGTACGCGAACATCGACGGGTTCGACCCGATGACGGAGCCGGTGCCGCTCGAGGAGCGGCCGCTGATGGACCGCTGGCTGGTCGGCGAGCTCAACTGTCTGGTGCTGGACGTCACCGACGGCCTCGAGGCGTACGATGCCACCGGCACCTGCCGGCGCATCCAGGGCTTCGTCGACGACCTCAGCAACTGGTACGTGCGTCGTGGCCGGCGTCGCTTCTGGAAGTCGGAGAGCGACGCCGACAAGCTGGCCGCCTACCAGACGCTGTACGAGGCGCTCGTCACCGTGACGAAGCTCCTGGCGCCGTTCACGCCGTTCGTGGCCGAGGAGCTGTACCAGAACCTCGTGCGCGGCGCGGACGCGTCGGCGCCGGAGAGCGTGCACCTGTGCGCCTGGCCGGTCGTGGACGAGCAGGCCATCGACGCCGGCGTGTCGTTCGACATGGCGGCGGCGCGGCGCGTCGTGGAGATGGGCCGCGCCGCGCGCAACGCCGCGGCCGTCAAGACGCGTCAGCCGCTGGCCGAGGTGGTCGTCGCGCTGCCGCAGGCCGAGCGCGACTCGATCGAGCGCCTGCGCGAGGTCGTCATCGACGAGCTCAACGTGAAAAGGTTGCGCCTAGCCGGTGACGAGAGCGAGCTCGTCGCGTACACGGTGAAGCCGAACCTCAAGGTGCTCGGCCCGCGCCTGGGCAGGCAGCTCGGCGCGCTGCAGGGTGTGCTGCGCGAGGCGGACACCGCCGCCCTGGTCGCCGAGCTCAGGAGCGCCGGCTCCGTCACGCTGTCGGCCGGTGACGGCGAGGTCAGTCTCGTGGAGGACGACCTTCTCATCGAGACCGGCTCGCCGGAGGGCTACCAGGTCGAGTCCGAGGGTGGCCGCACGGTCGCTCTGGCGACCACCGTGGACGAGGCCCTCCGCGAGGAGGGCGTGGCGCGCGAGCTCGTGCACGCAGTGCAGCTCGCGCGCAAGAACGCGGGCCTGCGCATCGAAGATACCGTCAGGCTCGCGCTGGTCGTCCCCGACGGGCTCGCCGGCGTCGTGGAGCGCCACGCCGACGCGCTGCGCGCCGAGACGCTCGCCACGGAGCTGCTCGTCGGCGAAGCTGCCGGCGAGCACCGCGAGACGGCGCGCGTGGAGGGTCACGATGTGGTCATCGGCCTCAGTGTGACGGGTACCATATTCTCGGGGACCCCAGCCTGAGGTACGAGCGGCTCCCCGCGGCGGCGATGAAGGGAGACGGCGTGGAGCAGATGCGTGACGCGACGCTGGACCTGTTGGTCGACCTCGCGCGGCCCACGTCGCACGACACCGTGCTCGACTACGCCTGCGCGGCCGGCATCGCCGGCTTCGCCGTGGCCCCCGAGGTGCGCAGCGTCGAGGCCGCCGATGAGCTGCCCGACATGCTCGACGAAGGCCGCCGTCTGGCGGGGGAGCTGGGACTGGGCAACGTGTCGTTCACGCTGGCCGATCTCTACGCCCTGCCGTACGAGGACGGCTCGTTCAGCCTGGTGGTCTGCCGCAATGCGTTCCACCGCCTGCCGGAGCCCGTCGCCGCGCTCGCCGAACTGCTGCGCGTGGTGAGCAGCGGCGGGCGCATCGTCATCGTCGACCCCGTCGTCGATGAAGTCACCGACAGGGCCTACAACGATCTGGCCCGCCTGCGCGAGCCGGCGCACCGGCGACACTACCGGCCGGAGGAGATCGAGGAGCTCGCGGCGGCCGCAGGCCTGCGGGTCGCGCGGCGGGGCCGCGCCCGCCGCACCACTCGAGCTGGACTACTGGCTGCAGGCGGCAGCCGTGCCGCCGCCCAAGGTGGCTCTCATCCGCGACCGCTTCAAGAGCCTGCCGGTGGATGTGCAGGCGCGCATGGACGTCGCGTTCTCCGACAGGCTGGTGTCGTTCAGCTACGACGTGGTGGGCGTGCGCCTGGAGCCCGCTTGAGCGAGGTCCACTACTACCGCGCCGGGCAGCCGGCGCCGGCCGGGCGTCCGCCGCGCAGGCGCCGCAGGCGCCGCAGCGTGTGGCCCCGCGTGCTCGCTCTCGCCGCGGTCGCCGCGGTCGTGATCGGGGTCCTCGTGGCCGTGCCGTGGTTCGGCCACCTCGGCCTGCCCTGGCCGGGCGGCGGCGCTACGGCCGAGGGCAGCAGCGGCGTGCCGGGCGCGACGACCACCGCCACCGTCTCGGGCATCACCATCGCGACCGAGAAGGAGCGCCACGACGGCAAGGTGCTGGTGCGGTTCACCGCCGAAGGCGGCGAGCCCGCCGTGGCGCGGTGGCGCGTGGACGGCGGGGAGTGGCACACAGGCAAGCTCGCCTACGTGGAGGCCCCCAAAGACCACAGCCGCGACGGGGAGCACGTCATGGAGGTCCGCGCCGCGGACGGCGGGTCGACGGTGAAGTTGACGGTGGTGGTCGACACCGCGGCGCCGGACATCACCTGGATCACCGCGAAGCCCGAGCGCATCGACGGCCCGGCACAGCTCAAGCTGGCCTACCGCGTCCCGGCCGAGAAGGGCGTGACCGTGACCTGGGCCGTTCTTGACGCGCTCGGCCGTCGGACCGGCGAGCAGGGCTCGCCGCACCCGGCGGCCGGTGCCGAGGACATCTCCTGGGCGGCGAGGAGCGAAGACGGCGGCGCCCTGTTCCCCGGCACGTACCGCTTCGTAGTGACGGCCACCGACCCCGCCGGCAACGAGACCAGCTCCACGGTGCACATCGCCTGCGAGGCGCCCCGCGACGCGAAGCTGATCCTCGACGTCCCTGACGCCGGCAAGAAGGTCGCTCTCAGCTTCGACGGCGGCTCCGGCTACGCCTGGCGGCACATCATCCGGGCGCTGGACAAGCTCGGCGTGAAGGGCACCTTCTTCTGCACCGGGCAGAGCGTGAGCAAGTACCCCGAGGTGGCGCGCGAGGCGCTGGAGCTGGGCATGGAGCTCGGCAACCACTCCTACGACCACCCGGACTTCCAGACTGTCTCCTACGAGCAGGCGCGCACGCAGTTGCTGGACAACGCCGACACGTGGTGGGAGGCGTGCCGTGCCATCCCGGCGCCGCTGTTCCGGCCGCCGTACGGGTCGTACAACGAGACGACGATCAAGGCGGCCGGCAGCGCCGGCTACCCGTTCGTCGTCAACTGGGACGTGGACACCGGCGACTGGACCGGCGCGCCGCCGGCGGAGATAGCGCGGCGCGCCGTGGACGGCGCCGGGCCGGGCAGCATCATCTGCATGCACACGGAGTGGAACACGCAGAAGGCCATCCCGGCCATCGTGAAGGGTCTGCGGGCCAAGGGTCTCGAGCCCGTCTCGGTCGGCGAGCTGCTCGCGGCCGGCGGCCTCTGGTGACGTAGCGCCGGTGCGGCCGCTCTCGTCGGTCGCGGTCGGGACACCGGCCGGCCGCTCAACGAGGACGGGCGGCCCAGCGGGCCGCCCGTCGCGCGTCTGGCTCGTGCTGTCTTCCGGGGCTCAGCCCAGGAACGGCTCCAGTTCTTCGACGAGCTTGGCCTTGGGCATGGCGCCCACGATGCGCTGCTTGAGCTCCCCGCCCTCGAAGGCGAGGATGCTGGGGATGTTCATCACGTTGAACTGCTGCGCCACCTCGGGCGACTCGTCCACGTTGAGCTTGAGGAACACCACCTGGGGGTGGTCGCCGGCGATCTCCTCGAGCACCGGGCCGATCATGCGGCACGGGCCGCACCACTCGGCCCAGAAATCCACCAGCACCTTGCCCGGCGCCTTGATGACCTTGGCCTCGAAGTCGTCCTGTGAGACGGCATCCACGGTCTTCCTCCTCCTCCGTGACTGATCAGACGGCCGCGGCGGCGCTGTCGCCGGCCGCGGCGCCCGGGTTCGGCATGGGGCACGAGAGCGCGTCCAGGTACTTCTCCGCCTGGACGGCCGCGAGCGCCCCCTGGCCGGTGGCCATGGCGATCTGCTTGAGCTCGCTCACGACGGCGTCGCCGGCCGCGTACACCCCCGGCTGGCTGGTGCGCATGTCTTCGTCGGCCACGATGTAGCCTGACTCGTCGAGCTCCACGACACCCTTGAGCCAGTCGGTGTTGGGGAGTTGCCCGATGTACATGAACACGCCGTTCACCGGCAGCGCGGTGACCTCGCCGGTCTTGACGTTCTTCACCTCGAGCGCCTCGACCATCTCGGCGCCGTCGATCTTGTGCGGCACCGAGTCCCAGACGAACTCGAACTTGTCGTTGGCGAAGCAGCGCTCCTGTGCGATGGCGGCGGCGCGCAGCTCGCGGCGCCGGTGCACCAGGTACACCTTGCTGGCGAACTTGGCGAGGAACATGCCCTCCTCCACGGCGGAGTCGCCGCCGCCGACCACGGCCACGACGCGGTCGCGATACAGCGCGCCGTCACAGGTGGCGCACCAGCTCACGCCGCGGCCGATGAACTCGGCCTCGCCGGGGATGCCCGAGCGGCGCGGCTCGCGGCCGGGCGCCAGGATGACCGCCCGGCCGAGCACCGGACCCTGGTCGGTCTGCACGGCCCAGGCGTCCTGCAGCGGGTCGCGCTCGAGCCCGCCGACCGCCTGGATCTCGCGCAGGTCGGCGCCGAACTTGAGGGCCTGCTCCTTCATCTTCTCGGAGAGGTCGAAGCCCGAGACGCCCTCGGGGAAGCCGGGGTAGTTCTCGACGAGCTCGGTGACGGCGATCTGGCCGCCGGCCATGTTGCGCTCGAGGATGACGGTGTCGAGGCGGCCGCGGCTGGCGTAGATGCCGGCCGTCAGGCCGGCGGGACCGGCGCCGACGATGACGACGTCGTGGATGGTGGTGTCCGGATCAGGCACAGGTGAGTCCTTGTCGGGGGGTCATGACGGCGTGGTTCTACCCGTCACGGCCTCAGAGCAGACCCCGCCGCACGAGCTCCTCGGCGATCTGTACCGCGTTGAGCGCCGCGCCCTTGCGCAGGTTGTCCGCCACGACCCACATGTCGAGGCCGTTGTCCACGGTGACGTCCTCGCGGATGCGGCCGACGTAGACCGGGTCCCTGCCCTCGGCGTCGAGCGGCAGCGGGTAGCGGAGCTCGGCCGGGTCGTCCACGACCTCCACGCCCGGCGCGGCCGCGAGCAGCTCTCTGGCCTCGGCCGCGCTCAGCTTGCTCCGGGTCTCGACGTTGACGGCCTCGCTGTGCGCGCCGAACACCGGCACGCGCACGCAGGTGGCCGTCACCTTCAGGTCCGGGTCGGCGAAGATCTTGACCGTCTCATCGACCATCTTCTGCTCTTCCTTGGTAGCGCCGGAGGGCAGGAAACCGTCGATGTGCGGCAGCGCGTTGAAGGCGATCTGGTGCGGATAGAACTGCTGCTGGACCGGCTCGCCGGCGGCCCACTGCCGCGCCTGCGCGTCCAGGGCCGCGATGCCGCCCTGGCCGCTGCCGGAGACGGCCTGGTAGGTGCTCACGACGACGCGCTTGATGCCGGCCGCGTCGTAGATCGGCTTGAGGGCCACCACCATCTGGATGGTCGAGCAGTTGGGCGTGGCGATGATGCCGGTGTTGGCGGCCAGCGCATCGGGGTTCACTTCGGGCACCACGAGCGGCACCATCGGGTCCTGGCGGAACACGCTGGACTTGTCGATGACGGTGGCCCCGGCGGCCACGGCCTGGGGCACGAACTC
Organism: uncultured Thermoleophilia bacterium; assembly: GCA_963702475.1. GTDB lineage: Bacteria > Actinomycetota > Thermoleophilia > UBA2241 > UBA2241 > CAIXSE01. The sequence continues at coordinate 1,005,062 of CAVPCT010000005.1, read as the reverse complement.
GGTGCTCACGGAGCCGCCGGCGGCGAAGAACACGAGGTCGACGCCGTCGAACGAGCCGGGACCGAGCCGCTGTACCCGGACCTCGGCCCCCTTGTACGGCAGCGTGCGGCCGGCAGAGCGTGCGCTGGCCAGCAGGCGCAGTTCGGCGACCGGGAAGTCGCGCTCCTCGAGGATGCGGCGGACGGTGCCGCCGACGACGCCGGTCGCGCCGGCGATGGCTACCCTGTAGCCGTCGCCGGCCATCAGAACGAGCTCCTGTCGGCCTTCTCGTGCTTGAGGCAGCCGTCGTCCAGCCCGAACACGGTGTGGAGGGCGCGCACCGCTTCGTCGGCGCGCCCGCGCTCCATGACCACCGAGATCTTGATGGGCGAGGTGCTGATCATGTCGAGGTTGATGCCGAGATCGGCCAGGGTGCGGAACATCTTGGCGGCGACGCCGGGGTTGGTGCGCATGCCGGCGCCGATGACGCTCACCTTGGCGATGGCCTCGTTGCTCGAGAAGCCCTTGGCGCCGAGGTCGGCGACCAGGGTCTGCAGCACGCGGTCGGCGTTGGCGCTGTCCTCCCCGGGGATGGTGCACGAGATGTCGGTGTGCCCCTGCTCGCTGGAGTTCTGGATGATCATGTCGACGTTGACGTGCGCCTCGGCGAGCGCCGAGAAGACCTCGGCCGCCACGCCGGGACGGTCGGGTACCCCGCGGATGGTGACCTTGGCCTCGTCGGTGGTGTAGGTGACGGAGCGGATGATGGGGCTCTCCATGGTGTCATCTTCCTCTCGGACCCAGGTGCCCTCGTAGTCGGTGAAGCTCGAGCGCACGTGCAGGGGGATGTCGTACTTGCGAGCGTACTCGACGGCGCGCACTGCCAGCACCTGGGCGCCGGCCGCGGCCATCTCCAGCATCTCGTCGTAGGAGATCAGGCCGATCTTGCGGGCCTTGGAGACGAGGCTGGGGTTGGCGGTGTAGACGCCGTCCACGTCGGTGTAGATCTCGCAGACGTCGGCGTTCAACGCGTGGGCGAGGGCCACGGCGGTGGTGTCGGAGCCGCCGCGGCCGAGCGTGGTGACGTCCTTCTCTGTGGAGACGCCTTGAAAGCCGGCCACGAGCACGACCTGGCCCTGGTCCATGGCGTGCTGCACGCGCTTCGGCGTGATCTCGAGGATGCGCGCTTTGGTGTGCACCGTGTCGGTGAGGATGCCGGCCTGCGAGCCGGTGAGGCTCACGGCGTCGTAACCGAGGCGGTGGATGGCCATGGCCAGCAGGGCGCAGCTGATGCGTTCGCCCGCCGAGAGCAGCATGTCCATCTCGCGCTCGGGCGGGTCGGGGGTGATCTCGCGGGCGAGCTCGAGGAGCTCGTCGGTGGTGTCGCCGCGCGCGCTGACCACGGCGCAGACGCTGTTGCCCTGCTCGAACGTGGCCACGATGCGGCGCGCCACGTTGCCGATGCGGGTGGCGTCGGCGACGGAGGTGCCACCGTATTTCTGAACGACGACGGACAAGGTCCTTACCTCCAAAACGACGGCGAATCAGTGTAGCAGACGTGCGGCGGGGAGGGCCTGTGGGACCGCTTCGCGAGCGCGCCGGATGGCCTGTGCAGGCCTCAGCGCGTGCCGCCGCACCCTGGCCGCCTGCGGGCGGCTGCCTCCTCAGGCGCCGGGCTTGGGGGCGATGCGGGGGAGCGCGCGCTTGTGCTCGCTGGCGGCGTTCATGGCGTCGACCTTGGCCTTGACGGCAGGCGACGCCGCGCCCGTGAGCACGTAGGCATCGAGCTCCTCGTACGTGAGACCCATCTCGCCCTCGTCGGTCTGGTCGGCCCAGAGGCCGGCCGACGGGGGCTTGTCGATGACCGCGGCCGGCACGCCGAGCTCGCGCGCCAGCTCGCGTACCTCGCCCTTGACGAGGCTGCCGAGCGGCAGCAGGTCGCAGCCGCCGTCGCCGAACTTGGTGAAGTAGCCGACGGTGAGCTCCGCGCGGTTGCCGGTGCCCAGCACCCGATAGTCCAACTGGTTGGCGAACGCGTACAGCGTGGTCATCCGCAGGCGCGGCTTGAGGTTGGCGTCGGTCATGCGGCTCATGCCCATGTCCGAGCAGCAGGAGGCGAGCTCGGCCAGGAGCAGGTCGTAGACGCCGGCGAGGTCCACGGTGGAGGTCGGGACGCCGAAGTGGTGCGCCACGAGCATGGCGTCTTCAGCGTCGCGCGAGGCACTGTGACAGGGCATGAGCACGCCCAGGGTGTGGTGAGGGAAGGCACGCCTGGCCAGCGCCGCCACGACCGCCGAGTCGATGCCACCGGAGAGGCCGAACACGGCGCCGGCCCCGCCGGAGGCGGATACCTGGTCGTGGATCCACGCGGTGAGGTGGTCGGCGAGCATGCGTCAAGTCTATCGCACCGTTCGAGGAGCGGGCGAACCGCCGGCGGGTATGGTGGGCGCGCCGCCCGAGGGGGTAGAAGGCGTGCAATGAAGACCCACCTCGTCGACGGCACCTACGAGCTTTTTCGCGCGCACTTCGGGGCGCCGCCCCGCACCGACGCCCAGGGGCGCCAGGTCGGCGCGACCGTAGGCCTCCTGCGGAGCCTCGTCCTGCTGCTGTCGGCGCCGGAGGTGACGCACGTAGCGGTGGCGTTCGACCACGTCGTCGAGTCGTTTCGCAACGAGCTGTTCGCCGGCTACAAGACGAGCGAGGGTGTGCCGGCCGAGCTGCTGGCGCAGTTCCCGCTGGCCGAGCTGGCGGCAGCTGCGCTCGGCCTGGTCGTGTGGCCGATGGTCGAGTTCGAGGCCGACGATGCCCTGGCGACGGGCGCGCGCCGCTTCGCCGGCGCGCCCGGCGTGCGCCAGGTCGTGATCTGCTCGCCCGACAAGGACCTCGCGCAGGCGGTCGACGGCCGGCGCGTGGTGTGCTGGGACCGCCGGCGCGACCTCTTCCTGGACGAGGAGGGGGTGCGCTCCAAGTTCGGCGTCGCTCCCGCTTCCATCCCGGACTTTCTCGCGCTCGTCGGGGACGCGGCCGACGGGCTGCCCGGCGTGCCGGGCTGGGGGGCCAAGTCGGCGGCCGCGGTGCTCGCGCGGTTCGTGCGCCTCGAAGCGATCCCGCACGAGCCGCGCGAGCTCGGGCTGCCGGCCGGACGCGCGGCGCGCCTTGTGCAGAGCCTTGAGGCGCACCGCGAAGAGGCCCTGCTCTACCGGCGCCTCGCGACGCTGCGCGACGACGTCCCGCAGCCGGAGGACGTCGCCGACCTCGAGTGGCGCGGCCCAGGCGCCGAGCTCGAGGCCTTCTGCCGCGAGCTCGGCGACGAGAGCACGGCGCGCCGCGCCGCCGCGCTCCACGCCCGCCGGTGAAGCGCGCCGACGCACGTCGGACGCGCTATCATTGACGCTCGCCGAACGCGGCGGAGAGTCCGGAGAGCAGAGGGCGGCGGACGCCCGGGGAGTGTGCAGTGGACAGGCGTGAGGAGTGGACGCCCGCCTCGTGGCGGGAGTTCGAGGCGGCGCAGCAGCCCGACTGGCCCGACGAGGCCGCGCTGGCCGCGGTGCAGGCCGAGCTCAAGGCGCTGCCCCCGCTGGTGTTCGCGGGAGAGGCTCGGCAGCTCAAGGCCGCGCTCGCTCGCGTCGCCCTGGGCCAGTCGTTCCTGCTCCACGTCGGCGACTGCGCCGAGTCGTTCCGCGATCTCACGGCGCCGCGCATCCGCGACAACCTCAAGATCATGCTGCAGATGGCGACCGTGCTCACTTACGGCGCGGCCCTGCCGGTCGTCAAGCTCGGGCGCGTGGCCGGGCAGTTCGCCAAGCCGCGATCCAGCCCCGTCGAGCGCGTGGGCGACCTGGAGCTGCCCTCGTTCCGCGGGCACATGGTGAACGACGACGCACCGACCCCCGAGGCGCGCGTCGCCGATCCTCAGCGCATGCTCATGGCCTACAACCAGTCGGCCTCGCGACTCAACCTGCTGCGCGCCTTCACCAAAGGCGGGTTCGCCGACCTCACCCAGGTCCACGTGTGGAACCAGGAGTTCGTCGCCCAGTCGCCGGTGGGCCGGCGGTACGAGAGGATCGCCCTGGGCATCGAGGACGCGCTCCGCTTCATGGCCGCCTGCGGCATCGACCTGCAGCGCGAGCACACGCTGCACGAGGTCGACCTGTGGACCAGCCACGAGGGCCTCGTCCTGCCCTACGAGGAGAGCCTCTCGCGGCGTGACAGCCTCACGGGGCGGTGGTACGACTGCTCGGCTCACCTGCTGTGGATCGGCGAGCGCACGCGGACCCTCGACGGTGCGCACGTGGAGTTCTTCGCCGGCGTGCAGAACCCGCTGGGCTGCAAGTTCGGGCCGGCCTGCACCGCCGAGGAGCTCGTGGCGCTCTGTGAGCGCCTCGACCCCGAGCGCGAGCCGGGCCGGCTCATGCTCATCGCCCGCCTCGGCGCCGACCGCGTCGAGGAGCTGCTGCCGCCGCTGGTGCGTGCCGTCAAGGAGTCCGGCCACCCGGTGGTCTGGGCGTGCGACCCCATGCACGGCAACGCGCGGCTCACGGAGGCCGGCGTGAAGACGCGCCTGGTCGACGACATCATGCGCGAGCTTCTGGGCTTCTTCCGCGTGTGCCGGGCCCAGAGCGTCTGGCCCGGCGGCATGCATCTGGAGTTCACCGGCGACGATGTGACGGAGTGCGTCGGCGGCGCGGAGCCAGTCGCCGAGAGCGAGCTCGGCTGCCGCTACGACACGCTGTGCGACCCGCGGCTGAACGCGCGGCAGTCGCTCGACGTGGCTTTCCAGGTCGCTGAGCTGTTGCGGCCCGCCGCGACGCGCATGTGACGCGCGGCGCGGGCGGTCCGACTCGCCGCGCGACAGGTTGCCGACCGTGCGTACACTGGACCTCCAGTTGAGGGTGAGGGCTGAAGCTGAACATCCCCTTCGCAGGCTCGTTGCGCGCGCTCATGTCAGGGCGTATGCTGCCCGGGACATTTGGGGGGCCAAGATGGGACCTGTCCCAGGTCCCGAAAGGAGACGGAATGGCGACCGAGGCTTACTGCGTCAAGTGCCGCACCAAGCGCACGATGAAGGATGAACAGGCCGTCACGATGAAGAACGGCAAGCCCGCCACCCAGGGCGTCTGCCCCGAGTGCGGCACGAAGATGTTCAAGATCGGCAAGAGCAAGTAAGACACGCGTGCGGCCCGCCTGCGGCGGGCCGTTGCGGGTACGCACCGGGGGCCGGGCTGCAGCGCAGCCCGGCCCCCGGTGCGTACGGGCCGAGCACGGCGGCGCCGCGCCACTCCGGACCCGCGCGGGGCGCGCCGGGGAGCCCGGCGCCTGCGTGCCGCTCGCGTAGGCCGCAGGTCGGCCGCATACCTGGCGGATCGCGTGCGGGCCTGAGAAGACGCGGGGGTCGCGGCGCCGGACGGTCGCGTCAGGCCCCCGCGCCGCAGCAGCGCTTGTACTTCTTGCCGCTGCCGCAGGGGCACGGGTCGTTGCGGCCGGTCGTGCGCGCCTCTTCGGCGAGGATCTCCATGACCTCCGGCGCCTCGCCGCCGCGCTCCAGGATCGCGGCCATGAGGCGCATACGCCGCTCGGTGTGGGCGAAGAACTCCTTCAGTCCCGCGCACAGCCAGTTCAGCCCGGGCTCGCCGTCGGGCGTCACCAGGAGGCGGTTCTTGGGGCACTCGCCGTGGCAGGCGAACAGGTAGGCGCAGGCGCGGCAGAAGGCGGGCAGCGTCTCCTGCTTGGCCCGCCCGAAGGCGAGCTGTCGCTCGGAGCGCACCAGCTCGCCGACCGGCGCCTCCAGGATGTTGCCCAGCAGATAGCGGGGGTCGACGAAGTGGTCGCACGAGTAGAGGTCGCCGGTGTGCTCGAGGGCGACCCCTTCCCCGCAGGTCGGCTGCAGCACGCACAGGCTGGAGAAGCCGCGCACGTAGGCGGCAAGCACGCCGTCGAAGAACTGCACGAACACCTCGCCGACGTCGCGGCGCACCCACTCGTCGAACACGGCCGTGAGGAACTGTCCGTAGGCCTGCGGCTGCACGCTGCGCGCGCTGACCGTGCCGGAGGTCGGAGCGGGATACTGAGCGCCGTGGCCCCAGGCGCCCGCCCACGACGGCGGCTCCTCGACCTCGACGATGGGGATCAGCTGGATGAAGCGCGCGCCGAGCTCGTCGCGGAAGAAGCGGTAGACCTCGAGCGGCCGGCCGGCGTTGGCCGCATTCACGGTGCACAGCACGTTGAACTCCACGCCGTGCTTCTGGAGGAGGCGGGCGGCGGCCAGGACGCGGTCGAAGACCGGGTGGCCGCCGGCGTCGTGCCGGTAGGCATCGTGCACCTCCCGCGGGCCGTCGAGGCTGAGGCCGACGAGGTAGTGGTTCTCGGCGAGGAAGGCGGCCCACTCGTCGTCGAGGAGGACGCCGTTGGTCTGCAAGGTGCGCTCGACGGTCATGCCGGCGGGCACGAGGCGCGCCTCCGCGTCCCTTGCCCGCCGGAAGAAGTCGAGCCCCATGAGCGTCGGCTCGCCGCCCTGCCAGGCCAGGGTGACCTGCGGCACCCTCTGGCCGTGGGCCGTCTGGCCGATGCAGGCCTCCATGACCTCGTCGCTCATGCGGAAGTCGCTGCCGGGGTACAGACCCTCCTTCTCCAGGAAGAAGCAGTAGTCGCAGCGCAGGTTGCAGCGTGCCCCGGTGGGCTTGGCCATGAGGTGGAAGGCGGGCACGGGCTGCGCGTTCATGAGTGCATGGTACGACAGCCGGCGCTTGAGGTGGGTGCCGTATCGCACTAGTACGGGACCGATACGAGGCCCGCCGGGACAAGGCGACACCGGCAGGAGGCCGCGCGGGCGGCGGCGAATCTATGGCGGCCGTGCCACTTTGGTCCCGCCTTTACCAGGCCCGAGCGTGACGCTCCGCCTGTACACCGATGCCGAGATGCGCGCCCTCGCCGCCGAGGTGGCGGCGCCCGGCGCGCGCGAGCCGTTCGGGGCCTACGTGTTCGGCCCCGACGAGCTCGGGGCCGGCCTCGCGCGCACGCTCGAGACGCAGGTGTTCTGGGAGGCGTACGACGAGTCGCCGCAGGTGCAGGAGGACGAGTTCCGCCGGTACGAGGCCTCGAGCTTCTACTTCTGCGTCATCGACCAGCTGCGGCACGTGCCCGCCGGCATGATGCGCGTCATCGTGCCGTCGCCCCACGGCCTCAAGAGTCTCAACGACATCCAGCGGATGTGGGGGGAGCCGCCCGAGGCGGCGATCGCCCGCACCGGCATGGGCCTCGACGTGGCGAGGACGTGGGACGTCGCGACCATGGCGATCGCCGAGGGCTACCGGGGCAAGGCGGCGAAGGGCCTGGTCAGCATGGCCCTCTACCAGTGCCTCACCCTGGCGGCGCTGCACTGCGGAGTGGAGTGGTTCGTGGCTGTGTTCGACCTGCCGGTGTTCCGCCTGGTGCGCTGGAAGCTGCGCCTGATCTTCGCGGGGTACGAGGGCCTCGCGCCGGTCAGGTACCTCGGGTCCGACGCCGCCATCGCGGCGTGGTGCGACGTGCTCGAGGCCGAGCGGCGCCTGGCGGCCGAGGCTCCCGAGCTGCACGAGATCCTGGTGCGCGGCGAGGGTCTCGAGGCGGCCGTGCGCAGGATCGATCTCGGAGCGGTGGACGGCCTCGACGTCGCGAGGGGCTCTGCGGCGGCGGGCTGAGGTCGCCCTCCCGCCGCCGTCACTGCACGAGCCGCAGCCGCTGGGTCCCCAGCGAGGTGACGACCTCCATGAGACGGTCGGAGCCGACCGGGCGCGAGTACAGGAACCCTTGTGCCGAGTCGCACCCCAGCTTGATGAGCTGGTCGGCCTGCAGCCGCGTCTCCACGCCCTCGGCCACAGTGGCGATCCCGAGCGCCTGCGCCATGGCCACGATCGTGGCGATGAGCGTGGCGTCCGGGCTGTCCTCGCGCGCCAGGCTGTCCACGAACGACTTGTCGATCTTGAGCGTGGAGACGGGGAAGCGTTTGAGGTAGGCCAGCGAGGAGTACTCAGAGCCGAAGTCATCGATCGCCACCTGCACGCCCAGGCCGCGGAGGTCGGACAGCGTCGCCGCGGCCGCCTCGGGGTCCTCCATCACGACCGACTCGGTCAGCTCGAGGCACAGACGCGAGCCGTCGAGCCCGTGCACGGCCAGCACGTCGGCGACGCGGTCCGCCATGTGGTCGTCGTGCAGCTGGGCGCCCGAGAGGTTCACGGACACGTAGAGGTCCGACAGCGCTGGGTCGTGGCGTCGCCAGGTGGCGAACTGGCTGACCGCCTCGTCCAGCGCCCAGTCGCCGATGTCGGAGATGAGTCCGGACTCCTCGGCGAGGGGGATGAACTTCACGGGGGCGATGACGCCGTGTGTGGGGTGCGTCCACCGCACCAGGGCCTCCATGCCCACCACCGTGCCCTGTGGCAGGCGCACGATGGGCTGGTACACGAGGTGGAGCTGGTCCATGGAGATGGCGAAGTGCAGGTCGCGCTCCAGTTCCACGCGCTCCTCGACCCGGGTGCGCATGGATTGGTCGAACACGGCCACGGCGTCGCGGCCGGCGTCCTTGGCCTGGTACATGGCCGTGTCGGCGTCGCGCACGAGCGCCTCGGCCGTGGCGTACGGGTGGTCTCCGGAGGCGAACGCCAGGCCGATGCTCGCGGAGAGGTAGAACGTCATGTCGTTCACGACGAACGGCGCCGTGAGGCTGGCGCGCAGGCGGTTGGCGAGGTCGACGGCCTGCGACACGCTCACGACGTGGTCGAGCAGGATCATGAACTCGTCGCCGCCGATGCGGGTGACCAGGTCCGATGGTCTCACGTGCGAGCGAAGGCGGTCGGACACCTCCACCAGCAGCTTGTCGCCCTGCGAGTGGCCCAGCGTGTCGTTGATGAGCTTGAAGCGGTCCAGGTCGAGGTACAGCAGCGCGACCTGGGAGTGGTCGGCGCGCCCATTCCGGAGCAGCACCGAGAGGTGCTCCTCCATCATCCGGCGGTTGGGAAGCCCCGTCAGGCTGTCGTGGTGCGCCTGATACACGAGTCGCGCCTCCGAGCGTTCGGCCGTGTTGAGCGCCTGCACGATACGCACCACGGCCGCCGCGGTCATGAGGAGCATCAGGACCCCGAGCACGACGCGGTCGGCGGCGGCCTCGCCGTTCTCGAAAAGGGTGAGGAGCGCGGGGATGAGCAGGGCCACCGCCACGACGGCGATGTGTGCTCTGGACTCCTTCATGCGCTGGGCGGTCCCGGGCTCGGTGAGCGCGCGCATGGAGGGGTGGATCGCACAGGCGCCCGCGCACAGGTACGCGAAGGCGTACGGCAGGTCGAGCACGAGCGCCGGCACCAGCGCGACGGCGAGATCGGCGACCGTGTAGACGACGTCGCCGGCGAACAGGAGCGCCATGCCGACGAGCAGCAGCCAGAAGGAGGGCACCGGGGTGCGTTCGGGGTTCAAGGCGATGCGCAGCGTGACCACGAGCATGAAGACCGACATCGACGGATAGGCGATGAGCACGAGCTTGACCGACAGCGGCACGTCGTTCTGGGCCAGAAGGCCCTCCACGACGAACACCCAGTCGATCGCCGCGAGCGCCAGCGCCGCGATGACGCCGTCGAGGAACACGCTCGAGCGGCGCACGGAGCCTGTGGCGCCGCGACGCCAGAAGCCGAGCAAGCCGGCGCACAACAGGGCGTAGCCGGGCAGGACCAGCAGGTCGGGCAGGATCGAGCGGCTCGCCGTGAGGTCCCCCAGCGTGTCCAGTGAGCTGCGCGCGACCCCCCCGGCGATGAAGAGCATGAAGGCTGTGGCGATGCACACCCACGGCCAGACGCGCGACGGGCGGCGCACGAGCACCGACACGACGAGGGCGAGGAAGGTCGCCACGCCGATGGCGAGCACGACGTACGGCTCGTACGCTCCGGACGCCACCGTGACCGCGGCGACCAGCGCGGCCGTGCCCCCGGTCAGGAAGGCGAAGGTCGGCCAGGACCGGGCGTGCCGTGGCCGCGAGGCGACCTCGTCCTCGTGCCCGGACGCTCCTTCGGTGATGACGCGCGTTTCCATCGTGGAATGTAGTCGGCACGTAGGGCGGAACTCCCAAGGGGGAACATCCGTCTGCCCCTTGAGGGGAGGTCGCGTGCCCGGGTACACGTGCCCGGGCCCGCGGGAAGCCGGTCGGGCCACACCGCTTCGACGAGCTCGCCGTCCCGCTCGGCCGGTCTGGGCCCGCCGATGGCGAGGCGCGCCGTGGCCGCCCCGCACGGTGCGGTACGATGGGTCGCGGTCGCGGCGCGGTGCCGCGAACACCAGACACTTCACTCGAGCGGGGAGGGCACGCCCATGGCAGTCCGGCGCATGCGCAGGTCCGAGAAGGAGATCGTCGACCGCGAGGAGCTGGACCGTATCCTCGACGAGGCGACGGTCATGCGCCTCGGCATGCTCGACGGCGGCAGGCCCTACGTGGTGCCGCTCAACTTCGCCCGCGAGGGCGACGACCTGTGGTTCCACGCCGCCAAGGCGGGGCGCAAGCTCGAGTGCCTGCGCGCCGATCCGACGGTGTGCGTCGAGGTCGACCGCTCCCTGGGGCTCCGCACCGGCCCGCGCGCCTGCGCCGACTGGACCACGGAGTACGAGTCGGTGATCGGCTACGGCACGGCGGAGATCGTCGAGGACCCGGCCGCCAAACTGCGCGGCCTGCGGGCCATCATGCGCAGGTACTCGGGGCGCGACGACTGGGAGTTCGGCGACGCCGACGTCAAGGGCACGGCGGTGGTGCGCATCCACCTGGAGTCGCTCGGCGGCAAGCGCTCGCCGGCGGCGGGCTGAACGAACGGGAGACGGCAGTGAGCGAGGAAGTGAAGTACTACCCCTTCAGGATCGGCGGTGTCGAGCAGACCTACCCCAACGTGCACCCCGGCACGCCGAAGTACGCCGCGGGCATCGTGGTGGGCAACCTCGCGTTCCTCTCGGGGATGACGCCGCAGAGCACCGAGGACGGCTCGTGCCTCACGGTGGGCGTGCACGACCAGGTCTTCGCCTGCCTCGACAAGGTGCGCGCCGTGCTCGAGGAGATGGGCAGCTCCCTGGAGAACATCGTGAAGACGCTGATCCTGCTCAAGGACCTCGAGTACTACCAGCAGATGCGCGCGGCGGAGCTGGAGTACTACCAGCAGTACGCGCCGCGCCTGGTGAAGGAGCCGCCGGCCAGCACCTACGTGCAGCCGGCGATCCTGGCCCGTCCCGAGTTCCTCGTGGAGTTCGACGTGACGGCGGTGATCGAGAGGGCGTGAGCGCGGCGCGTGCGCGTCGCCGCCGCGCGCCGCGCGGGCCGTCCGGCAGCCGGCGGGCTTGGGACGGGTTGACGACTGTCAAGCGTTCCGCTGCCCCGGCCGGGGTACTCATGGGGTCAGACCCTGCTTTCGAGCGGCCCGCCTCGTGGCGGGCCGCTCCCACGAACGGAGACCGCATGCTGACCATCACCGCCGACCAGACTCCCGTGGCCGACAACCCACACGGCGTGGATGTGCGGCACCTGTACTGGAACCCGCACGTGATGGTCTCGCAGATCACGCTTGAGCCGGGCGAGGTGGTGAAGCCGCACAAGGCGCCCGTGGACGTCTTCTTCTACGTGGTCGAGGGCGCGCCGAGCATCGAGGTCGCCGGTGAGACGCTGACGGTCGGGACCGGGACGCTCGTGCCCAGCGCGGCCGGCCACGTGCACGCGATCCGCAACGACAGCGGCGGGCGCGTGCGCTTCCTCGTCGTCAAGACGCCGAACCCGAAGGTTTGACCGGGCGGCGGGCAGGGGCCGGCTCGCCGGCCCCTGCCCGCCGCGACGCGGCGCTCGGGCGGTCGTCCTCCGGGCCGATCGTCTGCGGGAGCTCACTCCTCGGTGCTCGGCTCGCCGCGCGTCTCCATGTAGTCCTTGAAGCGGGCGAGGTCCGCCGCGAGCACGCGGTCCATGGCGGCGAGCACCTCGCTCGTCGTCTCGACGGCCTCCTGCGGCTGCCAATCGATGCGGAAGGTGACGCGGCACGACGCACGGCCGATGGGCTCGAACGTCACTGCTCCGGCGCTGGGCTTCTCACCGGGCCCCTCCGCGATGCTCTCCCACGAGATGCGCCGGTCGCGGGTCTTCTCGACGACCCGAGCATCCCACTCGCGGGTCTCGCCTTCGAACGAGGCGAACTCGCGCCGGACCTTGGCGACCCAGTGCAGGCGGCCGTCGCCGACCTGTTCGATCGACGCGACCCCCTCCATCCACACGGGGTAGCTCTCGAAGCGGGTCCACTGGTCGTATGCTGCGGTGACGGTGACATCGACGCTGACGGAGTGCTCGACGGCGGGCATGGCGATCGACTCCTACTGTTCTCGGGGATACCGGAGTGTCCCCTGAGGATCCTGCGGCGAACCCGATGGATGGGGCAGCGCGGGCATGCCGTCACGAGACGTCGCGTTGTGGCGCGAGGCGGACGGGGAGTGCGACTGAGCTCGGCGCGTCGGCTTCGCTCACGCGCGACGTGGCACGCAGCATGACGACGCCCAGCCCCACGAACCACACGATCTGCAGCAGGCCGAATCCGTAGGCCAGCTCGTTGAGCGCGGGCACGACCGAGAGCAGTCCCGCCGCGCCGATCGCCACGCCGAGCCAGCCGAGCGACCGGGGCAGCGCCCTGGTGCGCAGTGCCGCGACGCTCACGAGGAGGACCCACAGACCGCCCAGGAGCTCTCCGCCGGCTCCGCCGAGTCCCTGGGCCACGGGCTCCACCGCCTGCCAGACCGTTACCGCCTGGGCCGGGTCCGAGCCGGTGAGTCCTGCGACCGTCTCCATGCCGGCGATGAAGACCAGCCCGCTCGCGACAAGCGCGAACGCCCAGATGAGGCCCACGACGGTGGCCACCTGGGCCACGATCGGCGCCCCGTCCTTGAGGCGCTGGTAGACCGCCAGCGCCAGAACGCCAAGCACGATGCCGAAGATCACGTAGGTGATCAGATACATGACGCGCATGCTGTCGATGTTGCTCACGAGCAGCGCGACCTTCTCGGCGGGGTCGACAACGCTCGGGTAGTCCACGACGAGGAGGAAGTACGGTATCGCCGCCACGTAGGCGATCGCGAGGTAGAGCGCTGCCCAGCCTCCCACCTTCTGTCGCCGCTCACTGCCACCGTCCGGTGTCTTCATCTTGGCCCTCCTGTCGAAGCATCTCGCGCTGTTCGCCCTGAGCGATGCGCCGTAAACTTACGACGTAAGTTTCGTACTTACGGTGTAAGCTGTCAAGTGATTCCTTCCGAGGAGGACGCGATGCAGGCACGCAGAACGCCGGATCCCGACGCCCGGACTCCCCTCAACCGGGAGAGGGTGCTGCACGCCGCCGTCGCGCTCGCCGACGCACGCGGCCTCGAGTCCCTCACCATGCGCGAGCTCGGGGTGAGACTCGGGGTCGAGGCGATGTCGCTGTACAACCACGTGGCCAACAAGGACGACCTGCTCGACGGCATGGTCGACCTCGTGGTCGGCGAGATCGACCTGCCCGAGCACGCGGCCGACTGGAGGGAGGCCATGCGCCAGAGGGCGCTCTCGGCCCGGGGGACGTTCTCCCGGCACCCTTGGGCAAGCGCCCTTGTCGACTCACGGGAGAGCAGCGGACCGGCGCGGCTGCGCTATCTCGACTGGGTGATCGGGACGCTGCGGCGCGCGGGGTTCCCGCTCGAGACGGCTCTCAGGGCATTCTCGGTGCTCGACAGCTTCATCTACGGCTTCGGGCGGCAGCAGCTCAACATGACCGCCGGGGGCGACGCCGGTGCCGAGGAGATGGCGGAGGCCTTCTTGCAGGCGCTGCCCGCCGGCGAGTACCCCTACCTCAGGGAGGCGGTCGACCACGCCGTCGGCGCCGGCTACGACGAGGGCGCCGACTTCGAGTTCGGGCTCGACCTGATCCTCGACGGGTTGGAGAGGCTGCTGGATCGAATGGCGTAGGCCGGCGCGTCCACCACGGGAGCCGGCCGGCCTCTCGCCGCCCCGGCCGGCCGCCCGTGGCCCGGCCGGGGCGGCGGCCCCTACTCCGTCACGAGATCGCGGGCCGGCATCCGCGCATCGGCTCGCTGCCACGTCCACGCCGACCACACGATGAGGAGGCAGCCGAGCGTCTCGACTGCGGCGATGAAGACGTAGTGCGGCGCGCTGGAGCCCAGACCCCACACGTAGGCGATCGTGAACGCACCGGCCAGCAGGTTGGCCCAGCGGGCCGCGCGCTGCGGCAGCACCAGCGAGAGCACCACCATGGCGATCGGGATCTCGGTGAGGACCGCGGCCAGAAGGAGGAAGCCCGGGGTGATCGTGATCTCCCCGGCCTTCCCGGCCAGGAGTTGCTCCAGGGACCCCGCGTTCATGAAGGACAGGATGTCCGCCAGCAGCATGTTCAGCATCACGAAGACCCACAGCAGCGAGAGCCGCGTCCTCCTGTCCCTGTCTGTGTCTCTGGTGGTCATGCAGACCCGCTCCTTTCTACTAACACTGTTAGTTAACGTGAGCCCACCTTGAACTAACAGTGTTAGTATGTCAAGGGACGTGCCGGCCAAGTTGCGCGGCGAGGACGGTCGAAGGAGGTGTCGTGAGCGCTGGGCAGACAGGTGCGCGCGAGCCGCGCCGCCGCCTCGACCGGGACCGCATCGTGCGTGCGGCCATGGACCTCGCGGACGAGCGGGGGATCGATGCGGTCACCATGCGCGAGCTCGGCAGGAGGCTTGGCGTCGAGGCGGCGTCACTCTACAACCACGTGTCGGGCAGAGGTGATCTGCTCGACGGCATGGCGGATCTCGTGGTGGCCGAGATCGACGTGCCGTCCGACGGCGCCGACTGGAAGCAGGCGATGCGGCGCCGGGCCGTCTCCGCCCGGGCTGTCTTCGCGCGTCATCGCTGGGCAGCCGGCCTTATCGACTCCCGGGAGAGCAGTGGTCCCAACGGTCTGTGCTACGCGGATCGCGTCCTTCACACGCTGCTTCGGGCGGGGTTCTCACCACGGATCGCCGCACACGCGTTCTTCGCGCTCGACAGCTACATCCACGGCTTCGAGCAGCAGCACTCCGATCTGTCGCCGGGCGATGATGCGGACACCGGCGAGCAGGCGCGGGAGACGCTGGAGTCCATCCCGCCCGGCGCGTATCCGTCCCTGGCGTGCGTCGCGGCGGAGTACGCGGAGAGGCCCTTCGACGAGGATGCGGCGTTCGGCTTCGGCCTCGACCTGATCCTCGACGGACTGGAGAGGACTCTCGCCGCGGAGTGACGGCCGCGTGAGGTGCCGTGGCAGCCATGGCCTCGGCCACCCTCAGCGAGTCAGGCGGCCGCGCTCGCCCGGGCGCCGGTCTCTTGCGCCCCCGGCGCGTCCATCCCTCTGACGATCAGCCACACCGCCAGGACGATCTCGGCCACCGCCAGCGGGGCCATCAGCAGCCCGAAGCCGTGCCCGGACATGTCCAGCAGCGGCGTCGCCAGGTACAGCGCGGCGCCGACGAGACCCCAGACCGACAACCAGCGGGGGATGAGCCTCGAGCGGTAGAAGAGGTAGTAGAACATCAGGGCGCCGAGACTGAAGGCGATGGAGGTCAGCCAGACGGTGACCGACCCTTGTGCGGTCACGAGCAGCTCGCTCAGGGTCTCGATGTGGGAAGCGCCGGCAGACGCTGCCGTGGCGCGCCCGCGACTGAGCTCCAGGAGCGCAAGCCAGACTCCCGCGGTGGCCATGTAGGCGACGGCCTCGAGCGCGCCCCGGAAGACGACGGTCCCGAGCGCCAGGACCTCGTTGTACTTCTTGAAGATCGGATACATCACGACCGGCACCATCGCCAGCGCCAGGCCCATGGTCAGCACGAGGAGCGCGCCCAGCGCGAGCCGGCCCTGGCCCGCCGCGATCGAGGTGAGGACGTCCGGACCGTCGAAGAGACCTCGCGTCACGAGGAGGCTCAGCACGCCGGCGATGTCTCCGACGATGAACAGCACGCCCACGATGATCGCCGCCCTTCTGTACCGTGGTGCTGCGCCGGCGGCCGTCGTGCGTGCGTCCTGCGTCCTCCACCTGCGACCCCTCTCGGTGGTCGTGACTGCGTCCATGGTCCCCTCCCGCTCGTCGGCCCGCGGGGCGCCCCCGGCGCTCCTCGGGCATGATCGACCTCATGGCGGGACCCTACGCGGGCGCGCTGCCGGGGTCGTCGCCCCGCCGGGGTCGATCCCGTGGCGCGGCGGAGGCATCTTTCGCGGCCGCCGCACCCCGCGAGGGGCGGTGCGGCCTACCTCTGAGGTGGTTCTCGTGCCTGTTCGATCCGCGTACCGGCGCGGCGGTCAGGTGCTATCGTGCCTGCGGAGAAGGAGGCGATCCTGAAGCGGACCACCGCGCACTTCGTGCTCGTGCTCATGGCTGCCGCGATGCTGGCCGGCTGCGGGGGCCGCGCGGCGTCGCCGGCGTCCGCGCCGACCGCAGGCCTGCCGACGAGCCCGGCGGCCGACGCGTCGCCGCCTGCCGCGACGGAGAGCGCCTCGCCGGCGGTCGCGGCCGCCATCTCCGACCGCGAGGGCCCCTCGTGGAGCGGCCGGCTCGGGGACACCGTGCGTGTGGACTGGCACGACCAGGCCTCCGGCGAGGCCCACGGCGAGCTCGTCACGGTCCTGGCGGTGAAGCGCGTCCGGACACCTGACGACGATGCCCCCAACGAGTTCGGCGACGGCTACGGTCCCTACGAGTGGAAGTACGGCGTCAAGGTCCGGCTCACGAGCCTGGACGAGGCCACGGCGCAGAACCCCGTCGCCTATCAGTTCCTCCAGCTCAGCGACGGTGCGCGCACCGAGAGCGGGGTCGCCGGCCTCGGCGCGGCCGGCGGGCCGGACCCCTCCCGGGCCGGCAGGAGCTCGACCGGATGGCTCACGCTGCGTGCCGAGCAGGGGTTCGCGCCGACCGAGGTCCTTCTGCCGGTCGGCGCGTGGCAGGCGACCTGGTCGCTGGACTGAATGCCCCTCAGCGGCCGGCCGTCGCAGCCGTGCACAACACGTGACGAGTGCGCTGCAGAGGGAATACACGGGCATCCTGAGTATCACGGACGAGAGGTACCGTCATGTACGTCCTGAACATCTGGCACACGGTCTCCGACTATGCGGAGTGGAAGAAGACGTTCGACAGCGACCCGCTCGGTCGCGAGGCATCCGGCGTGCGCCGCTACAGCATCGAGCGTCCTACGGACGACGAGAGCACCGTGATCGGCGAGCTCGAGTTCGACAGCCTGGCCGAGGCCGAGGCCTTCGCGGCCCGGCTCGAGGAGCTCTGGAAGGGCGGTGGTAGCCGGCTCGTGTCGAACACCGGGCACCGCATCACCGAGGTGGTGGAGCAGAAGGCGTTCGGCGGCGAGGCGACCCGCCGCGCCGCCTGAGACCGCCCGAGCGGCGAGGGGCCGGGCCGGAGGAACCTGCCGGCCCGGCCCCTTCCGTTCCCGGCCGCCGACGGCAGACGTCCGGAGGCGCTATGCCGACTTCAGGCCAGCTCATCGACGACCTGATCGCCGCCATCCCGGACTGGCGCGGTGAGCTCTTCGTCAGACTCCGCGCCGTCATCCACGCCGACCCGGGGGTGGCCGAGGAGCGGAAGTGGGTCAGTCCTAACCGTCCGGGCACGCCGGGTGGGCGCACAACGGCAACGTGTGCCAGATCAGCACGCGAGCGGCACGCTACGCCACGGCGACGACCACGTGTCCCTTCTTGTGCCCCTTCTCGACGTACGTGTGGGCCTCGACGATCTCCTCCAGCGGGTAGCGCCTGTCGATGACCGCCCGGACCTGCCCGCTCTCGATGAGCTCCTTGAGGAAGACAAGATCCTCGGGACTCCCGGCTCCAGAACCTGAGTCCCTGTTGACGTTCAGGTAGACGCCCGTCTTCTTCAGGGGGCTCCTGGCCCGGGAGGGCTCGAGCTTGTCGACGGCATCGAAGACGACGTCGTAGGTCTCGCCGCCCTCGGTGAAGTCCTGCCGCGTGTAGTCGATCACCCTGTCGGCCCCGAGGGATCTCACCAGATCCAGATTGGCGGTACTGCAGACCCCCGTGACCTCCGCCCCGAATGACTTGGCAAGTTGCATCGCGTAGGTGCCGACGCTTCCAGAGGCACCGTAGATCAGGACCTTCTGCCCGCTTGCGATGCTCGCCTTTCTGAGGACACGCAAGGCCGTGACTCCTCCGGTCGCCGCGCCGGCGGCGGCTTCCTCGAAGGTCATGCCGGCCGGTTTGGTCGCCAGCATCCCGTCCTTCGTGACCGACCTTCTCGGCTTCTCCGGCAAGCAGACGTACTCGGCATAGGCACCGAGGCCCCAACCGGTGAAGGCGAAGACCTCGTCGCCCGGCTTGAAGAGGGTCACGTCCCTGCCGACCGCCTCGACCTCTCCGGCCAGCTCCATCCCGAGAATCGGGTTCTTCGGGCGAGCGAAGCCAAGGACCAGTCGCGCCGCGAGCCGTTGTCCCCGAGGCACATCGAAGCTTCGGATCCTCACGTCCCCACGGTGCGCCGTCGTCGCATGCACCTTGATCAGCACGTCGTGATCCTTCGGAACAGGTTTCGCTACCTGTTGGAGCTCCAGGACCTCCGGAGGACCGTATTCTCTGCATATGACCGCGCGCATGTCCTGATCCCTCCAGCTTGAGGGTCGGTGTGCCCGTGCCGTGGGCCGGGGCCGAGGGTGCTGGACGCCGCCCAGTCGCCCTCGGCCCCGGCTGCCTCGTAGTGGCCGCTTGTCAGGCGGCGGACAAGGCTCGTGTCCGCTTGGCTTGAGGCGCGGCGCTCATCACGCCGCCGGCCGCAGCTCGCTCACGGAAGCGGCCGCGGAGGCGGACTCGCCCGTCTCGAACCCGAGCTTGCGCAGACCGGCCGCCCTGAACCCTTTGAACGTGAGGTAGATGCCCAGGAACAGTTCCCAGACGAATTCCGGGGCCGTCGCGATGACCTGCGGCGCGGACCCTGCTTCGTACACACCTAGCAGGATCGGAATCGCCGAAGCGATCAGCAGGGTGCCGGCAACCATCCCTAGCACGGCCATGCCCTTCGGCACGAGCTCGGAGCGGTACATCAGATAGCCCAGCAGCAGGCCGTTCCAGATGCCCACCATGCCCGGTCCGAGCAGGAACGTCCAGTCGTGGACCGCGACGAGCGACTGCCCAAGAGCGACGGAAGCGGCGGCGTCGACGGCTCCCGCAACTTCCTGCCGGAGCGTCACCACGGCAAGCGTGGCGATGATGCCGACGGCGATCATGGTGGACTCGAAGGTACGAGCCGCCACGTAGCCGAGGGCGAGGCCCTCGTTCTGCCGCTTGACGACCGGGTACAGCGCCACGGCGGTGGCGATGTTGGCGACCACGAGGATGACCTCGAGGACCGCGCCCCATCCGATCCGCGTGTCGGCGCCGGCGCCGAGGATGTAGTCGGCGTTGTCCAGCACCGGTGCGTAGAAGTAGAACACCGCCGGGATCGAGGCGGCGAAGGTGATGAGGAAGGCCACGCCCGTGATCAGGGAGACCTTTCTGGTGAAGCTCATGATGCCCTCCTGTATTCATAGGCCAGGTCGCTGCTCGAGCCCCAACGCTCGAGCCGGCCCGTGCCGCTTATGTTGAGAGGGCTACCCCACTCAGAACATGCGGCAACACACGCACCGTTGGCCACGCTCACACCTGGAAGAACAGGAGCCCGAGGGCGATGCCGGCGACGACCCAGACGAGGCCAAGTGAGGCGAGGACCAGACCGGCGAGGCCGTAGGCGCCGCGCGCGTCGCCGGCCGACGAGGCTCGGGACGAACCCGGCGCACCACAGCGCGATGGCCGCCGGCACGACCGCGGGGAGGAAGGCGACGACCCAGCCGGCGGCCGCGGCGCCCAGCCCGTACTTGCCCCAGTCTCTCTGCCCCGCGGCGCCGCCCCGGCCTGCGGCCCCCGGCGGCGTCGCCCTCACGTCGCCGCCGGCTCGGGGTCGAGCAGGTGCCTGAGCGTGCGGCGCGCGTCCTGCAGCGCCGCCTCGAGGTCGAAGCCGGGAGCGGCGACGACCATCTGCATGAAGATGCCGTCGAGCAGGATCGAGGCGAACTGGCCCACCGTCGTCGGTGTCCCGGTGCGTACGGCGCCGTCCGCGCCCGGGGGAGTGAGCACCTCGCCCGCCCAGGCGTACCAGCCCTGGTAGTACGTCATCAGGTGCTCGCGAAGCTGGGCGTCGCGGGAGGCCTCGGGCAGGAGCTCGTAGAAGGCGGCGTAGCGCTCCACCCGGTCCTTCACCCGCTGCGCGCTGCCCACGATGAGGTCGACCCGCTCGTCCAGCGTCGCGTACGCCGCCGGCCGGATGCCGAAGTGGTGCGACTCGGTGACGGCGACCTCCTCCAGCAGCGCGAGCACGAGCTGCTCCTTGCCGCCGAAGTAGTACCAGACCCCTGCCTTGTTGACGCCCGACTCGGTCGCGATCGCCTGCAGCGTCAGACCCCGGTAGCCGCGCTCGGTGAGGAGGCGCTTGGCGGCGGCGAGGATCCGCTTTGCGGTGGGGTGGAGCCGGCGCGACGCCGGGACACGCGCCGCCTGCTGCTGTGCGGGCGCGCGGGCGTCGCGAGTCTGAGGTTTCGCGTCGACCGGGGCTGCTCTCGCCACCTCGCCACTCCTGAGGTCCGGGTCACGATACGCGCAGAAGCTTACCCGTTCGGGTGAGTCGCTGCTATACTCACCCGGTCGGGTGAGTCGTGGGACGGACGCGCTCCGGAAAGGTGGGGACATGGCGACCATGCTTCAGGAGGCCGGCGCGCGGGCGGACGAGGGCCTGTCCCCGCGCATCGCGCGCCTGCGCACGCAGTACTTCACGCACATGCCGTCAGTGTGCATCGAGCGCGCGCTCGCCTACACCGAGGTCTTCCAGGAGACCGAGGGCGAACCCATGGTCGTCCGCAGGGCCAAAGGCCTGAAGCGCACCTGCGAGACCAAGACCATCCTCATCCAGGACGACGAGCTCATCGTGGGTAACGCCGGGCGCAGACCGCGCACCGGCGTCCTCGGGCCGGAGATGTCCAACTACTGGTTCGCCAAGGAGCTCGACACGCTGAGCGACCGGCCGCAGGACCCGTACCTCGTGGACGAGGAGCAGAAGGCGCTCTTCCGCGAGAAGCGTCCACCCGTACTGGAAGGGCAAGACGGTCATCGAGCACTGGCTGAAGCGCGTGCCGGCCGACACGCGGGCGCTCGGCTACGAGACCGGCGTGATCGACGTCGAGATCAAGACCGAGTCGGGCCCGGGAGAGATCGCCCTCGGCTACGGCGAGATCCTGCTGCCGAAGGGGTGGGGCGGGGTGCGCCGCTGGGCCGAAGAGCGGCTGGCGGCGCTCGACGTCGCCGACCCGGCGAGCGACGACAAGCGCTACTTCCTCGAGGCCGTCGTCATCAGCTGCGAGGCGATGGGCATCCTGGCGCGGCGGCACGCGGCGGCGGCGCGGGAGCTGGCGGCGATGTCGCCGCCGGAGCGCGCCGCCGAGCTCGAGCGGGTCGCGGCGGCCTGCGAGTGGATCGCCGAGGAGCCGCCGCGCACCTTCCACGAGGCGTTGCAGCTGGTCTGGTTCGCGCAGATGAGCCTGATGATGGAGCTGAACGCGCCGTCGTACTCGCCCAACCGCATGGACCAGTACCTCGAGCCGTACTACACAGCCGATGTGGCCGCCGGCCGGCTCACGCACGACCACGCGCAGGAGCTGCTCGAGTGTCTGTGGGTCAAGCTGGCCGAGCAGTGCTGGATCCTCAACACCAACTGTTCGCAGTACTTCGCCGGCTACACGGCGTTCCAGAACGTGACCGCGGGCGGGGTGAAGGCGAACGGCGAGGACGCCACCAACGACGTCTCGTACATGATGCTTCAGGCGTCGATGGACGTGCGCCTCAACCAGCCCTCGCTGGCCGTGCGCCTGCACCGCAACTGCCCGGAGGAGTTCCTGCTCAAGGTCTGCGAGCTCTCGCGCCTGGGCACCGGCTTCCCGGCCATCCACAACGACGAGGTCGGGATCAAGGCGCTTCTGCGCAAGGGCGTGACCACCGAGGAGGCGCGTGACTGGTGTCTCGTCGGCTGCGTCGAGCCCAACCTGCCCGGCAAGCTGCACCAGTGGAGCGACTACGGGCACTACAACTTCGGCTCGGCGGTCGAGTTCGCGCTGTTCAACGGCGAACACCTGCTGAGTGGGCGCAAGCTGGGCCTCGAGACCGGCGACCCGAACGAGCTCGCCGCCTTCGAGGAGTTCGAGGCCGCGGTGATGGCGCAGCTCGCCGAGCAGCTCCGCCACATCGCCATCCAGGGGCACGTGACCGAGGCGCTGCACCGCGAGCTGCTGCCGTGCCCGCTGGCGTCGGCGCTGATGCTCGACTGCATCGACAACGGCGCCGATCTGCTGCGCGGCGGCGCCCGCTACAAGCGCGGCCCGGGCACGCTCGGCATCGGCCTCGCCGACGGGGTCAACTCGCTGGCTGCCGTCAAGAAGCTCGTGTACGACGAGCAGCGCCTCTCGATGGACGAGCTGCGGGAGGCGCTGCGCGCCGACTTCGAGGGCTACGAGGAGGTGCGCGACCTCTGCCTCGCGGCGCCCAAGTACGGCAACGACGACGACGAGGTGGACCGGTACGTGCGCCACTTCGCGCACCTCGTCGTGACCGAGCACGACAAGTACGCGACGCTCACCGGCGGCACGATGATGCCGTCGTGGTACCCGGTCTCCTCCAACGTGCCGCAGGGCCTCACGGTCGCGGCGCTGCCCAGCGGCCGCAAGGCCGGCAGGCCCCTGGCGGACGGCGTCTCGCCGAACCAGGGGACGGACCGGCTCGGGCCGACGGCCGTGCTGCGCTCGGTCGGCAAGTTCCAGCACGAGGACCTCGACGGCGGCACGCTGCTCAACGTCAAGTTCGAGCCGCAGGTCGTCGCCGGTGACGAGGGCCTGCAGCGCTTCGCCGCCTACCTGCGCGGCTTCCTCGACCTGCCCATCTACCACATCCAGTTCAACGTGGTGAAGGAGGAGACGCTGCGCTGCGCGCAGGCCGAGCCCGACGAGTACCGCTCGCTGCTGGTGCGCGTCGCCGGCTACTCCGCGTTCTTCGTCGAACTGCACGAGGACATCCAGAACGACATCATCTCGCGCACGGCGAACGCCGCGCTGTGAGAGCGGTGTGCCTTTCGGGCCACCGCTCCACTCCGAGCCTGCGGCGGGAATCGACGGGAGGTCGCGCGTGGAAGACCCGGGTGTGACGGGCGCGGCCGAGTCCCGCGCGGCGGACGCCGGCGCGGCGGATGCGGCCGCGCCGGGAACGCGCGGCCGGGTCTTCGACGTGCAGCGGTTCTCGCTGCACGACGGCCCCGGCATCCGCACCGTCGTGTTCTTCAAGGGCTGCCCGCTCCACTGCGTCTGGTGCGCCAACCCGGAGTCGCAGCAGCCGGGTCCGCAGATCGCCTGGTTCGAGAGCCTCTGCGCCGGCTGCGGCCGCTGCGTCGAGGCCTGCCCACGCGGCGCCGTGCGCACGGACGAAGGCCGCGTGCGCACCGACCGCCGACTGTGCGCCGCCTGCGGCGTGTGCGCCGCCGCGTGCTCGCGCGGGGCGCGGCGCCTCATGGGCCGCGAGGTGACCGCCGATGGGCTCATGGCCGAGGTCCGGCGTGACGCCCCCTTCTTCCGGCGGTCCGGCGGGGGCGTCACCTTCTCCGGCGGGGAGCCGCTCGCGCAGCCCGCCTTCCTGCTCGAGTGCCTGCGGCGCTGCCGCCGCTGGGGCTACCACACCGCCGTGGAGACCTGCGGGCAGGCGCGCTGGGACGACCTGCGCGAGGCGGCGCAGCTCACCGACCTCTTCCTCTACGACCTCAAAGCGCTCGACTCGAAGAGGCACGAGGAGCTGACCGGCCTGGGCAACGAGTCGATCATCGAGAACCTCGAGAGGCTGCTTGAGACTGGCGCCGACGTGACGGTCCGCGTACCCGTGGTCCCGGGGGCGAACGACGACCGCGACAGCTTGGAGGCGCTCGCGGCGTTCGTCGCCGGCCACCCGCGCATCCGCCGCGTCGACCTGCTGCCCTGCCACGCGCTCGGCGCGCACAAGTACGCCGCCCTGGACCTGGCGCCGCCGGCGCTGGAGCGCCCTGAGCCCGAACGGCTCGCCGCCGTGGCGGCGGACGTGACCCGCCGCGCCGCCGGCGTCGAGTGCCGCGCCGTACAGGGGCTCGGGTGATGTCCGTCGTCGACCAGGCGGAGTCGCCCGCGGGCGCCGCCTCGCCCGCCGGCGCGACCTCGACGGCGGTGCCGCACACCTATCGCCGCTCGGGCCTCGCCTGGGCGCTGCTCTCGGGCGTGTGCTGGGGAGCCGACGGCGTCGTGCTCGGTGTGGCTCTCGCGATGGCGCCGTTCCTGGGCGCGGCCGCGCTGGTCGCTCCTCTCGCCGCGGCCGCCCTGCACGACGTCCTCGCGACCGGCTGGATGGTGGCCTTCAACGCGGCCACCGGGCGCTTGCGCCAGCTGCCGCGCAGCCTCGCCACCAGACAGGGGCTGATCCTCTGCGCCGCCGCCGTCATCGGCGGCCCGATCGCCATGTCGGGCTATCTGTTCGGCATCAAGTACGCGGGCGCGGCGTACGCCCTGGCGCTCAGCGCCACGTATCCCGCCGTCGGCGCAGTCCTCTCCCGTATCTTCCTGCGCGAGCACGTCTCGCGTCGCGGCTGGCTGGGCATCGCCGTGACCGTCACGGGCGCCGTGATCGCCACGTACACGCCCCCCGCCGGTGACATGCCGCACTTCTACCTCGGCATCGGCCTCGCCGCCGTCGCCACCGTGGGTTGGGGGGTCGAGGGGGTCCTGGCCATCCATGCGATGAAGGCCGTGGAACCGGTGGTGGCCGGCACGCTGCGCATGGCGACCTCGGCTGTGATCTACCTCGTCGTCGTGCTGCCGCTGGCCGGCGGTCTCGGCGTCTTCGCCGCCGCGTTCCGGAGCACCAGCCTGTGGCTCGTCCTGGGCGCCGCCGTAGCCGGCGCCGCCTCCTACCTCACGTACTACGCCGCCAACCACCTCGTGGGCGCCAGCCGCGCCATGCCGATCAACTCGCTCTACGCCGTGTGGGCGATCGTCTTCTCCATCGTCCTCACCGGGTTGCACCCGACCGTCCAGCTCGTCGCCGGCGTGCTGATCACGTTCGCCGGCGCGGTGCTCGTGGTGTCTGGCGCGCCGAAGGTGGACGGGGACCTGGACGAGAACGAGGCGATCTTCCCGCCGGCGGCGCGCTGAAGGAGCCGCCGGATGCCGGCGCACTTCGAGCTCTCCGGGGCGTCGATAGCGCTCGGGGCTTCCTCAGCCGTCCGCCCAGTCGATGTGCGCCGGACGATGTCTGCTGAGCCCCATGCCTCCCAGATGATCGACTCCACGCCCGCAGCCCGGTCGGTCGGCGAGCTGGTGCGCTCCGAGCGGCAGCGCGCCTTCGGGCGGGCCAAGCAGGACACGCTGCCGGCGTTCTGTCGCGCCTGCGAGTTCCTCTTCGCCTGCCACGGCGAGTGCCCCGAGAACCGCATCCTGGTGACGCCCGGTGGCGAGCCCGGGCTGAACTGGCTGTGCGGTGGGCTCAAGGAGTCCTTCGTGCACACCGAGCGGCGCATGCGCCCGGCCGACGTGCTCTCCCGCGGCGGCGAGGCGCGCGAGGTCATGGCGATCCTCGCCGCGGAGGCCCGCACGACCGGCCGCAACGACCCGTGCCCCGCGGCAGCGGCAGGAAGTACAAGCGCTGCTGTGGCATTGTGGCCCGCTGATCACCTCTATACAGTCGGCGTGACTCAGGCGCGCGCCGGGTCGGTGCACTGCTGTCGACCGAAGAGAGGTCCGTCATGCCCGCTGGCAAGCCCAATATCCTCGTCCTGTGGGGGGACGACATCGGCTTCTGGAACCTCAGCTGCAACAACCGCGGCATGATGGGCTACGAGACGCCGAACATCGACCGCCTCGCCCACGAGGGCGTCGGCTTCACCGACTTCTACGGCCAGCAGAGCTGCACCGCCGGCCGCGCCGCCTTCATCACCGGCCAGAACCCGCTGCGCACCGGACTCACCAAGGTCGGCCTCCCCGGCGCCGACTTCGGCCTGCGGCCCGAGGATCCGACGATCGCCGAGCTCCTCAAGCCGCAGGGCTACGCGACGGCGCAGTTCGGCAAGAACCACGTCGGCGACCGCGATGAGCACCTGCCCACCAACCACGGCTTCGACGAGTTCTTCGGCAACCTCTACCACCTCAACGCCGAGGAGGAGCCCGAGCACGAGGACTACCCCAAGGACCCGGCCTTCAAGAAGCGCTTCGGGCCGAGGGGCGTCATCCACAGCTGGGCGCAGGCCGGACGGGACCCAGAAGATCGAGGACACCGGTCCGCTCACGCAGGAAGCGGATGGAGACCATCGACGACGAGGTCACGGCGCGCACGCTCGAGTACCTCGATGAGATCACGGAGACGGGCAAGCCGTTCTTCCTCTGGTGGAACGCGACGCGCATGCACTTTCGCACGCATGTGAAGGAAGAGAACCGTGGCATCAGCGGCCAGGGTGAGTACAACGACGGCATGGTCGAGCACGACCGGCACGTCGGCATGATCCTCGACAAGCTCGACGAGCTCGGCATCGCCGACGACACGATCGTCATGTACTCCACCGACAACGGCCCGCACTACAACTCCTGGCCGGACGCGGCCATCACGCCCTTCCGCTCCGAGAAGAACAGCAACTGGGAGGGGGCCTACCGCGTCCCGGCTTTCCTGCGCTGGCCGGCGAAGTGGCAGGCCGGCGTGACGCTGAACGGCATCGTCGCCCACCAGGACATGCTGACCACCTTCCTGGCCGCCGCCGGCGAGCCGGCCATCGCGGCCAAGTGCCGGGCCGGCTACGAGGCCGCCGGCAAGACCTTCAAGGTGGTGCTCGACGGCAAGGACATGAACGCCTACTTCGCCGGCGAGACCGAGGTGAGCCCGCGCGACCGCTTCTTCTACGTCAACGACGACGCCGAGCTCGTGGCGCTGCGCGTCGGCGACTGGAAGTTCATCTTCAAGGAGCAGCGCGCCCACCAGCTCGCCCTGTGGCTCGAGCCGTTCGTCGAACTGCGCGCCCCCAAGGTCGTCAACCTGCGGCGCGACCCCTTCGAGCGCGCCCTCACCGACTCCAACACCTACTACGACTGGATGATCGACCGCATCTACATGATCGTCCCGGCGCAGGCGGTGGTGGCCGAGGCGATCGCCGAGCTCGCCGAGTTCCCGCCGCGGCAGAAGCCGGCCTCGTTCGGCCTCGACCGCGTGCTCGAGAAACTCCAGGAGGCGGCGGGCAGCCAGGCCTGAAGCGGCGCCCAGGACGGGCGACGCGATGGCTCGCGGGCAGGTGCCGGGCCGCGCGGGGCGGCGTACCCGGCGGAGGACTGCGCCGCGAGCGACGCTCGCGCGAGCTGGTCAGCAAGGCGCTCGTGGAGCGTAGAGAGGCGGAGCTCCGCACCACGCCGGCCGGTCGCCACGATCCCAGGGTCGTGGTCGCAGCGGCCTCGACGGCATGCCGGACGCGGAGCTCGACGCGGCGATCCAAGAGGTGCTACGCGAGATCCGGCGCATGGCTCGACACCGGCGCGGGGCGCTTCAAGTTCGCGATCGCCCTCATACCGTTCGCCGGGCTGTTCTTCCTGTGGTTCATCGCCGTGCCCACGCGCTGCGGATGGCGGCGGACTTCCTGATCTCCCAGGCTACGCTGTGGCTACGCACCAGCGTGATGCCTCGGCGGATGGCACTGCCGACCTACGGTGTCGCCCTGGTCCTGCTGTTCGTCGTGTCGCAGTCTATCTGGGTCGTGATGATCCTCCCGGCCTGGGTCTTGATGGTGAGCGTGTACATCCTCATCGCTCATCTCACGCAAGGGGACAGGTCGGTCCAGGGCGCGAGCGACTGACACACGCGGGGAAGGATGCCCCGTCTCACATGGTGATGACGATCTTGCCCTCGGCGTGCCCCTCCCCGAAGGAGGAGATCGCCGCGCGGACCCGGCTCAAGGGGTACTCCCTGCCGACGACCGGCGTCAGCTTGCCGGATTCCACGAGCTCCTTCAGGACCAGCAGGTCGCTCTGCCCCGGGTGCTCGTGGCAGACGCGGATCCGCTGCGGCACGACCAGCGAGAGCAGCGGCGCCTTGATGAGGAGGACCCCGGTACTGGCGAACCAGCGCTTGTGGAACTGGCCGCCGTTGGGCACGAGCGTCCCGCCCCGGTTCAGCACGCGCAGAAGCTCGGACAGCGAGTGCTGCAGCACGTTGTCGAGCACGAGGTCGAAGCGCTTCTCGCCTGTGGTGAAGTCCTCCACCGCGTAGTCGATGACGTGGTCGGCGCCGATCGCCCGCACGAGATCCAGCTTCGACGCGCTGCACACGCCGGTCACCTCGGCGCCGAACGACTTGGCGATCTGCACCGCGAAGGTGCCGACCCCTCCTCCTGCGCCGACGATCAGGACCTTCTGCCCCGGCCGGATGCCGCCCGAATCACGCAGCGCCTGGAGGGCGGTGAGACCGGACATCGGAACGCCCGCCGCCTGCTCGAACGTGATGCCGGCCGGCTTGGGTGCGAGGAGTTCCTCCGGAGCCACGGCGTACTCGGCGAACGTGCCGACGCCGCGGCCGAAGACCTCGTCCCCGACGCTCAGACTCGTCACGTTCGTGCCCACGGCAGCGACGACCCCCGCCATGTCGGTGCCGCGGATGCAGAGCTTCGGCCGGCGCAGCCCGAAGGCCAGGCGGACGATGTACGGCACGCCGTGGACGCCGGCCCAGTCGGGAGGGTTCACGGCGGCGGCGCGCACGCGCACGAGCACCTCGTCGTCCTTGACGACCGGCGTGTCGACGTCCTCGAGTCTTCAGGACCTCTGGTGAGCCGTAGTCAGTGTGCACTGCCGCCTTCACGGTGCCTCCCCGATGCATTCGCCGTCATGTCGCTCCAGCGTCCCGCGCGCAGGCGTCGACCTGGGGGGAGTCTACGGCCGCCCCGGCCGCCGGTCGTCTCCCGGCGGGGGGAACCTGGGCTCGACCGTGCGAGGGACGCGGGCGCCGGCGGCCTGCCCCTGCGGGGGGACGCCGCCGGAGCCGGAGAGATCACGATGCCCCCCGCCGTTCGCTCCAGGACCTGCTTCAGGCATGCAGGCTTCAGGGCCGAGCGGGGAAGACTGGACAGCGTCTATACGTCCGTGTCGAGCGAGGCGGTCACCATGAGGCGCACCTTGGCCGCGGTCGAGTTGGCCAACGGGGTGCGGATGCCCTACATCGAGCAGGGCGATCCGACGGCGCGCACGGTCCTGCTCGTGCACGCCGTGGGCGACTCGGGGCGCGCCTTTGAGGCGCTGCTCGCGCACCTGCCCGACTCCGTCCACGCCGTCGCCCCCACGCTGCGCGGTCACGGCGACGCCAGCCGCCCGGAGTCCGGCTATCGGTCGGCCGACTTCGCCGCTGACCTCGCGGAGGCCATGGACGCCCTGCGCATCGAGGCGGCCGTCGTCGTCGGGGCCTCCAGCGGCGGGCAGGTCGCCTTGCGGCTTGCCCTTGATCGCCCCGAGCGCATCCTCGGCCTCGTGCTCCTCGGCTCACCTCTGAGGCTGAGCGACAAGCCCGCCGTGCGCGAGGCGTGGGACTCGACGCTCTCGCTGCTGGAGGATCCCATCGACCCCGGCTTCGTGCGCGACTTCATCGCGTCGATCGTCGTGCGGCCCTTGCCGGAGGCCGAGGTCGAGGCCTTGGTCCAAGAGAGCCTGAAGGCGCCGGCGTTCGTGTGGAAGGCGACGATGGCGGCCTTACTCGAGGACGATCTCTCGTTCCAGGTCGGGGACATCACTGCGCCGACGCTGGTGGTCTGGGGCGACCGGGACGCCATCCTGCCGCGAAGCGAGCAAGAAGCCCTCGCGAGGGGCATCCGAGGTGCACGGCTTCTGGTCTACGAGGGCGGCGGCCATGCCTTCTACTGGGAAGACGCAGCGCGCGTCGCCGCCGACCTTGTGGCCTTCGTGGGGGCCTTGGAGGCGAGCCGGCCGCGCGACGCCGGCGGACCTGGCGGGGCGCGGTAGCGCGGCCGGGCTCCGTCGCCGACGGCCGCCCGAGCGTCGGCTCAGCATGCATCACGCGCACGTTTCCACTACAATGACACACAGAAGACCGTCGCACGTGCCCTTCACCACACCGCGTGCGGGGGGTCGTCGCCTCCCTCTGTCATGAGGGCGTGCCATCGCAGGCCGAGCCTAGGGCGCCCAGCAGGCAGCAAGGGAGTTGAGACGATGTATTCAGTAGGGGACAAGGTCGTCTGCCCGCATCACGGTGCCGGCAAGATCACGAGGATCGAGCCCAAAGAGGTCCTCGGCAGGCAGCGCGACTACCTCACGATCCAGATCCTTCACAACAGCATGACCGTCATGGTGCCCGTGGAGAACGCCGATCGCGCGGGTCTGCGCAGGGTCGTCGCGGCCGACGTCGTCGACGAGGTGCTCGAGGTGCTGCGCGGCGAGCCCACCGCCATGCCCAAGGGCTGGAGCCATCGCTACCGGCACAACCGCGACAAGCTCAAGACCGGCGACATCTTCGAGGTCGCCGAAGTGGTGCGCAACCTCGCCATCCGCAACGCCGCCAAGGATCTTCCCGTCGGCGAGAAGCAGGTGTTCACCCAGGCCAAACGGATCCTCTCCAGCGAGTTCATGTACTCTCGCGATCTCGGCGAGGTCGAGGCCGTTGCCTTTCTGGATGATGTGCTGGGCAGCATCCGCGCGGACCGTCCAGAGCTTGCCGAGTCGACTCCAGAGCCGGCGCCTGTCGTCTGACGCCGGCCTCCTGCGCCACCGCCGGACGGGGGCTCGTCAGGCCTCGGCCCGTCGGTCGGGCAAGGCGCCCACGGACCCGCAGTCCTGCGGCCTCCCCGCGTCGCCTGACGACTGGTTCCCGCAGCCGCTGGGTAGGACTCGCGCGTGGCGATCGAAGAGGCAACCTACACCGTGGTGCACAGGGACGGCGAGTTCGAGATCCGCGACTACGCTCCCCATGTCGTAGCCGAGACCGTCGTCGCCGGGTCCTTCGAACGGGCCGGCAACCAGGCATTCAGCCGGCTCTTTCGGTATATCTCAGGCGGCAACCGGTCGCGGCACAAGGTGGCGATGACGGCGCCGGTCTCCCAGGAGCCGACGGGCGAGAAGATCGCGATGACGGCCCCGGTGGGGCAGCAACCCGCTCAAGACAGGTGGGTCGTCAGTTTCACGATGCCGGCCTCCTATGCTCTGGAGACTCTTCCCGAGCCTGCGGATCCGCAGGTCACAGTGCGACAGGTCCCAGCTCGGCAGATGGCCGCGATGCGGTACTCCGGCCTCTGGACCGAGAGCAGCTACCTCACTCACAAGATGAAGCTGGAATCGTGGGTGCGCAGCAGAGGACTGCTCATCGCCGGCGACCCGGTCTGGGCTCGCTACAACCCGCCGTTCACCCCCTGGTTCCTGCGACGCAACGAGATCCTGATCCCTGTACGTGGAGACGGCGGCGGCGATGGGGGGAGTCAGCTCGGGCGCTGACGGCGGGGGCTGGTGCCGACAGCACGGATGAAGTCGCCGCCCGGGCGCGCTGCGCCATCCGTCAGTCGTCAGTGCGGCGGTCGTGTCGTGCGTCGTGGTCGATAGTGCGTAAGAACGCCTCGACCCCGTCGATCACGGCGCGGAACCGGATCGAGTCGAACAGGCCGAAGGAGTGCTCCGCGCCGCCGAGCTCCACGAACGCCGTGGGTCCGGCGGACGCGGCCGCGAGCCGCCGCGCAAAGTCACGAGCCGTCTCGACCGGGATCAATGAGTCGTTGTCGCCGTGCACGACGAGAAACGGCGGTGCCTGCGGCCCGATCAGATCGAAGGGCGAGCTCGGGCCGTGCGGATTGCTGACCCGCCCGTAGTACCCGTAGAGCGTCACCACGCCGCGCACGTCCGGCGTCGGCCGCCCGGTGGTCGTCGAGTCGTGGCCGACCAGCGCCAGGACCGACGCCAGATGAGCACCGGCGGAGCTGCCCGCGAGGAACATGCGCTCAGGATCGGCTCCGTGCTCGGCGGCGTGCTGACGGACCCACTCGACAGCTTGGCGTGCGTCGGCCAGCGCGTCGGCATACGACGCTCGCGGCGCGAGCCGGTAGTCCGCACTGGCACAGACCCACCCGGATGCCGCGAGTCGATAGAACAGCGGCCTGGCCCCCCAGGACTTGCTCCCACCGTAGAACCCCCCTCCGTGGAAGTAGACGAGCACCGGGGCCGGGCCCGCCCGGGGCTTGGGGAGGTAGAGATCCAGCCGGGTCGCCGGGCTGTGCTCGCCGTAGTCGATGTTCCTGACTCGACGCACGCCGCGCGGCCGGACGCTGAACGGCCACACGATCAGGCGGACCAGCGACGGGCGTCCGGCGCTGTCCCGGATCGGATCCGGCGGTGCGATGCCCTGGTCGTGCAGCGCTCGCGGCACCTCGGCTCCCGCGTTCCAACCTCGCCGCGCGATCACGGCCAATCCACCACAAGTGAGTGCTGCCACACCGACGACCGCGTACCCACCCGGCGAATCGAGCGACCCGTCGACTGCGGCCGTCAGCGTGTTCACGACCAGCCACGCGATGGCCAGGAAGGGCAGCTCGTTGACTGCGACGCTGAACCAGAAGCTCGGCGCGAAGGGGCGAGGCCCCCGCGGACGGTGGGGTGCGACCGCCCATGCGGTGACCCACGCGACGATGAGCACAGCGAAGGCGTATCCGTACGGCAAGCATGCCTCCTTTCTGGCTTCGAGGTCCGTGAGCCACCCGGCGTGGACGTGACGCCGGCGTTCACCAGATGAGCGCGCGCTCCTCCTCGCCGCGCACCATGGGCGACCCGTGGGCGATCGCGAACGCCGCGGCGAACGCCGGGAGGTTGGCCAGCGGACCGTTCACGCGCGCCCGGGCCGGCGAGTGCGGGTCCGTGGTGACGATCAGCCGCAGGTACTCGTCCGTGTAGCTCGTGCGCCACACCGTCGCCCACGAGAGGAAGAAACGCTGCTCGGGGCTGAAGCCGTCGATGGGCGCGGTGTCTCTGCCGGCGAGCGCCTCGCGCAGGGCGGCGTAGGCGATCTTCAGGCCGCCGAAGTCGGCGATGTTCTCGCCCAGCGTGAGGCGGCCGTTCACGTGCAGGCCGTCGAAGACGGCGTACTCGTCGAACTGGTCCACGAGCACCTGCGCGCGCCGCATGAACTCGCTGCGATCCTCCTCGGTCCACCAATCGCGCAGCTGGCCGCGCGCATCGAAGTGGCTGCCCTGGTCGTCGAACCCATGCGTGATCTCGTGCCCGATGACCGCGCCGATGGCGCCGTAGTTCACGGCGTCGTCGGCGTCCGTGGAGAAGAACGGCGGCTGCAGGATGCCGGCGGGGAAGACGATCTCGTTCAGCAGCGGGTGGTAGTAGGCGTTCACCA
Organism: uncultured Thermoleophilia bacterium; assembly: GCA_963702475.1. Classification (GTDB taxonomy): domain Bacteria; phylum Actinomycetota; class Thermoleophilia; order UBA2241; family UBA2241; genus CAIXSE01. The sequence continues at coordinate 971,602 of CAVPCT010000005.1, read as the reverse complement.
CGTGGGCGGGCATGGCCCACTCGCCCCTGTCGACCGGTTCGCCGAGCCGGCCCATCTGCCGGGCGAACTCGAACGACGCACAGCGCATGCGGTTCTCGACGTAGGTCGCCCGCTCGATGACGAGACCGGTGTAATCGCGCCACTCGTCCGGAAAGCCGATCTTGTAGGTGAAGCCCTCGAGCTTGCGGAGAGCCTCCGCCCGGGTGGTCTCCGTCATCCACCCGGCGCTCCGGATCGCCTGCCCCATCGCCGACAGCAGGTGGTCGACCATCTCCTCGCAGCGCTTCTTGGCCTCCTCCGAGAACGCGGCCTTGACGTACAGCTGCGCCACCAGCTCGCCGACGTCCACGGAGGCGGCGTTGAGCACGCGCTTCCAGCGGGGCTGCATCTCCTTCTGCCCGCCGAGCGTGCGGCCGTAGAAGTCGAACGCCTCGTCTTCGAACGTGGGCGCGAGGGCCGGCGCGGACGCCCTGATCACGTGCCAGCGGAGGTAGTCCCTCAGCGTCTCGATCGGCGTCTCGGTGAGGGTGGCGTCGAGGGCCCGGAAGAAGCCCGGGTTGTCCACGCTGACCGTGTCCGACGTGACGCCGAGGTCCACGACGTACCCGCGCAGGCCGAAGGCCGGCATGAGCTCGTCCAGCGCGGCCACGTCGTACCGGTTCAGGGTGAGCTGCACGTCGCGCAGCTGTGCGGCGGTGTACGACGCTTCGGCCAGGCGCGTCTCGAAGGCGAGGATGCGCGCGGCGGCCTCGTGCGCGCGCACGCCGGTGTCGTGCGTGTGCGCGCCGGTGTCGCCGAGGCTGCCCAGCTGCCTGGCCACGTGGGCGACGTACTGCTCGCGAAGCTTGGCCGACTGCTCGTCGTCGCGCGTGTAGTAGTCGCGCTCGGGGAGACCCAGACCGCCCTGGCCGACGTAGACGAGGTACGCGCCCGGATCCTCGAAGTCGGGCGCGATGCCCAGCGAGTGGAGCGGGTCCACCCCGCAGCGCTGCAGGTCGCGCAGGATGTCGCGCACGTCGGCGACGGACGAGGCGCGGTCGATGCGCGCCAGGTACGGCGCCAGCGGCTCCACCCCGGCGGCGGCGATCGCCGCCTCGTCCATGGCGGCGGCGAAGTAGTCGCCCACCATCTGGCCGGCCGAGTCGCGGGGCTCCGTGCGCGCCGCCGCGTCCTTCAGCAGCTGTTGCAGCACCTCCTGGTTACGGGCGTGGACGATCTGACCGGCGCCCCAGGAGCCGTACTCCGGCGGGACGGGGTTGACGTCGATCCAGCCGCCGTTCACATGACGGTAGAAGTCGTCGGACGCGGCGGTGTCCGCGTCGAAGAGCGCGGTGTCGATCGCACGCGGTGGTTCGCTCATGGTGCTCTCCCGGAGTGTGGTCGGTGGGTCTGCTGTCCGCAGGCTACCCGTTTACCTCGGAGGGCCATCCCCCGGTGTTCGGCGGCCAGGGGAGTCGCCTGCAAGCAAGGACTGTCGCCGCGGAGGCACGAACGGCCGCCGACGCCTGGCGTCGGTCCTCCGGGCAGGTAGCACTCACGCGCGGCTCACCCGAGCCGAGGCGCGTCGAGGGGGAGGCCGACATGATCGTGTTGGGGTCCGAGGCTGCCGGACGGTACGGCAAGGGGACGTCAGACGGGCTCGCGAGGCCGGTCGATCATGGTGCGGGGCCCGGCGCGGGCAACGACAGAGCTCTCGTTCTCGGCGGCGGCATTCTCTTCATCGCCTGGCAGGTGGGCTACCTCAACGGGCTGCGCAGGCGAGGCATCTCGGCCGTCCGGGGTCTGCAGCATCGCGATCTCGGCCCGTACCCCGTCGAGGCCCACGATGCGGTCCACCCAGCGGTCATGTACTCCTATCGCGATGCTTCATGACCACTACGCACCCCCGGAAGCAGGCTGACCGGGCGCCAACAGAGGCGCAGCCGACTGAAGCGCGCCCGGTCGAGCCGCGTGTCACGCCCGACCGTCCGCGCCGGCCGCACGACACGGCGCTCAACGGGTCGCGCCGAAGGATGCGTCGGCGGGGGTGCATCGACACTGACTGGTGCGCGCTCGCTCCCGGAGAGTAGTCTGAGCCAATGCAACGCACGAGGAACCATGGTGGTCGCACCGGGTCGATCGCGTGGATCGCGTCCCGGTGGGCTTCCTGGAGACCGCAACGGGGAGCGACGAGATGAATGAAGCGACCTGCGAGACGTGCCCTTGGTGGGCGCGCCTCCCCGACGACGTCGAGTACGGGCTGAAGGAGGTGGGCTCCAAGGGCATGGACCCGAAGCGCGAACAGAGCACCATGGGCGAGTGCCGTCAGTCACCGCCGATACCGCTCCAGGGCGGTCACGAGATAGGACACCTCTTCGCCGTCACGAGGTTCAATGAGTGGTGTGGCCAACACCCCGATCGGCGCCGCCGCCTGCACTCATCCTGAGGGGCGCCGGCGTTGTGTCGTGTCCCGTGTCGACCCTTCTTGAGAAGGCGGGCATGGCAGGACGCGCCGGCGCACCCCGTCGCGGAGCGGCTCAGCCGCCTCGGGGAACGCCTCGACCGTGGTGAGCGCGTGCTCGACCTCTGCAAGGAAGACATCGCCGAGGCCGGGACTCTCGAGATCGCAGAAGTCGACGGCCTCGTTCAGCTCACGCTCCGCGGCGGCGTCGAAGCGCAGGCTGCGGCCGGCCAGCTTTTGCCGGCCTCTGGGTCCCACGAGAGACAGAGCGACACCAAGACGCGCTTGTTCGGCAGACCCGCCGTGTCGACGCTATGTCCAGTAGTGGATCAGCGCCGTGAGAAGGCACGGCACAGCCGCCAGTACCAGGTAGAGGGAGTACCAGCCGACCCAGCGATATTCAGCCTCCGAGAAGCTGACGTCGTCGGGGGGCGTGTAGCTCTCGCCGAAGTACGGGTCTCCAGTCGCGCGTTGCATGAGCACGTTGGGAGAGACCAGAGCCGCAACCGCGAGGCCGATGGCGATCAGGCCGATCACGAGACACACGGCGTAGAAGTCGTGGACACGGGTGACCCGGACGAGCACGGCCGCCAGGCCGACGAGCCCCCCGCCGACCCCGAGGGCGATCAGGAGTCTAAGACCGCGTCGCTTCATCTAGCTCTGTTCTGCCGAACAAGGAGTCTGCAGCCTGCGCTTCCGCACAGGCGCAGCTGTCTGCTTCTGCCCAAGACGATAGCACCAAGGCTGGGGGAGTCGGATAGGCAGTCTGTGAGAGCCACCGTCGAGGGGTCGACCGTGGGCCGGCGGTGACCCTCCAGGCCCAAGCCGGTCCTGGCCAGCCTGGGCCACTGTCAGCGTTTGGGCTGCGAAATGATGGCGGCGAGGCGGGCCACCGTGGTGGCCCGCCTCGCCGCTGCCCTACCCGCCCGGTTCGTCGGTCGGGTGCCCGGCTCAAGCCGAGGAGTACGTGTAGCGCTCGGTCAGGTCAGTGGGCCACCCGGGCAAGCACCTTTGCGGTCCCGAGCTTGACCTCGTCGGGCAGCGCGGTGCCGAAGGTGCTGTTGATCGCGCCCATGGCCGTTGCGTTGAGCGTGACGCCAACGTTGCCGATGCTGACGAAGGCGCGGCCGTGCCGCGTGTAACGGTCGATCTTGGCGCTGCTGAGATCGAGATCTGCTATGCGGACGCGGTCGCCGCCGTTCACGATCGCGGTGAGACCGGGGTTGTCGTTGATGCGGATGGTGAACTTGGTGAGGCTCAGGGCCTTCCAGCCCATGCCGTCACGCTGGGCGAGCAGCAGGCCGCCGGAGTGAAGGATGGAGCCGGCGAGGGTCTTGCTGTCGACGGCGCCGCCGGTCACGGGGAAGGTATACCGGGCGGCGTCCGCCGTGGGGACGATCGGGGTCGGCGCCACGGGCAGTGGGATGATGCCGGCGCCGAAGAGCGCCGAGGTGGTGGCGGGATCGGTGGTCAGCGTGGTGCGCACGCCGTCGAGACGCAGGGTCGCGGCTTGGGCTGAAGGTACGGCCAGCAGAAACAGGCTCGCGATGGTCAGCATCAGGGCGATGCTGGCCACGGCGAGGTGCTTCCTGAGCGGAACTTCGAAGGGCAGGGATGTGGAGCGCATCGTCGCTTCCTCCTTGAGAGTCTCCGGCCTCGGCCGGCGTGGTCCATGACTAGACCGTCCCTGATGTTCCCTTCCATAGAGTATCTCAATCATAAAGTCACTTTATGGAAAAGCTAGCTATGCAGAGCCCTCTGCGGGTCGCGCCCGCCGCTCGGCGGCTCGACACGGCCCTGGTCAGCCCGCACTTCCGGGTCGCAGTCAGGAGTGGCTAGCGCCGCCCCGGCCCCAGCGAGGAGATCGTCGAGCGCTGCCTCGCGGTCTACGTCAGCGTCTGCCAGTGTGTGCGGCGATGGCCTCGATGATGACGGGCCAGTCGGCCGGATGGAGTTCGTGCCCGGAACCGGTCAGCGTGAGCGACGTTGCGTCGGGCAGGTCGCGCTCGAGCGCCAGGGCGTGGGCGTAGGACAGGACCGGGTCCTCCGTGCCGTGGATGACGAGTGCCGGCTGCGTGATGTCGAAGAGGCGGCCGTACCACCGCTCGCCGCCGCTGAGGAGAGCGTGGTTGAACTGCGTGAGGGGGTCGGGTGTGCGGTCGTAGTCGGCCGCCGCCAGGGCGCGGATGTGTGCTTCGTCGAACTCGTGTGCGGAGCCCGACAGGAGCCGCCATGCGCCCACCTGGTAGTCGAGGACCGCCTGGCGGTCGCTCCAGTCGAGCGACGTCGCCGCGGCGTGGTAGGCGGGGATCTTCGGCGACATCTGCGGCAAGTCGGGGTCGGTCTCGGCGAGGCGCTCCGAGCTGACGAGCGTCAGGGTGATCACGCGCTCCGGGTGTTTGAGCGCCACGAGCTGGGCCAGCAATCCGCCCAGGGACATGCCGACGAGGTGGGCACGGGCGACGCCGTAGCTGTCGAGCACGGCCAGCGCGTCGTCGGCCAGGTCATCGACCGAGTAGTGGATCGTGCCCGGGGCGTAGCTCGTCGATGCGCCGGTGTCGCGATGGTCGTAGCGGATCACGTGGCGCCCCCGCGCCGCCAGCTCCCGGCAGAAGTCGACGGGCCACCAGACAGACGACGCCATGGCGCCCATGATGAGCAGGATGGTCGGGTCGGAGGACTCGCCGAACGCCTCACTCGCGAGACGGACGTCCCCCGCCACGATCGTCCTGACCCCCATCGGATCCGACTCCTCCAGTCGACGCCCCGCGCAAAGCCTGCGCGCCGGCGCCGGGAGCCTACTCCATGGCTGCCGGAGCCGGCGCGGGGTTGGGCCACCGCCTACTCATCCCTGACTATGTCGACCGAGATCTCCACCGCCGCGATCGTCCCTCTGTTCTCGAGCCAGTGCGTGGTGTTGCTGTCCTCGGGCCAGCCCACTCCCGGCCCATAGTCCGTAGCGACTCCATCGCGATGGTCGGTGATCGTTCCTTGCAGTACGTAGACGGTGCCCGGTCTGCCTTTGTGGTCGTGGATCGGGCCGAAGACGCCGCCAGGCTCGATGGTCACCATGCGCGTTCGAAGCTGGCGTCCCGCCATGCCCTCGATCTCAGGGCCAAGGTCGACAGCTGCAAGCAACTCCACCGTGACACCTCTTGTCTCAGGCGCCGGCTGTTCGTTGCTCATGGCGCTCTCCTCTCCATGCTTCTACGGACTACCGCACTGCCAGTCTTCCCGCGGATCTGGCTACGTACCGGCAACTCCTGGCAGCCTGGCGCGTGCCGATCGGGGGACTGCGATGGTGGTTCGGAGTCGTTTGGCGACAGTCCGCGGGTGCCCGGAGCTTGCTCGCCCTGTGGTTCCCTGAAAGGCCAGCAACTTCCTGGCAGCTTGCCGGGGAGCGGTGGCGTCGCCTACGAGGCGAGCTGGAAGCTGACCCGGCGATGCGCACTCTGCCACGAGCTGCGCGGCTGGCGATCGCCGGCCCCCTCTCCGCGCCCGGCCGTCTCGAGGAGATGGCTGCCGAGGACGCGCGGCCCACGCCAGGCAGCGTCGTCTCGCTCGCCGCCCGGAGCCTCGCCGTCCTCTCGCGAAGCGTACTTTCCGCGGCGCGCGGAGAGGAACACACCGATCGTCGGTCGCCGCCGCGTGCGACGCCCGCACATCGCCCTGCTGCGTCGCCTCTGCGTCGAGGAGCGCCGCTGGATGGGAGCCAAGGAGTTCGAGGACGGCATCGCGGCCACCAACCTGCTGCCGGGACCTGCCTCCACCCAGCTGGCCATCTTCTGCGCCTGGAGGCTGCGGGGGGCGGTTGGTGCTGTCCGCGGCGGCGTCTGCTTCATCGTGCCCGGGCTGGTGCTCATCATCGCGCTGTCGGTCCTCTGTCTCGCCGGCAGCCCGCCGGCCTGGGTGCTCGGCGCGGCCGCCGGCGCCGGCGCCGCCGTGCCTGCGGTCGCCCTGGGCGCGGCGGCGGGGCTGGTCCCCGCCAGCTGGAGACGCATCGGCGGCCGCAGGGCCGAGAAGGTCCGCTGGGCCGCCTACGCCCTGGTCGGAGGCGTTGCCGCGGCCACAGTCGGCCCATACCTCGTGCTCCTGCTCCTCGCCTGCGGCGTGACCGAGATAGCGGTCCGCCGGTCGGGCCGGTCCGGGTCTGGGAGGGAGCTCGACGCGCGCCCTCATCCCGGCGCTCGTCGCGCAGGCCGGCGTGGTTGGCGGTCTCGGTGCCGTCGCCTGGGTCGCCTTCAAGGTCGGCGCCCTCTCTTACGGCGGCGGATTCGTCATCGTCCCGCTCATGCAGCACGATGCCGTGGTCACCTACCACTGGATGACCGGCGCACAGTTCCTCAATGCCGTCGCGCTCGGCCAGGTCACCCCGGGACCGGTCGTCCAGACCGTGGCTGGTGGTCGGCTACGCCGCGAGCGGCGTCGGCGGCGCCCTGCTGGCGGCGGCGGTCGCGTTCGCTCCTTCGTTCTTCCTTGTCCTGGCCGGTGGGCCGCGGTTCGACCAGATCCGGGCGAGCGCTGCGGTCCAGTCGTTTCTCACCGGGGCGGGGATAGCCGTCATCGGGGCCATCGCGGGATCGGCGATCCCCCTCGGCCTCTCCCTGCAGCACCTGTGGCAGGTGCCGGTGCTCTTCGGGGCGATGCTCTGGCTCTTCGTTCTCCGGCGCGGGGTCGTGAGCGGCCTGCTCCTTGCCGGAGCGGTCGGCGTCGTCGTTGCGCTGGTCGGGGCCTTTCAGGGTCCGTGACCATGGACCCGAGTCGGTGTCGGCCCGCTGCCGCTGCAGGCCCGTGGCCCCTCGTCGGGTCCGCTTTCGGCCCAACGTGGCAGGCTTGGTTAACGGACTGCTAACAGGAACCTGCTTCACTCTGACGATTCGCTGAAGCTCGCCGCGCCGGAATGGTCGTGGCGCCGCGCCGTCCACCTGAAGGAGGAGTCCATGGCTCTCAACGAGTACGCGCCCGGCACGGCGTTCCCCGGCGTCGTGGGCCGGACGTTCGACGTGAGCGAACCCGCCTGGCCGCAGCCGTTGCGGGCACGGGAGGGTGCGCCGAACGTGCTCTTCATCGTGCTCGACGATACCGGCTACGGCCAGATCGGCTGTTTCGGCAGCCCCATCGAGACACCGAACCTCGACGCGCTGGCCGCGAACGGCCTGACCTACGCCAACATGCACACCACGGCGCTCTGTTCGCCGACCCGGACCTGCATCCTGACTGGTCGCAACCATCACTCCAACAGCATGGCCTGCATCACCGAGGGCTCGACCGGCTACCCGGGCTACAACGGCTACGTCCCGCACGAGAACGGGTTCCTCTCGGAGATGCTGCTGCAGCACGGCTACAACACCTACGCGGTCGGCAAGTGGCATCTGACCGCGGCCGATCAGATCTCGGCCGCCGGCCCCTACGACCGCTGGCCGCTGGGACGCGGCTTCGAGCGCTTCTACGGGTTCCTGGGCGGCGAGACGCACCAGTACTATCCCGAGCTGGTGTACGACAACCATCAGGTCGAGCCGCCGAAGACACCCGAGGAGGGCTACACGCTGAACGAGGATCTCGCCGACCGGGCGATCTCGTTCATCGCCGACACCAAGCAGGTGGCTCCGAACAAGCCCTTCTTCCTCTACTACTGTCTCGGCGCCCAGCATGCTCCCCACCACGTCCCCAAGGAGTGGGCGGACAGGTATGCCGGCAAGTTCGACGACGGCTGGGACGCCTACCGCGAGCGCGTCTTCGCGCGCCAGAAGGAGCTCGGCATCGTGCCGCAGGAGGCCGAGCTCTCGCGCCACGACCCGGACGTGCAGGAGTGGGAGTCGCTCGGCGCCGACGAGCGCCGCCTGTACGCGCGCATGATGGAGGTCTTCGCCGGCTTCATGACCCACACCGACCACCACATCGGACGGGTGCTCGAGTTCCTGCGTTCGCTCGGCGAGCTCGACAACACGCTCGTCATGGTGATCTCCGACAACGGCGCTTCATCGGAGGGTGGCCCCACGGGCTCCGTCAACGAGACCCAGTTCTTCAACAACGTGCCCGAGTCGCTGGAAGAGAACCTGGCGCGCATCGACGAGCTCGGCTCGCCGACGACGTTCAACCACTACGCCTGGGGCTGGACCTGGGCGGGAGACACGCCATTCCGGCGCTGGAAGCGCGAGACCTACCGCGGCGGCATCAGCGACCCGTTCATCGTGAGCTGGCCGGCGGCGATCGCCGCCCGCGGCGACGTGCGCGCCCAGTACGCCCACGCGATCGACATGGTGCCGACGGTGCTCGAGGCCCTCGGCCTCGAGCCGCCACCGAGCATCGAGGGTGTCACGCAGTCGCCGATCGAGGGCGTGAGCTTCGCGCACACCTTCGACGCGGCCGATGCGCCGACCCGGCACCACACGCAGTACTTCGAGATGCTGGGCCACCGCTCGATCTACCAGGACGGGTGGCGGGCGGTCTGCCCCTGGCCCGGTCCGTCGTTCGCCGAGGCCGGTCCGCCGTTCGGCGCGCCTCTCTCCCACGACACGCTCACCGAGCTTGACGCGCACCACTGGGAGCTCTACCACGTGGCCGAGGACTTCGCCGAGAACCACGACATCGCCGCCGAGCACCGCGACAAGCTGATCGAGCTGATCGGCCAGTGGTACGTGGAAGCCGGCAAGTACAACGTCCTGCCGGTGGATGGCCGCGGCGTGCAGCGCCTGCTCGAGGAACGGCCGGTCATCGCCGCCGACCGAAGCAGCTTCACGTATTACCCGGGCACGCAGATGGTCGCGGGCAATGCGGCGGCGAAGGTCCTGAACCGCGCCCACAGCATCACCGCCTTCGCCGAGATCCCGGAGGGCGGCGCCGACGGTGTACTGCTGGCGCACGGAGGTATGGACAGCGGCTACGCCTTCTATCTGAAGGACGGCAAGCTCAAGTGGTGCCACAACTACGTCGACCGCGCCCGCTACTACGTCGAGTCGCCCGAGCCCGTGCCGGCGGGCGAACACGAGCTGCGCTTCGAGTTCGAGGTCACCTCGCCGCCCGACATCGGCGTGGGCAAGGGCGCCGGCGGCACTGCGCAGCTCTACGTCGACGGCGCGCTGGTGGCCGCCGCAGAGGTGCCCACGACCACGCCGCTGGCCCTCGGCATCACCGGCGGCGTGACCTGCGGCCGGGCCCTGGGGGCGCCGGTCACACCGGACTACGCTCCGCCCGCCATCTTCACCGGAAGCTGCACAAGGTCGTCGTGGACGTGAGTGGCGACCTGATCGAGGACGACGAAGCGACGCTGCGCATGCTGATGGCGCGCCAGTGACGGAGCTGCCCGCGTTCGTGACGCCGGCTCAGGACCTCGCTCGATGACCGAGGGCTCTCGGCCATGAGTGTCAATGAGCTCTTCACCGCGCTGGCGACCATCTCCGGGGTGCTGTTCGTGACCAGCAGCATGCTGGGCATGGGCATGAGCCTGACGGTCACGCAGATCCTGCGGCCGCTCAAGAAGCCTGGCAGGGTCGTGGTCGCGCTGGCGGCCAACTTCGTGCTGGTCCCGCTGCTGGCCTGGCTCATCACGCTCGTCCTGCCATTGGACCAGCCGCTCGAGACCGGGCTGCTGATCCTGGCGGCGAGCGCCGGCGCCCCCTTCCTGCCCAAGCTGGTACAAGGCGCCAAGGGCGACGTCGCCTACGCCGTCGGGCTGATGATCCTGCTCATGGTGACGACCGTGATCTACCTGCCGCTGGTGCTGCCGCTCCTGCTGCAGGGCGTGAGCGTGAGCGCCTGGGACATCCTCAAGTCCCTGGTCGCCCTGATGCTGGTCCCGCTCGCCGTCGGCCTGCTCATCAGATCGAACTGGACGGAGGCGGGGGAGCGGTGGGCGTCCGTGATGAACAAGGTCTCCAGCATCGCGATGCTCGCCCTTCTGGTGCTGGGCCTGGGGTTGAACGTCTCCAACATCATCGACCTCGTCGGGTCCTACGGGTTCCTGGCCCTGCTCCTCCTCATCGGGGGCGCGCTGCTCATCGGCGCGCTCCTGGGTGGGCGCGATCGCGGCGCCCGCAGCGTCATGACGCTCGGCACGGCACAGCGCAACGTGTCCGCCGCGATCGTCGTGGCATCGCAGAACTTCGCCGGGACGATGACTCTCCCCTACGTACTGGTCGCCGCGATCGTGCTGCTCCTGGTGCTCCTCCCGGTCGCGAGGCGCATGGGCAGAGAGCGGCCTGCGCCTGTCGAGGGAGTGTAGGAGCGGCCGGTGAGACGGCACGGACCGAGGTCGAACGATGCTGAGGGAGTTATCGCACCGACCGGTGCGCCCACGCGAGTGAGAGTCGCCCTGCGCACCTGGCTCCGCTCCCTGGCCGTCTCGCGCGGTGACCTCGGGCGCGATGCGGTAGCGGGCATCCCCGGCGCTGTCGGCAGCGTGCCGGACGGCATGGCGGCGTCCGTACTCGTCGGCGTCAACCCCATCCACGGCCTCTACGCCAGCTTCGCCGGGCCGATCTTCGGCGGGCTGACCTCGAGCACCCGCCTCATGGTCATCACGACGACGAGCGCCGCGGCGTTGGCCGCCGGCTCGGCGCTGGCGGGCTTCGACCCGGCCGCGCGCACCGAGGCGCTCATCCTGCTGACGCTGCTCGCCGGCGTCGTCATGGTGGTCGCCGGCCTGCTCCGGCTGGGCCGCTACACGCGCTTCGTCTCGCTCTCCGTCATGCTGGGCTTCCTCACCGGGGTCGCCGCCAACATCGTCCTCAGCCAGATCGGCGACCTGACGGGAGCCGAGGCCAACGGCGGCGTCGCGCTGACGCGCGCCCTCGACGTCGCCCTGCACCCCGGCCGCATCGACCCGGCCTCGCTGCTCGTCGGCGCAGCGACGTTCGCCCTGCTGCTCGTGCTCATGCGGACGCGGCTCTCGTCCTACGCCTCGGTGGTCGCGCTGGCCGTGCCCAGCCTGCTCGCCCTGGCGTTGCCGAGCGTGACAACGGTGTCCGACGTCGGCGAGATCCCCACGGGCATCCCGCTGCCGCAGCTGCCGCCGCTGCACATGCTCTTCTCCGTCCCGGTGCTGACGGGCGCGGTCGTGATCGCCGTGATCGTGCTGGTCCAGGGAGCCGGCGTGGCCGAGGCGGCGCCCAACCCCGACGGGGCTGCTTCGGACGCCAACGCCGACTTTCGGGCGCAGGGCATCGCCAACATCGCCGCCGGCCTGTTTCGCGGGCAGCCCGTCGGCGGCTCGGTGGGGCAGACGGCGCTCAACGTCGCCGCCGGGGCGCACACCCGCTGGGCGTCGATCTTCTCGGGCCTCTGGATGCTCGCCATCCTCTCGGTGTTCTCGGGCTTCGTCGGCAGGGTCGCGATGCCGACGCTGGCTGCGATCCTCATCTTCGCCGCGGTGAGCTCCGTCAAGGTCGACGAGATCCGGATGGTGATGCGCACCGGCGCGAGCTCCGTGGTCGCCATGGTGACCACCTTCCTCGCGACGCTCTTCCTGCCGATCGCCGCCGCCGTCGGCATCGGCGTAGCGCTGTCGCTGCTTCTGCAGCTCAACCGAGAGGCCCTCGATCTCAGGGTCGTCGAGCTTGCCCTGCTCCCCGACGGTCGCTTCGCCGAGCGGCCGGCTCCGGCGACGCTTCTGGGCCGCGAGGCCATCCTGCTCGACGTCTATGGAAGCCTGTACTACGCGGGCGCGCGCACCCTGGCTGCACGCTTGCCCGACCCGCAGGGCGCAGCCGCCCCGGTCGTCGTGCTTCGCCTGCGCGGTCGTACGGCGCTCGGCGTCACCTCGTTCAAGATCCTCACGCGTGTACGCGCGGCAGCTCGAGGACGTCGGCGGCCGTCTCTTCCTCAGCGGGGTGACCCCCGACCTGCTCGCGCAGTTCAGGCGCGCCGAAGCGGCGGACTCGTCCGCGATCGCCATCTTCCCGGAGGCGGAGCTCGTCGGCGAGTCCAGCTCTGCGGCCTACGCGGCCGCGCTCGAGTGGCGAGAACGCCATGCGGGCGACGGTGCCGCGCAGGGCAAGGAGGAGACATGAGCGGGACATCGAGTCGCGGCGGCGCTGGCCGACCGACCGAGGCTGCTTCCGCCGAGGTCACCGCCGAGGTCGAGCGCCGGGCCGCGACGCCGATCGCCGGCGCCGTCGCGGGCATCCTCTTCGCCGTGCTCTTCAGCGTCAGCGTGACGATCATCTCCGGCACGATGACCGCCGTGACTGACGACTCGGGCGCGTGGCTCGAGCTGAGCTCGGGCGCGTTCCGCTTTGCCATCGCCCTCGTGCCCTTCGCGGGGCTCTTCTTCCTCTGGTTCATCGCCGTGGCGCGGGAGCGCCTGGGACGTTTCGAGGACCAGTTCTTCTCGACCGTCTTTCTCGGTAGCGGGCTGCTCTTCCTGGCGATGGTCTTCGCCGCCGCCGCGTCCGCGGCCGCCATCGCCGCCGCCTATGCCAAGTCGCCGTCGGCATTCGTGGCCAGCAGCACCTACCTGTACGCCCGCGAGATCGTGGCGCAGATCTTCACCGTCTACGCCCTGAGGATGGCCGCCGTCTTCTTGATCTCTCAGGCGACGCTCTGGCTGCGCACCGGTGTGATGCCCCGGTGGATGGCGCTGCTCACGCTCGTGGTAGCGCTCCTCCTCCTCTTCGTCGTGACGCAGGCCTCCTGGGTCATCCTGATCTTCCCGGCATGGGTGCTCCTCGTGAGTGTGTACATCCTCGTGACGCACCTCACGGGGCGACGGCCGACGGGGGAAGTCCTTCCCCCTGGGCACCTCGCCGGCTCGGGGAGGCCGTAACGGGCTCGCGGGACGCGGTGGTCGATGCGCCTGCTCTTCCTCGCGCTGCTGGAGGCCGTCGCTCGCGAGCCCTCCCGCGATGCCGGACACTCCGAAGTGGCGCACTCGACGTCTCCAGGACCCTTCCACGTTCCCTCGTGGCGGATCACTTCGGCTTGCAGAGCCCTCTCACGCTCTCGGCGAGGGCGTCGTCCTACGAGTCGCCGCGGCTGCCTCGAGCCGGCCGCCGCTGCACCGGGCCGCCAGAGCGGTCTCCGCGCCGACCCTGCCTGGGGCGCGGACGGCGACGTACCGCGGCTGCACGGCGGTATACTGCGACGCATGTCGTTGAGCGTGACAGCCGACCAGCTGGAGACGTACCGGCGGACCATGCGGCGCCGCGAAGCCGAGGCCGCCGGGCGCCGAGCTGAGCGTCGCGAACGGGCTTGGGCGGTGGCCCGCGAGGCCGCCGACCTTCTTCGCTCCCAGTACGGGGCGTCGCGCGTGCTCGTGTTCGGATCGCTGGCCGAAGGCACGCACTTCAGCGAGCGCTCCGACATCGACCTTGCCGCCCAGGGACTGCGGCCGCAAGAGCACTTCGCCGCCCTCGGTCGCCTGCTCGCGCTCTTCACCGAGTTCGAGTTCGACCTGGTGGACCTCGACGCAGGCCCGGACGGCCTGCGTGAAGCCATCCTCAAGACGGGGGCCTCCCTGTGAGTAGAGGCGACTATCTGACCGTGGCCGGGGTGATCCGGCGAGAGCTGGAAGCCCTGCAGAAGGTCGCCGATCGGGTGGCCGGCGCCTGGACAGATGCGGCGGCAAGCCCCGGCGGCTACAACGTCGATGCTGCGGCGCTGAACCTGCATGGGTTCTACGCGGGTCTGGAGCGCGTGTTCCTGACCGTGGCGGAGCGCATCGACGAGTCTGTGCCGACGGGCTCAGCCTGGCATCAGGAGCTCTTGCGGCAGATGACATTCGCGCTGCCCGATGTGCGCCCGGCCGTGGTCTCGGAACAGCTCGCCCAAGAACTCGACCGATACCGCGGCTTCCGCCACGTGGTCCGCAACGTGTACGCCTACGTCCTCGACCGGCGACGTGTCGGTGAGCTGGTCGACGATCTCCCCGCGACCTCGAGCATGCTGCGGACCGAGCTGAGCGATTTCGCGGAGCTGCTCGACCAGGTCGCCCGGGGGTGACCCGGCGACGCGCAGCGACCCGACGGTCGCGGCGCGGTGCGCGATACTCGCTCTGCCGGCTCCCGCCGGGTCGGCCGTTCGTCCGGCGGCTGTCTCAGGCCCGGAGCGTCTCCCCGAGTCCGCTCAGTCGGTCAGAGCGGAGATCGAGGTGATCGGCCAGGTCAGCTGAGCCGCTGGTGCGCGGTGAAGGGCTGGGCCAGCAGCTTCTCGACCGCCGGGTGTACTTCGATGTGGTCGGCAAGGACTCCCTCCGGCCAACCGCAGGACGGGCTCGCGGGACGTGGTGGTCAATGCGCCCGCTGTTCCTCGCGTTGCTCGGGACCGTCGCTCGCGAGCCCTCCCGCGATTCTTGAGAGGGCCGGCGGCGCGGCGCGCATGCCCGCCCGCTCGCCAACCGTCGCGGCTAGCGAGGCGCTGGGTCAGCCCGGTGCGACCACGACGGCCGTGCCCGACACGGTGACGAGCAGCATCGAGGTGTTGGTGCCCACGCCTTCGATATCGAGGGAGACGCCGACGATCGCGTTGGCGCCCAGGTCCTCGGCGGCCTTCTGCATCTCCGCCATGGCCTCGCTCTGGGCCTTGCCGATCTCGTCCTCGTAGGCGCCGGCGCGACCGCCGACGAGGTTGCGGCCGAAAGCCTTGAAATCCTTGCCCACGTTGACCCCATGGATCGCCGTCCCGCTGACGATGCCCTTGTACTCGGCGATGGGCCGGCCCTCTACGGTGGAGGTGGTCGTGACGATCATGGTCGTCTCCTTGCTCAGTTGTCGAAGGACGAGCGCGTCACGCGCTCTGCGGCTCGGCGGGCGCCTGCACGGTCGCCCTGGGCTTGAGGATCTTCTTCGCCCCGATGATGACGAGGATGATCGCGGTCAGCACGAGCAGCGACTGCAGCAGACCGGCTCCGGCGGTGGCGATGTCCGTCTGGACCGCCGCAGCGCCAGTGGCCTTGCCGGCCACGTGGGTGAAGGAGCCGAAGTCCCAGAGCGCGTGGAGGACCATGACGACGACGATCGTGCCGCTGATGCGGCGGATGGCGTAGAAGACGCTGCCGAGGACGAAGGCAAAGATGAACTGGCGGGCGGTGGGCACCGCGCCCTGACCGAGGATGAGGTTCACGCCGTGCAGGAGGCCGAAGAGGAGCGAGGTGAAGAGCCAGACCTTGACCTCGCTGTAGGCGCCGCGGAAGCCGACGAGGGCGAGGCCGCGGTAGGTGATCTCCTCGCTGAAGCCGACGAGCGCCGTGCCGAGGGCCAGCCAGAGGATCATGGCGGCGCCCATGTTGCCGAGGTTGCCGTAGTCGATGCCGAGCAGGACGGCGATCAAGACGAGGACGGGCACGGCAAGCAGCCAGCGCGGCGGCCGTGGGGGGCCCTCCGGCAGCTCATGCAAGACGGGACGCCACCAGCCGAGCCACGTCGTGACGATGATGAGGACGATGGAGCCCACGACCAGAGGAATGACGATCCCCTTGACGATGGTGTCGGTCGTGGTCCCGATCGTGTCGTAGTCGATCCCCACGATCGCCTCGAGGCCGAGGAAGAGCAGTGCGCAGCCGATGCCGATGGCCCAGGCGATGGCGGGTCTGGGCTGGATTCTCATGTGGCCGTCCGCTGTGTGATCTTGACAGATGCGCCTTGGCGCGGCGGTTCAGATGCGCCTTGGCGCGGCGGTTTGCACTGTCGAAACAGTTGCAAGCGTCACCGTCCTACCCGGCGCGTCTGCCACAGAAACGTGCCGCCCTGAGGGCGGGCCGCGCACGTTTCCTGCAGGTTTAGCAACTTCTTGGCAACTCGTGGTATCCTTGCCCAGCCGCAGGAACACAAAGTACCTGCAAATCGGCACTTTGCCCTCGTAGCTCAGTGGATAGAGCACAGGTTTCCTAAACCTGGTGTCGGCTGTTCGATCCAGCCCGGGGGCACCACTCTTCGTGCTGCACGCGGCCGTTTCGCGCTGTGGCGTTCGGCAGCGTACTTGTCCGCCCGGCCAAGATCGCCGGTGTGTTCCTGACGAGACGCGGCGGCACAGTACGACACCTCGCGTCACCGGGCGGTCGCGGCCACGGTGCTAGGCTGACATGGCGTTCTTACGCCACAGAGGTTGGCCTGTCTGTGAGCGGGACAAGACCCATCAGCCCCGGGGGGAGTGGATGAATCGTCGTACTGCTCCGCGCGTGGGCTTCCTCTTCGGCGCCGGCGTCTCGCTTGCTGCCGGCATGCCTTCGACGCAGGATCTCACGGACCTCGTCGTGGAGGGACGGGCGAGAGGAGGAGACTCGCACTACTACCTGACCGCCGAGGGGTCTTCGGGTGCGGGTCCGGGACGGCGCAGACCTTCGAGCGCTCCGGCGACCTCCTAGAGCGCTCTTCGCCCGCCAACCGCCAGGGCGCCGAACTCACGTGTGGCGAAAGGAGTACTCTGGGTCAGAGGGCCCTGACCTCTCACTTGAGATCTCCGTGGCTGCTTGCCCTCATCAGGGTACACACGGGGGACCGCTGCCAACGCAGCCGCATCGAACACTGAAGGTATGACATGAGCTTCCGGCGCCTCCTCGTCCCGCTGCTGATCGTCTTCTTGGTGCTGACCGTCTTCACCGTGGTGCGCGGAAGGGGCAGCAGCACCAGCGTGCATCACCCTTATGCCGGCGGCAGCCAGAGCTTCGTCGGCCAGCTGGACAGCGGCCAGGTCAAGTCCGTGATCGTCAGCCCAGCGGACCAGACGATCGAGGTCGAGCCCACGAGCGGCGAGGCCTACACCATCGGCTACCCCGACCCCGAGCTGCTCAGCCAGCAGCTGGCCGAGCACCCCCAGGTCGCGGTCGACGTCAAGACGGGCGGCTCCCCTTGGTGGAGCAGCCTGCTGATCTTGGCGTTGCCCCTGCTGCTGATCGTCGGCTTCATGTTCTTCATGATGCGCCGCATGCAGGGCGGCGGCTCCAAGGTGATGAGCTTCGGCAAGAGCAAGGCCAAGCGCGTCAGCGTCGACTCGCCCAAGGTGACGTTCAAGGACGTCGCCGGCTGCGAGGAGGCGGTCGAGGAGCTGCACGAGATCAAGGAGTTCCTCGAGAACCCCAAGAAGTTCCAGCAGCTCGGCGCGCGCATCCCCAAGGGCGTGCTGCTCTTCGGCCCGCCCGGCACCGGCAAGACCCTGCTCGCCAGGGCCGTGGCCGGCGAGGCGGGCGTGCCGTTCTTCTCCATCAGCGGCTCGGACTTCGTCGAGATGTTCGTGGGTGTCGGCGCTTCACGCGTGCGTGACTTGTTCGCTCAGGCGAAAGCGAACTCTCCCTGCATCATCTTCGTGGACGAGATCGACGCTGTGGGCCGTCATAGGGGAGCGGGGTTCGGCGGTGGAAACGACGAGCGCGAGCAGACGCTCAACCAGCTGCTCGTCGAGATGGACGGCTTCGAGATGAAGGACAACATCATCCTCATCGCCGCCACCAACCGCCCCGACATCCTCGACCCGGCGCTGCTGCGCCCGGGGCGCTTCGACCGGCAGATCGTGGTCGACCGTCCCGACAGGCCGGGGCGCCGCGCGATCCTCGACGTGCACTCGCGCGGCAAGCCGATCAGCAAGGACATCGACCTCGACGCGCTCGCCGCGCAGACGCCGGGCTTCACCGGCGCCGACCTGGCCAACCTCGTCAACGAAGCGGCCCTGCTGGCGGCGCGCTACGGCAAGAAGATCATCGAGATGAACGAGCTCGAAGAGGGCATCATGCGCGTCCTCGCCGGACCCGAGAAGAAGACCCGCATCATCTCCGAGAAGGAGAAGGCGGTCACGGCCTACCACGAGATGGGCCACGCCCTGGTCGGCCACTTCCTCGAGCACACCGACCCCGTGCACAAGATCTCGGTGGTCAGCCGCGGCCAGGCCTTGGGCTTCACGATCTCGCTGCCCACCGAGGACAAGTTCCTCACCACCAAGGGCGAGCTCATGGACACCCTGGCCATGACCCTCGGCGGGCGCGCCGCCGAGGAGGTCGTGTTCGGTGAGATCACCACCGGCGCCGCCAACGACCTGGAGAAGGCCACGGCCACGGCCAAGCAGATGATCATGCGCTTCGGTATGAGCGAGGAGCTCGGGCCGCGCACGCTCGGTCACGACCAGTCCATGCCGTTCCTGGGGCGCGAGTTCCAGCAGCAGGCCGACTACTCGGACGAGGTGGCGCGCCAGATCGACGATGAGATCCGCCGCATCATCGAGGAGGCGCACCAGACGGCCACGACGGTGCTGGTCGAGAAGCGTGAGATGCTCGACCGGATCAGCAGGATCCTGATCACCCGGGAGACGCTTGAGCGCCGCGAGTTCGAGGCGCTGCTCGCCGGCACTGCGGAAGAGGAAGTCTTCCGCGAGAAGGACGAGAAGCGCGCCCAGCAGGGCGACAGCGAGACGAAGCCCCAGCGGCCGTCGCCGCGCCCGCAGGTGGGTGCCCCAGCGCCGGTCAGCCCGCTGGTCTCAAAGGCGACGTGACGCCGGGCCCGAGGGCGCGGCGATAGTGCGCAGGGCGCGGGCCCGACGCGGGTAGCTCCCCGGTCATGTGCCGCCCCGCCCGAGCGCCGCCTCGCCTCGCCCGCCGGCCGTACTCACGACGGCAAGAGGCAAGGCGAGACTCAGGCCCTTCCTTGGCGAGAGCGGCCACCGCCTCTAGCGACCACGTCGGTCTGCCGTCGGCGCGATCGCTGGGTGCAGGCAGAAGGGCGGGGCTACAAGTTGTCCAGACCTGTGACTTCAGGCCCACGTGCCACAGCGAAAGAAGTTGCTATGGGCGCATCCAGAGCGATGATGCTGGTAGTAGGGAGCAGGGAGGACGCGATGCCCACGACGCCCGAGACGATCAGCCAGACGCACCACGGCGGCAGCGTGTCGACGCGGAGGCAGGGCCGTCCGCAGACCACTGATGCCGCTCCTCAGAACCTGGTAGTAGGGTCCTATCCAGAAGTAGACAGCTGCACCGGGCGTCTCACGCGGACTGCTGAATCCCAGGGAGAAGATCGAGGGCGGGGGCATGCCACAGGACGACTTGAAGGAGAGGTTCCCTGCACTCTCTGGCGAGGCCCACGTCCGGGGCCATGCCTGCGGTCGAGCGTCAGGGTGCGACAGGGGCAGACACGGCCCTCGGAGAGGGCCTGAGAGCGTTCGTGCAAGGTCGACGCTGGTGCTGGACCCGCGAACAGATGCTGCTTCGTCCTCAGCAGGCGACGGCGATGCGCTCTTGGGCCACGGGGGCGGCCTCTGTCCTCGCCGCGCACCAGCGGCATTGGCAGCCGTCGTCATGATGCCACACGAGACCCTTCTGAGCGGGCGCCGGGACCGCCAGCCATGCCGGCGCGAAGCGGATCGTGCAGGCTCTCATAAACTGGCGGTTGCGCGGCTCATACCGGTACAGCAGATCCTCTGTGCAGGCAGGCCGGTCGGCATGGAGCACGTCGTCGAGTGTCATAGCAGGGCTCATGGCTCCTCCTCGGTACGGTACTGCTGCGAGTCTAGCCACGGCGCGCGCGTCGTAGTGGGAGTAGTATGTGGGGGGAGTATGAGGTAGAACCTGTCACTGATGACAGGTCTCAGGGCACCCGCAGACGGCACCGTAGGAGGTCACCATGGTCGAAGCCTCAACGCCGGCGCCGAGTGACGCGCGCCTGCGAGCCTTCGTGGATGCCGTCTTTGACGCCTACTACGACTGGCACATCCAGACCGGCTCCATGGAGATGTCGGGTCAGATGGACGCCCTGCTGCGGCTCAGGCCCGGCCTGCTGCCGAGGACCTTCGACGGCTGGCGCGGGCGCGTGCACCCCGAGGATCGCGCTGAAACGCTCCGCAACAATCAGCGCGCGGTGGCCAGGGGCGGCGTCTACGAGGGCGAGTACCGCATGCTGCGCGGCGACGGCACTCACATCCTCGTCCATGACCGCGGCGTCATCCTGACTGACGAAGAGGGGCGCTCGACGCACATGATCGGTGCCATCCGCGACGTCACCCGCGAGCGCGAGGCAGAGAAGGTGCAGCGCCGAGCGAGCGAGCTCTACCAGACGCTCTTCGCGCAGGCCGTCAACCCGGCCTACCAGATCGCCGAGGACGGCCGCTTCCTGGATGCCAACCGTGCCGGTCTGAAGTTCCTCGCCGTGAGCCGCGCCGCGCTGCTCCGGAAGAACGTCGCCGGGCGCTGGGGCAAGGAGGCAGCGGCCGCCGTCGGTACGGCGCTGGCGAGCATCGGGTCGGCGACGAGCTTCGACCTGGAGTTGTCGGTCGGCGGCGCGCCCAAGGCGTTGACGGTGACGCTTCTGCCCTTCCTCTACGAGGGCGAGCGCACCTGCTTCGCGCTCGGCACCGACATCACCGAGCACAAGAACCTGCAGCGGGCACTCGAGGCCTCGGGGGAGTCGTTGAGCCGCCAGGCCGCCGCGCTGGAGGACGCCAACACGGCGCTGCGCGTCATTCTCGACCAGCGCAACCGTGACCGCGATGAGCTCGAGCAGACCATCGTGACGAACGCAGAGGCGATGATCGTGCCGCTCCTCGAGCGGCTGCGCCGGCAGCTCGCTGCGACCCCCGAGGCGATCTATGCGGATGCCGCGATCCGCAACCTGAGAGAGCTCGTGCACCCCTTCGCCCAGTCGCTCGACGCCTTGGCCGGCGCGCAGCTCACGCTCAGGGAGCGCGAGATCGCCAACCTCATCAGGGCGGGCAAGAGCTCTGCCGAGATCGCCGAGGCGCTCTTCATCGCGCAGAGTACAGTGGCGTTCCACAGGACGAACCTGCGGCGGAAGCTGGGGCTACCCGCCCACGGGCCGTCCTTGGCCGTCCGGCTGGCGCAACTGCCCTGACGGGGAGCAGGCCAGGCCTACAGCGGGTAACGACGTCAGCCACCTGCGCTCCTTCGTTGGCACACCACGTGTGTGTGGCTTGAGGAGGCGACGGCATGCTGCCACTGGGGGACTTCATCCTCGAGCGCTCCGGCCTCTTCGACCTCGAGGCGCCGCTCCTGCGCGCTCTCCTGCAGCGTCGGCCGCCCCACCGTGTCTATCTCGCGGAGCGACGCCCAGGCGGGCGCCTCGTGGCGCGCTGGAACCTGATCGTCCCACCCTACTTGGCTCCGGGGAGCGCGTGAGCATGTACCCCTCGGGTCGCTACTAGGAGCGCGTCGCCGGCAGCAGTGGCTACCTGCCGGGACCACTTGCGCGCATTGGACGCGGGGACACTCGACGCGGGACTCCTCGGCGCGCCTGAGTTGTGCGAGCGCGTGGTCGCGAACCCAGGGCTGCTCTGGCGCCTGCAGCAGGGAACTTCGGGGCTGCAGGAGCGCCAGGCGTATCGTGTCGACGTCGACGTGCGGTCGGCACCTGCAGGTGCACTGCCAGGTCATCGAGACCTGTGCGCGTGACTGGCCGTCTGGGCGTGGATACCTGATAGGTCACTCGCTGTCGTCGGGGCGCTATCGTCAGGAACGAGGAACCCCGGAGGAGACTATTGGGAACCAAGCCGGTCATCTCCGAAGCTGCGTGCGGCGCCAAACGCTTGAACCGACTGTCGTCGAGGCGTAGACCTAGCCCATACGACACTCCTGACAGAAGCATCGCTTCACACGGGAGGCCATGATCCGCCGGACGTAGCACTGCGGCCACCGCAGTCCGGCGGGGAGCCACTGGTGAGACCGGCCCGCAAGGCCGGTCTTCGCGCATCATGAGGTCGGGCGCGGGGAGGTTTGCGAGGGGGGGCTATGGCGCAATCGACCTGGCGGCGCCTGCGGACTGCAGCGTGGCGACCGCCCTGCCCGCAGTTCACGAAAGGACTCGCGCCATGAAGAAGGCATTTCTCGCGTTCGCCCTCGCCCTCGCCCTGTTATGCGTCCTCGCGCTCCCGGTCGCCGTGCCGCTCGCCGGTTCCTCGGCCGCTGGCCACGAGAGCCTAGGCAAGACCGCCAAGCCGGGGAGACCCGTTGCCAAGGCACCCAAGGGCACCATCACTGACACCCAACCGACCTTCACGTGGAGCAGGGTCAAGGGCGTCACCGGCTACGAAGTGCGCATCTACGTGAACGGCCAGTTGGCGCTCACCACGACCGTGACGCTCCCGTCGGGCTCGAGCGTGCATTCGTGTCGCTTTCCCGGCACTTCGGAGCTGACCAAGTACGACGATGACAGCTGGAAGGTCCGGGCCAGCAACGCCGCCGGCAACGGCCCCTGGAGCAAGACCGTCCACTTCACGGTCCACTGACCTCGCGCGCGCCACACGAGGCCAGGGGCGTGTCTTGGGTGAAGCAGCTAGGACGAAACCCCGTCAACGAGTACGTGGAACCGGCCTGGTGCGGCGACCATCGTCCGGGAAGGTGCCTGGATGGTATCGAGGATGATGGTCGGCGCGGCCAGCGGCCGGCGCTGGTGAGTCGGTAGAGCGTCGGCGAAGCGGCCCGTTCCAGCCACATATGGCCGACTCCAGACCACGCCCGGCTGATCGACTGCATCGAGTCGCGCGGCGTGGTCGAACGTCATCAACCGTACCTGGGTCGACGTGAGGCGGCACGCTGCCAACGTGGTCAACTCCTTCACCGAGGAGGAACTGGAGCCGCAGATGCGGATCTGGGAGATCCGGCTCGAGGAGACCACCGACCGGCCGAAGCGTGATTCCCCGCGCTGGCTGTCCTTCGCCGCCAGTGGACTGCGCCAGATCCGCCGACATGGTGCCGACAAGACGCCTCAGCATGGCGCGTCACGCCTGAATACGACACGTCACCGAGCGTGGCCAGAAACCTGGATTGTGCAGCACTTTCGCGCACAGTCGCTCACCCGGCGGACGGGCCACTGGCGTTTACTGAACCTGGTGTCGCTGGTTCGATTCCAGCCGGGGGCACCACTCCTTCCTAGTGCTTCTCGGCCAGGTCGCGCTCCAGCGACTCCTCGTGGATCTTGCGCTGGTAGAAGATCTGCTCGAACGCTCCCGTCTTCTCGTACTGCTCCACGAGCTCGCCGTCCTGGTAGCACTTCAGGTCCGTGGCCGCCAGGAAGCGCATGTAGCCGCCTGGGTAGCGGATCAGCTTCAGCAGCTCCTTCTGCAGTCCCTTGGCAAAGTCGATCCACGTGTAGGCTACGAGCGTCTTCTGGCGCGTCATGGTCAGCTCGTAGCGCGTGCCGCCGTCCTGGTAGTCGAAGGAGACAGCATCCGGCTCGGGCTTGCCGGTCTTCTCGTTGATCTCGGCTCCGTGCGTCGTGAAGGACATCTTGGACCCGTCGTCCGCGATCACCTTGCCGTCGCGCGCCAGCATGAACCAGTGGAACGGGGTGTAGCCGTACTTTTCGTGGCCACGATGTGTGCCGCGAGGAACGTGTACGGACCGACCTCTCCCCTTGCCCACCACCAGTGGTCGATCAGGTGGCCGAGATCGGTGTTCGTCCAGTTGTGGTCGTGATAGCCCCTGCCGGTGGCCTCGTGGACCTCGTCGCCGATCTTGTACGTGGCCGTCACCTTGCCGAAGGGCACGAACGGCGTCCAGCCGAAGAAGTGCTCGTCGTTGGGCCCGAAGAGCAGAAGGCCGCTCTCCGGGCGCCACGGCTCCGTGATCCCCTCGAGCCGGATGTCGGCCGAGAGCTCCTCGGCGTGCCCCGTGACCCGGTACTCGTGCAGGTCGCCGGTGAAGCGGCAGTCGCCCATGCGGACGTCGCAGCCGTCCTTGGACGCGCTGAACTCCTCGATCTTGGGATACCAGGACCGCACCATGCGCGTACCGTCGGGCAGGGTGACGTCGATCTCGATCTGCGGCCCCAGAGGCTGGTGAGGCCGGGTGCCGTCCTTCGTCGCGAAGATCATGCACAGCCCGGTGCCGTCGTCCAGGTCCGCATCGATGTACCACCACTCCAGGTTGGGCGCGGCGGTGTCGATGCGGATGCCGTCTTCCCACGGCTTGATGAGGCGTCTCTCGAGATTGAGGCGTGCGTAGTCCTCGGGCCTGTCGGCCTGGCGTGCCGGATGGGCGGTCATGGGGATCCCTCCTTCTCGTGCTCCCTTGCTCAGTCCCGAATCAGCAGTCTGGGGCAGACCTGCCTTCACTCCCGCATGAGCATCGCTACTGCCTCGCGCTCCAGGTTCAGATAGGGCTCGCCGCTCACGTTGACCCTCACCTGCTTGATGGTGCCGCCGGTGAACCGGTACGGGGCCTCGCCGGGATAGTCGTCGGTGACCGGGGCGCCGCTGTCGCGCCCCACGCACAGCCCTTCGCCACCCAATGAGAACTGCCCGGGCTGGGTCTTGATCCGCCCCTCACCCACCTTCTTGTCGCCGTGGTAGAGGGACAGCATGCCCGTGGCGACGCCCGGCGGGTCCTCCCCGTCCTTCTCGAAGGTGGCGGCCAGGAGCAGGTTCTCGCCGGTCGGGACATCTTCCGTCCCATCGATCTTCTGCTCCGTCACTCCCACGAAGCTGTAGACGTAGTGCAGCTTGTCGTCTTTGACGTAGAGGGCGTGCCCGCCGAAGCGTGCGCCGTGGGCGAACAGCACTCCCTCGGCGCCCGGCGCCGGGATGTCGACCAGCGCGCCGAGAGAGTAGGAGCGGTTGCGGATGTTGACGGACTGGCTCTCGGGGACGTCCGCGATGCCCGGATAGTAGACGTACTTGTCGCGTGGCGCGGAGAGCTGCGGCCGCTCTGCGAGGCCGATCTCGAGCACCAGGCGGTCGTCGAGTGGGAACGCCGCGTTCCTGCCGGCCTCGGCGAACCAGAGGTTCACGAGCTCGCGCACCTTGTCGGGCATCTCTGCGGCCAGGTCGTGCAGCTCCGCACGGTCGACGGCGGTGTGGTAGAGCTCCCAGGCGTCGTCGTTGAAGTCGCTCCACCCGCTGAGCGGCGGATGGGTGGTGACGGCCTTCCACCCGTCGTGCCAGACCGCGCGCTGGCCGAGCATCGAGTAGAACTGCGTCGTGCGCGTCCCCTGGGCCGCAGCGTCGTCGAAGCTGTACCGCATGCTGACGCCGTCGAAGTCGCTCTGGACGTTCCCCTTGATGGTCTCGGGAGCCTCTACGCCGAGGCAGTCGAGGATCGTCGGGACGATGTCGATCGCGTGGTGGTACTGCTCCCTGAGCTCGCCCCTGGCGTTCGTCCCCGTCGGCCACGAGATGACGCATGGGTCGGAGGTGCCGCCGTTGAAGTTGTAGCGCTTCCACATCTTGAACGGCGTGTTGAAGGCCATCGCCCAGCCGGTCGGGTAGTGGTTGTAGGTCTTGACGCCGCCGAGTTCGTCGAGCAGCGCGAGGTTGGCCTGGAGATCGTCGGGCATGCCGTTCACGAACAGGTTCTCGTTCACCGAGCCGACGGGACCGCCTTCGCCGCTGGCGCCGTTGTCGGAGACCAGGATGACCAGGGTGTTCTCGCGCAGCTCGGCCTCGTCGAGGTAGTCGAGCAGCCTTCCGATGTGGTGGTCGGTGTGCGCGAGGAAGCCGGCGTAGACCTCGGCCATCCGCGCGAAGAGCCGCTTCTCTTCATCGGACAACGAGTCCCACGGCTTGGTGAAGTCCAGTGCCGGGAAGGGCTGCCCCTTCGGCCCCGTGCGCGTCGCCGCCGTGCCGATGGGATTCACCGGCGGCAGCTCGGTAGCGGGCGGGACGAGGCCCATCTCCTTCTGCCGGGCGAGCGTCTCGACCCGCATCGCCTCATACCCCGCGTCGAAGCGCCCCTTGAACTTGGCGATCCACTCTTTGGGCGCGTGATGCGGCGCGTGACACGCCCCCGGTGCGTAGTACAGGAAGAACGGCTTGTCGGGCGCGATCGCGTGGGCGTCCTTGATGAACTCGAGCGCCTTGTCGGTGATGTCCTCGGTGAGGTGGTAACCCTCTTCCGGCGACCTGGGCTGGTCGACGGGGTGGTTGTCGTAGACCAGCTCGGGATACCACTGGTTGGTCTCCGCCCCCAGGAACCCGTACCAGCGCTCGAAGCCGCGGCCGCTCGGCCAGTTGCGCCGCGGCGCGGCCAGGTTCATCTCGTCGGTCGGGCAGAGGTGCCACTTGCCGACCATGTAGGTGTTCCAGCCCAGTTCGCCGAGGATCTCGGAGAGCATGCCGTTCTCGGGCGGGACGGTGCCGCTCCCGTTCGGGAACCCGATCGCGCCCTCGGTGATGCAGGCCATGCTGTTGCGGGTGTGGTTGCGGCCGGTGAGCAGGCAGGATCGCGTCGGGGAGCAGAGGGCGGTCGTGTGCCACTGCGTGTAGCGCACGCCCTCGGCGGCGATGCGGTCGATGTTGGGCGTCTCGATCGGCCCCCCGTAGCAGCTCATCGCCGAGAAGCCGACGTCGTCGAGCACGATGTAGACGACGTTGGGGGCGCCGTCCGGCGCCCTGGGCGGCTCGAACGGCGCCCAGTCCGGCGTCGAGTCGCGGATGTCGACGTTGATGACCCCTTTGAATGGCTCCCGCATCCTCCTCACCCCTTCAGTTCGTCTGCGTGTGCGTCCACAGGAGCGCACCTCACCGGTCGCCGTGGATCGTGCGCTGCCAGTAGCACTCCTCGAAGGAGCCGTGCTCTTCGTAGCGCTCGGCGACCTCGCCGCCCTCGTAGCGCTCGAGGACGACCGGCCCTGAGAAGCGAAGGTAGCCGCCCGGATACCTGATGATCTCGGCGATGATCTTCTGCGCGCCCGCCGCGAAGTCGACGAGGGTCTGGCTGACGAGGGTGTGCTCGCGCGAGTACGTCAGCACGAAGCGGGTATCCCCGTCGCGGTACTCGAAGCACATCGAGTCGGGCACCGGCTTGCCGGTGTGGGCGTCCGTCTCGCTCCCGCTCTTGCTGAACGTCACCTTGGCGCCGTCGTCGGCGACGACCTTGCCGTCCCGGGCGAGCATGTAGTAGGGGAACTCCGCGTAGCCGTACTTCTTCGCCGCCGTGATGTAGGCCGTGACGTACGAGTAGGGGCCCACTTGCCCGCGTCCCCAGTACCAGTGGTCGACCAGGTGCGCCATGCTCTGGTTCATCCAGTTGTGGTCGTGGTAGCCCATCCCGGTGGTCTCGTGGACCTCGGTGCCGATGCGGTAGGTGGCGGTCACCCTGCCCATGGGCACGAAGGGCGCCCAGGCGAAGATGGTCTCGCCGTCGGGCCCGAAGACAAGGTGTCCCGTCTCGGGCCGCCAGGGCTCCGTGATGGACTCGAGCCGGACCTCGGCCGAGAGATCCTCGGCCGCTCCCGTGATGTGGTACTCGCGCAGGTCGCCGGTGAAGTGGTGGTCGCCGATGTGCACGTCGCAGCCGTCCCTGGAGGCGGCGAAGTCATGGGCCTTGAACCGGCCGTACTTGGACATCCGCCTCCCGTCCGGCAGATCCAGATCGATCTCGATGAGAGGCTCGAGGGGCTGATGGGGCCGGGACGCGTCCTTCGTGCAGTGGATGACCGACAACTTGGCGCCGTCGTCCAGCAGCGAGTCGAAGTACCACCACTCGATGTTGGGCGCGCCCGGGTCCAAGCGAAGACCGTCCTCCCACGGTTCGATCTCTCCCTTCTTGAGCCCGAAGCGCGCGTAGTCCTCAGGGCCGGCGGCCAATCGGACTGGATCAACGTGATCCCCCATGGCGTTCATCTCTCCCCTCCCGTCTCGCTCTCCGACTGCACCCGCCGCTCGCCCGATCAGAACACCGTCCTGAAGTCCTCCTTCATGCTCACCACGGTCCAGCCGCCGGCATCGGCTGCGGCCAGCGCCTGTTCGGCTCCCTGGTCGTAGGCGAACTCTCGCGCGTCGTCGTCGTGGTGAACGAGGAGCGCGAAGCGCGCGGCCTGCAGCATCGGGACGTCCCCGTCGGCGTTGCCGCCGGCGAGCAGCGGCTTGCGGCCGGTGCGGGTCCAGATGTGGATGGGCTTCCCCGGCCCGTCGTCGATGGGCTGCTCGACTTCCGCCGTGCGGTAGAGGTCGCCGTCGCGGTACTCCAGGGCCGCCGCCGAGCCGATCACGCGGTCCCGAGGCAGGCCGTAGATCTGCTCGCTCACGGCGCGCACGAAGTCGCGGCCGCCCGCTGAGCAGATGTAGACGCGAAAGCCATTCCTTTCCAGGTACTCGATCAGCTCGCGCATCGGCCGGTACGTGACGTCGACGTACGGGACGCCGAGGGTCGGATGTGTGGCGGACGCGAAGAACTCCCGTGCCGCCGCCTCGAAGGCCTCCGTGGTGATGCCCTCGTAGGCCTCGGCGACGCCCTTGATCAGCTCCGGCGCGTGTGCGTAGACGTCCGCGAGCCATTCGGCGTCGCCCTCGATGAGGGCCTTGAATGGCTGCTCCGCGGCTCGTCGTGGATCCTCCCTGACCATTGCCTTCCAGCGACGAGAGACGAAATCGGCCTGGACGTACATGGGCTTCTCACACCAGAGCGTGCCGTCGTTGTCGAAGGCGGCGATCCGCTCGGCCACAGGTACGAACGAATCTCCGGGTGCCGTCACCGAGCGGACGAACTCGAGGATGGCCGCCCTTGCGGGTCCGTCGTTCCAGCTGGGGAGCGTTGCCTCGTCTCTCATGGCGTCCTCGCGTCGGCCGAAGTACACGAACGACTACATTATGCCGTACGGTGGTACCATGCCAACGTTGACGGGCGTTTCGTTTCTGCCGACCTGACGGAACCGGAGCAGACGATGGAGCCAGGAGAGGACGCGGCCGCCCGCCGCAGACGACCGCGGCGGTCGCGCGAGGATGTCAGCCAGGCCCTGATCGACGCGGCGGCGGCGCTCTTCGCCGAGCGCCCGTCCGGCCGCGTCACGGTGCGCGACATCGCCGCCAGGGCCGATGTGAACCCGACCTTCGTCCACCGCTACTTCGGCTCGAAGCACGACCTGATGCGTGCCGCCATGGAACGGGCGCAACGCCATATGGCCGCCGCCGTGGAGGAGATGCCCGACGTGGTCGAGGGAGCGGCAGTCGTCGTCCACGCCGCGCTTCAGGAGCGCGAGTTCATCGCCGCCCTCGCGCGCGCGACACTGGACGGTGTCTTCGACGGGGTGCCGGCCACGAGCCCGGCAATGACCGGGCTGCTGGAGCGGTTTCGCTCGGAGCTCGAGAGCGGTGCCGTAGGTGGGCGGCACGACCCTCGCATCATCGTCGCCTGCCTCAGCTCAGCCACCGCGGGTTATGCGCTGCTCGGCCGGTACATCCGGCACGGCGTCGGCCTGGACACCGAGCCCGACGAGCGCGTCGAGGCGGCCATGGTCGAGGTCCTGCGCGACGTCGCGAGGCTGGCCTTTCGTGAGTGACAGAACGGAGCTCGCGCAGTTGCGCCCTGAAGGGCGAGAACCGCTGTCTCGACAGGGCAGCCGGAGGAGCCGTTCGTGCGCCAGCCACTGGAGGATCGCGTAGGGGAGGGGAACGATGGCCGGGGGCGTTTCACCCACGCCGCAAGGACCGGGCGGCACTGCGAGTACGCGGATGCCATCGACCGTCTCGTCAAGGCCGTCAAGAAGAAGACTTGGGTCGTGTCCGTGGTCAGTCCGCTCGACGTTGGAACGGAGAACCAGATCTCCAAGGACAAGACGGCGGCCTACGCCACGATGGGCCTGAACGGCGACGACCTGGGCAACGAGACGCTGAGCAAGCTGCCCCTGGTCATGACCATCGTCCTGGTGCTGTCGTTCTGCTACCTGCTGCTCGTGTTCCGCAGCCTGCTGATCCCGGTGAAGGCCGTGCTCATGAGACTGTTGGCGACGTTCGCTGCCTTCGGTCTGACGGCGTGGGTGTTCGCCGACGGCCACCTCGAGAGCGTGCTCGGCTTCACCAGCGTGGGGTTCGTGCGGACCTTCCTGCCGATCATGGTGTTCGCGGTGCTGTTCGGGCTCTCGATGGACTACGAGGTGTTCCTCGTCGGGCGTATGCAGGAGGGGTGGCTGACGACGGGCGACAAGGACCAGTCGGTGGGGGCGGGCGTCGTGCACACTGCCCGGGTGATCACTGCGGCGGCAGCGATCATGGCCGCGGTGTTCGGCTGCTTCATCGTCGCTGACGTGCTCGAGCTCAAGGAGTTCGGCTTCGCGCTGGCGGTCGCGGTCGTGCTGGACGCCACGCTCACCCGGCTGCTCATCGTGCCTGCCGTGATGAAGGTCGCGGGCGGCAAGGCCGACTCGTGGCTCCCGGGATTCCTCAAGCGGATCCTGCCCAAGGTCAATGTCGAGTGACCGGACGTCGCACATGCGAGGACAGCGATATCGTGTCACTCTGAGACGAGGATGCGCCGGGAGCCCGGCGGGCGATCGGGGACGACGATGACAGAGCCTTCAGCTCGGCGAGCGACGGGGCATACCTGGCCGATCCTCCAGTGGGTGCCCGGCTACAAGCGCAGCTGGCTGCGCTTCGATGTCATCGCCGGGCTCACCGTGTGCGGTATCCTCGTCCCGGAGGGCATGGCGTACGCGCAGCTGGCCGGCGTCCCCCCGGAGTACGCGTTCTACGCGGCGCCGATCGGGCTGCTCGCCTACGCGGTGCTGGGCAGCTCGCGCCAGCTGGTGGTCGCGGTCTCCTCGGCCGTCGCGATCATGTCGGCCGCGACGATCTCGGAGCTCGCGACCGCCGGCAGCGCCGAGTACGTCGCCCTCACCGCCGCTCTGGCGGTGCTGGCCGGCCTCGTCTCGATCGCGTTCGGGGTCCTCAGGCTCGGGCGCATCGCCCAGTTCTTCTCGCAGTCGGTGCTCGTCGGCTTCGTGTTCGGGCTCGCCTTGCTGATCACCATCAAGCAGATCCCCAAGATCCTCGGCATCGAGGCCCATGGCGATACCGCGATCGCTCTGATCCGGGACATGCTGCCGCACGTCAAGGAAACGGACCTGCTGACGCTGGCGGTGGGCACGGCCTGCATCTTGGCCATGATCGTGCTCGAGCGGCGGCTGCCCAAGCTCCCGGCGGCGCTGCTCGTCCTCCTCGGCTCGATCGCCGTCTCGGTCGCGGTCGGCCTCGAGGCGCACGGCGTCACGGTGGTCGGCCCGCTGCCCGCCGGCCTCGCCGGCCCCTCGCTGCCGGGCGTCGGCCTGGATGCCGTGCCCCAGCTGCTCGGCGGGGCGCTGGGGATCGCCCTGGTCGCGTTCGCGGAGGCGATCGGGCCGGCCAACGAGTTCGCGCGCCTGCACGGCGGCAAGGTCGACCCGAACCGGGAGCTGATCGCTCTCGGCGCCGCCAACACGGGCGCCGGCCTCTTCTCCGGCTTCCCGATCGGCTCGTCGCTCTCCAAATCGGCCGCCAACGATCGCGCGGGAGCCAAGACGCCCGCCTCGCTGGTCACGGCCGCGGCGGCGACCGCCCTGGTGGCCCTGTTCCTGACGCCGCTGTTCGAACCACTCCCCGAGGCGACGCTCGGCGCTATCGTCATCGTCGCCGTGGCGGGGATGATGAAGGTCGGCAAGATGCGGCAGTTGTGGCGGCTGCGGCGGACCGACTTCTGGCTGGCGCTCATCGCCCTCGCCGGCGTGCTCGTGATGCCGACCCTGCCGGCGCTGGCGATCGCCGTCGTCGTCTCGCTGCTGATGCTGGTCTGGCGATCGAGCCAGCCGCGCCTCACCTTCCTCGGCCGGGCCCGCGGCGGCCTCGAGCCGGTCGATCTGCGCACGGCACCGGAGGCGGCGATCGCGGGCCTGCTCATCGTGCGTCCCGACGAGATGCTCTTCTTCGCCAACGTCGCTGCGGTGCGCGACGAGATCGTCGAGGCCGTCGCGGGGGCCGACCCGCGCCCGTCGGTCGTCCTGCTCGACCTGGGGCTGACGCCGGAAGCCGATGTGCCCGTGGCCGACGCCCTGGACGACCTGCGGCAGCGTCTCGCCGGCGACGGCATCGAACTGTGGCTGTGCGGCCTGCGCCCAGACACACGGGACCTGCTCGAGCGCGCCGGCGTCCTCGCCACCCTCAGGCCGGACCGTGTCCAGCCTCGCGTGCTCGACGGCATCGTCGCCTTCGCCCTGCGGACACCGGGGAGCACGGACCGCCTGGCCGCCCTCAACGACCTGCTCGCCGTCATACACGGGCGCGCGACGCAGCCGGGCCTCAGCGCGGAGGCCGTGGAGCTGCTCACCGCGCTGGAGGAGCGCCTCTCGCTCGAGGTGAAGGCCGCGGGTGGGGCGAGTGGACAGGCGGCGGCCCCAATGATGACCTCCGAGATGTGAGGCGAAAGTCTTGGCGCGCTGCCATCGCACGTGGCGCCATCCGCTGCCGGCGCAATGCCGACGGGACGCCTCGTCACAGCCCACCACTCTTGCGTACGACCCGGCACTGTGCCCCCGCAGAACCTTGGCCTGTGCAGCGCAGTTCCACCTGCCTGAGCGCTGCCCGTCACGGCCGACTGGTGTTTCCTGAACCTGGTGTCGGCTGTTCGATCCAGCCCGGCGGCACCACCCTTCATGCTGCGCGGGGCGCTTTCGTGCTGGGGCGTCCGGCAGCATGCCTTCCGAATCGGCAAGACGGCCGACACGCCGGGAGCGGTGACGAACTCGTACTCCGCCTCAGCGCGGTTGCATGCCTGCAACGGCAGCGCCTGTTCATCGTCCGGTCCGCTGGCTAGTCTTGGTGGGCACGGCCGCGACCGCTCTGGGGGCGATGGTCACGCAGGCTGGTGACGAAGCAGCTGGGGCAAAGCCTGGGCGGCGTCCTCGCACGCCGTCGACGGCGTGCCGCGCCGCCGCGGCGGCCCCTGGGCTCCACTGCCTCCCCTCGAAGCTGCGCCCGCCGCGACCGCACGTCGAGCTGGTGCAGCGCGATGCGCTGGTCAGGAAGCTGCTGAAGTCGAGCGAGCCGCTGGTGCTGGTGTCGGCGCCGGCCGGCTCGGGCAAGACGGTGACGCTGACGCAGTGGCTGCGCGCCGAGAGCCGGCCGTCTGCTTGGTTGCGGCTCGACGGCAACGACAACGACCCCCTCGTGCTGCTGCGCTGCCTGGTGGTCGCGCTGGACCAGGTGCTCGGCATCGATCCCGAGATCATCCAGCTGTTGCAGCTGCGCAACCCTCCGCTGGTCGAACGGGTCCTGCCCGGACTCGCGACGGCGGTGGCCGGAGCGCGGCCCTTCGTGCTCGTGGTGGACGACGCCCAGCTGGTGCAGAACGCGCAGGCATGGGCGCACGTCGAGCTCGCGCTCGAGAACCTGCCCGAGGGCGCGCAGGTGGTCGTGGCGGGACGGCGCGACCCGCCGCTGCCGCTCGGCAGGATGAGGGCGGGCGGCGAGCTGCTGGAGCTGCGTTTCGGGGACCTCGCCTTCGACCGCGACGAAGCGCGGGCGCTCCTGGCCTTGCACGGGGCGGAGGAGGGCGGCGCCAAGCCCACGTGTGCGCCCGACACGGTCGCCGCGCTGTTCGAGGCCACGGAGGGCTGGGCGACCGGCCTTTACTTGGCGTCGCAGACGGCGCACGGCCGGTCGCCCGACGAGTGGCTGCCCGGGGTGCGCGGCGACCAGCGCGCCATCGCCGACTACCTCCTCGGCGAGGTGCTCGAGCGCCAGCCCGCCGACCTGCAGCGCTTCCTGCTCGAGACGTCGATCCTCGACGAGCTGACGGCGCCGCTGTGTGCGGCCGTGACTGGCCGCGACGACTCCGGCGCCGTCCTTACGCGCCTCGCGCGCGAGAACCTCTTCGTCAGCGCGCTCGACGACCGCGACGAGCGCTACCGCTACCACCACCTGTTCGCCGACCTGCTTCGCAGCCGGCTCGAGCGCGGCGAACCGGAGCGGCCGGCGCAGCTGCACCGTCGGGCGGCCGCGTGGTACGAGGCTCACGACGAGCCCGTGCCGGCCATCCGTCACTACCTTGCCGCCGGCGACGTTGCGGCCACCGTGGGTCTCACGGAAACCACCGCCGACAGCATGCTGAACAACAACCTCTCCGAGAGCGCGCGCCGCCTCGTGAAGCTGTACGCGGAGGAGGAGTTGCTCGCGTACCCCGCACTCGCCATCGCCGCCGGCTGGGTCTACGCAAGCGTGGCCGAGACGCGCGAGGAGGAACGTCGCTGGTGGCGACTCACGGCGGAGCTGGACTTCGAGGACGGTCCCTCATCTACTGGTGCGGCCTCACTGCGCTCGTCTTGGCTCATCCTGATCAGTGACCACGGCACGAAGGGGTTGGGGGAGATGCGTCGCTGCCTCGAGGAGGCCGTGCGCCTCGAGACAAGGCCGGGCGACTGGCATGACGTGGCCGTGGACAGTCTCGCCTGGTGTCACTACCTCTCTGGGCGACCGGAGCCGGCCGAGCGGATGTGGCGCGAGCTTTCACGCAGGACGACCTTCGCCGGGATGGCCCTGGAGCTCGAGTGGAACGCCGGGACCCCCGCGCAGCTTGCGCACATCGCCGCCGACGCCAGCCGCTGGGACGAGGCCGAGGAGCTGGTGGCGGAGGCCGAGCGTCTCTGTCCGCGCATGGGGCTGGACGTGACGATGCACCACAGCATCTACATGCCCCTGCTCCTCGCGCACCTTCGTCTCCTGTCCCATCGGGGCGATCCGGAAACGATGGGATTCGTGCAGGTCATCGACGACTACTTGAAGGACATGGTGAGAACCCCCCCCAGTATCCTGCTGGTGTCCTACGTCGTGCTCGGCGAAGTCGCGCTCGAGCACGGCGAGCTGGTGCCGGCGCGCGGCTGGTGCGACCGCGCCCTCGAGGTGCTCGCCGAGTGGCCCGACGCGGGGATGTTCGGGCGAAGGGCGAGGCAGCTGAAGGACGCGCTGGAGCGGCGGGTGATGGCGGAGCCCATCACACCCGCCGAACACCGCGTCCTCGAGCTTCTGCCGACGCATCTGACCGTGGCCAGCCTCGCCGACCGCCTCTGCCTTTCGCAGGGCACCGTCAAGGCGCACCTGCGGGCGATCTACCGCAAGCTCGAGGCGACCACGCGGGAGGAAGCCGTCGAGCGGGCGCGCGAGCTCGGCCTCCTGAATCGCTGACATCGTCTCATTCGGCACCCTCGCCGCACGCTACCCGTTTGACGATTAATCCGTTTCGGCCGATGTGCAGCGTCCCCGTGAGGCCTACCTTCAGATCGAGGACAAGCGGAGATCGGAGGGATCATGAGCGTCACCATCACTCACAGGCCGCACGTGCAGGTGCCGTGGCGAACGATCGCCGTCCTCCTGGTCGCTGCCGCCGTCGCGGTCGTCGTGCTGGTCCTGGTCGACCAGCCCTGGGAGACGCAGTCTCAGACCACGTCGGCGGCCGCGGTGACGACCGCGGGCGCGGCGTCAGCGGTGACGGCCGATGTGCCGAGGAACAGGTCGCCGGTCATCCGGGCCATCCTGGCCGGTGAAACGCCGCCCGCGGCGCCTGCGGAGGTGCCGACGGCCACGCGCAAGACGCCCCACTGGCCTCGACACACGGAGTAGTGAGGAGGCGGAGAGAAGGGGTAGCGGGGGGCGGGCCGTCACGCCCGCCGCCTCCGCAGCGTGAGGCGTCGATGGCGGCAACCGCCACGCCTTCATCGTCATGGCGCGGCTCTACGTCGAGTTCGTCTACAAGGTGATCGAGACCGGTCGCCGCCCTCTACGCTCTACGCGCAAGGCAAGGTCCACCACGTGGGCTGCTTCCCCTCCCTCGAGGACCAGATGTGCGCCTTCACCCCCGACATGGACCGTGCGACGCAGGGCTCCCCCGACCGCGCCGACGCGCTGGTCTGGGGCCTCACCGAGGTGCTGATCAGGGAGCGTGAGCTGCCCGTCGCCACGAGTCACCAGGGCTGAGGGCCGGCTGAGCCCAGAGAGCCGGGCGACGGTGGCCCTCACAGGCGGCCCGGGGCACGTACCCCGGGCCGCCTGTTGCTCTCGCTGCCTGCTTGACCTGCCTCCTGGGAGCCGACGGTATGCCGCGGCGTCGCCGCCTACCCAGCGTGCTCACAGCACGTCGCCGCCGGCCGGCCTGGGCAGCTGCTCGGAGAGCACCAGGAGCTCGACCTCGAGGCGGCGCCGGCAGCAGCGCGGGCAGAGGGGCGTCTCGTCCTGTTCCTCGCGGGGGCGCGGGAGCAGGCGGTCGATGATGGTCAGGAAGATGGTGCCGCAGTCGACGCACCTGTGGTGGCAGCGGCTGTTGAGGGTATCGGGGCCGTCACTCAGCACTCTGCTTCACCTCTGCCTTCTCGCCTGTGGTGAGGCATGCGGGGCGGACAGGGCACTCGCCCCCGCGCCGGACCATCGCGCTTGACCCCGTTGCGCCAGCCAGCGCGGCCCACTGCCGTCGGGGTGGATGCTCGGGCCCCATCGCCGCTCTCGTCTCCGCGAGCGCATCGAGACGCGTGCCGGGAGGGACTGTCACGGAGGTGCACTGGAGATGCATGAATCATTCCCGTCAGCGGCAGCGCGACGGCCTTCCATGAGAAGGTCCTGCACAAGTCCGAGATCTCATTGCGGCTCAGGCTAGCCAGACTGGCGACAGGGCGTGCAAGTGTCTGGCACGTAGAGGTCTCTGGTGATCTGAGAGCAGAGCCTGCTGACACATGCCTCGTCTCAGCAAGAACAGGTCACGACGTCGAGAAGCGTAGGAGCTGCGGGGGCAGTAGTTGGATCGAGGTGTGGCGCCGGCTGTTCTGGCCCGAGCGGGCTGGCTGCATCACGGCGGGTGAATCCCCCGCCGCCGTACGGGGCAGAGGCGGGCGCCGAATCTGCCGAGGGCCCGCCTTGCCCGGGCCTACTTCGCGCTGCTCCTCGTGGACCAGCATCGTCGCGTCCTTTGAGAGTGCCGATCGTTGGAGTATTGTCTGCACGCCATAGTGCTGCGTCAGAGCCTGAGCACGAAGAATGTGCTCCGACCGAGACCGGCGTGAGAGACGACGGATTCGAATGCCGCAGCCCGGGTTAGTGCCAGAGCCAGCCCATGCGAGACGGCCCCGTTTGCTCGCGGTCTGGCGCTGAGGCAGTGCTGTCGCCATTGTGACCCTCCAAGCCTCGTCGTGGGGGAGCGCGGCGCTTGTCGTTGGCACAGAGGTCGTCGCGCGATCTCATCCTCTCCACGGGCCCACACGAAGCCCGGGCACGCACGCTATTCAGAAGGATCCGGCACTGTGGCGCCGAATCTCGCTCGCGGCATTGCCTCCCGCGGCCCTGAGAACGGCTACGCGGCCTTGTGCCTCTCCTCGGGCTCGTGCCTAGCGATCAGGGGCACGATCTGGGCGGGTTTGGCGCGCTGCCCGCGTGCCGCGCGGCGGTCGCTCAGACAGGGCGCCCACTCCTTCCCCATTCGTGGCGGCTCGTGGGGGAGAAGTGCTCGGTCAAGACTCCACCGGCTTCTCGTTGACCAGCGCGTCGATTGTGGGCGTCAGCATCGCCGAGAATGCTTCGATGGTGGGCTCGAAGTCTCTTTCCGGGCTGATCAGCTGCTGGATGATCAGCCCATCGGCGAAAGCTACCACCATGACGGCATATCGGTAGAGGTCGCCGACCCTGTCCGGGTCGCCTCCACTCATCGCCACGGCGGCGATGGTGTTCGCGTCCTGGTAGAGGTGCTCGAGGTGCTTGCGAAGCTCGGGGTCTCGCAGGAGGTGCGTGAAGGCTTCGAAAAAGGCGACCTGCAGGTCGACGCCGCCCAGCATGTCGAAGCCCCTGACCGTCTCTCTGACCCTGAGGTCGCTCGGAAGGAGGCCACGAACCGTCGTCATCATGCCAAATGCTGCGTCGTGGACGAGACGCTCGAGAAGGACGGCAGCGAGACCCTCTTTGCCTCCGAAGTGGTAGTTGATCGCCGCGCGGTACACACCTGCCTCCCGGCAGATCGCGGAGATGGTCAAGCCCTTCCAGCCGTGCTCCACGAGCAACTTCCTGGAGGCCTCGAGGATCCTCGTTGCGGCGGCTCAGTCCTGCCCCCCGCGGCGGCCCTTGTTCCCTGGTCTCCCGCTCATGTTCGAAGCCTACACGTTCGTCGACGAGATTGAGAAACGTAGAACAAGCATTCGGATACAGTACTGCTACAGATTGCCGGTGATGCAAGAGGTGCGCTTGTTTTCGAGTGCTGTGAATGCGCCCTTTGCCAGCATAGCAGTCACCATTGAAGCCCTACGTTGACACCCCAGAAGCGGCGTGTCTATTGTTGTCGATGTAGAACTCTCGTTCGAAACCGCCGATTGCGAGGGGTGAGGGGGTGATGAGCGAAGCGTCGGCGCGAGGGAGTTGTGTCCACTGACGTCTGCCGGCTCTCGGAGAGCCTTTGGCTGCGGCTCGCAGCTCGTTAGGCCCCGCCCGTGCGCGGCAGAGAAGGGATGTGTGAGGGCCTATGAGGCGGCTACCCCACGCTGGTCGAGATCGCAACGCCGGAATGGGTCTCAACCCGCTCACCGACGACGAGGTCGAGGACATCTACCTCGGAGCCCTTGAGGTCCTGGAGAGAACGGGCATCAAGGTGCAAGCAGACGAAGCCATCGACATCTACGCCGACGCAGGCTGCAAGGTCGATCGCGAGTCGCACATCGTGAGGATCCAGCCGGAGACTCGTTGAGCACGCGCTCAGCCTCACGCCCGAGCGCGTCCGCGTCTATGGCCGCGATTCGAAGTACGATCTCATCCTTGAGGCCGGCAGGCCGTCCTTCACGCCTTTCCTCGAGGGCGTCATGACCTACGACCTCGAGAGTGGCGAGCTGCGGCCGACGACGAAGAAGGACGCCGGCGACATCTGCCACCTTACCGAGTTCCTCCCCGAGTACGACACCAACACGATGGCCGTCACGCCGCGGGATGTGCCCATCGAGACCGCCAGCATCCACGGCATGGAGGCGGCACTGCGCAACTCGACGAAGCCGGTCCTCATTGCCCTCATGTCGCGCCATGAGACCGACGCCGTCATCGAGCTGGCTGCCGCCGTCGCCGGCGGCCGTGACGAGCTCGCCGAGAAGCCCAACACCCTGATCGCGGGCTCGCCGGTGGCGCCGCTGCATTTCAACAAGTCTTGCACCGACTACGTGATCCCCTCGGCGCGCGCTCGCATCCCCACGATCATCGTCTCGATGGGCATGGTCGGTGCCACGATGCCCTCGACGATCGCCGGCACGATGGTGATCGGCATCGCCGAGGAGCTCGCCGGTCTCGTGCTCGTCCAGGCTTGCGAGCCGGGCTGCCCCGCGCTCGTCGGGCAGTCGACGTGCGGCTTCGACATGCGCACGGGACTTGCGCAGGTCGGCGGCCCCGAGATGGCTCTCGTCATGGCGGCGACGGCGCAGTTCGGGCGGCGCCTGAAGGTCCCGTCCTGGGCGGCGGGCTTGTAGGGCGACTCGAAACTCGGTGATCTCCAGTGCGGTCACGAGCACACGCTCACGGGGCTCATCCCGGCGCTGGCAGGTGCCAGCTACATCTATGGGCCCGGGTTGATCGAGGCGGGGATCGGAGTGGACATGGGGGTGCTCGTCGCGGACAACGAGTTCATCACCATGATCCGCCAGATCGTCGGGGGTATTCCGACCAACGACGACACGATGATGATCGAGGAGATCGTCGCGTTCGGACCGGAGGCGGAGTACATCTCGTCGGCCAGCACGCTCAGGAACTGCTCCACAGCTGAGCGCCCCGCTCCTCATGGACCGCCACTCGCGGGAGGAGTGGGCGATGGCGGGCTCCACGGACATGTACACGCGGGTCTGCGCCGAGGCGCGGCGCATCCTCGCCGAGACTGAGGTCGAGCCGCTTCCGGAGGAGGTGTCCGCGAAGCTCACCGAGATCGTCTCGGCAGCCGACGCCAAGCATGCGGGTGGGTGAGACGCGAGCTTGCCGGATCGATCGTGTACAGAAAGGAGCCCCGTGCCAGACTTCGAGTCCCTCAAGCAGATGATCATCGACGGCAACGACGCCGCCACGGCCGCCACCCAGGCGCTCGTGGACGGCGGCGCCTGCGCCCGCGATATCCTCGACAACGCCCTGCTTCCCGGCATGGACATCGTCGGCGCGCAGATGAAGAGCGGCGACAAGTTCATCCCCGAGGTGCTGCTCAGCGCCCGCACCATGCAGGGCTGCCTCGACATCATCAAGCCGCTTCTCGGTGAGGGCGGCGGCTCCCTCGGCACGGTCGTCATCGCCACCGTCGAGGGCGACATGCACGACATCGGCAAGAACCTCGTCGCCATGCTGCTCAGCGGCGCCGGCTTCGAGGTCATCAACCTCGGCAAGGGCATCACCCCCGCCGACATGGTCGCCGCCTGCAAAGAGCACGACGCCGACATCCTCGGCATGAGCGGCCTGCTCGACCACCACCATCCCCAAGATGCCCGAGACCATCCAGGCCCTCAAGGACGCCGGCCTGCGCGACAAGGTCAAGGTCATCGTCGGCGG
This sequence comes from uncultured Thermoleophilia bacterium, assembly GCA_963702475.1. Taxonomy (GTDB): domain Bacteria; phylum Actinomycetota; class Thermoleophilia; order UBA2241; family UBA2241; genus CAIXSE01. Next base: position 931,026 of record CAVPCT010000005.1, on the reverse strand, counting down.
CGCCCCCGTCTCGGCCGAGTGGGCCGCCGAGGTGGGCGCCGACGCCTACGGGGCCAACGCCTCCCTCGGCGTCGAGAAGTGCAAGGAGCTCATGGGCTAGACACACGTGACTCGGGCCGGGAAGAGCGCCGTCCGCGTTTGAGCCGTTCCCGGCCCGCGATTGAGTACCGCCTCCCAAGGGGGACGGCGGTCACTTGAAGCGTTTGGAGGGGGAGATGGCAGATCAGTCTGGAGAGTCCCCCGAGGTCGTCAGCGGATCGAGCGCGGTAGCCCCTCGGGAAGACGAAGAAGCGAAGCTCGCGCGTGAGATACGAGAGAGAGTGGACATCCTCACCGCCCCAGGGTACCAGGACAAATCCGTCGTGCCCTTGAGCGTGTTCGACTACGTGTGGCTGTCGATCCTGTGCGGGGTGATCCCACTCGTGCTGCTCATCTGGGGCTGGTATCAGTTCTGAGCGACCGGAGATCAGTTCGGATTCCTCGGTCCACGGACGCCTAAGGAGAACTCCTATGACAGAAGAACCGAAGGCTCAGGACGCGACGACCGCCGAAGGGGTCGTGGAGGCGGATGCCCACTTCAGCATCATCCCGACGCTTCCTCACGACAGAGTCTGGGGGACGGCGGACTTCACGGTCGTGAACGCCGCGCTGGCTATCGCCACGTGGTGCTTCATCACGGGCGGCTACATCGCGTACGTCCTGCCCGCCAAGGCAGGGATCGCGGTGATCTTCTTCGCCCTGCTCCTCGGCTTCGCTCTCGTGCTGTTCGGCAGCCCACTGCCGGCTGCGAAGTACGGGATAGACCTCAGCCAGCACGCCAGGACTTGCATGGGAAGGTATGGCGCGCCGGCGATGGGCGTCTTCGTGATCCTCGTCATGGTCTATCTCAACAACGCGATCATCTATCCCATGCTCGGCAAAGGGATCACCAACATCATCGAAGCGTACACGCCGTTGAGCGACACGGCTGATTACTGGCTCGCCGCACTGTTCGCTCTGCTCGCTCTGCTCGTGACCTGGTGGGTGGTCGCGGCCGGCCCCGTCTACCTCAAGTGGTTCAACTGGGTCGTGGCACCCGGTCTCGTCGTCGTGATGACCATCCTGCTGTACTTCATCTTCAAGGACTACGGCTGGAGCAAGATCTCCGCCGCCCCGCCGACAGGGCCCTTCGGCGTGAAGACCGTGGACTACGCCTTCGCCATCGAATGGATGATCGGCTTCGCCTTCTCCTGGTACTGGATCATGGGCTCGATGGCGCGCATCACCAAGACGCAGAGGGGCGTGGCGATCGGGTTCGTCATCGGAGAAGCATTCCCGGCGGGCATCGCGATCGTGATCGGCTTCCTCACGGCGCTCGTGGTGGGCACCTTCGACCCGACCGAGTGGCTCATCCCTGTGGGCGGCAGGACGTGGGGCGTCATCGGATTGATCTTCATGGTCTTCGCGAACATCACCTCGGGCGCACTCATGTGCTACGCCGGTGGGATGGCGCTGAAGACCTTCAAGTTCGGTCGCAAGATGAGCTGGCGACTGACGACCTTCCTCGTGCTCTTGCCGACGATGGTCACGATGCTCTTCCAGGACGTCATCTACACGCGACTCGGGCAGGTGCTCTCCATCTGGGCGATCCTGCTCGCCCCGCTCATGGCTATCGTCTTCGTCGACTACTTCTTGCTGCGCAAGCAGCACCTCGATCTGAGCGCCATCTTCGACGACTCGAAGAGCAGCAAGTACTACTTCTGGAGGGGCGTGAACCCGGCCTTCCCGATAACGGTCGGAGTGGGTTTCGGCTTCTACTACTGGTTGCTCGACCCCATCAGTCTGCGCTACAGCGAGCTCTTCCAGTACACGAGCGCCGGCCTGCCGACCTTCCTGCTGTGCTGCATCCTCTACTACGCTCTCTCCAAGCTCTGGATCATCCCGGCGGGGTGGGGTGGCTACCCGAAGCTGCCCCGCGAGCGTGCTGCGCGGAAACAGGAGATCAAGAAGCTGGAGCAGACCATCTGACTGACAGGCCAAGAGAGGCACTGGCAAGTGCGAGATCTCTGGAGGTGGGCAAATGGGACGACTCGAGGGGAAGGTGGCCATCGTCACCGGCGCGGGTATGGGCATCGGCCGTGCGGCGGCACGCGTCTTCGCCCGCGAGGGTGCGAAGGTCGTTGTGTGCGATTGTGATGCAGCCGCTGGAACTGCGGCTGTCGAGGAGCTCGTGAACGCGGGCGCGGACGCGGTCTTCGTCGAGACAGACGTCACGAACGGCGACGCGTGCGTGGCAGCTGCAGATGAGGCCGTGCGGCGCTTTGGCCGGATCGACGTGCTGTACAGCAACGCCGGCGTCTACCCCGACGCGCGCCTCGAGGATATGACGGACGAGAAGTGGGACAAGGTCTTCGACATCAACATGAAGGGGACCATGCACATGGTCAAAGCGGTCCTGCCGCAGATGCGCAGCCAGAAGTACGGGCGTATCGTCTTGACCTCGTCTATCACCGGGCCGAACACGGGCTTTCCCGGCTGGTCTCACTACGGCGCGAGCAAGGCGGCGATGCTTGGGTTCATGCGCAGCGCAGCGCTGGAGGTAGTGAGGGACAACATCACAATCAACGCAGTGCTGCCCGGTAACACCATGACCGACGGGATGAAGGGCCTCGGCGAGGAGTACATCAGGAGCATGGAGGAGGCGACGCCGATGGGACGGCTCGCGGACCCAGAGGACATCGCCAACGGAGTGCTCTACCTGGCCTCCGACGAGGCCAGCTACGTGACCGGGCAGACGCTGACGATCGACGGCGGCCAGGTGCTGCCAGAGTCAAATCTCGCCATGGTCTAGGCCTGAGGTGGCCCGAGGGACCGGGCCATAGAGGACGATGTCACGAGGGGTCGTCGAGCGTGACGGTCCCTCGTGACATCACGCACGCCGGCATCCTGATTACAGCAGTCCGGGGTGATTCTGAGCCTGCTCAGGACGCCGCCTGCGATGCCCTTGCGTTGCCGGACGACGCGGACCCGACGTTCACGGCCCCCGGTCAGCCGCTATGTAGGGCGCCCATGCGGCGACATGTTGGAGCAACTCGTGTGCTACGAGCGCTTGAGACCCTCACGAGGGGTCGGCCTCCTCCAGACGGCGCTCGCCGGGCTCGCCTTCGAGCATCGGGGCGAGCATGTCCATGAATCCGGTCTCTGTGCGCCAGGCGTCGTACGCGAGGTAGTGCGGCAGCGTCTCCCACTGCTCCACGATCGAGACCATGGCCGGGTCATCGCGGTCCGTGCAGAGACTCGCCCCACGACAGCCGGCGAAGGCGCGCGTGTCCTTGAGCGCCGTGCTCAGCGTGGCGAGGAGCTGGCCCTTGCTCTCGGGCTTGGCCGGGAGGTTGACGACAATGATCGCCCCCATGGCACACTCTCCTAGTGTCCTGAGTCATAAGTTCGATTGATTTATAGCACCGCCTGTGCTCTCATCGTCGAGAAGCTGCGATGATGGGAGGCGATCATGGCTGGCAAGGGACGACCGATGGCCGAGCTCGTGCTCACTGGCGGGGAGCGCGAGACCCTCGAGCGCTGGGCGCGCCGGCCCGACGAGCGCGCAGGCGCTGGCCCTGCGCTGCCGCATCGTCCTGGCCTGCGCCGAGGGGCTCACCAACCAGGAGGTGGCGGCGGCCGAGGGCGTGCACCAGGCCACGGTCGGCAAGTGGCGCGCGCGTTTCGCCGAGCGGCGCCTCGACGGCCTCCACGACGAGCCGCGCCCCGGGAAGCCGCGCACGATCACGGACGCCGACGTGGAGCGCGTGCTCGTGAAGACGCTCGAGGAGGCGCCGCGCGACGCGACCCACTGGTCGACGCGGCGCCTGGCCGCGGCCACCGGCATGAGCCAGAGCGCGGTGAGCCGCATCTGGCGCGCCTTCGCCCTGAAGCCCCATCAGCTCGAGTCCTTCAAGCTCTCCACCGACCCGCTGTTCATCGAGAAGGTCAGGGACATCGTCGGGCTCTACCTGAACCCACCGGAAGCCGCGGTCGTGCTCTGCGTGGACGAGAAGACGCAGGTCCAGGCGCTCGAGCGCACTGCCCCGATCCTGCCGCTCCTGCCGACGACGCCGGCCAGGGCCACCCACGACTACCGCCGCCACGGCACGACCAACCTCTACGCCGCCCTCGACGTCGCCTCGGGGCTCGTGATCAGCGATCTCACGGAACGTCATAGGGCCGAGGAGTTCCGCCGCTTCCTGAACCTCATCGACAAGAGCGTCCCCGAGGGCCTCGACGTGCACGTCATCGTCGACAACTCCTCGACCCACAAGACGCCCGCCATCCGGCGCTGGCTCCTCCGTCACCCACGCTTCAGCTTCCACTTCACGCCCACCTACTCGTCCTGGCTCAACCTCGTCGAGCGCTGGTTCGCCGAACTGACCGAACGCTGGCTGCGGCGCGGCTCGCACCGCTCGACCAAGGAGCTGGTCGCCTCCATCCGCAGCTGGGTCGAGGACTGGAACGAGGACCCACGCCCCTTCGTCTGGCACAAGAGCGCGGACGAGATCCTGCAGACGCTCGCTGCTTATTGCGAACGGATCTCTGACTCAGGACACTAGATCGTGTGGAGAGCAGCGATACCGTTCAGACGCCCTCACCGCCGTTTGTCCCTGCTGGTGATCTCGGGGGAAGTTGGCGTGCCCCAGAGCTACGCAAGTCAGCCTACGCGACAACGGCTAGGCACGACTGTCGACGCCGCCCCAATACTGAACACTCAGCGCCGTCCTTGCACGCGCTTCCTGCCTCGGACAGGGCCTCATGTGACTCGCCGCAGAGCTCCGTTACCCCGCGGCTAGAGGCGGGCGCTGACCCGCAGCGTTGGCGTGGACCACTGTGTGTGGCCAGTCTGGCGTCGACGTCATGCCGCTGCTGTGCCGCTCGCAGCTCGCCGACCTGCCCAGCTCAAGGCCTCATTTGGTGCACAGGCGGTGCCGCAGACCGCCAGAATGCTTCGCGAATCGCGACCCGTCGGCTCCTCTTCTTGAAGAAAGTCCTGCACAAAGCCATGTTCTGCCACACTGCATGTACTGAAACGCTGAAGCATTTCGCAGTATCTTCGTCCCCGGTGCCTTCGCCCACCGCGTTTCCTAAACCTGGTGTCGCTGGTACGATTCCAGCCGGGGGCGCCACCTTTCGTGCGGCAGAGGGCAGCTTCCTCCTGGGCCGTTCGGCAGCCCCTTCCGAAGCGGCAAGACTGCCGACATGTCGCTGACGAGACTCCGTTGCATCGCTGGCCACGCGGCAGTGCGAGCCGGCATGGTCGAGAGCATGGCCATGGTGATGCCGCCTGCTGGGACTGGAGCCGGGGTCGTAGGGTGAGGTTAGGTCTCCTTCTTCACCAGCCTGTAACCCTTGCCACGGCAGGTGCGGCAGTAGGGGCCTATGTCGAAGTGGTCGCGCAGCCTGCCCAGCGAGTCTACATCTGGCGACGGCATGGCGGCCCCTCCCCTGACCTCGCCCGTGCCCTGGACCCCTTCGCTTTCGCCGCCGCCGTCGGCCTGGATCAGGATCCGTCGCAGGCGGACCTCGGCGTTCTGGTTCATCCGGTGCGGGCGCCGTCTCGAGAATCCCTGGAGACTCGCGGCCGGAAGGGAGCACCCACGCGCGCACGCGAAGGCATCCACGCGGGTCGGCTGACCGCGACGGCTGGTTCGAGCCGTCGAGCACGCTGGCGGCGACGCTGACCGCGGCGCTCGACGAGAACACTCGTCGATGCGCGCTTCAGTCGGAGCCTGTCGATGCCGATATGTCATCGCGCTGGTACGCGTGAGCGGGAGGGGTACGTGACGAGACTGGACGATCCGGACCTTGCGGCTCCAGAGAAGGCCTTGACCGCCCTGCGTGAGATCATCGAGCAGCTCGCTGGTGGCGGCGATCCGGAGCGGCTCTGGGGGGCCGCCAGCCTGAAGCTGTCGCAACTGCTGGACGTGTCCAACTGCGACGTGTATCAGGTCGGCGAGGATGAAGACCTCGTGTGCATTGCCAGCGTCCGCGAAGACGAATGGCGCGCCGAGCATCCGGGCGGTCGGGCAACGTCGACCCTCTGGGCGACCGATCGGGAGGCGCTGCGCATGCGTCGGCCCGTGCTCATCTCCTCGCCCGATGATCCGCGCCTCGACGAGTCGCAGCGCACGCAGATGCTCAGCTGGAGCGCACAGGCCACCGCGGTCGTGCCCCTGGTCGTCAAGAACGAAGCGATCGGCCTGGTCGAGCTCGGCGAGACCCGTGAGGGCCATACGATCACGCGAGACCAGACGGCCACGGCCGAGTCGATCTGCCAGCTGATCGCCATATCGATCCACGACTGGGACGTCACGGCCACGCTCGAGCAGCGCGCGACTGAACTGGAAGCACTGCTCGCGTCACGTCGAGCGATCGCCGCGGTGAACGACATCGGCGCCGAGCTTGCCTCCACGGCCGATCCGGAGACGCTTTGGTCGTCGATGGCGCTGCGCTTGAGTGATCTCGTGGACCTGCCCGACTGCGACGTCTACCGCCTGATGGACGACGGCAGCCTCGTGTGCCTGGCGAGCGTCTTCGACGCCAAGCCCTGCCCCGAGTGGCTGCGCGTGTGCACGCAGCAGGATGTGTGGTCCGTCGACCTCGAGGCGCTGCGCACGAGAGAGCCGGTCTTCATCGCCTCGCCCGCAGATCCGCGCCTCGGCGCCGCCGAGCAGGCAGTCATGCGCCGCTGGCGGGAGCAGGCGATGCTCATTGTGCCGCTCGTCGCAAGAGACGAGGTGATCGGCCTTGTCGAGATCAGCGAGACCCGCGCGGGGCGCACGATCTCGCCCGAGCAGATCTCCACTGTCGCCTCCGTCTGCCGGCTCATCGCCATGGCTCTCCATGATGCCGACGTCATGCATGCGCAGGAAGAGCGCGCGCGTAGGCTGGCGTCACTGTTCGAGTCGAGCCGCGCGGTGGCCAGGGCCGCGAGCATGGAGGAGGCGCTCAAGGTCGTCACGCGCTGCGCCGGCGAAGTGTTCGGCGTCTCGGAGTGCGTGGCCTACGAACTCGATCCTGACAACGACGCTCTGGTCGCCCGTGCGATGTGGGAGAGGACGCCGAGCGGCTGGGACAGGCTGGGGGAGCCCTCGCCGCTGGCAGAGGATCCGATGAGCCGCGGCGTGCTGGAGTCAGGGCACCCGTATCTTGGTCGCCTCGCCGACCCGCAACTCGACCCGGTCAGCCGGGCGGACCTGGAGAAATGGGGGGAGAAGAGCTGCCTCACCGTGCCCATGCTGTCGGTCGACGGGCCCATGGGCCTGCTGAATCTCTGGGACAGGGAGCACGAGCGCGAGTACACCGATGGTGAGATGGCACTTGCGAACTCGCTGGCCGGGCTTGCCGGCGAGGCGGTGCGCACCGCCAAGCTGCTGCGCCGCCTGCGTCATCTCAGCGAGAGCGACTCCCTCACCGGCCTTGCCAACCACCGCAAGCTCCACGAGTTCCTCGCTCTCGAGCAGGCCCGCGCCGAACGCTACGGTGGCCATTGCAGCCTGGTCATGCTCGACCTCGACGACTTCAAGTTGCTCAACGATACCCACGGACATCCTGCCGGCGACGCCGTCCTACGCAAAGTGGCGACGCTGCTGGTCGAGCGGACGCGCGCCTCCGACGTCGTCAGCCGCTACGGCGGCGACGAGTTCCTCCTGGTGCTGCCCGAAACCACGGCTGCCCAGGCCGGGGTCCTCGCAGAGGACCTGCGCGCAGCCCTCGCGGAGAAACCATACGTGACGGCGGCGGGCGAGCGGATCCCGATCTGCGCCAGCTTCGGCATCGCCGCCTACCCCGAGGACGCACCCGACGCCAACGGGCTGGTCGCCCTTGCGGACGCCAATCTCTACGCCTCCAAGCGTCGCGGCGGTGACGCGATCACCGGCAACGCCGAGGAGCGAGCTCGACGCGACGCCGAGGGCGGCACGTTTGGCCTGTTCGAGTCGCTTGTGACAGCGGTCGACAACAAGGACCGCTACACGCGCCGCCACAGTGAGGAGGTCACGGTGTACGCCCTGGCGATCTCGAGAGCGCTCGGGCTCTCGGAGGAAAGCCAACGGGTCGTGCGTGTCGCCGCCCTGCTCCATGACGTCGGCAAGATCGGCATCCCCGACCGCATCCTGCGCAAGCCCGGGAGCCTCTCGGAGGCTGAGTACGAGGTCGTCAAGGGGCACCCTGCTCTCGCCGAGGGGATCATCGCGGCCATCCCCGACGTCGAGGAGATCCGCGCCGCCGTCGGCTCCCACCACGAGCGCTATGACGGTCACGGGTACCCGCATGGCTTGGCCGGGAGCGCGATCCCTTTGCTCGGTCGCATCATGGCCGTGGCTGATACGTATTCGGCGATTACGAGCAATCGTCCTTACCGAAAGGCACTCTCGCGTGAAGAGGCGATCGCCGAGCTGCACGCTTGCTCGGGGACCCAGTTCGACCCCGAGATCGTGGAGGCGTTCGTCGGCTGCATGGAGAGGAGCGATGAGGTCGCAGTTCCCGCCGGCTTCAGCGCTTGAGCAGCGGGCGAATGCTGCCGATACACGAGGCGCGGCTATCGCCCGGGGACGGTGAAGCTGGCCCGGCACTTCTTCAACGGGCAGACAGCGCCCTGGGAGAGGCCCCGGCCCTGACGGTTCGGGTTCGGTACCGCCCATTATCGCCGTCCCTTCTCCCTGCCCGTGGCGCGCGAGCTCTTCCGCGAACGGCGGGCGAGGGCCGGGGGGAGCCCTGGGTCTTCGCCGCCAGGCACCTGTAGACGGATTGGTCGGTGATCGGCCGGCTCGGCGAGATCAAGGTGCCGACGCCGGTGATGGCGAGGCGCGATGTCTTTCGGTTCCCGCCCGAGTGTCAGCTCGTAGGCGTGTGCTGACAAGGTGGGTTGGGCAGCAATCTCTCTGTCTAGGTCCCAAGGCACACGCATCCGTGACCCCGCCGGAGGTACGACCTATATCGTCAGCGGCGCGGATCCGGGGCACTCCTCTCCTCTGGCTCTGGTCATGCGCCCGTACAGGCAGCGCCGCTCCGCGGATCCGCGGCCTGGTCGGCCATCACCTCTCGCTGCCGCGCCCTCCTGCGCTGCGGTTCACCCGCTTGGGGTGATGCCGCCGGCCGTGCCGCCTCGTAGAGTCGAGTCGGAGACCAAGGGGGACGCCATGACAGCGCAGATGACATACTTCCACCACCACGTGCACGTGCCGGCAAGCTGGATCCTCGTCCTCGTCGCCGTTCTCGTAGCGGTCGTCATCGTGGTGGCCTTCGCAGTGTGGAGGTACCCGATCGTCACTGCGCCGTTGCAGATCCCCCACCCCGCGCCGGGCCCGTTCGCCTAGTTGCGACCCTGCCCGGAGCGTTGGGGGGTGCTTCAGCGGCTCCTGTCCGAGCCGTAGACTGCGGGCGCTCCACTCACTCCACGGGTGACGGAGCCGAGGATGGACCGGGACTCACTGTCTTCGTCCGAGGGCTCAAACAGCCCGCCCGCCGCGCCGCGGGGCGGGGAAGAGCGGCGCGTCGTCACGACCCTCTTCTGCGACCTCGTCGGCTTCACTGCCCTCAGCGAGCGGAACGACCCCGAGCTCGTCGACGGCTTCCTGTGCCGCTACTACGCCGTGGCCCGCACGGCGGTCGAGTCGTACGGCGGCACGGTCGAGAAGTTCATCGGCGACGCCGTGGTCGCGGTCTTCGGCGTGCCGGCCGTGCACGAGGACGACCCCGAGCGCGCCGTGCGTGCCGGCCTGCGCATCGTCGACGAGGTCGACGCCCTGCCGGGCATCGCCGGCCAGGCGGTCGAGGTGAGGGTCGGCATCAACACCGGCGAGGTGCTCGTGCGCCTCGCTGTCGACCCCGCGAGCGGCGAGGGCTTCCTCATCGGGGACGCCGTGAACACGGCGGCCCGCCTGCAGAGCGCCGCCCCGCCGATGGCCGTCGCCGTCGGCGAGGTCACCCACGCCGCCACGGAGAAGATCTTCGCCTTCGACGCCTGCTACCCGGTCGCGGTGAAGGGCAAGAAGGAGCCGCTGCGCGCCTGGATCGCGACCGCGCCGCTGGCGCGCACCGGCTCCGAGCTGCGCAGCTTCAGCTCCGAGTTCGTCGGCAGGGAGCAGGAGCTCGCCGAGTTGCAGGCCCTGCTCGACGAGACGGGCGCCGACGGACGTCTCCGCTGTGCCCTCATCGTCGGCGAGCCCGGCATCGGCAAGAGCAGACTGCTCGCCGAGTTCGCTCGCCGCCTCGACGACCTCCCCGGGCTGGTCACTTGGCGCCAGGGCCGCTGCCTGCCCTTCGGCAGCGGCGTCACCTTCTGGGCGCTCAGCGAGATCGTGCGCGCCGAGGCCGGCGTGCTCGAGAGCGACGGCGTGGCCCGCGCCGAGGCACGCCTCGAGACAGTCCTGCCCGAGGGCTCTGACCGCGACCGGCTCCGATCTCGCCTGCGCCCGCTCTTGGGTCTTGAGGCGGAAGAGGCCTCCCGCGAGGAGAACTTCGCCGCCTGGCGACAGTTCCTCGAGGGCCTCGCTTCATCCGGGCCCGCGGTGCTGGTCGTCGAGGACCTGCACTGGGCCGATGCGGCGATGCTGGCCTTCATGGACTTCCTGGCCGGCAGCGAGGCCTCCGCCGCGCTCCTCGTCCTGGCCAGCGCCCGACCCGAGGTGCTCGAGATCGCCGGCCCCGGCGCGAGCTTCGTTGCAGCGGCCGCTCATCTTGCCCTCGGCCCGCTCTCCGGCGAGGAGACCGCCGAGCTCGCCCGCGCCCGCCTCGGCGCCAAGTCGCTGCCCACCGACCTGCAGGCCCTGATCCTCGAGCGCAGCGGCGGCAACCCGCTCTTTGCCGAGGAGCTCGTCAGGCTGCTGCAGGACCGCGGCCTCCTCGAGGAGCGCTCCGGCAAGGTCGCTCTCAAGCCCGGCGCCGAGGTCCCGCTGCCGGACTCGATCGGTGCCCTGATCGCCGCCCGCCTCGATCTGCTCAGCGCCGAGCGCAAGGCGCTGCTCGCCGACGCCGCGGTCGTCGGTCGTACCTTATGGGTGGGGGCGGTGGCCGCCGTCGGCGCGCGCGAGACCGCTGCCGTCTACGAGGGCGTCATCGAGCTGGTGGCCAAGGAGCTCGTCAGACCGGAGCGTGCCTCCTCCATGGAGGGCGAGACGGAGTTCGCCTTCGTGCACGCCCTGGTCTGCGACGTGGCCTACGCCCAGCTCACGCACGCCGACCGGGCCACCAAGCACGCCCGTCTGGCGAAGTGGCTCGAGGAGCACACCGCCGGGCGCACCGAGGACCTAGCCGAGGTGCTTGCCTTCCACTATGGGACCGCTCTGGAGATGGCCGGCGCCGCCGGCCTCTTCGACTTAGAAGACGAGCTCGCCGGACCGACCGAACGCTACCTCTCGCTCGCCGGCGGGCGCGCCGCCCCGCTGGACTCGGCCGCGGCGGCGGCCCACTTCGCCCGCGCCGAGCGGGTCGCCGATGAGGCGGCCAGACCCAAGCGCCGCTTCTTCCTCAGTCGCAGGGCGCGGCGCACCCTGAGGCGCCGCGCGCCGCTGCTTGTCGCCGCGGCCGCCATCATCGTCGTCGCCCTGGTCGCGGCGCTCGCCGTGGTGGCGTTCAGGCCGACGCCACAGAACGAGCCGTCGGGTCCCGTGCAGCTCACCGCCCAGCAGATCGCCGACAAGTACGGGGACAGCATCGTCGATATAAGCGCCAAGGTGAGGGTCGCCGACAAGCAGCACCGCATCGTGTGGAAGACCATCCACCAGTCCGGCGTGATCGCCTCCAAGGACGGGTTCATTTACACGAGCGACGCGCTGCTGGGTCGACTGCCGGTCCTCGTCGAACCCGAGGCTGTCACGGTCGGCATCTACAGCGACGGCAGTTTCCGCACCGTGCCAGGCTACAGGCTCTCATTGACGGGCGTCGGGACGCTGATCAAGGTAGACCCCAGCAAGGCGGACCTCCAGCCGATGGGCCATGGGGACTCCGAATCGGTCCGCAAGGGAGACCGGGTCGTCTGCCTGAGCAGGTTGCCGAAGTCGGGGATCATCCTGACGTCCACCGGTACGGTCGTGTCGGCAAAGGGCGGCACCACATCAGTGGTGAACGCCGACGGTTCGATATTCACGGGCGGGCGATCACGCGTCTGCTACATGGTCACCAGCAGCCCGACGAAGTCGCGGAGGGGCGGGGCACCGCGGTGGCCGCGAGTCTCTACCGTGCGATGATCGACAACGTCCAGAACGCCGCACGGAGCGACCTGCCCGTCACGCTCGGTATCGACCGGATCGACTACCTGACACCTGAGGTCACTGGGACGAAGCTGGCGAGGTCGTTCGGCCTGGGCGGCCGGCAAGGGATCCTCCTCGAGGGTCTCGCGCCCGGCGGCCCAGCCGCCAAGGCCGGGCTTCGCGATGCTCGACAGCTCCTGAAGGTCGACGGTGCGTGGGTGCAGGACGACGGCTCGTGGGTCGGCGTCGGCGGCGACATCATGCTGGCGCTCGACGGGACGCCGACGTACGACCGCGAGGACGTAGATGACTTCTTGCGGAGCGCGACACCGGGGCAAGTGGTCGCCGTGAGCGTACTCAGATTCAGGACCAGCGCTCTTCGTGACGTACCAGTGGGGCCACATTCCCAGCGCTGGCTTCTCCGGCACTACTGGCGCCCGGTGACCCTGAAGGTGACGCTGGGCCCAGCCACGCCCGTCACCTGGAACTGGTGAAGGGCGGCTCGCGGGCACAAGGCGCGATGGCGGTTGCGTGGGGCGCTGACAAGACGCCTCGTCGCGCCGATCACGCGCGGGCACGCAGTGAGCACGGACGCGCCACGCCACGAAGGCGAGTGATGAGAGCTTCCCCGACTCCCGCCGTTCACCCATCCCGCTCGTCCGACCCCGATGATAGGGTCGTCTGGGAAAGCCGGCAGCTGTCTGAGGCCTTCTCCAGACTGCCGAACCCAGTCCGGTGCACCATGGCCGCCGGTGTTCGTAGGCAAGGTGGAGCAGGGAGGACCGCATGGACGCAGTGCTCTACGTTGCAGCCGCCTTGACCGGCCTCTGGGGCGCCGCCCATCTGTTCGCCACGCGCGGCGTCGTCGCGGGCTTCGGCGAGCTCACGGCGGACAACCGCCGTATCATCACCATGGAGTGGGTCGTTGAGGGCGTAGCCCTGGTGTCGCTTGCCTCCCTTGTCGCCGTCGTCACCGCCGTCGATCCGGCCGCGTCGGTCTCCTCGGCAGCCTACGCCGTCGCCATCGGCACGCTGCTCGTGCTGGCGCTCGTCTCGCTTGCGACCGGCTTCCGCATCGCATTCCTGCCCTTTCGCCTCTGCCCCCTCATCTTCACAGTCTCCGCGGTCCTGATCGCTCTCGGCGCCTGGCTGTGACGGGAGTGCGGGGACGGGGGCGGGCAAGAGCACCGAGCGCGCCGCGTAGGTGTTCGCGCAGGCTGTGCGGCAGAGACGGCTGGAGCCGAGGTGGGCGGGACCTGTGCCGAAGCGGCTTCTCGGGGGCCGGCCCAGAACAGGGGATGGGCCGCGCCGACTGGGGGGCAGTCGTCGCGGCCCATGTGGGGCCAGCGGCTCCCGGGCTCAGGAGGTAGAGGCCCGGGCAGGTGGGACGCGATCTCGGTGGGGGCACACCGTGCTGCGATCGCATCCCGACGGCCGAGGGGGCAGCCGTCCTTGCCGTCGTATGGCTTGGGGGCATTCTGCCCGGCGAAGATGAAGTGCGTGTTGCGCAGTGATTGAGCAAGATTGCGCTGACGGTGAGCGCTCGCGCTCTTCCCCACGGCGTGCCTGAGGCGGCCTCAGCTCTGTGGGTCCGCCCCGGCCGGCGCGGGCCCCGCGAGCTGCGTGAGCATCTCGAGGTACTCGCGGTTGCCACGCTCCCTGCGCCAGCGCCGCAGAAAGACCCAGTACCAGCTGTACAGCGCCATCGTCCCGTAGCGGAAGGTGGCCAGGTACTTGAGCCACTGGCCGGCCGAGTAGAAGCGCGCGTAGGCGCGCCAGACCTCGGTCTGCAGCCTGTCCGGCGTCATCTGACGCGGCCTGAAGACGACGTGCTGCCCGTCGAAGAGGTCCCAGTGGCGGTCGAAGATGCGGCCCGTGGCGTCGAGGTCGTCGAACAGGGGGGTGCCGGGGAGCGGTGTCAGGATGTTGAGCATCAGCGTGCTGATGTCGTGCTCGCGCGCGAAGCGGGCCGTCTCGCGGATGGTCTCCGCCGTGTCCGAGTCGGCGCCCAGAACGAACATGCCGTGCGTCTTGATGCCGTAGCGGCGCAGCGTCGCCAGGGCGCGCTCGATGTCGGTGACGCTCTGCTTCTTGTCGAAGCCGTCCAGGGTCTCCTGGCTCACCGACTCGAGGCCGAGGGCCACGCGGTCGCAGCCGGAGTCGCGCATCAGCTCGAGCAGCTCCCGGTCGTCGACGACGTCGGTGCGCACCTGGGCCGACCAGGGGATCTTGCGGCCGGCGGCGATCATCATGCGCAGCAGGACCTTGAGGCGTCGTTTGTCGGCGGCGAAGTTGTCGTCGTAGAAGAAGATGGACCGCGGCTGCTTGGCCTCGATCTCGGCCATGACGTGCTCGGGACTGCGGTAGCGGTACTTGCGCCCGAACATCGCCGTCACCGAACAGAAGTTGCAGGCGAAGGGGCAGCCCCAGCTGGTCATGATGGGGGTCGTGCCGCGCTGCTCCGAGGAGCCGGCGATGAGGGTGAGGTCCGGCACGGGGAGCGTGTCCAGGTCGCGGCACGCCTCGCGCGGCGGGTTGTGGACGGCCTCTCCTTCTCGCGTGAATGAGAGGCCGGCGATGCTCTCGAGCGCGCGGTCGCCCTGCGCGGCGTCGATGAGCTCGAGCATCAGGGCGTCGCCGCCCTCGCCGCGCGCGACGTAGTCGGCGTGCGCGAGCGCTTCGTCGGCCATGAAGGTGACGTGAGAGCCTCCGACGACGACCGGCACGCCGTGCTCGCGCACGCGCGCCGCCATCTCGTAGGCGGCCGGCGCCGTCGACGTGGTGGCCGAGATCCCGACGACGTCCGCCGACAGCACGTCGTCCCAGTCGATGGGCGAGAACTGCGGGCAGTAGATGAGCACGTCGTGGCCCTCGGCTTTCAGGCCGGCGCCGATCAGCGGCAGGCCGAGGCGCGGCAGGAAGGTGTAGGACCACATGTGCAGGTGGGCGGGGGCGGGTTCGATCAGGCGGATCTTCATGCGGGGACGCTTTCTCGCGCGGTGGCCGGAGCACGGTCGACGGCCCTGGGCGCGGCGAGTGCATGCGGAGCTGACGGGGGGTGCAACGAAACGGACGAGGGGGGCACGTTCGCCTCCTGGGGTGACCTGCCGGGAGAGTCCACGAGTACGATCCGCGGGCCCGGAATCCCCCGAAAGCGTGACGTAGTTACTCAGAGTAGGGCAAACGGCGCCAAAGGCAACCGCACACGGACTTGTCGGAGGGCTGGACCGCGAGCGCGTTGACGGGTCCGGTCGCCGGGCACGCGTGGTCCTGCTCCGGTGGGCCGGGCGACGATGAGCGTGTGCGGCGACGGGCGCGTCAGGCTAGCTGGGGCCTCCGTGCGTCGTCTTCACGGGCGGACTCATCAAGCGACCGCCCGAGTCCGGCCGTCCTCACTCCTTGATCCGCTCCAGACGCACGGTGAGTCCGTCGCGCACCGCCTCGAGCACGTTCGGCTCGCCCTCGAGCGTGCCGATCAGGTTCACCGGGCTGACGGGCTGCTGGCCGAAGAACAGGCAGACGGCGGCGCCGGGGGGCCAGTAGCCGACGGTGCCCGGGTCGACGGTGGCTTGTGGGTCCTCAGCGCCGGTCTCCACCGGGACCGAGAAGTACACTTCGGCGCCCCACGTCTGCGCCGGGCTCTCCAGTGGCAGCGCGTTCCACAGCAACGCCGCGGTCGCCGAGTCGTTGAACTCTGCCGTCAGGTCTACGCCGGCCTCCTCGATCAGGATGCGCATGCGGGCCATCCTCCACCTCCTCGCGTCACAAGCCTTGCTGTGCTCCCGGATGCGAACAGCTGCGACCTACCCGGCTGTGCACGACGGGAATCGTGGCGAAACGGTCCCGCGGGCCGGCGAGGGAGACCGCGGCGTTCGTGGGCGTCACCTCCATGCCCGTCGCCCCGGTGACGATCCGCGCTGAGATCCATCGCAACCGCTCCCTCGTCTCCGCCGAGGCACCGCCCCTTCTTGAGGTCCTCGGCGGCACGGCCCTGGCTCGAGCACTCCCAGGGCCATGCACGTGCCCCTGACTTCCTCAAGACCGATTCCGGCCTGACCGATACCGGGTGCGAGGTGCTCCACCACCTCACAGGCGGAACCACGGGAGGGATCCTCGCACGTGCTCGACGGGAAGGATCAAGAGCTGAGCCAAGGCGCGCGGGAGTGGTCGGGCTTCGAGGAGATGCGCCCCTCGTGATCGACCTCCAGTACACGCCGTTCATCCTGCCGCTCGCGCTCTCCTCGGTCTTCTGCCTCGCCATGCTCGCGGTCGCCTGGTGGAATCGTGGAGAGAGAGTGGCGCTGTGGTTCGCCGCGACCGTGGTCGCACTGCTCACGTGGACGGTCGGCTACATGCTCGAGCTGATGGCCACCGGGCTGCAGCCGAAGATCGCCTGGGCGGACCTGCAGTACGTGGCCACGGTCGCACTGCCCATCCTGTGGCTGCAGGTCGTCCTGCTCTACGCCCGAGGCCGCGGCCTCTCGCACCGCATGTGGCTGACGCTGGGCGTGCTCGGGGCGCTCATCACCAGCGGCATCTTCCTCAACCCGGAAGGGGTCTTCCGCGTTGCGCCGTCGGTCACCACGCACGGGTCGCTGACGGCACTGCACCCCGACTACGGTCCTCTCTGGAGCCTCGGCTGGGTCCCCTTCGTCTACGGCCTGCTGCTCGTCTCCGCCTCCGTGCTCGTGAGGGCGATGCTCCACACGCGCCGCCACCACGTGTCGCAGTCGCTCGCCTTGCTCGTCGCGTCTCTGTTGCCTCTGGCCGCCGGCACCGTGTACGCCTTCGGGCTCTCGCCCTGGCCGGACTACAACCCCGCGATGGCGGTGGTGAGCGTCTCGGGTCTGCTGATGGCGTACGCGCTCTTCTCCACCCGTCTGTTCGAGCTCGCGCCCCTCGCGCGTGACGCGGTCATCGAGCATCTGGCGGACGGTGTGCTGGTCGTCGACCTGCGGGGCAGGTTGGTCGACATGAACCCCGCTGCCGTCGCCGCCTTCCCCGAGCTGAGCCCGGAGCGCCTCGCGCAGCCCATCGCCACCATTCTCGCGAGGCGCCCGGACGTGCAGCGTGCTCTGAGCGACGCTCTCTCCAGCTTCCGTGACGACGGTCGCGACCCCTACGCCACGCCGACTCCGTGGGAGGTCGAGGTCCGTGGCGACGGCCCGGGTCCGTCCACCCGTCGCATCTACAGCCTGCTGGCCACGCCGGTGCGCAGCGGTGGAGGAAGACCGCTCGGCATGGTGGTCGTGCTTCGCGACGTCTCTGAACGGGTCGGGCTTCTCGATGAGGCCGTGCGTATGGCGACGACCGACAGCCTCACAGGCGCGCTCTCCCGGCGCCGGCTGCTGGAGCTCGGCGAGCAGGCCATGGGGCGAGCCGCCGCACGCTCACAGCCGGTCACGGTCCTGGTCTTCGACGTCGACCACCTGAAGGAGATCAACGACGGTCAGGGTCACGCCGCGGGCGACCTCGTGCTGCAGACGATAGCCGAGTCGAGTCGTAACGCCCTTCGAGACGAGGACCTCTTCGGACGGCTCGGTGGAGACGAGTTCTGCGCCGTCCTGCCCGGAGCCGACGAGGAGGAGGGGAGCCGCATCGCCGAGCGGGTGCGGTCCGCCAGCGGTGGTCCGGGGACGCCGGGGGCCGGCGGCGGCGGGCCACACTCCACCGTGAGTATCGGTGTGGCGACCACCCACCTGCCCGTCGAGGGCCGCTTCGAGGCGCTGCTCGAGGCCGCCGACGGGGCGCTGTACGCGGCCAAGAGCACAGGGCGTGATCGCGTGGCCGTCGCGGGGACGGGCGGCTCGCAGTCGGCTGAGGTGCCGGCGGCTGAAAGGTACGCCCGCTTGAAGTGACGGCGCGGCTTCGCGCAACCGTCGCCGGCTGACCGCGATCGCCACCCTCTCTCCTCGTCCTCCACCGGGAGTAGTATCGTCCGGCGTGCGCGGTGCTGGTCGAAGGCGTTCCAGTGGCCTCGGGAGGAAGCCATGAGACGCGGTGCGCAGGGCATGGTGGAGGAAGCCGGCAGGGCGCGGAACCGGGGCGCGGGGCCATGAGCGAGGGACCGTGCGACCGGACCGAGACGCTCGACGACATCGCCACGTTCCTCTCCGGCGTCGAGGCATTCGCGACGCTGGGCCGCGACGATCTGCTGCGGGTCGCGGCTGCCGTGACGTACCGCGACCTGAGGGCCGGCGAGGCACTGATCGTCGAGGGCGGCCATCCCAGCACGCAGCTCTGGGTGCTGCGCGACGGCGCCCTCGACCTTCTCCGCAGGGACCACCTGGTCACGGTGATGACCACCGGCGAGCTCCTTGGCTACGCGAGCTTGCTCACCCAGACGGCGCCGGCGTTCACGGTGCGGGCGCGCACGGAATGCGCGCTCTACTGCATCCCCGGCGGCCTCAGCATCGAGCTGCTCAGCCGGGAGGCCGGCGTGCGCTGGCTGGCGACGACCCAGCGCGACGCGCTGCTCTATGCGGCGCGCTCCCTGAGCCCGCTGCCGCAGGTGCAGACGCTGCCGGTGACCTCGGTCGTGCGCGGCGCGCCGCCTGTGTGCGACCCGGAGACGGCGATCAGCGAGGCCGCCGCGCTCATGACGGCCGGCGGCGACTCGGCCGTGCTCGTGCGCACGCGGGACGGGCTGGGCATCGTCACCGACGCCGACCTGCGCGAGAAGGTGGTGGTCGGCGGCATCTCGCGCGACGCGCCGCTGAGCGCCATCATGTCCGCGCCGATCCACACCATCCGCGCCGACGCGTTCGCCGCCGAGGCGAGCATCGCCATGCTGACCCTCGGCGTGAGCCACCTGCCGGTGCTCGACGACGCCGGCACCGTGATGGGCATGGTCTCGGCCGGCGACCTCATGAGCCTGGAGGCGCGCAACCCGTTCGCGCTGCGGCGCGCCCTGCATGTGGCCCGCGACGAGGACGAGATCGTGGCGGCGGCGGGCGACATCCCCACCCTGTTCGTCGACCTCCTGGACTCCCGGCTCGACGCGCCCCAGGTCTGCCGCGTGCTCACGATCCTCCACGACTCCGCGACCGTGCGTCTCCTCGAGCTGGCCTTCGAACGCCACGGTGCGCCGCCGGTGGACTACGCCTGGCTCGTCTTCGGCAGCGCCGCACGCCACGAGCTCACGCTCGCCTCGGACCAGGACAACGGGTTCGCCTACGCCGACACGGACGAGCCCTCCGTGAACGACTACTTCCGCCGCGTGGGTGCGGACGTCAACGACGGGCTCACCCGCTGCGGCATCGAGCCCGACGCCAACTCCGTCCTGGCCGGCGGCGAGTGGCGGCGGAGTTTCTCGGGCTGGAAGAAGATCTTCTCGGACTGCCTGGAGGGCGACGACGTGCAGCGCGTGCTGCGCGCCAGCGTGTGCTTCGACTACCGCCAGGCGATCGGCCGGCTGTACGTGGAGCAGGCTCTGACGGAGATCATGCGCGAGGCGCCCAGGCGCAGCCGGTTCCTGAACTGGCTCGCGCACCTGGGCTCGGACTACGCCCCCTCCGTCGGAGGGTTCCGGCAGAAGCTGGCCGCCTCTGTCGACATCAAGAAAGGCGGCCTGCTGCCCATCCAGAACCTGGCGCGCTACCACGCCCTGTCGCGCGGCATCACGATCCAGGCGACCCTGGACCGCCTGGCCGCGGTCTGCGACCTGGACGCGGACGACGCCGGGTGCTGCCGCACGCTGCGCGAGGCGTACCTGACCGTCAAGCAGCTCCAGCTGCAGCACCACGCAGACGCGGTACGCGAGGGGCGCCCGCCCGACAACACCATCGACACGGGGACGTTGAGCCCGATCGCTCGCGCGAACCTCCAGGAGGCGCTCCGCGAGGTCGCGGCGGCGCAGACGCGGCTGCAGAAGCTCGAGTCAGGCCGACGCGGATTCTGAGCGCGGGCGGCCGGCTGGGGGGCACATGCCCAGACTGAACGACCCGGCGACCGAAGCCGGCTCGTTCTGATCCGCCGGTCCAACGGGCGCAGCGGGCGAGCATCGCGGTAGACTCGTCTCCAGCAGCGCGGAGGGGGTCTTTCGCATGCAGTGCCCGGATCCCGCAGTCCCACAGCTCGGAGGACGACGGACGTGATCGTCTGTACCGGCTGCGGCTTCGAAGCTCCGGACGACTTCGCGTTCTGCCCGCGGTGTGCGACCGCGCTGGGAGCCGCCGTCGCCAGCCCCGAGGAGCGCAAGGTCGTCACCACGCTGATCTGCGACCTCGTCGCCTTCACCGCCATGACCGAGGCGGCCGATCCGGAAGACGTGGACGCCCTGCTCGGCGCGTATTTCAGCCGCGCCACCGCGGCGATCGAGTCCCACGGTGGCACCGTAGAGAAGTTCATCGGTGACGCCGTCGTCGGCGTCTTCGGCGTCCCGGCGGTGCACGAGGACGACCCCGAGCGCGCCGTGCGTGCCGGCCTGCGCCTCATCGACGCTCTGCAGGGCATGACTCGGCCCGACGGCTCCGTGTTGCGGGCGCGCGTGGGCGTCAACACCGGCGAGGCCCTTGTGCGTCTGGACGTCGACCCCGCCTCCGGCCGCGGCTTCCTGACCGGCGACGCGGTCAACGTGGCGGCGCGGCTGCAGGCCGCCGCGCCGCCCAACGGCGTCGTCGTGGGCGCCCTCACGCACCGGCTGACCGCCGCTGTCATCGACTACGAGGAGCTGCCGCCAGTTGACGCCAAGGGCAAAGCGGAGCCGGTCGCGGCGTGGCTCGCGACGGCGCCACGCGCCCGCGTGGGCGCTCGCGTCGACCGCGAGCGTCTCACGCCGCTGGTCGACCGCGAAGTGGAGCTCGCCTTCTTGCGGGCGCTGTTCGCCAAGGCGCTGGCCGCCGCGTCGCCGCAGCTCGCCCTCATCGTCGGGGAGCCCGGCATCGGCAAGAGCCGGCTGGTGCAGGAGCTCTTCGCGGACGTCGACGCCCGCTCCGAGCTGGTCACCTGGCACCAGGGGCGCTGTCTTCCTTACGGCGAGGGCGTGACCTTCTGGGCCCTCGCCGAGATCATCAAGGCGCACGCCGGCATCCTCGAGACCGACGATCACGAGGTGGTGGAGGCGAAGCTCGACGCGGTCCTTCCCGACGGCGAGGACCGCGAGTGGTTCCGTCAACGCCTGCGCGCGCTGATCGGGCTCGAAGCGCCGCCGGCCGAGCGCGAGGAGAACTTCACCGCCTGGCTCCGCTTCCTGGAGGAGATGGCTGCGCGCGGGCCGACAGTCCTGGTGCTGGAGGATCTGCACTGGGCGGACGATGTCCTGCTCGGCTTCGTCGAGTACTTCGCGAGCCACGTCGCCGAGGTCCCGTTGCTCTTGCTTGCGACCACCCGTCCGGAGCTGTTCGAGTCGCACCCTGCGTTCGCGGCCGCCGGCCGCCTCAACCGGGTCGTGCTCGAGCCCCTGACCGTGCAGGAGACCGAGAGGCTCGTCGCCTCGCTGGTCGACGAGATGGCCAGGGACGTGCGTGCGACGATCGCACGGCACGCCGAGGGCAACCCCTTCTACGCGGAGGAGTCGGCGCGGCTCGCCAGGGACACGGTGGCGAGCCGCGGTACTCAGGGGGAGCCCGGGGTGGCGGCGACGGTGCAGGCCGTCATCGCCGCCCGTCTCGACTCCCTGGCGCCGTCGCTGAAGACGGTCCTCACCGATGCCGCCGTCGTTGGCGAGGTCTTCTGGGACGGCGCGCTCGCCGCGCTCGCAGAGCGCTCGCCCGGCGAGGTCGACGCGGCTCTGCGCGAGCTGGTCGGCAAGCAGCTGGTGCACCGCGTGCGCAGCTCGTCGATGGCGGGCGAGCGCGAGTACGCCTTCGGCCACGCGCTCGCCCGCGAGGTCGCCTACGGCGAGATGCCGCGGGCGGTGAGAGCGAGGAAGCACGGCGCGGTCGCCGGCTGGATCGAGCAGAAGGCCGGCGATCGCGCCGCCGACCTCGCGGAGCTGCTCGCGCACCACTACGCGACGGCGTTCGAGCTCGCCGGTGCGGCCGGAGAGGCGAGCCTCGCGGACACGGTGAGGCAGCCCGCCGTGCGCTACCTGGCCCTGGCCGGCGACAGGACCTGGCAGCTCGATGTGGCCTGCTGGCCGAACGGCACTACGCTCGCGCGCTCGAGGTCGCCGGCCCCGACGGCCCCGAACGTGGGCGAATGCTGGCGAAGTGGGGGAAGGCGCTCACCCAGCTCGGTCGCCGCGTAGAGGCGGTCCCCGTGTACGAGGAGGCGATCGCCTTCATGCGGGCGGGCGGTGACGTTCGTGGAGCGGCGCTGGCGCAGATGGGTCTTGCATACGCCGTCCCGGACGAAGACGACCAGTATGTGGCGCTGGCAGACGGCGCGGTCGCCATGCTCGAGGCCGAGGGTCCGTCGCGCGAGCTCGTGAGCGCGCTGACGGATTGGCATTTTCTGTGCATCGGAGACGCCGATGCCGGCAAGATCGTGGATGCCGCCGATCGCGCCATCCTGCTGTCTGAAGAGCTCGGTCTGCCGATCGACGCCCAGCTGCTGGCCGCTCGCGGCTGCGCGCGCTGCGACCTCGGCGACGCCGGCGGTGTGGCAGACCTCAAGCAGGCGCTCGAGATGTGCAGGACGTCCGGGAGCGGTGACCGTCAGGGTCCGGTGTTCGTCACGGTCGGCAACTGGCTCTACATGTACGAGGGCTTCCAGGCATCACTCGCCGTGTGCACGGAGGGCCTCGCCTTCGCGCGCCGTCGTGGGGCAGTGGACAGCGAGATCCAGATGCGCACGTCGATCGGCTGGGCCTGTGAGAGTGTGGGAGACTGGGACAGGGTCCTTGACGAGGCCGCCGAACTGAAGCCGCTGATCGACGCGGCTGGAGACTGGTGGCACCGCATCTACGTGCGGCTCTTCCCGCTCCTCGTCCTCGTGGAGAGAGGGCGCGCGGCTGAGGCTGCGGACGAGCTCGCGTGGCTCGAGGCGGACGCGACGGACATGGAGGAAGGCCCGTGGACGTTCGCCGGTGTCTTCGTCGCCGCAGCGTCCGCGCGCATGGCGCTGGGAGATCCTGAGCGTGCTTTGAGCCATCTGGCCAGCGGCGCAGAGGCGTTCCGCAGCCCGCGTGGTGGCTTCTGGTGGGCCGACCTGCTGCCGCGCGCGGTGCGCCTCGCCGTGGCAGGCGGCGATCTCGCGCTGGCCGAGCGGCTGGCGGGCAGTTTCGCGCCGCTCCAGCCGCTCTCCCGCCACGCGACCGTTGCCGCGGAGGCCTTACTGAGCGAGGCGCGGGGCGACTACCGCGCGGCGGCGGACGGCTTCGCCGACGCCGCCCGCCGCTGGCACGACTTCGCAGACGTCTTCGAGGAGGCTCAGGCGTTGCTCGGGCTGGGGCGCTGCCTGGTGGCGCTCGGACGAGCGCCCGAGGCGGCAGCGCCCCTCGCGGCCGCGCGCGACATCTTCGCGCGGCTGGATGCCGAACCGGCCTTGGCCGAGTGCGAGCACGTCTTGAAGGCATGCGGGGAATGGCGCGATCGCACTGCTGGCGCGTGACCGCCGTGGGGCAGCGCCCGCGTGACCGCCGCCATCTCGTCCGCCGCCGTCCGCGTCGGCGGTCCTCGTGCCGTGACTCTGCGGCCACCCGGTGCCAGCCCGCCTCAGCCGGTGACGGACCGCGGCATCACCCGTTCCGGGCTAGGTGTGCGGCCGTTGTCCCCTGTAGTGTGCGGGCAGCGGCCGCCGTCCGACGATCCGTGGGCGCGTCCCGCGAAGCCGCCGAAGCCGTGTCTTGCACAGCGCGTCTGAGAGGAGGGGCTCATGACGAAGCACACGAAGCCCACGAAGCTCGCGAAGCACACCCTGTCCCGGATCGGCGTCCCGTTGGCCCTCGCGCTACTGCTCCTGCTGCTCACGGCGGGCGTCGCCTCCGCGTGGACGGCGGCGAGCCTCCAGCCCGTGACCAGCGCCGAGGACCAGTTCTACAACTACGACTTCACAGGCAAGTCGGTGTCGGCCACGGGCGTGGATTGGCCGGTGACGATCGTCTTCTACGGCAACGCCTCGGTGTCCAAGGTCAAGAGCGCCTTCAAGAGCCGCGGCTGGAGCAACCCGTTCGTGAACACCATGTACGAGTACGCGAACGACGGCTCGGGGTTCGCGTTCGTGGGCGACGGCGGCGTCAAGACGTTCGCCACCAAGTCGCCGCACATGCGCCTCTACGCGCCCGGCGGCAAGCTGTACAACAGCACCTGGGGCTACTACGTGGTCGCCACGACGCACTTCGATAACGCCGAGCTCAAAGCTCCGCCCGCGCAGTGGTTCGGCATGAGTGAGGACGCGGCCACGGCTGCCGTGCAGACGGCGATCAAGGCCTGGGGCTCGAAGAACGTGACCCTCAACTCGCTGGCGCTCGGCAACGCCCAGTACGGTGAGGAGACGGGTGCGGGCGGCGAGCGCCACATCTGGCAGTGCGACGGGATGGCGACGATGGTGCGGGTGCCGTGAGCGCTGTCGGCCTGCCGCGCACATGCCGAGGCTGAACGATCCGTCGGCTGAGGTAGCGCTCCGGACCGCCCTGGACGACTTGATCCTCGGCTGGCCGGACGTCACGACCGGCGAGATGTTCGGCTCGCACGCGTACAGGGTCCGGGCGTGCTGTTCGCGACGATCGGCGGCGAGGGGCTGATCCTCACCAAGCTCGGGGAGGAGCAGCGCCTCCTCGCCGCCGCGAAGCACGGGGCACACGCCTTCGTCGGTCACGGCAAGGAGCTCCCGGGGTGGACCGAGCTCGCGCTCGCGGACGCCGCCGACGTCGCGGCCGTCTCGTCACTGGTGCGTGCTGCCTACGACAGCGGTGCTGGAGGCCGGGTAGTCCGGGCTTCGGCGGGCGACCGGCCCTACGCCGCGGACTGCGTCAGCTCCAGCCAGAAGTCCTTGGGCGGCAGCACGTGCTCGGACTCCCTCATGACGCGCGCCTGGTGCATCGTCCGGCGCACCGCCGTGTACTCCGCGGGCAGGTCGATGCTCTCGACCCGGCGGCGCATGCGGCAGCGGCAGGGGCCCGTCGGGTTGGCAAGCGCGCAGTGCCCGCTCATGAAGCGGTTCAGCTTGCGGCGCGCCCGTGACACCATCTGGCGCGCCGCGTCGGGCTCGACCTCCAGCACGAGGGCGACCTCGTCGTAGTCCAGCTCCGCCACCTCGCGGAGCAGGTAGGCCAGGCGCGCGTCCGTGTCGAGGCACTGGAGCATGCCGCTGAGGCACAGGTCGCACATCTCGCGCACCCACAGGTCGTGGTCGAGGTCGGGGGTGTCCGGTGGCGCGATCTCGCCGTCGGCCTCGTAGTACGCGCTGAGGAAGCGCACGCTGTAGGTGGTGCGGGCTTGCGCGTAGCGCCCCACAACGCGCCGCGCGATGGTGTAGATCCACGTGGCGAGCGAGGACTCGCCGCGGTAGCTCGGCAGGCTCTCGAGGACGGCGATCCACACCTCCTGCGCCGCCTCGCGTGCCGCATCTCGATCCTGCGTCATGCGCCAGCAGATGGAGGAGACGAGGCGGCCGTACTGTTGCACCACGTCTGCCGGCTGGGGTGCCGCGAACGTCTCCTGCGAGCCAGTCATCTCAGGTCCTCGACGTCGGTGATGCGGGACGGCCCCGATTCTAGCAGCGCACTCGTCAAGCGGCGGCGTTAGGGAATCACACCCCGAGTTGTCACAGATCGGCGCGAGACCCCACTCACCTTGGTGACACGCCGGGACACCGGCGACAACGGAAGCCAGGGGGGAAGACCATGTCACGCAGCACCTCAGTGAAGATCGCGGCAGGATTCACCGGGCGCCTCGCCCGCGCGAGCGCCACCCACCCCTGGCGCACCCTGGGGATCTGGGTGGCCGTCATCGCGGCAGCCGTTCTCGGCATGAGCGCGCTGCCCGGGAGCGGGCTGACCTCAGAGAACAAGCAGCACGGTGGGCAGCCGGACAGCACCGTCGGCATGACCCTGATCCAGGACCGTATGTCTGGGTCGCAGAAGCTGTCGGAGTTCGTGATCGTGCGCTCCGCTGCGCACACCGTGGACGACGCGGCGTTCAAGGCTAGCGTGAGCGAGGTTGCCGGCGAGATCGCCGGGCTCGACGGTGTCGTCGAGAGCGTGGCGACCTACTACCAGACGCAGGACCCGACGCAGGTCTCCAAGGACCGCCATGCGGTGCTCGTTCGGGTGGTCATGGCGGGCGACCTGAACGCGGCCGTCGAGCATGTCGACGAGGTGCACGAGATCGTCGCCGCCGACCGGGGCGGGGACGTCACCGTCCATCTGACCGGTGCCGCCAGCCTGAGCAAGATGGGCAACGAGCTGGCCGAGAGCGACATGCAGCGGGCCGAGATCTTCGGCCTGCCGGCAGCGCTCGTGGTGCTGGTCATCGTGTTCGGGGCCTTGATGGCGGCGTTCATGCCGCTGGTGCTCAGCGTGCTCAGCATCCTCCTGGCGCTCGCCCTCACGGCTCTGCTCGGCCAGGTCTATCCGATGAACACCTTCGTGCTGAACATCCTCACCACGATGGGGCTCGCCGTCGGCATCGACTACACGCTGTTCATCCTCAGCCGCTTCCGCGAGGAGCGCGCCGGCGGGCGGGACAAGATCGAGGCCATCGCGGCCACGGGCGCCAGCGCGAGCCGCGCCATCTTCTTCAGCGGCATGACAGTCATCCTCGCCATGCTCGGCATGGTCGTGGTCCCGATGGACCTCACCATCAGCATGGGCATCGGCGCCATGCTCGTCGTGTCCACCACGCTGCTCACGTCGCTGACGCTGCTCCCCGCGGTGATCAGCCTGCTCGGTGACCGCGTCAACGCCCTGCATGTGCCCTTCGCGAGCCGGTTCGCGGTGCGCCGCTCCGACGGCCATGGCGGCGTGTGGGAGCGTCTCGCACACAGCATCATGCGGCGCCCGGTGATCTGGCTGGCCTTCGGGGTGAGCGTGCTGCTCCTGGCTGCCTCGCCCGTCGTCTTCCTGCAGACCGGCAGCACGGGGACGAGCGCGGCCGGCTTCCCCGACGACCACTACGCCAAGCAGGGCTGGGACATGCTGGGCCGCGACTTCTCCCTGGGCACGGCCAACCCCGTCCACGTCGTCGTGGACGGACGGGCGGACGCGTCGGCCGTCACGGCAGGCATCTCCCGCGTCCGTTCCGCGCTCGAAAGCGACGGCCGCTTCGGACCGGCGCAGGTCGCCGTGAACGAGGCCGGCGACCTGACCGTGCTCTCGGTGCCGCTCCCCGGCGACCCGGCCGCCGAGGCGACGCAGGATGTCGTCAGGCACCTCCGTGAGCGCGTCGTGCCGGGCGCCTTCGGCGCCGCCGCTTCGCACGTGTACGTCGCCGGCACGACGGCCGGCGTCGTCGACTACCTCGGTTTCTTCGACCGCTGGCTGCCCATTGCCATCGCGGTCGTCCTCAGCCTGAGCTTCGTGCTCCTGCTCCTGGCCTTCCGGTCTCTCGTCATCCCGGCCAAGGCGATCCTCATGAACCTGCTCTCAGTGGCCGCAGCCTACGGCCTCCTCGTGCTGGTCTTCCAGAAAGGCGTCGGCGCCCAGCTGTTCGGCTTCCAGAGAGTGGAGAGCATCGAGGCCTGGGTGCCGCTGTTCCTCTTCAGCCTGCTCTTCGGGCTCTCCATGGACTACCAGGTCTTCCTGCTCACGCGCATCAAGGAGCGCTTCGACCGCACCGGCGACACGCGGGAGGCCGTGGCCCACGGCATCGGCCGCACGGCGAGCATCATCACCGGCGCCGCGGCGATCATGGTCTGCGTCTTCGGCGGCATGGCCACCGGTGAGCTGGTCATGTTCCAGCAGATGGGCTTCGGCCTCGCCGTGGCCATCTTCCTCGACGCGACCGTGGTGCGCACCGTCATCGTGCCCGCCGGCATGGAGTTGCTCGGCGACCTGAACTGGTACCTGCCGCGCTGGCTGCAGTGGCTGCCGGACATCAGTGTCGAGGGGCGCCGGCCGTTGGACGGCGAGCAGCTGCCGGAGGGCGAGCAGGCGCCGGCCACGGTGGGTGACGGCCGCGAGCGCGACGCCGGCTTGACCCGCAGACCGCACGTCGAGGGCGTGCCCGCCCTCCGGCAGCCGGCCCACGGGGGCGCGGCTGCGCGCTGACCTGACCCCCCAGGTCTCGGCGCTCCGGGCGGCCGGAGCCGGCGCAAGCCGGCCCCGGCCGCCCGCGTTCGGCGCACGCCGCCGCGTCGTCCGCCTGGGGCTCCGGCCTCACTCCACGACCACGACGATGTTGCCCTTCTTCTGCTCCGTCTCGGCGTAGCGGTGGGCCTCGGCCATCTGCTCGAGGGGGTACACGCGGTCGACGACCGGGCGGAGTCCGCCGGCCTCGATGAGCTCGGTGATGGCCTGCAGGTCCTCTGCCGTGCCGGCGCCTGAGCCGAAGACCACCTTCTTGCGGCCGGTGAGCGAGGTCCAGAGCCCGCGGAAGAAGTGGGACGTCTTCGGATTGGCCAGCACGTACCGGCCGCCAGGACGCAGCCGGCGCACGACGCGACCGAACGGCGCCCGGCAGATGACGTCGAAGACGATGTCGAAGGTCCCGGCGCCGTCCGTGAAGTCACGCTCGGCGTAGTCGATGACCTCGTCCGCGCCGAGGTCGAGGAGCATGTCGAGCTTGCCGGCGCTGTCGACGGCGACCACCTCGGCGCCGGCATGCTTGGCCAGCTGGACCGCGTAGCTGCCGAAGCTCCCGCCGGCGCCGACGATGAGGACTCTCTGCCCGGCGCCTATGGCGGCCTTGCGGAGGAAGCGGAGCGCCTCGCTCGCGCCGTAGGGGACGGCGGCGGCTTCGGCGAAGCTCATGGCCGCCGGCATGGGGGCCGCGACGCTTCCGCTGCGCCGTCCGCCCACGCAGACGTACTCGGCGTAGGCTCCGAGTCCGATCCCGGTCGTGCCGTAGACGCGGTCTCCGGGCGCGACGGTGGTCGCACCCTCACCCGACTCCTCGACTTCCCCGGCGAACTCCTGACCCAGGATGCGGACCCGCGGCCTGAAGACGCCGAACGCCAGCCGGACGGGCAGCCAGACCCACGCCGCGAACTCGAACCGGCGGATCTCGCAGTCCGCCCGGGACGCGGTCGTGGCGCGCACACGGACGAGCACCTCACCCGTCTTCGGACGCGGCTTCTCGACCTCCTCGAGCCTGAGCACGTCGGGGTCGCCGTACGCGGTGCAGACGATCGCCTTCATGGCACCTCGCGGTCGCACTTCTCCTGCGGGCCAAGCTACCACACACGGCGGCACTCATGTTGTCCCCGATTCTGCCGATAGCATCGGTGAGGGTCCAAGGGAGGGTGAGTGCGAGCGTGCGCACAGTGCGGTTTGTCGATCGGTGAGACGGCCACCTTCTGCGCGGTGTGTGGAGCGCAGGGTGAGGCGCTCGTCGGCACATCGGCGGTCAGTGAAGCCGCCTGGGTGACGAGTGATCACGCCTCCGCGGCGGTCGCTCCGGCTCCGCCCGCACCGCCTCCGCCCGCACCGGCCGCGCCTCAGTGTGAGAGCGACACGGCGCCGGCTCCCGACGGCGGCGCTTCAGACGGCGCGTCGAGCCGGCTCGCCGAGATCTCGCGCACCCTCCGCGACGCGGACCGCTGCGAGAGGGACGACGCTCCCCGCGCCGCCGAGATCTACCGGACGGCGATCATCGCGTACCTCGAGGCGACGGACGATCCTCTGGGTTCCGAGGAGGCGCGGCGCGGGCTCCTTCGCAGCTTCGACCGCCTCAGTCTCGTGCTGCAACGGGCCGGGCTGACCTCGGAGGCGCTGGAGCAGATCGAGATGGCGGCCGCGCTCGGTCTCCTCGACTGCCGGGACGAGCGCACCGAAGGGTATCGAGAAGCCCTCCGCAAGCGCCGCAAGAGCCTGCGCGAGGGCGACGCGATCGCCGCCGCTTCCTCGTTCTGACCCACCGGCTCACCCCTCCGCCGCGGCCGCCGGCCCGCCGAGTCTCCTGAACACCCAGCCCAGCAGGTACTCCGCGACGATAAGGACGAGCACGATCGCCACGACCTCGAGGAACTCGCCGAGCACGGCCCGTCCGGCGGTCGCGAACGCTACGACCTCGATGATCACGAACTTGCTCAGGAACATGATCGCCCAGACGCTCAGGAGCCGAAGGATGCGGAACAGCGCGCCCTCCCTGCGTTTGAAGTAGGCGCTCACGCGGTGCTCGAGGCGCTTGATCACGCGCAGCATCAACCAGAGCAGGACCGCGGTGACGATCGAGACCGTGAACGAGTCGATGATCACGGTGTGGACGTACTCCACGAAGAGGTTGAGCACGACGATGGACACGAGGATCTCGGCCAGCGCGCTTGCGAAGCGGAACTGCGCCCGCGTGATGGTCCGGTCGGACGCCGGCTCTGTCACACCCACCTCCCCGTCGCCGGCTGAAGCCGGCCCTCGCGGTCGTGTCTGAGTAGGGTACCGCCCTCGCCGGGTATCCACACAACGCCGGCCTGGGCGTGTCGGCGCCGCCGGCCGCATGCCGCGGAGCATGCCACGAGACATCGTACGTGAGTGCGTGGCCTGCTCCAAGACGCAGCCGCACCTCGAGAGCCCCCGAGGACGACCTCGGCCGCGCGTCCGCACCTGCAATCACCCTCTTCGGGTGATGCCTCCCCGGCCCCCCTCCGCGCACACTCGAGCCACGAGGGGAAGGGAGGCACGATGACCACAGCGACGACATCCCGCAGTCCGCACATCCCGACGTTCTTCCTGGTGCTGCTCGTCACGCTGCTGATCGCGACAGCGGTGACGCTGACGGTGGCCGGTCCGCAGGGGGCCGCCGCCCAGCAGCCGCTATCCGCGGCGCAGAGCGCGCAGTCCTACGAGCTGATGTCCGGCGACTTCGCCTGGCGGATGCTCGTGTAGTCGATAGTCGTTCGGCGCGGCGTGCCCCATCCCATGCATGCCGCCGGGAACACTCCTGACGCAAGGACAAGGACACCCATGTCGAATGACGTCTCATGGAAGAACACAGGAACGAAGGTGAGCGCCCCCGTCCGCGGCGGTCCGCCGCGCGCGAGGCGCTGCTCTTGGTGGTTGACCGGCCGGCACAGCTCACGGACTTCCGCAGGCGCGTGCGCGGGATGCTCCGCGATCACGGGCTGACGAAGGCCGAACGCGAGGCGGTGGTGCTTGCCACCGCGGAGGCGCTGAACAACTCGCTGAACGCGTGTGAAGCCGACGAGTGCCGTGTGGAGGTGAAGGTCTCGTTCATCGGGGACTTCGTCTGTGTCGAGGTGCGCGACGCCGACGAACGGTTCCGCGGCGCCTGCCTCGACCTCAGGGCGATGCCCGACGCGACCGCGGAGCGGGGGCGCGGACTGCCCCTGATGCACACGCTGATGGAGAGCCTCGAGATCGTGCCGCGGGAGCAGGGCACGCTGGTGCGCATGACCAAGCGGCTCGAAGCCGAGGAGCGGTCTGAGCGTGCCGAGAGCGCCGAAGACAAGGGTGGCGACAACGACGAGGGCGAGGCCGCCTGACGGCAGCTCGCCCGGCCGCCTTGTCCTCCTTCAGCCCTTCTCGCGCAGCGCCCTGACGCCGATCGCGTCGGCGACCAGCTTGCGTACCTCGGGATCCGCGTCCTCCAGCCAGGCCGAGAGGTCGGCGTCGTCGAGGCGCCAGAGCACGTCGCGGTAGGCCAGGTAGGTGATCCCGTCGCCGCGGTAGGTCTCCGCGAACGACCGCAGGAGCGGCTCGATGGCCTCGGCGCCGGTCGCGACCAGGCCGTCCTGCAGGCGCTCCAGGCCGGGGTAGTTGCGCAGCGTGCGCCTCGCGAGGCCGCTGCTCTGGATGCGCTCGATCCGCAGCAGCCTCGCGAACGCCATCACCTGCTCGCCGGCGAGGCCTTTGAGCGCCTGCCGCGCCTCCGCGCGCACGGCCTCGTTCCTGTGGTAGGCGGCCCAGGTGAGGCCGTCGAGGTCGTTGTCGGCTGCCAGTCGCGCGACGTCGGGCTTGCCGAACACCTCAGTCCACCTCGATGTGGCCCTGGTCGTCCATGCGCCAGGTCCTGGTGAAGTCCGCGTCCGAGAGGTCGTCGGCGAGGCGCGCCGACGTGTGGTTGGAGTCGAGGACCGGGACCCCGGGGTCTGCGAGGACCAGGGACAGCCAGCGGCCGCTCTGGATGTGGCCGGTCGAGTCGAGCTTCACGGTGAGCAGACCGGAGAGGCCGAGGGTGCCGCTGATGCCGAAGTTGTCCCAGCCGGCGAAGTTGCCCAGGGAGTGCGCGATCAGGCGGCCGCGGTAGCGCTCCATGCCGCGGATGACGTGCGGCCCCGAGCCGAGCACGAGGTCGGCGCCGGCGTCGACGACGGCGTGGGAGAAAGCCCGCACGTCGCCGCGGTTCTCGCCGAACGCCATCTCGGTGCCGTTGGGGGTGTGGGTCTTGTCCGAGCCCTCGGCCCCGGCGTGCATGAGCACGACCACCACGTCGGACTCGTCCCGGGCCTGCCGTACCGAGGTCCTGCGCCGCCGGGATGTCGTTGAGGTTGGCGTTCCACGGGTAGGGCGAGAAGGCGACGACGGCGACCTTGACGCCCTTGACGTCCACGACCGTGATCTGATCGGGGAGTCCGGTGTAGTCGATGCCGTTCTTCTCCAGGGCGGCCGTGGTCTGCTCGAGGCCGCTCTCGAAGTAGTCGTTGGTGTGGTTGTTGGCGAGGCTCACGAGGTCGATGCCCGCCCAAGGGAGCGCCTTGGCGAACGAGACCGGCGCCTGGAAGGCGAAGCACAGCGACGAGTCGCTGCCGCTGCACTTGGAGGCGCCGCCCTCGGAGTAGGTGCCCTCGAGGTTGGCGATCATGAGGTCGGGGGCGCGCAGCTCGTCGCGCACCTGCGCGAACAGGGCGCGCCCGTTGTCCGGCGGGTTGCCGTACATGGAGCCCGGCGTGGTGTCGCCGACCCAACCGATCTCTATGACCTGGGAGGACGGGCTCGCGGTCGGGGTCTCGCCACCCTCGCCGGAGGCCTGCTCGGCCTGCCCGGACGCTTGTCCGGCCGCCTGACCCTGCTGGGCCGCCCCACCGCCCGCGGCGGCGCCGGCGGCCTCTGCGGCGGGTGTCCCGCCGCCGACCTCGCTGCGCGCGACGGTGACGGCCACGGCGACGCCGACGAGCAAGATGGCGACCGCGGCGACGGTCACGATCGCGAAGAAGCGCCGTCGCCGGTACACGCCTTCTGTGCGGTAGATGCGGACGTGCGCGGGTCGCCGGCGTCGGGAGGTCATCGTTCCAGCAGGATAGCAGGAGGATTCGCGGCGCCGCCACTCCACGGCGGAGGCTGTGGCCTGCTACCGCCGGGCCGGTGCGGCCATCCTCCTCTGCGCCGTGGCGGTCGTCGTCGGCGGAGCCGGGCCCTCGACGGTGTGACTGGAGTGCTCGGCCCTCTCCAGCCGCGTCAGCGCGCCCGCCTCGCACGCCTTCACACAGCGGCCGCGACCGGTGCAGGCCTGGGCCGCCCGGACCTTCGCGTGCCGGTGACCCAGGAAGTCGACCCTGCCGAGGACGGCCTCAGGACACGCCTCACACCCAGCATCCACGCAGCGCAACCGTCGAGCAGGATGAAGGCTGTCGCGCTGCGACGATCGCGCGTCCTGCGTCGGCGGCTCACGGCCCGACCACCGCGTGCAGGACGGTGAGGTCAGCAGCCCGCCGACGAGGACGGCGGCGACAGTGCCTCGCGCCGACGAGCGCCCGTGAGGGACGGCGCCGCGCACGTAGCTTGAGCAGGGCGCGCCGGTTCAGGTAGCGTGCCACCCGGCGAAAGCGACGAACGCGGCCCGAGCGTGACGTGGACGATCGACCAGCCCGCCGGGTCGCCGGCCTCGACCGCGAGGTGGTCGGCGAGGCCGGTCACCGGCACGCGCTAACCCCGAGAGGCAGCGGCGACGGCGACGAACCGCCGCTGGTTCCAGCGGGCTTCAGCCGTAGGTTCATGGGGCACCTCCTTGGTGCGCCGTGTCTCGACGCCGCCGGCCCTACGGCCGCCGCGGGAAGGGACTCGACCGCGGCGCGCATCTGCTGCAAGACCCGCGTGGCGGTCTCGATGTCCGCGGGTCCAGCGCCCCCGTCAGCGCCGTCTCGCGCTCGTGCAGGCGCGTGCAGGGCGGCCATGCGGCGGCGGCCCTCGTCCGTGAGGACCACCGGCCGCCGCCTCCCGTCGCGGCGTCGCTCTCGCGCTCCACCAGTCCGAGCGGTGAGCTGGCGACGAGCCGGGTGACGCCGCCGGGTCGACGGCGAGCTCGCGCGCCAGCACCGAGACCGTCGAGCGTCCGTCAGACACGGCGAGCTGGCGCAGCACCTCGAACTGCGCGCCGGTGTACCCGGTCTCCGCGGCCAGCCGTCGCATGAACTGGCGGTAGGTGAGAGACCTCGCGCCACACGTGCAGGTAGCTCGCGCCGGGTGCGTGTTCGAAGACTCCCTCTCCGTCTGCGGCGGCACGGACTCATGGCGATATAGTTGATAAAATCATTGATTATGTCAATAAAAATGTGAGGCGGGGTCTGATCGGCATGTGCGCTCAGGTGCGTCCTCCGGCGTGCCAGACACCCCAGTGCCCTTCCATCCCTTCACGCACGCACACGACGTACTCTTGAGGCCCCCAGGACACGACTGTAGGGTGTGGCAGACGAATCGTGTGTCTGGCACGGAGCGGGAGTGGGACGGGGCCGTCCATCCTCCCTGGAGAGGCGAGGTACTGCCATGGCCGAAACGAGGCGCGGAGTCGGCATGCCCGCGCCCGCACGAAGCGCGTACCGGGCTCTCGCTCCCCCATCTGCCACCGCGGCTGATCAGGTCGCGCCTGCGGCCGCCGCTGCCGCTCCTCGCGCTGGTGCGGCGCGGAGCTCCTGCGGCGGCTGACCGCGGTCGAAGCCCCCCTGCTGGTCGTCTCGGCGCCCGGCGGGTACGGCAAGACGGTCGCGCTGGCGCAATGGGCCGCGGACGACGGCGTCCCGTTCGCCTGGCTGCAGGCCGACGCTGCAGACAACGACCCGCTGCTCTTCCTCCAGTACCTCACAGCAGCTCTCGGCGGGGTGATCGACGTCGATCCGCTCGTCGAGCAGTGGCTGCAGTCGCGCCCCCGCCGGTCGAGACCCGCATCCTCCCGGCGCTGGCCGCAGCGGTGGCGAGCGCCGAGCCGTTCGTCCTCGTGATCGACGACGCCCACCTGGTGACGAACGAGGTCTGCTGGCGCGTCGCTGGGGCTGCTCCTCGATCAGCTACCGCACGGGCACACCTGTGCCTGAGCGGGCGCAAGGCCGCGCTCTCCCGCTGGCGCGCCTGCGGGCTGCGGGGCGCCTGTTCGAGCTAGGCCCGCCGGAGCTGGCGCTGAGCCCCAAAGAGACGCGAGAGCTGCTGGCTCTGCGCGGTGTGAGTGTCGACCGTGAGAGGGCTGCCGGTCTCACCCGGGCCACGGAGGGCTGGGCAGCCGGCGTCTAGCCTGGCCGCGCTCGCCGCCGAGCACAACGCGGCCGACCAGGTGTTCGCCGGCATCCGCGGCGACCGCGGACATCGCCCGGTACCTTGCCACGCGAGGTGCTCGACTAGGCAGCCGGCCGACGTCGCGGGGTTCCTGTTGCAGACGTCCATCCTGGAGCGGTTCTCGCCCAGCCTCTGCCGCGCGGTCACCGGGGACGCCGACGCCGGGGAGCTCCTGCACGCGTGGCCCACAGCGATCTCTACGTCAACTCCTTGGATGACAATGGCAAGTGGTTCCGCTACCACCACCTGTTCGCCGAGTTCCTGCAGGCCGAGCTGGTGAGCCGCCGGGGCGAAGAGGAGGCCGCCGCTCTGCACCGCCAGGCCGCGGCCTGGTTCGAGAAGCACGACGATTTCGAGGAGGCCGTGCGCCACTGGCTGGCCGGCGGCGAGCCCCGGCGCGCCGGCGCGATCGTGTGCCGCTGCCACATGCACTACGCGTACCTCGCCCGCTATCAGACGGTGCGACGCTGGCTCGACATGTTCACCGACGAGCAGATCTTCGCCGACCCGGCACTGACGCTGGCCGCCGGCGGCATCGGGTCCATGGCGGCCGACTCCCCCCGTGCTCGTGGCTGGATGCGCGCCGCATTCCGCATGGACGTCGGTGAGGGGATGTGGCCGGGAGCCCCCGTTCGCTGCGCGCCATGCAAGCGTTCATGAGAAGCGCGCTCGCGCCGGACGGCATCAGCCGGATGCGTGCCGAATCAGAGCTCGGAGTCAGGCTCAGCGAGGGCGCCCCGGCGAGCATGCGCGCGGCCGTCCTCGCGCAGCTGGGTATCGCCTGCTGGCTGACCGGAGACACCGACGCCGCGCTCGAGCACCTGCGCGAAGGTGAGGCGGAGGGAGCAGTCGGCAACGTCCTTGCTCGCATCACGGCGCTGGGGTACCAGGCGCTCATCCTCGTCGACGAAGGTCGCTGGGACGAAGCGCGGATCAAGACGACGGCAGCGCTGGATCTCTTCGAGGAGGCGGGGCTGAACGTAGGCATCCCCGTGTTCGCGGCCCTTCTGGCACGAGCGCGGATCGAGGCCCATGGCGGCGACTGCGGCGCTGTCGACCGTCTGGCTCCGATCGCCGCCTTCGCCGCGCAGGGCACGACGGCGCTGTTCATGGCCCTCCTCTGCGACGTCATCAGCGGGGAGGTGCTCCTTCAGTGCGGCGACGTGCCCGGCGCTGCGAGGTGCGTGCACGAGGGCTTCTCCCGTCTAGCGGCATGCCCCGACACCGGCATCCTGCGCGCCCGCCTCGAGCAGCTGAAGGAGCGGCTCGAGGAGCGCCGGCTGGCGGATCCGCTGACACCCGCCGAGCGCCGCGTCCTCGAGCTGCTGCCGACCGAGCTCAGCCAGCGCGAGATCGCCGAGCGGCTCTTCGTCTCGCGCGAGACCGTGCGCACGCACACGCGCGACATCTACCGCAAGCTCGAGGTGCACACGCGCACCAAGCCGTCGCGCGGGCGCGCGAGGTCGGGCTGCTCGGGACTGCCTGACAGCGCCCGCGCTCGCCCAGCCTGCCCGCCAGGCGCTCGGCCAGCGATACCCCCGATTCGGTGAGGTGCCCGGTGCGGCAGCCGGATAGCGTCCTCGCAAGGACACGAAGTCCGAGTGAGCTCGAGACGGGTCGTCTGTCCGTGAGGTCGCCGGGCCCGCGCCTCGCGATGTCGAGAGCCTCGCGGGGACGCGTGCCCGATCGCATGGGCCCTGTTCCTGTCTGTGCACTCTGGAAGGGGGAGCCATGAAGCGGTCCGTGTTCGTTCTTGTCGCGATGCTGTTCCTGGTGGTCGGGCTTCTGCTGCCGATGGTGGCCGGTGCGGAGATGCCCTCGTACTACCAGCGCAGTCTCACATCGCCGGACCTGACCGACCCCAAGGGCATCACCTTCGACGCCGATGGCAACGTCTACGTCGCCGATTCGTATAGCGGCGTGGTCGTGTTCGACGGTGCCGGCGACCACGTGAGGACCATCGCGTGCGTCGGCATCGGGAGCGACCAGGTGGAGAAGCCGTGGGGCGTGGCCATCCACGACGGCGTGCTCTACGTGACTCGATGCAGTCGGCAACCACGCACAGGTCCAGACGTAAGATCTTCTCGGGGAACTACCTGGGGGCCATCAGGACTGAGCTTGCGAGCGACCTGCGACATCTCGGCATCGCGTTCCAGGACGATGACTTCTGGGTGGTGCAAACCGATAGCGACGGTACCTGCGCGAGCCAGTGGACGCTCGAAGGAGCGCCGCTCCTCCAGGTCGGGTGGCTGCGCATGGATGACGCGTCGTGGCTGGCGCTCGACGACTCCGGCGACCTGTTCGTTGCCGTCTGGAACGGCGACACGTACCAGTGGGCCCTCTCGAAGTTCTCGCCCGACGATCGGCTGCTGGGCCAATAGCCGTTCGGTACGAGCACGACCCGCACCGGGGGCATAGCTATCGGCCCGGACCACCTCGTGTACGTCTCACGATGGAGCTATGGCAACAACACGATAGACGTGTTCGACCAGGCCGGTACGTACATCACCAGCTTTGGCGACCGGGGTTCATTCTGGATGCAGGAGCCGAGCGGCCTCGCCTTCGACACGGACGGCTACCTCTACCAGGCGATCATGGACGAGCGAGGTGCCCGGCGTCGTGGTCTGGGGCCCGTCCCCACCGCCCAACACACAACCGGGCACCGACTGGTGGGTGACCGACGCCGACACGGGCGTGGAGGTCATGTTCGGCAGCGTGACGCGTGCCGGCATCACCACGATGACCGCAAGTACGACGAACCCAGGACCTGGACTCGGCGCCTTCGAGATCCTGGGCACGTTCTACGACATCGCCACCACGGCGACGTACACGGGGCCGGTCACGATCGGCCTGCCGTACGACCCTCCGGGCCCGCGCCCACTGCAATGCTGCACCTGGTGGATGGTACCTGGGTCGAGCTGCCCGTGACCCTGGACCCCGATGCACGGAAGGTCTATGCGACCGCCGACAGTCTGTCTCCGTTCTGCCTCGTGGTCGGCGGTGACACCTCCAACCAGGCCCCCACCGCCGCCCCCCAGACCCTCACCACCGCCGGGGACGCGGCCCTTCCCTTGACCCTCGCCGGCTCCGACCCCGACGGCGACCCCCTGACCTTCCGCGTGCTCACCGGCCCGCAGCACGGCACGCTCTCCGGCACGGCCCCGGCACTCACCTACACCCCCGCCGCCGGCTACAGGGGCAGCGACTCCTTCACCTACGTGGCCAACGACGGTCAGGCCGACTCGGAACCGGCGACGGTGACGATCGAGGTGCAGCTCACGCCCTCCGACCACATCGCGGGCACGGTCAGCGACCAGGACGGCAGCCCGCTCGAGGGTGTCGTCGTGCACGTCACGGGGACCAGCGAGTACACCGGCGTCACTGACGCCGCCGGCCACTACGACATCGGGCCCCTGAGCGAGGCGCGCTACTTCGTCTGGGCGACCGACACCTACCACCAGACCCCCGACGGGGTCTGGGTCGAGCTGCCCGACGACCCGAGCGCCCAGGTCGACTTCGAGATGCTGCCGGCGGGCGCCCTCTCCTGCCGCATCAGCGGCGCCGGTGGGGGAGCGATCCCCTTCGCCGGGATGACGCTCCTGAAGAACTACGACGGCGTCTGGCTCGACCAGTACGGCGCAAGCGTCCGCTAGCCCAACCCCATGGTCGCCACCGCCCCCGGGCAGGCGCCCGACACCTACCGCGTCAGGGTGCAAGCCCCCGACTACGAGACCGAGTTCTACGACGACGTCGCCACCCTCGAGCAGGCCGACGGCGTCCTGCTGGTCGCCGGGCAGACCACCTCGATCGAGGTGCAGCTCACGCCCTCCGACCACATCGCGGGCACGGTCAGCGACCAGGACGGCAGCCCGCTCGAGGGTGTCGTCGTGCACGTCACGGGGACCAGCGAGTACACCGGCGTCACTGACGCCGCCGGCCACTACGACATCGGGCCCCTGAGCGAGGCGCGCTACTTCGTCTGGGCGACCGACACCTACCACCAGACCCCCGACGGGGTCTGGGTCGAGCTGCCCGACGACCCGAGCGCCCAGGTCGACTTCGAGATGCTGCCGGCGGGCGCCCTCTCCTGCCGCATCAGCGGCGCCGGTGGGGGAGCGATCCCCTTCGCCGGGATGACGCTCCTGAAGAACTACGACGGCGTCTGGCTCGACCAGTACGGCGCAAGCGTCCGCTGGCCCAACCCCATGGTCGCCACCGCCCCCGGGCAGGCGCCCGACACCTACCGCGTCAGGGTGCAAGCCCCCGACTACGAGACCGAGTTCTACGACGACGTCGCCACCCTCGAGCAGGCCGACGGCGTCCTGCTGGTCGCCGGGCAGACCACCTCGATCGAGGTGCAGCTCACGCCCTCCGACCACATCGCGGGCACGGTCAGCGACCAGGACGGCAGCCCGCTCGAGGGTGTCGTCGTGCACGTCACGGGGACCAGCGAGTACACCGGCGTCACTGACGCCGCCGGCCACTACGACATCGGGCCCCTGAGCGAGGCGCGCTACTTCGTCTGGGCGACCGACACCTACCACCAGACCCCCGACGGGGTCTGGGTCGAGCTGCCCGACGACCCGAGCGCCCAGGTCGACTTCGAGATGCTGCCGGCGGGCGCCCTCTCCTGCCGCATCAGCGGCGCCGGTGGGGGAGCGATCCCCTTCGCCGGGATGACGCTCCTGAAGAACTACGACGGCGTCTGGCTCGACCAGTACGGCGCAAGCGTCCGCTGGCCCAACCCCATGGTCGCCACCGCCCCCGGGCAGGCGCCCGACACCTACCGCGTCAGGGTGCAAGCCCCCGACTACGAGACCGAGTTCTACGACGACGTCGCCACCCTCGAGCAGGCCGACGGCGTCCTGCTGGTCGCCGGGCAGACCACCTCGATCGAGGTGCAGCTCACGCCCTCCGACCACATCGCGGGCACGGTCAGCGACCAGGACGGCAGCCCGCTCGAGGGTGTCGTCGTGCACGTCACGGGGACCAGCGAGTACACCGGCGTCACTGACGCCGCCGGCCACTACGACATCGGGCCCCTGAGCGAGGCGCGCTACTTCGTCTGGGCGACCGACACCTACCACCAGACCCCCGACGGGGTCTGGGTCGAGCTGCCCGACGACCCGAGCGCCCAGGTCGACTTCGAGATGCTGCCCCCTAATCATCCACCAGTCCTCAGCGACCAAGCCACGAATACCACTGAGGACACTGCCGTCGTGGTCATCCTCGCTGGCTTGGATGCCGACATCGATCCGCTGACTTTCCGGGTGCTCACGGATCCGCGGCACGGCACCCTCTCCGGCACTGCTCCCGTCGACGCCACCTCGGCCTCGGTGACCTACACGCCGGCCGCCGACTACAACGGCCCCGACTCCTTCACCTACAGGGCGAGCGACGGCGAGCTCGATTCGGAATCGGCCACCGTGAGCATCACCGTCACGGCGGTGAACGATGCGCCGGTCGCCGACGCCGCCGGCCCCTACTCCATCGATGGCAGCCAGCCTCAGTCTCGACGGCTCGACGAGCCACGATCCGACGGTACGGCTGAGGAGGAGGGGCTCACCTATGCCTGGGATCTGAACGGCGACGAGGTGTTCACGGACGCGACGGGGGCCTCGCCGGAGGTGGCCTGGAGCACGCTGAGAGGCCTGAGTCCGACCATCCCCTTCAACCAGCCCTTCGACATCAGCCTTCGCGTGACCGACCGCGGCGGCTCGCGTCGACAGCCACCACGAAGCTGACCATCGTCGACACGACGCCACCCGAGATCACCGTCCCGGCCAACATCATCGAGGAGGCGACGGGTGCCGGCGGTGCGCCGGTCACGTTCTCGGTAGCCGCAAGCGACGTTGTCGACGGGCCGGTCACGGCCACCGCCGACCCACCCTCCGGCTCCACCTTCCCGCTGGGCGAGACCACGGTCGACGTCACGGCGAGCGACGCGGCCGGCAACAACGCCACCGCCAGCTTCAAGGTGACGGTGCGTGACACCACCGCTCCGGCGTTCGCCGACGTACCCGACGACATCCCGCTCGAGGCGACCGGTCCTACCGGCGCCGTCGCGACCTGGACGCCGCCTACCGCCGAGGACCTGGTCGACGGCTCAGTCACGCCAACCGCCGACCACGAGCCCGGAGACGTCTTCCCGGTCGGTACGACGACGGTGACCTACACGGCGACCGACGCGCGTGGCAACAGCGCCACGGCCAGCTTCACGGTCACCGTGACGAAGACCGTCGACACGACCCCGCCGCTCATCACCGTCCCCGCCGACCTGACCGTCGAGGCCACCGGCCCCGACGGGGCCACCGTGACCTTCGCCGACCAGGTCACGGCGCTCGACGCCGTCGACGGCGAGGTCGCCTGGACGGCGACCCCGGCCTCCGGCTGGGTGTTCCCCTTCGGCGCGACCACGGTGACGGTAGGCGCCACCGACGAGGCCGGCAACGAGGCCTCGGCCACCTTCGAGGTCACCGTCCGCACACCACTCCGCCGCACACCACGAACAACATCGACGAGGCCTGGTACGCGGGCGACGTGCCCGTGACCCTCACCGCCGCCGACTCCGGCTCCGGCGTGAAGACGATCTCCTACAAGCTCGCCTCGGCGAAGAACTGGACGACCAGGACGGCGGACGCTGAAGGCCGGGTGAGCTTCACGATCGGCGGCAGCGGCGCCGCCAAGCTGCTCTTCCACGCGACCGACCTCGCGGGCAACGCCGAGGCGCAGCAGAGCGTCAGCTTCGGCATCGACCGGCTCGCGCCGCTCACTATCGTCGACTACGGCGGCGCCTGGCTGAAGAAGGTCGTCACCCTGCACTTCGCGGCCGTCGACCTCGGCGGCTCCGGGCTCGAGCGCACCGAGTACTCCATCGACGGCGGCGCCAGCTGGACCGCCGGCGCCAGCTGCACCGTCGCGGCCGAGGGCCAGACCAAGGTGCTCTACCGCTCTCTGGACAAGGCCGGCAACGTCGAGGCGACCCGCTCCGTCACGGTGCGCATCGACCTGACGGCGCCGGTCGTGACGCTCACGACGCCCGCCGAGGGCGCCACCTACCTGCTGAACGAGGTCGTCAGGGCGAGCTGGAGCGCGAGCGACGCGCTTTCGGGCCTCGCCGCGGTCCGCGCGACCACGCCGAGCGGCTCAGCCATCAACACGGGCAGGGTCAGCAGGCTCGATCCGCAGACCGGGCAGCGGAGCGGTCTCACCTACACCGTGACGGCTACCGACAAGGCCGGCAACGTCACCACCGCCAAGGCGACCTACTTCGTCGCTCACAGGCTGCCGGCCGCCTTCCTCGCGCCCATCGAGGCGGACGGCGCCAGCCTCTTCAAGCTCGGCTCGACGGTGACGGTGGCCTTCCAGCTCACCGACGCCGCCGGCGCCAACGTCCCTGGCGCCTCGGCCACCATCGCCGTGGAGAAGCTCAGCTCGACCCCGACCGGGACGAACCAGAAGCCGGTGGTCACGACCAGGCCCACCAGCGGCACGTCGTTCCTCTACAGACCGCTGGCGAAGCAGTACGTCTACTATCTCGGCACCTCCTCGCTCGGGGCCGGCGACTTCAAGGTCACGGCGACGCTGGAGGACGGCGGCCAGATTGCGGGGCAGTTCAGCGTGAAGTAGGGGGCGGGGCAGTCCCTGCGGCAGGGGACGGGGCGGGGAGCCGCGAAGCTCCCCGCCCCGTAATCTTGTCCCGCCAGACGTAGACACCCCCCCGCCGCCCGCTATGATTGGCCCGTCCCTCCGCCTCCCGGCGCCGCGGGGTCGCGGACCGTCCGGACGGGTGACGCGACGTATGACTGGCTCTGCCGACCGGCTCTACCGCTCGATCTTCCTGCTCACCGCCTGCCTCCTCTTCGCGGTCACGGTACTGCGGTCCGTGGTCCGCCTCTCCGGTGATCCGCTTCTGTCCGATGTGCTCCTCCTCCTGGCGGTCTGGCTGGTGCTGCTCGTGCTCGAGGCGGTCGTCACGCCGCGCTGGGCCTCCTTCTGCCCGGTCGTCCTCGCCGCCCTGACCGTGGTGGTCGTCGTGCTCATGGCTCGCGTGTGGCACGGGGATTTCTACGCCATCCTGTTCGGCGTCGTGAGCATGCGCGTCATGCAGCGCCTCGGCCGGAAGGCGACCCTGCTGTGGATCGCCCTGTTCGCCTCGCTGACGGCGCTGGCGCTCTCCCTGAGCTACGACCTGGTGCAAGCGGTGATGTTCGCGGTCATGTACGCGGGTCTGGCCGTCTTCCTCGCCCTGTTCACCCTCGTCACGGCGCGCGTCGCGGATGCACGCGTCGGCAACGAGACCCTCGCCGCCGAGCTCGCTGTGGCGAACCGGGAGGTGGAGGCCTCGGCGCGGCGGGTCGAACGCCTGGCGGCCGCCGAGGAGCGTCACCGTCTGGCGCGCGAGCTGCACGACTCGGTGACGCAGACGGTGTTCAGCATGAACCTGACGGCGCAGTCCGCGGTGCTGCTGGTGCCGCGCGACCGCGGTGCGGCCTCGGCGCAGCTTGACCAGCTGGTGCAG
This sequence comes from uncultured Thermoleophilia bacterium, assembly GCA_963702475.1. Lineage (GTDB taxonomy): Bacteria > Actinomycetota > Thermoleophilia > UBA2241 > UBA2241 > CAIXSE01. The sequence continues at coordinate 886,811 of CAVPCT010000005.1, read as the reverse complement.
CTCGGACGGAGCGCGCTGGAGGAGATCCGTGCTCTTGGCTCCGAGCTGGCTGAGGGTGACGAACCCGGGGAGGAGGGGCTGGAGGCGGCGCTGCGGCGGCACATCGCGGAGCGCGCGTGGCCCGAGGGCCTGAGCGTGCGACGGGAGGTCGTGGGGGAGGAGAAAGCGCCCGAGGCGACGACGCCGCCGGCCGCGGACGGTCCGTCGCCGGCGCCCAGCCTCTCGCCGGCGGAGGAGCACGCGCTGTTCCGCATCGCGCAGGAGGCGCTCAACAACGTGGTCAAGCACGCGGCCGCGGAGCACGCTACGGTGCGGCTGCGGCGGTCGCCGCCGCGCAGGCTCGAGGTCCTGGACGACGGCCGGGGGTTCGACGCCTCGGCGGCGCGCGTCGGCCGCGGCATGGGGTTGAGCGGCATGCGGGAACGGGCCGCGGAGATCGGCTGGGAGCTCCGTGTCGAGCCGGTGCCCGGGGGCGGCACGCGCGTCGTGGTCGAGCAACGTGAGGAGGTGGGGCGGTGACGGGCGAGGAGAGCATCAAGGTCATGATCGTCGACGACCACCAGGTCGTGCGCCAGGGTCTGCGGACCTTCCTGGAGCTGCAGGACGACGTGGTCGTGGTGGGCGAAGCAGCCGATGGGGCGGCCGCCGTGGAGATGGCCGAGAAGCTGGAGCCGGACGTCGTGCTCATGGACTTGGTGATGCCGGAGCTGGACGGCATCGCGGCCACGCGCCGCATCGGCGAGCTGGGCCTGCCCATCAGCGTGATCGTGCTGACGAGCTTCGCCGAGGACGACCAGATCTTCCCGGCCATCGAGGCCGGCGCGGCGAGCTACCTGCTCAAGGACGTCTCACCGGAGGACCTGGTCGCGGCCGTCCGCGCCGCGTACCGCGGCGAGCCGCGTCTGCACCCGGAGGTGGCGCGCAAGCTCATGGAGGCGGCGAGGGCGGGCGGCGGCGCGCCGCCCGGAGCCGCGCCGCCCGACGCTGCTGCGCCGGCGCCGCGTGCCGGCGACCTCACCGAGCGCGAGGCCGAGGTGGTCCGCCTCGTGGCGCAGGGGCTCACCAACCACGAGATCGCCGGGCGGCTCTGGATCAGCGAGAAGACCGTGAAGGCCCACGTGAGCCACGTGCTCGCTAAGCTCGGGCTGAAGGACCGCACGCAGCTCGCCGTCTTCGCCATCAGGCACGGGCTCGCGGACGAGGGGTGAGGTGACGTCGCCGGCGACAGCGGGGGGCGCGGGCGGGGCGCGGGGCGGTGCGGTGCCGGCGACCGCAGCCACGGCCGCGGATGCGGGCGCTCCCGTGGCGCCGACCGGCGCCCGGGGCGCGGGCGCGACTGCGGACGACGCCCGGATCGCGGGCAGGGGCGTGCTCTCGAAGCCGGTCCTCCTGCTCGTCGTCGTCGTCTGTTGTGTCGGGTTCGCGGCCCAGCTCGCCCGCGCGCTCGTCGTGGCCGGCGATGCGCAGCTCGGCCTGTGGTACGTCGGCCTGGGCGGGCTGGCGACCGTGCTGTGCGTGGTCACCCTGCTGCGCACACCGCGGCGGAAGTGGGCGGTCCACGTGCTGCTGGCGGTCCAGTGCCTGCTCGTTACGGCGATGATGTTCCTCTCGAAGGGAACCGAGGTCGACTTCCTGGTGGCGCTGTTCATCCCGTTCGCTGCGGTCGCTGCCGTGGTGTTCACAGGGCGCACGATCTGGATCTGGGTCGGGGTCGTCGCCGCGCTCTCGGCGGTGCTGCCCCTGGTCCTGCTCGAGGATCCGCTCGCAGGCCTCGCGGAGGCGAGCATGACCCTGGCTCCAGAGGTCGTGGTGGCGGCCTACGTCGTCGTGGCGCGCGACCTCGAGGCGGCACGGCGGCAGAGCCAGGTCATGCTGGACGGCCTACGGGCGGCCAAGGTACAGCTCGAGGCATACGCTCCCCAGGCCGGCGGGCTGGCCGCCGTCGCGGAGCGCGACCGCGTGGCGCGCCAGCTCAACGACTCGGTGGCCACGCGCATCGACGGCATCGTCGCCGCCGCCGAGGCCGCGCAGCGGCGTCTGGCGGCGGCGACGGCCGAAGCCGGGCAGGGCAGCGAGGCCGCAGATCTGGTCGTCGCGATCCAGGGCGACACGCAGCAGGCGCTGGCCGAGATGCGCGGCCTCATCGCCGAGCTGCGTCCCGCGCACGGCTGACGCCTGCGCCCGCGGGCAGGCCGCTCCGCGCGCCCGGCTGACGCCGGCCCCGCCTGAGGGCGTAGGTCTCAGGACCTACGCCTCCCGCACAAGATCATCCTCCAGACCACGGCGAAGATGGTTCTCGCGCCCGATGTGGCGTCGTCGGCGCACCGCCAGGATGGGACTGCAAGCCAGCAGGTCAGTCCCCCGTCCGGAGGTGCTTCATGTCCAAGCCCATCGAACTCAGGACCGCGTCAGGCGAGCGCCGCATGGATATCGCCTGGCTCCGCATCATCGCCGTGCTGCTGCTCTTTCCGTTCCACACGGCGCGGGTCTTTGACGTCTGGAGCGACTTCTACGTCAAGAACGATCAGCTCAGCGCAGGCCTCACCTGGTTCATCGCGTTCATGGAGCCGTGGCACATGCCGCTGCTCTTCCTGCTCGCCGGCGCCGCAAGCTGGTTCGCACTGGGACGCCGCAGCGGACGCACCTTCGCCGGCGAGCGCGTCAAGCGCCTGCTCGTGCCGTTCCTCTTCGGCCTGGTTGTGCTGATCCCGCCGCAGTCCTACCTTGGGCTGCTGAGCCACTCCGGCAGTGCGCCGGGGTACTTGTCCTGGCTGCCGCAGTTCTTCCAGCTGAACCCCGCCGACCTGGACGGCTACTTCCTCGGCGGCCACACGTGGGGCCACCTGTGGTTCATCGTGCACCTGCTGCTCTACGCCCTCATCGCGCTGCCGGTGCTCCTCTTCCTGCGCCGGGACGCCGGGCGGCGCGTCGTGGACGTGCTCGCCCGTGCCGCCTCCGTGCCCGGCGTCATCCTGCTGTTCGCCCTCGCGCTGGTGCCGGCCAGGTTCGCGCCGGAGATCGCCGGAGGCAACCCCGTCTTCTACCTGGCCGTGTTCCTCCTGGGCTACCTGGTGATGGCCGACGCCCGCTTCCAGCAGGCCATCGACAGGCACCGCCTGCCGGCGCTCGTCCTCGGGCCGCTCGCCCTCGTCGCCGTGGCGACCTTCAACGTCTACGGCTGGCCCGCCATGCCCGCCTGGACCGCCGCGCCGCTCGAGTACTACCTCGGCGCCGTGCTCCCCTGGTGCATCCTGGTGGCGCTGCTCGCCTACGGCCGGCGCTTTCTGCGCGCCTCCAACCGCTTCACGTCCTACGCCGCCGAGGCCTCGTACCCGGTCTACCTGCTGCACCAGACAGTGATCGTCGCCGTGGCCTTCGTGGTCGTGCAGTGGGGCGTGGGTGTGCCGCTCAAGTTCGGGGTCATCCTGGCGACCTCGGTCGTCGTCTCCGTGCTGGTGTACGAGCTCGCCATCCGCCGAGTGAACGTGGTCCGCTGGCTGTGCGGTATGAAGCCGCTGCCGGCGCCCGGGCGCGTCGCCGCGCCCCAAGCAGCGCCGGCCGGCGCCGGCCGCGCTGTGGCCGCGACGGCGCTCGTTGAACCCGCCGGCGCGCCGGCGGGTCCGGGTCGCGCCTGCTGAGGGTTACGCCCGCGCGAGGCGAGCGGTGGGGCCGGGAGCAGCGTACCCGGCCCCACCGCCCGTACGGCGCACGCGCCCGCGCACCCCGCCCGCGTCTGCGCCCGACGCCCTGGCGGTTGGGCGCGCGACCGTTCGGGGCACCACTCGTCTGGAGGGGACGTCATAGAGCTACGACACCAGTGAGGTGTTGAGATGGAACAGAGTCCATCAAGGACCGCCGGATGGCCGGCGTTCTCGGCCGCGGTCCTCATCATCGCCGGCATCGCCGGCATCATCGACGGCCTCATGGCCGTGTACAGGTCCTCGTTCTTCTCCTCGACGGCGGTCTTCCCGTTCAGCGGGCTCGAGACCTGGGGCTGGATCACCTTCGGGCTCGGCATCGTCGCCGTGCTCTCTGGTCTGGCGATCGTCTCGACCCGCCGCGAGTGGGCGCGCTGGACGGGCGTCGTGGTCGCCGGCCTGGCGTTTCTCGCGCAGATGCTCTCCGCGCAGGCGTACCCGCTCTGGTCCCTCGTCCTGATGGGCGTCTACGGCCTGGTCGTCTACGGGCTGATCGCTCGCGGCGACTGGGCGCAGGCGGCCGCGGTGGCCGAGGCGCCACGTGAGATCGGCGGGTCCGCGGGCACGATGCCGGGCCGGTCGTCGTCAGAACGCCGGGCCGCTTGACGGCTCGCGGCTTCCCGCGCGGGACGCTGCCGTCCCGGCGGGAGTGAGGGCCGAGACACCGGGGGCCGGCGCCGTACGACGCCGGCCCCCGCCCCGTTCAGGCTCGCGTCGGGCCGGTCGCCTCCTCCGGCCACCGTCTCGCCGGGCTCAACTGCGGGCCACCCTTGACAGCTCATCGAACTTCTGCGAAACACCTCGAAAGGCATTGTGACGCATTTCGCAATCAGGTACTCTTCCCGGTACTTCTCGCGTGTACCTGCCAGAAAGGAGGAGCCTGGTACTGGTCGATGCCCCAAGCGCGTGACGCTGCGGAGCCATCGTGCGCCGGCCATCATGAGCCGGCGCTTGCGCTGTCCCCGAAAGACCGTGATGTGTCACCGTGAGGTTGCGGCGCCTCCCCGCCGAGGGAGGTCTGCCGAGTCTGGCCGCTTGCCACGCGCGAGCGGAGTCCGTGTCCAATCGAGCGAGGTCCGATGACTGTCTCATTCATAAGGAGTGACGACTTTGCGGCGTTCGTGACCGCCATGATCGAAGCGGGTCCGGTGTACGGGCCGGTGGCCAAGCGTTCGCGCTTCGCGTTCGAGCGCCTGGAGTCGCCCGCCGAGCTGCGGCTCGACTACGACGTCACCATCCTCCCGCCCAAGAAGCTCTTCTTCCCGCCCGCGCAAGACCTGCTCCACTTCAGCGAGAGCGGGTTCCACGCGCCTCTCGAGCCCGCGGAGAAGATCCTCTTCGGCGTCCACTTCTACGACGTCAAGGCGATCGACCAGACCGACCAGCTCTTCTCCGAGCGCAACTACGATGTCAACTACATGGCGCATCGCGAGACCACGACGATCGTCGCCTCGAACATCCAGAACGTCTCCAGCCGCGCCTTCTTCGCCACGGTGGGCCATCACGTGCAGCCGCGCGGACACGACGCCTTCCTCACGGCCATCACCGGCGGCTACGTGTTCGAGACGCGGACCGAGCGTGGCGGGGCCCTCCTGCAGTACGGCCTCTTCGAGCCGGCCACGCAATCTCAGGTCGCCGAGGCCGCCGCGGTCAACTACGCCGCGCTCGAGAAGTGCCCCGAGAAGCTCGAGCACGGCACCCGCGACATCTCCGAGAAGGTGCGCGCCTCGTTCAAGAACGAGGAGCTGTGGACGGAACTGGCGCACGACTGCTTCTCGTGCGGCACCTGCAACACCGTGTGCCCCACCTGCTACTGCTTCGACGTCCAGGACACGTGGAATGTGGACCAGACGTCGGGGCAGCGCACGCGTTTCTGGGACGGCTGCCTCACCGAGGATTTCGCCAAGTGCTCGCTGGGCGAAGGCGCCTGCGAGAACTTCCGCGAGGAGCGGGCTTCGCGCTTCCGGCACCGCATGATGCGCAAGGCCACGTACCTGAACGTGAAGCTGGGCGGCCCGGCGTGCGTGGGGTGCGGCCGCTGCTCTGCCGGGTGCACCGCGGACATCGCCGATCCCGTCCGCGTCATCGACAAGATCATGGCCTCGTGAGGAGCTTAGAGATGGATCACCAGTGCCACTGGACCGAAGTAGAGAACATCTTTCTCCCCCGTGAGGCCACCGTCCTGCGCTGCGCGCAGGCCACTCCCACGGAGACGCACTTCACGCTTGAAGATGGCCGACGGCCAGCCCATGGAATACGAGCCCGGCCAGATCGTGGAGCTGTCGCTCTTCGGCTACGGCGAGATCCCACTGGGTTACGCCAGCTCGCCGACGCGCAAGAACACATTCGATCTCGTGGTCCGCGCCGTCGGCCGCGTGTCCAACGCGGTCACCAGTCTCAAAGAGGGCGACTCCGTGTACATCCGCGGGCCGCTCGGAAACGGGTTCGACCTGGCGAAGCTGCGCGGACACGACGTGCTCATCGTGGCCGGCGGCATCGGCCTCTGCCCGACCCGCAGCCTCATCGAGTACATCCTGGACCGCCGCGACGAGTTCAAGCGCTTCATCCTCTTCTACGGCGCGCGCGAGCCCAAGCTGCAGCTCTTCACCGATGACCTCGCCGAGTGGCGCGAGTTCAACGGCGTCGAGTTCTTCGAGACCGTGGACCACGGCGACGACACCTGGTCGGGCAACGTGGGCGTCATCACCACGCTGTTCCCCCAGGTCCAGCTCTCGCCCGAGACGCGCGCCGTCATCTGCGGCCCGCCGATCTTCTACCGGTTCGTCATCCGCGAGCTCGACATGATCGGCATCCCGCGCGACAACGTGTTCGTCGACCTCGAGCGTCGCATGAAGTGCGGCGTCGGCAAGTGCGGCCACTGCCAGATCAACGACAAGTACGTGTGTGTCGACGGCCCGGTGTTCTCGTTCGCCGACGTCCAGGGTCTCGAGGAGGCGTTCTGATGAGCAAGCCGAAGGTCGCATTCTTCGATTTCACCTGCTGCGAGGGCTGCCAGATCGAGTTCACCAACTACGGTGAGCCGGCGTTCCTCGAGCTGATCAAGCACGTCGACGTCGTCGAGTTCCGCGAGGCGATGTCGGAGAAGACCACCGACCCCATCGACGTGGCCTTCATCGAGGGCAGCTTCACGCGTGAGGCCGACCGCGCGCGGCTCGAGAAGATCCGCGAGCGCGCCGCTATCGTCATCGCCTACGGCCAGTGTGCGGCCGGCGCCGGCATCAACGCCCTCAAGAACCACCAGAGCGACTACAAGCAGTTCGTGTACGGCGCCGACGCCGACCAGCCGCAGCTCGACTCGCAGAAGGCGCAGCCCATCTCGGCCGCCATCAAGGTCGACTACTGCGCCTACGGCTGCCCCGTCAACAAGTACGAAGTGCTGCAGATCGTCTTCCATCTGCTGCACGGCAAGCAGCCGGTGATCCCCAACTATCCGGTCTGCGTGGAGTGCAAGCGCCGCGAGACGGTGTGCCGCTACGAAGAGGACGACCACTGCATGGGCATGGTGGCCCGCGCCGGGTGCACGGCTCCGTGCCCCGCCTACGGCGTCCCCTGCGAGGCCTGCCGCGGCTTCGTCGACAAGCCCAACGTGCCCGCGCTGCAGAAGGTGCTCATGGAGCGGGCGGGGTTCTCCGAGCAGAGGGCTGCGGACAAGGCGCTCATGTTCACCGCCATTGATCTGGAGGCCGTCTCATGACCACCACCGCCCGTATCCGCGTCGACCACGTGACCCGCGTCGAGGGTCACGGCAACATCGTCGTCAATGTCACCGACGGCGTGGTCGAGAAGTGCGAGTGGCAGGTGCCGGAGGCCCCGCGCTTCTTCGAGTCCATGGTCCGCGGACGTCACTACTCCGAGGTGGCGCGCATCACCAGCCGTATCTGCGGCATCTGCTCGGTGGGCCACACCCTGGCCTCCGTCAAGGCCACGGAGAACGCCCTGGGCATGGAGGTCAGCGAGCAGAGCTGGAAGCTCCGCGAGCTGATCAAGCACGCCGAGAACTTCGACTCGCACGTGCTGCACATCAACTTCCTGGCCGCGCCCGACTTCGTCGGCGCGCCGTCGGTGTTCCCGCTCGTGGCGACGCACACCGACATCGTGGCGCGGGCCCTGCGCCTCAAGAGGCTGGGGCACGAGTGGGGGTCGCTCATCGGCGGCCGCACCACGCACCCGATGAGCGTGGTGCCCGGCGGCATGGCCGCCGTGCCCACCAACAAGGAGCTCCTCCAGCTCAAGGAACGGCTCGTGGCCGCCGTGCCCGACCTGGAGGCCACCGTCGCCACCGTGCTGGCGCTGGCCCCCAACGTGCCGGTGTTCGACCGTCCCACCGAGTACCTTGCCCTGTCCAACGACAAGGACTACGGCCTGTACGACGGCGACATCCAGTCGTGCCTGCCCGACGGCACGAAGCAGCGCTACCCGGTGGCCGACTACAAGTCGGTGACCAACGAGTTCGTGGTGCCGCTGTCCACGGCCAAGTACACCAAGAACAAGCTCGACTCGTACGCGGCCGGCGCCCTGGCGCGCTTCAACAACAACTACGACCGGCTCCACCCGGAGGCCAAGAAGGTCGCGCAGACGCTGGGCATCCAGCCCATCTGCACGAACCCGTACTTCAACACCGTGGCCCAGGCCGTGGAGATCGCCTCCGACGTGTACGAGTCTATCGACCTCATCGACCAGCTCGTCGAGGCCGGCGTGGAGCTCGAGCCGTTGGTCCAGCCCACCAGGTACGGCTCCGGCGCCGGCGCCACCGAGGTCCCTCGCGGCATCCTCTTCCACGAGTACGCCTACGGTGACGACGGTATGTGCCTGAGCGGCAACTGCATCATCCCGACCAACCAGAACCACAACAACATCCAGTACGACTTCAACAAGCTCGTGCCGGAGCTCGTCGCCCAGGACAAGACCGAGAAGGAGATGGAGCTGGCGCTCGAGATGCTGGTGCGGTCGTACGACCCGTGCATCTCCTGCTCCACGCACTACCTCGACGTCAAGTTCACGCGCTGAGCGAGCGAGTTGCGCTATCTGATAGGTGTAGGCAGCCACATGGCGGGCGACGACGCCGTCGGCCCTCGTGTGGTGGAACACGTGGTGGTCAACGGCCTCGATGATGGGTTCGAGGCCGTTGACCTCTCCACCGACGCCATGAGTCTGGTCGCGTACCTGGACGACGACACGGAGGCACTGCTGGTGGTCGACGCGGCGTACCTGGGCCTGGCCCCGGGCGAGTACCGCATCTTCTCGCCGGACGAGGTGGAGACCCAGAAGCAGCTGGGCGGCCTGACCACGCACGAGGGCGATGTGCTCAAGGTGCTGGACGTCGCCCGCGAAGCGGGCTACCCGATCCCGCGCGTGGCGGTCATGGGCATCGAGCCGCAGGACCTGGAGGGCGAGATGACGTTGTCAGCGTGTCTGGCCGAGCGCGTGCCGCAGTACGCCGCGGCGGCGATCGAGCACCTGGCGCGGCTGTGAAGGCTTCTCGCCGACCTGTGCCGTCACGCCGCCGGCGCCTGCGGGGCGGTCAGCGTGAACGTGCTGCCCTGCCCCTCCTCGCTCTCCGCGGCGAGATCGAAGCCGTGGAGGTCGGCGATGACGCGGGCCACGGTAAGGCCGAGGCCCGCGCCGTCGGGGTTGTGCTTGGCGGCGGTGTCGGCGCGGTAATCCTCGTCGAAGATCTTCGGCAGGCAGCGCTCCGGCACGCCGATGCCGCGGTCGCGCACGCTCACGGCCACCCGGCCGTCGGGCTGCGCGGCGACGGCGACCTCGACCGTCCCGCCCTCGGTGGAGTACACCACGGCGTTCTGGACCAGCTCGGTGAGAAGCGCCGTGAGCATGGTGGGTTCGCCGCGTACCAGGTCCGTGCCCTGCGCGGATGCGTGGCGGATCTTCACGCCGCGGGCGGCCGCGAGCTCGGCCTGCCGGGCGACGGCTTCGGCTGCCAGCTCGTCCAGGTGGAGCGTGCCGGCCTCGAGCCCGGAGGGGTCGACGCAGCGCAGGTCGGCCAGCATGCGTCGCTTGGCGAGGGCGGCCAGCGCCGCCTCGATGCGGGCGTGGATCTTCTCCACGACCTGCCGGGTGCGGTCGGGGATCTCACCCGTGTAGCCGCCGAGGATCACGTTGACGTAGCTCTGGATGGACGAGAGCGGCGACTTGATCTGATGGGAGGCCTGCCGCAGGTAGCAGGCCTTGTCGATGTTGGCTGTCTCGACGATGTCAGAGAGCCGGGCGATGGTGCTGCACTGGGTGACGCACAGCTGCGTGACGAGCCGCGCCGCGGCATCACCGAGCACGGAGACGTGCGGAGGGCTGCCGGCCTGCAGGGCCGCGAGCACCTCCGGGTCGCCGGTGGTCTCGAGGACGAGATCGAGGCCGGGCTCGGCCGCGAGCTCGTCCAGGTCGCCGCTCAGGGTGCGGATGCCGTGCTCGCGGGCCAGGGCCATGCCCGGGGCCGCCGGGTCGGGGTCCCACACGCAGCGCACCTCTGCGCCCGGCATGTCCACAAGCGCCTCGAGGGCCGAGCGTCCGCGAGGGCCTGCACCCACCAGCGCGATGATGTCCCGTTCGTGTTCCACAGCGTCTTCTTTCGGTATGACCACGGCTATCATTGTCGGGCGGGAGAGCCCGGGCCCGACACACACATGGAGGTAGTGTCGTGAAGCGAGTCTACGTCATCGACGACGAGCCGAGTATCGTGGAATCGGTGCAGATGATCCTCGAGAGCGCGGGGTACGAGGTCGGCTCCCAGAACGACGACAAGGACGTGGTGGAGCACGTCCTCGCGTTCGGCGCAGACCTGGTGATCCTCGACGTGATGCTCCCCGAGGACACGGGCGCGGGGTTCAAGATGGCGCGCTCCCTCAAGGACGACGAGCGCACCAAGGCCCTGCCGCTGCTCATGCTCACGGCCGTCAACGAGGCCGGCATCTACGTGGGCACGTTCACCAACAAGGACATCGACGAGGCGTGGCTGCCGGTGCAGGAGTTCGTGGACAAACCGGTCAAGCCCGACATCCTGCTCGCCAAGGTCGGGGCGCTCTGCCCGCTCTGAGCGTGTAAGACGGTCCCGGGCGCGGGGCGCAGGTCGTCAGACCTGCGCCCCGCGCCCGCCGCGTTCCGGCAGCGGGGTCCCGCGCCTCCACGCGGCTGCCCACCGTCGCTGTCAGCCGGCGGCCGGTGTGCCGATCCGGCGCCTCCTGCTATTCTGGGGGCCACACGATCCCCCGAGCCGGCGGCTGCCGCCGGGTGAGATGCCCACGGAACACGACCACACAACCTGCCTCTCCCGCCGGCGCTCGTTCCGCCGCGGCTTCCTGCAGCGCAACCCCCTGGTGCTGGCCGCGGCAGCCGCGGCGTGCCTGCTCGTGGTGCTCGGCCTGCAGCACTTCTTCTTCGGCGGGGGGATGACGCGTGTCGCCGAGAGTCGCCTGCTGCGCATCGAGCACGACGACTCCCTGCACGTCGCCTACAGGGTGAACCGCCTCAAGGAGGACCCGCCCGACGGCCGGGTCGTGTACGTGTTCGGTGGGTCCGGGGCCATGGAGGCCGTGGCGGGCGACCGCTCCTTCGCACGGCAGATCGGGGCCAATGCGGGCGGGCCGGTGACCGTGGTGGGCCTTGCCAGCCACGCCCAGTCGCTGGCCCAGAACCTGGTGATCGTGGACAACCTGCCGGAGGGCGAGGCGACCCTGCTCATCGGCCTCGCCCCGATGCGCTTCAACACCGCGCCCGCGGCGGACGAGGGGCTGCTCGCCTCGCGGGGCCTGCTGCTGCGCAGCCCGCGACTGCGCGAGCTGGCGCCGCGGCTCTACGGCCGCGACGCGTCGTGGACCGGCGGCCTGCCCGGCGCCTGCGACTTCATCTCGGCCTACGTGCAGGAGCGGATCTCGTCGGGACCTTCGCCCGGGCAGCCGGTGCGCTGGGCACGTCACTACTTCGGCCGCGACGCGGCCGCCGTGTCGGTGCATGCCCTGAAGGACGGTCTCGGCTCGGTGTACCGCTACAACCGCACGCACTACGCCGCCAATCACGAGTACAACCTCACGCTGCTCCGGGAGCTGGTGCGCCTGGCGCGCGAGCGCGGGTTCGAGCCGGTGGTCTTCGAGCAGCCCTTGAACACGGCGGTCGCCGGCGACTGGGCCGGCGTGCTGCCGCAGTACCGCGCCGAGGTGGCGCGCATGTCGCGGGAGCTCGGCGTCGCGTACCTCCGCGTCGACCGGTCGCCGACCCTCAGCGGCGAGGACTTCGTCGACCTCTACCACCTGATGCCCGACGCGCGCGCCCGCTGGCAGACGCGCATGGCGCGCGAGGTCGGGGCGCTCCTGCGGCCTCAGCTCGCGGCGGCGGCACGGTAGGCGGGTCGCGCTCCGCGACGGACGGGGTGAGGCCGCGGCCCCCTTCGGGCATGTTGCACCTGCCGAGTCCATCCGCAGAGAGAGCGTGACGCATGCCCGAGACACCCAAGGACCGCTACGACGTGGTCGTCATCGGCGGCGGGCCCGCAGGCTCCGCCGCCGCCGTCTACACCGCCCGCCACGGCCTGTCCACCGCCGTCGTCGCCGGCGAGCTCGGCGGTCAGATCCGCTGGGCCGGCAAGGTAGGCAACTTCCTCGGCCGGGGGCTCGTCGCCGGCGAGGAGCTGGCGCGGAGCTTCCGCGAGCACGTGGAGGCGTTCGCCATCGACACCTTTCCGGGCCGTGAGGTCGACGCGCTGGTGCCCGGCGACGGGGCCTTCGAGGTCTACACGAAGGAGGGCCTCACCCTCACCGGCCGCGCCGTCATCGTCGCCACGGGGCGCGCCCCCGCGCGGCTGGCAGTTCCTGGGGAGAAGGAGCTTCTGGGGCGCGGCGTCAGCTACTGCGCCACGTGCGACGCGGCGTTCTTCCGGGGGCGCCCGGCCGCCGTCGTCGGGCCGGGCGAGACCGCGGCCGGCGCGGCGCTGCAGCTGGCCGCCCTCGACGCGCGCGTCGTGCTGGTCAACGACAAGCCGCTGCGCGCGGACCAAGCCGTGCTGTCCAAACTCGCTGAGAGCCCCAACGTGCACCAGCGCATCGGGGCGAAGGTCACCCGCATCCTCGGCGAGGACCAGGTGTCCGGCGTCGTGGTGCAAGACAAGACCGGCGAGGAGACCGTCCCCGTGGACGCCGTGTTCATCGAGATCGGCTCCACATCGCCACAGCAGTTCACCGGTGGGCTCGTGCGGACCAACGAGGCCGGCGAGATCGAGGTGGACCGCACCCTCATGACCAGCACGCCGGGGGTGTTCGCCGCGGGCGACGTGACCGACCAGCTCGGCAAGCAGGCCATCATCGCCGCCGGCGACGGGGCGCGGGCCGGCGTGGCCGCGGCCCGCTGGCTGCAGCGGCAGTAGGCGAGGAGGCTGCCGTGAGGGAGGGCGGTGACCGCCGGCTCGTCGTGGTGACGTTCGCGGCCGGAGACGGGTCCAGAGCGGTGCTGGACGAGGCCCTCGGCGACCTCACCGAGCTCGCCTACCTCGACCAGCTGGCGGCGGAGCGGCGTGCGGACGCGCTCCGGCGCGCAGACGCCCTGCTCGCCTGGCAGGTCGACGGCGAGCTGGAGCACGACGACTGGGACGTGCTCGCGAGCCGCCGCGAGGCGGGCTCGCCACAGCTGTTCATGCAGTTGTTCTCGGCCGGCCTGGACCACGTGCCGTTCGCACGCGTCCCGGCCGGCGTCAGGGTGGCCGGCAACGTCGGCGGCTGGGCGGAGCCCATGGCCGAGCACGTCCTCGCCATGATCCTCGCGCTCGCCAAGCGGCTCTCGGTGGAGCACGAGGAGCTGCGACGGGGTGTCTTCAACGAGGACCTGCCCACGCGCGAGCTGCGCGGCCGCACCTGCGCCGTCGTGGGCTACGGAGCCATCGGCCGAGCGGTCGGCACGCTGGTCCGCGCGCTCGGCATGCGCGTGTACGCCGTGAACACGAGCGGCGAGACCACGGATCCCGTCGACTTCGCGGGTACGCTCGCCGACCTCGAGCACGTGCTCCGCGACGCGGACGTGGTCGTGCTCACGCTGCCGCTCACCGCCGCGACCCGTGGCCTCATCGGAGCCCGGGAGCTGGGCTGGATGCGTGGCGACGCGATCCTCGTCAACGTCGCTCGCGGCGCGATCGTCGACGAGGCGGCGCTGTACCACCACCTGCGCGAGCACCCGGCGTTCTGCGCCGGGCTCGACGTGTGGTGGGACGAGCCCGGCGCCGGCGAGCCGTTCGCCCTCGCGTATCCCTTCCTCGACCTCCCCAACGTGCTCGGCTCGCCGCACAACTCGGGCATCGTCGACGACTGGTTCGACTTCGGCCTGAGGCGCGCGGCCGCGAACGTGCGCCGCCACCTTCTCGACGAGCCCGTCACTGGGGTGGCGAGGCCGGGCGACTACGACGCGGCGCCCACGCCGTGACAGGCCGGCCGCGGTCGAGCTTCCGCGCCGGCCTGTCCGCCGGCGCGGCCGGACCAGGTTGCTCAGGGCGGGGCGTAGCGCATTGAATGATGCGCCGCCCGGTCCACGCAACGGAGGGAGAACGCACATGGCCAAGGACACCGAGAAGCCCGAGTGGCGTCTCGCCGGAGACCTCGACAACCCCAACGTGAACGCCGTACTCATCAAGTCGGAGTCCGGGGTGCACAGCTTCGTGTGGCTGAGCGACCGTCTGTTCGTCTTCAAGCGGACGGTCGCCGACAACGGCGAGCGACTGCTGCTGGAGCTCGTGGAGGGGGCCTGCATCCGTCACGAGGAGCACCAGAAGGAGGGTGAGGTGTGCTTCACGGAGCCGACCAGCCGTCACGGGTACAGTGAGGAGTTCGTCTGGCGTAACAAGCACCGCTACGAGTCGCCGGAGGTGGGCCTGCGCGTGGACGTGGAGCGCCTGTTCTTCGAGGGCTTCATGCTGCGGGCGCGAGACAAGCTCGCGTGAGCGCGCCGTACGGCGGGGCGGGCCTGCCCGCCGCCGGGTCGCGCATCGCGCTCGGCCGTGTGCTCAACCTGCGCGACATCGGTGGCTGGCCGACCGCGGACGACGGGCTGGTGCGCAGAGGGCTCGTCTACCGGTCCGCGGCGCTCGAGCGGCTTGCCGAGGAGGATCGGCCGCAGTTCGAGGCGCTCGGCGTCCGCGCGGTGTACGACCTGCGCACCGCGGCCGAGCGCGCCGAGTGGCCCGACAGGCTGCCGCCGGGGGTGGCGTCCGTGCCTGTCGACGTGTTCGCCGGAGCGGTCGATCCGATGACCGAGCGGGTGCGGTCGTCGGACGAGCCGGACTCCGTCGCTGCGCTCATGGGCGGAGCCAAGGGCTCCTCGGTGTTCGAGCGGGGCTACCGCGCGCTGGTCCACATGCGCAGCGCGCGGGCCGCCTACGGCAGGCTCTTCGCCGGCCTCGCGCAGGAGGACGGCCGCCCCGGCCTGATGCACTGCGCCGTCGGCAAGGACCGTACCGGCTGGGCGGCGGCGGCACTGCTCCTCTTCCTCGGCGTCCCGGAGGATCTTGTCGCGGAGGAGTTCCTCACCAGCAACCGGGACCTGTTCCAGGGAGGGCGCCCTCTGGATGGCTTCCGCGTGCCGGGCGGCGATCCCGAGCGGCCGGCACCGCTCGTCGTGCTGCGGCCCGAGTACCTGGGTGCCGCCATCGCGCAGATGCGCGAGGAGTTCGGGAGCGCCGAGGACTACGTCGGCGTGGGTCTGGGCCTCGAAGAGCAGGCCCGCGAGGCCCTCCGCACCGCTCTCGTCGAGCGCGGCTGAGCCGCGATGAGCGAAGGCGGCGCGTCTGCGCTCCGCCGGGCGCGGCTCCCCGCGGCCGCGGCGTGACCACCGCCGTTTGCCTGGGAGTAAGGTGACGGCAGGAGGCTCGGGGCCGCGTCGCCGCGACCGGCAACAGAGACCGAGAAGGGAGGTACCCATGGCGCACGTCACGCACAGCCTCCTCATGCACGTGCCCGTCGAGCACCTGGACGCCATCGTCAAGGACTTCCGCAGGTGGCCCGAGTTCATGGTCGGGATGAGCGACACCGAGCGGGTGTTCGGTGACGGTGGTCCCGGGACCAAGGCGGAGATCACGCAGCTGATGATGGGCGTCCACCTGCACATGACGTACAGGACCATCGAGGAGCGGCACGATCCCGATGGAAGCACCCACTGGCGCTGGGAGTTCGAGGGCACGACGTCAGGCTGGCTGACCTGTCACCACCAGCCCACGGGCCCGGACACGACCACCACCACCGAGCTCGACTACACCATGCCGGGCAGCGTGCTCGGCAAGGTGGCGGACCGCCTGCTCATCGAGAAGCGGTTCCGGCGCGACTTCGAGAGCGGCCTGGAGAACCTCAAGCTGCTGGCGGAGAGCACGTACCAGTCCTCGCCGGCCGCGGCGACCGGCTGACGGCGGCGAGAGCGCGGCCCCGACCCTTCCTCATCTCCAGCCGACGTGAGCCGGGCGCTCGCGGGCACGGCCCTTGGCGCGTGCCCCGGTACTGACTCCCCCGGCGCGTGATTGGCCTCGACCGCCGCGCGGTAGAAGAGACCAGCGCGGTCGTGCGGCCGCGCGGTGCCACGGACACGACCCAAAGGCGCGCGAGATGGAGGCGGTGATCCCATGAGCGGCATCGACGGCCTGTACGCGTGCGAGCTGATCCCGCCGCGCCCGACCTTCATGGAAGACATGGACGACGAGGAGCGGGTCGTTCTGGCGCGCCACACGGCCTACTGGAACCGCGCCATCGAGCGCGGCAGGGCCGTCCTGTACGGTCCCGTGTTCGGACCTGAGGGCGCCTGGGGGCTCGGCGTGTTCCGCGCCTCCGACCGCGCTGAGGCGCGCGCCTTCGTCGAGGCCGACCCGGCGGTGGCCTCGGGGCTGGCGACCTGCGATCTCGGACGTCTGGTCGAAGGCGCGGTGCACGAGTGACCGGCGCCGGCGCGCTCGTGCTGGTCACCGGCGGCACGGGCTTCGTCGCGTCCCACTGCATCCTCAGCCTGCTGAACGCCGGCTACGCGGCACGGACCACGGTGCGTTCGCCCGACTGCGAGGCGCGGGTACGGCACCAGCTGCGCATCGGGGGAGGGGAGCCCGACGGCCGCCTCACCGTGGTCGCCGCCGACCTCACCCGTGATGAGGGCTGGGCCGCGGCCGCGGCCGGCGTCTCTCACGTGCTTCACGTATCCTCGCCGTTCCCGACCGGGATCCCGAAGCACGAGGACGACCTCGTGGTCCCCGCGCGCGAGAGCGCCCTCCGCGTGCTGCGCGCGGCGCGCGACGCCGGCGTGCGCCGGGTGGTGCAGACATCGTCGTTCGCGGCGGTCGGGTAGGGGCAGGGTGCGCGTCCCGCCGCTCGCCCGTTCACCGAGGACGACTGGACCGACCCGGAGCGTGCCCCGACGGCGTACGTCAAGTCCAAGACACTGGCGGAGCTGGCGGCGAGGGACTTCGTCGCGAGGGAGGGCGGCGGCATGGAGCTGGCCGTCGTCAACCCGGTGGGCGTGCTCGGCCCGGTGTTCGGGCGGCAGACGTCCGCCTCCATCGAGGTGGTCCGCCGCCTGCTGGACGGGAGCATCGCCGGCACGCCGCGGCTCTCGTTCGCCTTCGTGGACGCGCGCGACGTCGCGGACCTGCACCTGCGCGCCATGACCGATCCGGCCGCGGCCGGCGAGCGCTTCATCGCCGCGGCCGGCGATCCCTTGAGCATGCACGACATCGCCGTGCTCCTGAAGACACACCTGGGCGAGGCCGCCCGGCACGTTCCCACCAGAAAGCTTCCGGACTGGATCGTCCGCATCTTCGCCCTGTCGGACAAGTCGGTCGCACAGATAGGCCCGGAGCTGGGCGAGGTGAAGTACGTGTCGAGCGAGCAGGCGCGGCGCGTGCTCGGCTGGTCGCCGCGCCCCCGTGAGGAGGCGGTCGTCGCCACCGCGGAGAGCCTCGCGCGCCTCGGCCTCGTGCGTCGCTGACCGGCGGGCGCGGCGTCCCGGTCGCAGGTCCGGTCCCTGCGGTCTGTGCCCCGTCTTTCGGCATCCGCTTCCCCCGCCCGCCCACCCGTCGGCCCGTCAGCGCAGACAACACAGCGGACTCAAGGCTCTCATGGCGAATCCGATAGCCGAACCGTAGCCTGGCTGGTCACCGCTTTCGGAGGGGGGCGGTGGCCGGAACACGAAGGGGAGGTACCGGCATGAGACCGCTCGTACGCAGACCGCTCGTCCTGCTCCTGATCCTGCTGCTCGTCGTGGCGGCCGTCGCGGGCTCCGCCGTCGCGTGGCACGCCGGCGCCGCGGACCCGCCGCCCTCCGCAGCGTCCGCGTCCGCCGACTCGCCGCACCAGCAGTGCATGTACGTGATGGCAGGCAAGAAAGCCACCACCGACGGCTCGGTGCTCATGAGCTACAACAACGACTGGGCGCCGAACAACTACCAGTCGATCGTCATCGTCCCGGACACGCCGGACACGTTCGGGTTCGTGAAGATCAACGCCAAGGGCGACTATCCCGAAGGCGGGATGAACACGCGTCAGTTCGCCGCCTGCTACGGCGTCGCCACCAGCCTCAACCCGCTCGTCGAGGAGGCGGACCCCTACCCGAAGAAGGGCGTCGGCAAGGAGATGTGGGACCTGCTCCTGGCAGGATCGGCCAACTGTCGTGATGCGCTCGACCAGCTGCAGGAGTGGGCGGACACCATCGGCTTCAGCGGCAACGCCGCCGGCAGCTTCGGCATGACCGACCAGAGGGAGGCTTGGGTGTTCGAGCTCCTCGGCGGTCACCACTGGGTGGCGGCCCGCGTGCCCGACAGCATGTACTTCGCCCAGCCCAACATGCCGCGCATCCGTCAGGTCGACCTCAGCGACCCGGACAACTTCCGCGGCTCCGCGGACCTCGTCTCGTTCGCGCAGGGTCTCGGCCTGTACGACCCGGCCGCCGGCCCCTTTGACGTCGCGTGGGCCTACGGCGACCGCGCCGATCTGGTGGACTGGTACAACACCAACCGTCTGTGGGGCGCCGCGCACCTGCTTTCGCCGTCCCAGGCCTTCGACGTGTCCATGCCTTACGAGACCGCGGCCCGTGTTCTCCGCCGCAGACGCCAAGCTCGACGTCGCGCGCCTCATCGCGATCAACCGCTACCACTACGAGGACACCGAGCTCGACCAGACCGAGGGCTACACGCTCATGAGTCCGCACGAGATGACGAACCGGCCCATCTGTTGCGGCGACAACGACTACTCGGTGGTCTTCCAGTCGCGCAAGTGGCTGCCCAACGGCGTGGGCGGCGTGATGTGGTACGCGCCGTCGCGTGCCTGTTCGAGCGGGCTCACGCCGTTCTACTGCTGCATCGTCCAGCGTCCCGGCTGAGTGGAGCGACAAGACGGCGTTCCGTGCCTTCAAGAAGGTCGCCGACAGTCTCGACGAGCCGGGCACGGTGGGCGGCGAGCTCCGCTACAAGCACTACATCGGCCTGGTGCGCGGCGCCTACGACGGTTTCTACGCACAGACGCTGGTCCAGGCGGCCGGCGTGGAGTGTGTGGCCGCGGGGCTCTGGTCCACGGACAAGCAACAGGCGATCGCCCTGCTGACCGCGTTCTCGAACGAGCGCGCCTCCGCCATCTACGATCTGGCGAAGGGACTGCCGGCGCAGATGCCGTGAGCGCCGGTGCGGGCCGCTGTGGCCGACACCGGGAGGGCTCTCCTGCGGGGGCTTTGCTGAACGAGAGACGGGGGTAGTCACATGGGCCGGCTCGACGGCAAGGTCGCGGTGATCACGGGCGGCGCCAGCGGCATCGGTGAGGCGACGGTCAGGATGTTCGTGCAGGAGGGCTGCAAGGTCGTCGTGGCGGACCTCCAGGATGACAAGGGAGCGGCCCTGGCCGCATCACTGGGCGACGCGGCCGTGTACGCCCGTACCGATGTGTCCGCGGAGGACGATGTGAAGGCGGCAGTGGACCTCGCCGTCTCATCCTTCGGGCGGCTCGACTGCATCTTCAACAACGCCGGCATCGGCCAGGACTTCATCCCGCTGGAGCAGATCGGCATGGCCGACTTCCAGCGCATCATGGCAATCGACCTGGGCGGCGTCTTCCTGGGCATGAAGCACGCCGCCCCGGTCATGAAGCGGCAGGGGTCCGGCAGCATCATCAACACGGCGAGTGTGGCCGGCGTACTCGCGGGCAACGGCGGTCACGTCTACTCGGCCGCCAAGTCGGCCGTCATCGGCCTGACGAGGGTGGTCGCCACCGAGCTGGGCGAGAGCGGTGTGCGTGTCAACTGCATCTGCCCCGGAGGTATCGTGACGCCCATCTTCGCGAGCGCCACCGGCCACCAGGCGGAGGAGGCGGAGCTGATGGCGACGCTTGGAACGGCCTTCGCCCGGAACCAGCCGATCCGCCGCGCCGGGCGGCCCCCGGATATCGCGAACGCCGCTCTGTGGCTGGCCTCGGACGACTCGAGCTTCATCAACGGAGCCTCGCTGGTCGTGGATGGCGGGCTCACGTGCGGCGGCCAGTGGAGCGCGGCCATCGCGTCGGGCGAGGCGCTGGCCGGGTCGCTCTGAACCGGAGGCCACTGCTGTGTCGCTCCATGCGACCGATCAGGCGCAGGCGATCGCCGACCTGACGGCGGTCGGCAGCCAACGTGCCAACGCCCTCTTCACGCCGGCCTGGGGCTGCCGGCGCACGTGCCGTAAGCTGACGGCGACCGGGCAGCCGCCCGGCGCCGCTGTCCGAAAGGGCGAGGACGTGCGACCGGCGTGGCCGGCCGAACCTGCGTGAGGAGGGCTCGTGGATCCGAGGCTGGAGGCGCTGCGCGTCGACGGTGCCCGCCTGCGGCGCAGCCTTGAGGCGATGGCGCGGATCGGCGCGACGCCGGGCGGCGGCGTCACACGGCTCGCCCTGAGCGACGACGACAGGCGCGCACGCGACCTCCTCGTCGCCTGGCTGGGCGAGCTGGGCCTGGCCGTCGCGGTCGACGAGATGGGCAACGTCTTCGGGCGGCGGGCGGGGAGGGACGACGACCTCGCGCCGGTGCTCATGGGTTCCCATCTGGACTCGCAACCCCTGGGCGGGCGCTTCGACGGCGCGCTCGGTGTGATGGGCGCCCTCGAGGTGCTGCGCACGCTCGTCGACCGCGGCGTCGAGACCGAGCGTCCGCTGGTGCTCGTCGACTGGACCAACGAGGAGGGGTCGCGCTTCTCGCCGGCCATGGTGGCCTCCGGCGTCTGGGCCGGCAGGCTCGAGCGCGACTGGGCGTGGGCGCGCGCGGACGCCGCGGGCGCGCGCCTCGGCGACGAGCTCGCCCGCATCGGCTACCGCGGCGACCTGCCTTGCCGCGCTGCGCCGTTCCACGCCTACTTCGAGCTCCACATCGAACAGGGGCCGCGCCTCGAGCGCGAGGGCGCGACCATCGGCGTGCCGCGCGGCGTCGTGTGCCTGCACTGGTACGACGTCGCAGTGCGCGGCGCGGCCGACCATGTCGGGTCGACGCCCATGGAGGGACGTCGCGACTCCCTGGCCGCGGCGGCGGAGATGATCGGCATCGTCCGCGGCTCGGGCGTTCGGTACGGCGACGGCCTGGTCGCCACCGTCGGCGAGCTCCACAACCGGCCGAACTCGCGCAACGTGATCCCGAGCGAGACGGCCTTCACGGTGGACGTCCGCTCCTGGGACGACGAGCTTGCACGTCGCGCCTGGGAGGAGATGAACGCCGGCTTCGCCGCTGCGGCCGCGCACCACGGCTGCGAGCTGCGCGCGGACGTCACCTGGCGCGTCGGGCACACCGAGTTCGACGCGCGTCTCGTCGAGCTGGTCGACGCCACAGCCGCACGCCTCGGCCACCCGGTCCTGCCGATGGTGAGCGGGGCCGGCCACGACGCGAGCTACGCAGCCATGGCCGGCCCCACGGCCATGGTCTTCGTGCCCAGCGTCGGCGGCCGCAGCCACGTGGAGGTGGAGGCCACCCGCTGGGAGGACTGCACGGCCGGCGCCGATGTGCTGCTGGGCTGCGTGCTCGAGACCGCCGGCGCGCGCTGACGTCTGCCCTTGACGGACCGGCGTGGGGTGGCAGACTGGTCCCCGTCCGTGAGGGGAGAGGGGAGCCGTCCGCCCATGTCCGACGCCGTGGTCGTCGTCGACCACCTGCACAAGGCCTACGGCGACACGGTCGCGGTGCAGGATGTCTCCTTCGCGGTGCGCCGCGGTGAGATCTTCGGCGTGCTCGGCTCCAACGGCGCCGGCAAGACCACCACGGTCGAGTGCCTGGAGGGGCTGCGCCGACCGGACGGCGGCGCCGTGCAGGTCCTCGGCGTCGACCCGCTCGCCCACCCCGAGCAGCTGCGCGGCCGCGTCGGCTGCCAGCTCCAGGAGTCGCACCTACCCGAGCGCATGAAGGTGTGGGAGGTGCTTCACCTGTTCGCGGCCGCCGCGCCGCGCCGTGTCGACTACACCCTCCTGATGGAGGAGTGGGGCCTCACGGAGAAGCGCAAGGCGGCGTTCGGCAGCCTGTCCGGGGGGCAGCGCCAGCGGCTGCTGGTGGCGCTGGCGCTGGTCACGGACCCCGAGGTCGTCTTTCTGGACGAGATGACCACCGGCCTGGACCCTGCCGCGCGGCGCACGAGCTGGGGCCTCATCGAGCGCATCCGCGACCGCGGCACCACGGTCGTCCTGGTCACTCACTTCATGGACGAGGCTGACCGCCTCTGCGACCGCGTGGCGGTCATGGACAAGGGCCTCGTCGTGGCTCTGGACACGCCGGCCCGGCTGGTCGCGGCCAATGCCGGCGAGGTGCGGGTGACGTTCACGGCGGAGGGCGACTTCGCGTGGCTCGCCGATCTGCCGGTCGTGCGCGCCGTGGACCGCCACGGCGCATGGGTCGAGGTGCTCGGCGAGGGTCCGGTGCTCAACCACGTCGCCGCGGCGCTGCTGGAGCGTGGGCTCGCGCCGCTGGATCTGCAGACCGAGCGGCCGACCCTCGAGGAGACCTTCCTCAAGCTCACCGGACACGGGCTGGAGTGACCGGCATGAGGCTGTGGCGCACCATGACCTGGGGGGAGTTGAAGCTCTTCCTGCGCGAACCGCTGACGGTGGTGTTCGCCTTCGGGTTCCCGCTCGTCATGCTGTTCGTGCTGGCCGAGGTGTTCGGCAGCGCGCCGAGCACCGAGCCGGCACCCAACGGGCTCGTGCCCTGGCGAGGCCAGTCCCCGATCAGCTACTACGCGCCAGGTTACGTCGCCCTGGCCGCCGCGGCCGTCGGGCTCATCATGATCCCGGCGCACCTCGCGTCGTACCGGGAGCGCGGGGTGCTGCGGCGCCTCCGCGCCGCCTCTATCCCCGCGTGGACGGTGTTCGGTGCGCAGGTCGCTGTGCAGGCCGTGCTCTCGGCCATCGGCGGCCTGCTGGTGGTGGGCGCGGCGTATGCGGTCTACGACCTCGCCGCGCCGGTCGACTGGGCCGGGGCGGCGCTGGCCTTTCTCTTCTGCGTCGCCGCGTTCGCCGCCATCGGCGTGCTGCTCGGCGCCGTGATGCCGTCGCCGCGCGCCGCCCAGGGCGCCGGCGTCCTGCTCTTCATCGTCATGCTCATGCTGTCGGGCACGGGCCCGCCGCGCGAGGTCATGACCTCGACCATGAACCACATCGCCGACGCCTTGCCGCTCACGCACGCGGTCGTCGCCATCCAGGACCCCTGGCTGGGGTACGGCTGGAACTTCGCGCAGCTCGGGGTGCTCGCCGCTATCGCCGTCGTGTGCGGCGTCCTGGCGACCCTGGCTTTTCGCCGGCAGTAGCCGGCTGGGCGCGGGCGTGCAGGGCGCGCAGCGCGGCGACGTCGACGAAGCCGGCGCCGCCGACGAAGGCGCCGCCGACGAAGGCGCCGCCCAGGTCCCCGGCGAGCACGCGGGCCGGCTCGCCGGGCTCGCCGAGGCCGTCCACCACGGCCGCCGCGCCGCTGAAGTCGTCCTGCGCGGCGAACTCGCTCACGGTGACCAGGGTGGGCACGCCGGCCGCCAGCGCGGCCTGCAGGCCGTTGCCTGAGTCCTCCACCGCGAGGCAGTCCCGGGGATCCAGCCGGAGCAGCTCCAGAGCGAGGAGGTACGCGTCCGGCGCCGGCTTCTTGGCCGCCACCGCGTCGCCGGCCACGAGCGCCTCGAACCGGTCGCCCGCGCCGGCGCCCAGCCCGTGCGCGAGCAGGGCGTCGACGTTCTCGGGGGACGTCGTCGTCACGATGGCCAGCCGCAGCCCCTCTGCAGCGGCCTCCTCGAGGAGCCGAGTCACCCCCGGCCGCACGGGGATCCGGCCGTCGGCCATCGCCGCCGCGTAGCGCCGGTTCTTCTCCGCGTGCAGCCGCGCGACCAGGTCCTCCGTCTCCGCATCGAGGGCGACGTCGGGCCGGTGGGCGCGCAGGTACTCCACGATGCGTTCGCGGCCGCCGCTGACCGCGAGCAGCTCCGCGTACAGCTCCGGCGACCAGCGCCAGTCGAGTCCCGTGGCGGCGAACGCTTCGTTGAAGGCGGGCAGATGGCCCGTGCGCTCGGTGTCGGCCAGGGTGCCGTCGACGTCGAAGAGCAGAGCTTGCAGCGTGTGCCTCATCCCGACCATGGTACCTCCGCCGCCGGCCCCGGTGCTGCCGTAGAATGGCCTCGTCCGTTCGTCCATCGTCCCCGCCCGCGCGGGACTCGCGGAAAGGACCCGCCGTGCCCGTCCAGCCGCTGCCGCCCGAAGCCCTCCTCACACGCTGCACGCTGGAGAGCCTGGACTTCGCCACCACGGTCGACCTGGACGGCGAGGACGTCGAGTTCATCGGCCAGGAGCGGCCCATCGCCGCCATCGAGCTGGGCGTCAGCATCGAGCGGCAGGGCTACAACATCTTCGCCCTCGGGCCCAGCGGCACCGGCAAGTACACCGTTATCGAGCACTACGTGGGGCGGCGGGCGGCGGCGGAGCCGCCGCCCGCCGACTGGTGTTACGTCAACGACTTCGAGCAGCCGTCGCGGCCGCGGGCCTTGAAGCTCCCGGCAGGCATGGGCAAGCAGCTGCAGCAGGACATGGACCGCCTCGTCGAAGACCTGCGCAGCGGCCTCTCCTCCGCCTTCGAGAGCGAGGAGTACGCCACACGCCGCCGCGCGCTCGAGGAGGAGTTCGCCGAGCGCGAGCAGGAGCGCCTCACCGGGCTGCAGGACGACGCGCACAAGCGCAGCGTCGCCCTGGTGCGTACCCCCAGCGGGCTGTCGTTCGCGCCGATGAAGGACGGAGAGGTCATCGCCCCCGACGACTTCGGCAAGTTGCCCGAAGAGGAGCGCAAGGGCCTCCAGGACGAGATGGAAGCTCTGCAGGCGCTGCTCCAGAAGGTCCTGCTGCAGCTCCCGCGCTGGAAGCGCGAGTTCGGCGCCCGCCTGCGCGACCTGGACAGGGACGTCGCCTCGGTGGTCGCCGACGACCTCGCCGACGACCTGCTGGAGAAGTACAAGGGCCTGCCGGACGTGACGGCCTACCTCGAGACGGTCAAGCGCAGCGTCGACGACCACCTCGCCGAGTTCCTCGACTCCGGGGAGGAGAAGGCCGAGGATGGCGAGGGCGGGGGCGACGGCACGCCGCCGCTCTCCGACGCGCTCAAGCGCTCTCCGGCGCTGCGTCGCTACAGGGTCAACGTGCTCGTCGACTCCAGCGGCGCGAGTGGCGCGCCCGTCATCTACGAGAGCAACCCGTCCTACCTGAACCTGGTGGGACGGGTCGAGCAGATGTCCATGATGGGCGCGCTGCTCACCGACTTCACCCTGATCAAGTCCGGCGTGCTGCACCGCGCCAACGGCGGCTACCTGATCCTCGACGCGCGCAAGGTGCTCACCAATCCGGACGCGTGGGAAGGGCTCAAGCGGGCGCTGCAGTTCCGCCAGGTCCGTATCGAGTCGCCGGGGCAGATGCACAACCTCACCAGCACCGTGTCGCTCGAGCCGGAGCCGATCCCCCTGGACGTGAAGGTGATCCTGATGGGCGAGCGCCAGCTCTACTACCTGCTCGCCCAGGCCGACCCCGACTTCAACGAGCTCTTCAAGGTCGCCGCCGACTTCGACGACGAGTTCGAGCGCGACGACGACACCACGGCGCACTACGCGCGGCTCATCGCCGCCATCACGCGGCAGGAGGAGCTGCTCCCGTTCGAGCGCGCCGCCGTGTGCCGCATCGTCGACCGCGCCTCACGCCTCGCCGGCGACTCCGAGCGCGTCACCGCGCAGATGGCGGCCATCGTCGATCTGCTCGTGGAGGCCGACCACTGGGCCCGTCAGGCCGGCGCAGCGCTGGTAGGCGCGGAGCACGTGCGGCAGGCCGTCGACGCGCAGGCGCGTCGCGCCGACCGCGTACAGACGCAGGTCCGCGACATGATGCTGCGCGAGACCCTGCACGTCGACACCCAGGGCACACGTGTCGGCCAGGTGAACGGCCTCTCCGTGCTCGCCCTGGGCACCTACAGCTTCGGCCAGCCCAGCCGCATCACCGCCAGCGTGCACCTCGGCAAGGGTGAGGTGGTCGACATCGAGCGCGAGGTGGAGCTGAGCGGGCCGTTGCACTCCAAGGGGGTGCTCATCCTGAGCGGCTTCCTGCGCAGCCGCTTCGCGCAGGACCGGCCGCTCTCGCTCGGTGCGAGCCTCACGTTCGAGCAGTCGTACGGCGGGGTGGACGGGGACAGCGCCTCATCGACCGAGCTGTACGCGTTGCTCTCCGCCATCGCCGAGGTGCCGCTCGAGCAGTCCTTCGCCGTCACCGGCTCGGTGGACCAGCGCGGCGAGGTCCAGGCCATCGGCGGCGTCAACGAGAAGATCGAGGGGTTCTTCGACCTGTGCCGGGCGCGCGGGCTCACGGGCACGCAGGGCGTGCTCATCCCGCGCGCCAACGTCAAGCACCTGATGCTGCGCGACGACGTAGTGGAGGCCGTCGCGGCGGGCACCTTCGCCATCTACCCGATCGCCACCATCGACGAGGGCATCGAGGTGCTCACGGGTGTGTCTGCGGGTGAGCCGGGGCCCGACGGCGTCTACCCGGACGGCACGGTGAACCGGCTGGTCGCCGACCGGCTCGCCGACCTCGCTGAAAAGAGCCGCGCCTGGCGCGAGCGCGACTGACGGCTATCGGGCGCGCCGGACCTGACCGCCCGAGACGGGCTCCAGAGCGGGCGGGCCGCTCGGCGTCACTCCTGCGCCGACAGCAGGTGCAGCACCAGCTTGTCGCCCGCGGCCTCCGGGCTGAAGATCGCCGTTGAGCCGGTGAGGCCGATGCTCGTGCCGGCGCTCCCGTCGGCCAGGTTGAGCTGCCGGCTCAGGCCGAACTTGGTGATCTGGACGGCGGTCGTGGCGCGGTCGAAGCGCAGGAGCTCGCACGTGGTCTTTCCGAGCTCGGTGCGGTCGAGGATGTGGATGGCTTTCGCGGTGACCGCGACCAGCATGCGCACGGTCAGGCCCTGACCCTCGGCGTTCAGGCGCCGCGCCTCGTGGGTCGCGACCCCGAACGCGACACCGCCCGCGAGCGGATCGGTGACGTCGAGCGCCGTCGTGGCCGCGCCCGTGGCCACCCCGGCCACGGCGAGCTTCACGTAGTCGTCCTGGAGGCCGAAGATGGCGGCGGCGAGGATCTCCTCTCCGCCGCCGATGACGTTGACGGCGTCACTGATGAGAGCCTGTTCGTCCACCGTGTCCCCTCCGTGTACGGTCTGCCGAGCCGGGCGCATCCTTCCCGCGCGGGCGCCGGCCGAACCGCGCGGCGGTCGTGCCTCCGCGCCCGGCATTGACCACGCCCGCGTCCGGCAGCTTAGGATGACACCCGCGAGGGCGCCGTCGCGATGGCGCCCGGACTGACCGTGAGGAGGCGCAGATGGGCGACGAGCGGACGGGCGGCGGCGCGGTCGCCGTCGCTCAGACGGAGGCGCTGCGGGGCAAGGTCGCACTGATCACCGGCGGCGGCACGGGCATCGGCGCGGCCTGCGCGCGGCGCTTCGCGCAGGAGGGCGCGCGCGTCGCCGTGATGGGACGCCGCCGCGAACGGCTGGACACGGTCGTCGCCGAGGTCGGCGGTCTGGCGCTGGCCTGCGACGCCGCGGACGCAGGCCAGGTCCGCGCCGCGGTGAGCCGTCTCGTGGAGGAGTACGGTGGCCTCGACTTCGTGGTGGCCGCCGCCGGCGCGGCCATCTACGGCAGCGCGCTCGAGACCGACGACCGCACCTGGCGGGCGTCGCTCGATGCCAACCTCACGACGGCGTTCGTCGTCGCGCGCGAGACGCTGCCGCACCTGCTGGCGAGCCGCGGCAGCATGGTCCTCGTCTCGTCCATCGCCGGCCTCAACGCCGGGCTCGACGCGTGCCCGTACATCACCACCAAGCACGCGCTCATCGGCCTCTGCCGTTCGCTCGCCAGGGACTACGGCCCGCGCGGCGTGCGCGTCAACACCGTCTGCCCGGGGTGGGTGCGCACGCCCATGGCCGACGAGGAGATGCAGCCGCTCATGGACCGCGACGGCATCTCCCTCGACGAGGCCTACGCGCTGGTGACGAAGGACGTGCCGCTCGGCCGGCCCGCCACCGCCGAGGAGATCGCCGCCGTGTGCCGCTTTCTCGTGTCCGACGAAGCCTCGATCATCACCGGCGCCGTCATCACGGCCGACGGCGGCTCCACCATCATCGACGCGCCCACGCTGGCGTTCGGCGCGTAGCCGGACCGGCCTGCGGGCACCGGCAGGGGGCCGGCCCACGCAGGCGGCAGGCCACTCCGGGCGCCGGCAGGGGTCCGGCCCGCTCAGCCGGCGCCGCGCGTTCTGGCGTCCAGCCGGCGTTGCTGGTCGTCCTCCCTGGCGCGCAGCTCCGGCGTGTACGCCTCGCCGAACTCGTCGGCCTCCAGCACCGGCCTGATCTCGAGCTCCGCCGGGCCGCCCATCGGCGCGTCCTTCATCCACTCGATGGCCGCTTCCAGGGAGCGGGCCTGGATCACCCAGAAGCCGGCCACCAGCCTCTCGGGCTCGGGAAACGGACCGTGCTCCACCGCGACCGTGTCGCCGGAGAAGCGCAGCCTGGCGCCGGCGGCACTCGCATGCAGGCCGTCACCCTGGAGCATCACGCCGGCGTCCACGAGCTTGTCGTTGAAGGCGATCATCGCGGCCAGCGAGGCCTCGTCGGGCAGCTCGCCGGCTTCGGTGCGCGCGTCGGACTTGACGAACACCACGAACCGCCTGAGGCGGTCGTCGCCCGCGCCGGGCTGCGCGCCGCCGGGCCGGGCCGCATCTGCCCGCTCACCCGCAGCGGACTTGCTGTCGTCGCTCATGTCAGACTCCTCGACTGGAGGGGATAGTCACGGAAGAAGCTGTTCCCCGGGAACCATGACCCCGCACCTGGCTGCCTCGGCCGAGGCCTGAACGACCGAAGGGCCGGGCCGCCGCCTCGCGGCGGCGGCCCGGCCCTCGTGCCTCGGCCCGGGCACTATCTCGGTCCTACAGGGGCGAGACGGGCCGCCGCCTCGCGCCGCGTCACTCGGTGTTGTCCACCGGCCACTTCTTCCACTCAGCCGGGATGTGGTCCATGGTGAAGTCGCTGAACTGCGCGAACGGACCGCTGTACTTGGGCGGCTCCAGCTCGTCGGTGCCGTACTGGGCGATCATCAGGTCCCAGGCGAAGTCGGGCATCAGCGACATGCGCTGCTTGATGTCGTGGCCGGGCCTCACGTTGATCACCATGCCGTCGATGGCCCAGGCGACCGGTCCGTCGTAGTACGTGCGCACCTTGTCCATCGCCGGGATGAAGCAGTCCTGGTTGAAGTGGCAGTGCGTGATCACTCCGAGGCCCGGCTTGCACTTGGCCATGGTCTGGCCGAACGCCTTCTCCGGGGTATGCGAGTTGGCCTGCACCTCCATCGCCCCGCCCACATTGGCGTCGTAGCCTTCGTCGCCGGGGTAGAGGTCCGACTGGTGCTCGACCCAGGTCTGGGGCGTGAGCGCCATCTCGTGGATGAGCACGTCGACGCCCTTGGCGTACTTGGGCATCCAGGTGGTGGGCTTGGTGTCGCCGCTGAACACCACGCTCTGGCCCTTGAACTCGAGCTTGTAGCTTACGGAGCCGTCGCGGTCGTGGGCGGCGGGGAAGTGCGTGATCGTGACGTCGTCGTCCTGGTAGGCGACGGCGTCTGCCCCTTCTCCGCGGTAGTCGAACTCGTGAGCCACGATGTCGAAGCCGCCGCCGGGATCCGGGTTCTCCGCCGTGGGCGAGAGGTCGGTGGGGAGGAAGCTGAACGCCTCGCGGTGCCAGGTGCACATGGCGTAGAGCGCCTCGCAGAACGCCTTGGTGCCTTCCCTGGCGTAGACCGCCCCGTTGAGCCGGGGGCCGCTGGGCCCGTAGATGTGCAGCGGCGTCACGCGCCCGTGCGGCGGCCCGAAGCAGTAGAGGGCGGTGAGATCGCTCATGTGGTCGGCGTGCAGGTGCGTGATGAAGATGTGCTGCATGCGCGTGTACGGCACGCCCATGGCCTGGTACTTGGTGAGGGTGCCCATGCCCAGGTCGAAGACGAAGCTCTGCCCGGTGCCCACCTCGATGAACACGCTGTTGGCGGCCTGCGCGATGCGCGGGACGAAGGCGGTGCCCATGAACGAGATGCGGATCTCGTCCTCGGCCAGCGGCTCGACGGGGATGTACCAGTTGTTGTGCATGAGCCTGTCGGCGATCTCAGGCAGGGTGGGGCTGCCGGGAGGCGCGACCGGATCGAAGCCTCGGCCCGCGGCCATCGCCTGCTGGGCGGCCAGCGGGTTCACGCCCATCGCGCCGGCCGCCCAGAGCCCGCCGGCCACCGCACCGCTGCCGGCCAGGAACTGCTTTCGGGTAAGGTCCATGTGCTCCCCTCCGTTGCTGGTCACCCCGTGGTGACTGTAGCGTATCTGGCGGGAGGGCTACAATCCGCCTGGCGACGAGAGGAAGTGCAGAGATGGGAGCCCCTCGAGGGGATTCGGGCGTGACCCGTAGGGCGATCCTCGCCGCGGCGCGTGACCTGTTCGCGCGGCACGGTGTGGATGGGGTGAGTGTGCGGCAGATCGCCGCGGCGGCAGGCGTCAACCACGCGCTGGTGCACCGGTACTTCGGCACCAAGGACGAGATGGTCGCGGCGATCATGCTGGCCGAGGCCCGCGCCCTTGGCGCGATGGCGACGCCGGAGGCCGCCGCGCCGGCATCGCTGGCCTCGCTGCAGGAGGCCTTCGCCTACCTGCTCGGCGAGGGACGCACCTCCCTGCTGCTCATGCTCCGCGCCGAACTCGATGGTCTGGCTCCCGAGCGGTTGCTCGAGGAGGCCCCGCTGCGCCCGCTGCGGCTTCTGGCCGACTGGTTCGAACGCAACGCGGACCCGGCGGCGCGGACGGCGTCTGTCGACCCGCGCCTGCTCGCGCTGGCGGTCGGCGCCGCCGTCGTCGGTCTGGCCGGCATGCAGCCCATGCTCGCCGATGGCGCCGGACTCGGAGGAGAGGACCCGGAGGAGGTGCGGCGGGGCGCTCTGAGCGCTGTCGTCGCGCTCGCCGCGGCCGCCGCCGGCGCGACGCTCCCGGACGCGGCGTCCGTGGACGCGGCGCCCCAGGAGGGCGAAGGATGAGAGGCGGCCTGCGGAGGGACGACGCCCGTCACCCGCTCCTCAGGCGCATCGGTGCGCTCGTCGTGGCGGCCGCGCTGGTGGCGGTCTCGCTCGTCGTCCCGGCCTGGTGCGCGGCCAGCGGCCTCTGGTGGTGACGGCTCGCCGCGGCCCGGTCGAGTAGGATTGACGCTCCGGCTGATTGCGGACGAAGGAGCGTGCCCCGTCGTGAATCTGCTCGAGGCCATCGGCAACACGCCGCTGGTCGAGCTGATGAACAGCTCGCCCAAGCCCGGCGTGCGCGTGCTCTGCAAGCTCGAGGGCGCCAATCCCGGCGGGTCCGTCAAGGACCGGCCGGCGCTCAGCATGATCGGCCACGCCGAGGAGCGCGGCGACCTGGCTCCGGGCAAGACGATCCTCGAGCCCACCTCGGGCAACACCGGCATCGCCATCGCCATGATCGGCGCGGCGAAAGGGTACCCGGTCCATCTCTGCATGCCTGAGTGTGTGAGCGCCGAGCGCAGCATGATCCTGCAGGGCCTCGGCGCCCAGGTCACCCTCACGCCGGCGCACGAGGGCATCGACGGAGCCATCCACGAGGCGCATCGCCTGCTCGAGCGCTTCCCGGAGCTCTACTACATGCCGAACCAGTACGAGAACCCCGACAACGCCAGGGCGCATGTCGAGGGCACCGGTCCCGAGATCGTCGCGCAGACGGCCGGCGAGGTGGACTACTTCGTTGCCGGCATGGGCACCACCGGCACGCTCATGGGCACCGGGCGGTACCTCAAGACCCATGTGCCCGGCGTGAAGGTGGTGGGCGTGGAGCCCGTGGAGGGCCACGCCATCCAGGGTCTCAAGAACATGACGGAGTCCATGGTGCCGGGCATCTTCCGGCCGGAGGAGCTGGACGACCGCCGGCTGGTGAGCGACGGCGAGGCCTTTGAGATGACGAAACTGCTGGCGCGCCGCGAGGGACTCTTCGTGGGCTCGTCGAGCGGCGCCGCCGTGGCGGTGGCCATGCAGATCGCCACGGAGATCGACGGCGGCACGATCGTCGTCCTCCTGCCGGACCGCGGCGACCGGTACCTGAGCACCATGCAGTTCCGCTCCATCTGCGGCAAGTGCCCGCCGTGACGCCGCGCCGCCTGCGGTGGCGGCGCGGCGAGGGGTCAAGCGGCGTCGACGTCCCTGCCGACGCCGGCCGCCCTCAGGAGCCCGGGGGGGAGCGGCGTCTCGCGACTGGGTGCACGTGAGCGCGGCCGGGCGCCGTCCGGAGTCCGCTGGCGGGCCGCGAACGCGGCCATCCGGCAGCGGTCGGAGCAGTACTTGCGCACCGGGTTGGTCGTCTCGAACTCCGTGCCGCAGTGTTCGCACTTGCTTCGGCGCAGCGGGCGCAGGGGCTTGCGCCGGGCGCCGGAGCGGTCCGGCGCCGCGTGCAGTCCGCAGAACCGGGACGGGTTGTAGATCGACAGCACGGTGAGACAGCCTTCGACCGCGCAGATGCGGCCGCCGGCGTAGGTGCGGACCCTCTCGGCCCGGGCGACGGAGGCGCCGCGCACCAGACTGCCCGAGATCCGCGTGCTCATCATGCCACCGCCAGAGGGGAGCACTCCCCGCAGGTGCAGCCGGCGCGATGCCGCCAGCCCGTCGTCGGGGCTCGCCACGGGGCGACGAGCTCGGCATCCCCGCGGCCGCGGTGCCGCCAGAAGTTGATGCCGTCGAAGGAGTAGTCGCGGCCGCCGGTGTTGTTGCCACACGCCCACGCGCGTCGCTCAGTCCTCATGACCTGCTCGCGACTGAGCGTATTCCTCACCTCTGTCATGTGCCCCGACTCCTCGTCGCCGTCCACGCCAAGCACGCGCTCACCATAGGCGCGTGCGCGGCGTCGCGCATCGGGCGGTGGAACGGTCTTCAACGTGGCCGGGAGCAGGGTCTTTTGCCTCGTCCGTGTGGTCCGACCGGCATCGGCCAGGTGACCGATACGGGTCGCTGGACCAGCGACGCCGCCGGCGTCGCACCGGCCGGGCGGGAGCTCCGCCCGCGGTGACGCCGAAGTCGTCTCGGTCAGACGAGCCGGTCGCGCACGGCGATGGCCGCCGCCTCGGTGCGCGTGGAGGCTCCGAGCTTGGCGATGATGCTGCTCACGTGCGTCTTCACCGTGGAGAGGCTCACTACCAGACGCTCGGCGATCTCGCTGTTGGTGAGCCCCTGCACCAGCAGGCCCATCACCTCGCGCTCGCGGGGCGTGAGTGCCGTCTCGGGCGCCGGCGGAGTGCGCACGGCGTGGATCAGCACGCCCGCGGCCTCGGGGGCGAGCGTCGCCGACCCCTCATGGGCTCGGCGGATGGCCAGGGTCAGATCGTCGCAGGTCACGTTCTTGAGCAGGCAGCCGATGGCGCCGGCCTTGAGCACCTCCTGGATCATGGCCGGATCAGAGAAGCTCGTGAGGGCCAGGATCCTGGTGTCGGGACGGCGCTTCAGGATCTCCCGCGTGGCGGTGGCGCCGTCCATGCGCGGCATGACGAGGTCCATGAGCACCACGTCGGGGTGGAGCTCGTCGCACAGGGCGACCGCCTCCTCGCCCGACTCCGCCTCGGCCACGAGCTCCACATCGTCGATCACGTCCAGGATGGCTTCGAGCCCGCTGCGTACCAGTTCGTGGTCGTCCACGATCATGACGCGTATCCGGGCAGTGCCCGCGCTCTCGCTCACTGTCATCTCCTCCCGGCAGGTGCGCGGT
Source organism: uncultured Thermoleophilia bacterium (assembly GCA_963702475.1). Taxonomy (GTDB): domain Bacteria; phylum Actinomycetota; class Thermoleophilia; order UBA2241; family UBA2241; genus CAIXSE01. The sequence continues at coordinate 852,805 of CAVPCT010000005.1, read as the reverse complement.
GACTACGGTACCACCGCGCGAACGCGGGAGGAGGCGAACCACAGGATGTAAGAACGTCACGCGGCGGGGAGACTGTCTCTACGGTCCCTCTTCCATGGGGGGCGTGTCGAGATGGAGGGAGGCGTCATGGCGATCATCCAGGCATCCGTCGAGGTCGACGTCCCACTCGAGTTCGCAGATCTGGAGTGGAGCGAGTTCGTGCTGAAGTCGCTGCTCAGCGGGTACACGCGGGGCCTCACCGACGTGGAGCCCCTCATCGACGAGGACGACATCGCCGCCGGCAAGGTCGATCTCTCCACGGAGGGCGAGCGCCTCGTGAGGGTCTCGGTGGAGCTCGACTACACGCCGCGGACGCACGCGACGGCCGAGCAGGAGGTCGCGCGCGCCCAGGCGACGCTGGAGCGCGACCTCGAGAAGTACAAGCTCTTCGTGACCGACAGGTGCGCGCGCGCGGAGTGCCGGCCACAGTGACGGCCGAAGCGTGAACACCTGACCGGCCCGAGGTGGCCGGCCCGCTGCGGTCGTGGCCGCGCGCGTCAGCGCGGGGCGTGCACGCGGAGGCTCCAGATGGCGTCGTCCGGGCAGGCGGCCGGCCGCGGCAGGAGCGCGGCGAGCACGGCGACCGCCAGCGGGAGAGCGGCGAGCACGTAGAGCACGGCCGCCGGGCCGGCCGCGTCGCCGAGCGGCCCGAGCGCGGCCACGATGAGGCCGCCCACGCCGCCGCAGACGCCCATCGTGAGGCCCGTGGCCAGCCCCATGCGCGAAGGCAGGTACTCCTGCGCCGTGACCACCGCCACCGCCATGTTGGCGCTCGAGCACACGCCGGCCAGGGCCACCAGCGGCACGATCGCCCAGCCGGCGACGAGCGGCAGGAGCGCGATCGTCGGGACGAAGAGGAGCTGTGGCGCCACGAGCACGGACCGCCTTCCGAGGTGGTGCGAGAAGTAGCCGCCGAGCACCGTGCCGGCGGCCGCCGCGGCCAGCAGCACGCTCGTCATCACGTTCGCGGCGGCGGGTGTCGCGCCGCGGGCGTCCACGAGGTACAGCGGCACGAAGGTCATCAGTCCGGTGGCGATGCCGGAAGAGACGGAGAACATGGCGACGAAGAGGGCGAAGGGGCGCCACTCGCAGGCCATCGTCTCCATGCGCCTGGCCTGCGAGCGGGCATGCAGGTCGCTGGCGCGGAAACGGCTCACGGACGTGAGCACCACCACCGCGCCCGCGAGCGGCACCGCGGCGATGACGAGCGTGCCGTGCAGGCCCAGCGGCGTGAGCACCGCCGCGACCACGAGCGGGCCGAGCGCGTAGCCGGCGCTGCCGCCCACCGAGTACAGGCTCATGTCGAGTGCGACCTTGGCGCCTGCGGCCCGGCGCGCCCAGCGTGCCGCCTCCGGGTGGTAGGCGGCCACGCCGATGCTGCACAGCGCCGCCGCGAGCAGCGTCAGGGGGAAGCTGTAGACGAACCCCACCACGCCGATGCCGATCCCGGTCACCACGAGGCCGGCGCCGAGCAGCGGCATGCTGTCCCAGCGGTCGCCTTGAGCCCCCACCAGCGGCTGTACGGCGGCGTGCGTCACGCTGATCACGAGCGCGAAGACGCCCGCGGCCGCGTAGCTGTAGTGGCGCTCGACCACGAGGAACGGCAGGAGCGCCCAGAGCGCCCCCGCGCAGAGATCGGCGGTGAGGTGGCCCGTGGTCAGCGAGAACAGGGTGCGGCGGGAGCCGGTGTGAGTCGCGACGGCCATGGGCGAGGTCGACTCTAGCACCTCGGGGGCGCCGGCCGGGGGCTTCCCCCCGCGCGTTCGGGAAGGGACGGCGAGGTGGCCCCCGGCACGCTCGCGAGTGCCGCGACCGCAGCTCGCGGCAGTGCCGTACGACCTGCGAGGCCCGCAACACGAACGCAACCTGGCTCCACAATCCCGTCGCACGGGCTTAACAACCGGGGGGCAGACTGCGGCCCAAGACAGAGAACGGCAGTGGCGGTCTCCCCCTCACCGTCACTACGCCCGGCAGCGTGAACAGTGTGCCCCCACTGAGCCGGGTCGCCGCCCAGGAAGGCCGACCTCCTCCTTCCTGGATGGCGTGCCGCCTCCAGAGGCGCCGGTGTGACCCGCCAGTTCACACCGGCGCTTCTGCGTCCGGCGCCGGTCGGCGTCTCGGTCGCGTTGCATTCCCCGCTCGCATGCGGCAAGGTCGACCTGCTCCGCCACCGCACTGCGTGACCTTCGACGCCCAGGAGCCGCCTCGTGGTCAAGACCTTCGTGCTCCACCACCTGCAGGACCTGGACGATCTGCCCGCGGCCGAGCGCTGGTTCCAGCGCTTCCACATCCCCGAGGTGCTGCGGACCTCTGACAGGGAGGCACCCTGATGGACAGGCTCACGCGCAGGATCAGGGGCAAGCTCCCCGGAGACGACACCGGCATCGAGGTGCGCAAGTCCGTCTGCGCCATCTGCGATCCCATGACCCAGTGCGGCCTCGACCTGTACGTGCGCGACGGCCGCGTGATCAAGGTGGAGGGCTCGCGCGAGAACCCGCACAGCCGCGGCACACTGTGCGCCAAGGGCGCCGCCACGCGGCAGTACGTGTACCACCGCGACAGGCTGCTGACGCCCCTGCGGCGCACCGGCCCGCGCGGGTCCGGGCAGTTCGAGCCGGTCTCGTGGGACGAGGCGCTCGACGAGGTGGTCTCCCACCTCGAGCGCCTCAAGGCCGAGACCGGCCCGGAGTCGGTCGTCTTCTACGTCGGCTACCCGAAGCAGCAGCGCCCGTTCGTCCAGCGGCTGGCGCTGCTGTACGGCTCGCCCAACTTCTGCACCGAGTCCAGCGCCTGCCACAAGGCCTCGGCCATGGCGTTCCAGCTGCTGTACGGGCAGATGGGCGGGCCCGACGTGCGCAACGCCCGCTGCCTGCTCTCATGGGGCACCAATCCCTTCTACGCCGGCACGCCGATGCTGGAGCCGCTCCTCGATGCGCTCGACCGGGGCCTGCGGCTCATCGTCGTCGACCCGAGACGCACGCCGCTGGCCGAGCGGGCCACGCTGCACCTCCGGCCGCGTCCGGGCACCGACGGCGCGCTCGCGCTGGGGTTCGCGCACGTCATCCTGCAGGAGGGCCTCGAGGACGCAGCCTTCCTCGAGGCCTGGGCCCACGGCTTCGCCGAGTACCGCGAGTACGTGGCCGGGTTCGACCCGGGCACGGTCGAGGGCATCACCGGCGTCCCGGCCGAGCAGGTGCGCGCCGCCGCCCGCCTCTACGCGACCACCAGGCCCGCGGCGCTGCAGTCCAGCGGCGCGTCCGTCGTGCACCACACCAACGGGGTGCAGAACGCGCGCGCCGTCTACGCGCTCATCGGCCTCACCGGCAACTGGGACGTGGCCGGAGGCAACCGCCCGCAGCCGTACACGTGGCTCGAGGTCGCCGGAGGCGGCTTCACCACGCGGCAGAGGGAGTTCGAGCTGCCGCGCCCCTGGGACGACCTGCCGCCGCGGGTGGGCGCCGCCCGCTTCCCGGTGTGGGCCGACCTCCTGGACCAGGGTCAGAGCATGGACCTGCCGCGGCAGCTGCGCTCGGGCGACCCGTATCCGCTGCGCGGCTTGGTCGCCTTCGGCCTGAACCACCGCATGTTCCCCGACTCAACGGGTTTCGCCGAGGCCCTCGGGCGGCTGGACTTCATCTGCGACGTCGACCTGTTCCTCACCGATTCGGCGAAGTACGCCGACATCGTGCTCCCGGCCGCCAGTTCCCTTGAGCGCAGCGAGGTGCGCGCCTACCCGCAGAAGTACGTCGTGGCCACCCGGCCGGCCATCGAGCCGCTCGGCGAGGCCAGGTCGGACACCGATATCGTCTTCGACCTCGCGCACCGTCTCAGGCTCGACGACGGTCTGCTGGACCCGTGGGCGGACGGCGAGCCGCCTTCGGCCGCCGCCCGCGCCGCCGCCTTCGACCACGTGATGGACTGGCTGCTCGAGCCGAGCGGTCTCACGATGGACGAGCTCACGGCGCATCCCGGCGGCATGCCGGTGCCCGATCCCATCGTCCCCGGCGAACGGTCCTACGAGGCCGGCGGCTTTCCCACGTCCACCGGCAAGATGGAGCTCAGCTCGACGGTGCTCGCGCGGCACGCCGCCGTCACCGGCGTCGGCGCGCTGCCGGTCTATGTCCCGCCGCAGCACGAGCTCGCCGCCGAGCTGGCCGAGGAGTACCCGCTCGTGCTCAACACCGGGTCGCGGCTGCCCATGTTCGCGCACTCACGCACCTATCGCCTGCCGTGGACGCGCGGGCTTCGCCCCGACCCCGCCGCCGACCTCAACCCTGCCGACGGTCGGCGGCTGGGCCTGGCGCAGGGCGACTGGGCCGAGCTGGCGACACCGAGGGGGGCGGTGCGCGTGCGCGTCAACATCACCGAGCTCGCGCAGCCCGGTGTGGTCCACCTGGTTCACGACTGTCCGGAGGCCGACGCGAACACGCTGCTGGACGCGGACCACCTCGATCCCGTCTCCGGCTTTCCGGCGTACAAGGGCGCCCGCTGTCGCCTGACCAGGGTGTCCGGCGAGGGGAGGCGGCCGTGAGCAGAGGGTTCTCACTCGACGTGGAGCGCTGCTCGGGCTGCTACGCCTGCGTGGTGGCGTGCTACGACCAGAACGACCTCGACGGGCGCGCTGCGAGCGACGCCTGGCGCCAGGTGTTCGTGGTGGAGGACGGCGCGTACCCCGAGGCGCGGCTGAGCTACGTGTCCCTCGCCTGTCAGCACTGCGCGGGGGCGCCGTGCGTCGCCGTGTGTCCCAGCGGAGCCCTGCGGCGGGCCTACGATCCGGACGCGGTGGTCGTGGAGGGCTCCCTGTGCATCGGCTGCCGCATGTGCTCGCTGGCCTGCCCCTTCGGGGTGCCGCGGTACGGCGCCGACGGGCGCATGCACAAGTGCGATCTGTGCGCGGCGCGCGTGGAGGCCGGCCTGGAGCCGGCCTGCGTGCGCGCCTGCCCGACCCGGGCGCTGCGCTATGGGGAGGACGGGGAGCTCGGCCGCGCGGCCGGGCAGCGGGCCGCGCACAGGCTGGCCGGGGAGCAGCGGCCCGGCGGCTGAGGCGGGGGGGCGGACGGGACCGCTACGTGGTCCGCTCGCCCCGCCGGCCCGCCCACACGAGTTTCGAGCCTTCGACGTAGGCCCGGAAGACCTCGCGGTGCCGGCTGCGCAGCACCTCGCGCTCCGGGCCGGTGTACAGACGGTCGTACTCCGCCATGCCCTGCGCCAGGGCCCACACGGCGTGCAGCATGGCGAACACGTCGCCCACGTCGGGGGCGCCAGCGGCCTGCGGCCCGGCGCCCCGCCGTCCCGCCTCCTGCAGCGTGCGGCCGAGGTCGCCGATACCGGCGCTCAGGGCCTGCATGCCGGCGACCTGCCCGGCCGCGTCCTCACCGCTCGCCATGACGGCGGCGATGAGGCCGAACACCCGCCTCACGAACGCCTCGGGGAGCGAGGCGGCGCGATCCTCCGGGGCGATGATCGAGGTGGTGGTGAGCAGCAGCGCCCGCTCCCCCGGATGGGTGCGGGCGTAGTCGACGTAGGCGAGGCAGAATTCCACCACCTGCTCCTCCGGAGGCAGGTCGGCGGGCACGTCCTGCAGGTGCTCCTCGAGGCGCTCGAGCCCCCGGCGCATGAGCGCGCCCATCAGCTCCTTCTTGCTCGAGAAGTAGCGGTACAGGGACGCTGCGTTGCTGAAACCCGCCCGGGTGGCCAGCTCGCTCAGGTTGAGCGCCTCCGCGCCCTGTTCGGTGACCAGTTCGGCGGCCGCGTCGAGGATCTCGTTGCGTGTCTGCGTGTGGCGCGCGGCGCGCCGGCTGGAGGCGCGCCCGCCCGGTCCTGTGGTGGGCGTCGTCATTCGACCCGGCCGGGCGTGATCCCGGGGGCGAGCCGGCCGCCGGCCCCGTCGCGCCCGGCTCTGTGGTCCTCCGGTCCGGCCGCCGGCTGCTCAGCCTCGCCCAGCCGCGGCGGCCCCTCCACGCCGATGCGCGGCAGCCACTCGAGCCAGCGCGGCATCCACCAGAAGCGCTCGCCGATGAGGGCGATCATGGCCGGGGCGATGACGGTGCGCACGACGAAGGCGTCCAGGAGCACGGCGACGGCCAGGCCCAGGCCGAGTTGCTGCAGCACGGTGAAGCGCCCGCTCGCCATGCCGGCGAACACCGCCACCATGATCAGGGCCGCCCCGGTGATGATGCCGGCCGTGGACTGCACGCCGAACACCACGGCGTCGCGGCTGTCGTGCGTCTCGCCCCAGCTCTCGCGGATGCGGCTGAGCAGGAATACCTGGTAGTCCATGCTGAGCCCGAACAGCACACAGAACATGAGCAGCGGCACCCACGACTCGATGGTGGACACCGGCGTCAGGCCGAGCAGGCTCGCACCCCAGTCTTCCTGGAAGATCAGCGTGATGAGGCCGTACGAGGCGCCCACCGAGAGCAGGTTCATGACGATGGCCGAGAGGGAGACGACCACCGAGCGGAAGGCGACGAGGAGCAGGATGAAGCTGAGGGCGAGGACGACGGCGATGACCACCCACATGTACGAGTCGGTGAGGTGCGTGGAGTCGAGGTCGCCGGCGGTCTGGCCGCCCACGTAGGCGCTCGCCGGCGTGTCGGCGAAGGCCTCCGGCACGAGGTCCTCGCGCAAGGCCAGCACGTTGGCGCGCGCCTTGTCGGTCATGGCCTCGGCGTCCTGGACGAGGCGGACCACGGCCAGCGATCCGTCGGCGCTCGTCTGCACGCCGACCGGGCTGAACCGTCCGTCCTCGTCGACGACGGTCATGAACCGTCGCAGGCCGTCCTGCACCTCACTGTCTCCGAGGTCGCCGTCCACGACCACCGAGACCGGCTGGCTGAGCCCCGCGGGGAAGTCCCGCCCGAGCATCGTCAGACCCTGCTTCGACGAGTACTTGTCGGGGAAGGAGGCCGCGCTGAAGCCGCCGGTCTTCATGAGCAGCGTCGGGGCGGCGAGCAGCAGCAGCAGCGCCGCGCCGGCGGCGAGACCGATGGCGGGACGCCTCATCATGGTGCGGGCCGCCCTGCCCCACCAGCCTTCGCGGCCGGGGCGGTGCACGGCGTGGTACAGGTACGGCACCTTGAGGGCGTTGATGCGGTCGCCGAGCAGGCTGAGCGCCGCTGGCAGCAGCGTGAGCGCGGCGAGGACGGCCGCGAACACCGCCGCCATGGCGCCGATGCCCAGGCTCACGAAGATCGACATCGGGACGATGAGCATGCCGACCATCGCGAGGACGACCGTCATGCCGCTGAAGAACACGGCGTTGGAAGCGGTCGCGGCGGCGGCGCCGATGGCCTCGAGTCTCTCGAGCCCGCCGACCCGCTCCTCGCGGTACCGCGAGACGATGAAGAGGGAATAGTCGATGCCCACCGCCAGGCCCATGGCCGTCAGTACGTTGAGGGCGAAGATCGAGACGTCGAACAGGTGGCCGAACGCGACCGTGAGCGCCAGGCCCAGGACGATGGAGACGAGGCTCAGCACGAGAGGTACGCCGGCGGCGACCAGGGTCCCGAACACCAGGACGAGGATGATCAGCGCCACGGGGATGCCGATCGCCTCGCCGCGCTCCAGGTCGCTGCGTGCGAGGTCCTGGGTGTCGCTGAAGAAGCTGGCGGAGCCGGTGACCGCCACGTCGAAGCCGTTCCGCCCGTCTGCGGCGGCGACGATCTCCTGAACGCCGGCGATGTGATTGGCCGCCTCGTCCGGCCTGGCGTTCATCTCGACGGTGATGAGAGTGGTGTGGGAGTCCTCCGAAGTCAGGCCGTCGCGCACCGCATCGTCGAGGCCGTCGTCGTAGCGGCTGACCACCTGTACGACGTCGGTCTCGGGCAGGGCGGCGAGCTCGTCGCGGAGCCTGAGGACCTCGGCCTTGAAGGCGGGGTCGTCCACGGTGAGCGCGTCGCTGTGTACGACGACGATCTCGGTGTCGTGGTCGGTGAGCGAGCCGACGGAGGCGAGCGCGCCGCTCAGCTCGGTCGCGCCGCCCGACGCGGACATCAGGCCCGCGCGGAGGCTGCTCGCGCCCTTGGAGAGATCGGCCGTGCCCTGGGCGACCTCGCGGGCGCCGCCGGCGGCCTTGCGCGCCGCCCTGGCGACCTCGGACGTGCCGGTGGCGAGCTGCTGCTGGCCGGCGGCCAGGGCCCGGGAGCTCTGCGCGGCGGCGCTGAGGCCTCCGGCCAGCTCGGCGCCACCCGACGAGAGCTGGTCGATGCTCCGGCCGAGCTGCCCGGCGCCGCCGGCGCTCTTCTTGAGGCCGGAGCTGAGGCTGCGGGCGCCGGAGGCGAGCTTGCCGGCGCCCGACGCCACGTCACCGGCACCGGTGGCCACGGCCGTCGAGCCCTGCTCGGCGGAGGCCAGCCCGTCGGCCAGCTGGCCGCTGCCCGAGGCGAGCTGGGCGGCCAGGCCCACGATCTGCCGGTAGGTCGGATCGTCGGCCGCTTCGGGGTGCTGCTGGAGATACGTGTCGACCAGCGCCTTCATAGACTGTGCGCCGCTGCTCAGCTGCCCGGCGGAGGAGGAGGCCTGCCCGACGCCGGCCGCCGTCTGCTTCGCCCCGGCGGCCAGGTCCTCGGCGCCCGCGGCCAGGCGGTCGGCGGCGGTCACCAGCTCCGCGCCGCCGTCCGAGAGGCGCAGCAGGCCGGCGCTGAAGGCGTCGGTGGCGCCGCCGACCTGGCTGAGGCCGGAGCTCAGGCTGGAGGCTCCGGTCGAGGCGTTCGACAGTCCCTGGCTCAGCTGTCCGGCTCCGCCCGCGGCCTCGCGCGTCCCGGCGCTGAGCTCGCCGGCTCCGCCGGCGAGCCGGCCCAGGCCGCGCTGCAGTGACTTCGTGCCGCCGGCCAGCTTCTCCGAGCCCTTCTCCAGCTCGCCGGCCCCGGACTCCGCCGAGTCCAGACCCTCGGCGAGGCTCTGCACGGCCGCGCCGGTCTGCGCCGCCACGCTGCCGCCGCCGTGCTCGGCGATGAGGTCGGCGGCCGTCTTGGAGTCGGGCTCGTTGAGGAACTTGGTCGACGACGTGAACACGTCCCCCCACAGCAAGTACGCGGTACCGCAGCCGGCGATCAGCACGACCCACACGGCGATCGTCGCCCACGGGTGCCGCGCGCAAGCGCGCGCGAGGCGCTCGGTGAACCCGCGGCGCGCCATCAACCCGCCCTGAGCAAGGTCGTCCCGGGCAATGCGTTAACTCCTCTCGCAACTGCAAAGTCCGTTTGCAGTATGCCCGGTGACCCTCAGTCCCGCAACCTCTCCTGGAGCCGGTGCCGTCGCTGGGGCAGGCGACCTCCCGGGTGCCCGCGCAGAACGGGCGCCCGGGGCTCTGGGCGAGGCGTTGCGCGCCGCCGCGAGATGCCGCTTCGGCCTGCACCCGCCCGTCTCGCTACTCCGGTCCGCGCCCGCTTCGGCCCGCGTCCGTCACGCCGCACCGGCCGGAGGCGCCGCGACGCCGCGCCGGCCCGCGCGGTCCCGCGTTCGTCCTCCCCGGATCCCCTCTCGGCCGGTAAGCTGGACTCGACGGTGGCGACAGAAGCGGGGGCACGCATGAAGGGACTCGTGGCGTTCGACAGCTACCACGGTAACGGGGCGCTGGTGGCCGGCGCGATAGCGGACGAGCTCCGTGCCGTCGGACACGAGGTCGTACTGGTTGCGCTGCATCGTGAGAAGCCCGGCAAGGACGACCTGGACGCTGCCGAGTTCCTCGTGCTCGGCGGCCCCACGCGCATGAAGCACATCAGCCGCAGGGCCATGGGCTTCGCCAAGAGGCTGGACCCGGGGGTGTGGGTGGCTCGTCCGGCGCTCGTGTACGACACGTACGGCCCGCTCGACCCCGACCCCTCCAAGAACGAGGGCAACGTGTGGCTGTATCCCGGCGGCGTCGCCGAGCTGCGGGAGCGCCTCGACGACAAAGGCCTGCGGGTGGCGCCGATCGAGCTGCGCTGTCTGGTGACGGGGATGAAGGGACCTCTGGCCGACGGCGCGCTGGACGACGCCCGCGCCGCCGCGCGTGCGTTCGCCGAGGTGCTGGCGGCCGGGCCCTGAAGGGCGCCACCGGCGCACGCGGGCCGCGCCGCCGGTGGAGCCGCCGTTCGAGCGCGGAGTGCGGACCGGGGCACGGTGAAGGTTTACAACGCTAATTAGCAGTGTAAACTATCAGACGTGGACAACGACGGGACACCTGGGGCGGCCGCGGGCGGCAGAGCGCACGAGCACGGCGGCGCCCCTTCACCGGCCGCCGCGGCGGAGCACCTCACCGAGGGCGAGCTGGCGGCTCGCCTGCGCCTGCTCGTCATGCGCCTGCACCGGCGGCTGCGGGCCGAGGCGGGCGACGAGCTCACCCCCAGCCAGACCGCGGCCCTCGTCAGCGTCCAGCGGCACGGGCCTCTCACACTCGGCCGCCTCGCGGAGCTGGAGCGCGTGACCCCGCCGAGCATCACGCGCATCGTCGCGGCGCTGGAGGCCGAAGGCCTGGTGCGCCGCGAGGCCGACCCTGCCGACAGGCGCGTCGCCCGCGTGACCATCGCCGAGGCGGGCGTCGAGCTGCTGCAGCGCAGCCGGACGCGCAAGACGGCGTTCCTCGCCGAGCGCCTGACGGGGCTCGGCGCCGCCGACCTGGAGGCCGTCCGCGACGCCCTGCCGGTCCTCGAGCGGTTCCTGGAGGAGGACCGCTGAGCAGCGTCGCCCAGACCCTTCCCGTGCGGCGCCTCGCGCAGGTGACGCGCCGCACCTTCCGCTCGCTGCGTGTGCGCAACTACCGCGCCTGGTTCATCGGCCAGACGGTGTCCATGAGCGGCACCTGGATGCAGACGGTCGCGCAGGGCTGGCTGGTGTACTCGCTCACCCACAACGCGCTGTACCTCGGCCTCACGGCCGCACTCCAGTTCCTTCCCATCCTGGTCTTCGGCGCCTACGGCGGCCTGATCTCCGACCGGCTGGACAAGCGCCACGTGCTGATGGCTACGCAGACGTTGTTCATGGTCCAGGCCTTCGCGCTGTTCCTGGTCGTGGCCACCGGCGTGGTCCAGCTCTGGATGGTCTGGGTCCTGGCGCTGGCCATGGGGTCGATCAACGTGTTCGACAACCCCGCCAAGCAGAGCTTCGCCATCGACATGGTGGGTCCGGAGGACCTCACCAACGCAGTGGGTCTGAACAGCGTCATCGTCAACTCCTCCCGGATCGTCGGGCCGGCCGTCGCCGGCGTGCTGATCTGGCGCTTCGGGCTCTCGTGGACGTTCCTGCTGAACGCGGCGTCGTTCCTGGCGGTGCTCGTGGCGCTCCTCGCGATGCGCCCGGCCGAGCTGCACCACGTGCCGCGCGTGCGGCGGGGAAGCGGGCAGGTGCGCGCCGGCCTGCGGTACGCGTGGAGCGTGTGGGAGCTGCGCGTACCGCTGCTCATGATGGCCGTCATGGGCACGCTCTCGTACAACTTCACCGTGACTCTGCCGCTCTTCGCCAGTGACGTGTTCCACCGCGGCGGCGGCACGCTGGGCGCGCTCACCACGGCCATGGGCATCGGCGCCCTGGCCGGCGCGCTTCTGGTCGCCTCGCGGCGCCGCCCGAGCTACCGGCTGCTCATCATCGTCTCGTTCGTCTTCGGCGCGCTCGCCCTCGTGGTGGCCCTCGCTCCCACCCTGCCGCTGACCCTCGTCTTCCTGGTGCCCATGGGCGCCGCCGGCGTGGCGTTCATCGCCCTCGCCAACTCACTGCTGCAGCTGCACTCGTCGGGCCAGATGCGCGGCCGCGTGATGGCGTTGTGGGCCATCGTCTTCCTGGGCTCCACGCCCATCGGGGCGCCGCTGACCGGCCTCGTGGCAGCGCACCTCGGCGCCCGCGCCGCCCTCGGCATGGGCGCCGTCGCGGCGCTCGTCGCCGCGCTCGGCGGCGCGCTGGCGCTGCGACGCATCCGCCGCGAGGAGGGTACCGAGGCCGCCGCCGGCCTCCCCGGCTGAGCCGTCGCCGCGCGCCGTCGCCGGGCGGGCCGGTCATCCGCGGAAGCAGACGGTGTCGTGCCGGCCGTGGACCGTTTCTTCGACGACCGGCCGTGAGAGACTGTCGGGTGACCGGCCTCGACGCCGGGCGTCGGGTGAGGGGGTGTCTCGTGATGAGTCTGGTCCACGCTCGGCCGCTGCGCGGCCCGTGGGGCGCGCTGCCCGTACTCGCCGCCGTCCTGGTGGCGCTGGTGCTGGTCGCGGCGCCTGCGGCGGGTGCCCGGCGGGCCGTCGACAGCCCGCCGCCGTCCATCGCGTTCATCAGGGACCAGCACGTGTGGAAGGTCTCGCCCGACGGCAGCGGTCTTGTGCAGCTGACCCGGGGCAGGGCCGAGGAGTGGTCGCCGGTCTGGTCGCCCGACCGCAGCACGATCGCGTTCGCGCGCTGGTCGTCGACGAACGACGTCTCGTACATCTACACGGTGCCGGCGGCCGGGGGCGCCGCGAGACTCCTCTACAAGGACAGGATCCCCAAGGTCGGGTTCATCCAGGTGACGGGGCTCGCGTACTCGCCGGACGGTTCCAGGCTCGCCTTCGCCGACGTGTACTCTGCCAAGGGCGCCATCCCGGTCGGGACGAGGCTGGTCGTCATCGACATCGCCACCGGCCGGACGTCGGTCATGCTCAAGAAGACCGGGGGCTTCGGCAACTGCATCGTGACGTCGTGGAGCCTTTCGTGGTCCCCGGACGGCTCGGCGATCCTCATCTCGCAGCAGGGTCAGGACGACGAGGGCGGTGGCACCTGGGTGTACACCATCGTCAGCGGTCAGACGAAGAGGATCCCCGTGGCGGACGCCTCGATCGCGGACTGGGCCGCGGACGGAAGGTCTGTGCTCCTCTCGGTATCCACGCAGTCGAAGACCATCATCAAGCGGACGGGGCTGGACGGGAGCGCCATCCGCACGCTGGCGACCGGCGGGGGCTGGCAGGGGCGGCCGTCGGTCGGCTTCGCCCGCTCCTCGCCGGACGGCATGCAGGTGGTCTACGCGAAGGACTGGAACGCCCTCTGGATAATGGACGCCGACGGCTCCGGCAAGCACAAGGTGACGGCGGGCAACGCGCCCGCCTGGTGAGGCGCCGGGCGGGCGGCCGGAAGAGCCGCCCGCCCGGCCCATCTCACTCCCAGTGCGCCGCGAACTCGCGCACCGCCGACTCCGTGAGCGGGTGCGCCGGCAGCGCGCGGATCACGTCGAGCGGCGCGGTGATGTCGTCGGCGCCGTCCAGCACGGCGTCGGTGACCTGCACGGGCGTCTTGAGGCTGGCGGCGAGCACCCGGGTCTCGCTGCCGAGCCGCTCCAGCACGGCTGCGAGCTCCTCGACCACGTGGCCGGCCGAATGGCGCGCCGCGCGGTCCACGTAGGGGATCACCCAGGCGCAGCCGGCCTCGTGCGCGAGCAGCGCCTGGGCCGGCGCGTACACGGCCGTCAGGGCGCAGCGGTAGCCTTCGTCGTGGAGCCTCGCGGCGAGCGAGACGGCCTCCAGGGTCGCCGGAAGCTTGGCGACGACCCGCGCGGGGTCGAGCGCGAGCGCCTCGCGAGCCTCGCGCTCCATGTCGGCGGCCCCCGGCCGGGTCGGCTGGTAGCACACGGGTCCTTCGGCGACCACCTGCAGGAGCTGCTCGAGGTGGGCGAGCGGCTGCTTCGTCTCCCTGGCCATGAGCGCAGGGTTCGTGGTGATGCCGCGCACGAAGCCGAGCGCAGCCGCGGCCGCGGCGTCGTCGAGCGACGCCGAGTCGAGCAGGATGGCCATCGTCGTCCTTCCGTCGGGGTACCGGGCCGGGAGCGCCTGCGGCGCCCGGCCCTGCTGCCCCGAGCCTCGCACCAACCGCTCGCCGCTTCAAGGCGCCGCACGCGGCGGCGTCACGTCTCCTCTGTGCCCGCGGGCGCTTCTTCGTGCCGCGGCGAGAGAGCATCCACCACCACGCGCGGCGTGAGCTGGACGCCGCTGCCCTTGAGGCCGAGCTTGCGACGGATGTTGCCGCGATGGAACGTCACCGTCGTCGGCGAGAGGTAGAGGGCCCGGGCGATCTCCTCTGACGTCCTGCCTGAGCGGACGAGCTGGAGGATCTGGTACTCGCGCCGGCTCAAGGCCTGGGGGCGGTCGCGGGCCGCTCCCGGCGTCTCCAGCAGGGGCTCGGCGATCTCGTTGAGGGTCTGCCGGACCACGTCGAGCAGCGCGACCTCCGGGTGGTCCGAGAACGTCCCCGCCAGGCGGTCGAGCGTGGGGAAGACCAGCTGCTCGAGGTTCTCGGCCAGCACGCGGCGGCGCTCCTCGAGGTCGCTGCGCCGCTGGTCTATGAGCACGCGCAGGGCCACGTTGTGCTTCTCCAGGGCGAGCGTCTTCTCGCGCAGCGAGGCCTCCGACTCGGAGAGCGCCTCGGCGGCACGCCTTCTTTCGGTGACGTTGGCGCCGAGCACGAACGTCATCTCGCCGTCGCCGGCGGCGAAGGGCACCACGGTCGCGAGCAGCCACTTGCGCTCTCCCGCGACCTCGATCTCGATCTCCACGGTGGCGGCGCCTTCGTCGCTCGCGGCTTGCCTCGGCTCCCTGGCGCGGCGGACGAGGTCGGGCGGCAGGATCTCCGCGGCGCGGCGCCCCACCACGGCGTCCCGCCGCGCCTGGAGGAAGTCCAGGGCGGACTGGCTGGCGTCGACCAGCACGCCGTCGCCGTCGATGAGGAACGTCGGCACCGGCGCGTGCTGGAAGAGCACCTCCCGCAGGCGGCCCGCCTCCTCCCGTGCCTGTTCCAGCGACTTCTCCACGGTGATGTCGCGGAGTCCTCCGGCCATCCACTCCGCCGTGCCGTCGTCTCCGCGCAACACGATCCCCCAGTCGCTGATCGAGATGTACGTACCGTCGCCGCGGCGGAACCGGTACTCGCTGCGGAAGGGAGAGGTGGTCTGCAGGGCCTCGTCGTTCTCGGCCACCATGCGCGGCAGGTCCTGCGGGTGCACGCGCCCCATCCAGTCCTCCACGATGGTGGGGACCTCCTCGTCGGAGATGTCGAGGAGCTCCTTCATGCCCGGCACCACGCACACGCCGGTGGGCACGTGCCAGGCGTACCACACGGCGAAGTGCGCCTCCACGATGCGCCGCAACATCCTGTCGGTGACGATGGGAGGGATCTTGCGGTCGGGTCGCTCTGGGGCCGGTGACTCCGTGAGCAGGCGCAGACGCAGCCCTCCGAAGTCGAACGGCCGCGAGCGGACGCGGCCGCCGGCCACCGCGGCGGGCGACAGGCGGCGCCCTTCCGGATTCGCGGCCACCAGGGCATCGCCGTCGGCCGCGAGAGCCGCCGAGGGGGCCCGTCTCCAGGCCAGTGTCGTGAGCAGGGCCTCGTGGATGTCGGCTGCGGAACTCATAGGTCAACCATAGGAGAAGACCATAAGAAGCCACTACTTGCAACGCCGATTCGGCAGCTTATTGTGTAAAGTACTTCCCTCGCCGGGCTCCCGGCCCTGGCGCGGCCCCGGCGTGGGCACCCCTGCAGGCGCGCTCTGCGCATGAGCGAGGAGGTCGTCACCCGCAAGCAGTCGTGTTCGTCCTAAGCGTTGACCGACCAGTGGAGGTGTGGGCCCATGGCAGACGACGTCTACCCGTACATCCCGAACTCAGTCCCTGAGGTCAAACAGGCGATGCTCGACTACGTCGGCATCGCCAGCACCGAGGAGATCTTCGCCGAGATCCCGGACAAGCTGCGGTTCAAGGGCGAGCTGAAGACGCCCGGCCCGTACAAGTCCGAGGCCGCGCTCAAGCGGCACGTCGAGGGTCTCCTCGACAAGAACAAGGACTGCAAGGAGTGCATCAGCTTCCTCGGCGGCGGAGTCTACAACCACTACGTGCCGTCGGTGGTCACCACCATCATGGGCCGCGACGAGTTCCTCACCTCCTACGTGGGTGAGGCCTTCGCCGATCACGGCAAGTGGCAGGCGCAGTTCGAGTACGCCAGCTGCCTCGCCGAGCTGCTCGAGATGGACGCCGTCAACACGCCCACGTACGACTGGGGCATGGCGGCCGCCACCACCATCCGCATGGCCGCCCGCATCAACGGCCGCAGCGAGGCCCTGGTCTCGGCTCACATGAGCCCCGACCGCCTCTCGTGCGTGCGCAACTACGTGTGGTCGACGGTCCCGACCATCACCACCGTGGAGCACGACCCCGAGACGGGGCTGCTCGACCTCGACGACCTCAAGGCCAAGATGACCGACAAGGTCGCCGTGTTCTACTACGAGAACCCGTCGTTCCTCGGTGTGATCGAGCATCAGGGCGCGGCCATCGCCGACATCGTGCACGGCGCCGGCGGCGTCGTGTCGTGCGGCGTGGACCCGGTGTCGCTCGGCGTGCTCGAGGCCCCCGCCAACTACGGCGTCGACATCGCTTGCGGCGACGTGCAGGGCCTCGGCATCCCCATGCAGTGCGGCGGCGGCCAGGGCGGCTTCATCGCCACCCAGGACACGCCCACCTACTTCGCCGAGTTCAACGCCCTCATGTTCGGCGTCACGCCCACCATCGTGGAGGGCGAGTACGGCTTCGGCGAGGTGTACTTCGAGCGCACCTCGTACGCCTCGCGCGAGAAGGCCAAGGACTTCCTCGGCACCATGGCGCAGCTGCACGGCATCGGCGCAGGTGTCTATCTCTCGCTCATGGGCCCGCAGGGCATGAAAGAGCTGGGCGAGGGGCTCCTGCAGCGCTCGGCCTACCTGGCGAAGCAGCTCGACGCCCTGCCCGGCGTCAAGGCTCCCGCCTGCTCGGCGCCGTTCTTCAAGGAGCTCGTGGTCGACTTCAACGGCACCGGCACGTCGGTGGCCGACATCAACGCGGCATTGCTCGAGCGCGGCATCTTCGGTGGCAAGGACCTCTCAGCGTGGTTCCCCGCCCTCGGCCAGAGCGCCCTCTACTGCGTGACCGAGGTCCTCAGCAAGGACGACCTCGACACACTCGTCGGCGCGTTGAAGGAGATCCTCTGATGGCCATCGTGAAGGTGCGCAAGAACTACCATCAGGCTCGCTGGGACGAGCCCATGATCTTCGAGCTCTCCACCCCCGGCACGCGCGGCATGTATCCGCCCATGCCGGAGGACGAGATCGTCGAAGCGGTCGGCGACGTCGCCGCTGCGCTGCCGGAGAGCATCCGCCGCAAGAACGCTCCGGGCCTGCCCGAGGTCGACCAGAAGCACGTGCTCGCCCACTTCCTGCACCTCTCGCAGGAGACCCTCGGTTCCAACCTCACCGCAGACATGAGCCAGGGCACGTGCACCATGAAGTACAACCCGCGGATCAACGAGGACCTGGTCGCGTACTCGCGCTTTGCCAACGTGCACCCCTGGCAGGACGACTCCACCCTGCAGGGCATCCTCGAGGTCTACTGGGAACACGAGCAGATCATGAAGGCCGTGTCGGGCATGGACCGCTTCACGCTCCAGCCCGGCGGCGGGGCGCACGGTGTGTTCACCGCCGCCTCCATCATCCGCGCGTACCACCGCGACCGCGGCGAGGGCGACCAGCGCACCGAGGTGGTCACCTCGATGTTCTCGCACCCGTGCGACGCGGCCTCGCCGGCCACGGCGGGCTACAAGATCGTCACCCTCATGCCCAAGGAGGACGGCTACCCTGACCTCGAGGCCATGAAGGCTGTCGTAGGCCCGCAGACGGCGGCCATCTTCTTCACCAACCCCGAGGACACGGGCATCTACAACCCGCTCATCGAGGAGTTCGTCAAGGTCGCGAAGGCGGCCGGCGCCGTGTGCTTCAACGACCAGGCCAACGGCAACGTGCTCATGGGCATCGCCCGCACGCGCGACGCCGGCTTCGACCTGTGCCACTACAACCTGCACAAGACGTTCGGCACCCCGCACGCCGGCTCCGGCCCCGGCACCGGCGCCATGGGCTGCCGTGAGGAGTTCGCCAAGTACCTGCCGTACCCCACCGTGGAGAAGGACGAGGCGACAGGCCGGTTCTACCTCGACTTCGACCGGCCCGAGTCCATCGGCAAGATCAAGGGCTTCCTCGGCTCGGCCGGCGTCGTGCTGCGCGCCTACGCGTGGGCAATCACCATGGGTCCGGGCGGCCTCAAGGAGACGGCCCAGATGTCGGCCCTCAACAACAACTACTTCATGAAGCTCTGCGAAGACATCCCCGGCCTCACGCACCCGTACGCCGAGGGGCACCGCCGCCTCGAGGAGTGCCGCTGGTCGTGGCAGGAGCTCACGGACGAGACCGGCGTGGGCACCGACGACATCCTGCGGCGCGTCGGCGACTTCGGCCTGCAGCACTACTGGTCGAGCCACCACCCGTGGGTCGTGCCGGAGCCGATGACCATCGAGCCGTGCGAGACGTTCTCGAAGGAGGACCTCGAGGAGTACTCCGAGGTGCTGCGCACCATCGCCCAGGAGGCCCGCGAGGATACGGAGCTCGTCAAGGCGGCTCCGCACAAGTGCGCCATCCACAAGCGCTCGGCCGAAGAAGAGCTGGACGACCCGACCAAGTGGGCGACCACCTGGCGCGCCTACCAGCGCAAGCACGGATCGGCGTGACGCGCGCGTGAAACGGATCGGTCTCATCGTCAATCCCATCGCCGGCATGGGCGGCCGCTGCGGTCTCAAGGGCACCGACGGCGTAGAGATCCTGGCGCAGGCGCGTGACCTCGGCGCGGAGCCGGAGGCCCCGGGCCGCGCCGAGCTGGCCGTGAGCCGACTGGAGTCACTCAAGGAGGACCTCGAGATCCTCACGGTCTCGGGCGACATGGGCGAGAACGAGGCCCGCGAGGCCGGCTTCTCGCCCACGGTGCTGTTCTCGACCGACGGTCAGACCACCACGAGCGAAGACACCCGCCGCGCCGCCTCAGAGATGGCCGCGGCGGGTGTCGACCTCATCGTGTTCGCGGGTGGCGACGGCACCGCCCGCGACGTGTTCGCGGCCGTCGGCCCAGACGTGGTGTGTCTGGGCGTCCCGGCCGGCTGCAAGATCCACTCCGGCGTGTACGGCATCAACCCGCGCAACGCCGGAGAGCTCGCGGCCCTGTATCTGCAGGGCAAGGTCACCAAGGTCAAGCAGGCCGAGGTCATGGACATCGACGAGGACGCGTTCCGCCAGGGGCGCGTGTCGGCCGAGCTCTTCGGCTATCTCACGGTGCCCCGCGACGAGGCCCGCGTGCAGGGCGGTAAGGCCGGGCGCGCCGCATCCGACGAGAACGCCCTGGACGCCATCGCGTTCGGCCTCATGGACCGCATGCACGCCGACACCCTGTACTTGCTCGGTACGGGGAGTACAGTCTTCGGCATCAAGAAGCGGCTCGGCATCGACGGCACGCTGCTGGGCGTGGACGTGGTGCGCGACCGGCGGCTGGTGGCCAAGGACGTCACCGAGCACCGGCTGCTCGACCTGCTCGGCCCGAAAGGAGGCGTGCCAGCGAAGATCGTCGTCACCGTCATCGGCGGCCAGGGCTACATCTTCGGACGCGGCAACCAGCAGTTCAGCCCGCGCGTCATCGAGCGCGTCGGCAGGGACAACGTGCTGGTCGTCGCCACCAGGCAGAAGATCGCCGCCCTGGGCGGAAGGCCGCTGCTCGTGGACACAGGCAGCGAAGAGGTCAACGACATGCTCACCGGCTACATACGTGTGACCACGGGTTACGACGAGGAGATCGCGGTCAGGGTGTCAGACTGATCGCCCGACTCGACGTGTGAGGAGGGCGTCCTGCGGGGGCGCCGGGCACATCGCAAGCACGCAGAAACGGGGGACTAGGTATGGCGGACGAACCGACGAAGTCCGAATACGCGGACGTGCCGGCCTCGCCGGGGGAGACCCCGGAAGAGCTGGCCATGCGGGACAAGTACTACCACGGCTCCGGGACCCTCAAGAAGTCCCTGCGCCTGTTCTACGTGTACGCCATCGCCACCGGCGCCATCTTCACCTTCATGGCGTACTGGGACGGCTTCTTCCTCACCACGACGGGGCCGTTCACCTTCATCGGCTTCGGCCTCATGATGATCGCCGTGCTGCCCATCGGCTTCATGTACGCGGAGTGGGCCACCATGTGCCCGACCGCCGGCGTCGAGCTGGTGTATGGCACCGTGGGGCTGAACAAGCACGCGGGCTTCTGGTCCACGTGGCTCATCCTCGCCGCCTGGCTGGCGGTGCCGCCGGCCGGCGTGCTCGGCATCATCTCCTGGATCGACTACATGTTCGAGCTGAACCTGTCGGTCGGCTGGATCGCTCTCATCAGCTGCATCGTCCTGGCGCTCTACACGCTCCTCAGCCTGCAGAACATCACGATCTCCGGCCAGGTGCAGACCTTCATGCTGCTGTTCGGCTTCTCCGTCTGCATCCTCGGGAGCATCTTCTGGATCACGAGCGACGCCTGGAGCTGGGACAACTTCGACCCCTTCATCCAGTCCGGCCTCGCCACGCACCTGGGTATCCCGGCGGCGGTCATCGGCGTCGCGCTGCTCGTCACGCCGTACTTCGGCTTCGAGATCGTGCCCAACATGGTGGAGGAGGGCGACTTCCCCATCAAGAAGCAGAACCAGGCCATCTTGGGCTCCATCATCACCTGCGGCCTGCTCTACATGCTGTACTACTTCTCGCTCTCCGGCATGGCGTCGTGGGGCGAGCTGACCGGTGACGGCACCGGCCAGCCGTTTGCCTCGCTGTTCGCGGTCAAGGAGATCGGCACCAGCGGCTTCTGGGCCGCCTGGTTGTGGATCTTCGGCATCGGCGCGGCCCTGTTCCCCATCACCACCTCGGTGCTGGGCTTCTGGCTGAGCTCGGTGCGCATGCTGTTCGCCATGGGCCGTCAGAACTTCCTGCCCAAGGTGTTCGCCAAGACCAACAAGCACCACCAGCCGATCCTCCCCAACCTGCTCATCCTGGGGATCAGCCTGGCGGCCATCATCACCATGAACTACAGCAGCTTCCTGCAGAACTTCTTCACGCTCATGGCGTTCGCCGCGGCCGCGTGCTACGCGATCATCTCCGCGGCATCCATCCGCGCGGCCATCAAGCATCCCGACTGGCCGCGTCCGTACAAGATCCCGGGCGGCATGTTCATGCGCGTGCTGAGCCTCATCATCTCGGTGGTGTTCGCCTTCCTCACCGTGCTCGGCCAGGCCGGCTACACCGTGATGCTCGAGTACCTCGGCATCGGCGCCGTCCTGTGGATCTGGATGATCGTGTGGAAGTGGCGCAAGGAGCCCGTCTGGATGGAGACCCCGGACGGCATCAAGGAGTACTGAGACCGGCGCGCACAGCGCGCAGCACAGAAGGCACGTAGGCACGAGGGGGGCGGCGGCAGTCGCCCCCCTCGTCGCCTGCGGGGGCGCAGGCCGGCGGGCGATCGCGCGGTCTCCGGATCCCCATGGACGCGAGGAGGACCATCGTGGCAGACCGCATGCATGACAGGGTGACGCTCATCACCGGCGCCGCCAAGGGCATCGGCCGCGGCATCGCCGGCGTGTTCGCCGGCGAGGGCGCGACGCTCTACATCGCCGACATCGACGAGGCCGCCGGCACGCAGGCGGCGGCCGAGCTGTCGGCCGGCGGAAGCACGGTCGAGTTCCTCAAGGTCGACGTGACGAGCGAGGCATCGTGCGCGTCGGCCGTGCGCTGCGTGCTCGACACGCACGGCCGCATCGACGTGCTCGTCAGCAACGCCGGCATCTATCCGCAGGCGTTTCTCGCCGACATGACGGAGGCCGACTGGGACGGCATCTTCGCCATCAACGTCAAGGGCATGTTCTTCATGGTCAAGTCCGTGGTGGCCGGCATGCGCGAGCGCGGCTACGGCCGTATCGTGCTCACCTCGTCGGTCACCGGACCGGTGACCGGCTACCCCGGCTGGGCCCACTACGGGGCGACCAAGGCGGCGATGCTGGGCTTCATGCGCAGCGCCGCCATCGAGGTCGCCCAGCAGGGTGTCACCATCAACGCCGTGATGCCCGGCAACATCCTGACGCCCGGCATGAAGGGCATGGGCCAGGAGTACATCGACGCGCTGGCCGCCTCCATCCCCATGAAGAAGCTCGGCACGCCTGAGGACATCGGCTACGCGATGCTCTTCCTGGCCTCCGACGAGGCCGCGTACATCACCGGCCAGACCATCGTCGTGGACGGCGGCCAGCTGCTGCCGGAGGGGGCCGGGGCGGTCGAGTGACCGGCCCGCGGCGGCCGGGAGCCGTCGCGGTCGAGCGCCCGGCCGGCGGCCCCGGTGGCCGGCTGCGGCCGGGCGTCACGCACAGTGATCCCGAAAGGAGCTGACTTATGGGCAGGCTCGACGGCAAGGTCGCGATCGTCAGCGGCGCGGCCATGGGCATCGGCGCGGCGACGGCTTCGCTGTTCGCACGGGAGGGCGCCTGCGTGGTGGTCGCCGACGTCGACGAGGTCACCGGCGGCGCTGTCGCCGCGGCCATCGTCGCCGACGGCGGCACCGCGGCCTTCATGAAGCTCGACGTGCGCAGCGAGGACGACTGGCGCCGGGTGGTCGCGGACACCGTCGCTCTCCACGGCAAGGTCAACGTGCTGGTGAACAACGCCGGCATCTCGCTGGGCCACGACGTGGAGGAGACCACGCTCGAGGAGTGGGACCACCTCATGGCGGTGAATTCCACCGGCGTGTTCCTCGGCATGAAGCACGCCATCGCGGCCATGAAGGAGTGCGGCGAGCGGTGCTCCATCGTGAACCGCTCGTCCATCGACGGCCAGATCGCCGAGGCCGGCCTGTTCGCGTACTGTGCGTCCAAGGGCGCCGTCACGGTGATGACCAAGTCGGCCGCCCTGGCGATGGGCGAGAAGGGCTACTCCATACGCGTGAACTCGGTGCACCCCGGCTACGTGCACACGCCGCTCACGGAGAAGGAGGCCTCCGATTTCGGCCTGAGCCCCGACGAGTACTTCGCGAAGGTCGGGGCGCAGCACCCCATCGGCTTCATCGGGGAGCCTATCGACATCGCCTACCTCGACGTGTACCTCGCCTCGGACGAGTCCAAGTGGGTCACCGGCGCGGAGTTCACCATCGACGGGGGCTGGACGGCGCAGTGACGGCCGCGGAGCGCCGGCGCGCCGACCGGCGCCGGACGGGCCGCGCCGGGTGACGTTGCAGTGAGGGTCCTCGTCGCCTACTACTCGCTCTCCGGTTTCACGGAGAAGCTGGCGGCGGCGACGGCGGAGATGCTCGCCGGCCAGGACGTGAGGGTGCTGCGCATCGTGCCGGCCAGGGAGTACTCGTACTTCTCGGCCGGCATCAGAGGTGTGCGGGAGGCCATGGCCGGCACGATGGTCGCGCTCGAGACGGCCGCGCCCGACGACGACAGCTTCGACGCTCTGGTGCTCTTCTCGCCGACCTGGGGGTGGATGTCGTCGCCGCCGGTGCGCAGCTTCGTGGCGGCGCTGCCGGAAGGGCGGGGTCGGCCCGCCGTGGTCGGCGTGACCCACGCCGGCGGGCCCATCGGCTCGTTCGACCGGCTGGCGGGGCTGGTGCGGGGGCGTGCGTTCGAGGTGGTCGAGACGCTTTCGGTGTTCTGCTACGCCGCCGCGGCGATGCAGGAAGGGGCGGTCCGGGCCGCCGCGGCGCTCGCGGCGCGGGGCGGGCCGCCGGTCACGAAGCAGACCGCGGGGCCCGCGCGGCGAGACTGACGAAGCGAGCGCCCTCCCGCGCAATCAGGCCCTGCTCGAGCAGCGGCTCGAGCAGGGCCTGGAGCTCCGCGGCGCCGACCTCGCGGCCCTCGGCCGCCGACACGGCGCGGCCGAGCTCCTGGGCCGATGCCACCCCGTCGGCGGCCACATACGCCGCCCGGTGCGCGCCGCTCAGGACGGTGAGGTCGTCGCTCGCGAACGCCGGGCGCCCGTCGTCGATCAGCAGGCGTTCGCCGTCGTCCACGTACCACAGGTGACTGCGGCCGGAGCTCTCCTTCCACGCCGTCACGGCCTCTGCAAGCCACAGGGTGTACTCGGCGAGGGGCTGCGGGCGCCGGCAGGAGGACGCGAAGAAGTAGGCCAGCCGGTCCAGGTCGTCCTGAGGGAGGTCGAAGACGTGCCCGTACGCGGGGACGGCGTGCACGTCAGTCAGGCCGTATGCCTCGGGATCCTCGAACATCGGCGAGAAGCGGTCCAGCCGTACCTCACCCACCGTGTTGGGGGGTTGCAGGTGCGTGAGCAGCGGGACGAGAGACGCCATGCGCCCGTACTCCGAAGGCTCTTCACCGGGGATCCCCCAGAGCAGGTTCCACACCACGTGCAGGCCGAGCTCGCGCGCCCACTTGAGGAAGCGGACGCCCTGCAGCGCCGTGGTGCCCTTGCGCATGAGCCTGAGGACCTGCGTGCTCAGGCTCTCGATGCCGGTCTCCACGCGATGCACGCCGGAGGCCGCCAGCGCCTGCAGGTCGTCCCGCGGGAGATCGGGGCGCACCTCGAAGTACACGGCCTCCAGCCCCGGCACGCGCCGCGGGAGCTCGGGGACCAGGGTCCGGAAGGCGTCACGCGGCGCGATCTCGTCGGTGAAGAAGACGGGGCAGCCCGGGTGCTCCCGCGCCAGGCGCTCGAGCTCGGCCAGCGCCCGCCCCGGGCTCTTGTGCCGGTACGCGAGGGCGGCGCTGGCCTGGCCGCAGAACGTGCAGCGTCGCCGCTCTCCCCACCAGCAGCCGCGCGAGGTCTCGAGCGGCAGGCGCGGCGTGAACGTGCCCGCCAGGGGGCCGGCCGCGAGGCGCGCGAAGTAGTCGCCGAAGTCCGGGGAGGGGAGGGCGTCGAGGTCCACCGGGGTTGCCCCGACGTCGTCGGCCTCGCGGGCGGTCCGGTCAACGTCCAGGGTGACCGGATCGCCTGCGAGGTGCGCGCGCACGATGTCCGGCAGCGCCGCCTCGCCCTCGCCGTCGACCACGACGTGGACGGCGGGGAACCGGCGGCGCAGCTCCTCGCCCATCTCGCCGCGGCAGCCGGCGCCGCCGAATACAAGCAGCGCGTCGGGCAGCGCCGCTTTGACGCGCTCTGCCAGGGCCAGCGACGCCGTCAGCTGCGCGAACATCACGGTGAAGCCCACGACGTGGGGCCTCAGGGAGACGAGCTCCGCGAGGCAGCCATCGAGCAGGGCCGGCGCCTGACGACGAGCCTCGTGCAAGGCGCGCAGCACCTGCGCCAGCGGCGGCTTGCCGAAGTGGATGATGTCGTGGGCGGGATGGCCCCCGGCCAGCACCTCCCGCGCGTGATCCTCGTCGGTCGTCACGGGTGGGCGAGACGTCAGGCCGGCGAACACGCGCTCGCCGAGAAGGTCCTGCGCCTGCCAGCCGGCGATGACGTCGTACACCTCCGGGGTGACCATCGCCGCGAAGTCCAGGGTCGCGTCGATCACGGCGACCTCGGCGTCCCGCTCGCGCAGCACCGCCGCCAGCAGCCCGAACGCGAGCGACGGCTGCCGGTAGCCCGCGAACGGCATGTCCACGAGGGCGACGCGCGCGCCTGCGAGGGAGTCACCGTGGCTGTCGCGGGCTGTTGACGAGGGTGCGTCGGGCATGGTCAGGAGTATAGGGCAGCGCCTCCCCGGCGCGGGTGCGCCGCATCGGTCCGGTCCGGTTCGCGGCCGTACGGCGGCACCGGGCCGGCGTACGGCTTGGCCGGTCGCCGCGCCGGGGACCATGCAGGCAGCAGTCCGCGGAGGGACGCGGCCGCAGCGAAAGGGGACCGGGGCGTGGGCGGACACCGGAGAGGCGCTGTGCGGGCAGAAGCGGGGAGCCTGCTCGTGCTGGCGCTGGTCGCGGCGGCCGCGGGTGCGTGCGGCGGCCGGTCCGCCGCCGGTGTCGTCACGACGTCGCCCGCGCCGTCCGTCTCCGGCGTGCGTGTCGCTGCCGCCGCCTCGCACGGTCGGAGCGATGTCGCTCGAGCAGGCGCTGGCGGAGCGGAGGTCGGTGCGCGACTTCGCGGCCGGCTCGCTGACGATCCAGCAGGTGGCGCAGCTGCTCTGGGCGGCGCAGGGCGTGAGCGACCCCGTCGGCGGGCGACGCACGGCGCCGTCGGCTGGGGCCCTGTACCCGCTGGAGGTCTACGTGGTCGTGGGGCGCGTCTCAGGACTGCTCGCCGGCGTCTATCGTTACGTGCCCGGGAGCCATTCCCTGGAGCGCGTGCGTGCGGGGCCTGTCGCCGCGTCGCTGGCGCAAGCGGCCCTGTCGCAGCAGGTCATTGCACGGGCGCCACTCACGCTCGTCGTTACGGCCGACTTCTCGCGCACGACCGGCAAGTACGGCGAACGGGGGCGGCGGTACGTGGCGCTGGAGGCGGGTCACGCGGCCCAGAACGTCTGTCTGCAGGCGGTCGCACTCGGGCTGGGGTCGGTGCCCATCGGCGCGTTCGTGGACGACTCGGCCGCCCGCGTCCTCGGGCTGCCGCCGGCTGAGACGCTCCTGTATCTGCTGCCCGTAGGCCGGCCCGCCCGGCAGTGAGGCGGCACAGCCGCTAGCCGGCCCGGATTCCATGCGCGCCGGCCCGCAGCAGGTCTGAGGCGGCCCCGCGAGAGCGTGCGCGGGGCCGGGACGAGCCCGTGGTCGGTCGACCGAAGTCGGCCCTGAGCCCAGTGAGCCGGGAGCGCGTCCGCAGTACGCTCTGCGGCGGGATGGACTCACACACCAGCATCCTTGCCAGGCATCCCGGCGACCTCACGGCCGCCTGGGCGCAGCGTGTCCTGGCGCTCCACGGGCCGGGCACGCGGGTTGCCGGGGCCGCGGTCCTCTCCGTGGACGTCGGCACCACGACCCGGGTGCGCATCGCCGTCGAGCACGACGCAGGCGCCTTGCCCAGACGCTGGTTCGCCAAGCTGCCGTCGCTGTGGTGGAAGGCCCGCGCGATCACGGCGCTTCCCCGACTGCTCCAGGCCGAGGCGCGCTTCTACCGGGAGATCGCGCCTCACGTACCGGTGCTGCGCCCCAGTCTGCTGGCCGGACAGGTGCGGCCGGGTTGGGGCGCGACGCTCGTTCTCGAGGATGTCACGGAGCACGGCGCGACGGCCGGGTCACCGGGAGACGCGTGGACGCCGGAGCAGGCGGGCCTGGCCGTCGACGAGTTGGCCCGCCTGCACGCCCGCTTCTGGGAGGACCCGGCCCTGGACGCGGAGTACCGCTGGCTGGCCGGTCCGGTCCGTCACACCGAGGACGCCCTCGGGTCGGCCCTGGCCGTCCCGCTCATGCTGGCGGGCCTCCGGCGCGCCGGCACGGCGGTGCCGGGCGCTCTGCGCGGCCCCGCGCTCGCCTACGCCCGCGGGCGGCGCGCCTGGATGCGGCAGCTCTCCACCGGGCCGCGCACGCTCGTCCACCACGACGTCCACCCCGGGAACCTGTTCTGGAGCGGCGGCCGCCCGGGGCTGCTCGACTGGCATCTGGTGCGTGCCGGCGAGGGTGTCGGCGACGTGGCCTACTTCCTCGCCACGGCGCTGCCACCCGAGGTGCGGCGCCGCCACGAGGACGCGCTCCTCGCGCGCTACCGCGACGGCTTGCTGGCCGCCGGGGTGGGCGCGCCTTCCCTCTCGCACCTGGCGTGCCGCTTCCGCAGCCACCTCGTGTACCGGTTCGAGGCGATGGTCGTCTCGCTCGCCGTCGGCGGGATGATGAGGCTCGAGGCCAACCTCGAGCTCATCCGGCGGACCGCCGCGGCCGTAGCCGACCACGAGGCCTTCGCCGCGGGGCCGGGGTGAGCGCGGCTCCGCGGCTCGCGGTGGAGTCGCGTCGCGGCCGCCGTGCCGAGAGCGTGTCAGCCTCCGCCTGACGCCTCCGCCTCGGCGAGCAGACGCCGCACGTCTTGCCCGGACTCCGACCGGAGGGCCTCGCGCGCCACGGCCCGCGCCGCCGCGACGTCCGTGTGTCGCACCGCCTGTTTGACGAGGGCGACCGACGCCGGAGCCACGGAGAGCTCGCGCACCCCCAGGCCGAGCAGCAGCGGTACCGCGAGCGGGTCGGCCGCGAGCTCGCCGCAGACCGCCACGGGGCGGTCCGCGGCAGCGGCCGCGTCGGCCGTCATGCCGATCAGGCGCAGCACGGCCGGGTGCAACGGGTCGTACAGGCCGGCGACACCGGCGTTCCCGCGTTCGGCCGCCAGTGTGTACTGGGTCAGGTCGTTCGTGCCCACGGAGAAGAAGTCGACGAGGGGTGCGAGCATGTCTGCGACCAGGGCCGCGGACGGGACCTCCAGCATGACTCCGGTGGCGAGAACGTCGGGCACCGCGGTCCCCCGCTCGAGCAGGGAGGTGCGCGCGTCGTCCACGAGAGCGCGCGCGCGGCGCAGCTCGTCCACGGTCGCCACCATAGGGAACATCACTCGCACCGGGAAGCGCGCCGCGGTGCGGAGCACGGCGCGCAGCTGAGCGAGCAGGTGCTCGGGGTGCGCCAGTCCCAGGCGCAGGCCGCGCACCCCGAGGAAGGGGTTGGCCTCAGGTTCGAGCGGCAGATACGCCAGTGGCTTGTCGGCGCCGGCGTCGAGGGTGCGGATGGTGAGCGGGCGGCCGCCGAGCGCCGTCGCGACGGCGCCGTACGCGGCCGCCTGCTCGTTCTCGCCCGGCGGGGTGGCGGCTTCCAGGAAGAGGAACTCGGTGCGCAGCAGGCCGGCGCCGTCGGCGCCGGCCTGGACCGCGGCCGCCGCCTCCCGCGCGTCCGTGACGTTGGCCTCCACGGCGACCACCAGTCCGTCGCGCGTCACCGCCGGCTCGGCGGCCGCCTCCCGCGCGGACGCCGAGCTGGCGGCCGCCTGCTCGCGCCGCCTGCGTACTTCGTCGACGGCGTCGGCGTCGGGCCGGACCGTCACCGTGCCGGCGTCGCCGTCCACGGCGAGGAGGGTGCCCTCCGCCAAGTCCAGCACGGCCGGGCCCACGGCCACGACCGCCGGCACGCCGAGCGCTCTCGCGAGGATCGCCGCGTGCGAGGTCGGCCCGCCCGCGGCGCACGCGACGCCGGCCACGAGCGCCGTGTCCAGGGCGGCGACCTGCCCCGGCGTCAGGTCGTACGCCAGGAGGACGGCCGGCCCGGCAGACGACCCACGTTCGGCCGTCTTCGCGACCCGCGCCCCGGTCCCGGCGGGTGTCGCGCCCCGGCTGCCGCCCCGGCCCGCCTCTTCGTCCTTCTCTCGCAGTCTCGTGAGGAGCTGCTCACTCACAGCGCGCAGGTCCGCGGCCCGCTCGCGCTGGTACGCGTCGGCCAGGCCGTCCCACTGCGCAGCGACCGCGGCGACGGCTGTCGCCCAAGCCTGGGCGGCGGTCTCCCCGCGGTCGAACACTCCCTCACGGGTCGCGTCGAGCAGCCCTTCGTCCTCCAGAAAGAGCAGGTGGGCATCGAAGATGCCCGCATCCCCGGAACCGGCCACGCGCGCCATGCGCTCCCTGACGGCGGCGATGTCGCGAGCGACCGCGCCGAGGGCATCGCCCAGCGCCGCCCACTCGGCGCCAGGGTCGCAGGGCGCCCGACCGCTCGGGGCACCGGCCCGCGGTCGCAGCGTCATGGCACGTCCGACGGCGGCGCCGGGCGAGGCGGGGACGCCGCGGAGCACCGTCCCGGGCGCGGGCGGCCGCTCGCCCGCGCCGCGGGCAGAGGCGGGGACCGTCGCGGCGGGCGCCGCCGGGGTCGGCCCCGTGCCGCCCGCGCCGGCGGGACCCGCCGCTCCACGACCCTGTCCGGCCTCGTCCGGCTCGCCGAACCCCGCCTCGCTCAGGCGGCGCACGGCGTCCAGCGCCTGCGCCGCCTCCGGTCCCTCGGCCGTCAGCAGCAGGTCGTCCCCGCACGCGGCGCCCAGGAGCGAGACCGCCGTCAGACTGCGGGCGCTCACCGGGCCGCGACCGTTGGTCGCGTCGGCGATCGTCACGCGGGCGTCGAACCGGCCGGCGGTGCGGACGAGCAGTGCGGCCGGCCGCGCGTGCAGCCCGAGCCTCGGCGTCACCCTCACGCGCAGGCGCCGCGGCGCCGCTCCCGGGCCTGCGCCGTCCGGCGCCGCCGCCTCGCCGCCCGCCGCCTCCTCGCCGAGCTGCGCCGCCTTGGCCTCCAGTCCCCGGCGGGCGGCTGCCGCACAGGCTTCGAGCGGCTCTCCCAGGCCGGCCGTCACGGCGGCCGCCACGGCCCCTTCGACCAGCGGCGCGGCCGTCAGCAGCACGCGGTCGCGTCGCTCGTTGTCGAGCTGGTCCAGGGCGAACTCCGCCGAGAGCACGGCGCTGCCCAGGTCCATGAGCACGAGCACACCGTCGTCCGACCACACGTCATCGATCGCCCGCGCGACCCTCGCCGCGTCCGTGCCCAGCACGCCCGGCTCGTCGAGCCCGCCGGCGGGGGCGATGCGGACCTCCGGCGCGGCCATCTGCGCCGCCAGTCGCGCGACTCCCGCGGCGACCTCCTCGCTGTGACTGACCAGGACGATGCCTATCACGCGCGGCCTCAGGCTCCGCCGGCCGAGCGGGCGTCGCCGGGCGGCCTTCGGTCTCGGGGGCCGGCGCTCACCCGGCTTCTCCGCCGGCCGGCCTTTCGCGCAGCGCCTCCGCGGCCGACGCGAGCAGGAGCCAGGCCGAGGTTGCGCCCGGGTCCTGGTGTCCGGCGCTGCGCTCTCCCAGGTAGCTGGCGCGGCCCTTGCGGGCGACCAGGGGTATCGTCCCCCTCATGCCCGCCTCCGCGGCCGCAGCGGCCGCGTCGAGAGCGTCGCCGAGGGACGCGCCGGAGCCGGCGGCGGTCCGCAGCGCCGCCGCCGCCGGCAGCAGCGCGTCCAGCATGGTCTTGTCGCCGGCCTCGGCCTTGCCGCGACGCCGCACCCCAGCCACGCCGGCCTCCAGCGCGTCGGCCACCGCCGTCACGTCGAGTCCGTCACGGTCCCCGGCCTCCTTGCCCATGTCGAGGAACAGCGTGCCGTACAGTGGCCCTGCCGCCCCGCCGACGGTCGACACCAGCGTCATGCCTGTCGTCTTCAGCAGCTGCCCCGGTCCCCGGTCCCTGTCGCCTCCGGCATCCAGCTTCGCCACGACGGCCCGCATCCCGCGGTCCATGTTGACCCCGTGGTCGGCGTCGCCTATGGCCGCGTCGAGGTCCGTCAACTCCTCGCGGTGCTCGGCCACGGCCGCCGCGAACGCGCGCAGCCAGGCGACGGTGTCATCGGCCGCGAACGTCGCGCTCATGCCTCCCACCTCATGCCGGGCGTGTCCACGGGCGCGTCCCACAGTGCCGTGAGGTCGTCGTCCAGGCGCAGGAGTGTCAATGAGCAGCCGGTCATGTCCAGCGCGGTCATGTACGAGCCGACCAGGCTCCGGCGCACCGCGATGCCACGGTCCTCCAGGAACCGGTGCAGCTCCCCGAAGACGATGTACAGCTCCATCAGTGGGGTGCCGCCCATGCCGTTGACGAAGGCGAGGACCTGGTCGCCGCGGGCGAACGGCAGGTCCTCCACGACGGCCTCGGCCAGGAGCTCGACGATCTCACGTGCCGTGGCCACCGGACGCTGCTCACGCCCTGGCTCGCCGTGGATGCCGATGCCCAGCTCCATCTGGTCGTCGGCCAGCGCGAACGTGGGCACGCCGCGCATGGGTACCGTGCACGAGGTCAGCGCCACGCCCATGCTGCGCGCCTCGGCGTTCACGCGGCGGCAGAGGGCGGCCACCTCCGCGAGCGGCCGCCCCTGCTCAGCCGCGCCGCCGCAGATCTTCTCCGCCAGCACCGTGGCGCCCACCCCGCGCCGCCCGGCCGTGTACAGGCTGTCGCGCACGGCCACGTCGTCGTCGATGACGATCTGCTCGACGCGGATGCCCTCCGCGTCGGCCAGCTCTGCTGCCATCTCGAAGTTCATGACGTCGCCGGTGTAGTTCTTGACGATGTGCAGCACGCCGGCGCCACCGTCCACGGCTGTGGTCGCCTCCAGCACCTGGTCGGGGGTCGGCGACGTGAAGACCTCGCCCGGGCAGGCGGCGTCCAGCATGCCGGGGCCCACGAATCCTCCGTGCATGGGCTCGTGCCCCGAGCCGCCGCCGGACACGAGGGCCACCTTGCCGCGCACCGGGGCGTCCGCCCGCACGATGTAGTGAGGGTCCAGGTGTACGACGAGGCGGCCGGCATGCGCGAGCGCCACGCCCCGCAGCTCGTCGCGGACCACGTCCGCGGGCCGGTTGATCAGCTTCTTCATGGACGCCCCCTCCGCGCGTACCTCCGCGGGTGCGGCCCGCGGCTCATCGTCTCTGCGGCAACGTTCTTCCCTCCCGACGCCGGCCGTCAAGGGCACCCCCGGCGGTCGCACCGCTCACCCCCGCGTGGCGGGGGCCTGCGCCGGCGGGCTTTCGGTGCGCGGAGGGCTTTCTGGGCGCGACTCTCACCCTTGAGATGAGGGTGAGAGTCGCGCCATCGGTCTCACACCCAGCCGCGCTCCTCGTACAGGCGGAAGCCTGCGGCCAGGGCGGCCCGCAGCTGGTACGTCAGCGTCGAACAGGGGGACGAGCGTCTCGTTCTTCACGGCCATCCTGAACCTCCGCGTGAGATGGTCGACATGGCTGTTTCCCGTGTGCCGCACATCCGCAACCACCGGCCGCGCGCTGCCCTGCGACCTGCCGTGGCGTACACTCGCAGCAGGCGCGCAGTCGTGAGGCGCGCGATGACCAGACGTGGACCGGAGGTGCAGGCCATGCCCCGCAGCGCGAAAGAGTACAAGCTCGTCCCCGCGGTCGTGCCGCCCCGGCGGGGCGGTGGTGGTGGCCTGTACACGCAGGTGATCGCCGACTTCGTCGACTCGGACATGGACTCCGCCCTCGTCGAGATGCCCGGGCGCAAGCCGCAGGCGCTGGCGCTCGGGCTGCGCAAGGCCGCCGAGGCGCAGCAGGCCGGCGTCAAGGTGGTCTCGCGCGCCGGACAGGTGTACCTGCGGCGCGCGTGAGCCCGGCGTCCGGCAACACGTCCCCGGCCGCCGCCGGCGTACCCGGGCCCGCGCAGCGAGGTCTGATGTCCCGTACCTTCCGCTCGCTGCACATCCGCAACTACCGCCTCTTCTTCTTCAGCCAGGTGGTGTCGATGAGCGGCACCTGGATGCAGGGAGTCGCGCAGGCCTGGCTGGTCCTGCAGCTCAGCGGCAGCAGCGTGGATCTGGGCATCACCGTCGGCCTGCAGTTCGGGCCCATCCTGGTGCTCGGGGCGTGGTCCGGCGCGCTGGCCGACCGCGTGGACAAGCGCAAGCTGCTCCTGGCCACGCAGTCGGTGGCGGCCGTGCTCGCGCTCGTCCTCGGGATGCTCACCGTCACCGACGTCGTCACGGTGTGGATGATCTGGCTCCTCGCTGCCCTCACCGGGACGGCTCTGGCCTTGGGCATGCCTTCGCAGCAGAGCTTCGTGTACGAGATGGTGGGTCCGGACGACCTGGCCAACGCCGTGGGCCTGAACGGCGTCGTCATAAACTCATCCCGGATCCTGGGCCCCGCGCTCGGAGGCGTGCTCATCGCCAGTGTCGGCGTCGGCCCGTGCTTTCTGCTCAACGCCGCGTCGTTCCTGGCGGTGATCGCCGCGCTGCTCCTCATGCGACCGGCCGAGCTCTTCCGCGGCAGGCCGGTCGCGCGGGAGAAGGGACAGGTGCGCGAGGGGTTCAGCCACGTGTGGCGCACCACCGAGTTGCGCGTGCCGCTTCTGATGCTCGGCATCGTGAGCATCATGGCCTACAACTACTCGGTCGTCCTCCCGATCTTGACGAAGGGCGAGTTCGACCGCGGCGGCGGCGCCTACGGCGCTCTCTCCGCGGCGATGGGTGCCGGTGCGCTGGTGGGCGCGCTCGTGATGGCGAGCCGCACCCGCCCGTCCACGCGC
Organism: uncultured Thermoleophilia bacterium; assembly: GCA_963702475.1. GTDB lineage: Bacteria > Actinomycetota > Thermoleophilia > UBA2241 > UBA2241 > CAIXSE01. Next base: position 819,028 of record CAVPCT010000005.1, on the reverse strand, counting down.
CTCCTGGTCGGCAGCACGTTCGTCTTCGGTGTCATCTCGCTGGTGCTTGCGCTGACGCCCGGGTACTACTCCGCCGCCGGGCTGCTCGTGGGTATCGGCGCCGCCGCCATGCTGTTCAACGGCAGCACTAACTCCCTGCTGCAGCTGAACGCCGGCCACGCCATGCGCGGCCGTGTGATGGCGCTGTGGGCCGTGGTGTTCCTGGGGAGCACCCCTATAGGTGGCCCCATCACGGGGCTCATCGTCCGCGGCCTCGGGGTGCGCTGGGCCTTGGCCATCGGCGGCATCGCCACCATCGCCACGTCCGCCTATGGGTACGCCGCCCTGCGGCGCAGCGGGCTCGAGGCCGGCACCTGCGAGGGGCCGGCCTGCCTGCCGGACGAGCCGTTCGGCGGCGAGGTCCTGGCCGAGACCGTGGACCTCGCCGAGGCCGACCCGAGGGACTGGGAGCTCGCGCCGCGCCGGGGGACGACCTGAGCGCGGCCCGGCCGGCGATCTCGGCCGCGTCTTGAGAAGTGCAGCCCGTCCGGTGTAGAACACTGGCGGCCACAGGTGGCCGTCCCCCTAGCCGTCGAGGTCGCGCGTGCTGCTCCAGGGAAACCTGAGGGAGTTCAGCCTCCCCAACATCTTCCAGCTGGTGAAGATGAGCGCCAAGTCGGGTGCGCTCACGATCCGGCGTGGCGACGATTGGGGCAAGATCTTCTTCCGGCACGGCCAGATCTACTACGCGTACTCGGTGCCGCAGCATCTGCCACTGGGCGAGCGTCTGCTCAAGTCCGGCGCCATCACCGCCGACCAGCTCAAGGCCGCGCTCGCCGCCCAGGAGAAGGCCGGCGGCGAGCGCATCGGCACCATCCTCCTTCAGAGCGGGGCCATCGACCGGTCCACGCTCGAGCACGCGGTACGTGAGCAGATCCAGGACGCGGCCTTCGACTTCTTCAGCTGGATGGACGGCTTGTTCGAGTTCAGCGCCGACGAGCAGGTCACCGACGAGGACATCCTCGTGCAGATGGACGTCGAGAACGTGATCATGGAGGGCTGCCGGCGCATCGACGAGTGGGAGCTCATCTTCGAGCAGCTCGGCTCGCTGGAGCGTGTCCCGCACCTCGCCTACAGCGACCGCATCGAGGACCGCGGCGAGGTCACGCTCACGGCCGAGGAGTGGCGCGTGCTGGTGCGCATCGACGGGCGCGCCGACATCAACATCATCCTGCGCGACTGTGGCCTGGACCGCTTTCACGGCGCCAAGGTCATCTACAGCCTGTTCTCCAGCGGGCTCATCACCGTCAGCGAGCCGGCCATCGAGAACATCGGCCGCGGCCTCACGGTCGCCGTGCGCGGCCCCATCGACCTCTACAACGAGATCTTCCTCAACACCCTCACCGACTCCAACGTCGTCAAGCAGCTGCGCGTGGAGCTCATCGACGACAAGGAGGTGGAGATCCCGGTGATCGCCGGGCAGCTCCTCCTGGCCTCCGCGACCGGCACTGCCGAGGAGTCGTCCGAGGCCGGCGCCTCCGGCGAGGACGTCATCGTCTTCACGGCGGCGACCAGCTCGCCCGAGAGTGCGTGGAAGCGCCTGGGCGGCGAGAGCGCGGTCTGGGTACTGCTCGCCAACGCCAACGACCTCGACAGCCTCCGCGCCTCGCGCAAGGACCTCACGTTCGTGCGCTCGCTCGGCGACGCGCCACTCGTCGTCGCCGCCTACATGTCCATGCCCGGCGAGGAGCTCACCGTCAAGCAGATCGCGAGGGCCATCGGCGTCGGCGCCGACGTCCCGGTGCTGCCCTGCCACCTCCGCGACCGCGAGTCGGTGTTCGCCGTAGCCAGGGCGGCGCTGGACCTGGCGAGGGGCTGAGGCGCGGCGGGCCCGCAGGGCTCCGCCGCCGCGCCCCCGCTTCGCCGCGCCCCCGCGCGGCCCCGCCTGAGTTGTCATCCTCGCGTGTGGGGGCGACAATGCCTGACGCAGTCGGTCCGCCCCGGTCCGCGCGAAGAAAGGACACGACCCCATGTACTACCCCAGCTACCGTATGCGCCGCCTGCGCCGCACGCCGGCCATCCGCAGCATGCTGCGCGAGACGACGCTCAAGCTCGACGACCTCATCTACCCGTACTTCGTGATCGCGGGGGAGAACGTCAAGAACCCGATCGGCTCCATGCCGGGGTGCTACCAGCTCTCCATCGGCAACCTGCTCCCCGAGGTGCGCGAGGCGGTCGACCTGGGCATCCCCGCGGTGCTGCTGTTCGGCATCCCGTCGCACAAGGACTCAGCCGCGACCGGCGCTTACGACCCCGAGGGCATCGTCCAGCTGGCCGTCCGCGCCATCAAGGACGAGTTCCCCGACCTGGTCGTCATCACCGACGTGTGCCTCTGCGAGTACATGGACCACGGCCACTGCGGTGTGGTGCAGGACGGCGAGATCCTCAACGACGTCACGCTCGAGCTGCTCGCCAAGATGGCCGTCACGCACGCCGAGAGCGGCGCCGACATCGTCGCCCCCAGCGACATGATGGACGGGCGCGTGGCCGCCATCCGCAACGCGCTCGACGACGAGGGTCTGCCGGACACGATCATCATGGCCTACTCCAGCAAGTTCGCCTCGGCGTTCTACGGCCCGTTCCGCGAGGCCGCCGAATCCGCTCCGGCGTTCGGCGACCGCAAGACCTACCAGATGGACCCGGCCAACCTCGAGGAGGCCGTGCGCGAGTCGCTGCTCGACATCGAGGAGGGCGCCGACATCATCATGGTGAAGCCGGCGATCCCGTTCCTCGACGTGATCCACGCCGTCAAGCAGGAGACCCGCTTCCCGCTGGCCGCCTACAACGTGAGCGGCGAGTACGCGATGATCAAGGCCGCGGCCGCCAACGGCTGGCTCGACGAGCAGCGCGCCGTCATGGAGGCCATCACCGGCATCAAGCGCGCCGGGGCCGATCTCATCATCACCTACCACGCCAAAGACATCGCCCGCTGGCTGCAGGGCTGAGGCGGAGGCGGGCGGGCCATCGAGGCGCCGAGTGAGGGCGCGCCCCGAGCGCCCGCGTTGCGCCCCTCATGCTGCTCTGGCACACTAGGAGCCGGTTTGGACCATGCACACCCTCAAAACCAACAGCGCCACCCCGGCGGTCACCCGCACGGCATGGCCGCCGCCTCCGGAGACGGCCCGGCGCCGCCTCGCGTCGTCGCCTGGGAGGTCACGCGCAGCTGCAACCTGGCCTGCGTGCACTGCCGGGCCTCGGCCGTCCACGGCCCGTACCCCGGCGAGCTGAGCACCGAGGAGTGCTTCACCCTCGTCGACCAGATCGCCTCGTTCGCGAACCCGATCCTCATCCTCACCGGCGGCGACCCGCTCATGCGCGCCGACATCTTCGCCATCGCCGAGCACGCCATCGGGGCGGGCCTGCGCACCGTGATGTCGCCCAACGGCACCCTCGTCACCCCCGAGGTCGCACGACGCATGCACGACGTGGGCATCGCACGTGTCAGCATCTCCATCGACTTTCCCGGGGCGAAGGAGCACGACGAGTTCCGCGGTGTGCCCGGCGCGTTCGACGGCGCGGTGCAGGGCATCCGCAACTGCCTGGACGCCGGGGTGGAGGTGCAGATCAACAGCACCATCACCAGGCTCAACGCGCACTACCTCCCCGACCTGCTGCAGCTGGCCACCGACCTCGGCGCCGTCTCGTTCCACCCGTTCATGCTGGTGCCGACGGGTCGCGGCAAGGAGCTCGAGGCCCAGGAGCTGCCGCCGGAGGAGTACGAACGCGCGCTCGAGTGGATGTACGACGCCCAGCAGGAGAGCGATCTGTTCATGAAGCCCACCGACGTGCCGCACTACTGGCGCGTCATGCGGCAGCGCGCCAAGGCGCAGGGCCGCAAGCTCGAGGTGCACCCGCACAGTCACGGCGGCATGAACACGCTCAGCCGCGGCTGCCTCGCGGGCATCGGCTTCTGCTTCATCAGCCACGTCGGCGACGTGCAGGGTTGCGGCTACTTCGACAAGGTGGCCGGCAACGTGCGCGAGCAGACGTTCCCCGAGGTCTGGCGCGACTCGCCGCTCTTCAACGAGCTCCGCGACTTCGACGGGCTCAAGGGCAAGTGCGGCGCGTGCGAGTTCAAGAAGGTCTGCGGCGGCTGCCGCGCGCGGGCCTACGAGGCCACCGGCGACTACATGGCCGAGGAGCCCTACTGCGCGTACGTGCCCAAGGGCTGGTGCGCGCCGGCGATGGGCTGAGGCGCCGGCGCGCCGGCGCAGAGCACGACCGGCGCGCGCGCCGCCACGGTCGCGCCGGCCCCGGTCACGTCAGGCCAGGTCCAGCCGCATGGTGAGGGCGTCGCCCTGCGTGCCGACCACGACGAAGCCTCGCCGTTCGTAGAGACGGCGGGCCACCACGTTCCGCTGCGAGACGCTGAGTCCGAGGGCCGGGATGCCCTCGGCTCGGGCGGACTCGATGGTCGCGGCGAGCAACGCCGTTCCCAGCCCCCGCTTGCGGAACGCCGGCACGACGGCGATCGCCATTCCCGGGACGTGCTCCGCGACGAACCCGTAGCCCGGGTGCTCGGGCGTGAAGCGGCGGTACCAGCAGGCGCCGGCCGGTCCGCCGGCCTCCTCCGCGACAACGCCCGAGTCGCCCCGCCTGCCCCATCCCTCCACGTAGTCTGCGATCTCGGGTGTCGCGAGCAGCTCGTCGAGGCGGTACGGGGCCTCGCCGGGCTCGCGCTCCCAGCTCACCGCCTCCACGAGCATGGTGGCGATGAACGGCGCGTCCTCAGCATGCGCTCTGCGCAGGGTCACGCGGCCGGCTTCCGGATCAGCGCTCGACGTGCTTCTCCATGAGGACGGACGCCTCCGTGAGGCCCAGCTCGAAGTACAGCCGCTGAGCCGCCTCGTTGTCGGCCCCCGTGCTCACCGAGATCTCGGCGCAGCCGTGCAGCTCCAGGACTTCGACCGCTGCTTGCGCCAGCAGGCGGCCGATGCCCTCGCCGCGGCGGCCTTCGGTGATGACCAGCGCCTCGATGAGGCCGGAGTCGGCCGCGTGGAACAGGCCGGGCACGGTGGCGTAGCTCACCAGTCCCACGGGTGCGTGGTCGTCGAACGCCATGAGGATGCCGCTCACCGGCGACGCCATGAAGTGCCGCACGTAGTGCTCGTCGATGGTCGTGGGGTAGTCGGTGGTGACGGCGAGCTCCTGGACGAGGTCGACGACCGCCGGCTCGTCGCCCGGGCCGGCGTCGCGGATGCTGATGGCCATGCCTGTGCCTCCTTGCGTGTGACGGCGCCGTGCGCCTCCGTCGGCGGCCGGCATCCCGCTGTGCGACCGGTCGTCGGGGCCGCCCGACGCGGTCCCGTGAGAGCGCCCCGCCGTGGCGGTGTCGCCGCGCGTGTGGAATCATGTGCGGCAGGGCACACGCTCCGGTTGGAGCGTAGTATCATTCCCTACCTTCCGGCCTGCCAACTCTCGAGCCCATCGGTGGGGAGGACTGTGTGAACACAGAGACCTCGGCGCGCCTCTTCGACGAGGCCAAGCAGTACATCCCGGGCGGCGTCAACTCGCCGGTCCGTGCCATGAAGGGCGTCGGCATGCCGTATCCGCTCTTCATCGACCACGCCTCCGGCTCTCATGTGTGGGACGCCGACGGCAACGAGCTCGTCGACTTCGTCTCTTCGTGGGGGCCGATGATCCTCGGCTGGGGTCACCCGGAGGTCGTCGGCCGCCTGCACGCCCAGATCGACCGCGGCACGAGCTACGGCGCGCCCACCGACCTCGAGGTCGAGCTGGCGCGCCTGATCTGCGACGCCGTGCCCTCCATCGAGCTGGTGCGCATGGTGAACTCGGGCACCGAGGCCACCATGAGCGCCGTGCGCGTGGCTCGCGGCTTCACGGGTCGCGAGAAGGTGGTCAAGTTCACCGGCTGCTACCACGGCCACTCGGACGCGTTCCTGGCCGCCGCCGGCAGCGGTGTGCTCACGCTCTCGCTGCCCGACAGTCCGGGTGTCACCAAGGGCACCACCGCCGACACCCTGCTGGTCGAGTACAACGACGTGGAGGCCCTCACCGCGCTCTTCGAGCAGCGCGGCGAGGAGATCGCCGCGCTCATCGTCGAGCCGGTGGCCGGCAACATGGGCGTGGTCCCGCCGGTGCCCGGCTTCCTCGAGGCCTGCCGCGAGTCGTGCACGGCGGCCGGTGCGCTGCTCATCTTCGACGAGGTCATCACCGGCTTCCGCGTGGCCTGGGGCGGCGCGCAGGCGCGCTTCGGCGTCGTGCCCGACCTCACCACGCTCGGCAAGATCATCGGCGGCGGCCTGCCGGTGGGCGCCTTCGGCGGGAGGCGCGACGTCATGGAGACGGTGGCGCCGCTCGGCTCCACGTACCAGGCGGGCACGCTCTCCGGCAACCCGCTTGCCATGGCGGCCGGCGCCGCCACGCTCAGCGTGCTCGGAGCGCCGGGCGTCTACGAGCGGCTCGAGGACCTGGGCGCGGAGATCGCCGAGGCGCTCATCATCGCCGCCTCCGCCGGCGAGCAGCCCTACACGCTCAACCGCGTCGGCGCCATGATGACGATGTTCTTCTGCGAGGGGCCGGTCACCAGCTTCGCCGACGCGAAGCACGCCGACACCGCCTTGTACGCGCGGTACTGGCGCCACATGCTGGAGAGTGGCGTGTACCTCGCCCCGTCGCAGTTCGAGGCGGCCATGGTCTCCCTGGCGCTCACCGACGATGACCTCGCTCTGACCGCCGCGGCGGCGCAGCGCTTCTTCTTGGCCGGGGAGGGGTGATACGTGCGCAACGTTGACAAGAACGACGTCCCCGCCGTCACTGTGCCGCGGCTGGCGGTGTACCTGCGCAAGCTGCGCGAGCTGCGTGCCCGCGGCGTCGGCCGCGTCTCCAGCAAGGACCTCGCGGAGAGCATCGGCCTCAACGCCGCCCAGATCCGCAAGGACTTCTCCTACTTCGGAGAGTTCGGCACGCGCGGCGTGGGCTACGAGGTCTCCCGCCTCATCGACGAGATCTCCCACTGCCTCGGCCTCGACCACTCGTGGAACGTGATCATCGTCGGAGCCGGCCTCCTGGGTACTGCGCTCGCCCGGTACCGGGGGTTCACGGAACAGGGGTTCCGCCTGGTCGGGATGTTCGACAGTTCGGCCTCGGTGATCGGCGCGAGCTACGGCGCGGGACGCGTGCGCAGCATCGCCGATCTCGAGGGTTTCTGCGCCTCCGAGGCCGTGGACATCGCCCTCGTCACCGTGCCGGCGGCGGAGGCGCAGGCCACCGTCGACCGCCTCGCCGCGGCCGGCGTGCGGGCCATGCTCAACTTCGCGCCCGTCAAGGTCCAGAAGCCCGAAGATGCTCTCGTGCGCCAGGTCGACCTCTCGAGCGAGCTCATGTCGCTGACGTTCTATCTGGACCACGAGCAGGTCTGACATGCCGGTCTCGGTCCCTCCGGTCGCGCGGGGTCTCCGGGAGGCGGGCGCTGCTTTTGGGCCGCCCGCCGGCGCCGAGCCCCGGTTGCGCTGGGGTCTGCTCTTCGACGAGCTCGACGGCGGGGACGACGCCGAGTACGTGCGCGCCATCGAGCTCATCTACGAGGGCTACCTGTTCCACTATCGCCAGAGCCGCGTGTGCGCGGCCGGCGAGCAGGCGTGCCGCGAGAACGCGCTCCTCGCCGGCGACTTCCTGTACGCGCGCGGCCTGCACATCGTCGCCGCGCGCGGCGACGCGGCGGCCGTCGGCCTGCTGGCGCGTCTCATGGCAGCCTGCTCGTACCTGCGCAGCCTGCAGGCGCCGTTCGCCGCCGACGACGCCTTGTGGGCGTACACCGTCGGCGGCCTCGCCGCCCTGCGCCAGGGCGTCGCCCTCCGGCAGGCCGCGCTGCTCTTCGAGGCGCTCGATGAGGCTCTGGCCGCGGGCGGCGCGGTCGACGTACCCGTCCTCGCTCGGGTCCAGGCGCCGGCTCTCCACCTGCGCGACGCCGCGCCTCTCGTGCGCGCCCTCGACGCCTTGTCGCCTGGGGTGGCGGCCTGACGTGGACCTGCGAGCGTTCATCAGTCTGCTCGAACGCGAGGGCGAGCTCGCTCGCGTGCGTCCCGAGGTCGATCCGTATCTCGAGATGGCCGAGATCGCCGACCGCGCCAGCAAGGCGCACGGGCCGGCGCTGCTCTTCGAGCGCCCCCTGATGCCGGCAGGGCGCTCCGCCGTGCCGGTCCTCATGAACCAGCTCGGCTCGTTCAGGCGCCTGGAGCTGGCGCTCGGGGCGCCGCTCGACGACATCGCGAAGCGCATCGGCGGCCTCCTCGAGTTGCAGGTCCCCAGCGGCCTCGTCGGCAAGGTCAAGGCGCTCGGCCAGCTCAAGGAGCTGGCCTCGTACGGCCCCAGGTACGGCAAGAAGGCGCTGTGGCGTGAGGTCGTCGTCGACCCGCCGGACCTCACGCGCCTGCCGGTGCTCACCACCTGGCCCGGCGACGGCGGTCCGTTCATGACGCTGCCCATCGTGGTGACCAAAGACCGCCAGGGTCGCCAGAACGCCGGCATGTACCGCCTGCAGGTGTTCGACTCGCGCACCACCGGTCTGCACATCCACGTCCACCACGACGGCGCCTCCAACCTGCGCGAGGCGGGCGAGCGTACGGAGGTCGCCGTCGCCCTCGGTACCGACCCCGCGGTCACCTACGCCGCCACGGCGCCGCTTCCGCCGGGCATCAGCGAGTTCATGTTCGCCGGCTTCCTCCGCGGCGAGCCGGTCGACATGGCGCCGTGCGCCACCGTCGACCTGCAGGTGCCGGCCGACGCTGAGATCGTCCTCGAGGGCTACGTGGAGAAGGGAGAGACGCGGCTCGAGGGGCCGTTCGGCGATCACACCGGCTACTACTCCCTGGCCGACCAGTACCCGGTGTTCCACCTCACGGCCATGAGCCACCGCCGCGACCCCGTCTACCCGGCCACCATCGTCGGCAAGCCGCCGATGGAGGACGCCTACCTCGGCAAGGCCACCGAGCGCCTCTTCCTGCCGCTGTTGCAGCTCGTGCAGCCCGAGATCGTCGACATGGACCTGCCCATCGAGGGCGTGTTCCACGACTGCGCCATCATCAGCATCCGCAAGGAGTACCCGGGCCACGCGCGCAAGATCATGAGCGCGGTGTGGGGCATGGGGCAGATGATGTTCACCAAGTTCGTCGTGGTGGTGGACGAGCACGTGGACGTGCACGACTACAGCGAAGTGACCTGGCGGGTGTTCAACAACGTCGACCCCGAGCGCGACACGGTCATCGTGCGCGGCCCCCTCGACGTGCTCGATCACTCGAGCCCCTTCGCGCGCTACGGCGCCAAGATGGGCATCGATGCCACGAAGACCTGGCCGGACGAGGGCCATGCGCGCGAGTGGCCCGAAGAGCTGGCCATGGACCCCCTGATACGGCGCCGTGTGACGGACCGCTGGGCCGAGCTCGGCCTGCCGTTCTCCTGAGCCTCCGCGCCCGGCGGCAGTCTCGGTCCACATACCTGCCGCCGTATCTCCGGAGATACCCACCGCCGTATTGGTCGTGCGTGTGGCGAGCGTAGGTACGGGGTGGTACAATGCCCGCCACAACCGGGGCGGCCTGGATCGAGGGGACGGCCGTCGCCGGGGGGGACCGTGAGGATGGAGCACGTGGGAGCCTCTCTTCTTGGCTGAGAAAGTACACCGGCATCGGCCTGTCCAGCGGCCGTGGTACCGCACCTCGTGGTTCAGCTGGCTGGTGGTCGTCGGCATCATCGTGGTCATCCTCGCCGTGCTCGTCCTTCCGGTGGCCGCGCAAGACACGGTCTCCTACTGCACCTCCTGCAAGGCCATGAAGCCGGCCGAACGCTCGTGGGCCGCCGCCGCCCACAGCATGGTGTCCTGCGTCGAATGCCACGTGCCGGAAGGCACCGTCGCCAATGCCAAGTGGCGCCTCACGGAGACGCGCAACATCTGGGCCGACTACCTCGGCATGGCAGCCGGCGACGATGTGCGCCAGCTCCCCACCAACGCCAATTGCCTCAAGTGCCACCCCGTGTCGTCCATCCCGGACGAGACGGACGGCGTACGCATGAACCACGAGGAGCACCTGGAGGACAGGGGGCTGCTCTGCTACGACTGCCACACCACCACGTCCCACAAGCGCGCCGGGCAGACGGGCAGCGTCAGCATGGCGACCTGCACCATGTGCCACAACGACCAGGGTGCCCCGGCGGCCTGCGACTACTGCCACGCCGAGCCGGCCACCGCGCACGCTGTCGACTTCATGAAGGACCACGGCGAGCAGGCTCGCGTCAACGAGGAGCAGTGCCTGCGTTGTCACCACGACAGGAAGGCCTTCTGCGACACGTGCCACGGCTATCCATCGCCCGACCACTTCTCCGGGACGTGGCGGTACACCCACGGCGCCGACGCCGCCGCCGACCCAGAGGGCTGCGACGCCTGCCACGACGAGCGCTACTGCTCGCAGTGCCACGCCGTGAAGCATCCCGCCGACTGGGTGCAGGCTCACGGCGACGTCGCCGGCAAGAGCCCGGAGTCGTGCCTCGTCTGTCACCCGCAGAGCATGTGTGACGAGTGTCACCAGGAGAACGGCGTGACGGCGCAATGACACCGCGCCGGCCAGCCTTCAGCGTCCTCGTCTGCCTCTTCGTGCTCGCGCTGCTCGCGGTCGCCGCCGCCGGGTCCGCCGCGCAGTCGAGCGGCTCCGCCGGCGGACCGGCCGACAACGACGCCTGCTACGAGTGCCACGGGCAGCGGCCCGTCGACGGCTTCATCGAGGTCGACGGCCAGAAGGTGCCGGCGTACATCGACGTCAACGGCGAGAAGAAGAGCATCTACGTGCAGCGCCCCGTGCTGGAGAGCTCGCTCCACGGTCAGCTGGCGTGCACGAGCTGTCACGTCGGCTTCAACGCCGGCATGCACCCTGAGAGCGTCACCGAGGACTGGCTCCGGGTCGCCAAGTTCGAGGCGTGCGAGGATTGCCACGGCGACGTCGCCCAGATGTACGACGGCTCGTTCCACGGCAAGCTCACGCTCGCGGGGAGCGACGGCAGGGCTCCGCTGTGCGGCGACTGCCACGACGCGCACAACATCGTCCCGCCGGGCACCAGGGAGTTCCGAGAGGGCGAGCTCGCCATGTGCACCAAGTGCCACGGTGACAAGAGCGAGACCTTCCTCGACAGCTACCACGGCAAGGCCTACCTGCTAGGCGACGGCGAAACGGCCGTGTGCAGCGACTGCCACACCGGCCACCACATCCTCCCGGCGTCGGATCCGACCAGCTCCGTGTCGGAGGAGAACCTGGTCGCCACGTGTCAGGCGTGCCACCCGGGCGCCAACGAGAACTTCGCCGGGTTCAAGGTGCACGTCAACCCGGCGAGCCCCAGCTCGTCGTGGGAGATCTGGATCTTCTGGATGGCCTACGTGCTCCTCATCTCCATCGTGTTCACGTTCGCTGCCGTGCACACGGGTCTCTACGTCTATCGGGGCTTCAGGGACGGCCTGTACTCGCGGCCGCGGCACCGCGACAAGCTCGGCGACAAGCGCATCGAGTTCCACCGCTTCAACGTGTTCCACCGCTGGATGCACATCCTCGTCATCGTCAGCTTCACCGTGCTCGTCTTCACGGGCATGCCGCTCAAGTACAAGGACACGCCGTGGGCGCAGTGGTTCATGGACCTCTTCGGCGGGGTCACCTCCGCCGGCGTGTATCACCGCATCGCGGCCGTCGTCACCGTCTTCTACTTCGTGTCCGAGGTGACCTACATGGTCGTGCAGGTCGCGCGAAAGCGGGGCAAGAACCTGCGCGGCCCCAACTCCATGCTGCCGAGCTTCAAAGACCTGCAGGACATGATCGGCATGTTCTCCTGGTTCTTCGGCCGCGGACCCAAGCCGCAGTTCGACCGCTACACGTACTGGGAGAAGTTCGACTATCTCTCTCTGGGCGCCGGCACCGTCATCATCGGCGTCACCGGCTTCATGATGTGGTTCCCGGAGAGGACGACCCAGCTCGTGCCCGGCGTGTTCGTCAACATCGCCCTCGTCATCCACTCCAGCGAGGCGCTGCTGGCCATGGGCGTCATCTTCATCTTCGTGCACTTTTTCAGCGCCCACCTGCGGCCCGAGTCGTTCCCCATCGACAAGGTGATCTTCACCGGTACGCTGCCGGTCGAGCACTACCGCGAGGACCGCCCGCTGGAGTATGCGCGGCACGTGCGCGAGGGCACGCTCGACCAGGTCCTCGTGGAGCGCACCATCACGTGGCGCACGCTACTTTCGGACGCCCTCTGGTGGGTGATAACGTTGGTCATGGGATTCATGGCACTGCTCATGACGGCGTTCATCCTCTGGGCACTGTTCATCATGGTCTTTGGCTGAGATGTCGACAGCTCCGCTCGGCTCCCACCGGGCCCATCAGGAGGCCTCGGGACGCGACAAGAAGGCGCGGCGTTTCCTGCTGCGCCTGTCGCTCGTGAACTGGGGTATCGCGGTGGCCGCGTGGACGATCAGCGCGACCCTGGGCATCACCTCGCCCGCCAGCATCATCGTCTACACGGTGCTGTTCGTGATCGGCCTGTTCGCGGTCATCGTGGCCATCGCCTGTTTCCTGCTCGAGAAGTTCGCGCACGTTCCGATCGCGCCCGAGGGAGCCGAGTCCGGGCACCAGGCCGGGCAGGGCGGCGCGGCGGCGGAACGACTGGGCTGACGCGGGGCCTCTGGGCTTGACCCGGTCAGGCGCCGCCGCCAAGCCGGCGCTGTTCGCCCGGCTGGTCAAGATCGAGCACAGCATCTACGCACTTCCCTTCGCGTACGCGGGCGCCTTCTTGGCCGCGAGGGGGGCCCCCACCTGGAGTCAGCTTCTGTGGATCACGGTGGCCATGGTGGGGGCGCGCAGCGCGGCCATGGCACTGAACCGGCTCATCGACGCCGAGCTCGACGCGCGCAACCCGCGTACGTCGCAGCGCGAGCTGCCGGCGGGTCGTCTGGGGCGGCGCGAGGTCTGGGTCTTCACAGCCGTCTCGGTGAGCCTGCTCGTGCTCGCCGCGTTCCAGCTCTCGGAGCCGTGCAGGTACCTCTGGCCCGTGCCGCTGGCCGCCTTCGTCTTCTATCCCTACGCCAAGCGCTTCACGTGGTTCTGCCACTACGCGCTCGGCCTCACGCTGGGTCTCGCGCCGGCGGCCGCGTGGCTGGGCGTCAGCGGGCGTCTCGGGGCGGTCCCCTGGCTGCTGTTCTTCGCCGTCGGCCTGTGGGTGGGCGGCTTCGACGTGATCTACGCGGTCTTCGACCTCGACGTCGATCGCCGCGAGGGCCTGCACTCCGTGCCGGTGGCCGTGGGTCCGCGCGGCGCGCTGTGGGTCGCGGCGGCCTCTCACGTGGGCGCCGGCGTGCTGCTGGCCGCGGTGGGCGCCCTCTGTGGCCTGGGGCCGGTCTACTGGGCGGGGCTGACCGCGGTGCTCGCGCTGCTCGCCTGGCCGCACGTCGACATCGCCCGCCGCGGGCTCGACCGGGTGGGCATGAGCTTCATGACGGTGAACGGCGCGGTCGGGCTTCTCTACGGCGCCATCGTCATCGCCGCAACGCTGGTGCTCTGAGCGTGGCGAGTGCCTGGTACATGCGGTCGCGAGATACCCCGTGTGGTACAATCGCAGCCGGTGTCACGCTCGGGGCGTTCAGCCGTCGCGGACCGCTTTTCGACGGTGAACGGCTTCACGAGGACTGGTACACTGGCGCGGAGCGTGGCCGCATCGGAGGGGCGTCGGCGCGCTCGAGGGGTACGAGTACGGTCGCGGAGCCGCGACTCTGTGTGGAGGAAGCCGTGAGGCCGGCGAGGCGCTGTGGAGAGCGCCGTCGGTGAGGGGAAGGGAGTCAGCGTGAGAGGTATCCGCCGGTGGGTGGCGGTCGCGGTCGCCGCGGCTGCTCTCGCACTCGTCGGCGTCTCCGCCGGCGCAGCCCTCTTCACCGCGCCGGCCGCCGCCTACGACCCTTGGAAGCACGACGGCGCCACCGGCTGCGTCTGCCACCTTCAGGGCAAGCCCACAGACGCCTCCTGCACGTCCTGCCACACCGGGTTCGAGAGCCTCAAGGGGTACACGTGCTGGTCGTGTCACGCACCCGGCCAGGACACGTCGTCCATGTCGGCCACCAGCGCCGACTGCGCCGGCACGTGCCACCTGCAGAGCCAGGGCGTGGTGTACGGCAAGGAGTTCGCCCACGGCACGGATCCCCACCGCGGCTCGCTTCCGCAGTGCCTCGGCTGTCACGCGCCGAGTGACGGCGTCGCCCAGCCGGGCGTCAGCCCGCACCACAACGGCGGTTCGCCCGGCATGTCGCCGTGCTCGCGTTGTCACAAGCAGAAACAGCACGCCGGCACGGTCGACTGCGAGGCGTGCCATACCGCGGCGAACGCCTACCACACCTACCAGGCCACGAGCCCCGGCTTCAAGAAGTGCGCCGGCTGCCACTCCATGAGGCACGCCGGTCGCACGGTCTCCGGCGGCAAGTGCGCCACCTGTCACAAGGGCACCGGCACCGGTGCGCAGAAGCTCGCGCAGCACTCCACGAAGGTCACGAAGAAGCTCAGCTGCAACCTGTCCGGCTGTCACAACAAGGCCCTCCACGCGGCGCCCGCGGGCTCCAGACTCACCTGCAACTCGTGTCACGGCAAGAGGTTCCACGCTTCCCGGATGCCCATCCCGGGCAACTCCACCTGCCTCAGGTGCCACGGCTCGGCTGCCAGGCACACCAATGGATACGCGTGCAGTCTGTGTCACAGCGACGCCGTCCATGCCCGCTTCCCTCACGCCGGCTCGGTCCGCCGATAGCACGTGAAGTTCCGTCTCACCGCACGCGGCATCACCATCGCAGCCATCGGCCTCACCGTCCTGGTCGTGCTCATCGGCGTGCTGCTTGCGGCCACATCCACGGCCACGTTCTGTTCCGCGTGCAAGAGCCACGAGCCGTACGTCGCCTGGTGGGAGCAGTCAGCTCACGGGAGCGTCAACTGCGAGCAGTGCCACACCAAGCCGGGCCCGCTGTTCTTCCTCACCTCCAAGCTTGAGGCCCTGCAACAGCCCATCGCTCAGATCACGGGTGACTACGAGAAGCCCATCCTTGGCTTCGTGCTCAACCAGTCGTGCCGCCGCTGCCACACCAACGACAGCCTGTTCACGACCATCAGCGCCCAGGGCATCCGCGTGGACCACCAGCACCTCATCGAGGCGGGATTCCTCTGTCAACGCTGCCACTCCACAGTCGCGCACGGCGAAGCGGTACCCGAAGGGTCGCGCACCTACCCCGCGATGGACCAGTGCCTCATCTGCCACAACAACCGCTACCGGGCGGACGACGGTACGGTCGCGACGTCCCGCTGCGACCAGTGCCACGAGAAGCCGGTGAGCAGCGCCGTTCCGGCCACCCACGACCAGGCCGGCTGGGACACGCGTCACGGGGCCATCGGCATCCTCTCCACGTGCAGCGCCTGTCACCTGCAGAAGGACGCCTGCAGCAGTTGCCACTCGGGCATCGAGATGCCGCACGCCGCCGTCTGGATGACCACCCACGGCAAGACCGCCGAGGCGCAGGGACGCGAGACGTGCGTGCAGTGTCACGACGTCAAGGAGTACTGTCGCACCTGCCACCAGGTGAAGATGCCCCACCCCGAGGACTACGTCGCCGCGCACCCCCAGTCCGTGGAGAAAGCCGGGGTCCCGACCTGCTTCAACTGCCATGTCCTGGACAACTGCCAGGCCTGCCACGTGCAGCACGCCTCGGGTGACCCGCGCGCCCACAGTCTGTTCGACGGTGTCGACTACACGCCGGAGCCGCGCGTCTCGCCGGCGGCCGGGGCCACCACCCAACCGGTGAGCGAGTGACCGTGTCCCGCAAAGGCAAGAACGGCGACTCCGGCAAACGGGTCCTGCTCGAGGGTACAGTGCCGGCGGCCTGGATCTTCGGGGTGCTCGCTGCCGTCGCCCTGATCGTCGTCGTGGCCGTCATCGGGTTCTCTGCCGTCAACAACATCAGGACGTGCGAGCTCTGTCATCTCGTGCAGCCGGAGGTGGACTCGTACAAGCGCTCCGCCCACTACCAGGCCGGAGTGGGCTGCCAGCAGTGCCACACCAAGCCCGGCGTGTTCAACTACGCGATCCGTAACCTGCAGGGCGTCACGAACCTCATCCTGTACGTGTCCGACACGTATGAGCGTCCGCTGACCACCGCGGTCGGCACCAACAACTGCGTGCAGTGTCACCCCAAGTCGCAGATCGAGCGCGACCAGGTGATCGACGGCATCCGCGTCAATCACACGGGCCTGCGCGAGGCCGGCTACCAGTGCATCACCTGCCACGCCAGCATCAGCCACCCCGGCACGCAGCTGGAGATCGCGCGTGCATCGCAGAACAAGATGCCCATCTGCGCGCGCTGCCACGACGGCAAGCAGCTGCCGGACGACTGCAACACCTGCCACGTCGGCGGCCGCCCGCCGGCCGACATCAACGTGGCCATGACCGCCCCCATGACGGTCGCGGATTGCGCCGGCTGTCACAAGGGGGAGGTCGTGTGCGAGGAGTGCCACAACGGCCTCGCCATGCCGCACCCGGCGCGGTGGATCAAGCAGCACGGTCCCATCGTGAACGAGCGCGGCAAGGAGATCTGCGTAGAGTGTCACCTCAAGAACGACCCCAGGTTCTGCATCGACTGCCACGGCGTCGTGATCCCGCACCCGGACGACTGGACGGCGCGGCACGACACCGTGGGTCAGAAGGATCCCCAGGTGTGTGTCAAGTGCCACGGCAAAGACCCGTGCATCACCTGCCACGGCCTGCAGATGCCGCACCCGAGCAGCTGGATGGGTCAGCACTCCAGTGTGGCTCTCTCGAACCCGTCGCTCTGCGGCAAGTGCCACTCCAGCCAGTTCTGCACCAGCTGTCACGGCGTCGCGCTGCCACACTCCGCGGCCTTCGTCGCCGACCACCCGAACCACGTGTACAACCAGGGCAGCGTGTGCATGAAGTGCCACGGCAACGGCGGCACCGGCCCGCAGGGTTGCTGGGGCGGCCAGTGTCACGAGCCTGGCAGCAGCGTCAACTGACGCGCGGGTGAACGGCGCCGTCGCGGCGGCCAGCATGAGGACAGGGATGACCCCCAGGAGCGTGTTCGTGGGCGTGAGTGGCGCCAGCGGGGCGCCGTATGCCCTGCGCCTTGTCCAGGCGCTGGACGCGGCCGGCTGCAGCCTGCAGCTGTGCATCTCCGACAGCGGCGTGCTGGTGCTGGATCACGAGCTCGAGCTGCACGCCCGTCACCGGGCCGACGTCGTTCGGGCTTTTCTCGAGCTCGCCGGTGTGACGGCGGCCGTGTACGCGCCGGACGACCTCGCTGCGCCGGCCTCCAGCGGCAGCAGCGCGCCGGATGCCGTCGTCGTGTGTCCGTGCTCGGTGGCCGCTGCCGCCCACATCGCGCTCGGTACCACTCGCACGCTCATCCACCGGGCCGCCGACGTCGCTCTCAAGGAGCGGCGGCCGCTCGTGATCGTCCCCCGGGAGACGCCGCTCACCCGGATCCACCTCCGGCGGCTACTCGAACTGGCCGAGGCCGGGGCCGTGGTGCTCCCGGCCATGCCGGCGTTCTACTCGCGCCCCCAGAGCCTGCAGGACGCCGTCGATCACGTGGCCGGCAAGATCATGGCGGCGCTCGGCTTCGAGCAGACCCTGTTCCCGCCCTGGGATGGAGGCGCGGTCTGATGCCTCGCGATCAGGCCGGGCCCGCCCGCCGCGGGCCCGAGCTGCCCATGGACCGCGACCCGGCCCGGATCGAGTCCATGTTCAGTGGCATCGCGCGCCGCTACGACCTCATGAACCGCCTCATGACGCTGGGCCTGGACGCCGGCTGGCGACGGCTCGCCGCCGTGCAGGCGCTGGTCGGCGACGGCGGCCGTGCCCTGGACGCCTGCTGCGGTACCGGCGACCTCACGCTCGCCGTCGCTGCCGCCTGGCCGCGGTGCACGGTGGTCGGCCTCGATCTCACCGGCGACATGTTGCAGGTCGCGCGGGAGAAGGTCGGCGGCGACCCCGGCCTCTCGGCGCGCGTCTCGTTCGTCCGCGGTGATCTCCTCGCCCTCCCGTTCGCCGACGGTGCGTTCTCCGCCGTCACCGTGGGGTGGGGGGTCCGCAACGTGCCCGACGTGCCGCGCGCCTTCGCCGAGATGCGGCGGGTCACCAGGCCGGGCGGCAGGGTGGTGTGCCTCGAATCCACCAGTGCGCCGGCCGGGCCGCAAAGGGCGGTGCAGCGCGTGTGGATGGGCCAGGTGGTCCCTCGGCTCGGCGGTCTCGTGGCCGGTGACCCACGCGCCTACGCGTACCTGCCGGCGTCCGTGGCGGCGTTTCCTGGAGCGGGCGAGCTGGCCGCGCTCATGAGCCGCGCCGGCCTCGTGCGTCTGCGGTACAGACGTCTCGGCTTCGGCGCCGTCGCCCTGCACGTGGGCGAGGTGCCCTGGGACGGCGAGGGGGGGCACTGAGCGGCCGGCCGGAGCTGGTCTGGGCCTCCGCCCGGCAGAAGGTGCGCTACGGACGCGCCATGGAGCGTGTGGAGCGCCGTCTTGACGCGGTGGCTTCCGGCCCGCCCGGGGCCCTCGGCGAGGCCTGCCGGGCCACGCTGGCGGCCGGCGGCAAGCGCGTGCGTCCCTTGCTCGCGCTGCTCTGCGCACGCGCGGATCGGCCGCTCAGCCGAGCCGCCCTGCGCGGCGCCACCGCCGTCGAGTTGCTGCACATGGCGACACTGGTGCACGACGACGTGCTGGACCGCGCGGAGTTGCGCCGCGGCCGCCCGACCGTCGCGCACGCGTTCGGGGTCGAGATGGCCGTCTCGGCCGGCAACTTCCTGCTGGCGCGCGCGTTCCAGGAGCTCGCCGGCACCGGCGACGCGGCCGCCGTCGACAGCCTCAGTGCGGCCGCCGTCGGCCTGTCGCAGGGTGAGGTCCTGCAGCGCGACGACGCCTACCGCGTCACGGTGACCGTGGCGGAGTACGAGCGTCGCTGCGAGCGCAAGACCGCCGATCTCTTCGCTGCGGCGTGCCGCCTTGGGGCGCTGTTGGGCGAAGCGGCTCCGGCGGCCGCGTCCCTTGCGGAGTACGGCCGCCTCATCGGCCTCGCCTTCCAGGTGTTCGACGACATCCTCGACTGCAGCGGCGACGAGCACTCGACCGGCAAGCGCCCGGGCACCGACGTCCGCGACGGTACGGTGACGCTGCCGATGATCTACGCGCTCGAGGCGGAACCGGGACTGAGGGCGCTCCTGGCACGCCGGGACCTCACGGCACACGAGGTGGACGAAGCCCTCAGCGTCATCGCCGGCAGCGGCGCCCTTCAGCGTGCCCGCGCGGCCGCTTTGGGGTACATTGAGCAGGCTCGCAGTGTGCTCGCCGGCTGTCCCGGTGCGGTCGAGCGCGACCTGCTCGAACAGGTGGCGGCGCACGTCGTCGACCGCTACAGCTGATACGTCTGGAGTCTGCCCCGTGCATCCCACCGAGATCGCTGCCCTCACCGCGCGTGCGGGCCTGGAAGGTGTCTGGAACACCGTCGAGGCCGGTGACCGTCTCGACGCGTCCCAGGCGAGGGCGCTGCTGGAGACCAACGACCTGCTGGCGCTGGGCGCCATGGCCGACTTCGTCCGGGCCCGCGACGTGGGCGACGAGGTCTTCTTCATCCGCAACCGCCACATCAACCACACCAACGTCTGCCGCAACCGCTGTCTGTTCTGCGCGTTCAGTCACGACGAAGGGGATGCGGACGCCTTCACCCTGAGCGTGGACGAGGTCGTGGAGAAGGCCCGCGAGACCCTTGCCGAGGGCGGCGTCAGCGAGATCCACATCGTCGGCGGGGAGCACCCCGACCTGCCGTTCCAGTACTACCTGGACATGATGCACGCGCTCCGTGAGCTCGACCCCGATGTGCACATCCAGGCGTTCACGGCCAGCGAGATCGCCCACTTCGCGCGCATCAGCGGCAAGCCCGTGCAGGAGGTGCTCACCAAGCTCAAGCAGGCGGGCCTCGGCTCGCTGCCGGGCGGCGGCGCCGAGGTGTTCAGCGGGCGCGTGCGCGACCTCATCTGCGAGCGCAAGATCTCCGGGCAGGAATGGCTCGACGTCATGCGGGCCGCACACGAGGCCGGCCTCAAGTCCAACGCCACCATGCTCTACGGACACGTGGAACGGCCGGAAGAGCTCGCCGACCACATGGTCCGCCTGCGCGAGCTCCAGGACGACACCGGCGGGTTCAACGCCTTCATCCCGCTGTCGTTCCAGCCCGCGCACACCGGCCTCAGCGACCTGCCCGGGCCCACCGGGTTCGACGACCTGCGCATGCTGGCAGTCGGCCGTCTCGTGCTGGACAACTTCCGCCACATCAAGGCGTTCTGGATCAACGTCGGGCTCAAGCTGGCGCAGGTCTCGCTCGTGTTCGGGGTCAACGACCTGGACGGCACGGTGGTGGAGGAGAAGATCAGCCACGCGGCCGGCGTCGACACCGGGCAGGAGCTCAGCAAGGCTGAGCTCGTCCGCGTGATCCGCGCCGCCGGCCGCGTCCCCGTCGAGCGCGACACGCTCTACAACGTGGTGCGTCGCTACGATGACGCCGGCGCCTCCGCCTGAGGGCGCCGGTCCGTCGGGACCGGAGGCCGGCGCCCATCGGGAGTCTCTCCTTCGACGTGAGGGTGAGGTTCAACCCGTTCGCGTCGGCCGCATCGAGTTCGTGAACTGTTTTCCGCTCTACCACCACTTCGAGGAGGAGCTCGCGAGGCGCGGCTTGTCCGCGACGATCGTCGAGGGGTACCCATCGCAACTCAACGAGATGCTGGTGGACGACCTCATCGACGTCGCCCTGCCCTCGTCGATCGCGTTCGCGCGGGCCGCGCCGCAGCTGGCGCTTCTGCCGGACGTGTCCATCAGCGCTTTCGGCGCGGTCGACTCGGTGCAGCTGTTCACGCGTGTGCCGTTGCGGGAGGTGCGCCGCATCGCGCTCACCGAGAAGAGCGCTACGTCCATCTGCCTCCTCAAGGTGCTCTGCAGGGAGTGGGGCATGGAGCCCGACTTCGTCCCGCGGCGTGGGTCGCTGGCGGAGGTGCTCGCCGACGCCGACGGGCTGCTGCTCATCGGCGACGAGGCGCTGTACGTGCTGCGCGCCGAGGTCTACCCGTTTCACTACGACCTCAGCGAGGAGTGGCGTACCGTCACCGGGATGCCCATGGTCTTCGCCGTGTGCGCCGTGCGTCGCGAGTTCGCCGCCGCGCGGCCGCAGGCGGCCGCGGCGGTCGGCGCGGCGCTCCTGGCCTCGCGCGACCGCTGCGCCGCGCGTCCGGAGGAGACGGCGGGCGCGGCGGCGCAGCGGTACGACTTCAGCCGGCGCTACCTGCTCGAGTACTTCCGCAAGCTCCGCTTCGAGTTCGCGCGGGAGTACCGCGCCGGGCTGGACGAGTTCTACCGGCGCGCCGTGGCTGCGGGCGAGCTCGTCGCGGCGCCCGACCTCGACGCTGCGATGTTCCGCGCACCCGGCTCCGGCGGTCCCGGCGGCGGCCCGGCCGTTGCGCCGGCGACCGGCGGCGGCCCGGTCACGGCACCGGCGACCCCCGCCGGCGGGTGACCGCGCCGTGTCCTGCTCCTCGCTCGTCTTCCGCCGCCCCATTCCGGACGATCACGCCAGGGTCATGGCCGTGATGCCCGAGTGGTGGGGCGGCCGGGACCTGCGCGCCATGGTCCCGCGGGTCTTCTTCGAGCACTTCCGCTCGGCCTCGCTGGTGGTCGAGCACGAGGATCGGCTGGTCGGCTTTCTCGTGGGCTTCGATTGTGGCGACCATCCGGAGGAGGCCTACGTGCACTTCTGCGGGGTGCACCCGGCGTGGCGGCGCGTGGGTCTCGGCCGCGACCTCTACCGGCGCTTCTGCGCAGGTGCGCGGGCGCGCGGCCGCTCCGTGGTCCGCGCCGTCACGGCGCCGGTCAACACGGTCTCGATCGCCTTCCACACCGGTCTGGGCTTCGCCGTGGTCCCGGGCGAGGAGACGATCGAGGGGGTCTCCGTCCACCGCGAGCCTGGTCCCTACGGCGAGTACCTCGTCCACTTCGCGCTCGATCTCGCGGGCGAGGGGCTCCCATGAGCGCCCGCGAGACCGTCTCCGTGCCGCCCGGCGGCCCGGCGCCGCCGGCCCGCCTCACCGACGGCGAAGCGGTCGCCCTGCTCGAGTCCGGCGACCTGCTCGGCGTCGGCGCGCGCGCCGACGCCGTCCGTCGCCACCTCCACCCCGGCGACGACGTCACCTTCATCGTCGACCGCAACATCAACTACACCGACTACTGCATCTCCGGTTGCCGCTTCTGCGCCTTCTACAAGAAGCCGGGGAGCGGGCAGGGGTATCTGCTCGGCGAGGACGAGATCCACCGCAAGGTGGAGGAGACCCTCGCCCTCGGAGGCACCGCCATCATGATGCAGGGCGGCCTGCACCCCGACCTGGACATCTGCTGGTTCGAGCGTGTCTTCAGCGGCATCAAGGCGGCGTATCCCATCCACATCCACTCGCTCTCGCCGCCGGAGGTCGTCCACATCGCCAAGGTCAGCGGCCTCAGCGTGGAGGAGACGCTGCGGCGCCTGCGGGCCGCCGGCCTCGACTCCCTGCCCGGCGGTGGGGCGGAGGTGCTGGTCGACCGCGTGCGTCTGGAGATCAGCCCGCACAAGATACCCACCGATGTCTGGCTGGACGTGATGCGCACGGCGCACGGCCTGGGCATGAAGACCACGGCGACCATGATGTTCGGCTCGCTCGACACGGTCGCCGAACGCGTAGAGCATCTGCGCCGCATCCGTGAGCTCCAGGACGAGACCGGCGGCTTCACGGCGTTCATCCCGTGGACCTTCCAGGCCGGCAACACGGAGCTTGCGGCCGGCCACGTCCCCGCCACCGGCGTCGACTACCTGCGCCTGCTGGCCGTCAGCCGCATCTACCTGGACAACGTGCCCAACATCCAGGCGTCCTGGGTCACGCAGGGCTTGCGCATGGGGCAGGTCGCACTCGCCTTCGGGGCCAACGACATGGGTTCGACCATGATCGAAGAGAACGTGGTGGCGGCCGCCGGCGTACGCAACCAGTGCGACGTGCCGCAGATGGTGGGGCTCATCCGCGCCGCCGGACGCGTTCCCGTGCAGAGGGACACCCTCTACCGCGAGGTGCGCCGCTCCTGAGGGCAGTCCGGGGTCTCGCGACCGGCCGGGGCGGGCGCCCTCATCTCACTCCCGGCTCGAGGGCGGTTCCGCCGTCGTCACCGGCAGCGCGCCGTCGCGGCTCTCCAGCTCGCTCGTGCTCGGCACGGGCCCCTGCGCCGAGAGGCGCCGCCACTCGCGGTGCAGCACCGGCGCGGTGGCGGCCAGGCCGACGAGACTGACCACTCCGCCCAGGGCCAGCACGTACCCCGACATCCAGCCGTACAGCACCGGTGCGAGGAACGTACCGATCATGCCGGCGAGCTGCATCGACGTGGCCTCTATGCCGGTCACGGTGCCGAGCCACTTCGGGGGGCTCACCTGGATGAGAAAGGCCTGCTTGGGCGGGTACGAGAACGCTATGGCGAGGCCCTCGACGACGTTGATGACGATGAAGAACGTGAGGTTGGTGGTCGTCCCGTACAGGATCCAGGACACGGCCGAGATCGTGTAGCCCACGAACATGAGGGTGAAGCGGCTGTACTTGTCGGCCAGCATGCCGCCGGCGAACGAGAGCAGCATGGGCACGCTGAAGGCGACCCACGTGAGGCCGATGTACGTCATGGACGCGCCGAGATGCTCGAGCCAGATGCTCCACACCACCTCCCAGCCGCCCATGGAGAGGTGGGCGGTGAACCCGATGACGAGGAAGGCGATGATGGGCGGCGAGAGGATGGCCCGGTAGGGTGGTCGTTCGGCCTTCTTGCCGGCGCGCGCCGCCTTTCTGCGGTGCGTCACGGCCGGCTCGCGGATGAGCGCGGCGACGAGGACGGTCGTGGCCGCCGCCAAGGCGGCGCCGAAGTAGAAGATGGCGTAGAAGCCTGACACGCCGCCGCCCGCCATGTGGTAGATGGGCGGCGCCAGCGCCGGCCCCACGATGAGTCCGCCGAACTGCGCCGAGGTGAGGATGCCGTAGGCCCTGCTGCGCGTCTGTTCGGTGGTGATGTCGGCCACCAGCGCCATGGCCGCCGGCGCCACCGCGGCCGTGCCGACGCCCTCCATGAAGCGGAACAGCACGAACCACCAGGGGTCGGCCGTGCGCGTGAACAGGAACATGGCGAGTGAGTACAGGACGATGCCGCCAAGCATGACGGGCTTGCGGCCGACGGTGTCGCTGAGCCAGCCGAAGGGCGACGAGAACAGCAGCGTGCCGAGGTAGAAGGACGCCGCGATGACGCCGATCATGAACATGGAGCTGTGCGCCTGGTCCTTCAGGAAGATCGGCAGGTACGGCATGATGGCGCCGAAGCCCGTCCACACCACGAACTCGGCCACGCAGACCACGCCGAGTTGCAGCCAAGCGGAGCGTGGCATGCCGGGGAGCGTGGGAGTCTGTGCAGGTGACGAGGTGCTCATGGCGTTCGCGTCCCGCTCTGGGCGGGGACGCCGAGGCCCGCGACCGCCGCGGGCCGGACCTAGGCTATCACCGACCGCCTGAGGTCAGAAGCACGCTCACGCGTCGCGGATCTCGCGCACGAACAGGCCCGCCAGCGCCGGCACGGCGATCAGCAGGCCGCAGACGATGAAGAGCACGCGGATGTCCACGATGGTGGCGAGCGCGCCGCCGGCGAGCACCGCCAGCGCGTAGACGCCCTGCGTGAGCGTGAACCGCGTGCCGAACACCCTGCCGCGAAGGTGTTCGGGCACGACGTTCTGCAGGTAGGTGTCGATCGCGATGAGCGCCGCCGCGTTGGCCACGCCGAGGACCGCGAACGGGATGCAGGCGATCCACACGCCCCCGGCCGCGGCCACCAGAGACAGGCTCGCGCCCATGAGCATCAGCCCCGCGACCATGGCGCGGCCCTGCGGCACACGCTGGGCCAGGGCCGCCAGCGCGAGCGAGCCCACGAGGTAGCCGAGGCCGACCATCCCTTCGAACACGCCGAATGCCGCCGTGCCCGCGTCGAACACGTCCACCGCGAGCAGGAAGGCGAGCGGGTAGGACGCCCCGAGCCCCGCCACGCAGCCTACGACCATGATGGTGTTCGTCAGCAGGCCGCGGTGGTGCCGGAGAAAGGCGAAGCCCTCGCGCAGGTCGCGCCAGAACGAGCGGGCGGCCTTCTCCGTCGCCGCCCGCACCGGGGCCCTGTAGCGGATCAGCGCCAGCGACGCGGCCGACACCGCGAAGGTGGCCGCGTCGATGCGGAAGACGTTGGTGGTCGAGATGTACGCGAGCGCGAACCCCGCGGCGGTGTACCCCAGGATCTCGGTGAGGTTCTCGCCGGTGGCCAGCAGTGAGTTGGCGCGCAGCAGCTTCTCACGCGGGACCAGATCCGGCAGGAGCGCGAGCTTGCAGGGGTCGAAGAACACGGCGGCGCTCGCGATGAGGAAGCTCAACACAAACACGGCCCAGAGAGACCGTTGCGCCGCCAGCGGCACGAGCATCACGAGCGCGACCCGCACAAGGTCGGAGGCGATCATGACCAGGCGCTTGTCGAACCGGTCGATGAGCACGCCGGCGAAGGCTCCGAACAGCACGTAGGGCAACGTGTAGAGGGCGAAGGCGACGCCCGTGCTCAGGGCCGACCCGGTGGCGCGGTACACCAGCCACGGCAGTGCGACCATCGCCAGCCTGTCGCCCAGCTGCGACACGAACTGGCCCGCCCACAGGAGCGCGAAGTTGCCGTTGCGCGCGAGCGACGCGCGGCGGGCGCTGGTCCTCCTGTCGACCCGCCTGATGCTGTTGGCCTCGATGATGCCTCCCGGCGCCGGACGACCGCGGTGACCCGGAGAGCTTCGCTGGGCCGGTCACCGCTCCTTCGCGCAGGCTTCGGCACGACTCGCCTTCGCGCGTGCGTGCGCGAGGGTGCTGGCAAGCTTGGGATGACGATTGCCGCGGGCGCCACAAAATGTGTTGTCCATTCTGGCAATCGTTCACGCGCCGCTTTGCGCGGGATGTCCAAAGCCTGAGGGGTGGGCTTCCGCGAGCGTCGCTGCGAGAGTGCCAAGGCAGTCGTCAACCACAATTCATCGGCAGTTGTCGCCGGGACTTTAGGAGGATTCCATGTTCGTTGAGTACGCCAAGCTCCACATCACGGCCGACTACGCCAAGCTCCACATCACGGCCGACTACGCCAAGCTTCACTGACTGGGGCGGGGTCATCATGAGCAAGAAGATAGAACGCACCCTCGCCTCCCTCCTCCTTGCGCTCGTGGCCGGTGGCGGCAGCAGCAAGATCCACTGACCCTCAAGCCCGCCCCAGGTGCTGCCGATAGACGCCACACCGAGGACCCGGGTGAGGTGGAGTGTCGATAGCTGAGCGCAACTTCCGCGCGTTCGCGGTCGGGCTGGCCGCAGCGGGCTCGCTTGCCGTGGGCTACGCCCTGCTGTACCCGGGCTCCGTTGTCCTGACGACGACCGTGCTGCGCGACGCAGTGGTGTTCGCCGTCCTCGCGGTGATCGCCGACGAGATGTCGGTCGAGGTGTCGGAACGCGTCACGCTCGCCGCCGGCAACCTGCCGCTCCTTCTCGCGATCATGTACACCGGCCGCGTGCCGGCGCTCGCCGTGGCGCTCGTGCTCGGGCTCTGGGGCGCCTGGCGCGAGGAGTCCCGCGTCGTCGTCGTCTTCAACGTGGCCAACACGGTGCTCTCGGTGTTTCTGGCCACCATGGTCTTCGAGGCGGTGTCACGAGCGCTCGACGTGCCTCCGGACTCCCTCTCGGTTTCGCTGCTCGCGGCCGGCGCTGCAGCTGCGGTTACTTTTGAAGCGGCCAATCTCGCGCTGGTCAGCATGGGCATGCGGGTCAAGTACCAGAGACACCTTGGTTCCTTCTGGCGTGAGGAGATGCCGCCCTTCATGCGCTCCCTGGGCGTGCTTCTTCTGCTCGGCTTGGCCATTGCCGCCTTGTACGCCGAGGCTGGCATCGTCGCTGTGGCGCTCCTGTTCATCCCGTTGTTCTCGAGCCAGTACATGTTCAAGCTGCTGGTCCGCGAGAAGCAGCATCTGACCCGGCAGAAGGAGCTCAGCGACCAGTATCTCGAGATGAACATCGGCCTGGCGGCGGCCATGGTGGTGTTGCTCGACAGCAAGGACGAGTACACTGCCCAGCACTCTGCCGCGGTCGCCATGTACTGCCGCGACATGGCCATGGTGCTGAGCCTGCCGGAGGAGCAGGCCGAGGCGCTGCACCTCGCGGGCCTCCTCCACGACCTGGGGAAGGTCGGAGTACCCGACGCCGTGCTCCGCAAGACGACCGTCCTCGACGAGCAGGACTGGTCCTGCGTCAGAGAGCATCCGGAGAAGGGCGCCGAGGTGCTCTCGCACCTGGTCGCGTACCAGGGAGTGGCCGACATCGTCCGGTACCATCACGAGCGGCTGGACGGCAGCGGCTACCCGTCCGGCATGAAGGGCGACGACATCCCCGAGCTGAGCAAGATCCTCGCGGTCGCCGACTCGTACCACGCGATGACGTCGGACCGGCCGTACCACTCGGCGCGCAGCTCGTTCGAGGCGCTCAAGGAGCTGCGCGGGGCTTCGGGCAAGACCCTCGAGAAGGACTACGTGGAGGCGCTGGCCCGGGTCCTGCGCGACAAGGACCTCGCGTACAGGGACGGCAGCTCGACCGACTTCATGGTCGAGTACGAGCGCGGGCGCATCAACCTCCGCCTCCGCGGCCGGGCGCTGGCCGACGTCAGCGGCCTCTCGTCTGAGGCTCGGGAAGACCCAGCGGCAGGCTGAGCAGGCTTCTCGCCGCCAGGGCGGCGGCTCCTGCCTTCACCAGGTCGGCGGTGAGAAACGGCAGCGCGCCGGCGGCTATGGCCGCCCCGGCGTCCAGGTGGAGCTGGAACGCCAGCCACGTCGTACCCAGCGCGTAGATCGGCACCAGTCCCGCGAGGGCCGCGGCCGTCAGACCCAGGAGCCTCGGTCCGGTGCGCCGCGCCACGAGACCCGCGGCAGCGGCCCCGAGAACGAAGCCCCACAGATACCCGCCCGTCGGTCCGACGAGGACGCCGACGCCCGACGTGCCGCCGGCATAGACCGGAGCGACGAGCCCCAGGACGAGGTAGGCAGCGACAGCGAGCGTACCGCCGCGTGGGCCCAGCACGAGGCCCGCGAGCAGCACCACGAGTACCTGCAGGGTGAAGGGCACGGGGCCGAGCGGGACGGCCACGAACGCGCCTGCCGCGATGAGGGCCGCGAAGAGGGCGGCGTAGGCGACCTCGCGCGCCTGAAGCTGCTGCAAATCGTCAACCTTGCTCCGGAGAACAGAGGTGACAATGTAGGGCGCGCCCCGGGAGGTTGTCAAGGTGACGACCTCCCGGGGCGCGTGCGGCTCAGGTGGCGAGGGTGACGTCGCCGGAGTGGAACGAACGCACCGAGCGGTGAGGCACCTGCACGAGCAGGGCGCCGCGCTCGTCGATACCGACGGCTTCGCCCACCACCGCGCCCTCGCGAGTCTGGACGCTCACCGTGCGGCGCACGAGGTAGTCCCGGCTCCTGAACTCACTCAAGGCGCGCTCGAAGCCGTCGGACAGCGCACGCCGGTAGTGGCCGTCGAGTGCGAGCAGCAGCCGCGCGAGGAGCTCACTCCTGTCGACCGGGGCGCCCGTGGTCATCTTCAGGGACGTCGCTGTTCTGCGCAGCGCGACGGGCAACTCAGAGTACTCGGTGTTCACGTTGACGCCCATGCCCACGACGATCCAGTCGACCTCATCCTGCTCGCCGGCCACCTCGAGCAGGATGCCGCCCACCTTGCGGTCGCCGATGAAGAGGTCGTTGGGCCACTTGATGGCCACCGCCACGTCGGCGAGCGACTCGATGGCCTCGGCGGCGGCGCACGCCGCCACCAGGGTGAGCATGTGGGCGTCGCCCATCGGGAAGGCCGGACGCAGCAGTGCGGAGAAGAGCAGTCCCTTGCCCGCCGGGGACGTCCAGCGGCGCCCGAGCCGGCCGCGTCCGGCAGTCTGCGACTCGGCGATCACCACGGTGCCTTCGGGGGCGCCGCTGTTGGCGAGCGACTTGGCCTCCACGTTGGTCGACTCGATCTCGTCGTAGTAGCGGTAGGAGCGGGCGAACGCGCTGCCGGCCGTGCGGTCGGTGACGTGCGCCATGGAGAGACGGCTCGGCTCCTCCTCCAGACGATAACCGCGACGGGAGACGCCCAGGATGCGGTAGCCCCGCCGGCGCAGCGACTTGATGTGCTTGTGCACGGCGTTCCGCGAGATGCCGAGCTGCGCGCTCATGGCCTCGCCCGACACGAAGTCCTCGCCGGCACGCAGGAGGTCGATCACCGTCTTCTTGCGCTGGCTCATGCGGTTCGACTCGATGTAGACGACGGATGTGGATGCTTCCATCTTCGCTCCTGTTGCCGAGGCTGGGTTGATGGGGAACGCATCGTAGCCAGCGGGAGCGGGAAGCGAATCATACCGCGGTCGTATCTCCCGGTATGCGGGGGTTGAGATGCGCCGCGGCTCCGGGTGACGGGAGCGCATCGTGATGGAGAAGGACCGCCTCGACCCGCGTCTTCACCTCGAGCTTGGTGAAGATGTGGTAGACGTGAGTCTTCACCGTCGACTCGGAGAGGAACAGACGCGCGACGATGTCGCGGTTGCGCAGGCCGTCCGCCATGAGCGACAGGACCTCGCGTTCGCGGGGCGTGAGCCGCTCCAGCATGGCGGCGGCGCGCCCGGTGGCCGTGGGACGAGCCGTGCGCGCCCGCTCCACCGCCGCGGCCACGTTGTCCCGACCGCAACGCCCCGCAGCGCGCAGCACGCGCGTGAGCACGGCATCGGGGGCGGAGCGCCGCGCCGCGTCCACGGCGAGCGCGGCGAGGTCGGCGCGTCCGGCGCAGAGGGTGTCGGCGAGTTCCGCGAACCCGGGGTGGAGCGCGAGCGCGTCCATGAGTCGCCGATGAAGCCCGGCACGTTCCAGCACCGACAGCGCCCTCAGAGCGGCGTGCGGCCGCGGGCACAGCTCCTGGGTCACCACATGCAGGTGGCCCAGTTCAAGCTGCCGCGGCAGACAGTGCGCCAGGCGCGCCTCCGCGTCTTTCGCGTGCCCCCTCGTGTCGGCGACGACGGCCGCGAAGAGGCGCGCCTTGAGCGCCACGAAGGCAAGCTGCAGCCCATCGGCACGCCTTGCCACTTGGTCCATGCCGTCTCTCGTGTCGTCGCCGAGCAGACCACGTGCGAACAGCAGGTTGGCCTCGAAGTTGAGGCGCGCGTAGGTGTCGTCCAGCGCGCGCGCCTGGATCACGACCTGCTCCGCCGCCAGTCGCGCCTCCTCCACATGACCGGCCCTCCGAAGCAGGGTGGCCTCGTGGCACTGCGCCCAGGCTCGCAGGCCGGGCTGCTGCTCGTAGGCGTCACCACGAGCCGCGGCGCGGACGTGCTCGAGGCCGGCGAGGAGGTCGCCGCAGGAGCCCGTGGCGAGCCCGATGTTGTCGAGAATCATGTCGCGCGGGGCGGCGAACCCGAACCGCCGTGCGGCCTCGAGGGCCTCGCCCAGACAGGCCAGGGCCCCTTGGTAGTCGCCGAGGGCGGTGCGGATCATGCCCAAGGTGTTGGTCGCGGCAACATGGAGTGACGGTGACACTATTAGGTCGCGCGTGTCGGGCATTGCTTCGCGTGCCTCCCGAACGAACCCTTGGTAGTACAGCGCGTGTGATCGGAGAGCCTGTGCGCGCGGGCGTTCGCGCGGATCGGTCGTCAGGGCGAGGTCGTCCGCGCGGGCGAACGAGTCGTCCGCGAGCGCCCAGTCTCGTGCCTCGACGGCGGCGGAGCCGAGGCTGAGGAGCGAGTGGATCCTCTGGGCGTCGGTGCCGGCGCGTTCCAGCGCCTCGCGGCATGCGTCCATGGCCGCGGCGGTGTCGCCGCGCCAGAACAGCGCGCTTTCGCGCATCGACAGACACTCGTACAATCCGGCGTCGTCGGCGGTCGCGCGAAAGAGGCGCTCGGCCTCGCCGATGCCGTTCAGCGCGCGCCCGTAGTCGGCTTCGCGGCAGCGGAGTTGTGCCTCCAGGAGCAGCGGCCACGGCTCACCGGACCTGAGGTCTGGGGGCAGTCGCTCCAGCCAGGATGCGAGCCGGTCCGACGGCACGTCGGCGAGCATGGCCTCACCCACGGCGGCGACGATGCGCAGCGCCTCTCGCGGCTCGTTGGCATCGAGGAAGAGCTCGATCGCCAGCTCCGTCTCCCCGGCGTCCTCCAGTACCTCCGCGGTCTCGACGTGCAACCTGCGAAACGCCCCCTCGCCCTCGTCCTGGACGAACTTCTGCCTGAGGAAGTCCCGGAACAGGCGATGGTACCGGTACGCCCCCTCGTCCGCGGTCGCGAACGTGAAGACACTCTTGGCCGCGAGATGCGCGAGTCTCTTGGCGGCCAACCGCGTGCGTCCCACGCGCCCGGCGAGGTCCACGGTGAGGTTGTCCAGGCAACAGGTCCGCTTGAGGAAGGCCCTGGTCGCGCGATCCTCGCTGGCGTACACCTGTTCCGCGAGGTACGAGTAGATATCCTGTTTGAGGCGCGGGTCCGAGAGGGCGGCGTCGACTCGGTCGGGTGCCTGCCAGTCGAGGACAAGGCCGGCGAACACGATGCTCGCCGGCCATCCTTCTGTGATGTCGACCAGCTGTCGCACGTGGTGGGGCTCGGGTCGCACCCCCGTGCGTGCCTCGAGGACGGCGGCGGCCTGCGTGACACTGAAGCGCAGGACGCCGGCGTCGACCAGGCCCACCTGGTCCTCCAGCCTGAGCTTGGCGAGTCGCAGGGACGGGTCGTATCTGCCGATCACCACGAAGCGAAAGCCTCGCGGGAGATTGGCGAGGAGGTAGTCGAGCGCCGACGTGGTGGCGCTGGACTCCGCGGCCTCGTGGAAGTCGTCGAGCGCCAGGTGGACGGCAGCATTGCCGAGGTGGGTCTCGCACTCACGGACGAACATGGCCTGCAGGTGGGAGAGCGGGAACGGCTCACTCCCCGACGATCTGAGTCGTTCACGGATCGGCTCGCCGAACTGGGGGGCGCGGTCACGAAGCGCCTCGGCGAGCGATGCCAGGAACAGGACGGGATCGCGGTCGAGCAGGTCCAGCTTGTACCACACGCAGTCGACGCCGAGCTCGGCGGTAGCGGCCGCCGCGGCCGTGGACTTGCCGTAGCCGGCGGGTGCGCAGACGACCGTGAGACGGCGGCGAAGACCTGCATCGAAGGCGGCGACGGTCTCGGGGCGAAGGACCGCTCCTGCCGTGACCGGCCTGGAGAGCTTCGCCGCCACGGGGCCGAGGATGTGAGGTTCTCCTGACAAGGGGCGGCTCACTGGGCCGGATTCAACGACGTAGTGGGTACTGTAGCAGCCGCGCAAGCCGGGAGACGTCCCCGCCGACCGCGCGAGTGGTTGACGTTCGCGTGGACCGGCGGTCAGACGAGCGCCGCGACGGCGAGCTCGACGGCTTCGGCGGGTGTGGACGCCCGCCGCACCCCGTCGAGTTCGCCTCCCTGCGGCGGCAGGATCCGCCACGTGCCCAGCAGGATCACGGGGCGCCCGATGCTCCGCGCCAGGCCGATCTCGCTGAGCGTTCCCCAGGCCCCGCCCACGGCGATCACCACGTCGCCGCTGGCTACGACGCTCAGGTTGCGGGCGTGGCCGATGCCGGTGCAGATGGTGTAGGTGAGGTCCGGGGCGGCGCGGCGGCGGTCCTCCTCCGGAAGGATGCCGAGGGAGACGCCCCCTCGCCGCCTCACGCCGCGCGCCACGGCCTCCATGACGCCCTCGCGGCCGCCGCACACCACGGTGAAGCCGGCGGCTCGCCAGCAGCTCGCCGAGCTCCTCGGCCGTCGCCATGAGGGCCGCGTCGGCCCGGCTCGCGCCGATCACGCTCACGTAGCGCGGCAGCTCGTCGCTCTTCCGGCCGCGCGTCACCTCGGCTGCGTTCACGTCGGCCTCCTTCCGGCAGCCTGGATGTCGGCGCGCTTTGCGTACAGGAAGTCGACGAACGGCACGAAGCCGTGCCTCTCGTGGAAGCGGCGCGCAAAGGCGTTGCCGTGCAGCACGCCGCTGATCACGTCGTCCACGCCCAGCTCTTCCAGGCGCCGCATGCCGGCCTGGAAGAGCTGCTCGCCGATCGCGTTGCCGCGCTCCTCGTGCAGCACGACGAGCGACTCGAGCTCCGCCAGCCGCTCGCCGGTGGCGAAGGTCTCGTCGCCCTCGGCGACCGCCACCATGAAGTAGCCGACGAGCCTGTCGCCGCGGCGCGCCACGACGACGAAGGAGTCTCCGCACGCCAGCCAGTCCGCGTACCGCTGCCGGCGGCGCGGCCAGGAGTCGTCGGGATCGCGCGCCGGCAGCACGTCCCACAGGCCGGCGTGGTCCTGCTGCATCACCGTCCAGAGCGGCTCCAGGTGGTCGAGCTCGGCGGCGGGGAGGGGCTCGATGACGAGCTCGGCCGAATCGCCGCCGCCGGGGCGGCCGGCCGCCGGCGGCTCATCCTGCGTCTGCGCAGCGTCCGGCTGGCCGGAGGCGGGGCCGGACGCGGGCTCGGGCTCTCGCGTGCCCGCCGTGCCGGGCGGGGCGAAGCGGCCGCGCCCGGCCCGGCGGTCCTCCTCCTCGCGCCGCAGGCAGGCCCACGGCCTGCGGCCGGGCGACCCGTAGTAGATGCGGAAGTCCGGACGGTAGCCGCGGCTCTCGTACAGGCGGGCCGCGACCTCGTTGCCGGTGTCCACGCCGATCTCCACGTCCTCCACGCCGCGGCGGGCGAGCTCCTCGTCGACGGCGTCGAGCAGCGCGCTCCCGACGCCCGTCCCGCGGCGCTCGGGCGCGACGACCAGCGCCGCAAGGTGCGCGTGAGTGTCGCCGGTGTACCAGACCGGGTCCGGGCCTTCGACCTCGACGAGCGCGTAGCCGACGGTCCGGCCGGCGTCGCGGGCGACGAGCACGAAGCCGTCGCCGGCCAGTGCCGCGAGCACGTCGCGCCGCTCCAGGGGCCAGGACTCGTCGGCCGGGCGCACCGGCACGAGCGCGGCCGGCAGAGCCGCCACGTGATCGAGCAGCGCCGCCCACAGGGGGGCGAGCTCGTCGATGTGCCCGGGGTCCAGTCGCTCGATGACGAAGGGGTCCTGCATGCGTATCCGGTCTGTCGGGGGAGGCTTGCCGCAGCCTATCCCAGCGCGGGCCGTGCGCACACGCGTGCGTACGCGCCGAGGGCCGGGAACAGCGAGCTGCTCCCGGCCCTCGCAGGGGGAAAGGCCCAGACCGTAGGGGGCCGGCGGGCCTGTGTGCAGCTGCGTCAGCAGGCGACCGGCACCGCTTGCCGCTCGGGGGCCTCCAGGGTCGCCGGGGCGAGCGGCACGCGGACCACGAAGGCGTCGTCGCCGTAGGCCGTCTCCAGCGCATGGAGCTCGACGTGCTTGGGGAGCCCCACGGTAGCCACCAGACCGCGCAGGCTCCCGGCCTCCCCGGTGATCTTCAGCACGCTGCCGTCGAGCTCGACGGCGAGGTCGCCGGGGCCCGCACCGGGCGTCGCCAGGGTGATGACCATGTCGGTGCCCTCCAGGGCGGCGCCGATGGAGGGAGCGCTGTGCGAGGTGGAGCGGAAGTGCCACAAGCGGCCCTGCGGATCGAAGACCAGGCTCAGGTCGTGGGCCGTGATCCAAGCGGTGGAGTACATCGTGTTCTCCTCTTCATCATCTCGTGCGGCCGTTTCCGCGGAGCGGAGGCCGGGTGCTGTCGTCTGTGCTGGAGTACACACGTAGTGTACGCTTGGCGCGAGCGTTACAATGGCACCCGGACGCACACTCTTCGGCGATTCGGTGTGCAAATGAACACCCGTGGCTTATGACGAAAGCGAGGGCGCCGAGGTGGCGACGGAGGGCGGCGAACGGGCCCTGACGGTCCGTGAGCTGGTTGAGGATTCCGGCCTCGGGCTGACGACGGCCACGGGCGCCGCCGGCCTCGGTCGCGTGGTCAAGGGCATCCACTTCTCGGATGCGGAGGACCCCGTTCCCTACCTCTCCGGCGAGAGCGTGCTCGTCGTCTCGGGACGCAACTTCGCCGGTGACGACGAGGCCGCCGTGCGGCTGCTGGACCGCCTCACCGCCATCGACACGGCCGCCCTCGCGATCGCCATGGGCCATTTCATCGACGTGGTGCCGCCGGCTGTGGTCGAGCACGCCGTGCGGCTCAAGCTGCCCATCCTCGAGATCCATCCGCCACTCGCCGTACGCTCCGTCTTCTCGTACGTGTACCACGCGCTCTCGTCGGGCGATCTCCACCGTCTGCGCCGCACCGTGGCCATGCAGAACGACCTGCTCGACCTGCTCATCGCCGACGCCCCGGTCGACGAGCTCCTGGGCAAGGTGGCGTCGCTCATCGGGCTGCCGCTCTTGCTGCTGGACGGCACGGGCGCCCCGGTGGGGTTCGCGGGTACGCGAGACCCGGCGCGCACGGCGGCCAAGGCGTGGAACGCCTGGGGGGCCGCGACGCCCTCACTGGCCCCCCTGGGCTTCGTGGAGGCAGGCGACGAGGCGTTCCTCTGCCGCGAGGTCGTGCTGTACGGCAAGGTGGAGCGGCTCCTCGTGGCGCAGGTGGGGCACCCGTCCAGCACCGAGTTCGCGCACATGGCGCTGTCGTTCCTGCAGCGTCTGGTCACCCTGGACCTGCTGCGGCGCCGCGACGAGATCGTGGCCACCCAGCGTATGCGCCAGCGCCTGCTGCGCGAGGTCGTCTCGGGCACGTCCACCGCC
The DNA here is from genome assembly GCA_963702475.1 of uncultured Thermoleophilia bacterium. Classification (GTDB taxonomy): domain Bacteria; phylum Actinomycetota; class Thermoleophilia; order UBA2241; family UBA2241; genus CAIXSE01. Next base: position 783,125 of record CAVPCT010000005.1, on the reverse strand, counting down.
GAGGAGCTCGACCGCCTGGGTGCTCGAGCACGGGCTCGACCTGCGCGAGCCGTGGCGGCTCGCGCTCTGCCAGATCGAGCACCTCCCAGGCGCTCCGCGGCGCCCCATGACCGAGCAGGAGGACGCGCTGACGGACGCGGTCGACAGCTTCTTCGGCGACCGCCTCATCCCGTTTCTCAGCCGTCCCGGGCGGCGCTCGATATCGCTGCTGATGCCCGACGGCGCGGCCGTCGTGGGCGCCGGGTCGGCCCGCGACCTGCTGCTGGTGTTCAAGGCGTACGCCGCCGGCGAGCCCTACGACGTCACGCTGACGGTCGGCGCCTCCGCCGCCCACGCCGACCCTCTCGACGGGCGCCGGGCCCTCCAGGAGGCCACGGACGCGGCCGCGGCGGCGGCCCGCGGGGTGGACACGCACGGGCTCGTGCTGTTCGAGGCGATGAGCGGGCGCTTTCGACTGCTCGCGGGCCAGAGCGAGGAGGCGCTGGCCGACATGGCGCGCCGCACCATGGCTCCCCTCATCGAGTATGACCGGCGCCGGCACGGGCAGCTGGTGACGACCCTGCGCGTGTGGCTGGACCACCATTGGGCCATCCAGCCTACGGCGGAGGCGCTGTTCGTGCACCGCAACACCCTGCAGAAGCGGCTGCGGCGCATAGAGAGCCTGCTCGGCGTGGACCTGCAGGATCCCGACGACATCGTCGAGCTCTACCTGGGCCTGCGCGCCACCCAGCTGCTCGGCGAGGACGCCGTGGCCGGGCAGGCGGGCACGCCTGCCTGACTCAGCGCCGCCGGCGGCGGCCGGCCTGGGCCCTCAGCGTGCCGCACGAAACCCGGCCTCGGGCTTCGCTGCTCGCCCGGCGACCGCCGGGCTTCAGGGTCCTCAGGAGTACTTCGGCGTGAACCAGGTGGTCGCCGTCAGGGTCTTGCCCTCGTAGACGGCCTTCGCCACCACCCGCACCCTCACGCCCTGCTGCGCCGTCTCGGCGGTCGGCTGGATCCTGACTCGGGCGATGCCCTTGGCGTCGGTCGTCGCGTGCAGCCTCACCGCCCCCGACGTGAGCTTGAACGAGAACGTCACGCGGGTGCCCTTGACCGCGGAGCCGTCCTTGAGGCGGGCGCGCAACCACACCGGGTCGCCGCAGGGATAGTGCGTCGAGATACCGGCGACCAGTGTGGGACCCTGAGCGCGCGTCCGCGCGCCGGCGTCCGCCGCCGGCCCGGCGGCGCCGAGGACCATGGCCGCTGCGAACACGGCGAGTGCGAGGACCGCAGCGCTGGACGCTCTGGACCGCACGCTCTTCACCATGCCTCTCCTCCAGGATCGGGCTCTCCCGCGGCGACGCTTCACGGCCTATCTCCATGATAGCGCACCGTCAAGCTCGGCGGCCTTCGGGCATCACCGCCCTGCCGCCGGCGCCCCGGCGGTGCGGACGTGCCGGCGGGGCGCCGGCGCGCCGGCTCTCCGGCCGGGCTCAGGCACGGAGAGCGCCGGCCGGCGGGTGGCCGAGCAGCGCACGCAGCAGGGCCACCGACCCGGCCTTGTGCAGCGGCTCGTTGAGGTTGCCGCACTTGGGGCTCTGCACGCAGCTCGGGCAGCCGCTCTCGCAGGGGCAGGCGGCTACCAGCGCAGCGGCGTCGGCGGCGAGGCTCTCGAAGGCATCGTAGCCGCGCTTCGCGAGCCCGATGCCGCCCGGGTAGCCGTCGTACACGAAGATGCTCGCCACGTCGGTCTGCCAATGCCACGGCGTGCTGAGGCCGCCGATGTCCCAGCGGTCGCACATGGCGTAGAGCGGCAACAGGGCGATGAGGGCGTGCTCGGCGGCGTGCAACGATCCGGGGACGACCGTCTCTGGACCGCGGGGCTTGTCGGCGTGCCCGACTTCTTCAGGCAGGGCGGGCACGAGCGGGCCCAGAGCCCCATCGACGGTGGCGGCGGGCACGGCCAGCCAGAAGGCCTGTGTGGTGAACGTCTGCTCGGGCAGGTCGAGGCTCGTGGTGTCGATGATGTGCTGGTCGGTCATGTCGCGCTTCTGGTAGGCGATGACCTGCTCGGTGACCTCGATCTCGCCGAAGAACAGCGGGCCGCCGGGCAGGGGACGCATGCCCGCCTGCCCGGCGATGAGCACGTTCTTGTCCACCTTGGCCTGCGTGTAGTACGTGCCGTCGAAGTCCTCCACGAGCACCGTGCGGCCGGGGAGGTCGAGGCCGGTGACGAGGTAGCTGCGGCCCAGATGCAGGTACACGGCGCCCGGGTGGGCGAAGCGGAACACGCGCTCGTGTTCGAGCGTGCCGATGAGCTCGCCGCTGTGGCGCTCGACGATGACGAACTGCTCGCGGCCGGCGGTGCGCAGGCTCGTCTCGGCGGCCGGCGAGTGGGGCTGCCCCCACACCAGGCCGTCCGCGTGGCGGCGGAGCCGGCCGGACTCGGCCAGGCGCTCCGCGGTGAGCATGCCCTCGGCGCCGAAGTAGGCCTCGTCCGACGGCGTGAGGGGCCGCTCGTACGCGGCGGCCTCCAGGTGACGCGCCGAGATGTGCGGGTTGTGCAGGTCGATGATGGCTTCTTCGACGCGGCGCGAGAGCAGCAGCTCCGGCTCGCGCATGAAGTACTGGTCGAGTGCGTCCTGGCCGGCCACCAGCACGGCCCAGCCGTGCCCCTTGCGGCCGGCCCGGCCCCAGCGCTGGCGCAGGCTGGTGACCGTGCCGGGAAAGCCGGTGACCAGCGAGACGTCCAGGCTGCCGACGTCGATACCGAGCTCGAGCGCCTGCGTGGCCACGACGGCGTCGAGCTCGTGCGCGAACAGGCGACGCTCGATGTCGCGCCGCTGCTGCGGCGTGTAGCCGGCACGGTAGGGCATGACGCGCGCCGCGGCGCCGCCGGGGTCGCGGTCCTCGAGGCGGCGGCGCACGTGCCCGTACACCAACTCCGCCGCCTTGCGCGTGGGGGCGAAGGCGATCACGCGCGCGCCGGCAAGCACGCTCTCGGCCGTGACGTAGCTCGCTTCGGCCAGGGCGCTGCGCCGGGTGCCCGCCGCCGGGTCCTCGAGCGGCGGGTTCCAGAACACCACCGTGCGCTCCGGTCGCGGCGCCTGGTCCTCGTCGACAGCCGTGAACGACACGCCCACGAGGCGCTCGGCGAAGGCCTGCGGCTCGGCGATGGTGGCGGAGGTGAGCACGAACAGCGGGTCGCCGCCGTAGTAGGCGCACAGGCGGCGCAGGCGGCGGACCACCTGGGCGACGTGGCTGCCGAACACGCCGCGGTAGACGTGGGCCTCGTCGAGCACGACGAAGCGCAGATGGTGCAGGAACTCGGCCCAGCGCTCGTGGCTCGGCAGGATGCCGAGATGCAGCATGTCGGGGTTGCTGAGCAGGATGGTGGAGTTGCGCCGCACGTCGGCGCGCACGTCCTTGGGCGTGTCGCCGTCGTAGATGGCCGGCACGGCGGGCCGCAGATTCTTGCCGTGCGCGCTGCGGTCGGGCCGCAGGCCGGACAGCTTGCGCGCCTGGTCCTGGGCGAGGGCCTTGGTGGGGAAGAGGAGGAGCGCGCGGCTCTGCGGGTCGCGCGCGTATGCATCGAGCACGGCGAGCTGGTAGCAGAGGCTCTTGCCGCTCGCCGTGCCGGTGCTGACGACGACGTGGCTGCCGGCGGCCAGCAGGTCGTACGCCGCGCGCTGGTGGCCGTAGAGCTCGCCGACGCCGGCGGCGACGAGCGCCTCGCGGAGCGCCTCCGGCAGGTCGTCGGGCAGCGAGGCGGCGCGCCCCCGGCGCGCCGCCTCGTGGGCGACGGCCACCACCTGTTCGTGACCGCCCTCACGGAACAGGGCCGCGAGGCGGCGCTCCGTCGCGCCGCCGCCCCCTGCCGTGTCCGTGCTCGCGCTCACGCGGTCATCCTACTCGACTGCCCGGACGGCGGCCGCTCGCCGGCCGGCGACACGTGCCCGTACGCGAGAAGGGGCGCATCCGCGCCCCTTCGAGGTCACCGCGCGCGTCCGTCCGTCACTTGGCGCGCGCGGCCGCATCCATGGTGAAGAACCAGACGGTGCCCTCTATGGACCCGTAGCCCTCGGTGCTCACCGCACCGACGCCGATCTCCCTGAGCGACTTGTTGAGGATGACGGCCTTGTGGGCGGGCGACTCCATCCATTGCTGGACGATCACCACGGGGCTGGAGAACAGGCCGGCGCCCCAGCCGATGGTCTCGCCGGCCTTCCAGGAGTCGTAGCCCTCACGCTCGTACCCGGCGGCGACGATGCGCTTGACGAAGGTGGAGCCGTCCAGGGAGTCGTGCTGGAAGTACTTGTTCATCCCCATGTCGGTCGAGTGCGCGCGTGCGGCCGCGACGAGGTCGGCGTGCACCTTGAGCTTCTTGAGACCCTGCTTCGCGCGCTCCTGGTTGATGTACTTGACCAGCTGCTGCTCGTAGGGGTTGAGCTGGGTACCTGCAAGGGAGGGTGCGGCGCACGCCGCGAACACGAGGACCGCGAGCGCCACCAGCAGCGAGAGCTTCCCTTGACGGGACTTCACGGCTCACCTCCGAGCCCAGCAGTGGTGTCAACGTGGTTCCGGGCGCTCTGCGGTGGAACGTCCGCCTATCCCGGGTATCGGCCGGAGGCGACCGACATTGAGTGCTGCATCGCATGAACCATCGTCAGGGGTGACAACGGTCGCGGGGAGGCCGTGACGCGTTCGCGGTGGTCCTGAACGCCAGCCGGCTTGCGACCGCGGAGCGGCGCGTGTACGTTGCTCAGGTCATGCGCACCGCTCCGGAAGGCCGTCGGCGGAGCGACAGCCCTCGTCGCCGGAACCAGATCCTGCGCCGGCGCATAGTCGCCCTGGCCGTCCTCGTCGCCCTCATCGCCGTCGCGGTGTGGGCTGCGTACGCCGTCCCCGGGGAGACCCCGGCCCGGGTGCCGCAGAGCGCCGCCCTGCCCGCGACCGACGCCAGTCCGGGCGATGCCGGCGAGGTCGTGGTGGCCAGCGTCGACGGTGTCGATGTCGTCCTGCCGGTGGCTCGCGATGTCACCACGGCGATCGCCTATCATCCGGTGGACTACGAAGGTACCGTCCCGTTCTCGCCGGCCGGGGAGCGTCTCGGCGGCGGCGGTCTCGGAGAAGCGCTCGCCGGCGTCTTTGCCGGAGGAGGCGGCGTGCAGTACTACCTCATGGACGGCACGGGGACGCAGACGTCTCCCGCAACGTCGGGGCTCGACGTCGGGGCCGTGCCGGGCTCCGCGGTGGTCAGCCCCGTCGACGGCAAGGTCACGGCCATCAAGCAGTACCGCATCCTCGGGCGCTACGCGGACGTGGAGATCGCCATCCAGCTGGCCCGCGACCCCTCGTTGCTGCTGGTGGTCACCCACATAGCGAGACCCCAGGTCGCTCTGGGCGATGCGGTGGCGCGCGGCAAGAGCGTACTCGGCGAGGTGCGCGGACTGCCGCCCTCGCTGGACCAGGCGCTGAGCCGGTACACGTCCGACCACGGCGACCACGTGCAGCTCATGACGCTGCGCGTCACGCCCGACCTGGCGGGGTATTGAGCGTGGCGGCGATCCCCGACGCCAGGCTCGCCGTCATCGGCGGTTCCGGCTCGCTGGCCGCCGCGTTTCCCGGCGAACTCCATCCTGCCGCTCGCCTCGTCGAGCGCGACCTCGTCTTCGAGACGCCGTGGGGCGAGAGCCCGCCGTTCACGTTGTTCGAGATCGGCGGGCGGGCCGTCCTGCACGTGCGCCTGCACGGCTGGCGCAAGGGCGTCTCGCGCGGGCGCGCCTCCCGCCAGGTGTTCAGCGTGCTGCATAGGGCCGGCGTCAGGAGGATCCTCTCGGACGCCGGCGTCGGCAGCCTCAACCACCTGCTCGACCCGGGCGATTTCATCGTGGTCGACGACTTCGTGGACCAGACCACCGACCGCGATCGCTACGGCCTGGTGGCCGGCGGCCACCTGCTCATCATGCGCGACCCGGTGTGCGAAACCGGTCGAGAGGCGCTTCTCGGGGCGGCGCGCGTGCTGGCCCCCTCGCGCCGCCTGTTCTCGCGGGGCACCTACGTCGTCACCGAAGGGCCGCGTTTCGAGTCGCCGGCCGAGGTCCGCCACCTGCAGACGCTCGGCGACGTGGTGGGCCAGAGCTTCTGCCCCGAGGTGTGGCTGGCCCGCGACATCGGCGCCTGCTACGCGGGCATCTACCTCGTCGTCAACTACGGAGAGGGCGTGGTGCAGGAGTGGGAGCACGAGGTGCTGGCCACCATGTTCCGAGAAGACTCGGCGCTCATGGCCCGCATCCTGCTCACGGCACTGGCAACGCTTCCGGACGACGACGACTGCCACTGCCGGGAGTTGCGCAAGCCCACGCTGCTGGGCTGACCGGCGCTCCGCTCGCGCCGCTGCGCGCCGCGCGCTCGTGCGACCGCGCCGCCGTCGGCGGTGACCCTCAGCCTCCGACCGCCCAGACGAGCACTGAGAGGCCGTTGAAGAGCGCGTGCAGCGCGATGCTGGTCCACAGCGACCCGGTGCGTTTGTACACCCACGCGAGCATGAGGCCGAGGGCGAAGAGGGGGAAGAACACGTCCAGCTGAACGTGAGCCACGCCGAACACGGCCGCGGAGACCACGGCGCCGGTCACCCACCCCCAGGAGGAGGCGAAGGCGCGGAACAGGAAGCCGCGGAAGAAGACCTCCTCGGCCAGCGGTGCGATGATCACCGCCAGGAGCACGAAGAGCGCGATGCCGAGCGGGGTGTGCGGGAACTGGCCGACGATGTCCTGCTGCTCGGGGTCGACGACCACGTCGTGGACGATGCTCACCGCGTAGACCACGGCGAGCGCCGCGGGGATGGTCCAGAAGAAGGCGCGTGTGGGCAGGCGGAACCCCCAGGCCGACAGCCCCTGGCCGGCCACGCGTACCGAGAAGAACCAGGCCGCCGCGGTGTGCCATCCGTACACCAGGAGCGAGATGAGGACGAGAGCGACGGCCGAGGCTGTGGTCACCGCGGTGTCCTGCGTGTCGGCCGCGACGACGCCGAGCGATACCGCGTACAGGAGCATCTCGGGGCCGAACCCCACGGCCAGCCCCGCCAGCCCGGACCGCCAGCCCCACGCCGCCTCACGGCGCAGCGGGCCTCGTGCCTCGGGTCCGAGGTGGGCGTGCGGGCCGGCGCCCGACCGGTCGAGCGCCGCCTCCCCGCGAGCACCTCCGGTGACGCCGAGGGAGGGGGCGGGGGGAGGGGCTGCACTCCCGGGGCCACCATCGGAGGCGCGGCTACCCGCCCGGGCGCCATGCCGCCTTCCGCGGCGCTCGCGGGCGCGCGGCCGCCCGGCGACCCTCCCTGCGCCGGACCGCCCGTCGTCCCGCCCGGCACCTCCGGCGGCGGGACGGGCCTGTGCGGGCGCCCGCCGTGGGCCGCAGGTGAGCCTGTCGTCGGTGTGTCGTCGGTCACGTGTGACGGTCCCCGTCTCTCCTGGTCCCGCCGCGGCACCGGTGTGCCGGACGGTCCCTCCGGTCCGAAGCGTACCAAGACACCGTACCTCATCGCGTCGCCGCGCGAAGCCTGCGGGCGCGGGCGTCGGGCGAGGTCGCCTGCCCGCAGGGCCAGAGGCGGTCAGGTCGCCTCGCCCATCGTGCGCGGTTTGCCGGCCCGGCGGCGTCTGCTATACTGCGCCGCCGTGGTCGGCGCGGCGTGAGGTCCGCGCCGGGGAGCCGTGAGGACCCGCGTTGACCCTCGCGGTGCACCCTTGCTATCCTTACGTGCTTCTTTTTGAAAGGACGACGACGTGCGCCAGCTGGTCACCCTCGCTTGCCAGGAGTGCAAGCGTCGCAACTATCACACCAACAAGAACAAGAAGAACGATCCGGACCGCATCGAGCTGAAGAAGTACTGCCGCTGGTGCGGGACGCACACCGTGCACAAGGAGACGCGCTGAGCGTTCCCCCCTTGTGTTCTTAGGGCTGTAGCTCAATTGGTAGAGCACCGGTCTCCAAAACCGGGGGTCGGGGGTTCGAGTCCCTCCAGCCCTGCCAACGACCATCGGAGCGGTTGAGTGGCGAAGACTTCGGACAACAGACAGGACAAGTCCGGCAAGGGCAAGCCCGCGTCAGGCGGCAAGTCCGTCGCCAAACGGGCGGACGCCAAGCCGGCGCGTCGCGGGCAGCAGAAGTCCAAGGCGCCTGCGAAGTCCGGCAGGTCGGGCGAGAAGCGCGGCCTCGGCAGGTTCCTGCGGGATGTCCGCATCGAGCTGGGCAAGGTCACGTGGCCGACGCGCAAGGACCTCATCCAGTCCACCCTCGTCGTGCTCGTCGCGGTCGGCATCGCGACGGTCTACACGGGCGTCCTCGATGTCGTCTTCGCCAAGGCCGTCGACGTGATCCTCTCGGTGATCAAGTGAGGCGGGTCACGCGTGTATAAGTGGTATGTCGTCAATACCTATTCGGGGCACGAGAACAAGGTCAAGGCCAACCTCGAGCACCGGCGCCAGTCCATGCACCAGGAGGAGCGCATCCACCAGATCGTGGTGCCCACCGAGCAGGTCGTCGAGACCAAGGACGGCGAGAAGATCACCAGCGAGCGGCGCGTCTTCCCGGGCTACGTGCTCGTGCAGATGGAGCTCACCGACGACACCTGGTCGCTGGTCAAGAACACCCCGGGCGTCACCGGCTTCGTCGGCGCGCAGAACAAACCTGTCCCGCTGTCGCGCGCCGAGGTCGACCGCATCATGCACACGGCCTCCGTGGAGCGGCCCAAGCAGAAGGCCGAGTTCAGCGTGGGCGAGAACGTCCGCGTCACCTCGGGTCCGCTGAGCGATTTCTCCGGCGACGTCGTCGAGGTCAACCTCGACCAGAGCCGGCTCAAGGTCATGGTGTCGATCTTCGGCCGCGAGACGCCGGTCGAGCTCGCCTTCGACCAGGTCAAGAAGACGTCCTAACCGAGCAGCAAGCGAGGCAAGCAGTGGCCAAGAAGGTCCTCACCAAGATCAAGTTGCAGATCGCCGCCGGCGCCGCCAGTCCGGCTCCGCCCGTCGGCCCCGCCCTGGGCCAGCACGGCGTCAACATCATGGAGTTCTGCAAGGCGTTCAACGCCCAGACGCAGGGCTCGAGCAGCAGCGTCGTGCCGGTCGAGATCTCCGTGTACGAAGACCGTTCGTTCACGTTCGTCACCAAGACGCCGCCGGCGGCCGTGCTGCTGCGCGAGGCCATCGGTCTCGACAAGGGCTCGGGCGAGCCCAACCGTCACAAGGTCGGCAAGGTCACGCGCGACCAGGTCCGCGCCATAGCCGAGACCAAGCTGCCCGACCTCAACGCCAACGACGTCGACGCCGCCATGAAGATCATCGAGGGCACCGCCCGCAGCATGGGCGTGGAGGTCGTCGAAGCATGACCCCTGCGGGGCCGGCTCATTGCCGGTCCCGCCGATGTGGGAGGCGATCGCTGTCGCCGTTTGCACCACAGGAGGTACGCGAATGGCCAAGAAGGGCCGCACCTACGTCGCCGCCAAACGCTCCGTCGAGCCCGGGCGGCTCTACTCACCCCTCGAGGGCATGCGCCTGCTCAAGACGCTGCCCGGCGCCAAGTTCGATGAGACCGTGGAGGTCCACTTCCGCCTCGGCGTCGACGTGCGCCACGCCGACCAGATCGTGCGCGGCACCACCGTGCTGCCGCACGGCACCGGCAAGGAGATGCGCGTGGCCGTGTTCGCCGAGGGCGACAAGGCCCGCGAGGCTCGCGACGCCGGTGCCGACATCGTCGGCAGCGAGGACCTCGCCAAGCAGGTCCAGGACGGCGTCTTCAACTTCGACATCGCCATCGCCACGCCCGACATGATGGGCACGGTGGGCAAGCTCGGCCGTATCCTCGGTCCGCGCGGCCTCATGCCGAACCCCAAGTCGGGCACCGTGACGTTCGACGTCGGCAAGGCCGTCAGCGACGCCAAGGGCGGCAAGGTCGAGTACCGCACCGACCGCTCGGGCATCGTGCACCTCAGCATCGGCAGGAAGTCCTTCACCGAGGAGATGCTGGTGGAGAACTATGGCGCGGTGCTGGACGAGATCGTGCGCGCCAAGCCCTCCGCCGCCAAGGGCAAGTACATCAAGAGCGTCAACATCGCCTCCACCATGGGCCCCAGCGTCGAGCTGGACCCTGCGCGCACGCGCGACCTGCTGGAGTCGTGAGCACTACGGGGCGCCGGCAGTTGCCGGCGCCCCGTAGTGCGTTCTATACTGCCGCTTCGCGGCGCCTCGTGCGCCGCGGCCGAAGAAGGTCGGTGCTCCTGCGGGAGCCGAAGGGGTCCATCCGGGCCCGCCCACCCGAGGCGAATCGAGCCCGGCTTTGCCGCCCGTGCCCGCTTCCGCTTCGGGAGCGGGTTTTTGTTTGCGACTGAGAGGTCGAGATGCTGAGAAACGAGAAAGAGGCCGTGATCGCCGAGGTGACGCAGCTTCTGACGGACACGCAGAACGTGTTCGTCAGCGACTACCGCGGCCTCACGGTGGCCGAGCTCGCGGAGCTTCGCGGCAAGCTCCGTGAGAGCGGCGCGCGGTTCAAGATCGTCAAGAACACGCTCGGCGGCATCGCCGCCGACAGGTCCGGCCGCGAGGTCGTCAAGGACCTGCTCAGCGGCCCCACCGGCGTCACCTTCTGCGGTGACGACGTCGCCGCCGCCGCCAAGGCCCTGTCCGAGTTCGCGCGCACGCACCCCAAGCTCGAGGTGCGCGGCGGCGTGCTCGAGTCGAGCCGCATCGACGCCGCCGCCGTCAAGGCCATCGCCAGCCTGCCGCCGCGCGACGTCCTCGTCGCTCAGCTCGTCGGTACCATGGCCGCGCCCATGACGGGCCTGGTCACCGTCCTCCAGGGCACGATCAGCGGCTTCGTGCGTGCCCTCGACCAGGTGGCGCAGCAGCGCGCCGCCGCCGGCGAGGCGTGAGCCGCCGCCGCACCACCCTGTCCAGCAAGGCTTTCAAGCCCCACGTGAGGTGAACCGAGAAATGGCAGAACTTACCAAGGATCAGCTGATCGAGGCCATCAAGGGCATGACCGTGCTCGAGCTCAGCGAGATGGTCAAGGCGCTCGAAGAGGAGTTCGGCGTCAGCGCGGCCGCTCCCATGGCCGTCGCCGCCGCTCCGGTCGCCGGTGCCGCAGCCGCGGAGCCTGAGGAGGAGAAGACCCAGTTCGACGTCATCCTCGCCGCCTTCGGCGACCAGAAGATCCAGGTCATCAAGGTCGTGCGTGCGCTCACCGGCCTGGGCCTCAAGGAGGCCAAGGACGTCGTGGAGGGCGCCCCGAAGCCGATCAAGGAAAGCGTCACCAAGGACGAGGCCGAGGAGGCCAAGAAGCAGCTCGAGGACGCCGGCGCCACCGTCGAGATCAAGTAGTCGGTGAACCTCCGGCGCACCGCCAGTCGACCCGCCTGCGGCGGTCGATAGGAGTAGCGCCGCTCAGCTCGCCAGAGCTGTACGAAGGGGCCGGGGCCGCCTGTGCGGCGCCCCGGCCCCTCGCGTTTTCTTCGGCCCCGCTCGGGAATCGGGCCACTTGATGGGGCACAGAAACTCCCTCTTGCGTCAGCATGGGTAATCGTGGTAATGTTCTCGGTCGTGCGTTGCCTGCGGCCATACCACTCTTCCTCGGTATGGTGTGCTCTTTCTTCCCTGCCAGACGCTAGTCAGAGGAGACTCGCTTGAACGAGCCCAAGGCGCCTCGCGTGCGTACGTCGTTCGCCAAGCTCGACCAACCCCTGCCGCTCCCCAACCTCATCGACATCCAGAAGAAGTCGTGGGACTGGTTCCTGAGCGACGGCCTCAGCGAGACCATCGCCGACATCAACCCCATCAAGGACTACTCCGAGAAGCTCCTCGTGCAGTTCGGGGAGCACCAGTTCGGCGAGCCCACCAAGCCCATCGCCGAGTGCCGCAACAAGGACATGACCTTCTCCGCGCCGCTCACCATGAAGGTCTCCTTCATCAACGAGGAGACCGGCGAGATCCGCGAGCAGTCGGTGTTCATGGGCGACTTCCCCATGATGACCGAGCGCGGCACCTTCATCATCCACGGCACCGAGCGCGTGGTCGTCACGCAGCTGGTCCGCTCCCCCGGCGCCTACATCATGGAGCCCAAGCAGGCCGAGCGCGAGAAGCAGGTGCTGGTCGCCAACCTCATGCCGCAGCGCGGCTCCTGGTTGGAGCTCGAGATCGACAAGAAGGGCACCGTGAACGTGCGCATCGACCGTAAGCGCAAGTTCCCGGTCAGCGTGCTGCTGCGTGCCATGGGGTATGGCAGCGACGAAGAGCTCGTCGACCTCTTCGACGGTTCCGTCTACATGAAGAACACCGTCGACCGCGACACCACCAAGTCGCAGGAAGAGGCGCTCGTCGAGCTCTTCCGCAAGCAGCGTCCCGGCGAGCCGCCCACCCTGGACGGCGCCACGGCAATGCTGCGCGGTCTCTTCTTCGACCCCAAGCGCTACGACCTGTCGCGGGTCGGCCGCCACAAGCTCAACGTGCGCCTGCACAACCACACCGCGCCCGAAGACCGGCCCGACGCCGACGTGCGCGTGCTCGTGAACGAAGACATCATCGAGCTCATCAAGCGGCTCATCTCGCTGCCGGGCAAGCTCGGCGTACCGGACGACTCCAAGGACTACGCCGCCGAGGCCAACGCCCTGCTCGCCACGCGCCGCGAGGAGATCGCTCACGAGATCGACGAGTACGAGCACTTCGGCAATCGCCGCCTGCGCACCGTGGGCGAGCTCGTGCAGGACGCCTTCCGCATCGGCCTCGCGCGCATGGAGCGCGTCATCCGCGAGCGCCTCACCACCGAGGACCCCGACACCATCGTGCCGGCCACACTGGTCAACATCCGCCCGGTCGTGGCCGCGCTCAAGGAGTTCTTCGGCTCCTCGCAGCTCTCGCAGTTCATGGACCAGACCAACTCGCTCTCGGGCCTCACGCACCGGCGCCGCCTGAGCGCCCTGGGCGCGGGCGGCCTCACCCGTGAGCGCGCCCCCATCGAGGTGCGCGACGTGCACCCCACGCACTACGGCCGCATGTGCCCCATCGAGACCCCTGAAGGCCCGAACATCGGCCTCATCGGCTCGCTGGCGTCCATGGCCACCGTGGACGAGTTCGGTTTCATCCGCGCCCCGTACCGCAAGGTCGTCAAGGGCAAGGTGACCGACGAGATCGTGTACCTGGACGCCTCCGAAGAGGAGCAGGAGTTCATCGACGCCAAGACCGGCGATGTGCGCTACGTCACCATCGCCCAGGCCAATGCGCCGTTCGACGCCAAGACCGGCAAGTTCCAGGACGAGCTGGTGCTCGCGCGCACGCGCGCCGGCGCCGACATCGTCCAGGTGCCGCCGGACGAGATCGACTACATGGACGTGAGCCCCACCATGATCGTCTCGGTGGCCACGGCCCTCATCCCCTTCCTCGAGCACGACGACGCCAACCGCGCCCTCATGGGCTCCAACATGCAGCGGCAGGCCGTGCCGCTGCTCACGCCGGAAGCCCCCTACGTGGGCACGGGCATGGAGTTCCGTGCCGCCGTCGACACCGGCGACGTCATCGTCGCCGAACGCGGCGGCAAGATCAGCTACGTCGACGCCGACACCATCGAGGTCGACGCGGGCAAGGGCGACGTCGACGCCTACGGCCTCGTCAAGTTCATGCGCTCGAACCAGGGCACGCTCATCCACCAGAAGCCGCTGGTCTTCCCCGGCGACAAGGTGGAGGCCGGCGACGTGCTCGCCGACGGGTCGTCCACCGACCACGGCGAGATCGCCCTGGGCCGCAACCTGCTGGTCGCGTTCATGAGCTGGGAGGGCTTCAACTTCGAAGACGCCATCATCCTCAGCGAGAAGGTCGTGAAGGACGACCTCCTCTCCTCCATCCACATCGAGGAGTACGAGGTCGACGCCCGCACGACCAAGCTGGGCGACGAGGAGATCACGCGCGACATCCCGAACCGCTCCGAGGAGTCCCTCAAGGACCTCGACGAGCGCGGCATCGTGCGCATCGGTGCCGAGGTCAACTCCGGCGACCTGCTGGTCGGCAAGGTCACGCCCAAGGGCGAGACCGAGCTCACCGCCGAGGAGAAGCTCATCCGCGCCATCTTCAAGGAGAAGGCGCGCGAGGTGCGCGACACGAGCCTCAAGGTGCCGCACGGCGAGGGCGGCAAGGTCATCGACGTCAAGATCTTCAGCCGCGAGAACAACGACGAGCTGCCGCCGAGCGTCAACGAGCTCGTGCGCGTGTACGTCGCCAAGAAGCGCAAGATCGCCGAAGGCGACAAGCTCGCCGGCCGGCACGGCAACAAGGGCGTCATCTCCAAGATCGTGCCCGAGGAGGACATGCCGCACCTCGAGGACGGCACCCCGGTCGAGATCATCCTCAACCCGCTGGGCGTCCCGTCCCGCATGAACATCGGCCAGGTGCTCGAGACGCACCTGGGCTGGGCCGCGCACATGGGCTTCCAGGCCGACGGTGAGCGCAGCAACACGCCGGCCCGTCTTGCTTCGCCCGTCTTCGACGGCGCCACGATCGAGGAGATCGACGAGCTGCTCATCCGCAGCAGCGTCGAGAATCCCGACAGCCCTGTCCAGTTCAAGATCAACGAGAAGGAGCCTCCGGGGCGCCAGTGCTCCGGCAAGGTCTGGCTGTACGACGGCCGCACCGGCGAGCGCTTCGACAACAAGGTCACCATCGGCTACATGTACATCCTCAAGCTGCTGCACCTCGTGGACGACAAGATCCACGCGCGCAGCACCGGCCCGTACTCCCTCGTCACGCAGCAGCCGCTGGGCGGCAAGGCCCAGTTCGGCGGCCAGCGCTTCGGCGAGATGGAGGTCTGGGCGCTCGAGGCCTACGGCGCGGCGTACGTGCTGCAGGAGATGCTCACCATCAAGTCGGACGACACGGTGGGCCGCGTCAAGGCCTACGAGGCCATCGTCAAGGGCGAGAACATCGCCAAGCCCAACATCCCCGAGTCGTTCAAGGTGCTCATGAAGGAGATCCAGAGCCTGGCGCTCGACATGAGCGTGCAGAGCGAGGAGGGCACCGTCCTCGAGGTCCGCGAGGAGGACGACGACCTCCTGCGCGCGGCCGAGGAGCTCGGCATCGACCTCTCCGCCGGCCTGCGCCGCCAGCAGAGCGACGCCGGCGAGCTCGAGGCGGCCGGTGTCGACAGCTCGGCCCTGCAGGACGTCATCGGTGCCGGCAGCGAGCCGGACGAAGCAACCTTCGACGCCGAGGACGTGGCGATCCAGGAGCCCAGTCCCGTGGTCGCCGAAGGCCTGCCCGCCGCCCTGGCGGCGCTCACCGGCGCCGGCGCCGACGCCGCCGTGTTCGGCGACGAGCTCGACATCGAAGGCATCGACGTCCTGAGCCTCGGGGACGACCTGGAGTCCGACGACGTCGACGAAGACTGACCCCGCCTAGGCAGAGGGAGCGAACGTGATCGACATCAACAACTTCGACTCGATCCGCATCGGGCTCGCGTCGCCCAAGCAGATCGAGGCGTGGTCGAAGGGCGAGGTCACCAAGCCCGAGACGATCAACTACCGCACGCTCAAGCCGGAGCGTGACGGTCTGTTCTGCGAACGCATCTTCGGTCCCACCAAGGACTGGGAGTGCTACTGCGGCAAGTACAAGCGCGTGCGCTACAAGGGCATCATCTGCGAGCGCTGCGGCGTGGAGGTCACGCGCGCCAAGGTGCGCCGCGAGCGCATGGGCCACATCAAGCTGGCGGCCCCCGTCAGCCACATCTGGTTCTTCAAGGGCGTGCCGTCGCGCATGGGCTACCTGCTCGACATCGCCCCCAAGGAGCTCGAGAAGGTCCTGTACTTCGGCGGCAGCTACGTCGTCATCTCCGTGGACAAGGAGCGCCGCGACGGCGACCTCGTCTTCCTGCAGGAGAAGATCGACGAGCTCAAGGCGCGCTACGACGAGTACGCCGAGCGGCGCTCGCAGGCCATCCGCGACATGCACGTCGAGCTCATCTCCATCGTCGACGGCGAGCGCGACGCCGACGATTTCCACACCGACAGCGATCCCGAGGACGAGTTCGGCTACTTCAACTACTTCGATATCTTCGAGTCGTACCGGCGCATCGCCGTCAACGCCGCGGCCCTGGGCCCCGACGAGCTCAAGCAGCAGCGCGCCAAGGCGGACAAGCTGCGTGACGACTACATCGACCGCGGCTTCAAGAACGTCACCCACGCCAAGGAGCAGATCGACAAGGCGTGGGAGCAGTTCAAGACGGTGACGCCCCGTGACGTCGTCGGCGACGAGGCCCTCTACCAGCAGATGGAGCGCATGTTCGGGCGTGAGCCCGGCTACGAGCCCGAGAGCTTCGGTGTGTACTTCACCGGAGGCACCGGCGCCGAGGCCGTGCGGGAGCTGCTCAAGCGCGTCGACCTCGAGGCCGAGGCCACCGAGCTGCGCGAGACCATCCACACCGCCAAGGGCCAGCGTCAGGCGCGCGCGGTCAAGCGCCTCAAGGTCGTCTCCGCGTTCCTGCGCAGCGGCAACCACCCGGAGTGGATGATCCTCGACGTCGTCCCGGTCATCCCGCCGGAGCTCCGTCCCATGGTGCAGCTGGACGGCGGCCGCTTCGCCACCAGCGACCTCAACGACCTGTACCGGCGCGTGATCAACCGCAACAACCGCCTGAAAAGGCTGCTCGACCTGCAGGCGCCGGACATCATCGTCAACAATGAGAAGCGCATGCTGCAGGAGGCCGTCGACGCGCTGTTCGACAACGGCCGCCGCGGCCGCGCGGTGACCGGCCCAGGCAACCGCCCGCTCAAGTCGCTGAGCGACATGCTCAAGGGCAAGCAGGGCCGGTTCCGCCAGAACCTGCTCGGCAAGCGCGTCGACTACTCCGGCCGTTCCGTCATCGTCGCCGGGCCGCACCTCAAGATGCACCAGTGCGGCCTGCCCAAGATGATGGCGCTCGAGCTCTTCAAGCCGTTCATCATGAGCCGCCTCGTGAACCGCAAGATGGTGCAGAACATCAAGGCGGCCAAGAAGATGGTCGAGTCCATGGTGCCCGAGGTATGGGACATCCTCGAGGAAGTCATCACCGAGCATCCGGTCATGCTCAACCGCGCCCCCACCCTGCACCGTCTGGGCATCCAGGCGTTCGAGCCGCTGCTCGTGGAGGGCAAGGCCATCCAGATCCACCCGCTCGTGTGCTCGGCGTTCAACGCCGACTTCGACGGCGACCAGATGGCCGTGCACCTGCCGCTGAGCTGGGAGGCGCAGGCCGAGGCCCGTGTGCTCATGCTCAGCACCAACAACATCCTCTCTCCTGCGCACGGCAAGCCCATCGCCGTGCCCAGCCAGGACATGGTCATCGGCGTCTACTACCTCACGTACCACGAGCTCGACGAGCTCAGCGAGGCCACGCCGGACACGTTCCCCGGCGTCAAGCTCTCCGTGTTCGGCGGCTACGAAGAGGTGCAGCGTGCCTGGGAGCAGCGCGTGCTGGACCAGCGGGAGGTGCCCACCAAGCGCGAGGCCGGCATCGCCGAGTTCACCCGCAGCCCCATCATGCTGCGTCTGCCCACCGGCGAGCGCGTGGTCACCACAGTGGGCCGCGCCCTGTTCAACATGGAGGTCGAAGAGGGCCTGCGCGCCGTCCTCGGCCCGGAGTACCAGGGCGACTACACCTACATCAACTACACGATGACCAAGAAGGGTCTCGCCACCTTCATCAACAAGCTCGTGGCGCTGTACGGCGCGAACAAGGTGGCGCGTATCCTCGACGTCTTCAAGGAGGTCGGTTTCCACTTCGCCACGCGCGCCGCGGTCACCGTCTCAAAGAACGACGTGGTCGTGCCCGCCAAGGAGAAGGCCGAGATCCTCGGCACGCACGAGAAGATGGTCGAACAGATCCAGGACGAGTACAACAACGGCTTCCTCTCCGAGGAGGAGCGGCGCGGCAAGGTCCAGGAGATCTGGCGCGAGGCCGACGTGCAGATCACGGCGGCCACCAAGGCCAACTTCAAGCCGCTCAACCCGATCTACATGATGGCCACCTCCGGCGCCCGCGGCGACATCAAGCAGATCCGTCAGCTCGCCGGCTGGCGCGGCCAGATGGCCAATCCGAAGGGCGAGATCGTCGAACAGCCGGTGAAGTCGAGCTTCATCGAGGGCCTCACCGTGCTCGAGTTCTTCATCTCCACCCACGGCGCCCGCAAGGGCCTCGCCGACACCGCCCTGCGCACCGCCGACTCCGGGTACCTCACCCGTCGTCTGGTCGACGTGTGCCAGGACGTCACGGTGTCTGCGGAAGACTGCGGCACCGAAGAGTGGGTGCCCATGTCCCCGTGGTCACGCCGTCGTGAAGAGAACCCCGAGCTCGAGGGCACGGTGCTGGCCGAGGATGTCAAACGGCCGCGCAGCGACCGCGTGGTGCTCAAGAAGGGCGAGCCCATCGGGCCTGCGCAGATCGGCCTCCTCCGCGAGGTCTACTCCACGCTGCCCAACGCCAAGGTCAAGGTCAAGCGTGGCCGCGCCGCGGCGGAGAACATCGCCATGTGGACGCACGAGCCCAACGAGAACCTGCTCGGCAGGCACCTCGGCAAGGCCATCGTGGATGAGGCCACCGGCGAGGTCGTGTTCGATCGCGGCGCACACATAGGGCTGGAGGCGCGGGTCCAGATCCTGGACGTGCTGGCGCGCAGCTCCGAGGCCAACCCCATGGTGCCAGTGCGCAGCGTGCTCAAGTGCCAGGCCGACTCCGGCGTGTGCCAGAAGTGCTACGGCTACGCGTTGGCCAACAACTCCCCGGCCGAGATCGGCGACGCCGTCGGTCACATCGCGGCGCAGTCCATCGGCGAGCCCGGCACCCAGCTGACCATGCGCACGTTCCACACCGGCGGTGTCGCCGGCGCGGACATCACGCACGGCCTCCCGCGCGTCGTGGAGCTCTTCGAGGCGCGCAAGCCGAAGGGCGTGGCGCGCATCGCCGAGGTGTCGGGCCGCGTGCTCATCGAGGACACCGAGCGCGGCTGCAAGGTCACCATCACGCCCGACGAGGGTGCGGCCAAGGAGTACACGATCGGCTCCCGCCGCACCAACGTCATGGTCGAGGACGGCGACTGGGTGGACGAGGGCACACAGCTCACGCCCGGCTCGCTCTACCCGGCCGACCTGCTCAAGCACGCCGGCGCAACTGCCACCGAGCGCTACCTCGTCAACGAGGTGCAGGAGGTGTACCGCTCGCAGGGCGTGGAGATCAACGACAAGCACATCGAGCTCATCGTCCGCCAGATGATGAAGAAGGTCCGACTGCTCACGGCCGGCGAAACCGAGTTCCTTCCCGGCCAGCTCGTCGACCGCTCGGTGTTCGTGCGTGAGAACCATCGCGTGAGCGGGGAGGGCGGGCAGCCGGCCGAGGCCGAGGAGATCATCCTCGGCATCACCAAGGCCTCGCTGGCCACGGAGAGCTTCCTCTCGGCGGCCTCGTTCCAGGAGACCACCAAGGTGCTCACCGACGCCGCCATCGAGGGCAAGGTCGACACGCTGCACGGTCTCAAGGAGAACATCATCATCGGCAAGCTCATCCCGGCCGGTACCGGTCTGCGCCGCTACCGCGGCACGGAGATCTACCCGGCCGGCAGGGCCGAGGCCCTGGCTGAGGCCGATCGCCTCATGAGCAGCGATTCCGCCGCGTCGTGGCTGCTGGGCGAGGACGAAGGCTGATGCCTGTGGGCAACGAAGCAGCCGTAACGGTACTGAGCGGCCCTCGGCCCGGCAGGGCTCAGCGAGCGACGGCGTGATCGACGGGCTGCGGCCGCCGCGCGAAAGCGTGTTGCGGCCGCAGCCCGGGTTCGCTACACTACATGGCCGTTGTTCTGAGCGGCATCACTGAGAGTCCAGAGAGGTCAGATGACAACCATCAGCCAGCTCGTTCGCAAAGGGCGCGAGAGCAAAGTGAAGCGCGCCAAGACGCCGGCGCTCAAGGGTTCGCCCCAGAAGCGCGGCGTGTGCACGCGCGTGTACACCACCACTCCGAAGAAGCCGAACTCCGCCCTGCGCAAGGTCGCTCGAGTCAGGCTCAGCAACGGCATGGAGGTCACCACGTACATCCCCGGCGTCGGCCACAACCTGCAGGAGCACTCGGTGGTGCTCGTGCGTGGCGGCCGTGTCAAGGACCTGCCGGGCGTGCGCTACAAGGTCATCCGCGGCACGCTCGACGCCTCCGGCGTCGCCGATCGCAAGAAGGCCCGTTCGCGCTACGGTGCCAAGGGCAAGGGAACGAGGTAAGACATGCCGCGCAGAGGCACCATCACGCGCCGTGAGGTCCTGCCGGACCCGGTGTACAACAGCAAGCTCGTCACGCAGGTCATCAACAAGGTCCTGCTCGACGGCAAGAAGAGCACTGCCGAGCAGATCGTCTACGGCGCGCTCGAGATCGTGCGCGAGAAGTCCGGCCGAGACCCGGTGGAGGTCATGCAGGACGCCGTGCAGGCGCTCACGCCGCACCTCGAGGTCCGCAGCCGGCGAGTCGGCGGCGCCACCTATCAGGTGCCGGTCGAGGTGCCGGGCCGCCGCGCCCGCACCCTCGCCATCCGCTGGCTGGTCAGCTTCTCGCGCGAGCGTCGCGAGAAGGTCATGGCCGAGCGCCTGGCCGCTGAGATGCTCGATGCTCTGGCCGGCCAGGGCGGCGCGTTCAAGAAGAAGGACGACATCTTCAGGATGGCGCAGGCCAACAAGGCCTTCGCGCATTACCGCTGGTAATCCCTCGGAGGCCCCTCACTGACCTTCGTCGGTGAGGGGCTTTCGCGTGGAAGGACGACGATAGGGAACATGCGACAGCACTCGCTGCACAACACGCGCAATATCGGCATCATGGCGCACATCGACGCCGGCAAGACCACGACGACCGAGCGCATCCTGTATTACACCGGGAAGACGCACAAGATCGGCGAGGTCCACGAGGGCGCAGCCGTGATGGACTGGATGGCGCAGGAGCAGGAGCGCGGCATCACCATCACGTCGGCCGCCACCACCGTCGCCTGGCGGGACACGCAGATCAACATCATAGACACGCCCGGGCACGTGGACTTCACCATGGAGGTCGAGCGCAGCCTCCGCGTGCTCGACGGCGCCATCGCCCTGTTCTGCTCCGTCGGGGGCGTCGAGCCCCAGTCCGAGACGGTGTGGCGCCAGGCCGACAAGTACGGCATCCCGCGCATCGCCTTCGTCAACAAGATGGACCGCATCGGCGCCGACTTCTTCCGCGGCCTCGAGATGATGGTCGACCGTCTGGGCGCCAACCCGGTGGCGCTGCAGGTCCCCATCGGCCGCGAGGCGGACTTCCGCGGCATCATCGACCTCATCGAGATGAGGGCGCTGGTCTATCAGGACGAGCTCGGCACCGAGTTCGAAGTGGTCGACATCCCCGACGACCACCAGGAGCTGGCCGAGGAGTACCGCCTCAAGCTGGTCGAGGCCATCGCCGACCACGACGACCACCTGCTCGAGGCCTATCTGGAGGGCGAGGACATCACGCCCGAGCACCTCAGGGAGGTCATCCGCAAGGCGACCCTGGACATCAGCATCATACCGGTGCTGTGTGGCTCGGCCTTCAAGAACAAGGGCGTCCAGCCGCTCATGGACGCGATCGTCGACTACCTGCCGTCGCCGCTCGACGTACCGCCGGTCAAGGGCGTCAAGCCTAACGGCGACGAGGCCACCAGGCGCACCGCCGACGACGAGCCCTTCGCCGCCCTGGCGTTCAAGGTGGCAGTCGACCCGTATGTGGGCAAGCTCACCTACTTCCGCGTGTACTCCGGCACCCTCAAGGCCGGCTCCTACGTGCTCAACGCCACCAAGAACAAACGTGAGCGCATCAGCCGCATCCTGCAGATGCACGCCAACCACCGCGAGGACCGCGAGGAGGTCTATGCGGGTGAGCTGGCCGCGGCCGTGGGGCTCAAGAACACCGGCACCGGCGACACGCTCACGGTGCCGGACAAGCCCGTCGTGCTCGAGTCCATGGAGTTCCCCGAGCCGGTCATCTTCGTGGCCATCGAGCCCAAGACCAAGGCCGACGAGGAGAAGCTCGGCAACTCGCTGCAGCGGCTGGCGGAGGAGGACCCCACCTTCCGCGTCAACACCGACGAGGAGACGGGCCAGACCATCATCGCCGGCATGGGCGAGCTGCACCTCGAGATCATCGTCGACCGTCTGGTGCGCGAGTTCGGCGTCGACGCCAACGTCGGCAAGCCCCAGGTCGCGTACCGGGAGACGGTCCGCAACAAGGTCACCAAGGTCGAGGGCAGGTTCGTCCGTCAGACCGGCGGCCGCGGCCAGTACGGCCACGTCGTCATCGAGATGGAGCCCAACGGGGCCGGCGCCGGCTATGAGTTCTCGAACCGCATCGTCGGCGGCACCATCCCGCGCGACTACATCCCGGCCGTCGATGACGGCATCCGGGAGGCCATGAGCACCGGCGTGCTCGCCGGTTACCCCGTGGTCGACATCAAGGTGGCGCTGGTGGACGGCAGCTACCACGAGGTCGACTCCTCGGACATGGCCTTCAAGATCGCAGGCTCGCTGGCGTTCAAGAACGCAGCCCAGAAGGCCAAGCCCGTGCTTCTGGAGCCCATGATGGCCGTCGAGGTGGTCACGCCGGCAGAGTACATGGGCGACGTGATGGGCGACCTCAACGCGCGCCGCGGCCACATCGACGGTATGGAGCCGCGCGGCAACGCCCAGGTCATCACGGCCACCGTCCCGCTCTCCACCATGTTCGGCTACGCCACGGACGTGCGCTCCGCCACGCAGGGGCGCGCGACGTACACGATGCAGTTCAAGCACTACGCGGAGGTGCCTGCTTCGATCGCCAACGACATCGTCGCCAAGGTGCGCGGGGCGTGACGGACGCGCGCGTGAAGTCTGACCGACCAGTTGCCCAGGCCGGCGGAGTTCGTGTATACTGCCGACCTTTGGTGCGGCAGGCTGCCGCGCCGCTTTTTGTGTGAACTCTACCTCTCCGGGTTTCGGGAAAAGGAGTAGCAGACATGGCCAAGCAGAAGTTTGACCGCAGCAAGCCGCACATGAACGTGGGCACCATCGGTCACGTCGACCATGGCAAGACCACCCTCACCGCTGCGATCACGCTGGTGCTGCACAACCGCGGCGTGGGCTCCACCGAGTTCACCGCCTTCGACATGATCGACAAGGCGCCGGAAGAGCGCGAGCGCGGCATCACCATCGCCACCGCGCACGTCGAGTACGAGACCGAGAAGCGTCACTACGCTCACGTCGACTGCCCGGGCCACGCTGACTACATCAAGAACATGATCACTGGCGCCGCCCAGATGGACGCCGCCATCCTCGTCGTAGGCGCGGACGACGGCCCCATGCCTCAGACGCGTGAGCACATCCTGCTCGCCCACCAGGTCAACGTGCCGCACATCGTCGTCTATATGAACAAGGTCGACCTCGTCGATGACCCCGAGCTCCTCGAACTGGTCGAGATGGAGGTCCGCGAGCTCCTCAGCGAGTACGAGTTCCCCGGTGACGATCTTCCGGTCATCAAGGGCTCGGCGCTCAAGGCGCTCGAGTGCGGCTGCGGCAAGGACGACTGCGAGTGGTGCAGCAGCATCGTCGAGCTCACCAACGCCCTCGACGAGTATCTGCCCGAGCCCGAGCGCGACGTCGACAAGCCGTTCCTCATGCCCGTCGAGGACGTCTTCACCATCACCGGCCGTGGCACTGTCGCCACCGGTCGTGTGGAACGCGGCGTCGTCAAGGTCGGCGAGGAGATCGAGATCGTCGGCATGCGCGAGAAGCCGATGAAGACCACCGTCACCGGCGTCGAGATGTTCCGCAAGCTGCTCGACGAGGGTCGTGCCGGCGACAACATCGGCCTGCTCCTGCGTGGCACCAAGCGCGAAGAGGTCGAGCGCGGCATGGTGTGCTGCAAGCCGGCGAGCATCACCGGTCACACGCACTTCCTCACGCAGGTGTACGTGCTGTCCAAGGACGAAGGTGGGCGCCACACGCCGTTCTTCAACGGCTACCGCCCACAGTTCTACTTCCGCACCACCGACGTGACCGGCGTCATCACCCTCGAAGAGGGCGTCGAGATGGTCATGCCGGGCGACAACACCGTGATGGAAGTCAAGCTCATCACGCCGATCGCCATGGAAGAGGGCCTGCGTTTCGCCATCCGCGAGGGCGGCCGCACTGTGGGCGCCGGCGCTATCACCAAGATCCTCGAGTAGAACCAGCACACTGCAATGGCCGGGCGCGCTTCGTCGCGCTCGCGTGAGGGACACACCCGGCCACGTGAACAGGACAGAGAAGGCTAGAGTGGCTCAGCAGAAGATACGCATCAGGTTGAAGTCTTACGATCACGAGCTGATCGAGCGCAGCGCGCAGTCCATCGTGGAGACAGCGCAGCGCAGCGGCGCGACCATCTCTGGCCCCGTGCCGCTACCTACGGAGAAGAACGTGTACTGCGTCATCAAGAGCCCGTTCAAGGACAAGGACTCGCGCGAACACTTCGAGATCCGCACGCACAAGAGGCTCATCGACATCCATCAGCCGACCCCCAAGACGGTCGACCAGCTGATGCGTCTCGATCTGCCCGCCGGTGTCCACATCGAGATCAAGCTTTGACGATGGCAGGCATCATCGGCAAAAAGGTCGGCATGACCCAGCTCTTCGACGACGACGGCAACGTCGTGGCCGTCACGGTCGTCCAGGCTGGTCCCTGTCCGGTCACCCAGATCCGCACCCTCGGCAACGACGGCTATGAGGCCGTACAGCTCGCCTTTGAGGAGTGCCGCGACAAGCACATCAGCAAGCCCGAGCTCGGCCACCTCAAGAAGGCTGGTCTCAAGCACGGCATGCGCCATCTGGCCGAGTTCGACGGCGTCGGCGACCTCAAGGTCGGCGATGTCGTCACGGTGGAGGCGTTCGAGGACGGCCAGCCCGTCAGCGTCGCTGGTGTGAGCAAGGGCAAAGGGTTCCAGGGCACCATCAAGCGGCACAACTTCGGCCGCGGCCCCGAGACCCACGGTTCGCACAACGTCCGGCAGCCGGGTTCCATCGGCGCCAGCGCCTACCCCAGCCGTGTGTTCAAGGGGATGCGCATGAGTGGGCACATGGGGGCGCAGCGCGTCACCCAGCAGGGCCTCAAGATCGTCCGCAGGGACGTCGAGAACAACCTCCTGCTCATCAAGGGCTCGGTGCCCGGCGCCAAGAACTCCGTCGTCGTCATCAAGGCGAGGTGACCGTGAGCACCGACGAGACCAAGCAGAACCCGGACGTCGAGAGCACGTCGCCTGAGGCCGCCGAGGTTCCCGAGACGGCTGCGCCCGAAGCCGCCTTCGCAGAGGCTGCGCCCGAGGCTGCTCCGGCCGCCGACGAGCCGGCCGCCGAGGCTGCTCCCGACGCCGCCGGATCTCCGGCCGAAGCCACGGCCGAGCAGGCCGTTCCGGCCCCTGCGGAGAAGCCCGCCAAGAAGCCGGCCGCCAAGGCTGCGCCCAAGAAGGCAGAGAAGCCGGCGGCCAAAGCGACGAAGCCCAGGGCCGCCAAGGCTGCGCCCAGAAAGGCCGAGAAGCCGGCCGCCAAGCCCGTCAGGGCCGAGCGTCCGCCCAAGCCGCGCCACGTGCGCGAGGTCCACGAGCCGCGTCACGGCAGCGCCGGCGTGGCCACCGTTGTCGACGCGACCGGCAAGCAGCTCGAGGAGCGTGAGCTCAAGGCCGAGCTCTTCGCCGTGCCGGCCGACGTCAACACGCTGCACCTCGTGGTGCGCGCGGAGCAGGCTGCCAGGCGCCGTGGCACCGCGTCCACGAAGACTCGTGGCCAGGTTTCCGGCTCCACGGCCAAGCTGTACCGCCAGAAGGGCACGGGCCGCGCCCGTGCCGGCAGCGTCAAGTCGCCGGTGCGCACGGGCGGCGGTGTCGCGTTCGGTCCGCACCCGCGCGCCTTCGACATCAAGGTCAACCGCAAGGTGGTGCGCAAGGCTCTGGCCATGGCGCTCAGCAACCGCGCCGAGAACGGCAACGTGTTCGTCGCCGGTGGCCTGGACCTCGCCGAGCCCAGCACGAGTGCGGTCAACGACTTCCTTGTGAACCTCGACATCGGCGCCCCGGTGCTGTTCGTCACCTGTGACGAGCCTGCCGTGGCCAAGTCGGTGCGCAACCTGCGCTACGCCGAGGTCAGCGAGGTGGGCGCGCTCTCCACCGAGCAGGTGCTGCGTGCCCGCTCACTGGTCCTCACCGAGAAGGCGTACGCCGCCCTGAACGAGGCGTGACACATGGTTGAAGCCGAAAAGATCATCATCAAGCCGATCATCTCCGAGAAGAGCTACGGGCAGATCGACCACGACCGGTACACCTTCCAGGTGCACCCGGACGCGCACAAGACCATGATCGCCCAGGCGGTCGCCCAGCTCTTCAACGTCACAGTGGTCGCCGTGTGCACCGCGAACATCAAGCCGAAGCCCAAACGGCGCGGCATGTCGCGTGGCCGCACCGCGGCCTGGAAGAAGGCCGTCGTGCAGCTCGCGCCCGGCGACAAGATCGAATTCTTCGAGGGTGGCAGGTAATGGGCATCAAGCGATTCAAGCCGACCTCGCCGGGCCGCCGTTTCATGACGGTCGACACGTTCGAGGACATCACGCGCAGCGAGCCTGAGCGCTCGCTGGTGGCGCCGCTGAAGAAGAACGGCGGCCGCAACAGCTACGGGCGCATCACCACGCGCCACCAGGGCGGCGGGCACAAGCGTCGCTACCGCATCATCGACTTCAAGCGGGACAAGGACGGCGTGCCGGCCAAGGTCGCGCATATCGAGTACGACCCCAACCGGTCGGCACGTATCGCTCTTCTGCACTACGCGGACGGCGAGAAACGCTACATCCTGGCGCCCAAGGGGCTTCAGGTCGGCGACACGGTCGAGTCGGGTCCCGGCGCGGACATCCGTCCGGGCAACGCCCTGCCGCTGGAGAACATCCCGGCCGGTACGCTCATCCACAACGTGGAACTGCAGCCGGGTCGCGGCGCCCAGTTGGTGCGTAGCGCCGGCACGAGCGCACAGCTGCAGGCCAAAGAGAAAGGCTACGGCGTCGTCCGTCTGCCCTCCGGCGAACTGCGCCGTATCCGCCTCGCCTGCCGCGCCACCGTCGGTGAGATCGGCAACGCCGACCACTCCAACATCGACGGCGGCAAGGCCGGGCGCAGCCGCTGGCGCGGCGTCCGCCCGACGGTCCGCGGCACGGCCATGAACCCCGTCGACCACCCGCACGGCGGCGGCGAGGGCAAGACCACGGCCGGCCGTCACCCGGTGACGCCGTGGGGCGTGCCCACCCTCGGGTATCGCACGCGCGCCAACCACAAGCCGTCCGACAAGTTCATCATCCGCGGCCGCAAGCGCGGCAAGCGCGGGTAAGGCAGGAGGCACCTCTTGAGCAGGTCAGCCAAGAAAGGTCCGTTCGTCGACGAGCGCCTTCTCAAGCGCATCGTGGATATGAACGCCGCCGGCCAGAAGAAGATGATCAAGACCTGGTCACGGGCCTCGACGATCTTCCCCGACATGGTCGGCCACACGATCGCCGTCCACGACGGACGCAAGCACGTACCCATCTTCATCAGCGAGTCCATGGTCGGCCACAAGCTGGGCGAGTTCGCGCTCACGCGCACGTTCCGCGGTCACATCAAGGGCGACCGCTCGGCCAGAAGGTAGTCAACTCATGGCAGTCAGAGCACAGGCGAAGTACATCCGCATCGCGCCGCGCAAGGCGCGTGAGGTCGTCGACCTCATCCGCGGCAAGTCCGTGGCGGAGGCGCGCAGCACGCTGTTCTTCGCGAACCGCAACGCAGCTCGCGTCGTGACCCAGGTGCTGAACTCGGCCGTCGCCAACGCCGAGAACAACAACGGGCTCTCGGCCGACGATCTGTACGTCAAGGAAGCTCGCGTCGACGAGGGTCCCACCCTCAAGCGGTGGCAGTTCCGGGCCATGGGCCGCGTGAACCGCATCCGCAAGCGCAGCAGCCACATCACCATCGCCGTGGAGCAGAGGGAGGTCCGTTCCTAGTGGGCCAGAAGGTGCATCCGGGCGGCTTCCGCGTCGGCGTCATCCACGACTGGAAGTCGCACTGGTATACGGAGAAGGAATTCAAGCAGTTCCTCGCCGAGGACGAGGCCGTCCGCCGGCACATCATGCGCAAGCTCGCGCACGCTGGTCTGTCGCGCATCATCATCCGCAAAGACCAGAACAACGTGACCATCGACATCCACACCGCCCGCCCCGGCATCGTGATCGGCAAGAGCGGTT
Source organism: uncultured Thermoleophilia bacterium (assembly GCA_963702475.1). Classification (GTDB taxonomy): domain Bacteria; phylum Actinomycetota; class Thermoleophilia; order UBA2241; family UBA2241; genus CAIXSE01. The sequence continues at coordinate 754,853 of CAVPCT010000005.1, read as the reverse complement.
CTGAGGTCGACGCGCTGCGCAAAGAGATCCACGCGATGACGAAGAAGAACGTCCAGGTCAACATCATCGAGGTCAAGCGGCCCGAGCTCGACGCCGTGCTGGTCGCGCAGTCCATCGCCGAGCAGCTCGAGAACCGCGTGAGCTTCCGCCGCGCCATGAAGCGCGCGCTCACGAGCGCCATGCGTTCCGGCGCCGCCGGCATGCGCGTGCGCTGCGGCGGCCGCCTTGGCGGCGCCGAGATGGCGCGCAACGAGCACTACAGCGAGGGCCGCGTGCCCCTGCACACGCTCCGCGCGGACATCGACTACGGCTTCCGTGAGGCCCGCACCACCTTCGGCCGCATCGGTGTGAAGGTCTGGATCAACAAGGGCGAGATCCTGCCCGAGGGCTACCCCATGGACGAGGCCAAGGCGCGTCTGGAGCGCGACGAGCAGCGCCGCGACGATCGCGGCCGCGGCGACCGGCGTCCGCGCCGTGACGGCGCCCCCGGCGGCGGTCGCGGTCCGGGCGGCCCAGGCCGCGGCCCCGGTGGTCGCCAGGGCGGCGGGCGCGGCCCCGGTGGCCCGCGTCGTGACGGGCAGTCGCGCCCTTCGGTCGGCCCAAGGGCGCCGATGGGCCGCCAGGCTCCGCCGCCCAAGCCGGCGCCGGAGAAGCCGTCCCAGCCCGGCACTCAGGGCTGAACGGTAGAGAGGACGTAGACGATGCTCCTGCCGAAGAGAGTGAAGCATAGAAAGCAGCAACGCGGTCGCATGGCCGGCACCGCCAAGGGCGGCACCAGTGTCGACTTCGGCGATTACGGCCTGAAGGCGCTGGAGTGCGGCTGGGTCACCAACCGCCAGATCGAAGCAGCCCGTGTTGCCATGACGCGCTACATCAAACGTGGTGGCAAGGTGTGGATCAACGTGTTCCCACACAAGCCCATCACGCGCAAGGCCGCCGAGACCCGTATGGGCGGCGGCAAGGGTTCGCCCGAGTCGTGGGTGGCCGTGGTCAAGCCCGGCAAGGTCATGTTCGAGCTGGCCGGCGTCAGTGAGCCGGTGGCCCGAGAGGCCATGCGCCTGGCGGCCCACAAGCTGCCCGTGAAGTGCAAGTTCGTGACGAGGGAGGGCAGTCTCCTTGAAGGCTAGCAAGCTCCGTGAGCTGTCCGACGACGAGCTCGTATTGCGCCTGAAGGACACGCGCAAGGAGCTCTTCAACCTGCGCTTCCAGCACGCCACCGGGCAACTCGACAACCCGCACAAGTTGAACGCTACGCGCCGCGAGATCGCGCGCCTGCTCACCATGCAGGCGGAGCGGGAGCGCTTGCGCAAAGCAGCCGGTGGTGAAGCCTGATGGCGACAAAGAAGACAGACAGCAGCAAACCGGCGGCCAAGCAGACGGCCGCGCGCAAGCCGGCAGCCAAGAAGACGGCCGCCAAGAAGTCGGCGCCGAAGGCGGCCGCTGCCGCCGCCGCGAGCACGACCGTCAAGAAGGTGTCGGCCGCCAAAGCCAGGGCCAAGGCTGAGCACCAGGCTCCGGCCAAGGTGCCCGGGCGCAAGGAGCGTCGCGGCATCGTCGTCAGCGACGCCATGGACAAGACCGTGGTCGTGCGCATCGACGTGGCGCAGAAGCACGAGCGGTACGGCAAGGTCGTGCGGCGCTCGAGCAAGCTGCACGTGCACGACGAGCAGAACGCGGCCGGCGTCGGCGATCTCGTGCGTGTCGTCGAGACGCGCCCGCTGAGCGCCACGAAGCGGTGGCGGCTCATCGAGATCCTCGAAAAAGCTAAGTAAGCAGTCCGGCAGAGGAAACACATGATCCAGGTTGAGTCCAGACTACGAGTCGCCGACAACACGGGCGCCCGCGAGATCCTCTGCATCCGGATCCGGGGAGGCTCGAGGCGACGCTACGGCACGGTCGGCGACATCATCGTCGGTACCGTCAAGGTCGCCACGCCCGGCGGCAGCGTGAAGAAGGGCGACGTCGTGCGCGCCGTCATCGTGCGCACCAAGAAGGAGTACGGTCGCAAGGACGGCACCTACATCGCGTTCGACGAGAACGCCGCCGTGCTGATCGACAACCAGGGTAACCCGCGCGGTACGCGCATCTTCGGCCCCGTGGCCCGCGAACTGCGCGAGAAGAACTTCATGAAGATCGTGTCGCTGGCCCCTGAGGTCCTCTGAGGCCTCGCGCCGGTGAGGGAGTCGCTGTAGAGATGAGCAAGGTGAAGATAAAGAAGGGCGACCAGGTCAAGGTCGTGTCCGGCAAGGAAGCCGGGAAGACCGGCAAGGTGAGTCGCGTCGACACCGAGACGGGTCGCGTCGTGCTCGAGCGGCTCAACATGATGAAGAAGCACACCAAGCCCAACCCCAAGAAGAACCCGCAGGGCGGCGTGATCGAGCGCGAGGGGTCCATCGACGTCTCCAACGTCATGCTCGTCTGTCCAGCCTGCGGCCAGCCCACGCGCGTCGGCTTCAGGCTGACCGCCGACGGCGGCAAGGTCCGCATCTGCCGCAAGGCCAACTGCGGCAAAGACATCGACAAGGCGTGACGATGGCCAGGCTCAAGGACAAGTATCGCAAGCAAATCGTGCCCGAGCTCATGACCGAGTTCGGCTACCGCAACGTGATGGAAGTGCCCAAGGTGACCAAAGTCACCCTCAACATGGGTGTCGGTGAGGCCAAGACCAACGCCAAGCTGCTCGACGACGCCGTCGAGGACCTGGCGCTCATCGCCGGCCAGCGGCCGTCGATCACGAAGGCGCGCAAGTCCATCGCGAGCTTCAAGCTGCGCGAGGGCATGTCGATCGGCTGTCGCGTGACCCTGCGCGGCGAGCGCATGTACGAGATGATCGATCGTCTCGTCTCCATCGCCCTGCCGCGCATCCGTGACTTCCGCGGCATCGACCCGAACCAGTTCGACGGGCGCGGCAACTTCGCCATGGGCGTCAAGGAACAGACCATCTTCCCGGAGATCGACTACGACTCCGTGGAGCAGTTCCGCGGCCTCAACATCATCATCACGACCACCGCCAAGACGGACGAGGAAGGACGTGCCCTGCTTACCAAGATGGGCATGCCGTTCCGGTCGAACTAGGAGCATCTGGCATGGCAAAGACATCCCTCGTTGTGAAGGCGGGGCGCAAGCAGCGTTACAAGGTGCGCGAGTACAACCGCTGCGCCAGGTGCGGCCGCCCTCGCGGCTACTATCGCAAGTTCGGGCTCTGCCGCATCTGCCTGCGCGAAGTGGCGCACCAGGGCGTCATCCCGGGTCTGACCAAGTCGAGCTGGTGAGGAGGCGATACCATGTCCATGACTGACCCTATCGCCGACATGCTCACCCGCATCCGCAACGGCAGCACCGCGCGGCACAGCATCGTCGAGATCCCGGCCTCCAGGATGAAGGCCGAGATCGCCCGCCTCATGCTCGAGCAGGGCTACATCGCCGGCTACGAGCAGAAGCTGGGGGAGCACGGCGAGGTCCTCCTCGTCGAGCTCAAGTACGGCAAGAACAGGGAACGTGTCATCTCCGGCATCAAGCGCGTCTCCAAGCCTGGGCGTCGTGTGTACGCCAAGAAGGAGTCGTTGCCCAAGGTGCTCGGAGGGCTCGGCACTGCGGTCATCTCCACCTCCCGTGGGCTCGTCACCAGCGCCGAGGCGCGCAAGCTGGGCCTGGGCGGCGAAGTGATCTGCTTCATCTGGTAAGGACGTCACATGTCGAGGATCGGAAGAGCACCAATCCCCCTGCCCGCGGGCGTCGACTTCTCGTACGACAACGCCGTCGTGACGGTGAAGGGCCCCAAGGGCGAGCTCACGCAGCGCGTGCCGCGTGAGATGGAGATCGAGGTCGGCGAGGGCGTCATCCAGGTCAAGCGGCCCACCGACAGCGGCCAGCACCGCTCGCTGCACGGGTTGACCCGCACGCTGATCGCCAACATGGTCACGGGCGTCACCGACGGCTTCGAGAAGCGTCTTGAGATCGTCGGGGTCGGCTACCGCGCCAGCATCAAGGGCGAAGCGCTGGAGCTGCTGGTCGGTTACAGCCACCCTGTGGTCATCGACCCGCCGGAGCACGTCTCGTTCGAGACCCCGCAGGCCACCGTGGTCCTGGTCAGGGGCATCGACAAGCAGGTCGTGGGCGAAGTTGCCGCCAAGGTGCGGTCCATCCGCCCGCCGGAGCCGTACAAAGGCAAAGGCATCCGTTACGCCGGCGAGTACGTGCAGCGCAAGGTCGGCAAGCGCGCCTAGGCTGCCTGAGAGAAGAGGAACGTCAAGGTCATGAGCGCACGCAACATCAGAGAGGCCCGCGCCCGGCGCAAGCGCCGCATCCGCGGACGTCTGAGCGGCACCCCCGAGCGGCCCCGCGTCTCCGTGTTCCGCTCGAACAAGGCCATCTACGCGCAGCTCGTGGACGACGCCGGCGCCCGCACCATCGCGGCGGCGCGCTCTGGCGAAGTCGACGGCGCCGGGCTCAAGAAGTCCGAGGTCGCGAAGAAGGTCGGCGAGCTGCTCGCGCAGCGCGCCAAGGACAAAGGCATCGAGCGGGTCGTCTTCGACAGGTCCGGCTATCTGTATCACGGCCGGGTCAAGGCCCTCGCCGAGGGCGCCCGCGAGGGCGGCCTTGTTTTCTGAGAAGGAGTAAAGGACCCCGTGGCTAGAGGATCATTCAGCGAAGGCAACGAGCTCAAAGAGCGCGTCGTCGACATCAACCGCGTCGCCAAGGTCGTCAAGGGCGGCCGGCGGTTCTCCTTCACTGCCCTTGTCGTCGTCGGTGACGAGAACGGACACGTGGGCGCCGGCTACGGCAAGGCGCGCGAGGTGCCGCTGGCGATCCAGAAGGCGATCGAGGACGCGAAGAAGAACCTGTTCACGGTGCCGCGGTACAACGGCACCACCACCACGCACGAGGTCATCGGCCGTTTCGGCGCGGCGCGGGTGCTGCTCAAGCCCGCCGCGCCCGGTACCGGCGTCATCGCCGCCGGCGGCGTGCGTGCCGTGCTCGAGCTGGCCGGGGTGCGCGACATCCTCACCAAGTCGCTCGGCACCACCAACCCGATCAACCTGGTGCGCGCCACCGTGGCAGGGCTGCAGGCGCTCAAGACGCCCGAAGGCGTGGCGCGCCTGCGCGGCATCCCGGTGAGCAAAGTGCTCGGCATCGATCATCCCCAGACGGATGCCGCTGCCGCGGGTGGGGAGGCCTGATCGCCATGACCGCCTATCTCGAGATCACCCAGATCAAGAGCGCGATAGGGCGGCGGCCGGAACATCGCGGCACGCTGCGCGCGCTCGGGCTCAAGCGTATCCGCCACACCGTGGTGCACGAGGACACTCCCGTGATCCGCGGCATGGTCAACAAGGTCGCGTTCCTCGTCGAGGCGCGCCCGGTAACGAAGAAGTCGTGACATGGCTGAACTAGGACTGCACAACCTCAGCCCCAACCCCGGTTCCACCAAAGACACCAAGCGTCTCGGTCGCGGTAAGGGCACCGGTCAGGGCAAGACGAGCGGCAAGGGCCACAAGGGCTACAACTCCCGCTCCGGCGGCGGCGTTCGCCCCGGCTATGAGGGCGGCCAGATGCCGCTCTACATGCGCCTGGGCAAGCTGCGCGGCAACCACACCAAGAGGGCCATGCCCATCGGTCCGTTCCGCACCTACGCCGTCCCGGTCAACGTCGGCCGCCTCTCGCAGGCGTTCGCGGCCGGCGATGAGGTCACTCCCGAGGCGCTCGTCGCGAAGGGCATCGTCAAGAACACCCGCACGCCCATCAAGGTCCTCGGCGGCGGCGATCTCGACAAGGTGCTCAAGGTGCGCATGCAACTGTACTCGCGGAGCGCCGTGGAAAAGATCGAGGCGGCCGGCGGCACAGCCGAGCTCCTCTAACGGCGCGGGGGGAACCCTGCTGTGAACAACAAGCTCTGGCAGTCGCTCGTCAACGCCTGGAAGATCCCGGACCTTCGCGCGAAGCTCCTCTTCACGGCGGCGATGGTGGCGATCTATCGCTTCGGCGCCTACGTGCCCGTGCCGGGCATCGACCTCGACGCGCTGCGCGAGTTCTTCGAGAAGGGCGGGGCGGGCGTCATCGGCTTCCTCGACCTGTTCTCGGGCGGCGCGCTCGCGCGCGTCGCCCTCTTCGCGCTTGGCATCATGCCGTACATCACGGCGTCGATCATCATGCAGCTGCTCACCGTGGTCATCCCCAAGCTCGAGGATCTGGCCAAGGAAGGCGAGCAGGGGCAGAAGATCATCACCAAGTACACGCGCTGGCTCACCGTCGCCCTCTCTACGGTCCAGGCGGTCGGCTACGTGTTCCTGTTCCGGAGCCAGAACGCTCTGCCCGACCTCAACTGGTGGCGCGCCCTGCTCATCATCGTCAGCCTCGTGGCCGGCGCCGTGTTCGTGATGTGGCTCGGTGAGCTCATCACCGCGCGCGGCCTCGGCAACGGCATGTCGATCATCATCTTCATCAGCATCGTGTCCCGCATCCCGTCAGGTACCGCCAAGCTGTTCACGATGAGCTTGATCACCATCGTGCTCTTCCTCGTGATCGCCCTGGCGGTGATCGTCGGCGTCATCTGGATCACCAGCGGCGAGCGCCGCGTGCCCGTTCAATACGCCAAACGTGTGGTCGGGCGGCGCATGATGGGTGGCACCAGCACGTTCATCCCTCTGAAGGTCAATATGGCCGGCGTCATCCCGGTGATCTTCGCCTCGTCCATGATGATGATCCTGCCGACCTTCGCCCAGTTCCTGGGCGGCGGCATCGGCACCTGGATCAACGACTGGATCGGCCCGAGCACCTTCTTGTTCATCATCCTCGAGGCCATCCTCATCATCATCTTCACGTACTTCTACACGGCCGTGACCTTCAACCCGATCGACCAGGCCGACAACCTCAAGAAGTACGGCGGTTTCGTGCCGGGCGTGCGTCCCGGCCGACCGACGGCAGAGTACCTCGACCGCATCCTCACGCGGCTGACTCTGCCGGGGGCCCTGTTCCTCGCCGCTCTGGCAGTGCTGCCGTGGATCATGTCACGCTTCCTGAACGTGCCCTTCTACTTCGGTGGCACGTCCCTGCTGATCGTGGTGGGCGTGGCGCTCGACACGATGCGGCAGATGGAGGCCCAGCTGCTCATGCGGCACTACGAGGGCTTCCTCAAGTAGGAGACGGCGATGACCCAGCGCAACGTGATCCTCCTCGGCGGCCCCGGTGCGGGCAAAGGCACGCAGGCCGAACGCATCGTGGTCGACTACCGGCTGCCGCACGTCTCCACAGGTGAGATGCTGCGCGCGGCGGTCGCCAAGGGCACCGGGATGGGTCGCGAGGCGCAGAAGTACATGGAGAGCGGCCAGCTGGTCCCGGACGAGGTCGTCATCGGCGTCGTCCGGGACCGGCTGGCCGAGCCGGACGCCGCGGAGGGCTTTCTGCTCGACGGCTTCCCGCGCACGGTACCGCAAGCTGAGGCGCTCGACACCATGCTGGCCGAGGCCGGCAGGGGCATCACCCACGTCGTGCTCATCGACGTCCCCGCCGATGAGCTGGTGCAGCGCATCGCCGGTCGCCGCTCCTGCGCAGTGTGCGGCAAGATCTACAACGTCACCTTCGACCCGCCGAAGGCCGACGGCGTCTGCGACCTCGACGGAGGCGAGCTCACGCAGCGAGCCGACGACACCGAGGCGACGGTGCGCAACCGCATCGGCGTCTACGAGAGCCAGACGGCGCCGCTCATCGGGTACTACACGCAGAGGGGCGTGCTCGCGAGCGCGTTCGGCGGCGGCAAGGCCCCGGATGAAGTCTACGAGCAGGTCAAGGCGATCCTTGCGGTTTGATCACCGAAGGCGGATCAACGTCGGGTGCGCCGCAGGTGCACTCGACACTCATGCCCGTAGGCCACGCAGCAGCCGTAGTGGTAGTGAGCGGCCCTCGGCCCGATGGGCTCCGCGAGGGACGGACTGAGTCGTGATCGTCCGCAAGTCCGCAGCAGAGGTCGCGAAGATCGACGCCGCCGGCGTCATTCTGGCCGACTGCCTCGACATGCTCGCCGCAGAGGCGCGCCCGGGTGTCGCCACGGAGGAGCTGGACCGCCTGGCTGAGCGTCTCATCCGTAAGCGCGGCGGAGCGCCCACCTTTCTCGGCTACCGGGGTTTTCCCGCGTCCATCTGCACATCGCCGAACGACATGGTGGTGCACGGCATCCCCGGTACCTACCGTGCGTGCGAGGGTGACGTGCTCAGCATCGACGTCGGCGTCACCCTGGACGGGTACGTGGCCGACTCGGCCATCACGCTGGCCATGGGAGCCGTGGAGCCGGAGGCGCAGCGTCTCCTGGACGTGACGGCCGAGTCGCTCGAGGCGGCCCTGGCGGAGTGTCATGAGGGCCGGCGTCTCGGCGACGTCTCGCACGCCGTGCAGGAGGTCGTGGAGGCGGCCGGCTTCAGCGTCGTGCGCTCCCTCGTGGGCCACGGCGTCGGCCGCGAGATGCACGAGGACCCGCAGATACCCAACTACGGGGAGCCCGATCGGGGGCCCCGGCTCGAAGAAGGCATGGTCTTCGCCATCGAGCCCATGGTCAACGCCGGCGGGCACGAAGTGTACGTGGCCGACGACGGCTGGAGCATCTCCACGGTGGACGGTTCGCTCTCGGCGCACTTCGAGCACACCGTCGCGGTGGGCAAGAAGAAGCCGAGAGTGCTGACGCGCCGGCGCTCGGAGAAGAGCGGCGCGTGACGCGACCGGGTCGTGTTTTGCGGCCTTACGTGAGTGTGGTAGTATGTCAGGCCGCTGTCTGACGACGAGTAGGGAGTATGGCGAACAAAGAAGAAGCCATCGAGATAGAAGGTGAGGTCATCGAGGCCCTCCCGAACACCATGTTCCGGGTGCACCTCGACAACAACCACGAAGTGCTCGCCCACATCTCCGGCAAGATGCGCATGAACTACATCCGCATCCTGCCCGGCGACAGGGTCAAGGTCGAGCTTTCGCCCTACGATCTCAGCAGGGGCAGGATCACGTACCGGTTCAAGTAGCGGCCGCTGGTCGCGTGGAAGCGGTGTGCGGCGTGCCACAGGGCGCGCCGCACGCTCGAGCGAGGAAGACCGATGAAGGTAAGAGCGTCAGTCAAGCCGATGTGTGAGAAGTGCAAGATCATCCGCCGTCACGGCACGGTGCAGGTGATCTGCGCCAATCCTCGCCATCGTCAGAGGCAGGGGTAAGGGTTCCGCATGGCACGAATCGCAGGCGTCAACATCCCGCCGCAGAAGCGGGTCGAGATCGGGCTCACCTACATCTACGGCATCGGACGCTCCACGTCCAACAAGGTGCTGGGCCTGGTGGGTATCGATCCCAACACCAAGGTCCGCGACCTGACTGAAGAGGAGATCGTTCGCCTGCGCGAGTCCATCGACCGTGAAGTCACGGTCGAAGGCGACCTGCGCCGCGAGCGCTCGCAGAACATCAAGCGGCTCATGGACATCGGTTGCTACCGCGGCATCCGCCACCGTCGTGGCATGCCGGTCGACGGGCAGCGCACGCGCACCAACGCCCGCACCCGCAAGGGTCCCAAGCGGACCATCAGCGGCAAGCGCAAGAAGTGACCGCGAGTCAGGCCAGAGGAGTAGAACAGAGTGGCTAAGCCGCAGAGAGCCAAAGGGCGTCAGCGCCGTAAGGTCCGCAAGAACATCGCGGTCGGTCAGGCGCACATCAAGACATCGTTCAACAACACGCTGGTGACCCTCACCGACAAGGAAGGCAACGTCATCGCGTGGGAGAGCGCCGGGTCGGTGGGTTTCAAGGGCTCCCGCAAGAGCACGCCGTTCGCCGCCCAGGTCACGGCCGAGTCCTGTGCCAAGAAGGGCATGGAGCACGGCCTCCAGAAAGTCGAGGTGTTCGTGCGCGGTCCGGGGTCCGGCCGCGAGACCGCCGTGCGTTCCCTCCAGGCCGCTGGCCTTGAGATCATCAGTGTCAAAGACGTGACGCCGGTGCCGCACAACGGCTGCCGCCCGCGTAAGCGTCGCCGGGTCTAGGAAGGTCCACGTGGCGAGAGATACCTCAGCCCAGTGCAAGCAGTGCCGTCGTGAGGCAGAGAAGCTCTTCCTGAAAGGAGAGCGCTGCCTGACCGACAAGTGTGCCGTCGAGCGTCGCTCGTACCCGCCGGGTGAGCACGGCCGCGGCCGCATCAAGCAGTCCGAGTACCTCCTGCAGCTTCGCGAGAAGCAGAAGGCCCGCAGGTACTACCAGGTCCTCGAGAAGCAGTTCCATCACTACTACGAGGTCGCCAGCCGCAAGCAGGGCATCACCGGTGAGACCCTGCTCACCCTGCTCGAGATGCGGCTCGACAACGTGGTGTACCGCCTCGGCTTCGGCGCCTCGCGCCGTCAGGCCCGCCAGCTCGTGCGTCACGAGCACTTCCTGGTCAACGGCAAGAAGGTAGACATCCCGTCGTACCAGGTCCGTCCCGACGACGTCGTCTCCGTCCGTCCCAACAGCAAGGCCGCCGAGACGGTGCGCGCCGCCACCGACCTGACGTCGTCCGTGGCCCCCTGGCTGCTGGTCGACCACGACAACCTCACCGGCAAGATCCTGCGCGCGCCTACGCGCGACGAGATCGACACCCCGGTCCAGGAACAGCTGATCGTCGAGCTCTACAGCAAGTAACCGCTGCAGCTGACCCGCGGCGAAGACCACATCTAGGGAGGCCAGTTGCTCCAGTTCCAGATGCCCAACATCACGCGCGAACAGCTCGCCGCGAACCGGGCGCGCTTCGAGGTGGAACCCCTCGACCGCGGGTTCGGGCACACCTTCGGCAACGCGCTGCGCCGGGTCCTCCTGTCGTCCCTCGAGGGCGCGGCGGTGAGCTCGGTGAAGATCGAGGGCGTCGCCCACGAGTTCACCACCATCAAGGGCGTCAAAGAAGACGTCACCGATATCATCCTCAACCTCAAAGAGCTCGTGTGCCGTCTGCACGGCGAGCTCGATGAAGTGCAGGTGCGCCTGTACAAGGACAAGCCCGGCAAGGTCGTGGCGGCCGACATCGACATCCCGGCCGAGCTCGAGATCCTGAACCCGGATCACCACATCGCCACCCTGTCCGACGGCGGCGTGATCGAGATGATGCTCACCGTACGCAGGGGCACGGGGTACGTGCCGGCCGAGGGTAACAAGACGCCCGAGACTGTCATCGGCGTCGTCCCGATCGACTCCATCTTCAGTCCCATCAAGCGCGTCTCGTACCGCGTCGAGAGCGCCCGTGTGGGCCAGCGCACCGACTACGACAAGCTCATCCTCGACATCACCACGAACGGCGCCCTCATGCCGGAGGAAGCCCTGCGCGAGGCCGCCGAGATCCTCGTGGACCGCATGTCGATCTTCACCGACCCCGACCGCACGCGGTCCACGGAGGAGTACCCCATAGAGGGTCTTACCGCGACGTCTGCCGGTGGGGGCATGGACGACGTGCTCATCGAGGAGCTCGAGCTCGGCGTCCGTTCGTACAACTGCCTCAAGCGCGAGGGAATCCAGACCGTCGGCGACCTGGTCTCAAAGACCGAGGCCGAGCTGCTCAACATCCCGAATTTCGGCAAGAAGAGCATCGACGAGGTCAAGGACAAGCTTGCCGAGCGGGGCCTCTCTCTGCGGGGTGACGAGTAACATGCGCCATCAGAAGTCAGGCCGCAAGTTCAACATGGCCCCCGACCAGCGCCGGTCGCTGATCTCGGGTCTCGCCTGCCAGGTGCTCGAGCACGAGAAGGTCAAGACCGGTGTCATGCGCGCCAAAGAGGTGCGCCCCATGGTCGAAGAGGCCATCACGCTCGGCAAGCGCGGCGACCTGCACGCACGGCGCCAGGCCATCGCCATGCTGCGCAACAAGAAGATCGTCTACAAGTTGTTCAACGACGTTGCGCCGCGCTACAAGGACCGCAACGGAGGCTACACGCGCATCATCAAGCTCGGGCCGCGCCCCGGCGACGGCAGCGAGCAGGCGTACATCGAGCTCGTCTAGGCATACAGCAGACTGCTCGGGCGAGGGGCGGGCGGCCGCAAGGGCCTCCCGCCCCTCGCGTCGTTGTGTGGTGCGGGCACTCGCCGCCACGCCTCGGCCGGCGTGACGACCCGGCGTCCGAGCGGCCTGCGCGCAGGGCCCGCCGGGCCCTTGGCGGCGATGCGCTAAGCTTCGGCAGTCATGAGCCATGCCTTCGCCCAGACCTCCGCCGTCCTCTCCGTATCCGGTCTGCAGTATCGCTACCCGGGCGCAGAGAGCGACGCGCTCACGGGCGTGGATCTGTGCGTGGCGGCCGGGGAGTTCGTCGCCCTGGTCGGCGCCAACGGCTCCGGCAAGTCCACGCTCGCGCGTATCCTCGGCGGGCTGGAGCGGCCCACCGGGGGCGTCGCGGCCGTCGCCTGCGGTCACGATCTCCTCACTGAGGAGGGCAGGGTGGCGGCGCGGCAGGACGTCGGGGTGCTCTTCCAGGACCCGGAGAACCAGCTCGTGGCGCAGTGCGTGGAGGAGGACATCGCCTTCGGCCTCGAGAATCTCGCCTGGCCGCCGCACGAGATCCGCGAACGGGTGGACGAGATGCTGGCCAGGTTCTGGCTGGAGGACCTGCGCCGGCGCGAGCCGCATCTGCTCTCGGGGGGGCAGAAGCAGCGCACGGCGCTCGCCGGCGTCCTCGCCGTTCCGCGCCGTGTCCTCGTGCTCGACGAGCCCACGGCCATGCTCGACCCCGCCGGACGGCAGGAAGTGCTGGGCGCCGTCGAAGGGCTCCGGAGCGAGGGGCTTTCCATCGTGTTCGTGACACAGGAGATGGACGAAGCCGTCGGCGCGGACCGGGTGGTGGCGCTGGAGCGGGGCGCCGTCACCTATGATGGCCCCGTACGCGGTCTGTACGGCGACCATGCGCTGCTGCGCCGCCTCGGGCTCGGGCTGCCTCCGGCGGGAGAGCTCGCGCTGGCGCTCGCGGAGCGCGGTCGTGAGCTCGCCGGGCCGCCACTCACGCTGGACGAGCTGGCGCGCGCGCTGGAAGTGCCCTGATGAGCGCCGCGACGCCCGCCGGCGGCATCGCGGCCTCTCCGGGCATGAGCCTGGCGTGCGAGGCCTTGGCCTTCAGCTACGAAGAGGCGAGGGAGAGGCTGCCTGCCTTGCGCGACGTCAGCTTCAGTCTGGCGCCGGGCGGCTCGCTGGCCCTGCTCGGCGCCTCGGGCGCCGGTAAGTCGACACTGCTGCAGGTGGTGAAGGGCCTGGACGAGGCGGAGAGCGGAGCGGTGGTGCTCGACGGGCTCAGGCCGGGCGACCGCGCTTACGCGCTCGCCCGGCGCCAGACCGGCCTGGTGTTCCAGACGGCCGAGCTGCAGCTGTTCGCTGCCTCGGCCCGTGAAGACGTGGCCTTCGGCCCGCGCCGTCTGGGGTGGAGCGGGGAAGTCGTGAACGCGGCCGTCGACGAGGCGCTCGACCTGGTCGGTCTCGCCCCGGCGCAGTTCGCCGATCGGCACCCGTACGCGCTGTCGGGCGGCGAGCGGCGGCGGCTGGCACTCGCCGGCGTCCTTGCCATGAAGCCGCGTCTGCTGCTGCTCGACGAACCGTTCGTGAGCCTGGACCCGCGCACACGGCGCGACCTCGTCGCGGTCCTCGAGCGGCTACGGTCCGGCGGTGTGACCGTCGTCCTCGCCACGCACGACGTCGACCTGGCATGGGCCCTGTGCGAGGAGCATCTCGTGCTGGGGCACGGGAAGGTCGTGACCGCCGGCGCCTGGGACTTCGGGTCCTCCGGCGGACTCGACGTGGCCGGGCGCCTGCGCGAACCGTTCCTCGTGCAGCTCTGGCGGCGCCTCGGCCGCGACCCGTCTCTGGCGCCGCGGACGGTGGCGGCTGCTGCTGAGGTCCTCGTGTGAAGGCGGCCATCGCGCAGTACTACCCGGGTGCGTCGGTCATCCACCGCCTCGACCCCAGGACCAAGTTCGTGGCGGTCTCGGCCGTGGCTGTGGCGCTCTTCGTGCGTGACTCCTTTCTGGCCCTCGGCTTCTACGCCGCCGCCTCGCTCGTCGCCTACCTGCTCAGCGGCGTGCCGGCGGTGTGGTTCTGGCGAGCCTTCCGTCCGCTGTTGTGGCTGGTGGGGCTCACCTTCGTGGTGCAGGTGCTGTTCGCGCCCGCCGACGAGGCGTTCTGGAGCTTCGGGCCCCTGCACCTGTCCTGGGGGGGCGTGCAGACGGCCGCGTACCTCACCCTGCGCCTCGTGGTGCTCGTGCTCGTCGGCTCGGTGCTCACCCTCACCACGCCGCCGATCGCACTCACCGACGGCCTCGCCTGGCTGGGCCGGCCGCTGCGTCGCCTCCGCGTGCCCACCGATGAGCTGGCGCTCATGGTGACGATCGCCCTGCGTTTCATCCCCACGTTGTTGATGGAGCTCGAGACGATCATGCGCGCGCAACGCGCCCGCGGCGCCGACTTCAGCAGCGGGGGACCGCTGACGAGGGCCAAGGCGCTTGTCCCCGTCTTGGTGCCGCTGTTCGTGCTGAGCTTCCGCCGTGCCGACGACCTCGCCGTCGCCATGGAGGCCCGCTGCTACCGCCCCGGCGTGGTGCGCACTCGCCTCTACCCGCTGCACGCCCGTCCGGCCGACGCCGTGCTGCTCCTGCTCACGGCGACCATCATCGCCGTCGGACTGCTCCTGTAGGATGCCCGCAGCGGACCCCCGCCTTGCACGGTGCTCGCGCAAGGCGGGATCGGGAGAGGTGCTGGTGTCGAACGATCCGTTGATCGAGACGGAGTCACCCGAGGCCGAGGAGCCGGGCACGACCTGGCGGCTCGACCTCTCGTACGAGGGCACGGCCTATCGCGGCTGGGCGCGCCAGCCCGGCGAGCGCACCGTGCAGGGCTTGCTGGAGGAGGCTCTGGGGAAGGTGCTGCGCGAGACGGTGCGCCTCAGCGTCGCCGGGCGCACCGACGCCGGAGTGCACGCCTGGGCGCAGGTCGCCTCGTACCGCTGTGTGGCCCGCGACCTGCGCCCGGAGGGCCTGCTGCGTTCCCTCAACGGACTGCTCCCGGACGACGTCTCCGTGCTGCGCGTGGCGCAGGCGCCTGCCGGCTTCGTCGCGCGCGAAGCCGTCTCGCGCACCTACGAGTACCGTCTATGGCTCTCGCGCGCCCGTCCGGTCCGCGACCGGGCCTTCGTCTGGCAGGTGCGCGGGCCGGTGGACGTGGAGCTGCTGGCGGAGGCGGCGGCGTTGCTGCCCGGCCGGCGCGACTTCGCGGCGCTCACGCCGTCGGCGCACGCATACCACAGCTGCGTGAGGGAGGTCCTTGAGGCGGGGTGGGCGCCGGCCCCGGCCGCGCCCGGCGTGCCGGCCGGCGCGGAGCGGGTGTTCACCATCCGCGCCGGCAGCTTCTTGCACACCATGGTGCGGGTCGCCGTGGGGTCCATGGTCGACGTCGCTCAGGGACGCATGACCGTCGGCGGCCTCGCGGCCGCACTGGAGAGCAGGGAGCGCCGCCGGGCCGGGCAGACGGCGCCGGCGCGCGGTCTGGCGCTCGTCGCTGTGGAGTACTGACGCCAGAGGCCTCAGCGAGTGGTGCGCGGCAGGGGCACCCCGGGCTGAGAAGGGGCCGTGTCAGCGCCCGAGGAACCTGCTGATGAGCTTCTCCTTCTCGGCCGCGTCGGGCGGGAACACGTACGCGACGCCGCCCTCGTAGCCCGGCGTGCCCTCCATCACCAGCTTCTTGCCGCCCTTGGCCCGCCACTTGAGGAAGGCGAGCTGCAGGAGCTCGTTGGTGGTGAGATCGGTGGCTACGCCGCTCATGAACCTCTTGCCGATCTCCGGCAGCTTCGTGATGTTGCCGGGCTGCGCGATCTTCTTCTGGAGCGCCTGCACGAAGGCCTGCTGGCGCGCCGCGCGGTGGAAGTCGTCGTCGGCGTAGCGGATGCGCACGTAGAGCATGGCGTTCTTGCCGTCGAAGTGGTGCGTGCCCTTCTTGAAGGTCACGGTGCGCCCGGCGGACCCCGCCACCGTGCTGACGGTCTTGGGGACGTACATGTCGACGCCGCCCGTGGCGTTGACGAGGCGCGGGAAGCCCTTGAAGTCCACGATCATGACGTGGTTCACGGGGATGCCGGTGAACTCCTCCACGGTCTGGACCGCCATGGCCGGGCCGCCCCAGAACATGGCCGCGTTGATCTTGTCGACGGTACCGTTGGGGAGCTGCACACGGGTGTCGCGCGGGATCGACAGCTGGTTGATCGTCTTCGTGCCCGGGTTGAAGCGCATCAGCAGGATGGTGTCTGAGCGCGCCGGCTCACCGGCCTTGCTGTCCACCCCGAAGAGCAGGATGGTGGTGCCCTTGCGCCAGATCCAGCCCGTGTCCGGGCTCAGCTGGGCGCGGGTCCTGCTGTCGACGCGCGTGTTGGCCTTGTCGACGGCCCGGTCGAACTTCTGGTACCCCGGCCAGGCGATCACGGTGACGACGACCCCGGCCACGACGATCGCGATCAGCAGGCCGACGGGGATGAACCACCAGCGGAACCGCCGACGTCCACGGGGTCCCTTGGGCGCCGCATCGCCGGGCGCGGTCGCCGCGTAGCGGTTGTACCCGCCCGAGGCGGCGACATCGGCTCCGTCCACGCCGCGCCGCCCGTCGTCGCGGGAGTCACGGGGATCGCTGGATGAGACAGGATGCGGCCGGCTGGAGGGCCTCACGCCGGCCAGCTCGTCGTCGAGGGAGGTGCGCCTGGCGCGGCCGGCCTTGTATGTCCTGTAGGGCTTGGGGCCCGAGTTGTCGTCGTCTCGCATCAGCTGCTCGCGCTCCTGCGCAGGCACGGCCCAGCGTCGGGATGGTCACGGGGAGCGGGGCGTTCGGCCTTGCGCCTGACTACGCCTCCAGGCGGGCGTTTCCTGCAGCCGCGAGTGTACACCAATGGTAAGCTCGGGAACGTCGTGGGTCCCAGACGCACCATCGTGGGTGTCGACATCGGCGGCACCAAGATCGCCGCCGCGCTCCTCCGTGCGCGTCTGCCCGCGGCGGGGTCGCGTTCGCTCACTCCCGAAGAGACGCCACGCCTGGAGGCGCGGTTCACGACGGCCACCGAGTTGTCCTCCCGCGAGGCCTGTCTCGCTTCGGTCGCCGAGTGCGTGGACCACCTCGTGGCCGGGGAGGCCGTGGATGCCGTGGGCGTGGGAGTGGCATCCATGGTCGACTTCGCTGCCGGCCGCGTCGTCGAATCTGTGAACCTCCCGCTCGCCGACGTCCCGCTGCGCGACCTTCTGGAGGCCCGCCTGGGGATCCCGGTGGTCGTGGACAACGACGCCAACGCGGCCGCCCTGGGCGAGGCCGTCTTCGGGGCCGGCGTGGGTAGCCGCGACATGCTCATGCTCACGCTGGGCACGGGCGTCGGCGGGGGGATCGTCTGCGGCGGCCGTCTCTACCGGGGCTCGAGTGGCGCCGCCGCCGAGTTGGGTCACATCATCGTCGACGTCGACGGCCCGCCGTGTCCCGCGAACTGCCCCAACCACGGCTGTCTCGAGGCCTTCGTGGCGGGGCCGGCCATGGGCAAGGCCGCTCTCGCCTACGCCATCGAGCACCCCGGGTCCGGTCTGGGCCGGGCGCTCGCCGCCGGCGAGAGGGTCGACGGTCCACTGCTCACGCGGCTGGCGCTCGCCGGCGACCCCGGCGCCGCGGAGGTGCTCGCCGGTATCGGCGAGCTGCTCGGCGCCGGGCTCGTGACGCTCGTCAACGTCTTCAATCCCGAACTCATCGTGATAGGCGGGGGCGCGGCCGCCGCCGGCGAGCTGCTGTTCGGGCCTGCCCGGCGTGTGCTGGCCGCCCGCGGCCTGCGACCGCAACGTGATCAGGTGCGCGTCGTCCCGGCCGCTCTCGGCCCCGACGCCGGCTTCATCGGGGCGGCGGCCGTGGCGCTCGTGGAGCTCTACCCCGACGACCGCGAGCTTTCTTGACTTCGCCCCAGCCATACAGGAGCATTGTCAAGAATCCCGCGCGTTCTGCGATGGCGGCGCGCTGACCCAAGAAGCGAGGAGTACATGGCTTACAAGATCACTGACGAGTGCCTGGCGTGCGGTGCCTGCATCGACGAGTGCCCGAACGAGGCCATCTCCGAGGGCGACGACATCTACGTCATCGACTCCGACAAGTGTGACGACTGCGGCACCTGCGTGGAGTCTTGCCCGAGCGAGGCGATCGTTCCGGAGTGAGGTACACGCACAACGCCTGAGCTTGTGAGGGGCCGACTCGCGAGAGCCGGCCCCTCCGTCGTTCAGGGCTCTTCCGGCGCCGGCAGGACGACCACCTCCGGCCCATCCCAGGCGAGTCGAGTCGCCATCACCTGCACCGCCTCCGGGTTGTCGTCCACCAGCAGGTACGCGCGCCCCAGCCGGGCGGCGGCCTCCCCCGTCGTCCCGCTGCCGGCGAAGAAGTCCAGAACGAGGTCGCCGGGGTCGGAGTGCACGCTCACGATGCGCTCCAGCAGCTTGATCGGCTTCTGAGTGGGGTACCCGGTCTTCTCCTTGCCGGTCGGGCTCACGATGGTGAGCCACCACACATCGGTGGGCGTCTTGCCGCGCGCGGCCTTCTCGGGGCCGACCAGCCCCGGCGCCAGGTAGGGGATGCGGTCGATGTCGTCGTAGCGGAACACGTAGCGGAGCGGGTCGGCCACGTACCAGAAGATGGTGTCGTGCTTGGCCGGCCAGCGGGAGCGGGGCCGGCCTCCGTAGTCGTAGGCCCAGACGATCTCGTTGAGGAACGCAGCGCGCCCGAAGATCCCGTCGAGCAGGATCTTGCAGTAGTGGGCCTCGCGGCTGTCGATGTGGAAGAACAGCGAGCCGTCGGCGGCCAGCACGCGCCGTGCCTCCGCGAGCCGCGGCGCGAGGAAGCCGAGGTAGTCGTCGAAGTCGTCGCTCCAGGCGAGGCTGCCGAGCACCTCAGTGCGATAGCGCCGCCCGCCGAAGCCCCGCCGGTCGCCGCCGTCGTCCCGCACAGTGCGCGAGCGTGTGCGGCGCTGCGCGCGGCCCGTGTTGAACGGCGGGTCGATGTAGATGAGGCGCGCGAGGCCGTCCGGCAGCGCGCGCAGCACGTCGAGGTTGTCGCCGAGCACGATCCGCTTCACAGCGGGAGCTCGTACACGCGCTGGTCCTTCACGGCGCGGCAGCCGACGTGCTCGTAGAAGCCGTGCGCGGCAGTCCCACGCGCGAGGTTGGCGCGGATCCACAGGCGCGCCAGGCCGCGCTCGCGCGACCACGCCGCCGCGGCCTCGATCAGGGATCTGCCGAGACCCGAGGCGCGGTGTCCCTGGGCCACGGCGAGGCCGCCCACCTCGCCGTAGGCATCCTCCTCCACCGTGCGCTGTACGTGGACGTCGATGAAGCCGGCGACCTCACCCTCCACCTCCGCCACGAGCAGCGTGCGCTCGAGGCCGTCCAGAAGGCGCAGCCGGTCGCGCACCTGGGCCTCGTCGGACGGGTACCCCAACTGGGTGCTGAGGTCGGCGAGCGCGTCGGCGTCGGTGGGTGTGGCCGTGCGCACACGATAGGTCGGCGCGTGCATGACCTCAGCATACAGCCGCACGCCAATGGCCGGGGCGCCGCGGGCGCCCCGGCCTTCGTTCCACGCCCGCGGTCTCAGGCGGTCGACCGCCGCTGGTCAGGCGGAGCCTGCCCGGTGAGGGCGTGGATGTGGAGCGCCCTGTCCTCGACGGGGGTGGCGTCGAGCACGATCGTCCCGCACAGCGGGCAGACGATCGACTCGCTGGGGTCCTCCGAGAAGAGGTCGGCCCCGAGCTCGGCGCCGCACTCCCGACAGGTCATCAGTTCGAGCACCATGGTCCCCCCTCTTCCGTCACCCAGAGCATTCCGCAAACGGGTCGTGCCGACGCGCCGGCGCTGACAGAATGGGGTGAACGCGGTAGGGAGGTGTTCCGGATGCTGTACGTGTGCGCGACGCCGATCGGCAACCTCGGCGACATCACGCCCCGCGTCCTCGATGCGCTGCGCGCGGTCGACCTGGTCGCGGCCGAGGACACGCGGCGCACCCGCAAGCTGCTCAGCCACTTCGACATCCACGTGCCGTTGACGAGCCTGTTCGAGCACAACGAGGCGCGCAAGACAGAGGACGTGCTCCAGGCGTTGCGCGACGGCCGCGACGTCGCCCTCGTCACCGACGCCGGGATGCCTGGCGTGCAGGACCCCGGCCTGCGGCTGATCGCCCGCGTGGCCGCCGAGGATCTGCCGTTCACGGTGCTGCCCGGGCCGTCCGCGGTGCTCACGGCGCTCGTCGCGGCGGCGTTCGATGGTGAGGGATTCCGCTTTGTGGGCTACCTGCCGCGCCGCCCGCGCGACGTGAAGGCGGCGCTGCAGGAGTGGCGGCGCTGCGGCGGCCTGGTGGTGGCCTTCGACACGGCCGTGCGTCTGAGCCACAGTCTCCAGGCGCTGGCGTCGGCGCTGCCGCAGGCGCGCGCCGCCGTGTGTCGCGAGCTCACCAAGGTCCACGAGGAGGTCGTGCGCGGCACCCTTCAGGAGCTGAGCGAGCACTACTCCGTCCCCGGTCCTGAGATGGGTCGGCTGGGGACGGTCCGTGGGGAGATCGCGCTCGTCCTCGACCTGGGGCCGGCCATCGACGAGGCGGCGGCCGCGCGGCCGCAGGCGCGCGCGGCGGCCGAGGCGCTGCTCGGCCGCGGCCTGTCGCGGCGCGACGCCGCAGCGGCCCTGCACCTCTGTCTCGGCGTGCCCCGTCGCGAGGCCGACAGGCTCGTGCGCGAGATCGCGGCCGCGGGCTGAGGCCTGCTACACTCGCAGCGTGGATCTCGACGCTCTCACAGCCACACGCACGCTCCTTCTGGACGGTGGCCTCGGCCTCGCCCTGATGCAGCGCGGCTTCGCCGCGGGGGAGTGCCCCGAGGAGTGGAACGTGTCGCACCCGGCGGAGGTGGAGGACATCCACCGCAGCTTCTACGCTGCCGGTTCGGACGTGGTGAACACCAACACCTTCGGCGGATCGTCGCTGCGGCTCGAGGCGCACGGTCTGCAGGACCGCGCCGTCGAGCTCAACGAGGCCGGCGCGCGTCTGGCGGCCGGCGTGCGCGACCGCGAGTTCCCCGGCCGCTGGGTCGCCGGCGACATGGGCCCCAGCGGCAAGATGCTCAGGCCCATGGGCGACACCGATCCCGAGGCCGTGCGCGTGTCCTACTTCGAGCAGGCGCAGGCCCTGCTGCGCGGCGGTGCCGACCTGCTGAACATCGAGACCATGTTCGACCTCACCGAGGCGCGCATGGCCGTTGAGGCCGCCGTCTCCGCGGCCGATGGGCGGCCGGTGCTGGCCAGCCTGGCATTCAAGCCGTCGCCCAGGGGTTTCCGCACCATGATGGGCGTGGACCCGGCCACCGCGGTAGCCGCTCTGCGCGACGCCGGCGCGGCGCTCGTGGGCTGCAACTGCGAGATCTCGGCCGAGCCCATGGAGGAGCTCGTGCCGCTGCTCGCCGAGCTCAACGGGGGGCGCACCATCGCGCAGCCCAATGCCGGCCAGCCGCGCCTGGAGGCGGGCAGGACGGTGTACGGTGAGACGCCGGAGCACTTCGCCGCCGTCGTCTCGCGCTTCCCCGTCCTCGGCGCCGTGATCGTCGGCGGCTGCTGCGGGACGCCGCCGGAATCGATCGCGGCGCTGGCGGCGGCGCTGGGCCGCTGATCCGCAGCAACGGCCGCCGTCCGTCGCTGCCCGCCTGCGAGGCATGCGTGACGGCCCCACGCTCCTCCGCACATGAGTTCCCCGGCGTTGCCGCGACACCCGTCACTTGACTGGCGCGCCCTTCTGTGAATAGAATCACAGCTGACTGGAGCCGGAGGGAACGGTGGACGAGCACGATGAAGCACAGATTGGCGCGGTTGATCCCGTGGCCGGTGTGGTACGCCCCCGGCCCGAGAAGCATGTCTCCCTGCAGACCGTCGAGCGCCTCAGCGTGTACCGCAAGGCGCTCGAGGAACTGGATCGCGACGGGGTCGAGTACGTCCACTCACAGCAGCTCGCCGACCTTGTCAGTGTGACGCCCGCACAGCTTCGCCGCGACCTCTCCAGTTTCGGCACCTTCGGCAACATCGCCCGCGGCTACAACGTCTATGAGATGAGCCGCACGATAGGGCGGATCCTCGGCACCAACGAGACACAGCCCGTGGCGCTGTTCGGGGTCGGGGATCTAGGGCGCGCCCTGCTCTCGTACCGGGGCTTCGAGGAGCGCGGATTCCACATCGCCGTGGCCTTCGACGTCGATCCCGCCAAGGTCGGCCGGGTGTTCGCCGGCCGGCGGTGCTACCACGTCAACGAGCTTGAGACCGTGCTGCGGGAGTTCGAGGTGCGCATGGCCGTGCTCGCCACGCGGACTGAGGGCCTGCAGGCGCTGGTCGATCGCATCTCCGGCAGCGGAGTGCGGGCGCTCCTGAACTTCGTGCCCAAGTTCGTCAAGGCGCCCGCCGGCTGTTTTGTCGAGCATACCGACATCACGGCCAGGCTCGAGCTGCTGTCATTCCTGGTGCGGTCGTCGGGGGCGCCGAACCGGGCGCCGGCGGACGGAGGCGCGGGGTGAGCGCTGGCATCTGGAGGAGAAAGGAGGGCGTTTTTTTCGAGTCTACTGTGAACTCATTCACTGTGAACGCGGTAACTATGGGACCTGTGCCGGACGTAGCCGGCGGTCCCTCTCCCGAAGGAGGAGCGAGATGAAGGCGAAGAGGATCCTGCTGGTCGACGACGACCGTGACCTGGTGCTGTCGGTGCGGACCTACCTGGAGGCGCGCGGCTACGAGGTGGACACGGCCCACAGTGGCGTCGAGGCCCGCGAACGGCTGGACGAGCGCCTGCCGGATCTGGCGGTGCTCGACATCATGATGGATTACGACACAGAGGGCTTCAATCTGGCCCACAACCTGCGCGAGGACGAGCGCACCAAGGCCATCCCCGTCATCATCATGAGCGGGTTCACGAAGGAACTCGACACCAAGACGCACATCTTCGAGCCGATGATGTACCGCGAATGGCCGGCGGCGAAGTTCTTCGAGAAGCCGGTCAAGCTGGCAGTGTTGGCCGACGCCATCGCAGAGCTGCTCGCGGAGGAGCCCGCGGCGGCCGCGGAGGTGTGACGTGGCGCTTGTCAAGGCGCCGCCAAGCCCCGCAGCCGAGGCCGGCGCCGAGGCGGCGCGGGTGACTCCCGCCGCGGCCGTGATCGAGGAGCGCGGGCCCAGCCTGGACCGCGACCACCTGATCCCCCTTCTGCAGGAGATCCAGGAGGCCGAGGGGTTCGTGTCGGCCGAGGCCATGACGCTGGTGGCCGAGGCGCTGGACACGCCGGTGAGCCGCGTGTACGGCGTGGCCACGTTCTACAACCAGTTCCGCTTCGCGCCACTGGGCGAACACGTCGTCGAGTTGTGCCGCGGTACGGCCTGCCACGTGAAGCAGAGCCTCGAGCTCGCACGTCACCTGCAGCGGCGCCTGAAGCTGCGCCCCGACGGCAACTCGGCCGACGGTCGCTTCACGGTCATCAGCGTGGCCTGCCTGGGCGCTTGCTCGATCGCGCCCGTGATCAAGCTCGACGGCGAGTTCTACGGCCACCTGACCACCGACAAGCTGGACGCCCTGCTGGACGAGATCGAGACCGGCGCCGCGGCCGCGGCCTGACGGCCATCCGGCGCCCTCCCCGGGCCTGACACCGCACCACGGAGAAACGAGACGTCGATGAACGAGAACCTCCTCATGAAGCCGTGCTGTCCGCGCTGCAGGCACACGCCGTCGTCGCCGTGCGTTGACGTGATCGACTGCCTGACGCGCGGGCCGCTGTGCCACGACGACGACGTCTGCCGGGAGGAGCGCGCCGCCCGGCTCGCGCGCGTCGCGCGCGGGGGCGGCGGACTCGCGTTGTACGTGGGCGCCGGGACCTGCGGGCGCGCCAACGGCGCCCTCGACGTGATCGCGCAGATCACCGACTACGTCGAGAGCCGCCTGCTGCCGGTGCGCATCCTCGAGACCGGTTGTGTCGGCTTCTGTCAGCGCGAGGTGTTCGTGGACCTGGTCACGGCCGACGGCGTGCGGCTGAGCTACTGCGACCTCGGCACCGGGCAACGTCACCGAGCTCCTCGACGCCGTGTTCGCGCGCGGCGATCTTCGCAACCGCTTTCTGCTGGGCAAGTACGACGATCCCGAGGACCTGTTCCCTGACGTGCCGCTTCTGCGCGATACGCCGTTCTTTGCGCGCCAGACCCGGGTGGTGCTGGAGAGCTGCGGCGTCGTCGACCCCGCCAGCCTCGACGCGGCTCTGGCGGCCGGTGCTTTTCGCGCCGCCGCCGAGGCGCTCACCGGCATGACGCCCGAGGAGGTCTGCGACGAGGTCATTGACTCCGGTCTGCGCGGCCGCGGCGGCGCCGGCTTCCCGACGGGGCGCAAGTGGAAGGTGGCCCTGGAACAGCCGCGCGCCCAGAAGTACCTCATCTGCAACGCCGATGAGGGCGACCCGGGCGCGTTCATGGACCGGGCCGTCCTCGAGAGCGACCCCTTTCGCGTGATCGAGGGCATGCTCATCGCGGCCTACGCCATCGGCGCCACCAGAGGCTACGTGTACTGCCGCGCCGAGTACCCGCTCGCCATCGAGCGGCTCGCGGAGGCCATCCACCAGTGCCGGCTCGCCGGACTGCTCGGGCGCGACATCCTGGGCAGCCTCGTGGACTTCGACATCACCATCAAGAAGGGCGCCGGCGCCTTCGTGTGCGGCGAGGAGACGGCCATCCTGGCGAGCATCGAGGGCGGGCGCGGCATGCCGCGTCCTCGCCCGCCCTATCCCGCCGTGGCCGGCCTGCACGGGCGGCCGACCGTGCTGAACAACGTCGAGACGCTCGCCAACGTGCCGGCGGTGATCGGCCGCGGCGCGGCGTGGTTCCGCGATCTGGGTCTGGACGAGGCCGCCGGTACCAAGGTCTTCGCCCTCTCCGGACGCGTGCGGAACACGGGCCTCGTGGAGGTGCCCGTCGGCACGCCCCTGAGCGAGGTCGTCTACGACATCGGCGGCGGAGCCCCGGAGGGGCACGCCATCAAGGCCGTGCAGATCGGCGGGCCCAGCGGCGGCTGCATCCCGGACGACCTGCTTGACGTGCCCATCGACTACGGCACGCTGCAGGAGCTCGGCGCGATGATGGGGTCCGGCGGCATGGTCGTGATGGACGAGCGCTCGTGTATGGTCGACGTGGCCAAGTTCTTCATGGAGTTCATCCGCAACGAGAGCTGCGGCAAGTGCGTGCCCTGCCGTGAGGGCACCACACGCATGCTCGAGATCCTCACCGAGCTCACCGAGCGTCCCGTGGGCGACGAGCAGCGGCGGCTGGAACGCTTCCGCGGCATCCTGCACCTCGAGGAGCTCGCCGAGACGGTCAAGGAGACCTCGCTGTGTGGCCTCGGCCAGTCCGCCGCGAACCCGGTCCTGAGCACGCTGCGCTTCTTCCGTGACGAGTACGAAGCCCACATCATGGAGAGCTCATGCCCGGCGGGCGCTTGCACCGGTCTGCGCGTGTTCGACATCGACGCCGAGCTCTGCAACGGCTGCGCGCTCTGTGCGCGCAACTGCCCGGGCGAGGCGATCATCGGCAAGCGCAAGTTCGCCCACTCCATCATCGTCGACCGCTGCACCGGCTGCGGCGCCTGCGCCGACGCCTGCCCCCGCCGCGCCGTGCTGGCCGTGGCCTGAGAGGAGTGACCATGAGACTCACCGTCAACGGTACGACGATCGAAGCGGCGGAGGGCGAGACCATCCTGAAGGCGGCGGCCCATGCGGGCATCGAGATCCCGCACCTGTGCTCCCTGGAGTGGGCGCCCAGCCCGGCGGCGTCCTGCCGGCTGTGCGTCGTGGAGGTCGAGGGTTCGCCCCGCCTCGTGACGAGCTGCACGCTCGAGGCGCAGGAGGGCATGGTCGTGCGCACGCACACGCCGCGTGTCCTCAGGGCCCGGCGCGCGATCCTGGAGCTGCTCGTGGCGGCGCACCCGCAGGACTGCCTCTCCTGCGTGCGTGAAGGCACCTGCGAGCTGGCGGCGCTGGCCGGCGACCTCGGCGTGCGCCGCCGGCGCTTCGTGGGCGCCGTCAAGGAGCACGCTTTGGACGTCAGCTCCCCGGCGCTGTGGCGCGACCCGAACAAGTGTGTGCTGTGCGGGCGCTGCGTCACCATGTGCCACGAGGTGCAAGGCGTGGGGGCGATCGACTTCAGCGGCCGGGGGTTCACCACGCGCGTGGCGCCGGGGTTCAGCCTCGGGTTGAACGTGAGTGTGTGCGTGTCCTGTGGCCAGTGCGCCCGCGTGTGCCCCACCGGGGCGCTCGTGGAGCGCGACCAGGTCGACGAGGTCGTGGCCGCTCTGGCCGATCCCGACACCGTGGTGGTCGCGCAGGTGGCGCCGGCCGTGCCGGCCACGCTCCTGGAGGGGCACAGCCGCAGCCAGGGTGTGCGGACCACGCTCGAGCGGCTCGCGGCGGCGCTCAAGCGTGTGGGCTTCGACGCTGTGTTCGACACCGGCTTCGCCGCCGACCTCACGGTGATGGAGGAGACCGCGGAGCTGCTCGACCGCCTGCAGAACGGCGGCCCGCTGCCGCTGTTCACGAGCTGCTCCCCGGCGTGGGTGCGATGGGTGGAGACGCAGCATCCGGAGCTGATCCCGCATCTCTCCACCTGCAAGAGCCCGCAGCAGATGGCCGGGGCGCTCATCCGCGAGATGTACCCGGCGTACGCGGGGACGGGGGACAAGCGGCTGGTGGTCGTGTCCCTGATGCCGTGCACCGCCAAGAAGGCCGAGGCCGACGACCTGCGCGACGTCGATCTCGTGCTGACCACGCGCGAGCTCGCGCACCTGTGGCGGCGTTTCGGTGTGGACTTCGCACAGAGCACCGAGCGGGCGCCGCTGGACCCGCCGTTCGCGGAGGTGACAGGCGCCGGCCGTCTCTTCGCCGCCAGCGGCGGCGTGATGGAGGCGGCGCTGCGCTCCGCGGCGGCGCTGGCCGGGGCGGCCGGCGATGCCGGCGACCCCAAGGTCGCCGAGGCCCGCGGCTGTGAGGGCGTGCGCCGCTTCAGGGTGACGGCCGGGGACGCCCGTCTGGAGCTGGCCGTCGTCGACGGCCTCGGCAACCTGAAGAGGTCACTCGACGGGCTCGTCGACCCTGCCGCCGGCCTTCACTTCGTCGAGGTGATGAGCTGTCCCGGCGGCTGTGTGGGCGGCGGCGGCCAGCCCTACGGCGCCGACGCTGCGGACGTGCGCCGGCGGGTGGAGCGCCTGTACGATGTGGACAGGCGCTCCCCGTCCCGGCGCTCCCACGAGAACGCGGACGTGAAGGCGCTCTACGAGGGCCTGCTCGGGCGGCCGTTGAGCGAGGTCTCGCACCGTCTTCTGCACCGCGCGTACACCGATCGCAGCCGTACGGCGGCGCCGGTCTGACGGGGGACCCCATGAGCGGCACCATCATCACCACTATCAAGCAGAACTGCCGGCGCTGCTACACGTGCGTGCGCGACTGTCCCGCCCAGGCCATCCGTATCGAGGACGGCCAGGCGTTCGTGGTCGAGTCCCGCTGCATCGCCTGCGGCAATTGCACGCTCGTCTGCTCGCAGAACGCCAAGACCTACCTCAGCGGGCTGGAGACGGCCCTGAAGCTGCTCGAGGGCCAGGCGCCGGTCGCGGCGCTGCTGGCGCCGTCGTTTCCGGCGGGCTTCGCGGAGCCCGCCGGCCAGGTGGTCGGCGCCTTCAAGGCGGCCGGGTTCGACCATGTTGTCGAGGTCGCCCAGGGCGCCGATCTGGTGAGTCACGCCTACGTGCGACACCTCGAGGCGCAGGGGGAGGGCGTGCACATCGCGACCACCTGCCCGGCCGTATCGGAGTACGTGCGCAAGTACGTGCCGGAGCTGGTCGACCGCCTCGTGCCCGTGGTGTCGCCGATGGTCGCGACCGCCCTGGCGGTCAAGGACCTGTACGGCGACGACGTGCGCTGCGTGTTCGTCGGGCCGTGTGTGGCGAAGAAGGCGGAGGCGCGTGACCCGGCCCTGCTGGGCGTGGTCGACGAGGTGCTCACGCTCCCCGAAGCACACCGGCTGCTCACGGCGCGCGGCGCCGACCCGGCATCGGCGGCGCCCGCGGCCTGGGATGCGCCGGCCGCGGGGAGGGCGCGCATCTTCCCGCTGCCCGGCGGGCTGCTCGAGAGCGCCGGGCTCGACCGCGGCATGCTGGACCCGGAGGTGCTCGTCGTGAGCGGTCACGACGAGACCGTCGAGGTCCTGGACAGTCTCGTGGACGTCGACAGCGAGGGGCCGCTCCTCGTCGAGGCGCTCATGTGTCGCGGCTGCTACTGCGGGCCCGGCATCAGCTCGCCTGAGCCCGGCCTGCTGCGCAAGCGCCGGGTCAGCGAGTACGTGGCGGCGTGCCGCACGGTGGCCGGCGTCGCGGCCGCCCCTGAGCCCGCCGGGGAGGCCGGCGCGGTCGGCCCGGCGCAGCCGGGCCGCTTCGCCGGCCTCGACCTCGGCCGCCGCTTCACCGCCGACGACCAGCGGCTGCCCGAGCCCACCGAGGATGAGATCCGCGAGATCCTCGCGCGCACCAACAAGTTCTTCCCTGAGGACGAGCTCAACTGCGGGGCCTGCGGCTACCCGACCTGTCGTGCCAAGGCCGTCGCGGTGCACGGCGGCATGGCCGAGGACGCCATGTGCCTTCCCTTCATGATCGACCAGGCCGAGCGCGTCTGCATGGAGCTCAACGTCCCCTGGAGCGAGATGCGCGAGGTCCACCGCCACATCATCAACTCCGAGAAGCTGGCTTCGATGGGCCAGATGGCGGCGGGCGTGGCGCACGAGCTCAACAACCCGCTCAGCACCATCCTCCTGTACACGCACATCCTCGGGAAGAAGCTCTCCGACCGCGAGGACCTCGAGCACGACCTCAAGCTCGTGGCCGAGGAGAGCAATCGCTGCAAGAAGATCGTCGGCAACCTGCTCGACTTCGCGCGGCAGAGCCGCGTGCAGTTCGACAGCGTCGACGTGCGGGAGGTCGTGCAGCAGGCGGTGGACGCCGCAGCCGCCACAGCCCCTCCGAGCCGGCACCCGGTGCGGTTCGTCGTGGACGTCGCTCCGGACCTGCGGGCGGACCTCGACAAGGACCAGATGACGCAGGTCCTCGTGAACCTCGTCAAGAACGGCGTGGAGGCGATGGAGGGCAAAGAGGGCACGGTGCGCGTGAGCGCCTGCGAGGTGCCCGAGGGCGACCGCATCCACTTCGCCGTGAGCGACGACGGCGACGGCATCCCGCAGAGCGCCCGCGACAAGGTCTTCCAGCCGTTCTTCACCACCAAGAGCATCGGCAAGGGCACGGGCCTCGGGCTGCCCATCAGCTACGGCATCGTGAAGATGCACAGCGGCACCATCTGGTTCGACACCGAGACGGGGAGCGGCACCACCTTCCACGTGGAGCTTCCCCGCACCCACGCGGCTCAGCCCGCGGTCATCGACGACGAGGGAGCGTGACCCCATGACGACGCCGACCACCGTCCTGTTCGTGGACGACGACCGGGACTTCCTGGACGGCAAGCGCCTGTTCCTGGAGGCGCGCGGCTACCGCGTGTTGACGGCCGAGTCCCCCGACGACGCCCTGCGGGTGCTCGAGGGCGAGACCCCGGCGGTGATCTTCCTCGACCTGATGATGGAGCACATCGACGACGGCTTTCGGCTCGGCTATCGCATCGGCAAGGACGAGCGGCTCGCCGGCGTTCCGCTGGTCATGCTGAGCGGGGTCGCGGCCGAGACGGGCACGCGGTTCGACGGCGAGGCCGCGGGACTGCGCGCCTGGTCCGGCTTGGCCAGGTTCCTGGACAAGCCGGTGACCGGCGCCCAGGTGCTCGCCGTCATCGAGGAAGTGGCGTCGGCATGAGCGCGGGCAGCATCCTCGTCGTCGACGACGAGTACGGAGTGCGCAGCGGCATCCGCACCATCCTCGAGATGGAGGGCTACGACGTGGGCGAGGCCGGCGACGGCGCGGCCGCGCTGGCCGCGCTCGAGGAGCGCGACTACGACGTCGCCCTGCTCGACTACCGCCTGCCCGACACCGACGGACTCAGCCTGCTGCGGACCATGAAGCAGCGCGGCTGCGACGCCATGGTCTGCATGATCACGGCCTACGCCAACATCGACACCGCCGTGGCGGCCACCCGGCAGGGCGTCGATTTCTTCCTGCCCAAGCCGTTCAGCCCCGAAGACCTCGAGGGCGTCGTGGCCACGCTGCTGCGGCACAGGCAGGCGCGGGCGGAAGCCGAGCGCCTGCGCGCCGAACACGAGGCGAGCCTGCTCGCCCTGGCCGAGGAGAAGACCCAGACGCACTCCCTGGTCAGCTCGCTGCGCGACGCCGTCCTGGTGGTCAACCGCCACGGCGACGTCGTCCTCGCCAACCCGCCGATGCTCGAGGTGCTGGGTGTGGGGGAGGAGGGCGCGCTCATGCGGCCGGCGCGGGAGCTGCTCGCGGGCGGCGCCCTGGCGCCGCTGGCCGAGCAGCTGGCGGCGC
The DNA here is from genome assembly GCA_963702475.1 of uncultured Thermoleophilia bacterium. GTDB lineage: Bacteria > Actinomycetota > Thermoleophilia > UBA2241 > UBA2241 > CAIXSE01. The sequence goes on along the minus strand of CAVPCT010000005.1, from coordinate 724,342 downwards.
CGGCCAGGGACCGCACCGTGCGCCAGCTCGAGCTCGGGGAGCGGACCTGGATGGCGAGCATCGTCACCTTCGCGGGCGAGGACGGCGAGGCGCGCGGACGCATCCTCACGCTGAGCGACATCAGCGAGGTCCGGCGACTCGCCATGGAGAAGCAGAGGTTCATCCGCACCATGGTCCACGAGCTCAAGAGCCCGCTGGGCTCGATCAAGGGACTGCTCGAGGTGGTGATCGACAAGAGCCTGGGCGATGAGCTCGACCCGTACCTGCCGCTCGTGGGCCGCGCCGACCATCGCATCGACGACCTCGTGGAGCTCATCCGTGACCTGCTCACGCTCGCGCGCAGCGAGCAGGCGCCGGAAGGCGACGAGCCCGAGCTCGTGGCGCTCGCCCCGTTGGTGGAAGAGGTCGCCGAGCTCGGGCGCGAGCGCGGCGCGCAACGCGGCGTGACCGTCACCGTCGAGCTGCCGGCGGATCCGCCTCCCGTGCTCATCCGCCCCGACGACCTCCGCCTGGTGCTCAGCAACCTCGTCGGCAATGCCGTGAAATACAACCGCGACGGCGGTTCCGTGACGGTGCGAGGGGCGGTCCTTGACGGCTGGCTGCGCCTGGAGGTGGCGGACACCGGCATCGGTATCAGGGAGGAGAACCTAGGCCGGCTGTTCGACGAGTTCTTCCGCGAGAAGCGCGACGAGACGCGAGAGCTCGAGGGCAACGGCCTCGGACTCTCCATCGTGAAGCGTCTCGTGGAGCGGGCCGGCGGCCGTCTGGACGTGGCCGGCGTCGTCGGTGAGGGCTCGACTTTCAGCGTCTCGTTGCCGGCATGACCTCGTCCTCGTACTCCGTCTGACCTCGCCGTCGGACTGAGTTTCTCGTACGGGCGTCGTCTGGTTGACATCGTCCTGAGGGGCCAAGAGACTGCCCCGGACCGGGCGTCCGTTCCCCGGTCCGCTACGCAGGACGACGTCGCCAGACTCACCACGCAGTCAAGCAAGACCTCCACCACCCGGGCACTCGTGCCGTCCACGAGGCCGGCCGTGCCGTGCCCGGACGAGACCGTCGCGCTCCAGTGTGAGCGCGCAGGACCCGAGCAGGAGGGCACGCCTGATGGGTGCGAGTGACGAGCAGATCCTTGCGGCACTGCCGATGCTGCGAAAGATGGCCTCGCGCTATGCGAGGACGCCTCTCGGCGCCGATGACGCTCTCGGCGTCGGCGCCGTGGCCCTGGTCGAGGCCGGCCGCCGGTTCGACCCGCGGCGCGGCGTCCCCTTCGCCGGCTATGCGTTCTGGCGCGTCAGGGGCGCGCTGCGCGACGCGTGTCGCGCCCGCTCCACGTTCACCACGCGCTGGGAGGACCTCGAGGCGCCGTGGGACCCGGACAAGATGGCAGAGACGTTCCCCGACCCCCACGCCGTGGCGCCGGACGGTCACCTGGACCTGCTGGCCGCCATCGCCTGCCTTCGCGGCCGGCTGCGGCGGGTGGTCCTGCAGCACGCCGCCGGCGTTCCTCACAAGCAGATAGCGCGCGACCTGGGCGTGCATGAGTCGCGCGTCTCCCAGCTTCTCGGGACGGCGCGCCGCCGCCTGCGCGTCGCCACCGCGGAGGATCGAGCCACGTAGCTCGTTGAGGCGGCGCGGCCGGAGCGAGACCCCGGTGCGGCCGAGGGCGTCCGCGCGGCATCGCGCGAGCGCGGTTCGCGGTGCGTCAGCTCGCCAGCTGGGCGCGCCGGCGGAACACGGCGCCCACGGCGTCGAGGATGAGGCGGGCGCCGTGCAACGCCGTGAGCTGGCCCGGACCGTCGTACATCGGCGCCACCTCGACGAGGTCCATGCCGATGACGTTGCAGCGGGCGCAGACGGCCAGGAGGATCCCCTTGGCCTCGTAGTAGCTGAAGCCGCCCGGCTCGGGCGTGCCGGTGCCGGGCGCGATGGCCGGGTCGAGGGCGTCGATGTCGAACGTGACATACGTGTCGACGCCCGGCTCGAGGTGTTCGACCAGCTCGGCCGGCTGCATGTCCTTGGCCTGCTCGGCCCAGAAGATGCGGGCGCCGCGGCGGCGGGCGAGACCGATGTTGTCGCCGGCCGTGTGCAGGCTGCGGATGCCGTACTGGGTGAGGCCGGTCAGCCAGCCCGCCTCGTGACTGCGGATGATCGGGCTCGCGTGCGAGTAGCGTTCGCCGCCCTCCTCGTCCCAGTAGTCCATGTGCGTGTCGAACTGCACGAGCTGGAAGGGGCGCTCGCCGCGCGCCTCGTACAGCGTCTTGAGGAGCGGGTAGGTGATCGAATGGTCGCCGCCCAGGGTGACGGGAAGGAGGCCCGCCTCCAGGATCGGCAGCAGACGCTCGCGCACGGCCTCGTGGTAGCGGTCGGTGAGCCACATGGGCCCGAGTGCGACATCGCCCGCGTCGGCCCACCGTACGCCGCCCATGAGCTTGACCCCGGCCTCGCCGTCGTAGAGCGGCTCGAGGTCGTCGCGAAACGCGTACATCGTGGACGCCTCGCGCAGCGCGCGCGGCCCCATGCGCGCCCCGGAACGGCTCGTCGTCCCCAGGTCCCAGGGGACGCCGAGCACCGCCACATCGGCTTCGTCGCGAGTGGGCTGCGCCACGTGCGGCGCTTTGAAGAAGGTCGCGATGCCGGCGAACGGCAGCTCCTGGTACGTCATCGGTCGTGCCTCCTGGCGCGTGACGCGTCTGTCGTCGTGGCCTGCGGATGCGGCCCGCACGCTCAGGCGATGCCCTTGGCGTGCTCCCTGCTCACCTCGGCCACGCATTCTTCCACGATGTCGCAGCCCAGGGCGAACAGCTCGGGCGGCATGTTGAGCGCCGGCGTGGGCCTGAACCAGTTGAACGCCGGCTCGTAGATCGGGATCACGCCGCGCCGCTCCATCGCGTACACCACCTCACGCGTCAGGTCGTGCGCCGGCGTCTTCGACTCCTTGTCCTCGACGAACTCCACGCACTGGTAGCAGCCCTTGACACGCACGTCGCCGACGATCTCGTACTTCTCCTTCATGACGCCGAGCTTCGTCCGGGCGATGCGCTCGAGCTCCTTGACGTTGTCCAGCACGTTGTCCCGCCTGATGATCTCCATGAGCTTGATGCCCACGGCGCAGCCCACGGGCGAGCCGGCGAACGTGCCTCCCGTGTACAGCTCGCCGGCCGGCTCGCTCATGCGGTCGGACCCGAGCGTGTAGCAGATGGGGATGAGGCCGCCCGACGTGCCCTTGCCGAGCGACAGAAGCTCGGCTTCGACGCCGGGGTACTGGTCGATCAGGAACCAGTCGCCGCAGCGGCCCATGCCCTCCTGGACCTCGTCGTTGTAGAGGATCCAGCCGTACTTCTTGCAGAGGTCGGACAGGCGCTTGGGCCACTCCGGGGGCGGGATCTGGATGCCGTTCTCACCCTGGATGAACTCGACGGCGACGCCTGCGATGCTCTCGGGCGTCGCCTTGTACCGCAGGATCGTCTCCTCGATGAACTCGAGGCAGGCGAGGTCGCACGCCGGGTGCTCGAGGTGGAACGGGCAGCGGTAACAGGTGGGGAAGGGGACGTTGATCCAGCCGCTCATGAACGGCTCGATGGCGTGGTTGTAGTGAGCGTTGTGCGGGCCCATGGCGCCGGTGCCGTAGTTGCCGCCGTGGAAGCTGCCCAGGAAGGTGATGACGAAGGGGCGGCCCGGCCCGGCGGCTTCGCGCATGATGCGCACGGCGTTCTCCACGACCTCGCTGCCGGTGGTGTCGTAGACGACCTTGGTGAGCGGCCTGGGGGCGATCTCGACCAGGCGCTCGGCGAGCTCGTACTGGTGCCAGACCGTCAGCGAGGAGAGACACTCCGTGCCGTACTCCTTGAGGGCCGTGTGCGCGGCCTCGACCAGCTCGGGGTGGTTGCCGCCGAGCGGGGACGAAGCCCAGCCGGCGAGCCAGTCGATGTAGCGGTTGCCGTCGACGTCCTCGAGGAACCAGCCGTCGCGGTAGCGGCCGACGAAGTGGCTCGGCGGCCAGCTCCCGATGAGGGAGACGCCGAGCATGATGTCGTCGGCCCTCTTGAACAGCGCCTGGCTGCGGGGTCCCGGCGGCGGCGTGTGGACGTGGGGGCGTGTCTGGTCGCCCATGGCTCTCAGCTCCTCACGGCCGCTCGGTGCGTCTGCCAGGCGACCACTCGTAGGTGTCCTTGAGCACGCGCAAGTGCAGCACCATGTCGGCCTGTTCGATGCCGGGGATACCGCGGATGTCGTTGACGAGCACGTCGTAAAGCTCCTCGCGGTCGTGGGCGACCACGCCGGCGATGATGTCCACGTCGCCGGCGCAGACGCTGACGAAGTCCACCTGCGGCAGCGCTGCCACCGCCCCGGCCACCTCCTCGACGCGGTCGCCGCGCACCCGCAGCTGCACCTGGGCCCACATGAGGCCCAGGTCGAGCGGGCTGCTCACGGCGACGATCTGGATGACGTTGCTCTGCAGGAGCCGCGAGACCCGCTGGCGCACGCTCGCCTCCGAGATGCCCAGATCCTTGGCGATCGCGGTGAACGCGCGGCGGCCGTCGGCCTGCAGGTGGCCGATGATGGCGACGTCGGTCTGGTCCAGTGCCTGCCTGCGCATGCTGCTCCCTTCGACCCCTGCATTCTACGAATGTCGTTGTTCGAGCGCTAGTGCAGTGCGAATTACCGAGTGCGATACGATTGCGGGCGGAGTCCCGGGTCTCAGCCGCCCCCTCCGCCCCACAACACCCGACCAGGGAGCCCGGCATGAAGATCACGCGCAAGCCGTCCACCCCGCTCCTGCCGACGCCCGTCGTGCTGCTGTCGGTCGCCGGCGAGGGCAAGAAGCCCAACATGATCACGCTCGCCTGGGTGGGCGTCGTCTGTTCGCAGCCACCCATGATCAGTGTGGCCATCCGCCCGTCGCGGCACTCGCACGGGCTCGTGAACGCGGCGCGCGAGTTCGTCGTCAACATCCCGCGCGCCGGGCAGGTCGCCAAGGTCGACGCGGCCGGCGTGATCTCCGGCAAGGACCACGACAAGTTCAAGGAGCTCGGGTTCACGGCGGCGTCGGCCTCCAAGGTCGGGGCGCCGCTCATCACAGAATGCCCCGTGAACATCGAGTGCGTCGTCCGCCATCAGCTGCTGCTGGGCGTCCACGACCTCTTCATCGCCGAAGTCGTCGCGGTGCAGTACGACGAGGACGTCGTGGACTCGCGCGGCCGGCTCAAGGTCGCCGCGCTCGACGCCTTCGCCTACGCCGAGGGGGAATACTGGTCGCTGGGCGAGCGCCTCGGCAGCTACGGCCAGGCGGCCAAGTCCCTCAAACCCGCAGAAGAAGTAGACTGAGACGGATGCGCTTCTACATCACCACACCCATCTACTACGTCAACGGCGACCCGCACCTGGGGCACGCCTACACCACCATCGCCACCGATGTGCTCGCGCGGTACCACCGTCAGAAGGGCGACGACGTCTTCTTCCTCACCGGCGTGGACGAGCACGGCAACAAGGTGGCCCAGGCCGCGGCCGAGCGGGGCCTCACGCCGCGGCAGCACGTGGACGAGCTCGCACCGCGCTTCCGCGACCTGGCGAAGCAGCTCAACGCCTCCAACGACTTCTTCATCCGTACCACCGACTCCGAGCACGAGGCGTTCGTGCAGCAGTTCGTGGAGCGCATGAGGGCGTCGGGCGACATCGAGAAGCGCACCTACGGCGGCCTGTACTGCACCGCCTGCGAGGGCTTCTGGTACGAGCGCGACCTGGCGGCCGACGGCACCTGCCCGCAGCACGGCATCAAGCCCACCTGGCTGGAGGAGGAGAACTACTACTTCCTGCTCAGCAGGTACCAGGATCGCCTCTCCGCGTTCTTCCGTGCGCACCCCGACTACGTGAAGCCCAGGTCGCGCTACAACGAGGCGCTGTCGTTCATCGAGCAGGGGCTCGACGACATCTCCATCAGCCGTTCCAGCATCACCTGGGGCGTGCCGGTGCCGTGGGACGAGGATCAGACCATCTACGTGTGGGTCGACGCGCTCATCAACTACGTCTCGGCGCTCACGTACGCGCGTCCCGGTGAGGATCTGCTGGAGAAGTACTGGCCGGCCCAGCTGCACGTGATGGCCAAGGACATCCTCAAGTTCCACGCCGTCATCTGGCCGGCCCTTCTCATGAGCGCCGGCTACGCCGTGCCCGAAGCCGAGCTCATCCACGGCTACCTCATCATGGGCGGCGAGAAGATGAGCAAGACGCGCGGCAACGTGCTCGATCCGTTCGCCGTCATGGAGCAGTTCGGCATCGACCCGCTGCGCTACTACCTCATGCGCGAGGTCATGCTGGGTCAGGACGGCACCATCGGCATGGACGGCTTCGAGCAGCGCTACAACACCGAGCTGGCCAACGAACTCGGCAACCTCGTGAGCCGCAGCGTGAGCATGATCGGCAAGTACGCCGACGGGCGTATCCCGGCCGTGGACGGCGGGCCGCTGGCCCGCCTCGCGGAGGAGGGCGAGGCCGCCGTGCGGGCAGCCGGCGAGCGGTACGACGCGCTCGAGGTCACGGGAGCGATCGAGAGCGCGTGGGAGCTGGTGCGGCGCCTCAACCGTCTTGTGGAAGAAGAGGCGCCGTGGAAGCTCGCCAAGGACGCGGCGCAGGCGGAGCGGCTCGACGCCGTGCTGCACGCGCTCGCCGCCGGCCTGCGTCTGGTCGCCGTGGCGCTGTACCCGGTGATGCCGGGCACGGCCGAGGAGGTATTGCGTCGCCTCGGCCAGCCGCACGGCGACGCCGACCTGCTGCTTGAGAAGGCGCAGTGGGGCGCGCTGGTGCCTGCCGACGTGGTCGCCGGGCCGCCGCTGTTCCCGCGCATCGAGGCGAGAGATTGAGCGACGAGGCGGGCTCAACGACGGGTGCGGCGAAGGGCACCCGTCAATGAGCGACGGGAGAGGGCTCAACGACGGGTGCGGCGAAGGGCACCCGTCAATGAGCGACGGGAGAGGGCTCGACGACGGGTGCGCCGCAGGGGCACACGTCACTGAGCGCCGGGGCGCACCGCCCGGGCCGCGGCCGGAGTCGGCCATGCCGCTGATCGACACGCACTGCCACCTCGAGATGATCGACCGGCCGGCCGTCGCGGTCGCAGAGGCTCACGAGGCCGGGGTCGGGACGATCGTCACCATCGGCATCGACCTGGAGAGCACGCGCAGGGCCATCGCGCTCGCCGAGGAGCTGGATGGCGTGTGGGCCACCGTGGGCCTGCACCCGCACGATGCCGCGGCGCTGGACGGCGCGCTGCTCGTCGAGCTGGAAGCGCTCGCCGCCCACCCGCGCGTGGTCGCCGTCGGCGAGTGCGGTCTGGACTTCTACCGCGACCTCTCGCCGCGCGACGCACAGGCGCGGGCCTTCAGCGCGCAGATCGCGCTTGCCCGCCGCGCCGGGCTTCCCCTCGTCGTGCACGTGCGCGAGGCCGGGGACGAGGCCATAGCGCAGCTCGCGGAGGAGGCCGAGGGCCTGATAGTCGTGATGCACTGCTTCTCGCTGCCGCAGCACGTGGACGAGTGCAACTCACGCGGCTACTACAGCAGCTTCGCCGGCAACGTCACGTACAAGAACGCGGCGCCGCTGCGTGAGGCCGCGGCTCGGGTGCGCGAGGACCGCCTCCTGTTGGAGACTGACGCGCCGTTCCTGGCGCCGGTGCCGAACCGCGGCAACAGCAACGTGCCCGCCTGGGTGACGCACACCGCGGCGGTCGTGGCCGAGGTCCGCGGCTGGGACGCCGCCCGCCTCGCCGAGGTGACCACGGCGAACGCGCGGCGCGCCTTCGGCCTGCCGGAGAGTGACTGACGTGGCCGGCGGGCCCGGCGCCGGCGAAGGCGCCTGCCCCGGCGGGGCCCGGCCGCGCGTGGTGCGCGCGCTGGGGCCGCGCCCGAGGCGGCCGGCCGGGCCGAAAGCCGGGTCGTGATGCCGGACGCACCTCCAGATCGCGGTCGCCCGCCGCGTCCGCACGCGCTGCGGCGGTACGGCCAGAACCACCTTGTGGACCGCAACATCCTCGCCGCCATCGTGGCGCAGGCCGCGGTGGCGCCCGACGACGTGGTGCTCGAGGTGGGGGCCGCCGACGGCCAGCTCACGCGGCCCCTGTTGCAGCGCGCGTCGCTGGTGCACGCGTTCGAGATCGACCGCCGCTATCACGCGCGCCTCGCGCGCCTCGCGGCCGAGCACCCCAACCTGCGCGTGCACGAGGGCGACGCGCTCAAAGCCGACCTCACCGCCCTCGACCCGGCGCCCACGGCGCTCGTGGCCAATCTCGCCTACAACATCGCCATCCCGCTGATCATGACCAGCATCGCCGAGCTGCCCTCGGTACGACGCTGGGGAGTGATGGTGCAGCGGGAACTGGCCGAGCGCCTCTTCGCGGAGCCGTCCACCAAGGCGTACGCGGCCGTCTCCGTCCTGGTGCAGCTCGTCTGTCGCCGGGTCGAGACGCGGGCGGTGCCCGCCTCCGCCTTCCGTCCGCGGCCGCGCGTCGAGTCGTGCTTCGTCACGTTCGTGCGGCGAGAGCCGGGCGACGGGCGGCCGGCTCGCGCCGCGGAGCCGGGCGACGGGACTCTCGGTGACCTCGCCCTTCTCTCGCCGGCCGAGTACGAGGCCGTGGACCGGCTCGTCCGTCTCGCTTTCGGGCAGCGCCGCAAGGTCCTCACCAACACGCTGGCCGGCGCGGCGCGTGGCGGCGTCACGCTCTCGCGTGACGCCGTGCGTCGCGCCCTCGCGGAGCTCGGCCTGACCGCCTCGGCCCGGCCCGAGGAGCTGTCACCGGGCCGCTGGGCGGCGTTCGCCCGGCTCACCGGTTGGCTGCCTGCGGCGGCCGGGAGCAGCGCGCCAGGCGGAGGCGACGTCCCGCCACCCGGCCACGTCGTGCCATCATCGGACACGGAGGTCGGCGCATGACGCGCAGCGACGAAGCGGGCTCGGCGAACGGTGCGGTGCAGCAGCACCACCCAGCGAGCGGGAACGGTACGCGCGCGCTGGTCGAGGTCACGGCGCCGGCGAAGCTCAATCTGGCGCTGCTGGTCGGGCCGCTGCGCCCCGACGGCTTCCACGAGATCGCCTCAGTCATGGTGCCCATCACGCTCGCCGACCGGGTGCGTGTGGAACGCACTCCCGGCAGCGGGCTCGAGGTCGTGTGCGAGGTCGCGCCCGGCGAGCAGAACCTGGCCGCGAAGCTCGTCCGGGAGCTGGAGCGGCGCCTGGAGCGGAGCTTCGAGGTGAGGGTGACGATCGAGAAGCGCGTGCCGCACGGCGGCGGCCTGGGCGGGGGCAGCTCGGACGCCGCCGCCACGCTCACCGCACTCGAGGAGCTCTTCGCCCTCGGTCTCTCCGACAAGGTCCGCCACGAAGTGGCGGCCGAGGTGGGCTCGGACGTGCCCTTCTTCCTCTGGCCCGGTCCCCAGCTGGCCATGGGCCGCGGCCAGGTGCTCAAAGAGGTCGCGCTCCCCGAGCTCGTGTTCGTCGTCGCGCTGCCGGAGCTCGCGCTCAGCACGGCGGCCGTGTACGGCTGGCGCGACGAGGACGCGCAGCCCGCGCTCAAGGAGTTCGCGCTGCGCGCGCGGGTGCTGTCGGCGCAGATCCAGGCGGCCGGGACGGCCGCCGACGTGGCGGCGCTCGTGCACAACGATCTGCAGGCCAGCGTGACGGCGCGCAAGCCGGAGGTCGCGGAGCTGTGCCGCCGGCTCGAGGCGGCGGGGGCGCTGGCCGCGGCCATGACCGGCAGCGGGTCCGCGGTGTTCGGCCTCTTCGCGGACGCCGACGCGGCCGCTGAGGCGCGCGCCGCCGTCGCCCCCGCGCGCGCCTGGGTCGCCGGCGACCTGCAACCCGGCGCCCGCCGCGGGAGCGGCGGCACAGCCGGCGGCGCCGGCAAAGCGGGAGGCGCCGTCTCCGGCAAGCCGTCCGCCGGCGCGCAACGCCGGCCGGCAGGGGGTGGCCCCGGCAAGGGCGCGCCCGGCGGCGCGTCCGGCCGCCGTCGTCCAGGCGGCCCCGGCGGCGCGGCCGGCAGGCGGTGATACAATAGCCTGCCGCTGAGCGGCGGCCGGCTCCTCGCCCGTCGCCCCGCGGCGCCCCGAATCACGCTGGGGCGTAGCCAAGTGGTAAGGCACCGGGTTTTGGTCCCGGCATCCGGAGGTTCGAATCCTCCCGCCCCAGCCACCAGCACAACGCGCAGCCGCGCCTTCACCGCCGTCAGGTGACGCACATGACACACGACTCCACCGCCAGCCGCCCGCCGCTCGCCGTGGTCATCCTCGCCGCCGGCCTCGGCACCCGCATGAAATCCGAGGCCCCCAAGGTGCTCCACCAGGTATGCGGGCGGCCCATGCTGTCGTACGTCATCGACGCGACCCTGCGCGTCTCGCCGGCGCGCATCGTGGTCGTCACCGGTCCCGACCAGGACGCCATCGCCGAGATCCTGCCGGTAGGCTGCGAACGCGCGGTACAGCTGGAGCGGCGCGGTACCGGCGACGCCGTGCGCGCCGGGCTCGAGCCCCTGCACGACTTCGCAGGCGATGTCATGGTGCTCTACGGTGACGTCCCGCTGGTGCACGCGGATTTCGTCGAGTCTCTCGCGCGCACGCACCTCGAGGCCGATGCCGCCGCCACGCTCACCACGGTACGCCTCGACGACCCCGCCCAGTACGGCCGCGTGGTCCGCGACGACGCCGGCCTCGTGGCGCGGATCGTCGAATACCGCGACGCCGACGCGGCGGAGCGCGCCATCGAAGAGATCAACGTGGGCCTGTACGTCTTTCGGTCCGACGCTCTGCGACCGGCGCTGCAGCGCCTCACCGGCGACAACGACCAGGGCGAGCTGTACCTCACCGACGTCGTGCACCTGCTCCTCGACGCCGAGCACACCGTTGTGGCGCACGAGAGCGACGACGCCGAGATGTGCATGGGCGTCAACTCGCGCGTGGAACTGGCGCTCGTCAACGCCGCCATGCGGCGGCGTCTGCTCGAGCGCCTCATGCTCGCCGGCGTCACCGTCGAGGACCCCGCCACCACCTACGTCGACTGGGGCGTGGAGGTGGGCCGCGACACCCTCGTGCGCGCCGGCACCCACCTTCTCGGCCGCACCACCATCGGCGCCGCCTGCGAGATCGGCCCCGGCGCCTTCCTCCGCGACGCCTTCGTCGGCGACTGCGCCCGTGTGGTCAGCTCCAACCTGTCGGAGTGCGTGATCGGCTCCAACTGCAGCGTCGGTCCCTACGCGTTCATCCGCCCGAACACCGTGCTCGCCGAGGGCGCCAAGGCGGGCACGTTCGTTGAGATCAAGAACAGCCGCATCGGCGAGGGCAGCAAGGTGCCACACCTCAGCTACGTCGGCGACGCGGTGGTCGGCCGCGACAGCAACATCGCCGCCGGCAACATCACCGCCAACTACGACGGCTTCGAGAAGCACGCCACCACCATCGGCGACGGGGTGCGCACCGGCAGCGACACCACGCTGGTTGCGCCGGTCACCCTCGGCGACGGCGCCTTCACCGCCGCCGGCTCGGTGATCACCCGAGACGTGCCCCCGGGCGCGCTGGGTGTGGCGCGCGGCCGGCAGGAGAACGTCGAGGGGTACGCGCAGCGCCGGGCGGCGCGCCGGCTCCTCGAGGAGAGCGGGGAGGACGCCTGAGGCCCGCGGGCCCGGCGTCCTCACTCTGGTACAATCCCAGTTCGGCCGGCGTCAGACCACGGAAGGGGACGAGGTGGCCGATTCCTCCTGCTGCGTGATCACCACACAGAAGCGCCTCAAGCTCTTCGCGGGGCGCAGCAACCAGGCTCTCGCGGAGAAGATCGCCGAGAAGCTGGACATCCAGCTCGGCGGCGTGCAGCTGGAGACGTTCGCCAACGGCGAGATCTACGCGCGCTACGAGGAGAACGTGCGCGGCACCGACCTCTTCATCGTCACGTCCCCGTGCGGCAAGGGCCACATCAACGACGAGGTCATGGAGCTACTCATCATGATCCAGGCCGCCAAGCTGGCCTCGGCCCGTCGCGTCACCGCCGTCATCCCTTATTTCCCGTACTCCCGGCAGGACAAGAAGAGCGCCTCGCGCGAACCGATCACCGCGCGCCTCATGGCCACGCTGCTCGAGGCCGCCGGAGCCGACCGGGTGCTCTCCATGGACCTGCATCAGGGCCAGATCCAGGGGTTCTTCACCATCCCCGTGGATCACATGACCGCCGTGCCCATGCTCGCCGACTACTTCCGCTACAAGGACTTCGGCGGCCGCCAGATCGTCGGCGTCTCCGCCGACGCCGGCGGGGTCAAGCTCGCCAAGCGGTTCATCAACCGGCTACCCGGCACGGGCCTCGCGGTCCTCACGAAGATGCGCCCCGAGCACAACCGCGCCGAGACCATGCACTTCATCGGCGACGTGCGCGACAAGATCGCCGTCGTCGTGGACGACATGATCGACACCGGCGGCTCTGTGGTGAACGCCGTACAGACCCTGTACGACAACGGCGCCTGCGAGGTCTACGTGACGGCCACGCACGGCGTCTTCTCGCCGCCGGCATTCGAGCGACTGCGCGAGTCGCCCGTCAAGGAGGTCGTGGTCACCGACACGGTGCCCGTGAACCCCGGCCCCCTCGACGGCAAGATCAAGGTGCTCTCGGTGGCCGACACCCTGGCCAGCACCATCAAGAACGTGTTCGAAGACGAGTCGGTGAGCGAGCTGTTCGCCGGCGAGAACCAGCTTTTCTAGGAGACGACCAATGGACAAGTTCAGCCTCGTCGTGCAGCCGCGCGACACCACCGGCAGCCGCTCGGCGCGACGCCTGCGTCACGCCGGACTCATCCCCGGCGTGCTCTACGGCCACGGCAAGAGCGCCACGCTCATCGCCATCGACCCGCACGACTTCCGCCTGGCGCTGGGCACCGAGGCCGGCCGCCACGCCGTGCTCGACGTCACCATCGCCGGCCACAAGCGCGCCCACAAGGCCATCGTCAAGGAGATGCAGCACGACGCCGTCAAGAGCACGGTGACCCACGTCGACCTGCAGGAGATCCGCCTGGACGAGACCATCGAGACCACGGTGTCGGTGCGCTTCGAGGGCGAGTCCCCCGGCGTCAAGGCCGGCGGCATGCTCGAGGAGGCCATCCGCGAAGTCACCGTCAAGGGCAAGGTCACGGCCATCCCTGATCACCTCGTGCTCGACATCTCCGAGCTGGCAATGGGCCAGACCGCCAAGGTCAGTGAGCTGCGGGTGCCCGAGGACCTCGAGATCATCGCCGACCCGGACGAGGTCCTGTGCTCGGTCATCCCGCCGCGCGGCGCCGCTGTCGAGGGCGAGGAGGGCGAGGAGGAGGCCGCGGCGGCCGAGCCGGAGATCGTCGGCAAGGGCGCCGAGGCTCAGGGGGGCGAGGGCTGAGAGGCCCTCTCGGGCGCGTCGCCTGAGGCGACTCCGCCGTGGCGCTCTTTCGCCCGCAGCACGGCATCGAGTACCTCGTCGTCGGCCTGGGAAATCCCGGGCCGACGTACGAGGGCACGCCGCACAACATCGGCTACCGCGTCGTGGAGGAACTGGCGCGGCGGCACCGCTACCCCCGCGCCACAAGGGGCTTCGACGGCCGCGTGGCCGAAGGCCTCGTGCGCGGCCGGTCCGTCCTGTTGCTGCAGCCCACCACGTTCATGAACGACTCGGGCCGCAGCGTGGCCGCAGCGCTGCGCGCCCTCAAGCTGCCGCTCGACCGCATCCTCGTCGTTCACGACCACATCGACCTGCCGTTCGGCCGCCTGCGGCTCATGGAGGGCGGCGGCAGCGGCGGCCACAACGGCCTGAAGAGCATCACCGGCCTCATCGGCGCCGGCTACGCACGTCTGCGCGTGGGGGTGAACCGGCCGCCGAGCACCGACCCCGACGTGGTGGCCGACTTCGTGCTCAGCCCCTTCCGCGAGAGCCGCGCCGAGGTCGACACCCTCACGGCGGCGGCGGCCGACGCCGTTGAGCTATGGCTGGACGACGGGCTCGAGGAAGCCGCCCACCGGGTTAACGGGGTCTGACGGCCCCACCGGGATCTGACGGGTGGTGGGGGAGATGCGCGCCCCTTTGCGGCCGGGCAGACGTGACTTCGCCAGCATGACCACGACCTGGTCCTGGGCGACCTCGCCCCGGTACCAGTCGACGGGGTCGCCGCCCAGCAGCATGGCGTAGCCGATCTTGTGCCCGTTGGCGCTGGTCACGTAGCCCGAGAGACATACGGAGATGGACAGCGTCCCCGTTTTGGCGCGGGCGTTGCCCTGTGCGGCGGTGTGGTCCATGCGCCACGCCAGCGTGCCGTCCTCGCCGGCGATGGCGAGGGCGTCGTAGAAGACGTCCGTATCGGTGCGCTGGCGGGCGGCGCCGAGGAGCACTGCGAGGCCGGCGGCCGTCAGCCGGTTCTGGTAGCTCAGCCCCGACCCGTCCACGAGCACGAAGGAGGCCGGGTCGCGGCCCATCGCGTCCATCGTCCGCCGCGACACGTCCAGGCCGGCCTGGGTGCTGCCCACACCCATCACCTGCTTGCCGAACCCCTTGGTGATGATCTCGGCGAAGAAGTTGTCGCTGTTCTTGTCCAGGCGCTTGAGCAGGGTCGCGAGCGGCGCGGAGAACTGCTGCTTGTACAGCCGCGCCGTGTCGGGCACCGTGCCGACCCCGGGGTCTCCCGTGACCTTGATGCCCCGGGCACGCAGGGCCTGCGTCATCAGCCGGGCCGCGTACAGCGCCGGGTCACGGACCCGTCTACCGTCCTCCACGCTCTCGTTGCCGCTGAGCGCCGAGAGCGTGCCGCTCTCGAGCTGCAGGTTCGGGGTCCAGGTGGGCCCGTCGCGCACGGTGTCGAAGTAGCTCTCGTCCCCGAGCACGCGGCCCTTGAGCCTGCGCACCTTGAGCGTCTTGAGGCGCTTGGCGAAGTTCTCGAACGACGCCGTCCTGAACCCGAGCTCGCGGCGCTGGTAGTCGCGCGTGGACAGACTGGGGTCGCCGAAGCCCTTGAGGTACAGGTCGCCGACGAGCACGCCGTCGCTGGACACCTCCGCGTCCGGGCCGTACAGCTCGGTCTTGAAGCGGTGGTCGGGGCCCCAGGTGGTCAGCGCCGAGAGCGTGGTGACCAGTTTCATGTTGGACGCCGGCGCCAGCATCACGTCCTTGTTGAGCTCATAGACGAGGCGGCCGGCGCTGAAGTCCCAGATGACGACGCCGGTGAGGCCGCCGCGGAAGCCGTTCTTCTGGAGGATTGCCTGCGTCTTCGCGGCGACGCCCGCCGCGGCCACGGCCGGGCGCAGCCCGGCCCCCGCCGCGGCCGCCACGGCCACGAGCAGCGCGACGAGCAGCCGGCGGCGCAGCCGCCTTGTCTCCTTCGTACCTCTCATGGTGGACCCATCCTACGATGCGGGCGCCCGCCTGCGACACCGCGGGCGGCGGACCAGCCGCTCGCGCGGCGTCCGGCCGGCGGCGCCGGCGAGCGGCGGCGCTTGACTTGCCCTCGGACTGCGCGGATAAGGTGGCTGTATGACCTATCCGCCCGGACAGGGTGAAGCGTGACCTGGAGGCCGCGCAGCCTCTTCGTGGCCGCGGCCGCGCTGGTCGCGTGCACCCTCACGGGGGGTGCCGTCGTGGGGGCCGCGCCACCGTGGTCTGCGGCGACGGACCACGGCGCCGCCGCCGTTTCTTCAGTGGCGGCGGCCGAGACTCCTCCCTGGCGTGACGCCGGCCCCTACCCGGCGTCGTTCGACTTGCGCGACGCGGGCAGGGTCTCTCCGGTACGCCAGCAGGAGAACTACAGCACCTGCTGGATCCAGGCGGCCATCGCATCGCTGGAGTCCTCGCTGCTCCCGGACCAGGTCTACGACTTCTCGGAGAACAACCTCGCCAACCACATGGCGTCGAAGCTCGTCTTCGAGGGCCACGGCACGAACCGCCTCGCGGCGGCGTATTTCACGCGCTGGGACGGCCCGGTGCTCGAGCGCTCCGACCCGTACCCGCGCAAGGGCAGGTCGCCCGAAGGGCTCAGAGCTGTGCGCCACGTGCAGGATGTGCTGTTCCTGCCCGAGCGCATGGGGCCGCTGGACAACGACGCCCTCAAGTGGGCCGTGTCCACCGTGGGTGGCGTGTCGTGCGCCATCGCGTTCGACAACCAGTACCTCGACCCGGGCACCATGGCCTATCGCTCCACGAGTCCGGGACTCTTCCTCAACCACTACGTCACCGTGGTCGGCTGGGACGACCGCTTTCCCGCCTCCGCGTTCCGCGATGAGCCGGAAGGCGACGGCGCTTTCCTCATCAAGAACAGCTGGGGGACCGACTGGGGTCACGAGGGCTACTTCTGGATCTCCTACCACGACGCCAACTTCGGGCGCGACATGGCGGTCTTCTGCGCCGCCGAGGCGCCGACCGACTACGACGCCATCTACCAGCACGACCCACTGGGCTGGAGTGACAGCATGCACGTCGGCGCGGTCGGCGCCGAGACGGCGTGGTTCGCGGCCCGCTATCGCGCCGCCGGCACCGGGCAGGTCCGGGCCGTCGGCTTCTACGCGCCGATGGCAGGCAGCTCGTTCGAGGTGCGCGTGGCGCCGTCCGTCCAGGGCATCGCCACCGTTGACCCAGCCGTGAGCGGCACGGTCCCGGTAGGCGGTTACCACACGGTCGATCTCACCGCCCCCGCGGACGTCGCGGAAGGGGAGGTGTTCGTGGTCGCCGTCAGGCTCACCACTCCGGGCAGCGACCAGCCGGTCGCCCTCGAGACGCCGTCCGACCTCATCGCACCGTCATCCGCGCGGGGCCAGTCGTTCGTCAGTCCCGACGGAGTGCAGTGGACCGATCTGTCGGGGCTGCCGGGGCTCGCCGACGCCGACGTCTGCCTCAAGGCGTTCGTCGCTGCGGAGGGTGCCGGCGACCTCATGGCCCCTACCGTGAAGGTGAGCTCGACGGCGGTGCGTCGCGGCGGCACGGCGCGCGTACGCTACCGGGTCGTCGATCCGGCCTTCTCCAGCACCAGCGCCACCGTCACGCTCTCCGTGGTCAGCGGACACGGCGTCGTGGCGCTGAGCACCCGTGTCCCCGGCGTGCAGGTGGGCCAGTCGCGGGAGTGGAGCTTCCGTTGTGATCTGCCGCCCGGCTCGTACACGGTTGTCGGGCGGGCCTACGACGTGGCCGGGCACAAGCAGGTGTCGCCTTCCGCGCAGGTGCTCAAGGTGAGCGCGCCGGCGGCCCGGGCGCAGCGCCGTTGACCGCCCACCCGTCGCGCTTCGGGTAGAATCCGGTCTGCCCCGTCACCGGGGGGCTCCGGCGCCGGCGTGCCGGCGTCTCCCGCGTGCGGGGCTTTCGGCGTCCCCTTACGGCGACGGAGAGCACGTGTTCCTCGACTATCTGCTGCACGACGAGCGCTTCGAGAAGGCGGCGCCGCGGCTCCTGCGCGGCGCCGGCTTCTACGCGCCCTCGTTCTTTGCGCCGTACGTCCTGGCCGCCGCCCTGCGGGCCGAAGGCGGCGGCCGTCTGGTGGTGGCGCCCGACGGCGACGACGCGCAGCGTCTGGCCGCCGACCTCTCGCTGTACCTGAACCGCCCCGTGCCGGTGCTGCCGGCGCGGGGCGTACTCTATGGCGCCGACGTGGCGCCGGCGCCGCACGTGGTCGGCGAGCGCCAGCAGGCGCTCGCCGCGCTGGCCGCCGGCGAGGTCGTGGTCGCCGAGGCCGTCGCGCTCCTCGAGCGCTTCCTCCCGCTCGACCTGCAGCCGGCGCCGCTGGAGCTGCGCGTCGGCCTCGAGGTCGAGTTCGACGCGGTCGTCGCGCGCCTCGCCGCGCTCGGCTACGCGCGCGTGGAGCAGGTCCGTGCGCGCGGCGAGCTCGCCGTCCGTGGCGGTCTGGTCGACCTGTACCCGGCGCTTGGCGACCCCGTGCGCGTCGAGTTCTGGGGCGACACCGTCGACAAGCTGCGCACGTTCTCCGTGTACTCGCAGCGCACCACGGGGACGCTCGACGAGATCGTCGTGTACGCGGCCGTCGAGGCAGACACGACGCAGCCCGAGTACGAGCGCGCGCTGCAGCAGTGCATCGCGGCCTGGGAGCGGGAGGGTCGCGAGGAGGACCCGGACGAGCTCTACCGCCTCGCCCGGGTGCGCGCCCTCGCCCACCTGAGCGCCCGCTTCGTCACGGTCGCCGATGTGCTCCCCGGTGCCGGCCTGGGCTGCGCCGTGTACAACCCGGACGAGACGTACCGGGAGCTGGCCGACTACGCCGAAGAGCTCGAGGTGACGGTGGACGGCGCGGCGCTCCGCGAGAGGCTGTACGTGCCGCTCGCGGAGGTCCGCGCCCTGCTGAGTGGCGCGCTGCACGCCGACGTGGTGCAGCGCGACCAGACCCTGCAGTTCCGGGCGTCGCGGCCTCAGTTCGCCGCCCGCGACCTGGCCGGGGCGGAGCGTGACCTGCTGCGCCTCGTGAGGGACGGCTACCGCGTCTTCGTGGTGTTCCGCCACGAGGGCGAGGCCGAGCGTGCCACGTACCGCCTGCGCAACGTGAGCGCCGAAGTGCTCACGCCCGGCGATCTGGCCCGGGGCGGCGAAGCGGCGCCGGGCCTGTACTTCCTCGCAGCCCCGCTGCGTGAGGGTTTCGTGGCCGCCGACCTCAAGCTGGCGGTGGTGAACGAGCGCGCCCTGCTCCGCGGTGCTCCGCGCGAGCGGCGCGCCGCCGGCGGCGCGCGCCTCACGAGCTTCTTCGACGTACGCCCCGGCGACTACGTCGTGCACGAGGACCACGGCATCGCGCGCTTCGCCGGCATCGAGACGCGCACCGTGGCCTCCGTGACGCGTGACTACCTGCTCTTGGAGTTCCGCGGCGACGACCGTGTGTTCGTTCCTCACGACCAGATCGGCAAGGTGAGCCGCTACATCGGCGCCACCGGTGCGGCACCCTCGCTGGACAAGCTCGGCGGCACGCACTGGCAGACGGTCAAGACCCGGGCGCGCACCGCCGTCGTCGAGATGGCCGGCGAGCTGCTGCAGCTGTACGCCGCGCGGCAGGCCATCCCCGGCTTCGGTTTTCCGCCCGACGGCGAGCTCACGCGCCGCCTCGAGGACAGCTTCCCATACGTGGAGACCGAGGACCAGGCCGAGGCAATCGACGAGGTCAAGAACGACATGGAGGCGCCGCACCCCATGGACCGCCTCATCTGCGGCGACGTGGGCTACGGCAAGACCGAGGTGGCGCTGCGCGCCGCCTTCAAGGCGGCGGAGGCCGGAAAGCAGTCGCTGGTGCTGGTGCCCACCACGATCCTCGCCGAGCAGCACTGGATGACCTTCGAGGAACGCTACGCCGACCTGCCGGTCAAGGTGGGGATGGTCTCGCGTTTCCGCACGGCGGCCGAGCAGCGCCGCATCCTCGCCGAGTTCGGCGCCGGCAAGCTCGACGTGCTCATCGGCACGCACCGCCTGCTCGGCACCGACGTCCAGCCCAAGGACCTCGGTCTGGTGGTCCTTGACGAGGAGCAGCGCTTCGGCGTGCGTCAGAAGGAGCTGCTGCGCAACCTCAAGCTGCAGGTGGACGTGATGAGCCTGTCGGCCACACCTATCCCGCGCACACTGCAGATGTCGCTCACCGGCATCCGCGACATCTCCGTGATCGAGACGCCGCCGCGCGGCCGCCGCGAGATCCACACCTACATCGGCGAGTACCGCGACGAGCTGGTGCGCGTGGCCATCGAGAAGGAGCTGGCCCGTGAGGGCCAGGTCTTCTACCTGCACAACCGCGTGGAGACCATCGACCGCGCGGCCGAGCACGTGCGCGAACTGGCGCCGCGGGCGCGGATCCTGGTCGCGCACGGGCAGATGGCCGAGCGGCAGCTGGAGAAGGTCATGCTCGCCTTCCTCGCCGGCGACGCCGACGTGCTGGTCACCACGTCCATCATCGAGAGCGGCATCGACATCCCCAGCGCCAACACCCTCGTCATCGAGCGCGCCGACCTGCTGGGCCTCGCGCAGCTGTACCAGATCCGCGGGCGCATCGGCCGCAGCGACGCGCGCGCCTACGCCTACCTGCTGTACCCCAGCGAGGACCTGCTGACGAGTGACGCCTCGGCCCGCCTGCAGACCCTGAGCGACCACACCGACCTCGGCGCCGGCTTCAAGATCGCCATGGCCGACCTCGAGATCCGCGGCGCCGGCAACCTGCTCGGCGACGAACAGAGCGGGCATGTGGCCGCCGTGGGCTTCGAGATGTACGCGCAGATGCTCGAGGATGCGGTCCAGGAGCTGCAGGGCGAGCAGGTTGCGCCGGTGGCCCTGGTGCGCGTGGATCTGCCGGTCACTGCGTACGTGCCGCCGGAGTACATCGCCTACGAGGCCACCAAGATCGACGCCCACCGGCGCATCGCGCGGGCGCGCACGCTCGGCGAGCTCGGCGAGGTGCGGGCCGGGCTCGCCGACCGCTTCGGCGAGCCGCCGGAGCCGGTCGAGAACCTGCTCGCCCTGCAGGCGATCCGCCTCAAGGCGGCGGAGCTCGGGGCGAGCGCCGTCACCTCGCGCGGCGGGCGCCTGCAGGCCGACGGCCTCGACCTCGACGACGACTCGGCCGCGCGCGTACGAACCTCGGTCCCGCGTGCCACGTATTTCAAGAAGGACCGCCACCTGAGCGTCCACAGGGAGCGGCCTGATGGTCAGTTGCTGCGGTGGGTGGAGGCCACCCTCGATGCTATACTGGACGCCCGCGCGTCTTCAGATCTGTCTTCTATCTCCGGGAGTGAACGTCTATGAAGAGAATCATCATGGCTGCGGCCCTGCTCGGCCTGGTCGCTCTGGCGGGCTTCGCCGGTGCGTGTGGCGGCACCACGGTGCCGACGGGCGCGATCGCTGTGGTGGGAGACCAGACCGTCACCCAAGAGCAGTTCGATGAGATCTGGGCGCAGGCCAAGTCCCAGTACGCAGCGACCGAGGGCGCGCCCGAGTTCCCCAAGGAGGGCACGGCCGAGTACGACCAGCTCAAGGCCAGCATCGTCAGCTACCTTGTGCAGAACGCTCTCATCACGCAGGAAGCCGCCAAGATGAAGGTGACGGTGAGCGCCAAGGACATGGACGCTCGTGTCAAGCAGATCACCGAGCAGGTCGGCGGCCAGAAGAAGCTCGACAAGCTCCTCAAGGAGCAGGGCGTCACCATGGAGCAGCTCAAGGAGCAGCTCCAGGCGCAGATGCTCCAGGAGGCCGTGAAGGCCAAGGTCGACGAGAAGGTCACGGTGAGCGACGCCGACGCCAAGAAGTACTTCGAGGACCCCGACAACGAGTCGCAGTTCGTGGTGCCCGAGCAGGTCACGGCGCGCCACGTGCTCGTGAAGACCAAGGCCGAGGCGGAGGAGGTCAAGGCCCTGCTCGAGGCCGACAACACCGACGCCGGCTGGAAGAAGATCGCCGCGAAGTATTCCACCGATCCGGGCTCCAAGGACAGCGGCGGCGACCTCGGCTCGTTCGACCGGTCGCGCATGGTCGAGCCGTTCTCCGACGCTGCCTTCGCCCTCAAGACCAACGAGATCTCCGTCCCGGTGAAGACACAGTACGGCTGGCACGTCATCGAGGTCACCGGCAAGACGCCCGGCAGCGACCAGACGTTCGAAGAGGCCAAGGACGGCATCATCCAGACGCTCAAGTTCCAGCTGGCCAGCGAGAACTGGGACAAGTGGCTCAAGAACGCCGAGACCGAGCTCGGTCTCGCGTACGCTGAGGGCTTCGACCCGGCCCTGCTCACGGCGTCGCCCAGCCCGGCCGCTTCCGGCTCCCCCAGCCCCGCCCCGTGATCTGACGGAAGGCGCGGCCCGGCCATGAGCCTCACGCTCGTGTTCGTCGGCGCCGCCGCCGGTCTGGCGCCCGCAGCCTCGCTGCGGGCGCTGGGCGGCGGCGGCGCCGTCTTCGTTCCCGCCGGCCTCGGCGGCGAGGTGCGCGACCTGGTCGCGCAGGCCGCCGACCCCGGAGAAGGCCGGCTCCTGGAGATCGACCCCCGCGACGCCGCCGGGCTGGACGGGCTCGTTGCCACAGCCGCGGCCGGCGACGTGGTCGTCGCCCTCGCCGGCCCGGCCGGCCCGCGCCTTGCGCGGGAGCTGCGCGCGCGGGCGACCGCGGCGGGCGAAGCGACGCCGCCGGATACCGCGCCGGCGCTCGTCACGGTGCCCGGCGGCGACGCGTTCGACGACGCCCTGCTCGGCCAGGAGCTGCTCTCGCTCAAGCGCATCGTCGACGTGCTGCGCGTGCAGTGCCCGTGGGACCGCGAGCAGACGCCACGGGATATCGTCGGCTACACGGTCGAGGAGGTGTACGAGCTCGCCGACGCCATCACCGGCGACCACCTGGAGCACGTGCACGGCGAGCTCGGCGACCTGCTGCTGCAGGTCGTGCTGCTCGCCCTGATGATGAGCGAGCGCGGCGCCGGCGACCTCGCCAGCGTGAGCGCCGCCATCGAGGAGAAGCTCATCCGCCGGCACCCGCACATCTTCGCCGACGCGGTGGCCGACACGCCGGCCGAGGTCAAGACGCGCTGGGAGCGCATCAAGGTGGAGCAGGAGGGCCGGCAGGGCATCTTCCACGACGTGCCGGCCTCGTTCCCCGCCCTGCTGCTGGCGCGCAAGCTGCAGCAGCGCGCCGGCAGCGTGGGCTTCGACTGGGACTCGGCGCGCGAGGGGTTCCACAAGATCGCCGAGGAGCACGGCGAGCTCGCCGAGCTCTTTGCGGAGACGCCGGACCGCGACCCGGACCGCCACGACCCCCGGGTCGCCCACGAGGTGGGTGACCTGCTGTTCGCGGTGGTCAACGTCGCGCGCCTGCTCCACGTCGACCCGGAGCTGTCGCTCCGCGAGGCCGCGCGCCGTTTCGAGCGCCGCGTCCTCGGCGCCGCGCAGCTCGCGGCCGCGGAAGGCCTGGACTGGGCTGCGCTAGACTTGACCGGCCAGGAGGACTACTACCAGCGCGCGAAAGCGGGAGGCTCCACATGACCACCATCATCGACGTGCAGGCCAGGCAGATCCTGGATTCGCGCGGCAACCCCACCGTCGAGGTCGAGGTCGAGCTCGAGTCCGGCGTGGTGGGCCGCGCCGCGGTGCCCTCGGGCGCGTCGACCGGCGAGTACGAGGCCGTCGAGCTGCGCGACGACGAGGGCCCCTACCTCGGCAAGGGTGTGCGCACCGCCGTCGACAACGTGAACACGGTCATCGCCGACGAGGTCGTGGGCTTCGACGCCACCGACCAGCGGCTGGTGGACTCCATGCTCATCGAGCTGGACGGTACGCCCAACAAGGCCAAGTTGGGCGCCAACGCGATCCTCGGGGTGTCGCTGGCCACGGCCTACGCCGCCGCGGCCGCCCTGGAGCTGCCGCTGTACCAGTACGTGGGCGGCTGCAACGCGCACGTGCTCCCGGTCCCGATGATGAACATCATGAACGGGGGCAAGCACGCCGACAACAACGTCGATCTGCAGGAGTTCATGATCATGCCGGTCGGCGCCGGCAGCTTCGAGGAGGCACTGCGCATCTGCGCCGAGGTCTACCACGGCCTGCGCTCCGTGCTCCGCGGGCGCGGCCTCTCCACGGCCGTCGGCGACGAGGGCGGCTTCGCCCCCGACCTGGCCTCGAACGAGGACGCGCTGCGCGTCATCATGGAGGCCATCGACGCGGCCGGCTACGAGCCGGGCGACGACGTGCGCCTGGCGCTCGACCCCGCGGCGTCCAGCTTCTTCGAGGGCGGCAAGTACGTGCTGGCCGGTGAGGGGCGCACCCTCTCATCCGAAGAGATGGTCGACTACTACGCCGGCCTCGTGGACGCGTACCCCATCGTCAGTATCGAGGACGGCCTCTCCGAGGATGACTGGGACGGCTTCAAGCTCATGACCGCGCGCCTCGGCGACCGCGTGCAGATCGTCGGCGACGACCTCTTCGTCACGAACACCGAGCGTCTGGCGAAGGGCATCCAGCTGGGCTGCGCCAACTCCATCCTCATCAAGCTCAACCAGATCGGCACGCTCAGCGAGACGCTCGACGCCATCGAGATGGCGAAGCGCGCGGGGTGGACGGCGGTGTGCTCGCACCGCTCCGGCGAGACGGAGGACACCACCTTGGCCGACCTCGCCGTGGCCACCAACGCAGGTCAGATCAAGAGCGGGGCCCCGGCGCGCACCGATCGCGTGGCCAAATACAACCAGCTGCTGCGCATCGAGGAGATGCTGGGCGACATCGCCCGCTACCCGGGTGCGGAGGCGTTTTACAACCTGAAGAGGTAGAATACCCCCACGGGTGTTGCGGAGGGCGCGAACGGCCGCGAGGCCGTCCGCGTCTTTTGCTTCGGGAGGCCTCTTATGGTCCGGCCCGTCTCCTTGAGTCCAGCGACGCGGAGGAAGCGCCAAGATGTACTGTCCCGAGTGCGGCAACGACGCCGGCGACGCCAAGTTCTGCCCCGAGTGCGGCGCCAACCTCGCCGGCGTGCAGGATGCCCTGCGCGGCAAGACCACCGGCGGAAACGAAGAGGCGGCCGGCCACGCCTCAGCGCCTCCGGCCGGGCGCGGTCTCTCACCCGCCGTCATCTGGGGCGGCTTCGCCGTGGTCGCCGTGGTCGTCATCGTCGTGGTGGTCATGCTGTCCGGCGGGTTCGGCAGCTCCGGTTCGGAGGGCTCCACCGCCACTACCGATGGCAGCAGCACGGGCGCCATGCCGGTGGGCGTCACGAGCGGCAGCTACGACGAGCTCGTGCAGAAGGCCAACGAGCTCTACGACAAGGGCGACGCCGCCTTCCAGAGCCAGGACTTCACGGGCGGCGGCGAGTTCTTCCAGGCGGCCGCCATGACCTACGCCGCCGCCTGGCAGAAGAAGCAGACCGACCCGGGCGTCGGGACCGACTTCGCCACCTCGCTCTTCTACAGCGGCAACATCGACTCCGCCCTCCAGCAGATCAAGGAAGTCGTCAAGGAGTTCCCGGAGTACCAGGCCGCGTACTACAACCTGGGCAACTACCTCGCGCACAAGGCGCGCATCGCCGAGTCGGAGGGCGACAAGGTGGCCGCCAAGGCCGACATGGCGGCGGCCAAGGAGGCCTACACCAAGGCGGTCGCCATAGACCCCGCGTCGGAGATCGGCAAGTCGGCCGACCAGAGCCTGCAGGCGCTGTGACGACCTAGCGCAGAGCGGACCCTTTCACGGGCGGCGACCGGACCAGATCCGGCCGCCGCCCGTTGCGTTTGCCGCCGCCGGTCGCCGGCAGGGACAGGGGGTGCGCGGCGCGAATCCCTAGGGCTGAGTGGCCGCTGCGCGTACAGCGGGCGGCCGACGACGGAGGAGCAGGGTGGCGGACGCGACCACGGCGCGGCAGAGACAGACGGCGAGGCGCGACGAACGGCCGGTCCCAGGCGGCTCGCCCCCCCGGCACGCAGCACCCGTCGCAGAGGCGACGGAGCGCCGCGCCTGCACCTGGGCCGCATCGCCGTGCTCCTGCTTCTCCTCATCGGCGCGTCCTTCTACGTCTCGCCGCTGCGGGCGTTCTTCACCCAGCAGGACCGCTACCAGCACGAGTCTGAGGCCCTGGCGGCGGCCAGGGTCCAGAACGAGGCCTACAAGGTCCAGGTCGAGCTGCTCACCAGGAAGGACTACGTGGCCCAGCTGGCCCGGGCCGACTCCATGCTGGTGCCCCCCGGACACGCAGGTGTTCGTCGTCAAGGGTCTGCCGGAGGCGGCCGAGGAGCCGGTCGCGGGGCGGACCGAGCCGGTCTCGGGGGAGTCCATCTCCGTGTTCGACCGCCTCGACGACCTGTGGCGCACGCTGCTCAACTGACGCCGGCCGCTGCGTCTCGGGAGCAGTGGCGCGGCCGCGTGACCGCGGCCGACCTGCTTGCCGTAGCCGCCCAGCTCGGACGCGACCCGCACCCGGTCGCCCGGGTCGTGGCGCGCTGTCCGTTCGCATTCCCCGCCGCGGTCGAGGACCTGCCCTACGGCCTCGACGGAGCGCCGTTTCCCGACGCTGTACTACCTCACGTGCCCGACGTTCGTGGCGGCCGTGTCGCGGCTCGAGAGCGCGGGTGGCGTGCGGCGCTGGACGGAGCTGGCCGCAGCGGACCCGGCACTGCGGCGCTCGCTGCTCGAGGCCGCCGCGGTGTCCCGGCGCAGGCGGCGCCTGTTGGAGGAGCGCTCCGGCGCGCCGATGAACGACGGCGGGGCGTCTCTCGCGACCGGCGTCGCCGGCGTGCGCGACCCGGCGGCCGTCAAGTGCCTGCACGCGCACATCGCGCACGCCTTGGCGCATCCGGCGTACCTGTTCGGGCGCGCCGTGGCCGCCGAGGTGGCCGACCCGTGGTGCGACGACCGGCGCTGCGCCGCGCTGGTGGAGGGCACCGGGCGCGAGAAGGGTGGCGCGTGACGGCGCCCGCTCCAGGAGCCCCGGCATGAAGGTCGCGATCGTCGACCTCGGCACGAACACGTGCCGCCTCTTCGTGGCCGAGGTGGGCGCCGCCGCGGTGACGACCGTCGAGCGCGTCACCACGGTCGTGCGCCTGGGCCAGGGGGTCGACAGGACACGAAGGCTGGCGCCGGAGGCCGTCGCGCGCACGCGCGACTGCCTCGCCGGTTACGCCCGACGGCTCGCACGGTCCGCTCCGGAACGGCGTCTGCTCATCGCCACCAGCGTGCTGCGAGACGCTGAGGACGGCCGCGCCTTTCTCGACGGCGTGCGCCGCGACTTCGGCCTTGAGTCGCGGGTGCTCGCCGGAGCGCAGGAGGCCGAGCTCTCGTTCCGCGGCGGTACGACCGGCCTCGATCCGGCGCTCGGGCCGGTCGTCCTCGTCGACATCGGCGGCGGCAGCACCGAGTTCGCCGCCGGCCTTCCCGGCGCCGGGCCCGGCCTGGTGCGCAGTCTGGATGTCGGCGTGGTGCGCCTCACGGAGCGCTTCGTGAGGCACGACCCGCCGGAGGCGGAGGAGCTTGAGGCGCTGGCCGGCTTCGTCCGCAGCGCAATCGAGGAGAGCGTGCCGCTCGCGACGCGGCGCGAGACGAAGCTCATGGTCGGCGTCGCCGGTACCTACACGACGCTCGTGGCCCACAAGCTCCGCCTGCGCGAGTACCGCTCGGACCTCGTGCACGGCCACGTGCTCTCGCTGGCCGACATCGACGCGGCCATCGTGCTCTTCGCCGCGCTCACCAACGAGGAGCGCGGCCGCCTGACCGGCATCCAGAAGGGCCGCGAGGACGTGATCCTGGCCGGCGCGCTCATAGCTCGCGAGGCCTGCCTCGCCTTCGGCCTCGAAGCGGTACGCGTGAGCGAGGCCGACATCCTCGAGGGCGCGGCACGGGCGCTCGCCGGCGGGACGCTGGCGCCGGGCTGACCATCCCTGGGACTCGCGTCGGCGGCCGGCCGTCCCGACGCGACGGACACGCGGTCGGGCGTCCGCGGACGAACCGGCCGGAGCCCTGACGTATACTCGCCCCGTGCCGGAGTGGCGGAACTGGCAGACGCCGGGGACTTAAAATCCCTTGCCGCGCGTGCGGCGTGCGGGTTCGATCCCCGCCTCCGGCACCACATTCGGAGCGGCCGTCGAGCCAGGCGGCCGCGCCGGGCGCGCGCCGTGCAGCTGTCGAGCGAGGCGGCGGAAGGATCGTCGTGCCAGACCTCATCGAAGGGACCCCCGTGGTCGTTGCTGCGCAGGCGTGCGGCATGACCGGCGTGCTGGTACGCACCGGCAAGTTCCGTGAGGCGGCGCTCGCCGCCGCCCCGGGCGCGCCGCACCACGTCGTCGACTCGATCGCGGGCGTGCCCGGCCTGCTCGGCCTCTGACCCGGCCGCGCGGCGACGGTCGCTCCGGACGCGTGCGGTCACTGCGCCGGCCCGACCGGCTCGACCCTCGCCCGCCTACAAAGCCTCCCGGCCGGGTACTACGCAGTCAGGCGAACGAACGGCGTCGCCGCGCCGCGCGCGGTCGCGGGCGGCCACGTCAAGGGGGTCACATGGGGTACGTGCTGCTCATCATCATCCTGGTCATCGTGGTCGTGGCGCTCGTGCTGGTCGCCATGGGCATCCGCATCATCCGCCCCACGCACCGCGGCCTCGTGGAGCGACTGGGCAAGTACAACCGCTTCTGCGATCCCGGCTTCCACGTCATCATCCCGTTCATCGAGAGGATGTTCCAGGTGGATATCCGCGAGGTGCTCGTCGAGGCGCAGCCGCAGACCATCATCACCAACGACAACCTCAACGCCAAGGTCGACGCGCAGGTGTACCTCAAGGTCAAGGCCACCGAGGAGGACGTCAAGGCCTCGCAGTACAACGTCACCAACTACGAGAACCAGATCGTCAACCTGGCGCGCACCACCCTGCGCAACATCATCGGCACGCTGACGTTGAAGTCCGCCAACAGCGAGCGCGGGCGCATCAATGAGGAGCTGCGCACCACCCTGAAGACCGAGACCGCCAGCTGGGGCATCGAGATCCTCCGCACCGAGCTCAAGGAGATCGACCCGCCCCAGGACGTGCAGGAGACCATGAACAAGGTGGTCAAAGCGGAGAACGAGAAGATCGCCGCCATCGACTACGCCACCGCCACCGAGACTCAAGCGGACGGCGCCCGGCGCGCTGAGATCAAGAAGGCCGAGGGCATCAGGCAGGCCAAGATCCTGGCCGCCGAGGGAGAGGCCCAGGCGATCAAGCTCGTCAATGAGGCGGCGGAGCAGTACTTCGTGGGCAACGCTCAGGTGCTGCGCAAGCTGGAGGCCGTGGAGAAGGCGTTCTGGCAGAACGCCAAGATCATCGTGCCGGCCGACTCGCAACTGGTGAACGTCATCGGCGACATGGCCGGCGTGGTGCCGGTGCCGGAGCGCACGGTCCAGAAGAAGTGACGGCGCGGCGGGCGGCCGGACGTGTCCGGCCGCCCGCCGCGCCCGCCGCGTCGCTCAAGCCCGCGGCTTGTAGCGGTGGTGCAGCATCAGGCTGTTGCCGTCCGGATCGCTGAAGAGAGCCATGTGGCAGACGCCGGTGTCGAAGGTGTCGCCGTGGAAGCTCACGCCGTGCTCCTCGAGAGCTGCCCTCGCCGTGGCCACGTCGTCCACGTGCAGGGCGAGGTGGGCACACGTCTGCGGGGCGAACGGCATCCCGGCCTTCTCGGGCTCCCAGATGGCGCAGCACGTCTGCCCGACCCAGAACTCGTACGGCGACTGCTCATCGGGTCGCAGCCCGAGCGTCTCGACGTAGAACGCGCGCGAGCGAGCGGCGTCGCGCGAGGGCACGGCGACGAAGTCGAGCTTGCTGATGACGGTCTCCACGGTGGCCTCCTCTGTCGGCGGTGGACCGCTGATGCTCCACCGCCCGCATCCTACGTCCGCCGCGGCTGGGGCGCAGAGCGGCCGCAGCCGCTGAGTGGTACGGCCGCCCGGCGCGGCGGACGAGCGCCCGGCGCGGCGGCCGGCCGTCCGTCAGACAGACGCGGTGCGCGCCCGCCAGGGGTCCGTCTGGAACGCGCGCTCCGCGAACCAGTAGTGCTCGAGCTCGGCCCCGTGCCGGCCCTCCGTGGCGCGCTCGCGCACCGAGAGCGGCCGGCTTCAGCTCTTGTGCCGGGGCACCACCAGCACGGGCAGCTCGCTGTGGTGCAGCAGCTTGAGCGGGGTCGAGCCCATGAAGGCGGCCGACATGGCGCCCTCGCCGTGGCTGCCGACCACGATGAGCGTGGCCCCCGCGTCTTTGGCCACCTGCAGCAGGACCTCGACCGGCCGGCCCTCCTCGACCCTGGTCTCGGCGCGCACGCCGGCCCTGCCGAGCTCGTCGGCGGCCTGCTTGACCTGCTCGTCGGCATACCCGCGCACCAGTTCGGTGTGATCGTCGAACTCCGCGGACATCAGCAGCGGCGACTCGGCCATGCCTGTGGGCACGTAGCCGATGGAGAACTCGTAGGCGTACACGACCAGCACGGTCGCGTCCGCGATCTGGCTCGCAAGCTCGGCGGTGCGCTGCAGCGCGGCCTTCGAGCAGTCGGATCCGTCGTAGCCGAGCACCAGGGTCGCCGCCATCAGTCCTCCTCCAGTCGTTCCACTGCCCACTATGCTCGCCGTGCCTGCGGACGAAACGGGGCGCCGGTCTCCTTGTCTATCGGCGCCCGGACGCGCCCGCGCGAGTCAGGCGGCGCCGCGCCGTGCGAAGCGGCGCGCGAGCAGCCCACGCCTCGGCGCGGCCACGAAGGCGACCAGGAACAGCCCTGTCGCCACCAGCACCACGGCCGCGCCGGAGGCCACGTTCAGGTAGTAGCTCAGGTAGAGCCCGGCGACGCTGCACACCGCGCCCAGCACGGCCGACAGGCCCATCATCGCGGCGAGACGCCGCGTGAGCAGGTAGGCGGTGGCCGCCGGCGTGACCAGCAGGGCGGCCACCAGGCCCACGCCCACCGTCTGCAGGCTGACGACCACGGTGAGGGCGAGCAGGAAGAGCATGACGAAGCGCAGCAGCTCCGGGTGGCGCCCCAGCGTGTGCGCCAGCACCGGATCGAACGAGGCCAGCAGGAGCTCCTTGTACAGCAGCAGGACGGTCGCGATCACGGCGACGGCGAGGATGCCGGTCAGCCACAGGTCGCCGGCGCTGACGCCCAGCACGTTCCCGAACAGGATGTGAGTGAGGTCGGTCGCGTACGACCGCACCGTGCTGATCAGGACCACGCCGAGGGCGAGCGCCGCGGCGAAGAGGATGCCGATGGCCGTGTCCTCCTTCACGGCGCCCTTGCGCGAGAACAGGCCGATGAACGCGGCCACGAGCACGGCGGCGACGAGCGCTCCGGCCAGCAGGTTCGCGCCCAGCAGGTAGGCGATGGCCACGCCGGGCAGGATGGCGTGGGCCAGGGCGTCGCCCAGGAACGCCATGGCGCGCAGCACGACGAAGCAGCCCAGCACGGAGCACACGACGCCGACGATGAGCGACGCGGCCAGGGCGCGCTGCATGAACTCGAGCGTGAAGGGCTCGGTGAGCCAGGCGATCACGGCCGGGCCTTCCGCAAGGCTGCCGGCCGCGCCTGGGCCGCGCGCCCTCATCGCGGCTCCTCGCCGCGGCAGCAGTCGTCGATCACGACCATGTCGTCCAGGAACAGGGCGTGGCCGCCGAAGGCCGCCGAGATGTGGGGCGGCGTGAAGACGTCGGCCGGCGCGCCGTAGGCGATCAGCCGGCCGTTCAGCAGGGCCACGTGGGCGAAGCGTTGCGAGGCGGTCTGCATGTCGTGGGTGCTCACCAGGACGGTGATGCCCAGACGGCGGAGGCGCTCCAGGAGCTCGAGGAGGGCCTCTTTGGCGTTGACGTCCACTCCGGTGAAGGGCTCGTCCAGGAGCAGCACGTGCGGCTCCTGGGCGAGCGCGCGCGCCAGGAAGACGCGCTGCTGCTGGCCGCCGGAGAGGTCGCCGACAGGACGCGACGCCAGGTCGGCGATCGAGAGCTCCTCAAGGGCGCGGGCGACGACCTCGCGGTCGGCGGCTCGCGGCCTGCGCAGCCAGCCGAGTCGTCCGTAGCGTCCCATCATCACCACGTCGGCGACGGTGACGGGAAAGCTCCAATCGACCTCCTCGCGTTGCGGCACGTAGGCCACGTGCTCGGCCGCCGCGTGCGGGTCGCGGTCGCGCAGTCCTATCGTCCCTTCCCTCACGGGCACGAGCCCCACGAGCGCCTTGAAGAGCGTGGACTTGCCCGCTCCGTTGGGTCCCACCACCGCCACCTGCCCGCCGTGCGGCACGGTCATCGAGACGTCCTGGAGGACGGGCCGGCCGTGGTACTCGACGGTGACGTGGTCGAGCGACACGCAGGGGTGGTCGCTCACTGGAGCGCTTCCACGATGCGCATCGTGTCGAACTTCATCATGTCGATGTAGGTGGACGCGTCTCCGCCCGGCTCGCTGAGGGAGTGGTCGCGCAGGTCGTCGACGACGGCGATGCCCGTCTCGGCGGCGATCTGGTCGGCCAGCTGGGGGTTCTCCTCCAGCTCCACGAAGATGGCCCGCACGCCCTCGGAGCGGATGGTCTCCGTCAGGTCGGCGAGCTGCCTGGCGGTGGGGGACTCGCCGGTGGCCACGCTGGGGATGACGGCGCCGGCGATGCGAAAGCCGTATCGGTCGGCGAAGTAGCCGTGGCTCACGTGGTTCATGACCAGCAGGCGGTCCTGCTCGGGCAGAGTCGCCACCTGCTCGCGGATCCAGGCGTCCAGGTCATCCAGCTCCGCGATGTAGGCCGCGGCGTTCGCCTCGTACTCGGCGGCGCCGGCCGGGTCGGCGGCGACGAACGCGTCGCGGATGTTCTCCACGTAGGCGACGACGAGCGTGGGGTCGAGCCAGAAGTGGGGATCGGCCTCGTTCGTCGCTGCAGCGGCTCGCCCGGTTGCGGCTCGCGCGGGGTGAGGCCCTCGGACGCCACCACGAAGGCGGTGTCGGGGGCCGCGGTGCGCAGGGTGTCCTCGAGCGTCTCCTCGAGGCCCGCGCCGTTGAGGATGAAGAGGTCGGCATCGCTCACCGAGGCGACGTCGCGCGGCGTGGGCTCGAACGCGTGGAGGTCGGCGTCGCGCGGCACCAGGGACTCCACGGTGAAGCGCTCGCCGGCGACGTTCTGGGCGATGTCGGCGAGGAACGTCGCCGTGGTGAGCACACGGAGCGAGCCCGTCTGGTCGCTCTCGTCCGAGTTGCCGCAGCCGGCGGCCGCCAGGGCGCCCGCCGCTGCCAGAGCGAGCAGGAGGAGCGCCGGGCCGAGAAGCCGTCGGGCTCTCGAGCTCATCGGTCCCTCCTGATGTCGTGCCGCGACGCGCACTGGGCACAGAGACCGGTGAGCTGCAGGAAATGGTCGGTGATGCGGTAGCCCGTCTCCCTGGTGGCCGCTTCGGCGATGCCGTGCATGTCGCAGGCTGTGAACTCCGTCGCCCTGCCGCAGACGCTGCAGACCACCGTGTGTCCATGAGCGGTGCCGGCGGGCACGAAGGCGTCACAGTGGTCCGGACCATGCACGCGGCGCAGGGCGCCGAGTTCGCTGAGCACGTCCATCGTCCGGTAAACGGTGGTGAGTCCCAGCTCGGGGCAGCGTTTGCGGGCAGCGTCGAACACCTGGAGCGGGCTCAGACTCGACGAGGCCGCAACGACCGCATCGAGCACCGCCTTGCGCTGCCGGGTGAGGCGGAGCCCGCGTTCGTTCAGCGCCTTGGCCAGCTGTTCCGCGTCGAGCGGCATGAGGAGTCTCCCCTGAGTGAAACTGAAAACCGTTTTCAGTTAGGTGTGAGGCCAGCATAGCATCGGGGGAGGAGGTCCGCAACGGCGCCTGCGCCGTTTCGGGGGCTTCCGGGGCCGTGCCGAAAGCCGGGTGCCGGCCCTGGTCGCGGCCTGCGCTGGGCCGTCAGGCGCCCCTCGTGTCGACGGGCTTCGGCTGCTTGCGGTCGACGTGCGGCGTGACGGGCTTCTGCGGCTGCGACTGCTTGCGCGGCGACGCGCCCCTGTGCGGCCCGTTCGAGGAGAGCCGCGCGGCCGCCCGCTCCAGGACATCCGGCTTCCCAGCCGTGCGGGCGTACGGTCGGGCGCGGACTTGGAGCTTCGCCGGACGGGCGACCGGCTGCGCGCGGGCCTGGAGCTTCGCCGGACGTGAGGCAGCCGCAGCGGCCGCCCTGGGTCCGCCCGTGCCGGCCAGCGTGTTCACGACCCGTGCCGGGTGCGCCGTGGCCGGTCCGGGCTCCCGGCTGCGGTATCCCTTGCCGGCCGGTCGCGGCGGCCTCCACCCAGGGCCTGCCACGGAGCCGTGGGCCGCCGCCGCGGCCCAGATCACGCGGACCTTCTCCGCGCGGGCCGTGGCGCGGGGCCTCGCGTGATCCGCGACGGCCACGGCCGGCGAGGTCGGAAGCCGGCCGCGGGAACCACCGGGCCTCAAGCCAGCAGGCTTCGCGGCCACGTCCTGGAGCGGCCGGTCGTCCAAGCCGGGGTGACGTGCCTCGCGCAGCCAGGCTCTGGCGACAATCCGGGCGCGCGGCGCCCGGACCTGTCTCGTGAGCCAGACACGCGACGCCCCGATGTGTCGCTTCAGCCAGTCGCGCGACGCCTTGACCTGCCTCTCCACCCGGATCCTGTCGCTCGGGACTTCGCGAGGCCGAACGTGCGCGCCGTCAAGGGTGGCGGCGGTCACGGCGGACGCGAACGTCTGGGGCGAACGGGTCCCCGCTCGTGGCGGCCGCGCATCCGCCGGCGACGCGGCACTCGCTGTCTGGGGCCGGTGAGGCTGAGCGGCGCCGGTGGTGTACGCCTCGGCGCCGCCGTACGCCGCGACTGAACCGGCGGCCAGCACCACCGCCGCGGCCTTGGTCACGCCGAGGCCGGCGAGCTTGGCCGCGATTCCACCTGCCGCGCCGAGCGTCGCGCCTGTCGTGGCGCCCGCGGCTGCTCCGCCCGCCGTTATCGCTCCGGCTGTGGCTCCCGCAGAGGCCCCGGCGCCTGCTGCCGCGGACACGCCTGCGACCGCCGAGGCCCCGGCGCCTGCCAAGGCCGGGCCGAACGCGCCCGGGGCGGAGCTTGGCGCGGCGAAGAGATGCGGAGCCGCGACCATTGGCAGGGCCAGAGCCAGCCCGACCGCGTGCGGGCCCTGCCACCCGGCCACGACACTGCGGCAGTCTGCACAGGAGCGGGCGTGCCGCAGGATCGCCCGCCGTTGCGCGGCGCTCAGCCGGCCGCCGACCGAGGCTGCCACGAACCGCTCGGCCATGTGGCAGGTCGCAGGCAGCGGGCCGTCCGCGACCAGCGCCTTGTACGCGCGGCGGAACGAGTGACGCGCGTGGAAGAGCAGGACCTTGGAGGACCCCTTCGAGATGCCGAGCGCTTCGGCGATGTCCGCGTGGCCGAGGCCGTGGACGTCCTTGAGCAGGAGCGCGGCCTGCTGCCGCGGCGGGAGGGCCGCGAGGCTCTGCGAGAAGAGCCGCGCCACCTCGGCCCGCTCCGCGTCGTCGGCCGGCCGCGCGGCGGCGAGTTGCTCGGCGTCCTCTGCCGGTTCCGGCCGCCGGCTGGCCGCCCTCAGGTGGTCCCAGCACATGTTGACCGTCACCCGGTACAGCCACGCCCAGAGGTGCAGCTCGCCCTCGATGCGGGGGATGCTCTCGTGCGCCTTGATGAGGACGTCCTGCGTGATGTCACGCGCGTCCTCACGGTCACGCACGAGGCGGAGGGCGAGACTGAAGACGGCGTTCTGGTAGTCGGCCACGAGCTCCGCGAACGCGCCGGGCGCACGGGCGCGGAGCGCGTCCACGAGCCGCGCGTCCTCACGGGGCGGGAGGCGCACGCCTTCCCGGTCGGCGGTGAGACCGCCGCCCGCTCGCGTGATCCGTGCGTCATGCGGCTTGACTGCCATGTCTATCCAGAGGAACGCCGGTACGCCTCCGGAGGTTAGTGTCCGGCGGCGGCGTTCTCATGACCCCTAACCTTCATGCCGTGCTGCGGGTTACTCAGGGTGCCACGCTGTGGACGCGATCGCACACCTGCTGTATCGACAAGGAGGACCACGATGATGACGAAGCGCACCGGGTCCAGACGCCGCATCCGGCGTCCGGCCACCTCGCTGCTCGTGCTCGCTGCGGCCGCCGCCCTCATGCTGGCAGCGGTAGCGGGCCCCGCGCTGGCCAAGAGGGCCGACGGCGCGAAGGTCAAGGTGCGGCCGTTCGTGTGCAAGGGCGAGGTCACGGCCACCAACACCGCAGCGAACTCGCTCACGGTCAAGGTGATCAAGGGCAGGAAGGCAGTCGTCGGCAAGCAGATCACCTTCACGCTCGCCGGCAAGGCCGTGATCATGAAGGTCGGGACCGACGGGGCCGATGTCATCAGCCTCGGCGCCGTCGCCGTCGGTGACCGCGTGCTCGTCCATGGCAGGGTCGACCGCAGCAACCCGGATGCGCCGGTGCACACGGCCTGGCTCATCCTGGACAGGGGGCCGGCTCCCCTCAAGTGAACGCGGTGCGCGCGAGAGGCGCGGCGAGGTCCGTGGACCCCGGCCGCGCCTCCCGCGCGCACGTGAGCCCGCGATCCTCTCGCTAGCGCCGCGAGTACGGGCAGGCGGCGATGCAGATGCCGCAGATCTCCTCGTCCACGGTGCGGACCAGCGACATCTGATGGCGGCACGCCGATGCGTCGAAGAGCTCGTCCCTGGCCATGCCGGCGCGCCAGGTCACGTCGCGGCCGCATCCGGCGGGGCAGGCGTCCACGCAGTCGCGGCAGGAGCCGCAGCGGCCCTCGCACACGGGCTCGCCGGCCGGAAGGGCGAGGTCGGTGAACACCGTCGCCAGCCTGACGGCGGGACCGAAGTCGGGCGACACGAACAGCGCCGTCTTGCCGATCCATCCCAGCCCGGCGCTCGTCGCCGCCGTCTTGTGCGGAAACGGCCGGTGGCCGTTGTCGCCGTCCGACATGGTCGCCCGCACCGGTTCGGCGGCGTGTCCGTGCACGCGCAGGACGTCCGCCAGGGTGCCGGCGGCGTCGTCGAGCGCGACGTTGAGCCGCAGGTACTCCCGTGCGTACTCCGCGGTCGGCCCATCGCCGAGCGTGCGCACCACCAGAGGGTCGATGCGCATGAGCATGGACACGGCGGTGGGGAGGTCCGGGGCCAGTGGCAGCCGCAGCTCGTTGCCGGCCACGCCCCAGGCGTCGACGCCCTTGGTGCGGAGAACCTGGCCGATGGTGTGACGGTCGAGCAGTCGCAGCATGAGACCATCGTCCCACCGCGCGTCGGACGCTGACAAGGGACGCGAGTTTGGACATCCGGGCGCTGCCTTGGCCGTTCTGTCACGAGCCTGTTGTACATGGCGGAGTACACCTCGCGCTCGACCATGCCAGCCGGGAGCGCGGCCAACGGTCTGGCCGCGCCGGATAGCGTCGCGGCCGGCGCTCCTCCGCGGTCCCGGCCGACCCTGACGATCCGTCCTGACCTGCCTCAGTCCACCTTGAAGCGGCGCAGGCGCAGGCTGTTGGTGACGACCGTCACGCTTGAGAGACCCATGGCCGCCGCCGCGTAGATGGGGTTCAGCAGGATGCCGAAGGCCGGATAGAAGACGCCGGCCGCCAGGGGGATGAGGGCGACGTTGTAGGCGAAGGCCCAGAAGAGGTTCTGCTTGACGACGCGGATCGTGGCCCGTGACAGGCCGATGGCCGTGGCGACTCCGCCGAGGTCGCCCGACATGAGGGTGACGTCACCGGCCTCCATGGCCACGTCGGTGCCCGTGCCGATGGCGATGCCGATGTCCGCACGGGCCAGGGCCGGGGCGTCGTTGATGCCGTCGCCCACCATGGCGACCCTCTTGCCCTCGCCCTGCAGGGCGGCGACCTGCGCCTCCTTCTGCTCGGGCAGCACCTCGGCGACGACGCGGTCGATGCCGACGGACGCGGCGATGGCATCGGCCGTGCGGCGGTGGTCGCCGGTGAGCATGACGACCTCGAGACCGAGGTCGCGGAGGCGTCTGACGGCCGCCGCGGAGCCCGGCTTCACCGTGTCGGCCACGGCGATGACGCCTGCGGCCGCGCCGTCGATCTGCACGGTGATCACCGTCTTGCCCTCACCCGAGAGCCGATCGACGGCCTCCGCGGCGCCCTCGCTGCCGGTCTTGTGGTCGCCGCTCAGGCCGGCCAGACGCTCGTTGCCGGCCACCACGGTGCGGCCGTCCACGACGGCGCGGATGCCGTGGCCGGCGACGGCCTCGAACCCGCTCGCCTCGGGCAGGACGAGGCCGCGCTCGTCGGCCTCTGCCAGCACCGCCGTCGCCAGCGGGTGCTCGCTGCCGCGCTCCGCCGCGGCCACCAGCCGCAGCAGACCGTCGTCGTCCAGGTCGCCGGCGCCGTCGAACAGCACCACGTCGGTGACCCTGGGCTTGCCCTCCGTGATGGTCCCCGTTTTGTCCAGCACCACGGTATCGAGCTTGTGGGCAGTCTCCAGGGCGCTTCCGTCGCGGATGAGCACGCCGTTCTCGGCGCCCTTGCCGGTGCCGACCATGATGGCTGTGGGCGTCGCCAGGCCCAGGGCGCACGGGCACGCGATGACCAGCACCGCGACGAAGTTGAGCAGCGCGTAGTTGAGCGCCGGCGACGGGCCGAAGATCAGCCAGACGACCAGCGTGACCGTGGCGATGGCGATGACGGCCGGGACGAAGTACGCGGCTATCACGTCGGCGAGCCGCGCGATGGGCGGCTTCGATCCCTGCGCCTGTTCGACGAGGCGGATGATCTGCGCGAGAGCGGTGTCGGCGCCGACCTTGGTGGCTCGGAAGGTGAATGAGCCGGTGGTGTTCATGGTGGCGCCGATGACCTCATCGTCGGAACGCTTGGTCACCGGGAGCGGCTCACCGGTGAGCATGGACTCATCAACCGGCGAGGAGCCGGACGTGACGACGCCGTCCACCGGCACCTTCTCGCCGGGACGCACCAGCACGGCGTCGCCCACGACGACCTCGGCGATGGGCACGTCGGTCTCGACGCCGTCGCGCAGCACGCGGGCGGTGCGCGGCTGCAGGCCGATGAGCGCCTTGATGGCCGCGCCGGTCTGGCCTTTGGCGCGCGCTTCGAGCATCCGCCCGAACAGGATCAGCGTGATGATGAACGCAGCCGAGTCGAAGTACATGGGCATGGCGAGGCCCTGCTCCATGAAGAAGTCGGGGAACAGCACGCCGAGCACGCTGTAGATGTAGGCGGCCGATGATCCCATCGCCACGAGCGTGTTCATGGTGGTGCTGCCGTGGCGCAGCGCGCTGATGGAGGTCGTGTAGAACTGCCAGCCCACCCAGAACTGGACGATGCTGGCCAGGGCCCACAGCAGGTACCCGTTGTGCAGCCACGACGGCAAGAAGGGGAACCACTCCGGCTGCATGGTGCCGACGAAGATGATGATGCTGAGCACGAAGCCGGCTACGACCTTGCGCTTGAGGCGGCGGTAGGCCGCCGCCCGCGCCGCCTCGGCGGCGTCCGCGGCGGCCTCGGCCGGCTCGCCCGCTTCGCCGCCGGCCGCCGGCTCGACGACCTGATAGCCGGCCGCCTCGACGGCCGCGGCCAGGTCCCGGTGCGAGGCCTGCCCGGGCAGGTACGTCACCGTGGCCTTCTCGGTGGCCAAGTTGACGCTGACGTCCAGCACGCCCGGCGGTCTGCGCAGCGCCCGCTCCACGCGCGTCACGCAGCTGGCACAGGTCATCCCGAGGATCGGCAGGGTCTCCGTGGCGGTGACGACGCCGTAGCCGGCGGCCTCGACGCTATGGACGATGTCCTCGGTCGAGACCACGGCGGGGTCGTACCTCACCGTGGCCTTCTCGGTGGCGAAGTTCACGTTCGCCTCCGCCACGCCTTCGAGCTTGCGCAACGCCTTCTCGTTACGCACCACGCAGGCGGCGCAGGTCATGCCCGTGATCGGCAGCTCCAGTGAGGTCTCGTGCTCGCTCATCGTCTGTCGTCGTCGCGGTGACCGCCGTCCGGGGCCTGCTCGGCGGCGCTCGTGTCCATCATCATCCTTCCCGAGCCCAAACGACCTCGGTGTGCATCTCGAAGTGTACCCGTAGGGGTATTCCAGCTCACGCTGCGCGGTCTCCGGGAGACGAACCGGGCATGGCCATCCGGGACGCGGATCGCGAGTGCATGGATCGGGAGCGCCTCGAGGCGTTCCAGACGCAGCGCCTGCGCGAGCTGGCTGAGCGCCTGCGGGAGAGGGTGCCGTTCTACCGCGACCGGTTCGCCGCCGCCGGCTTCGAGCCCGGCGACGTGCAAGCGCGGGGCGACATCCTGCAGCTGCCTTGCACGGAGAAGACCGACCTCCGCCGCGAGTACCCGCGGGGCATGGTCGCCGTCCCCGGCCTCGAGACGTCGTTGGGCCAGACGAAGCGGGTCTTCGAGCAGCGTCCCTCCTGACGCGCCGCAGGCGTCCGCGGGCGCGGCGCGCAGCCTCCCCTCCCGGTATGATGGCCGGGCGCACGTTGCTGGCTGAAGGAAGGCGTCATGACCATCTGGGACCCCACGCACGAGACTATCGACCGCGAGCGCCTCGAGGCGCTGCAGCTGGAGCGCCTGCAGGGCATGCTCGCGCGTATCTACGAGAGGGTCCCCTTGTATCGACGGCGGCTGGACGACGCGGGGTTCCGGCCCGGCGATCTCAAGAGCCTGGACGACCTCGCCGCTCTGCCGTTCACCGAGAAGTACGACTTCCGCGACGAGTACCCCGTGGGGCTGTTCGCGGTGCCGCTCGACGACGTCGTGGAGATCCACTCGTCCTCGGGAACGACGGGCAAGCCCGTGGTCTGTGGCTTCACGGCCGCCGATCTCGACATGTGGACGGAGCTCGTGTGCCGTCTCGTCGTCGCGGCCGGTGTGCGGCAGCACGACGTCGCCCAGATCTCGTTCGGCTACGGCATGTTCACCGGCGGCTTCGGCCTGCACTACGGCCTGCAGCGCGCCGGAGCCAGCGTGATCCCCATCAGCGCCGGCAACACGGCACGCCAGATCCAGTTCCTGCGCGACTTCGGCACCACCGTGCTCATCTCCACGCCGTCGTACGCCCTGTACATCGGTGAGACGGTGGAGAAGATGGGGGTGCCCTGGCAGGACCTCAAGCTGCGCTTGGGGCTGTTCGGCGCGGAGGCGTGCAGTGAGGAGCTCCGCGCCCAGATCGAGAAGCGCCTGCCCATGACGGCGACCGACAACTACGGGCTCACCGAGATCATCGGCCCGGGTGTCGCCGGCGAGTGCGAGTGCCGTGACGGCATGCATATCGCGGAGGACCACTTCATCGTCGAGTGCCTCGACCCGGCCACCGGCAGGGCCGTGGCCGACGGCGAGGTCGGCGAGCTCGTGTTCACGGCGCTCACGCGCGAGTGTTCGCCGGTGCTCCGCTATCGCACCCGCGACCTGAGCACCGTGACGTACGTGACCTGCGCCTGCGGCCGTACCCTTGCCCGCATGGGCAAGGTGGTCGGCCGCACCGACGACATGTTCATCATCAGCGGGGTGAACGTGTTCCCCTCGGCCATCGAGCAGGTACTGCTCGCCATCGAAGGGGTCGAGCCGTTCTACCTCATCGTCCTCGACCGCGTGAACGGCCAGGACACCTTCGAGGTGCAGGTGGAGGTCACGGAGACACTGTTCGACGGCTGGATGGACGACCTGCGCGCCTTCGAGCGTCGCGTGACCGAGGAGCTCCGCTCCGCGCTTCTCGTGCGTCCCAAGGTGAAGCTCGTCGAGCCCGGCACGCTGCAGCGCAGCGAGGGCAAGGCCAAGAGGGTCATCGACAGGCGTACGTGAGGCGCGTCGCGCGGCCTCGCCCGCAAGGCGGCGATGGCAGCGCGGCGATTGGATGATGGTGGCTCGAACAAAGGACCGGCGGTGCGAGCCCCCGCTCCGCGCCGCCGGTCCCGAACAGCCTCGACAGGCGCCTTCGCCGCCGCTCCGCCTCGGTCCGTGTGACGCTCAGTATGGGCCGCTGCGGCGCGGCGGTGTATGGGACGGCCGTCTAGGGACCGTTACCCGGTCGCCTCGGGAAGTCCGCGTCAGACGGTGACGCGGAGCAGCTCGAGGTAGGTCGTCGACCCGTCGAGCACCTTCTGCACGCCGTCGTCGCGCAGGCCGCGGACGCCGCGTGTGCGTGAGTGGCGCTGGATGTCGAGCACGGTGCCGCCGGTCGCGATGATCTCGCGCAGGTCGTCGTCGACGTCGAGGACCTCGTAGAGCCCCAGGCGCCCTCGGTAGCCGGTGCCGAAGCACTTGCTGCACCCCACCGGCTCGAAGATGTCCATGCGCTTGCCGGGGGCTGCGCCCAGCCCGAGCTCCTGCCAGCGCTGGGCCGTGAGGCTGACGGCCGTGCGGCAGTGGGGGCAGAGGCGGCGCACCAGCCGCTGCGCCACGAAGCAGCGCCAGGCCGCCGCCACCAGGTACCGGGGCACGCCCATCTCCACGAGACGGTTGACGGCAGCCGAGGCGTCGTTGGTGTGCAGTGTGCTGAACACCAGGTGGCCGGTGATGGCCGCGTCGGCCGCCATCTTGGCGGTCTCGAGGTCGCGGATCTCGCCGACCATGATCACGTCCGGGTCGGCGCGCACGAGCGAACGCAGCACCTGGGCGAACGTGAGGCCGATGCTCGGCCTGATCTCGGTCTGGACGACCCCGTCGATCTTGCGCTCGACTGGGTCCTCCACCGTGTAGATCTTGCTCTCGGCCGACTTGATGAGCTCGAGCGTTGTGTAGAGCGTGGTGGACTTGCCCGACCCGGTGGGTCCCACGATGCAGATACCGCCCTCGGGGACCCTGAGCGCTTTCTGGAAGCGCTCGAGATTATCGCCGGTGAGCCCCAGTTGAGCGAGCGTGGGCGGCAGGGGGGACACTTCGAGGATGCGTATGGTGATGTTCTCGCCGTACAGGCTGGGGATGGTGGCGAGACGCAGGTCGACGGCCTCGCCGCTGGACAGCTCGAAGGTGGTGCGGCCGTCCTGCGGGAGGCGCCGCTCGGCGATGTTCACGTTGCCCATGATCTTGATGCGGCTGATGATGCCCGGCTGCAGGTCGAGGGGGAACTCCCTGAGGTCGTGCAGCACACCGTCGATGCGACAGCGCACGTGCAGGCAGTCTTCGCGCGGTTCCAGGTGGATGTCCGAGGCGTCCATGGTGACGGCGTCGGTGAGCAGGCCGTCGACGATCTCGATGGCGCCGGCGTCGAAGTCCTCGACCGCCGTGTGTGTCTCGTCGGCCTCCTCGAGGCGCGCGTCCCTGAGCTTGCCGCGCGCCGTGAAGTACAGCCCCACGGCGTCGTCGAACCCGCTATCGGTGCAGATGACCGGTATGATGCGCCGCTTGATGCGCATGCCTACCTCGTCGATGGTGATGACGTCCAGCGGGTTGGTCATGGCTAGCGTAAGGGCGCCCTGAGTCGTCGATGCTCAGGGGGATGACGCGGTGACGGATGATGAAGTCGCGAGGAAGCATCCCGAGGGCGTTGGTCTGGGGGGCGGCGTGCCCGAGGTCGACGACGCCGATGCGCATCTGGCCTGCGACCGCGTTGACGATGTCCTGTTCGGAGAGCAGACCCTCGCTGACCAGCAGCTCGCCCAGCCGGCCGCCGTCGCTGCGCTGTCTGGCCAGGGCGGAATCGAGCTGTGCCTGCGAGACGAGGCCGCTGGCCACGAGCATGGCGCCGAGCTTGAGACGGCCGGCGGATCGTGCTTTGCGGCCGCTGACGACCGCCTCCACCTTGGTGGCGAGGTCGTCCGGCGAGAAGGGCTTGGTGACGAACTCGGCCGCGCCGAGCCTGTGGGCGCGTTCGAACGTGGAGAAGCCGCCGTGCGAGCTGAGCGTCACCACGGGAGTGGCCTGGAGCTCCGCGTCGGACGTGATGGTGCGGAGGAGCTCGAACGCGTCGCGGCCCGCGATGTCCAGGTCGAGCAGGACGACCTCCGGGTGCAGTCTGCGCAGC
Organism: uncultured Thermoleophilia bacterium; assembly: GCA_963702475.1. GTDB lineage: Bacteria > Actinomycetota > Thermoleophilia > UBA2241 > UBA2241 > CAIXSE01. The sequence continues at coordinate 680,960 of CAVPCT010000005.1, read as the reverse complement.
TCACGGAGCGTACCGGCGTCGCCGCTGCCCTGGCTGACCTCGTAGCGCCCCTCGAAGTGCCTGACCAGCTCGTCGCGCAGGAGGTCGTCGTCGTCGATGACGGCCATGGTCTTCTTCTGCTGTGCGACGGGCACGGAGGACCTCCCTCTCGGCTTCCCGGCTAGTCTAGCCTATCGGCCCGTGAGCCCCGGTAGTTGACAACTTCGCCGCCTCCGCGGCCTCCGAACGGCCGCTCGCGGCGCTGCTATACTCCCGGGACTCATGTTCGCCAAAGTCCTCATCGCCAATCGCGGCGAGATCGCCATCCGCGTCATCCGCGCCTGCAAGGAGCTCGGCGTGCAGACGGTCGCCGTGTACTCGGAGGCCGACGCCACGTGCCTGCACGTGCGCTACGCGGACGAGGCTGTGTGCATCGGTCCGCCGCCGGCCGCGCAGAGCTACCTGGTCATGCCGGCGCTGGTGCAGGCCGCCCTGCAGACCGGGGCGCAGGCCATCCATCCCGGCTACGGGTTCCTGGCCGAACGGGCGGCGTTCTCGGCGCTCTGCCGGGAGCACGGCATCAAGTTCATCGGGCCGTCGCCCGAGTCCATCGACATGATGGGCGACAAGGCGGCGGCGCGGTCCACCATGACCGCCGCCGGTGTGCCCGTCACGCCGGGCTCCGAGGGCATCATCGACGACGCCGCCGAGGCCGAGCAGGTCGCGCGTCGCATCGGCCTGCCGGTGATGGTCAAGGCGTCCGCCGGCGGCGGCGGCAAGGGCATCCGCATCGTGAAGACCGCCGACGAGCTGCCGGCCGCCGTGCGCCAGGCGCAGGCCGAGGCTGAGGCGGCGTTCGGCAACGGCGCCGTGTACGTGGAGAAGTACATCGGGGCGCCGCGCCACATCGAGATCCAGGTGCTCGCCGACGGCAAGGGTCACGGCATCCACCTCGGCGAGCGCGACTGCTCGATCCAGCGGCGCCACCAGAAGCTCATCGAGGAGGCGCCCTCCCCGGCCGTGGGCCCCGAGCTGCGTGCCCAGATGGGCGGCGCGGCCGTGGCCGCCGCCGTCGCCGCGCACTACGAGGGCGCCGGCACGGTCGAGTTCCTGCTCGACCAGGACGGCAGCTTCTACTTCATGGAGATGAACACGCGCGTGCAGGTCGAGCACTGCGTCACCGAGATGGTCACCGGCGTCGACATCGTCAAGACCGGCATCGCCATCGCCGCCGGCGAGGGCCTGCCCATCCGCCAGGATGACGTGCGCGTGCAGGGCCACGCCATCGAGTTCCGCATCAACGCCGAGGACCCCGCCGAGAACTTCATGCCGTCGCCGGGCGTGGTCGACCGCTGGAACCCGCCCGGGGGACCGTGGGTGCGCTTCGACAGCCACGTGTACCAGGGGTACATGGTGCCGCCGTACTACGACAGCCTGCTCGGCAAGCTCGTCGTGTGGGGCCGCGACCGGACGGAGTGCCTGGCGCGCTCGCGCTGGGCGCTCGAGCAGTTCATCGTCGAGGGTATCAAGACGGTGATCCCCTTCCACCGCCTGGTGCTCGAGCACCCGCTGTTCGTGGCCGGGGACGTCAACACGCACTTCATCGAGGACCACCTGGGCTGAGGGCCGCCGCGGCGGCGCGGGCCGCCTCGCGCGGGCCGGCGCGGCGGTCAGGCGGCGGCGCTCAGTGTGGTGTGCCTGACGGCGCACCGCACAGTGACCCGCTTCCGACGGCTGCGCCGCCTTCAGCGGTCAGTCGTCCGGCTCCCGGGCGTGCGGCGCACGGCGTAGCCGGCCGCGCCGATGCCCGAGAGCAGCTGCTCCGTCACTGCCTCCAGCAGGTCGTCCACCTCGCCGGCGCTGGTAGCGCGCGCGCTCACGGTGATCTGCAGCGCGCGGACGCTGCCGATGACCTTGGCGCGCGACTTCACGTACACGCGCGGGTGGTCGCCTTCGGCGTGGCGCAGCAGGTCGGCGATCGCCGACTCGTCCTGAAGCTCGACCGTGAGCGAGCGCTCCTCGTAGTGCGCCACGCCGAACACCTCGGCGAGCAGCCCCGTGAGCGGCCCGTCCACGATCGCCTTCAGCTCGCCCGGCACGCCGGGCAGCGAAACGACGCACGTGGCGCCGGCGCGGCAGAGCACGCCCGGGGCCCCGCCGATCGGGTTCACGATCGGCTCCGCCCCGGCCGGGAGCCGAGCCATCTTGCGGCGGCTCTCGGTCATCTCGGGGAACGGCACGTGACCCGAGGCGTAGAACTCCCCGTATTTTGCGGCGATCATCCGCTCGGCCTCCGGGTGCAGCACGAGCGTCGTCCCGAGACCGAGCGCCACGCCCTGGAGGGTGCGGTCGTCGGCCGTGGGCCCGAGCCCGCCGACCGTGAACACCAGGGCAGGTCCCCGGGACACGGCGCCGCGGACCTCGGCCGCGATGGTCGCCACTTCGTCGCGCAGCATCACGGTGCGCCGCACGAGGCCGCCGAGGCCGGTGACCTTCACGCACAGCCAGTTGGTGTTCGTATCGAGCACGTCGCCGATGAGGACCTCGTTGCCGGCCGAGACGACCTCGACGGCGGGCGCATCCGCCGCGGGGGCGCTCACGAAGTGACTCGTGTGGTGTGCGGTCTGGTCATGGGCCGAGTCTGGCAGACGTCCGGCCGTCGGGGCAAGGTCGCCTGCCGGCGCGCGCGGTATACTCAAAGGACCGGAAGAAGGAGTCTCGCGTGAGCGCCAAACCTCTCGTCATCTTGCAGCACGACGCCAACGATCCGCCCGCCGGCATCGCCACTGCTCTCACCGCGCTCGGCGTCCCGTTCGAAGTCCGCCGCCTCTACGACGGTGACGCCCTGCCGGCCTGGCCCGGTGAGGCCGCCGGTCTCATCTCGCTCGGCGGCGCGATGCACACCCATCAAGCGCACCAGTTCCCCTTCCTCGCCGACGAGGTCAGGCTCCTTCGCCACGTCATCCACGAGGGAGGGGCGGTGTGGGGGGTGTGCCTGGGAGCGCAACTCGTATGCGAGGCTGCGGGCGGCGACGTCTTCAGGCTCAAGGCGCCTGAGGTCGGCTGGGTGTCGGTGGAGAAGGCGAGCGACGACGCGCTGCTGCACGACATCTCGTCGCCGTTCACGGTCTTCAGCTGGCATGAGTACGCGTGCAAGGTGCCCACCACCTCGCACCTCGTGGCCGGCAGCGACGTCGCCGTGCAGGCCTTCCGCGCCGGCGGCAACGCCTGGGCGACGCAGTTCCATCCGGAGATCGACGCCGCCATCGCCCCACACTGGGTGGACGACGCGGCGAGGAACCTCAAGCACGTGGACGCGGCGTGGCTCGAGAAGCTGCGCACGGACACGGAGGACAATCTCGACGCCAACGCCCGGCTGTGTCACAGGATCACGGAGAACTTCGTCGTCCACTGCGGCCTGCTGCCGAAGGGCTGAGCCTCAGGACACGGCCCCGTACGCGGGACGGCGGCGCTGTCGCGCCGCCGTCCCGCGCCCGTTTCCGGGCAGCCCCTCGGGGAGAGGGGCTTGTGAAAGGAGCCATGGGGTGGTACTTGGGAGTACCAGCGCGGTGGAGGGATATGTGGAGGGGGACTCCACCACGCAGGCGGTATATTACCATCGCTGACGTAGTTGAAACCATCTCCGTAGTGTTAATGAACGTGAAGCCGCGGACGGCCCGGAGGTGAGCACCTCGGTGGAGCAGCGGCGCTCTCCCTTCGACATCGAGCGCGAGAGGCGCTGGCGGATCTGGCTGCTGTTCGCGCTGCTGCTGGCGCTGGTCTTCGCCTCGGTGTGGGTGCTCTGCCTCATCGTCACGGTGGCGTTCTATGTCAGCTTCCCGCTCGTCGACACCGTGAGCTGGGTGTTCACGCTGCGGGGTGTGGGGCTGATCTTCGGGATCTCCGCGGCGGCCTCGATGCTCTACTGGTTCGCGGCTCAGCTGGGGGCCAGAGACCGCCTGCTGCGGGCCATGCACTGCGCGCCGCTCGATCCTGGGGACCGGTATCACCAGCGGCTCGCCAACGTCGTGGAGGAGATGCGCATCGCCACGGGGTCGCCGCGCGTCGAGTGCGTGACCGTGAGAACGCTGGGCCTGAACGCGTTCGCGTTCAGCGACCTGCACGGCGGGGGCGTCATCGGGGTCACCGAGGGCGCGCTCGCGCGGCTGTCGCGCCAGCAGCTCCAGGGAGTGGTGGCGCACGAGCTCGCGCATGTACTTTCCGGGACGTACGTCACGGTCACGGTCTCGTGCCTGCTCTTCGGCATCTACTCGACGCTCGGTGAGAGTCTGGAGCAGACCGCCGTCGGCGCGGCCGGCACGCGTGCCGCGCCGGTGGCGATAGGGGCGGTCGGCGTGCGCGCCTGGCTCTGGGTGGTGCAACTGGCGTCCTCCGTCATGTCGGCCGCCCTGAGCCGCGCGCGCGAGCGGCAAGCCGACGTGGCGGCGGCCTTGTACACGCGCGACCCGCTGAGCCTGGCCGAGGCGCTGCGCATCATCAGCCGTCATCCCGGTGGCGTCGGCTACATCCCCGAGGGCCTCGCGCCGCTGTGCATCCGGGACACGGTGGAGGGGGGCTCGCGCGGCTGGACGAGCACGCACCCGCCGCTGAGCGAGCGGGTCGACGCGCTGCTGACGCTGGCCGCCGCCTCGCCCCAGGAGTTCGCCCGTCAAGTGGACGCCGCCTCGGAGAGGTTCGGGGCACGCGAGCACTGGGCGCCCGCCCCGGCGGCCGGCGGCGCCGGCCGCCATGTCAGCCTCGCCGACGCGGGCCGCGCCGCGGCCGGGGCGGCGCGGGCGGCCGAAGGGCGTCCCGCGCCGCCCGTGGCGCCGCTGGTGCCGGTCCACGTGGCCGCCCCGCTCGGCGCGGCCTCGGCGGGGGGCGGTCGCGGCACGCCGTCCACAGCGAGCGGGCGCGCGGCGTCCTGCCCCTCCTGCGCCGCGCCGCTCGCCCTCGCCGACTACGAGGGTCTGCGGGTCACGGTGTGCCCCTCGTGCGGCGGGCGCCTTGTGACGCCGGACGAGGTGGCGAAGATGCTCGCTCGCCGCGAGGCGGCGTTCACTCCCGACCAGGAGAGGCTGGCCGACCTGCTCTCCGTCAGCGGCGACGAACTGCGGCGGACCGCCGTGCACGCGCGCGGGCGGCCGCAGACGGCCCTGCTCCCCTGTCCGCGGTGCGGCAGGGCCATGGTGCGACGCCACTTCAGCTACGAGCACGCCGTCGAGGTGGACTACTGCAGCATCTGCGACCTCTACTGGTTCGAGCGTGACGAGCTGGAGGCCCTGCAGATCCTGGCCGAGCGGCAGAGCGGGTAGTCGGGATGGCGCCGGCCCTCACGGTCGCCGCCGGCGCCCGCCCGAACCGAACTCCGCGGGCCTCGCCGGCGTCCCTGCACAGCGGCTCAAGCCGCCGGGACGACACCATCACGGCGCTCGTTTACACTGGATGTCCCGACGCCTCGACCCGGGCGGAGGTCTGGCGGGCCGGGCTCGTCGCCTCGGGCCCACCCGGCGGGCGCCGCGCCGGCCGCCTCGATGGACCAAAACGCACACGGTGACACCGGGCTTCCCTTGACTTCGCCGCTCGACGGGCGCTACCGCATGCTCTCACGCCTCGGCAGCGGCGGCATGGCCGACGTCTACCTCGCCCGCGACGAGAGCTTGGGCAGGCTCGTCGCCGTCAAGGTGCTCAAGTCGTCCCTGGCCGCCGACCAGGAGTTCGTCGAGCGGTTCCGCATCGAGGCCCAGGCGGCCGCCAGCCTCAACCACCGTGCCATCGTGGCCGTGTACGACCGCGGTCGCGCCGGCGGATCGCCGTACATCGTGATGGAGTACGTGGGCGGTGAGAGTCTCAAGCAGCGTTTGAAGCGCGAGGGGCGGCTCGAGCCGGACGAGGCGGCGGCCCTGGCACTGGCCGTCTTGAGTGCGTTGCGCGCCGCCCACGAGCAGCACATCGTGCACCGCGACATCACGCCGGCGAACGTCCTGATCGACGAGCACGGCGCCGTCAAGGTCACCGACTTCGGCATCGCCCGTGTGGGCGAGTCGGCTCTCACCCGCAGCGGGGCGATGCTCGGCACGACGTCGTACGTCTCGCCCGAGCAGGCGCAGGGCAAGCCGGCCGACGAGCGCTCCGACCTGTACAGCCTCGGCGTGGTCCTCTATCAGATGCTCACCGGCCGCCCGCCCTTCCGCGGTGAGAACGACGTGGCCGTGGCGCTGCAGCACGTGTCGGTGGCGCCGCCCAACCCACGCTCGGTGGCCGAAGGCGTGCCCGAGGCGTACGCCGCGGTGGTCATGCGGGCTCTCTGCAAGCGTCCGGAGGACCGCTACCAGAGCGCCGCCGAGTTCGCCGACGCCCTGCGCGCCGCGAGGGCCGCCGGCGCCCGGCGCCGCATCCAGGCGGCCGGCGCGGCGACCGCCTCTGCGGGCACGACCGGCACGGGCTCGACCGGCGCCGGCGCGACCGGGAGCCGCGTCGCGCCGGCGCCCGGCTCTGCGCCCGGCAGGGGCGCCTTCGCCGGGGCCGGCACGGCCACGGGCGCCGGTCCGGCCGCGTCGCCGGCGGCCGTCGGCACCGGCGCCGGCGGGAGTGGCGCTCCGGGTGCGGGTACGAGTGCCCGCGCGTCCGGGCCTGCGTCCGCGTCCTCCGCGCCGGCCGTGCAGACCGCCACCGCCGTCGCGGCCGACGCGCGCACACGTCAGCTGCGCCCGGAGGATCGCCGTGCGTCCGCCGCCGGTCCGGCCGCGGTGCAGCCCGCCGTCCGGCCGCGCGGACGGCACACGCTCCGCTGGATCCTCGTCGTGCTGCTCCTCGCCGCCGCCGGGGGCGCCGGATGGGCCGTGTACGCCTACGTGCTGGACGGCAGCGCCTCGGTGCCGAGCGTGCTCGGGGAAGACGCGGCGCTTGCGGCCGACTCCCTGCGCTCCGCCGGGTTCACCACGGTGACCCACTACGTGTGGAGCGATCGCGTGGATGCCGGCGCCGTGGCGAGGCAGCGCCCTAAGGCCGGCAGTTCGGTGGAGGAGGGCGTGCAGATCGACCTGTGGGTGAGCAAGGGGCCGCTGCACATCCCCGCGCCGGTGCTCGCCGGCCTCACCGCGAAAGAGGCCAGAGCGGAACTCGAGAAGGCCCAGCTCACTCCGCGCAAGCGCCGGTCCGCGACGCTGTCGGCGACCAAGGGCAAGGTCTACCGGCAGGAACCGGAGGGCGGGACGACGGTGACCCGCGGGGACACGGTGACGTACTGGGTGAGCAGCGGGCCGCCCATGGTCACGGTGCCCGACGTGGTCGGGCTGACCTCCGGGGACGCGAAGGCGGTGCTCGAGGGTGAAGGCTTCGTGGTGTCGACGGACTACGTCGCCGGCTGGGGTCACTACCCCGGGGACGTGGTCGGGCAGGACCCGGTGGCCGGGGAGCGGTTGCGCAAGGGCGACGAGGTGATCATCGAGGTGGCGGTGTTCTGAGCGTGAGCGTCGTCCTGCAGGTCCTGGTCACCGTCGGCATCGGCGTCGTGTCGTTCTACGCAGCCGTCCCGGCAGGGGTGGTCATGGGGCTTCCAGTCCTGCTCGTCTGGGCCGCCGCTCTGGTCGGCGCCCTGCTCGGCATCGCCGTGATCGTGCTCGCCGGCGACAGGTTCCGCACCTGGCTCGTGCGCCGCTTCAGACGCGGCGGAGTGCGGGAGGGCGGGCGGCTGCGGCGTGTGTGGGACCGTTACGGTGTGATCGGATGGGGCCTGCTCGCCCCGCTTCTTGTCGGTACGGGGCTGGCGGCGGCTATCGGCGTCGCTCTCGGTGCCCAGCGTCGCCGGCTGGTGTTGTGGCTCGGCGTGGGGGCAGCGGTGTGGACGACCGTCCTTGCTCTGGCTGTAGCGTTGGGCGGGACGGCGGTGATGCGCGTGCTGGGATCCGGCGGCGGGTGAGCGGCTGCGCGGCGGCGACGAGGCGAGTCTTCACCGGCGCCACTCTCGTGCGTCGCGGCGGGCCTTCGCCTTGGGCGCCCTGGCAGCAGGCGGTCCGGCGTCGGATGTCTCAGCCCGTGCGGCCCGGCCGTGTGCGCGGCTCCACCGCAGGCAACTCCCAGGCGTCGGGTCGCCGGGAGGTGAGACCGCCGGGGACAGACGGAGCTCCCGCGTGGGGGCCGGCGGTCGCAATCGGCGACCAGGCCCCGGGTGGGAAGCCGTCTGCGGCTGGGGTACCGCCGGCGCCTTCGGCGCCCGCCGCCGGCTCGTGGCGGCGCCCCCCCGTCGGCAGCACGCCGCCCCGTCCCAGCACCTCTGTGAGGTCCATGATGCGGTGCGCCACCACGGCGAGACCGTGCTCCTCGTCGTTCTGCAGCTCGCCCTCGATCAACAGATAGACGGCGCTCTTGAGCACGCGTCCGTACCTGAGGTAGACGTCGTTGAAGACCACCACCTGCCCCAAGCTCGGTCTCGTCCTCGATGGTGAGGAACATGGTGCGGTGGCCGCTGCGGATCCAGGGCATCTGGGCGCGCTCGAGCACGCCGGCCAGGCGCACCCGCCGCCCGTGCGGCACCTGCGGCAGGCGCGCCACCGGCGTGACCCCGAGCGCCTTGACCTGCTCGCGCACGAAGCGCAGCGGATGGGCGGTGACGTTGAGCCCGAGCAGCTCGAGCTCGATGCTGACGCGCCGCTGCGCCGGCCAGTCCGGCAGAAAGGCGAGGGGGGCGAACTGCTCGTCCAGGGCGAGCCGCGGCTGATCGAGGCCGAGGCCGCCGGCGGCCTCGCCGAAGCCGGACGCTGCGGGCCGGGTGGGGGTCTCCGGAGGGCGCTCCGCTCCTTTCGGGCTGCCTGACGGCGGCCCTGCAGAGCCTCCGTCGACCCCCACCCGTCCCTCCGCGCCCGGCAAGAGCCGCCGGCGGCCTCGGCCCGCTTGAGCCGCGGCGCCGGCCGGCTTCGCGCCGGCGTAGAGGAGGGGCACCTGCGCGACCAGCTCCTCGCGGCGTACGCCGAGCGCGTCGAAGGCGCCGAGGCGTACCAGGTTCTCGGCGATCTCGCGACCCACGCGCGTGCGCGCTATGAAGTCCGTGAGCGAGGTGTACGGCCGCGGCGGCCCCTCCGCCACCGCGGCCAGGCTCTCGCCGGGCGGGCCGGCCGAAGGCGCGCCCGCCCGGCCGGGTCCGCAAGCCGCGTCGACGAGCGGGCTCGTGAGCGCGGCTTCCGGGACGGTCGCGGAAGGGCAGGAGAGGGTCGAAGGGGGCTCTGCAGGACCGCCGTAAGGCAGTCCGGAAGGAGCGGAGCGCCCCCCTGAGACCCTCTCCTGCCCGGCAGCGGCTGTCCCGTCGCCGCGTGCTTCTACGATCGCCTGCCGCGCCGCGGCGCTCATCTCTTTGACGTAGGCGAGCCCCACCCGCAGCGCCCGCCCGCCTCGCTCCACCTCGAACCACTCGCCGCTGCGGTTCACGTCGAGCGGCAGCACCTTGAGGCCGAAGCGCCGCGCGTCGTTGAGCACCACGCGCGGCGAGTAGAAGCCCATGGGCTGGTTGTTGAGGATGCCACAGTAGAACTCGGCCGGGTAGTGCGCCTTGAGCCACGCCGAGGCATTGCAGACGATGGCGAAGCAGGCCGCATGCGCCTTGTTGAAGCCGTAGGCGGCGAAGCCGCGCAGCTGGCGGAAGACCTCCTCGGCCACGTCCTGTGCCACGCCGCGCGCCATGGCCTTGGCGACGAAGGTGCGGCCGATCTCGTCCATCTCCTCCAGGGACCGCTCGTGGGTCATGGCCCGCCTGAGCATGTCGCCCTCGGAGAGGCTGAACCCGGCCACCGCGGCCGCCACCTCGATGACCTGCTCCTGGTAGACGATGACTCCGTAGGTGCGGCGCAGGATGCGCTCCATGGCCGGGTGCGGCACGGCGACCGGGTCGCGGCCGTGCCGCCGCCTGATGAATGGCGCGATCATCTCGGCCTGCAGCGGTCCCGGGCGGAACAGCGAGATGGCGGCGATGACGTCTTCGAAGTCGCGCTCCTGGAGACGTGTGGCCAGGTTGCGCTGTCCCGAGCTCTCCAGCTGGAAGAGACCCACGGTGCGTGCCGAGCGGATGAGCTCGTACACCTTGGGGTCGTCGCGCGGCAGCTCCCAGGCGCTGACCTGCTCGCCGGTGCGCGCCTCGATGCGTCGCACCGCCTCGGCGATGGCGGAGTGCATCTTGAGGGCGAGGATGTCCATCTTGACGAGGCCCAGCGTCTCGACGTCGTCCTTGTCGAACTGGGCCACCACGACGCCCTTGGCGGCCCACTGCAGCGGCACGCGGTCGGTGAGCGGGTCGCGCGAGAGGATGAACCCGCCGAGATGGGTGCCGAGGTGCGCCGGGAAGCCGGAGAGGCGCTCGGCTACGCTCACGAGGCGGCGGAAGTGCGGGTGGCGGAACTCGTGGTCGGCGAGCTCGGGGCGCTCCTCCAGCATCTCCCCGAGCTTGGCCGCGCTGCCCCAGGGCACCCGCTTGGACAGGGCGTTGATCTCGTCGGGAGTGAAGCCGAAGGCGCGGCTGACGATGCGCACGGCGGAGGGCGCGCGCACCGTGTTGACGGTGGCGACCATGGCGACCTTGTCGTGGCCGAAGCGCTCGTAGATGTACTGGATGACCTCGTCGCGGCGGGCGGAGCAGAAGTCGATGTCCACGTCGGGCATCTCGCTGCGGGCAGGGTTGAGGAAGCGCTCGAAGAGCAGCTCGTTGGCGATGGGGTCGGCGTCGGTGACGCGCAGCACGTAGCTGACGATGCTGTTGCCGGCTGAGCCGCGGCCGGAGTAGTAGATGCCGCGGCTGCGCGCGAACCCGACGATGTCATGCACGGCGAGGAAGTACTCGGCGAAACCGAGCTCCTCGACCACCTTGAGCTCGCGTTCGAGGCGCGCGGTGACCTCGGCGGTGAGCGGCGTGTAGCGCTCGGCGGCGCCCGCGAAGCAGCGCTTCCAGAGCAGAGAGAAGGCCGTCTCGCCGGGCGGCAGCGGGTAGGCGGGGAAGAGGAGCCGGCCGAGTCCGAGGTCGAGGTTGCAGCGCGCGGCGATGCGGCCGGCGTTGGCGTACGCCTCCGGGTAGCGCTGGAAGAGGCGGCGCATCTGCGCCGGGCTCTTGAGGTAGAGCTCGGCGTTCTTGCGCCCCAGCGGGTTGGGCAGCGGCTGGTTGGCGGCCTCGGCGGCGAGCACGTCGTGCAGCCCGGCGTCCTGTTTGACGGTGTAGTGCACGTCGTTGGTGGCCACCGTGGGCAGGCGCAGCTCGTGGGCAAGCAGGTCGAGGGCGCGGAGACTCGCGCCGGAGTCGGGCAGCAGCTCGTGCTGCAGCTCGATGAAGAGCTCTCGGCCGAAGATGCCGCGAAGCACGGAGGCCGCGGCGCGGGCGCCGGCCGCGTCGCCGGCGAGCAGCCGCGACCAGACCTCGCCGCGGCGGCAGGCGCTGAGCGCGACGAGGTGGCCGCTGTGCTCGGCGAGGGTGGCGAGCCTGGCTAGCGGAGGCTCGCCCGGATGCTCCAGGTGCGCGGCGCTGATGATGCGGCACAGGTTGCTCCAGCCGGCGTAGTCCTTGGCCAGGAGCACGAGGTGGTGGCCGCCGGCGCCGGAGGCGTTCGCGGCGGCGGGCGGCACCGTAGCCGCCGCCGAGAGGTGCCGGATGTGGCCGTCGGGGGCGAGGGACGGGAGCGCGGCGAAGGGCGGCGTGTGCCCGTTCGGCGCTCCGTACCCTGACGGCGCTCCGGGCGGGCAGGGGGCATCGGGAGGGCGCTCCGCTCCTTTCGGGCTCGCCTTCGGCGGCCCTGCAGAATGTGCGGTGACGCTACGCCGCCCCGCACGGTAGCCCGCCTGCGGCGGCTGCTCTCCCTCAACCCCCTGTCCGCCCTGCGCGCCTGCGGCTGCGGACGTCGGGCGCGTCACCCCGTCTCGCATCATCTCTCGTGCCTCGCCACACCGGCCACGGGCGGCGCCGGGCTCATGATCGAGATCGGGCTCCCAGGGGCGGCCGCCGGGGCCGACGGCCGGCTCGACGGTGAGCTCGACTCCGATGATGGGCTTGACGCCGGCGGCCTTGCAGGCCTGGTAGAAACGCACGGCGCCGTACAGGCCCTCGTGGTCGGTGACCGCAAGGGCCGGCATGCCCAGCTCGGCGGCGCGCGCGGCCATCTCGGGGATGCGGCAGGCGCCGTCGCCGAACGAGAAGGTGCTGTGCGTGTGCAGGTGGACGAAGCTCACGGCGGCCGCGCTCAGTTGAGCGCCTGCTCCAGCGCCCACGCCTTGCTGAGGCGGTCGTAACGGAGGTCGAACACGCGGCCCTCGGCGCGCACCCGCCAGTACGCGCGGCTGACGTGGCCGTCGTCCTTCCACCAGCCGGTCTCGAGGACCCAGGTCTCGAGCACGCGCTCGACCCGGTAGCGGCGTCGGCGCCACACGAAGCTGACGGGACGTCGCTGCCGCTCGTTCCAGCCGACGGCGACGGGGGCGGGGAGGGAGGGACCCTGGCGCCGCGCGCGGCCGGGCGCGGACGCGCCCTCGGGCGCAGGCGCGCCGCCTGCGCCGCCGACCGGCCGATCGCTCGCCCCGGCGCCGCCTCCGCCGGCCTCGGTGGCGCCCTCGCGGCGGGCGCCGCCGGCGCCGGTCCTTGGCCTGTCTTCGGGGGTGGCTCCGCCGCCTGCCATGGACTGCTCCTGCTGAAGGGTCGGTGAGGGTCTGAACGAGGACCCCGACTGTAGCACGAACATATGTTCGTGTAAACGTCGGACGGAAGATCCTGCCACGGGGCCGCCGGCCCGGCTCGTCGGCCGGACCGCATCGCCCGGCAACGAGGGGCAGGAAGGCCCTGACCCGCCGCGGGCGAACATCGCGGACTCGCGGCGCGTCGCTTCTCGCACCGGCTCGACGTGTACCGGCGCCGGCCGCTTCGGGCGGCCGGCGCCGCCTCGCCCCCTTGAACGTCGTCCTCCGCCTGAGAGAATGGGACCGCATCGCTGCACGGGGGCGCAGCGATACGCACCGGCACACAGCCTGCCGACCACGGAGAATGGGGGGATCCCACATGACCGCCACACGACGTCGCCCGCTCCTGCTTCTGCTCACCGCCGCCGCGCTGCTCTGCGGACTCGCCTGGGGCATCGGTACGGCACTCGCGGCCGGCGAGAGCGCCTCGCCGGCCGCGAGTGCCTCGCCGGGCGGGGACAAGGTCGTCTACAAGGTCGGCTGGACCAGACAGCCGGACAACCTGAACCCGTTCATCGGGTTCGAGTCGCCGGCGTTCGAGGCCTGGTACCTCACCTACGACTCGCTCGTGGGGTACGACCCCAAGACGCTCTCGCCGATGAAGGGCGAGGAGTCCACCGGCCTCGCCACCGACTGGACGGTGAGCGACGACGGGCTCACCTGGACGTTCACCATCAGGCAGAACGCGAAGTGGTCCGACGGCGTTCCGCTGACGGCGAAGGACATCGCCTTCACCTACAACTACGTCATCAAGAACGACATGGCGAACTTCACTTCCTACACCCGCCTCATCGAGGAGGCCACCGCGCTCGACGACTACACGGTGCAGTTCACCTGCTCCAAACCGAAGCCGGACATGATCCGCCACTGGCTGCCGATCCTGCCCGAGCACATCTGGTCGAAGATCTCCCCGAAGGACGCGGCGCAGGGCTACCCCAACGACCCGCCCTACGTGGGCTCCGGCCCCTTCCAGTGCGTGGAGTGGAAGAAGAACAACTACGTGAAGTACGTGGCCAACCCCACCTGGTGGGGGCCCAAGCCCAAGATCGACGAGCTCTACTTCACGTACTACACGAACGGCGACACCATGCTGCAGGACATCAAGGCCGGCGGCATCGACGGAGCTTCCGATCTCGTCCCGATGCAGGTCAAGCAGCTCGAGGACCAGCCGGGTATCACCGCGCGCGTCATCGCCGCCGACGGTTTCGACCAGCTGGCCTTCAACTGCTACGAGGGGCCGAGCAAGGGCCACCCGGCGCTGAGGGACGTGAAGTTCCGGCAGGCGCTGAACTACGCCGTGGACCTGCAGAAGGCCGCCGACCTCGTCTTCATGGGCACAACCACGCCCGGCACGACGATCATCCCGCCGAACTTCTACAAGGACCCGGACTGGCACTGGGAGCCGCCGGCCGACGTGAAGTACACGTACGACCCCGAGAAGGCGAAGCAGCTCCTCGACGCCGCCGGCTACACGGATGCGGACGGCGACGGGGTGCGTGAGTACGACGGCAAGCCCATCGAGCTGCGCCTGATCGCGCGATCCGAGGAGACGCAGGAGCAGCAGCTGGCCAAGCTCATCGTCGGCTGGTTCAGGGATGTGGGCATCGACGTCAAGCTCGAGGTCATGGACTCACCGACCCTCTCGAGCACCATCCTGGCCGAGGAGGACGGCGTACTCACGCCCGACTACGACATGTTCATCTGGGGCTGGTACCTCGACTTCGACCCCGGCTCGATGCTGAGCTACTTCACGGAGTCCCAGATCGGCAACTGGAGCGACAGCTACTGGACCGACCCGGAGTACGAGGATCTGTACGTGAAGCAGAGCGCGGAACTGGACCCGGTCAAGCGCAAGGAGTACATCGACCGCATGCAGCAGATCCTCTACGAGCAGTCGCCCTACATCGTCACCGACTACCGGCCCGACTTCGAGGCCTACAACACGGCGGAGTGGGAGGGCTACATCGCCATCCCGGACCCGAACGGCAACACGCTCGTCCCGCCGTTCGGCAACGGTGGCTACGCCAACTTCCTCACGCATCCAACCCAAGGTGGCCGAGACGACCGCCGAGAGCGGCGGAGGCAGCAACACCGCCCTGTACGTGGGGATCGGCGTGGCGGCGGCCGTGGTCGCCGGCATCGTGGTCCTGGTGCTCGTGCGGCGCCGCCCGCGGCTCGGAGGAGGTCTGACGGCGCCGGTCTGACCGGTCCGTCCGGGGCGGAGGGGCCTGACGCCGTGCGGCACGCGCGGCGTCAGGCCCCGACCGTCACCTCTGCGAGGTCGTCCACCACCACGTCGGCGCCGTGCTCGCGCAGTGCCTCGGCCTGGTCCAGCCTGTCCACGCCGATGACCAGGCCGAACCCGCCGCGGCGTCCAGCCTCGACGCCAGAGAGCGCGTCCTCGACGACGACGGCGCGGGCCGGCTCGACGCCCAGCCGCCGCGCCGTCTCCAGGTACGCGGCCGGGTCGGGCTTGCCGGCCAGGCCGAGCTGGTCCGACACGAGGCCGTCCACGCGCTGGTCGAACAGGCCGGCCGTCCCCGTGGCCTCCAGCACCATCACGGTGTTGCGGCTGGACGACATCAGGCCCACGCCGAGCCTCGCCTCGTGGAGCGCGCCGATGAGGGCGATCGTGGACGGGTACGTCTTCACGCCGTGCTCCCTGACCTCGGCCACGAAGAGCTCGTCCTTGCGGTTGCCGAGCCCGCACACGGTCTCCGTGCCGGGCGCGTCGGACGGGTCGCCCTGCGGCAGCTCCATGCCGCGGGAGGCGAGGAAGTCGCGCACACCGTCGTAGCGCGGCTTGCCGTCGACGTACAGGCGGTAGTCGCCTTCGAGGTCGAACGGCATGAACGGTTCGCCGGTCGCCCCGGCCCTCGCTTCAAGGTACGTGTCGAAGAGGCGCTTCCACGCGGCGGCGTGGACGGCCGACGTCTGCGTCACCACGCCGTCCAGGTCGAAGATCACCGCATCGAAGCGGCCGGTCGAGATGAGTGGCTGCACAGTCGCCTGCCTTCCTGTCGTCGTCAGTCACGTCCTACCCGGCCGCGAGCCGGAGGCAACGGGCGCCTGAGTGCACAAGGAATCCGCATCGCCGCCCGATACAGGGTCAGAGGACAGTCCAGCTGGGGCCCGAGGAACCGGTGTGGACGGGGAGGGACCGTGAGACACGCGCATCACGACGACACCGAGTCTCGTCGGCTGTACAGGCTGCTGAAGCTGGGCCTGATCATCGAGGTACCGCTCGTGGTGCTCACCGTCGCGAGCGCCATCATCGCCGGTTCCGCGGCGCTGATCGCTCTGGCCGCGCAATCGGGCATCGCGCTCGTCATCAACGCCTTCGCGGTGTACGCCATACGCCAGGTGCTCCGCGAGAACGTGTACACGCACCCGTACGGCGCCGGCAAGCTGGAGAACTTCTCCGCCTTCCTCTGCGGCGCCCTCTACGTGCCCTCCGGCCTGTTCGTCCTCTACGACTCCATCGAGCGGCTCATCGAAGCACCTGAGGTGGGCTATCTCACCGGCCTCGTCCCCGTGGTCGCCACGTTCGCGACCGGCACCCTGCTGTTCACGCTGTCCCGCCGCCTCATGAAGCGCACGGCCGACCCCTCGCCGCTGCTCATCGCCTACAAGGCGGACTACTTCATCGGCATGTGCACCGACGGCGGCGTACTGATGGCGTTCGTGCTGGGGTCGCTGCTCGTGTCCTGGGGACAGCCCGCGATCGGCGACCGCATCGACCCGGTGATCGCCTTGGTGATGGCCCTCTACATGCTGTACGTCGGCCAGGAGCTTGTGCGTCACAACTTCCGCGCCCTCATGGACCTGCCGCTCTCCGAGAAGGAGCAGCTGGCCATCACCAGGGTGCTGGCACACCACTACGCGGACTACGACGAGGTGGGCATCGTGTTCACCCGCCAGAGCGGCAACCGCCGGTACGTCGAGATCGAGCTGGGCTTCGACGGCGACAAGACGGTGGAGCACGTGCACACGCTCGGCCGCCACATGGAGGAGGACCTCTCCTCGGAGCTTCCGAGCCTCCACTTCCACATCGTGCCGGTGTGGGAGGAGGAGGTGGAGCGCGAGGAAGCGGCCGCCGCGTTGACCGGAGGCCTGGCCATGGATCCTCCGGCCGTCTCCTAGGCAGGGGTCGCCGTCGGTTGTACCATTCGTGCACTGCGGCGGCGCCGGGGGCGGCGTGCCGCGGGGACCTCGTCATCCGGAGGGGGGACCATGCACCTGGCGACCGTGTGGGCAGCGGCGCGCCGCGGCCTGCGCGCGCCGGCGGCGCCGCTCGTCGTCGCGACGCTGCTCGTGGTCGTGTGCGCCGGCGTCGCCTTCGGCCCCGCCGGCGCGGCCGCCTCCGTGAGCCCGTCGCCGTCGGCGCAGCCGCTCACGGCGCACTTCGGCACCACCGCGGACGCCGACAACCTCAACCCCTTCCTCGGCTGGAGCGGCACGTCCTACGAGATCTTCCACCTCAACTACGACTTCCTCGTGGGGTACGACACCGATCTCTCGCCGCGACCGGAGCTGGCCACCAGCTGGGAGGTCACCCCCGACGGCAAGACCTGGACCTTCCACCTGCGGCGCGGCGTGACCTGGCAGGACGGCGTGCCCTTCACCGCCGGCGACGTGGCCTTCACGTTCAATTACATCATCGACAACGACCTCACCGCGTTCACCAGCTACACCAACGGCATCGAACGGGCGGTGGTCGTCGACGCCGAGACGGTGGAGCTGCGCTGCGCCAGACCCAAGGCCAACATGCTGCGCCTGTGGGTGCCCATCCTCCCCCAGCACATCTGGGGCAGGGTCCCCGGCGAGCGTGCCGGCACCGACTTCGTCGTCAAGCCGCCCATCATCGGCACCGGGCCGTTCCAGACGGTCGAGGCGAAGAAGGGCCAGCACATCAAGCTGGTCAAGAACCCCGACTACTGGGTCAACGGCAAGCCTCACATCGACGAGCTCGTGATCCAGGTGTACCAGAACGCCGACACCATGACCCAGGACCTGCGCAGCGGGGCCCTCGACTACGCGCAGGGCATCCCCGTGGCCCAGTTCCGCTCCCTGCAGACGGCCCCCGATCTGCACGTCAACGCCGCCGACCTGCGCTACTTCAACGATATCGCCTTCAACTGCTACGACAGCCCCGACAGCCTCGGGAACCCTGTGCTGCGCGACCCGAAGTTCCGGCAGGCCCTCGCCTGGGCGGTGGACAAGCAGAAGATCGTGGAGCTCTCCTATGGAGGCTACGCCCTGCCGGGCCAGAGCCTCATCACCCCCGACGTGCCCACCTACTCCTGGCATCCACCCGCCGACCAGCAGATAGGCTTCGACCTGCTCAAGGCCTCCCGGCTGCTCGAGGAGGCGGGGTACCCGCTCATGGGCGGGGTACGGCTGGACAAAGAGGGAGAGCCCATCGTGCTGCGCCTGTGGGCTCGCGCCGACGACGCTTCCAGTCAGAGCACCGGCAAGCTTGTGACGGGGTGGTTGTCGAGCCTCGGCCTGAGCATCGACTTCCGCACGCTCGACTCCGGGGCCATCAGCGACGCCCTCTACAACGAGCGCGACGGCATCTACGCGCCCGACTACGACCTGTACATCTGGGGCTGGGGCGAGTATGTGGACCCGGACTACATCCTCAACGTGTTCACCACCGCCCAGATCGGCGGCTGGAACGACGCCTGCTGGTCCAACGAGGAGTACGACCGCCTGTACCGGCAGCAGGCCGAGGCCATCGACCCGGCCGCGCGCAAGCCGCTGGTAGACCGCATGTCGGAGATCTTCTACCGCGAGGCGCCGCTGATCGTGACCGACTACGAGCAGCAGCTCGAGGCCTACAACATCGTCAAGTGGGCGGGCTGGACCCAGGCGCCGCCGGAGTCGGGTCCCGTCGCCTTCGTCAACGACAACATCGACACGTACCTGAACCTGCGTCCCAAGCCCGCCCCCAAGCCGCGGAGCGAGGGGGGCGTGGGGACCGGCGTGTACGTGGGTGTCGCGGTCGCCGTGCTGGTCATGGCTGTGGCGACCGTGATGCTCCTGCGCCGCGGCCGCGGACGCGCGCTCGAGGAGTAGGTCCTCAGGCGCCGGCCGTGGCGGCCGGGCCGGCGCCGGCGCAGAGGCGGAGGCGCTCCAGGAGCGCCGGAGCGAGCTCGCCGGCGCCGCGGCGGCCGGCCGCGAGGTCGCTCGCGTCGAGCACGTGCACCGACTCGCGGTTGCTCGTGAGCCACGAGTGTACGAGCAGGAGCTCGTCGACGTCGCCCGCCGCCACTGGCTGCGCCGGGGGCGGGGCCGCCGCCAGCTCGGCGAGGAAGGCGGCGGCCGCTTCGAGGTCGAAGGCCGTGCGGCCCACTTCGCGCTCGACGGCGATGCGGCCGCCGCGCACGCCCCACAGGGCCGCCCAGCCGCGCCGCCGCGCCGGTTGCACGATGACGGCGTCGTGCGCCTGGGCGGCGCGCAGGCGGCGGATGCCGCGCACGGAGCGCTCGAGCGCTTCTCTTTGGCGCTGCAGGCGCGCGGCCTGCTCGAACGCCAGGGCCTGCACCATGCCCGCCTGGCGCTGCTGCAGGCGCTCGTCGACGGCCTCACCGTGCCCGTCGAGCACGCGCCGGACCTCTGCTACCGCGTCGGCGTAGTCGCCGTTGAGGGGGCGCGCGCAGGGCGCGAGGCACGCGCCGGTGTGCGCCCGTTGGCACGGGCGGGCGGCGGCGCGTGCGCCGGGCAGGTGCGCGCACGTGCGCAGCGGGTACACGCCGTGGATGGCCTCCACAAGGCGCCGGGCCACGCCGGCCTTGCGGAACGGCCCGGCGTAGTACGAGCCGTCGTCGCGCAGGTTCGGCGTGGCGTACAGGCGCGGATACTCCTCGGCGCTGAGCTTGACGTAGGAGTAGCCGGCGACCCGGGTGCCATGCGAGTTGAACGCCGGCCGGTGCTTGTGGATGAGGCGCTGCTCGAGCAGGAGGGCGCCGAACTCGGAGCCGGTCTCGACCACCTCGAACCTATCGAGCAGCTCCAGGGCCTGGCGGGCGCGGTAGGCCTGACGCTGCAGAAAGTGGTCGCGTGCGCGCCGCTTGAGGTTCTCGGCCTTGCCGATGTACAGAGCGACGCCATTCTGGTCGCGCATGATGTAGACGCCGGGGACGTTGGGGAGCGACTCGGTGAGGGTGATCTTGTGGTAGTTGCGCCGCGACCCCGGCTCGCAGAAGCGCGCGACCTCCTCCAGCGTGCTCATACCCTGCTCCTCCAGCCGGGAGAGGAAGAGGAGCAGGAGCTCGCCGGTGGCCTGCGCGTCCTGCAGGGCGCGATGGACCGGCTTGACCCTGGTGTTGAAGCGGTACGCCAGCGCGCTGAGCGAGCAGCGTTGCTGCGGGCAGAGCTTTCGCGCCAGACGCAGCGTGTCGAGCGCCGGGCGCGGGAACGTGCGGCGCTCCGTGCGCCCCAGCTCGTAGTCCAGGAAGCCGAGGTCGAACGGGGCGTTGTGCGCCACCAGCACGGAGTGGGCGGCGAAGTCGACGAACCGGGGCAGCACCTCGTCGATGGGCGGCGCGTCGGCGACCGTGGAATCGTCGATGCCGGTGATGCCGGTGATCATCTCGGGGATGGGCACACCGGGGTTGACCAGGGCCGAGAACGTGCCGATCTCGCGGCCGCCCTCGATGCGCACCGCCCCGATCTCGGTGATCTTGGAGAAGCCGGGCGTGGCCCCCGTGGTCTCGAGGTCGACCACGGTGAAGGCGACGTCGGCGAGGTCGCGGCGCCGCGCCCGCCACGCCGCGAGACCGACATGCACGTCGCTCTCCCACGAGAATCGCTCGTCCTCGCGGACGATGTCGGCGACGAGCCTGTGCATGAGCTCAGGCGGGCAGTTGGAGACGGGGAAGAGGTGCGGCCACACCTCCCGGTAGTCGAGAGCTTCGCCCGCCTGCTCGAGCAGCGCGTGGAGATCGTCGACGGTGGTGAAGGCCAGCTGCACGGCGTGCATGGTACCGCCGGCGGGCGACGGATGCACGTGCCGGAACGCGGACGTGGCGGGCGGGACGCCCGAACGAGCGTGGGATGGCTCTAAGGCTGAGGTAAAGGCTGAGACTATGCGAAGCCGGTGGTACGTCTCGCCTCGCGGGCGGCCTCCTCCCGGCGTCGTCGTTAGGCGCGCGCTCCCAATGGGTAGGTGTGCGTGGAGTATCAGGAACGTGTCCCGGCGCCGCGGCCGCGCCGCCCCTCCGGGGCCTGGGCAAGGAGTCACCCCGTGGATTTCGAGAAGATGCACAACGAGGTGCTGCGCGCCTTCAACGAGTCGTGCGCCCTCGCGGCCCGGCAGCCCTACGCCGGCCGCGGCTTCAACCCCGCCGCAGACGCGTTCTTCGAGGAGGGAACGCGCGAGATCGTCGTCCGCTTCGAGCTGCCGGGTATGGCTCTGGACGACATCGATCTGCTGGTGGACCGTCGCGAGATCGTGGTGCGAGGCGAGCGGGCGTTCCCCACCCGGGAGGGACGTGTGTACCAGCAGGTCGAGATGGACTACGGCACCTTCGAGCGCCGCGTGCGGCTGCTGGTGGACGTGGACCCCGACGTGTCCACCGCCACCTACGAGGCGGGAGTGCTCGAGGTCCGGCTCACGCTGAGTGAGCGCGAGGGCGCCCGCAAGATCGAGATCCAGACGGGGGGAGGCGACGAATGAGCGACACAGCCGACTCATCGAGTGGGGCGCCGAAGGAGCACCGCTCAATGAGCGATCCCGAGGAGATCCAGGTGGAGGGCGCCGCCCACGAGATCCCGGGCGCCCTGCCGGTGCTGCCCCTGCGCGACACGGTCGTCTTCCCCGACACCATGATCCCGCTCACCATCGGCCAGGAACGCAGTATCAAGCTCATCGACGACGTGCTGGCCGGCGACCGCCTGCTTGCGCTCGTCACCAGCAAGGACGCCGAGGTGGAGGTGCCGGGGCCGGAGCTGCTCTACCCGATCGGCACCGTCGGCCTGGCGCACAAGATGATCAAGCTGCCCGACGGCACCATGCGCATCCTCGTGCAGGGCCTGCAGCGTGTGCACGTGGACCGGTTCACCCAGGAAGAGCCGTATCTCGCTGCCGAGATCACCAAGGTCGAAGACGTCGTCAGCAAGAGCCGTGAGGTCGACGCCCTGCGCGCCAGCCTGCTCAGCGTGTTCAGCAAGATCGTCGCGCTCGTTCCCTATCTGCCCGAAGAGCTCGAGATGGCCGCGGCCAACGTGGAGGAGCCGGGGCCGCTGGCCTTTCTCATCGCCAGCACCATGCGCATCAAGGCCGACGACAAGCAGGCGCTGCTCGCGGAGAGCGACGTCGAGAAGCGCATGCGCGCCCTCATCGGCATCCTCACCCGCGAGCTCGACGTGCTGGAGCTGGGCTCCAAGATCCAGAGCGACGTGCGCAGCGAGATCGACAAGGGCCAGCGCGAGTACTTCCTGCGCCAGCAGCTGCGCGCCATCCAGCAGGAGCTGGGCGAGACCAACGAGCAGGAGGCGGAGATCAACGAGCTCCGCCAGAAGGTCGAGGAGCTCGCCCTGCCCGAGGAGGCCGACAAGGCCGCGCGCCGCGAGCTCGACAGGCTGGGCAACATCAGCCCGCAGAGTGCCGAGTACCCGGTCATCCGCACCTACCTGGACTGGATCATCACGCTGCCCTGGAACAGGAGCAGCGACGACAACCTGGACGTGGCGCACGCACGCGAGATCCTGGACCGCGACCACTACGACCTGGAGAAGGTCAAGGACCGCATCCTGGAGTTCCTCGCGGTGCGCAAGCTCAAGGCCGACCTGCACGGGCCGATCCTGTGCTTCGTCGGCCCGCCCGGCGTCGGCAAGACCAGCCTCGGCCACAGCATCGCCGAGGCCATGGGCCGCAAGTTCGAGCGCATCAGCGTCGGCGGTGTGCGCGACGAGGCCGAGATCCGCGGGCATCGCCGCACGTACGTGGGGGCGATGCCCGGCATCATCGTCCGCGCCATCCGCGACGCCGGCACCGACAACCCGCTGTTCATGATCGACGAGATCGACAAGATGGGCGCCGACTGGCGCGGCGATCCCTCCAGCGCGATGCTCGAGGTCCTCGACCCGGAGCAGAACTTCAGCTTCCGCGACCACTACATGGACCTGCCGTTCGACCTGAGCAAGGTCCTGTTCATCACCACGGCCAACCAGCTGGAGACCATCCCCGGACCGCTGCGCGACCGCATGGAGATCATCACCCTCGCCGGCTACACCATCGAGGAGAAGCTGCACATCGCGAGGAACTACCTCATCCCGCGGCAGATCGAGGCCAACGGCCTCAAGCCCGGGCAGGTCACGTTCAAGGACGAGGCCGTCACGGAGATCATCTCCAGCTACACGCGGGAGGCCGGTGTACGCAACCTCGAGCGCGAGATCGGCACGGTGTGCCGCAAGCTCGCGCGCGAGGTGGCCGAGGCCGCGAACGGCTCGCGCAAGCGCTTCACCATCCAGGTGAAGAAGGTGCACGAGCTCCTCGGGCGGCCGCGCATGATCGCCGAGGTCAAGCGGCGCACCAGCGACCCGGGCGTGGCCACCGGGCTGGCCTGGACGCCGGTGGGCGGCGACATCCTGTTCATCGAGGCCACGTCCATGCCGGGCAAGGGCGGGCTCACCGTCACCGGCCAGCTCGGCGACGTGATGAAGGAGTCGGCCATGGCCGCGCTCAGCTACGTGCGCACGCACTCGCGCGACCTGGGGCTGGACGACGACTACTTCCAGACGCACGACCTCCACATCCACGTCCCGGCCGGGGCCATCCCCAAGGACGGGCCCAGCGCCGGCGTGACGATGGCCACGGCCATCTGCTCGCTGGTCACCGGCACGCCGATCAGCTCAGAGGTGGCCATGACCGGCGAGGTCACGCTCACCGGGCAGGTGCTGCCCATCGGCGGCCTCAAGGAGAAGACCCTGGCGGCGCAGCGCGCCGGCATCACCACCGTCATCCTGCCGAGCCGCAACGAGGCCGACCTGGAGGACGTGCCGGAGGAGCTGCGCAAGGACATGACCTTCGTGCCGGTCGACCGCGTCGAGCAGGTGTGGGAGACGGCCATGGGCCTCAAGCTCGACCACAAAGGCGCCGAGCTGGCGGCCGCCAACGAGCTGCTCGAGGAGGCCAGCGAGCTGCTCGAGCAGGCGCGGCGCAAGGCCGGCATCGGCGCGGCCGACGCGGCCAAGGCCGCGGCCGCCGGCAAGAAGGCCATCGCGGCCGCCGAGAAGGCCGCCGGCAAGGGCGGCGCCCGAAAGACCGGCGGCCGCAAGCCGGTGCGCAAGGCGCCGTCCCGGCCCAAGGCGGCGCCGGTCAAGCCGGCCGGCGACGTGAAGAAGGGCACCGCGGCCCGCGGGCGCAGCGGCCGCGGCAAGAAGCCGGCGTGAGACAGGCCTGACAGCCTCCGCGCGTGGGCGGCGCCGCCGGCGCCGCCCACGCGCGCCCGCGTACGGGACCGGCTGTTGCGGCGCGGACGCTGGCGTCCGTTCCCTGCCGTCCCGCGCAGGCGGGGGCCGCGGGCTCATCCATGGCGGTTTCGCGACCGATACGATAGCGGAGTGCACGAACAGGCCGCGGACTCGGCCGCGGCGGGAGCGGCGCCGCAGGGGGCACGCGCGCGGCGTCTTCAGGGGAGGTGGGCAGTGGCACACGATGCGCCGGCCCGTGACGACGGCTTCCTGGAGCAGGTCTTCGTGGCGGACGTCGAGCAGACGCCCGCGGTCATCGGACTTCATCGCCGGCCACGCCGGCGACTGGGGTCTGCACCCCAGGCGGCTCATGCAGCTCGAGCTCGCCGTGGAAGAGGCCGTCGTCAACATCTGTCTGTACGCCTACGAGGTCCCGCCCGGGGAGCTGCTGGTGCGCATCTGCCCGGGTGAGAAGAGCTTCGTCGTCGAGCTCGTCGACGAGGGCGTGCCGTTCGACCCGCTCGCCGTCGATGAGCCCGACCTGCGCGCGGCGGTGGAGGAGCGCGCGGTCGGCGGTCTGGGCATCTTCCTTGTGCGCCGTGTGATGGACGAGGTCGCCTACCACCGCGACGGGGCGCGCAACGTGCTGCGCCTCGTCATCCACAGGCAGTGAGGCGACGCGCCCTCAGCGTTCTGGCGGTCCTGGCCGTCGCTGTGGCGGCGATGGCGACTGTGGTCCTGTGGCCGGGCACCCACGAGGCGCGGGGCGCCGTGGACCAGCGGCCCGTCAGGCTCGTGCTGCACTGGAAGCCACAGGCGCAGTTCGCCGGCTACTACGTGGCTGCGGAGAAGGGCATCTACGCGGCGCACGGCCTCGACGCGACCGTGATCCCGGGCGGCCCCGACATCGACTCCCTCGTCGAGTTGCGCGAGGGCAGAGCCGACTTCGCTCTGGCGTTCCTGAGCGGCGCTCTCAGTGCCGACCCTTACGGCGACCCCCTCGTGGACGTCTGCCAGGTCGTCAACCGCTCGAACCTCCTGCTCGTGGCCTGGCGCGACGAGGTGGACGAACGCGCCGACCTGAACGCCTCGCGCGTCACATTGTGGGGCATGAGCTTCCGCGCAGCGTACGACGCGTTCTTCAGCGCCGCAGGCGTGCACCCGCGTCTGCTGCCGCAGTACTACACGGTCAACCTGTTCCTGCGCGGCGGCGCCGACGCGTGCAGCGCCATGGAGTACAACGAGTACCACACCATCCTCATGGCGGGCGTCGACCCGGACGAGCTCGAGGTCTTCGCCATGCGTGAGTACGGTCTCGGCTTTCCCGAGGACGGCGTGTACACGCTGGCCTCCACCCAGGCAGAGTCGCCGGAGCTGTGCGCCGACTTTGCGGCGGCGACCATGGAGGGGTGGGCGTACTGTCGCGACCACCCTGACGAGGCGCTGGACATCGTCATGCGCAAGACGGCGGAGGCGCACGTCCCCACCAACCGCGTACACCAGAGCTGGATGCTGGACCACGTGCTCGCGTCCGTCTTTCCCGGTGAGAACGACTCCTGGCAGCCTGGCAGGCTCGCGCGCGTGGACTACGAACGGACCAAGGCGATCATGATCGGCGAGGGACAGATACGCACGGGCCCGACCTACGACGCGTTCGTTGCAGCGGAGGCGCGGGTTGCTCCGTAAGCTGAGCATCGGGCGGCGCCTCGCGCTGCTCTTCGTGCTCGGCGCCGGGCTGGTGCTGGCCGTCGTCAGCTACTTCACCTTCATGCAGGCGCGCGACCTTCTTCTCTCGCAGCAGCGCAGCATCATCACCCTGGCGCTGCAGGCCACCGCCGGCCGCATCGAGGCGGTGGAGGGCGCTGTGGAGAAGGTCGTGCAAGGTACCGCCCTGCTCGTGGAGGACCTGGAGCCCGAGCCCGACGAGGCGGCTGCGATGCTCCAGCGGACCGTGCTGCGCAACGATGAGCTGGTCGGGTCGGCCGTCGCGTACGACCCCGAGGCGTTCGGCCGCGTCGCCCCGTACGCGTACATGGACGGCGACACGGTCGCGGTGAAGGACCTGGGCAAGGACGGCCGCGCCTACGAGGTGGGGGACTGGTACCAGCTCCCCTACCAGACGCGCGCGCCGCAGTGGACGGAGCCGTACTACGACGAGGACGGGGCCGACATGCTCACCGCCACGTACGCCGTCCCCGTGCACCTAGGCGATGACCCGGCGCCGGTGTCTGCCGTCGTCACCGGCGACGTCTCGCTCATGTGGCTCTCACACCTCCTGCAGAGCCTGGATCTCGGGGAGACCGGCTACGCGTTCCTGCTCAGCCAGAACGGCACCTTCATCGCCCACCCGGACAACGCCTTCATCATGAACGAGTCGATCTTCAGCGTGGCAGCGGCGCGCGACGACCCGCGGCTGCGCCGTATCGGGCGGGACATGACGTCGGGTGAGACCGGCTACGTGGTGTTCGACGGACTCGACCAGCTTGAGCCGAGCGGCCGGTCGTACCTGGCGTACACGCCGATACCCTCCACCGGCTGGGCTCTCGGCATCGTGTACGCCGAGAGCGAGGTGAACGGCGCCGTCATCGAGCTCAACCGGCTCTCCTGGGCCATCGACCTCATCGGGCTGGCGGCGCTGCTCGTGATCGCCCTCCTCGTGGCGCGGACGATCACACGGCCCCTCAACGCCCTCGACCTGGCCACGCAGACCCTGGCGCAGGGCGACCTCGACGCGCCCCTGCCGGAGGCCAAGGGGCGCGACGAGGTCGCCCGCCTCACGACCTCGTTCGGGCAGATGCGCGACGACCTCAAGGAGCGCATCGAGGAGCTGCGCGTGACCACGGCGGAGCGTGAGCGTATCGAGAGCGAGCTGCGCATCGCCGCCAGCATCCAGATGAGCCTGGTGCCGCGCACGTTCCCGCCCTACCCGCAGCGTCACGACATGGAGCTCTTCGCCCTGCTCGAGCCGGCGCGGGAGGTGGGCGGCGACTTCTACGACTTCTTCCTGCTCGACGAGGATCACCTGGCGCTCGCCATCGCCGACGTCTCCGGCAAGGGCATGCCGGCGGCTCTGATGATGGCCGTCGGACGCTCGTTCCTGCGCTCGTACTTGCGGCTGGGCGGCGGTCCGTCACAGATCCTCGGCAGCCTCAACGACGAGCTCTCCACCGACAACGACACCAGCATGTTCGTGACCATGTTCCTCGCGGTCGTGGACCTGAGGACCGGCGAGGTGCGCTACGCGAGCGCCGGTCACAACCGCCCGTTCGTGATCCGGCGCGACGGCGTCGTGGAACAGCTGCCGCGGACACGGGGCATCGCCCTCGGGGCGCGGGCCGGCATGGTCTTCGCCGAGGCCGAGCTCACGCTCGATCCCGGGGATGCCCTCTTCTTGTACACGGACGGCGTGAGCGAGGCGATGAACGCGGCCGACGAGGTGTTCACCGAGGAGCGTATCGCGAACGAGCTGGCGCTGGGCGCGCCGGCCAGCTGCAGCGCCATCCTGGATGCCCTGCACGCGGCCCTGCGCGACCACGCCGCCGGTGTGGAACAGTCGGACGACATCACCATGGTCGCCTTCAGGTTCCTGGACGGCGGTGGTCGCCTGTGAGCGGGGTGCGAAGGCCTCGCGGGGCGCGGCGCTTGCCGCACGTGACCCGCTTCACGGAAGATACGGGGTGTCCATGCCGGCAGCCGAGCGCGACACCCCGGGCGTGGACGGTGCCGGTGGGCCTGGGGCTCACCGTCGTGGGAACGGGGCGCGGCCGCCCAGGATCGGAGTCTGACTGACATGGAGGATGAGGACAGGCAGCGTGAGCTGGAGGAGTTCTTCTATCTCTGGGTGCTGAGCGCGCAGACCTCGGACGCGCTGGCAAGGGCACGCGAGAGGGACTACGCACGGTTCGACATCACGAACGAACGCAGGGCCGTCCTCTTCATCATCGAGAAGAACGGCGGCCGGGTGGCTCCGGTGCAGATCGCGCGCGAGCTGTTCAGGGAGCTGCACTCGGTCACGGAGCTGCTCAAGCGGATGGAGAAGGCCGGTCTGGTCGCACGGCACAAGGGCACGGGGAGGTCCAAGGTCGAGGTGACCCTCACCGACGAGGGCAGAGACGTTCTGGCGCGTTCGCAGGACAGCGAGACCGAGAGGCGCATCTTCTCGACCCTCACGAGGAGGGAGCGTGAGCGTCTCGGCTACTTCCTGTTGAAGCTGAGGGCGAGAGTGCTGGAAGACCTCGGGATCCGCGAGTGGGAGTTCCACCTGCCGGCGAACCCGTACGAGAAACAGGGATAGTCGCGGTGCGCGGCACCGTGCGGGGCACAGGAGGGTGATGGCATGGATGTGGAAGTCGTCGGCGACGTGAGCGTCGTCAGGCTGCCGGCGAGGGTCGACACGACCAGCGCCAAGGACGTTGAGGCGGAGATCGACGGGCTGCTGGACGGCGGGGCGCGCAAGCTCGTGGCCGACTTCGACGACAACGAGTACGTCTCGAGCGCCGGCCTTCGCGTCTTCCTGGCCGTCCTCAAGTTCCTCGAGAAGAACGACGGCCGCATCGTGCTGTGTGGCATGAAGCCGTTCGTGGCCGACGTGTTCGAGATCTCCGGGTTCTCCGAGCTGTTCGAGATCGTGGAGACGCGCGAGGAGGCGCTCGGCCTCTACGCCTGAGCGGCGGGGGCGGCCGGCGGGAGAGAGCGGCGGAACGCGAGCAGCGTCAGGTCGTCGTACTGCTCGGCGCCGGCGGCGAAGTCCCACACGGCGTCGCGCACGCTCTCGAGCAGCGCGCCGGCGTCCAGGACGCCCGCCGCCGCGCGCCAGCACCTCCTCGATGCGTTCGGGGCCGAACATGTCGCCCTCGAACGACATCGCCTCGGTGACGCCGTCGGTGTACACGAGCAGCGCGTCGCCGGGCTCCAGCCTCGCCGTGAGCGTCTCGTAGCGCACCCGCTCCGACACGCCCAGGCCGACGCCGTGCGCCTGCGGCAGCTCGTGCACACGTCCGTCGGCGCGCACGACGTACGGCGGCGGGTGCCCGCCGCAGGCGTACTCCAGCTCGCCGGTGCGCAGGTCGCAGATGCCGAAGAACAGGGTGACGAACATCGCCGAGTCGTTGCCGCGACACAGGGCGCTGTTGAGGCGCGCCAGGCCTTCGTCGGGCGCGCCGGCCCGGTGCCCCTCGGCGCGCAGAAGGGTGATGGTCACGGCCATGAACAGCGACGCCGGCACGCCCTTGCCGGAGACGTCGCCGATGGCCAGGCACAGGTGGTGCTCGTCCAGCAGGAAGAAGTCGTAGAGGTCGCCACCCACCTCGCGCGCCGACTCCAGTGAGGCGTGCAGGTCGAACTCCTCGCGCTCCGGGAACGGCGGGAAGATGCTGGGCACGATGCCCCGCTGGATGTCGCGCGCCACGGTGAGCTCGCCCTCCATGCGCTCCTTCTGGGCGGCCGTCCGCCGCTCCTTCTCCTCGTTCCTGACCATGTAGACGAACAGGCCCATGCCGATGGCGTTGACCAGGTACATGGCCGGCATGACCTCGCGGACCAGCGCCAGCACCTCGTCGAACGGCCTGGCGATGGCCAGGTTGAGGACCATGAGGACGGTCTCGGTGAAGAGGGCCAGGGCGACGGCCGCCCAGATCGGAGCCACGCGGCGCTTGAAGATGAGGTAGACGGCGCCGCCGGCGAGGCCGGCGGCCACGGCGCCGAGCGCCGACGGCACGGCGACGAAGCCGCCCATGGAGAGGCGCTGCACGGCGCCGATGAGGCCGGCGCCGAGACCGACGACAGGGCCGCCCAGCAGCCCGCCCAGGGCGGCCCCCAGGTCGCGGGTGTTGGCGATGCCGCCGAGGATCTCGACGCCCGCCAGCGTGCCCCACACGGAGAAGGCGCCGAAGACCAGGATCAGCAGCAGGCGGCCCTTCCAGCCGAGGCGGCGGTCCATCACCTCGTGGTAGGTCTTCGTGCGCGTGAAGAGGTAGGCCACGACGATGACCACCGCCATGCTCTTCACCAGCTCGATGGCGATGTCGAGCGACTCCTTCATGGTGGCCGGCCGGGCCCGTTCCCTACCTGGCGAGCGGGTCGTTCGCGCGGATGTACGCCAGGAGCTCGGCCGTCGTGGGATCCTCGACCTGGATGGCGTCGTAGTCGACGACCACGCCGTTGAAGAACTGCATGATCAGCCAGTCGCCGGACCGGCCTCCGGGGAGCACGCCGCTGAAGATGAACCCCACCTCCTCGAGCGCGTCGGCCACCCTGCCGGTGCCGCGCGCGCTGAGATCGAGGAAGACGTTGATGACGCTGACGTTCTCGCGAAGCAGGCGGACGACCTCGGCGCGAAGGCGTCCTGCGAGGTCGCGTCCGTAGGTGGGGATGCGGATGGTGGCCACGGAGCGCCTGGTGTTGACGCTCACGTTCAGCTCCGGCAGGCCGTGCTGCGCCGCCTTGACGACGCGGGCGAACGACACCGGCGCGCCGAGGCGCTCGTAGATGCCGGCGATGACGTCCCTGTGCCTGCCGGGCGCGTTGATGACCGCCGGCTCGGGCGGGGCGAGGTACTTGAAGCCGACGATCACCGAGCGGCGCGCGTCGGCCGTACCCGTGATGCCCTCGAACTTCGTGGTGGCCGGCGAGTAGGCGAGCAGAAAGCCGGTGTCGGTGAACCCCAGGCGGTGGCAGAACTTCTGCGTGTAGGTGTGCACGGTCACCTCCTCGATGAACAGGCCGTGCAGGCCGCGCGCCCGTGCCTCGTCCTCCAGCCACTCGCCCAGCCGCCGGGCGATGGACTGGCCGCGGAACTTGGCCTTGACCGCGGCCACGGCCATGTCGGCCACCTCGTGCGTGTCCTCGGGAAAGACGAGCGCCGCGTGCCCCGCCACCTCACCGTCGCTCGTCGATGCCACCGCCGACACCATGTCGCCGCTCTGGTTGAGGGCGACGACGCGGTCCGGGTAGTACATGTGCTCGTTGACGTAGGTGTAGCGGTAGGCGTCGTAGATGCAGCGGCACACCTCGATCGCCTGGTCCGTCACGAGCGGCCCGACGCCGATCTCGACGCGCTCGGCCGGGGGTACGTGCTCCGGCGCCTCCTCCGGCGGCTCCTCCGCCGGCGGCGCGTCAGTGACGGCCCTCGACTCCAGGTACTTGATGAAGACCGTCTCCTTGCCGCGGCTGCCGAGGTTGTGGAACTCCACGGTGTCGGCCATCTTCTGCATCAGGAAGCTGCCCAGGCCGCGGCCGGTCTGGGCGTGCAGGTCCGCGCTCGGGTCGTACTCGGGCGTGAGCGACGGGTCGTAGGGCAGACCCTCGTCGTGGACGGTGATCTGCGACGCCGGCGGGGACGCGTTCGCAGGAGATGTCGAAGGTGGCCTTCTCGTCCTCCGCGAAGGCGCCGTGGATGACGTTGGTCGCGGCCTCCTCCATGAGCAGGTCGAATCGCCCGACCTCGCGCGCCGGGAACCCGGCCTCGGCGGCGAAGGCGCGCACGAAACCCTGGATCATCGGCAGGTAGGCGAGATCGTTGGGGACGGTCAGCGTACAGCGCTGGGGGTCGAACGCGGTCTGCTCTGGGCTCATGCTCATCTCCGGCGTCGGGTGGTGCGCCCCGGCCGCCGGCCGCAGGCGGGGCGGCCACAACCGTATCATCGGCGCAGGCCTGTCGTCGCTGAAGGCGACGGCGCGGCGGTGCTGCTCCGAGGGTCGCACCGCACGGGCGACCACCTCGCCGCGCCGGACACCCCGCCGTCTGCCAGGCTGCCATGACGGCGCGCCCGCCGTCGCAGGTTTGGTCCACGCGTCGGCCTGCAGCCGTTGCCCGCAGTCCGCGCCGGGCATAGCGTGCCACCTGGATCATCTCTGCTGCACCACCGTCTGTCTGCCGCGTTCCGGAGGGGTCCGTGCCGGTCACGACGACATCAGCGGCATCCGTGGACCCGGCCGCCCGGCCGGGAGCCTGTTCCGGTGCCCGGCGCCGGCGCACGCGGTACGCGTGCGCCCCTTCCGGGGCGCTGAGAGCGCGGCGCCGTCCTGCGAAGGCCGCCGAGGCCGGAGGGGGGTGAGCGCACGCCGAACTGAGCCCGGGGCGCGCAGGGCGAGCGGGCACCGGGGGTCACGGCCGGCCTTCCCGCCGGTTTGACTGCGAGCAAGGGGGTCCTCATGTCACGCAAGACCAGCTCCGGCCTGCCGCCGCGCCTGCGTGTGATCCAGTACGGGTGCGGCAAGATGGGCGGCATCTTCCTCCGCTACCTCTACGAGAAGGGCGCCGACATCGTCGGGGCCATCGACACCGATCCCGCGCTGGTCGGCAAGGACGCCGGCGAGGTCGCCGGCCTCGGCATCAAGCTCAACGTGCCGGTGCGCAGCGACGCCGAGGCCGTGTTCGACGAGTGTGACGCCGACGCCACCATCATCGCCATCGCCAGCCTCATGACCGACATGGAGGAGCACTTCGATCGCGCCGCTCGCCACGGGGTGAACGCCATCTCCACCTGCGAGGAGGCCTTCTACCCGTGGACCACGTCGCCGGCCATCACCAACCGCCTGGACAAGGTGGCCAAGGAGCACGGGTGCTCCCTGTGCGGCTGCGGCGACCAGGACGTGTGGTGGGGCAACCTCCTCGTGGTGATGGCGGGGGCTCACCACCGCATCGACAAGATGGAGGGCTGGATCAGCTACAACGTGGAGGACTACGGCATCGCCCTGGCCAAGGTCCACGGCGCCGGCCTGACGCCCGAGGCGTTCCAGACGGAGATCGCCGAGGCCGAGGCACTGCCCGCCTACGTGTGGAACTCGAACGAGTGGCTCGTCTCTCGCCTGGGCTGGACCATCAAGTCGCAGACGCAGGAGCTGGCGCCCACGTTCCACGACGAGGACCTCTTCTCCAGCACGCTCGGCGAGACGGTCAAGAAGGGCGTGGCGACCGGCATGGACGCCTGCGTCACTACGGAGACGTTCCAGGGCCCGGTCATCGTGACCCACTGCATCGGCAAGGTGTACGCGCCCGGCGAGACCGACCGCTGTGACTGGGACATCCTTGGCGAGCCGGACACGCACTGCAGCATCAAGGAGCCGGCCACGGTGGAGTACACGTGCGCCAGCATCGTGAACCGGCTGCCCTCGCTGGTCGAGGCCGAGCCGGGGTTCGTCACCACGGAGAAGCAGCCGATCGCCGAGTACAGGACGTACCCGCTCAACGCCTATATGGACTGACGAGGCACGGCGCCGGTCGGATCGGCGGCGGCCGGCCGGAGTCGCGGCTCCGGCCGGCCGCCGCCTAGTGCGCGGCGATCTCCTCGCGCGCGGCGTCGTCCGCCGCCCGGGGCGTGGGGCAGTCGTGGCACTTGAGGCCGCCGTAGGCGATCATCTCATCCACGCCGGCCTGCCTCCTCCGGATCCTGCATGCGGGGAACGACCTCGCTGAGGATGCTCCTGAGCACGCTCAGCGCGGCCTCGGGCTCGTACTCGTCGCCGAAGATGGTCTCCTGCACGGCCATGCCGTCGATGATCGCCGACAGGACCATGGCGAGCCCGCGCTGTGCTTCTGGGGGCGCTTCGCGGTCGCGGAGGTCGAGCCAGTCGACGTTGGAGTCGAACCAGGTCTCGTACAGCCGCACGAAGTGACCCTTGATGGCCTCGCTCTTGGTGGCCTGGGGCAGCAGCTCGAAGAACCCCGTGAACGAGTCGGGGTCGAGGGCGATGGCCCGCACGTTCTCGATGATGGCGTCCACGCGCTCATCGGGCGCCAGCGGCGCGTCGGGCGGCCTGTGGTCGGCGCACTCGTCGAGGACGATCTCGGCCATGGTCGCGTTGATGAGGCCCTCCTTGTTGCCGAAGTAGTAGCGTGTGGAGGCCTTGTTCACGCCGGCCTCCGCCGCCACCGCCTCGAGGGTGAGGGCGGCGAAGCCGTCGCGGGCGAGGATGGTGCGCGCGGCCTTGATCATGCGTCGCGCCGTGGGGTGGGTCACGTGGAGGTCCGCGTCGCCCGCGCCCTCGTTCGTCTGAGCGCACAGCCGGTCGCTCGCGTGTCCGTCCGCCACGTCGCCCCTCGCTCGTCACCTGCGGCCGCCGGTAGCGTACCACGTAACCCACCGGTTGGATGAATCCACGTTGCCTCACCGCCGCGTAGAGTCTAGGCTGTGTGCCAACCGGTTGGATAAGTCCCGCCACGTCGCTTCGATCGCCTGCGACGGCGGGCGCGGCATGTGCGGTGCGTGTCGCCTGGGCGAGAGGTGGACCGATCGTCAGGACAGCATCGAACGTGGGACGGCAGACGGTCGCAGGCCCCGACGGTCTGTTCGAGCGGGTGCCTGGCGGACGCCTGGTCGTCGATGCCGAGCGCTGCACGGGGTGTGGCTGCTGCGAGATGGCCTGTTCGCTGCGCCATCATCGGGAGTGCGACCCGTCACGCGCGCATATCTCCGTCGCTCGCCTGCGCGACGACGGGGCGGTGCGCGCGGTCCCCGTCACCTGCCGGCAGTGCGAGGACGCGCTGTGCGTGACCCTGTGTCCCGCGGAGGCTCTCCGGCGAGACGGCGCGCGAGGCGTGGTGGTCGTTGACGAGGGTTCGTGCATCGGCTGCCGCACGTGCGTCGAGGTCTGCCCGGTGGGTGCGCCGGCCGTCGACCGGAGACTCGGGACAGCGCAGAAGTGCACGCTCTGCGACGGCGATCCCCTGTGCGTCAAGGTCTGTGCCGAGCGCGCCCTGACGTTCGCGGACGACGACGAGGAGGGCCCGCGCCGCAAGCGTGCCGCCCTCGAGGCGTACCTCGAGCTCGTGACCGCACCCTCAGTGGCCGCCGGCGGTGTGACGCACGGGAACGGCGCGATGACGCGTGGCAACGGCCGGCCGGCGTGACGTACCTGTACGGCGGCAGCGTCCTGCGTGTGGATCTCACGACGGGCCGGTGGCACGCCGTGCCCACTGAGCGGTACGGGCGCGAGTACGTGGGCGGCCACGGCCTCTGCGTAGGCCTGCTCTTCGAGTCAGACGCCGCGCGCGGGAAGGCCCGCTCGGGCGGCGTCGCCTGTTGCCTCGCGGCCGGCGCTCTGGCCGGGAGCTTCTACCCCGGGTGCGGGGACGCCCACGTGCTGTGGACGTCGCCGGCGTCCGCAGCCGTCGGCAGCGCCCGCGTGCCCGGAGGCTGGGCGGCCGAGCTCAGGCAGGCCGGCTGGGACGCGGTGGTGCTTGAGGGCCGTGCCGACCGGCCCGTCTACCTCTGCGTGCGCAACGAGACGGTCGAGCTGCGCCCCGCCCGGGAGGTCTGGGGCGCCTCATGTGGCGAGGCCGAGGACCTCATGCGCGCGCAGTTGGACAGTCCGGACGCGCAGGTGATCTCTGCCGGCCCCGCCGGCGAGCAGCAGGAGGCCTGCGCGACCCTGCACGGCGACGTGGGCCTGGCGGAGGGCGACCCCGGGTCCGGCGCCGCGTTCGGCGCGATGAATTGCCGGGCCGTGGTGGTGCGCGGGACGAGAGGGGTCCGGCTCGCGGACCCCGCGGCCTTTCTGGATGTCGCCCTGGCCGCACACGAGGCGGTGAGGACCTCGGCGTACGGCAGGCGCGTGCACGCGCCTGAGGCGCCGGACCTGCCGCGGGCCTGGCGGCGCCGGCGCGCCGGCTGCGCCGGCTGCCCGGTGTCCTGCCGGGACTCGTACGAGGTGCCCGGGCGCGGCGGCGCGGTGCTGCCGCGCGAGGCGCGCACCGCACTGTGGCCGGAGCTGCGACGCCGCGACGCCGGGCTGTGGTTCGAGCTCGCCCGGCGGTGTGAGCAGGCGGGCGTGGACGCCTGGTCGACGACGGAGGAGTCGGGGCGCGGAGACGTCGGCGCGCGCGAGGCGGTCGCGACGACGCGCCGCACGGGCGCGTGGACGGCCGCGGCGGCCGGCGCGGAGCGGGGCGTCGCCGCGGCGGTCGCCTCCCTGGTCGGCGCCTGCTACCGTCTCGCCGGCGCCGAGGACGACCCGCTCGGCCCGGACGGCTTCGCCGCGGCCCTCTCCGCGGCACTGGGCCGGCCGGTCGGCGCGGACGAGCTCGTCCGCGGGGCGGATCGCACGCGGCGTCTGGAGGGCGTGCTCGCGCGGAACGTCCGCGCGGCCGCTGCGGCGACCGCTCCGCGGCTGCCGCGGGCCCGTTCGTCCGCCGCCGGCCGGGAGGTCCCGCTTGTCCGCTGACGCCCCGACGCTCGACCTGCACGACCTGCGTGCACGCATGTCCCCAGAGCTCCTGGCGCGCGTCGTCGTTTCTCCCCGCGCAGGCGAGCCGCAGAGAGCCTGGGAGCTGCTCATCGCCGGCTACCTGTACCTCGGCGGCCTCGGGGCCGGCGCCTTTGTCGCGGCAACGGGGGCCGGCTGGCTCGGACTGGAGCTCGGCCCGTCGTACGCCGCGCCCATCGACGGGTGGGCGTGGGACTGGTCCCAGCTGTTCATCCTGTGGGGACCGTTCGCGACTGCGCTGGGTGCCGCGCTCCTCGTGTTCCACCTGGGCAGGAACCGGTGGCGCTGCTGGAGCGCGGGCTTCAACCCGCGCACGTCGTGGATGGCGCGGGGGTTCTCCATCCTTCTTGCCTTCATCGTGCTCGGGGCCGTGGTGGCCGGCGTGTCCGTCCTTCTTCCGGACTGGCCGGGCCGCGCGCCGTCGCTGTGGCGCGCCCTCCAGGCGGTCACGGTCGTGACCGCGCTGGGGACCGCCGTGTACACCGGGATCCTGCTGCAGTCGATGAAGTACGTCCCGGCGTGGAGGTCGGCGGTCCTGCCGTGGCTCTTCCTGGCCTCCGCTCTCTCGACGGGGTCGATGGCGGTCGTGCTGGGCGCCCTGATGTATGGCGCTGCGGCCGGCGATGCGGGATCCGCCCGCGAGCTCGTGCGCGGCCTGGACAGGCGGAGCCGTTCGTCCTCGTCGCGGAGGCCGCGCTGCTCGCGGTCTACGTGTGGCGCCTGCGACACGGTGGGCCGGCCGCCCTGCTCTCAGTGAAGCTGTGGCTCACCGGCGGCTGGCGTGCCGGGTTCTGGGGCGGCATCGTGGGCCTGGCTCTCTCGCTTGCCGTTCGTCCTCGTGCTCGTCAACCTGGGCCTGGACTCCGAGGCCGTCGCTGTGGTCGCGGCGCTGAGCGTACTGGCCGGCGGCTTCGTGCTGCGCTGCGGCGTCCTGGCAGTCGGCATCACCGAGGCGCCGCCGCTGTACAGGTTCGCGCGCTGGCGCGCCGACCGCCCGGTCTCCGCGGCGGGCGGGCGGATACCCACCGGGGTAGCGGAGTGAACGGCAAGGTCATCCTCGTCGACCAGCGTCTGTGCGACGGCTGCGGGCTCTGCGTCGTGGCCTGCTCGCTGGCCCACACAGGGGTCGTCGTCGCAGCGGAGCGGGCGCACATCAAGGTGTGGCGCGCGGACGACGGCTTCTGCGCGCCCCTCACCTGCCACCACTGCGAGACGCCGTCGTGCGCGCGCGCCTGCCCGACGAAGGCCTGTCGCCAGGACGTGCAGGGCGCCAGAGTGGTCATCGACGAGCGGCTGTGCATCGGGTGCCGCGCCTGCAACGTCGCGTGCCCGTTCGGGCACGCGCACTACGACGACGTTGCGCGTGTGAGCACGAAGTGCGACTACTGTGGGGGCGCGCCCGAGTGCGTCGGGGTCTGCGAACAGGGCGCACTCCGCTACGTGTACGCGGACGAGGGCTCCCGGCGCAGGCGTCGCGACGCCGCGATCGAGGAGTCCTCACATCGTCCCGCGGCTCGCGTGGCACAGGAGGTGGAGCGTGCAGGCGCCGGCGAGTAGACCGGGGTCGCGCCGGCGCCACTCCGGCGTGCCGCTGACCGGGCTGCACGTCGACCTTCTGACCGGCCGGGCGGAGCACGAAGAGCAGCCGCCCGAGACTGCCCGCGCCTACGTGGGCGGGCGCGGGCTCGGCGTGCACCTGCTGCTGCAGCGGCGCGTGTTCGAGGTCGATCCGCTGTCGCCGCGGAGTCCGCTGATCGTGGCGCCGGGCCCCTTGACAGGGAGCGCCGCGCCGGCGACCGGGCGCTACAGCATCAGCGCGCGGTCGCCGCTGACCGGGACCGCGTTCGACGGCAACTCGGGCGGCGGGCTGGGCATCGCC
Source organism: uncultured Thermoleophilia bacterium (assembly GCA_963702475.1). Classification (GTDB taxonomy): domain Bacteria; phylum Actinomycetota; class Thermoleophilia; order UBA2241; family UBA2241; genus CAIXSE01. The sequence continues at coordinate 642,778 of CAVPCT010000005.1, read as the reverse complement.
CTGCGCCGCTGCGGGCTCGACTACCTGGTCGTGGACGGCGCCTGCGACGAGCCGTCGTACGTGCTGGTGGACGACGCCGGCGCGAGGCTGCGGCCCGCGGGCGAGCTGTGGGGCCTGGATGCGCCGGCTGCGCTGGCGCGTCTCCGGTCGCTCCACGGCCGCTGCGAGGCCGCCGTGATCGGCCGTGCCGGCGAGCGCGGCGTGCTGTTCGCCAGCATCGTCAACGACCGCGGCCGCCAGGTGGGCCGTGGCGGCCTGGGGGCCGTGATGGGCGCCAAGCGACTCAAGGGCATCGTCGTGGCGCCGTCGCCGGCGAGCCTCCTGCCGCCCGCCGACCCCGAGGGGTTCGCGGCCGCCGTCCGTGAGGTCGCGGACCTCGTGCGCGCCAACCCCGCCACGGGACAGCAGCTTCCGCGGTTCGGCACCAGCGTCCTGGTGCATCTTCTCGACCGGTCCGGTGTGCTGCCGACGCGCAACTTCCGCGACAGCCGCTTCGAGCTGGCGGCGGCCATCAGCGGCGAGTCCCTGCACTCGTCGTCGGGGGGCAGGAGCACCGCGTGCGCCGGCTGCCCCGTGGGCTGCGCGCGAGACCTCGAGAGCGCGTCGGGTCGCGGCCGCGGCCCCGAGTACGAGAACATCTGGGCGCTGGGGGCGGCCTGTGGGATCGGCGACCTGGAGGCGATCGTCGCCGCCAATCACGCCTGCAACGACGCCGGCCTGGACGCCATCACCATGGGCTCCACGATCGCCTGTGCCATGGAGCTCACCGACCTCGGTCTTCTGCCCGGCGGGCCGCGGTTCGGCGACGCCGGGTGTCTGCTGCCGCTCATCGCCGACACCGTGGAGGGCCGCGGGCTCGGCGAGGAGCTCGCCGGCGGCTCGCGCAGCCTCGCCGCCGGCCGCGGCATGCCCGAGCTGTCCATGAGCGTCAAGGGTCTCGAGCTGCCGGCCTTCGACCCGCGCGGCATGACCGGCCAGGGCCTCGCCTTCGCCACCTCCAACCGCGGTGGCTGCCACACGCGCGCCAACACGCTCGGGTACGAGATCGTCGGCGTGCCGGAGCGGCTGGACCGGTTCGCCACGGGCGGCAAGGCGCCGCCGGTGATCGCCTTGCAGGACCTCAACGCCGCGCTCGACTCGCTCGTGGGCTGCAAGTTCGCGGCGTTCGCCGTGGCGCCGGCGTCGTTCGCGCGCCTGCTCGGCGCCATGCGCGGCGAGCCCGTCGAGACCGACGAGCTCCTGCTCGCCGGGGAGCGCATCTGGAACGCGGAGCGGCTCTTCAACCTGAGCGCCGGGTTCACGCGCGCCGACGACACGTTGCCGGCGCGCCTGCTGCACGAGCCGGTCGCCGCGGGTCCCTGCGCCGGCCACGTCGTCGACCTCGAGCCGATGCTCGAGGAGTACTACCGCTGCAGGGGCTGGGACGAACGCGGCGTGCCCACCGCCGGCAAGCTGGCGGAGCTCTCGCTGTCGTGGGACGGCCCGCCGTCGGGAGGAGGTGGCCGCCCTTGAGACGGGGCCGCCCGTGACGCACCGCGCGGCCGGCCCTCAGGCTGGGGCCGCCCGCGCCAGGTCAGTGTGAGCCGAGGGAAGGAGAGTCCTCCACATGTACGGAGTCGTGACGGTCGATATAGAGAAGTGCACCGGCTGCAGGTCGTGCGAGATCGCCTGCTCCCTGCACAACTTCGGTGAGTGCAATCCGGCGCGCGCCCGGATCCACGTGGTCAAGACACAGAAGGAAGGGGTCACCACCACCATCCCCGTCCTCTGCCGGCAGTGCGCCGATCCCCTGTGCGTGAAGATGTGCCCGGCCGAGGCGCTTTCGCGCAACGAGGAGACCGGCGCCATCGTCGTCGCCAAGGAGCGGTGCCTGGGCTGTCACACGTGCGTGTACGTCTGCCCGTTCGGGGCGCCCGCCGTTGACCCGGTCACCGGCGTGTGCGAGAAGTGCACCCTCTGCGACGGCGATCCGTACTGCGTCAAGGTCTGCGCCAAGGAGGCCCTGACCTTCGGTGACGTGGTCGAGGAGGGCATGCACCGCAAGCGGACCGGGCTCGAGAAGTACCTCGAGCATCTCCAGAACGTGACCGAGGCCTGAGCCCCGACCGAGAGGAGGGAGCGAGCATGCCGTTCCTGAACGCAGGCAAGATCCTCCACGTCGACCTCACGACGGGGGAGACCCGCACGCAGCCGACGAGGGCGTACTCCGACCGCTTTCTCGGCGGCCGCGCCATCAACGCCGCCCTGATGTACGAGCTCGTACCCTCGGGAGCGGAAGCTCTCGGCCCCGAGAACGTGCTCTGCATGGGCGTCGGGCCGCTGGGCGCCACCTCGTACCCAGGCTGCAGCCGTCTGGACGTCATGGCCAAGTCGCCGGTGACGAACCTGCTCGGCGACTCGAACATGGGCGGCTACTGGGCGGCGGAGCTCAAGTACGCGGGCTACGACCACCTGGTGCTGCACGGCCGCTCCGAGAGGCCCGTATACGTGTACGTCCACAACGAGCACGTGGAGCTGCGCGACGCCACGGCGCTGTTGGGCAAGGCCACCTACGACACACAGCAGGCCGTCCTCGATGAGCTCGACAATCCGAACGTCAAGGTCATCAGCATCGGGCCGGCCGGCGAGAACCTGGTCACCTGGGCCGACCTGCACCAGGGCACCTGCCACGCCGCGGCGCGCACCGGCATGGGCGCGGTGATGGGCTCGAAGAACGTGAAGGCGATCGCCGTGCGCGGCACGCAGGCGGTCCAGGTGGCGGATCCAGATGCCCTCATGACCGCCTGTCTGGAGGCGCATACAGCCATCCGCGGCTCCGAGATGTACGGCGAGTACTCGACGGTCGGCACCAGCTGGTGCGAGGCGTCGTACGGCCGCTCCGGCATCGAGTGCGGCGGCGACGGCCACGAGGGCCCGATCGCCGACTGGGACCCGCACCGGGACCAGGCGTTCGACGAGTTCTGGACGGAGTACGGCATCAAGCGCACCGGCTGCATGGGCTGTCCGGTGCACTGCATGGAGACGTACTTCGTGCCGGGCGTGGGCAGCGCCTCGATGTCGTGCGAGCTGTACACGCAGTCGTCGGGCGAGCTGCGTCAGGACCTGCTGCGCGGCATCAAGCTGGTCAAGCTGTGCCAGGAGATGGGCATCGACGAGACGTCGGTGTCGAACGCGTTGCAGTGGCTCCTGGTGCTGAAGGACATGGGGATCATCGACGACGGCAACCTGGACGGCGTGCCCCTGGCCTGGGGCGACGTGGACTCGCAGGTCGAGCTGACGAAGAGGATCATTCACCGCGAGGGCGTTGGTGACGTCTTCGCGAACGGGCTGCTGGCTGCGGCGAAGCACCTGGACGCGCACACGGCGCCGGGACCGCGCGGGGGCGTGAGCACCTACGAGTACGCCATGCAGGTCAACAACAACCCGATGTACGGCATCAATCCGCGCGTCAAGTCGATGGCGCTGGCCTACGCAGTCGGTCGGCGGTCCGACTGCATCTCCGACCTGAACATGCAGGACTTCGACATCATGAGCGTGTCGGCGGAGTACCCGGGCTGGACCGACGAGCAGCGGCACGAGGCCGCCGAGTTCGACGCGGAGACCGCCAGGTACGTGTCGGGCGAGCCCCGGGCGGCCGACTTCGACGCGATCGACGGCAAGGCCATGATCGTGCACGACATGGGCCGCACCGTCGGCATGGCCGACATGGCGGGCACCTGCAAGCAGCACCTCAAGTGGCTGTACCTGGATGCGACCCCCGGACACATGTCGGCGGCCATCTCGGCCGGGCTCGGCAAGCCGGTGACCGCCGACGACCTCCTGTGGGCCTCGCTGCAGCTGAGGACCCTGGAGCGCGCCCTGGAGTGCAAGTGGGGCCGGCGCCGCGAGCACGACACCATCCCCGAGAAGGAGTTCGACAAGCTCGTCTCCCAGGGCACGTTCAAGGGCAGGTCGTTCACGAGCCGCGAGGATCTCGAGGCCATGAAGGACGAGTACTACTGGCTGCGCGGCTGGGACAGGGCGACGGGCATCCCGTACGGCGAGACGCTGCGCGACTTCGGCCTGGACGACGTGGCAGACGACCTCGCCGTCCTCGGGATCCTGCCGGCGTGCGCCGACGAACAGGCACGCCGGGCGGGGATCGCCAAGGCCTCCACGCTGGGCTACGTGTGGCCCAAGCTGGTCGGCAGGGACAACCCCGGCGGCAACAAGGCGCCGTGGGCGGCGGACGAGGCGGAGGCGGCGGTCGCCGTGGCGCCGGGAGCGCCGGGGGAGCAGGTGGAGCGATGAGCGGCTGCGCGAGCCGCGACCAAGTCACCGTCAGCTTCTTCGCCACCATGCGCGACGCGTTCGGCGGCGACGAGCTGGCGGTGCCGCTGGAGCGCGCGCACAGCGTGCGCGCGCTGCTCGACGGGCTGTGCACGTCGCCCGGGCGCGAGCGCGCCGTGCACGACGAGCGCGGTGCGCTGCGCGGCGACCTCACGCTGCTGGTGAACGGTCACCACGTCGACGCGCTCGGAGGCCTGGACGCCTCCCTCGCGGGCGGCGACGTGATCTCGGTCTTCCCGCAACTGTACGGCGGCTGAGCGTGAAAGGCGGGCGGCGGTGACGGGAGGGCAGCGGTGACCGACGACACTACCTCCGCCGCGGTGACGGTGAAGTTCTTCGCCGACCTGGCGCAGGTGTTCGGCAAGGAGGTCAGGCCGCCGAGCAGGCCGGCCACTGACGTGGCCGGCCTGCTCGGCGGCCTCTGCGACACGGAGGGCCGCCGCCGCGCCTTGTTCGCCGGACCCGGCGAGCTGCGCGAGCGGCTCACCGTGCTGGTCAACGGCCGCAACATCCTGTTCCTGGACGGGCTCTCCACGGCTCTTCGGGACGGCGACGTGGTCTCCGTGTTCCCGCCCGTGTACGGCGGGTAGCGCGGGACGTAGAGTGAGTGAGAGGAGTCAACGGTGATCGCGAAACGAGAGAGGAGGCCCCGCCGGTGAACAAGGCCCTCACCATCGACATCGGCAGGTGTACGGGGTGTCACACCTGCGAGTTCATGTGTTCCTTCCAGCATCACGACGAGTTCAACCCGCGCAAGGCGCGCATCCACACCACGGTGTTCCTGCACGAGGAGCTGGCGGTGCCGGTGGTGTGCTCGCAGTGCGAGGACGCCTGGTGCCAGCGCATCTGCCCGTCCGGCGCCATCAGCAAGACCACGCTCGCGGACACCGGCGCCCGTGTGGTGCTCGTGGACGAGCAGAAGTGCGTCGGGTGCAGGATGTGCGTGATGGCGTGCCCGTTCGGGGCCATGCACATCGGGCCGCGGGGCCGTGCCGAGAAGTGCGACCTGTGCGGCGGCGACCCCCTGTGCGCGCAGTTCTGCCCGCGCGGGGCGCTACGCTTCGCCGAGGTGGAGCAGCCGGAGATCGAGAAGCGCGACAGGCTCGCGGCGCAGCTGGCCGGCTCCTACCGGGAGGGGGAGTGACGATGACCGCATGGACCGGCTGGACCGGCAAGGTCCTCAGGATCGACCTCACCGCGGGCACGTCCTCCGTCGAGGACCTCGAGCGCAGCGTGGCCGAGCAGTACATCGGCGGCCTCGGCCTGGGCGCCAGGTACCTGTACGACGAGGTCGACCCGGCGATCGACGCCCTCGACCCCGCCAACAAGCTGTTCTTCGCCACCGGCCCGCTCACGGGCACCGGGGGGCCGGCGGGCAACAGGTACATGCTCGTGACCAAGTCGCCGCTCACCGGCGGCATCGCCAACTCCAACGCCGCCGGTGAGTTCGCGCAGGCCATCAAGTTCGCCGGCTACGACATGGTCGTCGTCGAGGGCGCGGCGAAGAAGCCGGTGTACGTGTACATCGACGACGGCGCCGTCAGCGTCCGCGACGCCGCCGGCGTGTGGGGCCTCGACACCGAGGAGACCGAGCACGCCGTGATCGCCGCCACCGCCCCCGACGCCAAGGTGAGTTGCATCGGGCCGGCGGGGGAGAGGCTCGTGCGCTACGCGTGCGTCATCAACGACCTGGGCCGCGCCGCCGGCCGTTCCGGCGTGGGCGCGGTGATGGGCTCCAAGAAGCTCAAGGCCATCGCCGTGCGCGGCACCGGCGGCGTGAAGATCGCCGACAAGGCGCGCTTCCTCGAGACCACGCGGGCCAGCTACGAGTCCCTCACCGACCCGTACATCGACCACTTCCACAAGCACGGCACCCCCGGCGTGCTCGAGTTGGTCAACTCCTACGGCGGGCTGCCCACCAAGAACTTCCGCTTCGGCACCAACGACTTCCACGAGGACATCTCCGGCGAACGCCTCGCCGAGGTGCAGTCGGTGCGCAAGCGCATGGGCATGGGTTGTCCCGCCTGTCCGGTGGCCTGCGGCCGCATCTCCAAGGCGAGCGGCGGCGACTACGCGGTGGGCGCCGGTCCCGAGTACGAGACCATCGGTATGCTGGGGTCGAGCTGCTACACCAACGACCTGGAGGCGGTGACGCAGGCCAACTTCATCTGCAACCGCGAGGGCATCGACACCATCACCATGGGCGCCACCATCGCCTGCGCCATGGAGCTGTACGAGCTCGGGCTCATCCCCAGGGAGGACATCGGCTTCGCGCTTCCGTTCGGCGACGCCGAGGCGATGGTGAAGCTCACGCAGATGACGGCGAGGCGCGAGGGGTTCGGCGACCTGCTCGCCGAGGGCAGCTACCGCCTGGCCGAGCACTATGGCCACCCGGAGTATTCCATGAGCGCGAAGAAGCAGGAGTTCGCGAGCTACGACCCGCGCGCCATCCAGAGCATGGGCCTGGCGTACGCGACCGAGCCGCGCGGCGGCTGTCACATCCGCGGCGAGGCGCAGGACGTCTCCATCTACTCGGTGACGCACTGGAACCTGATGAAGGATCGCGGCTGGGAGCAGCCGCTCGACCCGCTGAGCTGGGAGGACCAGCCCGAGCTCGTCGCGGAGCTGCAGGACTGGTTCCGGCTGATCGACTCCGGCGGCCTCTGCAACTTCATGTTCTACCTGGGCATGGACGAGAACCAGCTGCGCGATCTCATCGAGGCCGCCACCGGCATGGACATGGGCGGCCACCAGGGCCTGCTGCGCATCGGCGCGCGGATCTTCAACCTGGAGGTGCTGTTCAACCGCCGCGCCGGCGTGGCGGCGTCCGAGGACACCCTGCCGCCGCGCATGCTCGAGGAGCCGCTCCCCGACGGGCCCGGCAAGGGCTACGTGGTGCACCTCGGCGAGATGCTGCCGCCGTACTACGCCTTCAGGGGGTGGGACGAGCGCGGCGACCTGACGCCTGCGAAGGCGGCAGAGCTGGGGCTCGAGGCCGACCTGGCGAGGCTGTGAGGCGATGACGGAGAGGGACAGGCCGGCGCGGCGGGCGGCGCAGGCACCGCCTCCGCCCGCCGCGCCGGCCGGCGAGCCGTCGCGTGACGCGGGTCCGGCCGGTCTTCCGCCAGACGGGGCGGACCGGGCGGCCGGCGCGTCGCCCGCGGACGCGGGTCCGACGGCGGAGCCGCCACTCTCGGACGCGCGCCGAGTCGCCGCGCTGCTGCGTGCGTACCCGCGCGGCGATCCGGGCGGCCTGGTGGACGTGCTGCACGACATCCAGGCCGAGTTCCGGTACTTGCCGGAGCCAGCCCTGCGGCAGGCGGCGCAGCACCTGGGCCTGCCGCGCACGCAGGTGTACGGCGTGGCCAGCTTCTACCATGGCTTCCACATGGAGCCGCGCGGCGAGCACACGTGCACGGTGTGCATGGGCACCGCCTGCCACGTGCGCGGTGCAGTGCGGCTGCTCGAGCAGCTCGAGCGCGACACGGGGGTCGCCCCCGGCGACACGGCGGCCGACCTGTCCCTGACCGTCGAGGAGGTCAACTGCGTGGGCGCCTGCGCCTTGGGGCCGCTGGTCATCCTCGACGGCGAGTACCACGGGCACGCGACGCCGCAGAAGGTCTCGCGCCTCGTCGCCCGGGTGCTCGGCGGGGCCGCGGAGGACGCCGAGTGACGGCGGTGCGCTTCGCCGACGCCGCCGCGCTCGAGCGACACCGTCGTCGTCTCGCCGACGCCGTCCCGGCGGGCCCGGGCGTCGCCGTGTGCGGCGGCACCGGTTGCCGGGCGCAGGGCGCCATGCAGGTGCACGAGGCCCTCCGTGCCGACCTCGCGGCCCGCGGCGCGGGCCGCGAGGTCACGCTGCGGGCCACCGGCTGCCACGGCTTCTGCGAGCGCGGGCCGCTGGTGCTGGTCTCGCCCGAGGGTGTCCTCTACCAGCGCGTTCGCCCCAAGGACGCCGCCGAGATCGTCACGACCACCGTGCTCGGCGGCGGCGTCGTGGAGCGCCTGCTGTACGTCGACCCGGTCAGCGGCGAGCGGCACCGCACCGAGGCCGGCATCCCCTTCTACGCCGGCCAGCGGCGCCTCGTCCTGCGCGACAACGGCCGCCTCGACCCCACCGCCATCGACGACGCCATCGCGCTCGGGGCCTACGCCGCCCTCGTCCGGGCGTTCGAGACAGGCCCCGAGGCGGTGCTCGAGGAGGTCAAGCGCTCGGGGCTGCGAGGGCGTGGCGGCGCCGGCTTCCCCACGGGGCGCAAGTGGGAGTCGTGCCGCGACGCGCCCGGCGACCTGCGGTACGTGGTGTGCAACGCCGACGAGGGCGACCCCGGCGCCTTCATGGACCGCTCCGTGCTCGAGGGCAACCCGCACAGCGTGCTGGAGGGCATGCTCATCGGGGCCTACGCCATCGGCGCGAGCCAGGGGTACGTGTACGTGCGGCAGGAGTACCCGCTCGCCGTGGAACACCTCGGCGTCGCCATCGAGCAGGCGCGCGAGTCCGGCCTGCTGGGCGAGGACATCCTCGGCAGCGGCCTGTCGTTCGACGTGCGCATCAAGCGTGGCGGCGGGGCGTTCGTGTGCGGCGAGGAGACCGCCATGATGGCGTCGCTGGAGGGCCGCCGCGGCGTCCCCCGGCGGCGGCTCGTCCACCCGTCGCAGCGCGGCCTGTGGGGCAGGCCCACCACCGTCAACAACGTGGAGACGTGGGCCAACGTCCCGCACATCGTCCTGGGCGGCGGCGACCGGTACCGCGGCCTCGGTACGGCCGGGTCGGCGGGCACCAAGATCTTCTCGCTGGTCGGCAAGGTGAACAACACCGGGCTCATCGAGGTCCCGATGGGCACGACGCTGCGGGAGATCGTGTTCGGCATCGGCGGCGGCATCCCCGGCGGCAAGGCGTTCAAGGCGGTGCAGACCGGCGGTCCTTCGGGGGGTTGCCTGCCGGTGGAGCGGCTCGACGTGCCGGTCGACTTCGACACGCTCGTGGCGGAGGGCTCCATGATGGGGTCCGGCGGCATGGTGGTGATGGACGAGGACGCGTGCATGGTGGACGTGGCCCGTCACTTCGTGCGCTTCCTGGCCTCCGAGTCGTGCGGCAACTGCACCTCGTGCAGGGAGGGGCTCATCCGCCTGCACGGGCTGCTCGTGGACATCTGCGAGGGGCGGGGGACGCGCGAGAGCGTCTCGCTGATAGAGGACCTCGCCGAGACGGTCCGGACGACGTCGCTGTGCGCGCTGGGCACGACGGCGGTCAACCCGGTGCTCTCGACCCTGCGGCACTTCCGCGACGAGTACCTCGCGCACGTGGACGAGAGTCGCTGCCCGGCGGGGGTGTGCGCCGCGCTCATCACGTTCACCATCGATGAGGAGCGCTGCAACGGCTGCACGCTGTGCGCCACGAGCTGCCCGCAGGCGGCCATCACGGGGGAGAAGAAGCTGCCGCACACGATCGCCCAGGAGCTCTGCATCAAGTGCGGTCTGTGCAGGGACGTGTGCCGGCAGGACGCCGTGGTCGTGAGGTGAGGGGGACGCCATGGACGTGAGACTCACCATCGACGGGTCCGCGGTGACCGCGGCGGAGGGCGCGAGCCTCCTGGAGGTCGCGCGCGCCGCCGGCCGCGACGTGCCCGGCCTCTGCCACCACCCGGCCGTCGCGCCCACCGCGGCGTGCCGCTTGTGTCTGACGGAGGTGCGCCGGCCGGGCGAAGCCGAGCCGGCGCTCACCACCTCGTGCGACTACCCGGTGTCAGAGGGGCTGGAGGTGGTCACGGAGTCCGCGCTCATCCGCCGCCACCGCGCCATGAACCTCCAGCTGCTGCTGCCGTACGCGCCCGACGCGCCGGCGCTGCGCCTGCTGGCGGAACGACTCGGCGTGACCCGGCCGCTGTTCCCGCCGGTGACGGACGCGCCCATGCCGGGCTGCGTCCTCTGCGAGCTCTGCGTGCGCACCTGCGCGATGCTCGGGTACCACGCGCTCTCGGTGCTCGGCCGCGGCGACCACAAGCGCGTTGGGGCGCCCTTCGGCCAGGCAGCGGCCCTCGGCTGCGTGGGCTGCGGCTCCTGCGTCGCCGCGTGCCCGACCGCGTGCATCCCGATGGAGGAGACGGCGACCACGCGCACGGTGTGGGGACGCACGCTGGAGATGGTCCCGTGCGCCGGCTGCGGGGCGCCGCTGATGACGACCGCCCAGCTCGCCGTGACGGCGGCGCGGGGCGGTCTGCCCAAGGAGCAGTACGACCTGTGCGACGCGTGCAGGCGCGCCGCCCTGAGCGAAGGACTGGCGAGCGGCGCCCGAGCGTGACGCACGGCGCCGCGGCCGACCGGCGCCCGACCGGGTGTCCGGACCCGCGAGACGAAGGAGACGGGACGCATGGCGACAGATACCGCGAGGGTCACGGGGCCGTATCCGACGCCGTACCCGGCGCCCGCCGACCCGCCGATGGACTACAAGATGTACGTCGGCGGGGAGTGGGTCGAGTCGGCGAGCGGCGAGAGAGCCGACGTCTGGTCGCCGGGCGACGGCAGCCTCATCGGCTCGGTACCCAAGGGCGCCGAGGAGGACGTGCGCCGGGCCATCGCGGCGGCGAAGAAGGCCCAGAAGGAGATGGCCGCGCTCTCCATACCGGCGCGCGCCGGCCTCTTGCACAAGGCCGGCGAGATCGCCTTCCGGCGCCTCGAGCACGACGCGCGCGTGCTCTGCCGCGAGTGCGGCAAGACCATCACCGAGGCGCGCAGCGAGATCGAGGACTACTCGGCCCCGCACTTCATGGAGGCGGCCGAGGGCATCAAGCGGTACCGCGGCCGGATCAACCCGTCCATCCAGGAAGACACGCTGAACAAGCGCATCCTCGTCATCCGCCAGCCGATGGGCGTGGTCGGCATCATCTCCCCCTGGAACTGGCCGCACGACATCCCCAACATCGCCCTCACGCACGCGCTGGCGGCCGGCAACGCCATCGTGCTCAAGCCGGCGAGCACGACTCCGTTCAGCGCCCTCATGCTCGCCGAGATCTGCGAGGAGGCCGGGTTCCCGGCCGGCGCCGTCAACGTGGTCACGGGCCCCGGACCGGTGGTGGGCGAGGAGCTCGTGAGCAACCCCGGCACGAGCGCCATCCACTTCACCGGCGAGACCGTGACCGGCGAGCGCCTCACGCGCATCGCCGGCATCAAGCGGCTGATGCTGGAGCTCGGCGGCAACGGACCGTTGGTGGTCATGGACGACGCCAACATCGAGGAGGCCGTGGAGGCGACCATCACCGGCTGCTTCTACCTGGCCGGACAGGTGTGCACGGCCTCGGAGCGCATCCTCGTCCACGAGGCCGTGCACGACGAGTACGTGGAGAAGCTGCTGGCGCGGGCCGCCCGGGTCAAGGTCGGCAACCCGCTGGACGAGGGCACCGACATGGGCCCGCTCAACAACTTCGGCAACGTCGCCAAGGTCAAGGCGCACCTCGACGACGCCCGCGAGCGCGGCGGCGCGTTCCTCATGGGCGGGAGCATCGACGGCATGTACGCGGACGTGACGGTGGTGGACGGCGTCACCTCGGACTTCCTCATGGCGCGCGACGAGACCTTCGGTCCGGTCGCGCCCATCATGACCTTCAAGGACCTGGACGAGTGCCTGCGCATCGCCAACGAGACCCCGTACGGGTTGCAGGGTGCGGCGTTCACCAGCAGCCTGCGCACCGCCTTCCTGCTCGGCGAGGGCATCGAGTGCGGCACGGTGCTCATCAACGAGACCAACAACTGCTGGGACCAGCTCTCGCCGTTCGGCGGCGTCAAGAAGAGCGGGCTGGGCCGCGAGCTGAGCGACTGGTGCTTCGACGAGCTCACCGAGGTCAAGCAGCTCAACATCGACATCAGCAAGGTGAAGTAGCGCGTGGACCGCACGGGCGGCGGCGGATGCGGGGCGACCGCGCCGCCGCCCCTCGGGCCGGGCCGGACGCGGGCGCGGGGCCCGTCAGGCGGCGAAGGCGAACAGCGTGACTGCGGTGATCGTGCAGACCAGCCCGGCGATCTGGTGCTTGGCGAGCCGCTCGTGCCGCACGACGACGCCGAGCAGGAGCGCGATGGTGGCGAACTGCGCGCTGAGCACCGAGGCCACCGAGATCGGGCCGATCACCAGCGCCGCGGCGATGGCCGTGTACGCCACGCTGTCCAGGCAGGCCGCGACGGTGGTGCTCACGTACAGCCGCGGCTGCATCCTGAGCGGCACCCGCAGCAGCGCGAACGGCAGGAACACGGCCATGCCGGTGAGCCGGCCCCACGCCGCCGCCGACACGGCCGGGATGCCGTCGGCGTAGCCGTAGATGAGGAAGGTCGCGCCGAACAGCACGGCGGCCAGCAGGCCCCAGCCGGCGCCGGCGGTCGCGCGGAGCCGGCGCGGCGCGCCGGCTGCGCCGGGCGCCGCTTCAGCCGACGTGCTCGCCGCCGCCCCGCCCGCGGCCGGCTCGCCCTGCGCCGGCTCGGCACCACCGGCCCGCCCGGTCCGCGCCACTTCTTCCACGGCCTCTTCCTCGGGCGTCACGATGGACGTGAGCAGCACGCCCGCCACGGCCAGGGGCAGCGCCACGGCGCTGAGCGTGCCCACGCGCTCGCCCAGCAGGACGGCGGCGAGCGCCGTCACGCCGCCCATCAGCGAGCAGAGCGGCGTGACCACCGAGAGGTTGCCGACCTGCAGGCCGTGCAGCAGCACGGCTACGGCCACCACGTACAGCACGCCGCCCACGGCGGCGATGCCCACGGCCCTCCACTCGGCGCCGCCCGAGGGCACGCCGCCGAGCGCCAGGGAGAACGCCATCAGGATGACCGTGCTGGCGGCCAGCACCCAGAACATCGCCGTGAACGCGCCTGCCTTGCGCGTCACCGGCTGGACGAGGAAGTCGTGGAACGCCCAGCCGACGGCGGCGGTCAGGCTCAGGACGACGGTGATCACGGGCGGCTCCTCATGGCCTGCCGACTCTTCCGGTGTGGCGCCGCGGTGTCAACTGGCGGCCGCATGCCAGTGAGCCGCGTGGCCGCGTGCGCTCATGGCCAGCTAGACCGGCCGGGGTCGCCTCGTCGTTCGAGGCGACCCCGGCCGGTCGCTCGAGGCTCCGGCCACTCGGCCGGCTGCGCTCCGCTGCCCGATCGCCACGCTCGCTGTCTCACCGGTGCGGATGCGCGGGCACTGCTCGAGGTCCAGGATGAAGGCCCCGAGCGCCGGCTCCACGTGACCGCGGTAGATCTCGGCGACGCCCGCTGCCGCTCGCGTCCCATCATGTCCGAAACGGTGACCACGTGGACCTCCCGTTCCTCCAGCTGCTCGAGCACGTCCCCGAGCTTGTCGGGCTGGATCACGGCGATGATGTACTTCACGGCCTCCTCCTCCCGCAGAGGCGCAGGGAGTCGACTGCAACGTCGACCGCACCGCCGGCGTCGTGCCCGCCATTGTCACTCTCCCGCCGGGGAGCAGGTCGCCCCTACCATCGTTTCAGTGCTCTCGGACTCCCGTTGTATCCTCAATGTCGAGACAACGGGAGGATGTCATATGAGAACCAAGGTCCAGCGCTGGGGCAACAGCCTCGCGGTCAGGATCCCGAAGGTCTTTGCGGAGGAGATGGGACTGGTGGTGGATTCGGCGGTCGACCTGCGGGTCTGCGACGGCAAGCTCGTGGCTCGAGCCTGCCTCGCCCCGGCACCGACGCTGGCGGACCTGCTGGCAGGCGTGACGCCTGGCAACCTGCACGCAGAGACCGACGCCGGCCAGGCGGCCGGCAGCGAGGTCTGGTGAGGTGGGGTACGTGCCCGAACGCGGCGACGTCGTCTGGCTGGCCACGCCGGAGGTGGCGGGACACGAGCAGTCAGGCCGCCGGCCCTGGCTCGTCGTCTCGCCGGCGGCGTACAACGGCAGGTCGGGCTCGCGCTGCTCTGTCCACTGACGAGCAGGGTGAAGGGATACCCATTCGAGGTCGCAGTCCCGGAGGCGCTGCCGGTCGACGGCGTCGTCCTCTCCGACCAGGTGAAGAGCCTGGACTGGCGGGCGCGCGGTGCGGAGTTGGCGTGCGCGCTGCCCGCGGAGCTGACGGCGGCCGTGCTCGCGCGGTTCGGCACGGCTCGTCGCGCCGTGATCGGCGCGCCCGTCTCACTCCAGCGACCACACCCCGGTCTCGGGACCGAAGCCGGCCTCGGCGGTGAAGCGCAGCGTTGACGGTTCGCGCCTCGGGCGCGAGCGCGAAGTAGACCCAGCCGGTCCGCTCGCCGCCCGCCGGGATGCGGACGCCCTCGAGCACGTCGCGGAACTCCTCGTCGCTCTCGTCGACGAGCTCCCACGCGACGTTGTGGGTGCGGCCGCTCGTGTCGGTGAGCACGGCGCAGAGTGAGATCGCGTCGTCGTAGAACGACCCCGTCAGGTTCCTGACGGCGAGCTTGACCCCGAACAGGGCCGGCCGGACCTCCGTGCCGCCGACCGTCTCGCCGGCAGCCGTCTGGTCTCCTCGAGCGTGATCTCGAGCTGGAGGAGCCTCCGGCGACGCTCACGGTGTCGCCGACGCCGGCCGTGCCTGCGGCGCCGGCGTGCCGTCGCTCCCGCTTCCGCAGGCGACGGCCAGCAGCAGGGCGGCGGCGAGCGCCGCCACGATGACGATGGACTTGTGCATCCGGTCCTCCACTTCGGCCCGGCGGCCAGTGTAGCTGCCGCGCCGCGGCGCCGAAAGCGCTGGGACCGGCCGCCGGGAGACGGCGCGCCGATGACAGGCCAAGACCGGCGGACTCACGGACAGGGTCAAGTGTGCCAGGCCGCGCGATCAGTGCACGTCCGGTGGAAAGGCAGCACCCCCTACACGACGAGACTCCGCAGCTCCCGTTCGGTGTCCGGGTCCGCGCGGATGGAGTCCAGCGCGAGGTTGACGGCCATGGTCGCGTCGGCCAGGTCGAGCAGACGGGGGTCCACGGAGTACCGCTTCTCGCGTGCGAGCCAGCGGAGGAGTGGTCCGAGATGCCAGAGCGAGGACTTGCCTTCGTGGGCGGGGGCAGGAGCTGTGGAGCAGTTGCCCATGATCAGCTTCCACATGTTCTGGCGGGAGCAGGAGAACATGAACGCCAGGTCCGCTACGCCGACCAAGTCGGGGGTCACCTCGACCAGCGCGGCTCCGGGGACGGCCCTGCGAACATCGGAGATTGCGCTCAGGACCGCTGCCCGCGCCGACTCCGCACTGCGAGTGAAGTCCAGACCGAGCCGGCCGGGCCGGCCGATCCATGAGGGCATCGTCGCAACCTTGCCCGTAGAGCGCATCGACGACTGAGGTCCATGTCCGTCTCGGGGAGACGGCCCAGCACAAAGCGGAGGGTGAACTCATAGTCGTTCATCGTCGAAAGCACCCTCCTGCTCCGCCGGACCGATACAATCATCCACGCGTCGCCGGATCATGTCCGCGTGGTTCTCGGGGCTTCGAGGCGTCGAGGCCACGCTCAGCCTGCAGAACTCGCCGCAACGGCAGTCGGGGTTGTTGTGCGAGACAGCAGAGCACTCCCCACGCGTGTGCACTCTTCCTGCCGGCACGACTCTCCAGCTCCTGCTCTCTGCGTACCTGACAGCGGCCTCGACATGCTTGTTCGGGTGTCTGCCCCGCGCCAAGCTCACAGCCTCCTTCACCAGTCTGCCCAGTTGGTTGACATATGTCAACCAACGGTAGTCCAGAGTGATTCACGGCGATGTGCGGCGTATCGTCAGAAACTCGCCACCGCGACGCCTTCGCCGGGCAAGCCCAGCGTAGGGGTGCCGAGCATGGCGGAACAGGATGACGCAATGCAGAGGTGGTTTACGTTGGGGGCTAGTCGGGTCGGCGCCGCCGATGGCCGGCTCGCAGCGTCACGTCGCCCTCGCCCTTGTCCCGCTCCCAGCAGTAGTAGTCGACCAGCTGCACCGTCCAGCCGCCCTCCGGGTCGATGTCGCCGAGCTCGGCGACAAGCTCGCGGAGGCGCGCCATGTGCGGCGGTATTCGGCGCAGTTCGAACATCGCCAGGTCCTCGCCGAACAGCTGCCGCCAGACGCGGAAGTCGATGGGCGCGTAGTCTCTCGGGGGAGCAGAGGGCGAGGATGGCCGAGGCGACGCCCATGCCGACTCCGGGCAGCACGCGGAGGATCTGCAGGCGCACGTCCAGCTCGAGGTCGGGATCGTCGGGGTCGCGCTGAAGGCGAAGGCGTGCGCGCGTCACGCGCTCGATCTGCGGCGGCGGTGTTCTTCTCGAGGTGACGGGCTGCCCGTCCGTACTGGCCGATGAGCTTCCAGTGGGCGACCTCGAAGAACTCGCTCCTCGTGAGGTACATCGGGTCTCGCCGGGTCCGGGCCTCGGCGAACTTCCGCTTGAGGTCTTCAGATGTCTGCCAGTCGGCGTCCTCGACGTGAGGACCGGCCTTCTCGCGGATGGCCTTGAGCTCGGCCGCGGTGATCGCGTTGCTCCACGGTGCCTCCTGCAGGTCGTTCAGCACGCGGCGGCCGATGTACATGAAGCTCTGCGGCGGGGCGGTGAGCCCGAGGGCTGCGAGCGGCAGGGGGTCCGCGAAGGCGTGCACGTGGCCGACGCCGAGAGCCACTCCGCGCTCGTGGCCGGCGTAGTACTCGCGGAAGTCGTCTTCGGTGATGCCGCCGACGTCCGCGTATCTGGCCCACAGCGCCTCGACGAGAGTCGACGACGATGTCATCGACCTCGAAGTAGCCGAGCATGCTCTTCACGGGGCTGCTCGCGTACACGAGTACGTGGGTGGGGCTACGCGCGAAGGACGTCTTGCGGAACTCGACGCCTTTCGTGCCGTCCATGATCGGGCGTGCGTACTGCGGCTTGATGGGGAGCAAGACTACAGTCGTGCGCTCTTGCGCCAGCCATGCCGCTGCCTCCGATTCGATGGACGTGACGGTCTGCGGCGGACCCTTGAGAACGCCACCTCTCTGGAGTTCGCCGTATGAGATCGGTTCGTCGAGGACTCGGGCCTGGCGGAAGCCGATCACGAGGACGTCGGTACCTTTCGCTGCGAGCGCTTCTCGATGTCCTCATATGCGAACAGCGTCCTCTTTCCTGCTGCACGGACGATAGACGGTGCATCGGACAGAACATGGACATCCTCGACGACACCCACCACTGTCACCTCCTGGCTCTGAGACCGGTAGAAGTACAGACACGGACCCCGGGCGTCAGTTGGCGCGACGCAGCTTTCGACAGGTACGCCTTGCGGATCCCGTTTGCGTGAGGTTCCGCAGCAGGCGACAGCGTGAGCTGGCGTTCCGCCTCGGGGAAGAGGCGGCTGTGAAACCGAGGTTGGATCGGGACGATGAACGCGGGCACGCCGACCCATCTGAGCGTCGGCGGACCGAATGCGATGTGAAACTCGAGGTCGTTCAGACCAGATGCCCCGTCATCGGGGACGCGGAGCGTCTTTGCGAACACGGGGTCAGTGCCGTTCTTGAATCGGCCGCGTGTCATGGAAGCCGAAGGTGTCGAGGAAGGAAAACAACTCTTCGTTGTCTGGCTTCGCTTCGACAAACACCGTGTCGTAGCCGTGCGCGAAGGCGTGATCAAGGATCGGCTTCAGGAGGAGCTCTCCGTACCGGCTTCCGCGGTGGACGTCAGCCACTTTGAACGTACAGATCTTGAGGAGCTTGCCGAGCAGCCCATGCTCGCCCTGGATCTCCTCATTGATGATTGCCAAGGCCCGCGTAGATGCCGCCTCTCATCGACGACCACCCACGCATCACGGCGCATGAGCGCGGCTCTGGCGAGCCAGTCGTCGAACCCGTCGTAGTCGCGGCTGAGTGAGTCGAGGATGGGATCGGCCGACATCGAGTTGATCGCACGTGAGATGCCTAATCGCAGGCGGCGCCATGACCAGCGGTTCGTACAGACGACGCATGAGTTCCAGCGCCTCTGATGAAGTGAGCACGGAGTCCCCGAGGTCGATGGCTCTGGCTCGCCGGCGCAATGCTGTGTCATCCGTGACCAATATGTCGGCGAGACCGCGCCCTCAGCGCCTCCAGGAGGCGTAGGTCGACGGCGTCGTGCGATCCGGGATTTGGAGAGCCGAAGCGGTCGGCGAGCTGTGCCGTCAAGCTCAGGAGGTGACGTGAGCCGTGGATACTTCGCGAGAAATGCGCGTCGTAGCTCGCGCCGCCCAGGGTCGGTATCGTGCTCGACTCTCCCGAAAGGCATCCGGGTGGATCAGCACCTTGCCCCCGGTCTCCTATGAGGCGCAAGAGCTCCGCCACCACAGGGTGTCGTCGGCTCCGATGTCACTCGGCGAGGTTGGCTCCGCCGGGATCAGGATGTTCGTGTCGAGCAGCACGTCCATGGGCATTGGACGCATTGTGGCTGCCCCGGCCGGCGCTGTCGTCCAGAGCTGCCGACGCAATGTAAACGGCCGCACGGCTCCGGGTTGAGACTTGAGTCGGCCCTGCCATCCGTCACCCTCAACTGCTAGAGTCCCGGCAGGTGTGTTCGGTCTGAGCTCGCCGGGCCTGAGGGGAGCCGAGCCCGGCATTCTGACGAGCTGACGAGAGGGGCCTCTCCGCATGGCACGTCTCGAGGACCTCACGCCTGGCGCGCGCGTGACCGGGGTGGTCGCGGGCCAGGCGGTGACCGTCGTCGCCGGCAGTGGCACGGCACCGCCGCGCTTACGCTCACCTACCGCGATGACGCGGGCCGCGTCGGCGAGGAGGTCCTCTACCGGGACGCCGAGTCGCGGTTTGAGGTCGAGGCTGCCCGGCAAGGCCTGGTCCCTCACCGCCGACGGCGCGCTCTTCCGCCTCGTCAGCGAGGCGCGCCGCATCCAGCTCGCCTACCTCTTTGACCCGCTGCTCGCGGTCAGCACCTCCAACGTGATGCCGCTGCCGCACCAGATCTCGGCGGTCTACGAGGAGATGCTCTCCCGCCAGCCACTGCACTTCCTGCTCGCCGACGACCCCGGCGCCGGCAAGACCATCATGGCCGGCCTGCTCATCAAGGAGCTCATGGTGCGCGGCGACGCCAAGCGCGTGCCTCATCGTCTGCCCGGGCATGCTGGTCGACCAGTGGCAGGACGAGCTGCGCGAGAAGTTCCACCTCCCCTTCGAGATCGTCACGCGGCAGATGATCGACGCCTCGTACGCCGGCAACCCCTTCCTCGAGAAGGACCTGCTCATCGCCCGCCTCGACCACCTCTCGCGTAACGAGGAGCTGCTCGCCAAGCTCAGCCAGAGCGACTGGGACCTCGTGATCTGCGACGAGGCCCACAAGATGTCGGCGCACTACTTCGGCAACGAGGTCAAGGAGACCAAGCGCTACAAGCTCGGCATGCGCCTCGGCGAGGTGACGCGCCACTTGCTGCTGATGACAGCGACGCCGCACAGCGGCAAGCCCGAGGACTTCGACCTCTTCATGGCGCTGCTCGACTACGACCGCTTCGCCGGCAAGGTGCGCGGCAAGAGGGGCACAGCAAGGAGGCCGGCGCCCGCGACATGATGCGCCGCCTCTCCAAGGAGCAGCTGCGCCACATTGACGGGCGGCCGCTGTTCCCCGAGCGCCGCGCCTACGCCGTCAAGTACGCGCTTTCCGCCGACGAGGCGTACCTCTACAACGAGTTCACCGACCTACGTGCGCGAGGAGATGAACCGCGCCGACCGGCTCGCCAACGAGCAGGGCCAGGGGCGCCGGCGCATCGCCGTCGGCTTCGCGCTCACCACCCTGCAGCGCCGCCTCGCCTCCTCGCCCGAGGCGATCTACCAGTCGCTGAAGCGCCGCCGCAAGCGCCTCGAGGCCAAGCTCGAGGAGGAGAAGCTGCTGCGCCGCGGCGCCCAGGTGACGGCCGAGCAGGCCGACGTGCTGCTCGCCACCGGCGCCGTCGCCCCCGAGCTCGACATCGAGGACCTCGAAGACCTCGACGAGCTGCCCGACGAGGAGCTCGAGGAGCTCGAGGAGCAGGTCGTCGACCAGGCCTCGGCGGCGCAGACCATCCAGGAACTGCGTACGAGATGTCACGCGGACCCATCACGAGAGCTCGCCGACAAGGTGGGCTTCTCCGGCTGCGACAAGAAGTGGGAGCAGCTCTCCGGCCTGCTCCAGGACGACGGCCAGAAGTTCGACGTGCACGGCGAGCGCTGCTCCGACCTGAGGATTCATCTTCCGTTGTTACTGAATCGAGTAGAGGAACCCATGACGTTCCCTGGGGCGACTGACTTGAGGAGAGTGTGGTGGGTAGTCGAAGCCCAGCTGCCAGCTCGAGCCGGCGGACGTGTCCCTGCGCCGACCTTTCGGACGACTCCCCGGCTCACGCGTGCATTGTCTCGCCGCGCATCAAGGGCGGCCCTCTCGATGTCGATAATCCCTCCACGGTGTCGACCCGGAGGGGCGATGCTTCTCGCGACGTTCGGACCCAGTACCGCGTGGGTCGGCAAGACCATTCGCTACGAGAACCGGCAGTACTTCCTTGAGGGTCACGGACCTATATCGCCGACGCACGTCATCGACTATGACGCACAGGGGCACCTGAAGTGGGCCTATGAGGGTTTGCGCGAGTGGGTGGTTGCGCAAGTCCCGACGAGAGAGTCTTCTGCGCCCTCAACGGCCAAGTTGCCCAGCGCGGTCGGTGTGCCGGATGCGACTTCCGCCATTGACCTGCCGTTGCCTCCCTTCTGCTGGTCTTGCGGTGCTTGGCCGTCCGTCGGCGCAGTGTGCACCGAGTGCAGGGCCACGCTCTCTCTCCCCAGGTCCCAGCCTCGAGGGCAGCTAGGGAGTGTCTATCAAGTCCGAAGAGGGTTCACCAAGAAGCCGCCATCGTTGTTGCCACAACGACGACGCTCACGCTCCACGTAGTCGAGGCGTCGAGGTGGAACGTCCTCACGATCGTCGAGGCCCTCGCACGAGGCCGCAGCGGCACGCGGGCATGGTCGCTCGTTCACGGCGTGTGATCGAAGGTGCAGACTGACCGCGAGCGCCTCCGTAGCGCTCTGAGATCAACCAGGCCACGGCCAGTTCCGTCTCACGGTCGCGGACGTGCTTCGGTGCTCCCGTGAGGATCTCCTCGCGCAGATCCCGCTGAGTGACTCCGCGCGCATTGGTACGCGTCATTGCTGCACGCTCCAGTGCCACGGGAGGCAGCGCTCATCGTCATGACGATGCTCCCCTCCGGGTATCCGGTCAAGCTTGTGGTGGTGCTGCGTTGCTGGACCACTCTGTCGAAACGAGCGCTGCGCAGCGAGTGGCAGAGGCGCTGGAGGGTGCTGCGAAGCCAACCCGGCCGTGGCCCTAGTCCAGCACGTTCTCCTTGGGCCACTGACTTGGCCGCGCGACTCGTCACGCACCTGGCCGCTCGTGGCGCTGCTCGTTTCATTGACCGCGGTCTAGCCTCACTCCGCAGGCTACCAGTGCCAGGTTGGCAGCGTCGGAGATGGCGAGATCGGCATCACAGGGTCCCCTCCGTTTCCCGGATGATCTTGAGGTCCCAGACCCGCGTTCGAGCTTCTCGCGACATTCGGCGGTCGTTGCTCGGACCTCACCAAGGCGGCTCCCGACTTCCTTGCTACTCTGCCGATGTCTGTGCTTGATGACCTGATTGACCAGGCTCTCCCGGCGTCGTCGGCACCATTCATGTGGCGCTACGCGCACGTTTCAAGCTAGGCTTTCGAGCACGGCTAAGAGTGCTCAACACCATGGTTTCAAGCGCCACGCGACACGCCATGCGTGGCCGCAGGGCGTCCCCGAAGTCACGGCCGACCTTGAACTGCAGTCGTCCTGGTACGCGGCCGGCTTTCGCGCACAACATCGGCCTCTGAGACCCGAGTCCGACCAGTAACGGTCCCCGGCATGAACCCAGAACAGCACGACAAGCTCAACGCGCTCGCCGCCTGCGTCCAAGCCGACAGCTTGGAGCCGGCGACACCGGCGCTCTTGTCTGTACGCGTTTCCCGTCCTTCGCGCTGTGCGACCGCTGTCACGCGAAGGCCGGCTCTGATAGAAGCAGGGCCCGAGTTCCTGGAGTTCCCCAAGCTTACGAGGCAAGACCACCTCTACGCGTGGGAGTGGGAGAAGACACTGGCCCTTGCCAAGCAGTGTCTTTCGATGTCCCGCGCCGAAGCCACCAGGATGAAGCGCTGAACTTGATGGCGGCGGTACAGTGGCAAGTTGGACGCGACGAGGCTGCGATTCAAGCCCTTGAGCAAGCCATCGACAACGAGCACTCGTCGGCTCTACAAGCCAACATTGGTGTCGTCTCTGGAGGTGAGGACCCCGCTGCCGGGGCTCACCATCTCGCCCGACTGGTGCTGAGTCTCCCTCCCCTGAGCTTTGCGTGGTCGCCGTCGCTTCGGGCCGTGACTGTGGGTTCAGCGCCAGCGAGTTCGACGACGGACCCCGAGGCGGACATGCCCGAGGATTTGGTGCACGCACTGGTGGGCGTGGCCGGTCCGGTGGGACTGCGATCCGTTCCGCAGCCCCCTGCGATTGATGGCCTCCGTCGACGCTGAATGGCTTCGTCGGAACGACAGCCTCATCGTCTCCGCACCTGGTTCGGTGGAGGCCAGGGTCTACGGGGCGAGGGCCAAGGGGATCGATACGTTCATTGTTGCCCTTGCAGCCGCCTTGCGGGGGAACTCCGACGCGAGGTGGTTGATCGAAGAGCGGGATGGATTGGTGGGCGCCCTCATGACGGGGCTCACAAAGACCCCGGCCGAGACGTGGGCCGCATGCTCGGCATCGACGTCATTGAGGCCGACATGCCGATGGACGCGGGGGAGAGGATTCCGTTGGTCGGACTCGTGGTGGCGGGCGTTGCGGAGAGCGTCACTGAGGACGGAGGGGAACCCAAAGACAAGTTCCTCGACATGCTGATCTACGCCAAGAGCGAACTGGCCTCCCTTCCGGCGGACGAACGCGAGTACGCGCAGGCCATGCTGAGCATCGGATTCGCCGAGATGGCGGCGGTGGTAGGCAGGTATCGCGACTCAGAGCTTCGCGAGGCGTTCGGCTTCTACAACCGCATCGGGCAGCAGATCGCCAGTGTCGGCCACGGGTATAGCGTGAATCGCGCCGCCGTGCTCGTGGCGACGAACCCGGTCATGCGGTTCTGCACCGACACCTGCAAGATTCTCGACAAAATCACACCGCACCTTGGCGACGAAGAGCTTGCCGATGCGTTGCGTGACCTGCGATCGGAAAGCGAGCGTCTGTACTACCTGCTCATGGCCCTTTCGAGGTGACAGCCGATGGATGACGAGCGCCGCAACCCCTATTTCATTCTTGGCATCGACTACGGGGCCTCGCGCGACGCCGCGCGGAAGGCAGCCGGGGCAGTGCTCAGGCGCGTGAAGCGCGACCCCGACGCTCTCTACGGCATCGAAGATGTCACGTGGGCTCTTCACGCGATCGAACAGGCGATTGACGATCCGGGGTCGGCCGTCGATCACTACCGCGTGCCCGCTGACCGGGCGCTGTTTGCCGAGATGGGGGGGCTTGAGATTCCGGCCGTCCCGTTGGCAAGGAGTACGGCAAGGCCGACAAGTGAGGAACTGGAGGAGATCCGCGCGAGAGCGCTCGACGAAGCGGTCGATGCTCTCGTTCACTTGAGCGCAGAACGCATCGATGTGTCCGTGCTGTTCCCTCTAGGAAAGGCTGATCCGCAATGAGGAAAGAGAGAGAGCGCCTTGACGAGATCATCCGGCTGCTCGACACGGTCGACCGGAAGCTCGATAGGGTTGAGGTCGCACTGGTCGTCGGGATCCGGGCACGTCGCGTTCCGTAGAGGCCTCGAAGGCCTGCGGAAGACGGTCGTCGCGGCCGTCCAGGATCTCACCATGCACCTTGTGCAACTAGCGCAACTCGATGTGGCGCTCTCGCGGACTGAGGACGTCGAGACTCTGCGCCGGCTTGTGGCGGAGTGGATTGAGCAGGCCGGCATGGTGAGGTTCCAGGATGCTTCGCAGCCCGAGGCCTTCGAAGTCGTCGACGGCACCGGAGACCGCCTGGAGATCTTGGTCCCGGCGTATATCGACGCCATCAGCAGCCGAGTCATCAAGCAGGGGCAGGCGAGAGCCGTGGACTCGAACGCAGTAAGGCAGTCTGAAGCCGTGGCCGAGACGCGCGACGCACACCCGGACGAGGCTCGGCAGTCGCCTCAGCGAGCAGCGCCGTCTGCGACACCCGGGCAAGAGGGAGTCGACGAGTCCAGCGACGCCGAGGCTCCGGTCGAGGAGGAGGTGACATGAGTTCCTTTGGAATCGATTTCGGCACGACCAACTCGGTGGTGGCCCAGTTCGCCGCCGGTGACGTCAGCGTCCTGCAGATCGATCAGCCGCCCTCAGGAGAGTGGGAGACTTTCGGCTATCAGAACATCATGCCTACGGTGTTCGCGGTGGGTCGGGACAATGAGCCCCTTTTCGGCTTCGCGGCCAAGATGCGGCACGACAACAAGATCGAGGCGATCAAACGGCTGTTCAAGGGTGAAGAGGTCGTCGAGGTGGGCGGCCAGGCCTACCTCGTGGAAGAGGTGGCGGCGCTCATCTTCGGCCACCTCCGAACAGCGCCGACGATGTGGGGCGGATCTGAGGTCGCGCAGGCGGTCATCACCGTCCCCGCGAACAGTCGTGGCCTCGCGCGTGCCCGGACGAAGATCTGCGCAGGCATGGGTGGGATCCAGGTGCTGACGCTCATCAACGAACCGACGGCAGCCGCCATGGCGCATGGCTACGAGACCCCGGGCGACAAGACCGTACTCGTGGTTGACTGGGGCGGGGGGACCCTGGATGTCACTCTTCTCGAGTCGATGGACCAGGTCTTCCATGAGCAGTCGTCGAGCGGCGTCATCGAATGCGGCGGGCTGGACTTCGACCGGATCCTGTTCAACAAGCTCCGCGCGGCATCTTCGGGCGTTGAGTCGTGGTCGCCCGTCGATGTGGGTGCGCTGAAGATCGAGTGTGAGAAGGCTAAGATCAAGCTCTCCGCTGCTGAAGAAACGAACGTGGCGATGCCTGGGGGAGAGTACCGGCACGTGACGCGACGGATCTTCGACGAAGAGACGCGGGCTCTCGTTGACAGAGTGCGCGGCCCCATCGAACGCACCCTTGCCGACGGCAAGCGTCAGGCGTCGGACGTCGATACCCTCCTGCTCGTCGGTGGGACGTGCAAGATTCCAGCGGTTCGCCAGTTCATCTGTGAGTTGCTCAACATGGACCCTGCTCCCAACATCGATCCCATGACGGCGATTGCCGAAGGTGCTGCGATTGCGGCGGCCATCATGAGCGGGGAACTTGAATCCGCGGACTTCCTTGTGTCCACCGAGCATGCTCTAGGAACGACCGTCATTGGCCGGGTGCCGGGCACCCTCGAATTCAGCGAGATCATCCCCCGCAATCACAAGTTGCCCGCCAAGCGCACCGAGACGTACGTACCGGCGGTCGATCTTCAGGAGGTTGTGAAGGTCGACATCCTCGAAGGCGACCCGGTTGCCGGGCTGGACGACCCCGACATCATCGAGCTGTGCAGCTGGAACGTTCCGATTACTCCTCGTCCTCGCGGCGAGGCGTCGCTTGACCTGACCTACGAGTACAAGATGGACGGCATCGTCTACGTAACGCTCATCGACAACGTCACGCGCCAGGTGATACTCCAAGAAGAAGTCACGACCGGCGTTACCCAGGACAAGCGGCAGTTGGTGGAAATAGCCCAGCGCGTTGATCAGACCATCGAGAGTCAAGAAGTCCAGCGTACCGAGGTTTCAAGCACGACTCGCGATCCGCAGGTGCTGCTCCTTCTCCAGCAGGCGCGGCAGAAGGTGATGCCGTTTCTCGATGACGCGCAGGCATCTCGGATAGCGGGCTTGGTCGCAGCTCTCGAGGCTGCCGTAGGCGAGTCCGAAATGGCCGCCGCCAGCGAGGCGTTGTCCGCGGAACTGCGCAAGTACTCGTACCTGCTCTAGGTTCGCGATCCTGTGTGTGTGGGGGCCTTCTGCAACAGTATCCTCTTTGAGGCCACGAGTAGCAGGATGTCCCGCCGCGGGTCATGGCGGAGTATCAAGGCGAGTGCCTTGCGAGCAGCACCTGGCCGCGCAAGTGGAGCCCTCCCGCGCCCGGCTTTGGCCATCCCGGCTCCTTGTCATCACTTTTGGTATGCCGATATCATTCTTCGGACCGGCCGGCCTCGTGCAGGGGCCGGGCGGCCGGCCCCCCGCGGTCCGCTAGGACTCGCGCGCGGGGGGACGAATCCCACAACTAGTCAGCACGCAGTCACACGCGAGCCAGTCACGCGTGAGCGTGAGCGTGAGCCGGTCGCGCGTGAGTGCAGAAGGCGTGAGTGCACAAGGCGCAGAGCGCAGCCGGCGTGCGTGCGCCCGCGCGTGAGCGCATCACGCGAGAGTGCAGTGCCGCGCGCGCGAGCGCCGTCACGAGAGAGAAGCCGGGGAGGTGCCTGTCTTGGCCGTCAAGGAGCGCGAGCAGGCCAACGTCGGGGCCGGGTTGTGGAAGGGCAGGGCATGTGGGCCTGGATGCTCTTCCGCATCAGCGGCCTGGTGCTGGTCTTCTACCTGTTCGTCCACGTGTGGGTGATCTCGCAGGGCCGCATCGGCGGCCCGGAGGCCATCGACAACCTGTTCGAGTTCTTCGACAAGCCCCTGCTGGTCTTCCTCGACCTCATGCTCGTGGCGGCGGTGCTCTACCACGCCCTGAACGGCGTGCGCATCATCCTCATGGACCTCGGCGTCGGCGTGCACCGGCACAAGGCCATCTTCTGGGTGTGCATGCTCGTGGCGGCGCTCACGCTTGCGCTGTTCGCCGCCAAGGCCTCGTCGTTCATCCTGGGCTGAGGGGGCCGACATGGCAATGAGAACGGAAGCCCTGGACAAGGCCCGCGGCGGCATGTGGCCCTGGCTGGGCCAGCGCGTCACCGCGGTGCTCGTCATCGTCACCATCCTGATCCACCTGGTGCTCACGCACTACGTGGCCATCGGCGAGCTGAGCTTCGACAACATCGGCGAGCGGCTGGCCGGCCGGCGCGTGCTGATCAACGACATCGTGCTGCTGCTCGCCGTCGTCTACCACGGGCTGAACGGCCTGCGCATGGTCGTGCTCGACTGGGGCCTCAGCAGCTCGGGCGGCCGCAAGGCCTTCGACGTCGTGCTCTGGGTCGTCGGCATCGCCGCCGTCATCTTCGGGATCTGGGCCCTCTGGGTCTGGGTGAGCTGAGGGGAGCAAGGAATGCCACACCACCAGCTCATCGTCGTCGGCGGCGGGCTCGCGGGGTGCCGCGCCGCCGTCGAGGCCAAGGCCGACGGCCTGGACGTCGCCATCATCAGCCAGGTCCACCCCGGGCGCAGCCACTCCGGCGCGGCGCAGGGCGGCATCAACGCCGCGCTGGCCAACCACCCCGAGGGCCACGACGACACCCCCGAGAAGCACGGCTTCGACACCATCAAGGGCTCGGACTACCTGGCCGACCAGGACGCCGTGATGCAGATGACCAAGGACGCGCCGGGGGTCATCTTCGAGATGGACCACTGGGGCTGCCCGTTCAGCCGCTTCGACGACGGGCGCATCGCCCAGCGGCCGTTCGGCGGCGCCGGCTTTCCAAGGACCTGCTACGGCGCCGACAAGACCGGCCACTACCTGCTGCACTGCCTCGTGGAGCGCGCCTACGAGCGCCAGGTGAAGATGTACGTGGAGGTCTTCGTCACCAGCCTCATCGTGCAGGACGGCGTGTGCCGCGGCGTCACCGTCTACGACATGATCAACGGCGGCTTCCACGCCTTCACGGCCGACGCCGTGGTCATGGCCACCGGCGGCGCCGGCCGCCTCTACAGCAACAGCACCAACGCCATCATCAGCACCGGCTGGGGCGGGGCGATCTGCTACTACGCCGGCGTGCCCATGGAGGACATGGAGTTCGTGCAGATCCACCCCACGGGCCTGCTCACCACCAACATCCTCATGAGCGAGGGGGCCCGCGGCGAGGGCGCCTACCTCATCAACAACGACGGCGAGCGCTTCATGGCGCGCTACGCACCCAAGGCCATGGAGCTCGCCCCGCGCGACATCACGGCGCGCTCCATCCAGACCGAGATCAACGAGGGCCGCGGCATCGACGGCCAGGGCTACGTGTACCTGGACCTGCGGCACCTCGGCGCCGAGCGCATCAAGGAGCGCCTGCCCGGCATCCGCGACCTGGCCATCCACTTCGAGGGCGTCGACCCGGTGGAGGAGCCGGTGCCCATCGTGCCCAGCCAGCACTACTCGATGGGCGGCATCGACTGCGACGTCGACGGACGCACGCCGATGAAGGGCCTGTACGCCGCCGGCGAGTGCGCCTGCGTGAGCGTGCACGGCGCCAACCGGCTCGGCGGCAACTCGCTGCTCGAGACCATCGTGTTCGGCCGCCGCGCCGGCGCGGCCGTGGCCGCGGACCTGCTCGGCGGCGAGTCCGGCCCCGACCCGTCGCTCGCCGCGGCCGAGGCGGTGGCCGCCGTCGAGACGCGCATCGCGAGCCTCGCCTCCCGCGGCAAGGACGGCGAGGACCCGTACGACATCCGCGAGATCATGACCACGACGATGAAGGAGCACTACGGCGTGTTCCGCGACGAGCGCACCATGCGCGAGGGCCTGGAGCGCCTGCTCAAGCTCAAGGAGCGTTGCACCCGTCTCGGCCTGCGCAACGCCGGCGGCATCTTCAACCTGGACATGATGCGCACCCTGGAGCTGGAGGGCATGCTCGACCTCACGCTGTGCGTGGCCCAGGGCGCCATCGCGCGCACCGAGTCGCGCGGCGCGCACGCGCGCACCGACTTCCCCACGCGCGACGACGAGCACTGGCTGAGGCACACCATGGCCAGCTACCGCCCCGAAGGACCGGTGCTCACCTACCGGCCGGTCACGCTCGGGTTCTTCGAGCCACAGGAGCGTGTCTACTGATGCCCGAGGTCAAACTGCATATCAAGCGCTTCGACCCCGCCAAGGACGACCCCAAGGTCGCGCGGTACGACGACTTCGTGGTGCCGTACGAGTCGCACATCACCGTGCTGGAGTCGCTCTTCCACATCCAGGAGCACCTCGACGGCACGCTCTCGTTCCGCTACTGCTGCCGCGCCGCCGTGTGCGGCTCGTGCGCCATGTACATCAACGGGCGCTACCGCCTGGCCTGCCAGACCAACGTGCTGCACGTGCACGCCGACGTGATCACCGTGGAGCCGCTGCCGCACCTGCCGCTGGTGAAGGACCTGGTCTGCGACATGACCGACTTCTTCGCCAAGTACGAGTACGTCAAGCCGTGGCTCATCCGCCACTCGCAAGGAGCCCGAGCGCGAGATCCTGCAGTCGCCCAAGGACCGGCTCAAGATGAACATGCCGATCGACTGCATCCTGTGCGGGGCCTGCTACAGCAGCTGCCCGTCGGTGTGGACCGAGGACAACTACCTGGGCCCGGCCGCGTTGCTCAAGGCGTACCGCTTCGAGGTGGACTCGCGCGACGAGGCCGTCAAGGATCGCATGCCGATGTGGGACAACGAGCGTGGCGCCTACCGCTGCCACACGATCACCAACTGCGTGGAGGCCTGCCCGAAGGAGCTGAACCCGACGGAGGGCATCCAGTGGCTCAAGATGGCGGCCGTGCGCCGGAGGCTGTTCGGCAAGACGAAGTGAGGCCGCGAAAGGGGCGGCGGCCCGGCAGGGCCGCCGCCCCTTTCGCGTCTGCGAAGGAGCCCGGAACGTGAACCCAATGCGCGCGATCGAGCACGGACGCCGCCTGCCCGCGACCTGGCGCACGCCCCCTGGTCGCGGCTACCTCATGCTGGCTGCCATGTCGCTGGCGTTCGGCCTCTCGATGTACACGAGCAGCGCCGTCACCACCAACTACTTCGCCGACGTCCTGCACTTCAGCGGTCCGCAGTTCGGCTACATCACGGCGATCCGCGAGATACCCGGGCTCCTGCTCATCTTCGTCACGGCGCTGCTGTACCGCATGTCGCAGCAGCGTCTCACGGCGCTGGCCCTCGTCGTGCTCGCCGTCGGGACGGCCGGGTACGCGCTGGCGACGAGCTTCTCGACCGTCCTCCCCTGGGTGGTGCTGGGGAGCCTCGGGTTCCACACCGTCCTGCAGACGCAGGTCGCGCTGGGCATGAGTCTCTCGGAGGAGGCGCACAGTGGCCGCATCCTGGGCACCATGGCAGGCATCGCGCAGGCGGGGGCGCTCGTGGGCACCGCCGTCGTGCTGCTCCTCTTCCTGCAGTGGCCCGACCTCTACCACGAGGTGTACGTGGCGTGCGGCGTCATCGCGCTGCTCGGTGCGGTCGCCATCGTCGGCTTTCCGCACCTGCACGAGGGCAAGCTCATCGCGGCCCAGCTGCCGCGCCAGCGGATCGTGGTGCGACGCGACTACCGGTACTACTACGTGCTCAACGTGCTCGACGGCGCCCGCCAGCAGCTCTTCTTCTCGTTCGGCCTGTGGGTGCTGGTGAGCCGCTTCGGCATGGGGGTCTCGGCCGTGTCGCTGGTGGTCATCATCTCGACCGTGGTGGCGATGCTGTTCTCGCCGTGGGCCGGGCGCATGATCGATCGCCACGGCGAGCGCTCCACGCTGTCGGCCATCAACGTGGCCTACATCGTCGCGCTCGCCGGGTACGCGCTCATGGGCAACGTGTGGCTCGCCTGCGTCTTCTACGTGATCTACAGCTTCATCGCGCCGTTCTCGGCCATCGGCGCGGCCACGTACCTGCGCAAGATCGCCGTGCCTGCGGACATCGCTCCGAGCCTGGCCATGGGCGTCACCCTGCTGCACGCCACCGCCATCGTCGTGCCGGTGGCCGCGGGCATGGTCCTCAACTACGTCGGCTACCAGGTGCCGTTCTTCATCGGCTGCGGGTTCGCGTTCGCGGCGGCTATCGTCACCCTGCGCCTGGACCCGGTGCGGCAGCGCTCAGCCGGGCGCGTGGCGATGGAGGAGGCGCGGCAGGCCGCGGCGGCAGAGGGGGCGGGCCGGCAGTGAGAGCCGCCGCGGCCGGCGCAGCAAGGCCTCCCGGCCTTACGCCAGCCGCGCCCCGACGGCGATGAACACCCCGCCGATGGTCAGCGCGATGGCGAGCCCGAGCCGCGCCGTGAGCCGCTCCTTGAGCAGCGTGACCCCCGCGATCACGCCGAACACCGGAGCCGTGGCGGCGAGCAGCATGGCAAGGACGGCGCCGAGCTCGTCGATCACGAGGTAGAACAGCACGCTGAAGACGACCTCGAGCGCGCCGGAGGCCAGCAGGAGCCAGACCACCCGGCGGCGCGCGGGCCCGTCCAGGCGGCGCGTGAAC
Source organism: uncultured Thermoleophilia bacterium (assembly GCA_963702475.1). GTDB lineage: Bacteria > Actinomycetota > Thermoleophilia > UBA2241 > UBA2241 > CAIXSE01. The sequence continues at coordinate 611,178 of CAVPCT010000005.1, read as the reverse complement.
AGCGGGGCGCGCCGCCACAGCACCCACGCGCCGAGCGCGAGACCGCCGATCAGCTGGCTCTCGATCATCATGAACGCGCTCGGCTCGCCGTAGGCCTCCACAGCGAGCTGCACGAGCACCGGGGAGAGGCCCCAGGTGGCCGCGGCCAGCAGCGCCGGCAGGACGACCGCGGCTGTCGACGGAGCGGAGCCGGCCGCCGCCGGCGCCGGGCCCGCGCTCCCCACCGGCGCCGCCATCTCGTCCGGCGCGCCGCTCGCCATGGCGGTGTCGCCGAGCCAGCGCGAGAGCAGCACCACACCCACGAGGGTCACCGCCATGCCGGCCAGCGTGGAGAGCTGCAGCGCGACGCCGGCCAGGGCGAACGAGAACAGCGCCGTCCACAGCGGGTCCGTGCTGGTGAGTGGCGTCACCACGCCCACGCGGCCGGCGCGGAGCGCGTACGTGTAGGCCGTGAACCCGACGATCCACGTGACACAGGCGGAGGCTGCGATGAGCAGCAGGCTCTCGAGATCGATGCCGAAGCCGTACGGCCACACGTCCAAGACCGTCAGCGGCACCGTGGCCAGCACCAGGCCCGCAACGGCGACGAACCGGACCAGCACGTTCAGCGGAACTGGGTGGACGTCGTCGAGCAGACGCTTGTTGACCACCGAGACCAGGCCCCAGCTGGCGGCCATGACGAAACCGCCGCCCATCCAGATCAGCGTCGTGCCGGTGATGGCCGCACCCCCTCCGCGGGCGATTCTACCGCAGGGCGGCGGCGGGTCCCGGGTCGCGAGCCCCGGGCCGCGAGCCCCGGGCCGCGAGCAGGTATACTCCCCTCTGTCCCAGTTCTTGCTTCCGGGGTTGTGGAGGGCCATGAAGACGTCTGTCGGCAAGACCAGGCTCGAGGTTGCGTCCAGCGACATCACGGAGCTCGAGGTGGACGCCATCGCCACGCTGTCCTCCACCCGGCTGGAGATGGACCATGGCGTGGGCGCCGCGGTCAAGGCCGCGGGCGGCGAGGCCATCGAGATCGAGGCCATGCTGCAAGGCCCCATCGAAGTGGGCGAGGCCGTCGTCACCACCGGACACGACCTCATCGCCCGCTGGGTCATCCACGTCGCCCTCACGGAGGGTGCGCCGCAGACCGACGGCGTCCTGATCGCCAAGGCCACGCGCGCGGCGCTCGCCGCCGCCGGGCGCTGTCACGCCCGGTCGATCGCGCTGCCGGCTTTCGGCACCGGGGCCTGCGGCTACCCGCTGCAGCAGTGCTCGAGCATCATGATCACCGAGACCGTGGCGTACCTCAAGCAGCACCGGCGCACGGCGCTGCGCCACGTCATGTTCGCGGTCGTGGACGAGGCCGCCGAGGCCGCGTTCCAGCACGCGCTCGCCGGCGTGAGCCGTCTCCGCTAGCGCAGGGTGCTCGTGCCGGCGCCGTTCGCGCCCGCGCCGGGTCGCTCCCGGACCGTCAGCGCCCGCGTGGGGTCGCTCCTGGACCGTCAGAGCCCGCGCCAGGTCAGTCCCGCGCCGTGACGGCGGCGGCGTGGTCGAGGTCGCAGGTCGCGTCGCCGCCGCACGCGTCACCCGGCTTCCGCCTGAACACCCACTTGATGATGAACGGCGCCAGGATGGTCGTGGCCAGCACCATGCCCAGCATGGCGGCGTAGACGTCGTCGTTCACGGCGCCGGCGGCGAGCGCGTAGGCGGCCACCACGATGCCGACCTCGCCGCGCGGCACCATGCCGGCGCCGACCTCCCGCGCCGTGATCCGCCCCTCCTTGCGTGCTCCCACGACGCCCCCGACGTACTTGGTCACGATGGCGAGCGCGGTGAACACGACCACGGCGAGCAGCACCAGTGGCTGGGCGAAGGCGGCGAAGTCCAGGTACGTCCCCATGAGCACGAAGAAGAAGGGCGTGAAGAACCAGGCCAGGGGCTCGAAGCGCTTGACGATCCCGGTGTGCTGACGCAACTCCGACATGGTGAGGCCGGCGATGAAGGCGCCGACGATGGCCGCCAGGCCGATGTAGTCGGCGAGCAGGGAGAGGGCGAGGGTGAGGATGACGCCGACCTCGAACAGGGTGGCGACTTTCATGCCGGTGAGCCACTCGCGCAGGCGCACGACGAGCTTGGGGCCGAAGAAGCCGAAGAGGCCGACATAGGCGATGGCCTCGACGATGAGCAGGACGAGGTTGAACACGTTCAGCTGCCCCAGCGCCATCCCGCTCACGACGACGAGCACGATGAGTCCGAGCACGTCGTCGAGCACCGCCGCGGCGAGGATGATGCGCATGGCGCGGCGCTCGTGGAACCCGAGCTCGCGGACCACGCGCACGGTGATGCCCACCGAGGTCGCGGTGAGCGCGGTGGCCATGAAGAGCGCCGAGCTCGAGCTCCAGCCGAACAGCAGACCGACCAGGGCGCCGCCGATGAACGGCAGGGCGGCGCCCAGCACGGCCACCTTGATGGCCGCAGCGCGTGTGGCCACCAGCTCCTCGATGTGCGTCTCCAGGCCGGCCATGAAGAGGAGCATGATCACGCCCAGCTCGGCCAGGGCGTCGAGCACCTCACTGGAGTGCAGCACGTTGAGCAGGTACGGGCCGAGCAGGGCGCCGGCCAGCAGCTCGCCGACGACTGCCGGCAGCCTGAAGCGCTGGAACAGGTGGCCGAGCAGGCGCGCCGCCATGAAGGCGAGGAAGATCTGGAACAGAGCCTCGGCGTGTCCGGACACGGATCCCCTCCCCTCAGCGCTGAGCCGCCCCGGCGACCGCCGGGGCGGCTGCTGTATTGTCTACCCGATCCGTCGACTTTGCAGGAGGGCCGATGAACGGCACGCTCACCGACGTCGCCGGCCTTGCGGTCGGTCACTGGACCGACGAGGAGGCCGCGACAGGCTGCACCGTCGTGCTCTGCGACGGCGAAGGGGCGGTCGCGGGGGTGGACGTGCGCGGGTCGGCGCCGGGCACCCGTGAGACCGACCTGCTGGACCCCGTGAACGCCGTCGCAGCGCATCCACGCCGTGGTGCTCGGCGGCGGCAGCGCCTTCGGCCTGGACGCCTGCAGCGGCGTGATGCGCTGGCTGGAGGCGCACGGACGGGGCGTGCAGGTGGGTCCCGCGCGCGTGCCGCTGGTCTGCGGGGCAGTGCTGTTCGACCTCGTGGTGGGCAGCGCCGATGTGCGCCCCGACGCTGCCGCCGGCGAGGCCGCCTGCGAGGCGGCGTCCACGGCGCCGGTGCCGCAGGGCTCGATCGGCGCCGGCACCGGCGCCACCGTGGGCAAGATGCTGGGCTTCGACAGGGTCACGAAGACGGGCCTCGGGTCGGCCAGCCTGCGGCTGGCCGGCGGCGTCACGGTGGGCGCGCTCGTGGCCGTCAACGCGTGCGGCGACGTGATCGACCCGGCGACCGGCGGCGTGCTCGCCGGGCCGCGGCGGCCCGAGGGGGGCTTCGTGCGCACCACGGAGTGGCTGCGCGAGCACGCTCCCGGGCTGCAGATCGGCGCGAACACCACTCTCGCCGTCGTGGCCACCGACGCGGTGCTCACCAAGCCGGAGGCCGTCAAGGTGGCGCGCATGGCCCACGACGGCCTCGCCCGCACGATCGACCCGGTGCACACCATGCTGGACGGCGACACCGTGTTCGCGCTGGCGACGGGCGCCTCGGGCGTGGCCGCCGACGTCACCACGGTGGGGTCCGCCGCGGCCACCGCCCTCGCGCAGGCCGTGCTCGCCTCCGTGCGCACGGCCACGGGGCTTGCCGGTGTGCCCGCCGTGCGCGACCTGGAGGCGCGCCCGTAACGCGCGCCCGGCTCGTAACGCGCGCCGGCGCAGGCGCCGAGGTCCACGCTCCGCCCGGCTCCTCAGTCCCCACCGAGCAGCTCGCGCTTCAGCTCCACTACGCGCACCAGGAACTCGTCGCGCAGCGCCTCCCACTCCTCGAGCGTACGTCCGTCTGCCTGCTCGCGCGTCTGCGCGACGAGGCGCTCCCTCAGCTCCGGTGTGATCTGGGGGTAGAAGTTGTGCGACCAGTCCGGGATGCGTTCCGGATCGAACTGGTCGAGGGCCCAGGCCATGCCCCCGGGTCCGCCCTGCAACAGGTAGACGAAGGCGGGACCGAACAGGGCCCAGCGCATACCGCAGCCGTCCGTGACCGACGCGTCCAGCTCCGCGCAGGTCGCGATGTCGTCGTCCACCAGGTGGAACATCTCGCGCCACACGGCCTCCTGCAGGCGGTTCATCACGAATCCCGGGGCCTCGCGGCGCACGCGCAGCGGGCGCTTGCCGACCGCCCGGTAGAAGGCCATCGCCCTGTCGACCGCCTCGGGAGAGGTGCGCGCGCCGGCGACCACCTCCACCAGCGGCAGGATGTGGGCCGGATTGGAGGGGTGGCCGGCGAGCACGCGCTCGGGCCGGGCGCAGCGCGACTGCAGCATGGTGGGCAGGATGCCCGACGTGCTCGAGGCGATCACGGCGGCCGGCGGGCAGGCGGCGTCCACGGCGGCGAGCAGCTCCATCTTGAGCTCCTCGTCGTCGGGAGCGTTCTCCTGGACGAAGTCCGCGTCGCACACGGCCTCCTCGAGCGAAGGCGCGAAGGTCAGGCGCTCTCGCGAGGCGCCGGGGGAGAGCCCCAGGCGCTCGAGGGCCGGCCAGCAGCGCGCGACGGTGTCGCGCAGGGCCGGCTCCGCACCTGGCGCCGGGTCGGTGGCCGTGACGTCGAGCCCGTGCGCGAGGAAGTGCGCGGCCCAGCGCGCGCCGATGAGCCCTGTGCCCACGACGGCGACGCGCCGCACCCCTGTCTCGTCCCCCATCACGTCCTCCTCGTGATCGCTCGCCTGCCGCTCACCCGTCGTCCGTCCGCACCATCCCGCGATCGGCGAACGCGCGCAGCAGCCCGTAGCAGCCGGTGAGCATCATGTCGCCGTGCGGGGCCGCGAACTCCAGCGGCAGGTCGCTGCCCGTGAGGAGCGCGCGGCGCGGTCCCGTGACGATCACCGGCAGGCCGGTGGCGTCGCCGGCGGCCAGCACGGCGCCGTGGCCGCCCTGGTCGCGGACCTCGTCGTCGGCCAGCTCCCCGGCCAGAAAGCGGCGCAGGTAGTCCTGCAGGCGCTGGCCGTCGAGCATCCGCGTGTGGTGCTCGAACACGCCGGTCAGGCGGCCGCCGCGGGCGACGACGCAGATGGTGTGACCGTTACCGGCGTTGACCAGCACGGCGTCGGTCACGCCGGCCGGCAAAGCCCCGTACAGCGCCGCGGGGCCGGTGTCGGCCACGAGTGCCGGCCCGGAGCCGGCCAGCTCGCGGGCCAGGCCGGCGGCGGCGCGCAGGCGCGTGAACTCCGCCGGCACCGCCGCGGCGTCGTAGAAGAGCTCGCTTAGCGGGCGTGCCTCCTGCACGGCCGCCCGCCAGAAGCCGAAGCGGAAGACCCGGTTGGACCCGCCGGGGCTGAAGCCGTGGTCCTGCACGGCCACGGCCGCGGCGTCGAACGCCGGCTCCACGCCCAGCAGCGTGAGGGCGGCGCGCAGCGCCGCCGTGTCCAGGTCGCCGGAGCGGACGTCGGCGGCCGAGCCTTCGGGCAGCCGCCGCCGCAGTTCGTCGAGCGCGCCGTCGCCCACCACCCGCACGCCGCGGGCGCGCACCTTGTCCAGGTCGTCGGCGAAGGTGAGGGCGGCCTCCTCGGTGGCGACGAAAGCGAGGCCGGCGGCGAGGTGGTCCTTCATCGCCGCCCCGTCCGGCCCGCCGCCCATCACCGGGCCGCCGAAGAGCACGGTCTGGCGGCGCTGCGTCGCTGCGCGTATCTGCGCCGCCACCACCTGCGTACGCGACGGCACCACGAGCTTGACGGCGTTCTCGAGCGGCTGCCCGGGCACGGTGAGCAGCACGTCCGCCGTGCCCGTGCCCACGTCGACCGCGAGGATGCCCGCCGTCTGCCGGCCGTCGCCGCGGTCGCTCCCGTCCCGGACTGCGCCGGCGCCGCTCGCCCCCCGAGCGGCGCCGCCCTCGCGCGGTCCGCCGGCCGGCCTCGCGTCGCCGGCGCTCACCGCCGCGTGGGCACGCCGCTGAAGCGGAGCTTCCACACGTTCTTCATGGCCTCGAGCACGATGTCGTTGCTCATCTTGCTCTCGCCCACCTTGCGGTCGACGAAGATGATGGGCAGCTCGACGACCTCGAAACCGAGCTTGTAGGCGCGGTACGTCATCTCGATCTGGAAGCCGTACCCCTTGGTGTCCACGGAGTCCAGGTCGATGGTGCGCAGCACCGTGTCGCGGAAGCACTTGAAGCCTCCCGTGAGGTCCCTGAGCGGGAGGCCGAGGATGGTCTGCGCGTACAGGCAGCCGCCGCGGCTGATGACCTTGCGGGAGAGGCTCCAGTTCTCCACGCCGCCGCCCTTCACGTAGCGCGAGCCCAGTACCACGTCGGCGCCCTGATCGACGAGGCGCAGGAAGTGGGGCAGGTAGGTGGCGTCGTGGCTGAGGTCGGCGTCCATCTCGAAGATGCGCGTGGCGCCCATGTCGAGGGCCTGCTTGAACCCGGCGATGTACGCCTTGCCGAGGCCCTCCTTGCCGGCGCGGTGCATCACGGAGCAGTCCGGCAAGGTGCAGGCCAGGTCGTCGGCCAGCTCGCCGGTGCCGTCGGGCGAGTTGTCGTCCACGATCAGGGTGTGCAGTCGCAACCCGTGGCCGTCGGCCACCTCACGGATGCGCGCCAGCGCGTGACGCAGGTTCTCGCGCTCGTTGTAGGTGGGGAGGACGACGATGTTCATGCCCCTGAGTATATCGAGCCTGGGCCCGCTCGCGCCCCCGGGGGCGGGCCCGCGGGACGTGCGCGCCACCGCGGGGTCCCGCCGGCGCTCTCAGACGCCTCCCGACCGGCGCCGGGTAATGCCGCCAACGGCGGCGCACGCACGTCCGTCCCCGGCGCGGGGTATGCTGCCTTCCGCGCTGGTCTCCGGCACCGCTCGAGGGAGTAACTCTCAGTCTCAAGTTGAGGGTAAAGGTTCCACGCGTAAACCAGTCTGGCGACGGGCAGGAAGGTGGCTTGTCAGCGCCAATGAATACTCTATAGTGGTGTCCCGTTCCGTCCTGCACACAACATCTTGTGGTGAGGCCAGTCTCCTGTGCGTTGTCCCTTCTGCAACAGCGATGAGAGCAAGGTCGTCGACTCCCGCGATTCGGAGGCCGGCGACAGCGTGCGCCGCCGGCGCGAGTGTCTGGCCTGCGAGCGCCGCTACACCACCTACGAGCGCGTCGAGGAGGTCCCGCTCGTGGTGGTCAAGCGCGACGCCCGCGAGGAGGTCTTCTCGCGCCGCAAGGTGCTCAACGGGCTGCTGCGCGCCACGGAGAAGCGCGACATCCCGGTGGAGCGTCTGGAGCAGGCCGTGGACGCCATCGAGCGCGAGCTGGAACGCGTCGCGGGACGCAGGGTCAGCAGTCACCTGGTGGGCGAGCGAGCCCTTCACCAGCTCCGGGCCATCGACAAGGTCGCGTACATCCGCTTCGCGTCCGTGTACCGCCAGTTCGAGACCATCGAGGAGTTCCAGCGCGAGCTCGTGCGCCTCGAGCTGGCCGGGGCCGGCCCCCTGCCGGGCGAGGAGCCTCTTCCCGGCCTGGACGCGGACGACGACATCCTGACACCAGTCTTCAACGGGCCGTCGGCGGACGGCACCACATGGGGGGATCAACGGGCATGACAGACACGAAGGCAGTCATCGATCTCTCGCCCAACGCGCTCAAGGTCCTCGAGCGCAGATACCTCAAGAAGGGGGAGAACGGCGAGGTCCTGGAGACGCCCGAGGCCATGTTCAGGCGCGTCGCCAGAGCCGTCTCGCAGGCCGAGCGCCTCTACAACCCCGCCGCCGCGGTGGAGGAGTGGGAAGACACCTTCTACCGGCTCATGACCACGCTCGAGTTCCTGCCCAACAGCCCCACGCTCATGAACGCCGGCCGCGAGCTGGGTCAGCTGTCCGCCTGCTTCGTGCTCCCCGTCGGCGACTCCATGGAGTCCATCTTCGAGGCCATCAAGAACACCGCCCTCATCCACAAGAGCGGCGGCGGCACCGGCTTCTCCTTCTCGCGCGTGCGCCCGCAGAACGACGTGGTGCTGAGCACCAAGGGCGTCTCCAGCGGACCGCTGTCGTTCATGAGCGTGTTCGACGCCGCCACCGAGACCATCAAGCAGGGCGGCACGCGGCGCGGCGCCAACATGGGCATCATGCGCGTCGACCACCCCGACATCATCGAGTTCATCCACGCCAAGGAGGACGACGACCGCCTCAACAACTTCAACATCTCCGTGGCCGTCACCGACGCCTTCATGCGCGCCGTCGACGCCGACGAGGAGTACGCGCTGGTCAACCCGCGCTCCGGCGACACGGTCAAGACCCTGAACGCCCGCAGGGTGTTCAAGAACATGGTCAACCTGGCCTGGAAGAACGGCGACCCCGGCATCGTGTTCATCGACCGCATCAACGCCGACAACCCCACGCCGCACGTGGGCGAGATCGAGAGCACCAACCCGTGCGTCACCGGCGAGACGCTGGTCTCCACGGGGCAGGGGCTCAGGCGCATCGTCGACCTGTACGAGTCGCGGCGCCGTCCCGAGCTCGTGCTCGACAGTCGCATGGCCGCCGACCGCGCACGCGCCAGGGCCACCCAGGTCGTGGCCAGCGGCATCAAGCCAGTCTTCCGGCTCACGACCGTGGAGGGTTACGAGCTGCGCCTCACGGCCGACCACCGCGTGCAGACCTCGCGAGGGTGGGTGCCGGCGAGCGAGCTCGTCGAGGGCGACCGCATCCACATCCTCGACCGCAAGGGCGGGTTCGGCGCGACCGGCTCGCGCCGCCTCGGCATGCTGCTCGGCTGGCTCGTCGGCGACGGCACCATGAAGGCCACCGAGGTCGTCCTGTCCTTCTTCGGCGACGAGAAGCAGGAGCTCGCACCGGTCTTCGCCGGGCTGATGCAGGAGGAGGTCGACGGCAGCCAGCTGCTCGACCGCTCCTACACGCTGAACGGCTACGCGGTCTCCGGACGCGACGAGCACCGCATCAAGTCCGAGCGCTTCTGGCGCGTCGCCGAGGAGCACGGCCTGCGGCCGGGCGGCAAGCACCGCGTACCTGAGAGCGTGCTCACCGGGTCCGAAGACATGCAGCGCGGGTTCCTCACGGCGCTGTTCACCGCCGACGGGCACGTGAGCGGGTCGCTCGAGAAGGGTGCCACCGTCCGGCTCACCTCCATCAGCCGCGGCCTCTTGCGCGACGTGCAGCGGGTGCTGCTCAACTTCGGCATCCCGTCGCGCATCTACGAGGGCCGCAGGCCAGAGGGGCTGCGGCAACTGCCGGACGGCCACGGCGGACTCGCCGCGTACGCCTGCAAGGAGTACCACGAGCTGGCCGTGTCGCGTGGTGGGCTGGCGCGGTTCGCCGCCGAGATCGGCTTCCTCAGCGAGGCCAAACAGGCCAAGCTGCTCGCGCTCCTCGACGGCTACCGCCGCGGCCCGTACCGGCAGCCGTTCACGGCGCGCTTCCGCGCCCTCGAGCCCGACGGCATGGAGATGGTGTACGACGTCACCGAGCCCGTCACGCACTCGTTCGTGGCCAACGGACTCGTCGTCCACAACTGCGGCGAACAGCCCCTGCTGCCCTACGAGAGCTGCAACCTGGGCTCCATCAACCTCTCCAAGGTCGTGCCCGACGGCCATATCGACTACGGCAAGCTGGGCAACACCGTGCGCACCGCCGTGCGCTTCCTCGACGATGTCATCGACGTCAACCGCTACCCGCTGCCCGAGATCGAGCAGATGACCAAGGGCAACCGCAAGATCGGCCTGGGCGTCATGGGCTTCGCCGACATGCTGCTGCAGCTGCAGGTGCCCTACGACTCCGACGAGGCCGTGCGCATCGCCGGCGAGGTCATGAGCTTCGTCCACGACGAGGCGCGCGCGGCCAGCGAAGACCTCGCGCGCGAACGCGGCGTGTTCCCCAACTTCGAGGGCTCCATCTTCGACACGCCGGCCGGCGCGCGCGTGCGCAACGCCACGGTCACCACCGTGGCCCCCACCGGCACCATCAGCATCATCGCCGGCTGCTCCAGCGGCATCGAGCCGCTGTTCGCCATCAGCTACGTGCGGGCCAACGTGCTCGACGACGACCGCATGGTCGAAGTGCAGCCGTACTTCGAGCACGTCGCCCGCCAGCGCGGCTTCTACAGCGACGAGCTCATGAAGAAGATCGCCGACGTCGGCTCGGTGCGCCACCTCGACGGGGTGCCGGGCGACGTGCAGCACGTGTTCGCCACCGCCCACGACATCACACCGGAGTGGCACATCAAGCTGCAGGCGGCCTTCCAGAAGGGGACCGACAACGCCGTCTCCAAGACGGTCAACTTCGCCAACGAGGCCACCGTCGACGACGTCGAGAAGGTCTACACGCTGGCCTACAGGTCCGGCTGCAAGGGCGTCACCATCTACCGCGACGGCAGCCGCGACGAGCAGGTGCTCAACGTCGGCCAGAGCAAGAAGAAGCGCGAGGCGGGCGTGCCGGGCGTCGGCATCGCCACCACGCGTCCCTCGCGCCCGCAGCTGCTCAGCGGCGAGACGCAGCGCATGGAGACGGGCTGCGGCAAGCTCTTCGTCATCATGAACGACGACGAGTTCGGGCCGCGCGAGGTGTTCGCCAACATGGGCAAGGCCGGCGGCTGCGCCTCCAGCAACACCGAGGCGCTGGGCCGGCTCATCTCGCTGGCGCTCAAGAAGGGCGCCAGCGCCGAGGAGGTCACCGAGCAGCTCAAGGGCATCCGCTGCCATGCGCCCTACGGCCTCGGCCCCAACGCCACGCTGAGCTGCGCCGACGCCATCGGCAAGGCGCTGGAGCGGCGCTACGTGCGCGGGGCCGCGGCGGCCTCGGCCAAGGAGCCCGAGCCGCAGCTCTCGCTGGTCGAGCTCGCCCAGGGCGCCTGCCCCGACTGCGGCGGCGCCATGCGTCACGAGGGCGGCTGCCTGGTGTGCAACGATCCGGGGTGCAGCTATTCCAAGTGCAGCTAGCCCGCTGACGGCGGCCGGCCCGCCGGCGTGCAGCCGACCCTCTCGGACGGGTACAGTAGGCGGTGAAGGAGCCGCCGCCCTCGCACCGCGCGGCGGTCCACAGACGAGAAGGGGAGGACCGCGATGACTGACGCCCCCAAGCCGGAGGGCTCGGCTCCGACCAGCGGTGTCACGATCTCGGACAATGTGGTCGCCAAGGTCGCGTACAAGGCCTGCCACGGCGTCGAGGGTATCCACGCCCTGGGCGGCGGAAGCGCTCGCGCTCTGGCCGGCCTGCGCGGCGACAAGGGTACGCCCGGCATCAGCGTCGACCTTCGTGACGGCAGCGTCGACATCGACGTCACCATGAGCATCGTCTTCGGGGCCAGCGTCCCGGCCGTCGCCGAGGCGTGCCGCAAGGCCGTCACCGAGCAGGTCGAGGCCACGACCGGCCTCAGGGTCCGGGCGGTCAACGTCATGGTCACGGACGTCGTGTTCCCGGAGGAGCAGGCTGGCTCCGACGGGTGACAGGCGCCGTCCGGCGTGGGTAGCGGCGCCGGCCTCCACACGGTACGCGACCTTCGCCCTGCTGCTCGCCGGCGGCGTGGTCGCGCTGCTCTTCGCCATGCGGCTCGTCGCCGTGGCATTCGACTGCGGCTTCTCACCTTTCCCGTACCTGTACCTTCCGCAGGACCAAGGTACGGTCGCCTGGCTGCTCGTCGCGGGCGTGGCGGTCGTCGGCCTGCTCGTGTGGCTCGTGATGCGGCACGGCGAGCCGACGGTCTGGCTGCCGCACGACGCCGGCGGCGTGCTCGTCCCGGTGACCGCGCTGCAGCGGCTCGTCGAGCAGGCCGCGGCGCGCCACCCGGAGGTGGTGCGCGCCGAGGCGCAGGTCAAGGCCTCGGGCGGCAGGCTCGGCGGCGTGGTGCGCGTGTACGGGCGGCCGCTGGCCGACCCCGCACGCCTGGCCGCCGAGGTCGAGCCCCTCGTGGTCCGCCGTCTGTTCGTGGTCACCGGCGCCGACCCCGCGGCGGTCACCGTCAAGCCGCGCATCCTCACGGTGCCGGAGCTCAAGAGGTACCTGCCGTGACGCCCGCCGCACGCTTCATCGCCGTCGTCGTCGGGATCGTCGGGCTCGTCGTGGGCATGGCCGCACTGGTGCGCGCGGCGGTGGTGGCCGCCGAGCCCGGCCTTGAGTGGTCGGGCCCAGTGTGGTGGACCACCGTCACGGCCGGGTCCAGCCTGGCCACGAGCATCGCCGCCGGCGTCACGGCCGTGGTCGCCGTGGTGCTCGTCATCCTCGCCGTCCGCCAGCTTCGTCTCGGCTCCTCCAAGCGGCCGGTCATCGAGTTCGGCGGCGCCGACGGGCGGGCGCGGCTGGACGTGCACGCCCTCGAGAAGGCACTGCAGCGTAGCGTGCGCGAGCACGTCGAGGGCGCGGCGGCCTGCCGCGTCGCGCTCAGCAAGGAGGCGGGCGGCTGGTTCGTGCGCGTCGAGGCGAGGCTGCCCGGGCGCGACCTCCTCGGCGTGCAGGAGCGCGTCACCCTGCTGTTGCGGGACGACCTCGACCGTCTCGGAGGCGTGAGGCTCGAGGGTGTCGACCTGGTCGTGAGCGGCGTCACCGGCACCGCCGCGAAGCCCGCCGCCACCCCGGCGGGGCAGGGCGCGGGGGCTGCCGGGCGCCGGTGAGGCGCAGCTTCTCGGCCGGGCGTCACTGCGCGCGGACCGCCGCGTGAGCGGCCCGATGCAGCGGCGCCACGGAGCGCTCCCCCCGGGACCGGGTCAGCGTCTCAGCCGTGCGGCGCTCGTGGCGTGCGACCTCGACGGCACACTGCTGTCCCCACAGCTCGAGTTTCCCTCCGGCCTGCGCGAGTCGCTCGACGTGCTGCGCGCCGCGGGGACGACGGTCGTCGTGTGCACGGGGCGCATGTTCGTGAGCGCGCGGCGCGTGGCAGCGCGCCTCGGCCTGCTGGACGGTCCCATCATCTGCTATCAGGGCGGCATGGTCGCCGACCTTGCCGACGGCGCGGTGCTGCGGCACCAGCGCATGGACTCCGACATGGCCGTGGAGGTGGTGCGGCAGGTCCGCCGGCTCGGGCGACATCTGAACGCCTACGTCGACGACGGCCTGTACGTGGAGGAGATGGACGCGTGGGCGCGGCGCTACGCCGAGTACGTCGAGGTGGGCGTCGCAGGCGTCGTCGATCTGGAGACCCTCGTGCGGGAACGGCCACCGACCAAGTTCGTGATCCTCAGCGAGCCGGCGGATGTGGACGAGCTGTTACCCCGGCTCCAGCGGCTCTGGGGCGACCGCCTGTACGTCGTGCGCTCGCAGGCCTCGTACATCGAGATCGCCGATCGCGGCGTGAGCAAGAGCGGCACGCTGGCGTGGCTGTGCGCGGAGCTGGGCGTGCCGCGGGCGCGGACGGTGGCGTGCGGCGACGGCCACAACGACGTGGACATGCTGCGCTGGGCCGGGCTGGGCGTGGCCGTCGCGGAGGCGGCGGCCGACGTGCGGGCAGCCGCCGATCTGATCGTGCCGAGAGCCGAGCTGCCGGAGCTGTTCAGGGCGCTGGCGGGCGCACCGCCCGAGCGCTGAGCGCCGGGACAGGCAGAAGCGGACGCTGAGTCCACACAGGCCGAAGGCGGCGCCTGGAGGGGTGGCGCCGCCTTCGAGGGCCCGGGCGCCCGGTGGGACGGGCGCCACATTCGTCCCCCTGACGGGACGCGCGTTCATAGATATAGACTATGAAAACGCACAGAAAGCTTACGCTCGTGTGGCCAGTCGGTCAAGCGTGACGCGGGCCCCGGCGGCTTTGCCGCCGGGGCCCGTCGGTCGTTCGGCTCCGCGGGTCGTTCGGCCCCGTGCCGAGCGCGGCGTCAGCGCCTCACGGCGACCGGCTTGCTCGTGCCGGCGCTGTTGGCTGTCGTGGCCGGCGCGACGGCGCGCACCGTGCTCGTGCCGGCCGGCGCGGCCCAGGTGAGCATGGCCGTGCAGCCGCCGGCCGATGCGCGGCCCGCCTTGACCGTGCCGACGGTCACCCAGGATCCGCCGGAGCGGTGCTGAAAGCGGACCGTCTGGCCTGTCTTGCCCGGCAGTACCCTCGCTGTGAGCTTGACCTTGCCGCCGCCTGCGGAAGCGGCCGACAGCTTGACCGCCTGACCCACTGCCACGCGCGTGCCTGCCGAGGCTCCCAGAGCGCGGGCGTCGCCGCGCCAGTCCGCGGTGATCACGGTGTTCTTCTTGAGCCCGGTGACGACGTAGCTGAAGGCGGCGCCGCCCGAGCCGTCCGCGCGCGCCGGGACGGTGGCGACCCTGCTCGGCTCGGCGGTGCCGTAGGGCTGCACGTAGATGTCGACGCTGGTGTCGCCGTCGGTCTCGGCGATGGCGCCGCTGACCGTGCAGGAGCCGTTGTACGCGGTCGACCGCGGGGTCGCCTTGATGGTGACGTTGCCGGTGCGGCGCTGCAGGCCGCCGGTCACGAACCTGCCGGACACTGTGAGCGTGGCGTCGAGTGACCCCGCCTGTACGGCGCTTCGCCCCTTGGCGGGCGTGTCGACGCTCGAGTCCATGCTGTCGGGTACGAACTGCACCAGGAGCTGGTCGTTGGTGGGCAGGGCCTTGACGGCGGCGACACGCTCGGCGACGGTGTCGCGCCCGTCGCCCGACGTGTCCGATCCGACCGGCGGGATGCCCTCTTCACCCTCCGGGGCGGATGTGGCTGGGTACACGCTGACGGTGCCGGTGGCCGACGCCCCCGCCGGTACGTCCAGCGACCCGCTGAGCAGCAGCGGGCTGGTCTGGCCGTACAGGTTGAGCACCACCTGGAAGGGCACGCGGTGGCCCGGCTTCACCCCCGCCGGAAAGCGCAGGTCGACGATCCGCGCGGAGCTCCGCGCCGGCGACGCCTGTCCGCTCATGTCGACCGAGATCACGGTGGCCGGGGCGACGCCGTCCGGGTCGCTGACGATGGTGCTGAGCATGAGGGCGGTGTCTGACGAGAGCAGGCCGAGCACGTCGAAGCCGTCGTCCCAGGTGTTGCTGCGCGCCACGGTGTAGCGCTGTCCGGCCGCGTCCTCGACGACGACGGTGGTCGTGGTGGAGGCACTGCCGGGCATCATGGCGTTGTCGCTGGCGTTGTAGCCGGCGGCGCCGGTGGCGGCTGCGGTGAGGTACGGCCCGTCGCCGCCGGGCATGCTGGTGACCACCCAGCGCGGCACGTAGGAGTTGGCCGTGCCGACCACGTTCTGCGGCAGGAGGGTGACGGCGGCGGTGACGGGGACCTCGGCGGGTGTGCTCCCCGTCTTGCCGGCCACGCCCGTGCCGCGGTCCTGCAACACGCTGCCGCGCAGGTTGCCGGGCGAGACGACCTTGTAGGGGATCATGGCGCTGGACCAGACCCCGTGCACGGCCGCGTCGAGCAGGTACGCCTCCACGCTGCCGATCCCAAGCAGGGGGTGGCCGAACGCGACCACGCGGCCCCCGTCGTTCCAGGTGACGGTGCCGGCGGCGCCGTACAGGATGTCGCCCCGTGCGAAGAGCACGGCCAGCGCCGCGCCGCCATCGAGGGACGTCTCGCTGCGGACCGCCTGACCGATGAGGCCGGCGCCGGCCGGCGCCACGGTGACGCCGTGCGCCTCGAGGCGCCGCACGAGGTCCTTGTAGATCGCGCTGCGGGATGGCAGCCCGACCACCGACATGGTGGCGAGCGGCGTCATCACGGACGTGCCGGCCGCGGGCCGTGCTGCGCGCGCTGCGCTCACGGACGGCGCGATGATCAGCTGATCGACGGTGCGGCCGGCGACGGCGACCGCGCGAGGCAGCGAGGTCATGGCGCCGGCCGGCAGAAAGGTGTCTTCCATGGAGGCCATGTACTCCACCGGGGTCGCGAGGCCGAGATAGCCGGTGGTGAACGAGTCCCCGTACGACACGGCGCCGACGAGCTTGTCGACGCCGTGTGCGGGGACGAACAGGGGACTGCCGCTCATGCCCTGCGCGATGCCGCCGATCTGCTCGATGTCCGGGCCGCCGGCCGCGAACATGATGAGCGCGCCCTGGGGGATGTAGTTGGGCACGACGGCCTGCACGGTGACGGGGATGCTGGTGACCGCGGCGCCCTTGAGCACCGTCTTGAAGTAGCCCTCCACGGTGCCGGTGGGCGACGCATCGAGGATGTCCTGCAGCTCGGTGACGCTCATGGTCGGCTCGGCGGGGGCCGCCGGAACGGCGGCGGCGCCGAGCGCGAGGACTGCTACGGTGAGGGCGAACACCGCGCCCAGGGTGAGCGCGCGCACGTACGTGGCGTAGAGCTTCCTCATGTGGTCCTCCCCGTGATGTGGCCTCGCGCGCACGTGCCTCCGTACGCCCGCCGGTCATCCTACGCCGTCGGCGGGCCGGAGTCAGTCCGGCTGCGGAGGGACGGCCGGCGCGAGCTGCGCCGTCAGGAGGCCGAGACGTTCCCCGGTCGATCGGAGTTCGCCGCGACGACGGCCGGGCGCCGGGACCCGGGCCCCGGCCGTCAGTCGCAGCAGCCGGCGCGCCGCGACCGGCGCCCGGCACGTCAGTCGCCGCGCCCGGCCCCGCTGAGCCCGATGCGCTTCTTGACCTCGGCGTAGCGGCGGGAGAGGGCGCGCTCGTGCGCCTCCTCCTCGCGCAGCAGCTGGTCGAAGAGGCTGCGCGCCTGCGGGTCGGCGCAGCCGTCGCGCCCGCGCCGGTAGTTCTCCTGGGCGGCGCGCTCGTCCTCCATCGCCGCCTCCAGGATCTGCAGCAGTCCGGCGTCGCCGATGACGCCGTCGGCGTCCGGTCCCTCGGCCTGCTCGTCGAGGCTCCGGTCGTCGAGCTGATCGTCTGCCATGGTCAGGGCTCCTTGGTCATCAGCAGCGAGAAGCTGAGGGGCACGTCGTCGTGGTGGCCCTTGACGCGCAGCAGTCCGTCTTCGCAGCGTTCGAGGAACGGGAAGGGCAGGCCCGGGATCGTGTACGGGAACTCGTGCAGGAACCTCAGCCGCAGGCCGCGGCGCAGCAGCGGGTCGAGGATCTCGGCGAACCCGTGGTTCCACTCGTAGGTGACGGTGTGGCGTGGCCTGGCGGTCGGATCCGCGTAGTCGCCCTCCTCGTCGAACCGCTGTGGCTCCCCGTACTGGAAGTAGGGGTACCCGACGCGAAGCGAGTCTTGGGTGGAGTCGTCCGCGAGCAGGTAGGCGTACGGGTGGAACTCCGCGACGTAGAAGACGCCTCCCGGCGCGAGGAAGTGGGCCACCACCTCGGCCCAGCGCTCCAGGTCGCCGAGCCAGATGAGGGCGCCCCAGGACGTGTACACGACGTCGAAGCGCCCCTCGAGCGCCTCGGGAAGCGACTCGATGTCGCTGTGTACGAAGGTGGCGCGCGCCGAGAGGCCGACGTCGTCGGCCAGGGCGCGCGCCGCGGCGATGCCCTCGCCGGAGAAGTCCACCCCCGTGACGACGGCGCCGCGCCGCGCCCAGCTCAGCGTGTCCAGCCCGAAGTGGCACTGCAGGTGCAGGAGCCTGGTGCCCTCGCTCACCGAGGAGCCGAGCTCCCCGAGCTCGAGGGCGCTGAGGGAGCTCCTGCCGGCCCTGAAGCTCTCCACGTCGTAGAGCTCGGAGGCCACGTGCAGCACCACGGACTCGTCCCAGCTGGCGAGGTTGGCTTTGAGGAACTCGTCGAGCACGGCCGGCCTCCTCAGGACCGCGGGCGCGTCGCGCGCAGCGAGTAGCTGAAGGGCAGGTCGCGCCGCAGGCCGCCATCCGCGGCCGGAAGCCACCACCAGCGGTCCTCATCGCGCACCATCCAGTCCCAGAACGGTGCCGGCGACCTGGGGAACTCGTGCAGGTGCTCCAGGCGCAGGCCGGCGCCGGTGAGGGCGCCGAGGATCTCCGCCAGGCTGTGCGACCAGCCGAAGGAGACGAGCCCCTCGGTGTCGGCGTCCATGTCGGCGTAGCTGCCCTGCACCGGCTCCACGTCAGGCCGGTCCGGCGCCGGCAGCAGCCGGTACTTCACCTGCACGTCGTGCTCGCCCGGGACCTCGTCGAGGGCGTAGGCGAACGGGTGGATCTCGGCCATGTAGAACGTGCCGCCGGGTCGCAGGTGCCGGGCGACGACGCCCGCCCACCGCTCGAGGTCCGGCAGCCACTCGATGGCGCCCCAGCTCACGAACACCACGTCGAAGGCGCGCCGCCCGAGATGCGCGTCGGCGTCGTAGACGTCGGCGCACACGAACTCGGCGCGCCCGTCCAGGCCCGTCTCGGTGGTCAGGCGCCGCGCCAGGGAGACAGCCTCGTCGGACAGGTCGAGGCCGACCACCGTGGCGCCCCGCCTGGCCCAGCTCAGCGTGTCCAGCCCGAAGTGGCACTGCAGGTGGAGCAGCGTCGTGCCCTCGGTCACCAGCGGCCCGAGCTCCCCGAGCTCGAGGGGCAGCAGAGAGGTGCCGCCGGCCTTGAACCCCTCCACGTCGTAGAACTCGGACGTCTCGTGGATGGCCGTCCACGCGTTCCACAGGCGCAGGTTGGCCCGCAGCGCCTCGGGCGGCATAGCTGACGCGTTCGCGCCGGTGCCGCCCGTGCTGCTCCCCGCAGACGCTCCGCTGTCGCGCGCCGGGACCACTAACGCTCGGTCGCGGTGCTGTAGGCCACGGCGCGGATGAGGCCGATGGTCTCGCCCTTGTCGCCGGTGGTGGTGGTGTCGCTCACCGAGTACACCGTGCCGGCGTGCTCGTCGTTGAGGAACTGAGTCACGCGTTCGTCCAGCTCCTGCAGCTCTTTGATGGTCGCGAAGATCTGGATGGGCGTCGCGAACGTCTTCACCTTGATCATCGTGTCCTCCCTCGCAGTCATGGCGGGCGCCGCACGCTCCGCCCGCCGGTGACTGCTCCTTTCCCACGCGCCGGGCCTTCCATGCGGAGGCGGCGTGAGACTGAGGCGCCGAGACCGCCGTCGACAGGCGAGGAGGACGCCCAGCTTGTGTGTATTGTGATGCTCCGTACCCTTGGACACGGAGACCCGATGCGATAGTGTGCACCTGTGGGCGTATCGTACGACAGTGATGGCGCGTACCTGAGCAGGCTCGCCGACGTGTTCGGCGATCCTACGCGTCGCGGCATCTTCATGTACCTGCGCCGCGATGGGAAGCCGCTCACGGCCACCGAGGTGGCGGACGAGTTCGGCCTTCACCGCACGGTCGCACGCGCCCATCTGGAGAAGCTCGGGGAGGTCGGGCTCCTCGTCACGGGCACGAGACGCAGAGCGGGTGGCGGCCGTCCCGCGAAGACCTATGCGATCAGCGATGAGCGGCTCGAGGTCATGCTGCCTCCGCGGCGCTACGAGCGGCTGTCACGCAGCCTCCTCCGGCTCATCGCCGCCGAACTCGATCCCACCGCCGCCGAAGCGGCCGCCTTCACGCTCGGCCGCGCCTACGGCGAAGAGATGGCCGCTGCCATCGCCGGCGACCACGCGCACACACCGGTGCGTCTGGCGCCGCACGCCGTGGCGGCCTGGATGGACGAGAGCGGGTACAACGTCGCGGTGAGCGCCGGGCCGTCCACGGCCGTCATCGAGATCCGCAACTGCGTGTACAGCGAGCTGGCGCATGAGTTCCCCGATATCGTGTGCCCGTTCGACCGCGGCACCCTCTGCGGGATGCTCGGCGTGCCGGCGTCGGCGCACCGCCAGACCCATGCGCTCAGCGCCGGCGACTCTTTCTGCCGGCACGAGTTCGCGCTCTGAGCCCTCTCACGGGGAGGCGCCCTCTGCGGCGCGCCTCTCGTCGTTCCCGCTCCGCCGGTCAGGCGATCCAGGGCAGGCGCCGCAGGAGCAGCAGGAGCCGCGGCAGGACGTCCGCGTACTGGGCGTGCGAGAGGAAGGGCGGGGTATCGATGGCCACGAGGTGCTCCACCGCCACCGTCTGCGCCTCGGTGTACTTGACGATGCCCTGACGCGCGTGCCGGCGACCCATGCCGGACTGCTTGAATCCGCCCTGTGGTCCGGCCGAGGCGAACGCGGCCGCGTACGCTTCATTGACATTCACGGTGCCGGCCTGCAGTCGGGCCGCCACGGCCTGTCCCAGGCGCGTGTCGCGCGTCCACACGCTGGCGTTCAGACCGTACTCGGAGTCGTTGGCGCGCCGTACCATGTCGTCGACGGAGGAGCAGGGGTAGACCGCCGCGACGGGTCCGAAGGTCTCGGCGCGGCACGCCTCCATGGTCTCGTCGACGCCCGTCAGCAGCGTGGGCTCGTAGAAGTACGGCCCCAGGTCCGGCCGCGGGCGTCCGCCGGCGAGGACCCTTGCGCCCTTGCATCTCGCGTCGTCCACGTGCTGTGACACATGGCTCAGCTGAGCCGCGCTGGACAGCGATCCCATGTCGGCGGCGAACGCGAACCCCGCCTCGAGCCTCACGCGGCGCAGCGCAGCGGAGAGCTCGCCGCAGAAGCGCTCGAACAGGTGGTGGTGGACGTACACGCGCTCGGTGTGCACGCACTGCTGCCCGCTATTGGCGATGATGCCGCGGACTGCCCCGGCGACCGTCCGGCGGAGATCGGCGTCGGGGAGCACGAGCATGGGGTTCTTGCCTCCGAGCTCCATGGAGCAGTCCTTGAGCTGCGCGGCGGCGTGACCGGCGACCACGCGGCCGGTCGCCGTCGACCCGGTCAGCATGAGGTAGTCGGCCGCGGCGATCAGAGGCTCTCCGAGCCTTGAGCCGCGGCCCGGCACTATCTGGAGGAGACCCTTCGGCAAGCCCGCCTCCTCCAGCAGCCGCGCTCCCCACAGGCAGGTGAGGGGCGTCTGGGAGTCGGGCTTGACGACCACGCCGTTGCCGGCCATGAGTGCGGCCACCGCATCCGAGAGCGCCATGGTGAGCGGGTAGTTCCACGGCGTCACGAACCCGATCACGCCGCGCGGGCGGTGCAGCTCCCATACGGAGGTGACCGCGGGGATCACGCCCTGGCGGCGGCGGGGCCGGAGGAAACGCTCGCCGGTGTGCGCGTAGTAGCGGGACCAGATGGCGAGGTCCATGACTTCCTCGAACGCGTGTCGCCGGGCCTTGCCCGTCTCCAGCTGATCGACGTCCATGACTTCCTCGCGTCGGGCGAAGAGCAGGTCGTGGTAGCGCAGGAGGATGCGTCCCCTCTCCGCGAAGGACGTCCGGGCCCAGGCTTGCTGGGCCTGCCGGGCCGCGTCGGCGGCGGCGGCGATGTCGCCGGGCGTGCCCTCAGGCACGTGCGCGACGATCTCGCCGGTGAACGGCGCCTCCACCGGGAACGTGGCGCGCGTGTCGGCGACGGCCGCGCGCGCGGCCAGGCGCGCGAGGAACTCGTCGTCCACGCGCGGTGTGCACTGCGCGCGCGCGGCTTCGGTTGCCGCCGCCGTGACGCTGCCGGTCGTCATGCTTCCTCCGTCGTCGGGCGTCCTTCGGAGCGTCCCGGACCGCTGGGGAAAGGGGGGTCCGGCGCGCCGCCCGCAGTGTACATCGGCTGCGCCGCAAGACGGGGGGGATGCACGGCCGCGCGGCGAACACTGGACCATGGAGGACTGCCGGTGAAGACGTTCCCTGCCGTGCTCGTCGCGGCGGCAGTGGCGGCCGTCATCCTCGCGGCCGCCGCCGGTGTCAGGGTCTCCCAGCCCGGCCTGGCTCAGGCCGCGAGCCCCGTGGCGGGGTCGCCGGTCCCGCGGGCCGCCTCGTCGGCGGTCTCGGTCGCCCCGCCGCCGCCCAGCCCCGTCTTCTCCGGGGGGCGGGCCGCCTCGGCGTTCGCCGGGGGTGCGGCGGAGACCCCGGCGCCGTCGAACAGCGTTCCGGCGGTGACTGCACCGGCACCATCCGCGCCGCTGTCCGCCGACGCGGACCCGTCCGCGGCCCCGCCGCCGGACCCGGCCCTCCCGACCGGGTCTGTGGAGTCCACGGCAACGCCGTCCGCTGCGGAGCGCAAAGCCGCCGCCGCGGCGGCCGTCGAGGCCGTGCTGCCGGAGTTCTACGACCGGGCCCAGGAGATCTTCGCACGCAGCGGTGTGCCCGGTGCGGCCCTCGCCGTGGTGGCCGGCGACGGCGCCGTGTACGTGGACACGTTCGGCGTGCGCGAGGCCGGCCGCCCCGAGCGTGTGGACGAGCGCACGGTCTTCCAGCTGGCCTCGGTCACCAAGAGCTTCACCGCGACGATGCTGGCCTCTCTGGTCAGTCGCCGAGAGCTGGGCTGGGACGATACGGTGCGCACGTACTGGCCGGCGTTCTCCCTGTGGGACCCGTGGGTGAGCGAGCGGGTCACCGTGCGCGACCTCATGGCCATGCGCAGCGGCCTGCCGGAGTACGCCGGCGACGAGCTCGAGCGGTTCGGGTACGGTCGCGCCGAGGTCATGCGCCGCCTGCGCTACCTCGAGCCGGTCGCCGGCTTTCGCGCCGTGTACGCCTACCAGAACGCGCTGCCCACGGCCGCGGCCATGACCGCGTCCCACGCCACCGGTCGCTCGTGGCGCGGGCTCGTGCAGGAGCGCGTGCTCGACCCGCTCGGCATGGAGTCCACGGTCCTTTCGTACCGCGCCTACCTGGAAGCATCCGACCGCTCGTCTTCGCACATCCTTGTCGACGGCACGATGGAGCCCCAGACGCCGGACGACGACGACCTCTTCGCGCCGGCCGGTGCCGTGAGCTCCACGATCGCCGACCTGGTACCGTACCTGCGCATGCAGCTGAACGGCGGGGCGCTGGCGAGCGTGCAGGTGGCCTCGGCCGAAGCGCTCGCCGCGACTCACTCGCCGATCACCGTGATCACGGCGGATGAGAAGGGCACCGTGGCCTACGGCCTGGGCTGGAAGACGCTCACGTACGAGGGCCGCCGCGTCGTCGAGCACGGCGGCGACTTCTCCGAGGGAGTCAGCACGCTGGCGAGCATGGTCCCGGACGACGCTGTCGGCCTCGTCGTGCTGACCAACGCCTTTCCCGAGGGCCATGCGCTGGCGTCGGCGCTCCGGCACACGTTGTACGACCTGTACATGACCGGGTCGGTGCGGCAGGACTGGCTGGCCACCGAGCAGGCTGCTCTGGCCGAGGCCATGAAGGGATCCGTCCTCGACCCGTACCGGCACCTGCCGGAGGAGCGGCCGCCGGACGCTGCGCCGCCGCGGGCGAAGGCCGTGTACGGCGGCGTGTACGCGAACGAGTACTACGGGCAGGTCCGCGTGAGCGCCGCGCCCGGCGCCGGCCTCGACGTCAAGCTGGGCCGCGGCGAGGTGCTGCGCTACGTGCCGTGGGACGGCGACTCCTGGCGGGAGCCCGCCTCGAACACGGCCGCCGTGTTCACCGTGCGTGACGGTCGGGCCGTCGCGGTGAAGCTCGTACTCCTCGACTTCGACGGCCGCGACGGTCGCTTCGTGCGGAGGTGAGGGCGCCCCCGGCCGTCCACCGCCGGCTCGCCCGGCGCCTCGGCCGGCCTACCGCTTCTTCGTCTTCTTGCGCCCTGCCGCCGGCTGCCGCTTGCCGGCAGCGGCCGACGGTTTGCGCCGCTTCGCGCTCGTCACCGCGTCGTTCTTCACCGACGACCACGTGCGGCCCGTCGCCCGCCGCTGCGCGTTCTTGCCGCTCTTGTCGCCGAAGAGGTGGGTGCGCACCAGGTGGGTCGTCAGCAGCACGCCGGCCATGGTCACGATCAGGAGGAGGACCGCCGACCAGGTGACGGCCGCGATGAGGATGAAGGCGGTGGGGAGGCCGGGCACCCGGCTCACCAGCCCGGGAGGGACTGCTCGCCCTCCAGCGCGCGCAGATCCGAGAGCTCCTGATTGACCTCGAGGATGCCCTTGTAGGCGCCGGTCCGGTCGCGGACGGCCCTGTACCGGGTGTGGGTGAAGTGGTCGCCCTCCTGGTGCCAGCCCTCCGCGGTGTCCTTCTCACCGGCCTTGAACGCGCGCAGGATCTCCTCCAGGCAGGCCAGCGACTCCTCGGGGTGGCAGTCCCGGATGTCGCGGCCGATGTAGCGCGCGTCGCAGGTCTTGTAGGTGTCTCCGCTCCAGTAGACGAGCACGTCGTTCTCGTCGGCGAAGCTGATGTCCACCGGCAGCTCGCGCAGGACGAGCTTCACCTGTTCGGGCGTGAGTGCGCCTCGCTGGAAGTACATGGGCGACCGCCTGTCCTTTTCGGGTCCGTGACCGGAGCCCATCGTACCTCGCCGGATGCGCCTCCGCGAGGCGCGGCGGGACGGACCGGGATCGCCGACGGGTCGGAGGGCGCGCTCACCAGTCCAGCAGCCTGCGCTGGCCCTGCAGAGCGCGGACGTGCGCGACGTCCTGCACCGTCTCCAGCACGCCGCGGTAGTTGCCGCCCTCGTCGCGCAGGGCGAAGTAGCGGATGTGCAGGAACTTGCCCTGCATCTCGATCCAGAACTCGGCCGTGTCCTTCTCGCCGGAGCGGAAGGCGTCGATGATCTGCTGCACCTTGTGCACGCTCGCCGGCGGGTGGCAGTTCTGCACTTTGCGGCCGATCACCCCGGGGCTGCGGGGGAAGACGCGGTGCCCCTCGCTGTAGAAGCGCACGCGGTCGTGCTCGTCCACGTACTGGAAGTCGATGGGCAGTGCCCCGAGGATGAGCTTGAGCTGCTCGAGAGAGAGGTCGCCGCGGTCCAGGGAGAGGAGGCCGGCGGGCGAAGCCGGCCCGGCCTGGGCGGCATCCGCGCCGTCGACGCCGGGCGCCGCGGCCGGCCACGCCGGCACGTCGACGATGAAGGCGTAGCCGATGTCGCCCTCGCCGGCGCGGATCTGCGCCCACTCAGCTGTCGCTCAGCGTGTCGAACGACATGGGGTGCAACACCTTCTCTTCCTTGGCTCACCATGTCGTCCACCATCTTGGCCAGGGCGAGGCAGGTGCTCACGGCCATGGCCGCGTCGTCGTCGGCGATGGTCTGCCGCGCCTGCTTGATGAGCGCGCGGATGTCGTCGTGGATGGCCCACATCACCTTGCTCGGGCCCTCGACGCCGTGCTCCTCGAGGAACGGGAAGAGCTGGTTCTCCTTGCGCAGGTAGTGCTTCTCGACCTCGGCGAGGCGCTCCACGGTGCCGGCGAGCGCGTCCTTGAGGCGGGCCCACACGGCTCCGTCCGGGGGCTCGCCCACGGCCTCGGCCACCTTGCGCAGCGAGGCCGTCACCTGCATCACGGCCTGGTTCTCGCGCTGGAAGGTGTCGATGGGGTGTCCCGGCGGCGCGCTGATGGGCTCGTGGCCCTCGAGCGCATC
Organism: uncultured Thermoleophilia bacterium; assembly: GCA_963702475.1. Lineage (GTDB taxonomy): Bacteria > Actinomycetota > Thermoleophilia > UBA2241 > UBA2241 > CAIXSE01. The sequence goes on along the minus strand of CAVPCT010000005.1, from coordinate 585,962 downwards.
GGCGAACACCTGCACGTGCACGTCGCAGAGGCGCTTGACCTCGCTGTCGGGCACGCCGCCCTCGATGAGCTTCTGCTCCATGGCGGCGATCTCGGTGGCCTCGACGTCGGCGATGAGCTCCTCGAACGCCGGCTTCACCTCCTCCACCGTCTTGCCTGCATGCAGATCCTTGACGATCTGGTGCAGGGCCTCGAGGCGCGCCGGGTCCATGGTGTCGGCGTCGGCGATGTCCGCGATGGGTGGACGCGTGCCGGTCTGCCGCTCGACCTCAGTGGCGAGGTCGTCGATGAGCTTGTTGAGCGGCAGGTTGCCGAGCTCCGCCACGGTGTCCATGGTCGCCATGCGCCCCATGGTGCGGCGCAGCACGGGGTTCGTGAGTTTCTTGAACTCCGGGTGGTAGCCCGCCAGGTAGTCGAGCAGGAAGGGGTACTGCTTGAGGAGGGTGTGCACGGTGGTCTTGGGGGTGAGGGTGAGCGGCGCTTGTGGCGTGGTGGTCATACCCGACTCCATTGGTTGGGATTATCGCTGAGCGGATGGTACCACCGGATCCTGAGGCTCAGGCTTGACGTTGCTCAAGCGTTCGACGAGTGATCGTGGTGCTACGGTCCGTGCGGGAACGGGACCTGGGGAGTCGTGATGCCGAACGCGCTGGTGGTGTACTTCTCGATCACGGGCACCACGCGTCAGACGGCCGAACGCGTCGCTCGCGGCCTGCGGCGCGGCGGCGTCACGGCCGACGTGGCGGAACTCCGCCGGGCGCAGGACGGCCCCGCCGTCCCGCCCGATGTGGATCTGCTCGTCGTCGGTGCGCCGACGCACTACATCCGGCTCCCGGCTAACGTGAGCGAGTGGGTCCGTGGCCTGCCTCGGCTGGACGGCGTGCGGACGCTCGCGTTCGTGATGCACGGCACCTACGTGGGCGCGGCCGGCGACCAACTGCGGCGGCTTCTGCGCGAGCGCGGCGCCGCCCAGAGCGGCTACCACCGTCTGCACGGCGCCGCTACTGCCGTACGCCCGGCGCGGCTACCAGTTCTCAACGGGCCACCCCGAGGAGCGCGAGCTGGCGGCGGCGGAGGACTGGGCGGCGTGCGCCGCGCGCGGTCTCGGGCCCGTCCCGCGGCCGGACGGGCCCACGCACTGGATGTACGCGCTCGAGCGGGCCTGTCTCTGGCCGCCGCTGGTGACTCGCCTGTACGCGCCGCGGTTCTCGGCGGACGCCGCGGTGTGCGACGGCTGCGGCGTCTGCGTCCGCGCGTGTCCGGTGGGCAACGTCACGCAGCGGGAGCGCAGGGCCGTCCCGTCGTGGGGCCGCGACTGCCTCGCCTGTCTTGAGTGCGCCCTGCGCTGTCCGGTCGGCGCCGTGCGCTCGCCGGCCGACTGGAGGGTCTTCACGCCGTTCGTCGCCTACAACGTGCGGCGCGGCCTGGCCGAACCCAGCCTCGACCGTGCCCGCGTTCGCGTGCGGCGCGGGCGGATCGTCGAGGTGTGAGGGCGCTCACCGGGCTCGAGCGGGGGCGGCGGGCGCCAGCGGGAGGCTCACGGTGAAGCCGGCGCCGGCGCCGGGCGCCGTGTCCAGCCGCACCGAGCCGTCGTGCGCCTCCACGATAGCGGCGACGATGGCCAGGCCCAGACCGGCGCCGCCTGACTGCCGCGCCCGCGACTTGTCGGCGCGGTAGAAGGGCTCGAACACCCTCGCGGCCACGTCGGGCTCCATGCCGGGGCCGTCGTCGTCGACGGTGAGCACGGCGTGGCCGCCGCGCGGTCGCCCGGCGGCCACGTGCTCGTCCTCCGCGCGCAGGCTCACGCGCACCGGCGTGCCGACGGGCGTGTGCTTGCGCGCGTTGGCGAGCAGGTTGGCGACGACCTGGCGGAGTTGCAGGTCGTCGCCGGTCACCAGGAGCTCGGCCGGGGCGTCCAGGGTGAGCGGACGACCGGGGTCGGCGGCGCGCGCGTCGGCGACGGCGTCGCTCACGACGCGCGCAAGGTCCACGGGCGCGCGTTCGGGCGTGCGGCTCTCGCCGAGCCGGGCGAGCAACAGCAGCTCGTCGACCATCACGCCCATACGTTTGCTCTCTTCCTCGATGCGGCGCATGGCGGTCGCGAGGTCCTCGGGCTCGTCCTTGGCGCGCTCGAACAGCTCGGAGTAGCCGCGGATGCTGGTGAGCGGGGTGCGCAGCTCGTGTGAGGCGTCGGCGAGGAAGCGCCGCAGCTTGTCCTCGGAGCGGGTGCGCTCCGCGAACGCCGTCTCGATCTGGTCGAGCATGACGTTGAGGCTCAGGCCGAGCCGGCCGACCTCGGTGCGGTCCTCGGCCGGCTCCACGCGCTGCGTGAGGTCGCCGGCGGCGATGCGACCTGCGGTGTCGGCCATGTCCTCGAGCGGGTGCAGGTCGCGCTTGATGATGAGCCATGCGGCCACGCCGAGGCCGGCGAGTACCAGTCCGAACACGATGAGCTCGAGGACGAGCAGCCGCCCGAGCGTCTGGTACGTCTCGGTGAGCGGCTCGGCCACGATGAGCACCCGGTTCACGTCGGGGAACGACTGGACGAGCACGCGGAAGCGGGTGGAACCGCTGCTCGCGCCGGCGACGAGCTCGCTGATGGCGCCGCTCTCGCCGGAGGCGCCGGGCAGCGGGCTGGGCAGGTCGGGCACCGGCTGCGTCTCGTTGCCGTAGGCGAACGTGACGCGGTTGAGGACCTGCCCGTCGCTGGTGCGCAGCTCCCCGTAGGTGCCCGGCGGCAGGCTGGCCTGGCCGGCGGCGGGGAGCTGGCCGGGCAGGGCCTGGGCGCCGTTGGTGAGGGCGTACGCGACCTGGCTGCGTGCGTCGCGGAGCTGCGCGTCCACGCGCTCGAGCAGGAACGAGCGCAGGGACGAGTACGTCACGAGCCCGGCGACGACGAGGCCGGCGGCCATGAGGCCGAGCAGCGCGAGCAGCAGGCGGGTACGGAGCGTCACGGCGAGACTCGGGGGCTCAGTCCCGCGGCGGGCGCACGGTGTACCCCACGCCGCGCACGGTGTGGATGAGCGGCGGTCCGAGCGAATCGACCTTGCGCCGCAGGTAGCTCACGTAGGTCTCGACGATGTTGGCGTTGCCGCCGAAGTCGTAGTTCCACACGTGATCGAGGATCTGGTCCTTGCTGAGCACCCGGCGCGGGTTGAGCATCAGGTAGCGAAGCAGCTTGAACTCGGTCGCCGTGAGCTCGACCTCCTGCCCGGCGCGCATCACCTCGTGGGTGTCCTCGTCCAGCTCCAGGTCGGCCACGACGAGCCTGCTCCTGGCGACCTGGGAGGGCTGCACGCGCCGCAGGACGGCACGGATGCGCGCCACCAGCTCCTCCACGCTGAACGGCTTGGTCATGTAGTCGTCGCCGCCCAGCGTGAGGCCGCGCACCTTGTCCTCGGTCGTGTCGCGGGCGGTCAGGAAGAGGATGGGCACGTGCCGTTCGGCGTTGCGCAGGCGCCTCGCGACCTCGAAGCCGTCGATGCCCGGCATCATGATGTCGAGCACGAGCAGGTCGGGGTCGAAGGTCTCGACCGCGTCCAGGGCCTCGCGCCCGCCGTGCGCCACCTGCACGGTGAAGTGCTCGTAGCGCAGGGCCATCGCCAGGAGGTCGGTGATGCTCTGTTCGTCGTCCACGACGAGGACGCGGGTCCCCGCGGGATCGCTCTGGTCGGTCATGCTGCCCCCTCTGTGTGCTCCGTCCCGGGCTCTGTGGGCATGATACGCCGCTTCGCTGAGAACTGGCTGAGAGTCCTCTGAACGGCGCGCGAGGGTCGCCGGCAGGGACCGCAGCCGCGGGCGGGGAATACGGTCCCGACACGCGCGGCACGGCCGCGCCTGAAGGGAGGACGCATGCCGAGCGCGCACGCGCACCCGGCGGGGAGCCGCGGCGCCCGCCGCCGCGCCCGCTACCGTGAGATCGCCAAGGTGCTCTGGGAGGAGCGCGTCTTCAACGTGCTGCGCGGCTCGGGGCTCGAGGAGCACGTGCCCGAGGGCGCGCAGCTCGAGGGGGAGGAGTCCGTCCCCGAGAAGGACCTGCCGCGCGCCGTGCGCATCCGTCGCGCCCTCGAGCGCCTGGGCCCGGCCTTCATCAAGGTGGGCCAGATCCTGGCGACCCGCCGCGACCTCGTCACGCCCGACCTGGCCGTCGAGCTCGCCAAGCTGCAGGACGATGTGCCCACCCTGCCGTGGGAGGAGATGCGCCCGCGCATCGAGGAGGAGCTGGGTGCGCCCGTCGGCGAGCTCTTCGCCGAGTTCGACACCACGCCCATCGCCGCGGCCAGCATAGGCCAGGTCTACAGGGCGGCGCTGCCGGACGGCACTCCGGTGGCCGTCAAGGTGCAGCGCCCCGGCGTCACCGAGACCATGGGGATCGACCTCGAGATCCTCGTCGACCTGGGCCGCAAGGTCACCGCGCACACGCAGTGGGGCAAGGACTACGACGTCTCGGCGCTCACGCAGGAGTTCGCCGATGTACTTCGCTCCGAGCTGGACTACACCCACGAGGGCCGGTCCATGGACCGGTTTCGCGAGGCGTTCGCCGGCGACAAGACCGTGGTCTTCCCCGAGGTCTTCTGGGACCACTCCACCAGCCGCGTGCTCACCATGTCGTTCATCGACGGCGTGCCCGGCACGAAGCTGGAGGAGGAGGATGTGCCCGGCGTGTCCCGCGAGCACGTGGTCCAGGACGGCGTAGGCGTCTACTTCAGGATGATCTTCGACCTTGGTTTCTACCACGCCGACCCGCACGCCGGGAATCTGTTCGCCATGGCCGACGGGTGCATCGCCTTCGTCGACTTCGGGCGCACGTCGACCGTCTCGCGCCGCAACCGCGACGCCGTGTTCGACATGCTGCTCGCGGTGTTCGACGACGACCCGCGCGCCGCCACCGAGGCCGTGCTCACCATGACCGGCATGCCGCCCGAGGTGGACGTGGCCAGGCTCGAGGTCGAGCTCGGACGTCTGGTCGCGCTGTACCGGCGCAGCCAGAACACCGGCGGCGGTCTCGAGGACCTCATGCAGCGCCTGCTCACGCTCGTGCGGGAGCACCACCTCCACCTGCCCACGGAGCTCACCGTCCTGTTGACCACGCTCGGGATGCTCGACGGTGTGGCGGCGCAGCTCGACCCGTCCTTTCGCATGGTGGACGCCGCCAAGCCGTTCGCCCGTCACCTTGTGCCGCAGGAATTCGGACCCGACCGCCTCTTCAAGGCCACGCTGCGCTCGGCGCGCGCCTACGCGCGCTTCTTCGACGACCTGCCGGTGCAGGCCACGCGCGTGCTGCGCCGCGCCGGCGAGGGCGAGTTCCGCATCTCGGTACGGCCGACTGAGTACCGCGAGTTCATGGAGCGGCTGCAGACGGGGTTCACGCTGCTCGCCTACGCGCTCATCGTGTCGGCCCTCATCATCGGAGGTGCGTTCCTGGTCGGGAGCGTCGGGCTGTCGCCCATCGAGCAGTTCGGGGCGCGCATCGTGCTCGTCGCCGCTCTGGTGAGCGTCGCGTGGCTGCTGGTGCGCCTCGTGCGCGCCGAGTACCGCAAGTGGAGGCAGGCGCGGCGCGAGACGGTGTGAGGCCCGGCCGGGGCCCAGCCGGCGCCGGTTCAGTACATGTCGACCGGCGGGGCGGCGAGGCACTCTGCGAGCGCTCGCCGCCCGTCGCCCAGCACCGGCGGTCCGTGGGTGACGAGCACGTGCTCGATATCCCGCGCCGCCAGCGGCGCGAGCGTCGGCGCGAACACGTCTCTGTACCACGCCGCGCCGGTGCCGGAGCTCTGGTTCCAGAACCGCACGCCTCCCTGAGCGCCGACCACGGCGTCGCCGAAGACCACGGCGCGCAGCGCGGGGAAGAAATATGGGTGCTCGCTGCGCCGCGGGCGGCCGATGGTGTACGCCAAGGCGAGGCCGTCCGCGACCTCGGCGGCCTCGCCCGCGGCGGCCTGAGGTACCTCCGTGAGCAGGCCGGGGTCGCGCAGCCGCTTGCGCACGTTGGCGTGGCCCCACAGCCGCGCCGGCCGGTCCTTCGCGTACCGCCGCAGCAGCTCCTCGGCGCTGCGGGTGTGGTACGGGATGGTGACCAGCACCTCGACGTGGTCCGCGCCGACGGCGAGCGCGTCGAGCTCGCCGAGCACGTCGTCGCGCCGCGCCGGGTCGGCGGGGAGCAGCGGGTCGACGAGCGCCAGGGCGCCGCCGTCGCGGAGCGCGTAGCTCGCGACCTCTTCCGCCCGCGGCCTGTACTCGGGGTGCGGCGCGGACCAGGTGAGGATCCGCTCTGTCAGCCGGCGCATGGCGACCTCCTTCGCTGCGGGCCGGCGCGGCGGCGTCGCCGCGCCGCGCCGAGTCTCCAGCACCCAGCATCTCCGCTCCGGCGTCGGCCGAACCGTGGGCGGCCTCGCCTCTCCGCTCCGGCGTCGCCCGAACCCTTGGCGGCCTCAGCCGTCGCCCTCGCCCGCGCGCCGCTCCCGCGGTGCGCCGGGCGAGCGCCCAGTCCGCTTGCGCACGGCCTCGCGCAGCACGTACTCGATCTGGGCGTTGACGCTGCGCAGCTCGTCCGCCGCCCACTTCTCGACCTCACGCCACAGCTCGGGGTCGATACGCAGCAGGTACTGTTTGCGCTGTGCCACGGCTCAACCGTCCTCGCTCGCAGGACCTCGCGTGCGGTGCCCGCCGCTCACCAGGAGCCGGGCCGGCCTCACTGGTAGAGCGTGCCCGTGTTGACGACCGGGGTGACCTGGCTCTCTCCGCACAGCACGACCATGAGGTTGCTCACCATGGCGGCCTTGCGCTCCTCGTCGAAGTCCACGGTGCCGTGCTGGGCGAACTCACCGAGCGCCATCTCGACCATGCTGACCGCGCCGGTCACGATCTTGCGGCGCGCGGCGATGACGGCCTCGGCCTGCTGCCGGCGCAGCATCGCCTGGGCGATCTCGGGCGCGTAGGCCAGGTGCGTGAGGCGCGCCTGCTCCACGGTCACGCCGGCCTGCCCGAGCCGCTCCCCGAGCTCCACGCGCAGCGCCTCCGAGACCTCGTCCACGTTGCCCCGCAACGTCACCTCGTCGTCGGTGTCGGCGAAGGTCTCGCCCGAGTCGTACGGGTAGCTGCTGGCCAGGTGCCGCACCGCGGTCTCGCTCTGGGTGGCCACGTACGACTCGTAGTCGTCCACGTCGAACACGGCCTTGGCGGTGTCCTCCACGCGCCACACCACCACCGCGGCGATGTCGACCGGGTTGCCACGCTTGTCGTTCACCTTCAGCCTCTCGCCGTTCAGGGTACGGGCCCGCAGGCTGACCTTGTAGCGCTTGAGCCGTTTGGGGGCGCTCTGCGACGCCTCGCCTTCACCCTTGTTCTTGGACTGCGTCCAGATCGACGTGCCGCCCGTCTGCCCGGTCGGGCCGTTGGCGTAGAACGGGTTTCCCCAGCGGAAGCCTCCCTGCTTGCAGGTGCCTTTGTAGCTCCCGAACAGGATCAGGACGCGCGCCTCGTTGGGCTGCAGGGTGAAGAACCCGGGGGAGAGGAGGATGGCCACGCCCAGGGCGACGAGGCCGGTGACGAACATCCACCAGACCGGTCGAGCGGCGCCGCTGGCGTACTCCGTGCCGCTGAGGAACGCGTACGTGATGAGCACAGGGCAGGCGACGTACAGGGCCAGGGTGAGGGCGAGCATGCCCCAGCCGCTCATCACCCGCCTCTCGCGCTCCTGGGTCGGGACCTTGGTGACTGCCGTGCTCATGACTCCCACCTCCATCGGTCCGTGGCGCCGGCGAGCCCCGTGCCCGCCCGTGTGGCGTCGCGATGCCTCTGTCATGCGATACTGATATGATATCACCAAGGTATCGCTCTCTCAAACCCTCGTCGCTCGAGGAACGGCCGTCTTCCGCAGGTCGGGCCGCGGCCCGGCGCAGCGGGGCGCAAGCCGATAGACTCCGGGCATGACCCCGTCCGCCGCCGCCTCGGGAGCGGCCGGCCCAGTCACGGCCACCCCGCTCTCGCGCTACCGCTTCGTCGCGCTTGCCGTGGTGTGGAGCGCGTATCTCATCGTCTTTCTGTCACGGCTGTGCGTGGGGCCGCTGGCGCCGTTCCTCAAGAGCGCCTTCGACCTGGACAACGCGCAGATCGGCGGGCTCACCAGCGCCACCGCCGTCGCCTACGCGCCCACGCTGATCTTCGCCGGGTGGCTGGTCGACCGCATCGGGGTCCGGCGGGCGCTGCTCATCGGCACCGCCGTCACCGGCGTGTGCATCGGTCTGGTCGCCCTGGCCCCCAGTTACGGCACCATGCTGCTGCTGCTTGGCGCCTCCGGGCTCGGCTGCGGGTTCATCTATCCGACCGCCGTCAAGGCCATCATGTTGTGGTTCCCGCCGCAGGAGCGGGCGACCGCCGTGGGCGTGAACCAGTCGGCGGTCAACGTCAGCGGCATGTTGGGGGCGGCGATCATGCCCGGTCTGGCCGTGGCCTACGGCTGGCAGGCCGGCTTCGTGTTCGCCGCGGCCCTGGCTTTCGTGGTGTGCGGCCTCGCCGCCGCGCTGTACCGCGACCCCGCGGGTGCGGGCACCCCGCCGCCGGCTCAGGACGCGGGCGGGGAGGAGGCCCGGGACGCGGCGCCGGCGCCGACCGCGTCCGAGGCGCCGCTCACGTTCGTCGAGATAGACCAGGGCCTGCCCTCGGTGACCGGCGACGAGCGGACCGACCGTGCGGCGCTGGAGTCCGGATTCATCGCCGTTCTGAAGTCCCGCGACATCCTGCTGATGGGGCTCGCCGCGCTCTTTCTCGGCATGGTGGAGTTCGCGGCGCTCGCGCACCTCGTGCTGTTCCTGGACACCGCCTGGGGCTACGCGGTGGCGGTCGCCGCCGGCATGCTGGCCTTCTGCCAGTTCGCCGGCGCCCTCGGCAAGCCGCTCAGCGGGCTCGTGAGCGACCGCCTCCTGCACCGTCGCCGCGTGCCGGCCCTCCTCGGTATGGGGATCCTGGCCGGACTCTCGTGCGTCGCTCTGGCGCTCCTGCAGCCCGGTCAGACGTGGCTGCTGTGGGTCGTCCTCTTCGTCCTCGGGTTCGGCGCCGTGGGGTGGGGCGGCCTCATGGGCACCCTCGCCGGCGAGACTGGCGGCCCCGTGGCCGCCGGCGCCGCCGCCGGGGTCTCGGCGGCGTTCTTCAACGTCGGGATCTTCCTCGGGCCGCCCCTGTTCGGCCTGATCGTCGACAGGACCGGCGAGTACTCGCCGGCGTGGTGGGCTCTGGCGGCTTGCGCCGCCGCCTCGCTTGTCCTGCTCGTCTTCGTGCGCGAGCGGCGCAGGGACTGAACCGCTCGCGGGCGGGGTGAGGGGACCGCTGAGGGGAGCCATGCCTCCGGCGCCTGCCTGTGCGCCTCGGCGGGCCGGTGACGCTCACGGTGACGGCCGTCGACCCTGGGCAACGTGGAGGCGTCGCCGTTGACCGCCACCCCCGCCTCCGCGCCGAGCAGCGTGAAGCGCGGCAAGACCCTCAAGTTCAGCTACCGCGCCAACAGCATCACACCGACGCCGCGGGCAAGGCGCAGAGCGCCATGAAGTCGGACTCCTTCGGGGTCACCTGAGCCCGATCGATCCAGCGCGCCTGCCGCGAGCGGGAGCAGGGTGCGGGGCGCGGACGCCGGCATGGGGTCCCCGCCCGCGCCCGCGCGCCCGCCTTCACGGGCACGCGCCGCGACCTGCGTGCGACCGCGATCGCCACCGCCCGCGCGCCGACGCTGCTGCCGGCCGACATGGGTTCCTGGTGGGCGCCGCTCCGTACCCTCGCGGGTGTTGTCCGCTGTGGCAACAGGGTGCATGATGGCTCTACGTAAGCTCTCGTTTGAGGCGGACGTTCCTTCTCGGTGAAGGCTGCGCGAGGTGGGGGAGTTACAGGCTGGACCTCGCGTGCCGATAACAGCCTGAGAAGCCGGGGGCGAACGCCTGTGGCGAGAGGGGAGAGGAGTCCCGCAGCGAAGCTATCTCCGTTACGAGCATTCGTCGTCAACGCACGTGGCCTGTAGCCAAAGAGGAGGGTGACAATGAAGAAACGCAGTCTGGGAGTGATGGTCGTCATCGCCGTGGTGCTCATGTTGTGCCTGTCCACGGCCGCCGTCGCGTCGGCGGCTCCGTCCCTCACGGGCCTGAGCCCGACGAGCGGCAGCAACAGCACCTTTGGTTCCTATGAGCTCAAGATCTTCGGCCAGAACTTCGGTGACTTCATCGGCGACGTGGACGTCACGCTCGACCAGGCGTCGGCCCCCTACGACAGCATCCACGGCAGCTACCCGACGATCGTGAACATGCTGGGCGGCGACTACATCAGCTGCTACATCAACACGTACGGCGAGTCCGCCGGCAGCTATACGGTGAGCGTCTCCGGGTACACCCGTTTCGGCCAGCTCTGGCCCGACACCTACACCTACAACTCGTTCACCGTCACCGGCACCTCGCCCGTGACACACCCGACCATCGCCTCGGTCTCGCCGAAGAGCAAGGATGCCGGTTCCGGCGGGTTCCAGATGATCGTCTACGGCTCCAACTTCGCCACCGGCATCGGCGTGACTTCGACGGTCTACTGGAACAACACCGCCCTTTCTACGACCGCGATCTCCAGCACGCAGCTGTCGGCGGTGGTCCCTGCGGCCCTCGTGGCCAGTCCGACCACGGCCGCCATCAGCGTCCAGAACGCCACGTCGTCGTTGCCTCCGGTCGTCACGACCTCCAACGCCGTGCCGTTCGCCGTCACGGCCCTCCTGCCCACCCTCTCCGGCGTGAACCCGACGAGCGGCTTCGCCAGGTACTTCCAGCCGTACCAGCTCACGCTCACCGGTACGAACTTCACGAGCAACTCGCAGGTGCTGGTCAACGGAGTCGTGCACGCCTCCACCTACGTGAGCCCGACCCAGATCACCGTGCAGCTCACGGCTGCCGACATCGCCGCCCCCGGCACGCTCAACATCTCGGTGCGTAACGGCGCCGGGCAGCAGCCGACCAACACCGTGGCGTTCACGCTGCAGGCCGACACCACGGCGCCGGTCAGCTCCATCAGCGGCGCCGATGACAACTGGCACAACCAGCCCGTCGTCCTCACCGTGTCGGTGACCGACGTGGGCGGCCCGGGCGTCCAGACCACCTACTACGGCATCGGCATCCCGCCGTCGATCGCCCTCGCGGGCAGCACCATCACGGTGCCGGCCGGTAGCGGCGCCCCTCAGGGCCCGCAGCTGGTCCAGGTCTACTCCATGGACAAGTGCGGCAACAACGAAGTGCCGCCGAAAGCGGTGACCGTCAACATCTGCACCACCGGTCCGTCGACGAGCTGCATCGCGCCCGCCAGCGTCAAGAAGGGCAAGTCCATCAAGATCAAGTACGAGTGCGACAGCATCACCCCGCAGTGCACCGCGCAGATGAAGATCTACAAGTCGAATGGGTCCGTGGCCAAGAGCTTCAACCTGGGCACGCAGGACTCCAACAAGACCTACTCCAAGAGCTTCACCGCCAATCTCGCGCCCGGCAACTACAAGGTCAAGGTCTTCGCGACCGACTCGGCCGGCAACAAGCAGTCCTCGCAGGACAACGACTCCTTCACCGTCACCAAGTGAAACGAGCTCACTGAATCGCTGACGCGGCCCGCGTGAGCGAGCCGCGGAGAGGCGGGGGCGGGGCGCCCGGCACGGGCGCCCCGCCCCCGCCGTGTACGGGGGGCGGCGCGGCCGCAGGCTCACGCCGCGCCCGCGCCGGCACAGCCGACGGCTTGACCACAATCAGGACGGAATCGGCCTGACATTCCCGCGCCCATGCCCTACACTTGGCCGACGGACCCCTGCGCTCGACCGAAAGGCAACGGCGACCATGACGGACTACAAGATCATCGCCTGCAGCACCATCCGCGACGAGGTGGAGGCGCTGCGCGGAGACATCCCGGTGGACTACCTCGAAGGCTTCCTGCACGACACCCCGGACGTGCTGCGCGAGAAGATCCAGGAGCGCATCGACACCACGCCCGGCGACTGCACGATCCTGCTGGCCTACGGGCGCTGCTCCAACGGCGCCGCGGACCTGAAGGCCGGCACGCACCGCCTGGTCCTGCCGGCCTGCGACGACTGCATCTCGCTGCTGCTCGGCTCGCGCCGCGCCTACATGCGCGAGTTCAACGAGCACCCGGGCACGTACTATTACACTCGCGGCTGGATCGAGGAGCTGGAGGACCCGTACCGCGAGTACCTCAAGGTCGTCCCCCGCATGGGCGAGGAGAAGGCGCGCATGGTCGCTCTTATGATCATGGAGTCGTACACGCGCATCGCCGTGATCGACACCGGCACGTACGACCTCGAGAAGGCTCACGACTACGTGGACACGGTGTCGAAGTTCTACGACCTGCCGGTCGTCCAGCTCGACGGCTCGCTGCGCCTGCTCGAGAAGCTCATCCGCGGCCCGCACGACGACGAGTTCATCGTCGTGGAGCCGGGCGAGACGCTCGGCGAGGACATCTTCTGGGAGATGGGCGGCTCCGAGCCGGCGCCGGAGACGCCGCCGAACCCTGTCGTGTGTGAGGCCTGCGGTTGCGGCTGCGCGCCGGCCGAGGTCTGACGCGGGCCGGATGCGGAGCCTCTCCGGCCGGCACCGGCGCCCCCGGCCCAGCCCGGCCGCGCGAGGGGGTGACTCCTCCCTCGCGCGGGTAAGCTGCACCCCAGGCGACGTCAGGGAGGAACAGGCATGAGCGAGAGCGCGGAGGGCGCGGCCCGCTACGTGGCCGCGCCCATGGACGACATCCCCACGATCCCGTACGAGTGGGCGCCGGAGACGGAGTGGAGACCCATCCGCCGGTTCTTCGGCATCGGCTCCTTCGGCACCAACCTGTTCCGGGCGCCCAAGGCCGGCGACATCCTCACCGAGGACCACACCGAGGACCCGGAGTCGGGCACGCACCACGAGGAGCTGTACCTGGTCGTGACGGGCAGCGCCCGCTTCAAGGTGGACGGCGAGGAGTTCGACGCCAAGGCCGGCACGTTCGTCTACGTGCCCGACCCGAAGAGCCAGAGGGGCGCCATTGCGCTCGAGCCGGGTACCGCGCTGCTCGCCGTAGGAGGCGAGCCGGGGTGCGCGTTCACGCCCTCGGAGTGGGACCGGGAACCCCTTCCGTGACGGATCAGGAGAAAGAGCGTATGCAGGACGAAGGACGAGAGGCGCGGCGGGCCGCAGCGGCGGCCGCGTACCGAGCAGCTGCCCACGGATGGGGCGGCATTCTCGGCGCGCGTCGCGGCCATGAGCCCGGCCGAGCGCGAGGCCACCTTTCCGGTGCACAGCGACGGGCAGGTGTGCCGCTGAGCGGTGACGCTGCGCCGCAAGGCTCTCGCCCTCGGCCTCGACAAGCTGTACCAGCAGCTGGCCGAGCAGGAGGAGCAGAGCTGACGCAGCCCGCGCCGCGTGTCGGCGCGTGACATCGCAGGGGGCCGGCCGCGGCCGGCCGGAGACGCAGACGGGGCGCCCGCTGGGCGCCCCGTCTGCGTCTCGTCCCGCGGCCGCGGCTCGCGCCGCGACGGGGTCTCAGTACGGGAACTGCACGCCGAGCCCGGCGAGCTCCTCGCGTGCGGCCTTGTACATGTCCAGGTACCAGCCCTGCGGCTTGACCTTCATGAGGTCGTAGCACTCCTGGATGGGCTTGCCCTCGGGGGCCGTGGGGATCTCCGCCTCGTACTTCTTGAGCAGCGTGTCGACTACCTCGCAGGCCTGCGCCCGGGTCATGCCCTGGTTGGCGACGGCGTGACCGCACTCGGCCGCCAGGCGCGCCTCGAGCGGCGTGGCGTAGTTGCGGTACTTGTTGTGGCGCGGCGCCGAAGTCCACAGGTCGCCGCCGCTCACGACGCTGGCGATGGCGTGCGCCGAGGCCTCGCGGAACAGCATCTCCGTACCCGGCCCGGCGTTGAAGAAGCCGTTGCTGGTGCTGAGGATACGGCTGTTACGGGCCAGCGCCTGGTGCACCAAGCTGACCAGCCAGAGCATCTCCCGTCCGCTGTTGGACGTGTACTGCATATGGAACGGGAAGCTGTTGTTGAAGTTGTGCTGGTACACGGTGAGGCCGACCAGGTGGTGAGCCACCTCCAGCACCGCCGTGCCTTCGGCGCCGCCGGCGTAGCCGCCGTAGATGGCGCCGGTGAGGCAGCCGATGGCGCAGCCGAACTGCTTGCAGTGCGTGACCTTGTTGAGCAGCTCGTTGTCGGTCTTCATCTCGGTGAGCACCCCGATGAGGCGGCCGTCGGTGCTGCGCACGCCCCACTCGTTGTTGCTCACGGCGATCTGGCCGACGTCCGACTGCGCCGTGCCCACGGCCACGAGGAAGAGGCCCGGGCGGCCGACCAGCCTGGCCGCGTTGCGGAGCTGCATGGCGTGCTCCATCACGCCGGCCATCTCGGTGGGAGTGCCGGAGTGGATGGTGCGGCCGATGGACTCCTCCAGGATCGGCCCGCAGACGCCGTCGGCGAGGGGCTCCTGCACGTAGGCAAGGGAGGCCTGCAGGAAGATCTCCTCGTCGTAGGTGATGTCGGGGCTGAAGATGACGAACGGGCCGCGCTCGTCCTCCACTTTGCGCGGCATCCACCAGCGCGTCTCGTGACCGGCGCCGACCTGGTGCACCTTCGGCGCCAGATAGAGTGCCTCGTTCAGCTCGTCCTCGGTGATGAGGATGCGACGGTGCGTGTCGACGTTATGCACGCCCACGTGCAGGAAGAGCTCCACCGCGGCCTTCCAGATCCGGTCGGCCAGGTCATCGTCGGCCGGCACCGGCTGCGCGGGGTCGAACTTGATCTCGTACTTGCGCAGCACCTCCTGCATCTTCGGCAGAAAGAGGTCGTAGAGGAACTCGTCGTCCTCGCAGTACGGACCTTCGGCGGCCCGCTCCATGATCTCCCACAGCTTCAGGTGCGACACGTCACGCCCCCTTCTTGGCGGCCATGTACTGCTCGAGGACCTTGACGGCTTTGCCGGCGTCCTCGCCCCAGCTGTCGGCGCCCGTCTCGGCCACCCACTCGGCCGTGACGGGGGCGCCGCCGAGGATCACGTGGTACTTCTCGCGCAGGCCTTTGGCCACGAGGATGTCGACCAGCTCCCTCTGCGCGGGCATGGTGGTGGTCATCAGCGCGGACGCGCCGATGATGTCGGCCTTCACCTCTTCGGCGCGCTTGATGAAGTCGAGCGGATCGACGTCGCGGCCGAGGTCCACGACCTCGAATCCCGAGGCCCGCAGCATGGTGATGGCGATGTCCTTGCCGATCTCGTGCACGTCGCCGCGCACGGTGCCGAGCACGACGACGCCCTGCTTCGCGGCCGCGCCGGCTGAGTCCAGCAGGGCCGGCTGGATCACCTCCATGGCCTTCTGCATCGCGCGCGCCGACAGCATGAGCTCCGGCAGGAAGATCTCGCCCGTGCCGAAGCGGTCGCCCACGGCGCGCATGGCGGCCGACAGCGATCCGACCATGGCGGTTGCGTCGGCGCCGTCCTGCAGCGCCTTTGCGGCGAGGTCGGCGGCCTGGGATGCGTCGCCCGCCTGCACCGCGCCGACCAGTTCATCAACGGTAGTCATCGACCGTCCCTCTCCTCTCGGTGAGCTTGGTGAGTGATGCGCAGGGCGCATTCTATGGGGAGCGGCACACCTGCGTCGCCCGCGTGCGGGCGGCTGTGCGATACGCTGGACGGTATCTGGGGTACCGGAACAACGTCCACGTCTCGCGAATGGAGCCCGCATGCGTCGTTCAGCCCTCGTCCTGGTCCTGTCCCTCGCCATGGTGGCGACCGTCGCCGCCTGCGGCGGCTCCACCGACCAGGGACCGTCGACCGCGCCGGTGGAGTCCTCGGCCGCCACGCCCGCCGAGTCCTCCGGGGCCGACCTGTCGCCGGCCACCGACCCCGACAGCCTGTACGTCCAGTTCTGCTCCGGCTGTCACGGCTCCGACGGACGCGGCTCGGTCGTCATCGCCGGCGAGGACGACGCCGCGGAGATCGCCCGCGTCGTCACAGACGGCGCCTCGGGCATGCCGGGCTACGGCGATCAGCTCACGGCGGAGCAGATCCAGGCCGTGAGCCGCTACGTGGCGACCGAGCTCAAATGATGGCGCCGCGCCACGGCGGCGGCGCCGTGGACACGAGAGCCGCGCTCAGCCCCCGGGCCTGCGCTCAGGTGCGTCAGCCGCGCTGCGTGCGCAGCACCGCAGGCAGCCCGCGCGCCCACTCGCGCACGTAGTCGAAGTGGCGGCCGTCGCCCGGCGTCGCCCCGACCGCGAGCAGCACGAAGAGCTTCTCGAAGATGTTCATGGTCGTGAGGTCGAGCGAGCCTGCGAAGAAGGCCGTCTGAAGGGGCTGGGCCGGTGAGCACTCGTCCATGATGTCGCCGAGGTAATGCGACGGCAGCGCGTACCGCTCCTTGCGACCCAGCCGGCCCGAGTCGCGGGGCTGCTTCACGAGCCACGGGTCCTTGGCGACCGGCACGCCGCGCACGGCGGCTTGACCGTCCTCGGTGAGCGAGGCCGCCGTCACGAACAGCGCCCACGGCAGGCGGGCGAGCGCCTGCCGGTGCGCCTTGACGTACCTGCGCGCCTCCTTGTGCCAGCCCATGATCATCGGCGCGCCGAGCACCACGGCGTCGTAGCCGTCCGGCGCCGGCGCCGATGAGGCCTCGCACAGCTCGACCTCGGCGCCGGCCCGGCGCAGTTCCTCCGCCACCGCCTGGGCCACCTCCCTCGTCGACCCGTGCCGCGTGGCGTACACGAGCAGCACCCGGCCGGCGCCGGCCGTCTCCGGAACAGTGCCCATGGTCCCTCCTTCGTCGTCGGCACCAGCACTGTACGTGGCAGGGCACCTCAGGTCACGCCTCGCGAGGGGGCTCGCGGCGGGGCGTCGGGCTGCGGCCGCCGCCGGCGCCGCGGTCGCGCCAAGAGAAAGGGCGGCGGGCCGCAAGGCCCGCCGCCCTTTCGAGCGATGGCTCTGTGACGCTCGCTTACGCCATCACGGCGGCGACGTCGACGAGGTGCTTCTGCAGCCCCAGCGTCTTGTCGTCGATGCCGATGGCGCGGCCGACCAGCTGGCTCAGGAACACGACCGGCACGTGGTGCCAGTCGGGGTGCTGTTTGACGATCATGAGCTGCCGGCCGTCCAGGTTGACCTGGCAGAGCGGGCAGGACACCACGATCGCCTCGGCGCCGCACTGGTGCGCGTCGGTGACGATGCGGCCCACGAGGTCGTCCACGATGCCCTGCTCCGTGAGCGCCAGCGAGGCGCCGCAGCAGTCGGTCTTGTAGTTCCACTGCACGGCCTCGCAGCCGAGCGCCTTGACGACCTCGTCCATGTGCATGGGGTACTCGGGGTCGTCGGCCAGCGTGGCCTTGGGCGGCCGCGTGAGCAGGCAGCCGTAGTAGCAGGCCACCTTGAGGCCGCGGAACGGGCGCGTGACGCGCGCCTTGAGCGCCTCGAGGCCCACGGTGTCGTGGTACACGTCGATGAGGTTCTGGACCTCGACGCCGCCGTTGTACGGGCGGCCGACCACGGCACGTACGTCGGCCGCGGTCTGCACGCTCTCGGCGACCTCGTACGGGCCGATCTTGAAGCGGCTGTAGCAGGCCGCGCACGGCACGGCCACGCTGTCGAGGCGCATGTCCTGCTCCACCTTGGCCAGCTCGTTGACCGGCAGGGCCACGGAGAGCAGGCGGTTGATGGAGTGCGCCGCGGTGTTGCCGCAGCACTCCCAGCCGGGGATCTCCTGCAGGGTGATGTCGAGCGCCCGGGCCGTCGCCTTGAAGCTGGCGTCGAACTCGCCCGAGGTGCCGTGCAGGGAGCAGCCGGGGTAGTAGGCCATGGTGGCGCTCATGACCGCGCCTCCTTCTTCTGCTGCGCCATGCGCGCCTTGGTGATGCTCTCGGCGGTCGCGACCATGCGCTTCATGGCGAGGGCGTCGCCCTTCTTGAGCGTGGGGTTGATCTTGCCCTTGAGCATCATCTTGGGGCCGAGCGTGAACCAGTTCCTGGCGCTGCCCGGGCGCTTGAGCACGTCGCGGGTGATCAGCTCGACCTCCCACATGCGGCCCCAGCGCACGAACGAGTCGTAGTTGAGCTTGAGCATGTTCGGCCGACGGCGTGTCCGCGGGGATGCGGCCCTGGCGCCGGGCGATGATCTTGAGCTCGTCCATGACGGCGGCGATGTCGATGCCCTGGGGGCACCGGGTGGTGCAGGTCTCGCACCCGGTGCACAGCCAGATGAAGCGGTCGTCGAACACCATGTCGAGCTGGCCGAGCTGCACGGCGCGCATGATCATGGCGGGGTGCATGTCCGCGTACCGCGCCACCGGACAGCCCGACGTGCAGCGTTTGCACTGGTAGCACTTGTACGCGTTCTCGCCGCAGCCCGTGCCGACGTTCTCGGCGAGCAGCGGGCTCGGGGTGCAGGTGGTCATACCCTGCCTCCTTACGCCACGGTGGGACGAGGCAGGAGGCCGGCCATCTCGACGATCTCCGGCACCGCCTCTTCCCACTCGACGGCCATGATGTGCACGCCGGCGACGCCCTCGACCTCGGCCAGCTCCTTGATCATCTCGACGGCGAGCTTCTTGCCCTCGGCGTGCGAGGCCGGGCCCTTCTCGACGCCGGCCATGCGGTCGACGATGTCGTCGGGCACGTCCATGCCCGGCACGAAGTTCTTCATGTAGCGCGCGCCGCCGACGCCCTTGAGCGGCGTGAGGCCGGCCATGATCTTGATCTCCTGGTGCAGGCCCTCGGCGCGGACCTCCTCCATCCACGTCTTGAACTTGGGGACGTTGAAGATGCACTGGGTCTGCATGAAGTCGGCGCCGGCCAGGATCTTCTTCTTGAGCCGGATGCTGCGGTACTCGAAGGGGTCGCCGAAGGGGTTCTCGGCGCAACCGATGTAGAACTTGGGCGCGACCGCCATCTCCTCGCCGCACTCGAACTTGGCGTCGTCGCGCATGCTCTTGAGCATGGCGATCAGGTTGATGGAGTCGAGGTCGTGCACGCCCTTGGCCTGCGGGTGGTTGCCGAAGCTCATGTGGTCGCCGGTGAGGCAGAGGATGTTGTGGACGCCCAGGGTGTGGGCGCCGAGCATGTCGGCCTGCATGGCGAGGCGGTTCCTGTCCCGGCAGGTCATCTGCATGATCGCCTCGAGCCCGTGCTGCTGCACGGTGACGGCGGACGGGAGGGAGGCGATGCGGACGACGGCGGTCTGGTTGTCGGTGATGTTGACCGCATCCACGTAGCCCTTGAGCATGTCGGCCTTGCCGGCGATGACGCTGCCGTCGGCGCTCTTGGGCGGGCCGCACTCGCCGGTGACGGCGAACTTGCCCTCGCTGAAGACCTTCTCGAGATTCGTGCCAGCCTTGTACTCGGTCGCGGTCATACCGGCTTCGCCTCCTCACGCACCATCTTCCGCGGGCCACCGGAGCTGCTCGCGCCCCAGTTCTTCGGCGGGCGGTTCTTGATCATCAGCTCTTCGCGGCCCTGCGCCTTGAGGCGGTCCCAGATGAGGTGCCAGGCGCAGTCGAGGTTCTCCTTCTCGGGAGTGGTGACCTCGCAGAAGCCGTCGTGCGAGCCGCCGCACGGGCCGTTCATGAGGCTCTTGCTGCAGCGGACCACGGGGCAGATGCCGGCGGTCTCGCCGATGACGCAGTCGCCGCAGGCGCCGCAGCGCTCGAGCCACACGGCGTGCTCCTGCGGCATGCCGAGCATGTTGGTGTTCACCGCCGGCAGTACCACCTTGGGCGCGAACTTCTCGGCCATGCTCTGGATGCCGATGCCGCACGCCATGCTGAGCACCACGTCGGCCTCCTCGACCTTGGCGGCGATCATGTCGAGGTACTCCCACTCGCACTGGCGGATGGCGGCGGTGTGCTCGATGGCGAGCTCGCGGCCGTCCATCTCGGCCTTGATCTTGAGCTCGCTGGCCAGGACCTCAGCTTCTTTCTCGCCGCCGGTGAGGCAGATCGCGACACAGGTGTCGCAGCCGGCCACGAGGACCTTCTTCCTGTCGCCGACGAGCTCGACGATCTCGTCGAAGGGTTTGCGTTCGGCGGTGATCATTCTGCGGTTCCTTCCTGGACGGTGGCGGGTGAGGCGGCGTCGTCCGGCATGGCCACATCGCCGACGGCCTCGCGGGCCGCGGCGTGCACGTCCACGCCCTCACGCTTCACGGGGTTGGGGCCAAGCTCCTTGATGCGGTTCACGAACTCGGTCGCGACCTCGGCGAACTTGGCGCCCATGGCTGACGACATGTTGTACATCTCCACGCGCTCGGGCTCGATGCCGAGCTCGCTGAGGAGCTCCTTGACGTGGTTGACGCGCTGGCGCGCCCACAGGTTGCCCTTGAGGTAGTGGCACTCGCCCTCGAGGCAGCCGGCGGCGTATACCCCGTCGGCGCCGGCCTGGATGGCCTTGAGCAGGTGGATCGTCTCGAGCTTGCCCGTGCACGGCAGTTTGACCATGCGGATGTTCGACGGGTACTGCAGACGCATGCTGCCGGCCAGGTCGGCCGCCGCATAGGCGCAATAGTGACACGCGAACGTGATGACCTCGGGCTCGAAGTCGGGGTCCACCGTTCTCTTCGGGGCTTCGGCCTCGGCCTCAGCCGTCGCGACGGCGGCCGCGGACTCGGCCATGTCAGCTCACCTCCATGAAGAGCGCTTCTTCCTTCGCGAAGATCTGCGCGTCGGTGTAGTGGTGCAGGGTGATGGCCTTCACGGGGCACTCGCTGACGCACACGCCGCAGCCCTGGCAGGCCGCCGCCTCGATCTTGGCCTTCTTGGCCTCGACATCGATGATCGGCACCTCGTAGGGGCAGATGCGGACGCAGGTGAGGCAGGCGGCGCACTTGTCCTGGTCGACCTCGGCCACCACGCCGCCGGCCTTGATGACCGGCTTGGCGAGAATGGCGGCGGCGCGGCCGGCCGCGGCGTAGGCCTGGCTGATGGTCTCCTCGATGCTCTTGGGGTAGTGGGCAGAGCCGCAGAGGAAGATGCCCTCGGACCCGAAGTCCACCGGGCGCAGCTTGACGTGGGCCTCGAGGTAGAAGCCGTCGGCCGTGAGCGGCACCTTGAGCATCTTGCTGAGGTCGGACGCACCCTCGGCGCCGGTGGTGGCCGTGGCCAGCACCAGGCAGTCGAGCGGCAGCTCGACGTCGCGACGCAGGTACGGGTCGCGGGCCTTGACGCTCACGCTGCCGTTGGCCGAGACCTGGGGCAGGGTGTCGTTGTCGTAGCGCGTGAAGATGACTCCCAGCTCGCGCGCCCTGGTGTAGTACTCCTCGAGGAAGCCGAAGGTACGGACCTCCTTGAACCACACGTAGACCTTGCGCCTGGGGTCCTTCTCCTTGAGCGCGATGGCGTTCTTGATGCTCTGCTGGCAGCAGGTGCGCGAGCAGTAGGGGTGGCTCTCGTCGAGCGAGTTGGCGCAGAGGATGAAGCCGACCGACTTGACGGCGGCGAGCGCCGGGTCGTCCTCCTTGAGCATGCGCTCGAGGTCCATGCCGGTGATGACCTTGGGGCTGGCGCCGAGGCCGTAGAGCTCCTCCGGCCGGTCCTCCACGCCACCGGTGGCCACGATGACCACGCCGTGATCGACCGGTGTGCGCTTGCCGTCGCCCTCGACGATGGTGCTCGAGAAGTTGCCGATGAAGCCGTGGAAGTCGGCGAGCTCGGCGTCGAGGTGGATCTTGACGTTGGGGTTGTCGACCAGACGCTGCTCGAGGTCCTTGACCAGCTCGGCCGGGTCGTTGCTCTTGATGGTGTGGCCGAGCTCGAGCACGTGGCCGCCGAGCTTGCCGGTGCGCTCCACCAGGTGGACCTCGTGGCCCATCTCACCGAGCGCTGAGGCGGCCGTCATGCCGGCCACGCCGCCACCCACCACGACGGCGGCGTGCGTGAGCGGTACGTCCACCTTGAACAGCGGCTCGAGGAGCCGGGCCCTGGCCACGCTCATCTGGATGAGCTCCTTGGCCTTCTGCGTGGCCTTCTCCGGCTCCTTGGCGTGCACCCAGCTCGCCTGGTCGCGGATGTTGGCCATCTCGAAGAGGAACGGGTTGAGGCCCGCCTCACGCAGGGTGTCCTGGAAGATGGGCTCGTGCGTGCGCGGCGTGCAGCTGGCGACCACGACCCGGTTGAGGTTGTGCTCCTCGATCTTCTCGCGGATGAGCGAG
The DNA here is from genome assembly GCA_963702475.1 of uncultured Thermoleophilia bacterium. Taxonomy (GTDB): domain Bacteria; phylum Actinomycetota; class Thermoleophilia; order UBA2241; family UBA2241; genus CAIXSE01. Next base: position 563,797 of record CAVPCT010000005.1, on the reverse strand, counting down.
AGGCTGTCCGAGGAGCACGTGTAGATGGTGTCGGTGGAGAACTCCACGCCGGGGAGCGTGCCGGCGTACTCGGCCACGCTCTCCACGCCGATGACGCCGGCGATGTTGCTGCCGCAGTGGCACACGAAGACGCCCACGCGCGGCTCTTCGCCGACCACGTTCTTCTCGGCCGGGTACTCCTTGTCCACGGTGAGCGTGCCGCGCGAGTCGGCGAGGCCGGTCATGACCTGGGCCGCGGCGGCCGAGGCGTTGGCCACGCTGTCGGGGATGTCCTTGGGCTCGCCGAACGGGCCCACCACGAACACGCCCTTGCGGCTGGTCTCGAGCGGGTTGAACTCGTGCAGCTGGCAGAAGCCGTGGCGGTTGAGGGCCACGCCCACGTGGCCGGCCGCCTCCTGCGCCTTGCGCGCAGGCTCCAGGCCGGCCGACAGCACGACGAGGTCGTACCGCGTCTCGTGCAGCGTGCCGCCCTCGTCCTCCCAGCTGATCAGCAGGTCGTTGGTGAGCGGGTCTTCCTTGATGTAGGACGGGCGCGAGCGCACGAACTTGACGCCCTTGTCGAGGGCGCGCTGGTAGAAGGCGTCGAAGCCCTTGCCCTGGGCGCGCATGTCCATGAGGAACACGGTGGGTTCGCAGTCCGGCTCGTGGTCGATGGTGAGCATGGCCTGCTTGTTGGCGTAGGTGCAGCACACGCTCGAGCAGTACTCGTGCTCCTGGTCGCGCGAGCCGACGCACTGGATGAAGGCGATCTTCTTGGGGTGCGCGCCGTCGCTCGGGCGCTTGACGGCGCCGATGGTGGGGCCGCTGGCGCTCAGCATGCGCTCGTACTCGAGTGACGAGAAGATGTTGGGGTAGCGGCGGTAGCCGTACTCGCTGTTCTCACCGGGGTCGTAGAGGTCGTAGCCGGTGGCCATGACCACGGCGCCGACGTCGTAGGTGTACTCGGCGTCACGCTCGTCGTGGAGCAGGGCGCCCGGGCCGCAGGCGCGGACGCACTCCATGCACTCGGAGCAGATGGCGCAGTCGAGGCAGCGCTTGGCCTCGGCGACGGCCTGCTCGGTGGTGAAGCCGGTGTTGACCTCGTCCCAGGTGATCTTACGGGCGGCGCCGGGGAGGTGCGGCATCTGCATGCGGGCCATGACGGCGGTCTGCTCGAGGATGGCGTCCTCGGGCTTGGCCTCGTCCAGCATGGAGTCGTCGAGGGGGAGCAGGTCCTCGCCGCGCAGGAAGTTGTGGATGCTGCGCGCGGCGCGGCGGCCCGCGGCGACGGCCTCGATGGCCGTCCACGGGCCGGAAGCCGCGCAGTCGCCGCCGGCGAACACGCCCTTCTCGCCGGTGCCGAGGGTGGCCTTGTCGGTGAGGATCTGGCCGCGCTCGACCTTGAGCTCCTTGGCGCCCTCGACGAAGTCCTCGACCATGCTCTGGCCGATGGCGAAGATGACTGTGTCGCAGTCCAGCTCGTGCTCGGAGCCGGTGATGGCCACCGGCGGGCGCCAGCCGCGCGCGTCGGGCTCGCCCAGCGAGCAGGCCAGGAACTCGACCTTGCAGGCGCGGCCGTCGGCGTCGGTGATGATCTGCGAGGGCATGCAGGAACAGTTGAAGGCGATGCCCTCGTCCAGGCCCTCCGTGAGCTCGTCGTCGGACGCCGGCACGCTCTGGTCGTCCTCGATGCAGTTGATGGTGACCTTCTCGGCGCCCAGACGCAGAGCCGTGCGGCCGGCGTCGAAGGCCACGTCGCCGCCGCCGATGACGACGACGTTCTTGCCCATGTCGACGCTCTCGCCCAGCGTGGCGGCCTTGAGCAGGCCGACCGCGTCGAAGACGCCCTTGGCGTCCGCGCCGGGGACGGGCAGCGTGCGGCCGCCCTGGAGGCCGACGGCGAGGTACACGGCCTTGTAGCCGCCGCCGTCCTTCTTCATGAGGCCGTCGACCGTGAAGTCCACGCCGGCGGTCTTGCCGCACTGCAGGTCGACGCCAAGCGCGGTGACGCGGTCGATGTCCTGCTGCAGGGCGGCCTTGGGGAGGCGGTACTCGGGGATGCCGAAGCGCAGCATGCCGCCGGGCTCGGGCTTGCTCTCGAGCACGGTGACGGCGTAGCCGAGCAGCGCCAGGTCGCGGGCGGCGGTGAGGCCGCTGGGGCCGGCGCCGACGACGGCGACCTTCTCCTTGAACGTGACCTCGACCTTGTCGGGCAGCGGCACGTTGTCGTAGGCGTAGTCGCTCACGAAACGCTTGAGGCCGGCGATGGCGATGGGCGCCTCGATCTGCCCGCGCGTGCAGTCGGTCTCGCACTTGTGCGTGCAGACGCGCCCGCAGACGGCGGGGAAGGGGTTGGGTTCGCTGGCCACCGTGTACGCCTCGGCGAAGCGCTCGTCGGCGATGAGCGCGACGTAGCCCTGCGCGCTCGTGTGCACGGCGCATGCACGCTTGCAGGGGCTATGCCCCTTCTTGGTGACGGCGTAGGTGTTGGGGATGGCCTGCGGGTAGAGCTTGTAGATGGCCTTGCGCTCGTTGAGGTCCTCGTTGTAGCTGTCGGGCACCTTCACCGGGCACTTCGGCGCGCACTCGCCGCAACTCGTGCACTTGTCAGGGTCGACGAAGCGCGCGCGGTGGAAGACCTTCGCGGTGAAGTTGCCGGGCTCGCCCTCGAGGCCGATGAGCTCGGAGTTCGTGACCACGTCGATGTTGAGGTGACGACCTGCCTCGACGAGCTTGGGAGACAGGGTGCACATGGCACAGTCATTGGTGGGGAAGGTCTTGTCGAGCTGGGCCATGTGGCCGCCCAGGGCGGGGGCTTTCTCGACGAGATAGACCTTGTATCCACCTTCGGCGAGGTCAAGCGAACACTGGATGCCCGCGACGCCGCCCCCCACGACGAGCGCAGCTCCGGTGGACTTGGGTGGTGAACCCGACATACGCACTCCTTTGCGATACGCGGCAGGTCCGACAGAAAAGTGGGCAGCAACAGACGAAAGCCCGCTTTGGTCCCGCAAGTATAGACGCCCGCTTGTGCACGCGTCCACACGCCGTCAATCGAAATGCGCCGGTCAGGACAAACCGGACGGCGCGACCGGGCCACGGCGGCCAACGAACGGGGGCTGAAGGCCGGGATGGGACCGGTGTTGAGAGCCGGATCGACCGCCGGAGGCGTCTCGGCGCGATGGCCGGCGAGGCGCTGCGGCGGGCATGGGTGGACGGAATAGCCAAGACACGACGGCTTCAGAGTACATACCGGCGGGTCATGGTAGGGTCTGCCGCAGTAGGCAAAACGATTTGTGCGGGAGGTTGCTCCTTGGGCGTCGACCTGATCCTCACGAACGGCCGGGTGTGCACGCAGGATCCGGCGCTGCCGGAGTGCGAGGCCGTCGCGGTGACGCGGGGCAGGATCGCGGCGGTCGGGACGCGGGACGAGGTGGGCAGGCTGCGCGACGCCGGCACGACGGTCGTCGACCTGGGCGGCCGCCTGGTGCTGCCCGGCTTCTGCGATGCGCACCTGCACCCCAAGTACTGCACCTGTGCAGCCTACGAGGTGGATCTCTCGGGGTGCCTGTCGGTCACGGCCTGCGCCGGTGCCGTGGCGCGCTTCGCGTCGGCGCACCCGGAGCTCCCGGTGGTCCGCGGGTACGGGTGGTATCCGACCCAGGTCAGCGAGGCGGACATGACCGCGGCCGTGCTCGACGCCGTGGTGCCCGACCGCCCCGTCTCGCTGTTCGACGACAGCCAGCACACGCAGTGGGTGAACGGCGCGACGCTTCGGCTGCTGGGTCTCGGTGCAGACGAGCCTGGCTGGGAGGGGGCGGTCGTGGAGCGGCTCGCCGACGGCGCGCCTTCAGGTGTGCTCCGCGAGGCCTGGCCGTGGGTGGAGGCGGCGCTGCCGCAGTACGACGCCGCCGCCATCGCTGCGGCCTTGCGGCGCTTCCAGGACGAGGTCGCGGCCCGGTACGGGCTCACGCTGCTCCACGAAGCCGGACTTGTGCCCGGCGAGGCGATGTTCGGCGTCTACCGCACGCTGGAGGAGGCCGGCGAGTTGACGGCGCGGTACTGTCTCTCGGTCGAGTTCGACCCGCTCCGGCCGGCGGCGGAGCTGGTGGAGGCGGCGGTGGAGGAGCGGGCCCGCGACACGGGCCCGCTGGTGCGCACCGCCGCCGTCAAGCTGTTCGCGGACGGCGTGATCGAGTCTCACACCGGTTATCTGAAGGAGCCGTACGTCGATCGCCCCGGTGACCGGGGCGTGCCGTTGTGGGCGCCGGAGGAGCTCGTGAAGGTCTCCGCGGCCGCCGCGGCCGCCGGCTTCCAGCTGCACTATCACTCCATCGGAGACGCCGCCGTCTCGATGAGTCTCGACGCCGTGGCCGCCGTCCGCCCGCGCGGTTGGGAACACGATGCCCGCGACATCCTCACCCACCTGCAGCTCGTGGACCCCGCCGACTACGCGCGCATGGCCGCGCTCGGCGTGACGGCCGCCGTGCAGCCGTACTGGTTCGCCAAGGACGCATCCTACGATGCGCAGCTGTATCGGCCGCTGCTGGGTGAGCGCCGCGCCGCGTGCCAGTATCCCCTTGGGAGCCTGCTGCGCCACGGCGTGCTCGTGGCGGGGGCGAGCGACTACCCTGTGTCGCCCCCGCCCGACCCGCTGCTCGCCATCCAGCGTGGCGCCCTGCGCTACGACCCGCTGGCGCCGGAGACCAGCTCGCAGCTCTGGCCCGAGGAGGCGGCGAGCGTGCCGGAGCTCGTCGCCGCCTTCACTGTCAACGGCGCCAGGGCCAACTTCCTCGAGAACGAGACCGGCACTCTGACGCCGGGCAAGTCGGCCGACGTGGTGGTGCTCAGTGAGGACATCCTGCGGCTGCCCCCCGAGCGCATCCACGAGGCGGAGGTGCGTCTGACCCTCTTCCGCGGCGCCGCGGTGTACGCGGCTGCGGAGTACCGTGGCCTGGTGTAGCGGCCGAGCCCGCGGGCCGGGGTGGCGGTCGCGCCGCGCCAGGGCGCGCCGGGGGCGGATCTAGCGCGCCGTCGAGCGCCGTTCGATGAGCGTGGCCGGGACGACCAGACGCGGCACGGCCGGCGGGCTGCCGCGCACCAGACCGATGAGCAGCCGCGCCGCCTCGCGGCCGAGCTCGGCGGCTCGATAGTCGAGCGATGTGAGCGGCGGCTCGCTGGTGGCGCCGAGGCCGAAGTCGGTGGTCCCCGTCACCATGAGGTCCTCGGGCACGCGCACGCCGCGCTCCGCGGCCACACGCAGGACCCACAGGGCGGGCAGCTCGGCGAGGCACCAGATGGCGTCCGGCCGCCGGTCCGCGGTCAGCAGACGTTCGGCTGCGCCGCGGAGGGCTTCATCGTCGTCGCGCGCGACGACCTGCACGCGGATGCGGCGGCGCTGCTCGCGGCACCACTCGTGGTAGGTGCGTACGCACTCGTGCGTCCAGTGGTCGGTGGTCATCCATGTCACGGCTGCGATGTCCGTCGCTCCGCGTGAGGCCAGATGGTCGAGGCAAAGCCTGGTCGCCGCGCCCGCGTCGTTGTCCACCCAATAGCCCTCGTCTGGCGCGTCGGGCCGGCGCCCGACGGTGACGTACGGCAGGCCGCGGGTCTCGAGCGCACGCACGGCGGGGTCCCCGCAGACTGGGTCGACCACGATGGCGCCGTCGAGCAGCAGACGGTCCCAGTACAGCTCGGCGTCGCTCTCGGGCACCACCACGAGCGCCAGCCGCTCCTCGACCGCGGCCTGGGTGGCCGCGTTGATCACGCGCACGTAGTACTCCATGTCGGCGAGCGGCAGGGGGCCGCCCGTGACGTTGGTGACGCACAACGCCAGCACCCCGGTGGCTGCCGCCTTGAGGCTGCGCGCGCCGGGGTGCGGCCGGTATCCCAGCCGGTGCGCGGCGTGAAGCACCTTCTCGCGCGTGGCCGGGGACACCGGTCGCTGCCCTCCGAGGGCGTGACACACCGTGGTGGTGGACACGCCCGCCAGGCGGGCGACGTCGCTGATGGTGACGTTCCTGGGCACGGCTCCGGCGGACGGGATCGCGGCGGACGGGATTGCCGCGGACGGGTGGAGTGTATAGCATCGTTACGAGCGTGCCCAAATCGTTTTGTGCCGGCGCGATCGCCTTGGCCCGCGCCGGGCAACGTCGTCCGGGGGGACACGATGACCACACGCGCCGCGACCATGCTCACCCTGGCCGTCCTGGCCGTCACCGGCCTGCCTGTGCGCGGCCGTCGCCACGTCGCGTGCGTCGTCGCCGGCCGCGTCTGCCCGCGGACAAGGTCACGCTGCGCATCGGCTGGACCGCTGACCCCGACAACCTGAGCCCGTTCACCGGGGTCGAGACGGCCACGGCAGAGGTGCTGTACCTCACGTACGACCGGCTCTTCGGGTTCGGCCTCGAGGGCAAGCCCATCCCGCAGCTCGCCACCGAACTGCCCACGCAGGAGAACGGCGGCATCTCGGCCGATGGCCTCACCTGGACGGTCCACCTGCGCCCGGGAGTGAAGTGGCAGGACGGTGAGCCCCTCACCGCCGCGGATGTGGCGTTCACCTACAACCTGATCATCGACAACGAGCTCACCTCGTACCTGCAGGCGGTCAAGGACATCGAGCGCGTCGAGGCGGTCGACGACACCACCGTGCGGTTCACCATGTCGTCTCCCAAGGCCGACATGCTCTACGTGATCGTGTACGTCCTGCCCGAGCATGTGTGGGGCAAGATCAAGCCGACCGCGCTGGAGCGCAGTAGCGCCAACGAGACGCCCATTGTCGGCAGCGGCCCCTTCCAGATCACGTACTACAAGCGCGGCGACTACACCAAGCTTGTGCGCAACCCGGACTACTGGGGCAACGACGTGCCCGGCTGGGGCGCTCCCAAGGTCGACGAGATCATCTTCCAGGCGTACACCAACCCCGACACGATGGCGCAGGACCTGCGCACGGGCGCCATCGACGCGGCCCAGGGCGTGCCCTCTGCGCAGTTCTCCGGCCTGCAGGGCGCCCCGGGCATCAAGGCCATCGCCTACAACTACATCAACTGGGACTACGTCGACTTCAACTGCTACGAGGGCCCGGACTCGGGGGGAACCCCGTGCTGCGCGACCCGGCGTTCCGGGTGGCGCTCGACCACGCCATCGACCGCGAGCGCATCATCCAGCTCGTCTACAACGGTCGCGCCAAGGCCGGCTACTCGATGATCACCTCGGACACCTGGCGTGACCCGGACTTCCACTGGGAGCCGCCCGAGGGCGTGCAGCGGTCGTTCGACCCCGAGAAGGCCAAGCAGTTGCTGGACGCCGCCGGGTACAAGGACACCGACGGCGACGGCGTGCGCGAGGACAAGCAGGGCAAGCCCATCTCCCTGCGCCTGTGGGCGCTGGCCGAGTCCACCTCGACCCAGGGCGAGGGCAAGCTCCTCGCCGGCTGGTTCGAGAGCATCGGCCTCAAGATCACGTTCGAGGTCGTGGACAACGGCGTCGCCAGCGACGCGATGTACGCCTGGAAGGGCGACTCACCGGCGCCGGACTACGACATGATCCTCTGGTTCTGGGACGGCTACTACGACCCCGGCTCGACGCTGCAGTGCTTCACGACCAGCCAGATCGGGTGGTGGAACGAGGTCTACTGGTCCAACGCCGAGTACGACGAGCTCTGCGAGCAGCAGGGGCGGGAGCTCGACCCGCAGAGACGCGCCGAGCAGATCTGGCGCATGCAGGAGGTCATGTACGCCGAGAACCCGCAGAACGTGCTCACGTACTTCGACTACCTGCAGGCAGTGAACACGCGGAAGTGGGAGGGCTGGACGCCGTACTACGACGAGGACGGCCCCGTGTTCTACAACGGGATGATCCAGAGCTACCTCAGCGTCGGGCCGAAGGCCGCCCCCGAGACGGCGCAGGGCGGCGGCGGGAGCACGGAGACCATCGCCGGCGTCTCGATCGCCGTCGTGGTGGTCGCCGGCGTGCTGGTGTGGTGGCTGCTGCGGCGGCGCGCGGCCGGCCGCGTCGACGAGGTCTGAGCGCCGGCGGGTCTGCCCGGTGGCCCGTCTGTCCTGCTCCACGCTGTCGCGTCGGACGTCCGTCACGGCTTCGCCTTCCCGCCTGTCTGATAGGCTTCGGCAGCACCCCATTTGTCCGTTGTCTACGCGCGTGGTCGCCGAAGGGTGGTCGATAGCATGGGTGTGGAACAGAAATACCGTGACTACATCATCAGCGGGTTCGTGAAACGCATCGAGCCCATCGTCGCCGACCACGGCGAGGGCGCCCTGCTCTACGACGCCGGCGGCGATGAGTACATCGACTGCTTCGCCGGCATCAGCGTGACCAACGCCGGCCACGGCAACCGCGCCGTCATCGCGGCCGCCAAGGCGCAGGCCGAGAAGCTCGTGCACGCCTGTACTTACGTCTACCACGTGGAGTCGGCCGCCGACCTCGCCGAGAAGCTCGCCGAGATCACCCCCGGGCGCCTGCAGAAGACCTTCTTCGCCAACTCCGGGGCCGAGGCCATCGAGGGCGCCCTGCGGCTCGCCAAGCGCTACTCCGGCAGGCGCGAGTTCGTGGCCCTCGAGTCGAGCTTCCACGGGCGCACCTACGCGACTCTCTCGCTGACCGGCAACTCGGGGCGCAAGAAGGGCGGCGGCCCCTACATGCCCGGCGTCGCCTTCGCCCCCACGCCCTACTGCTACCGCTGCCCCCTGAACCTCGAGGTCGAGAGCTGCGGCATGGCCTGCGCGCGCCGCGTCGCCGAGACCGCGCGTCTCGCGCTCTCCGGCGATGTGGCCGCCTTCATCGCCGAGCCGGTCCTCGGCGAGGGCGGCATCATCGTGCCCCCCGACGACTACTTCCGCGTGGTCAAGGAGTGGCTCGACGAGGAGGGCGTGCTCTTCATCTGCGACGAGGTGCAGTCGGGCTACGGGCGCACCGGCAGGATGTTCGCGATCGAGCACTACGGCGTCACGCCCGACATCATCTGCCAGGCCAAGGGCATCGCCAACGGCTGGCCGCTGGGCGCCTTCACGACCACCGCCGAGATCGCCGACGCCTTCCAGGTCGGCGACCACCTCTCCACCTTCGGCGGCAACCCCGTGTCCTGCGCCGCGGCCCTCGCCAACATCCGCTTCCACTGAGGAGCAGGACCTCGCCGGGCAGAGCGCCGCGCAAGGGCGCGCGCCTCATGGCCGCCCTGCGCGAGCTGCAGCAGACGCAGCCGCTCATCGGCGAGGTGCGCGGCCGCGGCCTCATGGTCGGCGTCGAGCTGGTCGCCGACCGGGCCACCAAGGCCTACGGCACCGCGGCGGCGGCCTTCACACGCCAGTACTGCCTCGAGAACAAGGTGCTCATCGGCGTGGGCGGCAACTTCGGATCGGTGCTGCGCATCCAGCCGCCGCTCGTCATCAGCGAGGCGCAGCTGGACGCCGTGGTGGCCACCATCGAGCGGGCACTGGCGGCGTACGCGAAGCAGTGAGGTGTCGCGGGGGCGGCGGCCGAGGCGGCCCGCCCCCCGCAGGTCCGAGGAGAGCCGCGCGGGCGACCGCGCGGCTCTCCTCCCGCTCTCCGGCTCCCGTCCGCTGTGCCCGGCGCGAGGCACGCAAGGGTAGACGCCACGGGCGGCGAACCTAACCCGCAAGGGACAGTCGAGGGGGGTATGCATGAGCACCAACCCTGAAGTGCAGGTGTCAGCGCAGCCAGCGAGGCGGCGGCGGGTCAACGGCAAGCTCATAGCCGTCGGCGTGTCGGGATCCTCATCCTGATCCTCATCCTGCAGAACACCAAGGAGTCGTGGCGCTTCCACTTCTTCTTCTGGTGGATCTCGCTGCCGGCCTGGCTGATGCTGATCCTGTGGCTCGCTCGTTGGGTTCCTGGTCGGCTTCGGTCTCAGCGCGATCCTGCGGCGCAGGAAGCGTCGCGAGATGAGGAGCAAGGCCGCCGCGTACTGACCGCCTGCTGCCGGCCCGGCGCGGCGCGGCCATCGCCGTGACGATCCGGCGCGATGCCGTGTCGCCGCGGTGCCCTGCGGCGGGCGTCAGCCCGCGCCGCGCAGCCGTCAGGCCGGCGCCCCGTAGCCTCCCCCGCCGGGCGTCTCCACCACGAGCACGTCGCCCGGCGTCATCTCGACCCGGCACACGCCGGGCAGCTCCTCGACCTCGCCGCCGGCGCGCTCCACCGCGTTGCGGCCCGGTCGCGCCGGAGAGGCCGCCGCCGAGCCCGTAGGGCGGCACCCGGCGGCTGCTCGAGACCACGGCCGCCGTGAGCGGCTCGAGGAACCGCAGGCGGCGGACCACCCCGTCGCCGCCGCGCCGCCGCCCATCGCCTCCGCTGCCGGCCCGCACGGCAGAACTCCTCCACGCGCAGGGGGTACCGCCACTCCAGCACCTCCGGGTCGGTGAGGCGCGAGTTGGTCATGTGGGTGTGCACCGCGCTGCAGCCGTCGAAGCCGGGCCCTGCGCCGGCCCCGCCGCAGACCGTCTCGTAGTACTGGTACCGCTCGTCGCCGAAGGTCACGTTGTTCATGGTCCCCTGCGAGGCGGCGACCACGCCGAGCGCCCCGAACAGGGCGTTGGTGATGGCCTGGGACGTCTCCACGTTGCCGGCCGCGACGGCGGCCGGGTAGGCCGGGTCCAGCAGCGAGCCCGGGGGGATCACGATGCGCAGCGGCTTGAGGCAGCCGGCGTTGAGCGGGATGTCGGCGTCCACGAGGGTGCGGAACACGTAGAGGACCGCCGCCGTGCAGACCGCCGCAGGCGCGTTGAAGTTGTCGGCGCGCTGGGTAGACGTGCCGGTGAAGTCCACGGTGGCCTCGCGCCGGGTGCGGTCGACCTGCACGCGCACGGCGATCACGCTGCCGTCGTCCATCTCCTGGCGAAAGCTCCCGTCGCCGAGTCTGTCGAGGACGCGACGCACGGCCTCCTCGGCGTTGTCCTGCACGTGCCGCATGTAGGCGGCCACCACCGGCAGGCCGAACTCGCCGACCATGCGCGCGAGCTCCGCGGCGCCTCGCGCGTTGGCCGCGACCTGGGCGCGCAGGTCGGCGAGGTTCTGGGCGAGGTCGCGCACGGGGTGGGGTCCGCCCGAGAGCAGGGCGGCCGCCTCCGCCTCGCGCAACTCGCCGCCCTCCACGAGGCGGAAGTCCTCGATGAGCACGCCCTCGTCCTCGATGCGCCGGCTGTCGGGCGGCATGGAGCCCGGAGTGATGCCGCCGATGTCGGCGTGGTGGGCGCGCGAGGCGACGAAGAACAGCGGCTCGCGGGCTGAGCCGGCGCCGGAGGCGCCGGCGGTCCCCGCGCCGTCAGCGTCCCCCGCGCCGTCCGCGAACACGGGGGTCACCACCGTGAGGTCGGGCAGGTGGGTGCCGCCGGCGTACGGCGAGTTGAGCAGGTACGCGTCGCCGGGCCGCAGCTCGTCGCGGTGCCGCGCCAGTACGGCCTGCACCGACGCGCCCATGGAGCCCAGGTGCACGGGCAGGTGGGGGGCGTTGGCCACGAGCCCGCCGTCGCCGTCGAACACGGCGCAGCTGAAGTCCAGCCGTTCCTTGATGTTCACCGAGCAGGCCGTGTTCTGGAGGGTCGCGCCCATCTGCTCGGCGATGGACATGAACAGGTTGTTGAAGACCTCGAGGAGCAGGGGGGAACGCTGCGACGGGTCGGCGGAGGGGGGAGGAGGCGGGGAGGTGCGCCGCAGGAGCAGCTCCCCGCCGGCCAGGACCCTCGCGCGCCAGCCGGGCTCGACGACGGTCGTGCTCGTGGGCTCGGTGACGATCGCCGGGCCCTCGAGGGCCGTCCCCGGCGGCAGCGAGGCGCGAGGGTGGACCGGGGCCTCGCGCCACGCTCCGGAAGTGAAGAGCCGGACGCGCTCGGAGGGCGTCGGAAGCGGCGGGCGCGCGGCTGCAGGGCCTGCGCCCGGGCCGGCTCCGCGCGGGACCGGGGCGGCCTCACCGGCCGCGTCGCCGCCGCGCCACGTGTCGCCGGGCCGGCCGGCTTCCACATCGCCCTTGCGATCCTCCCCGCTTCCGACGGCCTCGACGGCCAGGGCCTCGATCGTCAGGCCGCGGCCCGGCATCACGAAGCCGTAGCGCTGCCGGTGCAGGGCCGTGAACGCGGCGGCCATCGCCGGTCCCGGTCCCCAGTGGACCGGCAGCGACACGTCCGTCCCCGCGTACTTGACGTGAGCGCGCCGCTCCAGCGTGACGTCGGCGGCCGCGAAGCCCTGTGCTGCGAGCTCGGCCACGGCCTCGCGCTCGAGGTCGGCGAGGGCGGCGTCCAGCTCCGGGGCCGGAGCGTGCGCGACCGGCTCCGGGTCGCCGGCCTCGGACTCGTTATCACCGGCGGTCTCCGTGAGCGGCATCTCGACGGTGCGCTGGCGCAGCGCACGCACGTCCGCGAGGCCCATGCCGTAGGCGCTGAGCACGCCGGCCAGCGGGTGGAGCAGCACCCCGTCGACGCCGAGGGCGTCGGCGACGAGGCAGGCGTGCTGGCCGGCGGCGCCGCCGAAGCAGACCAGTACGGCGCCGCTGATGTCGTGCCCGCGCTGCGTGGAGATGCGCTTGATGGCGCGGGCCATCGTGTCGCAGGCGACCCGGATGAAGTCGTCGGCGAGCTGCTCCTGCGCCGGCGGCTCGACCCCGGCGGCCCTCATCGCCGCGGCCACCCCGGCGAGCGCCGCGCGCGCCGCCTCGGGGTCGACGGGCGCGTCGCCGTCCGGCCCGAAGACGGCCGGGAAGAACGACGGATGCACCTTGCCGGCCACCAGGTTGCAGTCGGTGACGGCCAGCGGGCCGCCGCGGCCGTAGCAGGCCGGCCCGGGATCGGCCCCGGCGCTGCGCGGGCCGACCCGGTAGCGGCCGTCCTCGAAGGAGCACACGGAGCCGCCGCCGGCGGCCACGGTGTGGATGCGCAGCATGGGCGCCCGCAGACGTACGCCTCCGACGACGCTCTCGAAGCTCCGCTCGTACTCGCCGGCGTAGTGCGCGACGTCGGTGGAGGTGCCCCCCATGTCGAACGTGACGAGCCGGTCGAACCCGGCGCGGTGGGCGGTGTGGACCGCGCCGACGATGCCGCCCGCCGGGCCCGAGAGGATGCTGTCCTTGCCGCGGAACAGGTGCGCGTCGGTGAGCCCCCCGTGCGACTGCATGAAGCGCAGGCGCACGGGAAGCTGCGCGGCCACACCGTCCACGTAGCGCCGCAGGATGGGGGAGAGGTAGGCGTCGACCACCGTGGTCTCTCCGCGGCTCACGAGCTTCATGAGCGGCACGGCCTCGTGCGACGCGCGAGACCTGCGTGAAGCCGGCGGCCCGCGCCAGCTCCGCCACGCGCCGCTCGTGCTCCGGGTACCGGTAGCCGTGCATGAAGGCGATCGCCACGGAGGTGAAGCCGGCGCGCGCCTCCTCGAGCGCCCGGCGCGCGCCCTCCTCGTCCAGCGCGCGCACCACGTTCCCGTCGGCGCCGACCCGTTCGTCGACCTCGACCACGCGCTCGTAGGCGGGCTTCGGCAGCCGGATGTCCAGGGCGAAGATGTCGGGCCGGTCCTGGTAGCCGATGCGCAGGGCGTCTCCGAAGCCGCGCGTCGTCACGAGCACGGTCGGCTCGCCGCGACGCTCCAGCAGGGCGTTCGTGGCGACCGTGGTGCCCATGCGCACCTCGGCCACGGCGCCGGCCGGAAGAGGGTCGCCGGCGCCCAGCCCCAGCAGGTCGCGCACGCCTTGCACGGCGGCGTCGTCGTAGTGCGGATCGGCGGACAGGAGCTTGCGCACGGCGAGTGTGCCGTCGGGCCGCCGTGCGACCACGTCGGTGAACGTGCCGCCGCGGTCGATCCAGAAGCGCCAGCCGGTCACGCGGCCGGACTGTGCGGGGTGGGCCTTCGCATGCGCTTCAGGCTACCACCTCGCACCCGGCGTCCCGCTCCCGGCCGGCGCTCGCTTCGCGGCCGTCAGGCCGCCACGCTCATGCGTCCGTCCTCGTAGATCACGCCGTCGTGCAGGTCCCGCAGCGAGAAGTTGAGGAAGATGCGGTGGCCGTCGAAGTCCAGCACGCGCAGGTCGTCGTGCGACTGGAGGTCCTCCACGATGTCGCGGTAGGTGAACCCGTACAGGTCTCGGCAGCGGTCGATGGGGATCTCCCAGGCCATGAACTTCTGCAGCCCCTTTGCTCTCAGGCGCGCGATGAGGCGCGGGTCGTCGACGGCGGGGTAGGAGCTGACGATGAGCAGCGGCCCGGAACCGCCGAAGACGAGGATGCCTTTCACGGTGCTCACCCCCCTTGCCGTGGACACGTCTCACCGTAGTGGTTCCCAAGGGTGCTCCTGGTGGAACCGTGAGGGGCGGTGGACGTTGTAGGCGCGACGTCCCGCTGGGCCGGCCGCCGCGGCACCGGCGAGGCTCAGCCCGTCCGGTCAGTGCGGCTCCTGCCGGGGTGATAGGCTGCCGCCGATGACGACCTCACCACGGCAGCAGCTCGCCGACGCCGTCCGGCTGCTGGACGACTTCTACGGCCGGCCCGTGCTCTCGCCGCGCTATCCGCCGGTGGACGAGCTCGTGTTCACCGTGCTTTCGCAGAACACCGCCGACGTCAACACCGAGCGCACCTTCGCCGCGCTCAAGGCGCGCTTTCCGGAGTGGAAGGCCTGCCGCGACGCGACGCCGGAGGAGATCGAGGAGGCCATCGCGCTCGGCGGCCTGGCGCACACCAAGGCGCCGCGCATCAAGAGCATCCTGGAGGCGATCAGCGCGCGCACCGGCGAGCCCGACCTGGCGGTCCTCGACGACCTCGCCGACGGGGAGGCGCAGGACTACCTCACCGGCCTGCCGGGGGTGGGCCCCAAGACCGCCGCCTGCGTGCTGCTGTTCTCGCTGGAGCGGCCGGTCATGCCGGTCGACACGCACGTGCACCGTGTGGCGCGGCGGCTCGGCGTCATCGGCGAGAAGGTGACGGCGGAGCAGGCGCACCCGCTGCTCACCGAGCTGGCCGGACCGGAGGACACGGCGCAGGTGTACGCCGCGCACGTGGACTTCGTGCGGCACGGCCGCCGCATCTGCCACGCGCGGCGGCCCGCCTGCGGGGAGTGCCCGCTCGCCGGCATGTGCCCGTCGGCCGGGCTGGTGTGAGCGCGCGACCGGCGAGCTGAGGGCGGCGCCCGGCACTCAGGGCCGCTTCGGTGCCAACCCCCGGGCGCACAGGTTGCCGGGGTCCTCCGCCGTCCCCAACCAGCGGTCCAGCAGGCGCCACTTCCAGATCAGCAGGCAGAGCTGGCTCCACACGAACGCCAGCCCGAGCAGCACGAAGTACTGCCACACCGGCAGCGCTGTGATCTCGAACAGGATCCGGATCAGGGGCACGCTGAGGATCACGACCATGGAGGCGAACAGGAACCCCACCACTCCCACCATGCGCCAATCGCCGCGCACCACCGGGGCCCCTCCGGCCCACCACTCGTTGGGCGGCACGATGAGCAGGATGAGGAAGATGGCGGCGAAACAGGCGAAGATCGTGAGCGCCGTGGTCGCCTGGGGGTACGCGTTGGCCAGGAGCTGCTCCTCGGTCGCGCCGGGGTGCGCGGCGAGGTAACTGTTCTTGGCGGGGATGCTCCACGCCAGGTAGACGCCGGTGGCGATGGCCGCCATCAGGGCGGTGGTGGGCACGACGAACCGGGCCAGGAGCCGGAACAGACCGACCTTGGGCGTCGGCCCCGGCTGCGCCCAGAGCGCGAAGGCGATGGCCGGCACGGTGGCGCCGAAGAACGAGAGCATGGCCGACTGGCGGGGGGCGAAGGGGAATCCTCCGATGGCGGTGACGATGGCGATCATCGCGGCCTTGAAGAAGATGCGCACCATGAAGATGCGCAGGATGTCGTTCATGCCGTTGATGATGCGCTGGCCTTCGCGGAAGGCGAAGGGCAGCGGCGCGAACGTGTCCTTCATCAGGATGAGGTCGCCGACGCTGCGCGCCGCCTGGCTGCCGCCCTGCATGGCGACGGCCACGTTGGCCTCCTTGAGGGCGATCACGTCGTTGACGCCGTCGCCGATCATGGCCACGTAGCGGCCGCGGTCGCGCAGGGCGTCGACGAGGTCCTGTTTCTGCTCGGGGGTCACGCGGCCGAACACGCTGGCTTCGTCGGCCGCCGTCGCGAACTCGTCCGGCGACATGGCCTCGAGCTCCTGGCCGGAGACTGAGACGAGCTCGCGGGGAGGCGCGGACTCCGCGGGGTCCGGCGCGCCGGCCGCCACGGCGGTCTCCGTCGGCCGCGCGCCGGGGTCAGCAGCCTCGCCGGCGTCCGCGGCGCCTGCGCCGGTGACCGGCGCGCTCGCCGCCGCCGTGTGCGCCTCCGCCTGCCGGGCGTGGAGCATGTCGCAGTACGAGTCCACGCCCTCCTTGCGGTTGAGGTCCTGCAAGCCCGCCTGCATGGCCAGGGCCGTGACCGTGCGCGGGTTGTCGCCGGAGATGATCTTGACGTCGATGCCGGCGTCGCTGAACTCCTGCAGGGTCTGGCGTACGCCGGGGCGCAGCTCGTCGCTCAGGCAGACGACGGCGAGGGGGTCGAGGTCGGGGGGCAGGGAGGGCGGGCCGTCGGGCTCGCCGAAGGCGAGCGGCTCGGCCCGCCCGGCGAACAGCACGACGCGCAGGCCGCGCGCCGTCCACTCCTCGGCGCGCTCGCGCCAGTCGGCGGCCCCGGCGCGCAGCGCCCGGGCGACGATCTCGGGCGCGCCGAGCACGTACGTACCGCGCGCCTCACCCGCGTCGAAGGCCAGCCCGCTCCACTTGCGTTCCGAAGAGAAGAACGCTTCGTGCGCGGGCCTCACCGCCTGCGCCGGAATCGCCGCGCGCAGCGCCTCGATCGTCTTGTTGGCGTCGGTGGTGCTGGCCGCGAACGCGCCCAGCACTGCCTGCGCTCGCTCCGCGTCACCGCCCAGCGCATCAAGCTCCTCGTACTCGATGACGCCCGAGGTCAGCGTCCCCGTCTTGTCGGTGCAGAGCACGTCCACATTGCTCAGGCTCTCCACGGCGTTGAACTGCTGCACCAGCATGTCCTTGCCGAGAAGCCGCACGGCGCCGAGGGCGTACGTGAGCGCGATCGAGAGCACGAGTCCGTTGGGGATCAGCGCCAGGATCACGGTGGACATGCGCACGCTCTCCACGAACGGGACGTCGACGAGCACGTTGCGCACCCACACGAGCACCATGAAGACGATGACCACGATGAGCAGCACCCGCACGATCTGCAGGATCTGCTTCTGCAGCGGCGTCCGCTCCCGCTTGAAGGCCTTGGCCTTCGCCGTGAGCTTGTTGGCGTAGCTGTCCAACCCCACCCGCGCCGCCTCGTAGTAGCCGCCGCCGGTGGCGCAGAAGCTGCCCGACATGAGCTCGTCGCCGGGGCGTTTGCGCACGAGGTCCGACTCGCCGGTGAGCAGCGACTCGTCCACCTCCATGCGTCCCTCGCCGACCATGGGTCCGTCCACGACCACCTGGTCGCCCGGCTGCACGCGCAGGATGTCGCCCACGACCACTTGCGACGGGTCGAGCTCCACGACCGCGCCGCCCCGCACCACGTCGGCCTTGGGCCGCAGGAGGATCGCCATCTTGTCCATCACGCGCTTGGCGCGGATCTCCTGGAACAGGCTGATCACGGTGTTGGCGCCGATCACGAACACCACCGCGAAGGCGTCCAGCGGCTTGCCGAGGACGAGCAGCAGGATGCCCAGGATGTAGAAGAGGTTGTTGAGGTAGTTGAAGACGTTCTCGCGGACGATCTGCGAGTACGTGCGTCCGGCACTGACCACGACGTCGTTGCCCTGGCCGGCGGCGCGCCGGCGTGCCGCCTCCTCGTCGGTGAGGCCGGACAGCGGGGCGGCCACGGCGTTCTGCACGGTGCTCATGGGGGGCACGGTATCAGCGTGGCCGGGGGCGGTCCAACGCGGGGCGGGGCGCGGAGCTGCGACCCCGCGCCGGCGTTTGGCCGGCTGCCGGGCGGGTGACCGTCCCTCGTGTGACTCCGTATCATGGCCTCATGACCCCTCGTCCGTCCCACGCACGGCGGCGCCGTCGCGCCGCGTCCGGCCTTCTCGGCGCGGCGTCGGCAGCGCTGCTGATCCTGGCGGCTCTCGCGCTCACCGGGTGCGGCGGGGGCGCGGCCGGCGAGCGCGCCGCCTCCGCATCTCCGGCGGCGGGGTCCGGCGTCGTCGGCTCGCGGGCGGCCGGGCCTGCCGGCGGCAGGGCGCCGGCCGGAGCGTCGCCGTCCGGCGCGCCGTCGTCCAAGCCGGGCGCGCTGGTCGACCCGACGCTCAGAGTCGGCGAGTGGCGTCACGCCTGGCAGGTGGTCGGGCTGCTGCGAGCCCGTCCGCCGCGCGTGCCCGTCGTCCTCTACTTCGGCGACTCGACGGCGCGGGAGTCGCTGGTCAGCGACGCCGCCTGGGCCCGGCAACTGCGCGACCTCGGTGTGCAGGCACGGACGTTCACGCTCGCGAGCCACGACCAGACCTTTCGCATCGACCGCCGGTTCGTCGAGGAGATGCCGGAGCTGGGCGGCGGCCTGGCGTTCATCGGCGTGGGCCTCAGCCGCTTCGTCGAGCGTCCGGTGCGCGGTCCACTGGGGCGGCCGGCCACCTTCGCGCCGGGTGCGTCGCCCCGGCTCGGCCGTTGGGTGAGGCACTACTACGACCAGCGGCCGCCGAAGCCGGAAGAGGCGAAGCTGGCCCGCGTGACCCACTGGGATGGCTCCCGCGCCGGCAAGTTCCGCAAGCACAGGGCGGCCAACCTCCGGGCGCTCGCCAAGCTTGTGAGCGCCTGCCGCGAACACGGCCTGCGGCCGGTGTTCGTGCAGCTGCCGTTGAACGATGAGGTGGTCGGCGACCAGCTGGCGGCCGAGCGACGCGCGGTCTCCCGGGGCGTCGGCCGCGCGGCCCGCGAGCTCCACGTGCGGTTTCTCGACTTCGCGGTGGCGCCCGACCTGACAAGCGCGGACTTCTACGACATCAACCACCTGCTGCACTCGGGCGCCGCCAAGTGGCAGCGCGCGCTCTCGCGCTGGACGGCCAGGCTGCTGTCGGACGCGGGCCGCTGAGGCGCTGCCGGCCGCCGGCCCGGGCTCGCGGCGCCCGCCCCCGTCAGGCCGGGCGCCGTGCCTTCGGCGCCGGCACTGCGGCCAGGGGCAGGGTGACCCTGAACAGCGAGCCCTCGCCCGGCACGCTCTCCACGGCCACGTCGCCGCCGTGGGCGCGCACCAGCTCCTTCACGATGGAGAGCCCGATGCCGGCTCCTCCGGTGGCCCGGGACCGCGACTTCTCGCCGCGCCAGAAGCGCGTGAACACGTTCTGGAGGTCGGCCTGGGCGATGCCGATGCCCGTGTCCCGGACGGCCAGCTCGGCGTGGCCGTCCACCGGCGCCACGTGCACCGTCACGCGCCCACCGGGGTCTGTGTAGCGAAGCGCGTTGGAGAACAGGTTGGCGAGGATCTGCTCGAGCCGCTTGGGCTCGCCCTCCACGAGCGCCTCTTCGAGGTCCTCGTCGAACGAGATGCCCTTCTCGGCGAAGCGCGGCGCGAAGGCCGCCGCCTGCCTGCGGGCCACAGCGGCGAGGTCCACATCCACCAGGTCGAGGAGCAATCCGGGACGCTGCGCCTCGGCCAGGGACGAGAGGTCGTCGAGCAGCCGCGCCAGGCGGAGCGCCTCGTCGTGCATGGCCGACAGGTTGGCGGCCTCGTCGGCGAGCACGCCGTCCTGGGCGGCCTCGATGCGCGCCAGCAGGCCCATCACCGGCGTGCGCAGCTCGTGCGCAAGGTCGGCGACGCTCTCCTTGCGCAGGCTCTCCTCCTGCTGCAACGTCTCGGCGAGCCCGTTGAGGGCCTCGGCCACGGCGCGGATCTCGGCGTCGCCGCTCTCCGGCACGCGCGCCTGCAGGTCGCCGGCGCCCATCGCTTCGGCGCCGGCGCGGATGCGCCGCAGCGGTTTGGACAGGGTCACCGCCAGATACAGCGCCACGGCGAGCGCGACGGCGACGGAGACAGCGCCGGCCAGGACGTTCTCGCGCACCAGGCGGCTGCGCAGCTCGATCTCCTCCACGGAGAACAGCTGTCCGTCGTCGCGGCTCACCGTGACCCTGCCGATCGGTTCGTCGCCCGCCATGATCGGCGCGCTCGCGGCGGCCCCGGGCTCCACCGGCGCGGAGGTCGGGTGCTCGAACACAAGTCCTCCGTCGGAGTCGTAGACCCGGACGGCCAGGAAGTCGATCTGGGCCAGGTGGTGCATGGTCTCGATGCTTTGCCTGCTCCAGCGCCCGTTCGTCGAGAGCACCGCTGCCACGTCGCCGAAGTGCATGGCCGAATTGGCGATGCGCGCCTCGGCGGTGGTCTCGAGTTGCGACGTCAGGCTGAGGTTGGAGTAGACGGTCGTGATGGCGGCGCCCAGCAGCGCCACCGCCATGAACGCGACGACCAAACGAGGGAACAGTCCCCAGCGCACGCGCTACCTCACAACTTGGCGAGCCGGTAGCCGATGCCGGTCACCGTCTCGATGTAGCGCGGGCGCCTGGGCTCCGGCTCGAGCTTCTTGCGCAGGTTCTTGACGTGCACGTCGATGGTGCGCTCGTCGCCGTCGAAGTCGTAGCCCATCACCCGGTCGATGAGCTCGTAGCGCGAGTAGGCGCGGCCGGGGTACGTGGCCAGCGCCGTGAGGAGCTTGAACTCGTTGGGCGTGAGATCGACCGGCTCGCCGTCGCGACGGACCTCGTGCCTGCACGCTGTCGATCTCCAGCCGCCCCTCGTCGAAGCGGAGCACCTGCACGAGGGGCTGCTCCACGCCGCCGGTACGACGCAGCACGGCGTGCACGCGCGCCACCAGCTCTCGCGGGCTGAACGGCTTCACGAGGTAGTCGTCGGCCCCGGCGACGAGCCCGGCGATGCGCTCGTCCTCGCTGGCCTTGGCTGTGAGCATGACGATGGGCACGTCAGAGCGGCTGCGGACCTCCTGGCACACCTCTTCGCCGGAGAGGTCGGGGAGCATGAGGTCGAGCACGATGAGGTCGGGCTGGTGGCGCTCGGTGAGCGCCAGCCCTTCGCGGCCGTCGACGGCGGTGAACACGTGGAACCCGTCCTTCTCCAGGTAGGCGCGCACGACCTCGCGCACCGACTCCTCGTCGTCGATGACCACGATCTTCTGCTGAGCCACTGCGCCACCTCCGCGTCGGCCGCTACTCCGGGAACTGTACCCCGATGCCCGTACACCGATAGGGCGAAGTCCCGTGACCGCAGTCCGCGTGCACGCGCCCGAAGCCAGGCACGGTCCGTGGACCGAGGGAGAGCCGGCATGGGCAGGCGCGAGACTCAGGGTGAGGGGGCGGCTTCGGCCGAGCTCGCTTGTCTCATGACCCCCGAGATGACTTGGCGTAGTCGGTCCTGTCAGCCACGAGCGCGAACTCGTCAGGGCCGATGTGATGGCAAGAACAGCGACGCACCCTTCACGACCGTCGCTCCAAGCAGGCCATGGATCATCTCCGTTGGATCGAGTCGGCATGGCGGGGCCGCCTGTCTTCAGGCCGTGGGCTGGTCCATCTCCCCGAGTGCCGCGAGCGCCTCCTCCCGCGAGCGGTAGACCTGCAGGACCTTGTCGAGATCGGAGATGGTCAGGACCCTGAGCGCGCCGACATGTGCCGCGACGTGGAGCGGTGCGTCGTCCTGGCGATGCTTCGCGGCCACCAGCACGGCGAGCCCGGTCGAGTCCATGAAGCTGCAGGCCGTCAGGTCGATCACGAGGCGTCGGCCCACGCGCCACGATCCGACCTCCTTCAGGACGTCACCGAGTCGCTCGGCCGTGAACACGTCCAGCTCGCCCTGAACGGTGACGACGGCCGTGTCGGTGCCGACCAGCTCTGCGTAGCACTCGAAGTCGAGAGGCATGGATGAGCCCTCCTGGGGTGCGGACTGAATCACCACTGTAGTGCCGATCCGGACAGATGTTCGGCGGGAGTCCGTTGCGCCGGCCTTCAGCAGACCGTCGCGCTCAGTGTAGATCCTCGAGTCTCCGGAGGTAGTCGTCGCGCTCGATCAGACCGCTCGCGTAGCGACGTCGCAGGATGTCCTGCGCGGTCTCACCTGGCCGCCGCGCGTGATGATCCCGTCCGGCGCCGCGCCGCTCCGGCCCGCACCACGTAGCTCACGAGCAGGACGACCGCGGCGCCGAGCAGGAGCAGACCGAAGAACAGGAGCCAGCCGCCGACGCCCCAGACCGGCGGCTGACCCCACACGCCATCTCCGTTCCACGACATCATGAGGCGATCTCCCACAGCCCGAGCATGCCGATGTCCTCGTGCTCCACGATGTGGCAGTGGAACATGGCCGTGCCGCGCCAGTCGCTGATGCGGACAAGTTGCGTCACGCTGCCGCCGCGCGGCACGATGACCGTGTCCTTCCAGGCCGGCGCCCGCGTGTACAGGGCGGCGTATCCCGCATCTCCGCCGCTGATCGACACCACCTGGGCGTGGTTGGTGTGCTGGTGCCAGGGATGGTCCATGCCCGTGGGGTTGTCGATCGTCCAGAGTTCCCACGCTTCGCCTGAGGCGGGGAGCGCTGAGCGTACAGACCAGGGGGTCGACGTCGAAGCTCTGGCCGTTGATGGTCCCCTGCACGGCCATGCCTCCCATGCCCATACCGCCCATCCCCATGCCGAGCACGAAGCTACGGCGGACCGCGGCGCCCAACTGCGGGTCCACGCGTCGCGCAGCGGGGTCGATGACCGCAGGCAACGACATCCCTGCGCCGCGGCCCGAGCTGCGGAGTGTGAGGATGTTCGCCTGCGGTGTCGCGCCCCCGCCCATCATGCCCCCGCCCATCATGCCCCCCATCATCGAGCCGCGGGAGTACGGCAGGGCGAGCAGCCGACACGTGGCGTTCGTCTTCGCGACCTTGACGAGGACATCCGCGCGCTCGCCCGGCGACAGGAGCAGCTCCCGCACCGCGTACGGCTTGTCGAGCAGGCCGCCGTCCGTGCCGATCACCCAGAGCTCGTGCCGCTCCAGAGCCAGGCGGTAGAACCGGGCCGTGCTCGCGTTGAGCAGACGCCAGCGTTGTACGCTGCCGGGTCTCGCGTCGATGCGAGGATCGACCTGCCCGTTCACGGTGACCACCGGGCCGATCTTGCCGAGCATGAAGTCCATGGGCGACGAGTAGGGCGCGGGGCGCCCACCCGAGATCCCGAAGTCCTTGAGGACGAGCACGTGTGTCTCGAACGAGCCGAGGGTGTCGTCGGGGTCGTCGACCACGAGCGGTCCTGCGAGCCCTGCCCACAGTTGCTCGGCGACCAGTCCGTGGACGTGCGGGTGGTACCACCCCATGCTGCCGGCCGGTTGATGAGTGAGGTCGTACTCGTACGTCCACGAGTCGCCGGGCTCGAGGCTCCGCATCGTGTTGTCGGCCGGGTCGGACGGCGAGACGTGCCAGCCGTGAGTGTGCAGGTTGGTCGCGCCGCGCTGGACGCCGAGGCCGTTGGCGCCACCTGGCACCAGGTCGTTGGTCACGCGCAGCCGCATCTTGTCGCCGCTGCGCACGCGCACGAGGGGACCTGGCACCCGACCGTTGTAGGCGGACAGGTGCGCCGACGTGCCGGCAAGCGGCACATCGCTCTCGGCGACGACGAGGCTGCCCTCGCGCACACCGCGCGCTCGCGGAATCAGGGCGAGCTCGCGGGGGTCGGCCAGGCGGGCACCACGGGAGGCGATGCCGACCGCGGCATCCGCCTGGTTCGCATCGGCGGCCATCCTGGCCAGCCCCGAGAGCGTGAGCGCGCCGCCGGCGACGCCGAGCGCCCCGACTTTGAGGAGCTCGCGGCGGGTCAGGCCACCCCATGCCGGGTTCTCAGGCAAGGTCACCCTTCATCTGCTCGAACTCGGCGGCGTCGATCTCGCCGGCTGCGTAGCGGCGCTTCAGGATGTCGATGGCGCCGATCTGTGTCTGCGACGGGGTCGCCTGCGTCGCGTGCGGCCCTGCCGCAGCCTTCATGGTCAAGACGATGAGGGCGACGACCCCAGCCCAGAGCGCGATCATCCCCAGATACATGACCCAGCCGGACCCTGCTCCGCCCCACCCAGACATCATGTCGAGGAAACCCATCACGTACTCCTCTCCGGCGGCGCCGGCCATGGGACCGAACCGCCTCTCGTTGGCTTCAGGTGCAGCATGCCCCCCGGGTGTGAACGCGTCGTGAAGGATCCCTGGGCCTTCACGGAATCTCCACGGCGGCCGGCTACCTTGCTGTGTGCACGCTGGTCGTGGCCCCAACTACCGCGACCCGAGACCCACGTCGTCAGGAGTACACGTGAAGACCATCATCGTCACCCTCGTCGGCCTGTTCGCCCTGCTGCTCGTCCCCGCCGGCGCCCTTGCCGCGAACGCCTCGGGCGGCGCCGGCCGGGAGTTCGGCCAGCACCACGCGGAGATGGCCCGGGCCAACATGCTGGGCGCCGATATGAACCCGGGCATGCACTTCGGCTTCTCCGGCTGGGAGCATCACTGAATTCCGGCAGGTAGACGCGCGTTGACGAGACGCCCGCTCGCCGCTCCGTGCGGCGGGCGGGCGTCACTGCGTTCGGGACCGCGTCCGGGCGCCTGCGCCAACGGTTGCTTCATCCGCTCTTCACGCCGCGCGGGAAGAAGGGACTGTTCCAACCCTCTTTGACTGGTGGAGGCGGGACCATGACGACGGGCTCGGGTCCACACGACGATCGATCGACTCCCGGCGGGGCGACGCCGGTCTCCGCGCGGGACGTCGTCGCCGTCCTCGACGTCCGTGGACTGGGATGGGCAAGCGAGGAGGCGGTGATGGAGCTCGTGCTGGGCCGCATCGCGGCGGAGCTCGGCATCGACGAGGTCCGGGCCGGCGTGCTGCCCGGGGGCAAGGCCGCGGAGATCGAGGCGCTCCAACGCCAAGGCCGCCGTGTGGCCATGGTGGGGGACGGCGTCAACGACGCGCCCGCGCTCGCACAGGCGGACGTCGGCATCGCCATCGGCGCCGGCACCGACGTCGCCGTCGAGACGGCCGACGTGGTGCTGATGCGCTCCGACCCCGAGGACGTCGTGCGCGCGATCGACATCAGCCGCGGCACGCTGCGCAAGATGCGCCAGAACCTCGGCTGGGCGATCGGCTACAACGCCATCGCCCTGCCCATCGCCGCCGGCGTCTTCGCCCCGCTCGGTCTCACGCTGCGGCCGGAGATCGCCGCCATCTCGATGTCCGGCTCGAGCGTCATCGTCGCGCTGAACGCGCTGCTGCTCAAACGCCTGCGCGTGGGGTAGGGCCGGAGATTCCTCGTGCCGGGGCGCCGTCAGTCCGGCGGATCGACCGTTCTCAGGAAGCGTTCCAGGGTGTCGACAAGCGAGGGCAGATCCTCGACGACTGTGCGCCAGACCGTCTCAAGTTCCACATCGAGGTAGGCATGGATGATGACGTTGCGCACGTCGATGAGGTCGCGCCACGGCAGGTCTGCAAGCTGCGTCATCGTGGAGGGGCTCACGCGGTTGGCCGCCTCACCGATGATCTCGAGCAGTCGCTCCAGTGCCAGGTCATCACTCTGGTGGAGCGCGAGCTCTTCCAGCGAGCGTCCTCCGAGGATCCTGGTCGCTCTCTCCGCCGCGTCAAGGATGTGCCTGAGACGCGTGATGTCGTCGTCAGGCGACATACTCCTCAAGCGCTTCGGCGAGTACCCGGTCTCTGACGTACCGGCTCAGGAACCCCGGCGTCTTGAAGTCGACTTGCCGTTCGACGATCTCGCTGAGTTCGCGCTGCATGCGGACCAGCCCGAACAGGCTCGGCATGCTGCCGGGTTCGAACTCGACCAGGACGTCGACGTCGCTGTCAGGGCCGAAGTCGTCGCGCAGCACGGAACCGAAGAACGAGAGGCTGACGATGTGGTTGCGCCGGCAGAAGTCGGCGATGCGTTCGTGGTCGACAGCTATGCGCAGGCTCACCAGTAGCCTCCCATGGTCAGGTCCTCGATCTCTTGGCGGCATTGTAGTGCAGCGCCGGGACGAACGGGATGGCGCCGAGCGATCGACGCCGCGGCCCTACACACCTTCTTCATCCGGACCCTCTACCATGCCCACACCCGAGAACCCGCCGGCGCGGCGCGGCCCGCCCGTCAAGGAGGTCACCACGTGAGCACGTCCCGCAATCGCGGCCGGAGCACCGGCCATCAGCAGAGCGCCCGTCGCGACGACCAGCAGCAGCGGCGCGAGGAGAAGCGTGCCCAGTTCGAGGCGCCGAAGTCGCGCACCGGCCTGCACGTTGCCGCGGCCATCGGCGCCCTCGTGGTCGTCGCTGTGGTGGCGTTCGTCGTCGTCTCCAACCGCGGCGGCGGTGAGACCGCGACGGCGACGGTCGCGACCGCACCGGGCGCCGACGTGATCATGCCCGTGGCGTCGGTGAACGACGGCAAGGCCCACTTCTTCACCTACGACGCCGGCGGCACCACGGTCAAGTACTTCGTGCTGTCCGACAGCACCGGCAAGGTGCGCGCCGCCCTCGACGCCTGCGAGGTGTGTTACGCGCAGAAGAAGGGGTACAGCCAGGAGGGTGACTCCATGGTCTGCAACAACTGCGGCCAGGTCTTTCCGGCCAAGGAGATCAACGTCGTCACCGGCGGCTGCAACCCCATCCCGCTGAAGCGCAGCGTGCAGGGCGAGACCCTGACGATCACCGTCGACAGCCTTCAGGCCGGCGCGCAGTACTTCTGAGCCGGCGAGGCCTTCGGCGCCCGGGATCCTGAACGCGGCATGAGCCAGACGCGCACGCGCCCGAGGGAGGACCGGTCGTGAGGCTGAGCACGGTGGCGTTTCGCAGCCTGCGGCGTCGCACGTCCCGGGCCGCCTTTCTTGTCGCCGGCCTGCTCGTGGGCATCGGCACGGTGGTGGCGCTGCTCACCCTGAGTGCGGCTCTCACGGAGCAGGCCCAGAACAATCTCGAGACGTACGGCGCCAACATCCTCGTGGCGCCGCGCAGCGAGGGTCTCTCCCTCTGTACGGCGGCGTGTCGGTGGCCGATGTGGCGGTCGGGTCGCGCGAGATCCGCGAGGCCGGCCTCTCGCGCCTCGACTCCATCCCCAACCGCGCCAACATCGCCATCATCGCACCGGAGCTCCTCGGCACGGTGAGCGTCGAGGGCAGGCGGGCGCTGCTCATGGGCGTCCAGCCGAAGGAGGAGTTCGCGCTCAAGAAGTGGTGGAGCCTCGACGGGCGGCCGCCGAAGGGCGACCGGGAGCTGGTCGCCGGTGCGACGGCCGCCGAGGTCCTCGGCCTGCGTACCGGCGACCGCGTCACCGTGGGCGGCCGCGAGCTCACCGTCACCGGGGTCCTGCGCCCGACGGGCTCCCAGGACGACGACCTGCTCATCGCCGAGCTGGGCACGGCGCAGTCGCTTCTGGGCAGGCCGGGCAAGGTCTCTCTGGTCCAGATCGCCGCGCTCTGCAGCAACTGCCCCGTGGAGGAGATCGTGCGCCAGGTCGGCGGTGTCCTTCCCGGGACCCGCGTCACCGCCCTGCAGGACAAGGTGAAGAACAACATGCACGCCATCGACCGGTTCCGCGCGTTCAGCTGGATCGTGGCCGGGGTGATCGTGGTCATCGAGGCCCTGGTCGTGTTCGTGACCATGATGGGCGCGGTCAACGCCCGTACGCGGGAGATCGGTGTCCTGCGCGCTCTGGGCTTTCGCCGCCGGCACGTGACGGGCCTCATCCTCATGGAGGCGTCGGCCGCGAGCCTGCTCGCCGGCGCCCTCGGCTATCTCGCCGGCATGGGCGTGAGCCACCTGCTGCTGCCGCTTCTCGGCGCTCAGGGGGTGGCCGTCGAGTGGGCGCCGGCCCTCGCCGGCGGGGCCGTGGGCCTCGCCGTGGCGATCGGCGCCCTGGCCTCGCTCCCCCCGGCGCTGCACGCCAGTCGCATGGATCCCACCGTCGCGCTCCGCGCCCTGTGAACGGGACCCCGTCGTGACTCTGTTCACCGTCGCCCTCGGCAACCTGCGTCGCCGCAAGGCCCGCGCCGCCTTCCTCGTCGTGGCATTGCTCATCGGCGTGAGCACCGTGGTCGCGCTCCTCTCGCTCACGCGGTCCATGGCGGGAGAGACGAAGGCCAACCTGGAGAGCCTCGGCGCCAACATCGTCATCACGCCGCGCTCCGACGACGTGGCGCTGAGTTACGGCGGCATCTCGGCCGGCGGGCTCTCCGTGGGCCAGCAGTCGATCCCCGAGCAGGACCTCGCCCGCCTCGACTCCATCCCCAGCCGCGCAGACGTGGACGTCGTCGCGCCGGAGCTGGTCGGCGTCGTCCGCGTGAAGGGGAGGCGCACACTGCTCCTGGGCGTGGAGCCTCGGGAGCAGTTCAAGCTGAACCGCTGGTGGTCGGTGGGCGCCGGCCGGCCGCCGGCGAGCGATCGCGAGCTGGTCGCGGGCGCGAAGGCCGCCGAGGTGCTCGGCCTCGAGATGGGCGACTACGTGCGCCTCGCCGGCCGGCGGTTCACCGTGACGGGCGTGCTGCGCCCCACCGGCCGGCAGGACGATGAACTGCTGATCGCCGACTTGGGCGCCGTGCAGCGGGTGCTGGACAGGCCCGGCGAGGTGTCCCTGGTCGAGGTGGCGGCGCTGTACGCCGGCGCGCCCGTGGACCGCATCGCCGGCGAGATCGCCCGCGCGCTGCCCGACGTCGAGGTGACGGCCCTGCAGGAGGCGGTCAAGAGCCGCGAGCACGCTGTGGAACAGTTCCGGAGGTTCAGCTACGCGATCGTCGGCGTCGTGGTCGCCATCGAGGCGCTCGTGATCTTCCTGACGGTCATGGGCTCGGTGGCGGAGCGCACCCACGAGATCGGCGTGTTCCGGGCCATCGGCTTCCGGCGGGTGCACATCAGCCGCATCATCCTGATCGAGGCGGTCGTCGCCAGCTCCGTGGCCGGCGTGCTCGGCTACGCGACCGGCATGGGGATCACGTACGCCGTCCTCCCGCTCCTGGCCGGCGCCGCCGGAGTGGTGTGGACGCCGCTGCTGGGCGTCGCGGCCATCGCCATGGCCGTCGCCCTCGGCGCCCTTGCCTCCCTGTATCCGGCGCTCCACGCCGGCAAGCTCGACCCGACAGTGGCGCTGCGCGCCCTCTGAGGCGCGGCGCGGACGATAGCGAGGAACGATGAGCAGCACGGTGACCGAGTACGAGACGCTCCGGGCGGCTGAGGACGCCGGCGACACCGGCGCGGCCGCCGCTTTGACGACCGACGCCGACCGCCGCGCCCGTTTCATCGAGGTGCGCGGCCTCGTCAAGACCTTCGCCGGCGACGGCGCCCCGGTGCAGGCCGTGCGCGGCCTCGACCTGGTGGTGCCCGAGGGCACGTTTCTCGGGGTGATGGGCCAGTCCGGCTCCGGCAAGAGCACCGTGCTGGCCATGCTCGGCGGGCTCACGCACCCTTCGTCGGGCACGGTCACCGTCGACGACATCGACCTGTACGCCCTGCCCGGGGAGAAGCTCGCCGACTTCCGTCGTGAGTATCTGGGATTCGTGTTCCAGGCGTTCAATCTGGTGCCGTATCTGACGGCGCTGGAGAACGTGACCCTGCCGCTCGCGGTGAAGAAGATGCCGGCGGCGAAGAAGCGCGCACGCGCGCTCGCCGTGCTCGAGCGCGTGGGACTCGCCGGGCGCCCCGGTCACCTTCCCGGCAAGCTCTCGGGCGGCGAGCAGGAGCGCGTGGCCATCGCCCGCGCGCTCGTCAACGAGCCGCCGCTCATCCTCGCCGACGAGCCCACCGGCGCCCTCGACACCGAGA
Organism: uncultured Thermoleophilia bacterium; assembly: GCA_963702475.1. Lineage (GTDB taxonomy): Bacteria > Actinomycetota > Thermoleophilia > UBA2241 > UBA2241 > CAIXSE01. The sequence goes on along the minus strand of CAVPCT010000005.1, from coordinate 534,045 downwards.
CGACCGCGGAGATCATGGAGCTGTTCGCGGAACTGCACCGCGAGGGCAACACCATCGTGATGGTCACGCACAACGCGGAGATCCAGCCGTACTTCGACAGGACCATCGTGCTGCGCGACGGACGGCTCGACTGCGACCTGCCGCGCTGCGCTCCGCACACGCCGCTGTGATGATCCGCGGCCGGCGGCCGGCTTCGCCCGCGCCGACCCGCCGCCCGCCGCGGGGCGCTCCCTCAGCTCGCCGCGGTCTCCGGCGGACCCTCGCGCCTGAGCTCGTTCACCACCAGCACCGCCACGCTTGCCGCCACCGCGATGCCGCCGGCGACCATCATCAACGGCTTCATCGTGGTGTTGCAGATCATCGTCTCGGCGCCGCAGGTCCCGATGAGCGACGCCGGTACGAGGATCGCGAACAGGCCGAGGCAGGCGGAGACGATCGCCAGAGCGCGTCTCGTCTCCCGGCGCCGCGCGAAGAACAGCAGACCGCCGGCGACGGCCAGCGTGATGCCCACCACCAGGCCGCCGCGTGCGCTCCAGAAGCACTTCATCTTGGGGACGATGCTGCTGGCGACGACGGTCTCCATGCTCGCGAACAGGCTGTCGGGTGCGGCGGTGTCTGCAGCCGCCGCCACCGCCGCGCCGTTACCCCGCGACGCCGTGGACGCCGCGTCGCTGCCGGCCTCGCAGTTGGTGTACTGCGGCACGATGGCGATGACCAGTCCGGCCAGCACGATGAGCAAGGCGAGCACTTTCACGGTCGTCCTCCTGAGGGATGGTCGGTGCGATGCGGCTCCGGGCGCGCCTGCAGGCCCCCGTCGCGTCGCACGTCACTGCACGGTGATATGGCCTTCGTTCACGCCCATGCTACAGGTGAACGGGTACGACCCGGGCGAGAGCGCGCCCAGCTCCATGGTGGCGCTGCCGCCGGAGAAGTCGGCCTTCGCCCCGAGGTCCGGGAACTCCGGCTCGGCCAGACAGCCCTCGGCCGGACCGCTGAAGACGACGGTCACCGGCAGGCCGGCCTCCACCGTGAACTCGTTGGGCACGTAGTAGCCGCCCTCGACCCCGACGCGTACGATCTGGACGCCGTCCACCACCTCCGCCTCTCCGGCGACCGTCGGGTCGGGCCCGCCGTCGCCCCAGCAGCTCGCGCATACCTGCGGCTCGCCGGTCGCCGCGGCCGGCTGGGGGGACGACGAGGAGAAGGCCGGCGAGGCCGAGGCCTGGCCGGCTCCGGCCGTGACCGGCATGTCGGGCGGCGGCCGTAGCGCGAGAGAGACGGCGACGATCGCGACGACGGCTGCGGCCACGACGCCCACGAACACCAGGATCTCGGTGCGGCGCGACCCTGCCCCGGTCACTTGGCGGCCCTCCCTGTCACACCGCGGATCACGGCAGGACGTCGAAGTACACGGTCTTCGACGACGAGACCTTCTTGCCGCCCCGGTACTGGATGGCCTGCACGCCGTGCTTGCCCTTCATGGGGATGGTGATGGTGATCGAGTACGCGCTGCCCACCTTGCCGCCGGCGCGTTTGGCGACCTTGGCCCAGTACGTGTCCATCACGCCGTAGCCGTCGTCGCCGTACTCCATCCAGAGGATGATCTTCACCTTGGCCGGCGAGCTCGCCGTGGACTTCGGCGTGAAGTAGCCGGAGGCCCGGAAGGGCACGTCCTTCTTCGGCGCCGCCGACAGCGCGGGCTTGCTGGTGAAGTAGGCGGCCCGCGCCTCCGACGCCGCCGCGAGGCCTGCGATCAGTGCCAGGCCAAAACACAGGACGAGGATGGTCGTGACCCGTTTGTTCATCTCAGACTCCTGTCGCTCCGTGGACCCATGCAGAAAGGCATATCACGAGTATGCCGAACATCGTAGTCGCGTCGTCAAGGTCGCGGCCGTCGATCATCGTTGCGGAGCCCGGGGTCTCGAGGCGTTCCGGGTGCTCTGGCGCAGCGACCGCGGACCGCTCCGCCCGTGGTCTCCTGCCGCTGGACGGTACCGCTTGGGAAGTTTCGTGCGTGTGCATAATCGTAACAGGACAGGTAAGCGCCCGCTGGGTCTCCGAGGGCGACAACGGCGGGGAGGAGGCGAGATGAGCACCTACGACGTGGCGGTGGTCGGGGGAGGGCCGGCGGGCCTGTCGACGGGCATGTACGCCGGCCTGCGCGGGTTGACCACCATCGTGCTGGAGGCGGAAGCGTTCGGCGGCCAGCTCGTCAACATGTACCCGACCAAGCCGGTGAGCAACTTCCCGGCGCAGGAGCCGCTGCCGTCACGAGAGCTGGCGCTGCGGCTCGCCGAACAGGCGGAGCGCTTCGGCGCGGAGTTGCGTGAGCGACGGCCCGTCGAGCACGTCGGCCTGTCGGAGAGCGGCGGGTACCTTCTGCGCACGGACTTCCGCCGGGACGAAGCGCGCGCTCTGGTCCTCGCACTCGGGCTGGGCCGCTTCTCGCCCCGTCGCCTGGGCATCCCCGACGAGGCCCGCTACGAGGGCAAGGGCCTGACCTACCGCCTGCCGCCCCTTGAGGAGATCGAGGCGCGGCGGGTGGTTGTGGTCGGCGGCGGCGACTCGGCGCTCGACACCGCCCTCTCGCTGCGCGAGGTGGCCGAGGTGACGGTGGTGCGCCGCCGCGACCGGTTCCGCGGCTTCGCGCACACGCAGGACCGGTTCCTCGAGGCCGGCATCGGGCTCGTGAGCAACGGTGAAGTCGTGGGCATCAGGGGCGCGGACCGCCTCGAGAGCGTGGTGGTCAAGCGCACCGACGGGTCGGTTGTCGAGGTGCCGGCCGACCTGGTGCTGGTCAGCATCGGGCAGGTGCCGGAGCTCAGCGGCGTACGTGCCTGGGACCTTGGCCTGGACGGCTCGCACCTGGACGTGGACTCGGCCATGAAGACGCGCATCCCCGGTGTGTTCGCAGTCGGCGACTATGCCGCGTACCCGGGCAAGGTCCGCATGATCGCGACGGCCGTGGCCGAAGGGTCCACGGCCGCGGCCGCCGCCGAGAGGTACGTGCAGAGCATGTCCTGGTCCTGAGACCCGACCCTGGCGCCTCGGCGGCCGGCGCGCCCGCGCCGGCCTTGAAGGCGCCTCATCCGGCGGCGCCGCCCCCTCCCGGCGCCGCCGGGCCCTTTGACACGGGGCCGGCCGCGCTGCTCAGGCGGCCGGCCCCGGCCCCGTGTCGGCGCCTGTCCCCGGCCCCGCGGCTGCCGCCTCCCGGCCGCGCCGCCACGCGCGGTCGGCGATGAGGTCGTGCGCGAGCGTGATCTCGAGCATGCCGACCAGGGAGGCGACCACGGCTGTCAGCGCCACGTCCACGACGAGCCACAACGGGACGTTGCGGTGCGCACCGTGCTCCGCCCAATCCACAAGCGACTCCTCCAGGCCGGCCGGGACGAGGACGAGCAGGAACACCAGGAAGAAGTGCGGGAGGACCAGTCGGACCGATCGCTTGAGCGCCTGCCGCACACTCAGGTCCTCGATCACGAGCACGGGACCGACCACTCCGAGGAGGACCGCGAGGATCAGGCCCGGCACGACGAACGCCACCATGCCGAGGACGATCAAGCCCACCGCAGCGAGGTCGACCAGGACCAGGCGCACGACGGGCACCTCGCGCAGCATCCGCAACAGGGGTGCGTCCTCGCGGCCGTACTGGTCCACGGCGACCACCCTGTCCAGCACCCCGGCGAAGAACGTGGTCCCGAGGATGGCGGCCGGACTGTGCTCGGCGCCGGCCGCGGCCCCGTGACGGCGTGATACAGTCTGGCGCATGAGCCTGGGCCCCTCCGACGCAGACGTCCGCGTCACCACAAGCGGCGCGTCCGGAGAGGGGTCGCATGCCGTACTGTCGCAGCCGCCGGGACCGGGCTGGACGCAGTACGAGGCGCCGCTTCCTGCTGAGCCTGCGAAGAAGCGGCGCAACTGGATCGCGGCCGCGCCGGCCCGGGGCGTCGCGTTCTTCGTCGGCGGCTTCACCCTGGTCAACACCGTCGGGCTGCTCCGCGACGGCTCCTTCGACGCCAACATGTGGTGGGTCGCCGTGCCCTACGTACCCAAGCTGGGGGCGGCCATCCTGCTCGCGGCGGCGGGCGTCGCCTTCGTGGCCTATGCCGTGGCTCCAGCCATGGCGCCGTGGCGCCGCTGGCTCACGGTCGCGCTGGTCGCCTTCTTCGCCGCCGCGGCGGTGTACAACGCCGTGGACTTCTACCGGGTGTGGGCGGCGGGGCAGATCGCTCCGGGCGTGCCCCTGCCGCTGTCGGCGGTGGTGGCGGCGCTGCTGTGCTACGTACTCTGGGCGGCGCTGCGCGACCCCGCGCCGCGCGGGTGGCCGGCCGCGGCGGTGCTCTGCGCCGCCGCCGCGGCCTGCGCCCTGGCGTTCCCGGTCGCGCAGGTCTACTTCTTCGGCATGACCGACTATCGCCGCGCCGCCGACGTCGCGGTGGTGTTCGGCGCCCAGGTCCACGACGACGGCCGGCCGTCCACGGCGCTGCGCGAGCGCATGGCGACGGCCGAACAGCTCTACAAGGATGGGCTGGTCTCGCGCATCCTGGTGTCCGGCGGCGTCGGCGACAGCGGCTACAACGAGGCCCTCGTGATGCGCGACATGGCCGTGCAGGCCGGTGTGCCGGCGGAGGACGTGGTGATCGACTCGAACGGTGTCGACACCGACGCGACCGTGCACGACACCAGGCCGTTCTTCGGCGGCGAGGGCTGGGACCGCGTCCTCGCCGTGAGCCAGTACTACCACCTGCCGCGCATCAAGCTGGCGTACGCCGGCGCCGGCTGGGACGTGCTCACCGTGCCGGCGCCTGCCAGCGAGCGCACCGGCGCCATGGTCGTGCGCGAGATCCCCGCGTTCTGGGCCTACTACCTGCGCGCCGTCTTCGGCTGACCTCGCCGCCGCGCGCGGCCGGCGCAGGCTCCGGTCCACGCGCGCGGCGGCCTTGCCCGGAGGCGCGTCCCGACCGGTTTCCACTCCCGTCGTGCTATCATTCCGCATCCTCCGGGCACCCGCCCGGGGGGACGGACGGGGGCGCGTCCACACCGTCGCGCACCCGTCCGGCCTGCGCTTGCGCAGGCTGACTGCTCAGCCGCCGGCACGTGCCGGCGGCCCAATGACCTCATGGGGGACATGATGCGCGGACGGAGACTCAGACTGCAGATGGCGTACCTGATCGCGGCGCTGGCGGCGGCACTCGCCCTGACCATAGCCGGCTGCGGGAGCAGCGGTGACGGCGGCGGCTCGGAGAGCTCCGCGAGCCCCGGCGCTGCTTCCGGCGAACCCATCAAGGTCGGCGCGATCGTCTCGCTCACCGGCACCTACGCCGGCCTCGGCGAGGGCGAGAAGAACGTCATCGACATGGAAGTGCAGCGCATCAACGACGCCGGCGGCATCAACGGCCGTCCGCTCGAGGTCATCGTCGAGGACGACGCCACCGACGAGGCCAAGGCTGTGGCCGCCGCGGCCAAGCTCATCGAGCAGGACGAGGTGGTGGCCATCATCGGCGCCACCGGCTCCGGTCAGACCATGGCCGTGCGCGGCGACGTGCAGCGCGCCGGCATCCCGCAGGTCTCCATGGCGGGCGCCACCGCCATCACCAATCCCGTGGATCCCCTTGTGTTCGCGACTCCCTGGTCCAACCTCATCGTGGTGCCGTTCACGCTCCAGTACCTCAAGGACCAGGGCATCACCAAGATCGGCCTCATCAGCGACAGCGGCGGCTTCGGCAAGGACGGCCAGGCCGTCATAGCGGCCGAGGCGCCCAACTACGGCATCGAGATCGTCGACGACGAGTCCTTCAACCCCGGCGACGCCGACATGAGCGCGCAGCTCACCAAGATCAAGGGCTCCGGCGCCGAGGCGGTCGTGATGTGGACGGCCGGCGCCGAGGCGGCCACCATCGTCAAGAACGCCAAGGACCTGGGCGTCGACCTGCCCGTCTTCGGCAGCCACGGCATCGCCCGCCGCGAGTTCATCGAGGGCGCCGGCGACGCCGCCGAGGGCGTCACCTTCCCCGCCGGCAAGATCCTCATGCCCGAGGCCTACGGCGAGGGCACGGAGGCATACACGGTGGCCACCGAGTTCATCGACCGCTACCAGGCCGCCTACGGCGAGACGCCGAGCACGTTCGCCGGCTACGCGTACGACGCCCTCTACCTCGTGGTGGAGGCGGCCAAGAGCGTGGAGGGCGACCTCACGCCCGAGGCCCTGCGCGACGCCATCGAGCAGACCGACCGGCTGGGTCGGCACCGGCGGCACCTTCACCTTCACGCCCGAGGACCACAACGGCCTCACCGTGCGAGGACCTCACCATGTACCAGATCAAGGACGGCGACTGGACCCTGGTGCAGTAACGGGGCGAGCTGACAAGGGCGTCCCGTGAGCGAGCTGCTGCAGTTCCTCATCGCAGGGCTGAAGAACGGCGCGATCTACGCGCTCGTCGCACTCGGTTTCACTATCGTGTTCGCGGCCACCCGGGCGATCAACTTCGCCCAGGGCGAGTTCTTCATGCTCGGCGGGATGCTCGGTGTCGCCTTCTGGCAGCTGGGTCTGCCGCTACCCCTGGCTGCGGTGGCGGCGGTCGCCGCCACCGCAGCCATCGGCGCGGCCTTCGAGCTCCTGGCCGTGCGCCCCATCAAGGACGGCGACCCGCTGCGCATCATCATCGTCACCATCGGCGGCGCCGTCCTGCTGCGGCAGCTCACGCTGCACTTCCTGGGTCCTGACGAACGGCCGCTCGATCCGTTCAACGCCGGGGCCTCGTTCAAGGTGTTCGGCGCGGCCATCGAGCGGCAGACCGTCTGGATCTGGGTGGTCACGGTCGTCGCCGTGGCCGTGCTGGCCCTGCTCTACCGCCGCACGGCGTTCGGCAAGGCCATGCGGGCCACGGCGATCCGCCGCGACGCCGCCCGCCTGGTCGGCGTCAACGTCAGCTTGATGGTCACGGCGTCGTTCGCACTGGCGGCCGGGCTCGGCGCCGTGGCCGGCATCACCGTCACGCCGCTCACGCAGACGGCCTTCAGCGTCGGCGCCGGCATGGGCGTCAAGGGCTTCGCCGCCGCCGTGCTCGGCGGCCTCGGTGACCCGGTAGGCGCGGTCTGCGGCGGTCTGCTGCTCGGGCTGCTCGAGGCGCTGGTGGCCGGGTATGTCGACCCGGTGTACAAGGACGCCGTCGCCATGATCGTGCTCCTGCTCGTGCTCTTCGTGCGCCCGCAGGGCATCCTCGGCGGGTCGGGCAGGGAGAAGCTGTGAACGCGCGCACGCTGCGGGCCCTCGCGCCGTTCATCATCGCCTTCATCGTGGCGGTGCTGCCGCTCGTGGTCACGGACCGCTTCGTGCTCAAGGTGTTCACGTTCGCCGGCGTCAACGCGCTGGTCGTGGTGGGCCTCTCGCTGCTGTTCGGCTACGCCGGACAGGTGTCTCTGGGGCACGCCGCCTTCGTGGGCATCGGCGCCTACGCCGCCGCCTACTGCACGGTGCAGCTGCACTGGCCGTGGATCCTGGGGTTCGTCGCCGCCGGCGCCGTCTCCGCTCTGGGCGGTCTTGTGCTGGCGGTGCCCAGCCTGCGGCTCAAAGGCTACTACCTCGCCGTGGCCACGCTCGGCTTCGGGGAGCTGATGGCGCTCACCTTCAAGGAGGCCGAGCCCATCACCGGCGGTGTCGACGGCTTCACCGGCATCCCATTCCCCGCGCTGGGACCGTTCGAGTTCCGCACGGCGTCGTCGCTGTACTGGCTGGTGTGGGGCATCGTCGGCATCGCCCTCCTGATCGCCTGGAACGTCAGCTCGCTGCGCCCGGGGCGCGCCATGCGCGCCCTGCACGGCAGCGAGCTGGGCGCGCAGGCCAGCGGCGTCGACGTGGTCGGCGTCAAGGTGCGCACCTTCGTGCTCAGTGCGGTCATCGCCGGCCTCGCCGGCGCGCTCTACGCGGGCGTCGTCGGCTTCGTCTCGCCCAGCGTGTTCACGCTCACGGCCTCGGTCACGTTCATGGCCATGGCCGTCATCGGTGGCACGGGCTCGCTGGCCGGGCCGCTCCTGGCCGCGGTCCTGCTCACGCTGCTGCAGTACTTCGACGCGCTCATCCCCGGCGTGCCGCGGTCCACGTCGCAGGCGCTGCAGGAGTATCGCGAGGACATCTACGCGCTCGCCATCATCCTCGTGGTGATCTTCGCGCCGCGCGGCCTCGGTGGCATCTGGCGGCGCCGGCACCGCGGGGAGGAGGTGCCGCCGTGAGTGCCGTCGCAGGTGAACCGCTCCGCCTTCTGCGGGTGCGGCACGTGACCAAGCGCTTCGGCGGGCTCACCGCCGTGGACGACGTGTCGTTCGACGTGGTCTCCGGCACCATCAAGGCCCTCATCGGGCCCAACGGCGCGGGCAAGTCCACCCTGTTCAACGCTCTGACCGGGTTCGAGAAGCCGGACGGCGGGTCGGTGTTGTTCGAGGGCAAGGAGCTCGTCGGCCGGCGCCCGCGCGACGTGGTCCGCGCCGGCCTCGCCCGCACGTTCCAGAACACGCAGCTCTTCGACGAGCTCACCGCCGGCGAGAACGTCATGGTCGGCCGGCAGGCGCACCAGGGCAAGGGCTTCACCGCGGCCTTGCTGCGCCTGCCGGGCGCGACCGCCGAAGACCGCGAGGCGCGCGAGGAGGCCGGCCGCCTGCTTCGCCTCATCGGCATCGAGGAGTGGGTGGATGTGCCGGCCGCCGACCTGCCCGCCGGCATCCGACGCCTGGTCGAGATCGCGCGCGCGCTCGCCACGCGCCCGCGTCTGCTGCTGCTCGACGAGCCGGCCGCCGGTCTCAACGCCGGCGAGACCCGCGAGCTCCTGCACACGTTGTTCCGCGTGCGCGACGCCGGCGCGACGGTCGTGATCGTCGAGCACGACATGGGCCTCGTCATGGACGTCTCGGACGAGATCGTCGTGCTCGACCGCGGCCGCAAGATCGCCGAGGGCCCGCCGCGCATGATCCAGCTCGACCCTGTGGTGATCGCCGCCTACCTGGGCGGCGACGACGACGAGGAACAGGATGAGGCCGGCGCAGTCGCCTCCGCGCCGGAGGCGGGCGACGATGCCTGAGCCCGCCACCACGGGCGCGGCGGGCGGTGGCGCGGGCGTCGCGGGCGCCTCCACGCTGCTCGAGCTGCACGGCGTGCGTGCCGGGTACGGCCGCGCGGAAGTGCTGCACGGCGTCGATCTCAGGGTCGCCGCCGGCGAGCTCGTGGCCCTCATCGGCGCCAACGGCGCCGGCAAGTCGACGCTGCTCAAGACCGTGGTCGGGCTGGTGCACGCACGCTCCGGCTCGGTCACGTACGAGGGCGCCTCGCTGGCGGCTGCGCGCCCCGAGCGGCTGGTGCGCGCCGGCCTGGCGCTCGTGCCCGAGGGTCGCCTGTTGTTCGGCCCCATGACGGTACGCGAGAACCTCGAGCTCGGCGCCTACGGCGCCGGGCGCGAGCGGCGCGCCGCCGTCGCCGAGGGCCTTCACACGGTCCACGAGCTGTTCCCGGTGCTGGCCGAGCGGGCAGGCCAGCCGGCGGCCACGCTCTCCGGCGGCGAGCAGCAGATGCTGGCCGTCGGCCGCGCCCTGATGTCGCGGCCGAGGCTGCTCCTGCTCGACGAGCCGTCGCTCGGCTTGGCGCCGCGCGTCATCCGCGAGATCTTCGCCGTGCTGGACAAGCTGCGGGCGCGAGGCGTCACCGTCCTGCTCGTTGAGCAGGACGCGCGCCTCGCGCTCAAGCATGCCGACCGCGGCTACGTGATGCAGACCGGCCGCGTGGTGCTGCAGGGCTCCTCCGCCGATCTGCTCGCCGACGAGACCGTACAGACCATCTACCTCGGCGCCTGGCGCGGCGAGGCTGGGGGGGAGCGATGATCTGGAACCCCGAGTACGAGTGCATGGACCGGGCGGCACTGCACGTGCTGCAGCTGCGCCGCCTGCAGATGACCGTCGCCTGGGCCTTCGAGCACGTGCCGCACTACCGCTCCGAGCTCGAGCGCCGCGGCGTGCGCCCGCGCGACATCCACACGCTCGACGATGTGCGCCGCCTGCCGTTCACCGACGAGGGCACCCTGCGCGACGCCTTCCCCTTCGGCATGTTCGCCCTGCCCCTGGACGAGATCGTGCGCGTGCACTCTTCGTCCGGCGTCACCGGCAAACCCGTGGTGGTCGGCTACTCGCGCGGCGACATCAACACCTGGACGGAGCTCACGGCACGCGTCGCGGCGGCAGCCGGCGTGCTGCGCGGCGACCTGGTGCAGATGGCGTACCCGTACGGCATGTCGACCAGCGGCTGGGGCATGCACTACGGCATGGAGCGTATCGGCGCCACCATCATCCCGGCAGGCGCCAGCCAGAGCGAGCGGCAGCTCACGATGGTGCGCGACTTCGGGACCACGGTGCTGGTCTCCACGCCGTCGTACGCCCTCTACCTGGCGGAGCAGGCCGGCAGGCTCGGGCTCGACGTCGCCGCGTTCAGACTGCGGCTCGGCCTCTTCGGCGGCGAACCGTGCCCAGACTCCATGAAGGCGACGCTCGAGGAGAAGCTGGGCATCCGCGCCGTGGACACGTACGGCTTGTCGGAGGTCATGGGCCCGGGTGTGGCCGGCGAGTGCGAGTGCGCCTGTGGCCTGCACGTCAACGAGGACCACCTGTTGCTGGAGGTCGTCGATCCTGTGAGCGGCGAGCCGGTCCAGCCGGGCGACCGTGGTGAGCTCGTGATCACCACCCTGACCAAAGAGGGTTTCCCGCTGCTTCGCTACCGCACGCGGGACCTCACGTCGCTCGACACGTCCCGCTGCGACTGCGGACGTACGCTGGGGCGCATGGCCAAGGTGCGCGAGCGCACCGACGACATGCTCATCGTGCGCGGCGTGAACTTCTACCCGGCCCAGGTGGAGGAGATCCTGGAGGGCATCGAGGGCGCGCGCCCGCAGTTCCTCATCGTGCTCGAGCGCGCCCAGGGCCTCGTCGACGTCGAGCTCAGGGTCGAGGTCGACGAGCACGTGTTCTCCGACGTGATGGGCGAGATGGTGCGGTTCCAGGCGGCCGTGGCCGACAAGCTCCAGGCCGCACTGGGCCTGCAGGCGCGCATCAGGCTCGTGGAGCCGGGCGCTGTGGAACGGACTCACGGCGTGCGCGGCCACGTGCTGGACCTGCGCGCCGAGGGCTGACTCGCGCGGGTCCCAGGCTCCCGCGCACGCAGCCGGGCATGTCCTGCGCGGGCACTCAGACCTGCTGGCTTTGGAGCTGTCAAGGCTGAGCGTCCCGAGGGCATGTACCCCTGCGGCCGGCGCCGCACACCCGAGGGGCTGGTGTCGTCCCGGGAACGCGGACGGGGCGGGCCCGTGAAGGCCCGCCCCGTCCGCGTTCTGGCTGGTAGCCGCGACTCAGTGTAGCAGCCCCGGGTCGTCCGGCGGCTCAGGCCGCCGGACGCGCGTCGTCAGCGCAGCAGGCACCCGTTGGCCTGCAGCTCCTCCTGCCAGTCGGCCTCGCTGGGCTCGCCGCACTTGCGCAGGAGCTTGGCCCACTCACGATCCGACCACGCCTCGAGCTGCTCGAGAGCCTCGTCGTTGCCCGGCTTGAACAGGTGGGCGAAGCGCCCCTGGCGCTTGAGCCAGGGGATGAGCGGCAGTTTGCGACGCGGCCGGTACGTGAGCTTGTACTCGCCGTCCACGACCTCGAACAGCGGCCAGTAGCAGGCGTTCACGGCCTCGCGCGCGAGCTCGATGGTCTCGGCCCCGTCCGAACGCCAGCCGCGCGGGCACGGCGCCAGGATGTTGAGAAACGCCGGGCCGGGGGTGGCGAGCGCCTTGGCCGCCTTGCGCACCAGGTCGCGCGGGTCGTGCGGCGAGGCCTGTGCCACGTACGGGATGCCGTGGGCGACCATGATCTCGGTGAGGTCCTTGCGGTTCTGGACCTTGCCGTAGCTCTCCTTGCCGATCGGGCTGGTGGTGGTCCAGGCCCCGTGGGGCGTCGCGCTGGAGCGCTGGAACCCGGTGTTCATGTACGCCTCGTTGTCGTAGCACACGTACACCATGTCGTGTCCGCGCTCCATGGCGCCGGAGAGGCTCTGCAGGCCGATGTCGTAGGTACCGCCGTCGCCGCCGAAGGCGATGAACTTGACGTTCTCCTCGATGAGACCCTTCTTCTTCAGCGCCCGGAATGCGGTCTCCACGCCGGAGAGCGTGGCCGCCGCGTTCTCGAAGGCGGTGTGGATGTAGCTGCCCTTCCACGAGGTGTAGGGGTAGATGGTGGTGCTCACCTCGAGGCAGCCGGTGGCGGCGCTGACCACCACGGGGTCGTCGGTGCCCATGAGCACCTGGCGCACCACGATGGGCGCCCCGCAGCCGGCGCACATGCGGTGCCCGCCGGCCAGGCCGCTGCCCTTGGTCACGAGCTCGAGCCACCGCCGGCGCGCCTCCTCGAAGTGGTTGGTCTCCTTGAGGGCATCCACCGGGCATACGCCGACGCACTCGCGGCACATGATGCAGCGGCTCTCGTCGATCTGGAAGGCGGCCAGCTCGCGCTGGTTGAAGGTGAGGGCGCCGGTGGGGCAGCTCGTGACGCAGCGACCGCACGAGATGCAGTCGGCCAGCTGCAGGGCCTGCCCGTAGGGCGTGTCGACGTTCATCATGAAGCCGCGGCCGGTGAAGTCGTAGCAGGCCGGGCCGGCCACGTCGCGGCACACGCGCACGCAGCGCCCGCAGGCGATGCAGCGCTCCATGTCGCGGCGGATGAAGGGGTGCTCGTACTGGGCCTCGACCATGCGCACGAGATTGCCCTTCACGACCAGGTCGTTGCTGGTGATGTCGTACTGCACGCCGAGCTTCTGCAGGTCGCAGGCACCGTTGCTGGGGCACTCGCACTGCAGGCAGCGCATGGCCTCGGCGCGGGCGGCCGCCAGGCTGTAGCCCTTCTCGACCTCGAGGTCGGTGGCCGTGAGACGCTTCTGCCTGCCGACCTTGGGCATGGTGGCGCGGGGCGCCGGGTCGGCCGCCGCGCCCATCTTGAGCCACACCGGGTCGCGCTCGACGAGACGCAGCTCGAGGTCGCCGAGCGCCTTCTCCGCCTTGAGCTGCTCGAGGTACGGCAGCTGCTTGAAAGCGGTGAGCCGCGCCTCCAGCTCGTCGAGGTCCTCACCGCGCAGCCAGGCGTCGATGGCCAGGGCCACGCGCTTGCCGCCGGCCACCGCGTGGATGACCGAAGCGGTGCGCGCCACGGCATCGCCGGCCGCGAACACGCCGGGATCGGCGGTGCGGCCGGTGGAGGGGTCGGCCTGCAGGCGGGCGTCGGACACGGCGATGTACTCGGCGCTGTCGCCGAGCCGCGGCGCGTAGCCCGTGGCCATCACGACGGTGGTGGCCGGCACGTCGAAGCGCGAGCCGCGCACCTCGTGCGTGCGGCCCTTGTCGGTCGCCAGACGCACGCACTCCACGCCCTGCGCCTTGCCGCTCTTTGCTTTGACCTTCTTGGCCAGGGCGCCGAACTCGAACTTCACGCCCTCCTCGAGGGCGTTCTTGAGGTCGCGGGCACCGGCCGGGATGTCGTCGGCCTGGTTCGGCGAGATCACGACGACTTCTTTGGCGCCCCTGCGGCGCGCTGTGCGGGCCACGTCGAGGGCGGTGAGGCCGTCGCCGATCACCACGACCTTCTGCGTGAACTTGACGGCCCTGCCCTCGCGTACGCGCTTGAGCAGGTCGAGGCCCTTGAGGGCCGCCTCGTCGCCGGGCAGCACGTGCCGCGGCTCTTCCCAGCGGCCCACACCGAGCACGATGGCGTCGAAGCCGGCGTCCAGCAGGCCGTCGGTGTCGACCTCGTAGCCCAGCTCGGCCTCGCCGACGAAGCGCACGCCTGCCTCCCACAGCGGCGTGAGCTCCTTCTCCACGACCCTGGCGGGCAGGCGGAACTCGGGGATGCTGTACCGCAGGCTGCCGCCGGGCTCGGGGTTGGCGTCGTACATGGTGACGCTGTGGCCGCGCTCCGTGAGGAACCAGGCCGCGGCCAGTCCTGCTGGGCCGGCGCCGATGACGGCGACGCGCCGGCCGCTGGGCATGCCCGGGATCAGGCGCGTCTCGCTGTGGTCGGCTGCTGCCCGGTGCAGGGCGCAGATGGCGATGGGCTCGTCCACGTCGGCGCGCCGGCACACCGGCTCGCAGTAGCGGTTGCACACGCGCCCAAGGATGCCGGGGAACGGCAGCTCCTCGCGCACGATGGCGGCCGCGCCGGCGGCGTCGCCGCCGGCGAGCGCCGCCATGTAGGCGGGGATGTCGATGTGCGTGGGGCACGCGTGGGAGCACGGCGCCTCGCAGTAGGAGTTGTGGTCCGAGAGGTACATCTCGAGGTAGCTCTCGCGACGGGCGCGCACGCGGGCCGTGTCGGTCTGCACGACCATGCCGTCGGTGACCCAGGTCGTGCAGGCCGCCTGCAGCTTGTCGAGGCCTTCGACCTCGACCATGCACAGGCGGCAGGCGCCCCAGGCATCCATGCCCTCCTGATGGCACAGGGCGGGGATGTCGATGTCCTCGCGCCGTGCGACCTGGAGCACGGTCTCGCCCTCACGGGCGCCGAGCTCGCGGCCATCTATGGTGACCTTCACGGCCGTTTTGGTTCGGGTACTCACTGCCGCCTCCCTTCGGCCAGCTCGAGAATGCCTGTCTCGACCTGGACGGCGTCGAACTTGCACACCTGGCGGCAGGTGTCGCACTGCGTACAGAGCTTCTGGTCGATGACGTGCGGCTGCTTGCGCTCGCCGGTGATCGCCCTGGTCGGGCACGAGGTCGCGCAGACCATGCAGCCGGTACAGGCGTCCTCGTCGATGACGTAGCGGATGAGCGGGCGGCACACCCTGGCGGGGCAGCGCCTGTCGACCACGTGGGCCAATACCTCGTCGCGGAAGTACCGCAGCGTGCTGAGCACGGGGTTCGGGGCGCTGCCGCCCAGGGCGCACAGGGAGCCCTCGACGATGTCGTCGGCCAGGCTCTCCAGCCGGTCGACTTCGTCCATGGTGGCCTGACCGGCGCTGATGCGCTCCAGGATCTCGAGCATGCGCTGCGTGCCGACGCGGCAGGGCACGCACTTGCCGCAGCTCTCCTCGGCGGTGAACTTCAGGAAGAACTTGGCGAAGTCCACCATGCACGTGCTGTCGTCCACCACGACCATGCCGCCGGAGCCCATCATGGAGCCGGCGGCCACCAGGCTCTCGAAGTCGATGGGCTCGTCGAGCAGGGAGGCGGGCAGGCAGCCTCCGGACGGCCCGCCGAGCTGCACGGCCTTGAACTCGCGCCCGGGCAGCATGCCGCCGCCGATGCTGAAGATGACCTCGCGCAGCGTGGCGCCCATGGGCACCTCGATGAGGCCACCGTTCACCACCTTGCCGGTGAGGCTGAAGATCTTGGTGCCCTTGCTCGTGGCCGTGCCCTTGGCCGCGAACGCGTCGGCGCCGTGGTTCACGATCCACGGCACGTTGGCGTAGGTCTCCACGTTGTTCAGGTTGGTGGGCTGGCCCCAAAGGCCGTGGGCCACGGTGCGGATGTGCTTGCCGCGCGGCATGCCGCGGCGGCCCTCGATGCTCGCCGTGAGCGCCGTGGACTCGCCGCAGACGAAGGCGCCGGCGCCCTGGTTGATGCGGATGTCGAAGCTGAAGCCGGAGCCCAGGATGTCGTCGCCCAGCAGGTTGCGCTCGCGCGCCGTCTCCAGGGCGTGGCGCAGGCGCTCCACCGCGAACGGGTACTCGTGGCGCACGTACACGTACCCTTCAACCGGCCCGTTATCGGCGCCGATAGCGTAGGCCGCGATGACCATGCCCTCGATCACGCTGTGCGGGTTCCCCTCGAGCACGGAGCGGTCCATGAACGCGCCGGGGTCGCCCTCGTCGGCGTTGCAGATGACGTAGTGCTTCTCGCCCGGGTTGCCGCGGCAGAAGCGCCACTTGCGCCCGGTGGGGAACCCGGCGCCGCCGCGGCCGCGCAGGCCGCTCTTCTCGACGTCGTCGATCACGGCCTGCGGATCGGCGGCGCCCAGCACCTTGGCCAGCGCCGTGTAGCCGCCGTGGTTGAGGTAGTCGTCCAGCGAATACGGGTCGATCTTGCCGTTGAGGGCGAGGACGATGCGCTCCTGCAGCGCGTAGAAGGGGATGTCCTTCTCGTGCGCGACAGGGTCGCCGGTGGCCGGGTCCTTGTACAGGAGTCGCTCGACGATGCCGTCACCGACGACGGACGTCTCGATGATCTCCTCGACGTCCTTGGGCTTGAGGCGCGGGTAGAAGACGCCCTGCGGCCTGACGACCGCGATGGGGCCTTCTTCGCAGAAGCCGTGGCAGCCGGTCTCGACCACGGCGACCTTCTCCGAGAGGCCGCGGTCGGCCAGCGCCTTGTCGATGGCCTTGCGCAGGGCTACACGACCCGAGGCGTGACAGGCCGTGCCGGCACACACGCGGATCTCCACCTTGGCGTCGTCGGCCAGGTAGACGTCCGCGCGGGCCGCCGCCTTGAGGTTCTTCTCGATCTTCGCGGCGCGGGAGGCTGGGCGGAGCGGGGCCGTCATGCCGGCACCTCCGCCTTGCGGAGCTTTCGCACCAGCTTGCGCGCCTCGTTGGGGCCCATGCGTCCGAAGGTCTCGTCATCGCCCAGACGCACGACCGGGGCCAGGGCGCAGGCGCCGACGCAGTTCACCGTCTGGAGGGTGAACAGCCCGTCGGCGGTGGTGCCGCCCACGGGGATCTCCAGCTCGTTGCTGAACGCCTCCACCACGAGCGGGGCGCCGGCCACGTGGCAGGCGGTGCCCATGCACACGTCGATGACGTACCTGCCGACCGGCGTGAGACGGAACTGCGTGTAGAACGTGGCGACGCCGTACACGCGCGAGAAGGAGACGTGCATCTCCTCGGCGATGTTCTCCAGGGCCACGCGCGGCAGCCAGCCGTAGGCCTCCTGCGTGGCGTGCAGGGCCTGGACCAGGCCGGAGCCGGCGCGGATGCCGGCGATGACCGGGTCGAAGAGCTTCATGTCGATCTCCGGCACGTAGCCGAGCGGCTTGTCGCCGATGACGCAGGCGGCGTGGGCGCCGCAGCTCTCGCCCGGGAAGGGTCGCCAGGGCCGCGGAGCGCTCGGCCTCGTAGTCGAACGCGTGCTCTTCGTGCTCGGGGCAGTAGTCGATGTCGATGCAGTCGACGGGGCAGGCCTGCTCGCAGAGTGTGCAGGAGTAGCAGCGGTAGCCGCTGTCCTTGTCGCGCACCAGGTCGAAGAGGCCCACGCCGCGGGGTTTGTCCATCAGCTCGCGGCGCTCGAAGTCGACGCCCTTGAGGACCTCGTAGAGAGCGGAGCCCTTGGGCTCCGCTACCCCCGCGCCTTTGCCGTTGCCGTTGTCACTGTTGCGTCGCACCATGTTGCGACTCACCTCAATCTTTTCGCAGGTTGAGATACCGACGTTCGGTGGAGGCCCGCTTGCCGCTCGCGGCGACCTCCTGCAGCTGCGCGAACGCCTCCTCGATGTTGGTGGGGAAGACGTCGCGGCCGCCGAGGCCGTAGATGAAGGGCAGCACCTGTGGCCGCGGGTCGCAGTCGTACAGCGCGGCGCGCGTCTCCAGGAACACCGGGCCGCCCTGGGCGCCCGACGAGTCGGCGCGGTCGAGGACGCCGACCACCTTGCAGTGCTGCAGGGCCTCGGCGTAGAGCTGGTGCGGGAAGGGCCGGAACGCGCGCACGCGGATCATCCCTGCCTTCACGCCCTTGGCGCGCAGCTGGTCCACCACCATGCGCGTGGTTCCGGCCGTGGAGCCGACCACGACGATGGCGATCTCGGCGTCTTCGATCATGTACGGGTCGTACAGGCCGTAGTGCCGCCCGCTGATCTCGGCGTACTCGTCGGCGACGTCCTGGATGACCTTGAAGGCGCGGTCCATGGCGCGGTTCTGGGCGACCTTGTGCTCGAAGTACCAGCCGTGCAGGCCGTCGAACGGGCCGACGGTGACCGGCTTCTTGGCGTCGAGCATGGGGTTCACGGCGCGGTACGGGCCGATGAACTGCTGCACCTGCTCCTTGGTGAGCATCTGCAGCGGCCCGATGGCGCCGCTGATGACGTAGCCGTCCAGCATGTGCATCACCGGCAGCCGCACGTCCATGTGCTCGGCGATCCTCACGGCCTGGATGCAGTTGTCGTAGGCCTCCTGGTGGTTCTCGCCGTACAGCTGGATCCAGCCGGTGTCGCGGCCGCCCATGGTGTCGCTGTGGTCGCAGTGGATGTTGATGGGGCCGCTCAGGGCGCGGTTGACCGTCGTCATGACGACGGGCAGGCGGTAGCTGGCGGCCACGTACAGGACCTCCCACATGAGGGCGAAGCCCTGGGAGGAGGTCGCCGTCATGGTGCGCGCGCCGCCGGCGGCGGAGCCGATGACGGCGCTCATGGCCGAATGCTCGCTCTCGACGGTGACGAACTCCGTCTCGACGGCGCCGTCGGCCACGAACTGCGCGTAGATCTGCACGACCTCGGTCTGGGGCGTGATGGGGTACGCGCAGACGACGTCGGGGTCGATCTGGCGCATGGCCTCGGCCACGGCCTCGTTGCCGGTGACCGCGACGATCTCAGTCGGGGTGGTGGCCACAGGTCACTCCTTGGCGTCGATCAGCATGGCGATGGCGGTCTGCGGGCACTCCTTGGCGCAGATGCCGCAGCCCTTGCAGTGGGCGAGGTCGATGCCGACCGCCTTGCCGTCCTCGATGATGATCGAGGAGTCGGGGCAGTAGAAGTAGCACAACATGCAGCCATCGCACTTGGCGACCTCGATCTCCGGCACCAGGCTGCGCCAGCCGCCGGTCTCGTTGAAGGTCGAGTTGCCGGCCTCGACGATGGTCGCGCCCAGCTCGTGGCGGTCGGGGCCCCACTCGGCGACGTCGCTGATGTCCCACTTGGGCTTTCTGGCGCGGGGCTTCTTGAGCGGCGCCGGGTGCTTGGCGCCGGCTTTCTTCTCCACGGTCATTCGCCCTGGACCTCCTCGTAGCTGCGCCTGATCGCGTTGATGTTGCCTTCCACGACCTTGGGCGGGAACTTCTTGCCGAACTCGTGCTCCAGGAACTCCGCCACGTCGTCCACCGCGAACAGCCCCGTGATGCGCGTGAGAGCCCCCACCATAGGTGTGTTGGGGATGGGCCGCCGGATGGTCTCGAGCGCGATGCGCGTGGCCGCCACGGTGAAGAGACGGTGGCCTTCGAGGCCGTACTGCTTACGCAGCTCGGCAGGCGCCTTCTCGCTGTTGACCAGCACGATGGCGTCGTCGGGAGCGCCTTTGCAGACGTCCACCACGGCAAGAAGTGACGAGTCCAGCACGATGACGATCTGCGGGTGCTCGACGCCGGCGTACACCTGGATGGGCTCGTCGCTCACGCGCGTGAAGGCCACGATGGGTGCGCCGGAGCGCTCGGGCCCGTACTCCGGGAACGCCTGGAAGTACTTGCCCTCGCCGAGGGCCAGCTCGGCGACCATCTTGGCCGCGGTGACGGCCCCCTGGCCGCCGCGGCCGTGCCAGCGTATCTCGGTGAGCCCGCTCGCCTTCTCCGGAGTCTTCGTCGCCATGCTCACTCCTCTCCCCGCCGCAGGCTTCGTCGCCCCGCGAGGGCGCGGCCCAGGGTCAGTTCGTCGGCATATTCGAGGTCGCCGCCGACCGGCAGCCCGCTGGCGAGGCGCGTGACGCGCATCTGCCTCGGGAGCATGTCGGCGATGTACATGGCCGTGGCCTCACCGGTCATGGTGGGGTTGGTGGCCAGGATCACCTCGTCCACGCCCTCCTGGGCGCGGCCGAGGAGTTCCACGATGTGCAGGTCGGCCGGCTCGACCCCGTCGAGCGGGCTGAGGGCGCCGCCGAGGACGTGGTAGAGGCCGTGGAACTCGCGCGTGCGCTCGATGGTCACGATGTCGAAGGGCTGCTCGACCACACAGAGCACGCGCGGGTCGCGCCGCGTGTCGGCGCACACGGTGCAGAGCTCACCCTCGGCCAGGTTGAAACAGCGCGCGCAGAAGCCGATCCTCTCCTTGACGTCCACGATGGCGGCGGCCAGGGGCAGGACGTCTTCGGGACTCTGCCTGAGGATGTGGAAGGTGAGCCGCTGTGCGCTGCGGGGGCCGATGCCGGGAAGCTTGGCCAGTTCGGTGACCAGACGTTCGACCGAGGGTGAATACAAACTCACGTCCTTACGCGTATAAAATGCATAGTCATGCGTGTTGATGCACTCAGTGGTGCGTCTTGGGGGGGCGTCGGAAACCCGGGAAGTTATTGTACTCCTTTCGGCAAGCATGGGGGTACCCCGGTCCGCGCTTCACGCTCACGCGGTATCGGCAGGAGGGTGCACGGACAGGAGAGAGGCCGCGGAGCGCTTCTGCGCTCCGCGGCCTCTCTCAAAAAGGACACAATGTGTCCAGTATGCAGTATCTACTCCCGCTGTTCCCGTCGGCCAGTGGCGGCGGGAACGATGACTCAGAACAGGCCCGGGATGTTGGGCAGATCGATGCCGCCCGTGGCCCCGCCGAGCTTCTGCGAGGCGAGGTCCTGGGCGGCCCGCAGCGCCTCGTTGGTGGCCGCCACCACGAGGTCCTGCAGCATCTCGACGTCGTCCGGGTCCACGGCCTCGGGCTTGATGCGCACTTCTTTGATCTCGAGGGAGCCCGTGATGACCACGGTGACCATGCCGCCGCCGGCGCTGGACTCGACGGTCTCGACGGCGAGCTCCTCCTGAGCCTCCGCCATCTTGCGCTGCATCTCCTGGACCTGCTTCATCATCTTGTTGTACTGCGGGTTCGCCACGGTGCTTCTCCTCAGGAGTCGTCGGGCATCTCTTCGGCGTCGAAGGTGCCCTTGGCCTGCTTGATGAGGTCGGTGAAATCCAGCGGCCCGGCGTCGTTCGCGGCCGGGGAGCTCGGGATCGCGGAGGGCGCGGACGGCGAGGCGGCGCCGGCTGCGAGCACGAACTCGGGTTCGAGCCGCTTGCCGAGCACCTCTTCTATGGCCTCGGCAAGGACTCCGTCGTTGCCGGGGTGGCGCGCCTGCGCAAGGGAGAACTCCGAGGCCATGGCCACGGAGAGCACGTCGCCGTGAAGGTCCTGGGGTCGCGCGTCGCGCAGCAGCGCGTAGAGCCCCACGCTGCCTGCCTGGACGCGCTGGAGGACGAGCTCCCAGGCGCGGCGGACGCGATCGGCGGTGAGCTCGGGGCCGGCGTCGCCGGCGTCGGGAACCGCGGCCGGCGCCGCGGCGGGCCGCGCCTCACGCTCGCTCTCGGCGGCGGGCGGGGACGCCGGGGCCTGGGCGTGCGGCGCCGGTTCGCTGCCGTCTGCCGGACGGGATGGTCCGGGCGGCTCCGGCGCCGCGGCCGGGCCGGGCGCCCCTCCCGCGACGGTGGCGGCCGTGGGCGCGCCGGCGGGCGGCGCCGGGGCAGCCGCGTGGCCGTGCCCGGCGGCGGCCGCTTCGAGGCGCCGCAGGCGCTCCTCCAGGGCCGCCGCGGAGTGGTCCAGGTGCGGCCGCGTGACCTTGACGAGCGCGAGCTCCAGCTGCAGCCGCGGGTCGAGGCCGTCGCGGACCTCGCGCTGCGCCTCGCCCAGCGTCTCGATGAAGAACACGACCTCGCGCTGAGCCATGCCGTTGGCCTGCGGCAGGAGGCGTTCAAGAAGCTGCTCGTCCAGCTCCACCGTCTGACCGAGGGCGCGCAGCACGGCCGCGTCACGAGCGGACTCCTCCAGGTGCTGGAGCAGGAACAGCTGGCGCAGATGGCGCAGCAGGTCGCGGATGAACTGCGCGTAGTCGGCGCCCTCGTTGGCCAGCCGCTGCACGAACTGCAGCGCCTCAGCGGGGCGCCGGTCGGCGACGATGTCGGTGATCTCGAACAGCAGGTCGGTGTCGGTGACGCCGAGCGCCTCGAGCACGTCGACGACGCGGATGGCGCCGTCCGAGTACGTGATGAGCTTCTCCAGCGTGCCGATGGCGTCGCGGAACCCGCCCTGCGAGTGGCGCGCGATCTCCTCCAGGGCCGCGGCCTGGATCTCGATGCGCGGCCCGCCGCGGTCGTCGTCCGAGCGCCCGTTCTCGCGCTCCACGATGCTCGCCAGCAGGGCGGCGATGTCGCGCACCTGCGGCCGGCGGAAGTCGAAGCGCTGGCAGCGGGAGATGATGGTCTCGGGGATCTTGTGCGGCTCGGTGGTGGCGAGCACGAACACGACGTTCGCCGGCGGCTCCTCCAGAGTCTTGAGCAGCGCGTTGAACGCCGAGTTGGAGAACATGTGGACCTCGTCCACGATGTACACCTTGCGGCGTCCCTCCACAGGGGCGTACGAGATCTTCTCGCGCAGGTCGCGCACGTCGTCGACGCTGTTGTTGGAGGCGGCGTCCATCTCGATGACGTCCAGGGACGTGCCGGTCGCGATGGTCAGGCAGTGGCGGCAGACGCCGCAGGGGGTGGCCGTGGGAAGCTCCAGCGCGCCGTCGGGGCCGATGCAGTTCAGGCTCTTGGCAAGGAGGCGCGCGGTGGTCGTCTTTCCGGTGCCGCGCGGGCCCGAGAAGATGTAGGCGTGCGCGACGGCGTCGGTCTCGATGGCGTTCTTGAGGGTGCGCGCCACGTGGTCCTGGCCGACCAGCTCGGCGAACGTCTGCGGGCGGTACTCGCGGTAGAGGGAGCGTTTCATGGGATGGCTAGTGTACCCCGTGCGGCGCTCAGGGGAGGACCGCGAAGTCGATGTACCCACGCTCCGGGTCGGCATCCACGAGCCTCACGCGCACCGCGTCGCCGACATCCAGGTCGTCCGCCCCTTCGACGATGCGGCCCTCCACGGGAGGATCGACGGTGCGCGCCCAGGTGCCCTTGGGGCTCGCACCGGTGACGAAGCCGTCGAACTCGTCGCCGACGTGCTCGGCCAGAAAGCAGGCGGCGGCCGACTTACGCACGCGCCGCTCCACCTTCTGCGCCTGGTCCTCCTGGCGCGTGCAGTGGTCGGCGAGCTCCGCCAGCCGCTCGCCGCTGTACGGGCTCGGGGCTCCGGCGAGCGCCGCCTTGACCAGGCGCTGGGTGATCAGGTCCGGGTAGCGCCGGTTCGGCGCTGTGGAGTGCGCGTAGTGGGTCACGGCGAGGCCGAAGTGGCCGTCGATGGGCTCCCCCGGCCGGGTCGCCTCGTACACGCCGCTGCCCAGCAGCTTGACGATGGCGAGCGAGAGGTCTGGAAACCGCTCCGGGTCGGCCGCGCGCCGTTGCTGCAGGAACGCGTTGAGCGACGGCGCGTCGGGCTCCTCGGGGAGGATGAAGCCGTGCGCGTCGGCGAGGTCGACGATGCGCGGCCACCGCTGCGGCTCGTGCACCACGCGACGCAGCACCGGGAACCGTTTGCCGGCGAGGTACCGGGCCACGACGCCGTTGGCGGCGATCATGAAGTCCTCGATGAGCTCCTTGGCGCGGTCGCGCGGCTCGACGACGAGGCCGCTGACGGCGCCGCCGTCGAAGCGCGCTTTGACCTCGAGCGTCTCGAGGTCGAGCGCGCCCTGGTCACGGCGGCGCGCTCGCAGCCGCTGCGCCACCGCGTCCTGCAGCCGCAGGTTCTCGGCCAGGCCGGGGACGGCGGCCAGCGCGGGCGGCATGTCGGCTTCTCCCTGCAGCCAGGCGCCGAGCGAGGGGTAGGCGAGCTTGGCGCGGTTGTGCACGAGGGCCCGGCGGACTTCTTCCGCCACCACGTCGCCGTCGTCGCCGACGGTGATGCCGACGACGATCGCCAGGCGGTCCTCGCCGGCGTTGAGCGACGTGAGATCCGTGCTCAGGCGCTCCGGAAGCATGGGGAAGATGCGCGCCGGCGTGTAGACGGAGGTGGTGTTGACGCCGGCGTGCGCGTCGATCGCCGTGCCCGGCTGCACCGTCGCGCTGACGTCGGCGATGGCCACGAGGACCCGGACGCCGCCGCCCGTCTCACCCTCGGCGACGGTGAGCTGGTCGAGGTCCAGGGAGTCGTCGTTGTCGATGGAGCACCAGTGAAGGCCGCGGAGGTCGGCGGCCCCCGTGCCGTCGGGCGAGACCTCGGGCAGTGCGCTCGCCTCGGCCACCGCACGGGGCGGGAGCTCCGGCTCGAGTCCGTACTCGATCATCGCCTCGCGCGCGACGCGCGCCAGCAGGTCGCGCTGCTCGTCCGGGCTCACCCTCATCGGCGCTCCTCCTTCTCCGGGCCACAGGTTGCGCACTCGTCCTCCGGCGTGACCGACCGCGCGATCGCCGGCGCGGGCTCGGCCTCGTCCTGCGGCCGCAGACGGCTGCGCAGCACGGCCATCGCCTCCGCCGGCGTGTCGACGAAGTGCAGGAGCCTGAGGTCGGCGGCATCGACCATGCCGTGACGGGCCAGGGCGTCGAAGTCCACGATCTCGTTCCAGTACCGTGTGCCGTAGAGCAGCGTGGCGGGAGGCGGGTCGATCTTGCCCGTTTGCGACAGGGTGAGGAACTCGAACAGCTCGTCGAGGGTGCCGAACCCGCCCGGGAACACGATGATCGCCCGGGCGACGTAGGCGAACCACAGCTTTCGCATGAAGAAGTAGCGGAACTCGAACGAGAGCCCCGGCGTGATGAACGCGTTGGGGCGCTGCTCGTGCGGCAGGCCGATGTTGAGGCCGATCGAGCGGCCACCGGCCTCCTGCGCGCCGCGGTTGGCGGCTTCCATGATCCCGGGGCCTCCACCTGTGCAGACGAGGTACCGCTGGGCAGGGCTCCTGAGCCCGTCGGACCACTCCGTTACCCGGCGGGCGAGCTCTCGCGCCCCGGTGTGGTACTCGCCCAAGGGGCCGTCCTCGGTGATGCGGGCGGAGCCGAAGAAGACGATGGTGTCGTGGACGCGCCGGCGGCGGAACGCGCCGAGTGGGCGCAGGTACTCCGCCAGGATGCGGAGCGGGCGGCCCTCGTCACTGTCGATGAAGCCGGCGTCGTGGTAGGCCAGCGGGTCGCGGTCCGCCTGGGGCGCGTCGGGCCGGGGCGCGTCGGGCGGGCGGTCCATGCTGCGGCGCTACCTCCGCGGTCGTCAGAGAACGAGAAAATGGCCGCGCACCCGCCGTCGAAGCGCGTCCTCCGAGCGTCCTCGCCGGGCGCAAGCTCGGGTCAGGCGACCCTGCGGCACATGGAATGGCCTACTTACCGCTGCTTCCTCCCGGACCTGACGGGGTTCGCAGGGTTCCATTGCGCAGGACCCGACCGTCAACGCCACACACCGGCTGACAGCCTCGCGGGACGGCCCCTCGGGCGGGGATTCAGCCCCGCTGTAGCGGATTGCGGGTACAGGGCACCGCTGGCTCCCCGCCTAGCGCGACCGGCTCGGATGCTACGCCGCGGGGCGGACAGAAGCAAACGTGTGCGGCGCGTCGCCCCTGCCGGCGCCGCCGGCCGGTCATCCCGCAGTCGCGCGGACGCCGCCGAGCGCGGCGGCCCTGTCGATGGCCGCGAGCACCGCATCCGGCGCCGTGAACTGCGGCATGTGGCCGGCGCTGGGGATGCGCACCAGCTCGGAGCCCGGGACGAGCGCGTGCAGGCGCTCGGAGACCGTCGGCGGCACCATGCGGTCCCCGTCGCCGACGACGATCACCAGCGGCACGCCGAGGCCGGAGTAGCGCGGCGCCAGCGCCGCGAGGCCGGCCCGGGCCGAGCGGTGGTCGGCGCCGTCCCACGCGATGTTGGCGTCTGCCACGGCCAGCGGCGGCGCCAGGCGGGCGTAGTCGGCGGGCGCCGAGCCGGGCGTGAACGCCCGCCGCAGCATGGCGTCCACCAGGGGCCGGCCGAGGCGGGAGCGGCCCAGCCGGCCCGTCAGGCGCGCGACGGTGCGGGAGCGCACGAGCGCGTCGAACCACGGGGGCGGGCCGCCCACAGGGAGCACCCACCCGCCGAGGGTGACCACCGCCGCGATGCCGTCGGGGTCGTCGAGCGCCCAGGCCAGCGCCACGGCGGCCCCCAGCGAGTGGCCGACGAGCAGCGGCCGCCTGAGCCCGAGCTCCGCCGCGGCCGCCCGCAGCACCGCCGCCTGCCGCGGGGGCGAGTTGTCGGCCCCGGGGGGCCTGCCGCTGTACCCGGAGCCCGGCCGGTCGATCGCCACGGTCGTGTACGTCTGCGCGAGCCGGGGCTCGAGGGAGAGCGTGAAGTCCAGGAACGAGCCTTTGGCCCCGTGGACATAGACCAGCGCCGGGCCGGTGCCTGCTCGCACCACGTGCAGGCGGGTCCCGGCGGCGTCGATGAACGAGCCCGGCAGCGCCGGCCGACCGGCGCTCACCACGGTGAGGTCCCCTCTGCCATGGCGACAGTCTGCGCCGCCCAGGTGCTTGTTGCAAACAGATCCCTCGCGGCTACAGTGAGGGTGTGGGCGTCCGGAAGTACCTGCTGGCGGGGCTGCTGGCCGGCCTCGTCGTCCTCGTCGTCGTGATCGCCGTCACGCCGTTCGACGCCCCGCGCCCGAGGCCGGCGTCGGCGCCGGCCGGGGAGTTCTCCTCGGCGCGGGCGATGGAGTCGCTGAGGCGGATCGCCGCGGAGCCGCGGCCCATCGGCTCCGCACAGGCGGCGCGCGCCCGCGACCTCATCTACGAGCGTCTGCGGGAGCTCGACCTCGGCCCGCACATCCAGACGGCCGAGGTCGTCTCCGCCTCGGATCCGCGGGTGGCCGGCGTCGTGCACAACGTCGCCGGCCGGCTGCCGGGCCGCGACACCTCGCGGGCGCTGCTCCTCATGGCACACTACGACTCCGTGCCCACGGCGCCCGGCGCCGCCGACGACGGTAGCGGCGTCGTCACGTTGCTCGAGGTGGCGCGGGCGTTGCGCGCCGGTCCGCCGCCGCGCAACGACGTCATCTTCCTGTTCACCGACGGCGAGGAGCGCGGGTTGCTCGGCGCCCAGGCCTTCCTGCGCGACGACGCCTGGGCCTTCGGCACCGCCGTGGCTCTGAACTTCGACAACGCCGGGTCGTCGTCGCCGGCCCTCATGTACGAGGTGAGCCCCGGCGACGGCGTGCTGGTGCGGGCCCTCATCGAGTCCGCGGCGCAGCCGTACACGTCGTCGCTCATGTACGAGGTCTCGCGCCGCCGGCCTCTCGTCACCGACTTCCGCGCGTTTCTGCGGCGCGGCATCCCCGGCATGAGCTTCGGCATGCTCGACGGTCCCGGCTACGACCACACCGCCTACGACTCGCTCGCCAACCTGCACGAGGCGGGCCTGCAGCACGAGGGGGAGACCGCCCTCGCGCTGGCCCGCCGCCTCGGCGACATGGATCTGTGGCACGTGCGCGCCCCCGATCTCGTGGCCTTCGATGTGGTGGCCGGCGAGGCGGTGTACTACCCGCTCAGCTGGGCGCTGCCCCTCTGCTTGGCAGCCGCGGCGCTGTTCGCAGCGGCGGTCGTGCTCGCCGTTCGGCGTCGCCTGCTCACGCTCACGGGCCTCGCCTGGTCGGCGCTGGGGACCGCAGCTGCGCTGGGCGTCTCGCTGCTCCTCATGGCCATCGTCTGGACCATGTACAGCACGGCGTACGAGCAGCGCGTGTGGACCGACACGGGAGTCGTCATCAGCGACGCCTACCGGCTCGGATTGGTGCTGCTCGCGACCTCCGTCGTCCTGGCCGTCTACGCGCTACTGCTACGGCGCCTGCGGCCCTGGGACCTCGCGTTCGCCGGGCTGGGGTCGTGGCTGGCCGCCGCCGCCGCCGTGCTGGTCACGGTGCCGGCGGCGAGCTACCTGCTCGCCTGGCCGCTCGTCGGCGGGGCGGTGGGGCTCGGCGCCGCGGTGCTGCTGCTCCGCCGCGGCGCCGAGCCCCGGGCGATCGGCGCCGGCCCGGCTCTCGTCGCCCTCGCCGGCGCGACGCCGGGCCTGCTCCTGCTCAGTTCGGCCACCTACCTGCTGCTGATGTCGGCCGGGCTCAAGCAGGTCGTCACCGTGCTCTGTGTCTGGATGCTGGCAGGCCTGCTGGTGCTGCCCATGGCCGTCGTCGTGCGGGCCTTCAGGCTCTGGCTGCCCGCAGCTCTGGGCGCGGCCGGTGTGGTGGTCCTGTTCGCCGCCGGCTCCACCGTGGCGTTCAGCAGCGAGCACCCGAAGTCCACGAGCGTGTACTACCGGGCGGAGGCCGAGGGCAGGACCGTGTGGCAGACGCTCGATCCCGTGGACCGGTACACGCGCCCGTTCCTCAACGAGCGTCTCTCCTCGCCGTTCACTGACTCCTACTTCCCGATGATGGGAACCCAGGCCACGCTGGTGGGCGCCGCCCCGCGGTACGGGCTGCGGCCCCCTGCCCTCCGCGTGGTGTCCGACACGGTGGAGGGCGACCGCCGTACGGTGGTGCTGCGCCTGCGCAGCCGCCGCGACGCGGCCGCGGTCAGCCTGCTCGTCCACACCGTGGTCGGTCACCTCTCGGCGAGCGTGGACGGCCACGCGCTCGCCGGCAAGGACACCACACTCCTCGACGGCACGACGGTGCGCTGGTCGTTCGACTTCTACGACCCGCCGTCCGCGGGCGTGGAGGTCACGCTGAGTTTCGCGACCGGGCCCCCGGTCCTGCTCCGTGCGGTCGACCTCACGTACGGCCTGCCGGCCGGCGCCGCCGGGCAGCACCCGGCCCGGCCGGCCGGCATGCTCCCCGGCCGCATCGGCGACGCGGCGATCACGGAGACGCTGCTGCATCTGCCGGCAACGCCCGAGTGAGGGCCGCCGCCGCGTCCTCGGACCTGAGGTGGCGGCGCGGACGCCGGGTCGTCGACCCAGGCGAAGGTCCTGCCGTGGAGCGCTCGTTGCCCTGCCGGCACGTGGCCGTGGTGCTCTGCCTGACCCGCGCGCGGCCTCGCGCTGGAGTCGTCCCGGCTCGGCGCTGAGGTCACACTGCCGGCGGCTTGATGTCCGGTGGCTGGAGCGCGGCACTGTACGGTCCCTCGTCGTCGAGGTGCTTGAGCGTCGGCAGCGCCGCGAATCCCAGGCAGGTGGCGACCATGAGGATGCCGGTACCGAGGAAGACCGTCTCGGGTCCAAGGCGAGCCGCCAGCCATCCGACCAGCAGGTAGCCCAGCGGCCCGGCGGCGTACTCCGATGCGATGAGGACGCCCAGCACCCGGCCGCGCATGGAGGGCGGCGTGAACGTCTGCATGCGGAGGTTGAGCAGCGGTCCGAAGGGTCCCCAGAAGAAGCCGGCCAGGGCGGCGGCGACGATGAGCAGCGGAAACGGGGGCAGGAGCGACATCGCGAGGATTGCCAGCGCGGCGCCGATCAGCGAGCCCACGAAGACGGCCCGGCGTGAGAGCTTCTGGGCCACGGCGCCGTAGAGGAGCGATCCGGCCACCCCGCCGGCGCTCAGCGCCATGAGCGTGCCGCCGAGGCGGCCCGCCGCGCCCTGCGCCTCGTAGACCACCGGGAGGATGACGCCTTCGATCGGCAGGTAGATCGCCACGATCACCATCGTCAGGACGGTGAGCGCTCGCAGCACCCGGTCGCGCCACACGAAGGAGAGACCCTCCAGGCTGCCGCGGACGATCCCCGAGGGCCGCTCGTGGGTCGCCGGGCGACCGACCCCGGGGGCGCGCAAGAAGGCGATGAGCAGCACCGACACGAGGAAGGTGAGCGACGTCGCCCACAGTGCCCCGCTCGCGCCGACCGTCGCGATGAGCAGCCCGCCCACTCCCGGGCCGACCATGTAGGCCACGCCCCACGCCGCCTCGTGGATGCCGTTGGCACGCTCAAGGCGCATGCCGGCTCGGGCGGCGACGTCCGGCAGCATGGCCTCTCGAGCCGTGGCGCCGGCCGGATCGAACACCGCTCCGATGGCGACGAGCAGCACGAAGAGCGGCAGATCCAGCCCCATGGTCGCGTCGATGAAGGGGATGGCGGCGACCGAGATCGCCGAGAACACGTCGGCGACGATCGACGTGGCGCGCCTGCCGAGCGTGTCGGCGAGAGAGCCGGAGAAGAGGCTGCTGAGCAGCAGGGGGAAGGCCGCTGCCGCGCCGACGACGCCGGCGGCCGCCGCGTTTCCGGTCCGTTCGAGGACGAGCCAAGGCAGCGCCACGGCCGCGACGCCGTTGCCGGCCCCCGAGGTGATGACGCTGGCTTCGAGCAGCGCGAACGGGACGACCGAGCGATGCGTCTGATCGCGCGCGTGTGCTTCGGCCTTCCGCGTTCCGTCGGACAGGGGCTCTCCTCGAGGCGTCAGCGGGGATCCTGGTAGGGAGTGTACGCCCGGGTCGCGTCCCCGGTGGCCATCGCCACACGCTCGCCGGCGGCGGCCGCCAAGGCGGGCGGCGCCGGCGCGGAGGACGGGCTGCCTGCCTACAGCCTGACCGACCTCATCGCCGAGCTTGGCACCATCTGCCGAAACTCCGTGCGCATCGGCGCCGGCGGGCACATCCTCGAGCGCACAACGGAGGCCAGCTGTCGGGGCGTGAACTCCCGTCTAGAGCCGCAGCACCAGCTTGCGCACCTCGGGCTCGTTGCCGGGGCGGATGTCGAAGCCCAGATCCTCGGCGAAGCGCGTCATGCCGGGGTTCTTGGCGAGCACGTCGCCGTTGATCTCCCGCACGTGGCGGTCGCGGGCGGCCTGGATGAGCGCCTCCATGAGCTTGCTGCCGATGCCCTTGCGCTGGCAGTCGTCGCGCACGAGGA
The DNA here is from genome assembly GCA_963702475.1 of uncultured Thermoleophilia bacterium. GTDB lineage: Bacteria > Actinomycetota > Thermoleophilia > UBA2241 > UBA2241 > CAIXSE01. The sequence continues at coordinate 503,449 of CAVPCT010000005.1, read as the reverse complement.
TCGCGAACTCGCCCTCTTCCGAGTTGGCGGTCTCGATGCTGAGCCGCGCCACGCCGAGCATGCGCTTCTGGCGCTTGCCCTTGGGCTGTTCCACCGCCGCCAGGGCGATCTCACGGTCGTAGTCGATGTGGCAGTAGCGCACCAGCATCGACTTGGTCACTTCCTTGACCGGACCGAAGAAGCGGTACTCTGCCGTAGCGGGGGAGAGGGACTCGATCATCTCCGCCCACAGGGGCTCGTCCTCGGGCTTGATGGCGCGGATCTTCACGGGGTGCCCGTCCACCGGGAACTCCCACTCGTACTTGCTCGGGTACATGGAGATCATGAGATGTGAGCCCGGCAGCACGATCTTGCGCACGTCCTTGGGCTCGATCACCAGGCGCGCGTCGAGGGCGACGATGCCGTCGGTGCGCACCTGCAAAGGGTTCACATCCATCTCGAGGATCTCGGGGAAATCCACGAGCAGGTAGCTCATCTTCACCAGTGCCTGCTCAAGGGCGATCATGTCCACGGGCTCCTTGCCGCGGTAGCCCTCCAGCAGCTTGGACACCTTGGTGCTCTGGATCATGCTCTTCGCCAGCGCCTGGTTGAGCGGCGGGAAGTCGAGCGCCACGTCGCGGTAGAGCTCCACGCCGGTGCCGCCCATGCCGAACATGAGGGCCGGGCCGAAGGTGGGGTCCTTCTTGGAGCCGAGGATGACCTCGTATCCGCCGCGGCTCATCTCCTGCACCGCCACGCCGAGGATCTTCGCCTCGGGAGCCTTCTCCTTGACCCGGGCGACGATCTTGGTGAACTGGTTCGCCGCCTCGGGTGCGGAACGGACGTTGAGGGCGATGCCGCCCACGTCGCTCTTGTGGGTGATGTCGTGGCTGAGGATCTTGATGGCCACGGGGAAGCCGATGTCCTCCGCGCACTTGGCGCACTCCTCGGCGGAGGTGGCAACGACCGTCTTCACGACGGGGATCTGGTACGCCTCCAGGACGGCCTTCGCCTCGACCTCGCTGAGGATGGAGCGGCCGTCGCGGGCCACGCGGATGAAGATCTTCTTGACCTCGTCGCGGGCGGGCTCGAAGTCGGGCAGGATGTCGGCCGGCGTCTCGTAGAGGTTCTGCAGGTTGCGCGTGTACTGGTACATGTACATGTAGGCGCGCACCGCGTCCTCCGGGGTGGAGAACGTCGGCACGTGGGCGTGGCGAAGGATCTCCACACCCTCTGCCACCTTGATCTCGCCCATGAACGAGGTGAGGAGCGGCTTGAGCTGGTGAGTACGGGCGACATCGACCAGTGCCTGCGCCGTGGACGTGGGGTCGCTCATGGCCTGCGGTGTGAGGATGGCGAGCACGCCGTCGCAATTGGGGTCGTCGATGAGCGCCTGCGCGGCCTCGGCGTAGCGCTGCGCCGGGGCGTCGCCGCCCACATCCACGGGGTTGCCGCGCGCGGCGAAGCCGGGCAGCGCGGCCTGCAGCTTCTCGTCGGTCTCGGGGCTGATCTCGGCGAGCTCGCCGCCGAGGCCGAGCAGGCAGTCGCTGGCCATCACGCCCGGGCCGCCGGCGTTGGTGACGATGCCCAGGCGAGGCCCGCGCGGGCTGCTGACGCGGCTGAGCGCCTCGCTGGCGTCGAACAGGTCCTCGATCTCGTCGACGCGCACGACGCCGGCGCGGCGGAACACCGCGCTGTAGAGCGTGTCGTCGCCGGCGATGGCGCCGGTGTGGCTGGCGGCCGCCAGCGCGCTGCGCGCCGTGCGGCCGCTCTTCACGACGATGATCGGCTTGCTCTTGGCGAAGTGCCGCGCCGCGCTCATGAACTTGCGCGCGTCGGTGATGGACTCGATGTAGAGGATGATGCTGCTGGTGTGGGCGTCGGCGCCGAAGTAGTCGATGAGGTCGCCGAAGTCCACGTCGGCCATGGAGCCGACGCTGACGAAGGCGGAGAACCCCACGTGGTTGGCGGCCGCCCAGTCCAGGATGGCGGTGCCGAGCGCGCCCGACTGGCTGAAGAACGCCACGCGCCCGGCCGGCGGGATGACGTGCGCGAACGTGACGTTGAGGTTCATGTTCGGGCGGATGTAGCCGAGGCAGTTGGGCCCGACGATGCGCACGCCGTAGCTCTCGGCGATGGCGCACACCTCTTCTTCGAGCTTCTTTCCCGCGCGGCCGACCTCCTTGAAGCCCGAGGAGACGATGACGGCGCCGGCCACGCCGGCCTCACCGCACTCGCGCATGGTCTCGGGCACGGCTTTGGCGGGCACCGCGATGACGGCCAGATCGATCTTGCGGGGCACCTGGCTGATGGAGGCGTAGGCCTGGATGCCCTGGACCGACTGCGCCGACACGTTCACCGGGTACACGATGCCGTCGTACTCGGCGCCGATGAGGTTGCGCAGCAGGATGTAGCCGACCGACCCCTTCTTGTTGGAAGCGCCGATGACGGCGATGCTGCGCGGGTCGAAGAGCTTGTCCAGGTTCCGTGTGCTCATGATGTACGTCCCGTCGTCCGTGATTGTCCGCAGGGTCCCGCGCGAAGCGGTGCGCGCGTCGTGCGGGGGGCAGCGCACGGCGCGGCAGGGTCACTCGCGGGGGACCCTTCCTACTCTACGCCGGGAGGCGCCCGGGGTCATCCCGCCGCGAGCGGTCCGGAACGCGGAGAGGGCCGGCGACCCTGCGGCCGCCGGCCCTCTCCGTGACTCTCGTCAGCGCGCGGCGCCGACTACTGCTTGTTCTCCTTGAGCTCCTCGACCACGGCCGGGTCGGCGAGCGTGGAGGTGTCGCCCAGGGCGTCGAACTCGCCTTCGGCGATCTTGCGCAGGATGCGGCGCATGATCTTGCCCGAGCGGGTCTTCGGCAGGCCGGTGGCGAACTGCATCTTGTCGGGCGTGCAGATGGGGCCCACGACCTTGCGCACGTGCACCACGAGCTGCTTCTTGAGGTCGTCGCTGGGCTCGATGCCGTCGTTCAGCGTGACGTAGGCGTAGATGCCGGTGCCCTTGATCGGGTGCGGGTACCCGACCACGGCGGCCTCGGCGACCTGCGGGGCGCTCACGAGGGCGCCCTCGACGTCGGAGGTGCCGATGCGGTGGCCGGAGACGTTGAGCACGTCGTCGATGCGGCCCTTGAGCCAGTGATCGCCGTCGGCGTCGATGGCGCAGCCGTCACCGGTGTAGAAGAGGCCCTTGAACATCGAGAAGTAGACCTCTTTGAAGCGCTTGCCCTCTTCGTCGCCCCACGTGCCGCGGATCATGCCCGGCCACGGGGCCTTGATGCAGAGGTGGCCGTCCTCGCCGACGTCGGCCGGCTCGCCGTTGTCCTTGAGCACGATCGTCTGCACGCCGAAGAACGGCTGCCCGGCCGAGCCCGGCTTGAGGGTGGAGGCGCCCGGCAGCGGCGTGATCATGTGGCCGCCGGTCTCGGTCTGCCACCAGGTATCGCAGAGCGGCACGTCGCCCTTGCCGACCTTCTCGTAGTACCAGAGCCAGCTGTTCGGGTCGATGGGCTCGCCCACCGAACCCATGACGCGCAGGCTCTTCATGGGGTGCTTCTCGGGCCACTCGTCGCCCTGGCCGATGAGGCTGCGGATGACGGTGGGGGCCGTGTAGATGGTGGTGGCCTGGTGCTTCTCCACGACCTGCCAGTAGCGGTCCGGCTCCGGATAGGTGGGCAGGCCCTCGAACAGGATGCTGGTGGCGCCGGCGGCGAGGGGGCCGTACACGATGTAGCTGTGGCCCGTGATCCAGCCGATGTCAGCGGTGCAGAAGTGGATGTCGTCGTCGTGCAGGTTGAAGACGAACTTGCTGGTGTCGTGCGCGTACAGCAGGAAGCCGCCCGTGCTGTGCAGCACGCCCTTGGGGGTGCCGGTGGAACCCGAGGTGTAGAGGATGAAGAGCGGGTGCTCGGCGTCGACCGGCACGGGCTCGCACTCGGCGGTGATGTCGGGGGCCGCCATCTCGTCGTGGAACCAGACGTCGCGGCCCTCGGTCATGGGGACGTCGCCGTCGACGCGCTTGATGACGATGACCTTCTCCACCGTGGTCTCGCCGGCGACGGCGGCGTCGGCGTTGGTCTTGGAAGGGGTGCTCTTGGAGCCGCGGTGGCCCTTGTCGGCGCATACGAGGACCTTGGCGCCGCAGTTGTCGATGCGGGCCTTGAGCGCCTCGGCGCTGAAGCCGCCGAACACCATCATGTGGATGGCGCCGAGGCGCGCGCAGGCGAGCATGACGATGGGCAGCTCGGCGATCATGGGCAGGTAAAGGGCGACGCGGTCACCCTTCTGCACGCCGTGCTTCTTGAGCACGTTGGCGAACTTGCTGACCTCGTCGAGGAGCTCCTTGTACGTGTACGAGCACGTGTCGCCGGGGTCACCCTCGAAGATGATGGCCTTCTTGTCGCCCTTGCCGGCCTCGACGTGGCGATCAAGGCAGTTGTAGCTGGCGTTGAGCTCGCCGCCCTGGAACCACTTGATGAACGGCACCGGGTCGAAGCTCCACTCCAGAACCTTGTCCCACTCCTTCGTCCAGGTGAGGGCGTCCTTGGCGCGCTCGGCCCAGAACCCCTCCGGATCCTCGACCGACCGCTTGTAGTCGGCCTCGTACTGCTCCATCGAGGTGTAGTACGCGCTCTTCTGGAACTCGGGCGACGGTGGGAAAAGCTTGGGTTCGTCAGCCACCCTGTTCACCTCCCATGAACCGTTCAGCGGTTCGTCGTGGATATGCACTGTCCCGTGGCGGTGCCCGGACCGGGGTCGTGGGGAACTCTCCTCGACCGGCGCGCCGGTGACCGTCATGCGGAACAAGCGGTCACTTCGACGGCGGTGCGCGCCTCGAACATGAGGGGCATGGCCAATCGCTGAGGTTAGTGATATGCGCGCCGGAAAGCAAGCCCTTGCGGGAGGTTCATCACAGTGGACGAAGCAGCTGCCTCGGGGTGGCACATGCGTCGAGGTGTCCGCAATGCGGAAGTCATTGTGCTAGAGCCGTCGGTGCGAGAGGATGTCGTGCCGTCCACGATGCGGAACAAGCGGGGAAGGCAGTCTGGTGCTGCCTCGCGCTCGAGGTCCAGTGCGCGGGCGTCGAGGCGACTGGCGGGAAGTGCAGGGAGGCGGTGGTGGGCGATGTTGGATTTGAACCAACGACCTCCCGCGTGTGAGGCGGGCGCTCTCCCACTGAGCTAATCGCCCACGGGCGCGGCGCGCGCGGCGAGGCCGTGCGCCCCGCGGGAGGCAGAGGATACCACAGCCGCGGGGGCGGGGAAAACGCCGGTATGGACGCGCTTGAACGCATCCGCCGTGGCTACCGGGCGGTCGGCCCCGGCGCCCCCCGCGACGTGCTGGCCATGTTCCACCAGGAACAGGACGACCCGCCCGAGTGGGTCGTGTGCGACGTCGGCGGGGGCGGCGGCGTGTACGCCACTCGCGAGGTGGTGGCCATGGAGCTGTTCGCCGCCGCCCTGCCGTCGCACTGGGAGATCACCGGCGTGGACCTGCGCATCTGGGCCTTCTCCGAGAGGCGCTCGCGCCTGGTGGTCGGCGGCAGGTTCCGCACGCGCCCGCGCGGCGCGTGGGAGGTGATGCCGCTGCCCTTCATCCACATCTGGAGCGTCGCCGGCGACCGGGTCGAGATGGTCTTCGACTACCTCGCCGGCATCGAGGTGCGGCGGCGCGGCTCAGAGAAGCGCCGCCGCCGCATCCTCTGGGGGCGGCGGCACGACGAGGTCAGGGCCGCCGGCTGAGCGGTTCCCGGCGGGTGGCGGCGACCGGGGAGAGCGGCGCCCGCGGCGCGCCCGCTCCGACGCGCGCCGCTCAGACGACGCGCCGGCCGACCCCTGTGAGCAGCGCCCGCCGTGCCTTCCAGTCCGGCAGCACGGCCTCCACGTGGCGCCAGAACGCCGCCTGGTGGTTCGGCTCGTGCAGGTGCGCGAGCTCGTGCACGACCACGTAGTCCACGGCGTCGAGCGCCTGCAGCACGAGCTCCCAGTGGAAGGTGATCACGCGCCGCCGGCCGTCGCACACTCCCCAGCGGCGTGTCCCGAGGTCGCGCACCACCACGGCGGCCGGGGTGGCGCCGACGAGCGGGGCGAAGTGGGCGACGCGGGCTTCAAAGTGCGCCTGCCCGCGCGCCGTGTACCAGCGCACGACGGCCGGGCGCGCGTCTCCGTCCAGGGCGCGATCGAGCTCGAAGCGGCCGCGCCGCAGGGCGAAGGGCGCGGCCGGTCCGTCGACGAGGCGCAGCGTGTGGGAACGCCCCAGGTACGGGAGGCGCTCGCCGTCCACGAGGACCGGGGCCGCCGCAGGCGGCCCCATGGCCTCGAGCTCGGCGAGCTTGCGCCGCACCCACGGCAGCTTGTCGCGCACGACCTGCTCGAGCCGGCGGGTGGGGGTGCCGGCGGGCGCCAGTGCGCGCAACCCGCCGTCCCGGGCGACGGTGAGACCGATCGTGCGCCGGCGCCTGCTCCAGCGCACCTCGAAGCGCAGGCCGTCCACGGTGAGCGCGTCGATGGGGGTGCGGGAGAGCCTCACGGCGCGATGCTATCCGACCGCGGCGTCGTCGTCGGCCCCGGACACACGAAAGGCGGCCCCGAGGGGCCGCCTTTCGTGCGAAACCGCAGATGACGTAACGGCGTCAGACCTTGCGGACGTTGCTCGCCTGCATCTTGCCGTTCTGGCCCTGAGTGACATCGAACGAGACCCTCTGGCCCTCGTCCAGGGTGCGGAAACCATCCTCCTGGATCTCGCGGAAGTGCACGAACAGGTCGTCACCATCCTCCCGCGAAATGAAGCCATACCCCTTGGCCGCGTTGAACCACTTGACGGTGCCTTCTGCCATTTGACGCATCCTTTTCCGCCCCCGCAGGGCTTTTAACTGAACGACGTGACCACCGACTGACCGCTGTACACGCCGGCGGTCCAGCTTATGGTCACGCCGCCAACTCCTGAGCCTCTGACCGGCCCGCGGCACAGTTTAGTGCATACGGAGGCAAATGTCTCGCCATCGAACTGATGTCTACCGTCAGGATGACGGATTCACCGGCGAGCGCGGAGTGGCGGGCGCCGCCGGTCTCGGCGCCGCCGGCGTCAGTCCGCGGGGCCGCCCTCGGCGGCGAGCGTGACGCCCGTGGCGGTGATCTCCGGCCCGGCCATGCGGATCGAGGCTTCGCCCGCGCGCTCGCCGTCGATCACGAACGACATGCCTTCGTTGGCGCGGAACTCGTCGGCGAACTCGTCACCGTTGACGATGACCGCGACCACTTCGCCCTCGTCGCCCTCGGCCTGTGTGCCGCCGACGACGGCCCAGAAGCCGCCCTCGAGGTCGCGGTACTCGACTGTGCCGACCGCCTGCACCGTGCCGTCCTCGAGATCGTACAGGCCGGGCGCCAGCTTGGTGCCGCCGGCCGCGCCGCCCGCGGGCAGGGAGGCGGTGTCCGTGGGTGCCGGCGACGCGACGTCAGAGCTCTCGGAGCCGCCGCACCCCGACATCGCCAGACCGAGGGTCGCGATGACCGCGACCGTCACGGCCGCCAGCGTCGCGGCCGCCAGGCTCCGCTTCGTCCCTCGTCGTCTCATCTCCGACCTCCCCAGTGTGACTCGCCGCGTGGGCGAGGGACGTGCGGACGTCCCGCGGTGTGCGGCCCGAAGCGTGTGTGGCCGCAGCCTGCGCCGGCTCGGGCCATCCGGCGCTCCGCGCGCGACCGCCGCCGGCCACAGCTCGCGCCGCGCCGTGCGCAGCCCGTGCCCTCCCCCTTCACAGCGCGACCGCCGCCGGCCACGGCTCGCGCCGCCCGGCCGTCCACAGACGGTCCACGTAGGCGAGGGCGAAGTGGTTCTGGGCGAGGTGCAGCCAGAACGCGCCCTCGTCCGTCAACTCCCAGGCGCCGCCGCGACGGCGCACGAGCGCGGCGGCCTGCAGGCCGCGCAGCCAGCGTCGCGCCTTGGCGGCGTCCGGACCCAGCAGCGGATCCAGGCCGGCGTCGGGGATGCGCGTGTCGTACACGCGCCAGTACAGCCACCACCAGCCGCTCATGTGGGCCGCGAACGGCAGCCGCAGCGCGAGCGCGCCGCCGCCCGCCAGACAGGCGTCGCGCCACGCGTCCAGGTCGAATGTGTCGAGCACGAAGCCGTCGGGGAGGTGTGAACCGGCCCCCGGCCCTATGCCGATGTACCCGTCGCGCGTCACCGACGAGTAGCGCGGCGCGGAGCCGCGGCGGAACCCCCACACCGACACTCGTTCGAAGCCCTCCGCACGCGCCCAGGCGCAGATCGCGCGGTAGTGCTCGCGGCGCGTGCGCAGGTCGGGCAGGCGCACGCCGTGCAGGCGCAGGTACCGGCCGACGTCGGTGTAGGGGAACGTGAACAGCGGGTAGGTGGTGACCTGGTCGGCGCCGAGGGCGGCGGCGTGTCGCAGGTCGGCGACCACGTCGTCCGCCGTCTGGCCGGGCAGGGCGAACAGGATGTCGGCGTTCACGGCCGCGAAGCCGCCGCCGGCCAGCCGGTCCAGAGCCTCTTCTGCGTCCGCCGGGCCGTACCGGCGCCCGATGGCCTGCAGGTGGCGCTCCACGAAGGACTGCACCCCGAGCGACACCATGGTCACGCCCGCCTCGTGCAGGCGGGGGACGAGCCCGGCGTCGACGTCGGCCGGGCTCGTCTCCACGCACACGTCGCCGCCGACGCGGAACAGCCGGCGGAGGCCGTCGAGCACCGCCGCCACCGCCTCCAGCGCGAGCGTGGGCGTGCCTCCACCCACGTAGATGCTGGTCACCTCCGCCGGGCCGACGCTGCGCGCCCACCACTCGGCCTCGGCGAGGGCCGCGTCCCGCCACCCCGGCACCAGCTCCGGTCGGTAGGCGACCTTGGTGTAGGGGCAGTACGGGCAGGCGTTGCGACAGAAAGGCACGTGCAGGTACAGCGATGTGCGCGCGACAGGGGAAGGCACGTAGCCCGGCTCCGGCGGCCGGAACACCCAAGGCTGTCCGGGCCCGACGAGGTGGCGGCGTGCGGCTCTGGTGACCAGACGCGCCGCGCCGTGTCCGGCCGTGCTCACCAGTACCTCGTCATCGCCAGCACTGCGCTCGGCCGCAGGCGGAGCGCCTCGACGATCTCCGTGCATGCTGCGTACCCGCAGTCCGCGCAGCACCAGTCCGGCGCCCGGCAACACACCGACTCGCCGTCCACGTCGGCGACGGCCGCCGCCGGCGTGCGTCTCGCCCAGGCGCCGGACCGCAGCGCGAGCAACCCGGCGCGCGAGTTGAGGACGGGGAGTCCCTGGTCGAGGCAGCCCAGGACGAGATCGATCGCGTGCGCGCGCTCGCGCGCGTCGAGGAACAGGTCGTCGTAGCCGTAGTACGGCGTGTGCACGTAGAACATCACGCCCAGCACCGGCAGCCGCGTGTCGCGCACCCAGCGAAGGAAGGGCTCGACGCCGTGCCGCGTGGCCCTGTCGATCACGTAGAGGACCGCGGCCTTGGGGTGCCCGGGCTCGCGGACGGCCGCCTCCACCTCCGCGAAGTGGTCGCCGCGCCGGCGCTCGAAGGTGCCGGGGAGGCCGTCCATGCTCACCCAGACGAGGTCCGCCGGCGTAGCCAGACCGAGGGTGCCGTTCGTGTACACGTGGACGTGGTAGAAGCCGAGACGGCGGGCGAGCAGGACGGCGTCGTCGAGGGTGCGCCCGCCGTCTCGCCACAGCAGCGGTTCGCCGCCGCTGTAGTAGACCTCGCGGAACCCGCGGCGGCGGGCGTCGCCCAGCAGGGCCTCCAGCTCGCTCCAGCTGATGTCGGGGCGCTCCGCGCCCGGGATGGCGCAGCCCCGGCAACGGAGGTTGCAGCGGTCGGTGAGCGCCACGCCGTAGATGAGTGGTCGCACGTCGCGGAGGACGACGCTGCGCCAGGCCCAGCGGGCGTAGAAGGCGACCCGGTCGTCCACGCGGCCCCCGTCTCCCGGCGCGCCGGCGGCGCGCTTCGCTCTCAGTATCCCCGGGAGCGGCGCCGGCTACCTGAGGGCGGACTGACCGGGTCCCGGCAGCGCCCCCTCGGTCTCCAGCAGTCGGAGCTTACGCCAGAGCCCGCCGCCGTAGCCGCCGAGGCCGCCGCCGGCCGCCACGACCCGGTGGCAGGGGATGACGACGGCGATCCGGTTCAGCCCGTTGGCGCGGCCGACGGCGCGGGCCGCGCCGGGCGCGCCGATCTCTCGCGCCAGCTCGCCGTAAGTGCGGGTCTCGCCGTAGGGGATGCGGCGCAGGCCGTGCCAGACGCGTCGCTGGAACGGCGAGCCCGGGCAGTCCAGCGGCAGGTCGAAGTCGTGCCGCGTGCCGGCGAAGTACTCTGTGAGCTGCTCGCGCAGCGCGGCGAGCAGCGAGGTCTCGCCGGCGATGACCGGCCTCCCCGTGCGGCGGCTGAGGGTCTCCAGCCGGGCCTCCATCATCCGCTGGTCCAGGAACTCGAGCAGACAGAGGGCGTCGCTCGTGGCGCCGGCGATCATCGTCCCCAGCGGCGTGTCGATCCAGGCCAGCCGCACGGGGTCTGCGACCACGTCGGGTCCTGTGGTGCCGGCGCGGCGGTCGCGTCGCGCGGCCGCGCCCGGCGGCGCTCCAGTGGCGCGCTGAAAGGCGTCGCGGAAGCCCGAGTGTGACGACCAGCCGTGCTCGAACACGACCTCGTCGAGCGACGTACCGGAGCGCAGGGCGGCGAAGGCTGCCCCGAGCCGTCGCGAGCGCGAGTACGCCTGGAAGGTCATGCCGAGCGTCTGCTTGAAGTGACGCCGCACGGCGGCGGGGTCGAGGCCCTCGGCGCGCAGGTCCGCGTCGCTGATGCGCGCCGACGGGTCGGCCTCCACGCGGGCGATGAGCGCCGCCACCCACGGCGGGGCGCCCGCCGCGATCTCCAGCGGCCGGCACCGGCGGCAGGGCCGGAAGCCTGCCAGCAGCGCTTCGCGGGCCGTGGCGTAGAACTCGACGTGCTCGGGGCGCGGGTCGCGTGCCGGGCACGACGGGCGGCAGAAGACGCCGGTGGTCGTCACAGCGGCGTAGAAGAGCGCGTCGCACGACGCGTCCCGGTCGTACAGCGCGGCGAGCATCTCTTCCCGGGAGGGGAGGGGATGCGCGGTCGAGATGCCCCCGGTCGTCTCCATGCACCCAAGGTACCCCGGGGGCCGTCTGCGCCGCCACCGAAAAAGCGTGGGTGAATCCGGGGCGGCGCGTCGCAGGCACGCCCCCCTTCGAACAGCACGGTTCAGGCAGGCAGCCCGGACACCACGCCGGCGGCGGCGAGGGCGCTCAGCGCCTGCTCCGCCGCCTCGTCCACGGACAGCGAGGCCGGAAGCTCGAGGTCGGCCTGCAGGTCGCCGGACTCGCCGGTGCCGATCACGTAGACCTCGTGCGGGGCGGCGAGCGCTTTGAGGTGCTCGAGGTCGAAGCGGTCCATGTCGCCGAGCGCCGCCACCAGCACGACGCCGGCGTCGGTCATGGCCCAGGCGATCTCGCCGAGGCGGCGCAGCTGAGCCTCGCGGCCGAGAACGTCCTTGTCGTCGCCGAGGTCGGTGGCGCTGAGGCAGTACGAGTGCACGCCGCGGTCGAAGAGCCGGCGCTCCAGGGCCGCCGCCGCCTGGCCCGCCGCCTCACCCGTCTCCGCGACGAACACCACGGCACGGCCGGCGTGCCCGTAGCGCGCCGCGCGCTCCTCCGGACCGATGTCTCCGCCCGCGAAGCGTCGCTCCGCGCCGGAGTCCTCGGCCGCGTCGGGCAGACCCTCGATCACGATGCCGCAGCCGGCCGTGTCCCAGCCGTGCACGATGACGAAGCGGGAGGTCGGCTCCAGGACGTCGGCGGGGTCGAACGCCACCGGACGGATGGCCCGCAGCACGATCTCGGCGACGTCGTGCCGTTCGACCTGGCCGGCGCCCGTGACGGACTCCAGCTCCTGCTCGTCGAGCACGCTGAGCACGCTCTCGAGCTCGACGGGCACGCGGGCGGCGCCCATGCGCAGCACGTACCTGCGCCCGCGCACCAGCGGTGCGCTGTTCATCCAGAAGACGTTGGCGCGCAGGCGTGTCGCGACCAGCGGCCCGGCTTGGTCGGCGCGCACCATGAGCTCGCCGGGCTTGGTGTAGACCTGGGTGTCGAGCGTGAGGCCCGTGGCCTGGCCGGCGAACGCCTCCTCGGGCCGCGGGCCCGAGAGCGCCTCGATCGTCTTGACCTTCGAGCGCTTGCCCGACGGGAGAAAGACGACGTCGTCGCCGGGGTGCACGCGGCCGGTCTCGACGGTGCCGACGAAGATGCGCCGGTCGTCGCCGGCCGCCGTGAACTTGTACACGTCCTGCAAGGGCATGCGGAACGGCCGGTCGAGGTCGTCGTCGAGGCGCTCGAACGCCTCGACCTGCTCCAGCACCGTCGGGCCGTCGTACCAGGGCGCGGCCAGGGCGCGCTCGACGATGTTGTCGCCGTCGCGCGCGCTCACCGGGATGAAGCTTCGCGGGTGCACGCCGAGGCGTCCGAGGAAGTCGGCGTACTCGTCCACGATGGCCTGGTACTCGGCCTCGTCCCAGCCCAGGAGGTCCATCTTGTTGACGAGCACGCTGATCTGGCGGATGCCGAGCATGCTGAGGATGTAGCCGTGCCGCTTGCTGTTCTCCTTGACGCCCTCGTGCGCGTCGATGACGAGCAGCGCAGCCTGCGCTCGCGACGCCCCGGTGATCATGTTCTTGAGGAACTCCACGTGCCCGGGGGCGTCGTGGATGATGTAGTGACGGCGCGGGGTGGTGAAGAAGCAACGCGCCGTGTCGATGGTGATGCCCTGCGCCTGCTCGTTCTTCAGGGCATCCAGAAGGAAGGCATACTCGAAGGGGCGCGCGTTGGTGGCGCACATGGCGCGCACCTGGTCGAGCTTGCCGTCGGGCAGCGAGCCGGTATCGGCCATGAGGCGGCCGATGACGGTGCTCTTGCCGTGGTCCACGTGGCCGACGGCGACGATGTCGAGACGCTCGAGGTCGAAGGCCGAGACGCCCGGCGGGTCGGTCTGCGGCGGGCGGCAACTGGGCTGAGTGCTCACATGTACCCCCCGCGGCGCAGCGACTCCAGGCCGCCGCCGTCGTCCTTGTCCTGAGCCCGGCCGCTGCGCTCGGCGATGTTGCTGAACTTGCCGGTGCGCAGCTCTTCGATGATCTCGGCCACGTCGGTGGCCGTGGACTGCACCGGCGTCGTGCACGGCCAGCAGCCCAGGGACCGGCAACGCGTGCCGCTGCCGTCGTCGAAGTACAGCGAGGTGACGGGGATGCTCTCGCGCTCGATGTACTCCCACACGTTCAGCTCGGTCCAGTCGAGCAGCGGGTGCACGCGCACGTGCGTGCCCGGCTCGAAGTCGGTCTTGAAGTAGCGCCACAGCTCCGGCGGCTGGTCGTCGACGTTCCAGTCGTTCTCGACGTCCCTGGGGGAGAAGTAGCGCTCCTTGGAGCGCGAGCCCTCTTCGTCCGCGCGCACGCCGACGATGACTCCCGTGTACGGCGTGTGGTCCTCGTCATCAACGAGGCGGCCCAGGGTGTGGTCCATGCGCTGCCGCGTCCACTCTCCTGAGAGCGTGTGCTTCAGAGCCAGCGTCTTGAGGTTGCGGCAGCAGGTGATGCGGTCGGCGTTGCCGTCGGGGAACGTGGCCTTCTGCTCGAGCGCCGCGCGGTTCTGGCCGACGACGAGATTGAGGTGCCACTCCAGCGCCAGGCGGTCGCGGTACTCGATCATCTCCGGCATCTTGTAGGCCGTGTCGATGTGCACGAGCGGGATCGGCACGTGGCCGAAGAAGGCCTTGCGCGCCAGGTGCAGCAGCACGGTGCTGTCCTTGCCGATAGACCAGAGCATGCAGACGTTGCCAAGGGAGCGGTACGCCTCGCGCAGGATGTGGACGCTCTTTGCCTCGAGGGTGTCCAGTTGGTTCACGTGCCGGCCTCAGGCGTCCGCGCCGGCGACGGCGGCAGGCGCCGTGGCCGTGTCGGCGGCGCTGCCGGGGATCCTCGCCGCGCGGTCGTGCAGCCCGCACTCGCGGTGCTCGGGCAGCTCCCACCACCAGCGGCCGGCGCGCCAGTCCTCGCCCTCGGCGACGGCGCGCGTGCACGGCGCGCAGCCGATGCTCGGGAAGCCCTGGTCGTGGAGCGGGTTGTACGGCACGTCGTGAGCACGGATGTACTCCCACACGCGGGCCTCGTCCCAAGCGGCCAGCGGGTTGATCTTGACCATGTCCGCGAGCTGGTCCCACTCGGCGATCTCCACCCTCTGCCGCGTCATGCCCTGGCCGCTGCGCAGGCCGCAGATCCAGGCGTCCAGCTCGAGCTGCGCGCGCCGCAGCGGCATGATCTTGCGCACCTCGCAGCAGCGGTGACGCGCCTCGATGCTGTCGCGGAAGAGGTTCACGCCGTCCCTGTCGACCATCTTCTCGACCTCGGCGGCGGCCGGGAAGTACGTCTTGATGCACAGGCCGTAGTGCTTGGCGGTGCGGTCGAGCAGGTCGTAGGTCTCGGGGTAGAGGCGGCCGGTGTCGAGCGTGAAGATCGCGATGTCCAGGCCGGCTTCGGCGATCATGTGCGTGAGCACCTGGTCCTCGGCGCCGAGCGACGAGGCGAAGGCGACGCGGCCCGGAAAGCGGGCGGCCGCGTCGGCCAGGACCCGCTCGGCCGGGGCGTCGCCGAGCTCGGCGAGGATGGTCGCGACGGTCTCGGGCTGGGTCATGAGGTCTCCTCGTGGCTTGTAGTCGGGAGCGCAGGGTGGGCGCGGCCCATCAAGCGGATGCAAATTCGTGAAACGCAGAATAACACATGCGCATGGAAGATGTGGTGCGCGGCGCCTCTTCACTTGGCAGCTGCGAGATCCCTCCTCAAGGATGGAGCGGCCGCTGTCGAAGCTGGTGTGAGAGCGGCCACCTCCTGAAGGTGAGAACGCGTGCGCCCCGTGCTTCTGGTGGGCGCGGGAGCGACGGCCGGCACACGGAGTCGCGCCGAGGGGCGCGGAGGAGGGACACATGAGGCGCACACCGTATCTGACGGGGCTGGTGCTGCTGCTGCTCCTGGCCGGGCTCGCCGCCGCCGCAGCGGTCGCGGCGAGTGGGAGCGCAGGCTGGCAGCGTGGCTACGTCCCACCGGGCGACCTCGAGGTGTCGTTCGCCGACGTCGCCACACCCGACGGGCACGTGGGCCTCGCCGTGGGGGACATCGAGGAGGGGGGCCCGGTCTCGCTGATCCCGGTCGTGTTCCGCACGACCGACGGAGGGTCGACGTGGGACGCGGTGTCGGATGAGCAGGTGTACGGCGCTCTGAGCGGGGTCGCTTTCAGCGACACGACCCACGCCTGGGCGGTGGGCGCCGACTACGGTTCCGGAGACCGCCAGGGCACGTTGCTGCTGACCAGCTCCAACGCCGGCGAGACCTGGGAACGGGCTTCCCTGAGCGGGGACGCGGCGCTGCAGAGGGTGAAGTTCCCGACGGCGGACGCCGGCTACATCACCGCGGACGACGGCGTCGTGTACCGCACCTCCGACGGCGGAACGCACTGGACGTCCGTGGCCGCCGCTCCGTCGGACGTCATGCTCAGGGGGATCAGCTTCACCGACGCGACCCACGGCTGGGTGTGCGGTCCGCAGGGCAACGAGGACTTCTACGGCGGCCGCTGCTACGCGACCAGCGACGGCGGGGTGACGTGGAAGGACGTCACCCCGGACAAGGATGCCTTCCTGACCGACTGCAGTTTCGTGACCGGGGGTCAGGGCTGGGTCGTCAGTCAGGACGCCTCGATCTTCCACACGGCCGACGGCGGTGCCACCTGGGCCCGGCAGTCGCCCGAGGTGGGGTCTGCCGTCGAGCTCACGTCCGTCGGCTTCGCCGACGCCCAGAACGGGTGGGCCGTGGGCTCCTGCTGGCCGCTGCGGTACGGCAGAACGGGCTGGGCCGTGATCCTCCATACGACGGACGGGGGCGAGACCTGGGTGCAGCAGGACTGCGGCGTGCAGCCGGCCGCCGAGGCGGTGGCTGCGCTGGGCGCCACGTCGGCATGGGCCGTCGGCACGAGCCGGCTGGCACTGCACACCGCGGACGGGGGCGGCGCGGGGTTCTCGCCGCAGGAGCGCCCAGCGACCGTCGCGCTCAACGCCGTCACCGTACGACGCGGCGCCAAGGCCACGTTCCGCTTCCGCGTGGACGACCCCGGCGTGCCGCGGGCCTCTGCGACCGTGCTCGTGCACGACTCGCGCGGCCGCGTGGTGGAGAGCTTCGCCGCCGGTATCGGATCGACCGGCACGTCCCGCTCCTGTGTGGCGCGCGTGCGCATCCCGGCCGGACACTACACGTGGAAGGTGGCCTGCACCGACTACGCCGGCTACACGCAGAAGTCCGCGACGTCGCGGCCGCTGGTCGTGAAGTGAAGCGCTGACGGCCGCAGGACGACGACGGGCGGCGGGGCCGTGGGGCCCCGCCGCCCGTCGTCGCGTCAGGCGGCCGCCTGTGCGCCGGCCGCCGTCACTTCTTCTTGTTCTTCTTGCCGCCCTTGTCCTTCTTGCCCTTCTTGGGCTTCGCCGGCGGGTCGTCCTCGTCGCCGGGCGGGTCGTCGTCCTTGTCGTCCGCCTCGCGCGCGGCCTTCTTGGCCTTCTTCTCGATCTCCTCCTCGACGGGGTCGGCGGCCACGCCTTCGGGCGCCTCGGCCTCGAGCTCCTTCTTGACCTGCTGCAGCTCCTCCAGCGCATCTTCGGACAGCACGGGGTACTGCGGGTCGATCGTCATCAGCGTCTCGATGATCACGGCCGCTGCCGAGATGCGCGCGAACCACTTGTGGTCGGCGGGGATCACGTACCAGGGGGCCCACTCGGTGCTGGTGCTGGAGAGCATCTCGGAGAAGGCCTTCTGGTAGGCGTCCCAGTACTGCCGCTCGCGGGCGTCGCCGGCGGAGAACTTCCAGTTCTTGTCGGGCTCGTCGATGCGCGACAGGAAGCGCCGGCGCTGCTCCTCGTTCGAGAGGTTGAGGAACAGTTTGACGACCTTGTAGCCGTTCTCGACCAGGTGGCGTTCCCAGTCGTTGATGGCGCGGTAGCGACGGCCCCAGATGCCGGCCGTGCGGGCCGCCTTGGGCAGCTTCTCGTTGGCCAGGACCTGCTCGTGCACGCGCACCACGAGGACCTCTTCGTAGTGCGAGCGGTTGAAGATCCCGATGTTGCCGCGCGCCGGCAGGGCCTTCTGATACCGCCACAGGTAGTCGTGGTCCAGCTCCTCGGCCGACGGCACCTTGAAGCCGCGCACCTCCACGCCCTGCGGGTTCACGCCGCTCATGACGTGACGGATCGTCCCGTCCTTGCCGGCGGCGTCCAGCGCCTGCAGGCACACGAGCACCGAATACGTGTCCTGCGCGGCCAGACGGGCCTGGAACTCGCTGAGCTGCTCGACGCCCTGCTGGAGGAGCTCCTCGCCCTCCTCCTTGTCCAGGAAATCGGCCTTGTAGGACGGGTCGAAATCCCGCGCGAGGACGATCTTCTTTCCCGGCGGGACGCGGAACGGTTCGATGAACTCGCGGAGCTGCTTGACGCGACGGTCGGCCATCAGGTCTCCCTTCGTCTGCCCCAGACCGGGGATGTGGCGCGAGTCTACTCCTCGCGCGGGTCAGACAGGGGAGGGGGAGGGCGGCACCTGCGTCTCGGTGAGCTTGGCCCAGCGCTGCGTCAGCGCCAGGCGGGCTGCGACCCGGTCGTGACCTTGTGCCTGCCGCTTCCGGTGGACGTCATGAGCCACACCTGTGCCGTTCCGGACTTCGGCGTGTACGTGTAGGCGACCGTGGAACCGTCCCACGAGATGCGCGCGTCGTAGACGCTGTTGCCCGTCCAGCCGCCACCCTTGACCAGCGTGCGCCGGACCTTGCCGGTGAGGCCGACGAGCTGGACCTTCGAGCTCGCCTGGGTGAACGTGCTGAGCAGCAGGGAGTCCCCCGACGGCGCCCAGTCGCAGAACGAGGCCTGGGTCGTGCCGAGGCGGCGCAGGCCCGAGTCCGACGGGGTGAAGAGCCACGTCTGACCGCCCTCCGAGTCCTGCCCCGCCTGGGCGATGGCCAGCGTGGCGCCGTCCGGCGACCAGGCGAGCTGCCACATGGCGCCGATGACCGAGCCGAAGCCTCCGTTCTTCGACAGCAGGACCCTGGTCTTGCCGGTGGCGAGCTCGTACGAGACCACGCGGCACCGCCCGATGTCGCCGGGTGATCCCGTGACCCAGGACTCGGCGATGGTGAGCTCCGTGCCGTCCGGGGTGTACGCGAGCCCCGTGATGGCGATGTACACGGCCTTGGGGATGGCCGATTTGTAGAGAAGCTGCGGCGTTCCGCCGGACGCAGAGACGGTGCGGACGCTGGTGTTGATGCCGGAGCCGCCGCTGCGCACGTACGCCACCGTCTGGCCGTCGGGGGACCAGGCGGGAAGGGAGTCCTCGGCGGTGCCCTTGGTGAGCTGGAACGCACCGCTCCCTGCGGCGGCGGCCACCCAGACGTGATCCGCGCGCACGAAGGCGAGTGCGGCGGCGGCCGAGCCGGCGCCGGCCGCCGCGGCCGCGGAGGGTACGGCAGCCAGGAGGAGCAGCGTCGCGGCCACGAGCGTGAACATCGACCTGTGGCTGTTCGGCCCTGGACGTGCCATGGTGGTCCCCCTCGCGTCGAGCCCGCCGCCCCGGCGGGCCGTGTCGCCGTCGGCTGCATCATACGCGCGAGGCGGCTCGTGCGCGCGCGGGTCGAGCGCGGCCGCCGGCGCCGAGGCGCGCTGATCTGATGCGGGTTCCGTACGCTGTCGTGCAGCAGGTCGTGTTTCCGATGGGACCGCCTTGTACTTCACCAGGCGATCTCGCCGGATCACCCTTCGGGTCCACCAGCCCGGGTGACGCTGCTGCGTCTTCCTCGACTGGCTACGTGCCTGCTGCACGCACTTCTTGTTCCCGCGCCGCGCGCGCCTCACGCCGTTGCGCCGTTCTTGTCGCCGATGCGCGAGCAGTCCCGTTGCCGGCGCAGGCGACGCGCGAAGAGCGCCGGCGCCCGGGGTGGCCGGAAGGCGCGGTCAGGCCGGTCCGGCGGATGCCGGGATTCCCCGCGGCCCGCCGCGGACATACTCCCGGGCAA
Organism: uncultured Thermoleophilia bacterium; assembly: GCA_963702475.1. Classification (GTDB taxonomy): domain Bacteria; phylum Actinomycetota; class Thermoleophilia; order UBA2241; family UBA2241; genus CAIXSE01. Next base: position 484,362 of record CAVPCT010000005.1, on the reverse strand, counting down.
GGCGACGGAACAACGCGGCCGCACGAAGGAGCGATGGCGATCTACGACTTCATCTGCCTCGAGTGCGGCGCGCACTTCGAGGCGGAGCTGGCGGACGCGCCCGAGAGCGGCAGGGTGCCGTGCCTCGCCTGCCGCTCCACCCACGTCCGCCAGACCTTCGAGAGCTACCTTCGCAACGCCCTGGCGCGGCCGAAGATGGACCTCGAGGAGCTACGCGCCTGTCACCACGGCTGAGGGTGACGTACGGGCGGCGCGGTCGCGCCGCGAGAGTCCGGGACGACGCGTCGGGCGCGGGGTCCTGGTGCTGCGGCTTCGACGGGACGCTGGGCGGACGTATCTTCGCTATGCGCAGGTGAGGTGGCGCCCGCCCGGGCGGTTCGGCGAGCCCTGCTGCACAGGTGCGTCTCTGCGGTTCCCGGAGCCGCGCGTCGACTCGGGCGCTTTGGGCTTCTGGGGCGGATCAGCCGGACTTACTGCGCCTGCTCGATCCCGAGCGCCAGCTCCCGGCGCGCCTTGTCGAAGGAGCCGGGCTCACTGGTGTACCTGGGGAAGTCGAAGACGTTGCCCTGCCGCACGGGGTAGGGGTACCAGGTGATGCGCGCGACGGCGTTCTTGACGAGGGCCGCCCCGCCGGAGGTTCGGGCGGCGAGTCTCAAGTACTCGCGGTCCTCGAAGCCGTCGCGCAGCGCCTCGAGCCGCAGCGACGAGACCGGTCCGGCCTCGGGGTCCTTCAGTCCGTAGTTCGGATAGTAGCCGGGGTAGATGAGGCAGCTGTCCCCGTTGGCCACGCGGCCGTCCTTCTTGCGGTACGAGACCGGATCCTGGTACGGGTCGCGCCAGCCGTTGCCGGTGTAGGGGTCGCCCCAGCGATTGGTGCCCCAGTTGAGGAGGCCGTCCACGCCCCACTCGTGCATGAGCCAGCCGAACACGCGCTGGTCGGCGAGAGGTTTGTCGATGAGGTAGCCCGGCATCTTGTCGGCGCCGGCGTTGGCGTAGGTGTACCACCAGATCTCATCGCCGGCCGCGCGGCGCGCGCGCAGCGCGGGAACGCGGCCGAAGAAGTAGTAGTACCGCGTGCACCAGATGTCGACGTCGTCGAAGAGGAAGCTGTTGGCCGTCTTGATGCCACCGAGCGAGGTGGGGCGGGGATCGTCTGTGAGCAGGAAGCGGCAGCGGAAGCCGGCCGCAGCCGAGGCCTTGTGCAGCAACCGGGCGTACGTCTCGGCCTCGCGCTCCTTGGCGACGCTGGTGGGTTCGTCGATCACGAAGGCGAAGGCCTTCTTCTGCCAGCCGTTGTCGGCGAACACGCGGCACACACCGGTGAGGTAGGTGCGCATCAGGTCGCTCGTCGCCAGCGACGGGCTCAGGCTCTCAGGGAACCAGCTGTACCAGGGGAGCTGGACGTCGGGAAAGTCGAGGCCGTCGGCGCCGGCGTAGGGCGCGAGGTCGGCAGCGTAGGCGGCGGCGTCGATGGAGCCGCCCGACAGGCGCGGCGCGGCGTTGGGCGGCATGGGCGTGACCCCATGCTGCAGGAGCATCGCGGAGTAGGCGGTGAAGAGCTGGTCCTTGCGCTTGCCGGTGAAGCCGACGCTGCCGCGCAGGCTCGCCTTGATGGCGTTGGTGCTGAGTGAGAATGCCGTGTGCGTGGAGAGGCGCTTCCAGCCGAAGTCCCAGACGCGCAGGCGCACCGGCAGGTCGAGCGTCTCGGCGCCGTTCTCGACGCGGAGCGTCGCGGTCGCGGCGCCGGGCTTGGTGCCGTGCGGCACGTGCACGAGCACGTAGAGGGCGGCGGTTCTGGCGGGCATCCTGATCGCCACCCCGAACTGCCGCGGCACCAGCGGGTCCGGGTAGTAGCCCGCCTTCGTGCCCGCGTCCGTCGATGGGTGCGTCACGTGGACGTACTTGACCTCGGCGAGCGTCGCGTTGTCGGTGATCAGCGCGTCGCCGCCGGCCTTCCAGGAGACCGTGACGTCGCGCGCCGCGGCCCCGCGCACGACGACCTGAGCGCCCTCGTACTCGCCGCCGGCGGCGTCGAGGGCGACGGTCTGGGCCTTGCCGGGCGGCGTGCCCGGGAACGCCCGCGCCGTGGCGGGGATGACCCAGACGGCGGCGCGGGCGGGGGTGGCACTGGCGAGCAGCGTGGCTGCCGACAGGACGACGACGGCCGAGAGCAGGGCGACCGCCGGACGGGGCGCGACCGAAGCGCGACGAGCCGTCGTACGCCGCTTGCTCACTCGGATCCGATGCAGACGCATTCCGCTCAGCCTCCTCCCGACGCCTTGGCGTGAACCTATCACTCGTGTGCCCGGCGGTCGGGTGGCTGGGTCAGCCCGCCGCGCGGACGGCGGAGCTCTGCGCACGCCACTCGGCCGGCGAGTACCGCATGATCCTCGGCGTCGAGGATGGCGTGCTGAGGGCCCTCCTCGTCGGCAAGCACCGCGACGATGAGGCGTGTCGGCGGCTGGAGTGAGCGTGCGCTGGGGGCCGCGCTTGGAGCGAGGAAAGGCTTGCGAGGCGCGGGTCTCCGGCCCCGGCCACAGGCTGCCGGGCCGCTGCCGCTCGCCGGGCCGCTAGCGAAGGAACTCGAACTCCTCCCACTCGGACTCCGGCACGGCCACGTTCCGACGGGCCACGTTGTGCGCCCCACGGACGCTCACCACCACCGATGCCTCCTCGCCGGAGTGCCCATCGCCGATGTGGCCCTCGACAACGTGGCCCTCCTCGCCCTTGTACCGGACGTGCTTGCCGAGCAGGTCTTCGAGCCTCACGCGTCCTCCCTGGATGCGGGTCGTCCCCGGGCGCAGCTCCGGCAGGTCCGGTCCGGGCGCCCGTGAACGAGCTGACCCGCAGCCTAGCACGCGCCGCCGCCGCTCGCCCCCTGAAGAGGAGGAGACGTGCCGCGAAGGGACTGCGACGGGACGCAGCAGGTGGCGGAGAGGGGGGGATTCGAACCCCCGAACCCGGTTAGCCGGATTAACGGTTTTCGAGTTCGCAGATCGGGGCCTCTAGGCTCCGCGGCGCTCCGCAGCCATCCGTGAAAAGCCCTGCAAAACGGGCATACGTGCCGTAGCAGCCCTCACGCGCCCTCGGTCGGCGATGGATGCGTCAAGTGCCCTCCGCGTTGCAGCGCTGTGGCTTGCCGGCAAGGTTGAGGGACGCCCGACTCTTGTCAGTAGAGAGTGTGAGGATCCGGACGAGAATGGCCTGACGATGTGCATCGACGGGTTCGTCTGCTTCCGCCACTCCGGAGAGCGGCAGGCGACTGTTGGTGAAGTCACAAGGGCGTCGTATCCTCATCAGATTCCTCGGTGCGAAGGGGGGAGCTGACATGGGAGGCAGGCGGGGCAGCCAGTGGAGGGCGGCCGGATCCCTCGGCAAGAGGCCGGCGCGGGGTCTCGCCCGGCTTGCCGCGTCCCTCCTGCTCGTCACGGCAGCACTCGTGGGCGCGGGAGGGTGCGGAGGCGGCGCCGGCGCCGCGGGCACTCCTCCGGCCGCCGCCTCCGTGACGCCGAAGCCGGGCGGCACCTACAATTTCCCGCTGCAGTCCGACGTCAGCACGCTCATCCCGTTCGCCGCCTTGTGGGAGGACAATGTCGTCCTCCACGAGATCTACGAGGGCTTGACGGCGTATGAGTCGCTGCCCGACGGCACCGTCAGGACAGTCCCCTGCCTGGCGCAGGAGTGGACGGCGAATGAGGACGCCACTGTCTGGACGTTCCGCCTGCGGCGAGGAGTGCGCTTCCAGGCGCCAGTCGACAGGGAGGTCACCGCGTCCGACGTGGTGGCCGACTTCCGTTACTGCACCCGCCCGTCGACGAAGTCAATGTACGCGAACACGTACGCCGTCATCCGGGGGACGAGCGACGATGGCACGGCTGTCCCCTCGCGGCTCGGCGTGAAGGCCCTCGACCGCTACACCGTCCGGTTCGCGCTCAAGCGCCCGTTCGCGACCTTCCCCGACAACCTCGGCGGGGCTGCGGCATGGGTGTGGCCCGTCGACTACCTGCGGCGCGTCGGCCGGGTGGCGTTCGAGGCCGCCCCCGTCGGCACGGGTCCGTTCCTGTTCTCACGGAGGGTGAAGGGCGAGTACCTCGACTTGGTGCGCAACCCGGCCTGGTGGGGCGCCTCGTCCGGCAAGCCCTATCTGGACGCCGTCCACTTCGAGCTGTTCAAGAGCGTCAGTGCCGAGCTGCTCGCCTTCCAGAATGGGTTGCTGGACTTCACCTGGGTGCCGCAAGGCCAAGTCATCGCTTCCCGATCCTTGCCGGAGGTGAGGAGCGGGGAGTGGGAGGCCAGGGCTCTGCCGGTCGCAGCTATGGCCCTGCTCAGTTTCGACATGCGCGACGGGACGGTCGGCGGCGACGCCGGTCTGCCGGTGCGGCAGGCGATCGACGCTGCGATCGACAGAGCTTCCCTCGTGGCCGTGGTCAGCGACGGCGTGTACATCCCCCAGACCGGCCTCGTGCCGCCCATCTTCCCGGGCTGGAAGGACGAGCAGCCGTCGCAGGCCTACGACCCTGCGCGGGCCCGGCAGCTGTACGGATCCGCGAGCAGCCCCGAGCTGACTCTCACCTGCGGCGACGACCGCCTGGGCAGGTCCGTCGCCCAGTTGCTGAAGCGGGCGTGCGCCGCCGCCGGCATCAGGCTCACGGTGCGCGTGGTCTCGTGGGACGCGCTACGTCGCCATGTACCAGAAGGGCGATGCCCCACAACTGTGCCTCTCCAGTTGGGGCGCCAACTCCTACGACGGCTTCCTCTACGAGATGTACGAGAGCTCGCAGGCGCCTTTCACGAGCGGGACGGCGTACTCGAACCCGGACGTGGATCGGCTTCTCACGCTGGCGCGGTCCACGCCTGACGAAGCCCGGCGCCTCGAGCTCAGCCGCAGGGCAGCGCATGAGATCGCCGCGGACGTGCCGGTCATCCCTCTGTTCGCGTTCGCGGACTTCCGCCTGCTCAGCTCGCGCCTGGGCGGCTTCACCCCGAACATGCTGTACGTGGTCGACATGTGGAGACTCTGGGTGAAGTGAACGGGTACGCCACGCTGCCGAGCGAGTCCGTGGAGTGCTGCAACCATGCCGCAACCGAGACACGCGTGGATTCACAAGCCGGTCCGGCTTCCTCGGCTTCTCCGGGTATACTCGTCCCCCTCGTGGGCCGCTAGCTCAGTTGGGAGAGCGCCGCCTTTGCACGGCGGAGGTCAGGGGGTCTTCGAAGGCTTCACGAGTGATGAATGCTTACCGTCGAGCAGTGAAGGTGCATCCGGATGAGTGAGTGCGTCTTCTGCCGGCCCGATGGCGAGCGGGTGTTCCTGGATGGCGACCTCGCCTATGCGGTCTGGGACTCCTATCCGGTCACCCGCCTGCACGCCCTGGTCATCCCTCGCCGGCACGTGCGCGACTACTTCTCGCTCACCGCAGATGAGCTCGTCGCCTGCGACGATCTACTTCGTCGCGCGCGCGAGCTGATCATGGCAGACGACGCCGCTGTGGAGGGCTTCAACATCGGAGTGAACGTTGGCGAAGCGGCAGGGCAGACCATCTTCCACTGCCACTTCCACCTCATCCCACGCAGGAGAGGCGACATGGAGAACCCGCGCGGCGGCATGCGCCACCTCTTCCCAGGCAAGGGAACCTACTGACCGGTGGGGGAGCTGCTCATTCATGGCGAGTCTGCGAATATGCCTGCGGCTGAGCCTGAGCGCGGCGCTGTCGGCTTCGCCGAACGCCTCATCGCGCTGCTCGATGAGGGCACCTTCACGGCCACGTACAAGTTCGCGCTGCTGCTCGCGATCCTCGATTCCCGCCTAGAGGGCACTACCGCCACGGGTGCCCCTCCGCAGTCGCTCGCCACAGCCGACCTCGCGCGCCGCGTGACCGAGCTCTACTGGCCACAGACCAATCTCTACGTCGGACTCGCCGGGGCCGCCCTCTTGCGCCAGAACTCATCGGGCCGGGCCGAGATCGTCACGGCCATCCGGGCCTTCCGCGAGAGGCACGCGCCCGACCCTTCATCGCCGCTGCCGGAGGCTCGGGCAGGAGCCCCGCTGCAGTTCGCCCGCCTCCTCGACACGGTCGAGTGGAAGCTCATCGAGATGCCGTTGCCGCGCCTGCAGGTGATGGGCGGCGTCCACGACCCCTTCATCTACCAGATCGGCTGGGCGAAGGGCATCACCCGTTCGGAGGTGCGCGCGCCGGGGTTCGACGCCCACATTCACTTCGTCGGTCGCGCCGCCGAGTACCTCGTCCAGCTCAGCGGCCTCATGCGACCGCTCATCGAGATCAAGTGGACGAACCGCATCCTGCGCTTCAATCGACAGATGGTCAGTGACGCTGGGTTGCCCGAATTCCTCTTCGGTGTGGAGCGCGTGTCGTTGGCAGCGGTACGACCGGTGCTGCGAGACATGCAGTCGGGACGCTGCTTCTACTGCGGCAGCAAGTTGCGCGCCGCCGCCGATGTGGACCACTTCGTGCCCTGGGCCCGCTGGCCAGACAACGGCCTTGAGAACCTCGTAGCGGCGCACCCCGGCTGCAACGCCAGCAAACGCGACTTCCTGGCTGCGACTCGCCACCTCGAGGCTTGGCTAGCACGTTTCGATGGCGGCACGGAGACCGGGCAAGCGATGCAGGCCGCCGCCACTGCGCTCAAGTGGGATACGCACCCAGAGCGCACGCTGAGCGTAGCCCGTGCCGTCTACCTCCGCGTCCCTCAAGCCGCGCGACTATGGGTTGCGCGCGATGCCTTCGAGCCCGCCGACCCCGGCAGAATTGCCGAGCTGCTGGCCAGTTGATCCGAGGGACCGGTCGTCGTCGCGCGAGCGGTGCCGTTGAGTTCGTCCCGCCACGAGCGCTACGAGACACCGCGCGTGCCGTAGGTGGAGCTCCTACTCGCCGTCGTCTGGGTCTGCGCCGGTGAGGAGGTCATTCAAGTGCGCGCAGGCGACAATCCACGCCTCCTCACTCTGCAGCCGGCTTCGTTCGCGGACATAGGGTTGAACGACGACGCGCGGATGACCGCGCAGATATGACAACTTCAACATCTCCCTCATGCGCGTGACCGCGGCGAAGACTCAACGATCGTAGAGTGCTTCCCCCCGGTAGTCTGGTGACAAATCCTGCAGTTTGCGCCCGAGCAGTGGAGGGCACGGTCACAGCCCGCTCCCAATGGGCCAGCGAGACTGCTCCGCCTCCCTACGCAACGGTGTCCCGGAGCTCCTTGGTCTGGATGTTCTTGACGTACGCCTTGTAGAGCTCTTCCTGTTCCTTCTTCTTCGGGCCCTTCAGGGTCTTGCTCTTCTCCAGCGCCTCAACGGCCTTCTGCCGGTACGTCATGTCGTTGGCGTACACCAGGCCACTGGTCACGACATCGAGCGCCTCGGCCATGAGTGCGTCCTGAGCAAAGAACCTCTCAAGGAGGAGCGCCGACGCCGCCGTCGCTGCCCACCCCTCGAGCTTCTCCCGCGGGGTCCCGTCGAGGCTGATCACCACGTACGGCAACTCTCCGCCGTACGGTGTTCCGTTGCTGTCGCGAAGCACGCAGCCCCGGAGCTTGTCGTACCCGGCGAACGGCTTCTTGTCCCCGCCGGGGTACAGCACGTAGGCGCCCGTCTGTGCTACATCGAGGCCAGGACGCGTGAAGTTCACCTCGACGTCCTCCGCGAAGAAGGGCCTCGGACGGGCGAGCATCTTGGCCACATTCATGCCGATAGGGACCAGGACTGCCCCGGCGACAAGGTAGGGTGCCACCGGAGCGAACACCGGCAGCGCGCCGGCGCCGGTCATCGCCTTGGCCAGCGCGTCACCCACCTCGCTGGAGAAGTCCCGGTCGACGGTCAACTCGACGGAGAAGAAGATGCTCATCTCGGTGACCGCCGGCGAGTAGAAGGCGAGCCGCGTGCCCTGCGAGGTCGCCGTGACCTTGGGATAGCTGCGACGCGCGGCGTTCTCTTGAAGGAGGTGCACGGCCCGCGCGGCCGCCTGGAACCTCTCGAACGGCTTCCATGCCGACGTCACGAGCACATCGCCGCGTTCGGCCCACGGCGTGAACCGGACCGCGTCAGGGTAGTCGCCGACGTAGACGGACTCGACGGTGATTGTCAGCGGTTTGCCGAATCCGATGCCCTGGTAAGGGACTGCGCTCGACTTGGCCTCTACTGCCTTGGCCAGCTCCACATGCCCGATCTGCACGTCCCCCTCGGACACGCTGAACCTGGGCTGCCCCTTCGGGTCATCGATGTACTCCTGGATCGCCTCCTTCTTGCTCAGCACGACTTCGTCGAGCTCGTCCAAGTCGTAGAGCTTCTCTCCCAACGCCGCCAGCATGGCCATGGCCCCTCCTCCACCTGTCGCCCGCTTCTGCCGCGAGCTCTCCGTATCGCCGTGCTCACGAGCAGTCAAGCGTTTGGCGTTGCCCGACGGATCACGGCCTCGCCGGGCAGCGACGGGGCAGATCGTCCGCCAGCAGGGTGGAAGACGAAGCGGGGCGGCTCCAACTCCAGGGAGACCTTGTCCTTGCCCGCGAAGATGGGCGGCCCTGGCATCCCGGCAGCCTCGCGGCCGAGTGGCGCAAGAAGACGCACGAGGTCGGCAGGCCGGTGAAGTTCCACAACCTGCGGCACACGCACGCAACCCTGCTCCTCGCCAACGGCGAACACCCCAAGGTCGTGCAAGAGCGCCTCGGGCACTCCTCGATCGGCATCACCATGGACACCTACTCGCACGTGATTCCGAGCATGCAGGAAGCGGCCGCAGGCAACCTCCAAGATAGCCTGGGGAAGGCGATGGCCAAGGCCAAAGCCGCCGCGGCGCGCAAGAGGGCGGCCGGCCTGGGTGGCGGCTCCGCAGCGCCCGCCTGAGCGGCAGCGGCGGCCTCTCCTTGGCGGGAACCTCGCGGCGGCCGCATGCGTGCGTTCTGGGGCGTTCCTCGCCACCCCTCTGAATCGACCTGGGCACGCTCGACAACTGGCCCGCGAAGCTCGTCACGAGCGGCGCCCCTGGCGTGCTCTGGTGGCCCGGTGGGCGGCTGATGCTGTGAGAAGGTCGCTGCGCTGATCTCGTCTCGACGGGTCGCGCGCGCAAGAGCGTGGGCTCAGTGAGCGAAACGAAATGGCCCCAAACCGGCCCCATTCCCGCGCAGGTAGCCCTTGTGAGAGCGCGCTGAGGGGCGGGAGAAGTGCACAAACTACCTGCAAATGGCGGAGAGGGGGGGATTCGAACCCCCGAACCCGGTTAGCCGGATTAACGGTTTTCGAGACCGCCGCATTCAACCGCTCTGCCACCTCTCCGCGAGGCGACGGGTACGCGCAAGGCGCAGGCCGCGGACGCGTAGTCTAGCACGACGACCGTGGGGGTTGCCGGGGCCTCCGGTGGGGGCCGCCGGCCGCTCGGCTCGTCCGGGCCGGCCGCTGGGAGCCCGCCCGCCACCGTGTTCCGCCGGTGGCTCGGCCCTCCGCTTCGCTACCGGTCGAGCAGTGCGCCGAGGTCTGCGGCCGCGGTGACCGGCTGCCCGCAGACGGAGCCGGTGCAGACGTAGGCGGCAGGACGACCGTCCACCTCCGTGCGGCCCCGCAAAAGGGGGACGGCGGCGGCCGCGTCGGCGCCGCATCCCGCCGCGACCAGCACGTTCGGCCGCCAGGTCCTGCGGATCACGGCCAGCAGTCCGTCCGCCGGGGCACCGACGATGGCCACTTCCGTCGGCGGCGCCAGCGTCAGGTCCAGGGCGCTCAGCCAGGTACCGAAGCCGAGCGGCGACGCGGCCATCAGCGGCTGCAGGGGCGCCAGAGCCTGCTCGGCGGCGTCGGCGAAGCGGCCTTCGCCGGCGTACGAGCCGAGCTGGAGCAGGACGAGGGCCGCGAGCGATCCGCCACACGGCTGAACGCCGTCCTGCAGGTCACGGGGCCGGGCCACCAGCCGCTCGTGGTCGTCGCTGGTGTCGTAGAACCCGCCGTCCGGAGCGGCGAAGTGCGCGAGGGCCAGGTCGGCGACCTCGTGCGCGGCCTGGAACCAGCGTGGGTCGAAGTCGGTCTGGTAGAGCTGCAGGAGGCCGTCTGCGACGGCACACTGGTCCTCGAGGTAGCCGTTCAGCTTGGCCTTGCCGGCGTGCCACGTGCGGAGCATGCGACCGTCGGGCGCGCGCATCTGGCCGAGCAGGAACTCGGCGTTGGCGCGCGCGGCCGCCAGGTAGGTCTCGCAGTCGAGAACGCGCGCAGCCTCGGCGAAGGCGGCGAGCATGAGGCCGTTCCAGGAGGCCAGCACCTTGTCGTCCAGGCCCGGCCGGACACGCCGCTCGCGGGCCGCGAGAAGCCGTGCGCGCAGCGCGGCGAGCCGGCGCTCCACCTCGTCCTCGTCGATGTCGCGCAGCGCCGCGAGGTGCGGCGCGTCGAGGGCGCCGTGAAGGATGGTCGTACCCTCGAAGTTGCCCCCGGCTTCGACGCCGTACGCGTCAAAGAACAGCCGCAGATCGTCACCCTCCGGGTTGACCGCGGGTCGACGCGCCCCGTCCAGATCGTCACCCTCCGGGTTGACCGGGATCGGGGCCGGCGGCGCGTCCGGCGTGCCCGCCAGCGCCGTCTCGATCTGGGCCGGCGTCCACACGTAGAACCGGCCCTCCTCGCCCTCGGAGTCGGCGTCCAGTGCCGAATAGAAGCCGCCGGCCGGATCGGTCAGCTCGCGCAGCACGAAATCCAGGGTGCCCTCGACCACGCGGCGGTACGCCGGCTCGCCGGTCACCTGCCACGCGTGCAGGTAGAGCCGCGCCAGTTGAGCGTTGTCGTAGAGCATCTTCTCGAAGTGCGGCACCAGCCAGATGTCGTCGACCGAGTACCGGTGGAACCCCCCGCCGACGTGGTCGTAGATGCCGCCCGCGGCCATCTCGTCGAGCGTCTTGGTGACCATGCCGAGCGCTTCTGTGTCGCCCGTCGCGACGGCGCGCCGCAAGAGGAACTCGAGCGCGGTGGGTTGCGGGAACTTGGGCGCGCCGCCGAACCCGCCGTGCGCGGGGTCGAAGTCCTCGGCGAGGCGCGCGACGGCTTCGTCGAGAGTCACGCGCCTCAGCGGGATGCCGCCTCCCGCCTCCTGCCTCGCCGTCGTCAGCCGTACTGCGCCCAGTTCGTCCCGGGTCAGCAGCTGCCGCAGCGTCTCGCCGTTCCTGTCGACCTCGTCCCGTCGCTGCTCCCAGATCGCTGCGACGCGCTCCAGCACCTGCGTGAACGAGGCCATCCCGCCGCGAGGCCTGTTGGGGAAGTACGTCCCACCGTAGAAGGGCACGCCCTCCGGGGTGAGGAACACGCTCATCGGCCAGCCGCCCCGGCCGGTGATCAGCTGCACAGCCTTCATGTAGATCGCGTCGACGTCCGGTCGCTCCTCGCGGTCCACCTTGACGGCGACGAAGTGGCGCGAGAGCAGCGCCGCGGTCGCCTCGTCCTCGAAGCTCTCGCGCTCCATCACGTGACACCAGTGGCAGGCGGAGTAGCCGACGCTGAGGAACACCGGCTTGTCCTCGCGACGGGCCTTCTCGAACGCCTCGTCGCCCCAGGGGTACCAGTCGACCGGGTTCCCGGCGTGCTGGCGCAGATAGGGGCTGGACTCGTCGATCAGGCGGTTCGCCATGCGGCACCTCGCTGCGGTCGAGCGGCACGCGACCCCACCGGGTCGACCGGGACGCGACCCGGCCGCGGCCGTCGGTGCCTCACTACCCGTCCGGAGGCAGACTCACCCGCAGGACACGGGGTGGAAGGCGGCCGTGGGGCGCCGGCGCCTGCACGCGACGCGGGTCGCCGGTCTCACTGCTGCAGTCGCTCGTCCACCCAGTCGCGCACGTCGTGGGGCGTGAACCCGTACAGGTCCCTGAGCTCGCGGAGCGGCACGTCCAGGTCGGATGCCGGCACCCCGAACGCGGCCGCAAGCTCCTCCGCGGGGATGCCGGTGGCCCCGGCGATGTCGTTCAGGCTGGTTGAGCCCCGGACGACCGAGTCCTGCTCGCCGCCCATCCCCTGGCCGCCGCCCTGCCCTGCGCCGCCGCCCGAGCCCCGCTCCATGGCGCGGGCTTCGCCCGGCTGCTGCCGCCACTGGAAGTCGCCGGCGATCGTCGTGAAGCCCACGATGGCGACGAGTACCGCGACCACGACGGCGGTGGACGTGAGGACCGGTGTGCGCTTGCTCGTGGGCGCCTCCACCATGAGCGCGTCCTTCACCGGGCAGGCGTTCACACACTCGTTGCACGAGATGCACTCCGCGCTCGTCACAGCGTCGGCGGTCGCCACGTTCACGTTCATCATGCAGGCCGTGTCGCAGCGCCCGCAGTCGATGCAGGTCACAGGGTCGCGGCGGATGGTGAAGAGGCTCGCGCGGGAGAAGAGGGCCAGCAGCGCGCCGGCGGGGCAGAGGTACTTGCAGAAGAAGCGGTCGTACGCCAGTGAGCCGGCCAGTGACAGGACGAGGATCACGAAGCCGATGAGATAGGTCGTGAACAGGTCGCCAGACGTGAGGTGGGCCCAGGCGACCCACGGGTCGTAGGGTCTGAGCACCAGCTCCGCCGCCTGCCAGGTCCACACGGCGAACCAGACGAGGATCGCGTACTTGAGGTACCTGGCGACGCGGTCGATGCCGCGCGGCACGAGAAGGCGTCGCCTGAACAGCTTGCCGCCGAGCGCCCCGAAGAGGCCCTGCAGTGTGCCGAGGGGGCAGATGGTCCCGCAGAACGAGCGGCGGTAGACGAATGCCATCGCCAGCATCCCGACCAGCAGGATCACCGAGCTGGCGGCGGTGTGCCGGAGGAAGCCGTCGCCGGTGAGCAGCGAGTACAGCGTCTCGAGGCCGCCGAACGGGCACAGAAAGTCGACGCCGGCCCAGCGACCCCAGCCGCGGCTGGTCTGGTGGGCCGTCACTATCGCCGTCATGCCGACGAGGACGGCGCCGAGGACGGCCCACCGTATCCAGCGCGCCCGCTGCTGCGCCTGCCGGTCGGCCCGCTCCGCCTTGCCGGTGCCGGCCGCCTTGCCGGTGCCTGCCGCCGCGTCGGTGCGCTCAGCCGTCTTCCGCGTCTGCTCGTCCGTCATGGTCTGTCTTCCTCGCGTGTCGTCTGCCGTGGGCCGTGCAGTGGCCCGCATCGCTCTGGCCTCGGCGGAGTGTAGCGACGACTTGTGAACGACCTTCGAACCACTTGTGCGGAAGTTGTGAAGGGAGAGAGAGGGGGGAGGGAGCCTTCCGCCCGCGGGCGCTCAGCGTCCTCTCACTCAGTCACGGTGACGGACGCGTCCGGGTCCAGCGGGTTGGTGCGCACCGCCAGCGAGAAGAGGAAGGGGTACTGGTCGCGCAGGTGGTGCAGGTAGTCCAGCCATTCGACGCCGAGCAAGGCATAGGCGCGGCGCAGGTCGCCGGCCAGGTGCGCCCTGTCGGTCGCCGGCAGGTGCTCGAAGTCGCCGCGCGCGTGCAGCTCTTCGGTGACGTGAGTGACGGCCCAGAGCAGATCGGTGAAGGTCTCGTGCTCGAGCAACGCCTGGTTGCCGAGCAGGCCGATCATGTAGGTCTTTTCCGCGTCCAGGCGCTCGCGCAGGGCGACGAGGTCGTCCAGCGTCAGGTGGATCGCCGGCTCGTGGTCGCGGAACGCCTGCTTGGCCCGTGCGTAGTGTTTGTCGTCCCACTTCAAGGTGGGGATGAGGTCGCCACGGACCTCCGCCAGCTTCGCGTCCAGCCGGGCGATGCGCCCCAGCAAGTCGGTGCCGCACTCGGTGAAGAAGGCCCCGATGAGCATGTTCAGCTTCTTGAGCATCTGGTCGCGGGCGCGGCGCTGCATGAGGCCGTCGAGCAGCATGGAGACGAGCAGCACCTGGATGAAGAGGAAGGCGACGTCGTCCACGAGGTAGCGCACCATCTCGTTGTGCAGCGAGTCGCTGGGGAACAACAGCCAGCGGATCACGTAGACGGCGGTCGCGAGCAGGATGAGTGTCGCGGCGATCGTCACTTGCCAGCGTCGCAGGCGCATGCGGTCCTCCGGGTCGGGGGCAGTGATGCGTCAGAATACCGGGCGCGCACTCCGAGTGCGAGAGTGCTGCCGGGGCGGCTGGGCGCGGGTCTGGCTCTCGGCGGTGCGCTTGACGAAGCCTTCGCCGGTGAGCAGCGAATGCAGAGTCTCCAGCCCGCCGAACGGGCAGAGCGCGTCACGCTTCTGCGGAAGTCGTGCGGAAGTCGTGAAGAGCGGCTGCGTCCTGTGGCGTTGCGGCCGCCGAGCGGGGAGCGGGGAGCAGGAGAGCAGGGGGGCAGCGACAGTGGCGGAGAGGGTGGGATTCGAACCCACGAGGCAGGTTACCCCCGCCCACGCGATTTCCAGTCGCGCTCCTTAAGCCAACTCGGACACCTCTCCGCGAGGTGCGGCGGGGCGTAGCCCCGCGAGCGGACGCCCAGTATACGTCAGCCGGGCGAGGACGGGGAACCGGCGCGCCCGTGCGGGCGGCGGGCGCGCCGAGGCCGGCGGAAGGGCGCGCGGCGCCGCCCGGCGACCTCTCGCGGCAGCCCGCCCGCCTGCTACGGCTCAGGCGCCTGCGCACATCCCGTCGAGAAAGAGCGCCTCGGCGAGCACGCAGCGCTCCAGCTCGCCGAGGTCCACGCTCTCGTTCGGGCCGTGGATCCTGCACTGCGGCTCCTCCGGGCCCCAGAGGATGACTTCGGCGTCGGGCAGGGCCTTGTGGAAGGCGGCCACCAGGGGGATGGAGCCGCCTTCGCCGTAGTGCACGACCTCGGTGCCGAAGGCGGCCTCGAGGGCGCGGACCGCGGAGGCGTACGCCGGGCCGTCGGTGCGCGCCAGGAAGCCCTCGCCGAGCGTGCCGGGGGTGATCGTCACGCGCGCGTTCCAGGGCGTGACGCCGCGCAGGTGGCCGGCGACGATGGCCTGTGCCTCGGCCGGGACCTCGCCCGGCGCCAGGCGCACGCTCACGCGCGCCTTGGCGCGGTGCACGAGCGCGTTGCGGGCGCCGTCCGTGGGCGGCGCGTCCAAGCCGATCACGTTGATGGACGGGCGCGCGTAGAGGTGCTCCGCGATGCTTCCGCTGCCGATGAGGTCCACCCCGGGCAGCAGCCCGGCGTCCTCGCGGAACGCGTCGGGGTGGTACGCCGCGCCGGCGTGCGGCATCGACGTCAGGCCCTCGACGGCCACGTCGCCCTCGGGCGTGTGCAGGGTGGCGATCATGCGCGCCAGGGCGATGAGCGCGTCCGGCGCGGGGCCTCCGAACATGCCGCTGTGCACCGCGCCCTCGAGGGTCTCGACCTCCACATCGAGGGCGGCCATGCCACGCAGCGACGTGGTGAGGGTGGGCACGCCGATGCTGTAGTTGCCCACGTCGGCGATGACGATGACGTCGGCCGCAAGGAGGTCCGGGTTGGCGGTCACGAAGGCCTCGATGCCGGTGCCGTCGACCTCCTCGTAGCCCTCGATGAGCACCTTGATGCCCACCGGGCAGTCCTGGCCCAGGGCGTCGAGCGCGCCTGCGTGCATGACGATGCCTGACTTGTCGTCGGCGGCGCCGCGGCCGTACAGGCGACCGGCGCGTTCCGTCGGCGCGAATGGCGGGCTCGTCCACAGCGACTCGTCGCCGGGCGGCTGTACGTCGTAGTGGGAGTACAGGAGCGCGGTGGGCGCGCCGGGCTGCGCCGGGCGCGCCGCGAACACCGCCGCCGGCGCGCCTGCTATGTCGAGCAGGCGGACCTCCGGCAGCCCGGCGGCACGCAGCAGGTCGGCGACCGCCTCGGCCGTCTCGCGGACGGGCTCGAGTGGGTAGCCGGGAAAGGCGATGGAGGGCAGGCGCACGAGCGTCTCCAGCTCGGCGCGGAGGCGCGGCATGAGACCGGCCACGGAGGCGCGCAGCTCGTCGGTGTGCATGGGTGCTCCTTGTCGGGACGGCGCCGGACTGAGGCGGCCCCGGGATTCTATCGCCGGCCGGCGCCGCGGTCGGTCTCTCTCCGTGCCCGCTGCGCCGGCGTGAGGTACCCGCGCCGGCGCGCAGCGTGTACAGGGCTCAGCGGCGCGCGTGGAAGAACTCGCGCAGCAGCGCGATGGACTCGTCGGCCAGCACGCCGCTGGTGATCTCCAGGCAGTGGTTCAGGCGGGGGTCCTGGCAGACGTTGTAGAGCGTGCCTGCGGCGCCGGCCTTCTCGTCCGGGGCGCCGTACACGAGGTGCGGGATGCGGGCCTGGACGACGGCGCCGGCGCACATGGGGCACGGCTCCATGGTCACGTAGAGCACGGTGTTGAGGAGCCGCCAGCTGCCCATGTGTCTGGCGGCCAGCTCGATGGCGATCATCTCGGCGTGCGCGAGCGGGCTGTTGCGGAACTCGCGCTCATTGCCGGCGGCGGCGATGACCTCGCCGTCCAGCACGACGACCGCGCCCACCGGCACGTCGCCGTGCGTCGCGGCGCGCTCCGCCTCGCGCAGCGCCAGGCGCATGTAGTACTCGTCTCTGGGAAAGTGCAGCTCGGTCACGCTGTCATCATTACCGCATTCCCGGCTGCACGGAACCCCCCGCCGATCCTGTGGGGGTGGAGTTGGCGCGACCTGCCTCGCGCGGCCGCGACCGTGAGACCGGCCACGGATCGTTCTCAGCAAGCTCTCAGCCCGATTCCCGCGCCACGGGGTATAAAGGGCTCGGCGTCGTGACAGCAACGTCCCGGCGGCGCCACCGGCTACAGGGACGCGAGGTGTGTCTGCATGATGAGTGGTTGGACTCTCTATCTGGTGTGTTTCATCGTCCCGTTCGTCGTCGGCCTGGCCGTGCAGGGGTGGCTCAAGCACACGTTCTCCGTGAACAGCCAGGTCCCGGTCAGGAACGGGATGACCGGCGCCCAGGTCGCGCGCCGGATCCTCGACAGCAACGGCCTGAACGAAGTACCGGTCCATCCCGCGAAGGGCGGTGCCCTGAGCGATCACTACGACCCTCGGCGCCGCGGCGTGTTCCTCAGCGAGCCGGTGTACGCGGGCCGGTCGGTGGCCGCCACCGCCGTGGCCGCGCACGAGACGGGGCACGCTATCCAGCACGCCCAGTCCTACGTGCCCATGAAGGCGCGTTCGGCCCTGTGGCCGGTGGCCGCCTTCGGTTCGCAGGCGTGGTTCTTCCTGCTGCTCATGGGGCTGGTGTTCCAGTTCACCGGTCTGATCACGCTGGCGCTCATCGTGTTCGGCTTCGCCGTGCTCTTCCAGATCGTGACGCTGCCGGTGGAGTTCAACGCCTCGCGCCGGGCGGCGCAGCAGCTCCAGGCGCTGGGGCTCGTGACCGACGGTGAAGCCGTGGGCGTGCGCAAGACGCTCTCGGCCGCCGCGATGACCTACGTGGCCGCGGCCCTCGCCTCCATCGCGCAGCTCATCTACTTCCTCGGCGTGTTCAGGAACTAGTCGACGAGGTCCGGCTCCCCGGGCCCGGCAGACCCCGGCCTCAGGCTTGGTGCGGGCGGGTGGCGACTCCGCCGCCCGCCCGCCGCCGTTCACGGCTCGGGCACGTAGATGGGCGTGAGCTGCATGGCGAGCTTGGCCTCACGCCCCACCGCCACCACCGTCACCGACTTCACCGGCACGAAGCTGTCGCCGGCGTAGCTCAGAGGTCCGGTGACGCCGTTGAAGGCGCGCATCTCGAGGAGCGCGTCGCGGACCTTTGCCGGGTCGGCCGACTTCGCCTTGCGGATGGCCTTGGCGACGAGGTTCACGGTGTCGTAGCCGAGAGCGGCGAAGGCGTTCTCGGGCGAGCGCCCGTAGGCCGCCGTGTACTTGGCCGAGAACCTGCGCATGGGGCGCGAGCTGTGGGGCAGGCCGAGGGCGGCGTGTGTGGTGAAGTACACGCCGCCTCCGGACTGCTCCGCGGCGCTGATGAGCTGGGCGTTGTCGAAGCTGTCGCCGCCCATGATGGGCTGACCGAAGCCGGCGTCGCGGAGCTTGCGTACCAGGCGGCCGGCGTCCTCAGGCCCTGCCGCGACGTAGATGAGGTGCACGGCGACCGGCTGGGGTGAGTCGCCGTCCCCGTCGTCCTGCACGGCCGGCTTCATGAGTCGCGAGACGTCGAGCTCCCCGGTGCTGAATCCCCGGCTGAAGACGACCTTGCCGCCGTACGCGTTGAAGGCCTCCACGAAGTAGTGCTGCAGGAGCCTGGTGTACTCCATGTCCTCGTCGTACAGCACGGCGACGCGCTGCGCTCCCATCTCGGTGACGGCGAACTCAGCCCCGGCCGCCGCCTGCTCGTTGTCGCTGAAGCAGGCGAGGAACAGCCAGTCGGGGACCTGCTCGGGGAGCAGGGGAGACGTGGCGCCGCTGGTGATGAAGGGGATGCCTGCGGCGGCGGCGATGGGCGCGGCCGCCAGGACCTGGTCGCTGTCGCTCAGGCCGATCATGGCCGAGACGCCCAGGCGGGCCAGGTTGCGGGCGTCGTAGCGGACCACGTTGACGTCGGTCTGGCCGTCGCGCTCCAGAAGCTCCACGCGACGGCCCAGCAGCCCACCGGCGGCGTTGATGCGGTCCACCGCGAGGCGGGCGCCGTCGAGGGAAGGGATGTCGAGCGGCGCCTGCGCACCGGACAGGTCGTAGATGGCGCCGATGTGGATGGGCTCCGGCGACTTCTCGTCGTCGACGGGGCCGGTGTGTCCGCAGCCGCTGAGCGCGCCGAGGACGGCGAGGCCGGCGGCGCCGGTCGCGAACGCGGTCGCGAGTGCCCTGGCGACGGAAGTCCCGGAAGGGGCTCTCCACGGTGTCCAGCGTCTCACACAGGTCCTTTGCCGGAGGAAGAGGCCTCCCCATGGTAGTGCAGACCCCTCGCCTCTTCATCCCGGCCGCAAGAGAACGCGTTGCGGCACCGAAGAGCGCCGGCCTGGACGAGCTGGACGCCCGGCCGTCGCCTCAGCCGGCGCCGTGCCTGCGCGCGGCGTACCAGACCGCCCGCGCGAGCGCGCGCACGGCGGCGCGCGGGCTCGGCAGGAGCACCGGCGCGAAGCGGCCCATTCCGGCGAAGACCGCCCGTTCCACGGGGGAGAGCGGCACGCCGACGACCGGCTTGCCGGTGTGCTCCATGACGGCGGAGATATGCGCCAGCAGTGCCAGCTCGCGCTCGTTCAGCGCTCCGCCCGCCGGTCCCGGCGCCGCGGCCTCGCTGCCGGCGCCGCGCCCGCTGCTCGGGCTGCCGATCAGCGCGAGCGTGAGCACGGCGTCCACCTCGTCCGCGCCGGCGACCAGCTCGATCACGCGCTCGGGCACGCCGCCGGCCACGGTGGCCACGAGGTCGATGGGGTTCCCGTGGCTCCAGAAAGGCGGCAGGAGCCCGCCGATCGCCGCGAGCACGTCGCCCGGCAGCTCGGCGAGCTCGAGGCCTTCGGCGGCGACGGCATCGGCCGCCAGCACGCCCCAGCCGCCGCCGAGCGTGACCACGGCGACGCGCGGCCCGGCCGGGAGCGGCAGCGATCCGAGCACGGCGGCCACGTCGAGGGCCTCCTCGGGCTCGTCCACGACGATCGCGCCTGCCTGGCGGGCCGCCGCCGCGAACACCTCGGACGAGCCGGCGAGCGCGCCGGTGTGCGAGCTTGCCGCCCTTCTGCCGGCCGAGCTCAGCCCGCCGTGCAGCACGACGACGGGCTTGCGCGGCGTCGTCGCGCGCGTCAGGTCGAAGAAGCGACGCCCATCCCCGGCGCCCTCCAGATACAGGAAGACCGCGTCGGTGGCCGGGTCGTCTGCGAGGTAGGCGAGGAAGTCGTTGGCGTCGGTCGACGCCTGGTTGCCGCTGCTCACGAACTTCTGAATGCCCACACCGCGGCGCTCGGCGCTCATCAGCAGCTGGGTACCGATGTTGCCCGACTGCGAGACGACGCTCAGGCCGCCGCACGCGGGGTGCAGCGAGACGAACCCGACCGCGGTCAGGCGGGAGCCCGTACAGAGCACGCCCATGCAGTTGGGTCCCACGAGCGTCACGCCGCCGGCGTCGGCGGCCCGGGCCAGGTCACGCTGGAGCGCCGCCCCCCGGTCGCCGGTCTCCGCGAACCCTGCGGCGATGACCACGGCGGCGCGTATGCCCAGGCGGCCACACTCGGTCACGACGGTGGCCGCCTGGGGGCCGCCGAGCGCGACCACGGCCAGCTCGGGCGGTCCGGGCAGGTCGGCGAGCGTGGCGAAGGCCGGCAGCCCGAGCACCGCCCCGCCGCGGCCGTTCACCGGGTACAGGGCGCCGCCGTAGCCTCCGTCGAGGAGGTTGCGCAATACGGAGCCGCCCCACTTGGCCGGATCCTCCGAGGCGCCCACCACGGCCACGGAGCGCGGCTCGAACACGGCCGCCAGGCAGGGCGTCGGCCGGGGTGGGGAGGCGTCGGATGCGCCCTGCCCATCGCCCGTCGCGAGGATGACCAGCGCGTCGGCAGCGACCAGGTCGGCTCCCGCCGCCAGCAGCGGGTTCACGTCGATCTCGAGGATCTCCGGGTTGTCTGCCGTGAGCTGCGCGATGGCCTGGACGATCTCGGTGAGCCGGTCAAGGTCGACGCGAGGCAGGCCGCGCACAGGACCGAGCAACCGCCGGCTCCGCAGCCCCTCGACCAAGCCTCTGCACGCCGCGACGTCCACGGGCGGCAGCGCGAACGAGACGTCGGCGACGGCCTCCGTGAAGATGCCGCCGAGGCCGAGCGCCAGCACCGGCCCGAACTGCTCGTCGCGGCGCATGCCGACGAGGAACTCGCGCTCGTGGGGGACCCACTCCTCGACGAGCACGCCGCCGGCCGCCCGCCCTGCGGCGTGCTCGACGATGCGGTGGAACGCCGCTCGCGCCGCAGCGGCGTCGTGCACGTCGGTCTCTATCAGGCCCGTGTCGCTCTTGTGCTGGATGTCGGGGCCGAGCGCTTTGAGCACGCAGCGCCTGCCCAACGCCCGCACCGTCCGCGCCGCCTCTTCCGCGGTACTGACCACGGCGCCCAGCGGTGTCGGGATGCCGTAGGCCGAGAGCAGAGCCTTGGCCTCGCGTTCGTCGAGGGCGTGCCGCCCCTCGCGAACGGCGCGCGAGACGAGCGGGTGGCGCGCGTCGCCCCTCGCCCGCATCCCGTGCGTCTCCGCCCGCGTCATCCGGTCCGTCCCGTGTCTGTCGCCCGGCGCTGCATGGCGACACCGTATGTCACGCAGGCCCACGGTCAAGGGGAGGCCGTGCGGTGGCCGGCCGGCGCGGTGGTGACAGGGAACGCGCCCTCCCGGCGGGGAGCCCGCGCCTGTAGACTTCGGCCCGGCGCGCAGCAGCGCCTCGACGACGGAAAGGACGGGACGTGCTGGTCGCGAGCTTCAGTGCCGACACGGCGTGGGCCGGCAGGACCATCACGCACGACGAGGGCCGCTTCGTGCTGCAGGGGTTCGGCGCGATCAGCGCCGCGCAGGTGCTCGAGTACGACCGCGTGACTCCGCTGCTGTGGAGCACCGGCGGCACCCGCGCGTGGGTGCGCTCGCTGGCGCACCGGGAAGGAGGCGCGGTCGGCGCGGCTGTCACTGCGGTCGCGCCGACCGCTGCCGCTCCGGCTGCGGCGGCGACCTCACCTGCGGCGCCGCCGGCCGCCGTGCCGGCGACGCACGGCGCCGACCCGGGCGCATGCGCCCTCGGGCCCGCCGCCCGTCCGCTCCAGTGTCGTTTCGCCCGCGCCCACTACGTCGGCGGGCAGCCCAGCCTGGGACCTTCGCTCGACG
The DNA here is from genome assembly GCA_963702475.1 of uncultured Thermoleophilia bacterium. Taxonomy (GTDB): domain Bacteria; phylum Actinomycetota; class Thermoleophilia; order UBA2241; family UBA2241; genus CAIXSE01. Next base: position 462,695 of record CAVPCT010000005.1, on the reverse strand, counting down.
GGTCGATGCTCGTGACCAGCCTCGCATTGGGCGTCAGAGGCGGTGGAGGCCCCGGTCCGTCCGTCTCGCTCACCGATGTGGTGAGCGTCAGCCTGTACGCCGGGCAGGTGCTCGCGAGGTCGGGGCTCACGACCTCCATCTCGGCCGATGGGCGCACCCTCGGTGCGCGGACGGCCGAGGACCGCACCTTCCTGGTGACACACCTCAGGCCGCGCGGCTACGAGGCCTTCGCACTCGACGGCGTGGCCCCGGACGACGTCCGCCAAGCTCTGGCTCCCGTGCTTGCGGAGGCCGGCGTGCGGCTGGAGGGCCGTGCGCCGTCGGGCAGGCCGTCACCGGTGACCGACGAGGTCCAGCGCCTGGCCGAGCTGCACGCCCAGGGATCGCTGACCGACGACGAGTTCCGCGCCTCGCTCGGTCCTGTGTTCACGGGCGCGGCGACGACCTCCGGCGAAGATCCTTCTGACGCCCGAGCCCCGAGCCGCATGCCGGACGCCGCCAAGGAGGCCGCCCTCGACAGACTCTCGCAGCTGCGACTCTCGGGGGCGATCACGGACGCCGAGCTCGCGGCGATGCGCGCGAAGCTGCTGGAGTAGGCCGCGGGACGCGCCGCGCGGACGGGACCGGGCGGTCAGGCGCGCCGTGCGAAGCGCCGGTGAGGAGCCGGGAGCCATACGACGAAACGAGCGAAACGAGCGTAGTGTCTGAGCGTGAACCAGGTGGTGGACCGCAGGGGAGTCGAACCCCTGACCACACGGAGGTCTCTGTACTCGCCAGCGCGGACGTCCACGAGGTCGCGCGGGTCGCGGGTCACGGCGCGGGCGGACCGACGGTGAACGTGTAGGGGGCAGTCACGTTCCTGCCCGGCTTCGGGTGGTAGGGCGTCTGCGGACAATCGTAGATGCCGTCCACGCTCGTCGTCGTCCCCTGCATGGTCTCTTCGTAGTAGACGGTGTAGGTCCCCTGAGGGAGCTTCCCGTCCGCGGTGAGGTTCGTGGCGCTGCCGTACTCCCACTCGGTGTCGGTCAGCGGCACCCACCAGTGGCTGGCGTAGACCTGCGTTCCGCCGGGCGGCTTGAAGCCCGTGATCGGGACCAGCAACGTGACCCAGTACGCATCGTAGAGGGTCGCGCCGCCCCCATAGGCCTTGCTGTCCGACTTGCCGCCCGTCCCTCGGTCATAGGTCATGTCCACGCCGGCCTCCGGGATCCTCATCTTGATGAATCGCTCGGTCTTGAGCTGGTCGGGGGACGTGCCTCTCCAGCCCGTGGCTATGGCGACGTCGTAGTCGGCGGGGATGGGTGTGCCGGCATCGTGACCCACGGCCGTGGGTGCGTTCGCGTCGCCGCCTACCTCGAACCAGAAGCCGCCGTCGTAGGCGACGACGAACGCCGTCTTCGACGGAGCGCGCACGGTGGGGACCTCGTACGTCAGGATCTGGACCACCTCTCCCCCAACGAGGACCAGCACAGCGGCCAGAACGACTCCCGACACCACCGCGGCCGCCGTGCCGGACCGCCGCCCTGCGCGTCTTGCACGGAGGGCCAGCACGAGCCCGGCCGTGGGTGCGGCGATGAGCACGACCACCACGCCTACCACCCCGACGCCGCCGATGGAGTCGCCCAGACCGATCCACGCGGCGATCAGGGCCACCGCCAAGACCGCCGGCACCACCACCACGCACACCCACGCCCACGCCGCGGACCGTTCGCCGACCTGCGACTGACGGCCGTTCTGCGCGTCCTTCATCTCGATCGCCCCCTCCGGCGGGAACACTCGCCACCCCCCGGTGAAGTTGTTCCCAGAACGGACCTCGCGCCCTGTGCCTCGCCGGCCAGATGACCCGCCACCGTTAGGGGAACAACTCCGGTGGGGAGCCGGCTTCCTGGGGAGTGGGGGCGTGGCCGGCGTGAGCGGAAAGGAGCACCTCATGAGCACCGCGACCTCTCCAATGCGCCGAGCGCTCCACCTGCCCCTCCAGACCGACCTCGACGACCTCGAGGTCGCCTCGACGCTCCACGGCGTCTTCGCGGAGATCGCGGCGCAGGTCGCCCGCGCCGCGGGCCCAACGTGGAGTCGTTCCTGCACGAGCTCACCCGTGCGCTCAGCGACCGGCTGCGCAACTGACGGTTCGTGAGTCGATCGCACCTGGAAGGGACATGTCCCGCTACACAACCTGGGCCCAGCGAGAGCACGGCGCCGTCACGAGGCTGGCGACGACGCTGCTCGCCGGCCCGGTCTTCCTGGGCCTGCTCCCACTCGTCGTGGGCGCGGCCGGCCCGCGCCTCGACCGCCGCCTCGGCCTCCCGCGCCTCGGGATGCGCCGGATGCGCCGCGCCGCCGGCGGACTGCTGATGGTCGTGGGGTTCTCCCTCGGTCTCTGGTCGGTGGTCACTCAGCTGGATCGGGGCCGGGGCACGCCACTGCCGGTGATGCCCACTCAGGAGCTGCTGACGGAGGGGCCGTTCCGCTCCTGCCGCAATCCGATGACCCTGGGGAGCATCCTCGCCTACCTCGGCATCGGTATCGGTGCGGGAACGGTCGCCGGCACGACCCTGGTCCTCGGCCTCGCCTCCTCGCTGCTCGTCTACCTCAAACGCTTCGAGGAAGCTGAGCTGGCCGAGCGGTTCGGCGAGGCCTACCTCGCGTACAAGCGGGACGTGCCCTTCCTCATCCCGAGGTTCCCGAGAGGCCGGTGAGCACCCAGGCCCACCCGTGAAGCACGGGAGGAAGGAGGCGCTACCCTCTGCGGGCTTCGCCTCGCGCCCGCAGCTCCTACCCCATGAGTGCCGCCGTGCCAGGGAAGGACGCGACCCAGGCTGCCGAGACGGAGTGGTCAGCGATCGCGGCGCCCTGACCGGAAGTGCGACGCGTGTCCGCCGTGACGACGCGGCATCGGTTGTCTCCCACGACGAGGACGCGCAACGGTGACCGCCTTCGCGTTCCGCTATGCTGGTGGAGCGTCGCCGGGCGCGAGGTAGGTGACCGCGGGACGCCCGGCACTGCTCGTCTTCCTCGAGAGGCGGGTGCGGCATGAGTGTGGCTGTGCGCTTCCTGCGCCACGCCATTCTGCTCGGGCTCGTGGCGCTGGCCGTCACGGCGGTCTCCGACGCGCAGTCCCGGGCAGCCTCGCTCCGGATGGCCGCGGTGTCACTGGAGCCGGCTGTGATCTCCCCGAACGGCGACGGCGTCGCCGACCAGGCCAAGCTCACCTACTCGGTCAGCGCGCGATGCCGCGTGCGGGTCGTCGTCAGGAGCGGGGCCACCATCGTGAGGGAGTTGCAGCTCTGGCGCGCGACCGAGAGCGGCAGGCGGACGATCACCTGGAACGGCCGTGATTCGCATGGAGATGCGGAACCTGCGGGGCGCTACGCCATCGAAGTGTACGCCAAGGACCTGCGCGGCCGCCGGGCACGTCCCTATCCTCTCAAGGCCACCGTCGAGATCGCCGCGTCTCCCGTGATCGTGGAGGGCACGCTGACACGCGACACCGTGTGGTCGGGCGACATCCTCGTCGCCGGCACCGTCGTCGTGTCACCGCACGTGACGCTCACGGTCGAGCCGGGGACCAGGGTCATGTTCCGAGCCACGAGGAGCTACCGCAGCACCGAGCCACGCTGCTCGCTCATGGTCGAGGGTCGCGTCCTCGCCGAGGGCAGCGCCGAGCGACCCATCTACTTCACGTCCGCCGATACGACCCCCTGCAACGGCGACTGGAGCATGATCAGGCTCCTGGCCCCAGACGCACCCTGCGTCTTCCGCTACGCGGTGTTCGAGTACGCGCAGCAGGGTCTCAACGTCTGGCGTGGCACCGCGGATCTCTCGCACTGCGTCTTCCGCTGGAACAACTGGGAGGGCGTGTACTTCGAATCCGACAGCACCGGCCGCCTGGACCACTGCCAGATCGTCGAGAACGGCTACAACGGCCTGGCTGCCGAGCAGTTCAACACGATCACCATGGACGAGTGCGAGGTGTGGCGCTCGGGCACCAACGGAGTGCACGTCGACGCGACCGACCTGGAGATCCGCCGCTCCCTCGTGCACGACAACGGGGCCAACGGCCTGTCCGTGGACGACAATGCCACGCTGCGCGCGTACGGGGTCTCGATCAGGGACAACAGGGGTTTCGGTATCGGCTTCGGCCAGGGAGACAACAACGTGCGGGTGAGCAACGTGGAGTTCGCCGGCAACGCGCACGGAGATACGCCGGAGCCCGTCGTCAGTGTCGAGACCGCGTTCTTCCCTCCCGCAGCGATCGATCTGGGATACTCCGCCGACTGGTCGCATCCGCTCGGCTACATCCCGGGCGATCCGCTGCTGGATCGCTACCAGTACGTGTACCCCGACGATGAGACCCGTCGCATTGCGCGCAAGCTCGGGGCTGGGCTGGGCTTGACCTGGTCGGTCGCGTGGGACGGCGAGCACATCTGGACCGCGAGCATCGGCACGGGCCAGATCTACGAGCTTGATCCGGTCACCGGCGCGGTCCTCACGGAGTTCCCCGCTCCCGGCCCGCAGCCGTGGGGGATGGCCTGGGACGGCACCTCCCTGTGGGTCGTCGACTTCGCCGAGAAACGCATCTCGAAGGTAGATCCGCGAACGGGCGAAGAGCTCGCGACGTTCGCGACGCCCGACCCCAAGAGCGGCTGCAAGGGCGTCACCTGGGACGGCACCTATCTCGACGTCATGGGGTGGGCGACGCCGACCATCTATCGGATGGACCGCGGGGGCAGCGTCAAGGCCACGATCGAGCTCGACGAGTGGGCCACAGGTGGGATCGCCTGGGACGGCGAGTGCTTCTGGGTGCCCGGCGCCCGGATCTACAAGTTCGACGTCGAAGGTCACGTACTCGGCTGGATCTACCCCGCGTCCGAGGGCACCTGGGACCTGGCCTGGGACGGCCGTTACCTGTGGGCGTGCCAGCGCACCAACGAGAACTGGTGGGACGCGAAGCTGTTCGCACTCGACGTGCTCGAGGTCAAGCCGGCGAGGTAGGACGAGCACACGCGGGTGGGCCGCGCTCGTGCTACTGGATGGCGTGGCCCGGTGCGCCGAGAGATGAGCTGGACCGCGCGCGGCCTCGGGCGCTCGCGCATGCAGGGCTCCTGATTCTCGTGGGCGCAGGGACCCGGTCTCCTGCATGTCCCTGGACGAACGCCAGGGGCTCTTGCCTGGATCCGCCTGGCTCGGCAGCGGCAGCTACTCCGGCCGCCAGGCCGGGCTGAGGGCATCTACGACGTTCGGGACCTGCGAGAGCCCGGAGCCGTCCGCAGTGACCACGTAGAGGGCGGAGCCGCGGAACGGAGCCGGTGAGCACATGAGCCGGGGAGCCGGGGAAGTGGCGCGCCTGACAGGACTCGAACCTGTGACCTTCGGTTCCGTAGACCGACGCTCTGATCCAACTGAGCTACAGGCGCGCGCGGACCGAGAGTATACCCGAAAACGGCGACGCAAGAGAACCGCCTGCCGAGGAGCGCGGGGAGCAGGGGGAGGGGAGGACTGGCGGAGAAGCCGGGATTCGAACCCGGGAAGGAGTTTGACACCCCTTAACCGCTTAGCAGGCGGTTGCCTTCAGCCACTCGGCCACTTCTCCGCACATGGCCCGTGGCGCCGGGGCGCCGCGGGGGGACATAGTGTACCGCAAGTGGCGGGGGGCGTGTACCGCGTCCGGCAGGCGCCGGGTGGGACGCCGAGGGCGCGCGGCGGTGCCACTCGCGCGGGGCCGCAGCCTCTCCTATCATGCGCGGGGAGGCCCGCCCGTTGCGATAGGTGCGGGCGGCGGAGCGGAGGAGGCACGTGTGGACATCGTCGGCATCGACCCGGCCGTCGTGGAGGAGGTCGAGCGGGAGACCAGCGAGCTGCTCTGCCGGCTCATCCGCATCGACACCAGCAACCCTCCGGGCAATGAGACCCGGGTGGCCGAGCTCATGGCCGCCTGGTTCGCGGAGGCCGGCCTGCACGGGGAGATCGTGGGCGAGCCGGCCGACCGGCGCAGCTTCGTCCTGCGCCTCGAGGGCAGCGGGCCGGGGCCGTCGCTCCTGCTCCTCGCCCACGAGGACGTGGTGCCGGCCGACCCGGCGGGGTGGCAGGTGCCGCCGTTCGCCGGGGTGGAGAAGGACGGCTACGTGTGGGGCCGCGGCGCCATCGACATCAAGAACCTCGTCGCCGCCCACGCCGTGGCCGTGCGACGCCTGGCCGCAGCGGGGGCGCCGTTCGCCGGGACGCTGGTCTACGCCTGCACCGCCGACGAGGAGGAGGGCTCCGTGTGCGGCGCCCGCTGGTTGCTGGAGCACCGCCCCGACCTGGTGCGCACCGACTACGTGATCAACGAGGGCGGGGGCCACTTCATCATGCATGGCGGCGCCCCGGTGTACCTGCTCGAGACGGGCGAGAAGGGCACCGCCCAGTTCCGCATCGTCGTGTCCGGCGACGGTGGGCATGCATCTGTGCCCCTGCGCGGCGGCAACGCCGTGGTCGGCGCCGCGCACGTCGTGGAGGCGCTCGCGGCCCACGAGCTGCCCGTCGTGGTCGACGGGTCGTCCGCCGAGCTCGTGGAGCTCCTGGTGGACGACCTGGACCTGCGCGCGCGCCTGCGCGACCCCGCGCGCGCCCGCGGCGCCCTGCGCGAGCTCTCGGCCCGGGACCCCGGCCTCGCCGACATGGTCGAGCCGTTGTACGGGTCGGCCTTCTCGCCGACGATCGTGCGCGGCAACAGCGAGGCGGTGAACGTGTACCCCACGCGCGTGGAGGTCTGCGTGGATTGCCGCATGCTCGCAGGGCATGACGAGCGCGAGATCGAGGCCGAGGTGCGCGACGCGCTCTCCGGCGTGGAGGCGCGCTGGGCGTTCGAGTGGATCGGTTCGCCGGTGCGCGGCAACGCCTCCCGGTATCCTTCGCCGCTGTCGGACGCGATTCGCAGCGTGCTGGGGCGGCACGTGCCGGGCGCGAAGCTGGCGAACGCCCACTGCGTCGGGTTCACCGACTCCAACTGGTTCCGCAGCCTTGCCCCCGGCGTCGTGGCCTACAACTTCTCGCCTCACGTGGAGGAGGACTACGCCGCCGTGACGGAGCGCTACCACAACGTTGACGAGCGCATCAGCGTTCGCGACCTCGCCTTCCAGGCGCTGTTCGCCGAACGCATCGCCCTGGAGGTGCTGGCGTGAAGGCGTCCCTGTTGCTGGCCGCCGGCGCTTTCATCGACCTGCTGGCCGCCGGCCTTCTGTGGGCTGTGGGGTTCCATCTGCTCGCCGTCCTCCTGTTCGCGGGGGCGGTCGCGGTAGGGGCGTTCGCGTTCGTGCAGTGGCGGCGCGGCCTCTGACGGGAGTGGCCGGGAGTGGCGGGCGACACGAGACGGGGCCGGGAGGAGTGCTCCCGACCCCGTCACGCGTACCGGCGCCCCAGCGGCCGCCGCGTGTGGGCGCCGCCCGGCTCTCAGGCCTCGCGCACCGGGTGCCTGATGACCGTCTTCAGACGCTCGGGCGCCGTGCGCTGAGGGTCGCTCAGGTAGATCTCGTGGTGGCGGCCGTGCAGCTCGTAGCCCTGCTCGGCCACCCACGCGTGCAGGCGCTCGATGGTCGGCGCCTCTTCCGAGTACGGGCCGATGTGCAGGAGCTGGGCGGCCAGGCCCTCTTCGAGGCGCTCGAAGCGGATCTCGACGGGGGCCGACGGCCGCCGCTTGCGGGCCGCCTGCTCCGCGGCGGCGGCCACTTCGGCGGCCGTCACCCCGTCCGGCAGGGCGATCATCAGGCGCCAGTTCCAGGCCGCGCGGTCTTTCTGCAGTTCCTCGAGGCTCGGGCGCTCGGCGTCGCCCCACCAGAGGCCCTCCAGCGGAGCGACCTTGAAGTCACGCTCCGCGTCCGCGTTCCTCAGCGAGAACTTGAGCGTGTACGCCGTGCTGTACAGCGCCTGGAGGGCGTCGGCGTACGCCTCCGACTCAGGCGCCCCTCGCCCGTCGACGGTCACGAACGAGAGCTCCGGCACCTCCACGACGGCCGGGTGCTTCCATGACGGGTTGTAGAGCGCCCGGTGCTGCCTGACGAGGTCGACCGGGCTCACGCCACGGGCCAGTCGATCTCGGTGAGGAGCTCGGCTGCGGGCACGGTCTGCGGGTCGTTCAGGTAGACCTCGCGCGGTGGCCCGGCCGGCTGTCTGCCGTTGGCCGCCATCCACGCCTGCAGGGCTCCGTAGGAGTCGCCGATCGCCGAGTACGGGCCTCGGTGCAGCAGGCTTGCACACGTCCCGCCGGGGACCGTCTCGAGGGCCACGCCCTCGCCCGCCGAGGCCCCCGGCGCCACCGGCAGGCACACGACCATGCCGAACTCGTCGCCCATCTCGTCCGGGTACAGGCAGAACGGCGGGCCGACGAACTGCGCGCCGCTCGCTCCGGCGTGCGCCATGATGGCCGCGAACGCCTCGCCTATCCCGTCGCCCACCGTGGCCATGCTCACGCGCTTGGCCACCGTCAATGCGAGCTGGTCCGGGATCTCCTTGATCGTCACCTCGTCCACGGTCCCCTCCTCGGTCCGTACGAGAGTCCTGGGCGCGGGCGCGGTCTTCCACGAACGCCCGCCACGACTCACTGTACCCCCGCGGTCCGGCTCTCAGTACGGCCGCAGGGCGAGTACCACGATCGCGCCAGTGACCATGATGGCCACCTGCACGCCGATGCCCCACACCGGTCCCGCGTGGCCGTGCACCCTCTGCGAGTGGCTGGGGAAGTAGTGGAGGTCGGGCTTACGGCGGAGCTCGGCGATGAGCACGTCCCAATCGGGGGCGCCGCTCACCGGCCCCATGAGCGCCATCCAGAACGGCATACCGAGGACGAGCCAGCAGACCAGCCAGACGACCAGACCCGCGGCGAAGTCCAGAAAACCGAGGGAGATGGGGTGCTGCGTGGCCGAGTAGTCCCAGTGCGGGACGAGGTCCATGACCACGTGCGACAGGAGCACGAGGAAGAGGACGAGCCACCACGGCCCGCCGACGGCGGCGGCGATGGCGAGCCCGGCGAACACGTGCGTGATGACCCACATGGCCCGGCGAGGGTACGGGAACGCGGGTGCGCGTGCCAGCGGCGCGCGCCGCTGGGAGCGCCGGCCGTTCCGGTGGAGTGCGCACGTGGCGCCCTCGTCGGGAAGACCAGGCGCCGACCCCGCGTCCGCGGCCCGGCGCGGCGGCGACGCAGAGCGAGGAGCCGAAACCGCCGCGCGGGGGTATGATGCACACAGCCGAAGGGAGGAGGGACCCGAATGAAGAAGCTGCTGTTCCTTATCGCCATCATCACGCTGGGCGTGGGCGCCTACTTCGCCTGGAAGATGTGGAAGGGCGACGGCATCTGCGGATGGGGCGGCGACAAGACCGACCCGTGGAGCAGTTACACGCCGCCGGCGGACGACGCCGCTCCGGCGGCCTGAGCGCCGGTCTGCTCCTGAACACAAGCGAACGCCGGGGGGCGGCGGTCCGCAGGACCGCCGCCCCCCGGCGTTCTTCGCATCCGCAGCCCGTACTTGACCAGAGCCGGCGAGGCCTCAGAGCTGCAGGTACGAGTCGGCGTACAGCGTCTGGTTGGTGAGCATCCGGTAGGTCTTCCAGAGGGCGAGCTGCTCCGGGTCGCTCTTGTCCACCAGCGACTCGTCGAGCACGTCCATGGCGGCCACGGCGTCGTAGAGCGCGAGGATGAGCCTGCCGAGCGGCGTGCCGTCGTCGCGCTCCTCGGCGACGCGGATCCACTCGTTCTGCACGGAGTCGAGCGGGTCGGCGATGGCGCTGTCCAGTCCGGCGCCCATCACCATGATCATCATCACGCGGTTGATGAGCGACCGGTTCTCGAGCGGCGCGCCGTTGGATATGTTGGACAGGCCGACCACGGTCATCGGCGCCGGGTCGGCCATCATCTTGAACATGCGGATGGACTCGACCGACGCCATCGACACGTCCTGGTTGCAGTTCACGGCGAGGACGAGCGGGTCGAGGTACACGTTCTCCACCGGCAGACCGGCGGCCTCGGCAGCCGGCAGGAGCGCCTCCATGGCGATGCCGGCGCGGCCGTCGGCGGTGGTGGGGATGCCCTCCACGCCCATGGTGAGGGCGATGACCCTGGCGCCGTACTTGGCCGCCAGCTGCATCACGCTGTCCAACCGGTCCGGGTCGGCGGAGGCGGAGTTCAGCATGGCCGGGTGCCTGCACACCTGCAGCCCGGCCTCCATGGCGGCGAAGTTCGTCGTGTCGAGCGAGAGCGGCACGTCGCAGACCTCCTGCACCGCCTCCACGATCCACGGCATGACCTCGTGGCCGAGCTTCTTCTGGGGGCCGATGTTGAGGTCCACGATGCCGGCCCCGGCCTCGACCTGCATCACGGCCAGATCCTGGATGACCGTCTTGTCGCGCGCCTCGATGGCGGCCTTGATGGGCGGCGACATGATCTGGATGTTCTCACCGATGATGAGCACCGGGTGCCTCCTTAGACGCGGGTCTGGGCGAGGACGGTCTCGAGCACGGGCGTGAGGGCGACCGACATAGGGCTGTCGGCGGGCAGGTCGATGATGGGGCGGCCGGCGGCATCCAGGGCCGCCACCATCTCGTCGTCGGGGAGCACGGCCAGCAGGTCGAGGCCGTGCTCGGCGATGGCCGCGCGCAGTTCGGGCGTGAGCCCGTCGGGCGCGCGGTTCACGACCAGGTAGTGCTTGCCGACCTTGGTCTTCAGCTCGGCGATGAGGGAGGCGATGCGGCCGGCGGTGGTGATGCCGCGCACCGTGGCGTCGCTGACGATGAAGAGCACGTCCACGTCGCGCGTGGTGCGTCGCGAGAGGTGTTCCAGGCCGGCCTCGTTGTCGATGACCACCACGGGGTAGCTGTCGGCGATGGCGTCGATGATGGCGCGCAGCATGCTGTTGGCGGCGCAGTAGCAGCCGGGACCCTCGGGGCGTCCCATGGCGATGAGGTCGACCCCGACGCCCTCCACCACGCTGGCGTTGATCTCGTAGTCGAGCAGGTCGCGCTTGGCGATGCCCGCCTCCAGCAGGTTGGCGCGGGCCTTCTCGCCGGTCTCCTCGCGGACGTCGCCGACGGTCTTCTCGAGCGGCAGGTCGAGCACCGTGTTGAGGTTGCTGGCCGGGTCGGCGTCGATGGCGAGGATGGGGCCGGTCTTGTCCTCCGCCAGGCGGCGGATGAGCAGACCGGCCAGCGTGGTCTTTCCGGTCCCTCCCTTGCCGGCGACGGCGATGGTGGTCGTCATACTGCGGGCCTCCGTCTCAGGGTGTGCCCTGCCGCCCCGGCCCGGCGGCGCGCCGCGCGAGCATCTGCCTGGACGCTCGGGAACACGCCGAGGTCGGTGTGAGGCAGGAAGAGAGCCGACGTGTACTCGTCCATGAAGCTGTTGTCGGCGCTCAGCTCGAGGTAGGTCATCTTGGCGGCGACGTCCTGGACGTCGTGCCGCACGCTCACGCACAGCAGCGCGGCGTAGGCGCCCTGGGCGCTGGTGTTGCCGAGGAAGTGGAAGCGGTCCACCGGCAGGTCGGGGAGCAGGCCGATGCGGATCGCCTTCTCCACGTTGAGGTACTGGCCGAAGGCGCCCGCCGATGAGGATCTGCTCGACGTCGCCGAGCTCCACGCCCACGCTGCGGCACATCACCATGTAGCCGGCGTAGATGGCCGCCTTGGCACTCATGAGGCTGGTGACGTCCGACTCGGTGAGCACGATGTCGTGGTCGGCTCCCTGCTCGCCGGCGCGGCAGACGACGTACTCGGGTACGCCCTGGTCCACGCGGACGCGGGCCGTGGGCGCCTCCAGGTCGAAGTGCCCGGACTTGTCGAGCAGCCCCGTGACGAACAGCTCGCCGAGCAGGTCGATGAGCCCGCTGCCGCAGATGCCGGCGGGCGGCGCGTCGTCCACGGTGCGGAAGGTGGGCTCCCAGGTGGCGTCGTCGACGTAGACGTCCTCGATGGCGCCCGCCGAAGCGCGCATGCCGTGGCGCACGCCGCCGCCCTCGAAGGCGGGGCCGGCGGAGCACGCGCACGAGAGCAGCCAGTCCTGGGTGCCCAGCACCATCTCGCCGTTGGTGCCGATGTCGATGAACAGCGTGAGCTTGTCGGTGGCGTACTGGCCCGACGAGATCACGCCGGCGGTGATGTCGCCGCCCACGTAGCTGCCCACCGACGGCATGATGTGCACGCGGGCGAGCATGTTGGCGTTGAGCCCCAGCTCGCCGGCCATCAGCTTCGGCGCCGAGGCGATGGTGGGGATGTACGGCTCCTCGCGCAGGTACTTGGGGTCCAGCCCGAGGAGCAGGTGCGTCATGGTGGTGTTGCCGGCTACGGCGATCTCGTGGATCTCGTAGAGCTCGATGCCGTTGCGCTCCTGCAGCTCGGTGAGCAGGTCGTTGATGGTCTCGACGACGAGCTTCTGCAGGCGGTCGAGGCCGCGTTTGGTCTTGGCGTAGATGATGCGGCTGATCACGTCCTCGCCGCAGCTGATCTGCTTGTTGTAGGCACTGGCCGTGTCGACCACGCGGCCCTCGTTGAAGTCGAGCAGGTAGGCCACGACAGAGGTGGTGCCGACGTCCACGGCCAGCCCCATGCTCTGGTGCTTGAAGGCGCCGGGGTAGATGCGGATGAGGCGCGGCGGCAGGTACGTGCCGTACACCCAATCGCGCATCTCGAGCGTCACGCTGACCTTCCAGTTGGACATGCGCAGGTCTTTGCCGAGGCGCCGCAGCATGGGCAGCTCGGCGCGGATCTCCTCCAGGCCGTGCTGCCGCTGCAGCGCCCGCCGCAGGCGGTCGAAGTCGCTGGTCTGGTCGTCGAGCGTGGGCGGCTCGATGTCGAGCTCGAAGGTGCGCACGGCCGGGTTCTGCCGCCAATCGCAACGGATGGGCAGCGACTCGGGCTCGGCCACAGCGTGGCCGTGCGGGCGCACCTCCTCCTTGCGCCGCTCGGGGACCTCGACCTCGGCCGGGCCCCTGACGAAGGTCTGGCAGGCCACAGCCCAGCCCTCCAGGACATCGGCCGTCTCCAGACCGGCGTTGCTGCGCCGCTCCACCTCCCCGCTGAGCACGCGCACGCGGCAGCGGCCGCAGCGGCCCTGCCCCGCACACGGCGCCTTGACGTCCTCCTCGCAGAGGGTGGCCGCGTCGAGGAGGGTCGTGCCGAGCGGCACGTCGATGGTCTCGCCCGACGGCGTGAAGGTGATGGTGGCCACTCGTCCTCTCAGGCGCTCCACACGGTCTTGAGGTAGTTGGGGATGTCCACGGCGTCGCGCGGCCCGACCATGATCTGCCAGCCGGGCAGCTCCTCCTCCACCTCGCCGGAGAGACCGGCCACGTGACCGGGGATCACCAGCTTGCGGTGGCTGACCATGTTCTCGATGCCGCTGCCCTTGACGGTCTTGGCGATCTTCTCGGCGTCGAACTTGCCGGCGGCCCACGCCGTGAGCACCGACTGGCCGTCGCTGTCGGCGACCAGCAGCCACGACGGCATGCCGGCGCCCTCGGCCTCGCCCGAGACGCTGAAGTACGTGAGCGAGAAGTTCGTCGTGATCATGAGCGGGCTGTCGGCCGTCGGGGAGCCGATCTCGTAGAGCTTCGGCTCCACCTGGATTGGCTTCTGCGGGTCGGTGTAGATGTTCTGGCGCAGTGTGATGAGCGCGTAGTAGACCGCCGGGTCGGCGCTGTCGAGGACCACGACGCCGGCGTACTTGGCCACGGCCTGCGTGGCGCGCACGAGCTCCTGCTCCCACGAGTCCGCGGTACAGAGAGCGATGATGGGGTAGCCCAGGGCGCGGGCGCCCTTCTTGAGCGCGAGGCGGCGGAGCTGCGTGAACGCCGAGAGATCGGAGGCGAGGCTGCCGGCGCCGGGGTCGAGGACGAGGTCTTCGACCCCGGCCTCAGTGGCCACGGCGGAGAGGTCGGCGAGGCCGGAGAGGTCGCCGTGCTCGACCTTGATGGCCAGCGGCACGCCGTGCTTCACGGCGACCTCGGCCATGGCCTGGCAGTTGGCCGCGGTGGCGGCGTGGAGCAGCGGCTTTTCGGCGGCGGCGCCGCCGGAGAGGGCCGCGTCGGCCGCCGCGGCGTCCGCTGTCATGAGCACCAGCGGCATGCCTGGCGCGGCCGCGCGGGCCGCGGCCACGGCCGCGGCGTACGCGGCCGCGTCGCCGGCCGTGTGGTCCACGGCCAGCCCGTCCAGGCGCAGGACCATGCCGACCCGCTCGACCTCGTAGGCCGCCGCCGCGGCGGCCTTGTCGGCGAGCTGCGGGTCGTCGCACGCCACCCGGGCCACGAGCCCGGGCTGGTGGTAGAAGGTCTTCTCGTGACGGAAGAGCACCGTCTCGTTGCCGATCTCGAAGGCGCGCTCACCGGCGCCGATCGTGACGAGCTTGATCGGCGGCGCCGAGGCGGCGTCGAGCGCCTGCTTGGCCTCGTCGCTCACGTGGGGGCAGTTGTCCAGCTCGGTGCCCTTCTGGGCCAGCTTCATGGCGAATGCCAGGCACGTGGGAAAGCCGCACTCCTTGCAGTTCGTCTTGGGGAGCAGCTTGTAGATCTCGAGTCCGGAGAGGGCCACGGGTCACGCCCCTTTCGTGAGGTCGTCGATGGCGCCGCGGACGGCCGCGACCGAGGACGGGTGACGCAGCAGCAGGATGTCGGCGCCCGACTGCAGCAGCGTGATCGCGGTGCTGATCTCCCAGGCCACGCCGCGCGTGGCGAGGTCGCCCCAGCCGGCCGGCACCTCGGCGGCGCGGGCCTCTTTCTGGCGCCACGCCTCGGCGCCCACCTGGCAGATCATGGGCTGCTGCGTCATGGTGTCGCCCATGAGGGCGGCGAGGCGCAGGCGCTCCATCACCGAGTAGGTGTACTCGATGCCGTAGCCCAGGGCGCCGGTGTTGGGGTCCATGAGCACGCGCTCCAGGCCGAGACCCATGTCGGAGATGAGGATATTGAGCTGCTTCGCCAGATTGACGTCGATCGGCGTCTCGGCGATCACGGCGTGGCCGTTGCCCAGGGCCGCGGCGACGATGGTGCGGTAGTTCTTCTCCTCGCAGATGCCCAGCGCCAGCTGCTCGCCCTTGGTGGCCTCGGCCACCGCCACGAGCACGTCGTTGTCCTTGTCGGCCACCCCGGGGCCGTACACCAGGAGCGGCACGCCGACGTGCGCCAGCACGCGCTCCACCACCTGCACGGCGTGCGTGTGGTCGAGGTCGCCGTTGTCCGGGTGGCAGCCCTTGAGGCTCAGGGCGATGAGGTCGGCGCCCTTCTCCACGGCCGCCACGGCCCAGTCGGCGGGGCTCCCGAGCAGGTCGCCCCAGGCGGCCTGGAGCTCAGACGACCAGTCGTCCGGCCGCACGTCGGTGATCTCGACGGCGATCGCCGGGCGGTTGGGCATGGTGCCTTCGAAGCTGAGGAACGGCAGGGCCGTCTCGCCGCCCACCGTCACGGTGCCGGTCCGCGTCCCTCCTCCGTAGCTGCTGCCGAGCGTGACTTCGCGCACGGCGCCGGACCACTTCTCTGCCGGGGTCTCAACTGCACTCATCTGCGCACTCCAGACGTTCGTGGGTTCAGAAGATGGGATCCATGGTCAGGGCGGGATGCCCATGTTCCTCGAGGAAGGGGAGCAGCTCCTCGACGGTGGTGACGGAGGTCTCGTCGGCGATCTGGTCGAGCAGGCCGGGGCAGCCGTCGCGCTCGCAGACCTCCTCGAGCGCCGGCCGCATGGTCTCCTTGAGGTTGGAGCTCATCCACACGACGCGGCGGATGCCGCCGTCGCCGGAGATGAACTTCTTGCTCGTCAGGTAGTACTTGCCCAGCCCCATCATGCCCGGCGTCTGCATGCCGCCGCCGGCGGTGCCGGCCAGCGTGGAGAACGTCATGCCGCACGGGGTCATGCTGGGGTCCTCGCGGCTCACGACCATGTAGCCGTTGGCCTCGGGGACGAGGACCATGATGCACTCGAAGCAGCCGCACGAGGTCATCGGCGACTCGATACACGAGTAGAACGTGACGCGCTCCACGACCTGGTTGGAGTGCTGGTAGATGTACTCGTTGGGGCCGCTGAACTCGCCCTTCACGGGGTCCATGCAGAGGCCCTTGGGCACCGGCTGATTGGGCCCGGTCGGGTTGATCTCGTAGGACGCCTTGCAGTCGAGCCAGTTGTAGGCGCCGCACAGGCCCACGCGTTCGGGGTTCACCACGCAGACGTGGTTGGGTGCGAAGCTCTGGCAGAGCAGGCACGAGTAGAAGGTGTCCACCGACTCGTCGGTGAGGGTGGCGATGCGCTCGTTGCGCTCGGCGTAGGCCACGCGCGCCACTTCGATGAGCTCGTCGACCTCTTCCGGCACGGTCGTCAGGTGCACCTGGACCTTGTCGACGATGTTGCCGAACACCTCGTGGATGCGGGCGTGCAGCACCTTGCCGAAGTGCTCCATGCGGAAGCCCTTGTTGAAGGTGCTCTTGCTGACGCGGGTCCAGGCGATGTCGCGCTGGCCGTTGTGCTGGATGCCCTCCACACCGTTGATGAAGTAGTGGAACTGGCGCTCCAGGATGGGCTCGAAGTCGAGCTGCATCTTGCGGCCGGACACGTCCACGACCATGCCCAGCGGCCGGGCGCCGCCCTCCTCGATCTCGTCGAGGTCCGGCCCGTTCACGGTGATCTTGCCGTCCTCCACCTCGTCGGCCGGCCTCATGCGCAGGTACTCGAACGCGTGCGCGCGCTTGCCGCCGAACTCGGCGTACATGATGTCCTTGCGCACGCGCTCGCCCTCGAAGGCGGAGCCGTAGCTCACCGGGATCGGCACCTTGGCGATGCGCACCTTGACGCCGCGCACCTCGATGCAGCGCTGGATGAGCTTCTCGGTCTTCTCCATGTCGTCCTTGCCGGGGATCTCGTCGAAGGGCATGGAGACGACGTGCTCGTAGGTGGTCACACCGGTGGGCAGGATCTGCGGGATGCGCGTGTCGGCGATGGTGGGGAAGCCGAAGCTGATGGCGCCGGCGGCCGTGGCGTACTTGAGGTCGTCGACCTCGCCGAGGGCCAGCACGAAGGCGAACACACGGTACTTGTTGTACAGCATGATGTCGCGCGCCTGTGCCGGCTCCATGCCGCCGAAGGTGAGGGCGGAGCGGGCCGCGAACCCCAGCGCGTACACGGCGCTGATGGTGTCGATGCCGAACGGCACCGTGAAGGTGTCGTAACCGAGCTGGATGCCCTCTTCCTGCAGCTGGTGGATGATGCTGCGCCCGTTGACGTTGCCGCTCAGGAAGATGAGGATGCCGCGGCTCTGCAGCTCGCGCACGATCTTGACGGCGACCTCGTTGCTCCTGGCGCAGCCCACGATGGCGCAGAACCCGGGCATACGGCCGTCCACCAGCTGGATGCCCCAGGCGCGCAGCTGGATGTCGTCGATGGGCCCGTTGAGCTTGAACTTGTCGCCGTGCACGCCCAGGTCGCCGCCGGTGAAACGGCCGCCGCCGTACTCGCCGTGCTCGAGGGTGAGTACCTGCGGCTCCTGGTGGCGGGCGAAGCGCACGCCCTCGATGGCCTCCTCGGCGAACAGGGTGGCCACGCCGCTGTCGAGCGTCTCGCCCAGGTACGGCAGCCAGAACTTCTCGGCCGGCACGGGGTGGACGAGCTGCTTGGCGCGCTCGATCACCAGGGCGAGGTCGCCCAGCTTCTCGACCTTGAGGCCGGTGAACGCGTACACCACCGGCAGGTAGTACGCAGTGTTGGTGAACTGCACCGGCGTCTCCGGGCCCAGCTCCTCGATGGCGGCGTGGACCTGGGCCTCGGCCTCGGCGAGGATGGCGTTGGCGCCGCGGATGGCGCGCGTGGCGATGTACCGCGACATCAGGCCTCACCCTCCTCGTGGGCGTGACCGTGGCCGTCGCCGTCGCCGTGGTCGTGGGAGTGGCCCTCGGCGAGCGGGTACACCGGCGAGCCGACGGTCTCCAGGCCGCGCTCTGCCTCCAGAGCCTTCTCGGCCAGGTACTTTCTGATCTCGGCGAAGAACAGGCTGTCGCCGCTGGCCCCGAACTGGCCGGGGTCGTACTGCGGCAGCTTGAGGGCCGCGCGCTTGGCGTCGATGAGCTCGAGCGAGCGTGCGTACATCTGGTCCCAGTCGGGGATGAACTCCAGGTCGCCTCCCACGAGCTGCTCCCAGCCCTCCGTCATGAGCTTCGTGGCGACGCTGGAGGCCTCGACCGGGCTGCTCACGCCGAAGATGACGTGGGCGCCGGAGGCGGCGAAGTAGGTGCCGATGGCGATGGCCTTCTCGCACATCCACTCCGGGCAGAGGCCGACGGCCGGCAGGTCGTCGATGTCTTCTCCGAGGCCGCCCTCGGTGGCCACCTGCGTGAGCACCGTGAGGATGCGGGAGTTGTCAACGCACGAGCCGAGGTGGAGCACCGGCGGGATGCCGATGGCCTCCATCACCTCGCGCAGGCCGGGACCGCACGAGTCCAGGATCTCCGGACTCAGGTACCCGGCCTTGGCGCCGGCGGTGGCGGCGCAGCCCGTGACCACCACCATGACGTCGTCGGCGATGAAGCGCTTGATCATCTCGACGATGCCCTCGTCCTGGGTGACGCGCGCGTTGTTGCAGCCCACCACGCCGGCCAGCCCGCGGATGCGGCCGGCGATCACGGCGTCGTTGAGCGGCCGGAACGAGCCGCGGTGGAACCCGCCCTGCATGTAGTTGAGGTACTCGTGGCTGAAGCCCGCCACGAGCGGCTCGTGGTAGTCGGGGATGTGGATGGGCCCGCGGTTGGGGTAGTTGGCGATGGCCATGCGCACGATCTCGCGGGCGGTCTCGGGGGCGCGGTGCTCGTCGAACTCGACGTGGGTCGCGCCCGGGATCTTGGCCTTGGGCGACGTGGTGACGAGCTGCGTGTGGAACCGCTGCGCGAGCGGCCCGAGCGCCTGCATGATGCACTGCACGTCGACCACCATGGTCTCGACGGCGCCGGTGAGCACGGCCAGCTCCTGGTGGAGGAAGTTGCCGGCCGCCGGGATGCCGTAGCGCATGAGGATCTCGTTGCTGGTGCAGCAGATGCCGGCGAGGTTGATGCCTTCCGCGCCGGCGGCCCTGGCCTCGGCGATGAGCTCGGGGTCGCGTGCGGCCTCCACGAGCATGGCCGAGAGTGTGGGCTCGTGACCGTGCACGATGACGTTGACCTGGTCGGCCTTGAGCACGCCGAGATTGACCTCGCTCGAGAGCGGGGAGGGCGTGCCGAACAGGATGTCGCTGATGTCGGTGCTCAGCATGGCGCCGCCCCAGCCGTCGGCCAGAGAGCAGCGCAGGGCCGACTTGAGGATGTTCTCGGCGTCCAGGTCCACGCCCTCGTGGGTGCGGTGGAGCACCTCGACGACCTCACGGTCGATGGCGCGAGGGGTGAGCCCCAGCTCGCGCCAGCGCGCCTGCCGCTTGGGCGTGGCGCGCTTCGTGTAGATGATCTCGCCGTGCGGCTGGCCGAACTGCTGGAGCGCCCTGTCGGCCACGTCGAGGGCGACCTCGTTGACCTCTCGGCCGGCGGTCGGGATGCCCATGTGGGCGGCGACCGTGTGGAGCTTCTGCTCGTCCTTGACCTTGTAGCCGGCGGCTTCGCCTTTGGCCACCGCGCGCAGCGTCATGGCCATGTCGCGGCCGTGGTCCGAGTGCGCGGCCACGCCGCCGGCGACCTGGCGGGCGAAGTGCCGCGCCGCGATCGTGGGCAGATCGGCGCCGCAGAGGCCCGTCTTCTGCTCGGCGTCCTTACCGACCAGGCGGCACGGGCCCATGGAGCAGATGCGACAGCAGGCGCCGCTCTCGCCGATGGGGCAGGGCTTCATCTCGCCGGCACGGCTGAAGACCGTGCCTATGCCGCACTCGTCGGCGTGGGCCAGCATCTCGATGGCCGCCGGGTCGATGCTCCGGGCGGATCTTCCGGCAGCTGCGCCGTTCTTCTCATCGTCCATGAGTCATCTCCTTCTGCCGCCGGGGCTCCGGCGCGACCGCTGAAGGGACAGCGGCGCCCGCGCGCCGGACGCGGCGGCGTGGCTGCTCGTGAGGGACACGCTCGAAGTGGCGCGGCCGTCAGTACTTGCGGTGGTCTCCCGACATCGCGAGGTCGACGGCGTTGGTGGCGGTGATGCGCACGCCGGCGGTGGCCCATGCCGGCTTGCTGGTGAGGGCGGGAGCCGGTTCGTCGGCAGCTCCGGTCTGGTACCCGCCCGCTTCGAGGAGGGCGGCGATCTTCACCGGGTCGGTGCGGGCGGGATCGTAGGTCAGGGTGACGCTGCGATCGAGCGCGCTCACGGCGACGATCCGGACCGCCTCGTCCTGCTTGAGGAGGTCGCGCACGACGAGGATGTGGTGGTCGGCCCACAGGCCCGGTAGCGCGAGGACCAGCTCTTCCATCAACCGCTCCTTGTCAAGTGTCGAAAACGGCCGATGAGCGGCACCCGTGGGCTGTGGGATACGGCTGGGGGTACCGCTCAGGCTATCAAGGACTGTACAGGAGGGTGTATTTCCGCGCAACAGTTGTGCGGTTTGTCACAATCAGCGCATCCGCGATGGGGTCGGGTGCGTCCGCATCGTGGACAGCGTCAGCTTGACGTATGTGCTTTCACAAACTAGACGAATAGGGGCCGTCCGGCGGGTATGACGCACCCGCCGGACGGCCCTGGTTGGGCGGCAGTCCCCAGGCGGCGTATACTTCCGCCCAGCGCACAGACGCATCACCTCTGAGGAGAGGGATCGGCATGATCAGCACAAGGCGACACCGCCTTCATCCTCGAGGAGCCCGCAGCGCCGCGCCCGCGGGCATCTTCGACGCCGCCGTTCCGGCGGCTCCTCGGCATCCCGCCATGTCTTCCGTCGCGCGCAGCCGCGTGCTCGACCACCCTCGCGCCCCCCTGGCGCGCGTCCACAGAGGTCACCGCACCACCCCACCCCCGTTGCGCCCCGCGCGCACCCCCGACCCGAGAGGATGACGATGAGCACTGATGTTCAGGCCACGATCCGCAAGACGGTCGCAGACGAGAACGTGAAGCACATCCAGCTGTGGTTCACGGACATCCTCGGCAACCTCAAGATGGTGGAGATCCCCGACCGCCAGCTCGACAGCGTGATCGAGAGCGGCGCCGCCTTCGACGGCTCCTCCATCAGCGGCTACGCCGAGATCGAGGAGTCGGACATCGTGGCGATGCCCGACTGGAACACCTTCCACGTGCTGCCGTGGGCGCAGGGCAACGAGCGCACGGCGTTCGTGTTCTGTGACGTGCTCGACCGCAACTTCAAGCCGTTCGAGGGCGATCCGCGCTGGGTGCTCCGCCGCCAGCTCGACCGCGCCCGCGACATGGGCCTCGAGTTCTTCGTCGGCCCCGAGCTCGAGTACTTCTACTTCAAGGACGCGGAGTACCCGGAGCTCACCGACGAGGGCGGCTACTTCGACGTGCTCCCCGACGACCTCGGCAACGACCTGCGCAAGCAGACCATGCGCACCCTGGACAAGCTCGGCATCCACATGGAGGCCAGCCACCACGAGGTCGCCCCGTCGCAGCACGAGATCGACCCGCACTACGACAAGGCGCTGCTCATGGCCGACCGCGTCATGATCATCCGCCTCATCGTCAAGGAGGTCGCGGCCCACAACGGCGTGCACGCCACCTTCATGCCCAAGCCCCTGCACGGCGAGAACGGCAGCGGCATGCACGTGCACCAGAGCCTGTTCCGCGGCAAGAACAACGCGATGTTCAGCGAGACCGACCCGGACCACCTGAGCGACATCGCCAAGGGCTTCATCGCCGGCCAGCTCATGCACATGCGCGAGTTCACCTCGGTCCTCAACCAGTACGTGAACAGCTACAAGCGCCTGGTGCCGGGCTACGAGGCTCCCGTCTACATCAGCTGGGCGCACCGCAACCGCACCGCCCTCATCCGCGTGCCGCTGTACGTGCAGGGCAAGGAGAGCACGGTACGTGCCGAGCTCCGCAACCCCGACCCGGCGGCCAACCCGTACCTGGCGTTCGCCGTCATGCTGGCCGCCGGCCTCGAAGGCATCGAGAAGGGCTACGAGCTGCCGCCGAGCGTGGAGCCCAACATCTACAAGATGACCGCCGACGAACGCGAGACGCACGGCCTCGGCAACCTGCCGAACAACCTCTACGAGGCCATCCAGGCCACCCAGAACAGCGAGCTCGTGAAGCGCACCCTCGGCGACCACGTGTTCGAGCGCTTCGTGACCAACAAGCTCAACGAGTGGTACGAGTACCGCGAGCAGGTCACCGACTGGGAGATCCGCAAGTACTACGCGCGGCTCTGAGAAGCCGAAGAGCAACCGGCCGGCGGGGCGCGCAGCGCCGTTCCGGCCGCACGGGAGCAGACGCGGCGTGGGCCGCGGGTCAGTCGACCCGCGGCCCACGCCGCGTACGGGCTCGTGCTTCCCGACCGGCCGGAGGACAAGCACCAAGCTCCGCGCCTCCCGCGCGTTCCTCTCGACGAACGGTATCGGAGGTTCGGCGAGGCGCGACTGCGGCTGGGACGAACGCACCTCTCGAGGGACGCGGAATCGGTGAAAAGGTCGTGCGGTCACGAGCAGGCGCTCTCTCCGACGGACGTCGGCGACGTTACCCTCGCGGTAGAGGAGGCGACGACCAACTCGGCGGGCACGGGGGGCGGGTCGGCGACCTCGAGGTGCGCCTTGCTTTCGGGGAATCGGACCTGTGGGCGGAGGTGCGCGACCATGGCGCGGGGTTCGACGTGGCATCCTTGGACCCGGAGCAGGTGCCGGACATCCACCGGCCCGGCGGCCGGCGCCTCTACCTGATGACTCTCGTATCGCGTGGCCGCTTTCCGCATGGGCGAGCCGGGCGGGCACAGGGTGGCAGTGTGCTTCAAGGAGTCCGCCTCAGGGGAACCGGCCGCAGGGTGAGGTGCGCTGCCGGGCGCCACGCCACTGCGTCTTCAGTCGCTCTGGCCTAAGGTCTCCTCCACCCGCTCGGCCGTCTCGGCGTCTGCGCGTGGAGCCTCGGGTGACTCGTCCTCGTGGATGCCAAGCCGCCGGTCCAGACGCCGGCGGCGGCCGCGGAGCATTGAGACCATCGCCCCGTCCGCGGGCCTGCTGCGCCGACCGCGCCGCGCTTCGATGCGCGTCATGATCATGACTGCCACGACGGTCGCGCCGACGAAAGCGACCAGGGCGAGGACGAGATAGAGGAATGCGAGTGCCATGACATCCGATTGTAACGCTGGCGGAGGGAGGGGGATTCGAGCCGACGAGCGAGCCCGTTGGCGGCTTGCGAGTCCGCGGCCCGTTCCTTCGTCCTCGATTGTTGACGGCAGATGGAAGCGGGTGTAGGCAAGGACTCATACGAGGCCCTTCAGAGGCTTGTGTTGCGCAAGGCTTTGAGCCGCCGAGATCGGCTGGGTCGCCTTGTGGCAGGGGGGAGCGCTGGAAGTGCGAAGGTGGAGGGGCGATGGCTGGATCTCATGATCGGTCTTGGGCTGGAGGGCGAGGGAGGCATCACGGGAGATTCGGCTCGTGCTTGTGGCGCCTCGCGAGAGCTCGAGCTGACCTCACATCGAGACTCAGGCTCACGCGCCCGGGCGCTCTGGCGCCGCGGGCGCTTATCGTGCTGCTGCTCGTGGCGCTGCTCGCAGCTGGCTGCGGCGGTGATCAACCGGTCTCCGCGACATCTTCACTGGATCCAGAGGTCGTCGCAGGGCAGTCGTCGTCTCCCGAGAAGTCATCCTTCGAAGAGGCGTTTCTCGGGCTGTGGATCTCGCCTCGCGGAGACAGCGTCGAGATCGTGAGCGGGCCCACGGCGTACTGGACGACCGGCGGCGACCAGTGGGGTGAGGCGTCCGACTGGGTCATCGAGGGCGACGCGATGACCTACGAGTGGGGTACGGACCAGATCGCGCTGCTTGCCGAGATGACTCCCGACGAGGTCGCGGCCGCGGACGTAGCGGACAACAGGATCGCCCTCACCGTCGACCAGGCCGCGGGCACACTGTGGGAGGAATGCTGGCTGGTCGTCGACGGGGTGGACTACGGGTGGACGGACTCGTACACGCTCGGCGTCGGAGGACAGCCGGTGGAGACTCCGCCGGCCGACGCCGAGGCCGAGACGCCCGAGGATGAGCAGCTCATCGCCGGCGTCGAGCAGATTGCCGCGGCGATCGAGCAGTACACGGCCGACACGACGGAGCCGCCCAACGATGTCGATATCGGCGGAGACCTCGCTCCCTACATCGCCGATAAGGACTGGCCCCTCGATCCGTACAGTGGTGCGCCGCTCAGCCAGGGCAGCGGCGAGGACGGCACCTTCTTCTATGAGGTCCCCGCGGAGTTCCGGCACGATGAGACCGGTTACTTCTTCATCTCCGTCTATCTGTCGAACGGACAGGAGCACATCCACGAGATGTACCAGTAGCCGCGATCCCCATGCAACGCAGTCACAAGGAAGGCATGGGAGTGGGTCTCCGAGTGTTCGGCCCCCCGTGCGGAGTACATCTCTCCAGCACGAAAGTGGGGAAGAGGGCGGATCGCCGAGAGTCGCTCAAGAGGCAGGAACGGGACACAATCCCTGCAAGCTGGCGGAGGGAGTGGGATTCGAACCCACGAGACCCTTGCGGGTCTGCCGGTTTTCAAGACCGGTGCAATGAACCGCTCTGCCATCCCTCCGGGGAAGGTCAGTGTAGCGCCGGGACGGTGCGGCGGCCATTCGCGCCGCGGGAGTCGCCGGCGGGCGACCCGCGCGCTCGGCCGCCGCGAGCCGAGTAGTAGCGACGGCGGTCATCTGGCATACTTGCCACCCGTGGGAGCCCTCACCGACATGCCCCGGCCGTGACCGCGCTCTTCATCGCCTGTTCAGACGGCCGCGTGGCCGCCTCGCTCGCCGCCCTCCAGGAGAAGGAGGGCGAAGGGGCCGCCGACCGGCTTCTGGTGCCCGGCGGCCCGCTGGTGTTCACGCAGGCGGGCACGGAGCGGCGCGTGGCGCTGGGCTGCGTGCGCACGCAGCTCGACACGCACGGCATCCGCCGCATCTACCTCGTGTCCCATCAGGACTGCCAGGCGTACGAACGCGCTCTGGGCGGTTTCGGGTTCGACCAGCAGGGACTGCTGGTGCGCGACCTCAAACGCGTGCGCGTGCTGCTGGAGAACGCCTTTCCCGAGACGGACGTGCGCTGCTTCGTGATCCCCTGGCGCGAGACCGACGGGAGCGCCGCGTTCGGCGAGGCCGAGCCGGTCGAGTAGTCAACGGCGACGCGTCATCGCCGTCGAGGCCCCCGCGCCCCCATGCTCAGGACCCGCACGGGGGAGAGCTGACTCGGGGTCACTGGCGGGTCCGGAGCGCGGCGGTCTACTCGCGACGATGATCCTCGAGATGACACCCGAGCAGCTGGCGGCGTACCGCGCCACACGTCGCCGTCGCGAGTCTGAGGAGGCGGCGCGGCGAAGCGTGCGCGCCGACGCGGCACTGCGCCTTGCTCGCGAGGCTGCCCAGGTGCTCCGCGCGGGCTTCGGGGCGACGGACGTCTTCCTGTTCGGCTCGCTCGCTGAAGGCGGACCCTTCGGTGCCCACTCGGACATCGACCTCGCGGCGCGAGGGCTCGGAGCGGCTCACCACAGGGCGCTCGACCGTCTGTTGATGCTGTCAGCGGACTTCGAGTTCGACCTGGTCGACCTGGACACGTGCACGCAACGCCTGTGGGACGCCGTCGAGCACCACGGGGTGGCCCTGTGAGTCCCGGCGATCTCCGTACCGCCGCTGCGCGCCTCGAGGCCTTCGCAGGCGCGCTGGACGAGATCGCCGGCGACTGAGGTCCGAGGAGGCGGCCCGGGCGTAGGCGCGCGGCCGCAGCCGCCCGCCGCTGGTTCAGCCCCCGATCACGTCCTTGCCCATGTACGGCCGCAGGACCTCCGGCACTTCGAAGCTGCCGTCGGCGCGCTGGTGGTTCTCCATGATGGCGATCAGCGTGCGCCCGACGGCGATGCCGGTGCCGTTCAGGGTGTGGACGAAGCGCGGTCCCTTGTCGGTGCGGTAGCGGCAGTTCAGGCGCCGCGCCTGGTAGTCGGTGCAGTTGGAGCAGCTCGTGACCTCGCGGTACTGCGACTGGCCGGGCATCCACGCCTCGCAGTCGAACTTCTGGGCCGCCGGGGCGCCGAGGTCGCCGGCGGCGATGTCCACCACGCGGTATGGGATGCCGAGGCCCTGCAGGATCTCCTCCTCCGCCGAGAGGATGAGCTTGTGCTCGCCCTCGCTCTGCTCCGGCAGGCAGAAGCTGAACATCTCGACCTTGTCGAACTGGTGCACGCGCAGGATGCCGCGGGTGTCGCGCCCGGCGGCGCCGGCCTCGCGGCGGAAGCAGCTCGAGTAGCCGGCGTAGCGCAGCGGCAGGCGCTCCTGCTCGAGGAACTCCTCCATGTGCATCGCCGCCAGCGGGACCTCGCTGGTCCCGACCAGGCAGTCGCCGTCCACGGTCTCGTACACCTGTGCGCGGTCGGTGGGGAAGAAGCCGGTGCCGTACATGGCCTCCTCGCGCACCAGCACCGGCGGGATCACGGGGCGGAAGCCCTTGCCCTGGATGACGTCGAGGCCGTAGCGCACCAGGGCGAACTGCAGCATCACGAGGTCGCCCTTGAGGTACACGAAGCGCGAGCCGCTCACCTTGGCGGCGCGCTCCATGTCGATGATGTCCAGCGCCGTGCCGATGTCGAGGTGGTCTTTGACCTCGAAGTCGAACCGCGGGAGCTCGCCGACCTCGCGCAGCACGACGGAGTCCTCCTCACCGCCGTCCGGCACGCCCGGCAGCGGGATGTTGGGGATCTCGAGGAGCATGGTCTTGAGCCGCTCCTCGACGGTGGCCAGCGACACCTCGCGCTCCTTGATGGTGTCGCCGAGCGCGCGCATCTCGCTGATAGCCTCAGCGGCATCGCCGCCGGCCTTTCTGACGGCGGCGATGCCGTCGCTGGCGCGCTTGCGCGCGGCGCGCATGGACTCGACGTCGGTGAGGAGCCGGCGGCGCTCTTCCTCGAGCGTGAGGAACTCGTCCAGCGACGAGGCCGACGCGGCGCCCTTGCGTTGCAGGGCTGTCCGCACCTCGTCCGGGTTCGAGCGCACCATCTTCACGTCGAGCATCGTGACTCCTCGCAGTCGTGTTGGGCGTGCCTCATCGTACCGCACCGGGGCAGACGCGGCCGCCGCGGGGGGCGCGCGGCGGGCTCGGAGGGCCGGTCAGACAGGTTCAGGGGGTGGACGGATGTCCCGGTCGACCGCCCGAAGGGCGGCGTGCTACCCTCGTCGAACGAGGATCTACGTTCGCAGTCACAGACCAGGAGCTCGCAGATGACGCACCGCCCGACCCAGCACGCCGTTCCACGTCGCGCCGTGGCCCTCGCGGTCTTCCTCACGCTCCTGCTGTGCGCCGTGTTCGCCCCGGGGGCTCCCGCGGTCGCGTCGCCGACGCCGGAGCCCACTCCCACCCCCTCGGCGTCCTCCACGACGACGCCTGTGCCGCTCACAGTAACGCTGGCGGCGACGCCGGAGGCGATCACCTACGGCCAGGAGGTCGCGGTGTCGGGCGCCGTGCAACCGGCGACCCCCGGCCAGTCGGTCGTCATCACGCTCGGCGGCGCCGTCGTCGGCACCGCCGTCACCGACGCCGGCGGCGCTTACGCGTTCGCCTTCAAGCCCGGTCGCAGCGGCGAGCTGGTCGCCCACCTGCCGGACGGCGCCAAGAGCGCGTCCACGCGCGTGGTGGTCAAGCCGCGCGTGAGCGTCTCGGCGGGCAAGCCCGTCCCGTTCGCCGACGTCGCGCTCACCGTCAAGGTCGTGCCGTCGTCGTACACCGGCACGATCACTGCCGTGGTCAAGCACGACGGGACGACCGTGGCCCGGCTCAGGGCCGCCACGCGCAACGGCACGGCCCGGTTCACCCTGCCGCTGCGCGGTCTCGGGGCGTTCCCCGTGCAGCTGTCGTTGCCCGCCACCGACGGCATCGCCGCGCGCATGGCTCAGACCACCGTGCAGGTCAAGGGTGCGCGGCTCTCGACCGGCTCGAAGGGGCCACAGGTCACGGCGATGCTCACGGCACTGTCGCGCCTCAGGTTCCGCGTGCCGAACCTCGGCTCAACGTTCACCAGCCAGGTCGCCGACGCCGTCGTCGCGTTCCAGAAGGCGTACGGGCTCTCGCGCACCTACGTCTTCGACGCCGACGACTGGAAGAAGCTGGAGACCGCCAACGTCATCAAGGCGAGGTACGCGAGTCCGTCCACGCACCTCGAGGTGGACAAGGGCAGGCAGATCGCCATGGTCGTGAAGAACGGCGCGCCCTACGGCATCATCGCGATCTCGTCCGGCGCGACGGGCAACACGCCGAGCGGCACCTTCCACATCTTCATCAAGAGCCTGTGGGCGCCGTCCAACTACGACAGCCTGCTGTTCCGCTCCATGGGCTTCTACAAAGACTTCGCGATGCACGGGTACTCGCCGGTGCCGCCGTACCCGGCCAGTCACGGCTGCGTGCGCGAACCCATGTGGGTCGCGCAGTGGATGTACGACCAGTCGTGGGTGGGGGAGACGGTCTACCTCTACAACTGAGCCTCGGCCGGCGCTTCGCGGAGCCGCGAGGCGGGTCCGCCCGCGCGCTGGCTCCTAGCGCACCGAGTCCCTCGCCGACAGCGCCGCCACGCTTGCCGCCGTGGTGAGCACCGCCAGGCCGGCACGGAAGGTCTTGAAACGGTCGCCGGCCTCGGGGTCGAACGACGTCATCGACACGGCTCTCAGGTCGAAGCGGCCGCCCGTCATCTCCACGGCGGCCAGCAGTTCCGCCACCGTCAGGCCCCCGGGCGAGGGGAACTGCACCGCCGGCGCCAGCGCGGGGTCGACGACGTCGATGTCGACGTGCAGCATGGCCGGTGGGCGGCGCGCATCGAGGCCGGCTCCGCCTGCGCGCCTGACCAGCTCGTCCAGCGCCGGAGCGAGCGCCTCGCCGAGGCCGCGGTAGCCGATCTCCGCGCCGCTCACCACCAGGATCTCCGACACGGCGAGGGCGTCGGCCTCCGAGGGGTCGAGGTCGCGGCCGCCGCCGTGCAACACCAGCCGCTCGTCGGCCGGTGCGCCGCCGAGCCGTGCCCACGTCTCGGGGTAGGCACGACCCGTGAGCATGGCCAGCGGCATGCCGTCCAGGTACCCGGTCTCGCTGGTGTCCGGCGTGTTGAAGTCTCCGTGGGCGTCGAGCCAGATGGTGGCGAGCTCAAGGGGGGCCGGCCCGGCCGCGGCCAGCAGGCCGGCCCGTACGCCCAGCGTGACGTTGCAGTTGCCGGCCAGCACCATCGGCAACCTGCCGTCGCGGGCCGCCTCCGCGACCATCCCGGCGACGGCCGCATCCACCCCGAGGACGGCCTGCAGCTCATCGTGGAACGCCGCGCTGCGCTGCGCGGTCACGACCTCGACGTCGTGACCACGGTCCGCGAGCGCCTCGGTGACCCCCTCGGCAAGGTAGGCGCCGGGCCCGTGCCCGCTGCCGACTCCCTCGCGGCCGAGGTCGTATGGTACGGCGACCAGCGTGATGCGCACGGGCTCAGGCCTCCACGTGCGGCAGGCGCTTCTCCAGCGCTACCATCTCGCCACCGGCGGCGGTCGCGACGAAGGCGTGGCCCTCGTAGAGGTGCCGGGACGGGTGGTCGCCCGCCGGCACGTAGGCCGTGAGCTTCGTGCGCCCCTGGTCGATACCCATGCCTTCCGCCCAATCGAGCAGCTGGTTGGCCACGCCGCGAGCCTCGAAGGCGGGACCGACGCAGACGCAGGCCACGTGAAGCTCGTCGTCCCGCGCCACGACGGCCATGAAGCCGGCGACCTCGCCGTCGCTCTCCGCGACGACGACCTCGGCGCGGTCCAGCAGGTCCATGAGCTCGTCCAGATGGTACCGCTCCGGGTGTCCGGCCCCCGCCGCGAGCGGGTGCAGGGTCTCCTCGGCGATCAGCGCCACCATGCTGCGGTCGTCGTCAGTGACCGTCCTCAGGGTGCACTTGAGGCGTTCCACCGTCACCTCCTGACGTCGGGGTGGCCACGCGCTCTCCGGCCAGCCGCTTCAGCTCCTCCCCGATGATATAGCGGATGGTGGCCCAGGTGAGGAGGAGGACCAGGAGGGTCCAGAGGGCGCTCAGCTGGTTCTGGTAGAAACTGAAGAAGGCGCCGATGAAGATGGCCACCAGCACGCCGCGCTCGAACCAGCGGTAGGCACTGAGGCGGGAGCGGCGCCACCTGATCACGCCGATCACCACGAGGGCCCCGCTGAGGGCGCCGCTCAGGGCGAGGCCGAGGTTGGCGAACGTGAGCGTCTGGCTGACCAGCAGGCTCGGGATGAAGGCGATCAGGTTCGCGAGAGCGATGACCAGGAACCAGCCGACCATGATCGCCTTGAAGACGCGGCTGCGCAGGAGCCTCGTGGACAGGAGGGAGAGCCAGGCCCTGGCCTTGGTGATCGGCGACGGCAGGGGCTTGGCGAGGTCCGTGTACGCGCGCAGACTGCTGGTGAGCGAGATCACGATGGGGTCCCGCTGGTCTGAGCGGCTGAGCAGGTACAGCGCCTCGTCGCGCTCGCCGGCGTCCATGTCGCGCAGCACCGCCTCCTTGGCGTAGTCGAACGCGTTGACCAGCGCCACCTGTTGCGTGAGGTTCCTCACCGTCCCCAGCCAGTGGAACAGGAAGAACAGGGCCACGAAGATGAGGTAGATGATGGCGATCACCGGCTGGAAGAAGTAGTCGTTGTCCGACGTGATGAACTTGCCCAGCTCGTCGATGAAGAGGCCGAAGCCGATGCCGCAGGCGAGCGTGGCGAAGAACCGCCACATGCGGCCCTGGAAGGCCATGAAGAGGACGATGCCGATGAGCATCCCGAGGCCGCCCCAGAGCAGGTGCGCGAAGTGGATCTTGCCGCCTCCGAGCTGCGGCCAGCCGGTGAGGGCGAGCGCCGCGCGCACGATGAGGATGGTGCCGACGGCGGAGACGAAGAAGAGCTCGAACTCGCTGGCCGCGTGCACCCGGCGGACGAAGTAGCCGGCCCCACTCGGCGCCGTGAGGGGCGGGGCGTCCGGCGGCTCTTCCTGCTGCTCGAGCTGGCCCTCCGCTGCCTCCGCAAGCTCCGTGCCCGCCGGTGTGACGACCAGCCCGTCGGCTGCCGCAGCGTCCGTCGTGCCGGGCGCATCGTGCTTCAGTCTGTCGTCCATCACGAACCCCCGTACCGCTCAGGCGGGGAACGACCCCAGCACCTTGACCCAGGGCAGCTTGCAGCGCAGGCACGCGAGCGCCTGCGCGATAGGCGGGTCGCCCTCCTGTCCCTCGACGTCGATGAAGAAGATGTAGTCGCCCAGGCCCTGGCGCGACGGCCGCGACTCGATCTTGGTCAGGTTCACGTACCGGTGCGCGAACTCACTGAGGATGAGCAGCAGGGCGCCGGGCTGGTCGTGGCCGATGCCGCAGACGATGCTGGTCTTGTACGGGCCGGCCAGGTCCTGCGCGGCCGGCTCACGTGCGAGGAAGACGAAACGGGTGCGGTTGTCGCCGGAGTCCTCGATGTCGTCGCGCAGCACCACGCACTCGTACAGGTCGGCGGAGAGCCGCGTGCCGACGGCCACCCAGGGACGCTCCACGCGGCTCACGCGGCGCACGGCCTCGGCCGTGGAGTCGGTGGCCTCGTGCTCCACGCCGGGCAGGTTCGCCCGCATGAACGCGCGGCACTGCCCGTAGGCGATGGGGATGCTCACGACTTTGGTGACCTCGTTGAGCCCGATCTCGCGGCGCGCGATGAGCTGGTGATGGATGGGGTGCGTGACCTCCCGTACCACCGAGACCTCGTCGTCGCCGAACGCCAGGCGGTCGAGAGTGCGCGTCACGGAGCCCTCGAGGGAGTTCTCGATGGGGACCAGCCCGAGGTCGGCCTCGCCCCCGGCCACCGCGCGCATCACGTCCTCGATGGTGGGGTAGGGGAACGGGGCGAGCGCGGGCTCGGGCGGGTTGGCGAGCAGGGCCTCCTCGGTGAACGTGCCTTCGGGTCCGAGAAAAGCCACTCGTCCCGTGTGCTGCGCCACGCCGTCCTCCTCGCCACTCAGGTCTCCGCTGCCGGCGTAGGTTATCAGACCCTCAGGGTGTCTCGCGGGCGCGGCGGGGGGAGTGCGGTCAGCCGGCCGCCGGCCCGTTTGGCGGGACCGGGCCGTGGTCGGCCGGCGGCGTGCGCGACGGCACGCGGGTCTCCCAGGTGAACTCGTCGGCCTCGCCGTCCAGGTCCGCCAGCGCATCGAAGGCGCGGCGGGCGGCGTCGGGGTCGGCCTGTGGCGACGGCGACGCGGCCTGCACCGGCGGCTCGAGCGGCAGGACCTCCTGGTCCGGGTTCACGGCGTCGGCCGCCGCTTCGTCGGCCGCCAGTGGCGGGCGAGGCGCGGCGATGCCGGGCGCGCGCAGAGCGCGCGCCCCCACCTCGCCGCGCGCCAGCGGCCGCGGCACGGCCGCGGCAACGGCCTCGACCTCCTCCGGCGAGAGGTCCCTGTCGGAGGCGCCGTGGTCGAGGTGCTTCACGTAGAGGCGCGCGAAGTCGCGCGCGGCGATGGCGCTGAACACCACACCCGAGCGGTAGCTGTCGAGCAGGGCGAACGAGGCGCTCTGCTCGCCGCCGGCGTCGCGGAACGCGTCGTAGCGCACGATGGCGCGGTTGGTGAGCGCCCGGTCGAGCTGCGCCTTGTGCTCGTCGAGCTGGTCGGTGAGGATCTCCACCGCCTCGCGCAGGTTGCGCACCTGCGAGTCGAGGCTCACGACCTCGGCGATGATGTCGCGCTGTTCGTGGCGGCCCAATACCACCACCTGCGCGCGCCGCAGCCTGCGCAGGCCAACCCACAGCACGACGACGAGCACGAGCAGGACGACCGCCAGCGCGGCGGCGCTCACGGCGACGTAGGGGGCGATGTCGGTGAGGACCTGCACCCGCTACTGCAGCTGCAGGAGGATCTTGTACTGGGCCGTGTTGTTGGTCTTGACGCGCTCGCCCTTCACCGGCCCGGCGGTGACCTTGACCGTGGACTGCTTGCTCAGGGCTTCGGGCGGGATGGCGAAGCCCTGCACGGTGACCTTCTGGCTCTTGCCGGCCGGCAGGGTCGCGATGGTGCCCGTCTGGGAGATCTCGTCGCCCTCCGGGGGCTTGATGGTGACGGTGACGGGCACGTCGTTCTCGGTGACGTCGCCCTGGTTCTGCACCGTCACCTCGAACCCGAGGTCGGCGCTCGCCGAGACGGTGGTCACACCGTTGCTGATGAGCGCCACGTCGCCGGGGAGCGCGACCACGTTCACGAGGGCCACACCGTGGATGCCGGAGAGCTTGGTGGAGCTGCCCACGCTGCTGAGCATCTGCTGCAGACGCTCGAGCTCGAAGGTGCGCGACTTGAGGTACCAGGTGGCGGTGGGGACTGCGACGTCGGTGACGCCCTGCTCGTTCATGACGTTGCGCGCCGGCAGGTAGAAGCGGCTCATGTAGTACGCGTCGGGCCCGCTGAAGTAGGCCTCCAGAGCGGCGAGCTGTCCGGCCGTGACCTTCTTGTTCTCGAGGCTGCCCAGCATGGCCGTCGTGAACTGCTCGAACCCGTCGGCGCGCACGCGCATGCCTTCGGCGAACGAGGTCTGCTCGGCGGCGAGCGTGTCGGGGGCCAAGAGGCGCGCGGCGCGCACGGCGATCTCATCCTGCTTGGCGGTGAGCTCCTCCAGCTTGGCAACGAGCTCCTTGCGCGAGTATCGCGTGGGGTTCTCCACCAGCTGGTCCAGCTGCTTGCCGATGGTCACGGAGTCGGCGATCGCGGTGGAGACGCCCTCGAAGTAGTCGCGGTAGGAGGCGACCTTGCGGTCGTGCTGGCAGGCGCGTATCCACAGCGCGAGCCCGAACACGACGAGGAACAGGACGACGGCGAGGATGACGATGCGCTGGGTGCGCGTGCGGGCGGGGTTGGAGCGGCGCCGGCGGGGTTGGGTCCGGGTGGGGGATGACTCCCGCTTCGTCGACTCGCTGGCGGCGTCGTCGTCGAAGAAATCCACGCGGCGGAACCCCCGTCATCAGGAAGAAGCTGGTGGGCGAGGCGGGACTTGAACCCGCACGCACGTAAGTGCACTAGACCCTGAACCTAGCGCGTCTGCCAATTCCGCCACTCGCCCAGCGCGTAACAGGGTTCGGATTGTACCATACCGAATAGGGTCCAAAAGGAAGGACCCAGCCCGCCCCCATGCCCTCCGCCGCTCACAGCACGACACCCCTGTACGCCGACTGGCGTGAGCGCTACCAGGACCTGCGCAGGATCGGCAGCGGCGGGTTCGCCGAGGTGTACGCGGCCTGGGACACCGTCCTGGAGCGCCCGGTAGCGCTCAAGGTCGTCGGCGAGGGACGCGGCATGTCCGGGCGTATCGTGCGTGAGGTCGAGGCCGCCGCCGCCCTCACCCATCCCAACATCGTCGCCCTGTACGACTGGTTCGGCGACGGCTCGCGCGAGGTGCTGGTGTGGGAGCTGGTCGAGGGCGAGTCGCTGGACAAGGTGCAGGGCCGCCTGAGCGACGGCGACGTGGCGGCCGTCGGCGCGGAGCTGCTCAACGCCCTGGCGTTCGCCCACAGCCAGGGCATCATCCACCGTGACGTCAAACCGCAGAACGTGATGCTCAGCAACGAAGGCCACGTCAAGGTCATGGACTTCGGCATCGCCCGTCTCATGGACGCGGACACGCTCACGCACGACGGCGACGTCATCGGCACCGTCGCGTACATGTCACCCGAGCAGGCGTCGGGACGCCGCGTGGGGCCACCGAGTGACGTGTACTCGGCGGGCATGGTGCTCTACGAGCTCCTCGCCGGGGGGCACCCGCTGCGCGGGCAGACCCCGGCCGAGACGCTCTCCAACGTCGCCGCGGGGCGGCTCCCGTCCCTTCGTGAGCTCCGCCCCGACCTGCCCACGCCCATGATCGACCTCGTCGACCGGGCCTGCGCCGCGCGCGCGGGCGACCGCCCGGCCGCCGTCGATCTCGCCGAGGCGCTCGACGAGCTGCTCGGCAGCGGGCGGCTGCAGACGCGGCCGCTCGGCGGCCTGCAGCGTCTGCTCAAGCCGCTGGCGCGCACGAGCGTGCTGGCCGAGCGCGCGGGCGGAGCGGCCCTCGCTGCGGTCACCAGCACGGTCGTCCTCGGCACGCTGCCGGCGTACCCGGTGAGCTGGACCCTGCCCATCGTCGCCGTCGCCACCGCCTGCTGGGCGGTCGTGCCGCAGGCGGGCCTGGCGTTCCTTCTGGGCGCGCTCGCGTTCCCGGTGCTCAACGTGTCACTTGCGCTCGGCGCGGCCTACCTGGTCTTCGCCGTGTTCCTCTTCGTGCTCACCCGCAGCAGGCCGATCGTGGCGCTGTGGCCCACGCTCGCCCTGGTGCTGGTGCCGTTCCACCTCGCGCTGCTGGCGCCGGCGGGGGCGGCTCTGCTGGGCCGCGTCCGCGGCCCGCTGGCCGCCGCCTGGGCCGGCGCCGGCACGCTGATCTACCTCCTGCTGCTGCGCGCCCCGCGCGGCCCCTTCACGCTGTACCAGCCGCGCTGGAAGGTGGGGGCGGAGGCGGCCGCGGCCGGCGATCCGTTCAGCGCGGCGGCGCACCTCGTCTCGTTCGCGGTCGCGCCGGCCTGCCTCCTGCAGATGCTGGTGTGGGCGGGCCTGGCGGCGGCGGTCGGCTACGCCCTGTCGCGCCGCCGCCTCGAGGTCCGTCTCTGGGTCTGGGCGCTGGCCTTCGCCGCGGTGTTCTGCGCGTACCGTATCGTGCCCATCGCGATCTGGGGTTACCCGGCCGAGCTCTCGTCGCTGCTCCTGAACGTGGTCCTGGCGGCGGCCGTGATACTCTTGCTGCTGGTCCTGACGACGGAAGAAGCGCCGGAGGAACGCGACGATGGGCATCTTCAGGAAGGCTGAAAAGAAGCTGGAGGGGTTCGTCGAGGGCGGCTTCGGGCGCGCCTTCAAGTCCAGCGTGCAGCCGGTCGAGCTGGCGCACAAGCTGGCGAAGGAGATGGGCGACCACAAGACGGTCGGCGTCTCCAACGTCTACGTGCCCAACGAGTTCGACGTGTACCTCGGCCAGTCCGACTACGAGCAGCTCGCGGCGTTCGCCGACGCGCTCAAGGCCGAGCTCTCCAATTACGTCACCGCGTTCGCGCGCCGCGAGGGATGGACACTCGTCGCCCCGCCGCACATCGAGCTGCACCGCGACGACGACCTGCGCGTGGGTGAGTTCGGCATAGCCACACGCACGGTGAACGCTCCAGTGGACACGGATGCGCCGGCCTTCGTGCCGCCGGCCGCCGTGGCGGCGCCGGCGGCCGGTCCGATGATGGACCAGACCGTGCTCTACCAGGATCCGCCGGCCGCCGCGGTCGCCCCAGCCCCCGAACCGCGGCGCGCCCCCGCCATGCGCGCAGCTCTCCGCGGTCCGCAGGGCGAGTGGGAGCTGCGCCACGAGGTCACCGTGATCGGGCGCAGCCGGCGTTGCGAGATCGTGCTGGCCGATCCCAACGTGTCCCGGCAGCACATCGAGATCAGGCGACAGGGCGACGGCTTCATGTTGCACGACCTGGGGTCCACAAACGGCACGCGCCTCAACCGGCGCGACGTCAAGCAGGCCGTGCTCCAGCACGGCGACCGCATCGAGCTCGGGGCCACGGAGCTGCTGTTCGAGAGGCTGCCGTGACCCCGACGGCGAGGTGAGCGCGGGCGCAGCCGCGTGCTGCCCGCGCCGCGGGAGACGCCCATGATCGACATCGTCCTGCTGGTCCTCAAGGTAGGCGTGCTCGTCCTGCTGTACCTCTTCATCTGGTACGTCGTGAAGCGCGCCGTGAGCAACGTGCGTACGCCGGCCGGGGCGGCGGTCGCCGCCCCCGACGTCGCGCTTCCGGACGGGTCGCGACCGCTGGTCGCGGTGACGTCCGAGGAGCGCGCCGCGCGCCGCGAGACGCGTCTCAGCGAGCGCACCGTCGCCGGAGAGAAGCTCGACTTCACCGGCCACATCAACCCGCGATTGATCGTGGAGAGCAGCCCGATCGTGCCTCCGGGCGTGGTGTTCCCGCTGGACGGATGGATCACGGTGGGCCGCGCCCCCACGAGCGACATCGTGCTCGACGAACACTTCGTCTCGAGCACCCACGCGCGCTTCGTGCCGCGCGGCCAGTTCTACGTGGTGGAGGACCTGGGCAGCACCAACGGTACCTTCGTCAACGAGAAGCCGGTCACCGAGGCGCAGCTCCGGTTCGAGAGCCGCGTGCGCATCGGCGAGACTGTCTTGCGCTACGAGGAGTAGCCGGCCGGTGCCGCTTGCCGCCCGACACGGTGCCCTGACCGACATCGGTCTGCATCGCAAGACCAACGAGGACGCCTACGTGGCGGCCCCGCCCCTGTTCGCCGTCTGCGACGGCATGGGCGGGGCCCAGGCCGGCGAGGTGGCCAGTTCCCTGGCGGCCGAGACCTTGACCGCGGGGGTCGCCTCCGGCCGCCCGCTCCTGGAGGCGGCCGAGCAGGCCAACGCGGCGGTGTACGCGCGCGCCGCCACCGATGCGGCCCACTCCGGCATGGGTACGACGCTCACCGCGGTGCTGGTCGCAGGCTCTCTGGCTCACTTCGTCCACATCGGCGACAGCCGCGCCTACCTGCTGCGCGGCGGCGAGCTCCGGCAGCTCAGCGACGACCACTCCCTCGTCGGCGAGATGATCCGCGAGGGCCGCCTCAGCGAGGAGGAGGCGGCCGTCCATCCCCATCGCAGCATCCTGAGCCGCGCGCTCGGTACCGAGCCGACGGTGCGCATCGACGAGTTCGAGGTCGACCTGCTCGGCGGCGACGTGCTGCTGCTGTGCAGCGACGGCCTCTGCGGCGTCGTGCCGGGGCCGCTGATCGCGAAGCACATGGGGCGCTCGGACCCGCAGGAGGCGGCCGGGCGGCTCATCGCAGAGGCGCGCAAGGCCGGCGGCCCGGACAACATCACCGCCGTGGTCGTGCGCCTCGAGACTCCCGATCCCGGCGGCGGGCCCGCCGGCGACGAGGAGGTCACGCTGGCGGTGCCGGCCGGCGAGGAGGTCACGCTGGCGGTGCCCGCGGACGAGGAGGTCACGCTGGCGGTGCCGGCCGACGAGGCGCTCACGCAGGCCGGCCCTGCGCCGGCGGCGCCTGCCCGCGGCGGTCCCGGCGTCGACTTCACGCTGGTGATACCGGCCGGCGCGGCAGCGCCGGCGGACGCCGCAGACGTCTCCGCCGAGCCGCAGCCGGGTACCGCGGCGGAGCCCGTCGCCGAGCCGCCTGCCGCGCCCGCGCG
The DNA here is from genome assembly GCA_963702475.1 of uncultured Thermoleophilia bacterium. Taxonomy (GTDB): domain Bacteria; phylum Actinomycetota; class Thermoleophilia; order UBA2241; family UBA2241; genus CAIXSE01. The sequence goes on along the minus strand of CAVPCT010000005.1, from coordinate 424,385 downwards.
GCCGGCGGCCGAGTCATCCGACACCGGCGACGCCGCGCCTCACGGCGACGCAGTCGACCCGGTGCCGCCCGCGCCGGATCCGGTGGAGCCGGCCAGGCGCAAGCGCCGTCTCGGGCTCCGCTGGTTCGCGGCGTTCCTCGTCGTCCTCGTCGTCGCCGGTGCGGCCGGCGCCGTCACGCTCAGCACCGTGTACTACGTCGGCGTCGACGACGGCAGGCTGGCGGTGTACAGCGGCCTGCCGGCAGAGGTCGGGCCGGTGCCCCTGCACGCCGTGTACAGGCGGAGCACGGTGGAGTACGCATCGCTCACCCCGGCGCAGCGCCAGGTCGTGGACGAGCAGGCCCTGCGCGGCAGGTCCGGCGCTCTCGCCCTGGCGGCGGCGCTGGGGATGCAGCTGTGACGCGCCGCAACACCGAGCTCCTGTTCCTCGTCATGGCGGGGGTCATGAGCACCATGGCGTACGTGTCCGTCTACACGGGGCGCTTCCGCGAGATCAACCGGGTCTCGATCATCTACGGGCTGATCTTCGTGGCCATCTTCCTCGGCCTGCACGTGCTGGTGCGCGTGCTGCTGCCGCAGGCCGACGCCTTCCTGCTGCCCATCACGGCGCTGCTGGCCGCCATCGGCCTCACGGAGATCTTCAGGATCCGACCGTCGCTGGCGCTCACGCAGGGGCAGTGGCTGCTGGTCGGTGCGGTGCTGTTCGTGCTCACCGTCATGGTGGTGCGCGACCACGCGCGCCTGGACCGCTACAGGTATCTCATCGGCGCGCTGGGCCTGGTGCTGCTCGTGGCGACCATCGTCTTCGGAACGACCGTGAACGGCTCCAAGCTGTGGATCCACGCCTTCGGCATGTCCATCCAGCCGTCGGAGTTCGCCAAGCTCGCCATCGTCGTCTTCCTGGCCGGCTACCTGAACGACAAGAAGGTGCTGCTGTCGGTGCCCACGCACCACCTGCTCGGTGTCCCCCTGCCGGCCTACAAGTACTTCGGTCCCCTGTTCCTCATGTGGATGCTGTCGCTGGCCATGCTCGTCTTCATGAAGGACTTCGGCATGGCTCTGCTGTTCATGTCGATCTTCGTGGCGCTCATGTACATGGCTACGTCGCGCATCGCCTACGTGGTGCTCGGCGCCGGCCTGTTCGCCGCGGCTGCGGCCGGCGCCGCCTTCCTCGTGCCGCACGTGCAGGACCGCTTCCGGGTGTGGCTCGACCCGTGGCCGCACGCGTCCACTTCCGGGTACCAGCTGCTGCAGTCGCTGTTCACCATCGCCGACGGCGGCATCCTGGGAGCGGGGTTCGGACGCGGCTTCCTGCTCTACGGCAACCGCCAGCCGGTGGTGCCCGACCTGCAGACCGACTTCATCTTCACCGCCATCGCCAGCGAGATGGGCCTGCTCGGCGCGGTCGGGGTCATCCTGGTCTACGTGCTGTTCATGTGGCGCGGGTTCCGCATCGCGGTGTGGGCGCCTGACGGCTTCTCCAAACTCCTCGCGGCGGGTCTGGCGTTCGCCTTCGGCCTGCAGACGTTCATCATCCTCGGGGGCGTCACGCGGCTCATCCCGCTGACCGGCGTCACGCTGCCGTTCGTGAGCTACGGCGGCAGCTCCATCACGGCCAACCTCATGCTGGTGGCGTTGCTCCTCATGATCTCGCACCGCGCCAACGTGGTGCGCGACGGCACCGACCTCGAGCGCCGCCGGCTGGCGATGAGGGGCTGAGCGTGAACAGGGCCATAGCCAGGATCTTCATCGTCGGCGTCGTGCTGTTCGTGGCGCTCATCGTCAACCTGACCTGGATCATGGTGGGGCGGGCGCAGTGGTACGCCGACCGCCCGGAGAACCGCTTGGGCATCGCCAAGGAGATGAAGATCCGGCGCGGCGACATCGTCGCCTACGACGGGACGACGATCGTGGGATCGGAGCGCCGCTCGGGCTACTGGTACCGCATCTACCCCAACGGCACCATGGCGCCCCAGCTCATCGGGTACGACAACGTGCGGTACGGCCGCAGCGGCATCGAGGCGCAGCTCAACGCCGTGCTCACGGGCCAGGCGAGCGACCTCGGCGTGCAGAACTGGGTGGACAAGGTCCTTGGGCGAAGACCGAAGGGAGCGACCGTCAAGCTCACCCTGGTGCCGGCGGTGCAGAAGGCGGCCCAGAAGGAGCTCTCGGGGCAGAAGGGCGCCATCGTTGTGCTGGACCCCAGGACCGGCGCCCTCATCGCCGCGGCCTCGGCGCCCACCTACGACCCGGCCAACCTCGAGGAGAAGTGGCCGAAGCTCAGCAAGGACGCGAGCGCACCCCTGCTGAACCGTCCCACCCAGGGCCTGTACACGCCGGGGTCGGCCTTCAAGGTCGTCACCGCGACCTCGGGCCTGGAGAGCGGCAAGGTCACGCCGACGAGCGTGTTCTTCGACACCGGCACGTACGTGGTGTTCGGCGGCAAGGTGACCAATTACGGCGGCGAGGTCTTCGGGCGCAACGACTTCACCACGGCGCTCACGCTGTCCATCAACACGACCTTCGGCAAGGTGGGCAACGATGTCGGGCGCGGGCGCCTCATCGAGGCGTCGCAGCGTTTCGGCTTCTATGCCACGCCGCCGCTGCCGCTGCCGTCCGGCGAGATCGTCCCCAGCGGCCGCTACGGCAAGAAGGGGCTGCTCTCGCCCGACGCCTTCATGGACCCGCTGGCCGTGGCGTGGGCGGCCTGCGGTCAGGAGAAGCTGCAGGCCACGCCGCTGCAGATGGCGCTCGTGGCGGCCGGCGTCGCCAACGGCGGCCGCGTCATGGTGCCGTACTACCTTCAGGAGGTCAGGTCGGCGTCTGGTGCGGTGGTGCAGAAGGCGACCCCGCGGGTGTGGAAGACGGCCATGACGGCCGCCACCGCCGGCACGCTGAACTCCATGATGCAGCGCGTCGTCAATGCAGGTACGGGCACCGCGGCGGCGCTGGAGGGCATCCAGGTGGCCGGCAAGACCGGCACCGCCGAGGTGGGCGACGGCACCAACCTGGCGTGGTTCATCGCCTTCGCCCCCGCGGAGGACCCGCAGGTGGCGATCGCGGTGGTGATCGAGGACACGACATCGACCGGCGGCGAGGCGGCTGCGCCGCTCGCCGCCGACGTGATCAGGACGGCACTCGCGCAGCCGTCCCTGCCGTAGCGCGGCAGGGAGACGGCGCGCGTCACAGTATCTTTCTTGTGGATGACGGAGCGAGCTAAGGAGTGGTGAGCGACGTGTTCGAGCCAGACCAGGTGGTGAGCGGCCGCTACCGCGTCCTGCGTAAGCTGGGCGGCGGCGGCATGGCCGACGTGTATCTCTGCGAGGACCTCACCCTGGGCCGCCGCGTGGCGCTCAAGGTGCTCCTCCAGCGGTTCCTCAGCGACCCGACCTTCGTGGAACGTTTCCGCCGCGAGGCGAAGGCGGCCGGGGGTCTCAACCATCCCAACCTCGTCAGCATCTACGACTGGGGCGAGGTCGACGGCACGTACTACATCGTCATGGAGTACCTGGAAGGGGAGACGCTCAAAGACCTGATCCGCCGCCAGGGCCGCCTGAGCGGCAACGACGCCGTGCACATCGCTCTGCAGCTTCTGGCGGCCATCGAGTTCGCCCATCGCGCGGGCATCGTGCACCGCGACATCAAGCCGCAGAACGTGATGCTCGACCGCGACGGCAACGTCAAGGTGATGGACTTCGGCATCGCCAGGGCCGGCGACTCGGGCATGACGGAGGCCGGGTCCATTCTGGGGACGGCGCAGTACCTGGCCCCGGAGCAGGCCCGCGGCCTGCCCGTGGACGAGCGCTCCGACCTGTACTCGGTCGGCATCGTGCTCTACGAGATGCTGACCGGCACGGTGCCGTTCAAGGGCGACAGCGCCGTGACGGTCGCCCTCAAGCACGTCAACGAGATGGCCCCGGAGCCGGCGCAGCTCGTGCCGGGTATGCCGCACTCGCTCAATCAGATCGTCATGAAGTCCATCGCCAAGGACCCGGACTTGCGCTATCAGAGCGCCGGCCAGTTCACCCGCGACCTGCGCTCGGCGCTCCAGGGCGGGCCTGTGGCGGCGACGACGTTCGACACGGGCACCGAGGCGACGCGTCTCATGACGGCCGGCGCCGCGGGCGCCACGTCCGTCATGTCGGGCGGCGGGTACGGGCAGGAGCGCCGCCCGCCCCGCCGTCGCTGGCCGTGGATCGTCGCCATCGTGATCCTGCTCCTGGTCATCGCCGGTGCCGCCTACGGCATCGTCAACCTCATGGGCGGCGGCGGGGGAGACCCGGTGCCGTCTGTCGTGGGCAAGACGCAGGGTGAGGCCATCGCCGCGCTGGAGGAGGCCGGGTTCAAGGCCAACGTGCAGGAGGAGTTCAGCGACGAGGTCGACGAGGGCATCGTCAGCCGTCAGGCGCCCACCGGCGGCACCGAGCTGGCCGCCGGCGAGACCGTGGACATCTGGGTCAGCAAGGGCGCGGAGACGGTGGCCCTTGAGGACTTCAGGGGCTGGTCGCCCGACGAGGTCGCCGACGTGGCTCAAGGAGAACGGGCTGCTCGGCGTGCAGAAGTCGGGCAAGTCGGAGAAGGTGCCCGACGGCCAGGTGTACAAGCAGGACCCCGCCGGCCGGCACCGCGGTGCAAGAAGGGCGACCCAGGTGACCTACTGGGTGAGCAGCGGCAAGCCGCAGGCCACCGTACCCGACCTGAGCGGCATGACCCAGGCCGACGCGCAGACGGCGCTCACCGACGCCAAGCTCACGCTGGGCAACGTGACGACCGAGCCCAGCACCGACGTGGCCGGCGGCGAGATCGTCCGCCAGGACCCGACGGCCGGCACCAAGGTCGCGCAGGGCACCGCCGTGAACATCGTGGTGTCGTCCGGCTCACCGACGCCGAGCGTCTCGCCGACGCCGAGCCCGAGCGGCGTCACCGTGCCCAACGTGTACGGCATGGACTCCACCTCCGCGACCGACGAGCTGCAGCAGGCGGGGTTCGGTGTGTTCATCAAGCAGCGCGCCGGCACCGGCCAGCCGTCGGGGACGGTGGTGACGATGACGCCCGACGCCGGCAGCGTGGTAGCGGCGGGCACGACGGTGGTGCTCACGATCGCCAAGTGACGGCGGCCGCCCGGCTGGCCGGGCGGGGCGGCGGAGCCGACGTGCGGCGGGGCGGCGGGCCGAAGGGTCTGCCGCCCCGCCGCACGTACGGTCACTCAGCCGTGTCTCAGACCCAGCCCCAGGACTGGAACAGCGGGATCAGGAAGTACAGCACGAAGCCGGCCGTGGCGATCCACAGCATCCAGCTCACGTCGCGGGACTTGCCCTGCACGACGCGGATCAGCGTGTACGAGATGAAGCCGAAGCCGATGCCGTTCGTGATGCTGTAGGTGAGCGGCATCAGGGCCATGGTGAGCACGGCAGGGATGCCGAAGGCCGGATCGGCGAAGTTGATGGCGGAGATGGCGCGCCGGGCCGCGCTCTTGCCCTCTTCCTCCTCCTCGGCCTTCTCCTCCGCCACAGACAGCGTGGCCATCATGAGGAAGCCGACGATGATGAGCGCCGGGGCTGTGGCGTTGGCCGGCACGATGCCGGCGATGGGTGAGAAGAACATGGCCAGCAGGAAGAGCACGCCGGTGACGATGCTCACCATGCCGGTGCGTCCGCCGGCCGCCACCCCGGCGCCGGACTCGATGTAGGTGGTGGCGGACGACGACGAGGCGGCGCCGCCGGCCATGGCGGCCAGCGAGTCGATGAAGAGCAGACGGTTGAGCTTCTTGAGGTGCCCCTTCTTGTCGAGATACCCCGCCTGGCCGCCGACGCCCACGAGGGTGCCCATGGTGTCGAAGAAGTCGCTCAGCATGAGGCTGAAGATCCACAGGATCGCGGCCGTCACGCCGAGCTTGCTGAAGGCCCCGAAATCGAACTGGCCGACCAGGCTGAAGTCGGGCATGGCGACGACCTTGCTCGGCCACACCGCGATGCCCTCCGCGAACGACGTCTTGTCGTAGGCGTAGTTGAGGATGATCGCGAAGACCGTCGAGAAGACGATGCCGAGGATCACGGCGAAGCGCCAGCCACGAACGAGCATGATGATCGTCACGACGAGGCCGAAGATGGTGACGAGCACCGGTACGCCGACGAAGTTGCCCAGGGACACCACGGTGCCTCCGCCACCCACCACGAGGCCACCGTCCACGAGGCCGATGAAGAGGATGAAGAAGCCGATGCCGACGACGATGGCCTTCTTGAGCTCCAGCGGGATGGCCTTGAAGATGGCCTCACGGAAACCGGTGACCACGAGCACGAGGATGGCGACGCCCTCGAGGAAGATGAGACCCATCGCCTGCGGGAAGGTCAGGCCCTGGCCCAGAACGAGGCTGAAGGCGACCACGGCGTTGAGGCCCATGCCCGGCGCGATGGCGTAGGCGCGGTTGGTGAACGCGCCCATGATGATGGTCATCACGCCTGCCACCAGGCAGGTGGATGTGAGGGCGGCGGCGAAGGGCAGGCCCTTGCCGTCCAAGCCCAGGATGCCCGGGTTCACGAAGATGATGTAGGACATGACGATGAACGTCGTGAGCCCGGCGAGCATGTCGCGGGTGAGCGAGGTCCCCCACTTCTGGAAGTGGAAGAGCTTGTCGAGACCTCCTGCGGCGACGGTCGGTTCGGCCGCCATTCAACGGCTCCTTTCTACGACGCCGGCGCAGCGGTGCCCCTTGCACCGCGCCGGCACTGGACGGGGGACCGCGGCAGTCTACAGCACCCGCACGTCCGGCCGACAGCGCCCGCGGGCGGGTCCGGAGCAAGGGACGGTCTCCTGTCGTTGACGCCACCGGACGCCCCCGGTATCCTCGCCTGCGTCCCGGGGTCCGGGCCGCGAAAGGATGTGAGCCGTCAGCGTGGATGACGACGCAGGCTCCCCGCTCTCACTCTCCGAGCTCGAAGACATGAAAGTCGTCGACGCCGCCGGCGTGGAGGTCGGCGAGCTGCTCGACGTGCTCGCGCTGTGCACCTCCGACGCTCCGGCCGTCACGGCGTTCTTCATCGAGCGCGACGACGACCAGGTGCGCGCCTCCTGGGAGCAGGTGGCGGAGATCGACGTCGACGGCGAGAAGCTCCTGCTCGGCGTCGCTGCCGATGAGCTGGAACCGGCGTCGCTGCGCGGCGACGAGCTCGCCCTCGTCGACTCCGTGCTCGACAACCAGGTGCTCGACATGCGCCGCCGCGTGTTCGTGCGCGCTCAGGACGTGCTGCTGCAGCCTCAGGAGGGCGGGCTGGTAGTCACGGGCGTCGACGCGAGCTCCGGGGCGCTGGCCAAGCGCTTCGGCTTGGGCTTCCTGGCGCGGCGCCTGCAGCGCCGCGCCGGCGACCTCGTGCCCTGGGCGGACGTGAACCTCATCGCCCTGCGGCTCTCGCGCCTCAACTTCGTCGAGGCGTTCGCGGAGCTCGCCGAGCTGCACCCGGCCGACATCGCCGACGTGGTCGGCCAGGTCGGCCCGCGCGAACGCGCGGCCGTACTGGCCGCGCTCAACGCGGGCCTGGCCGCCGACACGCTCCAGGAGATGGACGAGGAGCTGCGCACGGCGGCGCTGCAGGACATGCCGCTCGAGCGGGCCGCCGCCGTGCTCGAGCTCATCGAGGCCGACGAGGCTGCCGACATCCTCAGCCAGCTGCCGGACGACCTCGCGCAGCAGCTCCTCGCGTGTCTGCCCGACGAGCGCGAGGAGGACCTGCGTGAGCTCGCCAGCCACCCCGAGCACACCGCCGGATCGCTCATGACCACCGACTTCGTCGAGCTGCCGGTCGGGCTCACCGCCGGGGGCGCTCTGGAGTGGATCCGCCGCGAGCGCCCGGAGCAGCACATGATGACGTACCTCTACTTCGTCGGCGACGACGGCCGCCTGGCGGGCGTGGCCAGCCTGCGCGACCTCGTGCTGGCCGAGCCTCACGCACCGGTCGTGGAGCTCATGGAGGACGACGTCGTGGAGGTCACCGCGGAGGTGGATGAGGAGGAGGTCGGGCGCATCATGACCAGGTACGACCTCCTGGCCATCCCCGTGGTCGACGACGAGCGGCGCCCGCTGGGCATCGTGACCCTCGACGACGCGCTCGACGCGGTGCTGCCGGCCGACTGGAAGCAGCGGCTGCCGCGCGTGTTCCGTTAGCGGACGCCGGGCCGACCTGCCGGCGCGGACAGCCCGGTCAGCACACCGGTTGCGTCCCGGCCGGTGCCTCGACGCGTTCCCACGCGACGGTGTGCCTGGGCGCGGCCACCAGAGTAGCCAGGTCCAGGCGAAAGCGGGCGACCTCGCCCTTCACCTGCACGCGGCGGAAGCCGTCGCCCTCGAGCACCTCGGGGTGGAACAGGTTGAGCTCACGGACGTAGCCGCGGAACGGATCGCCGACGCCGGCCTTGTCCAGTCCGAAGGCCTCCAGCGCCTTGACCCGGCGGTGCTTGAGGGACGCGGTGATCTCCTGCAGCAGGAAGTGGAAGCCGCGGAGGTAGTCCTCGTCGTAGAAGTAGGCACAGGTGAGCACGTAGGCGTCGGCCGAAGGGGGTCCCGCGGGGAGTGAGAGCGCGCGGGGCAGGAGTCGTGCCGGCGCGGTGTGCATCCAGCCCACCACCGCGCCGTCCTCCAGGAGTGCCCGGCCGAAGAACCCGGTCTCCGCCTCCGCGTCGCGTTCCCACGCGTCACGCAGGCCGGGGGCAGGGGTCACGCCGGGCTGGGACTGCCACCACGCGCAACCAGCGCAGCAGGGCGCGAGCAGGTCGCGCGTCGCCACAGTGAGGTCGATCGCCCTCACGGCGTGATACCGGCCGACACCGCACGGCGAGGGCCGCGCGGGACGCGGGTGAACGGGCACATGGCGGCGGCTGTGTGGCGCACGCGAGTCTCCTGTGGTCGCCGGTGACGGGGCCATCCGTCGTCGCGTGCCCGGAGTATACCGCCGCGTGGCCGTTGCTCCCGGGGCCCTCACACCCGTGTTTGCCACTGCGCGAGATGCTCCCCTATACTCGGTGCTCACGTGCGGGACCCACCGCGGGTCCCGTCGTGCCCTCACATCACGAGCGAGGTGGTCACCACGGGTCACGACATCACCATCTACCGCGCCGACTGGGTGCTGCCGGTCTCGGCGCCACCGGTCGCCGACGGGGCACTCGCCGTGTCGGGCGAGCGCATCGTCGCCGTGGGCTCGGCGCCCGGCGTCGTCGCAGCCCATCCGGACGCCACGCTCGTCGACCTCGGCCGCTCGGTCGTCATGCCGGGGTTCGTCAACTGCCACAGTCACATCGAGTACACGTCGTTCCGCGGCATCCTCGACGACGCCGAGTTCGGCGACTGGATCATCAGCCTCGTCGACGTCAAGGCGGCGCTCACGCCTGAGGAGTACGTGGCCAGCGCGCGGCTCGGCGCGATCGAGGCCATCGCCTCAGGCATCACCACCATCGCCGATACGAGCTACGGGGGGTACGCGCTCGAGGCGGCCGCCGAGGCCGGCCTGCGCGGCCGCCTGTACCTCGAGGTCTTCGGGGTGGACGACAAGCGCCTCGACCAGACGCTCGCCGACGTCGAGCGGCGGCTGGACGCGGCGCAGGCCGCCGCCCCGCCCACGATCGACGTCGGCCTCGGACCGCACGCGCCGTACACCACCTCGAGCCGTCTCTACCAGGCCGTGTCCGCGCTGGCGCGGGAGCGCGGCCTCAAGGTCATGAGCCACGTGGCCGAGAGCCGCGAGGAGCTCACCTACGTCCGCTCCGGGTCGGGCAAGTTCGCCCACGACTACCGCGAGAAGATGGGCTGGGAGCGCATGCTCGTGCAGCCGTTCGGCGTGAGCCCCATCAAGTACCTGCAGCAGTGGGACGTGTTCGACCGGGACTTCCTGGCCGTCCACTGCACGCTCGTCAACCGCGACGACATCCGCATCCTCAAGGCCAAGGGTGCCGCCGTGGCGCATTGCCCCAAGAGCAACGCCAAGCTCGGTTGCGGCATCGCTCCGCTGGCCGACCTGCTGCACGAGGGCGTGCGCGTCGGCCTGGGTACCGACAGTCCGGCGTCCAGCAACATCATGGACATGTTCGACGAGATGCGCACCATGCTGTTCCTGCACCGCGCCGTCGAACGCGACGTCTCCGTGCTCGACGCGCAGACGTGCGTTCGCATCGCCACGCTCGGCGGCGCCGAGGCGCTGGGACTCGAGGCCGACATCGGCAGCCTCGAGCCGGGAAAGTGCGCCGACTTCATCGCCGTTGACGTCGGCACCTCGCACTTCGCGCCGATCGACGACCCGTACTCGGCGCTCGTCTACGGCGCCAACCAGGACGATGTGCTGCTCACCGTGGTCGGCGGAGACGTCCTGTTCTCCGACCACCACCATACGCGCATCGCGGCCGAGGCCGTGCGCCGCGCGGCGGTGGCCGTGCGCGAGAAGCTCCGCGACCGCGTCCGCACCGGCCGGGTGCAGGTGGGCGCGGCCGAATCTGGCTGGTGGCGCCCCGCCGCCGTCTCAGGAGAGGAGACCCCCTAAGTGCTGCTCGACCGCAAACGCGTCAAGTACTGGCAGAAGTGGGTGTTCGGCTTCATGGCCGTCATCATGGCTGCCTTCCTCATCATGATCCCCGTCAGCAACTACACCGGCTGCAGCGGAGCGACGACTTCCGACGCTCTGGAGCAGATCAACACGGCGATCGCCACGTTCAAGACGCAGACCGCCGCCGACCCCACCGACGTGGACGCGTGGCTCGGCCTGGCTGAGAACTACACCTTGCGCGCCAACCAGCGCGCCGAGGGCTCCGAAGCACAGAAGACCGACTGGCTGCTGGCCATCGAGGCGTACGAACAGGCCGACGAGCTCCTTAAGGAGGAGAAGGGTGCGGCGGCAAAGCAGAAGCGGCTCGACGCGCTCGAGCAGCTCGCAGGGGTGTACCTCAACCTCCAGGACTTCGCCGGCGCCGTGGGCGTGTACCAGAAGATCACCGGCCTCAAGCCGAAGGACGCCCAGGGGTTCTTCGACCTTGCCACCATCGCCATCAACGCGAACGACAAGAACACCGCCATGCTGGCGTTCACCAGGTTCCTGGAGCTCGACCCCGACTCGCCGGACGCACAGGCGGTGAAGGACTGGCTCGAGCAGGCCACCGCGAGCCCCACGCCGAGTCCGAGCACCTCCACGCTCACCGTCAGCCCCACCCCGAGCCCGTCGAGCTCTGCGCCGTGAGCCAGCTCTTCGAGGTCAGGTCCGAGAGGCGCGACGCGGACGCCGGCGTCATCTACGTGTCCGGCGAGGTCGACATGTACACGGCGCCGCAGCTCAAGGAGCGCCTGCTCGACCTCATCGACGGCGGCGCGAAGCGCATCGTGGTCGACCTCAGCGCGGTGACGTTCATCGACTCCACCGCGCTGGGCGTGCTCATCGGCGGCGTGCGCAGAGTGCACGGCGCGGGAGGGGCCATGTCGCTCGTCGTCACGAGTCGGGCGGTGGAGCGTGTGCTGTCCATCACTGGTCTGGACCGGGTGTTCAGCATCCACTCCACGCTGGACGAGGCGATCGCCGCGCTCAACTGACCACCGCCAACGTCATCTCGCCACCGGCGTCCGGGCGGTGGTTCCAACTCCCATCGCTCCGGGTCGCCCGGATCCCACGTGAGGTACCGTCGTGAAGCTCATCGTCACAGAGAAGGCCGACGCCGCCCGCAAGATCGCAGACATCCTCGGCGGCGGCAAAGCCACCGTCAAGGAGCACGGCCGCGGCCGGCTGAAGGTCAGGTCGTACCACTTCGAACTCGACGCCGACTCCGCCGTCGCCATCGGTCTTCGCGGGCACGTGATGGAGACGATCTTCCCTGACAGGTACCGCCGCTGGAGCCTCAAGCACCTCGGGGAGATGATCAAGGACCCGGATCTCGCGTGGGTCGTCGACGGCGGCGCCGCGGGCACGCTGGCGGCTCTGCGGAGCGCGGCCAAGGGTGCCACCGAGCTCGTCATCGCCACCGACTACGACCGCGAGGGCGAGCTCATCGGGCACGAGGCTCTCCAGATCCTGCGCGGCGACGCGCTCAAGCGGCACCCGGATGACAAGCCGGGCGCCGGCAAGAAGAGGGGTGGGCGCGGCAAGGCAGCGGCCGCCCCGGAGCCGGCGCCCGAGCCGGCCGACAACGGCGATCCGCACGTGAAGGCCATGTTGCCCGCGGCCGTCGTCGACCGGCACGTGCGCGTGCGCTACTCGGCCCTCACGAAAGACGACGTGATGGCCGCCTTCGCCAAGCCGTCCACCGTCGACTTCAACCTGGCCGAGGCGGCTCACTCGCGCCAGGACATCGACCTCATCTGGGGCGCTGTCCTGACGCGTTTCGTATCTCTGGCCGCCTACCGTTTCGGCTCCAACTATCTCTCCATCGGCCGTGTCCAGTCGCCCACGTTGCGCCTTGTCGTCGAGCGGGAGCTCGAACGCCGGGCGTTCGTCCCGGTGCCGTACTGGGAGATCAAAGCCACGCTGAGCCGCGGTGACGACACCATCGAGGTGGCCCACGCCAAGGGTCGCTTCGGCACGCAGCAGGCCATGGAGACGGCGCTGGCCCGGGCGCGGTCCGACACCGCCGTCGTCACCGCGTACAAGGCCGAGGCCAAGCCCGACAAGCCACCCGCGCCGTTCAACACCACCGCGCTCATGAGCGCGGCCTCAGGCGCGGGCATGACCCCCGCACGCGCCATGCGCGCCGCAGAGTCGCTGTACCTTGACGGGCTCATCAGCTACCCGCGCACCGACAACACGGTGTACCCGCCCTCGATCGACCTGCGTGGCAGCCTGTACACACTGGTCGGCTGGGCGCCGGTCGCGGCCACGGCGTCGCGGCTCGCCGGCCAGGACAAGCTCGTGCCCACGCAGGGCAAGAAGCGCACCACAGACCACCCGCCGATCTACCCGGTGGGCGTGCCGGCCAAGGCGCTCGAGGGCGACCAGGGCAAGGTGTACGACCTCGTGGTCCGCCGGTTCCTCGCCACCCTGCTTCCGCCGGCCGTCATCGAGCGCCAGCGCGTGGACGTGCGCATCGGCGACGAGCCGTTCCTTGCCTACGGCGCCCGCGTCGCGTCGCTCGGGTACCTGGAGGTCTACGAGAAGTACGCCGCAAAACGAGACCGCCCGCTGCCGCAGCTGCAGCCGGCCGACGAGTTGCACGTCGACGACCTGCACTCGGAGGCCAAGGAGACTCAGCCGCCGGGCCGTTACGGCCAGGGCAGGCTCATCGAGAAGATGGAAGAGCTGGGGCTCGGCACCAAGGCCACCCGCGCCGACATCATCCAGCACCTGTACGACCGCAACTACGTGCGCGACAACCCGGTGGAGCCCACCGAGCTGGGCGTGGCGCTCATCGCCGCCTTCGACACCGCCATGGAGGACGCGCCGGTGGACATCTCGTCGCCAGGCATGACATCGGAGCTCGAGCAGCAGATGGACCGCATCAGCGAAGGCCAGCTCCGCCGCGACGAGGTCGTGGCGGAGAGCCAGGAGATGCTGGCGCACGCCTGGAAGCTTCTCGATGGTCACATCGCCGACATCCGCGACAAGATCAAGAGCGGCGAGCGCGAAGATCTCACGCTGGGCGAGTGCAAGGACTGCGGCGGCATGCTGCGCGTGCTGCGCGGCAAGACGGGCAAGCGCTTCGTCGCCTGTGTCGGCAAGGAGGGCGACGAGCCGCGGACCGGCCCCGACGGCCGGCAGCTGCGCGGGTGCGGCCAGACCTTCCCGCTGCCGCAGCGCGGCACGATCACGCCCACCGGCAAGACCTGCGGGAGCTGCGGCTGGCCGGAGATCAAGGTCGTGGGAGCCGGCGGCCGCGGGCGACCGTGGGTGCTGTGCATCGACATCGACTGCCCGAGCAAGGAGGAGTTCCGCGCCCGGGCCAAGGCGAAGAAGCAGAGCTGAACACGCGGCGGTGCGTGCCGCCGTGCGACGTGACCCCGCCGTGCAAGGAGACGACGTGGATGCTCTCCCGGGCGTGCTGATCACCCTCGAAGGCTGCGACGGCTGCGGCAAGAGCACGCAGGCGGCGCTGCTCTGCGCACGCCTCGCCGCCTGCGGGCTCCCCGTGGGCACGGCCGACGCGCCCGGCGCCGTCATCCGCGAGCCCGGCGGTACGCCGGCCGGGGAGGCCGTGCGTCACGTGTTGCTGCACGGCACGGCCGAGCTCGCGCCGTGGACGGAGGCACTCCTGTACGCGGCGGCGCGCGCCGAGCTCGTCGAGCGCGTGCTGCTGCCGGCTCTGGCGGCCGGGCGCGTTCTGGTGCTCGACCGGTTCGTCGACTCATCACTCGCGTACCAGGGCTTCGCCCGGGGTCTCGGCGTGGACGAGGTGCTCGCCGTCAACGAGCCGGGGCTGCAGGGCGTCATGCCCGACCTCACCCTCGTCATCGACGTCGACCCTGTCGTCGGCCTCGCGCGGGCCGGAGCGGCGCCGGATCGCATCGAGGCCGAGGGGCTCGAGCTCCAGCGGCGGGTGGCCGCCGGCTTCGCCGTCCTGGCCCGCCGCTATCCCGGGCGCGTGCGCCTCATCGACGGCTTCCGCGATGTGGACGCCGTGGCCGTCGACGTGGAGACCGCGGCCCTCGAGGCCATTGCCGGCGCTGGCCTGCGGTCGGGGGCTGAGTGAGGTGTTCGAGCGCGTCCCGGGGCAGAGGCGTGCCAAGGACCTGTTCGAGCGCGCCGTCCGCGACGACGCCCTGAGTCACGCGTACCTGCTCAGCGGTCCGGAGGGGCTCGGCAAGACTGCGTTCGCACGCGAGCTCGGGGTGGCCCTCGTCACTTCCTGCCGGGGCTGCGGCGCGTGCTCCGAGTGTGAGCGCGCGCGTCGCGGAGCCCATCCTGACCTTCACGAGGTCGAGCGGGAGGGACCGCAGATCCTGCTCGAACACGTCAAGCCCATCATCGTCGACCTCACCCTTCGCCCGTTCGCCGCCAGCCGGCGTGTCTGGATCATCCCTGAGGTGGAGCAGCTCAACGACGCGGCTGCCAACAAGCTGCTCAAGAGCATCGAAGAGCCGCCTACCCATGTCGTGTTCCTGCTCATCACCGATCGCCTCGACCGCGTGATCCCCACCATCGTCTCACGCTGCCAGGTGATCGACTTCCAGCCGCTCGGTGACACTGAGGTGGAGGCCTACCTGCGCGACCACCACGGGCTCGCGGGCGCCGAGGCGCAGGCGCTGGCGCGCCTGTCCCACGGCGCCGTCGATCACGCCGCGCGCCTCGCCGGCGACGCCCGCGGCGCGCGGCGCCGTGAGGAGTACCTCAGGCATGCGGCGGCGGCTGTGGCGCTGCAGCGCGCAGACGACGGCCCCGATCCGTGCGACGCGTTCATCGGCGTCTTCGAGCGCCTCGTGCAGGAGACCGACACCCGGCTGGACGAGGCGCTCGCGCGGCAGCTCGCCGATCTCGAGCAGCAGTTCCAGGACAAGCGCGACCTCAAGTTCCACCAGGACAATGCGGAGAAGCGCACCAGGCGGGAGAAGAACCGCCTGCACCGTCTGGCGGCCCAGGATGCCGTGGACCTGCTCTCGGCGTGGGTGCGGGACCTCTGGGTGGTAGCCTGCGGCGCATCCGATGTACTCTGGAACTGCGACCGCGCCGACCAGCTCGTCGCAGCGGCGGTCGCTCTACCAGACCACTATGCGCGCCTGCTCACTGTGTTGGACCGGACGCGCAAGGACCTGTATCTCAACATCGACCAGAAGCTCGCGATGCAGGCCATGTTCGCGCGCTTCGAGGAGGTCGTGACTCGTGCCTAGGATCGCCAGCGTCGTGTTCCGCGGCGGCGGCAAGGTCTACCAGTTCGAAGCGGGGGATCTCGCGCTCGCCCCCGGCGACCGCGTCGTCGTAGAGACGACGCGGGGCGCCGACCTCGGGCGGCTCGTCAAGGGCCCCAGCGACGTGCCCGCCGAGCAGTCGCCGCGAGGCCTCAAGCACCTGCTGCGCAAGGCCACGCAGGAGGACCTGCGGGCCCTGGACTCGCACCGCGAGGCCGAGTGCGAGGCCAAGCGCGTGTGCCGCGAGCTCGTGGCCGAGCTGAACCTCGACATGAAGGTGGTCGAGGCGCGCCAGGCCTTCGAGGGCGGGCGCCTCACCATCACTTTCTTCGCCGAGGAGCGCGTGGACTTCCGCGAGCTCGTCGGCCGGCTCAACGAGCGGCTGCGCCGCCGCGTCGAGCTCAAGCAGGTCAGCGCCCGCGACGAGTCCCGCATCGTCGGCGGCTACGGCCCCTGCGGCCGCGGCCTCTGCTGCGCCACCTTCGCCGGCGATCAGGAGCCCGTCTCCATCCGCATGGCCAAGGATCAGAACCTGCCCCTCAACCCCACGAAGATCTCCGGCTGCTGCGGCCGTCTCATGTGCTGCCTCAAGTACGAGCACCAGGTCTACCTGTCGTTCCGCAAACGCGCTCCCAAACGCGGCGCGATCATCTCCACCCCCGGCGGGGAAGGAAAGGTCATCGAGCTGCTCGCGCCGGTGGACAGCGTCACCGTCGACCACGGCGAGGGCCACTCGGCCACCTACAGACTGGCCGAGCTCGGTAGACCGGACCGAGAGGAGGAGTGACCATGGCCACCACCCACGCGGTGCTCAACGTACCGACCGTGTCGTGCAGCCACTGCAAGATGGCCATCGAGAGTGCCGTCAAGCAGGTCAACGGCGTCTCGTGCGTGGACGTTGATATCGAGGCCAAGAGCGTCACCGTGGACTTCGACCCCGACGCGGTGTCGCTCGAGACGGTCGAGGCGGCCGTCCAGGAAGAGGGCTACGACGTGGCCGGCAGCCACGTCTTTGACCAGTGAAGGCGGCGCCCTGACCGCGCGTCGGCGTGTCCTGGGGCGCCGTTCCAGGCCACTCCGCCGCAGCACTGCGGGCGCGGCGGCGCCGGTTTGGCAAGACTGGGCGAGGCTGGTAGCATAGCGCCTCGCCACGTGTGGGCCGTTAGCTTAGTTGGTAGAGCAGGGGACTCTTAATCCCAAGGTCGAAGGTTCGAATCCTTCACGGCCCACCAGCGCCGACCAGCCCATCCCTCAGGCGTCCCGGCGCCTTCCTCGTTCGCCTCTTCCGCCTGCCGGCGACCATCCGCATCGCCTCTCTTCGCTGCAGGACACGATACGACGGGATCGCACGAAAGGATCCCGCGGCGACGTAGTTGCTGCTTCGTCCGCGGCTCTGCTATCGTTCTTTGGATGGGCCGCGATGACGCACTTCACCTGACGGGAGTCCCGGCGCCGTGAACGGCCGCATGAAACCCCGCGTAGGGCGCCTCCTCACCGACGCCCGTTTCTCCTTCGCCCGCACCGGCGGCGAAGACGTGCTCCGTCAGGGCCTCCTCATGCTCGCCATGTACGCGGCCTACGACGTCTCCCGCGCGCTCGTGGTCGGCCGCGAAGACACGGCCATGGCCAACGGCCTCTTCTTCCTGAACCTCGAGAAGGCCATGCACATCTACGTCGAGCCGT
Organism: uncultured Thermoleophilia bacterium; assembly: GCA_963702475.1. GTDB lineage: Bacteria > Actinomycetota > Thermoleophilia > UBA2241 > UBA2241 > CAIXSE01. The sequence continues at coordinate 406,909 of CAVPCT010000005.1, read as the reverse complement.
GGGTGCAGAGCCACATCAGCTCGATCCCGGGGGCGATGGGGTTCATGGTCTGGGCCTACGGCGCCCTCCACCTGCCCCTCATCATCGGCGCCATGGTGTGGGTGTTCACCCAGCGTCGCGACCAGTGGAAGCTCGTGCGCAACTGGTTCCTGGGCATGAACTTCATGGCGCTGCTGCTCTACCTCCTTCTGCCCACGGCCCCACCGCGCATGATCTTCACGGCCGGCATCGTGGACATGAGCTACATGTACGGCAAGCGCCCGGCCATCTACGAGAACGGCCTTCTGGCCAACCCCTTCGCCGCCATGCCGAGCCTGCACTTCGCCTACGCGCTCTTCATCGCGCTGCTCCTCTTCATGCTGGCACGGCAGAGGTGGCTGCGCTGGGGCGGCTTCCTGTACCCGTCGTTGGTGCTGGTGGTCATCGTCGCCACGGGCAACCACTTCATCGTGGATGCGGTCGGCAGCGTGCTGGTCATCGCCGCGGCCTGGGCCCTGGCCCTGAGCCTCCAGCCAGGCGACACCCCCGTCGCCGAGACGGTGCCGGTCCGCGAGCGCGACGGCTGACGTGGCGAACCTCAAGACCCGCTACACCGACGCCGGGCGGCGCGGCTTCTTCAAGGTCGGTGTCGTGCTCGCCCACGCCGGCATCACCGCCGACATGCTCACCTATTTCGGGCTGCTTCTGCAGGTCGGCGTGGTGCCGCTGGTCCTCACCGGTCACTTCGTCTGGGCCGTGCCTCTCGGGGTGCTGGCCGCGATCTGCGACGCCCTCGACGGCGCGGTCGCGCGTGCCGGAGCGGGGCCGACCAAGGCCGGCGCCTTCCTCGACTCCACCACCGACCGCGTCTCCGAGCTCCTGGTGGCCGGCGCGCTGACCGTCTACTTCGCCGGTCAGGACATGTGGTGGACGGCGGCGGCCGCACTCTTCTTCATGGGGGCCTCGCAGATGGTCTCGTACACGCGGGCCCGGGCCGAGGCCCTCGGGGTGGAGTGCAAGGTGGGCCTGATGTCGCGGCCGGAGCGCCTCGTCGTCCTCGGCCTGGGCTTTCTGCTCTCCGGCTGGCATCTGGGCGACCAGAGCGTGCTGGTCTACGTGCTGTGGATCCTCGCTGTGCTCACGTCGCTCACCGTGGTCCAGCGCATGCTCCACGTCATGCGCAAGCTGCGGCGTGCCGACGCGGCCTGACGGTCGCAGCACCGTGATATACTCCCGCGGTCATCGCGAACCGGCGCGGCGCTTCCGTGCGTCCCTCAGTCGGTTCTGACTCGTGCGGCCGCGCCAGCGGCCGCAGCCAGTGGAGGTAACCGATCTTGGGTAACCCGGTACGCGTCGCGATCATCGGTGTGGGCAACTGCGCCTCGTCGCTCGTCCAAGGCGTGGAGTTCTACAAGAACGCCAAGAAGACCGACTTCGTCCCCGGTCTCATGCACCCCGTCGTCGGTGGCTATCACATCCGCGACATCGAGTTCGTGGCTGCCATCGACATCGACAAGAACAAGGTGGGTAAGGACCTCAGCGAGGCCGTCTTCACCAGGCCCAACAACACCATCAAGTTCGCCGAGGTCCCCGAGAAGGGCGTCAAGGTCGTGCGCGGCATGACCCACGACGGGCTCGGCAAGTACCTCTCGCAGATCATCGAGAAGGCGCCGGGCCCGACGGCCGATATCGTCGGGATCCTCAAGGAGACGCAGACCGACGTGGTCATCAACTACCTGCCGGTGGGTAGCGAAGAGGCCACCAAGTGGTACACCGAGCAGATCCTCACGGCCGGGTGCGCCATGGTGAACTGCATCCCTGTGTTCATCGCCCGTGAGCCCTACTGGCAGAAGCGCTTCGTCGAGGCCGGCGTGCCCATCATCGGCGACGACATCAAGAGCCAGGTGGGCGCCACCATCGTTCATCGCGTGCTCACCCGCCTCATGCGCGAACGGGGCGTGCGGCTCGAGCGCACCAGCCAGCTCAACGTGGGCGGCAACACCGACTTCCTCAACATGCTCGAGCGCGAGCGCCTGGAGAGCAAGAAGGTCAGCAAGACCAACGCCGTCACCAGTCAGCTGGACTACGACATGGGCGCCAAGAACGTGCACATCGGCCCCAGTGACTACGTGGAGTGGCTCGACGACCGCAAGTGGGCGTACATCCGCATGGAGGGCCGCACCTTCGGCGACGTACCGCTCAACATCGAGCTCAAGCTCGAGGTCGTCGACTCGCCCAACAGCGCCGGCATCGTCATCGACGCGGTGCGCTGCGCCAAGATCGGGCTCGACAGGGGCCTGGCCGGTTCCCTGGAGGCCCCCAGCAGCTACTTCATGAAGTCCCCGCCGGTGCAGCATCCGGACGACCAGTGCCGGCGCATGACGGAGGAGTTCATCGCCGGCGAGGGCTACGGCGCCAATGCCGTGTGCCAGGGCGAGGGCATGCCGGGCGTCAAGCCCAAAGCGAAAGCAACCGCAAAGGATTGACCGCCGCAGGCGCCGTCAGGCGCCGCAGGCAAGTCAACGAGCGGGGCGCCGCAGGCACACCGCTCACTGACCTACGCAGCGGGATCGACGAAGGGTGCGTCGTAAGGGATAGCCTTCGTTGGGACACGCTTTCCGAGGGGGCCGGGGTCGTGAGGCCCCGGCCCCCTTTCTGATGCCCAGGACCGAATGGCGCCGGTCAGTTGCCGCGCCTCAGGCACCGACGCCCGACCGGCCTTCGGGCGCCGCAGGGCGCTCGCTGAGGTGGTGCGGTAGAGTGGCGCCATGACGCTCAAGCTCGGCATCCTCACGCCGTTCCTGTGGACCGACCCGTCGGGCGTGAACCGCCAGGTGGAGGCCCTCGTGGAACGGCTCACCGCCAGCGGCCACCGCGTCACCGTCATCGCTCCGAGCGCCGACCGGCAGGCCGTAGGGGAGGCGCGACGCCGCGTACAGGCGGTGCTGACCGGCGAGCGCGAGACCGCCTTTCTGCCCGGCGAGCCGTACCCGCGCTACTTCTTCGCGGGCGCGACCTACGCCGTCAAGGAGGACCGTTCTTCGCTGAAGCTCATCGCCGCGCCTGCCGACCTCATGGCCAACATCGACGTGCTGCTCGAGGCCGAGGACCTCGACCTCCTGCACCTGCACGAACCCTTCGTCCCCGGACTGGGCTGGACCGCGCTCCGCCATGCGAACTGCCCGCTCGTGGCCACCTTCCACGCCAACCCCGAGCGCACGGCGCCGTTCCTCGCGACGAAACCCAGGCTGCGCCGGCTGTTCGACTCTCTGGACGCGGCCATCGCCTCGTCGGCGGCCACGCGCGACGCGGCATCGCTGGCCTTTCCCGGTGCCTACCGGGTGATCCCCCCCGGCGTGGACCTGCAACGCTTCGCCGGGCGGCACGCGCCGGCCGGCGCCGGCGAAGCGGCGCGCCGGCCGTTGCGGCTGCTGTTCACCGGCGCGGACACGCGCCGCAAGGGCCTCGGCGTGCTGCTGCGCGCGCTGCGGCTCCTGGAGGACCGCGCCTCCGACCTCACGCTGAAGGTGTGCGGCGGCGACCGCCAGGAGCGTCGCTACGCCCGTGTGGTGCCGCCTGCCTTCTCCGGCAGAGTCACGTTCCTGGGGCGAGTGCCGCAGAGCGACATGCCGGCCGTGTACCGGCGCGCCGACGTGTTCTGCGCGCCGTCGCTGGGGCCGGAGACGGCCGCCGTCTGCCTGCTCGAGGCCATGGCCGGCGGAGCCGTGGTGGTCGCCTCGCGTCTGCCCGGCTACGACGAGGTCGTCCGCCACGACGCGAACGGCCTCATGGTGCCGCCGCGGCGTCCGCGCCAGCTGGCCGCGGCCCTGCGGCTGCTGCTGGACGACGCGGCGCTCCGCGCGAGGCTCGCGGGGCAGGCGTCTCTCGACGTGCGCCGCTACGACTGGGAGCGCATCGGCGCGGAGATCGAGGACGTGTACGACGAGGTGGCCGGGCGGCGGCGTCAGCCGCTGCCGCGCCGCCGCCGCCAGCAGCGAGAGCTGTTCGCCGACTTCCATGTGCACTCACACCACAGCAAGGACTGCGTGATGCCCGTGCCCGCCATCCTGGAACGCGCCCGCGAGGTCGGGCTGGACGTCATCGCGATCACCGACCACGACAGCGCCGCGGGAGGCCTCGAGGCGCGCGGCATCGCCGACCGCTACGGCGTGCGCGTGATCGTCGGGGAGGAGGTCAAGTCCAGCGAGGGAGAGGTCATCGGCCTGTTCCTCGAGCGCACGATCCCCGGCGGGCTCACCTTCGCTGAGACGGTCGCGGCCATCAAGGAGCAGGGCGGTATCGTCTACGTGCCCCACCCGTTCGACCGCCTGCACACCATCCCGGCCCCGCGGGTGCTCCGCGCCAACGTGGCCGACATAGACGTGCTTGAGGTCTTCAACTCGCGCCTCGCGTTTCCCGGGTTCAACGAGCTCGCGGAGCAGTTCGCGCAGCGCTACCGCATCCCTGCCGCCGCCGGCAGTGATTCCCATGTGCTGCCGGGCATCGGCACCGCCATGTGCGGCATCGACGACTTCACCGGGCCGGGGGACTTCGTCGCGGCCCTCGCCGAGAGCCGCATCGTGCGCCGCCCGCGCAGCCGCATCTACCTCCAGTCGCTCAAGTTCATCCAGACGACCATGAGCGGCTCGGGCAAGGCCGCCGGGCAGGATGAATCCCCTGCATAGCGCGCGTATAATCCTGGTCCTCGCGTATTCGGCGTGCGCCTGCGAGGAGTTCCCGGTGGCGGCGCGAACCTAGCTAGCGGAGTCGAGGGATCGAGGTAACCCGCGTGGCGCAACCCAACGAGATCTACGACAAGTACCTGACCCGGGCGATCTCGGAGATCAACGAGCTCACCGGCGAGATCCTCAGGTGCTCCCGTTGCAGTCACGCCCGCACCATGCCCGTCATCGGCTCGGGCCACCCGATGGCCGACATCTTCATGCTGAAGTACCAGGCGCGGCCCTCGGAGCTGCACGAAGGAGTCGCGTTCTTCGGCCGCGCCGGCACCGCCCTCATGAAGAGCTGTCAGCGGCTCAAGATCGACCCGCTCCAGCTGTACGGCACCAACGTGGTCAAGTGCGGCGACGTCCGTGGCGCTCCGGAGGCGAAGTGCCTCGATCACCTGCGTCGCGAGCTCGCGATCGTGGGCCCCAAGCTCATCGTGGCGATGGGTGAGGAGACGGTGGCGGCGCTCAACACGGCCGAGGTCCCGCTCTCCCGGCCCCTCGAGTACCGGCCCGGCGAGATCGTGGAGTTCACCCCGGGCACCGAGGTGCTCGTCACGCCGGACATCGACGCGTCGCTCGACGAGCAGCGGCTCAAGGCCGAGTTCTGGCGCGCCTTCCGTCGTCTCGGCGAGTGGTACGACAACATCCCGCCATACTGACCGACGTTGTCTGGTCGACGCGGGGTGCACCGCTGAGGCACCCCATAGTGAGTTGGGCGCGCCGGTGAGCCGGTCGTCCGGCGCGCCTTCGGGACCCCAGCCGCTCCCGGCCTCCGACGAGTCGTCCGCCCCCGCCGGAGGCGACACACCGCTGTCCGTCGCCTTGGCGCCTGCCTTGGCCGCGGCCGCCGTCCTCGTCCTCTGGGGGGCGTTCAGCTCACTGCTCCCGGCGCTGCCCGTGCGGCTGGACATCATGCTGTCGTCCGCGCTGGTCCTCGCGGTGATGGCCGTCCTTGTGTGGGGCCTGCTGCCCCTGCGGCGTCTTGGTCGCCGCCTGCCGCTGCTGGCTCTGGTCGCGCTGCCGCTCGCCGCGCTCTTCGTGTGGCTCGGGTGGGTGCCGTTCGCCAACGTCGCCAAGGTGGTCGCGGCCGCCGCGCTCGGCATCTGGATCTCCGACGAGCTCGAGCGCCTCAGCTGGATCCTCGTGGTCGCCGGCGTGTCGGCCGCCGTCGACATCGTCAGCGTGGCGGCCGGGCCGACCAGGGCGATCATCGGCCAGGGCCCCGTGGTGGTCGGCTACTTCACGGTGGCCATCACCTGGGCCGGCTACAGCTACACGGAGGCCTTCACGGGCCTGGGCATCAGCGACGTCATCTTCCTCGCGCTGTACCTGGGCACGGCCAGTCGCTTCGGGCTGCGGACCGGCTGGAGCGCTGTGGCGATGTCGGCGTCGTTCCTCGCCACCATCGCCATGGCCATGTGGTGGACGGCGTTGCCGGCTCTGCCGCTGCTGTCCGTCGCGTTCCTCGCGGTGAACGCCGACCTGTTCGTGAAGAAGCTCAGGAGGCCCTCGGCCGGTCCGGTGTGAGGGGCGCCCGCGCGCGGACGCCGGCGAGAGTGGGCGGCCGCCGCGCCGGGGCGGCCGCGGCGACAGCCGGTGCGCCCTCATGGCTCGCCGCCGTCCTCCGGTCAGACGAGTCCGGCGCCTTCTCGTTCGAACAACGCGACCGTCTCGATGTGGTGCGTCTGCGGGAACATGTCGACCGGCGCCACGCGCGTGAGCCGGTAGCCGAGCTCGGCGAGCTCGGCGCCGTTGCCGGCCAGCGTCGTCGGATTGCACGACACGTAGACGAGGCGCTCGGCGCCGAGGGCTGCCGCGCGCTGCAGGGCCTTGCGGGCCAGGCCGGCGCGCGGCGGGTCGGCGACGACCACGGCGGGACGGTCGGCGTCGTCGGCGCGCGCCGCGTCCAGGGTGGGGTGGGGAGGCGCCTTGAGCAGCGGGCGCACGTCGCGGGCGTGGAAGGTCACGTTGCTGATCCCGTTGAGCACGGCGTTCTCGCCGGCCGCGGCGATCGCCTCCTCCTGGATCTCCACGGCGTGCACGAAGGCGGCCTGCCGAGCCAGCGGCAGGCTCAGGGAGCCGATGCCGCAGTACAGATCCACGGCGGGCCGCGCCGGGTCGGGCCGCGCGAAGCGCAGCGCGACCGCGTACAGCACCGCGCACATCTCGCTGTTGGTCTGCAGAAAGGCGCCGGCCGGCACCCGCAGGTCCACGCCGGCCAGCTGTTCCCTGAAGTACGGCGGGCCGAGCAGCATGTGCGGCCCGTCGCCGACGGCGGCGTCGGCCGGTGTGGCGTTGACGGTCACTCCGAACGACGTGCAGCCGCAGGCAGCGGCGACACGCTCCGCCAGCGCCGCCTCCTCGGCGAAGCGCCGCGACACGAAGAGGTTGAGCAGGAGGTCACCGGAGGCGCTGCCCTCACGCACCTGCAGGTGGCGCAGCAGGCCGGAGTGCCCCTCGCGGGAGTAGGCCTGCAGACCGAGCTCCCTGCACGCGTCGGCGACGGCCTGACGGGCGTTCTCCATGCGCTCTGAGGCGAGGTGGCAGGCGGTCGTCTCCACGATCTCCCGCCAGGAGCCTCGCCGGTGCAGGCCGAGCAGCAGGCGGCCGTCGTCGTCTTCGCCAAAGGAGAGCTCCATCTTGTTGCGGTAGCGCCAGGGGCGGGCCATGCCGCGGATGGGCTCGAGCTCGTACCCCTCCAGGTGCCCGAGCCTGCGGAGCGACTCCACCACCTGCTCCTGTTTGAGCTCGAGCTGGGCGTCGTAGGCCAGCGTCTGCCACTCGCAGCCGCCGCACTCGTCGGCGTGCCCGCACGTCGCCGCTACCCGGCGCGGGGACGGCGTGAGGATCTCGAGGACCCGCGCCTCGGCGTGGTTCCTCTTGCGCTTCGTCACGCGGGCGCGCACGGAGTCGCCGGGAACGGCGCCGCGCACGAACACGACGAAATCGTCGAGGCGCGCGACGCCCTGCCCGCCGTAGGCGAGCGCGGTGACGTCGAGGTCGACGGTCTCTCCGGGGCGTGGTGGCATGGCTGACCAGTGTAGCGGCTGACCCGCCGGGCCGCGAGCCGTGGGGCGAGGCTCATGCCGGCAGCGAGGCGCCGGTCGCCGCCGGTGCGGTCCGGCCGTCTCGTCGCGATTGTCCACCACTCGGACCCCTGCACCCGGTACAGAAGCGGCGGCGCGACTGGTAGAGTCGGGTCGGCCGCGGGGCAGCCGCTGGCCGCGCATACACGCCGGTCAGCAAGGAGGACCAAGTGACCGCGATCGACCTCAGCGAGTACCGCCGCCGCGCCGAGGCCTTCATCGAGGCTCTCGATCGCGAGCACTACGAGCATTTCTCCGGCCGCAAGGAGACTCTCGACAGCGCCGTCGTGTACGACCGCTTCGCCGAGCTGTTCACGCGCGAATCCGTGCTGGAGCTCGACGCTCTCTACGAGGCCACGGCGGACCTCGAGGAGAAGCGCCGTCTCATGTACCTGGTCACCTTCGCCGTCGACGGCTATCTGGGCGGCGAGACCAGACACCTGGGCGACGAGATCGCCAACACCGAGGGCGCCGCCACCATCGCGGTCGACGGCGAGACCATCGGCCTGCGTCAGGCCGTCGTGGTGCAGGCCAACGAGCCCGATGCGGCGCGGCGGCGGCGCATCCAGCACGCGCGGCTCGAAGCTACGGACCGCGTCCTCAACCCCATGCTGCGCCGGCTGTGGACAGAGGTGCACGAGCTCGCCGTCGGCCTGGGCTACCCGGACTACATGGAGCTCTACTCCACGGTCAAGGGTCATGACTACCTGCACCTGCGCGCGGAGCTGGAGGGGTTCCTCACCGAGACCGACGGAGTGTACGAGCGCTCCATGGATCGGCTCACTCGCGAGCGACTGGGCGTCAAGCTTGCGGAGTTGCAGTTCTCGGACCTCCCGTACCTTTGGCGGGCGCGGGGGTTCGACCATGCGTTCAGCGGTGACCGTCTGGTCCCGTCGCTGCGCGCCACGCTCGCCGGCATGGGCATCGACCTCGACGCGCAGGCCAACGTGCACCTCGACACGGAGGTCAGGCCGCTCAAGTCCCCGCGGGCGTTCTGTTCCCCCGTCCGGGTGCCGGGCGAGATCTACCTCGTCGTCCTGCCCCACGGTGGACAGGACGACTACGGCGCCCTGTTCCACGAGGCGGGGCACACCGAGCACTTCGCGCACGTGGCCTCCGATCTGCCCTTCGAGTACAGGCACCTGGGCGACAACGCCGTGACGGAGGGGTTCGCCTTCGTGATGGAGCACCTCATCGTCAACAAGCTGTGGCTCGAGGAGTACCTCGACTACGCCGAGTCCGACGAGTACCGGCGGTTCGCGGCCGTGAACGACCTGTACTTCATGCGCCGCTACGCGGCCAAGCTCTCCTACGAGACCGAACTGCATCGTGCGAACGGCGACCTCTCGGCCCTCGCCGAGGTGTACAGCCGCAAGCTGAGCCGCGCGACCAAGATCGAGGTGCCGGCCGAGAACTACCTGGTAGACGTGGACGACGCCTTCTACTGCGCCGAGTACCTGCGCGCGTGGATGCTCGAGGGCGCGTTCCGCATGATGCTGCAGGACAGGCACGGCTTGGACTGGTTCCACAGCCCGGAGGCCGCCGCGTGGATCACGCAGATGTGGTCCGACGGACAGCACTGGCCGGCCGAACGCCTGCTGCTCAAGCACGGGGGTGGGCGTCTGTGCACCGACCCGCTCAAGCACCTCTTCGAACGGGTGCTGGGGCGGTAGCCGACGAGTCGGCGACGGTCCGCCCGCGGGGGCGTTTCAGGCGCCGGCCAGCACGCTCACGAGCACGTGCCGGCGCCGGGGGCCGTCGAACTCAGCGAAGTAGATGCCCTGCCACGTGCCGAGCTGCAGGTGGCCGCCGGCCAGCGGCACGAGCACGCTGCTGCCCATGAGGCTGGCCTTCACGTGCGCGTCCGCGTTGCCCTCGACGTGCGCGAACGGCAGGTCGCTGGGCACGAGACGCTCCAGCGCCATGGCGATATCGCCCCGCACCGACGGGTCGGCGTCCTCGTTGATGGTGACGCCTGCCGTGGTGTGCGGCACGAACACGAGCACGGCGCCGTCGCTCGCGCCGTGAGCGGCGACGGCGCTCTGCACCTGCGCCGTGACATCCACGAGCTCCACTGTTCGGCCGGTCTTGACGTCGAACCCGTTCACCATCGCCTCCTAGAAGATGCCGAAGCGGCGCCGTCTCTCGACGTCAGGCCGGACCGGCCGTGTACTGCGACTCCTGAGTGCGGTCACGACGTCGGCGGTGGAGCGCACCGGGTCCGGGAGCTCGGTGTAGCAGCGCATGAGGTCGTCCACCTGGTGCGCGTCGCTCCCGCCCGTGCGGCTCACGCCGAGGTGGGCGGCGATGTCCTCCGCGGCGGCCACGTACCGCTCTCCCAGCCAGCTGCTGTTGTACACCTCCACAGCATGGATCGCTCCCGCCACCATGCGTTCGACCCCGGGGTAGTACGCTGCGCCGCTGCGTCCGCCGCCGGCGCCGGGGTGCACCCAGACGACGGCAGCGTGGCCCGGCACCTCGTCGGGGTGCAGGAACTCCTGCACGGCACGGAAGCCGGAGAGATAGTCGAGGTCCGGGGAGAACACCACGAAGTCGCCGAACATGGTGCTGATCTCCACGCCGTGCAGCAGCAGCACACCCTCCGCCGCCAGGGCGCCCTCGAGCTTGCGATTGTCGTCCACGTCGCCGTGGTTGGTGAGGGCGATGGCCTCGACCGCATGCTGCCGGCACCAGGCGAGGTAGTCGCGGTAACTGATGTGCGAGCAGTCGGAAGCCGGATAGGTGTGGGTGTGCAGGTCGACGTTCATGCGGCCCGATTATAGACTCGGGCCGGAATGCAGGGGACACTGGACACCTTCGGCGTCGTCGAGATCCTCCAGATGCTGGGACGCACGCGGCGCTCCGGGACCCTCCACATCGAATGTCCCGGCCGCCTCGTGGACGTGCACTTCGTGCACGGGCGCATCGCGGAGACGCGCGACTCCACGCGTGTGGCTACCGACACCGTCATCGGCACGCAGCTGCTGCGGCGCGCGCTGGTCAACGACAGCCAGCTGCGCGAAGCGCTGACGTTGCAGGAGTCCGCGCCGCGTCCGCTCGGCACCCTGCTCGTGGAGGCCGGCTTCGTGAACGAGGCCGACCTCATCGAGGTGCTGTCGCGGCAGATTGCCAGCACGCTCGTCGCTGCCAAGCTCGAGACCTCCGGATCGTTCGTGTTCGTGGCCGACCAGGACGGCGCTCCCGTGGACTTCGTCACCATCGACACCTCGTCGGTGCTCATGGACATCTCAGCCCTGGGCGGGCAGTACTGTCTGGCCGTGGAGGTGCTGGGCCAGGCCGACACGGTGCTCGTGCGCAACACCCACTACGAGACTCTACCGCACGCGCCGCTCACGCTGGCGCGCGACGAGTTCTTCGTGCTCGCCCTGGTCGACGACAGGCGCACCGTGGCGGAGATAGTCGATGTCTCTCGTCTCGAGGAGCTCACCGTGGTCAGCATCCTCGGCCGGCTGGTGGAGGCCGGTGTGTTGCTGGTCCGGGCCGAGCCCGGCAGTCGTGCGGCCGGCGCCGCAGGCCTGCAGGCGCACCGCGAGAGCGTGTGGGCCGAGGTGAGCCTGTTGCTCGACGCCTTGCAGGAGTGACGGGCGCCGGGCGGAGCGCACGCCCGCGCCCGGCGCCGTCTCCTCGGCCTCTGGTCAGGCGGTGACGTCGCGGACGAGGTCCTCGAACGCGTCCACGAACAGATCGACGTCGGCGTCGGTGTGCGTTATCGACAGCGTCCACTCCTCTTCGCGGCCGGGGGCGATGATGAGGCCGCGGTTGATGTTGTACAGCCACGCCAGGGCGACGAGCTCGGCGTCCTGCTCCTTGATGAACGACTCGTAGTCGGTGATCTTGCCGAGGGCGAAGTTGACGCAGCCCTTGGACGAGATGCCGACGGTGTAGCCGGGGAAGTCGTACTTCTGGCAGACGGCGTCGCACTTGGAGATGATCCGGTCGTTCAGCTTGTTGAGGTGCGCGTAGGCATCGTCGGTCATGACCTGCTCGAAGCTGGCGCGCGCGGCGGCCATGCTGAGCGGGTTGCCCGAGTAGGTGCCGACCTGGAAGACGGTACCGTCGTTGACCTTGGCCATGATCTCCTCGCTACCGCCGATGGCGCCGCAGGGGGTGCCGCCGGCGATCGCCTTGCCGAGGGTGACCATGTCGGGCAGGACGCCCCAGCGCTCGACTGCGCCGCCGCGGGCGGTGCAGATGCCGACCTTGACGTCGTCGAAGATGAGCACGATGCCGTGCTTCTTGGTGAGTGCGCGCACGCCTTCGAGGAAGCCCGGCTCGGGGAGCACGACGCCGAGATTCATCATGGCCGCTTCCATGATGACGCAGGCCGGCGGGTCGCCCTGCTCGATCAGGCTTTCGATGCGCTTGGTCATGTTCTCGATGTCGTTGAACGGCACCGGGATGGTCATGTCGATGGAGGCCTGCGGGATGCCGCCGCCGTAGGGGAGCGAGGCGTAGTTGTCGCGCGGGCCGATCTTGCCGTAGTCGAGCGCGCCGATGCTGACCATGACGTAGTCGTGATGGCCGTGGTACGAGCCGAACATCTTGACGATGGTCTCGCGGCCGGTGAAGGCGCGGGCGACGCGGATGGCGTCCATCGTGGCCTCGGAGCCCGAGTTCACGAAGCGCCACTGCGGGAGCTTGAAGGCGCCGGCGAGGTGCTCGGCCATGATGATGGCGTCCTCGGTCGGCAGACCGAACTGCGTGCCGAGCGGGGCGCGCTTCTGGATGGCCTCGACGATCAGCGGATGGGCGTGACCCTGCACCATGCACCCGTAGCCGTTGTGGAAGTCGACGATCTCCCTGCCCTCGACGCTCCAGATGTGCGGGCCCTTGCCGTGGGTGAAGTAGACCGGGTACGGGTCGCGCGCGTGATAGGTGGAGGCGACGCCCATGGGCATGTGCTTGATGGCCCGCTGGTAGAGCTCGTAGGACTTCGGCGTCTCCTTCTCGAGCCGCTTCTCTTCCTTCTCCATGAGTTCCGCGATGAGCTTGCGGTTCGGTACGCACTCTGCCATGTGGGCTGCTCCTTCACAGTTGTCCCGCCCCGGCCTGCGGTCGGGGCGGCAGTACCTGATGCTGACGGCGCCGCCGTGAGACAGGGCGGGCGGACCTCTGGCATGGTCGCAGCGATTCTATATGACTCGCAAGCGGATGTGTAGGGTTCGGCAAAGAATTAGCCGTTTCGGCAGCCGAATCGGCAATACGAACGGCGAACGGTGTGCGGATGTGTGTCCGTCCGGACGGACAAGGGCCGTGCCCGCTCGGCCGGAGCGGCCGCCTTTCACGAAGGCACGAAGAAGGGCGGCTCCCCCGAGGGGGAGCCGCCCTTGTGACTCACGCACGACCCGGGGGCCGTAGGGGAATCGGTCTTACTTGCCGTTGACGGACCGGGCCTGCGACAGCGCCGTCAGGATGACGGTGCGTGCGTAATCCCAGTTGTGGATGCCCCAGCTGCCCTCGTTCACGATGTACGTCTGGTTCGTGAACGCCTTCTGGAAGCTCATCTGGTTCTTGGTCCACTTCTTCATCGGCTTCTTGTTGATCGCGGTGTTGGCGGCAGCCGTGCTCTTGAAGCCGAGCTTCTTGGCAGCCACTGTCAGAGCAGCCGTGACCTGGTCGTTCCAGCGGTGCATGGCGACCTGACGGTCGTCGATGACGTGCTGCAGCCAGGTGGCGGCTTCGTCACCAGGACGGCTGTGGCAGGTCGTGCACGCGGAGAACGGCATCGAGCTGTAAGTAATCGACGGCGACGCACCCGGCGTCGGGGTCGTCGTGCGGACCGGGATAGGCGAAGCCTCGGCCGCTACCTCCGGCTCGATGATCTTGAAGGTGTGGTTGGCGCCGAGCTGCACGCTGCCGCGGCTGAAAGTGGTCGGCGGCATGTGGCACTCCACGCACTTGCCCCTGTGGACGCTTGGGGAGCCCTGCATGACGCCGATGGCGCCGGAGCCGTCCATCATCTCCTTCATGGGGTTGTGGACGGTGGTGCCGGCCTTCGCCACCTTGCCGTTAAGCAGAGCCTGGTGGCAGCTTGAGCAGAGCTTGGCGGCGTTGTCGTAGCGCAGCTGAGGAGTGAACTCCTCGCTCCACGCGCCCTCGGCGGTGCCGCGCTCGTGCGGGGTATGGCAGCCCACACAGGCGATGCCGTACTTGGTCTCCGCGCCAGTGGGCTTGTCGCCCTCTTCCGCGATGATGTAGTCGGCGCTGTGGCACTCGAGGCACTCAGCCGGCGGGTTGGGACCCACGGCCTTCTTCAGGTTCTCGAGCGCGAAGCGGTGGTTGTCGGCCGGGCCGTACCACTCGGAGTACTGCTGGGCGTTGCCGTCGTGGGCTGTCTGGGCCCACGGCAGAGTCTCGCCGTCCAGCTGCCAGTAAGTCTGCAGACGACCGAAGCCGGCCGTGGTGGCCTTGGGATCGGGAGTCGGCGACCAGCCCGGAGTCGGGATGTTGAGGTTGGTCGTCAGCGAAGCCGGGGCCCAGCCACCAGCCGCGTCGCCCATCGGCGAGAAGCCGATGGCCATCTGCGGCTGGATGAGCGTGGTCTGGTTCGGGTTCGGCACCGGCGAGCCGGCTGCCACGCTGACGTACGGCACGGGGGCGACGGAGTACGTCGCGACCGTGTAGCTGTAGCGCGTGTGGCACTGGCCGCAGATGTCCGGGTTCGCCAGGTTGACCTGCGGCGCTGCGTGCGCCGCCGTCTGGCTCTGGTGGCACGAGGAGCACCCGACGGCCAGCTCGGACGCGGCGGAGTTGCCGTCGGCCTGATGAGCCGTGTCGGGCGTCACGTTGCCGGCGACCCACGTGACGGCGCCGGTGCTGGACGTCGCGGTCGGGGTCGGCACGACCTTGCCCGGCGCATAGTTGCCGGTGTGGCAACCGCCGCACACGCTGCCGTACGGCAGACGGAGGCTCTGGTTGTCCGCGTTGGCCTCGGAGTGCTTGGTCTCGGCCCACATGTCGTACACCGCGGGGATGCTCGCCATGCCCTGGTGGCAGCCCTTGCAGGTGTCGGACGGCGTGTAGTCTTCGCGCGCGCCGTTGAAGGCGAGCGCCGGGGCCGCGACCACAAGGACGGCGGCCAGAATCACAGCGACGAGGAGTAAGCGCTTTGCCATGGTCACCTCCTTGCAGGTCGGGGAAGAAGAATGCTTGTCCGCTCTCACAGAATCACCTCCTTCCCCCTCAGCGGAATGGTGGTCGAACACGCCACGCGAAGCCCGGGCAACGTGTGACGGTATTCGTGGAGAGAGAGGAGGGAGTGGGGTCGCGAAGCCGCCGAGCCACGGTGTGGCTTGGTCGCGCGTGTCACGCGTGGTGTCCCCCGAGTCCCCATTGCTCGTGCTCCTCGCCCTGCACACCCTTGGGGGTATGCGGAGATTGTGACGGTATACACGATTCTGTGTGCGTTGGCAATCTTAAAGAAGCGTAATGACCGTCGGGTCATGACCCTCGGAATCTATCAGATGAACGGCGCCGGTCCACGCGTCTTTCACCCCTCGGAGCGCCACAGGCGAGATGCCTCGCGACGCCGTTGCCGGAGCTGACACGGAGCCTCGAGGGAAGGTAGGAAAACGACGTGCCGGCTCGCGTCGGCGTGCGCGTCTCGGCCGCCCGAACGATCTCACGTCGTGCCGCCGTCGGCAGGGCCTCAAAGCGTGACGCGGAGCGAGGGCGGCCGAAGGGCCCGCGTGTTTGCTCCTCAAAGGACCAGGGCATAAAGTTGACACGAACTGACTCATATTTTGTGCTTCGGCACGCTGCAATCCGCAAGGAGGAAGGTAGATGGGCAAGGTAATCGGCATCGACCTGGGCACGACCAACAGCGCCATGGCCGTGCTCGAGGGCGGCGAGCCGACCGTCATCCCCAACAGTGAGGGCGGTCGCACCACCCCGTCGGTGGTCGCGTTCTCGAAGAGCGGCGAGCGCCTCGTGGGCAGCGTCGCCCGCCGTCAGGCGGTCACCAACCCGGAGAACACGGTGTTCTCCATCAAGCGCTTCATGGGCCGCAAGTACGGCGACGTCTCGGAAGAGATGACGATGGTGCCGTACCACGTGCAGGCGGGCTCCAACGGCGACGCCGTCGTCGAGATCGCCGGCAAGAAGTACACGCCGCCCGAGATCTCGGCCATGATCCTGCAGAAGCTGAAGCGCGACGCGGAGGAGTACCTCGGCGACAAGGTCACCGAGGCCGTCATCACCGTGCCGGCGTACTTCAACGACTCCCAGCGCCAGGCCACCAAGGACGCCGGCAAGATCGCCGGCCTCGAGGTCAAGCGCATCATCAACGAGCCCACGGCGGCCGCGCTGGCGTACGGGCTCGACAAGGAGCACGACCAGACCATCCTCGTGTTCGACCTCGGCGGCGGGACCTTCGACGTCTCCATCCTCGATCTCGGGGAGGGTGTGTTCGAGGTGCGCTCCACCAACGGCGACACGCACCTCGGCGGCGACAACTTCGACAAGGCGGTCGTCGACTGGATGGTCGCCGAGTTCCTGCAGAGCCAGGGCATCGACCTGAGCAAGGACAAGATGGCGCTGCAGCGCCTGTACGAGGCCGCCGAGAAGGCCAAGATCGAGCTGAGCACGACGCAGACCAGCAACATCAACCTGCCGTTCATCTCGGCCGACGAGAACGGGCCCAAGCACCTCGACCTCACTCTCACGCGCGCCAAGTTCGACGAGCTCACACACGCACTCCTCGAGCGCGTCGTGGCGCCGGTGAATAACGCGATCAAGGACGCCGGCATCGGCAAGGGCGACATCCATCACGTCATCCTCGTGGGCGGCATGACGCGCGTGCCGGCCGTGCAGGAGAAGGTCAAGCAGCTCGTCGGCAAGGACCCGCACAAGGGCGTGAACCCGGACGAGGTCGTGGCCGTGGGCGCCGCCATCCAGGGCGGCGTGCTGGCCGGCGAGGTCAAGGACGTGCTGCTGCTCGACGTCACGCCGCTGAGCCTCGGCATCGAGACCAAGGGCAACGTGTTCACCAAGCTCATCGAGCGCAACACCACGATCCCGACCAAGAAGAGCGAGATCTTCAGCACGGCCGACGACAACCAGACGAGCGTCGAGATCCACGTGCTGCAGGGCGAGCGCGAGATGGCGCGCTACAACAAGACGCTGGGCAAGTTCCAGCTGGTCGGCATCCCGCCGGCGCCGCGTGGCATCCCGCAGATCGAGGTCACGTTCGACATCGACGCCAACGGCATCGTGCACGTGAGCGCCAAGGACCTCGGCACCGGCAACGAGCAGAAGATCACCATCACCGCGAGCAGCGGCCTCAGCGAACAGGACATCGAGCGCATGATGAAGGACGCCGACTCCCACGCCGAGGAGGACCGCAAGGCGCGCGAGCTGGCCGATGTCAAGAACAACGCAGAGAACCTGGTGTACAGCACCGAGAAGTCGCTGCGTGACATGGGCGACAAGGTCGACCCCGCGACGAGGTCCGAGATCGAGGCCGCGGGCGCCGAGGTCAAGAGCGCTCTGGAGGGCGACGACGAGGACCTCATCAAGGCCAAGACCGACGCCCTCATGCAGGCCTCGCACAAGCTGGCCGAGGCCGTGTACCAGCAGGCCCAGCAGCAGCACGCGTCGTCGGGCGAGGGCGGGTCGGCGACCTCCGACGAGAACGTCGAGGAGGCCGACTACGAGGTCATCGACGAGGACGAGAGCAAGTAACGACTCACAGGAGTCGCGGCGGGTGGCGCCCATTCGTCGGTGCCGCCCGCCGGAACACCCGAGACACGAGGAGGTGTCAACGATGGCGATCATCAGGTGGGACCCGTTCCGCGAGATGACGAACGTCCAGAGCCAGTTCAACCGGCTCGTGGACCAGATGTGGGGCGGGCGTCAGGAGAGCTGGCTGCCGGCTGTGGACGTCTTCGACAACAAGGACGCCGTGGTGGTGAAGGCCGAGCTGGCCGGCATGGACCCCGACGACATCCAGATCGAGGTAGAGGACAACGTGCTCACGGTCAAGGGTGAGCGCAGATTCGATGAGAAGGTCGACGAGGAGCGCTACTACCGCGTGGAGCGCCGCTACGGCAGCTTCCAGCGCAGTCTGGCACTCCCTCAGGGTGTGAAGCCCGACGACATCTCGGCGAGCTACGACGACGGCATCCTCACCGTCACCGTGCCCAAGGTCGATGAGGAGAAGCCCAAGCGCATCGAGGTCAAGGCCAAGAAGACGGTCGAGGCCAAGAAGGCCGGGGCGCAGCCCGAGGGCGACGCCCAGAATTGAGGAACGAGCGGGCGTAGGCCCGGCGCGGCGGCCAGCCGCCGCGCCGCGGCCACGCCGTTCAAGCGGCGCGGCCGCAGGGAGCGGCACGAGACAGGAGCACACGAGCGACATGGCGGACAGGAAGAACCCCAGCGACGACGGCAAGCGCAAGGGCGCCAGGAAGATCCCGGTCGACAAGGGCGACGCCAGGGCGGCCGCAAAGGCCGGCGAGCAGGCGGCGAGCGCGGCCCAGGCGGAGGCGGCAGGGCAGGAGAAGGCCGGCGAGGTTCAGGTGCCGGGCGGCACGCACGACGAGCCGATCCCGATGCCGGACGTCAGAGCGGCGGGCGGCGACGAGTTCGTTAGGGTGTGCGCCGAGCGCGACGTCTTCGTCGACCACTTGCAGCGCCTCAAGGCGGAGTTCGACAACTACCGCAAGCGCGTGCAGCGCGATGAGGAGCAGCTGCGGCTGCGCGCCTCGGAGGCGGTCGTGGAGTCCTTGCTGCCGGTCATGGACAACATGGGCAGGGCCCTGGAGGCCGCCGCCCGGCACGAGGAGGGCCAGCTCCTGGCCGGCCTCGGGCTCGTGGCCGGCCAGCTGCGCGCCACCCTCGAGGGGCACGGTCTGCAGGAGGTGCCCGTCGAGCCGGGCGCGCTGTTCGACCCCAACATCCATGAAGCGGTCCTGGCGCAGCCCTCGGGCGAGCACGAGGAGGGCACGGTGACCCAGGTGCTGGAGCGCGGCTACCTGCTGCACGGCAGGCTGCTGCGCCCGGCCAAGGTCATCGTGGCGAGCTGAGATGAGCGACTTCTACCAGACACTGGGCGTGCCCAAGAACGCCTCCCAGGACGAGATCAAGAAGGCGTTCCGCAAGCTCGCCCGCGAGTACCACCCGGACAAGCACCCCGGCGACAAGACCGCCGAGGACAAGTTCAAGGAGGTCAGCGAGGCGTATGAGACGCTTTCCGACCCGGACAAGCGCAAGCAGTACGACGAGCTGAGCCGGCTGGGGGCTTTCGGCCCGGGCGCCGGCGGCTTCAGGCCCGGCGCCGGCGGCTACCAGGGTTTCGATCCCCGCATGTTCGGCCAGCAGGGCAACGTGCAGTTCGACGTGGGCGACCTGGGCGACATCCTGGGCAACCTGTTCGGCGGGGGGGCGGGCGGCGGCCGGCGCAAGCGGTCGGCTCGCGGCGACGACCTGCAGGTCGACGTGACGGTGTCCTTCGACGACTCCCTGCGCGGCGTGAGCGTGCGCGTGCCGGTGGACAAGGACGACGCCTGCCAGACCTGCCACGGCAGCGGCGCCAAGCCGGGCACGACGGCCAAGGTCTGCCCGGAGTGCCAGGGGCGCGGCAGCATCACGCGCAGCATGGGCGGGTTCGCCATGCCGCAGCAGTGTCCGCGCTGTCACGGCCAGGGCACCATCATCGAGGAGCCCTGCGTCACCTGCGGTGGGACCGGGGTACAGCACACCACGAGACCGTTGAACGTGAAGATCCCAGCCGGCGTCAAGGACGGCACCAAGATCAAGGTCAAGGGCAAGGGTGAGACCGGCCAGCGTGGCGGCCAGGCCGGCGACCTCTTCGTGCGCGTCCACGTCGAGCAGGACGACCTGTTCGAGCGGAACGGGGACAACATCGTGCTCGAGGTCCCGGTGACCATCAGCGAGGCTGCCCTGGGCGCCACGCTCAGGATCCCGACGCCGGGCGGCGGGCACGTCTCGCTCAAGGTCCCGGCCGGCAGCCAGGACGGGCGTACGCTGCGTGTGCGCGGCAAGGGCGCCCCAAAGCTCAAGGGCGGCGGGCAGGGCGACCTGCACGTAAAGCTTCGTGTGCGCGTGCCGGAGAAGCTCACCAAGGAGCAGAAGCAGCTCTTCGAGCAGCTCGCGGTCACACTGCCCGACCCGCGGGCATCGGTGGCCTGAGAGGGTGACCCGTGACCGGTGACGACGACAGGGCGCTCTTCATGATCTCGGTCGCGGCCGAGCTCGCCGGCATGCACCCGCAGACGCTGCGCCTGTACGAGCGTCGCGGCCTGGTGCATCCGCAGCGCACCGGTGGCAACACGCGGCGCTACTCGCAGCGCGACGTGGACCGGCTGCGCCGCATCCAGGAGCTCACCGAGCTGGGCCTCAACCTGGCCGGCGTCGAGCGCGTGCTGGCCATGGAGGAGCAGATGAGCGTCATGGCCGCCGAGGTGCTGGCCCTTCAGGCCCGCCTCGAAGATGCCATGCGGGCCATGCGCACGGAGGTCGAGCGCGTGGAGCGCTCCCACCGTGCGGAGCTCGTGCCGGTGCGTCAGGGCCAGATCGTGCACATCGGCCGCGCCCGCCGGCGGTTCTGACCCCCGCGGGTCCGCACCGCCGGCCCGACCCCCCTCAGTTTTCGGCGGCGATCCCAGAGAGACAGGTACTCCATGGACGTGAACAAGTTCTCCGAACGGGCCCGTGAGGCCATCGAGACCGCACAGGGCGTGGTGCGCCGCGGGTCCGGCAACGTACTGGGCACCGAGCACCTGCTCATCGGCGTGCTCAGCCTGCCCGGCGGCGTGGTCGAGCAGATCCTCAACGTGCTCGGCATCGACAAAGGTCAGCTGATGACGCGCGCCGACCGGATGGCTCAGAACCAGCCGGCCGGCACCTCCGGTCCCTCCGGGCCGGCCGAGATGCTCTACATGACCCCGCGCGCCAAGGCGGCCCTCGACCTGGCTGTCCAGGAGGCCCAGAAGATGGGCGACGAGATGGTCGGTACCGAGCACCTGCTGTTCGGCATCTTCCTCGAAGGGGAGGGCCCGGGCAGCGCGATCCTGCGCGACGTCGGCATGACCGAGGAGGGACTGCGGCGCGCCCTCTCCCAGGTGCGTTCCACCGGCCTCGACTACGAGGCCAGCGCCACCGGCGAGAGCATGCTCAAGAAGTACACGCGCGACCTGACGGCCATGGCCCGAGACGGCAAGCTGGACCCTGTGATCGGCCGTGACGAGGAGATCAAGCGGGTCATCCAGGTACTGAGTCGCCGCACCAAGAACAACCCGGTGCTCATCGGCGAGCCCGGCGTGGGCAAGACGGCCATCGCCGACGGGCTCGCGCAGAAGATCGTGACCGCCGACGTGCCCGAGATCCTGCGCGGCAAGCGCGTGCTGGCGCTCGACCTGGGCGCCATGGTGGCCGGCTCCAAGTACCGCGGGGAGTTCGAGGAGCGCCTCAAAGGCGCCCTGGACGAGGTGCTGCGCTCCAGGGACGTCGTGCTGTTCATCGACGAGTTGCACAACGTCGTGGGGGCTGGTGCCGCCGAGGGCGCCATCGACGCCGCCAACATGATGAAACCCATGCTGGCGCGGGGCGAGCTGCAGTGCGTGGGCGCGACCACACTCGACGAGTACCGCAGGCACATCGAGAAGGACGCGGCGTTGGAGCGGCGGTTCCAGCCCATCCTCGTCGGCGAACCCACGGTGGAAGAGACGGTGGCCATCCTCATGGGCCTGCGCGACAAGTACGAGGCGCACCACAAGGTGAGCATCACCGACGCGGCCATCCGCGAGGCGGCCTATCTCAGCGACCGCTACATCAGCGACCGCTTCCTTCCCGACAAGGCGATCGACCTGCTGGACGAGGCGGCCAGCAAGCTCCGCATCGAGGCCACCATGCTGCCGCCGGATCTGCGCGAGATGGAGCTCAAGCTCCAGGAGCTCACGCGCGAGGGCGCGGCGGCGGTGCAGGCGCAGGACTACGAGCGCGCCGCCGAGCTCAAGGCGCAGGCCGACAAGATCCAGGACACGTTCGTCAGGGCCAAGGACGCGTGGCTGGCCGAGAAGGGTATCGCCGACGCCACGGTGGACACCGACGACATCGCCGAGCTGGTAAGCAAGTGGACCGGCATCCCCGTGCAGCGCATGCTGCAGGCGGAGGCCGACAAGCTGCTCGAGATGGAGGGGAACCTGCACGGTCGCGTGATCGGGCAGGACCGCGCAGTGGAGGCGGTCAGCGAAGCTGTCCGCCGGGCCCGCGCGGGGCTCAAGGACCCCAAGCGGCCGATAGGCTCGTTCATCTTCCTCGGCCCGACGGGCGTGGGAAAGACCGAGCTCGCCCGCGCCCTGGCCGAGTTCCTGTTCGACGACGAGTCGGCGCTCGTGCGGCTCGACATGAGTGAGTACCAGGAGAAGCACACCGTGGCGCGGCTCACGGGGGCGCCGCCCGGCTACGTGGGGTACGACGAGGGCGGCCAGCTCACCGAGGCGGTCCGCCGGCGGCCGTACAGCGTGGTGCTGTTCGACGAGATCGAGAAGGCGCACCCGGACGTGTTCAACGCCTTGTTGCAGATCCTCGACGACGGCCGCCTCACAGACGGCAAGGGCCGCACCGTGGACTTCAAGAACACGGTCGTCATCATGACCAGCAACATCGGCAGCGGCATGATCAACAGGCAGCGGCTGGGCTTCGCGGCCGAGCACGACGCAGGCGGGCACGAGGACCTCGAGCGGCGCCTGCTCGAGGAGCTGCGCAAGGCGTTCCGGCCGGAGTTCCTGAACCGTGTGGACGAGATCGTCGTGTTCGACCCGCTCAGCCGGGAGGAGCTGGCGCAGGTGGTCGACCTGCTGCTCGCGCGCCTCCGCGATCTGGCCGGCGGCCAGGGCATGAGACTGGAGGTCACGCAGGCGGCCAGGGAACACATCGCCGACGAGGGCTATGACGCCGAGTACGGGGCGCGGCCCCTCAGGCGCGCCATCCAGCGGCTCGTCGAGAATCCGCTCTCCAGCGCGTTGCTGCGCGCCGAGTTCAAGGAGGGCGACACGGTGGTCGTGGATCTGGCCGACGGTGCTCTGGTCTTCAGAAAGGAGCTGGGCTAGAGTCGGACGACCATGGCGGGTCGGCGGACACCACTCTCCGGCGGGACCGTGGGAGCGGCGCTGGGCGTGCTCCTGGCGCCGCGCCGCGGAGAGTCCCGCCGTACTGCCCTGGCCCGGCTGCGTCTCTCGCTGCGTCCCGGCCGCGGCTCTCTCGGTGCCTTCGCCGGGACGCCGTGCTCGCAGGCCGGACCGGCCTCCGCCCAAGCGGAGGCCCCGTCCGGCCTGCGACTGACCCTGACCACACGTCCCGGACGGAGCACGATGGAAGACCAGCACGACATCGACACAGACCCCTGGCGCAACGACGCCGAGTTCAGGGAGATGGAGATCATCGCCTACATCGGCGAGTTCCGCATCGTCGGCGTCGCCCACTTCGGTCTCGGCCAGCGGGCTACCTCCCGGCGCGCCTCCGACTACCTCCGCTCGTTCAACGACGCTCGTCTGACGTTGTCGTGTGTACGCATCTACAACAAGGCGACCAAGGAGCTCATCGACACGGCGCCGTTCGTCCTGCTCAACATGGAAAAGGTGGACTTTCTCTACGGCCGCGACGAGACACCGTCGGTGGAGCCGGGCAGAGTGGGAGGCCCGACCGAGTCGTGAGCGAGACGCAGTACCGGGTCGACGTCCTCATCCCCACGGCGCGTTTCGTGTTCAGCGTCGAGGGCGACTCCGTGGAGGTGCTGCCCGAGCATCGGTCTCCGGAGGCGTTCGTCGAGTACAGGGCGCTGCGCGACCAGCGCCCGGTGGTCGGCATGACCACTTTTCCCAACACGGTGTTGCTGCGGGGCGAGAAGACCATCGTCGTCGACCCGGGGCTTCCTTTGCAGAACGAGCCGGTGGTGCGGGCGCTTGCGGCTCGCGGCCTGAGGCCCGACGACGTCGACCTCGTTGTGCTCACGCACGCCCACCTCGATCACGCCGGCGCCTGCGTCGACCTCCCGGCGCCCGTAGCAGTGCACGAGCGTGAGACGCGGGCGCCGCACTGGTTGCTGGTCGGCGGCCTGCTCGAGGCGCTGCCGCTCGAGCTGCTGAGCGGAGACGGCGGCGAACTGGCGCCCGGCGTCGCGTGGGCGCGCACTCCTGGACACTGCCCCGGGCACATCAGCCTGTGTGTGACGACCACCGAAGGGTCTGTGGTCGTGTGCGGCGACACCATCGGCCCGGGCCGGGCCGAGTTCGACGCGATGGCGCCCTCGGGCCCGGCCGGCCCCGACCTGCTGCGGTCGTGGCGGCTCATTCGCGCGTGGCGGCCGGCGCGCATCGTCGCCGGTCACCTGGCCCCGTTCGCGCCGTAGCGCCGGGCGGGGCCGTCGCGCCGCTCGGCTCAGGCCGTGTGCTAAACTGGCCGTTCTCCACCCACGCGAAGGAGTCACCTGCGTGCCCATCTACGAGTATCGCTGCGACGACTGTGGGGTGTCACTCGAGGTCCTGCAGCGGATGAGCGACGACCCACTGGAGGCGTGCGAGCAGTGCGGCGGTCACCTGCGCAAGGTGCTGCACCCCGTCGCCATCCACTTCAAAGGCTCCGGCTTCTACACGACCGACTACGGCAAGGGGTCGGGGCGGCCCACGAGCGGCTCCTCCTCCGACGACGCGTCGTCCAAGGCAGACCAGCCGGCTTCAACGACCTCCGACGCCTCCAAGCCCGCGGGCGATGCCGCGAAGAGCGGTGCCGAGCCGGCAGCCAAGGGCGGCAAGGCCAAGGAGAAACAGAAGGCCTCCTGAGGCGCGTGCCGGGAGCGAGGACCCGTGCCCCGACCCACTGAAGACTCCCTGCAGAAGGCGCGCAGGACGTTGCGCAGCCTCGTCAGCGACGGCCCCAGCCGACTGCCGTCGCTGAACCTCGTGGCCGACTCCATCCGCGTGGCGCTGGAGCGTCGCGGCGCCGTCGCCATCCTGTACGTGAGCCTCGACCGGTACGGCCGCCTGGAACCCATCTTCGGCTGGCACGTGGTGGCCGACATCCTCGACGCCGTGGCCGCAAGCCTCTCGAGCATGGTGGGCAGCACGCTGCGGCGTCTGGACGTGGTCAGCGACTTCACGCTGACCGACGACGCATTCATCGTGCTGCTGTCGCCGCCGCGCAGCTCGAGCGGCACCGAGGGCGTCATCGCTGATGAGGATCTGGCGGCGGTCACGCGCCGGGTCTACGAGCGCCTGCAGTCGCTGCTGCTCAACGACCTCGCCCCCGGCGTGTACGACCGGGTTCACCCCGCCGTCGGCGCCGCCGTGATGCGCGCCGACGGGGACCTCACCTTCGAGCAGAACCTGCAGCGGGGTCTGGCGCTGGCCATGGAGGCGGCGGCCGGGAGCGCCGCCGCCTACGAGGACGGGCTGCGTCGCACGCTCTCGGCCTGCGTCGAGCACGGCGAGCTCGAGCCGCTGTTCGAGCCGGTGGTCGAGTCCGCCGTCGGCAAGGTCCTCGGCTATCGCAGCACGGTGCGGGGCCCGTTCTACTCGCCCCTGCGCCTGCCGGATGTGCTGCTCGACGTGGCGCGTCGCTCGACGATGCTGGAGGCCTACGGCGTCGCGGCACGCGAGGCGACCGTGGCGTCGGCCGCCGGTCTGCATCCGGACGACCTGCTCTTCGTCGGCTGCGCCGCGGCCGAGCTGCCCAATGCCGCCGTGGTGGCCCTCAGTGAGTTCTACTCGCTCAACAGGGCCCTGGTGCCGCAGCACGTGGTGTTCGAGCTCGAGGCTGAGGAGCTCACGTCCAACACGGCGTCGCTGCTGCGCACCCTGGCCGACGTCCGTCAGATGGGGTTCCAGCTCTGTCTCGCGTCGTTGGGCGGTCAGTTCACGTCGCTGGAGCTGGTGGCCGAGGCGGAGCCGGACTTCCTGTGCCTGGACCCCACGCTCGTCGCCGGCGTCGGCGATCAGCTCACGGCGGTGGACGTCGTGCAGTTGCTGGTGCGCTTCGGTGACCGCATCGGCGCCCAGGTGATCGCCTCCGGAGTGCGCACGAGCGAGCAGGCGCAGGTCCTGGGCCGCAATGGCGTGGAGTTGTTCTGCGGCGAGCTGTACGCGCGCCCCGACACGCGTCTGCCTGCCGTCACGTTCCCCGACTGACCACCGTAGGCGGGTCAACGACGGGTGAGCCGACAGGGCACCGGTCAGTGAGCGACGAACCTGGCTCACGGAGGGGCGCCAGAGGCCACCGCCTCTGAACCGTGCGCCTCAGGCCGAGAGGCTCGCCGGCAGCTCCGCGTGGTCGGCGACGCCGGTGTAGATGGTCACCCTGTTGCGACCGCGCCGCTTGGACTCGTACAGGGCGTCGTCGGCGCGTTCGACGAGCTCGGTCTCGTCGCCCGCCCCGTAGGGATAGGTCGCGACCCCGGCGGAGACCGTGCAGCAGACGGCCTCTCCGCCGCGAGCGGCGACGGCGATGGTCTCCACCGACCGGCGCAGGCGCTCGGCCAGCTCGTAGCCGTGCGACTCGTCGCCGCGGATGAGCACCGCGAACTCCTCACCCCCGTACCGGGCGGCGAGGTCGGCCTCGCGCACCGCCGTGCCGAGCGTGGCGCCGACCCGCCGAAGCAGCGCGTTGCCGGTCTCGTGCCCGTGTCTGTCGTTGAACTGCTTGAAGTGGTCGAGGTCGAGCATGACGAGCGTCAGCTCGCCGCCGTACCGGTCGACCTTGGTGACCTCGTTGTGCAGGTAGTCCGCGAAGGTGCCGTAGTTGTAGAGGCCGGTGAGCCGGTCGGTGAGCGAGGACGCCGCGAGCTCGTCGTTCTTCGCGCGCTCGCGGCGCAGGACGCGGCCCAGAAGGAGGCCGGCCGCGAGGAACAGGGCCGTGCCCAGCAGGGCCTGGCGCACGGTGGCGTCGTCGGCGGGCTGGAGCAGGCTGTAGTACAGGACGAAGAAGTTGCCGAGCCAGAAGGTGACCACGAGGCTGCCCAGCTCGAAGAAGAACACCGCGGCCAGGAGCAGGGGAAAGACGAAGAGCGGCCAGAGGTACGCGGCCCCGAGCAGGACGACCAGGGCCGACACGGCCAGCAGCGACGCGAGCACCACCGCGACGCGGCGTACCGTGAACCGGCCTCCCTGCGGCGGCTGCGCGACCTGCCTGGCTCGTGCCACCCGACTCCCTCGTGCTCGCCTTCGTCACACTTACGACGGTCCGCGTCCGTCTCCTGCCGGGCTCCGCGGGCCGGCGTAAGCGTACGGCTCCGAGCACCGATGAGCGAGGGTGACGTGAGACCTCCTCGGCTACAATGACGGCGTGACCCTGCAGATCCTCCTCACCAACGACGACGGTCTTCATGCGCCCGGGCTGGCGGTGCTGCGCGCCGCGCTCGACGGGCTCGGCGACATCTGGACGATCGCGCCGGACCACGATGCCAGCGCCGTGGCTCGCGGCATCACCATCCACCGGCCGCTGCACGTGCGCGCGGAGCGGTTCGGCGAGGGCTGGCAGGGGTCCGCGTGCGACGGCACGCCCTCCGACTGCGTACGCGTCGCCCTGGTGGGGGTGCGCTGCCCCGTCCCCGACCTCGTGGTGTCGGGCGTGAACGCGGGCTCCAACATGGGCGCCGACATCACCTACTCCGGCACCGTCGGCGCCGCGTTCGAGGCGGCGCTCCGTGGCTTCCCGGCGCTGGCCTTCTCCGTGGAGAGCGAGGCTCCCGGCTGGCTGCCGGAGGCGTCGCCGGTGATCCGCGCGATCGTGGGTCACGTCGTCGCGCGCGGGCTCCCGCAGCACACGATGCTCAACGTGAACCTCCCGGACCGCCCCCTGGCCGGGTTCACGGGCATCCACCCGGCCCGTCTCGGCGGGGCCAGCTGCTACGACTTCATCACCCTCGTCCCGGAGGATGGTCATGGGGACGAGGCGCCTCGCGAGTACCCGGTGTTGTGCGACCATCCGCCGTCGGTGCACGGCGCGGCGACCGACTTCGACGTGGTCGCCTCCGGTGCGGTGGCGGTGACTCCGCTCAGCTACGATCTTCTGGACGCGGACCTCCTCGAGGAGCTCGCCGCCTGGGACCTCGATCTCGCGGCCATCCGTGCGTGACGGCGCGACCATCGGGTTCGACCCCGTGCTGTTCGATCTGGACGGCACCGTGGTGGACACCGTGGAGCTCATCGTGGAATCCTTCCGCCACGCCACCAGGACGGTCCTCGGGCGTGAGCTGCCGGACCGGCACATCCTCGCCGGCGTGGGCCAGCCGCTCCGCGCGCAGATGGAGCGGCTGTCTGAGGCGCACGCGCAGGAGCTCTACGACGTGTACCGCGAGTTCAACCACCGCCGGCACGACGAGCTCATCCGCGGCTACCAGGGCATCGACGAGGTGCTCCGGAGACTGCGCGCGGAAGGACGCCGCCTCGGGATCGTGACGAGCAAGAGCCGCGACACCACGCAGATGGCGTTCCGCGCCGTCGGCCTGGCCGAGCACTTCGACGCGGTCGTCACCGCGAACGACACCCACGAGCACAAGCCCGCCCCCGCTCCGCTGCTCCTGTGCCTCGACCTGCTGGAGGCGGAGCCGGACCGTGCCATCTACGTCGGCGACAGCCCGTACGATATCCAGGCGGGTGCGGCCGCCGGTATGACGACCGCGGCCGTGTCCTGGGGCGTGTTCGGCCGCGAGACGCTGCTCGAGGCGCGGCCCGACTACTGGGTGGAACGCACGCTCGACCTGGTCGCGTTGTGCCTGCGCGGCGAAGGGGTGACGGCCGGGGCGGCGGGGCGGCTCGGGCCGGCCGCCGACGGACTCCCGGGGGTCTGACCGTGGCCCGCTCTGCCGACGCCGCCGCCCGCGCCGCCGAGCTGCGCGAGCTGCTGGACCACCACGCGTATCTCTACTACGTGCTCGACCGGCCGGAGATCGACGACGCCCGGTACGACGCCCTGTATCGGGAGCTGCGGGAACTGGAGGCGTCCCACCCCGAGCTGGTGACGCCCGACTCTCCTACCCAGCGGGTGGGGTCGGCGCCACTCGAGAAGTTCGAGCAGGTGCGCCACCTGGAGCCCATGCTGTCGCTGGCCAACGCCCGCAGCGAAGAGGAGTTGCTGGCGTGGGACCAGCGGAACCGCCGCCTGCTGGAGTCGCGGGGGCTGGGTGAGGCGCGAGTGAGCTACGTCGTCGAGCCCAAGATCGACGGCCTCGCCATCTCGCTGACGTACCGCGACGGGCTCTTCGTCACCGGCGCCACGCGCGGCAACGGCGAGGTCGGCGAGGATGTGACCGCGAACCTGCGGACCATCGGCTCGCTGCCGCTGCGCCTGCGAGGGACCGGACCGCCGCCGGCCGTGGTGGAGGTGCGCGGCGAGGTCTACCTGCCGCTCGCCGCGTTCGCCCGGCTCAACGAGGCCCGCGTCGCCGAGGGGCTCCCCGCCTTCGTGAACCCGCGCAACTCGGCCGCCGGTTCCATCCGCCAGCTGGACCCGAGACTGGCGGCGTCCCGCCCTCTCGACGTGTGGTGCTACGCGATCGGATACAGCGAGGGCCTCGAACTCGCCGACCACCACAGCGCCCTGGAGTGGCTGCGCGCGCAGGGCTTCCGTGTGAACCCCGGGATCGTCACGGCGCCGGACATCGAGGGCGTCGCCGCGGCGTGCAGGCTTTGGGAGGAACGCCGCG
The DNA here is from genome assembly GCA_963702475.1 of uncultured Thermoleophilia bacterium. Classification (GTDB taxonomy): domain Bacteria; phylum Actinomycetota; class Thermoleophilia; order UBA2241; family UBA2241; genus CAIXSE01. The sequence goes on along the minus strand of CAVPCT010000005.1, from coordinate 377,438 downwards.
GCGAGCTCGACTACGACATCGACGGCGCCGTCGTGAAAGTCGACCAGTACGAGCTGCAGGCGGCGCTCGGCAGCGTGGCGCACGACCCTCGCTGGGCGATCGCCTTCAAGTTCGCCCCGACCACCGTCGTGACGCGCCTTCACAGCATCGAGGTCAACGTGGGGCGGACCGGCGTGCTCACGCCGTTCGCCGTGCTCGGGCCGGTGTTCGTCGGGGGCGTGACCGTGGAGCGCGCCACGCTCCACAACGAGGACGACATCCGTCGCAAGGACATCCGCCCGGGCGATGACGTGATCCTGCAGCGCGCCGGAGACGTGATCCCGCAGGTCGTGGGGCCGGCGCTCGACGGAATGGCCGAGGCGGAGGACGAGCGGCGTGTCGAGCGTTCCGCGCGGCACGCTGCCCTGCCCGAGTGGGCCATGCCCGAGACCTGTCCGGCGTGCGGCTCGCACGTCGTACGCGAGATGGACGAGGTGGCGGTGCGCTGCCCCAACCGCTCGTGCCCGGCGCAGCTCGTGGAGAGCATCAAGCACTTCGTGAGCAAGGGCGCCATGGACATCGAGGGGCTCGGCGAGGAGAACGTGACGACGCTCTTCACCAAGGGGCACATCGTCGACGTGGCCGACATCTACGGCCTCGCGGACCGGCGGCACTCGCTGATGTGGCTGCCCGGCTGGTCGACGAAGAGGACCATAAGGAGGGGTGGGCAGGACGTCGCCGTCGAGGTGACGGGCACCAGGTTCCTGGACAAGATCCTCGCGGCCGTCGAGCAGTCCAAGCAGCAGCCGTTCCACCGCGTGCTGTTCGCCCTCGGCATCAGGCACGTCGGCGGCGTCACCGCCCAGGCCATCACCGGTGCGTTCCCGACCGTGGACGCGCTCCTCGCCGCCGACGCGGGAGAGCTGGCCGCCGTGCCCGGTATCGGGCCGGTCGTCGCCGAGGCCGTGGTGCAGCACCTCGCCGACGAGCACAACCGTGCGACCCTGGACAAGCTGCGCACGGCCGGCCTGCGGCTGGTCGAGGAGGTCGCCCCGGCCGCGGCGGGACCGTTGTCAGGCCTCACGTTCGTGCTCACCGGGAGGCTGCCGGCCCTGTCCCGTGGCGAGGCCCAGGCCCTCATCGAAGCGGCCGGGGGCAGGGTCACCGGCTCGGTCTCCCGGAGCACGGACTACGTTCTCGCCGGAGACGATCCCGGGTCCAAGTACGCCAAGGCCCAGAGCCTGGGGGTCCGCATCATCGACGAGGCCGACCTCCGACGGCTTCTGGCGGACCACGTGCCGGGGGACGACGGCACGGACGAGACTCCTCCGGGACAGCTCTCCCTGCGCTGAGAGGCGGGAGAGGCCGCCTGCGCTCCAGATGGGCGGGACCCCTCGCCCGACGCGCCACCACGACTCAGGACGCCCGCAACACGGGGCGATCGCCGTCCTCCTGACCACCGGGTGAGGTAACCAGGCGGGGACGATGGGCCTGTCAATCCGGTCGTGAATCAACCAGTATCATCACACATGGCGCAGGCCCTTCGACCTGCTCACTTCACAGAGCGCAATAGTGAGTTAACAAACCCTTCGCATGTCCTTCGTAAGGTCTGCCCTGCGAGCGCTTCCCGTCTCCGAGAAGCCCGCTGCCGGCGACCAAGCGCTGGTACCTCCTATCTTCTTCTTGGTCCACCCCGGCCCCGGGTGGACCAAGGCCTGAAGGTCGGAGCGGCCTCCGCCCCCCAACGCGGGAGTCCCCCGGCCCCAGGCCACAAGACCGAAGGCGCGGATCCATGTCACCCCGGATCCGCGCCTTCGCGTCAAGGCGTCCGTCACGGACTTCACGCGTACCCACACGCGACCTGCGCCGCGGCGTACCACGGCGCCGGCAAGCGACAGCCCCCCCAAGCCAAGGGTCCGGGGCCGGAGGCCGCCGTCAGGGCGCTGCCGCGGCGCGGACGGGCACCGCGCCCAGCAGCACGCCGTCTGCCCAGAACCGCGCGTAGCCGACCACGGCGTCGGTAGGGCTGGTGAGCGCGGTGGGCGCCCGCACGCTGCTCTTCAACGTGGCCCCGCGGCGTACCACGCGGGTGAGGTCGTCTGCCGCCACGAGGGGCACCGTCCCGCCGGCCACACTGATCTCACCGACCCGTTCGCCGCGGCGCACGACGACGCTGCGCGCGAAGTGCGAGGCGCCGTAGGCGAACAGGCTGAGCGCGTCCCGCACCTCCTCAGTGCGGTTGGGCTCGTGCAGGGTGGTGACGATGAGCCGGCGGCCGCCGTACTCGCCGCTCGCCACCATGCAGGCGCCGGTGCCGTAGGTCGAACCCGTCTTGATGCCGTCGACCCAGTCGTACCGAGCGTTGAGGCGGTTGCGCGAGACGATGAAGGCCTCGTGCGCGGGCGGCCACGTGACCCGCGCCCACACCCGCCCCGCCAGCTTGCGGAAGCGGCGGTCCCGCATGGCGACGCGCCCGAGCTCGGAGAGGTCGCGGGCGCAGGAGTAGTGGCCGGGTACGTTGAGGCCGGTGCAATTGACGAAGTGCGTGTCCTTCAGTCCCAGCTCGGCGGCGCGCCGGTTCATCAGCCTGACGAACGCCGGCTCGCCGCCGGCGATGTGCGTGGCCAGCGTGACGGCGCAGTCGGTCGCGCTCCTCACCATCAGTCCGAGGAGGAGCTGACGTACCTTGATGCTGTCTCCGGGGTGGAGTCCGAGGCCGGCGCCGTTCTGGCCCACCGCTGCTTCCGGCACCTCCACGTAGGCCTCCAGGTCCGACGCCCGCTCGAGCACGAGCACGGCCGTCATGATCTTCGTCAGCGATGCGGTGGGCAGGTGACGCCGGGGCGCCTTCGCGTACACGATGACGCCGCTGGCCTGGTCCATCACCACGGCCGACCATGCGCTGACCCGCGGCGGCGGTGCGGCGACGACGGAGGCCGGTGGAGCCGCGGGGCCCGGGGCGGGGAAGGTGACGAACAGGAACGTCAGCGCGGCGCCCGCGGCCGCCAGCGCCGCCACGACGGCGAGCAAGACCCGGCCGCGTAGGGCGCCGAGCTCGTGCGCTGAAGAAGCGGGCTTCATCAGCCGAGTATAGTCCCGAAGGGAGCGCCGGGAGCGTCGGTTCGTGACCCTTGGGGTCGTCCGGTACACTGTCGGCGCTGTCCAGCACGGCGCCGGCGTAGCTCAGCTGGCAGAGCAGCCGCCTTGTAAGCGGCAGGTCGGCGGTTCGATCCCGCCCGCCGGCTCCAACGGGCCGCCCGATCGCGGCAGCCGGGACGGCGCGGAGGAGGGTGCATGCGGTCGCGGGCGTTCAGAGTGGGGCTGACGACACTCTTCGTCGCCGGTCTGGCGGCGGCCGTCCTTGCGACCCCGGTCGCGGCCGCCGCCGGCACGCTGAGCGTCACTTCTCCCCGCCCGTACCAGGTGGTCCAGCGAGGCCCGAAGGGCACCGCCGACATCGTGGTAAGAGGTGTCGCTCGCGGCTTGGGCACGCAGGTGCAGGCGCGGTGGCACGGCGGCGCCTGGGCCGCGGGGCGGGTGGCCGCAAACGGCACGTTCAAGGTGGTCCTGAAGAGACAGCCGGCGGGTCAGGCCACCCTCGTGGTGCGCAGTATCGCTCGTCCGGCGCTGTCGAAGTCGTTGCGGTTCGTCGGTGTCGGCGACGTGTACGTCATCGCCGGGCAGAGCAACGCGAGCGGCCGCGGGGTCGCCTACAGCCGCTACGAGAACGCGGAGCTGCGCGCGGGCATGTTCGGCAACGACGACCGGTGGAAGGAGCTGCTGGATCCGGTCGACTCCCCCGTCAAGCAGGTCGACACGGTGAGCAGGGACTCGCTCGCGTGGGGTTCGGTGTGGCCGTTCGTGGCGGAAGGCCTGGCGGCGGCCGACCCGGTCCCGGTGGCGTTCGTGCCCTGTCCCAAGAGCACGACGAGCATCTTCCGGTGGCTGCCCGACCGCGTCCGCCCCTTCTCGCGGGCGACCCTGTACGGCTCCATGGTGCGCCGCGCCAAGGCTGCGGGCGGAGTACGCGCCGTGCTCTTCTGGCAGGGAGAGGCCGATGCGAGGTCGCTCGTCCCTCAGCAAGACTACGAAGAGGCGCTGAGCACCCTCGCGGCGCATGTCGGGGAGGACCTGGGAGCACCGCTCGTGGCGGCGCAGATCGGGGACTACGACATGCGGTACACGGCCGACGGCATCAACGGCATCCGCCTGGCCCAACAGGACGTCTGGGGCAGGGGCGATGTCGTCGCCGGGCCGGTGCTCTACGACATCGACCTGCACGGCCGCGTGCACTTCACCCAGGCGTACGAGCTTCGCGCCGCCGCGCGGCGCTGGACGGCGGCCATCCTGGCCGGCGTCGGCCGGCTCGACGTACCCGTGGCGCCGCGGCTGCTCGAGGCCTCCTACGACGAGTGGCTGACCGTCGGCCTGACATTCGACGTGTCCGGCGGGGAGCTGCGTCCCGGCCGGGTGGGCGGGCTCATGCTCCGGACTCAGGACGGCGACGCGGTCGCGTTCCAGTACGCCGCCGTGACCGGTCCGGACAGCGTGTCCGTCTACCTGTACTCGCCGGTGACGGAGCCGCTGGTGGTCTCCCTCGGCAGCGGCCGCGACGCGGCCGGGCAGGACGTCCCGGCCGAGCACTCGGACTGGGAGCTGCCGGCGCTGCCGTTCGTGGACGAGGACGTCGTCGTCGGCGGACCTTCTGACTAACGCCGCGAGGCGGCCGCGTCGGGCGCCGCCGTGGGCTCCGCGCTCCCGCTGTCGCAGCGGTGGCGTGCTCTCGGCGCCCTGCGGTAGAGTCAGCCGCGGAGACCCCCCGGACCGCGCGCAGTGGAGCGCGCCCGCCGCGCTGCGCTGCGCCGCGCGCCCTCACGAACGGGGTCCGGACGACGCACGGAGGTGACGCGGTGGAACCCAGGATCCCCACCCGCATGGGGGATGGGTCGCTGGTCGAGATGACCCGTTCGGAGATCAAGACCGATCTCGAGGACGGCACGCAGCTCGCGGCCAAACGGGCCAAGGTGCCGACGCTCACGCAGGACGAGCTCGAGCATCTGCTCGACATCTACGCCTCGCCGGCGCGGTTCACCGCAGTGGACATCGGCGACGAAGTGGTGATGAGCAACGACGGCACCGGGACCAAGCACATCGGCAATCGCGTGCAGGACCTGCAGAGCTACGAGACGCTCATCGGCGTGGACATGGTCGAGCTCTGGCAGATCGACTACTCGTACAAGGCGATCAAGGTGAACGTCGCCCACGAGGGGCAGGGCATGAAGATCGCCCAGAGCCTGCTCACCAACCCCATCCAGTACGGCGCCATGCCGGACCTGGGGCGCTACTCACGTCCTGACGGGCCCATCCCCAACTGGTCGGAGCTCCTTCCGCTCAACAGGATCGACGAGGCCCGCGACGCGCAGCAAGCCGCCATGGCGATGCTGATCGACGACATCGGCTACGTCGCCGACCACATGGTGGCGGCCGGCACCGACGGCATCGATATGGACACCACCGGAGCGGCCGGCGACGCCGACTTCCTGGCCGCCCTCACCGCTTGCCGCAGGCTCCGGGAACAGTACCCGTGGCTGGGCATCGAGATCGGCATGGCCAGCGAGTTCGTGCTGGGCATGCACGGCAAGCTCACCTTCGACGGCGACCGCCTGGCCGGCATGTGGCCCAGGGACCAGCTGCGCATGGTGCAGCAGGCCGGCGCCAGCGTGTACGGGCCGGCCGTCAACATCAACTCCGGCAAGTCGACGGCGTGGAACATCGCCCGCGCCATCACCTTCATCAAGCCGGCCGCGGAGATCGCCGAGATCCCCGTGCACGTCAACTGCGGCATGGGCGTCGGCGGGGTGCCGAACTGCGTGTATCCGCCGGCCGACGCCACGAGCCGGGCGAGCAAGGCGTTCGTCGAGATCCTCAAGATCGACGGGTTCTAGGCGGGTACGGGCGACCCCCTCGGGATGGAGTCGGCCCACACGCAAGCGTCCGGCATGGGCGGGATGCGGGCAGCCGGAGACCTGGTGGCCCGCATGCAGATGACCAGGCGCATGCGACTCAAGGAAGCCAAGCAGTACGTGGCCGGCAAGCTCGGCTGTTCGACGCGTGACCTCAGCGACCCCGTGGCGATGGAGACCATCCGCCGCGACAAGGGCCTGGGCGTGATCGCCATGACCTCTACGGCACACCCGTCAGAGGCCGGGATGATGGAGGCCAAGTTCAACATCGCGCGCACGCTCGACATCCCCATCAACTGCGTGGAGCTGTTCAAGGAGCGCGCGGGACTCAAGGGTCGCGCGCCGGTCTGACGACGACGCGTGTGCGAACGTTGACGGCCGGGCGGGGCGCCTGCGGGAGCGGTTCCCCGCCCGGCGCGCGTACGCTATTCCCGTCGCGCTCGCGCATCGGGTGCTTGTAACCTCTCGGTAGTGAGAACTAGAATGCTCCACTCGTCTCGCATCCGAAAGGAGAACAATGTCCCGCGCCCTCAAGACGGCCGCGGCCCTGGTCCTCGTGGTCCTCATCGCTGCCGCGCTCGTGGCCGGCTGCGGCGAGACCACGGAGGAGACCTCGTCCGCAAGTCCCAGTGCGAGCGCCGACGCCACCAGCCAGGCGTACACCATCGGCATCAGCCAGATCGCGACGCACCCTGCGCTCGACGCCACCGTTCAAGGCTTCCAGGACGCGCTCGCTGAGGCCGGCTTCACCAACATCACCTTCGACCTGCAGAACGCCGAGGGTGACATGGCCACCACGGCCAGCATCGCGCAGAAGTTCGCCGGAGACGACCTCGACCTGGTCCTGGGTGTCGGCACGCCCACGGCCCAGGCGCTCGCCAAGGCGGTCACCGACTCGCCGGTCCTGTTCACCGCCGTCACTGATCCCGTGGGCGCTGGCCTGGTGCACGATCCTGACGCCCCCTCGGCCAACGTAACCGGCGCCAGCGACATGCAGCCGACCGAGCCCATCCTCGAGCTCGTCAAGGCCTTCCGTCCCGACGCGAAAGCCGTGGGCATGGTCTACAACGCCGGCGAGTCCAACTCGGTGTTCCTCGTCGAGCAGGCCGAGAAGGACGCCGCCACCATGGGCCTCACCATCGTCAAGGCGCCGGCCGGCACCTCGGCCGAGGTTCAAGCCGCGGCGCAGTCGCTGATCGGCCGCGCAGACGCCATCATGGTCGTCGGCGACAACACCGCCGTCTCGGCCCTCGAGGCCATCGTCAAGGTGGCCGAGCAGAACCAGATGCCGCTCGTCGCCGGCGATCCGGACAGCGTCAAGCGCGGCGCCGTCGCCGGCCTACGGATTCGACTACTACGATCACGGCAAGCAGGCGGGCGACATTGGCCGCCAAGGTCCTCAGAGGCACGCCGATCTCCGACATCCCCGTCGTGTTCGCTGAGAACCTGCAGCTCTCCATCAACGAGAAGGCCGCCAAGGCGCAGGGCGTCACCATCCCGCAGGAGCTCATCGACCAGGCCGTCAACAAGTACTGAGCGACGGAAGAGGCCGTGCACGGCAGGGGACCCGTCGCCGAGCCACGGTTGGCCGCACCCGCTGCGGCCGCGTAGACTTCCCGGGGCCGGGGCCGCGCCTGCGGCCCCGGCCCCGGACACGAGGAGACAGCGCACGTGGAAGTGATCGTCACCAGCGCGCTCGAACAGGGCCTGCTGTACTGCTTCATGGTCCTCGGTGTGTTCATCACGTTCCGCGTGCTCGACTTCCCTGACCTCACCGTGGACGGCAGCCTGCCGCTGGGAGCGGCGGTCACGGCCATGTTCATCACCAACGGCGCCTCACCCTTCGCGGCGACCGCCGCAGGGGTGGCCGCCGGGCTCTGCGCCGGGTGCGTGACCGGCCTGCTCCACATGCTCCTCAAGTCCGGCGGCTCCGACACCAACTACGGGCCCAAGCTGCTCGCCGGCATCCTCACCATGACCGCGCTCTACACCATCAACCTTCGTATCATGGGCCGCAGCAACATCCCGCTGCTCGGCGTGGACGGCGTGTTCGAGAAGATCGGGGACTTCCTCTCCGCCACCATGGTGTCGTGGAACCTGATCCTCGCGCTGGCGGCCATCGCCCTCGTCGTCAAGTACCTGCTCGACTGGTTCCTGCACACCGAGTTCGGGCTCACGCTGCAGGCCACCGGCGACAACGAGCAGATGATCCGCGCCATGGGCACCAACACCCAGCTGACGCGCATCATCGGCCTGGGCATCGCCAACGCGCTCGTCGCGCTCACCGGCGCGCTGGTCGCGCAGCAGCAGGGGTTCGCCGACGTGGGCATGGGCATCGGCACCATCGTCGCCGGCCTCGCCGGCGTCATCATGGGCGAGGTCATCTTCGGCGAGCGCAGCGTCAGCTGGGTGCTGTTCAGCGTCATCGGCGGCTCCATCGTCTACCGCCTGCTCATCGCTGTGAGCCTGCGCTTCGGCATCGCCCCGACCGACCTCAAGCTGCTCACGGCCGTGCTCGTCGTGGTGGCGCTGTCGGTGCCCACCATCCGCAAGAAGGTGGTGCGCTCATGAGCGCCCCGGCCCCGCTCACCCTCGGCGGGTTGCGCAAGGTCTTCTACCCCGGCACGGCCAATGAAGTGGTGGCTCTGACCGGCATCGATCTCGACGTGCCGGCGGGCCAGTTCGTGAGCATCATCGGCTCCAACGGCTCCGGCAAGTCCACGCTGCTCAACGCGGTGGCCGGCACCTTCGCCGTGACGGCCGGCGCGGTACGGCTCGGCGGCGTTGACGTCACGAGGCAGCGCGAGCACGTGCGCAGCCGCGTGATCGGGCGTGTGTTCCAGGACCCTCGCGCCGGCACCGCGCCCGACATGACCATCGAGGAGAACCTGGCGCTCTCGCTGCTGCGCCAGAAACGCAGCGGGCTGGGCCGGGGTGTGACCAACAAGCGGCGCGAGGTGATGCGCAGCCAGCTCTCGCGCCTGGACATGGGCCTGGAGCACCGTCTCAAGACGCACGTCAACAAGCTCTCGGGCGGGCAGCGCCAGGCGATGTCGCTGCTCATGGCCACGGTGGCCGAGCCGAGCCTGCTGCTGCTCGACGAGCACACGGCCGCGCTCGACCCGAAGGTGGCGGCCACCATCATGGAGCTCACCGACGCCATCGTGCAGGAGCGCGGCCTCACGACGCTGATGGTCACACACAACATGGAGCTGGCGCTGCGCTACGGCGACCGGCTCATCATGATGCACGCCGGCAGGATCGTCCTCGACCTGCCTCAGGACCAGAAGTGCTGCCTGCAGGTGAGCGACCTCATCCAGAAGTTCCACGAGGTCGCCGGCGAGGCGTTCGCCGTCGACCGCATGCTGTTGGACTGACGCCGCGCAGCTGCCGTCAGGCCTTCACGGCCGCGTCCACCTCGTCGACTATCCGGCGCAGCTCGGCGCGAACCTCCTCCGCGAGCGGTTCCGGCTGGTAGTCCTCCAGGATGTCGAGGGCGCGCTCGCGGGCCACCTCCACTGGGTCGCGGTAGTGCTGGCCGTCGGCCGCGATCTCCTGGCTGACGGCGCGCAGGACCGCGTCGCGCATGTGCCTGCGCGTGTGCGGCTGCGCGAGAAAGTGCCCACCGGGACCGACCGTGTCGATCACGTCGAGGGCCAGCTCTTCGTCGTTCACAGGGATGTCGAGGAAGGCGTGCCGTGCGCGGTGGTAGATGTCCATCTTGAAGAGCTGATAGGTGTTGGTGAGGCCGATGCCGGTGTACAGCTCGCACCCGTCCAGGGGCAGCTGAGCCAGTTGCAGCATGGTCTCGACTCCCGCGAGCCAGGTGCCGGGAAGCTCCGCGTCGGTGCCTCCGAACGGGCCGAGCGCAGGCAGGCCGAAGCTGTGCAGCAGCGCGTGGCCAGGAAGCGGCAGCGGTCGTCGAGCGGCGTCGTCATCGTCAGCGCAGTGCGCGGATCGGCGTAGATCTGCATGATCGAGCCGAGCACAGGGCTGCCGGGCGCGGCGAGCTCGTGGAGCACCGCCGCGCCGACGATCTCGGCCGCGCCGAGCACGAAAGCGCCGGCCTTGGTGGCCGGGGCCGTCGTGCCCAGGTTGGGCATGGTCACGTAGCAGACCGGCACGCCGGCCTCGGCGAAGACCAGGCCGGCCTCCAGCCCGTCTTTGTCGTGGATGAGGGGCGAGACTGTGCCGATGAGGTTGCTCATGACGGGCCGGCGGCGGAGTCCTTCTAGCCCGCCGGCCACCGCGGCCGCCATCTCCACGGCCGCCCGGGCGAGCCGCTCGCCCTGCACCATGCCCATGAGGTGCTTGCTCGTGTTGTTCCAGCCGGCCTCGATCTCGTGGATCTGGGCCGTCTCGCCGCAGTCGCCGGCACTCACGGTGGGCCACCAGTAGCTGATGGAGCCGAGGCAGTCCTGCATGCGCGTGACGGCCTCGAGGTCGGCCTTGGTCGACGCCCGCCGCTCGCCGGTGTGCCAGTCGACGACCTCCACGCCGCAGCCGTCGGTGGTGCCGTAGGTCCAGCCGGAGCCGGCCTGCAGGTCGCAGGAAGGGTCGCGGGCGCCGAGCGTGAACTGCCGCGGCGCCTGCGCGAGCGCTTCTTCGACCAGCCGGCGGGCAGGCGGACGAGGGAAGAGCCCTCGTCCGCGTGGGCGCCGGCCTTCTTCAGGATCGCGAGCGGCCTCTGGGCGACTCGAAGCGCATGCCGGTCGTTTCGAGCAGCCGCAGGGTGGCATCGTGCAGCGGCGCGATGGCCGCGTCGTCGTGGAAGCGGACGGCGAAGTCCGAGCGGATCGGCGCGATCGGCTGTCGTCGACCGCTCGATCACGCTCACACGCTCCTCGCGGCGCAGCTCTGGTGATGCGGGTGCTGCGGCCTCCGTACTTCGAGCTCCTCGGCCACAGCTTCAGGGTCGATGGCGAGCAGGTCGTTCTCACCCACGAGCCCCTTCCTGATGTTGCGCCTGCCGATGGCCCAGAACGCGACCGCCATCACCAGGAAGAGCCCGACGATGCCGAGCGTCACGGTCTCGAAGTAGGCGCGGGAGACGCCCCACCAGTAGTTGATGTCGTAGGGCTGACCCAAAGCGTTGTCGAGCAAGCCCGGCCACAGCAGCGTGATGATCGTGATGATCACGATCGTCTCGGCGCCGATGACGCACAGCCACATGAGAACCGGCCGCCGGGAATGCGGAACGGCCGGGGATGGTCCGGGTACTTCTTGCGCAGCATGATCACGGCCGGGAACTGGAACACGTACATCATCGCCGTGAGCGAGATGATCACCGAGACCATGATGCCGAAGAAGGTCGCGAGGCTGCCCTCGGCGATGAGGAACACGAGCACCACGAAGATGGAGCCGATGATCGCCGAGAGGATGTTCATGGTGAGCGGCGTGCCCGCCTTGCTGAACTTGCCGAACCAGAGTGGAGCCGCACCGTCCAGGCCGGCCATGGCCTGGATGCGCACGCCACCCTGCTGCCATACGCCGCCGGCGCTGATGATGGTGATGATGATGAGCGCGCAGATGAACCAGTTGAACGCCGTCTGGGCGCCACCCAGCACGCTGGCCACCGCGTTGTAGGCGTCGGTGAAGCCGGCCACGCTCGTGAGCGCGTCGCCGTTCATGACGAGCAGCACGCCCAGGATCATCGAGCCGGTGATGGCCGCCGCGATCAGGCCCGAGCGGATGATCATCTTGGGGACGTCCTTCTGCGGGTCCGTCATCTCCTCTGCTGCGCCGCTGGAGAGCTCGAAGCCGACGAACATGAACTGCAGCAGGCCGATGACCGCCGAGGAATCCCAGGAGCGTCGGCTTCATGTCCGCGACCGTGACCGTCCCCTCGGGCTTGCCGTTCTGCACGAGGAAGACGATGACGAGCGCGAGGAAGATGAAGAGCGTCAGCAGACGCACGATGGTGCCGATGATGCCGGTCCACTTGCCGTACTTCATCTCGATCATCGACAGCATCACGGTGACCCAGACGACGACCAGGCCGACGACGATCGACCAGCCGGTACTCATCGGCTCCTCGAGGATCAGGCTGTTGATGGCGGCCACGGAGGTCGCCGCGAGCGTGCCGCCGATCCACACGGGGTTCGAGCCCCAATAGATGACCGCGGTGTACGAGGCGGCCAGGCGGCCGAACGCCATACGCACCCACGCGTACGGTCCGCCCTCCACGGGGAAGGCGGATCCCATCTCGGCGATGATCATCCCGTAGGGGATCAGGTACACGATGATGAGGAAGGCGAGCCAGACAGAACGTCTCGCCGCCGCCGTAGGCTGCCGTCACGCGCGATGGTGTCGAGGCTGATGAACGCCGCGATCGTGAAGAACACGAGGTCGAAGCGGTGCAGCACCTTCTTGAGCTTCTTGCGCTCCTCGCCGAGCGCGCCCCCTCCGGCGAGCAGCTGCGGTTCAGCGGCCATCTTTCCCCTCCTCAGGCGACGCCGGCGGTGGCGCCGGCGACGCGGTCAGTCTCTTCGACGATGGCGCGGATCCGCGCGGCCACGTCGTCGGGCAGCGGCTCCGGCCGGTGCTCCTCGACGATGCCGCGGGCCTTGATGACCGCCTCGGAATACAGGTCGCGGGACCCGCTCGCCTGCCACTCCTCGCGGGTGCGCCGGTCCAGGATCTCCGGCTGGGTCAGGTCGCGCATGTGGCGGTAGGTGGAGTCCAGCGAGAGGAAGTCGCCGAACGGCCCCACGCTGTGGATGTCGTCCACGGCGAGGCTCTCGTCGTCCACGCGGATGCCTTCGGCGACCCGCCGGATCATGCGCGCGATCTCGTTGTCGATGACGAACTGCGCGCAATCGAAGGTGACGCCCGACTCGATCATCCCCGCACCGTAGATCAGGTTGGCCCCTGCCAACGCTGCCGTGAGTCCGGTGAGGGTCTTCTCGTGACCGACCTGCTCGTCACCGACCTTGCCGTCCGCCTACAACCCGGCCACGAAGCTCGGGATCTGGTAGCGCCGCGCCAGCTCCGCCACCGCGGCGCTGATCAGGCAGATCTCGGGCGAGCCGACGGAGGCCGCCGCGAGCTTGAGGTCCATGGCCGTGGTGGACGAGCCGTACATCACCGGGCAGCCGCGCTCGGTGAGCTGCGCCAGCACGATGCCGCTGAGCACCTCGGCGTTGTGCACCACGAGCGTGCCGGAAAGGGTGACCGGGCTGGACCCGCCCGACATGGCCATGCTCTAGCACGTTGTCGGGGATCCACCAGCGCGAGCACTCGATGATGACCTCGGTGGCGTCGCGCGGCAGCTTGAGCGGGCTCACCGGGCACACGCCGCCGTACACGATCGGGCGCTCGCGCAGTTCGTCCTCGCCACCCACGACCGCGGCGCACATCTGCAGGATCGCGCGGCACTCCAGGCCGGAGAGCGGGCCGATGCCGATCGGCTTGGTGGTGTTGTGCAGCTGGGCCTCGGTGTTGTGCACCGCCGCCGTCTGCGGCGGCACGTCGCGGGCGCCCACGGCGATCTCGTGCGTGTCGAACTCGGGAGGTAGTCGTTGAGGCGCGCGATCGTCGCTACGTCCTCCAGGGTGCAGTTGCGGTGCTCGCCGCTCTCGAGGTCGATCACGGCGATGCCCTCGCTGAAGTTGGTGAACGCCACGCGCCCCGGCTCCATGAGGAAGTCGTTCTTCGGGTCGCGCCCGCAGAGCACGTACTTGCTCGGGGCGCTGCGGATCGCGTCCTCCACCACGTGCGGCGGGATGCGCACCACCCGGTGCTCGCGGTCGACCCGGCAGCCGCCGTCCTTGAAGATGTCCAGCGCCTCGTCGTCCTCGACGAAGATGCCGGTGCGCTCCAGGACCTCGAGCGTCGCGTAGTGGATCTGGTCGAGCTCCGTCTCGGTGAACACGGAGAAGCTGAGCCCCCGGCTGCGGCCGCCTCCGACCTGCAGGTTCCGTTTCACACCCGTCCTCCTGTCGTCGTCAGCTTCGCGTTCTCGGCGAAGCGCGTCACGCTGTTGATGGGCACGTCCAGCACGTCGGCGATGCGGAACTTGGCTTCCATCGCGCCGGCGTGCGTGGGTAGGTGAGCTCCTGCACCGTGATGCGGCCCAGGCCGAGGTCGCGGCGCACGTCGTGCATGGCGATGGGGTCGGCCAGGTCCGCGACGGCACAGCCGAGCTTGCCGGCCACGTAGGTCTTGGCGTCCTCGAGACGCATGCCCCGGGTCATCTGCATGCGGCCCACCAGGTCTCCGGCGGCCCGCATCCCTCCCATGCCCGAGGCCAGCGCGTGCGTGCACGCCATGCCCAGAGGGTCACCCACGCCGACCTACAACCCGTCGCAGCTGCAGGATGTCGACGAGGGCGCGCGAGACGCGCGAGACGGCGTCGGCCGGGGGGTAGGGGCTCATGGGTACGCCGCCGACGCCCATGCCCACGTTGGGGTGCACGGGGATCTCGGCGACCTCCATGCAGGGCTTGATGATCGTGCAGGCGCGGGCCACGTTCCAGGCCACGCTCCTCGTGGTGTTCACGTTGACAGCCGGCCCGAACATGGTGGCGCCGGCCTCCTGTGCGACCTTGACCTGCTCGACCGGCCACATGCCGGCCAGACGCCGGCCCTTGTACTCGAGCTCGCCGTGCATGCCCAGCACGTACTCACTGGCCATGCCGAGCTCGATGCCGCAGTCCGGGTAGCGGCCCTTGATGGCCTCGATGGCGGTGAGGGCCGCCAGGAAGTCCCCGTCGCCGGCGGCCCCGGCCGTGTCGAAGTCCAGGCCGTCCGCGCCGGCCTCCCACATGCCCTCGGCGCAGAAGATCATGTCGGCGACGGCCAGCTCGATGGCCGCCACCTGCGCGTCGCGCGCCTCCGGGATGCGGCCCTGGGCATGAGCTCGGACCAGTTGGGGATCGGGCCGTCCGGCATCGAGTACCGGCCGAGGTCCGGCATCGCGCCGTACTGCAGCGGCGCGATGAGGTTGAGCTGGGCCGTCTTCATCGCCTGCGCTTCGTAGCTCAGGATGGTCTTCACGGCCTTGTACGAGTAGTCGATGCCGAAGAGCTCCAGCATGTCGGCGCCGCGGTGGCACTGGTAGCTGTAGAGCTCGTCGACACGTGTGCCCGAGTCCAGATTGCCTGAGCCGTCGAAGCTGAGGACGACCTCGTCGCCCATGTCGACGGCGCTGAACTTGGCCTCGGTGGTGAAGATGTCCTGCAGCTGGTCGAGCTCGGCGGAGGTGAGTTGCGGCGCCTTGGACCGCCTGGCCCCGAGCTCGGTGCCGGCCTCGAGGTCGGCGCGGATCTCCCCGGGCGTCATCTCGACGAGCGACCCGTCGCCGAGACGGGTGCGTACCTTGCTGCTCAAGCGTTCCCCCTGTCGCCTGGGTGAAGGAGATTAGTTAGTTACATAACTAAGATGTGCGATACACTAGCAGAGGACGTGAGGCTGTCAAGGAAGAGCTCCCGGGCCGGGCCGGGTTGGTGACCGGGCGGCGGACCTTGTCCGGCCGGGTCGGCTGAGGGTATCTTCCGTCCCGTCCCGGCGTCCCCTTCAGGGGAGCGCCGCCGACCCGGCTCGAAGCCGCAACGTAGTGGGGGAGAGGGAGTATGGCGAGATACGAGCTGCCCATCGACGACCCGACGCCGGACCTGTCGCCGACCGCCCTGCGCATTCTCGACGCGGCGAAGCGCGTGCTGTATCGGGACGGTTTCCGTGCTCTCACGTTCGAGACGATCGCGAGAGAGGCCGGCGAGAACCCTGCGCTCATCCGCTACCACTTCGGCAGCAAGGCCGGGTTGCTCACCGCGCTTGTGGACTCCGTGCTGTACCAGGAGGCCGTGGAGCTCATCGAGAAGCTCACCGCCGTACCGGCGGGGGAGGAGCGTCGCCAGACGCTCCTGAGCATCCACGAAAGCATGTCGTCCGACCGCGACTCGTACCAGATGTTCTACGAGCTGATCCCCCATGTCCTGCGCGACGAGCAGCTCCAGCCGCACCTGCGCCAGCTCTTCGAGTGGTACAGGCGCCTGGACACGTGGGCCCTGGACGAGGGGAGCGACGGGCGTCCGCGTCAGGCCAGGAGCGAACCGCTGGCCGTGCTGACGGTCGCCATGACCGACGGACTCGCGCTACAGGCCATCGCCGACCCCGACCTCGACCTGACCCCGGCATTCGAGCTGTGGCGCGCCCTCGTGCTCGACTGTGTGAAGAGCAGCGTGCAGGACGCCGGCGCCGAGGACACGGGCGCCTGGGACGGGGCGCCGGCCGCGGCCGGCCATGCTCAGCTGAGCAGCTCGGCGTCGGCCGCCGCCACGATGCGCCCAGTTCCACCGCTTTCGCTTCGTCGAGCGGCTCCGGTACGTAGTGCTCGAGGATATCGAGGCCGCGCTCGCGCGCGACCTCGACGGCGTCGCGCAGGTGCGTGCCGTCGGGGCCGATCTCCTGGCCGATCGAGCGCTCGACGGTCTCCTTCATGTGCCGGCGGGTGTGCGCCTGGCCCAGGAAGTGCCCGCCGGGGCCCACGGCGTCGATCACGTCCAGCGCCAGCGTCTCGTCGTCGAGCTCGAGGTCGCGGAAGGCGCTGGCCGCCCGCCGGTAGAGGTCGTCGTCGAGCATCATGTGCTCGGGCGTGAACAGCTGGTAGCGGTTGGTGAGGCCGATGGTGGTCATGAGCTCGGAGCCGACGATGCCGGCCAGCATCACGGTGTGCGCCGTCTCGGCCGCCGCCAGCCAGCTGCCCGGCAGGTCGTCGTCGGTGCCTGCGTACCCGGTCATGGCCGGCAGCCCGAAGTGGTGCACGAGCTCGCCGGGCAAGAAGAGGCCGCGGTGGTTGAGCGGGGCGGTGGTCAGCGCGGCCGTGCGCGGGTCGGCGTGCACGGGGAGGGGGAAGAGGATGACCGGCGCCCCCGGGTGCGCCAGCTGCACGCAGACCGCGGCGCTGATGAGCTCCGCGAACCCCATGACGTAGGCGCCTGCCTTGGTGGCCGGCGCCGTCGTCCCGTAGGTCGGCATCGTGACGAAGCACACGGGCACACCGGCCTCGGCGAACACCAGGGCCGCCTCGATGCCGTCCTTGTCGTTGATGAGTGGCTGGACGGTGCCGATGAGGTTGCTCATCGGGGGGCGGCGGCGCAGCTGCTCCGCCCCTCCGGCGACGACGGTCGCCATCTCCACGGCGTACCGCGCCTCGCGCTCGCCCTGCACCATGCCCTGCAGGTGCTTGGCCGTGTTGTTCCAGGCGGCGTCCAGCTCGTGCAGGGTGTGGGTGTCGCCCTTGTCCGCGGCGGCCACGTTGGGCCACCAGAACTGGACCGAGCCCAGGTAGTCGATCATGCGCGTGATGGCGCAGAGGTCGTCCTTGGTCGGCGGCCGCCGCTCGGCGGTGCGCCAGTCGACGACCTCAGTACCGCACCCGTTGGTGGTGTTGTAGGTGTCGCCTGACGCCAGATCGAGGTCGAGCGTGCCGTCCCGCGACCCCAGCCAGAGCGAGCGCGGGGCGGTGCCGAGGGCTCGCTCGACGAGGTCGGGCTGGAGACGGACGACGCCGGACGCGCGGTCGACGCGGGCGCCGTGCGCATCCAGGACGGCGAGGGCCTTGGCCGACCCGAACCTGACGCCGGTCCGCTCCAGCACCGTCAGGACGGCCTCCTTGTAACGGTCCAGCTTCGCCGCACCGTAGAACTGCACGCGGAAGTCGGAGCCCAGCGGCAGCAGCGGCTGGCGCTGCGTCAGGTCCAGCTGTGAAGTCATGCGTGTCCTCCGTCCCGGCTCACCGTCGCGAGGTGACCTCGCCGCAGCCGTCATTGCGTCGCCGCCGCCGTCACGCCAGCCCGGCGTGCGCCTTGAAGCGCTGGACCGAGTTGATGGGGATGTCCAGCACCTCGGCGATACGGAACTTCGCCTCCATCGCTCCCGGGTGGTCGGCGTAGGTGAGGTCCTGCACCTGGATACGGCCGAGGCCGAGGTCGCGGCGGATGTCGTGCATGACCACGGTGTCGTTGAGGTCGTCCACGGAGCAGCCGAGCTTCTCCGCCACGTACTGCTTGGCCTGCGGGAGACGCATGCCCCGGGTCATCTGCATGCGGGCCACCAGATCTCCGGCGGTCCGCATGCCGCCCATGCCCGAGGCGAGCGCGTGTGTCGAGGCCATCCCCACGGGGTCCCCGATCCCGACCTACAACCCGTCGACCTTGCAGATGTCGACGAGGGCGCGGGACGCCCGGGACGTGGCGTCGACCGGCGGGTACGGCGTCATGGGGACGCCGCCGACGCCCATCCCCGCGTTGGCGTGCACGGGGATGGTGGCCTCGGCGGTGACGGGCTTGATGAGCGCGCAGGCGCGGGCCGTGTTCCACGGCAACGACCTGGTGGTGTTCACGTTCACGGCCGGCCCGAAGATGGTGGCGCCGGCTGCGGTGCACGCGCGCAGCTGGCCGAGGGGCCACTGGCCGGCCAGCCTGGTGCCCTCGTACTCGAGCTGCCCGTGCATGCCGAGCACCAGCTCGGAGGCCTGGCCGATCTCCACGCCGATGTGCGGCCACGTGTCGCGCACCTTGCGCGCGGTGCGCAGCGTGGCCAGCAGGTCGGCGTCCCCGGCCGCTCCCGCCGTGTCGAAATCGATGCCGTCCACGCCCGCGGCCACCATGGCCTCGATCACGTACCACATGTCCTTCTCGAGGTGTTTCACGGCCTCGAGTTGGGCCTCGCGGGCCTCCTCGTACCTGCCGAGCGGCAGCAGCTCCGACCAGTTGGGGGCCGGGCCGTCGGGCATCGAGTAGCGGCCCAGGTCCGGCATGGCCCCGTAGTTCAGCGGGATCACCGTCTGGAGCTGTGCCTCCTTGACCGTCTGCGTCTGGAAGGAGAGCACGGTGCGCACGGCTTTGTACGAGTAGTCCTGATGCCAAAGCTCGATCATGTCGGCGCCGTGGTGGTTCTGGTAGACGAGTTGCTCGAGGATCGGCGCGTTGAGGTCAGAGTTGCCCGACCCGTCGAAGCTCAGGACGACCTCGTCGCCGTAGTCCACGGCGCTGAACTTGGCGGGTGACGTGAAGATGTCGAGCAGGTGGGCGAGGTCGTCGTCGGTGAGCGGCTCCACCTTGGCGCGCTTCACCGCCGCCTCACAGCCGGAGACAAGGTCCGCCTCGATCTCGGCGGCGGTGAGCGCGACGAGCGAGCCGTCCCCGAGTCTTGTGGGGATGCGACGAGCCATTGGCACCTCCAGTCACCGCCCCGAGCGGTGCGTTAGTTACTTACATAACTAAAAGCGCCGTGTCACCATACTGAGCGGCGCTCGAAGGTGTCAAGGGAGCACCTCGCCGGCTTCATCCTCACGCCCGGCCCGCGGTCACATCGCCCAGGCGAGCATGCTGACGCCCGCGATCGTGGCCACGATGCCCACCGTCTGCCACCACGCCGGCCGTTCGTGCAGCGCCGCGACGCCGAGGAGCGTGGAGAGCGTGGCCGTCTGCGCCTGCAGGACCGATGCGACGGACACCGGTCCCAGGGCGAGGGCCGCGCTTCCCGCCAGGAACGCGAGGATATCGAGGACGCCGACCCCAACGACCCCTGCCGTCCGAGCCCGCGGGGGGAGGACGGCTTGGCGGACGGCGGCGATGGGGAGCACGATGGCCAGCCCGGCGAACGACGCGACCGTCACGGTGGTGAAGGGCGAGAAGGCCTCGATGGCGCCGTACGAGACGAAGACGCCGGCCATGGCGAGGCTGGTGACGAGCGCCAGGCCGGCGCCGGCGGCGATCCGCAACCGGCGCCGGCCCGGCACGCCCGCTTCTGCGTCCCGAGCGTCCGGACGCCGCGGCTCGACTGCTGCGAGCAATCCGCCGGCCACGGCGCAGACCAGGCCGGCCGCAGCCAACGCGCCGACGCGTTCGCCGAGCGTGAGCGACACGACGGCTGCGAAGGCGCCGTCCAGGCAGGCGAGCACCGTCACGAGCGAGAGCTTGCCGACGCGCAGGGCGAGCAGGAACGCGGCCGTGGCCGCGGTGTACAGCAGTCCGCCGCCGGCGGCGAGACAGAGGTCGCGCAGCTGCGCCCGGGCGAACGGCAGCCCGTCCACCACCAGCGCCGGCACGAGCAGGAGCACGACCCCGACTCCGAACATGGCCACCGCGAGGGTCACCCAGGAGACCCCGCGCACGAGCCGTTGGCTGCCAAAGCCGTAGAGGGAGTACGCGCACGCCGCCGTGAGGCCAAGGACGATGGTCAGCATCGGCCCGCATCCTATCCTCGTCGGCGGCCGAGGACGAGGAGAGGCGAGGTGCGCCTGCGGCCTACCTCACGTTGAGCCGCCTGCGGCGGTCAGTGCTTGCGCGCCGGCACTGACTCGCCTGCGGAGCTCAATCCGTCTTGCGCTGGGCCCTGACGGGTCGCAAGCCGCCCACTAGCACTACGGCGGCTGCGCCGCCTACGGGCAGGAGTGTGAGGTGCCGCTGGCGCTGCACTTCACGTTGAGCCCGCTTCCGTCGCTCAATCGTCGAAGTTGCCCGCGGCGCCCTTGTCGGAGTCGAGGTGCTTGGCGCGCTCGATGATGTCTGCCTCGGTCCACTGCGCGGGGTCCTCGATGCGGCCCACCTTGGGGCCGAGGTCGTAGGACCCTGCGGCCAGGATGGCCTCCACGGCGAGCGGCGCGGTGTCGCCGCCGTTCAGCACCTCGGTCATCATCTTGTAGGCGAAGTCCTCGACCCGCTTCGCCATGCGTTCGCGGATCTCGAGCGGCTGCGCGAAGAACTGGTTCTCGAACACGATGTTGAGGTTCTTGTAGTCGCCCTTCTTCCAGCCCTTCTCGTCGGCGTAGGCGACCACCTTGGCCCACATCTCCTCGGTGACGCCTTCGCCCACGACCTTGATGAAGTTGCCGTCCGCGTCGAGCTGGGCGTTGCCGTAGTCGTTGACCTCGAGGCCCCAGGAGATCATCTGCAGGGCGGTGGCCACGTTCGCCTTCGTGGTGTGTGTCTTCGCGGCGATCTCGCGCAGGCGGTCGGAGCTGTTGCCCGAGGTGCCGTGCTGGGCGCCGCTCACCTCGTAGGGCTCGAGGGCCTTGTGCACCTCGGCGGTGAGACCGACCTGGATGCCGGCGTCCGATGCCTCGATGCCGTGGGTGGTGCCGTTGTTGAGGGCGATCCAGTCGGCGAACATGTCGTGCGCGTTGAGGCCCTGGATCTGGAACAGCGCCTCGGCCGGCGTGGAGAGCCCCGAGGCGCCCTTGATCTCGCCGACCTCTGTCTCGAGGCTGGCCCACGCGGGGATGTACGGGGCGAGGGTGATGTTGGCCAGCACGTTCTTGTCGTTGGGCTGGTGCGAGGCGTCGATGGCGATGGATGTGATGCCGGCCTCGAACATGCTGGGGACCTCCACCATTGCCGCCTCGAGGTCCTTGTCGTTCTTGATGCCGTAGTGGTCGGCGTGCACGGCGACGGGGACGGTGATGCCCATCTCGTTGCACAGAGCGTCGACGATGGTCGCCATGTTCCAGTAGTTCACGGCGCAGTAGGCCTTCTGCCCGCCTTCGGACTTGGCGATCTCGATGATGAGCGCGGCGTTGGCGCGCTGCGCGGCCCGCAGGGCACCCTTGATGACGAAGGCGTTGCGCCCGTTGGCGGCGATCGCGATGGCGTTGCCCTTGGCCCGCATCGCGCGGTCGACGGCTTTGCCGCTGACGAGCAGCGCCTTGGAGTTGGGGAAGAGGGTCTGCACGTTGGGGGGACGGCCCACCTGGAGGGCTCTCTCGAAATCCTCTGCGTACGCCATGGAAGGTCTCCTTCAGGGGGTTGTGGATGCGCCGCAACAGATTCTACCGAATCCGCACAGGATCCGAACGGAGACGGCGGACGGCCGCGGCGTTGCGTCCGCGTCCGGCGGAGCGGGTATCGTGCACTCATGACCGTCGAGGCGACGACATCGACCATGGCCGTGACCTTCGTAGGGCACGCAACGGTGCTGCTCGAAGTGGATGGCAGGCGGGTCCTCACCGACCCGCTCCTGCGCCTGCACGTGGGCCCGCTCATCCGGCGCAGTCCGGTGCCGCCGGCGAGCGTGCACGGCGACCTGGCGGCGGTCGTCATCTCGCACGCGCACATCGACCACCTCGACGTGCCGTCGCTGCGGCTCATCGACAAGACGACGCCGATCCTGGCGCCGCGGGCCACGGAGAAGCTCCTGCGGCGCCTCGGGTTCGCCGACGTCACCGAGATGGAGCCGGGGCAGAGCCGGGACATCGGCGGGGGTGTGGTGGTCACGGCCACACCCGCCGACCACGGCACCAGCCGGCACCCGTTCGCCGAGGAGGGCAACGCGCTCGGTTTCGTCGTGCGCGGCAGCCCAGAGCGCGTACTTCGCCGGCGACACCGGCCTCTTCGACGGGATGGCCGGTCTGGCCGGCGACCTCGACGTCGCCCTACTGCCGGTCGGCGGGTGGGGGCCGCGGCTGCCCGACGACCACCTCAACCCGCTCACGGCCGCGAAGGCGCTGGCGCTCCTGCGGCCGGCGGCCTGCGTGCCGGTGCACTGGGGCACGCTGTACGCGCCGTGGTACCCACCGCGGGTGAACCCGAAGTTCGCGGAGTGGCCGCGCGCCTTCGAGCGGTACGCGGCCCACCTGGCGCCGCAGGTGGAGGTCCGCATCCTGGCGCCGGGCGAGACCACGGTCGTACGGGCCGCGGCGCGGACGCCGGCGAAAGGATGAGGGAGCCGGCGCGCCGAACACGGCCGTCTTCTCGCCCGTCCCTGAGACGATCGTTCGGCCGACGACGACGTTTCCCGCGCGTCCCGTTAAGCACGCGGGTCCGCGCGACGTTGCTCTTCAGGCACGACCGGCGCAAGCCGAAGCAGGTAGGGGCAGGCCCTCTCTTCCGCGGGCTCGGAGCGGTTGCTTCGCAGGGGTGGAGGGGCCACACTGTCCGGGTGTGAAGGAACTGTGAACACGAGCCAAGGAGGCTTCATGCATCGAGAGACCAAGAAGGCCAGAGGTCGCGTCGGCCTCGTCCTGCTCCTCGCGGTGGCCCTGGTCGCCGTGTTCGGGATGGCCGCGCAGCAGGCGCTGGCTGCCCAGACGTTCACGATCTGCGCGGCCTGCCACGACAAGACAGCTACGCACGCCAAGCATGCGACCGTGACCGACTGCACCAAGTGCCACACCAACGGTGCTGCCGAGAAGCCGACCCCATCAGGCTGCGCGAGCTGCCACGGGGCGGCCAGCATCGTGGCCAAGCACCCGGCCGCGACATGCGGCACCGCCGGCTGTCACGTTGCGCCGGTCGTGGCGACCATCGCCATCGACACCGTCGTGCCGTCCAACAAGGTCGTCAAGGTCAAGAAGACCATCAAGTTCAGCGGCGGCGTCACGCCGGTCGACACGGCCGCCACGGGCGTCAGCTGGGTCGTGGAGATGAAGTCGGGCAACAGCTGGAAGCAGGTCAAGAAGGGCTCGGCCAAGCTGGGCTTCCTGGGTGGCGCGATGCGCTTCGCGTACTCCTACAAGCCGCTCAAGAAGGGCAGCTTCCGCACGAGCACGTCGTTCTACAACCTGCTCGGCGGTCCGAAGACCACCTCGAAGGCTATCCTGTTCAAGGCCAAGTGAGCTGAGATCGCGTCGCCTCGCTTGCGGTGAGGCGCACGAGAGCTGAGTCGCCGGGCGGGCGGCGGGCCGAAAGGCCCGCCGCCCGCCCGCTTCTGTGCCGGGGACCTCTCCGGACCGCCCTACGCGCGTGCGGCCCGCCTCGGCTTGCACTGAAGGCCATATCCCGGCATGATTCACGTTCCAGTGCGCACAGGTCGCAGCCGCATGGGCGGACGCGCCGCATGGGCTGACGGGAAAGGAACGTACATGCCGCAGGCCAAGAGCAGGACCAGGACCGACAAGAAGCGGGGTCGACCGTTCGACCCGTCGCGTCGTCGCTTCTGCCACTTCTGCAAAGAGAAGATCGACGAGGTCGACTACAAGGACGCCACGGGCCTCCGGCGCTTCATCAGCGACCGCGGCAAGATCAAGTCGCCGCGCGTCACCGGCACCTGCCGCCGCCATCAGCGGCAGCTGGCTACGGCCGTCAAGCGCGCTCGCGAGATGGCGCTGCTGCCCTACGTCTCAGAAGCCAAGGGCATCGAGAAGGGCGGTCGACGCCCCCGCTGACCTCGTTCTGCGGCTCTCCCGTGGCGCCGGCGTCGCTGCCGCGACGCCGGCCGCCGTGGCGGGACGGCGTCCGGCATGGTCCGGCGCCGCCCGCGTGAGATGGGGCAGCCTGTGAAGCTCGCGCGCGCCATCCTGATGCCGGCCGTGGCGGTCGCCGCGGCCGCTTCGCTTCTCGCCTGCGGGGCGGGCACCGGCGGGCCCGACGTCTTCCCGGCCGCCGCGGTCTCCTTGCCGGCTTCGGCGGCGGCGTCCCAGACCACTCCCGCGCCGGCGTCCCGGCTCATCGTGTTCGACGGCTGCTCGCTGGTCATGGACACGGGCCTTGACGAGGCCGGCATGATGCCCGCCCAAGTCATGGCCGTGCTGCCGGCCGGGTTCGAAGGCGTCAACCTCGGGGTGCCCGGCCAGACCACCCAGATGATGCTGGCCGACGCCGCCGACGAGGTCGATCCGCTGGCCGCCGGGCGCCGTGACCCGGTGCTCGTGGTGTGGGAGGGCACCAACGACCTGATGTACGGCACCGACCCTCCGTTCGCCCCGGACACCGCGTACCGGCGCCTGGCGTCGTACTGCCGCGCGCGGCAGCTGGCCGGCTACAAGGTCGTCGTCCTCACGGTGTTGCCGCGCGAGGGCTCCGCGGAGTTCGAGGCGGCGCGTACCGCGCTCAATGCGAAGCTCCGCGCCGGGTGGCGCGGCTTCGCCGACGGCCTCGCCGACGTGGCGGCCGACCCGGAGCTCGGCCGGGCCGGCGCCGAGTTCGACGAGGTTTACTTCCGCGACACCGTCCACCTCACGCCGGCCGGTTACGGCCTCGTGGCCCGGCGCGTGGCTAGAGAGGTCCGCGCTCTCCTCTGATCCGGCGGCTGCCGGCGGTCCGCTCCGGACCCGGCGGCGCGTCGCCTGCGCCGGGTCGCCCGCGGCGAGTCACAAGTGCCGGCGCCGCACTCCGGCGCCGCCTACCGGCGCGACCCTCCTTTCAGCGTCGTCTCACCATGGTCACAGCCGGCTCACAGCGATGGTAGCCAAGCTGGCTGTGGTCCCCGGCGGCACGCCGTCCCGGGGTCGCCTACCGATCACCGGGAGGAGGGACATGGAAGCTCACGCCGGCGCCGCACCTGCCGCGGACGTCGTGATGGAGACCGCCGGGCTCGAGCGGACCTACCGGCGCGGCGAGATCGCGGTGCCGGTGCTCTGGGACTTGGACCTGCGCGTGACGCGCGGGGAGTGGGTCGCGTGCACCGGCCGCTCGGGCGCCGGCAAGTCCACGCTGCTCAACGTGCTCGGGCTGCTCGACCGGGCCGACGGCGGCGCGTACCGGCTCGGCGGGCACGACGTGTCCGACCTCGACGACACCGAGCGCTCGCGCCTGCGCAACCATCTCCTGGGCTTCGTCTTCCAGCTGCACAATCTGCTGCCCCGCACGACGGCCCTGGAGAACGTCGCCACGCCGCTCGTGTACCGCGGCATGCGGCGCAAGGAGCGCCTCGAGCGGGCTCGCGAGGCGCTCGTCTCGGTCGGGCTCGGCGACCGCGCCGACCACGACCCCAGTGAGCTCTCCGGCGGGCAGATGCAGCGCGTCGCCATCGCCAGGGCCCTGGTGGGCGACCCCGAGGTGCTGTTGGTGGACGAGCCCACCGGCAACCTGGACCTCACGGCCACGGCGGAGGTGCTGGAGATCCTGGACAGACTCCACGCGGAGGGCCGCACCATCTTCATGATCACGCACGAAGAAGACGTGGCCGAGCACGCCGATCGGCGGCTGGTGCTCGGCGAAGGAAGACTGCACGACCACGCGACCTACTCGGAGGCTCACGTATGAAGCCGTTCAGCAGGCGCCGCGGCCTCCGACGGGGCGGGCGCACCAAGATGACGGGAGCGATCGTCGCGGGAGTCGCCGTGGCGGCGCTCGCCACGGCGGTCGCCGCCTGCGGCTCGAGCGGCGCGCAGGACGGCGCTGCGCAGCCCGGCCAGGTCGCGCCGACCGCCATGCAGGTGCTCACCAGAGTGGAGCGCGGCGACCTCACCGAGAGCATCGTCGCGCCTGTGAGGGTCTCCTCACTCGGCGACGAGGCGGTCGTGGAGGCCACGGTGCCGGCGGAGAGCGCCTCCGCCGTGGCCGAGGGACAGTCCGCCACGGTCATGCTGATGGGCGCGCGCGGCGACTTCCCGCAGGGCGCGCCGAGCGGTATGCCTGAGCCTGGCGCCAGCGGCATGTCACAGGGCGCGCCGAGCGGCATGCCCGTGCCGCAGGGCAGCGGCATGCCTCAGCCGGGCCAGAGCGGCATGCCCCAGCCCGGGCAGGGCGGCTCTCCCGGAGGGGGCTTGAGCGGAGACCTCGGGGAGCGGGGTACACCGGGCACCGTGACCGCCGTCGAGGCCAATGCCGACGGCACGGTCACGGCGACCATCCGCCTGGACGAGGCCCAGGCCGACGTCGCCGCCGACACCAGCGGTCTCGCGGCCATCGAGACGCAGGTGCTGGCCGCGGACGTCATCGTGATCCCGACTGCCGCCATCAAGGGCAGCGGGAGCTCCGCCACCGTCGACGTGATGACCGACGGCAAGATCGAGACCCGCACCGTGCAGGTGGGACAGCAGTCGGGGAGTCAGTCGGAGATCGTCTCCGGGCTGAGCGAGGGCGAGAGCGTCGTCTGGTACCGGTCGTTCCCGGGCGCCGGCGAGACCGGCGGCGGAGAGAGCCAGGCGGGCGGCGCCGGCCAGGCCGGAGGAGGGTACCAGTGAGTGCGGCGACAGCAGGCAAGAGGAAGCGCAAGCGCTGGTGGCTCCTGGCCCTGGTCGTCGTCGCCCTGGCTGCGGCCGCGGGCGGCGGCGTGTGGTGGTTCGTCGGCCGTGACACCACGGGCGCCGTGAGGTATCTCACGTCGACGGTGACTGCGGGGACGATCTCACAGACGGTGGAGTCCGACTTCACGCTGGCCTCCGACGGCGGCGTCTCCGCCATCTCGCTCTCGGGGAGCTCGTCGAGCTCCGACAGCTCCGCCGACGGCGGGAGTGCGACGGGCGCCGCGACCAGCTCCTCGGGGACGGCCGGGGCCGCGACGCTCTTCGCGTCGTTCGACGTGAGCTCGCCGAGCCCGAGCTCGTCGGCCAGCGTGGAGCCCACCGCGACGCCCACGCCCACCGCCACTCCGACGGTGAGGCCGTCGCCGAGCGGGAGCTCGGTGCCGGTCCCCTCGCCGAGCCAGTCCTCCGGGGGCTCGTTCTCCGGCGGCGTGAGCGGCGGCATGACGGCGAGCAGTGGAGGCGCGTCCTCCGCGGCGGCCTCCACCGGCAGCGCCGCCACGTCCACGTCGGTATCGTCCGGCCTCAGCGGCATCGTCACACGCCTGGTGGCCAAGGAGGGCGGCATGCCGCACACGCTGCAGCGGCTCCTCACCGTGTCGGGCAAGGGCGTGTACGCCTTCGTCAGCTCCGCCCCGTTGTGGAAGGACCTCTCCACCGACCTCTCGTCGGGCGACCAGCGCGTCAACGTCGCCGTGCTCCAGCGCTCCCTCAGGGACGAGGGCTACTACGACGGCAAGGTCAACGGGAGGTTCACCGCGGCCACCGAGAGCGCGTACAAGAAGTGGCAGGCCGACAACGGCATGAGCAAGACCGGCGTCGTGGACGTGGATCGCTTCGTGTGGATGCCCGACGGGTCGACGCTCTCCTCGTGGGGTGTGACGCTGGGCAGCCGTGTCGGCGGCGGCACTCAGCTCGCGACGATCAGCGCCCCGACAGCTCTCGAAGCACAGGCCCTGGTGGGCCAGAGCGACCTCGGGCAGCTGAAGGTCGGGCAGAAGGCGCAGATGACCATCGACGGGTACACCGACCAGGCGTTCACCGGGGTCATCACCGCGATCTCCGACGAGCCGGCGTCCTCCTCCTCGTCGTCCCTGGGAAGCTCGTCCTCGGGCTCCACCCAGTACACCATCACCATACGCCCTGAGGAGCTGCCCTCCGTGGCCCGCTCCGGGATGACCGGCACGCTCGAGATCGTGCTCGAGGAGCACAGCGACGTGCTGCTCGTGCCGACCAGCGCGGTGACGGGCACCTCGAGCACGTCCTATGTCCGGGTGATGCAGAACGGCGTGCCGGTCGTCCGCCAGGTGGAGACCGGCATGGCCACCTCGTCGTACACGGAGAGTCACGAGCGGTCTCGCCGAGGGCGAGACCGTCGTCACCGGACAGTACGTCGAGGGCACGTCGACGAGCCGCTCGGAGCGCTCCGGCCTCGGCAGCGTGCTCAACGGCGCCGGCGGGCCGCCGGCGGGTGGCATGCCGCAGGGGACGCCGCCGGTGCTGCAGGGCGGTAGTCAGTGATCGTCTTCCTCGAGTCGCTGCGTCTCGCCTTCTCGAGCCTGCGGGCCAACCCGCTGCGCGCGGTGCTGACCATTCTCGGCATCGTCATCGGCGTGGGTGCGGTGGTGGCGCTGACTGCCATCGGCGGCGGTTCCACCAAGGCCGTCGAGGACCGGTTCAACGCGTTCGGTACGGACACCATCACGGTGCAGGCCAGCAGGTTCTCGTCGAGCTCGTCGGGGCTCTCGTCGAGCGACCTCGCGGCGATCGACGACACGCCCGGCGTGAAGAAGACCGTCTACACGGTGGACACCAACGCCTCCGTGACGTCCGGGTCGACCACCGTCAACGCCACCGTGACCGGCACCTTTCCCGGCTTCAGGACCATCAACCACCTGACCGTGGTCGCGGGTGCCTTCTTCAGCCGGTTCCAGGTGGACAACGCGCTTCCGGTGGCGGTGCTCGGGTCGACGACCTGCGAGAACCTGGAGCTCACGCCGCTGCGCGCGCTCGGTGAGACGGTCAAGGTGGGCGGCCAGCCGTTCACCGTGGTCGGCGTGCTCGACTCGCAGGGCGGCATCGCCTTCGCGTCTGTGGACGACAGCATCATCGTGCCGCTCACCGCCATCGAGGGCACGCTGGTCTCCTACCATCCGGAGATCTCGACCATCCGCGTGCAGGCCGACGCGGACGCGGTGGACACCTTCACGTCGGCCGTGGAGAGCACGCTGCGTTCGGAGCGCGGTCTGGCGACGACAGACCAGAACGACTTCCAGGTCGTCAACGCCAGCTCCATCGCCTCGGCGGTGTCGTCGAGCACGAAGACGCTGACGGGGCTGATGGCGGCGATCGCCGCCATCAGCCTCGTGGTGGGCGGCATCGGCGTGGCCAACGTCATGCTGGTGACCGTGCGCGAGCGTACCCGCGAGATCGGTGTGCGGCGCGCCGTCGGGGCGACGCGGCGCGACATCGTCATGGAGTTCCTGATCTACGCCGTGGTGACGAGCATCATCGGCGGCGTGCTGGGTCTGGGCATCGGGATCGGCGCCGCGTACATCGGCGGTTCCGCCCTTGACGTGGCGCCGGCGTTCTCGGCGCTCACGGTGACGCTCGCCCTGGTCGTGGCCGCCGCGGTCGGCATCCTGGCCGGGCTCGGCCCGGCCGTGCAGGCCGCCTCGGTAGAGCCGACCATGGCCCTGCGGTACGAGTGATGGGGCGGGTGGAGGCGGCGCCTCGGCTCTGCCGCCGCCCGCCGCCCTGACGGCCGAGGGCCCGGCGCGCGCAGCGCGCCGGGCCCTCGGCTCACTCCGGCCGGTCGAGGCCGGCTCAGGCCTTGTAGTACAGCAGGTGGTACCGGTAGCCGATGGACGAGCCGCCGAACACGTCGTGCACCATGCCGCCGATCGCGTCCCTGTAGCCGTCCGACGAGATGTTGTACGACCACACGATGTAGCCGCCCTCGTTGTACTCGATGGTGGAGGCCTCGGTGACCAGCTCGTTGCGCTTGGCCTCGTCGGTGGTCTTCCAGGCCTCGTTCACGAGATCGAGCCAGTTGGTGTACGGGCCCGGCCAGTGGGTCTCGTTGTACGGCGCCCCGTCGGTGGTGCCCATGGAGGTCTGCGGCAGGTAGTTGCGCGTGCCCCAGTAGTCCATGGCGAACGGCCACTTGAGGTACTCGTCGCCGTACATGACGCTTGAGTCGACCTTGCGGACCTTGATGTCCACGCCTGCGCCCTTGGCCTGCTGGGAGAACACGGCGGCGGCGTTCACGGTGCCGGCGCCGACGCCGTCCGAGCACACGAGCTCGACGGCGAGGTTCTCCTGTCCGGCCTGCTTGAGCAGCGACTTGGCCTGCTCGAGATCCTGGGTGCGCTGCGGCAGGCCGGCCGGATAGCCAGGGTCGTACACGGCGTACATGTCGTTGCCGGCCCAGCCCAGGTCGTTGTAGGCCTGCGCGATCATCTGGTCGCGGTCGACGATGAGGCGCATCGCCTGGCGCACCTTGACGTCGTCGAACGGCTTGACGTCGATGCGCATGGTGAACGGGAACCAGCCGCCGTTCTTGGTCTGCCAGGCGGCGTACCCGGGCGTGCTCTGGATGGTCTGCAGCTGGGCGCCGTCCATGTAGCCGGCCCAGTCGATCTGCCCGCTGAGCAGGGCGTTGAGGCGCGCCGTGGGCTCCGGGTACTCGATGACCGTCAGGGAGTCGACGTAGGGCCCCTCACCCCAGTAGTTGGGGTTCGGGAGGAACTCCATCTGCTGCCCGGCCGTCCAGCTCTTGAGGGTGAACGGGCCGCTGCCGACGGGCTTCTCCACCGTCCAGGTGGAGGGGACGATGTTGCTCTCGCGGGAGGCGAGCGCTTCGGGGAACACGGCGTTGGGCGTGTCCAGGGCGAACTCCACGGTGAGGTCGTCGACCTTGCGTACGCCGCTCTGCGTGAGCCCCACGAACATCTCGGCGCTGTTGCCGGGGAACTTGGGGTCGAGGATGCGCTTGATGCTCCACACCACGGCGTCCGCGTTCACCGGAGAACCGTCCGAGAACACCAGACCTGACTTGAGCTTAGCCGTCCAGGTCATGGCGTCCGCGCTCGGCGTGACCTCCTCGGCCAGCGCGGGGGTGATCTTGTAGTCGGGCGTGAACGTCATCAGCCCGTCGTACAGCTGGTAGCCCGCGACGATCTCCGGCTCGTAGGCGAGCCGGTGCGGGTCGTAGGAATCCTTGGCGGACCCGGTGTAGATGCCGGCGACGAGGTCGCCGCCTTTCTGGGGTCCGGCTGCCGCCGAAGGGCTGGCGGACGCGGACTCGCCGCCGGAGCTCTCCTCGCTGCCGCAGGCGGAGGCGAGCGGGCCGAGCGCCGCCGCCCCGGCGAACGCGGCGGCTCCGCCGAGGATCTGGCGGCGCGTGAGCGGCGTCTTCAGGATCCCCTCGCTGTGCGTGGGTTCGTTGCCTGTCACAGGTCCTCCTTCGTACGGCTCGTCCGAGCGGGTGGGTCTTGGTGTGGAGAGGCCGGGGTCGCGCGGCGTGGTCTCCGACCCGGCGCGCAGCCCCCTGCGGCCGGTGCCCCTGAGTCAGTATGCATGCTGGTCCATACCACAAGCAAGGGTCTCCCCTGTGGCCCCCGCCGACGGCGCCCGTCGGCCGCCGACATCCTCGCCATACGAGGATATGACGAGCGCCCGCAGGCGAGTGCAAGGGTCTCGGGCGCATGGTCCCATATGTGGAACGTCGATGACGGCGGTCGGCCCCCCTTCTGCCGCGGTTGGTGTCCACCCCTGAGGACCGCGCCCGGCGTGCCCGTTGACCTGCGGGAGGCCGGGGGGATGATGGGGACGTCCCGGCAGAGGCCGCGGGAAGGGAGAGCCGCAGTGGAGTTGACGAGTCTCGAGCAGAGCATGCTGGACGGCGAGCACGGTGAAGGCGTGGCGCTCGCCATGCGCGTACAGGTGGGCGTGGGCAAGGCGTTCGACGCCGAGCGTATGGTGCCCATCACCCGCGCCCATGTGGCGCTGAGCGCCCAGGACGCCGACCTGTGGTTCGTGAGCAAGCTGGTGGACGGTGGGGCGCGCTGCAGGGTGTCGCCGACCGTGAACCCGAGCATCGACCTGAAGTACCTCGACGAGCACCTGTGGGAGATCCCGCAGGCCGGCTTGGACATCGTGTCGCAGACCAATGCCGCCTACACGAAGATCGGCGCCACCATGACGCTGGACTGCGCGCCGGGCCTGGAGAAGAACGTGCCCGCGTTCGGCGAGGTCATCGCCTTCTCCGAGTCGAGCGCGACTCCGTACGTGAACTCGGTGATCGGCGCGCGCACGAACCGCGAGTCGGCGCACAGCGCCCTGTGCGCGGCGGTCACGGGCGTGGTGCCCGAGTACGGCCTGCTGCTCGACGACGAGCGCAAGGGCCGGGTCCTCGTCGAGGTGCGCACCGAGGTCCGCGACGACTTCGACTGGACCCTGCTCGGCTGGGCCTACCCGATGAAGTACAAGGGCCTCGAGGTGCCGGTGTTCACCGGGATCGAGGCCCGGCCGACGCCCGAGGGCTTCCTGCAGTTCGGCGCCGAGCTCAACACCTCGGGTTGTGTCTCCATGTACCACATCCCCGGCATCACCCCGGAGGCGCCGACGCTCGAGGCCGCGTTCGGCGGCAACGAAGTGCTCGAGACGGTCGTCATCGCCGACGCCGACATCGACGCGGCCCGGGAGGCCGTCTGCGGGCGCCCGGGCAAGATCGACTTCGCCATGTTCGGCTGCCCGCACCTCTCCATCCGCCAGGTCGCGGAGATCGCCGAGGTGCTCGACGGCCGGCACCTGGCGGTGCCGGCATGGATCCTCACCAGCTCGCTCACCAGGGAGCTGGCGGACCGGATGGGCTACCTGAACGTCATCCGGCGGGCCGGCGGGCACGTCGTCGCCGACACCTGCATCGACGTGCCGCCCTGCTGGGGCCCCATCTACGGCGCCACGGGAGTCACCGACTCGCCCAAGTGCGCCTACTACCACCAGATCAACAAGACGGACTTCATGATCCGCCCGCTCCGGGAGGCCATCGAAGCCGCCGTCAAGGGGGAGGTGACGACGTGAGCCAGGTGGGTACCGAGCGCGAGTTCGGCTGCCGGTCCCTCTCCGAGGGGGTCGCCGAGGGCGAGGTCGTCATCTCCAGGGACGCCGTGTGCTTCTACCTCGTCGAGTACGAGAGCGGCGTCGTGGTGGAGCACCCGCACGATATCAACGGCCGCAACATCGCCGGCAAGGTGCTGGTGATGCCGTCGGGCAAGGGCAGCTCCGTGGTGCAGGCCGACGGGCTCTACAAGCTCATGAAGAACGGCAAAGCGCCGGCGGCCATCATCGTGGCGGCGCCCGACACCGTGCTCGTCTCCGGCGCCATCGTCATGGACGTGCCGCTCGTGGACCGTGCCGATCCGGCCTTCTACGAAGCGGTCAAGGACGGCGACCGCGTGCTGGTCGATGCCGTGGCGGGCAAGCTGGTCCTCAGGGCGTGATCCGGTGACGGCGGCCGGGGGCGGGCGGCCCGCCGGCCGCCGCGACGCGTTCGCCGGTATCGACGTCGCCGTGGCGCGGGCGAAACGTCTGCCCGTGTGCGTCTGCGTACGCGACGCGGGCCGGCTGCTGCCGCTGCCGCTCCGCGGCGCTGCCGTGCGGCCTCCTCGGGGCATCGGCAACGCGGCCGTGGCGCTGGACGTCGCGGCGACGCTCGCCTTCGCCGCCGCGGCCGCCGCGTACCTGCGTGCCCTCGAGACCGCGTTCGGCGTGACCATCCGCCGCGTGGCCGTCGACGCGCCGCGCGGCCCTGCGCCTTCCGGCGGGCGCCGCGTGAGCGAGGTCGGCCTCACGGCCCGCGGCATCCCGTTCTACCCGACGCCGGACGAGGCGGCGTGGACGCGGATGCGCAAAGAGGTCCGCCGGCATCTCGCGGCAGGGGTCTCCGCCGCCCGGCTCCCGCACGCCAACAGGTTGTGGATGCTCGCCGGCTTTGCGCTGTTCGCACGTCTGCAGCGCGAGTGGGAGTGTCTGGAGACGTTCCCACACGCGGTCGGCCTGGTGCTGGGAGCCGCCGGGCAGCGCAAGCTCACGCGCGGCGGCCTGGACGACCGTCTCGCCGCCGTCGCCCTGCGCACCGGCTGGCCGGGCCCTCCCGTGGCGGCCGCCCTCGACGACGTCGCCTTCGGCGCCCGTCACGACAAGCTGGACGCCTACCTGTGCGCCTGGGTGGCGAGTCTGGACGGAAACGGGCGCGAGGGCGTCGGCGGGCCCGCCGACGACACCATCTGGCTGCCGCGGCCGGACGCTTGCTGAGCTACGCCGGCGCTCCGCCGGGGCGCCGGCTGGCGTGCCTCGCGACCTTCTTCTTCGCCCTGACGGTCTCGCCCACGGACGCTTCGCAGCCGGCCGCGGCGGCACACACCGGTCGCGGCTGCAGCGGTCGCTCTTCGCCGCGGGGGTGCCCCTTCACGCCCCGCCGGGTATCTCTCCCGTGTCTGCTCACCCCGGGGAGGTCGTGATGCCCGAGATCACCACGCACATCACCGCACTGCGCACGGTCGCCGTCCCTGTGACGGACCAGGACCGGGCGCTCGAGTTCTACGTGGGTACGCTCGGCTTCGAGAAACGCGTGGACGTGACGTTCGGCGGGGGCCGGCGGTGGATCGAGGTGGCGCCGTGTGGCTCGTCCACCACCATCGCTCTGGCCCATGGGCCGGACCGCGGCGGCGTCGACACCGGCATCCGCCTGACGACGGGCGACGCGGGCGCCGCCTACGCCGAACTGCAGGGTCTGGGCGTCGACATGGGTACCGGTCTGCTGCGCGTCGAGGGAGCGCCGCCCATGTTCTCGCTGCGCGACCCGGACGGGAACCTGCTGTACATCGTCGAGAACCCGCCGGGCTGACGTCGCCGGTCCCGGCCCGCCCGCCTCGCCTGCCGGGCCGGGCCTGCCGGCCTCGGGCCTGAATCCCTGGCTCGGGGGGAAGAGTACCGAGGTCATCAGCCACTGTCCGGCGCCGCTCAGCGGCGCCGGTCGTCCACGACTCTCGTGACGGAGGCGTCACCATGGAGAACCTCATCGTCTGGGCCGACATCCCGGTCACAGATCTCGACCGCGCCATCGCGTTCTACTCCGCCGTGCTCCAGCGCCCGTTCGTGAAGGTGCCCGGCATGGACGGTATCGCACTGCCGGGTCCCGACGAAGGCGAGTCGGCGGACGCGGAAGGCCCGGGCCCCGTCGCGTTCGATCTCGCCGCGGTCACCGACACCAGGCCGAGCCTCGACGGGTGCACCATCTACCTCCAGAGCAACGGCGATCCGGACGGCATGCTGCAGCGGGCCGCCGACGCCGGCGGCGAGATCCTCATGCCGGTGCAGGACATGGGGGAGATGGTCGGCCGCATGGGCTTCTTCCGGGACAGCGAGGGCAACCGCATCGGGGTGCACGCCGAGCACGCCTGACCCGGCGCGCGCCAGCGAGCGAGCCGCTGTCGTCCGGGCGCACGTCCCGGTGGCCCGTGGGCCACCCGTCTCGTGCGCCCGGACGACCGTCCGCAGCTCACGCGTCGGCTGCGTCGGCCCGCCGTTGGAGCTCCGCGAGCGCAGCGGTGACGTCGTCGTCGAAGGGCACCGGCTGGTGCGCGGCGAGGATCTCCGTGACACGTTCTCGCGCGTACTGCAGCGTCGTCGGCGCGCCGGCCGCGCGCCACGCGTCGTGGCTGCCGTGGAAGCCGAGGTCGCCGAGGCGCCACTCCTCGCCCCCGCGCGCGTTGGCACGCGTGGAGCGCGCGGAGAGGAACGAGCCGCCGGCCCCGACGCGGTCGAGCACGTCGTCGAGCCAGAGGTCGTCGCGCACCGGGATGCCCGTCTGCGCCTGGCGTGCCAGGCGCCACTCCGCCACGTCGAGCACGAGCTGCTCGAGGCACAGCACCGTCGCGCCCGCCAGCAGCCCCGGCCCGACCAGGATGTCGGGGTCGGAGAGCGTGACGAGCAGGGCGCCGTTGGCCTTCTCCCAGGCGGTCTGCAGGTCAGGCTCGTGGGTCTGCGTGCAGAAGCCCGAGGATTCGGCCGGCAGGCCGTAGAACCGGGCCATCTCCGTGCCGGCGGCGCAGAGCACGGCGTGCTCCACGGCGCCGGCGGCGTACAGCCCGGTGCGCGGGTCCATCGTGGCCACGACCGGCGCGTAGATGACGGGCGTGCCCGGCGCCGCGGCCTGCACCAGACAGAGCGTGCCCAGGGTCTCGCAGTTGGCGGCCAGCAGGGTGCCCAGCCGGCTGCCCGGCGCCGTCGCCCCCTGCAGCGGCATCGGCATGATGGCGACCGGCAACCGGTAGTCCCGCAGCGCGAGCCACGAGTCCGTGTAGTTGCGCTCGATGGTGAGCGGAGAGGCCGGCGTGATGAGGAACGAGAGCGGCCGCAGGTCGCGCACGCGCGCGCGGCCGCCGAACACCGCCTCGAGGACCTCGCCGAGCCACGGCGCCAGCTCGGGCGTGCCGAACGAGTCCTGTACGTGCTTGCCGAAGGTGGCGAACGCGTCCGCGTAGTAGCGCACGAAGCCGCCGGCGCGCTCGTAGTCCGCCGGGTAGTCCGTCGGGCACCAGTAGAGGCCGACCTCGTCGAGCGCGTCGAGGATGCGCGTGGCCGCCAGCCAGTCGCCGCGGGTCGGTGGCCGTCGCTCGCCGGTCGCGCTGTCGAACACGGCGGTGGCGCCGCCGTCGGCGAGCAGGGTCTGTTCGCCCTCACAGAGGGCGAACCTCCAGCCGGGACGGCGGCCTCCGAGCGTGAACGCCTTCGGCGCCTGCGCCAGCGCCTGCTCGACGAGCACCGCCGGAAAGCGCACGACGCCGGTGTGTTCGTCCACCCGGGCGCCGGCGTCGGCGAGGATCCGGCGACCCTCGATCGAGTCGCAGCGCATCCCCGTCCGCTCGAGCACCCCCAGGGTGCGCTCGTGGACCTGGGCGCGCTCCCCGGCGGTCAGGATCTCGAGCCGCGCCCTCATGCGAGCGCTCCTGGGCCGGCCTCGTCGTCCCCGTCTTCGGCGGCCGCCGCGAGCGCCGCCAGCTCGTCGTCGCCGGCTTGCGCCGCCGGCGTGGCCGGTCCGCCGAACGCGCGGCGGAAGGCCAGGTAGCACACCGGTCCGGAGGCCAGCGCGAGGAAGCCGCCGATGCCGTACCAGCCCACGTCGATGCCCAGCACCCGGAAGCCGGTGACGCCGAGGATCTCCGTGCTGCGGTCGATGGCGTTCACGTAGATCGTGAAGAGCACGATGGCGATGGGCGGTGCCACCATGAGCGCCATGCCCTTTGTCCCCAGCGGCACGCGGAACGGCCTTCTTAGCCCGGGCTCCTTCACGCGCAGAGCGACCGCGGCGATGAAGATCAGCACGTACGACGCCGTGAACAGGATCACGTCGATCACCACCAGGTTCCGGAACGGTCCGACGATGAGAACGGCGTTCAGCCCGGCCATCAGCAGGATGGCCACGACCGGCGTACCGAACCGCCTGCTGACGCGAGACGCCGCGGCGGGGAAGAGGCGATCGGTAGAGAGTGCGAAGAGTGGGCGCGCGCCCGAGGCCAGGTAGTCCAGGTACAGCGCCAGGTTGCCGAGCAGGGCCGACGCCAGCAGCGCGACGCCGAGCGCGGAGCCGCCGAGGGCCCTGCCGATCTCCACGAACGAGACGTAGCCGTCGCCGGCGTCTGTCGCCCACATGTCCCACTGGCCGTAGCCGGCCAGGGCGGCCACCGTGGGCAGCACGTACATGGCGATGATGAACGGCACCGCGAGCAGGAGCGCGCGCGGGATCACGCGCTGGGGATCGCGGATCTCTCCCGAAAGCGTGGACATGGACTCGTAGCCGGAGTACATCCACACGCCGATGGCCAGCCCGAGGCCGAGGGCGCCGTTGGTGCCGAAGAACGGTACGCCCGGCGGCGTCACCGGCGTCAGGGGGTTGAACTGCCACTTCGCCAGGCCGACCACGATCAGCACGAGGAACGGCGCGATGATCAGCACCGAGAAGACGGTCGAACTGAGTGCCACCAGCTTGACCCCGAAGACGTTGACGAGTGTGAACACGGCGATGATCGCCCAGCAGGTGACGTAGAACCAGAGCTGTCCGAAGCCCAGCCAGTTCTGCAGGTAGCCGACGGCCAGGACGACGTAGACCGACGAGTCCACGAAGATGGAGAGGGTCCACCACCAGGCGGTCTGGAATCCCCAGAAGTCGCCGAGCCCGCGCCGCGCCCAGATGTAGAAGCCGCCCTCGCCGGGCAGCGCCGACCCCAACTCGCTCGCGACCAGCGCCATGGGCAAGCTCCAGACGATCGGCAGCACCATGAGCAGCAGGATCGTGAGGCCCGGGCCGGACCATGACACCATGTCCTCTATGCCGAACGACCCGCCCGAGACGAGGATGTAGATCATGAAGAACACCGTGAGAAGGCGGACGCTGGTGCGCTTGAGGCCCTGGCTCCGGGCGGCGGTCTGGCTCGCGGTCGTCAGTTCCACGTGCACCCTCCCTCAGTGTGATCCCCGGCTGCGTCGCCGCAGTATGCGCACGGGGCACGGGGCGTGTAAGAGCCGATTCTTGGGCAAACCTCGCAGGCTCTTGTCGGGCCGGGGCGCCGGGGCCCGCGCCGTCGCGCTGTTGACCCCCTCCGGCTTTGCGACTAGCTTGCGCCCATGTCCGTGTACCTGAGCGTGCAGCTCGCGGCCCGCCGGCTGGGCGTCTCGCCCGACACCATCCGTCGCTGGACCGACTCGGGCTTCCTCCCCTGCATCCGCACGGCCGGCGGTCACCGGCGCATGCGGCGCGAGGACGTGGACGAGCTCGCCACGCTCGTCGCGGCGAGCGACCAGGCCGCCGCGCGCCTCGCCCGCGAGCGCGAGGTCGACACCCTCGTGGACGCCTCCGTGGCGCTCACCAGCCGGCTCGACCTGCCCGAGCTGCTCGGCGAGATAGCACGGCGCGTCACGGCCACGCTGGACTGTCACTTCTGCGCCGTGTCGGAGTACGACCCCGAGACGGACGTCGTGTCGGTGCTGGCGGACTACGACCGCAACGGGCAGCGCATAGCCGACTGGAACCCGTACTCGCTGAAGGGCTTCCCCTTCACGCACCGCCTGGTCGAGGTGCAGGAGCTCGGGGTCATCACGGTGAGCGACCCGGCGGCGGACCCGGCGGAGACCGCCATCATGCGCCAGTGGGGCGACAAGACGCTCCTCGTGGTGCCGCTCGTGTTCGCGGGGCGCACGGTCGGCACGCTCGAGGTGTACGACCACCTCAGGGAGCGTCGTTTCACGCACCAGGAGCTGCGCCTCGCGCGCGCCCTCGCGGGCCTCGCCGCGGTGGCGCTGCAGAACGCGGGCACCTTCGCCCGCCTCGCGCGCAGCGACGCCGACGGCCGGCTGCTGGCGAGCGCGGTGGACGCGGTCGTGGCCGGCCTCCCGGAGCTCGTGGCCGGCCGCACGGTGGACGAGGTGCTGGCCGCCGCCGCCGCCCTCGCGTGCCGCGCCCTCGGTGGCGCGTCGGCGGAGGCGGAGTGGGACGACCTGACCGGCCGCGCGCGCGACGAAGGAGCGGTCGCGCGCGGGAGGTGGCGCGACACCGCGGACGCGGCCGGGCTGGTGGAGGCCGAGGAGGTCACGCCCGTGGGGAAACTGGTACTGCGCGTCGCCCTGCCACGTGCGGCGGGCGGCCAGGAGGAGCGCGTGCTCCGTCTGGTCGCCGCCGCGGCTGCCCAGGCGCTACTGCGCCTGGGCTGACGGCGGCGCCCGCCGGCGTGTCGAAGGAACGGCCGCCTGCCGGGGCGGGCGCCGCGCCCGCGGCCGACGGCCCAGTGCCCACTGACGGGGTCAGGGCCGGCGCGCCTCCCAGGCCGCCAGTACCTCGGCGATCGCCGCCTCGGCCGCGGGCGCGAGCGGCGGCGCGTCGTGCGTCGCCAGCAGCTCCTCGGCGCGCTCGGCGGCCGCCTGCACCACCGACCGACCGGCCAGCTCGGCGTAGCTCCCGCGCTGGAACACGCGCGGCCGCCAGACCTCCGTGCGCGCGGCGTGGCGGGTGCTGCGGCGCGCGAGGAAGTGGCCGCCGATGCCGACCTCGAGGATGTCGTCCATGAGCGCCGCCGTCTTGTCGATGGGGTCCTCGCGCAGGTAGCGGCGGATGGCGCCGAGCTGGTCGTCGTCCAGCACCAGCTTGGCGAGGCTCGAGCACTGTACGCCGTCCAGACTGCCGGCGGCGATGAGCGAGTCGGCGCCGGCGAGGGCGGCCACGAGCCCCGTCATGCCGCCCTCCGAGCCCGCCTGGAAGTCGCTCACCTTGGCGTCGGGCGAGATCCCCGTGGCTTGCGTGAGCAGCCCGTAGCGCTTGCTCATCGTGAGGCAGATCAGGTTGATGAGGCCGATCTCGGGCGCCGCCGAGATGTAGCCGCCGCTGCGCATGTCGGCCACGGCGGCCCCGACCCCGGCGATGAGCGGGCAGCCGGGCACGGCCAGCTGGTAGAGCACGACCGCCGAGAGCAGCTCGGCCATGTGCACGATGCAGGTGCCGAGCAGGGTCATGGGCCCTGTCGTACCGGCCTGGGGCATGGGCAGCACGAAGATGGGCACGCCGCGTGCCGCAAGCTCCAGGCCGGCCTCCGTCATCTCGCGGTCGTGTTGCAGCGGCGCGATCGTGCAGTTCGTCACCGAGAACACCGGGCGCTCGCGCAGCGTCGCGCCCGCGGCCGCCTCGTACACCGCCAGGATCGGCTCGACCATCTCCGGGGTGCGTACCTCGTCCTGCACGTGCTTGCCGGTGTTGCGCACCACCGTCGCCTGCATCACCAGCGGCATCATCCAGGCGTCCACGTCGCCGGCCTGCGGCGAGGGCCACACCACGTCGATCTCGTCGAGCGCGTCGCAGAGCCGGGTGACGGTGGCCAGGTCGGCGGCGGTGCCCTCGCGGCGGGCGCCGCCGGGCTCGTCCAGCACGTACGTGGTCATGCCGTCACTCGTGGTGACCAGCCGGCCGTCGCCGAGCACGCGGTCGTGCTCGGGGAGCCGCCCGGCCAGCAGCACTCGTCCGGGCACGGTGCGGAGCGCCTCTTCGATCACCTCCCAGCCGAGCTTCGCGGTGAGCTTCTCCCGGTCGACCTCCACGCCGGCTGCCTCCAGCACGTCGAGCGCCCTGGGTGAGTTGTAGGCGACGCCCACTCGCGCCAGGAGCTCCAGCGTCTGCTCGTGGATGAAGTCGCTCTCCCGAGGCGACAGGTACTGGATGCGCGCACGCGCCACGGGCGCCCCTTTCGTCCGCCGGCCGCGGCCGGCACAGTCGTTGAGACGGAGTATCCGGGCCTGGATCGCGCGCCGCCACCGCCGATTCTTGGGCAAACCTTGCGTCCGCTCTTGAGCGGGCGGCCGGACTGGGGTTGTGTGTGCGCTGACCGGTCCCGCAGCTCAGCCGGAGGGGAGAGCACGCTCATGGAAGTGAAGATCCCGACGAGGATGGGAGACGGCGCGCTCGTCCACCTCACGCGCTCCGAGCTGCGCGCCGACCTCGAAGAGGGCTCGGCGCTCGGCGCGAAACGGGCCAAGGTCGAGCCGCTCGACGCCGCGGAGCTCGACCACCTGCTCGACATCTTCGCCTCTCCCGCGCGCTTCTCGGCCGTGGACATCGGCGAGGAGGTCGTCCTGAGCTACGACGGCACCGGCACGCAGCAGAACGAGCGCATCGACGGCCTTGTGATCTACGAGCAGATGCTCGGCGCCGACTCCGGCGAGCTGTTCCACCAGGACTACTGCTACAACGCCGCCGCCAAAGTGGTCGCCGGCGAGGCCCAGGCCATGCACGACGCCCAGCACCGGCTCACGATGCCGCTGCACTACGGGTCGCAGGCCGACCTCGGGCGGTACTCGATGCCGGACGGCCCCGTGCCGAACTGGTCCGAGCTGTTGCCGCAGGGCCGTGCCGACGAGGCGCGTGAGGCGCAGGAGGCGGCGGTCGCCTACGCGACCGCCGACATGCGCCACGTCGCCGAGAGGCTCTGGGAGGCCGGCGCCGACGGTCTGGACTTCGACACCAGCGGCGCGGCCGGCGACGCCGAGTTCCTGGCCGTGCTCGAGGTGGTGCGCGCGCTGCGCCGCGACTTCCCCACCATGAGCATCGAGGTCGGCATGGCCTCCGAGTTCGTGCTGGGGATGCACGGGCGGCTCGAGTTCGACGGCGTGCGCCTGGCCGGCCTGTGGCCTCACGACCAGCTGCGCGTGGTCGAGCAGGCCGGCGCCACCATCTTCGGCCCCTGCGTCAACGTCAACACCACGCACTCCGTGGCCTGGAACGTGGCCCGCGCGGCCACGATCCTCAAGCCCTGCGTGGCCGCAGCGAGCATCCCCGTGCACGTCAACGCCGGGATGGGGGTCGGCGGCGTGCCCATGAGCGTCTGCCCGCCCGTGGACGCCGTGTCGCGTGTGGGGCGCGCCTTCGTCGATCTGCTGCGCGTGGACGGGTTGTAGGTGGGTACAGGCGACATCTTCGGGATGCCCAGCGCTCACGCGACAGCCTGCGGGATGAACGGGCTACGCGCCGCCGGAGACCTGGTGGCGCGCATGCAGATGACGCGGGGACTGCGGCTCCCGGAGGCGAAGCGTGTGGTGGCCGAGAGGCTCGGCGTGAGCATCGCCGACCTCTCCGACTGCGTGGCGATGCAGGAGGTCCGCGGCGAGCTGGGCCTCGGCAGGATCATCGACTCCGAGGCCCCGTTCCCGGGTGCCGCGACGGCGATGGAGGCCAAGATGAACATCGCCGACCTTCTCGACCTGCCCATCAACTGCGTGGACCGGTTCCGTGAGCGCAGCTCCCTGGTCAGGACGCGCAGAGGGGCGGTGCCGCGGTGAGCGCCGGAGCGACCGACGCCGGACCGTCGGGCGTGACGGCGCCGGGCGCCCAGCGGCTGCGCAGGCAGCCGCTGGCGCCCCTGCGGTCCGAGTTCCGCCTGCAGGTGCACGACGCGGAGAGGCTGGTGCCGTACCTGGACGCGACGTTCGCCGTCCTCGCCGGCACCGGCGTCAAGTGCCGCTCGCGCAAGGGCCTCAAGCTGTTCGCGAAGGCCGGCGCGGACGTGGACGAGGCCTCCGGCCTCGTGCGGCTGCCGCGCCGGCTCGTCCAGGAGTCGCTGGCGCTCGCCCCGCGCACCTTCGTGCTGGGCTCGCGCGACGGCCTCACCGACCTGGATCTCGCCTCCGGCGAGACCTACGGCACCACCGACGGCAGCGGCACCCACGTCGTCGACCGGCACACCGGCGAGCCGCGCCCGTCCACCAAGGCCGACCTCGCCGGCGTCACGCGCATGCAGGACTACCTCGGGTCCATCGCGTTCTGGTGGCCCACTGTGGGCGCCGGCGACTGCGGCCCCGCCGCGCAGGTGCACGAGCTCGAGGCGGGCTGGAACAACACGACCAAACACCTGATGGGCATGGTGCAGGGAGAGACGCTGGCGCGCTGCGCCGTGGAGATGGCCGCTGTGGTCGCTGACGCACGCGGCGTCGGCGCTCCCTCAGCGCTCAGCGACCTCATCGGGACGGTGTCGCCGCTCGTCCTCGACGACGACGGCACCGGCGCCGGACTGGTGTTCGCGGAGGCCGGCATCCCCGTGTGCTACGTGACCATGCCGACCCTGGGCACCACGGCCCCGGCCACGCCGGCCGGCGCCCTGGTGGTGGGCGCCGCCGAGATCGTGGCCGCCGCCGTGCTCCACCAGCTGGCGGCGCCGGGCGCGCCGGTGTGGGGGTCGATCATGAGCAGCTACGCCGACCCGCGGAGCGCGCTCACGCTGTCCGCGCCGCTCGAGGACCGCTGCCGCTTCCTGGCGACCGAGCTGCTGCACGCCTTCGGTCTGCCGGCGCTGGGCGCCTTCGGCGGCACCGACGCCACCGAGCCCGGCACCTGGCAGCACGGCGTGGAACAGGCCTCGCAGCTCCTGCAGCTCCCGCTGGACGGCTGCGAGACCTACACCGGTATCGGTCTGCACGGCACCTTCACGGTGTTCGCGCCCGAGGACCTGATCCTGGACGACGACCTCTACCACCGCGCCCGCGCGGCGTTCCTCGACGTCGCGGCCGACGAGGAGGCGCTCGCTCTCGAGGCCATCGCCGCGGTCGGCCCGGGCGGCAACTTCCTCGGCCACGTGCACACGCGGCGGCACATGCGTACCTCGGTGGTGCGCGCCATCACGCAGGAGGTCGCCGCCGACGGGCGCCACTTCCGCGACGCCGTCGAGGTTGCGCGCGAGCGCGCCGGGGACATCTTGGACCACTACCGGCCGGAGCCGCTCGGCGACGACGCGCAGCGCGAGCTGCGTCGCCTCGTGGCCGCCGCCGACGAGGCGGCGCGCGCGTGACCGGCGCGGCTGCTCACCTCACCACCACCGACCACGAGGGAGGCGCTCCGTGAAACGCCCGCTGCAGTCCGGCCGGCCGGGGAGCCCGGGTCTGAGGCTCGACGTCCTCAGCGAAGCCGACATCGACCACATCCACCTCGCCACGCTCGAGGTCCTGGAGCGCACCGGCCTGTTCGTGGAGGACGACGAGCCGCTCGACCTCTTCGCCGACGGAGGCTGTCGC
Organism: uncultured Thermoleophilia bacterium; assembly: GCA_963702475.1. GTDB lineage: Bacteria > Actinomycetota > Thermoleophilia > UBA2241 > UBA2241 > CAIXSE01. The sequence continues at coordinate 332,982 of CAVPCT010000005.1, read as the reverse complement.
GTGGACCGCGGGTCGCGCACGGTGCGCATCCCTCCGCACATCGTTGAGGACGCGGTGGCCGCGTGTCCGCCAGCCGTCCACCTGTGCGGCCGCGACCCAGCTGACGACGTGGTGCTCGAGGCCGGCAGCGTCCACTTCTCCAACTTCGACGAGGGCATCATGCTCGTCGACCCGCGCACGGGGGAGTACCGCAAACCGGGCATCGGGGACGTGCGCGAGGTGGCGCGTCTGGTCGACGCCCTGGACAGTATGGACGCCTACGAGTCGGCGGTCGGAGCGGAGGACGTCCCGGCGGCCACCGCCAGCCTGCACAAGTGGCAGGAGGCCGTCCACGAGACCACCAAGCCGGTGGGCAGCGAGGCGACGACGGCGGAGGACGTGCGCGCCATCGTGGCGATGGCCCGGGTGCTCGCGGGCGGCGAGGACGAGCTGCGTCGCCGCCCGCTCGTCGGCTTCGGCGTGTGCCCCGTCAGCCCGCTGCAGCTGCCGCGCGACGCCACCGAGGTCATCATCGAGGCGGCGCGTTCCGGCATGTCCAACACCGTCGTCAGCATGGCCATGGCCGGCGGCTCGTCGCCGGTCACGCTGGCGGGCACGCTGGTGACGCACAACGCCGAGGTGCTCGGCAGCATCGTGCTGGCGCAGCTCACCGAGCGAGGGTGCCCGATGGTCTACGGGTCGTCCACCACCGCGATGGACCTCAGACTCGCCACCGCCGCGGTCGGCTCGCCCGAGCTCGCCGTGATCAGCGCCGCCGTCGCGCAGCTGGCGCGGCGCTACGGCCTCCCCAGCTTCGTGGCGGGGTTGTAGACGGACGCGAAGCTCGGCGACGCCCAGGCGGGGCACGAGAAGACCCTCACCGGCTTGCTGGCTGCGTTGGCAGGGGCCAACCAGATCTACGGTGCGGGGATGATCGAGTCGGGCGTGGCCTTCGACTTCGGCCAGCTCGTCATGGACGACGAGATCGCCCACATGATCAAGATGGCCGTGGGTGGCGTCCGCGTCGACGAAGAGAGCCTCGCCGCGGACGACATCGCCGCGGTCGGCTCGTCCGGCGACTTCCTCTCCCTCGACTCCACGCTGCGCCACATGCGCGACCTCAGCCGCTCCGACCTGCTCGACCGTCGCGTGCGCGACGACTGGCAGGCGCAGGGCTCGACCGACCTGGCGCAGCGCGCCCGCGAGCGGGCGCTGGAGCTGCTCGAGTCACACCGGTGCGAGCCCGTCGACCCCGACGTCGCCGCGCAGATGCGTGCGATCGTCGCGGAGGCCGACCGCCGGCACGGCGTCGGCTGAGGCCGGCGACAGCGGGCTCCTCGCCTTGGGCGTTTCGCGAAGGCGCCGTCGCGGACACAACACGAGTGTGGAAGGCCACGGGGCCCGGCCGATGGCGTTCGGCCTCGCCCGGCGAGGGAGGGGAGCCATGACCCGGACTGCATCGTCCTGTCACGCGACGGCCCGGAGGCGTCGAGCGGGCGTCCCGGCGCTTGTCATCGCGCTCGTCGTGGTGTCACTGGTCGCGGCGGGCGGCGCCGCGGCGCTGCGCGCCGGTCCCGCCGCCCCGCCTGGTCCCGCGGCCGGCGCCCCGTCCACGCTCTCCTCCGTCCCGCTGGAGCCGCCGGTCATCGAGGGCTTCTCGCCGACCAGTGGGCCCGTGGGCACCCTCGTCACCGTGAAGGGTTACTGGTTCGCCGTCGACACTCAGGTGCGCTTCAACGGCACGCTCGCGACCAGCGTGCACGTCTCGCCGTTCACGCAGCTCGAGTGCACCGTGCCCGCCGGCGCCACGTCGGGCCCGCATCTCGGTGACCACGTCCTTCGGCAGCACCACCAGCGCCGCGAGCTTCACCGTCACCGGCACGGCCGCAGGCGGCTGGACCGCGACAGCAGTCGGGCACGACGCAGACGCTCCGCGCGACGGCCGTCGTGAGCACGACGAAGAGCTGGGCCGTGGGCGACGGCGGCACCGTGCTCGTCACCGCCGACGCCGGCGCCACCTGGCGTCCCCAGACGTCCGGCACCACGGCCGACCTGCGCTCCGTCGTCTTCATCGACGCCGTGCACGGCGTGGCCGTGGGAGACAGCGGCGCCGTCGTGGTCACCTCCAACGGCGGCTCGACGTGGGACAAGGCGCCTGCCGGCACCGCCGGCGACCTCACCTCCGTGACCGCGAGCGGCGCGACCGCCTGGGCCGTCGGCGACGACGGCACGGTCGTCGTGACCCGCGACGGAGGCGACACGTGGAAGCCGCAGGAGTCGGGCACGTCGGCGCACCTCGACGCCGTCACGTGCACGGACTCGACCCACGCCTGGGCCGCGGGCGAAGACGGCACCGTGATCGCCACGGACGACGGTGGCTCCACGTGGACGACGCAGTCGTCCGGGACGCTCGCCGACCTGACGTCGGTCACGATGACCCACGACTCGGTGGGCTGGGCCGTGGGCGACCGCGGCACCATCCTCGTGACCGGCAACGGCGGCACCACGTGGAAGGGACAGTCGTCCGGGACGACGACCGACCTCACGTCCGTGACCTCGTTCGGGACGAAGCTCGGGTGGGCGACCGGCCGCGGCGGCACCATCCTCGTGACCGGGAACGGCGGCACGACCTGGAAGCCCCAGACGACGGGCTCGACCGCCGACTTCGGCGCCATCGACTTCGCCGACGCCAAGCACGGCCTCGTGGTGGGGAGCGGCGGCCTGATCCTCGCGACCATCACCGGCGGCGACGCCCCGCGGCCGATGGTCCTCAGACTCTCGCCCTCGGCCGGCAAGCGCAAGGCGGTGGTGGTGGTGAGCGGCCTCCTCTTCGGGAGCCCCAGAGGAAGCAGCTACGTCAAGTTCGGCGGCAAGAAGTGCACCGCGTACCTCTCGTGGACCGACAAGCGCATCACCTGCCGCGTGCCGGCGAAGGCCAAGATCGGCAAGGTGAAGGTCACCGTGACCACGTCCGCGGGCAGGAGCAACACGAAGACGTTCCGGGTGAAACGCTGAGCGGGCGGCTGTCGCGGCGTGGGGCCCGGGCGCACCTGCGAGCGCCCGGGCCGCACCGGGGTCGACCAGAAGGCCGGGCCGGCGATGGGCGCTCCCGCCTCGCCGGCCCGATCCTCGACTACCGCGTGAAGTAGGTGACCCTGGTCAGGTGCACGCCGTCGCGGTCCGCCTTGTTCATGAAGGAGCCCGTCTGCGACGCCTGGGTCCACCAACCCCACTGGGTCACCTGTCCGTCGCTCTCCTCGGAGACGACGTCGCTGAACTCGATGGCCGCTTCAGGCTGCACGCCCCAGTACGAGCCGAACTCGGCCTTGCTGAAGCGCCCTTCCACGGCGTCGTCGATGACGAAGTCGTCGGCGCAGGCGTTCAGGATCATGTCCGGGTCCCCGCTGCGCCAGCCTCCGAGGTACCTCTCAAGGTGCTCGCTCATCTGCTTCCCCTGCGATCTCGCGTGTGGATTGGGATGCTGCCGACGTCCGGCAGGAAGGCTCCGCCATCGCCGCCTCCTTCGTCCCGCGGTCTCGACAGCTCCCGGCCGCCGGCCCGCCCGGAACGAAGCGAGACCGGCCCTCGGGCCGGTCTCACCAGTGGCTCCCCGCCAGGCAGTGGTGGCCGCGTCGTGCCCCGGCGGATCATGGCCTCCCGTGCGTGCAGCGCATGTCAGGAGCACCTTCGAGAGCGGGTCTACCCGCTTGGCAGCATAACGGTGCCGTTCGGCGCTCGCGCCGTCAGACGAAGAAGCGGCCGGCGGGTGAGGAAGCTCTCTCACCCACCGGCCGCGTGTGGAGCACGATGGGGCGGGACGTGACGGGGGCGGGCAGGTGGTGGTCGCCTGCTCCGCCGGCGTCGACGACGGCCCGTCAGGACATAGGCTGTGCCATGTGGTAACGCCAGACGCCCCTCACGACCAGCACTGCGATGGCCACGAGGCCTACGATGAGCGCGATCCGGAGAATGGTGATGGCGGTGACGCCGAGCCACGCCAGGATAACCCAGCCACTCATGACGCCCCCTTTCTTTGACTGGAGCCGCTCCACACGACTCTCACCGTGTAGTACGACACAACACCCCTATCGGGAACATGGGGTGAGGGCCTCAGACGGGCGTGGGGTGGTCACCTGACAACGGCGCGTGAAGCACCGCGAAGACTCCGCCTGACTGCGGTGGCCGCGTGGTGCGCCCGGCGGACAACAGCCTCCCGTTCACGGCCGTGCTCCTGCCGGGAGTCTCGTATCCTTGGCATGACCCATCTCTCGGGGAAGCAGCCCTGTTGGGAGATCGTCACCTCTGCGAAGGTGCTAGAGTAGGCTGGCCGACTGAGGGGGGCACATGTCGCAGCGAGCCAGGGTCGGGGCATTCCTCCCTACACTCCTCCTGCTCACCGTGATCTTCGGTACTTACTGTGCCGCAGCGGCGGCCGAAGACGATTCCTGGGACGCCACCGGCATGAGCATGGGCTTCGGCGGCATCTACGTCGAGGCAGGCGACGAGACCATCTACTACGACTGGTGCGGGCCTCGCAACACCCTGAGGGCCCCGAACGATAAGGGTCTGATACCCCAGTACAACGTCGACCAGGCCTCGTGGGTGCCGTTCGCGGACTCCGTGACGTTCACCGTTGCCGGCGAGCAGGGATCGCTCCACACGGTCTTCGCCCGGTACGTGGACTCGGAAGGCAACGAGGTGTACGCAGCGGGAGAGATGGGGTTGTACCTGGCCCTGGATACCACGGGTCCGGCAACGAAGGCCCCGTATGCGGTCAAGGTCCGGCGGCACGGGGCTGCCACGTTTCGGTTCAAGGTGCGGGACAAGGGGAGCGACGCAGATATCGTTCGCATCGTGCTGAAGAAGCACGGGAAGCGCGTGGCCAGCTACCTCGTTGGGCGGACGGAGATCAACGCTCTGACAAGCTTCAAGAAGAAGATCTGCCTGCCGAAGGGCCGGTACCGGTGGCTCGTGATGGCCATCGACAGAACGGGCAACGCGCAGGTTTCCGTGGGCCGCAACACGCTCGTAGTGAAGTGACCGCAAGTGGCAGATGTGGGCAGCGTGGCATCTCTGGTACGAAAGGGAAGGCAAGCGAGACACGCGAAAGCCCCGTGTAGCACCGGTGCAGCAGGAAAGAAACTGGAGCCGACGCGGGGAATCGAACCCCGGACCCCATCATTACGAGTGATGTGCTCTGCCAGCTGAGCTACGTCGGCCCACGAAACAAGCCTAGGGATTCTAGGGCAACGCGTGGCTGGGCGCAAAACGGCGCCGCCCCCGCCGGTCGCGCTACGATGGTGTCGCTGGGCGCGGCGCGCACGCGCCGCAGGGAGAAGAGGGGGAGACGCATGAAGGGCATGCTCACAGGGCTCACCGCGGCCGCCGTCGTGCTGACCGTCGCCGTCCTGGCGTTCGCCGTCGTCGGAGCGCCGCGCACCGGGGCGACGACGGCGCTGTGCCACATGACGGCCGTGTCCATCGACGCGCCGTCGGTGGTCAAGGCACGCAAGACCATCACGGTGGTGGGGGCCGAGGCCGTCCCGCCGACACACACCGTGAAGGCCACCTTGCAGTACAGGCTCGCCTCCAAGAAGGCGTGGAGGAACGCCGCCTCCGAGAACCTCACGAACGGCGCCTACTCGCTCAAGTGGAAGTCGCCGGCCAAGAAGGGCCTCTACGAGCTGCGCGTGCGCGTGACACGCCAGTCGACGGCGAACACCTCCGAGGTCGTGACTGTCAAGGTGAGGTGACGGCGCGCGATCGTGGTCGGGGCGGCGACGCCGGGGCCGCGGCGGAAAGACGGGGCCGCGGCCGCCCCTACGCGCGCCTCGGGCCATCACCCTTGCTGCGGCTAGGTGCTTGCACCTAGAATCACATGGAGTGGAGCTACCCGACGGGCGGCGGCCCAGGGGGACGGGCTCGTCGCGCAGAGGAGGGGTCGTGTGAACGGCGTGGGAGTCACCATCCGCGTCCTGCTCGTGGACGACCACGCCATCGAGCGACAGGGCGTCAAAGCCCTGCTCGACGCGCAGCCCGACATCGAGGTGGTGGGCGAGGCGCCCGACGGCCTCGAGGCTCTCCGCGTGGTCGGCGCCACCCACCCCGACGTCATCGTCACCGAGACCATCATGCCGCGCATGAACGGCCTCGAGCTCACGGGGTCGGTGCTGCGCCGCTACCCTCACATCAAGGTGCTGGCGCTCACGCGCAACGACCGCAAAGACTGCGTGCTGCGCCTCGTGCAGGCCGGCGCCAGCGGGTACCTCCTCAAGACGGTGTCCACGGAGGAGCTCATCTCCGCCATCCGCGCCGTGATGGGGGGCTCGCAGGTGCTGCAGCCGTCCGCTCTGGAGACAGTACTGAACGACTACCTGGCGCGCGTGCACGACCCGGTCTCGTTCCGCCCCGCGGAGGAGCTCACGGCCCGGGAGCGGGAGGTCCTCAAGCTCATCGCCGAGGGCAACTCCAACCAGGACATCGCCGATCTGCTGTGTCTCAGCCGCAAGACCGTCGAGACGCACCGCGGCAACATCATGGAGAAGCTCAAGCTCCACAAGGTCACCGACCTCGTGAAGTACGCGATCAGGGAAGGCCTGGTCGGGCTCGACTGACGGCTCGGGGCCGCGGCCGCCGTCCGAGTCTCAGGGCGCGCCGCGGTGCGCCCACTTGTGCTCTCCTTCACACGCAGAGATAATTAGGCCCGTGAGGGCGAGCGGGCACAGTACCGGAAGTCTGCCGGCCGGCGAGGGCCGGTCGTGAGCAGCGCAGGCATCGTCGTACACACCAGCCACGGCGTCGCAGCCCTGCGGACGGTGCTGCGTGGGGTGCGTGAGACGGTGGACAGGCCCGCTGGCGTCGTGGTCTTCGCCGACGACGCCGACGAGATGGTGGCCACCTACCTGGTGCGGCAGTACCTGCGCGGTCGCGTGGACGCCATCCAGCTCGACAACGGCGACCGCCACGGCACGCACTGCGGCCTCGACCGCGCCTTCCACATGGTGGAAGGGGACTACCTGGTGCGGGTGGACGACACCCTCCAGTTCGAGCCCGGCTGGCTCGAGCGCGCCGTCGCGGCGCTCGAGTCCGATCCCACGCTCGGCTGCCTCTCCCTGGTCCAGCCGGCCGACTACCGCCGCGGCCGCGGCCGGCCGCGCTCGGTGCACGTGGAGCCGGTGGAGGTGGACCACCTCGACATGCGCTGCTACGTCGCGCGACGTGCTCTGGTCACCCAGCACGAGTGCAAGCTGTTCGGTGAGCGCCGCGGCCACTGCGCGTTCCAGGGGTACCTGCGCTCCCAGGGTCTCAGGCTGGCCTTTCTCCCCGGGCTCGTGACGGCGCTCGACGTCCACGAGGTGCCCAAGGCGAACGACGCCTGCGCCCACGAGGCCGAGCTGCCGGCCCATCAGGGCGCGACCGGGGCCATGCAGCGGCTGGAGCAGGCCTACGACCTGGGTGACGACGTGCTCCTCACCTGCATGGCCTGCGGCAGCAGCGAGCTCGAGGTCCTGGCTGCCCGCATCCGCTTCTGCGAGCGTCACGGCGTGGCCATCGGGTACTGGTACGAGCTGCGCTGCCCGGAGTGCGGCGAGGTCTACTACAAGGACGACTTCCAGTTCCGCTGCCCGGGCTGAGCGGGCGCGGCGGCCGGCGGCTCGTCGTCGCGCGCTGAGACGCGGCCGGCGGCGCGCTCGGCGGCGCGGCCGAGCGCTTCCCGTCCTCTCGCCGCCGACCTTGCCCGTCGCCGAGTCCGGGTGCTAGCGTCGAGGCGACAGCAGCAGCCGCCGCCCTGCCCCCGGAGGGGGGCTCGGCGGCGGCTTCCCGGGAGAGGAGGGCTCCGTGAAGGTCTGCGTGATGGGCGGCGCCGGCAAGATGGCGCAGGGCGCCGTGCGTGAGCTCGTGGAGAACGACGAGGTCGAGGCGCTCCTTCTGGCGGACGCCGACGCGACCGCGCTGCGCGGTCGCGTGGAGGCTCTCGATGCCGCCAAGGTCTCCCAGGCGGTCGTGGACGTCACCGACCGCGCCGCCACGGCGACGGCGCTCGACGGCATCGACGTCTGTCTCAACGCCACGCTGCCCTACTTCAACGAGGGCATCATGGAGGCGTGCCTCGCCGCCGGGTGCCACTACACCGATATGGGCGGCCTCTTCCACTGGGCGAAGAAGCAGCTCGAGATGCACGACCGGTTCGAGGCCGCCGGGCTCACGGCGGTCTGCGGCTCGGGCTCGGCGCCCGGAATCGTCAACGTGATGGCGCGGTATGCGTCGCTCCGCCTGGACACCGTCGAATGGGTCAGGATCCGCGACGGCATCGTCAACTTCGCGCCGGCCTGGGCGCCTCTCGTCCCCCCGTATTCTCTCGACACCCTTCTCAACGAGTTCATGATGGACCCGTGGATCTTCAAGGACGGCGACTGGTGCGAGATGACGCCGTTCTCCGGCGCCGAGGTCATCGACTTCCCGGAGCCGGTCGGCACGCAGACCTGCTTCTACACGATCCACTCCGAGCCGCAGACGATCCCCGTGTCGTTCCGCGACAAGGGCATCCGCGAGGTGAGCTTCCAGCTGTCGCTGCCCAAGGCGTTCGAGGACAAGCTGCGTTTCGTGGTGGAGCTCGGCCTGGCCGGCAAGGAGCCGCTGGGGGTGGACGGGGTGGAGGTCGTCCCGCGCGCCCTGCTCATGAAGCTGGTGGAGGAGTCGCTGAAGGAGGCGGCCGCCGCAGGCCCGCCGCCGAGACCCGACGACCACAAGGTGCTGCGCGTGGACGTGCGCGGTACCAGGGACGGGCAGCTGCAGGACTACCGCCTCGAGAGCATCCAGCACCCGTACCCGCCGTGGGACATGTCGTGCGGGGCGTTCACGGTGGGGTTCCTCTCGGCCGTGACGGTGCTGCTGCTCGGGCGTGGCGTGATCACAGAGCGCGGCGCGTTCGGCGGCGAGGCCTGTATCCCGCCCGAGGCGTACTTCGCCGAGTGCAACCGCCGCGACATCCACGTGGACGCGACCCTGACCTGCGCGTACTGACGTGTCGCGGAGGCGGGCGACCGGGACGCACCGTCGACCCCTGAGGTGACGATGGACGACAGGGTCATCCTCTGCCTCTGCCGTGACGTGACCGCCGGAGATGTGCGGCGCGCCGTCGCCGCCGGCTACGCCGACGTCGAGACGCTCAAACGGTTCACCGGCGCGTTCACCGGGCCGTGCCAGGGCAAGAGCTGCGGCGAGGCCGTGCGCCTGCTCCTCGCCGAGCTGACGGGGCGGGATCCGGCGGACGTGCCGGCTCCGCCGGTGCGTCCGCCGCTGTGGCCGGTGCGGCTGGGTACGCTGGCGGCCGGCGCGGGCGAAGGCGGCGATGAGCGTCCGTGACCGGGTCATGCCCGGCGGTAGGGTCGTCCCCGGCGCCTGCACCGGCGCGCTCCGGCGCGCCTACGACGTGGTCGTCATCGGGGCGGGTGTGCAGGGGCTGGCCGTCGCGCACGAACTGGCGCGCCGGGGCGTCGGCCGCGTCGCCGTCCTCGACGCGGCGTACCCCGGCGCCGGCGCCAGCGGCCGCAACGGCGAGCTCATCCGCTCGGCCTTCGCCTCGAAGGAGTGGATGGGCCTGTTCGACGAGAGCCTGCGGCGCTGGCGCACGCTGTCCGCCGAGCTGGACTTCAACGTGCTGTTCACGGCGGCCGGCTACGCGGTGCTCGCGGCGAGCGACGACGAGGTCGCCGCCTTCGAGCGTCACGTGCGCATGCAGCGTGCGCTCGGCCTGCGCACGCGCGTGCTCGGCGCCGCCGAGACCCTCGAGCTGGCGCCGGCGCTGGCCCCCGGCCAGGTCCGCGGCGCCATGTACCAGCCGGACGCCGGGTTCGCCCATCACGACGCCGTGGTGTGGGGCTACATCCGGGCCGGGGCCGGACTCGGCGCCGAGGTCCACCCGTGCACCGAGGTGACCGCGGTGGAGACCGTCGCCGGCCGCGTGACCGGGGTCTGCACCAGCCGCGGCCACGTCGCGACGCCGCTGGTGGTGGACGCCGCCGGCGGCCACGCTGCCGGCGTCGCCCGCCTGGCCGGCGTCGAGGTGCCGCTGCGCACCTACGTCCTGGAGGCCATGGTCACCGAGCCCCTGCGGCCGTTCCTCCGCCCCGCTCTCAGCTCGCCGCGCCACCTCGCGTACTGCCATCAGACTACGCGCGGCGAGATCGTCGGAGGCACCGAACCGGTGCCCGTCCGGGAGGAGCAGGACCTGCGCGCATCGCTGGCGGGCGCGCGCGACATGGCCGCCAAGTTCACGCGCCTGCTCCCGTCCCTCGCCGGGGTCCGCCTCATGCGGCACTGGGCCGGCGTGTGCACCCAGGCCGAGGACGTGGCGCCGGTGCTCGGGCCCGTGCCCGAGCTCGACGGCTTCTACCTCGACTGCGGCTGGGTGTACGGGTTCATGGGCGCCCCGGCCGCCGGCGCGCTGCTCGGGGAGCTGATCGCCACCGGCAGGACTCCGGAGCTGCTGGCGCCGTTCACCATCGACCGTCTGCGCGAGGGCAGGCTCATCCATGAGCCGTCTCTGGTCGTGTCCGCGGGGGAGGAGGGGTGATGCGCGGCTCCGCCGACCCCGGCGTACCGCTGGTGCGGTTCAGGTTCGAAGGTCGGACGCTCACGGCGCCCGAGGGTGTGACCGTGGCCGCGGCCCTGACCGCACACGGGCTGCGGGTGTTCGGGCGGTCGTCGAAGTTCCACCGCCCCCGAGGCGTACGCTGCGGTAACGGGACGTGCTCGTGCTGCGCCATGCGCGTGGACGGGCTCCCCGGCGTGCGCACGTGCATCACGCCGGTGCGCGAGGGCATGGCGGTCGAGCGGGAAGGAGGGTGGCCGTCGGCCGGCGCAGACCTGGGGCGCGCGGCGGAGCTTGCCGCGCCCCTGCTGCACGCCGGCTTCTACTACTCGTGGTTCCGGCGTTCGCCGCGCGCCTGGCACGTGGCGGAACGCGTCCTGGCCCGCGCCGCGGGGCAGACCGCCCTGCCGGAGCGCGAGGCGGCTGCGCGGCTGCTGGCGCGGGCGCGGCTCGAGCGCGTGCGCGGCGGCGTGGTCGTGACCGGGGGAGGGGTCGCCGGCATGAGCGCCGCCGTGGCGGCCGCCGGCGCAGGCGCGCCGACGCTGCTGGTGGAGCGTCACCCGCTCCTCGGCGGGCGCGCCGTCGACGGCCCCGAGCCGCGGCGCCTGCGGACGCGCGTCGGCGAGCTGGCGCGGGGAGGGGGTCTCCGCGTGCTGACCGGCGCGGAGGTCGCCGGCTGGTACGAGGAGGGCGTCCTCGCCGTGGTCGCCGGCGACGACCTGCTGCTTGTGGAGCCCGCCGCCGTGGTCCTGGCCACGGGAGTGCACGAGCGGATCCCGCCGTTCCGCGGCGGCGACCTGCCCGGCGTCCTCGCTTGCGGAGCCGCGCGCCGCCTGCTGCGCTGCGGCGCGCTCGCGCGTCGTCGAGCCCTCGTCGTCACCGACCGCGACGACGGCTACGTGCTGGCCGCCGAGCTCGCCGCGGGAGGCGTGGAGGTGGTCGCCGTCGCCGACTTGCGCGCCGGCGGACGCGAGCCGCTCGGGTCCGCACGCGCCGCCACCGGTCCGCCCGCGCCGGTCTTCGGCGGTGTGCGCGACTTACGCGCCCACGGGCGTGTCTCGGTGCGGGCCGCGACGCTCGCGCTCGAGGGCCCGGGCGGCGCCGGACGCCGGTGCGTGCGCCTCACGTGCGACCTCGTGTGCGTGGCCGCGGGCGGCCTCGCGGCCGACGAGCTGGTGAGACAGGCGCTCGCCGCCGGCGCGTTCGTGCTCGAGCCTGTCGTCGCGGCTGCGCCGCCGGCGGCAGACGGCGTCGCCCGTCACCGTCTGCCCGGCGGCGTGCCGCTCTTGCTGGCCGGCACCGTCTGCGGCAGCGTGTCGTCGGCCGGCGCCGCCGCCGCGGGCGAGGCCGCGGGGTCCGAGGCTGCTCAGGCCTGCGCGAGCACGAGCATCCCGATGGCCTAGTGGCACTCGGAGCCCGCCTCGTCCAGGGCCTCGTGCTTGCCGCAGGTCGCCCACACCCGGTGCAGCGGGGACCACGGCGTCTCCCCCGACGGGGCGGCGTGAGGAGCGTGCGGCGGAGAGAAACGAGAGAGGTGGGGGAGAGACTGGAGCCCGGTCGCGGATTCGAACCGCGGACCCCCTCCTTACCATGGAGGTGCTCTGCCGACTGAGCTAACCGGGCCTGCTGGTGGGGGAGCCAGGATTTGAACCTGGGTAGGCTGCGCCAACGGATTTACAGTCCGCCCCCTTTAACCACTCGGGCACTCCCCCGGGAGCCGAGGAATCCTAGCCCAAAGCCGGAGCGCTTTCAACCGTGCGCGAGGGCGGCCGCCGGCGGCCCCTCCGACCGTGCCGGGCGCCTTCGGGGACATGGCGGCTGGTGATGTGCCGGGCGCGCCCGGAGATGCCGCAGACGACCTCGGGCCGTGCGGTCCCGAACGCTGGTCCGAACCCCGTTCCGGGTCAGGCCACTCGGACCGGCCGTGGATTGAGCGTCCCCGTTCGCCTGTGGTACCGTATGCATCCCCGCGTGGCGGCGTAGCTCAGCTGGTCAGAGCAGCGGAATCATAATCCGCGTGTCGTAGGTTCGAGTCCTACCGCCGCTACCACTCTTATCAGCAGTTCGTCTCTCGCCGTGCGTTCCGTCCCTCTCGCCTGCCGGTAGACCGTCTCCACGACCACGAAGCCGAGGCACCGCCGTACCGCCGTCCATCGCGGTGGGGGACGCGTAGCCCCGTGCCCGACGAGGACCTCCCGCTTGCATGTCGGTCTAACACTGTTGTCGTCACCGAACGGTGGGAACACTGCCGACATGGAGGTGAGGCGCACGATCCTGTCGCTCGCGGAGGTCCGCGAGAGCGGTCGTCCGGCGTACTTCTTCGAGTACGGCGAGGCGCTGCTCTACCGGCGCGGCCAGCTCTTCGACTTGCGGGACTGGCCGGATCTTCTGCGCACAGGCGCACATCCCTCGCCGCTGTCGGCTTCGGTGCTCGAGCGGCAGGTCGGCATAGAGTTCGGGTGGCGGCACGCGGACGCGTGCGTCTGCCGGCTGTGCCGCGTGACCGCGGCTGCGGCGCTCGTGCCGGCTCCCGCGCAGCCCGCCCCGCGGCGGATGCTGGCGTCGGCGTGACCGCGACAGGGAACCACCACCGCCGCGCCGGGACGCTGAACCGCGGCGCCGGCGGCCGTCAGGCGACCGGCGTCTCCCGCATCACAGACTCTCCAGTTCCTCAGCGGCGCGCTGGCCGGGGTCCGAGCCGGCGTCGATGCTGACGGCCTTCTCGAGTGACGCCTTGGCGTCGGCCAGCAGCTGCTCGGCCGTCTCGGCGTCCCCGGCGTCGGTCGCGTCCTGCGCCGCCGTCTTGAGGAAGATGCCCCTGTTCAGGTGCGCCGTCTGGAAGTCCGGACTGGCCGCCAGCACCTCATCCACCTGCGTGAGGGCCTTGTCGGTCTGGCCGGAGTAGAAGAGCGAGGTGGCGAAGTCGGTGCCCACATTGGGGTCGTCGGACTGCTTCTTCCAGGCGGCCGCGTACACCTTGGCGGCCGCGGCGAAGTACGTCTGGCCGCCCGTGGCGTCGTTGTTCTGGAACGCAGCGCTGCCCTGGTCGTAGAGGCCGTTGGCGCGCGCGACTAGCTCCGTGTAGGAGCCGGCGGTGTCGGCCGTGACGGCGGGGACGGAGCCGCCGCCGCTCGGCGCCTCGGCGGAGCCGCCACTCGTGCCGTCGCCGCGGCCCAGGCCGACGACGATCAGCACGACGACCACGGCGGCGACGGCGAAGCCGCCCCAGATCAGCCAGAGGGTGCGTCCTGAGGCGGCAGGGCGCGCCGCGGGCGCAGCTGCCGGCGCGTGCTGGTGCCGGGCCGCTTTCTGCGCCGCCCGGCGCTCCGCCTGGCGGCGCTGCTGGCGACTCTTGCCGGAGGCCGCCTCGTCGGCTGCCTCGGAGGCGCGCTGCGCCCGCGCCGGGGGCGCCGGGGCCGGCCGCGCGCCGCGCGGCGCCGGCGGCGCGTCCGCCAGTCGGTGGCCGCACTCCGGGCAGAACTTCGCGTCACCGGCGTCGGTCCCGCACTCGGGACAGACGCCGGGCTCCGGCAGGCCGTCGTCGAGTCCTCTCAGGTCGTTGCCGCACTCCGGGCAGAAGTTGGCCTCGCCCGCGTCGAAGCCGCATTCCGGACAGTCCATGGTCAGATCCACCTCGTCGTTGGGTCGTACGCCAGGCGCCAAGGATACGCGAGCAAGATGAAGACCGTGTGAAAGAGGCGCCGGGCCGTCGTTCGTTGGCGAAGACAGATGTGCAGTGTGCAGACAACACCGGCACTTCAAGCTGCGATGCGCCCTGCCGACAACAGAAGCAGGTGGGCATATCGTCGGGCACGCCGTCGAGCGCCCGGAGTGACTGCGAACGGCCCGATATCGGTGACAACACCAGTGGGAACGGGATACAGCCTCGGCATCTTCTTCCTCCTCTGAGGGCAGGGCGGCGCCACGGAGGCGGCGCAGCCGGCCTCACGCGGCAGCCCGGCAGGAGGTTCGGGAGGCGTCAGCGCCGTTTGCGGTGCTAAGGTTGGTGCGCCGGCAGCGTTCATGAGGGTGGAGGATGGCAGTCAAACCCGACGATACTCGTTTGGCCCCGCACCGCCCGAGGCTGTCCGTGGTGGAGGAGGGGGCGCGTCCTCAGCCCCGGCAGGACGCGCGGCTCGTGGAGGCGCTTAGGGCGCAGCGCCCCGAGGCGTTCGACGAACTCGTGAGCGACTACCAGAACGCCGTGTTCAGTCTCGCGTACCGGTTGGTCCGCGACCGTGAGGAAGCCCGCGACGTCGCCCAGGACGTCTTCCTCAAAGCGTACCGGCGCATCCCTGAGATGCAGGGCGAGCTGCACCTGTGGGCGTGGCTCTACCGGGTCACCGTCAACACCTGCTGGGACCACCTCAGGGCGGCGAGCCGCAGGCCCGTACCTGTCGAGGACGCCGAGGAGCTTGCCGGCACGGTCCCGGGCGACGAGGGCGAGCGCCGCGAGATGGCGCGCCTCTTCTCGGACAGCCTCGCGTCCCTCTCGCCGCGCCAGCAGGCGGCGCTCGTGCTCAAGGACGTCCACGGGCTCACGCACACCGATATCGCCGACACGCTCGGTATCTCACGGGCGTCGTCCGAGATCCTGCTCTTCCGTGCACGGCACTCCTTCAGGCGGACGTACAGCGCGCTCGTCGCCGAAGAACAAGAAGCACACGTGTGTCGCTACGCCGAGCGGGCCGCTGCCGCCGCCGTCGGCGGCCGCCTGAGCCCGGCACAGCGACGCCGGATCCTCGAGCACGCGCGCTCGTGCGAGCCGTGCGCCGCAGTGGTCTCATCGTGGCACGGCGAGACGAAGGCGGGCCTCGCGCTCGTCCTGCCGCTCGTGGCGGCGCCGTCGCTGTTCGGCGCCCACGGCGGCCTCGCGGCCGCCGGGCTCGCCGGCGCCAAGACCGGCGCGGCGGCCAGCGGGCGCCCACCGGCGGAGCGGCCGCAGGAGGCGCCGCCTCGTCTGCCGCGGCCGCGTCGTCGGGCGCCGCCGTCTCCGCCGCCGCGCCGTTGCTCGGCGCCTCGCCGAGCGCGGTCCTGAGCGCTTCCGGCGGCATCGCCGCCAAGTTCGTCGGCCTCGGCGTCGCCAAGGCCGCCGTTGTGGCCCTGGCGGCCACGTCGGTGGTGGCGTACGGCGGCGTGCAGGCCTCCAGGGTCGTGCCCCCGGCGCCGCCGGCAGCTGCACCCCAGGTCGCCGCGGCAGCGGCGCCGACGCCTTCGCCGGCGCCGTCCACCGACCTCGCGGTCAGCTCGACGGTCGCCGAGCAGCAGAGCGCGGCTGCCGCCGCGGCTGCGGACATGCGGGGCGTTGAGAGCCAGCGGCGCCAGCTCCGGCTCCTGCGCAGGGCGGCCGTCCTCACCGGCGACCCTCAGCTGGCAGCACAGGTCAGGCAGCTCGGTCTGCTGCTGGCCGGAGGCGGACTAGCCGGCGCGGACGCCTTGCGCGAGTGGAACGACGCCAAGCGCACCGCGATGCGCATGCTCCGCGCCATCGGAGGCAGAGGCCCCGGCGACCAGGGACACACCGACACGCTGGTCGCGCTCGTGCGGGGCGCGCAGGCGCGCGTGCGGCTGGCCGCCGCTCAGAACGACTCGGCCGGCGGCGCGGCTCCTGAGCACACCGTCGCCGTCACGCGGCCGGCGGCGCCGGCGGCGAGCGGGGCGCCGGCGTCCCGCGCGGGCTCCTCCTCGGCGTCCTCGAACGAGCCCGCCCCCTCCGCCGTCGACCCGTCCAACGAGCTTGGCGGCATCAGGGATGCGACGCCGGACAAGGGCGGCAGCGCCCCCGCCGGCGACTTGCCCTCCAAACCCAAGAAGCCGGTCACGCCGACTGACTCCCAGGGCGGCACACTGGTCCCTTGACGGGCCACGCTCGCGTACGGGGCTCGGGACCTGCGCAAAGCGTACGGGGCTCGCGACCTGCGCTCGTGTGCTGCCTCGGACGCTTGCCTCTCCGCCCGCCGCGGCGGCGGTGTCAGGCTCCGGGTCCTCCGGGGCCGCTGACCACGCTCCCCGCGGTCTCACCGCCGTCCATCACGATCACCGAGCCCGTGAAGTAGGCGGCCTCGTCCGAGGCCAGGTAGGCGAACAGGCCCGCGACCTCCTCGGGCCACGCGTGCCTCCCCAGCGGGATGCGCTCATTGACCGCGGCCAGCATCTCCGGCGAGTACTCGGCCTCCTGCATCGGCGTGAGCACGTAGCCGGGGCACACGGCGTTCACGCGCACCCGTGGCGCCCACTCGAGCGCCAGCGAACGGGTCAGCGCCACCACACCGGCCTTGGCCGCGTTGTAGTCGGCGTAGTAGCGGTAGCCGACCAGCGCGTTCGTGGAGGCCGTGAAGAGCACCGTGCCGCCGCCGGCGGGCATGCGCGCGGCGGCGGCCTGCGCCGTCCAGAAGGCTCCGTCCAGGTTCGTGCCGATCACCCGTGCCCACTGCCCGGGCGTGATGTCGGCGGCCGCGCAGCGCTCGCTCACGCCGGCGTTCGCGACGAGCACGTCGAGGCGTTCCAGCCGCGCGAAGACCTGCTCCACCTGGCCGCGGTCGGCAACGTCGCAGACGGTCACGCCGGGCCCCGGCGTGCGTGCCAGTACCACGACGTCGCATCCTTCCTCGCGAAAGCGCGCCGCCGTGGCGGCCCCGATGCCGCTGGTGCCGCCGGTGACGACCACGCGCTTGCCTGCCAGACCTCTCACCGCGTCCTCCTCGAGCCGCCCGTGCCTCCTGTATCCTACCGGCGTGGACTCTCCCCCCGGACAGCAGCCGTTCATCGGTGTCGTGAGCGACACGCACGGCTACTACGACCCGCAGCTCGACGGGGTCTTCGCCGGCGCCGTGCACATCGTCCACGCCGGCGACGTCGGCTCGGGCGTCCTCTCGCGCCTGCGTGCCCTCGCGCCCCTCACGGTGGTCGCCGGCAACACCGACCTTCCGGGCGCAACCGAGATCGATCTCCCGTGGGAGGCGCAGGTCGCCGTCGCCGGCCGCCGCCTCATCGTGTGCCACATCGGCAAGAGCCTCATGGGCAGGCACGACCCGGTCACGGAGGGCTTCGATCTGGTCGTCACCGGCCACACCCACATCGCCAAGGTCGAGTGGCGGGGGCGGACCCTCTTCCTGAACCCGGGCTCGGCCGGCCACGCGCGCTTCGGCCGGCCGCGTACCTGTGCGAGGGTCTGGATGAGCGAGCCGCTCGCGCCGGAGATCCTGGCGCTGGACTGAGCAACCGTCCTGGACGGCAGGCGTGGACAAGCTGCGGAGTGAGACGGCGGCCGTCACGGACCATCGCGTCGAAAAACCGTGAGTGGCTTGCGCATGCAGGCCACGAGGGCGACCTTTTCGAGCTTGCCGGCCGCGAGCAGGCGCTCATAGAAGGCGTGGATGACCGGGTTGAGGCGCGGCACCGTGAGCGTCACCACGTGGAGCGTGCGGCGCAGCGGCGCCGGCCCGCCGGCGATGCGCCGGCGGGCCCGCCAGACGCCCGACTCTCGCGCGAAAGGCGCCACCCCGACGAGCGCCCCGAGCGCGGCGGCGCTCTCCGTGCGCACGCCGGCATCGAGGCCATCGCTCTTGGCGGGCGTGCCTATTCGGCGACGTCGATCCCCACGACCACGGGTCTCTCGGACGTGGCCGTGGCACCCCTTCCTTGTGCACGCGTGCCTGTCGCACGAGTAGCCGTTGGGGCACGGAGAGGACTCTACCGCGCTGGTCCGGGGCCGGACACACAAGGGCTTGGGCGGCCGATCGTCACCATGTCTGCGTGTGTGGCGCAAGGTCGGCCGTTGGGAACGTCGAACAGTTCGGATGGCATGTCGGCGCAGTGCCGGGGAGTGGGGTGCCACTCCACTCGGTCGACAAAGAGGGAGGTGTCATGGACGCACGGCTTGCAGCCGCCGCGGTGACGCACACGGCCACGACGCGGACGTCGGCCACCCGTCGCGCCCTGACGGCCACGGCCGCCGTCCTGTTCCTGTTCTTGTGGGCGGTGCCCGTTACAAGCGCCACGCCGGTCGCCGCTCACCCGCGTGCCGCCGCCGAGCCTGACGGCAAGGGTGTCAGACCCGGACGGCCGGCGGCGCTGAACCCGACGGGCATCGTGACTTCCGCCATGCCCGAGTTCTCGTGGACGCGCGCGCGGGATGCGACGGGGTACGAGCTCGTCATCCACCAAGGGTCCCACCGCATCCTCACGAAGAGGGGCATCCACAAGCTCACCTGGACCAGCCGCGTGCCGCTGCCGGCAGGCGTGGACCTCACGTGGCGAGTACGCGGCCTGCGCCACGGCAGGCCGGGGCGTTACAGCCTCTCGCAGAGGTTCCGTATCGTCCTCCCCTCCACCGCCAAGGCCATCACCGCCTTCAGCTTCCAGGGCCTCAGCCCGGCCGCCGTCGGCACGATCGACGAGACGGCGCACACCATCGCCGTCACCGTGCCTTCGGGGACCGACCGCGCGCACCTCGTGGCGACGTTCGCCACGACGGGTGCGTCGGTGAGCGTCGGCGGCGTGCCCCAGACGAGCGGCGTCACCACGAACGACTTCACGAACCCGGTGACGTACCGCGTCACCGCCGCCGACGCCTCGACCGCGGACTACGTCGTCACGGTCTCGCTGAGCGGCGGCCCCTCCACCGCCAAGGCCATCACCGCCTTCAGCTTCCAGGGCCTCAGCCCGGCCGCCGTCGGCACGATCGACGAGACGGCGCACACCATCGCCGTCACCGTGCCTTCGGGGACCGACCGCGCGCACCTCGTGGCGACGTTCGCCACGACGGGTGCGTCGGTGAGCGTCGGCGGCGTGCCCCAGACGAGCGGCGTCACCACGAACGACTTCACGAACCCGGTGACGTACCGCGTCACCGCCGCCGACGCCTCGACCGCGGACTACGTCGTCACGGTCTCGCTGAGCGGGCGGCCCCTCCACCGCCAAGGCCATCACCGCCTTCAGCTTCCAGGGCCTCAGCCCGGCCGCCGTCGGCACGATCGACGAGACGGCGCACACCATCGCCGTCACCGTGCCTTCGGGGACCGACCGCGCGCACCTCGTGGCGACGTTCGCCACGACGGGTGCGTCGGTGAGCGTCGGCGGCGTGCCCCAGACGAGCGGCGTCACCACGAACGACTTCACGAACCCGGTGACGTACCGCGTCACCGCCGCCGACGCCTCGACCGCGGACTACGTCGTCACGGTCTCGCTGAGCGGCGGCGGCCCTGTGAAGATCGGTGATTCCTACCAGGGGGGGTTCGTCGCCTACGTCCTGCGGCCGGGCGATCGCGGCTACGTGGCAGGGGAGACGCACGGGTTGATCGTCGCCGAGGTCGACCTTCCTGACGCCTCGTGGAGTACTGTCACGTCCCGGGCCGTCGGCACGACCGGCTCGGGTCTGGGGACCGGCGCTGCCAACACCGCCGCTATCGTCGGCCAGCCGGGATGCTCGGGAGGAGCCGCCGTGGAGTGCGAGGCCTACTCGGCCGGAGGCTACGACGACTGGTACCTGCCGAGCCGGGTGGAACTCGAAAAGGTCGCCGAATACAGCGCGATGTTCGACGTCTTCCCGGCGGGCGTCTTCTACTGGTCGTCCACGGAGGACCGGTCGTCGACCGCAGTCATCGTGTGCATCAACGATGGAACCCACGACACCGAGACGAAGGGCTCTGAGGCGGCGGTCTGCCCGACGCGGTCGTTCTGAGCGACTTGGGGGGCGCGGCAGGGACGCTCCCTTTCGACCGGCGTCGTCCCTGCAGGCTCGGCTGCCCCTATCCTGATCGCCGCCCGGCCGTGGACGACCGCACCGTCAACACGAGGTGTGACGCATCACGTCGTACGCGGCGAGCGCGCGGGCGCGGGCCTTGCCGTGCTCCACGAGTGGGCCTGGGTACGTCGTGCCGAGTTCGACGCCTCCGGCCGCCAGGGAGAGCGGTCCGGCGAGCCACGGCCCGTGGATGGCGGTGGTCTCGAGCCCAGCCAGCTCCGGCACCCAGCGTCGCAGGTAGGCCCCATCCGGGTCGTACCGGCGGGCCTGGGTCACGGGGTTGAAGACGCGGAAGTACGGGGCCGCGTCCGCCCCGGACCCGGCCACCCACTGCCAGCCGAGGGCGTTGCCGGCCACGTCGGCGTCCACGAGAGTGTCCCAGAACCACTCCTCGCCCGTGCGCCAGGGCAGCAGCAGGTGTTTGACCAGGAACGACGCCGTCACGAGACGGGCCCTGTTGTGCATCCAGCCGGTGGCCCACAGCTCGCGCATGCCGGCGTCGACCAGCGGGTAGCCGGTCAGGCCGCGCCGCCAGGCGTCGAGCGCGGCTGCATCCTCCCGCCACGGGAACAGCTCGAACTTCTCGTGCAGCGGACGCTCGGGGGTCTCGGGGAAGTGATGAAGCAGATGATGGCCGAACTCGCGCCAGCCGAGCTGCCGCAGGAACGCTCCCGCCGAGCGGCTGAGGCCGGGTGCGTGCGCTTCGTCGCGCCCTGCCGGGGCCACGGCCGCCTCCACCGCAAGGCCGGCCTCCGCAAGGCGGCCGGCCACGCCGTCCCACACCTGCCGCGCGCTGAGCTCGCCCCAGTGCAGGTGCGGCGAGAGGCGCGACGTGCCGGTCTCGGCGACGAGGTCACGGTCGGTCGCGTACCCGGCGAGGCGGTCGTCGAGAAAGGCGGCAAGGGCGGCGTGGGCCCCGGGCTCGCCGGGTCGCCACCCCTCGCCGAAGCGGGAGGCCCAAGCGTGGCCGGTCTCGGCGAGAAGCGCGCGTACGCCGACCGGCGAGGGCCCCGTCGGCGGTTCGGGCGCGGGCGGCAGGGAGGCGCCGGCTGTGCCGTGAGGGCCGGCCGCCGGCCGTGGCGGCGTGCGGCTCCCGGGCCCCTCCAGCCGTCCCAGGCACGCTCGCCAGTACGGCGTGAAGACCGTGTACGGGCGACCGTCGCGGGTCAGCGGGCCGGCCGGATCGAGGAGCAGGTTGCCGGAAGGCAGGAGCACGGGTTCGACGGCGGCGCTCCGCAGCGCGCGTTCGACCGCCATGTCATCCGCGTGCTCGTCGGGCTCGAGGCCGGCGGCCCAGACGACAGTGGCGGCACCGGTGGTGGCGGCCAGCGCCGGGACGAGCACTGTTGGATCGCCGGTGTACGTCGCAAGCCGCGAACCGCGACGTCGCAGGTCTTCGTCCAGCGCCGCCAGGGATCGCGCCAGCCACCAGCGCGCCGCCGCGCCCGGCGCCCAGCGCCGCCGCTCCCGCGGCTCCCAGACGAAGACGGGAAGCAGGCGGCCCTCAGCGCCTGCGGCCCGGGCCGCCTCCCCCAGCGCGGCGTTGTCCGTCAGCCGCAGATCGCGGCGCAGCCACAGCAACACCACGCGTCCGCTCCGCTCCGTCACCAGTCCACCCTTCTGTCGTGCCCAGGGTCCCACTCCCGCCGGTCGCCCGGTACCGTGCCCGGCCGCTCCGCCGGTCGCCTCGCCCGCTTCCGCCCCGTCTGGACCTCGCCGGACCCCCGCCTTCGGGTTCCGGCGACGAGGTCGCAGTGCGCACAGTGTACGGCGGGGTATATGCACACTGGAACCGGCAGCGGCGCGCGGAGGAGCAGCATGGCCAAGCACCCCCCCGTCACCATCTACTCGCTCACCACCTGTGGGTGGAGCAAGAAGACCAAGGCGTTCTTCAAGCAGCGTGGCGTGGACGCCTTCGTCATCGAGTACGATATGGCAGGCCCCGACCTGCAGGGCAAGATCTCCGCGGAGATGCGCCGCCACGGCGCCGACGGGTTCCCCTTCGTGAAGATCGGCAGGCACGTGGTCAAGGGCTACGACCCTGGGACGTTCGAGCGGCTCCTCAAGGCCGCTTGATCCCTGCGCCACGGAGGGCGAGATGACCGAGCAGATCAAGACGGTGGAGCTATACTCCCTGAGCACGTGTCCGTGGTCGCGATCGGCCCGGGCATTCCTCGACGAGCGCGGCGTGAAGTACCTGTACGTGGACTACGACCTCGCCGACGCGCACGAGCAGGAGCGCATCCGCGACGAGATGCTCGGCAGGGGCGCCGCCGCCTTCCCCTTCGTCAAGATCGGCGACGAGTTCATCGTGGGCTACAACCCGGACGCGTTCGCGAGGCTCCTGGACGACGAGGAGAGCCTCACCGAGTGAGGCAGGTCGTCGTGCCGTGGCGCCGCCGATGACCGGTGGCGGTCGTCACATCGCGGCGCGCCGCCATGCCGCCGGGCGACGAGGGAGAAGAAGACTGGTCGGGGTGGGCGGATTTGAACCGCCGACCTCTCGGTCCCGAACCGAGCGCTCTACCAAGCTGAGCCACACCCCGACGCGGAGACGGATTCTACCCGAAGCGGGCCGGGCACGCTACCGGTCACCGGACCCTCGTGGCGCGTGTCCGGTGCGGACACACGCGCACACGTCGCCGCTCAGGCGCCGGGCACGGCGCCACGCCCGCCGGCGCCCGCGCCCACCGTCCTGCCGAGCTGGTCCAGCAACGCCATCAGGCTCGCGTTGATCGCCTCGGCCGTCTCGTGCACGGCCGCCTTCTCCGGGTAGATCTCGTACTTCTGGCGCTCCTCGACCGGCGTGAGGTTCGGCATCACCACGTTGGCGCCGCGTTGCAGGCCGTGGGCGCGGCCCGCCGCCTTGTCGGCGAGCGACAGGGCCGTGGTGGCCGGCAGGTTGGCGTCGGGTCGCGCGAGGCGCGTGAGGGCGAGCACCTTGCAGGTCATGAGCTCGCTGTTGGGCGCCTGGTCCGGCGGCCAGTCGCCTGCGGCCTGCCGCCGTTCGAACTCCTGCCCCAGGGGGGTGGCCGGGTGGGGCAGGTAGGGCCCCAGGCCGATCATGTCCATGTCGAAGCCGCGGAACAACTCGATGTCGTCGGCGATGCTGCGGCACGTCTGCCCGGGGATACCGACCATGATGCCCGTCCCCGCCTCGTAGCCGAGCTCGTGCAGGCGGCGCAGGATGGCGAGGCGGTCGCTGATGCGTCCCGGCAGGTCGGGGTGGATGCGGTGGTACAGCTCGGCGTCGGAGGTCTCGAAGCGCAGGAGGTAGCGATCGGCGCCGGCCTCTCGCCAGGCGGCGAGGTCCTCATCCGGACGCTCGCCGAGGCTGAGCGTGATGGCGGCGATGGAGGTCTCGCCGCGGATGCGGCGGAGCACGCGGCTCAGCCACTCCGTCTCGATGCCGTAGTCCTCGCCGGCCTGCATGACGAGGGTGCCGTAGCCGAAGTCGACGGCGCGGCGAGCGCAGGCGAGCGCGACGGCCTCGGAGACGCGGTAGCGCTCGACGCCGCGGTTGGCGGCGCGGATGCCGCAGTAGGTGCAGCCGCGCACGCAGTAGTTGCTGAGCTCGATGAGGCCGCGGAGGTGGACCGCGTCGCCGACGTAGCGGCGCCGCGTCTCGTCCGCCGCGGCCCACAGGATCTCGAGCTGCGTCTCATCCTCCTCGCGCAGCCAGTGCTCGATGGCTTCGCGCGTCAGCGTGTCGGCGACGCCCAGGGGCGGGGGAGAGGCGGCGCTCATCGGCCGCCCGTCCCGTGACGGGCGCCGCCCGCGCGTGCGGAGGCGGCGATCAGCACAGGTCGTCGACGGCGGCGTTCGCGGGCAGGCCGGCCGTGACCGGCTCCGCCGGCGGGTGGCCGGCCCGCTTGGCCCGCGCCGCGCGCAAGGCCTCGAGCGCGGCCGGGAACGGCTGCAGGGCGCGGTCGAAGATGCCCAGGCTGAAGGCGATCACCAGGCCGTAGTTGGTGATCGGCACGCCCTGCTGCCGGCAGCGCATGATGCGCCCCAGCATCGCGCGGCGGTTGAAGGTGCAGCCGCCGCAGTGCACGACGAGGTCCCAGCGCGAGAGGTCCTCGGGAAAGTCGTGACCCTGCATGTGCTCGATGTTGAGCTTGCCGCCCACGTACTGCGTGAGCCAGCGGGGGATCTTGACGCGGCCGATGTCCTCGGCGATGGGATGGTGACTGCAGGCCTCGGCGATGAGGATGTTGGCCCCGCTCCTGAGGTCGTCGACGGCGAGCGTGCCCTCGACCTGGCTGACCAGGTCACCCTTGAAGCGGCTGAACAGGATGCTGAAGCTGGTCATGGGCACGTCCGGCGGCGTGTCGGCGGCGACCTTGAGAAAGGCCTGCGAGTCGGTGACCACCAGCCGCGGCGGCCGGTTGAGACGCTCGATGGCGTTGCGGAGCTCCCGCTCCTTCACCACGAGCGCCATCGCGTCGCTGTCCATGAGGTCGCGGATGCTCTGCACCTGCGGCAGGATGAGGCGACCGCGCGGCGCCTCCTTGTCGATGGGCACCACCAGCACGGCGAGCTCGCCGGTGTTCACGAGGTCGCCGAGGATGGTGGGGTTGTCGATGAAGTCGGGCGGCGCCGCGTCCAGCAGCGCCTGGCGGAAGTCCAGCACGCCGCGGCCCTCGCTGGCGGCCGTCATCACCGGCTTGATCTTGAGCGCCTCCAGGCGGGGCACAGGCGCCGGCCGGCTCACCAGGTCGCTCTTGTTGAACACCACGACGACCGGGGTCTTGCGCTCGAGGAACTCGTCGAGGATGCCGTCCTCGTACTCGCCCCAGCTGCCGGCCTCCGTGACCAGCACGCCCAGGTCGGTGCGGTCGAACACCTGCGTCGTCTTCTTCGCCCGCAGCTCGCCGAGCACGCCGACGTCGTCGATGCCCGCGGTGTCGATGAACAGCACCGGGCCGAGCGGCAGCAGCTCCATGGGCTTCTCGACAGGGTCGGTCGTGGTGCCGGCGAAGTCGCTGACGATGCTGACCTCCTGTCGCGTGATGGCGTTGAGCAGGCTCGACTTGCCGACGTTGCGGCGGCCGAAGATGCCCACGTGAAGCCGCATGCCTTTCGGTGCGTCCATCAGGCCCATGCGGCCACCTCCGTCGTCCGCGCGGACGGGTCTCGCCCGGCCGCCCCCTTGCCTGTCGCCCGCGCGCCCGTCATGTCTCCGCCGAGATGCCGCGCGTCTGTGGAGTGCCGAGGCGGCAGACGGCCTCGGCTGAGAGCAACTCGTCGTACGTCTCGGCCGTGAGCAGGCCGCGCGCCAGAGCCACCTCGCGGATCGTCGTGCCCGTCTCCTCGGCCTCGCGAGCGACCTCGGATGCCGCCTCGTAGCCGATCTCCGGCACCAGGGCGGTGGCCGCCGCGCTGGAGGCGCGCACGTGCGCGGCGCAGCGTTCCTCGTCGGCCTCGAGGCCCTCCACGCAGGAGCGCCGCAGGATCTCGCAGCTGTGAGCCAGCAGCGAGAGGCTCTGCAGCAGGCAGTCGGCGATGAGCGGCAAGAAGGCGTTGAGCTCCAGGCTGCCGAGGCCGCAGGCGGCGGCGATGGTGGCGTCGTAGCCGGCCACCAGGAGCGCCGCCTGGCTCACGGCCTCGGGAATCACCGGGTTCACCTTGCCGGGCATGATGCTCGAGCCCGCCTGCCGCCGCGGCAGGCGGATCTCACCGAGCCCGGCCTCAGGCCCGGAGCTGAGCAATCGCAGGTCGCCGCAGATCTTGAGCAGCGTCATGGCGTGCGCCTTGAGGATGCCGGAGACCTCAACGAACACGTCGGTGTTCTGCGTGGCCTCGATGAGGTTCTCGGCGCGCGCGAAGCCGACGCTCGTGAGCTCGCGCAGCGTGTCGACCACGCGGAAGATGTACTGCCGTGGGGCGGCGAAGCCGGTGCCGATGGCCGTGCCCCCGAGGTTGACGACCCTGAGGCGCTCTTCGCACTTGTAGATGCGCCAGCGGTCGCGGTTCAGCGCCTCGGCGTAGGCGCCCATCTCGCGGCCCAGTGTGGTGAGCACCGCGTCCTGGTACTGCGTGCGCCCGACCTTGACGACGTGGGCGAGCTCCTGCTCTTTGGCCTGGAACGCCTCCTGGAGAGCCACGACCTGCTCCTCGAGCCCGTGGAGCAGCTCGATGGCCGCAAGGCGCAGGGCGGTCGGGTAGGTGTCGTTCGTGCTCTGGTGCAGGTTGATGTCGTCGGCGGGGGAGACGCGCTCGTACGAGCCGGGCGTCTCGCCGAGGAGGTGCAGGGCGCGGTTGGCCAGCACCTCGTTGACGTTCATGTTGGTGCTGGTGCCGGCGCCGCCCTGCAGGCGGTCGACCACGATCTCGGCCGCGAGCCGGCCGTCGGCGAGCTCGCGGCAGGCGCGCTCGATGGCGTCGGCCTTGGCGTCGTCGCCGGCCCACGCGCCCAGGGCGCGGTTGGTGAGCGCGCAGGCGAGCTTGACCGCGCCGAAGGCGCGCGCCAGCTCGCCGTGCACCGGCTCACCGGCGAGCGGGAAGTTCTCGAGCGCCCGTTCGGTGTGGGCGCCGTGCAGGCTCTGCGCCGGCACGGCCACCTCGCCGAGCAGGTCGTGCTCGATGCGCGTCTCGCCGTTCACCGTGCCCCGACCTCCCGTCTGCTCAGGCGTCGTGCCCGAACACCATCTGCTTGACCTCGACGCCCTCGACCTCGTTGAGCTTGGCCGTCATGGCGTCGGCCTCGGCCGCGGCGCCGAAGAACTCGATGAGCACCACGCCGCTCGGCGAGCAGGCCCTGTCGTCCACGTCGTGCAGGCCGATGCGCGTCTTGATGTTGCAGCCGTACTCGCTGAACACCTTCTGCACCTCTACGGCGTTCTTCAGGCGCTCGGTGACGTGGATACCGAGGATGATGTGGCCGTCGTCCTTCATGGAGAGTCCTCCCGTGCGGTCAGGTTGTGCGGGTCGCGGGTGCGTCGGCGCCGGCTTCGGCTCAGCAGAGCACGTCGCGCTTGCCGGCGCGCACCTTGGCCAGCATCTTCTCGGTGTGCTCGCGGCGCACCGGGTCCATCTCGGCGACCTTCTCGGAGATGAGCTTCTCGCCGACCTCGCGGGTCTGCTCTGTACCGTAGTCCAGCAGGTACTCCTCGAACGTGCTGAGCGCGTTGGGGTCGCAGTGGTGCTTGATGTCGCCGGGCTTGGCCAGGTCCATGAAGTCCATGCCGGTGCGGCCGAGGCGGTAGCAGGCGGTGCAGAACGAGGGTACGTAGCCGAGCTCGGCCACGTCGCGGATGACTTCGTCCAGGCTGCGGTGGTCGCCGAGCTGGAACTGGGCGGCGTCGAACTTCTCGTCCTCCTCGTAGCCGCCGGGGTTGGTGCGGCTGCCGCCGCTGATCTGGCTGACGCCGAGGGCGAAGGTCTCACGGCGGATGTTGGCGGTCTCGCGGGTACTCATGATCATGCCGGTGTACGGCACCGCAAGGCGCAGGATGGCGACGATCTTGCGGAAGTCGATATCGCTCACCGGCATGGGCGGCTCCTCGGCCATGGAGCTGCCGGAGGCCGGCTCCAGGCGCGGCAGGCTGATGGTGTGCGGGCCGACGCCGTAGGCGCGCTCGAGCTCGTGGATGTGCTGCAGCATGGCGAGGATCTCGAAGCGCCAGTCGAACAGGCCGAACAGCACGCCGATGCCCACATCGTCGATGCCGGCCTCCATGGCGCGGTGCATCCCGGTGACGCGCCAGTCGAAGTCCTTCTTCTTGCCGCCCACGTGCACGCGCTGGTAGGTGTCGCGGTGGTAGGTCTCCTGGAACAGCTGGTACGTCCCGATGCCGGTCGCCTTGAGCGCGTGGAAGTCGTCGACGGAGAGCGGTGCCACGTTGACGTTGACGCGGCGGATCTCGCCGTTGCCGCGCTTCACGTCGTAGATGGTCTTGATGGAGTCGAGCACGTAGCCGAAGCCCTGCTTGGGATACGACTCGCCGGCCACCAGCAGGATGCGCTTGTGGCCCTGGTCGACGAGGATTTCGACCTCGTGCCTGATCTCGGCCTGGGTGAGAGCTCTCCGCTTGAGCTCCTTGTTCTTCACGCGGAAGGCGCAGTACAGGCAGTCGTTGCTGCACAGATTGCTGATGTACAGAGGGGCGAAGAGCACGAGGCGCGCCCCGTAGATGGCGTCCTTGACGTCGTGCGCCGCCGCGAACAGCTCGCCGAGCAGCTCGGGGTCGCTCACCGAGCTGAGCACGGCGACCTCGTCCATGTCCAGGCCGCCGAGCTCGCGCGCCTTGGCGAAGATCTCGCGCACGCGCGCGCCGTCCTTGGTCGCTGCTGCTTTCAAGGCGTCGTCGATGACGCCCTCGTCGATGAAGCTGCCGGTCTCCGCTACTGCCCCGCTGGTCATGCGTGTCACACCCTCTCTGGGTCCGGCGGCGTGTAGGCACATTCCGCCGCCGCCGATATCTCGAAACTGAACTCAGCCCACTCGCCCTGCTTGGACTCGGCGCTGATGCGCCCCTCGTGGAGCTGGATGATGCGCCAGGTGTTGTACAGCCCGACCCCCGTGCCGCGGCGCGTCTTCAGGGCCGGGTCGTCGAGGCGCGAGAAGCGCCGGAACAGCTTGTTCTTCTCGGCCTCGCCGAAGCCCGGCCCTTCGTTTCTCACGCTCACCTTGAGCTTGGGCAGGTGCGCCCAGTCCTGCGGTGCGTACTCGACGGTGAGCCAGACGCGGCCGCCCTCGTTGCCGTACTTGGACGCGTTGTCCAGGAGGTTGACGAGCGCGATGCGCAGCAAGGTGACGTCACAGCACATCTCCGGGCTCTGCGCCGGCATCGATACGATGAGCTCCTGGCCGCGCCCGTCGAGCTGCGGCCGCACCAGCTCGACGGCGTCTTGGACCACTTCGCTGTTGATGGCGACGCGCGAGCGCGGCTGGCTGCGCAGCTCCATACCCTCCACGCGGGCGAGGTCGAGGTACTCGTTGACGAGCCCGAGCAGGTACTTGCCCTTGCGCACGACGCCCTCGAGCTTCTTGCGTTGCGCCTCGCTCACGTCGCCGAGGTAGCCCTCCGCCATGAGCTGCGCGTCGGTGACCATGGAGGCAACGGGGCTCTTGAGCTCGTGGCTCACGAAGCTGAGCATCTGCGTGTAGGCGTGGTTGATCTCCTCGAGCTGCTCGATGCGCCACGCTTTCTCCACGGCCTGGCTCAGCCGCTCGGTGATGGCCATCTGCAGCTCGATGTGGCGCGGTCGGTAGGCGTAGGTGCGCAGCGAGCTGCGGAAGATGAAGCCGACCACGCGGCCCTCCACGCTCAGGGGGCAGGTGAGGTTTGAACGCACGCCCTCGGTCAGCAGCCGCCGGGTGGCCCGGCTCTTGGGCCGCGTCTCGAAGTACAGCTCCAGGTTGCCGATGATGCGCGGCTGGCCCAGGCGCAGCACCTCACTCAGCGACGTGGCCTGGAGCGCCTCGGAGTAGTCCTTGTCGAGCGACAGCGGACTGTACGAGGCGCGGTTGTAGTAGCTGGTAACGCGTTCCTGGCGCTCGTCCACGAAGGCCAGGCCGATGCGGTCGCAGGGGATGAGGCCCTGGGTGTGCTCGAAGAGGTAGTCGACGATGGCGCGCAGACTCGGCCGCGCCGCGATCTTCTGGTTCACGGTGCGCAGGATGGTGCGCTCGTCGGCGCTGATCGGCGTGAGCGCCTGCGCGTCGTGGAACGGGTCGACGAAGTGCGCGGTGGTGGGTGGCGTTTGCTGTGAGTGCTTGCCCATAGGCTGTGTCTAGTCTAAGCGAAGCGAGGGCGGGGCGCTGTCCGGCGCCCCGCCCTCGCGACCGATGCGGACGTCCTTACTTCTGCGGGATGTACTTGCCGCGCGCCGTGTACGACGTGTGCAGCAGCTCGTGGCTCTTGTGCCCGCACGGGCCGTCGGTGAGGAACTCCGCGTACGTCCTCAGTACGGCCGTGTTCTCGTGTGATTTGCGCACCGCGTACGCGGAGTCTTCTGAATAGATGGCCCTGGCCCGCGCCGCGCGGATGTCGGCGTTGGTCGGGATCGGCTGGCCGCCGCCGCCCAGGCAGCCGCCCGGGCAGGCCATGAACTCGATGAAGTGGCACTGGCTGAACATGCCGCCGGCCTTGATGTCGTCCATGACCTTCTTGGCGTTGGCGGTGCCGTGGGCCACCGCGACCTTGACGGTGACGCCGTTGAGCCAGTCCCAGTCGGGGATGAGGTGCGCGATGATCTCGGGCACCGGCCCCACCTTGGGCACGGTGATCTCGGCGTACTTGACGCCCTCGAAGCCGCGCACGGGGATGATGTCGCCGTGCTCGTAGATGCTCTCCACCATCTCACCGGTGACCATCTCGAGCACGGTGCGGAGGGCGGCCTCCATGACGCCGCCGGTGGCGCCGAAGATGACGCCGGAGCCGGTGGCGGTTCCGAACGGGTCGTCGAAGTCGCTCTTCGGCAGGCTCGGCACGTGCAGGCCGGACTCCTTGAACATCTTGCCGAGCTCGCGCGTGGTGAGGCCGAAGTCGACATCCTTATAGCCCGAGTCGTGCATCTCGGGACGGTTGCACTCGAACTTCTTGGCCGAGCACGGCATGAGCGCGCAGCTCACGATGGTGGCCGGATCCCAGCCCTGCTTCTCGGCGTAGTACGTCTTGATGAGCGCGCCGAACATCTGCTGGGGGCTCTTGGCTGAGGAGGCGTTCGGCAGGTACTCGGGATAGAAGTGCTCCAGATACTTGACCCAGCCCGGAGAGCAGCTGGTGAACTGCGGCAGGGCCACCGAGGTGTCGCCCTGCACGACGGCGCCGTAGAGACGCTTGATGAGCTCCGTGCCCTCCTCGATGATCGTGAGGTCGGCCGTGAAGTTGGTGTCGAACACGCTGTCGAAGCCGGCGCGGCGCAGGGCGGTGTTCATCTCGAAGGTGACCGGCGTGCCCGGTTCGAGGCCGAAGATCTCGCCCATGGCCGAGCGCGGAGCGGGTGCCGTCTGGATGACGACGTGCTTCTCGGGGTCGTCGATGGCGGCCCACACGGCGTCGGTCTCGTCCTTGGCGTAGAGGGCGCCGGTGGGGCAGCGGTTCACGCACTGCCCGCAGTTGATGCACACGACCTCGCCCAGCGGCATGTCCTCGAACGTGGCGATGGTGGTCTTGTCGCTGCGGCCCGTGGCCTCCAGCACGCCGACCTCCTGGAGGTCGATGCACGTGCGCACGCAGCGGCGGCAGTTGATGCACTTGTTCATGTCGCGCATCACGGAGTAGCTCGAGCGGTCTTCGTCGAAGAGCGGCTCCGTGGGGTGGCCGAAGACGAACTCGTCGATGCCGTACTCCTCGGCCAGCGTCTGCAGCTCGCAGTTGCCGTTGCGCACGCAGCTGTAGCACTCGCCGTAGTGCTCGCTGAGGAGCAGCTGCAGCACGTGGCGGCGCGCCTTGCGCACCTTGCGCGTGTGTGTGTTGATCTTGATGGAGTTGACGATGGGGAAGACGCAGGCGGCCTGCAGCGTGCGCTGGCCCTCTATGTCTACCACGCACATGCGGCACACGCCGGCGACCTTGAGGTCGGGGTGGTGGCACAGGGTGGGGATCTCAACGCCGACGGACTTGGCGGCGTCGAGGATGGTCATGCCGAAGGGCACTTTGGTCTCGATGCCGTCGATGGTCGCGGAGACGAGCGCGCCGATCGCCTCGGGGTTGTCGGCCACGGGCACCCGGCTGCCGACCTGGCTGGTCGGGATGCGCGGGCCCTTGACGTCGCTTCTCAGGTTCTCGGTCATGCTCAGCTCCTCGCGCTCTCGGTCTGGGGGGCGCGGTTGGTGATCTCGTCGCCGAAGTGGTCCAGGATGGACATGAAGGCGTTGGAGCTGGTCTGGCCCAGGCCGCACTTGGAGGCGACCTGCATGGTGACGTTCAGCTCGCGCAGCTCGGCGACGTACTCGGCGGAGCAGGTGCCGTCTTTCAGCATGCGGACGGCCTCGAGCATCTTGACGTTGCCGAGACGGCAGGGGGTGCACTGACCGCAGGACTCGTCCACGAAGAACTCGAGGAAGTTCTCGGCCACGTCCAGCATGTCGCACCGGGGGCCGAAGACGATGACCGACCCGCCGGTGGGGATGTCCTCGAAGGCCATGCGTCGCGAGAAGTCCGTGCGCGGCACACAGGTGCCGGAGGCACCGCCGATCTGCACTGCCTTGGCGTCGCCGCCGCCTACCTCCTTGAGCAGGTCCTCGACGGTGATGCCGAACGGGAACTCGTACACGCCCGGCTTCTCGCAGTCGCCGGAGATGCTGAACAGCTTGAAGCCGGTGGAGCGGTCGGTGCCGAAGCTCTTGAACCAGTCCACGCCCTTGGCGAAGATGCAGGCCGCCGAGGCGAGCGTCTCCACGTTGTTCACCGTGGTGGGGCAGTTGCGGAAGCCGGCCACCACCGGGAACGGCGGACGGTTGCGGGGCTCGCCGCGGAAGCCCTCGAGCGACTCGATGAGCGCGGTCTCCTCGCCGCACACGTAGGCGCCGGCGCCGAGGGCCACGATGATGTCGAAATCGAAGCCCTGCACGCCGCCCACGTTCTCGCCGAGCAGCCCGTCAGCGCGGCGCTTCTTGATCACGGCGTTGAGGTGCGAGCGCAGGTAGGTGTATTCGCCGCGCAGGTACACGATACCGAGCGAGGCTCCGATGGCGCGTCCGGCGATGGTCATGCCGGCGAACACCAGGTCGGGGAACTCGGTGAGGATCACGCGGTCTTTGAACGTACCGGGCTCGCCCTCGTCGGCGTTGCAGATGACGTACTTCTCGTCGCCCTTCTCCGAGCCGGCGAAGTTCCACTTCATCCCGGTCGGGAAGCCGGCGCCGCCGCGGCCCTTCATGCCGGAGGCGGACACGGTGTCGATGATGTCCGGCCGTGACATGGCGAGCGCGGCCCTGAGGCCGGCGTCGGCGTCGATGGAGGCGAAGGTGAGGGTGTTCCCCTGAGTCTCGATGCTCATACGAGGTACCCCCCTTGGCGCTCGGCCGCGTGGCCGGAGTAGGCGGAGCGGCACTCGGCCGCGATCTGGCGGACGGTCTCGGGCGTGACGCGGGTGTAGACCCTGTCATTGACGAGCAGGGCCGGGCCCTGGTCGCACATGCCCATGCAGGCCGCGTGGTCGAGGGTGAAGCGGCCGTCCTCGGAGGTCTCGCCGAAGGCGATGCCGAGCTCGGTCTCGAGCTGGCGGGCGATGGCGTCCTTGCCGGCCAGCTCGCACGAGACCGTGCTGCAGAGCCGGATGACGAACTCGCCCTGGGCGTCCGGGTCGAGGAAGGCGTAGAAGGTGGCGACGCTGTAGACCTCGACCGGATGGATGTCCAGAAGGTCGGCGATGATCTGCATCGCGTCGGTGTCGATGTCGTGGTAGCGCCACTTGACGTCTTGGAGTATCGGGATGAGAGAGCTCCGGCCCGGCCCGAGCTGGTCCACCAGTGCGGTGACCTCGGCGCGGAGCTGCTCCTGCTGAGTGACGAGCATGAACGTCCTCTCTCTTACGCGAGCAGCTTCTGGACCTTGGCGATCAGCGTCTGCGGGTCCACCGGTTTGGACTGGAACTCGTCGACCGGGACCATCTCTTCGTCCTTGTCGATGTTGAGGCCCATGGCGGCGTTGACGCTGGTGAGCATGATGATGGGGAAGGCGTGGCCGGCCTTGCGGATCTCGCGTGCCATCCGCAGGCCGTCGTCGGGCTCTTCCATCATCACGTCGAGGATGAGGAGGTCCGGCGCGGCCCCCTCGATGGCGTTCATGCCGTCGGCGCGGTTGGGCGCACCGGACACCTCGTAGCCCTCGCGCTCGAGGACCAACTGGCAGGCTTCGACGATGTCGGGATCGTCGTCAACGATGAGGATCTTGGGCACCGCACACTCCCTTTCGTGCTCTGCGTTTCCCCACGGCGCCCCCTCCAAGGTGCGCCAGGCTTGTGTGCCAGGCCCGACGACGCCGCGCCTCCGTGACGACGACCGTCCGGCAGACCGGGCGGGGCGACAGGGGGCGGGGAGAAGGGGCGCTGGTGGTGGTCCGGCTTGCGTCACGGTTCCGTTTCGGGTGGCTCGACCGTCCTTTCTCTCTCGCGTGATGCGGGCGTTCTTGCTGCGCGATGGGGCGAAGTCCGTCAGGCCGGTGGAGCCGGCTGGTCGAGCGCGGCGGCCGCCAGAGCGGCGGCCGCCGCGGCAGGGTCGGTGGTGGCGGCGTCCGCAACCGGCGCCGACCCGTCCGCGCGCGCGTCGTGCAGGGTCACGGTGAACGTGCTGCCCACGCCGGCCTCGCTCTCCACGGTGGCCTCGCCCTCGTACATGTTGGCGATCTTGCGCACCGTGGAGAGGCCGAGGCCGCTCCCGAGCACCTTGACCGTGTGCTCGTTCTTGATGCGCGTGAACTCGTTGAAGAGCTTGGCGGCCTCCTCCGGCGTGAGGCCGAAACCGGTATCCGCCACGGCGACGCGCACACCGCCGTCCGTGCGGTCGATCCTCACGGTGACGGAGCCGCCGTCGCGGTTGTATTTGACGGCGTTGGAGATGAGGTTGTTGAGCACGATCTCAGCCTCGCCGGCGTCGGCCATGAGCTCGACGTCGGGGTCGGCTTCGAGGGTGACGGTGATGCCGCGGCGCTCGGCGTCGACGGCGAACAGCTCCATCGACGCCTTGGCGAGCTCGGCCAGGTCGAGTCGCTTGATGATGCGCTCGCGCTGGCCGGACTCGATGCGCGTCATGTCCAGCAGGTCGCTGATGAGCTTCTTCATGCCGTCCACGCGCACGATGCTGCGCTCGACCATCTGCAGGTTCTTGTCCTGCTCCGTCATCCTGAGGATGTTCAGGTAGCCCTCCACGGCGTTGAGCGGAGCCTTGAGCTCGTGTGCCAGCACGGAGATGAAGTTGAAGCGCACCTGGCGCTTCTCCTCAGCCAGCTTGCGCGCCTGCTTGCTGAGGATGAGCTGGCTGGTGGCCTTGCGCAGGGCGTAGCGCAGCTCGTCGGGCGTGAAGGGCTTGGCGAGGAAGTCGTAGGCGCCGAGCTTTGTGGCCTTCACAGCCGTCTCGAACGTGGCGTAGGCCGTGATCATGATGGTGAGGACCTCGCGGCCTTGGCTGCTGAGGGCGTCGAGCACGTCCATGCCGCCGACGCCGGGCAGCTTGAGGTCGAGCAGAAGAAGATCGACGCTTCCGCCGTCGGTCAGGTACGCGAGGAAGTCCTCGCCGCTCGTGAAGTACCGGAACGTGTAGCTTGCGTCTACGAGCACGTCGGCCACGTGCACCCTGTACTTCTCGATGATGCGGCGCACGCCCAGGCAGAGCGCCTCTTCGTCGTCCACCATCACGACCTGCAACGTGGTCTGCTGGGGGTCCATCAGCGACTCGTGCGGCTGCGCGTCCAGCGGTTCCATGTCAGCTCTCCGTGATCTCCTGCAGGCTGGCCGGCGCACCGAGCTCGGTCTCGTAGCGCGGCAAGACGATGGTGAACGTGGTGTACGTGGGGCCCTTGGCGGGGTCGGCGTTGGACTCCACCGAGATCTGCCCGCGGTGCATCTTGACGATGCCGTGGCTCACGGCGAGGCCCAGACCAGTGCCTTTGCCCACCTGTTTGGTCGTGAAGAACGGGCTGAAGAGCTTGTCGAGGTTCTCTTCGGGGATGCCGCAGCCCTCGTCGGCGACCGCGAGGACGACGTTCTCCTCGGTGCCGTCGACGGTGACGGTGATGGCGCCGCCGTCGGGCATGGCGTGCTGGGCGTTGGTGAGCAGGTTGGTGAGCACCTGCACGATCTGGTCGGCGTCGACCTCGGCGACGGGGTCGGACAGCCGGTCGTCGACGGCGATCGCGACGCCCTCGTCGGTGGGGAGGGTGCGCAGCACCTCCTGCACGAGGGCGCTGAGGTCGGTGGGCTGCCGGACCACGCGGCTCTGCCGCGCGAAGTTCAGCAGCCCCGAGATGATCTTCTTGCAGCGGTTCGCCTGGTCGACGATGAGGCTCACGTCGTCGGCCTCCTGGCTTCCGACCCGGCACTCCTCGAGGAGCAGGTTGGCGTGCAGCAGCAGGATGCCGAGGGGGTTGTTGACCTCGTGGGCGATGCCGGCCGCGAGCTGACCCATGCTGGCCAGCTTCTCGCTCTTGACCAGCGCCTCTTTGGTCGTCTCCAGGGAGCGGTTCGACTCCTGCAGCTCGTCCACGGTCTTGCGGAGCTCGTCGACCGCGTACGGCAGGCACATCTCCACCTCGGCGAGGCCCTGCCACACGGCCTCGGCGTGGTCGCGGCAGGTCTCGTAGCCGCAGGCGCCGCAGTCGAGCTCGTCGACCGCGCTGAGCTTGTTCATGCGCGCGAGGACGGTCTTGAGCTGCTTGTCGGTGGGCGAGTCGGCGAAGCGCTGGTCATAGCGCTGGAACGTGCGGCTCAGGTCGAGGTCGGCGAAGTCCGCCACGGCCGCGTCCCAGGCCGCCTGGTCGAAGTCGCGCTGGCGCCGTCGGGTCTCGCGGCTGACCTCCTTGCGGCGCGCGAAGACGTGGGCCTCGGTACTGAAACCGGCGCCCATGATGCAGCCCTCGCAGCAGAGGATGTCGAGGAGGCGCGCCTCGGTCTCGCCGTGCTCGAAGTCGATGATGGCGTCGGCGAGGTTGGCGCGCCCGTCGGCGCTGATGATGTCGCCCTCCATCAGGTCCTCGTCCAGGTCCGCGGCCTGCAAGAGGCCGCGCGTGATGGGGAAGAGGGCGCCCAGGCTGCCGTGCGGCGGGTCGAAGTCGTCGTCGTCCTGGTGCGAGGCCAGGGGGATGCCCCGGGCGGCGAACATGGCCCGCAGCTCGACGAAGGTGAGGGCGGCGTGCACCTCACCCTCGAACTGCGCGTACCTGGCCTCGCCCTTCTTGGCGATGCAGGGCCCGATGAACACGATCTTGAGGTCGGGTCCGTGCTTGGCGTGCAGCACGCGGGCGATGGCCAGCATGGGCGAGACGATGGGGGCGAGGCGGTCGAGCATGTCCGGGTGGTACTTGCGCACGAAGCTGACCACCGAAGGGCACGGGGTCGAGACGTAGCGCTCGCTGGTGGTCTCCAGCAGGCGCCGGTACTCGGCCGCCACGAGGTCGGCGCCGAAGCCGACCTCGTGCACCTGGGCGAAGCCGAGCTCGCGGAGCGCGGCCACGAGGCTGCCGGTGTCGCACTCGGTGAACTCGGCCGGATAGCTCGGGGCGACGATGGCAGCCACCGGTCCGGGCCCGGCCAGAAGGCGCTCCGTATCTTCGATGCCGCTGAGCACCTGCTTGGCGTTCTGGCTGCACACGGTGACGCAGTTGCCGCAGCCGATGCAGCGCGTCTGGATGACGCTGGCCTGCCCGTCGAGGATCTGGATGGCCTTGGCCGGGCACTCGCGCACGCAGGTGTAGCAGGTGCGGCACTTCTCGCCGATGGTCGTGACCAGGGGAAGGAGAGCCACTTTGTCCTCGTTCATCGGGTGGGTCCTTCGGCGCGTCGCGACAGCAGCTCGCCGACCTTGGCGAGCAGCGCCTGCGCGTCGATAGGCTTGTCGAAGTAGGCGTCCACGTTCATCTTGGCCAGGTCCGCCTCGGACCGCGGGTGGAAGTCGAGGCCCAGGGCGCTGCTCACGGACGTGGAGATGATCACGGGCACCGCGGCCGTGCGCGGGTCGCTCTTGAGCGCGAGCGAGAACGCGAAGCCGGCGTCGATGCTCGTCATCATCAGGTCGGTGATGACGAGGTCGGGCGCCTCCTCGTCGATGCGCGCCGCGGCCTCAGCGGGGTTGGTGGCGGTGACGACCCTGTAACCGGCGTTCTCGAGGATGAAGCGGTTCATCTCGAGGAAGTCGTAGTCGTCGTCGACGATGAGGATGAGGTGTTCAGCGGTCATGCGTTCATTCCCAGTATAGCCGGTCGCCTTCTCCGTCCCCGCCGGGCGGGGTGGCGGGGCGGGGTGCTCAGGGTCACCCCGCCCCGCCGGTGGCCCGGCCGGCCCCCGCGGGGGCCGGCCGGCACCGTGGTCGGCCGCGTCTCAGACGCGGTCGTGCTCGAAGTAGTGGGTGTGCAGGAGGTGGTGCGAGATCTCGCCGCACGGCGCCCCGAGGTACTCCTCGTAGAGCTCGCACACGGCGGGGTTCTCGTGCGACTGGCGCAGCTCTCGGCCCTCGTCCTCGCGGTAGATGGCCTCCATGCGCTTCTTGCGCACCTCGTTGGTGGTCAGCCGCGGCTGACCACCGCCGCCGATGCAGCCGCCGGGGCAGGTCATGACCTCGACGAAGTGGTACTCGGCCTCGCCGCTCTTGACCTGGTCGATGACCTTCTGCGCGTTGCCGAGGCCGTGGGCCACGGCGACCTTGAGGTCGGCGCCCTCGAGAAACGCCCAGTCGCCCTTGGCGCCCTCGATCTTGACGGTCGCGGCCTTGACGCCCTCGAGTCCCTGGATGGGTTTGACATGCAGGTCGGCGAACGGGAACGGCTTGCTGTCGGTGACGATCGCCCACGCCGTGCGCAGAGCCGCCTCCATGACGCCGCCGGTGTTGGCGAAGATGTCGGCAGCGCCGGTGCTCATGCCGAGCGGCGCGTCCATCTGCTCGTCGGGCAGGCCGCGGAAGTCGATGCCGGCCTGCTTGATCATGGCGCCGAGCTCACGCGTGGTGAGCACGATATCCACGTCGCGCACGCCGCTGTCGTTCATCTCCGGGCGCGCCGCCTCGTACTTCTTGGCCGTGCAGGGCATGACGGAGACGACGATCATGTCCTCCGGCTTCACGCCGATCTTCTCGGCATAGTAGGTCTTGGCGAGCGCCCCGAACATCTGCTGCGGGCTCTTGCAGGTGCTCAGGCAGTCGAGCATGTCGGGGTTGAAGTGCTCCATGTAGTTGATCCAGCCCGGTGAGCAGCTGGAGAACTGCGGCAGAGCGACCTCCTCGCCGTCGACGAGCGCCTTCTTGAGGCGCACGAGCAGCTCGGTGCCCTCCTCCATGATGGTGAGGTCGGCGGTGAAGTCGGTGTCGAACACGGCGTTGAAGCCCATGCGGCGCAGCGCCGCGACCATCTTGCCGGTCACCAGCGTGCCCGGCGGGTAGTCGAAGCACTCGCCCAGGGCGGCGCGGATGGCCGGCGCGGTCTGCACGATCACCGTTTTGGTCGGGTCGTCCAGGGCATCCCAGACCGCGTCGATCTGGTTGCGCTCCTGGATGGCCCCGACGGGGCAGACGGCGGCGCACTGGCCGCACTGCACGCAGACCACGTCGCTGAGGTTCTGCGAGAAGGCCGGGCCGATGAGGGTGGCGAAGCCGCGGCCCTGGGCGAACAGTCCGCCCACTTCCTGGACCTCGTTGCACACCGTCACGCAGCGGCGGCAGCTGATGCATTTGCCGGTGTCACGGATCAGCGCCGGGGTGCTCTCGTCGATCATCCTGAAGGTCTTTTCTCCTTCGTAGCGCAGGTCGCCGATGCCCAGCTCGTCGGCCAGGGTGCGGAGTTCGCAGTCGGCGGAGCGGCCGCAGATCTTGCAGTCGCCGTCGTGCTCCGAGAGAAGGAGCTCGAGGACCATCTGGCGGCCGTCGCGGACCTTGCCCGAGTTGGTGTGGACGACCATGCCGTCGGTGGCGGGCTGGCTGCACGAGGCGACCAGCGTGCGCGCGCCCTCCACCTCGACGAGGCAGACGCGGCAGGCGCCGATGGACTGGACGTCTTCCAGGTAGCACAGGGTGGGGATCTTCACACCTGCCTGCCGGGAGGCCTGGAGCACCGTGGTGCCCTCAGGGACCTCGACAGGGATCCCGTCAATGGTAAGGGTCGGCATCCTTCAGCGCTCCTTGCTGGCGAGCGAGTACTTGCCGTAGTCGCAGCGCAGGCAGCGTCTCGCCTCGGCGAGTGC
Organism: uncultured Thermoleophilia bacterium; assembly: GCA_963702475.1. Classification (GTDB taxonomy): domain Bacteria; phylum Actinomycetota; class Thermoleophilia; order UBA2241; family UBA2241; genus CAIXSE01. The sequence goes on along the minus strand of CAVPCT010000005.1, from coordinate 292,831 downwards.
CACCTCCGCGGCCCAGCTGATCTCGACTTCGTCGAAGTTCTTGATGCGGTCGGTCACCGCCAGCTCGTGCACCGCGTGGCGGTCGACGAGCTGGGGGTCGGCGTCGGGGTCGAAGAACGTCGGCGGCTCGATGTCCCTGCGCCAGAACGCGTGGTTCGCGCCGGTGAGGAACTGGTCGATGCCGGCCGCCGCCTTCTCGCCGGCGCCGATGGCCTCGACCACCGAGGACGGGCCGGTGGCGGCGTCGCCGCCGGTGAAGACCCAGTCGGCGGACGTCTGGCCGGTGTCGGGGTCGGCGGAGAGGTAGCCCCAGCGGTTGAGCTCGACCGGGGTGCCGTCCAGGATGGCCGGCGCGTCGAGCTTCTGGCCGATGGCGGCGATCACGGTGTCGGCTTCGACCGTGAACGACGGGTTGTGGCCTGCCACCGGCCGGCGCCGGCCGCTCTTGTCGTAGTCGCCGAGCGCCATTTCTCTGCAGCGCACGCCGGTGACCTTGCCGCTCGCGTCGCGGAGGATCTCCTCCGGGGCGACGAGCGTGACGATCTCGATGCCCTCGATGTCGGCGGCGTCGACTTCTTCGCCCCACGCGGGCATCTCGGCACGCGTGCGGCGATACAGGATCCTGACGCTCTCGGCGCCCAGGCGGATGGCCGTGCGGGCAGCGTCGATGGCCGCGTTGCCGCCGCCGACCACCACCACGTTCTTGCCGACCTCGCCCTTGCCGTCGACGTTGTACTGCTTGAGGAAGGAGAGGCCGTCGTACACGCCGGGGCCGTCTTCGCCCGGCACGCCGATGCCCATGCCCTGCGGGGCGCCGACGGCCACGAACACGGCCTCATACCCCTCGTCCTTGAGCTGCTTGAGGGTGAAGTCGCGGCCGAGCGCCTTGTTGTACTCGAAGCGTGCGCCCATGGCCTCGATCATCGTGACTTCGCGCTCGAGCTCGTGGCGCGGCAGGCGGTAGGCCGGGATGGCCTGGACGAGCATGCCGCCGGCCTTGGGCTCGGCCTCGAACACGACCGGCTTGTAGCCCAGCCGGGCGAGGAAGTAGGCGGCCGAGAGGCCGGCCGGCCCGGAGCCGACGATGGCGACCTTGCGGGCGGCGTTCTCGTCGCTGGCCATGATCTCCGGCAGCTGCGGTTCCTTCTCCTGCTCGACCATGAAGCGCTTGACGTGGCGGATGGCCAGGGCCCCGTCGAGGCTGGAACGCATGCACTTGCTCTCGCAAGGGTGGAAGCAGACGCGGGCGCAGATGCTGGCCAGCGGGTTGCGTTCGCGGTGCAGCTTGAGGGCCTCGTCGTAGCGCTCCTCGCCCACGAGGCTCACGAAGCCGGGGATGTTGACGCTCGCCGGGCACGCGTTGGAGCAGCGCGCCTTGAACATCGTCGAGCAGACGCCGGCCTCGCAGTACTTGTCCTTGATGTGGGCCTCGTACTCGTGGCGGAAGTGGCGGATGGTGCTCAGCACGGGGTTGGCCGCCGTCTGGCCGAGGCCGCAGAGGGCGGTCTGGCTGATGGTCTCGCCGAGGGCCACGAGGCGCTCGATGTCGCCCTCCTCGCCCTCACCGCGCGTGATCCGCTCGACGATCTCGAGCATGCGCTTGGTGCCGACGCGGCAGGGCGGGCACTTGCCGCAGCTCTCCTCCTGCGTGAACTCCAGGAAGAAGCGGGCGATATCCACCATGCAGGTGTCCTCGTCCATGACGATGATGCCGCCGGAGCCCATGATGGCGCCGAGCGCCTGGAGGGTGGCGTAGTCGACGGGGACGTTGAGGTGCTCCTTGGGGATGCAGCCGCCGGAGGGACCGCCGAGCTGGGCGGCCTTGTACTCCTTGCCGTTCGGGATGCCGCCGCCGACCTCGAAGATGAGCTCGCCGAGCTGCATGCCGATCGGGACCTCGACGAGGCCGGTGTGCAGCACGTTGCCGCCGAGCGCGAACACCTTGGTGCCCTTGCTCTGCTCGGTACCGGTGCTGGCGTACCACGCGGCGCCCTTGAGGATGATCGGCGCGATGTTGGCGAAGGTCTCCACGTTGTTGAGGACGCTGGGCTTGCCCCAGAGGCCCGAGACCGCCGGGAACGGCGGGCGCGGGCGTGGCTCACCGCGGTTGCCCTCGATGGAGGTCATGAGCGCGGTCTCCTCGCCGCACACGAAGGCGCCCGACCCCATGCGGATCTCGAGGTCGAAGGCGAAGCCGCTGCCCATGATGTCGTCGCCCAGCAGGCCGTACTCGCGCGCCTGGCCGAGGGCGTGGTTGAGGCGCTCCACGGCCAGCGGGTACTCGGCGCGCACGTACACGTAGCCCTGGTGCGCGCCGATGGCGAAGGCGCCGATGACCATGCCCTCGATGAGCGAGTGCGGGTCGCCCTCCAGCACCGAGCGGTCCATGAACGCCCCGGGGTCGCCCTCGTCGGCGTTGCAGAGGATGTACTTGGTGTCGTTGTCCTGCTGCTGCGCGAACTTCCACTTCATGCCGGTGGGGAACCCGGCGCCGCCGCGACCGCGCAGGCCGGACGCCAGGACCTCTTCCACGACCTGCTCGGGCGTCATCTCGGTGAGCACCTTGGCCAGGGCCTGGTAGCCCTCACGGGCGATGTACTCGTCGATCTTGAGGGGGTCGATGATGCCGCTGTTGCGCAGCACGATCTTGACCTGGCGGTTGAAGAACGGGATGTCGTCCATCTCCGCCTGGGTGCGGTCCGTACCGGGGGCGTGGCTCACGAGGCGCTCGACGATGCGGCCCTTGAGCAGGTGCTCCTCGACGATCTCCGGCACGTCCTCGACGTGCACGTTCTGGTAGAAGACGCCGTCCGGATAGACGAGCGCCACGGGGCCCTGCACGCACGGGCCCAGGCAACCGGTCTCGATGACGCCCACCTCGCCCGCGAGCTCGCGCTTGACGAGCTCGGCACGCATGGCCTCGCTCACCTCCAGCGCGCCCGAGGCGATGCAGCCGCCGCCGGTGCAGATCAGCAGTTGACTTCTCACATCAGCCATAGTCAGTTCACTCGCCTTCAGCTCTGCTGGATGAGGTACGCGTCGACCGGGATGCCGCCCACGAGGTGCTGCTCGACGATGGCGTGCACCTTGGCGTCGTCGAGGAGACCGTAGCGGTAGAGGGTGCCGTCGGGCATGGTGACGGTGGCCATGGGCTCCTCTTCGCACAGACCGGCGCAGCCCGACTGGTGCAGGCTCACGTCCTGTACGCCGGCGGCGGCCATCTCGGTCATGAATGCGGCCACGACACCGCGCGCGCCGGCGGCGATGCCGCAGGTGCCCATGTGCACCGTGACTTGACGTTCCTTGCGCCCCTCACGCAGGTCGATGTCGGCCTTGGCCTTGGCGGCCAGCGCCTTCAACTGGTCGGGGCTGGTGATCCTGTCGGCCATCAGGCGCTCCTCTCCGCCAGGACGAGCTCCTCGACGGCGTACTGCGCGAGGATCTCGTTGACGCGCTTGGGCTTGACGCGGTGGTGCACGTCGTCGTCGACCATGATCACGGGGGCCAGGCCGCAGGCGCCGAAGCAGCGGCCGATCTCCAGCGAGAAGTTGCGATCCTCGGTGGTGCCGCCGATATCGATGCCGAGCTGCTTCTTGAAGGCGTCCAGGACGGCGACGCCGCCGCGCACGTAGCAGGCCGTGCCGAGGCAGATGCGGATGAGGTGCTTGCCGCGCGGCACGGTCGTGAAGAACGAATAGAAGCCCACGACGCCGGCCACTTCGCTGTACGGCTTCTTGAGCTCCCTGGCGATGTGCTTCAGGGCGACCTCGGGCAGGTACCCGAAGATGCCCTGGGCAAGCTGCAGCACCGGGATGAGCGCCCCGGGCTTGCCTTTGTAGTCGGCGATCACCGCATCGAGGCGCTCGAGGAGCTCTTCCTCGGTCGGTTCCTCGGTGCAGCAGGCGCACCCTCTGACTTCTTCATTCATGCGGCTCTCCTTCACGTGGGTCGCTGCGAGCCGTCGCGCTCGCAGGGCATGGTTGCCGAGTTCTGCGGGTCGGTGGTCGGGATCAGGTGAGGGCCTCCTGGTAGGCGACGAGGGTCGGGAGCCTTCCCGGCAGCTCGCTGCCGCGCACCTCCACATGCGCGTCGTCGTCCGTGAGGTCCACGCGGAAGTCGATCTGCGGGTTGGTGGCGACCATGGTGAGGATGCTGGCCGCCACGTCGCCCAGCGGCGGCCGATCCACGTTGTCGAGGCCGAGCCAGGCGTGCACCTGCACGCCTCCGAGCTCGGCCGAGCGGCCCACGGTGAGGCCGCCGCCGGCCTCCTCGGCCGCCTGCCGGAAGAGGCTGAGGCCGAGGCCGGTCTTCTTGCGCTCCTTGGTCGTGAAGAACGGGTCCAGGGCGGCCTCCGGCTGCACCGGCAGCCCAGGGCCGTCGTCCTGTACGTCGATCGCCAGTGTCCCGGCGACACGGTCGGCGGTGATGCGCGTGGCGATCACCGTGGCTCCAGCGCGCACGGAGTTCTCGAGGATGTCGAGCAGGTAGAGGGAGAGGTCATGCATCGCCGAGTCCCCTCCCGTCGCGGCAGGCGAGCGCCAGGGCCAGCTCGGCGAAGCCGGGGCGCTCGCAGCGCACCGCCGTGCGGGCGGCGCCGATGTCGGCCAGATAGTGCGCGTCCGACGAGTGCACCAGGGGCAGGCTGTGCTCCAGGAACGGCGCTTCGGCCTCGTCACCGGGGCCCACGTGCCGTGACACCTCCACGGCGTCGAAGCCCGCCTCATCGGGAAAGAAGCCGAGCTGGCCGATCACGCCGAAGCTGCGGCGGTCGATGTGGGCTGCCACGGCGAGGCCGCCGTGGCGGTGGATGAGGCCCACGACGCCGTTCACGTCCAGTGTCGTGCCGGTGGCCAGGGCGAGCCGCTCGCGGGCCACCTCGGCGCCGGCCGCGTCCATCACCTGCTGCGCGCCGAAGAAGGTCTCGTACCCGTCGTCCGAGGCCGGCAGGGTGGCCCCTACCTCGGCGCCTGCCGCCTGTGCGGCTTCGGCGTCGGGGAAGAGGCCCACCACGTGGCACTCCTCGACGGTCGTCACTTCCATGCCGGCGATCACGGCGAGTTGTGCGCCGGCCGCCACCTGGACGGCCGCCGCGTTGCGGGCGCTGTTGTGGTCGCAGACGGCGATCATGCCCAGGCCCTCAGCGAGCGCTCGCTTCACGATGGCCGGCGGCGTCATCTCGCCGTCGGCGCAGGGCGAGAGCGCCGTGTGCACGTGCAGGTCTGCCCAGCAGACATTCACGCATCGGATCCCTTCACGCCGAGCCCGTACAGGCGCCCGACCAGGTCGAAGGTACCGTGTGAGGACACGTACAGGGTGATGCCTTCGGCGGCGGCCTTCTCGACGACGTCGGGCTCCGGACGGCGGTTGCCGGCGAACACGACCGCGGTCAGCTCGGCGTGGCTCGCCACGGCGATAACGTTGAGGTGGACCTGCAGCGTGACCAGCAGGCCGCCCTCGGGAGCGTGCGCGAGCACGTCGCTGAGCAGGTCCGACGCGTACCCGCTGGTGATGTCGGTCTCCTTCAGGGCCGGCGTCTCGGGCGTGAGCAGGGTCAGGTCGAGCGTCGCGGCGATCTCGTCGAGCTTCATGAGTCGCTCCTCTCCTTCGTGGTCACGTACGGACACGCCGCGCGGGTGCCGCGGCCCATCACGATGTCTTCGGCGAGGGCGGCGCAGGTGGGTGCTCCACACACGCCGCAGTCCTTGCCGGGCAGCGCCCGTGTCTCGGCATCCAGCTCGCCGAGCTTGCGGATGGCCACGGCCATGTCGTCGTCCAGGCGGACGCCGGGGCGCGGGCGGAACGGGCGCGCCCGTTCCGCGCTGCCGCCGGCGGCGTCGAAGCCGGCCGTGGCCGTCCAGCGCCACGCGGCCACGCGCGCGTCCTCCGCCAGAAGCGGGGAGCCGAAGCACCCGCCGTCGCACAGGTAGGGCTCCACGGCGCTCACGCCGCTCAGCACGCCGTCCTCGATCTGCTCCAGGACGGCGACCACGTGGGCCACACCGTCCACGACCAGAAGGTCGTCGGTGCCGCTCGCCTGCGGCCGCGGCGCCGCGCCGCGCCCATCGGCGCCGTCGCGGCGAGCCGTGAGCCGCGGCAGCACGGCGTCGCGCACGCGGCGCGGGGTCACGGTGCTGCGCTGGTCGGTGGGCAGCTGCGCAAGCAGCGCCGAGCGCTGGCTGGGGCACGACACCACGTAGGTGACTTCGCGGCCGTGGAGATCGCGCTGCAGCGCCTCCCACGGGGAGGCGAGAGGCGCGACGTGCGGCACCAGCGACGGGAAGCGGAGCTCGATGAGGTTCATTGCTGCCGGGCACACCGGCGAGATCACGGGTGCCGGCGGCGTGGCAGTGGCGGCCACGTCGAGCACCTCGCGGCGAAGGGCATCCTCGTATCCGTGTACGGACACGACCTCCTCGAAGCCGAGCGCCCGGAGCTCCGCCAGCACGGTGGCGGCGGGGTGGTCGCCGAAGCCGGCGAGCAGGGCCGGCGGCACGGCGAGCACGCCGTGGCCCTCGAGGGGGCCTGCTGCGTCCAGCAGCGTGAGCGCCTCCGGCGCGCACACGGCGATGCAGCTCGTGCAGTCGATGCACAGGTGGTGCAGCACCGATGGCCGTCCGTCGCGCACCCGGAGCGCGGCGGTGGGACACGCGACGAGGCAGTGGCGGCAGTCGCGACACACCTCGGACACCGTGCTCAGCGACGAGGCCGGCGTTCCCTGTACGGCGGCCTCCGGGCGCAGGGCGACGGTGAAGCTCACCCTGGTGCCCTGGCCCACGGTGGAGGTGACCTTCACGCGGTCGCTGTTGCGGGCGATGTTGGGCAGGCCCATACCGGCGCCGAAGCCCAGCGCCCGCGCCTCCGCGGACGCCGTGGAGAAGCCCTCGCGCATGGCCGCGTCCACGTCGGGGATGCCCGGCCCGTGGTCCACCACGTCCACGTCGAGCTGGCCGCTGGTGACGGTGGCGTCCAGGCGGCCGCCCCCCGACGTGTGGATGACCACGTTCATCTCGGCTTCGTAGGCGGCGATCATGGCGCGGCGCACCGAGTCAGCCTCCGCGCCGATGCGCTTGAGGTGCCGCTTGAGGTCACGCGAGGCCGCGCCCGCGCCGGCGTAATCGCCGCTCTCGATGGGGTAGGACAGGTGCTCCACCGGTCAGGCTCCTGCGCGCTTGCGAGCCGCTCGGGCTGCGGCCGCGGCATGCGCCGACCGCCCCTGCGGGGTGCGCGTCGCGCGCTCCCGTGCCGGACGGACGCTCATTGCTCCCGCTGGTCCCCGGAGAGGTACTGGTAGATGAGGCCGCAGGTCTCGAACACGCCGGCCGGCGAGACGAGGAGCAGGGTGCCGTTGACGCGCGCGAGCGCGACCACTTCATCGTCGGGCTCGACACCGTTCACGAAGCAGATGCCGGGCACGTCCATGAGCTCGGCAACGCGCAGCATCTGGACGCTGGCCAGGTTGCTGACCAGGAGCGTCTTGTCGGTGGCCTCGTTGAGGAGGTCGCTCACGCGGTCGCCCGCGTAGATCCTGTTCACCTCGGTGCCGCCCGGGTCGCCGGGCGTGACGACGTGCGCGCCGATGTGCTCGGCCAGCTCTTCCAGTTTCATGTTCGACCTCGCGAGCAGCGATTCCAGTTTCTTGACCATGGGCTCCAGATCGGCGGCGGTGCCGGACTCGGCCTCGTCGCCGGCGAGCCGTGCGAAGTACGCGGCCGACTCGAGCGCCGCCGTGATGTCCATGTACTCGACGAAGATGTCGTTGGGCAGGTGGAGGGGGACGGGGGAGAAGCTGATGAGGCTCTTCACGCCCGCGCGCACGAGGGCGTCCGCGACGGGCTGAGACGCCGCGCCCGGCACGGTGAGCACCGCGATCTGCACGCCGAGGTCCCGCACCAGGTCCTCCATGTGCGCGGCCGGAAGGCAGCGCACGCCGTGCACCACGGTGTCTGCCAGCTGGAGGTCGTCGTCGAAGGCTGCCACGAACGCCACCGAGGCGCTCTTGCCCTCGAGGTGGGCCAGCACCGCACGGCCCAGGTTCCCGACGCCGACCAGGACCACCTCCTGCCTCGCGGTCCCGTCGAGGAACGAGCTGATGCTCTGGATGCAGGCGTCGACGTCGTAGCCGCGGTTGGGGCTGCCGGAGTACCCGATGACCATGAGGTCGCGGCGCACCTGGGCGGCGCTGACGACGGCGTGTCGTGCCAGCTGATGGGAGTAGATGCTGCTCACGCCGTTGGCGCGCAGAGAAGACAACAGCCGCCGGTAGCGGCTCATGCGTGAGACGGTCTTCCTCGATACCACGTCGGCTCCGGCTCCCCTGAAAAGACGGACCACTGTGTTCGTGACAGCACAAACGCTGTGAATTATGTCACGATTCTCCGCCTTCGCACACAACCTGTCAAGAGCGAACACGTCCGTTCGCCTTGGACAGAGTGGACAAAGCGCCCCGGTCAATCGTCCCCTCGGTGTGTGGACTTGGCACAACGACAGACGGGACCGTCTGCTAGGATGCGCGCGTCGCCGCAGGGAGGTCATCGGCGCGGCGCTGTCGCCTTGGAGTACGGTCGTCGATGGAGGTCGAATCCATGTCCACGAAGCCCGCCTACATGAAGCACATGCCGCACTTCCTCGGGCCGGTCGCGCCGATCACGCTCGACCACGCCGAGGGCAGCTGGGTGTACGACACCGACGGGAACAAGTGGCTCGACTTCGTGGTCGGCATCGCCGTCGTGAACACCGGCCATTGCCACCCCAAGGTCGTCAAGGCCGTGCAGGAGCAGGCCGCCAAGCTGCCGCACGCGCAGATGAACATCTATCGCCATGGCCCCATGCTCCAGCTCGCCGAGAAGCTCCACGAGATCGTCCCCGAGACGCACGACGAGTTCATGTTCGCCAACTCCGGCGCCGAGGCGGTCGAGAACGCGATCAAGCTGGCCAAGCAGGCTACGCGGCGCCCCGGCATCATCGCCTTCCAGGGCGCCTTCCACGGCCGCACGCACCTCACCATGGCGCTCACCGACTCCGCCGTGCACTACCGCGGCCACCACGAGCCGCTGGTGCCGAGCGTCTATCACGCGCGGTACTGTTATCCCTTCCGTACGCCGGCGAGCGAGGATCCCACGGCTTACGCCATCGAGGACGTGCGCCGCGTGCTGCGCGCGGAGATCTACGGCGACGACGTGGCCGCCATCATCGTCGAGCCCATCCAGGGCGAGGGCGGCTTCATCGTCCCGACGGTGGAGTTCATGCAGGAGCTGCGCGCCATCGCCACCGAGATCGGCGCCTGCCTCATCATGGACGAGGTCCAGGCCGGGTTCGGCCGCACGGGCACGTGGTTCTGCCACGAGCACTACGGCATCGAGCCCGACATCATGACGGTCGCCAAGGGCATCGCCTCGGGCTACCCGCTCGGCGCCATCGCGGCGCCTGAGTCGCTCTGGAGCAAGACCCTGCCGGGCTCCATGGGCGGCACCTACGGTGGCAACGCCGTCGCCTGCGCCGCCGCCCTCGCCACCATCGAGGCGATGGAGGAGGACGGCATGCTGGTCAACGCCCAGCGTCAGGGCGAGAAGCTCCGCGCCTTCTTCACCGGCCTCAAGGACAAGCACCCCACCATCGGCGAGGTGCGCGGCATGGGTCTCATGAACGCCATCGAGTGCGTCGTCCCCGACACCAGGGAGGCCAACGCCGTGGCCGCCAAGGCGTTCATCGCCGAGTGCTCCAAGAGGAAGCTCATCCTCATGGGCGCCGGCTCGCTGGGCAACTGCGTCCGCTTCCTGCCGCCGCTCAACGTCAGCGACGAGGAGATGGACTACGCCTTTGAGATCTTCACCGACGCCGCCGGCGTCGCGTTCGCCTGAGCCGCACACACACCGGAGCGTCCGCACGGGGGCGGGGAGTTTGGGCTCCCCGCCCCCGTGCTACACTCTGAGCCATGAGTGACCCCTCCCCTCAGGCGCCCCGGTTCACCACGCACGTCCGCGCACGCTACGCTGAGACCGATGCCGCCGGCGTCGTGTATCACGCCAACTACCTGGTGTGGATGGAGGTGGCGCGCATCGACCTGCTCCGCGAGCTGGGTCATCCCATCGCCGGCATCGAGGCGCGCGGCGTCGTTCTGCCGGTGGTAGACGTCAACGTCAGGTACCTGCGGCCGGCACGCCTCGACGACCTCGTCGAGATCGCCCTGTGGGTCGACGCTGTGGGGCCGGCGACGTTCTCGTTCAAGTACGAGATCGCGCGCGACGGGCTGCTCCTGGCGACGGCCGGGACCCGGCACGCCGTGTGCGACCGTGCCACCGGCCGTGCCCTGCGCGTCCCGGCGTGGTTCAAGGAGCTGTTCGCCGGGACTCTCGCGGGGGTCGCCTCGTGAGCACCCCGGTCTCTCCCGGCGGCGAGCTGCCGCCCGACTTCGACACGCACCTGCCGCCAGACCTGGAGGTGCAGCGCTGCTACCGGCACCACGACCGGGAGACGGGCGTTTCGTGCTCCAATTGCGGGCGGCCCATCTGCTACGAGTGCATGATCCCGGCGCCGGTCGGCTTTCGCTGCCCGGAGTGCGTGCGCGAGCAGCGTTCGTCGGGTGACAGGGCGCGCGTGGTCACGCGCGCCCAGACGCGCTCGCGCTGGAGCGCCGGGGCCGGGGTCATGTCGGGGAGCGCCCCCGTCACCAAGGTGCTCATCGGCATCAACGTCGCCCTCTTCCTCGTGGAGCTCGTGTTCGGCGCCGTGGGGTTCATGGGCGGCGGCAGCAGCCAGGCGCTGGTGGACCTCGGCGCCCTGGTTCCGGCCTACGTGGCCGTCAAGCACGAGTACTGGCGCCTGTTCACGGCCATGTTCCTGCACGGCGGCCTGATCCATATCGCTTTCAACATGTACGCCCTGTACCTCGGCGGCTCGTTCCTGGAGGCGCTGGCCGGCAAGGGTAAGTATCTGGCGATCTACCTCGTGGCCGGCGTGGCCGGCAACGTGGCCGTGTACGTGCTGGCGGCGCCGTTCTCGGTGACCATCGGCGCCTCCACTGCCATCTTCGGCGTGTTCGGCGCGCTGTTCATGTACAGCATCCACAACCGCGACAGCGCCGCCGGCCGCGCGCTGCGCAGCATGGGCACCGTGATCCTCATCAACCTGGTGATCACGTTCCTCATCCCGGGCATCTCGTGGCAGGGCCACATCGGCGGCCTCATCGGCGGTGTGCTCGCCGTCGAGGCGCTCACGTGGTTCGGGCGGCGCGACCTGCGCGCCCCGTGGGCCGCGCGCGACGCCGCCCTGCTGGCCGCCGTCGCCGCCGTCCTGGTCGTCGTCGTCCTGTGGCGCACCACGACGTTCCCGGTGATGTGAGCCGTCGCGTCTCGCGGTCCCGGCCCGCGATCATCCGCCTCCGCCGTCCGCCCGGTCGCGAAAGGTGACCGGCCCTCGCAGCGTCGCGCCGCTGGTCGAGCCCGCGGCCACGCTCGTCCCGGCCGCGGAGACGGGCGCCCGTCTGGCCGCGCTGCAGCGCGTGCTGGGCGCGCGGAGCCTCGACGCGGCGCTCATCGTGCAGAACGCCGACCTGTACTACTTCAGCGGCACGGTGCAGCGCTCGTTCCTGTACGTGCCGGCCGAGGGCGAGGTCACGCTGTTCGTGCGCAGGCTCGCCGAGCGCGCGCTCCTCGAGACGCCGCTGTCGCAGGTGGTCGCTCTCGACGACCCGCGCGACCTCGGCGCACAGGTGGTCGCGCGGTACGGCCGGCCGCCGGCCCGGCTGGGCCTGGAGCTCGACGTGCTGCCGGTGGCGGAGTCCCGCCGTCTTCTGCAGCAGTTCCCCGACGCCGAGGCGCACGACGTGGGTCGCGACATCGTGCGCCTGCGGGCCGTCAAGTCGCCCTGGGAGGTGGAGCGCATCCGCGCCTCGGCGGCCGTCACGGCCGGGGTCTACCACGCCGTCCCCGGCCTGCTCCGCGAGGGGCTCACAGAGGCGCAGTTCGCCGGCATGGTCGAGGCCGAGGCCCGGCGCCTCGGCCACGAGGGCTTCATCCGCATGCGCGCCTTCAACCAGGAGATGTTCTACGGCCAGCTGCTCACCGGCCCCAGCGGGGCGGCCGGCAGCTACCTCGACACGCCCCTGGCCGGCACCGGCCTCAGCCCCGCCGTCGCGCAGGGCGTGAGCTTTCGGCGTATCGGGCGGGGCGAGCCGGTGGTGTTCGACTTCGTCTCGGTGCGCGAGGGCTACCTGAGCGATTTCACGCGCATGTTCGCGCTCGGCGAGCTGCCACCGCCTCTGGTCCGCGCTTACGAGGTGGCGTGCGCCGTGCGCGACGATGTGGTGAGCGCGGCCCGCCCGGGCGTCACCTGCCGCGCCCTCTACGAGCTCGCGGTGGCGCGGGCCGCCGCCGAGGGTCTGGCCGACGGCTTCATGGGTCACGGCGACGGCCAGGTGCGCTTCATCGGCCACGGCGTGGGCCTGGAGCTGGACGAGCTGCCGGTGCTGGCGGCGAGCGACCTCGAGCTCGAGGAGGGCATGGTCTTCGCGCTCGAGCCCAAGTTCGTGCTGCCGGGACTGGGCGCCATCGGCACCGAGGACACCTGGCTGGTGGGCTCGCGGGGGGTCATCGCCCTCACCGTGGCCCCGGACCACATCGTCACCGTCGCCTGAAGCGGCGGCACGCGAGCGCGCGCGGGAGCCGCGTCGCGAGGGGGAGGAGGAGTCGTGGAGCACCTGGCGCCCCACATCTGGACAGAGCGCGTGGTGGCTCAGGGCTTTCCCACGGTCAGCGCCGTCATCGTCACTCCATCCCGGGCGTTCGTCGTGGACACGCTGACCGGTCCTCAGGACATGCAGCCGGTGCTCGGGCTCCTGCGCCAGGCGACGCACGGGCAGCGGCTCCTGGTCGTCAACACGCACCACCACTGGGACCACGTGTACGGCAACGCCGCCTTCCGCGAAGTGGACATCGTCGCTCATCGAGCGTGCCCCCGCCTCATGGTGGCGCAGAGGAGCACCACCGATGACACGGTCCCGCCCGAGCCGCCCGAAGGCGTGCCCCTGCCCGCCGTCACGTTCGGCGACCGCCTCACCTTCGACGCCGATCCCGAGACCGTCCACCTCATCCACGCGCCCGGCCACACGGCCGACTCGCTGGTGGTCTACCTGGCGGGCGCCGGCGTCCTGTTCGCCGGGGACGTGCTGGAGTGGCCGCTGCCCAGCTTCTGCGACCGGGAGGCGGCGGAGATCTGGGTGCGGACGCTCCGCCTCCTCAAGCAGCTGCCGGTGGACCTCGTGGTGCCGGCACATGGGGCGCCTCGGCCGAAGTCGCTGATCGACGCCAACGAACGCTACATCACCGAGGTGTACGAGGCCGTGGCGTCCGCCAAAGATGAGGGGGCCGGACGCCACGAGCTCGACCTGCCGGCCGCAAGGTTCCTCGACGAGGGCGTGCGTGTGGACGCCGTGTACGAGGCCGTGCATGCGGCCAATATCGCGCACGCGTGGGACGAGGTCTGAAGGCGCCGGCCGCCGGCGAGGACGGCGCCTCCACGGCGCCGCGCCCCGCCGGCCGGGTGAGGACGGCCGGCGCGGATTGACCTGGATCAAAGTGGACATTGTGGACCACTTGGGGTACAAAGGATCCATGAGACTCTCCACCCAGGCCGATTACGCCGTGCGCGCCGTCTACGAGCTCGCGCGGCACGAACCGGGCGCCGTCGTGCACACCTGCGACATCGCCACGGCCCAACGCATCCCCGGGGCCCGTCTGGTGAAGGTCGTGCAGGACCTCGCGCGCGCCGGCCTCGTGCGCACGATGCGAGGCCAGCAAGGCGGCGTCATGCTGGCCCGGCCGGCGGCCGCCATCACTGTGCGTGATGTCTACGAGGCCGTGGAGGGTCCGATCCTGCTTTGCCGTTGTCACCAGCGGGTAGATCCCTGCGGCGACGACACCTGCGACACGCACCAGTTCTGGAGCGGTGTCGAGACGCTCCTCACGCGGGAGCTTCAGACCGTGACGTTCGCGGCCCTGGCCGATCAGGGGAGGCGCCCCCAGGGCGCCGACAACCGCCCAAGCACCTCGAGGAGGTGACAACGAATGAGCACACTCAAGGAGCAGGTCGAGCAGGCACTCGGTGACGTGCGCCCGGCCCTGCAGGCCGACGGCGGCGACATCGAGCTGGTCGACGTCCTGGACGACGGCGTCGTGCAGGTACGCCTCCAGGGCGCCTGCGCCGGCTGCCCGATGTCCCAGCTCACGCTGACCAACGGCGTGGAGCGCCACCTCAAGAACGTGGTGCCCGGCGTGGAGCGCGTGGAGAACCTGGGCTACTGACACGCGCAGGCTCTTCTGGCGACCCGGTCCGGTTACCGTAGGGTAAGCCGGACCGGGTCGCCGCTTCGTACGGAATAGTCGGGGAAGTCGCGACGTCATATACTGGTTGACTCAGAACACAATCGCGCGGAATCGAACACGCGCGTACGACAGTGGGAGGTGAGCCGGCGATGGGGGGTGACATCCGGAGCCGCGCCGACGAGTATCACGGCCGCAGAGTCGTGAAGCAGACCACCGAGGCGGCCTACGAGGAGTTCAACGCCGAGTCCCTCGTCGCAGCCGAGAGGGCCGAGACCGACCTGCGCGACCCGTCGCTGTTCATCAATCGCGAGCTCAGCATGCTCGACTTCTTCGAGCGCGTCGTGTTCGAGGCCCGCGACGTCAACAACCCGCTGCTCGAGCGGGTGAAGTTCGTGGGCATCGTCGGGTCGATCCTCGGCGAGTTCTTCATGGTGCGCATCGCCGGCCTGCGGCAGCAGGTGGAGGCCGGGGTGACCGAGGCGTCCGCCGACGGCTACACCCCCCAGAAGCTGCTGCCCATCGTGCAGGAGCGCGCCGGCGGCCTCATGAGGGAGGCGCGGCAGGTCTGGTCCGAGCTGCTGCCCGAGCTCGACGCGGCCGGCATCCACATCGTCGACTACGCGCGGCTGGACGCCAGCCAGCAAGCCGCGCTGGAGAAGTATTTCGAGGGGCAGATCTTCCCCGTGCTCACGCCTCTGGCGTTCGACCCTGGACGGCCGTTCCCGCACATCTCCAATATGAGCCACAACCTCGCCGTGCTCGTGCGCGACCAGAGCGGCGAGGAGCGTTTCGCCCGCGTCAAGGTACCGGGCTCGCCGGTGCCGCGTCTCGTGCCGGTCCCGGCGCCGGCCGGGCACGCTACATTGTCGGCCGACGGTGTGGAGCCCGAGCCCGAGTACTGGTACACGTGGCTCGAGCAGGTCATCGCCGCCAACCTTCAGGCGCTGTTCCCGGGCATGGAGGTGCTGGAGTCGCACGACTTCCGCGTCACCCGCGACGCCGAGCTCGCCATCCAGGAGCTCGAGGCAGACGACCTCCTCGAGACCATCGAGAAGTTCGTGCGCCGCCGCCGCTTCGGCTCGGTCATCCGCGTCACGGTGGACGAGAACATGCCCGAGCGCATCCGCGGCATCCTCAAGGAGAACCTGGAGCTCAGCGACCAGGACATGTACACGGTGAAGCCGCCGCTGGGCCTCAGCAGTCTGTGGGACCTCCAGCGCATAGACCGGCCTGAGCTCTCGTACGCACCGCTCGTGCAGGCCACGCCGGCGGCGCTGGGCGGTGCCGAGGCGCCGGACATCTTCGCCGCCATCCGCCACCGCGACATCCTGCTGCATCACCCCTATGACTCGTTCGACCCGGTGGTCGACTTCGTGAGCACCGCCGCCGAGGACCCCGACGTCCTCGCCATCAAGACCACGCTCTACCGCGTTGGCCGCAACGCGCCGGTGGTGGACGCGCTCATGGAGGCGGCGGCCAACGGCAAGCAGGTGGCCGTCCTCCTGGAGCTCAAGGCGCGCTTCGACGAGGAGAGCAACATCGGCTGGGCCAAGCGCCTGGAGCGCGAGGGCGTGCACGTGGTCTACGGCCTCGTGGGCCTCAAGACGCACTCCAAGATCATGCTCATCGTGCGCCGCGAAGGCGACCGCATCCGCCGCTACGTGCATCTCGGCACCGGCAACTACAACAGCGTCACCACCAAGCAGTACACCGACCTCGGCTACCTCACCTGCGACGAGGACCTCGGGGCCGACGCCTCCGTCGTCTTCAACTCGCTCACCGGGTACTCCACGACGGGCGACTACCGCAAGTTCCTGGTAGCGCCCGCCCACATGCGCCGCGGCATCGAGGAGCGCATCGACCGCGAGATCGCACACGCCTCGAACGGGGAGGAGGCGCACCTCATCCTCAAGATGAACTCCCTGGTCGACAAGCCGATGATCCGCCGCTTGTACCGGGCGTCGCAGGCCGGCGTCAAGGTGGAGCTCAACGTGCGCGGCATGTGCTGCCTGCGCCCCGGCATCCCCGGGGTGAGCGAGAACATCACCGAGCGCAGCGTGGTGGGCCGCTTCCTGGAGCACAGTCGCATCTACTGGTTCCGCAACGGCGGCGAGGAGGAGGTGCTGCTGGGCAGCGCCGACCTCATGCCCCGCAACCTCAATCGCCGCGTGGAGATCCTGTTCCCGGTGCAGGACCGGGGCATCCTGCGGCGCATCCGCGACGAGATCCTGCCGATCTACCTGAGCGACACCATGAAGACGCGCATCCTGCGCCCCGACGGCGGCTGGGAGCACATCTGGCCCGCCGACGGCGTGGAGCCGCTCAATGCGCAGGAGTACTTCGTGGCGCAGGCCCGGGAGGCCGTGCGCCTGCAGGGTGAAGAGTGACCCTCAGGCTGTACTTCCTCCGGCACGGCAAGGCCATGGCTCGCGCCGACTGGCGTGAGGACGACGGCCTGCGGCCGCTCACCGAGGAGGGCGAGCGCCTGCTCTTGGCGGAGGCGCCGGCCATCGCCCGCCTCACCAGAGGCGTCGGGCTCATCCTCACGAGCCCGCTGGCGCGGGCGCGCCGGACGGCCGAGATCGTGGCCGGCGAGCTGGGCGTAGAGGGTCTGCTCTACGAGGACCACGGCCTCGGCCACGGCCTCGATACCGGCGTGCTGCGCGACGTGGTGGCCGCGCACCCGGGCGTTGCCAGCATGATGCTCGTCGGGCACGAGCCCGATTTCAGCCTGACCATCGCCGAGCTCATCGGCGGCGGACGAGTGGACATGAAGAAAGGCGGGCTGGCGCGCGTGGACGTGCGCGGTCCGGCACTTGACGGCGGCGTGCTGGCCTGGCTCCTCACGCCGGCACAGCTCACGGGGGAGTGACGGCGGTGGAAGTCGAGGCCAAGTACACGGTGGCGGACGAAGCGACGCTGGAGCGGCTCGCCATGACGCCGGCGCTGGCCGGCTACGAGCTGGAGGCCGGCGAGGCGCGTCACGACCACGACACCTTCCTCGACACGGACGACCGCCGCGTGCTCTCGGCCGGGTACTACCTGCGCCGGCGCGAGACCGACGACGGCGTGAAGATCACGCTCAAACAGCTCGTCACCGACGAGGGCGGCGTGCTGCGCCGCGAGGAGCTCGAGGCCATGGTCGCGGCCGACGTGCCGTTGACCGAGTGGCCGCGCGGGGAGCTCAAGAAGCGCGTGCTGGAGCTCGCCGGGGACGCGTCGCTGGACCCGTTCCTCTCGCTCGAGCAGGACCGTGTGGCGCGGCGCGTGTTCGACGGCGACCGCGAGGTGGCGGAGCTCAGCCTGGACGACGTCCGCGTCACCGTGGGCGAGCGGGAGAGCCGTTGGTTCGAGGTCGAGGTCGAGTTGCGCGACGAGGGCCGCGACGAGGATCTCGAGCGCCTCACGGCGGCACTCGCCGGAGAGCCCGGGCTGGCGCCCGAGTCGCGCGCCAAGTTCGCGCGCGCGCTGGAGCTGACCGAGGGCCCCGGCGCGGCCGAGGACGTCTCCATGGGCGCGGCGCGCTCCGTCGCCGGCCGGCTCCTGCCGGCCGGCGAGCGCGTGCTGCACGAGGCCTACGCGGCGGGGGACGGGCCCGACGCCCGCCGCGCCGCCGCGCTCCTCGCCCTGGACGACGGCCTGGTCGCGGCGAAGGCCGCGGAGCGCGCCGGGCTGTCCACGCGGCGCGTGCGCTACTGGGCGGCGCGGTACCGCGCGGAGGGTACGGGGATCTACCGCGCCGCCGCTCCCGCCGCCGCTCTCAAGGCCGTCGTGACGGCGTCGCCGCCCCCGCCCGCCGACGACGACAAGAAGAAGCGGCCCGGTATCCTCGCCACCGACACCATGACCGAGGCGGCCGTCAAGACGTTCGCCTTCCACCTCGAGCGCATGCTCGAGCGCGAGGAGGGCACGCGCCTGGGCGAGGATCCCGAGGAGCTGCACGTCATGCGCGTCTCCACCCGGCGCATGCGCATGGCTCTGCGCGTGTTTCAGGAGTATCTGGACAGCGAGACGTTGCGGCCCGTCCTCAAGGGTCTGCGCCGCACCGGCGCCGTGCTCGGCGCAGTGCGCGACCTCGACGTGTTCCAGGTGAAGACGCAGCGCTATCTGGACGGCCTGCCGGCGGAGCGGTCGAGCGATCTGGACGGCCTGCTGGCGGCCTGCCGCGCCGAGCGTGACAAGCAACGTGAGCACCTTGTCGCCTATCTCGACGGCGACAGGTACCGGCGCTTCGTCGAACGGCTCCGGGACCTCCTCGACCAGCCGCTCCACACCCTGGCGGCGCGGCAGTCCGGCGACCCGCGGCCGCAGCGTGTGGCCCAGGTGCTCCCCGGCGTGCTGTACCGCGACATGGGCGTGGTGTGGGCGTTCGAGGGCCGCCTCGACGGGCCGGGAACACCCCTCCCCGAGTTCCACGCCCTGCGCAAGGGCTGCAAGGGCCTGCGCTACACGCTCGAGTTCTTCGAGGACGTGCTCGGCCCCGGCGCCCGGCCGCTCATCAAGAAGGTCAAGAACCTGCAGGACCACCTCGGCGACCTCCAGGACGCCGTGGTCACCTGCGGCATCCTGCGCGACTACCTCACGTGGGGAACGTGGCGCCACAGCGGCCACTCGCTGCCGGGGCCCATCGAGATCATCGTCGCCCCCGGTGAGGCGCGGTACATGGCCGTGCGCCAGGAGGAGATGGAGCACCTCGTGGCCACGTTCCCGGACGTGTGGCCCACCGTGGCCGGCCCCGACTTCAGTCGCGAGCTGGCCACCGTGATCGCCGACATCTGACGGCCGCCAGGTCCGGGTCGCTCAGACCTCGAGCACGCGGAGCGACCGCCGGAAGGCCTTCTCGAGCGTCTCGCGGCGCTCTTCCAGGCGCCAGCGCTCGAGGTGCCAGCCGGAGACCGGCTCCACCTCGAGCACCAGGCCCTTGGGTCCGTCGGCGTTGAGGGTGGCGCGACGGACGGCGCCGGCGTGGCCGCGGTCGAGATACTCCGCCAGCCGCAGCAGGGCGCTCATCAGGCGCACGCGCGCACGCGTCGCGCGGTCCAGCCCGGCGAGCGCCACGTGGTCGGCGCCGGGCCGGGCCTTGCGGTGAAAGAGCGCCGTGGCCGCCATGATGGCGATCTCCCGTTCGTCGAACCCCAGGAGGTCGGCGTGGCGGATGAGGTAGTGGCTGTGGAGGTGGTGATCGGCGTAGCTCAGGAAGGCGCCGATGTCGTGCAGCAGGGCCGCGTGGGCGAACAGCTCGCGTTCGGCCGGCGAACAGGTGTGCAGGCCGGCCGCGGCCGCCGAGTCGAAGAGGGCCAGGGCGAGCGCCTGCACCTGACGAGCGTGGGGCTCGTCGAAGCGGCAGGCGTGCGCGAGCTGCAGCACGCTCCGCTCGCGCACGGTCGTATCGCCAGGGTGGACGAGGCCTCGCTCGCGCGCCAGGTGGTCGACGACGAGACCCTCGCGTAGGCCGCACTCGTCCACGGCGCGGATCTCCTCGAGGCCGAGGTCCTCCATGACGGCGTCCAGGATGGCCGCGCCGGCCACGACGATGTCGGCGCGCGCCGGATTGAGGCCGGGGACCTTGCGCCGCTCCTCGAGGTCCAGCCCGCGCACCAGCTTGGCGACCCTGGCAAGCTCGGCGCGCGTGATGGTGTCCTCGCGCTGCGGCGTGCCGTTGCGCTGGGTACGCACGACGACGCTGGCGAGGTTGCGGATGGTGCCGGAGGTGCCGTACGCCGCGTCGATCGTCACACCCTCGAGCGCGCGGCGCGCACGGTCCGCCTCGGTCTGTACGCGGTGCCGCATCTGCTCGTACACCTTGCCGGGCACGCGCCCGCCTTCCGGCAGGTCGGGAAACTCGGCCGTGAGGCGTATGGCCCCCAGCCGCAGCGACTCGACGTAGCCGGGCCCGGTGGCGTCGCCCGCGGCGACCTCGGTGCTGCCGCCGCCGATGTCGATCACGAGGGCCCTCTGCGCGCCGACGTGCACGCGGCTGAGGAGGCCCAGGAAGATGAGGCGGGCCTCCTCCTTGCCCGAGACGACGTGCACGTCCAGGCCCGCCTCGTCGCGGAGGCGCCGCACGAAGGCCGCCTGGTTGGTCGCCTCGCGGGTCGCTGACGTGGCCACGGCCACGGACCGCATGGCGCCGTGGGAGCGGGCAAGATCGGCGAACGTGCGGCACACGAGCACGCCGCGGTCCATGGCCTCCAGCGTGAGGGCGCTCCGCCCGCCGAACTCGCCTTCGCCGAGCCGCACGGGCTCCTTCTGCGCCGTCAGCGTGCTCCAAGTCCCGCCTTCGTCCACGCGCACGACGAGCAGGCGTACGGAGTTGGTGCCGATGTCGAAGCAGGCGAGGACGTCGTCCGCCGCCGGCTCGGCCGGTCGCGGCGACTGCTGCGGGTCCACGGGCGACGGGCGTGGCGGCGTGGAGACCGGACCGGGGCGTCGCGCCTCAGGCCTTCTTGCCGCCCTTCTTCTTGTGGCCCTTGAGCTTGTGGCTCTTCTTGGCACGTATGTCGGCGCGGTCCTCGTTGAGCTTCTCGAGGCCCTTGGCCTTGCCGTACACGCCGATGTAGGTCTGGGCGATCTCGCACTTCTTGCAGCCCTTGCCGCAGCAGTCCTTCCAGTCGCTGCGGCTGAACTTCTTCTTCAGGTCTGGCATGACCCGGCTCCCCTCCGCTCGTGACGATGGACGCGCGCCTGTCAGTGAAGGGGCGCCCTTGTGGCGCACCCCTCGACGAGCCCTCCTCCGCCGCTCAGGCGCCGTAGGCGTCGAGCTTGACGTCGTGGGCCACGGTGTAGGCGAAGTCGGTGCAGGCGGCGATGTCGTCGAGGGTGTACCCGGTAGCGACCTCCTCCAGTACCCACCCGCGGCCCTGGTACCTGCGGAAGAGGGCACGCTCCGTGATGATGACGTCGGCCTCCTCCGCGCCGGTGAGCGGGAACGTGCAGCGCTTCATGAGCTTTGACGCTCCATCTTTGGAGCAGTGCTCGCTGACGATGTACACGGTCTTCGCGCCGGTCACGAGGTCCATGGCGCCGCCCATGCCGGCCAGCATCTTGCCGGGCACGATCCAGTTGGCGATGTTGCCGAGCTCGTCCACCTGCAGGGTGCCGAGGAAGGTGGCGTCCACATGGCCGCCGCGGATCATGGCGAACGATGTGGCGGAGTCGAAGTAGCTGCCCCCCGGGATGAGGGTGATGGGCTGGTTGCCGGCGTTGGCGCGGTCGCGGTCCTCGCAGCCGGGGTCCGGCGCCGGCCCGACGCCGATGGCGCCGTTCTCGGTCTGGATGACGACGTCCACGCCCTCGGGAACGTAGTTGGCGATCAGCGTCGGCAGGCCGATGCCGAGGTTGATGATCTCCCCGTCACTGAGCTCCTGGCCCGCGCGGGAGGCGATGACCGTCTTCGCGTCAGTGGGCATTGAAGACCTCCTCCCGGATCACGCAGTAGTCGATGTCGGCGCGCACCACGGCGTCGACGAAGATGCCCGAGGTGTGGATGGCGTTGGGGTCGAGCTCGCCGAGCGTGTAGAGGTTCTCGACCTCGGCGATGACGTAGTCGGCGCACATGGCGGCCGGCACGTTGAAGTTGCGCGACGTGCCCCTGTAGATGAGGTTGCCCCAGGTGTCGCCGGCGTGGGCGCGGATGATGGCCACGTCGCAGCGCAGGGAGGGGACCAGGATGTACTTACGCCCGCCGAGCTCGATGACGGTCTTGCCTTCTTCGGCCACGGTGCCGACGCCGGTGGGCGTGAGGAAGCCGCCGAGCCCGGCGCCACCGCACCGCATCATCTCCGCGAGGGTGCCCTGCGGCGTCGGCTCCACCTCCAGGCGGCCCTCGTTCATGGCTTTGCCCACCCAGGGAGTGGTGCCCACGTGGCTGGCGACGATCCTGCGGACCTTGCCGAGCTGCGCCAGTTCGAGGATGCCGCGCTCACGGTACCCGGCGTCGTTCGCGTAGAGCGTGAGGTCTCTGACGTCGAGCGACTTCATGGCATCGATGATCGTGAGTGGGTCCCCCTGTCCGATGAACCCGCCGACGGCGACGCTCATGCCGCTTTCGATGTGCGACATGGCCTCCTCGATGGGGATGACCTTGTTCTTCGGCACCTCTGGCTCCTTCAGTCGTACAACGCCGTACGCGCGCGGGTGTGCGGCCTGCCGCACGCCGTGAGTGCGTTCGCGACAAGACAGTATCACCTCGTCCCGAGCGAGCGGTTGGACCACCTGTCCACGAACTCTCCAGAGCCTATCCGTTTCGGCATGCGGTTACCACGTCCGCATAGCGGATGGTATGGCAGCTGCCTTTTTGCCCCGGCCCCGGCCCTGTATACTGCGCCCGGCGACCGCTCCAGAGGAGGGACAAGTGACGGCTGTCAACGATTCTGCCAAGGTCGGTGTCATCGGCGGCTCCGGGTTCTACGAGCTGCTCGACAACGCCCGCGAGGTCACGCTCGACACCCCGTTCGGCGCTCCCAGCGACTCGTACTTCCTGGGCGAGATCGACGGGGTCCCGGTCGCGTTCCTGCCGCGTCACGCGCGCGGCCACCGCATCCTCCCCGGCGAGGTCAACTACCGCGCCAATATCTGGGGCATGAAGGCGCTGGGGGTGCACTCCGTGCTGTCCGCCAGCGCCGTCGGCAGCCTGCGTGAGGAGCTCAAACCGCTCGACGTCGTCGTCCCGGACCAGCTCTTCGACCGCACCAAGGCGCGCCCCAGTACCTTCTTCGGCGACGGTGTCGTTGTCCACATGGGCTTCGCCGACCCGTTCTGCCCCCACGTCTCCCGGCTGCTCGTGGAACACGGCCGGGCGGTCGGCGCCGCGGTGCACGAGGGCGGCACCTACGTGTGCATCGAGGGCCCGCAGTTCTCCACGCGTGCGGAGAGCCGCGTGTACAGGCAGCTCGGCTTCGACATCATCGGCATGACCAACCTGCAGGAGGCCAAGCTCGCGCGCGAGGCCGAGCTATGCTACGCCACCATGGCCATGGTCACCGACTACGACGTCTGGTACGAGAGCGAGGAGGACGTCACGCTCGAGCAGGTGCTCGAGAACGTGCGCCGTAACGTGGAGACGGCGCAGGCCATCGTGCGCCACACGGTCACCTCCCTCGACGAGGACCGCGACTGCTCGTGCCGGCACGCCGTCGAGTTCGCGATCAACACCCCGGCCGACCTCATCCCGGCCGCGACCAAGGAGAAGCTCGACCTGCTCATCGGCAGGTACCTGCGGTAACACGAGACGCGCCGCTCGTGGCGGCGCGGCCTCTCGATGAGAACGACGCACCCGGCCCCGTGGCCCGGGCACGTCGAGGGGGAGGGGCGTGAGCCGGGCACGATCCCGGACGCCTCCTAATGGAGCCGAGAAAGGAGCTGGAGGGTGTCTTCGTTCATATCGGAAAACGGCATGTTGCTGGCGGTGATCTGCGGGCTGGTCGCCGTCATCTACGGCGTGCTGCTCATCCGCTGGCTGCTGAAGCTGCCGGCGGGCGACGAGGTCATGCAGCGCGTTGCCGGCGCCGTGCAGGAAGGGGCCAAGGCCTATCTCGGCCGCCAGTACCGCACCGTGGCCATGGTCGGCGTGGTGGTCTTCGTGATCCTCCTCGTGGCGCTGGGCCTCGGCAAGGATTGGACGTACGGCTGGCACGCGGCCGTCGGCTTCCTCGTGGGCGCCGCACTCTCCGCCGCCGCCGGCTACATCGGCATGATGGTCAGCGTGCGCGTCAACGTACGTACCGCCGAAGCCGCCCGGCACGGTCTGGGCAAGGCGCTCACGGTCGCTTTCCGCGGCGGCGCGGTCACCGGCCTTCTGGTCGTCGGCCTCGCGCTGCTCGGGGTGAGCATCTACTACTGGATCACCGGCGACGTCGCCGCCCTGGTGGGCCTCGGCTTCGGCGGCAGCCTCATCAGCGTGTTCGCGCGCGTCGGCGGCGGCATCTTCACCAAGGCCGCCGACGTGGGCGCCGACCTGGTCGGCAAGGTCGAGGCGGGTATCCCTGAGGACGACCCGCGCAACCCGGCCGTCATCGCCGACAACGTCGGCGACAACGTGGGCGACTGCGCCGGCATGGCCGCCGACCTCTTCGAGACCTACGCGGTCACGGCCGTCGCCGCCATGCTGCTCGCCTTCCTCACCTTCCGCGGGAACGTCGACGTCACCGGCGTTGCCAAGGGCCTGCTCATCAACATCGACGCCGACGTCGCGTACAAGCCGGCGATCATCTACCCGCTGGTCATCGGCGGCGTGAGCATCATCGCCAGCATCATCGGCACCTTCTTCGTGCGCCTCGGCAAGAGCAACAACATCATGAACGCGCTCTACAAGGGCCTCGCCGTCTCCGCCGTGATCGCCATCGCACTCTTCTATCCGGTCACGCAGTGGATGCTCGGCAGCAAGCTCGCGACGGCCTTCGGTGTGCCCAGCGTCAACCGGCTCTTCTTCGCCGCCGTCACCGGCGTCGTCGTCACCGCGCTCATCGTGGTCATCACCGAGTACTACACAGCGTCGCGCTACAACCCCGTCAAGAGCATCGCCAAGGCGAGCGTCACCGGCCACGCCACCAACATCATCCAGGGCCTCGCCGTGGGCATGCAGTCCACCGCCCTGCCGGTGATCGTCATCGCCGCCGGCATCCTGGTCTCTTACGAGGTCGCCGGCGGCGGCACCGCCGGTCTCTACGGCATCGCCGTCGCCGTCATGGCCATGCTCTCCATGACCGGCATCATCGTCGCCATCGACGCCTACGGCCCCATCACCGACAACGCCGGCGGCATCGCCGAGATGGCGAACATGCCCGAGTCGGTGCGCGCCACCACCGACCCGCTGGACGCGGTCGGCAACACCACCAAGGCCATCACCAAGGGCTACGCCATCGGCTCGGCGGCGTTCGCTGCGCTCATCCTGTTCGTGTCGTACACGCTCGACCTGCAGGAGCACTTCCTCAAGGACTACGACTTCACCGGCGCCCTCTCGTTCGCCATCGACAACCCGTGGGTGCTGGCCGGTCTCTTCATCGGCGGCATGCTGCCGTACCTGTTCGCTTCCCTGTGCATGAAGGCCGTGGGCAAGGCCGGCGGTCTGGTGGTCGAAGAGGTCAGGCGCCAGTTCCGTGAGATCAAGGGCATCATGGACGGCAGCGGCAAGCCCGACTACGCGACGGCCGTCGACATCGTCACCAAGTCGGCCCTGAGGGAGATGCTGCTTCCCGCGGCGATCCCGGTACTCACGCCGGTCATCATCGCCCTCGTGTTCGGCAACAAGGCGTACCTGGTGCTCGGCGGCGTGCTCATGGGCACCATCATCACCGGCATCTTCCTCGCCATCAGCATGACCAGCGGCGGTGGCGCCTGGGACAACGCCAAGAAGCTCATCGAGGACGGCGAGTACGGCGGCAAGGGCTCAGACGCTCACGCCGCCGCCGTTACCGGCGACACGGTCGGCGACCCCTACAAGGACACGGCCGGTCCTGCTATCAACCCGATGATCAAGGTCATCAACATCGTGGCCCTGCTCGTCATCCCGTTCCTCGTCAAGTAGAGGGCAGTTGCCGCCTTCGGGCGGTCGTGACGAGGCGCGGCGGGAGGCCCTTGCGGCCACCCGCCGCGCCTCGTCCTTTTGGGGGAGTCCGAAGAATCACTCAGGCTCGCGCGGGACCTGGCTGCGGCCGTCTTGTGCCTGCCGTCACGCGGTGCTACTGTGCGATGAAGGCCGGTCCGGACCCGGACCGGCCTTGTTGCGGGACAAGGGACATGTGGACAGCCAGAAGAGTCATCACCGTCGTCATGGCCGTGCTCGGCGTGCTCCTCATCGTGAGGGGCGCGTGGGGTGGCGTGTGGCCCCTCTCCATCCAGCTCCTCGCCGGGGTGCTGCTCACCGTCTTCGCCGTCCTTCGCTGGAAGTACATGCGCTGACCCCCGGGGGCTGAGGTGCCGCGCAGAAAGTACAGGGAGGGCGACAGCCTTCAGAAAGTCCTCGGCGTCCCGGCGCTCTTCAGCACCGCCTACGGCAACGTCGGCTCCTCGATCTACTACGCCCTCGGTCTCGTCGCCCTGTGGGCCCTGGGCGTCACCCCGCTCGTCTTCCTTCTGACTGGCCTGCTGTTCTGCACCACGGCCTGGTCCTACGCGGAGGCCACGGCCATGGTGCCGGAGGCGGGCGGGTCGTCCAGCTTCGGGCGCCGCGCCTTCAACGAGTTCGTCAGCTTCGGCGCCGGCTGGGCGCTGATGCTCGACTACATCGTCACGGTGGCCATCAGCGCCTACTTCGTGCCCAACTACCTCTCCGTGTTCTGGCCCGTCCTCAAGACGTCGCCGTACAACTCCATCGGTGGCATCGTCACCATCCTGGTGCTGGTGGCGGTCAACGTGATCGGCATCAAGGAGGCGGCGCGCCTCAACATCGTCCTGGCGCTCCTCGACCTCGGCACGCAGATCCTGCTGATGGTCGTCGGCGTGGTGCTGCTGCTCGAGCCCAAGCTGCTCATCGACCAGGTGCATCTGGGGGTGGCGCCCACCTGGTCGCACCTCATCTACGGCCTTTCGATCGGGACGATCGCGTACACCGGCATCGAGACCATCTCCAACATGTCGGAGGAGGCGGCCAACCCCGATCGGGACGTGCCGCGAGCCGTCAACTTCGTCCTGCTCGCCGTGCTGATCGTGTATCTCGGCATCTCCCTGACGGCTCTCTCGGCGATGCCGGTCAAGCCCAACGTGCTCGCCGTCGATCCCGCGACCGGCAAGACCGTGCCGGTCCAGGTCGTGCCCAAGAGCGAGGACGAGCCCAATGGGCCGTTCGTGTTCGAGGGAACACCGCCGCCCGGCAACGTGGGCAGCGACGTCTACGTCCCCGCGGAGCTGATCGGGGAGAAGTGGGTCATCCCCGCGCAGGTCCCGGGCGAAGAGACGTTCATCAAGGATGGCGAGCAGTACGCGAAGCTGTACGGCACCATCCTCGGCAGCGTGTACAAGGAAGACCCGGTGGTCGGCATCGTCCGCTTCCTGCCGGCAGACCTCGGCTGGCTCAAGACCATCCTCATGCCCTGGGTCGGCATCCTGGCGGCGACCATCCTGCTCATCGCCACCAATGCCGGCCTCATCGGCGTGTCGCGCCTCGCCTACTCGCTCGGGCAGCATCGGCAGATACCGCCGCAACTCGGCCGCGTGCACGCGCGGCGGCTCACGCCGTACATCGCGATCATGGTGTTCGGCGGTGTCGCCTGCGTGCTGCTCCTGTTGCCCGGCAACACCATCAGCCTCCTCGCCGACCTGTACGCGTTCGGGGCCATGATCTCGTTCACGGTGGCGCACGTCTCCGTGATCTGGCTGCGCCACAAGGAGCCGGACTTCCCGCGGCCGTTCCGCACGCCCATCAACATCCGCGTCGGCAGGATGTCGGTTCCCGTCCTCGCCGTGATCGGCGGCCTCGGTACCTTCACGGTCTGGTGCGTCGTGGTGGCCACGCACCCGTTCGGCCGCACGGTGGGCTTCGTCTGGATGGGCGCAGGCCTGCTCATGTACGTCGTCTACCGCAAGGTCAAGGGGTACTCGCTCACGAAGACGGTGGACAAGGTCGTGGTGCCGCCGTCCATGCAGGCCGACGTCGACTACGACCAGATCCTCGTGCCCATCGTGGGCTCACGCATCTCGGACGAGATGATGGTGCTCGCCTGCCAGCTGGCGACCGAGAAGAACGCGTCCATCGACGGCCTGTACGTGATCGAGGTGCCGCTGAACCTGCCGCTCGACGCGCGCCTCGTCATTGAGCGGCGCAACGCCGAGCGGGTGCTCAAGGCCGCCGGCACCATCGCACAGCAGTTCGGGGTGAGGTTCACGCCGCACGTCGTCACCGCGCGGTCCGCGGGCAGGGCCATCGTCGAGGAGGCGGAACGCGGGCGTTCGGAGGTCATCATCCTCGGTACGCAGCGCAAACGCCGCGTGGGCGACCTCGTCTTCGGGCGCACCACTGACTACGTCATCGACAACGCACCCTGCGAGGTCCTCCTGAACCTCGTCCCGAAGGAATATCCTACTGGGGGATCCTCCATCACCGGCGGCAGCAACGGCACCAACTGAGGGGTGAAAGATGCATGTCGTGATCGCAGGCTGCGGGCGCGTGGGCTCAGGCCTCGCCCGTGACCTTGTCTCGCAAGGCTTCGACGTCGTGATCATCGACGAGAGTCCGGACTCGTTCCATCTGCTGGGCGACGAGTTCCCCGGCGAGTTCATCGTCGGACGCGCGCTGGACTGGGACGTGTTGCGCAAGGCCCGTATCAAGCAGGCCTTTGCCTTCGTCGCCTGCACCGACGGCGACAACACCAACATCGTGGTGTCGCAGATCGCGCAGAAACGCTACGGCGTGAAGTGCGTGGTCGCGCGCGTGTACGACCCGCTGCGCGCCGAGCTCTTCGCGCAGGCGGGCATCCGCACGGTGTGTCCTACCCGGGATGTGCGCGTGTCGCTGCTCGACGCCGTGCGCTCCTGTCAGCTGCCGGTCGCGGAGGGCTGAGCGGTGTTCGTACTCATCGTGGGCGCGGGCAAGGTCGGTCTGAACACCGCCCGGCAGCTGCTGCAGTTGGGGCACGAGATCGTCCTCGTCGAGCAGCGCAAGACCCGGTACGACCTCGTGGCGGAGGAGCTCGGTGAGGAGTGCCTCGTGTTCGGTGACGGCACCGAGGTGTGGGTGCTCGAGAAGGCCGGCATCGGCCGCGCCGACATGATCGTGGCCGTCACGGGCGACGACGAGGACAACATCGTCATCTCGCAGATCGCCACGCTCAAGTTCGGGGTGCCAAAGATCGTGGCGCGCGTCAACAACCCGTTCAACCAGGCGACGTTCGACCTTCTCGGCATCAAGAACACCGTGTGCGCCACCACCGCCATGCTGCGGCTCATCATGCACGAGCTGCCGGTGCACAAGTTCGTGCACCTGCTCTCGCTGCGCGGTGAAGGCCTCGAGCTCGTCGAGCTGGAGGTGAGCGAGAGCTCCCCGTTCGCCGACACCTACGTGCAGGACATCGACCTGCCGTCGGGCGTGCTGCTGGCCGCCATCGTGCGCGCCGGACAGGCTCTGGTGGCGCGCGGCTCCACCATGATCCTCGCCGGTGACTACGTGCTGTGCCTCGTGCCGCACGGCAGGGAGAAGGACCTCATCAAGGTGTTCCTGCCCGAGGAAGAGCCGGAGCGCGTCGAGAAGCAGTCCGAGCTGGACACGACGGGCTGGTGAGCCGGGCGGCATCGGGAAGGCGGTCCGGGCGGGCGGCGTCAGCACGGACGCCGCCCGCCCGGACCGCCGGTTGCACCCGCGCAGCCTCGTCGGTAGCATGAGGCGCGCTCCAGCGGGAGCACGCGTGGCGAGGTAGCTCAGTTGGTAGAGCACGCGACTGAAAATCGCGGTGTCGTCAGTTCAATTCTGACCCTCGCCACCAGTCTTCGCCCGCCAGACCGGTCCTTCGGGGCCGGTCTTCGTGTCTCCGGCCGTCTATCGGCCACACGCCGGGGGTATGGTGTGAGACAGAGGATGATCCTGAACACAGGGGCCGGCGTGGACATGCCTCAGGCACGATTGCTCAAGCTGCGACACGACCATCGTGAGATGGGCTTCCTGAACGCGCGTATCGTGAGCGACGCCGGGGCGTGCTGGACGCTGCGGGTCGAGTCTCCCCAGGAGGTGCAGGAGTACCTCGACCACCTCCACCACGGCTCGTCCATGTCGCTCTCCATCGTCACCCGTGACGGCCGCTGCTACCAGGGCGAGGCGTGTGTGTCGAGCGTGTCGGTCGACGGCGACTTGGCCACGCTCGTCGTCCTCGCCGGGGTCGGCCCGCTTCACAACGACTGATGGGGAGCGGGGCGGCGGGCGTCGCACGCCGGGTCGGCCGGCACGGAGGCGCTGACCCGCTCCGCCCGGCAGGCGCTCGTCAGTCGGGGAACACCTCTTCGCCGACGAGGTCGCGCACACGGAGCATGTCGAACACGCCGCGCACCGCCGGCGTGAGGTTGCGCGCCACCAGGGGCGTGCCCTGGCTCTTCAGGTCGAGGCACAGCCGCACGAAGATGCCGGTCCCGGACGAGTCGATGAAGGACACACCGGAGAAGTCCAGCACCACCGTCTCGGCGCCGCGAGTCGCCTCCGCGACTGCCTCGCGGAGGACGTCGGCGCAGTCCAGGTCCATCTCTCCGGTAAGGAACACCGTGGGCGCGGGGCCCTGGGTCACAGATGTGCGGAGCATGCTCGTCCCTGCCTAGTCTATGACGCGGTCGAGCACCAGCGTGGTGCCGTCGGGGCCGGTGTGCAGTGCGACCGCGTCGAGGTTGTCGAGGATGATCTTGAAGCCATACCCCATGGAGGCCTGCCCGCCCACGTGTGGTGGTTCTATCCAGTTCAGGAAGTTGAGGCCGGGTCCTGCGTCGGCGACGACGATGCGCAGGCGGCCGGGGAGGCGGCGCAGGGTCATCGCCCCGCGGCCGCCGCCGTGGATGAGGATGTTGGTGAGCGCCTCCGAGACGCAGAGCGTGGTGCGCTGGACGGTGAAGGCGTCGATGCCGAGGAGCTCGAGCGCCTGCTGCACGGCGTCACGGGCCTGGGCGAGCGCGCCGCTGTCGACGATCTCGATCTTGCGCAGCACGTCACCCCGCGCCACCTCGGCTTTGCGCTCTTCCTCATCCAGGATCCTGAGCCTGCCGCAGGCGACCGCCGCGGCCAGCGTGTTGAGGATCTCGACGAGGCTGCGCCGGTGGTCGCCGTGGTAGCGCTTCCAGCCGCTCGTGCGCATGCTGAGGATGTCGCAGTGGTCGCCCTGAGGGACGAAGCACAGCTCGTCCGCCACGTTCTCGTCGTCGTTCGCCACGGCGTGGCACACGAACGTCTCGCTCTCGAGCGCGTCAGACGCATAGGCGATGAGGTCCGTCCGACGGAGGCCCTCGTCCAGTTCCCCGATGACCGCGTGGATGCGGCCGTTGGACGGCCGGTAGCGGAAGACCTGGAGCTTGGCGGGCGCTTCGACTGTGGGGTCGGGCATGGCGACCTTTCATCGGGGGTCGCCTAGATACTCTCGCGTCGCAGCGTCTCAGACAAGACGGCGCCCCGTGGGCCTCCGGACTCGCGGATTCCTAAGCGCGTGCGCCCGAGGTGCCGATAGCAGTGGAGGGGCGCTTCGCAGGTGTCGCGGGTCCGGCATCGCCCCCCATGGGTGCCGGCCCTCTCGTGCACGGACCGGGGAGGTGTTCCCGTGAACACGGTGTCGTCTTCTCATCGGGCGGGTCGATGGCTGGCTCTGGCCCTCGGTGTCCCGGCGGCATGCGTCTGCCTGGCGCTTTCCGTATGCTCCCCAGCATCGGGGCTCGGCGTGAGCGTCACCACGCTCGCTGGATCCGCAGGCGTCGCCGGCACCGCCGACGGCGTGGGCGCCGCGGCCAGGTTCGGAAGCCCCTACGCCCTTGCCTGTGATGCGGCCGGCGCCGTCTACGTCGCCGACACCGACAACGGCACCGTGCGCAGGATCACGCCGGACCGCACGGTGAGCACACTCGTGGGAGCCTCGGCGGGTCTCTCGTACCCGCAGGGGATCGCTTGCGACGCCGCCGGCACCGTGTACGTCTCGGACACCTACAACCACGTGATCTACAGGATCATCGAGGGCGGGTCACTGAGCGCGCTCGCAGGCGCGGCCGCCGAGCAGGGGGCCGATGATGGTCTCGGAGCCACGGCACGGTTCAGCTACCCCGCCGGCCTGGCCTGCGATGCGGACGGCAACGTCTACGTGGCCGATGTCGGCAACGGTGCGGTGCGCAAAGTGACGCCGTCCGGTCGGGTCACCACGGTGGCAGGACCAGAGGTCGGTCTGGACTCGCCGCAGAGTGTGGCGTGCGGACCCGACGGCAGCGTCTACGTCACGGACACAGGGGGCGGCCGTGTCCTCCAGCTCACCGGCGGCAGCGTCGTGGAGATCGCCGGGGCGTCCTCGTTGAGCTATCCCGGCGGCGTCGCCTGCGATGCCGCCGGCACCGTCTATGTGGCGGATACCGACAACGACTGCATTCGGCGCTGTGCGGGCGGCGGCTCGGCTGCTGTCGTGGCGGGCGCTGTCGACGTGTCCGGCAGCGTCGACGGCGCGGGGTCAGAGGCGCGGTTCGACGGTCCTCAAGGCGTCACCTGCGATGCTGCGGGGAACGTGTACGTCGCCGACACGGGCAACGACACCGTCCGCAGACTCTCCATCGACGGTCTGCCGCCCGTGACCACCGTCAGTCCGGCGCTGGCGGGCGATCCCACCTCAGGGTGGCGCACGTCGGCTGTGACCTTGACGCTGTCGGCCGGCGACGCCGGCTCGGTTGTCGCGGCCACGTACTACACGCTCGACGATGGGGAGCCCGCCCTGTACTTGATCCCGTTCGTCGTCGCCGCTCCGGGCAGCCACCGCGTGGGCTACCACTCGGTCGACGCCTCGGGCAACGAGGAGACGCCGCGCAACGGCTACGTGAACATCGACGTCGTGCCTCCAGTGACGACCGCGGAACCACCGCTGGCGGTCAGTCCCACAGGCGGCTGGGCCCCGACCGTGCGCGCGGTCAGCCTCTCGGCCAGCGACGATCTCTCGGGTGTGTCCGTGACGCGCTACAGTGTGGACGGCGGCTCCGAGACAACCTACACGGCGCCGTTCACCGTGGCCGGCGGAGGGAGTCACGCCGTCGTCTACTGGTCGGTCGACGTGGCCGGCAACCGGGAGACCCGCCACGTCGCCTACGTGAACACCGACGACTCGCCTCCGGTGACGACCGCCAGTCCGTCGCTTGCTGCGGGCCCCACGACCGGCTGGCGCAACTCTCCACTGACCGTGACGCTCAAGGCCGTGGATGAGGGGGCGGGCGTCGCGAGCACGAGCTACTCCGTCGACGGCTCGGCGGCCGAAGCCTACAGCGCGCCGTTCACGGTGTCGGGCGCGGGAAGCCATGCGGTGGCGTGGTCGTCGGTCGACGTGCTCGGGGCCGCGGAGACGACGTGCACCGGCTACGTCAATATCGACACGTCTGTCCCACGGACCACTGCAGACCCTGCGACGGTGAAGGCCGGCAAGATGGTGACGCTGCACTACCGCGTCGACGATGCGGCCCCGACCTGCGGCAGCGCCACCGTCACCATCCAGGTGAGGCGCAACGGGACGACGGTCCGCACCGTCGGGCTGGGCGCTCGCCGCGTGAACACCGGTCTCAGGTACCGCTTCAAGGCGACGCTGCCCAAAGGCGTGTACACGTGGCGGGTGACGGCCACCGACATCGCCGGCAATCGCGCCAAGCAGGTGGGGTCGGCCGAGCTCACCGTACGCTGAGTGCCGCCCGCGCGCAGGGCGGCCGTCCGGTCGGCCTACCGCATGCGCGCCAGCAGGAGCGTCGCGTCGTCGGTCGCGGCCGCTCCTCCGCGGTAGGCGGCCACGCGCTCCCAGACCGACTCCAGGGTGGCGTCCAGCGAGTCAGTGTCCGCCTCGGACAGCATCGCCTCGAGGCGATGCTGTCCGAGGAGCTCGCCGGCGGGGTCACGCGCCTCAGTGATGCCGTCGGTGTACAGGGCGACTGTGTCGCCGGGGTCGAGGACGAAGTCGTCCTCCGGGAACTGCAGGCCGGTGCGCACACCGAGCGCGGCGCCGCGTGAGGGCACGCGCTCGATGCCGTTCGACGACACGACGAGTACAGGGTTGTGGCCGCCGCCGGCCACCGACAGGTGGCGCGTGGACGGGTCGTACACGGCCAGCACCAGGGTGAGGAAGTACGGCAGGCGCTGGCCCTCCAGGTCGCGTGCCAGGGCGTCGTTCACCTCGGCCAGGACGTCGCCGGGCGACCTGCCCGGACCGATCGCGGAGTGCAGGACGGACCGCGCCATGGCCATGATGAGGGCTGCCGCGAGGCCCTTGCCCATCACGTCGCCACACACGAGGCCCAGCCGTCCGTCGCGGAAGGGGATGTAGTCGTAGTAGTCGCCGCCCATCTCACCGAGGAACTCGATCCGCTGCGTGAGGGCGAGCCCTCCGACGTCTGGGGTGCGGGCGGGCAGGAGGTCTGTCTGGATGCGTTTGGCGCGCTCGATCTCCGCAGCCACCTTGAGTTGTGCCGCACGGAGCTCATCGTGCAGCTGCGTCGACTTGGTGAGTTCGGCGTGGAAGGAGTCACGTTCCGCGTCGAACGTGAGCCGGTCCTTCGCGCGCTTCATGTAGATGTCGTAGGAGTAGTAGATGAGGTACGCCGGGGGGATGGCGAGGAGCATGCCGGGTACGCCGAGCCACAGGTAGAGCGCGGCCAGCAGTAGTGCCAGGGTGGAGCCGGCAAGGTAGCTGGGCAGGCCCCACTGGTAGTTCTGTCTCCAGACGGCCATCGGATTGCCGTGCGTCGCGAGCGAGATCACGACTGCCAGGAGCACCGTGTTGGCGGCGAAATCGACGACCGTCGCCGCGACCGTGGGGAGCACCTTCGTCATGAAAGCCCCGTCTGGAGGAGCCAGGGCGAGGTACAGGATCCCGGCCAGGTATGTCGAGACGACGTAATTGGCCACGTTGAAGACGATCTTCACCGGGTCTCGCATGTACCACGCGCTGGTCAGTCCGGACACCGCCGCGCACAACAGTGCCGGCCAGAGACCGAGGACGAGGAGCGCTGCGAGGACCGGCACGAACGAGAGCGTCACGATCCCGACCAGCGGCATCTTGACCTCACGGAGGTCGGCCACCGTCGCGAGGATGATGAACGCGACTATGTCCACCGTGAGCGGGGCGGGGTCGTCGAGCAGCGCCGCAAGGACAGCCGCGCCCGCCGCGACGGAGACGAGTGCGACGAAGACAGAGACAGAGACGGCCGTGCGTTTCCGCACGGCCGTCTCGTGTTCGGTGTCGAGGTGGGTGGCCGGGATCGTCGTCACTGACCTTCGATCAGGATCGTCCACTTGTACTTAGCCCAGTCGTACTCGGTCCACTTGTACTTGGTCCAGTCGATCTTGGTCCACTTGTACTTCGTCCAGACGACTTCCGTCCACTTGTACTTGGTCCACTTGTACTTGGTCCACTTGTACTTGGTCCACTTGTACTTGGTCCACCCATACTTCTCCCAAGCACGCTTCTCCCATTTGTTGTAGTCCCCGGCCTTGAATGTCTTCTTGCCGTCACCGAGCGTCGCGGAGAGCGCCCAGCCGTCGGCGACGGCAGTGCTCTCGAGCGCCTCGTCGACGTCGATGAGGCCGAAGCCTTGCTGGGCGGTCGTGGCTCCTGCCACCGGGTCAGCGGTCGTCATCAACCGGACCTTGACGTCGTCGGGGGTCAGCGAGGAGTCTTCTCCTATCATCAGGGCGGCAGCGCCGGCGACCACCGGCGCAGAAGCGCTGGTGCCGGACAGCCTGAGGTAGGCGGACTCGGCGCCGGTCGTCGGGGACGTGTCGTAACTGGACAGCGGGACGATGTTGTCCGGGAAGTTGACGTCGAGGAAGGAGCCGGGGGCGCGCAGCGACTCCAGGCGTCTGCCCGGGGCGATCACGTCTGGCTTGGCGATCTCGTCGAACAGCGTCGGACCGACCGAACTGTAGGCGGCGATGCGGTCGTCGCCGGTCTCTGCGGTCAGCATGGTGTCGTCGGCGCCGACGGTGATCACGAACGGGTCGTTGCCGGGCGACAGGATGCTGCCGGGGCCGAACTCACCCTCGTTGCCTGCAGCACACACCACGGTGATGCCGCTGCGCCACGCTGCCTCGACCGCTCGAGCGACGGGGTCCTTGGTCACCGAGGAGACGGGGTTGCCGCCGATGGAGATGTTCATGACGCGGATGCCGTACTCGTCCTTGTGGGTGATGGCCCACGCGATACCTGCGATGAGGGCCGAACTGCGACCCTGGCCGACTTCGTCGAGGACCTTGATGCCGACGACGTTCGCGGCCGGAGCGACGCCGCGGAACTGCACTCTGGCCGTGCCGCCGTTCTCGAGCGGCAGTGAAGCGCTGCCGTCGCCGGCGATGAGGCCGGCGACGAAGGTACCGTGCCCGGCGTCGTCGTACGGGGCGGCCTCGCCGTTGACGAAGTCCTTCCAGCCGACGATACGGCTCGCGCCCAGGTCGCTGGTGGTGGCGATGCCGGTGTCGATGATCGCCACGGTCGCCCCGGCGCCGTCTGGGCCGTCGTCGGCAGGCGACGGGACATCACCCAGCCCGATGGTGAGGTTGGTGATGTCCATGGTGCTCTGGTAGGTCAGGCCATGCACCAGGTTGTCGGCGACGATGTACGTCACGAAGCCGGCGCTGCCCAGGGACTTGATCTCGTCGGGGGTCAGGCACGCGGCGAGGCCGTCGACAAGGGGGATGTCGGTGATCGCGACGCCGAGGGGGATGGTCGCCTTGACCTGGTCGAGCGCGCCCGGGGCCTCGACCATGACCGGGATGGCCGTCTTGCCACCCGTGGCCTCCAGCACCGTCTGGACGCTGGTGTCGACCTTTCTTGCCGGCTCACCGTCGGCGAGCGCCGTGGAGGGTAGCGTGAGAAGCGCGACGAGCACGCACGCCAGGAGCAGCCACCTGACGCATCTGAGTCTGGCCTTCACTGCGGTACCCCCTCTGTCTCCAGGGCGCGTCCGGCGGCGCCCGGTGGACTCAGCTCAGACGTGAGGCGGGAACGGCGGCCAGGGGTTGAAGGCAGACGAAGACATCCGCGATCGCGGAGCTGGTCAGAACCGGCAACCGAGCTATCTTGAGCACTTCAAGACCTCTGGCTTTGCGTCCCTGCCTCACGACAGGTTTGCCTTTGTCGATAGGCGGTATCGGCCGCATGCGCGATGAACATGAGGGCCGTATAGACGAATGTCCCAGTGAAGTGTTGCCAGCACGGCCGACGTGCGGGGCCGGGACGCTGGAGTAGAGTGTGCCCAACACCACGAAAGCCTTCGTCACCCGCTGCGAGGGTGATAGGATGTCGGGCATGGTTGCTCGAAGACCACCGGGGGGAGCCGGTGTCCCGAGGCAAGCGGCAGTACGCTGCGTCGTCTCGTCCCCTCACCGTGGTCTCCACGAGGCCGATAACCTCGCGTCCGCCGAGCACGGGCGCGGAGAAGCGTGAAAGGAGGAGATCAATGAGCCGGACGGACGGCCTCTACACTACGGTACAGAGGCAAGTGGTCAATCAGATGCTCAAGCTGGCCGCCAGCGACGACAAGACCAAGATCGTCAAGGCGTTCAACCTGGCGGAGAAGATCACGCCCGACCAGTACAAGGGCTCAGTACGTTTCGTCACAGAGAAGGTGCAGGACGACCACCCGGCGCTCACCATCGCCAAGCACGTCACCAGCCGACTCAGCCCGCGCTGCCGCGACCGCTTCATCGAATGTCTTATCGTTAATACTCTTCTTCGCGGCGTGGCAAAGAGGCGTGAACTGATCGACACGACGGGCTGCAATGCGCCGACGACGATCCTCATGAGCCCCACCATGCGCTGCAACCTCACCTGTGAGGGCTGCTACGCATCGGAATACAAGATGGACCAGGACCTCGACCGCCGTCTGATGCAGAAGATCGTGGACGAGGGCAACGACATGGGTGTCTACCTGTTCACCATGCTCGGCGGCGAGCCGTTCATGTGGGACGAGCTGCTCGACTTCGCCAAGGAGAACAAGGACGCCTACTTCCAGGTGTTCACCAACGGCACGCTTCTCGATCATGACACCATCGACGAGCTGGCCCGTATCGGCAATATCGCCCCCATGCTGAGTCTCGAGGGCTCCCCGGAGCTCACCGATCAGCGTCGCGGCGAAGGCGTACACGACCAGGTCATGGAGATCATGGATCACCTGGGCGAGGCCGGCGTGTTGTTCGGCTACTCGTGCACGGTGACGCGCAACACGTGGAAGGCCATAGTGAGCGACGAGTTCATCGACCCGCTCGTCGCCAAGGGCGCCATGCTGGCTTGGCATTTCCTCTACATGCCGGTGGGTCGCGATCCCGACACCAGCCTGATGCTGACGGCGGAGGAGCGGAACCAGTTCCGCATCGACATCCACCGTATCCGCGACACCAAGCCGATCTTCCCGATCGACTTCTGGGGCGACGCTCCTTGGGTGAACGGCTGCATCGCCGGCAAGCACTACATGCACATCAACAGCGGCGGCTGGGTGGAGCCGTGCATCTTCACGCACTTCGCCACCGACAACATCCACGACGTGAGCCTCCTCGAGGCGTTCAACTCGGACTTCTTCCGGGAGATCCGCGCGCGGCAGCCGTTCAACCACAACCTGCTCATGCCCTGCATGTGGATCGACAATCCCACGCAGGCGCGTGAGATCGTGGCCGCCACCGGCGCGAAGCCCACGCACCCCGGCGGGGACGTCATGATCACCGACCTTCAGGACGAGCTGGACCAGTATGCCAGCGCCGTCGACCACCTCTACAGCCCCATCTGGAGCTGTCTGAGTGCGGAGAAGGAAGAACCGGCCGAGACGCCGGCGCGCACCAACACCATCCGCAAGGCGACGCGCAAAGAGAAGGCACCCGTCTCCTGACGCGGCGGCTTCGGACTTGCGCGGTCCGGCGGGCGGCGGGGCGCATGAGCGCCCCGCCGCCCGCCGTCCCTTGAGGGGCTCCGGCCCCCGTCCGTTCCTTGGGCAGCGGGGCAGGACGCCCTCGAGGCGCACCGCCGGTGGCCGCTCCACTCACGGCCGCCGGGTCGGTGCCCGGGGGATTCCGTGCTACCCTGTCGAAGCTGACGTCTGCCGGAACCGACATGGCGAGACCTCGATCCCACAAGCGGGTCGCCTGTGCGGCGGCCGTCTCCATCCTCACCTTCACGGCGGCGCTCGCCGCGCTCTGGTGCGCGCCGCGCGTGAGCGACGCGGTGGCCGCGTGGCTGCGCACGCCACAGGTACACGCGGCCACGCTGCAGGTCGCCGGCGGGCTCACGCTGGAGCAGGCGGTCCCTCGCGCACGCGCGGCGGTACGGGATGACGCGACGGCGCCCGCAAGCGCCGGTGTTACCCCCGCCGCGCGCTGCCGCCGTCACGCTCGACGCGGGACTGCGCTTCACGATGCTCGGAGTCACGTGCGCAGTGCCCGAGCACGCAGACGGCGTGCTCGTCGATCTGCGCACGAGCCTCGACGGCGACGCCTGGAGCCGCTGGTACACGACTTCGCTGGACGTGCAGGCCGACGGCGATGCGGGCAGGCCACAGGCGTTCACCGAGGCCTTGTGGACGGGTCCGGGGCGCTTCGTGCAGATCGCGGCCCGGCCGGCGGACGGCTCCGCTGCGCCGGCCGCCCTCCGCGACGTGCGCGTGGTGGCCATCGACAGCACCGAGCGCGCCGACGCCGGCGCCACCGTGCTCGGCGTGCTGCGCCGCACTGTCGCCGCGATCGCCGGTCTCCAGCTTGCTCCGCCGGCGGCGGCCATGACCGACAAGCCGGCGATCGTGACTCGCGAAGAGTGGGGCGCCGACGAGTCGTACCGCACCGGTTCCCCGGACTACGCCACCCCCACGATGGCCTTCGTCCACCACACCGCCAGCGGCAACGACTACGGGCGCGGCGAGGCGGCGTCGGTCGTCCGCGGCGCGTACTACTACCACACGCGCTCGCTGCACTGGAGCGACATCGGCTACAACTTCCTCATCGACCGGTACGGCACCATCTACGAGGGCCGGTCCGGTGGCATCACGAAGGGCGTGATCGGCGCGCAGGTGCTGGGCTTCAACACGGGGAGTGTGGGCGTGTCGGTGATCGGCACGTACAGCAAGGCGGCGCCCACCACCGTCTCGGTGCGCGCGCTCGAGGCGCTCCTCGCCTGGAAGCTCGATGTCCACCACATCGACCCGCTGGGCCGGGCGACGCTGACGTGCGGCTACGGGGAGAAGTTCTCCAGCGGCGAGAAGGTCGGCTTCGCCGCGATCTCCGGCCACCGCGACGCCAACTACACCGAGTGCCCCGGCAACAAGCTGTACGCGCTGCTTCCGGGCGTCCGCAAGACGGTGGAGGCGACGGGCCAGCCGAAGATCTACGACGTCGATCTCGACGACGAGTACATCAGCCCCGGCGGCGACGGTGTGCGCGACGGGGTCACGTTGACCTGCCGTCTCTCGGAGCAGGCCGACTGGAAGCTTGAAGTGCGCAACGCGGTCGACGCCCTGGTGCGCAGTGTGAGCGGCTCAGGCACCGCGGTGGAGACCACATGGTCCGGTCGCGACAACGACGGCGGGATCGTGCCGGATGGCGACTACACGCTGACGCTCAGCGCCGGCAATGGGCACGGGGACGCGCGGCCGGCGACGGCGGTCGTGCGCGTGGACACGACGCCCCCGCAGCTCCAGAGCGCGTCCGTCGAGCCGGGCACCTTCAGCCCCAACGACGACGGCCAGGACGACGTCGCCGGCGTGAGCTTCCAGCCAGGCGAGAGCGGCACTGCGCGGGTCACGGTGCTGGACGACAAGGACCGGGTCGTGCGCACGGTGCTCGCGTGGCGCAGCATCGGCCCGGCGCGCAAGACCGTCTCCTGGGACGGGCGCGTGAACGACAACGGCAAGCTTGTCGACGCGCCCGAGGGCAAGACCGTCATCGTCGTGGAGATGCGCGACCTGGCCGGGAACAGCGACAGCGTGCGGCGCAGTGTGACCGTCGACCGCACGCTGGGGTTCCCGGTGCTCAAGCCGGTGGCGTTCTCGCCCAACGGCGACGGGGTAAAGGACGCGGCGTCCCTGGCGTTCAAGCTCACGCGGCGGGCCGACGTGAAGGTCCGCGTGCTGAAGGGTGAGGAGACCGTCAGGGTCATCGATCTGGGCGCCCTCGCCGCGGGCGACCAGAACACCGCCTGGGACGGTGCCCTGTCGGGCGGCGGCGCGCCGGTGAGCGGCGCCTACCGCCTGAAGGTCGTGGCCGACGGCAACCAGGGCGTCAGCGCCGTCAGCGTGCCGGTCACGGTCGACCTCACGCCGCCGAAGTTCACGGTGCCCTCGACGCTCTCGGTGAAGGCCGGCAAGACCGCGAAGGT
Organism: uncultured Thermoleophilia bacterium; assembly: GCA_963702475.1. Taxonomy (GTDB): domain Bacteria; phylum Actinomycetota; class Thermoleophilia; order UBA2241; family UBA2241; genus CAIXSE01. The sequence goes on along the minus strand of CAVPCT010000005.1, from coordinate 251,541 downwards.
CTCGTACACCGTCCGCGACGCCTACAGCGCGACCGTCAAGGTCACCGTCGGCGTGACCGACGCCGCCGGTACGCAGTTGACGACGTTGTCCCCGGGTTGGGTCAAGCAGGGGACCACGGCTACGTGCTCCTGGAAGGCGCCGGCGGCAGGTGCGTATACGCTGACGTTCTCAGCAGTCGACAGGTCCGGCAACGCGCAGAAGGTGCCCGGTGTGACCCTGCTCACGGCACGCTGAAGCGCCGGCCGCACGCCTGCGGTCGGCGCGAACGACCCTCGCGTCAGGACATCGGCTGTGCGGTGTGGTAGCGCCAGACGCCGCGTGCGACGAGCACGACCACGGCGATGACCCCCACCACGAGCGCGATACGGAGGATCGTGATCGCGGCGACGCCGAGCCACGCGAGAACCACCCACAGGCTCATGTCGCCCCCTTTCCTCGAGCGGAGCCGCTCCACTCGGCTCTCTGCTCTAGTTATCTCCCAGGCTGGATACGCCGAGCATAGGGTGCCGGGAGCAGAGCGGGGTGGGGTGCTCACCTGACTCAGCCGCCGGTAGAGCCCCCAGACGCCGCCGTGCCGGGCAAACGGCAGCCGCGGCCCAGTTCGGCCACGGCCGCCGTTTGCGGCTCTACGCCGGCCGAAGGAGCCGGCTCGGCGCTGAGGGCCGCAGTCGCGGGCGCTTTGCAGGCGTCAGACGCCGGCGTGCTCGCGCCGCCAGCGGCAGTGCGGGATGGGACAGGCGGCCATGCGCGCCGCGTCGCAGACCTCGCAACGAGTGTCGGCGGCGCTGACGGGCAGGTCGAAGGCATCCTGGGGCGCCTCGCCCAGGCGCAGCACCGCGTGAAGCGCCCGCGAGACGGCCTTCATGTCGGCGAACGTGTCGGCCTTCTCCGGCAGATCGATGAGGCCCATGCGCACGGCGCGCTTGCGCACGCGGCCGTCGGGCACGCAGGCGTAGCGATCCAGGGCCTCGTCCTGCCAGAGCTCGTGGCGGCGCATCTCGCGCACCGCCCAGAAGGCCCGCGACTTGAGGGCGCCGCCGGACGCCGCGTGCAGCACATCGACGGCCACGTCGGGGTCGTCCGGCTGCGGCAGGAGGCGGCTCCACGTGTCGCGCGTCTCGGCGAGGCGCACGAAGTCGATGACCTTGCCCTTGCTGTCGTTGCGCGACACCGGCGGGTCCAGCGCGTAGCGCTTGAGGTCGAACCCATCGTCGAACAGGGCGTCGACGACGCCGGCGGCTTCGAGGCGCCGCCAGTCGGCGTCGACGACAGCTTCGGGGGCCGGCTGCGCGGCCAGGGCGCCGTAGCAGAGAAGCTTGAAGAACAGCCGGGCCTGGCCGGAGGGCTCGGCGGCGAACTGCTGGCGTTCGTCGACGTCGAGCACGTCGGCCGGTTGCCGTTGCGCAGCGCAGAACGCCTGGCTCAGGAAGGCGACGTTCTCGCGGCGCTCGCGGTTGGTGAGCGTGGTCGATTCGTTCACGGGTGCTCCCAGCGATCGAGGTGAGGTGCGGGGACGGCCGGCCGGCGCGTCGTGCACGCAGGGTACCGGCACCGGAGCCGGCCCGAACAGGCTCACGGAGGCGGGGAACGGGTGACATCTCGGCCGTCAACGGGTGCACGTTCGAGGTGCGGGAGGTGGTGGCCGTCGTTTGACCGTTAATCAGGAGTGCGATAGTCTTCTTAGGCCAGCTTGCCGGGGGCCGTTGACGACGGTAGGCTTCTGGGTCGGCGAGGCGGGCTCCGCCCGCAGGAGGTACATCGCGTTCACCCATGACTTCTCTCGGCATCGACATCGGCTGCATCAGCCTCAAAGCGGCCCTCGCCGGCGAGGCTGAAGACCACGACCTCTACACCCAGCTCCTCGCAAGCCATCCCGACCTCTTCGAGAACCCCGCCGACGGGCTCACGGTCGTCGACGGGCGTCCGGTCCTGGTGGCGAAGTACCGGCGAATCAAGGGCAGTCCCGGGGAGGCGACCCAGGCTCTGCTCGACGAGCTCCTGGCCGTCCTGCCTGAGGGCAAGATCGAGGGCGTCCGCGTCACCGGTTCGGGCGGTCGCCTCATCGGCCAGGCGCTCGAGGCGAGTTTCGAGAACGAGTTCAAGGCCATCACCCGCGGGGTCAGCGCCCTGGCGCCGCAGACGCGCACCATCTTCGAGATGGGCGGCGAGACGTCCAAGTTCATCAGGCTCGAGCCCGACGAGGAGACCCGCTGTCACGGCATCACCGACTACCAGACCAACGGCGACTGCGCCGCCGGCACCGGCTCCTTCATGGACCAGCAGGCGAGCCGCCTCCTCTACGACATCGAGGATGTCGGCGACATCGTGCTCGATGCCGGCAAGGCGGCCAGCATCGCCGGGCGCTGCAGCGTGTTCGCCAAGTCGGACATGATCCACGCCCAGCAGAAGGGCTATCAGCCGCCCGAGGTGCTCCGGGGGCTGTGCGACGCGGTGATGCGCAACTTCAAGGGCACCATCGCCAAGGGCAAGGTCGTGGAGCCGCCCATCGCCTTCATCGGCGGGGTGGCGGCCAACAAGGGCGCCGTGCAGGCGCTCCAGGAGGCCTTCGACCTCGAGCCCGGCGATCTCTTCATCCCCGACTATCACGCGGCGCTCGGCGCCGTCGGCGCCGCGCTCATCGAGGCCGAGTACGAGTCGGCCCGGGCGGAGCTGGCGTCGCTCGACGCCAGCCGCCTCCCGGCGGCCGACTTCCCCGTGACGGAGCCGCTCTCCATGGCCAAGGTCACGCTCCTGCGCGACATGGCCGAGCCGTTCACGTTCGCCGACGACGTCGGGGTCGTCGACGCGTACATGGGCATAGACATCGGCTCCGTGTCCACCAACCTCGTCGTCGTCGACGACGAGGGGCGCGTCATCAAGGAGATCTACACCAAGACCGACGCGCGGCCCGTGGAGGTCGTCACCAAGGGCCTGCACGACATCTACGCCGAGATCGGCCCGCGCCTCAACCTGCTTGGTGTGGGCACCACCGGCTCGGGACGCGAGCTCATCGGCGAGCTCTGCGGGGCCGACATCATCACCGACGAGATCACCGCCCACAAGACGGGCGCCGACTTCATCGGGCGCAAGATCGGCCGCCAGGTAGACACCATCTTCGAGATCGGCGGCCAGGACTCCAAGTTCATCAGCCTGCAGGACGGCATCGTCGTCGACTTCGCCATGAACGAGGCCTGCGCGGCGGGTACCGGCTCTTTCCTGGAAGAGCAGGCCGAGAAGCTCGGCATCAACATCATCGGCGAGTTCGCGGAGCTGGCGCTGAGCTCTCAGGCGCCCGTCCGTCTCGGCGAGCGCTGCACCGTGTTCATGGAGCGCGACGTGATGGCCTATCAGCAGCGCGGCGCGCGCCGCGACGACCTGGTGGGCGGCCTCGCCTTCTCCATCGCCACCAACTACCTCAACCGCCTGGTGCGCGAGCGCACCGTCGGCGACACGATCTTCTTCCAGGGGGGGACGGCCTACAACGACGCCGTCGCGGCGGCCTTCAGCCAGATCCTGGACAAGGAGATCATCGTGCCGCCGTACAACGGCGTCATGGGCGCGCTGGGCATGGCGTTGCTGGCTCGCGAGCGCGTGCAGCGCACCGGCGAGCCGAGCACGTTCCGCGGATGGGACCTGGGCGAGGTGGACTACACCGTGGTCGACTTCGTCTGCCACGCCTGCTCCAACGAGTGCGACGTGCGCCAGTTCACCATCGAGGGCCAGAAGACCTACTGGGGCGACAAGTGCTCCGACAGGTACCGCAAGCCCGCCAAGGTGGACAAGGAGCCCGTGATCGCCGACCTCATCGCCTTCCGCCAGCAGCAGCTCATGGCGCCCTACGAGGCGGCGCGAGCCAGGCTGCCCGAGACGGCGCCCACGGTCGGCCTGGCGCGTGCCATGTACACCTACGACAGGCTGCCGTTCTGGGCGACGTTCTTCGCCGAGCTGGGCCACCGCCCCGTCCTCTCGCCGGAGAGCGACAAGCAGATCCGCGAGGCCGGCGTCGACCTCACCGTGGCCGAGCCCTGCTTCCCCATCCGCGTGGCCCACGGGCATGCGCAGTGGCTGCTGCGAGAGGGCGTTGACTGGGTCTTCGTGCCCAACCAGGTCAACGAGGAGAGCGAGTTCATGCAGTACAACTCGCACGCGTGTCCTTGGGGGCAGACCCTGCCGTTCGTCGTCCGTCAGGCGCCGGCGCTCGAGCAGTACAAGCACAGGTTCCTCGCGCCGCGCGTCATGTTCCGCGACGGCCGGGAAGGCCTCGTGCGTGACCTCGCCGGCATGGCCGCCCAGCTGGGCGTGGGCAAGGGTCGTCTGCGCGCGGCACTCGACCGCGCCTTCGTGGCCCAGGATGAGTTCCGCGCCGCCCTGCAGAAGGCCGGCCACGAGGCGCTTGCGACCCTTGAGCGCTCCGGCGAGCTCGGCATCGTGCTCATAGGGCGCCCGTACAACATGTACGACAAGGGCATCAACATGGACATCCCGCGCAAGCTTCGCAAGTTCTACGGGGTCAACTTGATACCGCTCGACTTCCTGCCCATCAAGGGCATCGACATCAACCCGATCGTGCCCAACATGTACTGGAACTACGGGCGCAAGATCCTGCAGGCGGCGACGTTCGTGCACGGCAAGGATCATCTGCACCTCATCTACATGACCAACTTCAAGTGCGGCCCGGACTCGTACATCAAGCACTACGTGCGCGAGGCCTCCGGCAAGCCGTACCTCACCCTGCAGTTCGACGAGCACCAGAACGACGCCGGCGCGATGACGCGCTGCGAGGCGTACCTGGACAGCAAGGGCTTCCTGCGCTGGTGGTCGCAGGCGGGAGAAGAACGCGAGCATCTCTGCGCCCCGCCGGAAGAGGAGGTGGCAGGTGCCCTCAAGTAGCGTCAAACAGGACGAGCGCATCAAGCAGGCCATCAAGGACTTCGGCCTGGAGGGACGCAAGCTCTACTTGCCGCAGATGCCCTACGGCGGCACGTACCTGCTCGCCGCCGCCATCCGCTCCATCGGCTTCGACGCGTGGCCCACAAGTGACTCGGACGAGCGCACGCTCGACCTCGGTGGGCGAGTGACGTCCGGTGACGAGTGCTACCCGCAGAAGATCACCATCGGCGACTTCCTGCGCATCATCGAGGACGAGGGACGGGAGAACGTCGCCTTCCTCATGCCCACGGCCAACGGCCCGTGCCGTTTCGGCCAGTACCTTCACCTGGTCAACGCCAAGTTCCGCGAACTGGGATACGACGACGTGCCGGTCATCACCATCACGTCGAGCGACGGCTACTCGTCCATCGGCAGTTATTCCAGCGACCTCATCCGCACCGCGTGGCGGGCCGTGCTCGCGCAGGACATCCTCATGAAGCTCCTGCTCAAGACGCGTCCGTACGAGCTGGAGAAGGGCAGTACCGACGAGGTCTACCAGCAGTGTCTGGTAGAGGTGGGTGACGCGATCAGCAGCAACGGCGTGTCGCACAAGGAGCGCATGGCCGCGATCCTGCCGGCCATGCAGCGCGCCCGCGACAGGTTCCGCGCCATCCCGTGCGCCTACGATCGTTCGCGGCCGCTCATCGGTGTGGTCGGCGAGATCTTCTGCCGCCAGAACACCTTCTCCAACTTCGACCTCATCCGCGTGGTAGAGGAGCAGGGCGGGGAGTGCTGGCTGGCCGATATCGGCGAGTGGGTCTGGTACACCGACGACGAGCAGCGCCGCCGGCTCATCGAGCAGAAGCGGCGCTTCTCCAAGGACAACGCCTACCGGTACCTCAAGAGCAGGATCATGCGCAGCGACGAGCACGCGTTGTACGGCCCGTTCCACGACGACTTCGTGGGCTATGAGGAGCCGGAGGACGTGGGTCAGGTGCTCGAGCTGAGCGAGCCGTACCTCCCGTACACCGGGGCGCTGGGAGAGATGGTGCTGAGCAGCGGCAAGTCCATCTATCTGTACGGTAAGGGCGCCGACGGCATCATCGACATCAGCCCGTTCACCTGCATGAACGGCATCGTCACCGAGGCCGTCTATCCCAGTCTGGCCAAAGAGCTCGACAACATGCCCATCAGGGTCTTCTACTTCGACGGTACCCAGGGCGACCTGGAGCGCGACGTCGGCATCTTTCTGGAGCTCGCGCACACGTATCGGCGCAAGAAGTCCAAGCCGCGCACGTATCCGGCGTACTTTCGGCCGGTCTGAGGACCCGCCGGCTCGGGCCGGCTGTCCTGGAACGGGAGCACTTCCCGCCGGTCGCAGAGCACGTCGGCTCTGGCCGGCTGTCCTTGGAACGAGACAGACCCCCGGGCTCTCGACTCGCAGAAGTCGAGAGCCCGGGGGTCTCGTCATACCAGTCAGTCGCCGGCGAGGACTGATCTCCGCGCCGGCGCGGGCGTCAGTGGTAGTAGATCGACGTGCCGCTGTCGTAGCGGGCGCGGTCCTCGACGCCGGGGCGGGCGACGGGCGACGGCTGGGACACGGTCTGGGAGACCTCATCCGAGCGGCCGCCGCCGAAGAAGATCTTGTCGAACATGCGACCGAGGCTGCTCATGACCATCTCCTCCGATTAAAGAGTATTGATTGTGAAGTTGAGCACAGAGTGTATTCCATAACTACCACTACGTCAAACACGCGAGCCGCGGTCGCGCTTGTCAAGCTCCCGACTTGTTGCCGGGACGACCCCGCACGGAGTCTGGCGTCTGGGCTTGTCCGAACTGCGTCCGGTCCGCGCTTGCACGTCGACCATCGCGGTGGGTCCAGCGGCCGGTAAGAGAAGGCCTCCCGCCTGGTTTCCTGACGTCTTGGGGCCGGGTCAGGAGGCGGGAGGCCCTGAAGGATGCCGTCGGCGGCTGGGGGAGATCGCCGGCAGCCAGTAGATATCTCAGAAGTTGCGGCCGCGACCCACCTTGCGGTCGAGGGAGTAGACGCGCACATGACCTCGGGTGTCGCCCGACGGTGTGCCGATGGCCTCTGCGGCGTCGGCCAGGAACCTGCCGATGGAGCGGAAGACGCTTGAGTTCACTGTGGTGCCTCCTCTCTCAGAACCGCGGATCGACGGTGAGGTCGTACTTCATGAAATTCTTCTCGACTCGTCGCGCGGAAGACTGAGGTGAGCCCCCGACGTCCGGCGAGCCATCGAACAGGCGCTTGAGTGTTGCGAATGGATTCGTCATGGCGACCCTCCTCAAAAATAAGAGCTTCTGTGATGACCGTCACAAAGTGTATCCCCGCACCGTGCGGCTGTCAAACTCGTGAAGGGGAGCAGGGTGGGGGCAGACGCCCTGACGAAGGTCAAGTTCGGTGGGGCCTCCGATGGGTAGGTTTCGAGACAGGCAATCCCCGTGAGTCGGAGGCATCGATGGACGGATCGAACCCGGTGGTCGTGGACCTGGAGCAGATGACGCAGCTAGCCGACCAGGGCATCGTCAGCAAGTCGGTGGTGGAGAACGACCACCACAAGATCATCCTGTTCACGCTCGCGCCCGGACAAGAGCTGAGTGAGCACACTGCCAGCGTGCCGGCCGTGATCCACGTGCTGCGCGGGGCCGGCTCGGTGGTGCTCGACGGCGTCGAGCACGAGGCCGGCCCGGGCAAGCTGCACTACATGCCGGCCGAGCTGAAGCACGCGGTGCGGGCGCGCGAGGAGCTCGTGTTCCTCCTCACCATGTTCAGGACCTGAAAGGCGCCGGGGCATCAGCCCCTGAAAGGCGCCCTGGGGGGCGCACAGCCGGCCCGGCGCCGTCAGGCGATGCCGACGACGTCGCCGTCGCGCCGAACGAGGCCGTCCGCCTCCAGCGCGTCGGCGATGTCCGCGGTGGCCTGGATGTCGAGGCCGATGTGCGCCGCGAGCTCGGGGAGGCGCTGCGGGCCGCCGTCGAGCAGGGCCCGCAGCAGGCGCGAGCGGTACCAGCGGCGGGACCCGTGGAAGGCGCCCTGCCTGGTGCGGGGGGCGATCCCGGTGGTCCGGGCCGTCAGCACGAGCGACCCGTAGTCCATGAGCGCGTTGTGCCAATCCCGGCTGCGACCCGCGGGGAGAGCCGCGTCGGCCACCGCCTGGAGGTCCCTCTCGCCGAGGTCCTTCGGCAGGCCGAGCTCGCTCGTGAGGACGCGACGCACGTTGGCGTCCACGGCGGCCAGGTCGCGGTCGTGGGCGAAGATGAGCACCGCACGGGCGGTGTACGGGCCGATGCCGGGCAGAGTGCGCAGCCCTTCTACCGAGTCGGGGAGGGCCGCGGGACGGCGTCCGCTCCCGGAGGCGTCCGTGACGACGGCCGACGCGCACTCGCGCAGCCGCCGTGCCCTGTTGTTGTAGCCGAGTCCCCGCCACAGGTGAAGCACGTCGGCGAGGGCCGCCGCCGCCAGGTCCTCGAGCGCCGGCCAGGCGCGCAGAAAGCCCTCGTACCTGGGGATCACGCGCGGCACCTGCGTCTGCTGCAGCATCACCTCGCTGACGAGGATCGCGTAGGGGTCGCGCGTGCGGCGCCAGGGGAGGTCGCGGCGGTTCTCGGCGTACCAGGTCAGCATGCGCTCCTGGAGCGCCGCGACGGCTTTGGGCGTGACCGCGGGGTGCAGCGCCGGTGTGCTGCCGTTCTTCATCGGCGTGAGCCCGGCACCGAAGGTCACCCGACCTCGTCGACCAGACGCTCCCACTCCTTGTATTCACGTTCGAGCGCGCCTTCGACGATGCCGCGCTCGTCGAGCAGGCGGTTGAGCGCGTCCCGGTCGGCGTAGGTCCCGGGCTCGGCGAGCTCCGCGTCGATCTCGCCGAGCCGTTTCTCCGCTCTCAGGATCGCCGACTCCACGCCGCGCAGGCGGGCGCGCCGGCGGCGGGCCTCTTCGGCCGATTCCTTCGTCTGCCGGCTACCGGCCGCGCCGGCAGGGGCGGCGGCGCGACGGGCGGACCCACCCGTGGTGGCGCGGGAGCCGGCACCTGAGGCTGTTGCCGCGACGGCGCCGGCGGCGGCGTCCTCGCCGAGGCGCGCGGCTCTGGCCTCCCAGTAGCGCGTCGCCGAGAGGTGGTTCATCAGGCGGCCATCGTGGATCTCGAGGACGCGCGACGCGACCCGGTCGATCAGGTGGCGGTCGTGGGTGACCAGCAGGATGGTGCCGGTGTAGTCGTCGAGGGCGTCGGCCAGCGCCTCGACCGAGCCCATGTCGAGGTGGTTGGTGGGTTCGTCGAGGAGCAGGAGATTGGCGTCGCCGACCAGTAGCGCCAGCAGGCGGAGGCGGCTGCGCTCGCCGCCCGACAGCATCTCCACGCGCTTCTCGACCTCGTCGGCGCCGAACTGGAAACGACCGAGCAGCTTGCGTGCCTGTTCCTCGTCCTGCCCGGCCAGCGGCAGGACGGTCTGCAGGCACGTGGCCTCCTCGTCCAGCTCGCGGCCCTGCTGCGAGTAGTAGGCGACCCGCGTGTTGTGGCCGAGGTGGGCGGCTCCGGAGGCGAGGTTACGGAGGCCGGCCACCGTCTCGACCAGCGTGGTCTTTCCGGAGCCGTTGGCGCCGAGCAGGGCGACCTTCTCACCGCGTTCCAGCACGACTTCGATATCGCGGACCAGCGTGTGCACGCCTCCCGGCTCGTCTGCCGAGCCCACGGTGAGGGCGGGCGTCTTCATCTCGAGGACGACGCGCGCGGAAGGCTGCGGCTGCGGAAGGCCCAGCTTGAAGCTCTTGGCCTGTCGCGGCGGCTCCTTGAGGTCGCGCCTGATCCGCTCGATCTGCGTGAGCTTCGCCTTGGCCTGCTTGGCCTTGTCTTTCTTGGCGTGGAAGCGGTCGTAGAACCGCTGCAGCTGGGCGATCTTCTCGATGTCCTGTTCGTACTCGCGGCGCATGAGGTCGAGCCGCGCCTCGCTCTCCTTGAGGTAGGTGGCGAAGTCCCCCGCCTGGGCTTCCACGTGTTCGTGCTCCACGGCCAGCACGCGCCTGCCCACCTTCTCCAGCAGACGGCGGTCGTGCGTGACCAGTACGAAGGCGCGCGGGTATTCCGCGAGAAAGCCCTCGAGCCACTCGACGGAGTCGATGTCCAGGTGGTTGGTGGGTTCGTCCAACAGCAGGAGGTCGGCGTCGGCGAGGAGCGCCCGCGCGAGGGTCACGCGCGTGAGCTCGCCGCCCGACAGCGACAGCAGGCCGCGGTCGAGCATGTCCTCGGGCAGTCCGAGGCCCTCGACCACGCCGGTGAGCCGGGCCCTGAAGCCGTAGCCTCCAGCCGCCTCGAAGCGGCGTTGCAGCTGCTGATAGGCCTTCATCGTGTCGCGCAGGCCGGGGCTGTGCTCCGCGAGCGCGGAGAGCTTCTCCTCTGTCGCGCGCAGGTCCGCCTCCAGCTGCACGGCGTCGCCGAACGCCTCCAGGAGGTAGTCGCGCACAGGGCGGTCCGCCTCCAGCTCCGGTGTCTGGCCGTGGAGCCACACCCTGCGGCCGCGGGCTCGGGCTATCGCTCCGCCGTCGGCGTGCTCGTCGCCGGAGATGAGTCGGAGCAGCGTCGTCTTGCCGGTACCGTTGCGGCCGACGAGCACGGCGTGGTCGTGTCCGTCGACGGCGAAGGTGACGGTGGTGAACAGGCGCTGTCCACCGAAGGACTTCTCAACGTTGTTGAAGGTGACGATGCTCATGGAGGCGCCCGCGAGGACGGGGTGGGGCGGGAGCGGCAGGATACCACCGGCAGGCACTCCGTCGCCAGTCCGTGCGCCCGTCGCCGCCTTCGCGGCCGTGGCTGGTAGGCTAGGCGCAGGTGTTGCAGGGGGCGAGGTGAGCAGATGAGCAGCCGCGATGAGACCACCACCATCGTCCTCGGACCGCGCACCACGGTGTACGCCCTAGTGAGCGCCTTCCCGGACCTGGTCGAGTTCCTGCCGTCCTACGACGCGGCCTTCGGGCGTCTGCAGGACGCCAGGGGCCGCGTCTCGTGGGCGCGGATCGCCACGCTCGGCGACGTGGCCCTCGAGATGAACGTGTCCTGGCGGAGGCTCGTGCGCGACCTTGCCACGGAGGTGCGGCGCCGCACCGGGCGTGCCCCGCGCACGGTGGACGACCCGCGGGACGTGAGCGCGACCGATCCGCGGCTCGGCGAGCTGCGCGACATAACCGCCGAGCTGGAGCGGGGAGGCTCCCTGCTGGACCTCGCGGCCCGGCTCGACGCGCTCACCGCCGGGCACGATGCGGGCGAGATGGAGGCGCTGGCCGCGGCGTTCAAGGCTGGCCCTGCGGCGGCGACCGTCGGCGAGCTGGTCCTCCGTGAGCCACACGGCCCCGGAGCCGTGCTCGACGCCCTGCCTGAGGGGCATCCGATCGAGTCGCTCGGTCGTGAGGGCGCGCAGGTCGAGGTGCTCGCCGCGGCTCTCAGCGACGAGCTCGAGCGTCTCGGCGGATCGCCGTCGCGCGGGCGCTGGCGTGCGGTGCGCCCGCTGGTCGCCCGCCTCGTGGACAGGCTCGCCGGCGTGGAGACGCGTGTGACGCGCGAGCGCGAGGCGTGGCTTCCGACCCTCGCGCGGAACGGCGCCGGCGACGCCGCCCGGCTGGTGAGGGACCGCCAGGACGACGTGCTCGACGGCCTCAGGCTGGTGCGGCTGGCCCTCGCGGCGGACGACCCCCCGTCGGTACTCGACCGCGGCCGCACTCTGCATGCCCGCATGCGGGAGCTGTCGGCCTGCGAGGAGGAGGTGCTCGTACCGGTCGCCGAGCGCGTGCTGACGCAGCGGGACTGGGCGGAGGTGCGCCGGGCGGAGGACCCTGTGGGCTGGTCGCTGATCGCGGAGCCGCCGCGCTGGCCGAGGTCGTGACGGCGCCGGGATCAGGCGCCGGCGAGGTCCCGCGCCACCCCGGCATAGTAGGCGTGGACGCCTTCGTTCTCCTCGTCACACGCGATGGCCGCGAAGGCTGTCGAGAGGTCGTCGAGGTCGCGCTGGTGCAGACGTTCACCGGCGAGCGGGAAGAGCGTCTGTTCTTCGAGGGCGATGTTGCCCTCGAGGACGTCGAGCGAGAGCCGCAGGTCGTGCAGCAGCGGCTCGACGGCGCCGGAGACGCCCTGGTCCACGAGCCTGGACCAGTCGCTCGCCGAGTCCAGGGCGAGGCGCAGTTCCTCGTGCTGCCGCAGGAGGTCGCGAAGGGGCGGCCTGTCCCACTCCATGCCGTGGCGGTGCAGGGCGGTGAAGAGCAGATCCTCCTCTTTGGGCTCGTGGCACGCGTTGGCGAAATACCGCAGGAAGTCAAGGACCTCGCCCAGCCGGTCCATGTCGAGCGATCCTCCCGCGGCGCTGTCGGCGACGATGTCCCGCGCCGAACGCACCACCCGGAGGGCCAACCTGTGCTCCTGTCTGAGGATCTCCAGCGGGTCCACGGCTTCCCCCTCGTGTCGCGACGCGCGTCTACCCTTCTTGTGCCCTAGTCACCGGACGTGGTCCATGGGGTGAAGAGGGGAGATGAGGCGGGGAGGAGACCCCACGCGGTGAGCTCAGGGCGCGCGCTGTGGCCCGGCGGGACTCAGATGCGCTCGGTATGGACGTCGACCTTCTCGAGGTCGAGCTCGCCGAGGCCCATGGCTGCGGCGGCCGTGACGTAGGGGATGTCCGCCCCGGTGAGGCCCATCAGGGTGGCCGCGAACGCGTCGGCGGTCACCATGTCGGCGCTCGCGACGACCGTCTCGAGCTTCTCGACATCGTTGAGATCGCCGCCGGTGGGTCCGTTGGCGGTGAGCACGCGGTAGGCGTCGATCACGGTGAGCGTGGGCCGGCATACGCTCATGAGGTCGGCGGTGCGCTGGCCGATGCTGCCGTGCAGGTCGCCGGGCGAGAGGACGACGCCGAGCAGGTTCTTGCCGCCGAGCGTGAGGCGCGTGAGGCCGTGGTCCTTGACGATGGGCACGTTGATGAGCACGTCGCAGGAGAGCACGTCCTCGTAGATGGGCCACTCGGTGATGTCGCGCCCGTCGGGGATGCTGAAGTTGCGGAAGCGGGCCGGCGCCATGAGCTCCATGGTGCCGCCGGCCTTCTCGACCGCGGCCTGCACGCCGCTCACGGTGTACGCCTCCTCGGCCGTGCTGCCGAAGGGAGAGTCCATGACGCGCACGCGCTTCGCGCCGGCCGCGCGGCACAGCCCCACGAGCTGGCCGACGACGTCCGGATTGGTGGTGGCAGCGTACTCCGGGCCGTGGTAGCCGGTGCAGAGGTTGGGCTTGATCACCACGTCGGCCCCACGTCGCACGAACTGCTCGATGCCGCCGAGGGCGGCCACAGCGGCGGCGGTGATGGCGGCGGGGTCGGCGCCGCGGGCCACCGCCAGGCGCGGTCTGCCGGCCGCTGCGGCGGCGCCGGGCGACGCCGAGAGCCGGCCTGAGTCGGGCGGCGGCTGGGCGGGCCCAGAGGCGCCGCCGCGCAGGCCGCCGCGGCCGCCGCCGCCGTGCCGATGGCCGCCGCCGCTGCTAGTCGAAGGAAGTCCCCGCGGGTACACTCGCTCATGATGCCCCAAGGGTAGCAGGGGGCCCGGGCGAGCGACACCCGCCGCCGTTCCCGCGAGAGGCGGGAGCGTAGGCGGACGGAGGGACGGGGCATGGATATCGGCAAGTGCTTCTCTCACGCGTGGGGGCTCTTTCGGCTGGACTGGGGGCCGCTGGCGGTGACCGCCCTGATCGCCGCGGTCATCGTCGGGGTGGTGCGCTCCATCGTCGGCGTCTCCCTCGACGGCTGGGCCGGCCTGGGCGGCATCACCCTCGGCCTGCCGGGCGCCGGCTTCGGCTCCGCCATGGCGTTCACGCTGGTGGTCGGCGTGGCCACCGTCCTTGCGTACTCCTGGATGTACGCGGTGACCTTTCACATGATGCTGCGGCGCGTACGCGACGGCCGTCCGGCCGAGTACGCGGACATGCAGAGCTTTGACCAGATCGGCGCGTTCGCCGTCGCGGCCGTCGTGCTCGGAGTGATCATCGGTATCGGCTTCCTGCTGTTCGTCGTCCCCGGTCTCATCTTCGTGACCCTCTGGGTCTTCTCGCTGCCGCTGATCGGTGACCGCCGCATCGGCGTGGGGGAGGCCATGTCGGAGAGCAAGGACATGGCGAAACGCCTCGGCTACCTGACGACATTCGTCACGTGGCTGGTGGGGGTCATCGTCGTCGGCGTCGTCGTCGGCTTGCTCAGCGTGATCCCCGTGATCGGGTTCATCATCGGCCTGGTCGCCGCGCCCTTCACCGTGGCGTACGTGGTCAGCATGTACTTCCAGGCGCAGGGGCAGGGGGCGCTCATCGACCAGGTGCTGGCGCGCCGCAGGCGGGGCTGAGGGCCCGGCCGGCTCCGCCGGCCGGGCGTCGCTGAGAGGAGGAGGGGAATGGACATCGGCAAGCTCTTCAGGGACGGCTGGGGCCTGTTCACGAAAGATGTCGGCCCCCTCATCGTCGGCATGCTCATCGCCTGCATCGTCCCGGCCGTCGCCATGACCGTCGTGATCGCCGTGACCATCGGCGCGAGCCTGGGCGGAATCTCCACCAACGCGCAGGGCGAGATCACGTCGGTGGACTCCTCCAGCATCGTCGTGTGGGTCGTGGGCTCGGTGGTCATCGCGGTCGTCGCGCTCCTCCTCACCGTGCCGCTGTTCGCCGGCCTCCTCGAGGGCGTGCTGTTGCGCGTCCGTCAGGGGCGACCGATGGCCTACGGGGACGCGTTCAACGGGTTCCGCATCTTCGGGCGCGTGGTCGGGGCCGCCGTGCTCCTCGGCGTCATCTACGGCGCCCTCGTGCTGGTCCCGACCGCCGTGATCGTGGCCGGCGGGGTGACGGAGACGGCGGTCGTGGTCGGCGTCGGCGTCCTGTTCCTGGTTGCGGCCATTGTCTTCTACGTCTACCTCTTCGTCAGGTGGTTGTACGTGTTCCCGGTGATCGTCGACAAAGGTGCGGGTGTCGGCGAGGCGATGTCGCAGAGCACGGGGCTCGTGCGTCGCCGCTGGTGGTGGACGCTGCTGGCGTACTTCGTTCTCAGCCTGACGGTCGGGGCCGTGAGCACGGTACTCGGGTTCATCCCGTTCGTCGGCGCTGTGGCCACCATCGTGCTCTACCCGTTCGTGCTCACGTACGTCGTGGCGATGTACTTCCAGGCGCGCGGCGAGGGTGAGCTGATCGACGTCGTGACCGGCTACGTCGCGCCGGGGGCGCTGGGCGGCGCGCCGGCATACTCGCACCAGGCGGCGCCGTATGTGCCGGCGGCGGCGGCGCCGATGCCGCCGGCGCCGCCGGCGGCCAGGGCGGTATGGCAGCCGCCGGCCGGCGGGACGGCGTGGCAGCCGCCGGAACCTCCGTCGCAGCCACCCGTTCAGGCGCCGGCATCAGGGGCGGCGCCGCCTGGGGCGGCTCCGCCGGCGTACTCGCCGGCTCCACCGCCCACGGCTGTGCCGCCTGCGGACGCGTCCGGGCCCCCGGCGGCCGAGCAACCGGCGCCCGCGCCCGGCGCGGCATCGGATCCGGGCTTGGCGCCCGACGGGGCGCCCACGCCGCCCGAAGCGCCCGCGCCGCCTGAGCCGCCGCGCCTGGCGTAGTCGGCCGGGCGTGGCCGGCGCACCGCGGGCGTACGCGGCGGCGGGAGCGCGCAGGCTGTCGTCTGGCCGGACGTCGCCTCGGCAGAAGGAACACGTGACAGGCGGACGTATCCGATAGTAGCGTGTGCCCGATGGCCTGCGGTCGCGCGCGGCTCGCACACCGAGAAGAATGGGGAGGCGATATGACCATCGGCGAGGTGTTCGCCAAAGCATGGGAGTTGTGGCGCCGGGATGTGGGGTGGCTGATCCTCGCGGGGCTCGTCGTCGGGCTCATCGTGGGGGTCATCGCCGTCGTGGTCGTGGTCATCGTGGCCGGGGTCGCGGCGGTCAGCATCGGCGGCATCGCCGCCGGCTCAGTCAACGACTCCTCGGGGCTGACGGGCGTCGGCATCGGGTCCCTGGTGTTCGCCGGCATCCTCGCGCTCATCGGCTACCTCATCGTGTCGGTGATAGCTACCGTCTTCTACGGCGGCATGTTCGAGATGGTCATCGGGGCCGCGCGCGACGAGCGTGGCGTCAACTTCGGTGACCTGTTCAGCGGGTTCCACAAGTTCGGCTCGTTCCTGGTCTTCTGGCTCGTGATGGCCGGTATCGGCATCGCCTGCGGGCTGGTCTTCCTGATCCCCATCGTGGGCTGGATCGCGGTGCCGGTGTTCCTCGCGTGGCTGGGGACGACCTGGATCTACGTGCTGCCGCTGATCGCCGACCGCGAGGTCTCGTTCGCCGACGCGGCCCGTGCCAGCAGCAGGATGGTGAAGCGCACGGGCTGGTGGCAGACCTTCGGGATCATCATCGTGCTGGGGGTCGCGTTCTTCGTCATCGGGCTCATCATCTCGCTCATCAGCCGGGAGTCGTCGACGTTCGGCACCATCCTCATGTTCGTCTTCGAGATCCTGGCGTTCCCCTTCGCCATCTGCTACGTGAGCACCATGTATCTCAATGCCGGCGGGGAGGCTGTGGTCCTGGACGTGACCAACGCCGCCGCTCCGGCCGTCCCCGGCCCGTTCACCCCGCCGCCGCCCGGGCAGCTCGGCCAGCCCGGGCAGTTCGGCCAGCCCGGCCAGTTCGGCCAGCCCGGGCAACCCGTGCCTCCGCCGCCGCTCGTGGCTCCGCTCGTCGCTCCGCTGGCGCCGCCGCCCTCGGCGACGGCGGCCGGCGCGCAGGCAGCCGTGCCTCCGCCCCCGGCTCCGCCGGCCGTCGCGGAGGCGCCGCCGCCTCCCGCCGCACAGCCGCCGGTGGTGCCCGTGGTCGCTGAGGCGGCCCCTGAGGCCGCGGCGGCCGCCGAGGTCACAGGTGTGACGGAGGCGGCCGGGGCTGCCGTGCCGCCGCCTGCCGTGCCGGGTGATGCGGCCTCCGAAGCGGTCATCGAGGCCGCGGCAGGGCCGGGCGAGGCCGCGACCCAGGTCGCGGAAGAAGCGCCGGCCGAGCCGGCCGCGGCGCCGCCGCCGGCGCCAGAGCCCCCGGCTGCCCCCGCGCCACCGGCCTGACGTCCGTCGGCCGGCGGGCACCGTACTTGGCGGCGAGGGCGGCGGCGCGCAGCGCCGCCGCCCTCGCCGCGTGATCGCTGCCGGCTCCTGTCCCGGACCCGAAGGGCCGCTCTGCTACACTCGGGACCCGGTCGGTGGACCTCCGGCCGGCGCTGCGGAACGAGCCGCGGCGGGTGTCGACGAGGGAGGACGAGGTGCCGCTCAGCGGATTGGTGCACGGCGAGGACGTGGCGGGACGCGTCGTGGAGATGGGCCCGCTCAAGGCCACCTGGACGGATCTCGGCAAGGCCGGCGGCAGCGTGCAGACCGGCCTCAAGCGCATCAGCATCGAGCCGGAGTGCCGCTCGACGCCCGTGCACGCACACGACGCCGAGGAGGAGATCTTCTACGTCGTCGACGGGTGGGGTCTTCTCTGGCAGGGCGGGGCCACGTGCGACATCCGCCCCGGGGACTGCATCGCCCACGTGGCCGGCGGCAAGGAGCACACGCTCATCGCCGGTGCGCAGGGTCTGGAGGTACTGGCGTTCGGCACGAGGGAGAACCCCGCCACCGCGCGGCTGCCGCGCACCGGGGTCGCGTGGCTCGGGAGAAGCTGGGTGCGGGTCGGTGAGGATCCGCACCCGTGGGCCCGCGAACTGGCCGCCGGCGATCTGGACGTGCCCGACCCGGGCCCGCGGCCTGCCAACGTGGTCGCGGTCGAGGATGTTGAGGAGGTCCTCATCTCGCAGGGGGACACGGAACGGCGGCAGCGCTCACTGGGTCTGGCGGCCGGCTCGCGCCTCACCGGCCTCAACCACGTCGTCATCACCCACAACCGGCTCAACTGCCCGCCGCACGTGCACGCCGCCGAGGAGGAGATCTTCGTGGTCCTGGAGGGCGACGGCACGGTCCTTGCCTACGACTGCGACCAGGTGCCGCCGCAGCTGCGCATCCACGTGATCAAGAGGGGTGACGTGCTCGTGCGTCCGGCGGGGAGCGGGGTGGCCCACGCCTTCATGGCGAACGCCCTCGGCATGACACTGCTCGCCTATGGTCAGCGGCGCAGCGACGAGATGACGTTCTACCCGCGCAGCGGCAAGGTGCGCTTCCGCGGGCTGGGCGTGACGGGGCGGCTCGCCCTGTGCGACTACTGGGACGGCGAGCCCCCGGACACCTCGTCCTGACCCGCTGGCGGCCGGCGCCGGCTCTCACGGCCGGCCGGCGCCGTTCTGCTCAGTAGCCGGTGCCGCTGCGCCGCCCCGTCAGCTGAGCCCTCTTCCGTCGCTCAGTAGCCGGTGCCGCTGCGCCGCCCCGTCAGCTGAGCCCTCTTCCGTCGCTCAGTGCAGCCGCTCGTCGAGCACCCGCCACACCGACGGCTGCTCCTGGCCCAGCATCCAGCCGTACACGCCGCCGATGCGCGGGTGCTCGCGGAGCATCATGCGCACCTTGGCGTCGATCGCCTTCGCGTCCGGGAAGTAGGCGATGTGCGCGTGGCCGTCCACCTCGTAGGTGAGGGTGAGCTCCTCGGTCGGCCCGCGGTAGGTCTTCGGGTCGTGCGCGTGTCGCGGATTCGCGCACGTCCGCCCACACCAGGTCGGTGGTCTGCGCGCCTCTCCAGTCGCGCCCGTAGAAGCCCAGACCCATCACGATCTTCTGCGGCGGTATCTGAGTCTCCGCGAAGTCGAGGACGGCGTCCATCCAGCCCGGCGGCGAGAGCGGGCCTGGGCCCGACCACGAGCCCGAGTAGTTGTACGTCATCACGCGGACCTGGTCGGCGATGCGCCCCAGGTCCTTCCAGTCTTGCGCCTGGGGCGTGCTCCAGCCGCCGGGCTCGTAGGTCTTGGGCACCACGTCGACGGCGAGGAAGCGCCCGTCCTCGTGCAGCCGCCGGGCAAGCTGCCTTACGAAGGCGGTGAACCGGGCACGCTGGTCCCGCCGCAGCGCCTCCCAGTCCAGGTCGAGGCCGTCCACGTCGTGGGCGCGGCACCACTCGGCCACCGCCTCGGCGTGGCGCCGGCGCGATGCGGCCGTGGCGAGGATGGCCTGCGGGATGGACCCGTCGAACGTGCCGAGCGTCTGGTCGTAGTCGGTCAGCGTGACGCAGACGGCGACGCCGCTCTCTCGCACGCGCTCGAGGAAGGCGCCGTCGAAACGCGGCGCCACGACCGAGCCGTCGGGTCGCGACTGCAGCCAGTCCAGGCTCACCTCGTCGAGCGCGCCGGCGTCGAGGGCGCGCTCGAACGAGGCGGTGTCGCCGAAGGTCCAGGCGCCGACGAGATACGGCCCCTGCGGGCCGGCGCGCGAGGTCGTCCTCTCCGACGCGCGCGCCAGCAGAAAGGCGCCGGCCACGGCGGCGACGCCGACCACGAGGATGACGACAAGCGCCGGCGCGAGTCTGCCGCGCCTGCGGCGCGGCCGGACGCGCGCCGGCCCGGCGCCTGGGTCCTGGGGTTCTCCGCGGGCGTCGCTCACGTCCTCATGATGACGGGCGGGGAGCGTCCCGCAACCCGAGCCGCCCGTCGCTGGTTGCCGCCGGCTCCTCAGCGGGTAGGAACTGGCCGACCGGCCACCCCGATGAGCGAGGTCTCTCGTGAAGCAGCAACTCGGCGACACCAACGCCCTGTATCCCTTGGTCACCGCCCTGGTGGGCGCGACCGTCGACGGACGGCCCGACTTCGCCACCGTCGCGCACGTCGGCATCGCCCACCTCAAAGGCATCACGCTCGGCATGGGCCGCATGCACCTCACCAACGAAGGCATCAAGGCCAACCGCACGTTCAGCGTCAACCTGCCGTCTGAGGCGATGGTCGAGGTCACCGACCACATAGGCATGGTCAGCGGTCGCAAGGAGGACAAGGCGGGGCTGTTCGAGGTGTTCTACGGCAAGCTCGACACGGCGCCGATGATCGAGCAGTGCAAGGTGACGATGGAGTGCAGGCTCATCGAGCACGTGGAGCTGCCCACGCACGACCTGTTCGTGGGAGAGATCGTGGGCACCTACGCCGACGCGGACGTGCTCACCAACGGCGCCGTCGACATCGCCAAGCTCAAGCCGCTGCTCTTCGACATGGCGAGCCAGAAGTACTGGTCGCTCGGCGAGCCGGTCGCCAAGTGCTGGAGCGTGGGCAAGGACTTCGACCCGGGGGCCTGACGCGCCTCGCCGCGGCCTCCGGTCCCGGCGGGAGCGGCCGTGCTCCGCCCGGTCAGTCCAGCGGGATGCTGTGCAGCAGCGGGCCCTTGGTCGCGTTGCCCGTGACGTAGTAGATCTGGATGGCGCGCACCGATGCCGTCGTGTTCCAGCAGGCGATGATCGTACCCCGCAGGCTGGTCCGCTGAGCCAGGCTCATGTTCTGGAAGCTCGCGTAGCGGCAGCTGCCGGCGTTGGTGATGAACACGGCGGGGGTCGAGTAGAGAGCCTGGGTCGTGATCACGCTGCCCCAGTTCACGATGGACTCGTGACCTGAATATGGATTGATGTAGTGATCGGCGTTGTCCAGAGGCACGCCCTGTTCGAGGCCGACCTCCAGGGCGTTGCTCACGAACCGGGCGGCGTTGGCGTACTGCCTGGCGTTGCCGTCGTCGCTCCTGCGGTAGGTGGTGTCGAGCCCCTGGAGCACGTAGGTCAGCGCGGCGATGTTCACATCGCGCCCGTTCTTCTTGAGGACGGTCTCCTTCGCCTTGCCGCGCTGCGCCGCATAGGCGGGAACGGCGATGGCGACGAGCACGGCGATGACGATGAGGACGATGAGCGTCTCTATCAGGGTGAAGCCCTGCTGCGAGGTCCTGGTGCGGCGCATGCTTGCGGCCTCCTGAGTGCGGTGTCCCGACTGGCCGGGGTGTTCATTCCTACTCTGCCCCGGGACGCGCGGGGGCGCATGGGACCATTGTCTAGAAGCCGCATGGGACGTTCGTCCAAGGCACCACCAAGATCGGCGCGAGGCCGCGGAGGCTGGGTTCCTCCGCGGCCTGGAGACGAGTCGCCCGGGCGGCTCTCGCTGAGGGCTCCGCGGTCCGGTGGCCTCTGCGACCGCGGGCGTGGCGGTCAAGCGCCTTTCGCCACCGCGTACCGGCTGCGCGCAGAGCGTATCCACCGACCGTGCCGGCGGGCAGCCTAAGGCAAACGCTCCCTGCATCGCCGCTCATCTTGCCGGCGGTCTCGCCGCGCACTGCCGCCCATGCCGTCGAGGTGCAGCGACGACCTCCACACGGACCGGGGATGGGCGTCTCGACGACTACCTCAAGAACACCTGTCTGCTGGACCCCGTGGGGGGGCGTCTCCTTCTACGACACGCAGGTGAGGCTGGTGCAGCAGAGCTGAGCTCGCGCGCAAGGCGGCGGGCGGCCCGCGTACTGGCCGCCCGCCGCTACTTCGCGAGCAGATAGACGCCCGCCAGCACCACGAGGGCGCCGCAGGCGCGGCGCACCCAGCGCGTCACGCGCGACTGCGATCCCCAGGAGACGAGGCCCTGTACGCGCTGCGCGGCAGTTCCGGCGAGCACGATGACCCCGCAGTGGCCGAGGGCGAAAGCGGCCAGCAGTCCGACGGCGAAGGTGTAGTCGACGTCAGCCTGGCCGAAGGCGATCATCAGGAGCGGGGCGAGGAAGGCGAACGAGCACGGGCCGAGGCCGACGCCGAACGCGAGGCCGAGACCGAGGGCCGCCGGCGTCCCGCGCAGGCTCGTGCTGGACGGCAGCGACACCCAGTGCAGCGGCAGCAGGTCCATGAGGTAGAGGCCGAAGACGAAGAACACCACGGCCACGGCGACGTTGCCGATGGCGCCGAGGTCGCCGAGCAGGCGACCCAGGGCCGCGGTCACCGCGCCGATCAGCGCGATCGAGGCCAGGACGCCGATGGAGAACGCGAGCGAGAGCCAGAACGCGCGCCGCGTCAAGGCCTTCTCCTGGGTGGAGATGAAGCCGACCACGAGCGGCACGCTGGCGAGGTGGCACGGGCTGAAGACGATGCTCACGACTCCCCAGGCGAAGGCCGCGAGCAGGGCCCAGCCCAGCGACCGGCCCAGCGCTTCGCTGAGGGTGGTCAGGACCTGCTGGAGCACGGCCGCGACGCCTACTGGGTGGTGGAGAGCCTGGTCAAGCCGTGCTCGACGAGCAGCGCTTCTATCTCTTCTTGCGCATAGAAGCCGACGTGCCGGTGGAACTCCTCGCCGTCCTCGTCGAGGAACACCTGCGTGGGGATCATGTTGATGCCGTACTCACGCGCCGGCGCGTCATCCTCCCACACGTCGTAGAAGACGATCTCGACCTGGTCGCCGAAGGTCTTCTGGATCGCGGCCATGACCGGCTTCATCTCCTTGCAGGGGATGCAGCTGTCGGAGCCGAGCTCGACGAAGGTGACCTTCGCTGTGGCGCTCCCGGCGTCCGGAGATGCGGAAGAATCCTCGGAGGCCCCCCCGCCGCACGCGGCCAGCCACAGGACGCCGGCCAGGGCGACCACGAGGGCGGCGACCACTCGCGGCCCCGCCGTGCGCCTCAAGGTCATCCTCGTGCGGCCAGCGCCGTGGTGATAAGCGAGCTGACCTCGGCCTGCGACGGCACCTTGCCGCTGAGCACGACCTTGCCGTCGATCACGAGAGCCGGCGTCGACATCACGCCATACGCCATGATCCTGGGGAAGTCCTCTACCTTGACCAGCTCGGCATCGTGGATGCCGAGGTCGCGCACGGCCGCTTCGGTCACCGCCATCAGCTTCTGGCAGTTGGCGCAGCCCGAACCGAGGATCTCGAGTCTCACGGGTCTCTCCTTGTTCGTGGATCTGCGATACGTGCCGGCGCCCCGACGGCGACGGCGCAGGCGCTGCCGCTGAGCTCGGTACGGGGGGCGTTGCGCAGGCGTTCAACGTGCTCCAGAAACCCCTGCAGGTCGGCGTCGAAGCGTTCCCGGTCGATGGAGTAGTAGGTACGCGTGCCCTCGCTGCGCATCTTCACGAGGCCGGCCTCGCGGAGCAGCGCGAGATGATGCGACACCAGCGGCTGGCTGACGTCGAGGGGCCCCGTCATCTCGCACACGCAGCGTTCGCCGCCGAGCAGGAACTCGACGATCTGCGCGCGGGTCTCGTTGCAGAACGCCTTGAAGAAGGGCACGAACGCGGTGATGCTGCCGGCTCCGGCCGGGTCTCGGTCTGACCTCATGTCAACTCCTCGTGGGGTCGCACCCCACCTCGTCGCAGCCTGCCTGCACCGCCTCCGGCACAGGGTCGTCGCTGATGTGCCAGTACTTCTTGCCCAGCCAGAGCGCCACGCTCACGAGGCCGATGAGCACCGGCACCTCGACAAGCGGGCCGATCACGCTGGCGAACGCCTGGCCGGAGTTGAGGCCGAAGACGGCGATGGAGACGGCGATCGCGAGCTCGAAGTTGTTGCTCGCCGCGGTGAAGCTCAGGGTGGCCGTCTTCGAGTAGTCGGCGCCGATCCTGCGTCCCATGAAGAAGCTCACGAAGAACATGATGACGAAGTACAGGGACAGCGGGATGGCGATGAGCAGCACGTCCAGCGGCAGCTCGATGATGAGGTCGCCCTTGAGGCTGAACATCACGAAGATCGTGAACAGCAGCGCGATCAGCGTGAGCGGGCTGATCCGCGGGATGAACTTCTGCTCGTACCACTCGCGGCCTTTGGTCTTGAGCCCGATGTAGCGCGTGAGCATGCCGGCGATGAACGGGATCCCCAGGTAGATGAAGACGCTCTTGGCGATCTGCCCGATGGTGATGTCGACGGCCACGCCCTCGAGCCCGAAGAGCGGCGGCAGCTTGGTCACGAAGACCCAGGCGAAGACGCTGTAGAAGAGCACCTGGAAGACGCTGTTGAAGGCCACGAGTCCGGCAGCGTACTCGGTGTCGCCCTTGGCGAGCTGGTTCCAGACGATGACCATGGCGATGCAGCGCGCCAGGCCCATCATGATGAGCCCGACCATGTACTCGGGGTAGTCGTGCAGGAAGATGATCGCCAGGAAGAACATCACGAACGGGCCGATGAGCCAGTTCTGCACGAGGCTGAGGCCCAGGATCCTCCAGTCGCGGAAGACGTCGCCGAGCTCCTCGTAGCGCACCTTCGCGAGGGGCGGATACATCATCACGATGAGGCCGATGGCGATGGGGATGTTGGTGGTGCCCACAGACCACCGCTGGATGAACCCGGGCAGGCCGATGAACAGGTAGCCGAGCCCCACCCCGGCGAACATGGCGAGGAAGATCCAGAGGGTGAGGTAGCGGTCGAGGAACGAGAGGCGCCTGGTGCTGCTCGCTGCCATCGTCGTGGTCTCCTGTCGGGTGGGGCTGAGGTCCTCTCGACGTTACATTGACATCCGTTTATGGTCAAGGTAAGTTGATATAAACACAGGTCGATGAAACGAGGGGTCCGTCGTGCGCGCACTGACGATAGCCACGCCGTTTGCGGTCTTCAGCGACGTGCACGGCAACCTGCCGGGCCTCGAGGCCATCCTGGCGGACATTGAGGACCGCGGCGTCCCGGCGACGATCTCGCTGGGCGACCTCGTGGGATACGGGCCGTATCCCAACGAGGTCGCGCTCCTCGTGCGCGACCGCGGCATCCCGTCGCTCATGGGCAACTACGACCAGGGCATCGGCTTCGAGACCGGCGACTGCGGCTGCGTGTACAAGACCGACGAGCAGCGCGCGGAGGGCGCGGCGTCCCTTGCCTGGACGCAGGGGGCCGTGAGTGATGAGGCCAAGGCCTACCTGCGCACGCTCGACGACCACTTCCTGCTGAAGACGCCGGGCGCAGACCTGCTCGCCGTGCACGGCAGCCCGCGGCGCATCAACGAGTACCTCTTCGAGGACAGGCCGGCGTCCGCGATGGAGCGCATGGCCGCCGAGTACCCGTACCCTGCCATCCTCCTCGGGCACACGCACGTGCCGTACGCGCGCACGGTGGGCGCGACGACGTTCGTCAATGTCGGCAGTGGCGGCCGGCCCAAGGACGGCGACTGGCGCGTGTGCTACGCCGTCGTCGATCCGGCCAACCTCGGTACGCCGGGCCTCGTCGAGTTCGTGCGCGTGCCCTACGACCACGACCGCCTCCAGCGATGGCTCGCGGCAACGCCGCTGATCACGAGCTTCGCGGGGCCGCCGGCCGCGGTTCCGCGGCACGTGAGCGCGCCGGGCGCAGTGGATGAGTGACGCGCGATGAGTGAGACCGCCCTCGACACCGCTCCGGCGGCCGGCGAGCCCGCGCGCGGCACGCCGCCCGCCATGCCCCGGTGCGCGTGCGACGCGCCGGCGGCGGAGGCGCCGCGCGACGAAGGGACGCGGCGCCTGCCCGTGCGGGTGTGGCTCCGCCTGCCGTTGTGGCTCCGTCTGGTGCTTGCGGTGGGCGTCTGGGCGGTCGTCTATCACTTCTGGCTGCCGCTCGTCGTCTGGCTGTTCCACGACCTGCTGGCCCTTCCGGACACCCGTTGGGCCTCGGCGCTCGAGTTCTTCGTCTACGACACCGTCAAGGTGATGCTGCTGCTCACTCTCGTCGTGTTCGGCGTGGGCGTGGTGCGCTCGTTCTTCAGCCCCGAGCGTACGCGCGCACTGCTGCGCGGGCGGCGCGAGACCACCGGCAACGTGATGGCCGCGAGCCTCGGTATCGTCACTCCGTTCTGCAGCTGCTCGGCGGTGCCGCTGTTCATCGGCTTCGTGGAAGCCGGCATCCCGCTGGGCGTGACGTTCTCGTTCCTCATCGCCGCGCCCATGGTCAACGAGATCGCCCTGGTGCTGCTCTATGGACTGTTCGGCTGGAAGGTCGCCGCGCTGTACCTGATCACCGGCCTGACCATCGCCATCGTCGCCGGCTGGGTCATCGGCCGTCTCGGCATGGACCGCTACATAGAGGACTGGGTGCGCGAGGTGCGCATGGGCGAGGCGGCGGCCGGCGAGGAGCTCTCGTGGGCCGGCCGCATGTCCTACGCCTGGAAGGCCGTCAAGGACATCGTCGGCAAGGTATGGCCCTACGTGGTGGCCGGCATCGCCGTCGGCGCACTCATCCACGGCTACGTGCCGGAGAACTTCATGGCCGGGATCATGGGCGCCGACGCCTGGTGGAGCGTGCCGCTGGCGGTGCTGCTCGGCATCCCCATGTACTCGAACGCCGCCGGCATCATCCCCATCGTGGAGGCGCTGCTCGAGAAGGGCGCGGCGCTGGGCACCGTCCTGGCCTTCATGATGGCCGTCATCGCTCTGTCGCTGCCGGAGACCATCATCCTCAAGAAGGTCCTGAAGTGGCCGCTCATCTTCACCTTCCTGGGTGTGGTCGGCGCCGGCATCATGATCGTCGGCTTCCTGTTCAACGCGGTGCTCTGAGCGGCGCGGGGCACGGGCCGTGGACGCGCTCACCACGTTCGGCGACCGCGCCGAAGCCGATCGCGCCCTGGAGCTGCTGCGGCGACTCGGCCTGCCGCACCGGGTGATCTCGCCTGACCCCGGGTACGCGCGGGTGGGCTCGCCGGCGATCGTGCTCACGCCGGAGGATCGCGCCGCCTATCTCGAGAGGGGAGGACTCGACCTGATGAGCGCCGGCTGGGTCGAGTTCCGCCCGCCAGGTGGCGCGGTTCCCGAGACGGCGCCGGCCGAGTTCGCCGAGGATGTGACGGGCCGCGTGGCCATCGTGGTGCTCGCGCCCTGCGTCGCCGACGCGGCGCGGCTCCGCCTGATCGCGCACTTCTCCGGCGACGTCGCGGAGGCGTTGCCGTATCTCAACGCCGAGGTGACCAAGGGTTCTTACGTGCCGTCGGTGCCGGTGTTCACCTACATGGACGGGCACCGCATGGTCTCGCTCTTCCGTGACCGCATCGGCATCGCCAAGGCCGACGACATCTTGGACGCCTGGGCGAGCCTCGAGCGAGTGCGCTGTCTGGTCAACGGCGTCTGGTCGCGCAGGGCGGACATCACACCGTCGACCGAGACGCGCCGGCGTCCGCCCGCACTCGAGGTCTACAAGCGCCTGCCGGGCACCAACTGCCGGGAGTGCGGGGAAGCGACGTGCATGGCCTTCGCCTGGGCGGTCTGGCGAGGTGACGCCGACCCTCGTGGCTGCCTACCGGTGTTCGCAGGCGACCGCGGCGAGCTGAAGGATGCGCTGCTCGCCGTCTGCGCAGGTCTCGGGGTCGTGGACCCGGAGGCGGAGTGACCACGATGAGGAGGTGCTCATGCAAGCGCGAGCCTTGATCGAGCCCGGAACCTGCGGGTTCACGGCGACAGTCACCGCCAGCATCGAGGGCGGACGAGAGGCGCGGTTCGTCGTCGATTCGCGGTGTGAGCACGTGGCGGTGCTGGCCGAGGCGCTGGAGAAGCACGGTCCCTTCGACGCCTACGCTGAGATGGACTGGCGTGGCGAGAGCCCGCTGCACACCTTGATGAGGGAGAGCCTCAAGGGCTCGTACGCCTGGTGCCCGGTCCCGTTGGGTCTGCTCAAGGCGCTGCAGGTGGCGTGTGCCCTCGGTCTGCCCGACTCGATGACGATCGCGGTGACCCACGAGCAGTAGTCGGCCGTGGCTCCGGTACACCCGAGACCCGGTTCGACTGCGGCTACCTGTCCGCGGCGGCTCCCAAGGCTCCGAACGCCAGGACCAGGGTGGGGAAGAGGCCATCGTCGTACGCGCCGGCGCGTGCCTCATCGGCCGCGACGCTGTGGAGGGTCGCCTTCCGACGCGAGGAGTCGAGTACCCCTGTCCGCCCGGGGTCAGCAGCAGCACCCCGGCGAGCAGCAGGGGGCCGGCACCGGCTTCACGGCGCGGACGAAGCCGCTGACGAGCCGCACGCCCTCCGGCAGCGGCGGCGCGCCGCACATGTTGTTCTCGGTGGAGCCGTCGTACACGTTGGTCACCTCGATCGACGCGCCGGCGAACCCGGCGCGGCCCAGACGATCGAGGAAGTCGCCCTCTTCGAGTGCGCCGGCGATGCACGCAGACCAGGCCTCCACGTCGCGCATGAGCTCGTCGGGTACAAGGCTCATGTCTCCCTGGAACACGATGTCGCTGATCGCGAGCCGCCCGCCCGGCTTGAGCACCCGGAAGGCCTCGGTGAGGGCCCGGTCCTTGTCTGTCGAGAGGTTCACGACGCAGTTGCTGATGATCACGTCCACGCTCGAGTCGGGCAGCGGGACGGCCTCGAGCTCGCCCTTGAGGAACTCCACGTTGGTGACGCCGGCCCTGCGCTGGTTCTCGCGCGCCAGCGCCAGCATCTCGTCGGTCATGTCGATGCCGTACGCCCTGCCGGTGGGGCCGACGCGGCGGGCGCTGAGCAGCACGTCGATGCCGCCGCCGCTGCCCAGGTCGAGCACGACCTCGCCGGGCATGAGGTCGGCGAGCGCCGTCGGGTTGCCGCACCCGAGGCTGGCGAGCACGGCCTCGGCGGGGAGGTCGCTGGTGTCGTCGACGGCGTAGAGGCCGCGGGCGATGTCGTCGAGAGGCTCAACTGCAGCGGGGCCACAACTGCAGCCGCAGCCACACGGTTGGGACTGGCCGGCCGCCACGGCGCGCTCGGCGTAGTGGTCGCGGATGCGGGTCTTGAGGTCGGCGTCGCTGGGCGACTGGCTCATCGTCTCTCCTCGATGGTTCGATCTCGCGGTCAAATCAAATCTCTTGCCTATGATGGTACACTGACGAGGATCGCAGTCAACCCCACATCAACACAACTTGTGGTGACGTCGGGAGGTGGAGGATGACCCGGAGCCAGGTGGAGGACATGGGGAGGGCCGGCTGCTGCGGCGGGGTGGATCCGCGCGCGCAGGTCTGCTGCCCGCCCCAGGGCGCGGCGCACGCAGCGTGGCTCACCGGGGTGGCGAAGGCTCTGAGCGATCCCATCCGGCTGAACATGCTCGACGTCATGGTGCAGGGCAGAGCTTGTTGCGGGCTGCCGGATCCGTCGGAGCGCGGGGTGCCGGGCAAGGGCGATCCGGCCGGCATCTGCGTCTGTGACTTCCAGGACCACTTCGGGCTCGCGCAGTCCAAGGCGTCGTACCACCTGCGCGTGCTCCGCGAAGCCGGGCTGGTGCGCGAGGAGATCCGCGGCAAATGGACCTTCTACTCTGTGGATGCAGAGTCTGTCAGACGCGCGCTGGACGCCTTCGCGGAGCTCATGCGCGTATAGCCCGGGCCGTGTGCGTCTCCTCCGGCCACCCGTGGAGCACACGCGCAGGCGTTCCTCGTCGTCGCGGGCGGCGCCGGTCAGACCTCGACGACGATCGGCAGGATCAGCGGACGGTTGCGGGTGCGCTTGAACACCAGCGAGGCGAGCGTCTCTTTGATGTCGTCGCGGATGAGGCGCTGGCCGGTCACGTGTACCGCCCCGAGCTCGGTCATGCGCTTCTCCAGCGCGGACCGGCACTCTTCGAGGAGCTCCCGGAGGCGCTCGTCGTCGTGCAGCAAGCCACGGGCGACCAGCTCCGGCGGCGCCACCGAGGCGCCGCTCTGGGCGTCGACGGTGACGACGGCGATGAGGATGCCGTCTTCCGCCAACTGCTGGCGGTCGCGAAGCACGACGCCGCCGGGATCGCCAAGCTCCGAGCCGTCGACGAACACCATGCCGGTCGGCACCTTGCCGACGATCTCTCCGTTGTCGGCGTCGAGCTCGAGGACGTCGCCGTTCTCGAGGATGAAGATGTCCTCATCGCGCATCCCCGACTGGCGCGCGAGCTCGGCGTGGGTGTGCTGCATGCGGTACTCGCCGTGCACGGGCACGAGGAACTTCGGCTTTGTGAGGTTGAGCATCATCTTCAGGTCTTCCTGAGCGGCGTGACCGCTCACGTGGATGCCGCTCCTCTCGCCGTGGATCACGGTGGCGCCGACCTTGAGCAGACGGTCGATGGTGGCCATCACGCTGCTCTCGTTGCCGGGGATCGCCTTGGCCGAGATGACGACGGTGTCGCCCTCGCGGATGGTGACCTGCGGATGATCGTCGAAGGCCATGCGGGTGAGCGCCGACATGGGCTCGCCCTGGCTGCCCGTGGACAGGACGAGCACCTGGTCGTGACGCAGGTCGTCGATCTGGTCGAGCTTGATCATCGCGCCGTCGGGCACGTCCAGGTAGCCCAGGTTGCGCGCGATGTTGATGTTCTTCTGCATCGAGCGCCCGGACACTGCGAACCGGCGTCCGTGCAGGTGACCGATCGTGATGGCCTGCTGCAGCCGGTGGATGTGAGAGGCGAAGCTCGCGACGATGACCCGCCCCTCGGCCTCGGCGAAGATCTGGTGGAAGGCTTGACCGACGGTGCTCTCCGAGGCGGTCGAGCCGGGCGTTTCGGCGTTGGTGGAGTCGCCGAGCAGCGCGAGCACACCGTGGTCGCCGATCCGCGCGAAGCCGTTGACGTCGGTGATGCGGCCGTCGATAGGCGTGTGGTCGAAGCGATAGTCGCCGGTCAGGACGACGGCGCCGAGCTCGGTGCCCAGGACTACGGCGAGCGAGTCGGGCACGCTGTGGGTCGTGGCGATGAACGACACGTCGAAGGGTCCGAGCCGCAGGCGGGACCGGTCGGTGACCTCGTGCAGGTCGCTGCTCGCCAGGAGGCCGTGCTCGTCGAGCTTGGACTTCACGAGGGCCAGGGTGAGGCGGCTTCCGTACACCGGCTTGTTGAGCCGCTTGAGGACGAAGGGCAGCGCCCCCTGATGGTCTTCGTGGCCGTGGCTGAGCACGAACGCCAGCACGTCGTCGCGGCGCTCGAGCAGCCATCGGATATCGGGGATCACGAGGTCTATGCCGAGCATGTCGTCACTCGGGAACTCGACGCCGCAGTCGAGCACGACGATCTTGCCGCGGTACTCGACGGCGGTCATGTTCTTGCCGATCTCGCCGAGGCCGCCGAGCGGGATGATTCTGACGGAGTCCGTGTTCACAGGGCTCATCCTATCCCGCCGGGCCGTCTTTGGCCTCCGTCATGCGCTGGGCGAGGTGAGGCCGACGTCCCTGCGGAGGACGACGGCGATCCTGGTGGGACTCCCGAACGCCGGTCCGCCGGGCCGCGGATCGTCGCGTCGGCTGCGCCCCCGACTCCTGCCGCGTACACTGCCGTCGGATGCGGTCATGACTCCGATGCCCTGCGGACAGGAGGTTCGGCGATGGCAGCGACACCCGCGCTTGATGGTGTGCCAAGGGAGTGGGGACCGACCCTCGACGAGGCCGCCTGCACGGACTGCGGGGTGTGTCTCGAGTTCTGCCGGCAGGGTGTGTACCGCCTCGTCGACGCTCGCGTGCGCGTCGTGGCGAAGACCTCCTGCATCGAGGGGTGCTCCCACTGCGCGACGCTCTGCGAGGCGAGTGCCTTGAGCTTTCCGTCGCTCGAGGAACTGCGCGCCGCGCGGCGGAAGGCGGGGGCGCGGTGACCACGTTCCGGGACGACCTGCGCAAGGTCTACGTCGAGCCGACCAACGCCTGCAACCTGGCGTGCACCACCTGCGTGCGCCACGCCTGGGACGAACCCGAGGGGCACATGGCGTGGTCGACCTACGAGGCGGTCGTCGACGGACTCGAGGAGGCCACGGCCGCCCTGCCGGCCCGCGCCGGCGCGGCGGCCGAGCCGGCCGACGGTCCCGCGCGCACGCCGGGGACGGTCGCGTTCATGGGGCTGGGCGAGCCGCTTCTGCACCCGCGCTTCCTCGACATGGTGCGTCTGGCCAAGGAGAGGGGTCTGCGCGTGGAGGTCACCACCAACGCCCTGCTGCTCGACGAGGTCCTCGGCGCCGGCCTCCTGAGCGCCGGGCTCGACCAGCTCGTGGTGAGCATCGACGGCGCGACCGCAGAGAGCTTCGGACGCGTGCGGTCCGGCGCCTCCCTCGAGCGTGTCGTGGCCAACGTGCGCCGGCTCAACGACCTGCGCGGCCCGAACTACGGCCCGAGCATGCGCATCGGGGTGGAATTCGTGGCGATGCGCTCCAACATCGGCGAGCTGCCCGGGCTCGGCCGGCTCGCGGCTCAGCTGGGCGCTAGCTTCGTCATCGTCAGCAACGTGCTCGCGTACACGCCCGAGCTGCTCGATGAGACGCTGTACGACCGGCACGCGGGCTCACTCGCGGGCGCCGAGACCACGGCGGCCCCTCGATGGCAGCTGCCCGCGTTCGACTGGGACGAGCAGCTCGGGGCGGCGCTCGGCCGCGCGCTCACGCAGTCCGGGCCGGTGTCCTTCTTCGGCTCCGGCCCGGAGACCACCCGCAGCCGCTGTCCCTTCGTGTACGCGGACGCGTGCGCGGTGGCGTGGCACGGCGGAGTCAGCCCGTGTCCTCCGCTGCTGCACAGCTACACCTGCTTCGTGCGCGGCCGTGAGAAACGGATGACCAAGTGGCAGGTGGGCGCGTTGCCCGAGGAGCGTCTGGCGGCGGTGCGGGCCAGGCCCGCCTACGCCGCCTTCCGCGAGCGCGTGCACCGCTTCGACTTCCCGCCGTGCACCGACTGCGCGTGCGAACTGGCCGAGACCAACGAAGAGGATTGCTTCGGCAACCCGCACCCCACGTGCGGCGACTGCCTGTGGGCGCGCGGCATTGTCCGCTGCTCCTGACCCGCGGCGCGACATGGCCGCCCGCCGGGCGGCACCGGCACTCCGCCCCGCCGTCGGCACTCCGCCCCGGTATCTTCGTGCGTCACGCTCACGCCGCGGCGCCGGACCCGCCGCCGCCTTGCGCCAACCACACCGACCGCTAACAGAGCGCTAACTCTGGCTGGCCAGACTCTCCCTGCGGCGCGCTGAGGCGGGCTCAGATCCTCGCGCTGCCGCGGACCAGGGATGGCAACGCGGGCGCTACAGCGGATATCAGCGCGAGCCGCCCTGACGGTTTCTCTATGTAAGCGAG
Source organism: uncultured Thermoleophilia bacterium (assembly GCA_963702475.1). Classification (GTDB taxonomy): domain Bacteria; phylum Actinomycetota; class Thermoleophilia; order UBA2241; family UBA2241; genus CAIXSE01. The sequence continues at coordinate 218,780 of CAVPCT010000005.1, read as the reverse complement.
CACAGGAGGAGAGATGAGGCGCATACGCTGGTACGTGATCGTCGCCGCGGTGGTGGCCATTGCGATGCTCGGAGTGGCGTGCGGAGGCGACGAATCGGGAACCGGCGATGCCGGGGGGGACGCGCTCTCAGGGGACATCCGCATCGACGGCTCGAGCACCGTGGGTCCGCTCACCGAGGCCGCGGCGGAGTTCTTCCAGGAGGAGAACCCCGACGTGCGCGTGACCGTCGGCATCTCCGGCACGGGCGGCGGCTTTGAGAAGTTCTGCGCCGGGGAGACCGACGCCAACGACGCCTCCCGTCAGATCGAGGCGGACGAGGAGCAGATCTGCGCGGACGCCGGAGTCGAGTGGGTCGAGATGCAGGTGGCGAACGACGGCATCGCCGTCGTCATCAACCCGGAGAACGACTGGGCCGACAGCCTCACCGTCGAGCAGCTCAAGATGATCTGGAACGAGGGCAGCACGATCGACAACTGGAACCAGGTCGACCCGAGCTTCCCCGACGTGCCGCTCGAGCTCTTCGGCCCCGGCACCGACTCGGGCACCTTCGACTACTTCACCGACGCCATCAACGGTGAGGAGGGCGTCAGCCGCACCGACTACCAGGCCACGGAGGACGACAACGTCGCCGTGCAGGGCGTGTCCGGCTCCAAGGGCGGCATGGCCTACTTCGGCCTCTCCTACTACGAGCAGAACGCCGACCAGCTGAAGGTCGTGGCGGTCGACGGCGGAAGCGGTCCCGTGACCCCGTCTCTGGAGACGGTGCAGTCCGGCGAGTACACGCCGCTCAGCAGGCCGCTCTTCATCTATCCGTCGGTCGAGGCGCTGCAGCGCCCGGAGATGGCGGCGTTCATGCAGTTCTACCTGGACAACGCGCAGAGCATCGCCGAGCAGGCCCTGTTCGTGCCGATCACCGCTGAACAGACCGCGGCCGCGCAGGCCGTGCTCGACGGGATCGTCGGCGGGGCTTCGCCGGCCGCCGAGTAAGGCAGAAATGGCGGTTGCAGCCACAGAACGGCCCGCCTCCAGGCCCCTCGAGGGCCTGGAGGCGGGCAGCCGCCGTTACCGCGAGAAGGTCATCGTCGGCAGTCTGTTCGCCTGCGCGGCGCTCTCGATCGTCCTCACAGTGGGTATCGTGCTCGCGCTGCTGATCCCGAGCCTCGAGTTCTTCGGGGAGGTCAGTCCGGTCGAGTTCTTCACCGGGACGGAGTGGGCTCCCCTGTTCAAGAACTCGAAGTTCGGCGTTCTGCCGCTGCTCGGCGGCACGCTCGTCGTCACGCTCATCGCCGCGGTGATCTGTCTGCCGCTCGGCCTGCTGGCGGCGATCTACCTGAGTGAATACGCGGCGCGGAGGACGAGGAGCGTGGTCAAGCCCATCCTTGAGATCCTCGCCGGTATCCCCACCGTGGTCTACGGGTTCTTCGCCTTGACGTTCATCACGCCGCTGCTTCGGGACAACTGGCTGTTCGGGACCCCGCCGGGGGTGTTCAACGCCCTCTCGGCCGGTCTGGTGATGGGCATCATGATCCTCCCGACCGTCGCCTCCATCTCCGAGGACGCCATGTACGCCGTGCCGCAATCGCTGCGCGCCGGCGCGGCCGCCCTCGGCGCCACGAAGTATGAGATCTCCACACGCGTGGTCGTGCCGGCGGGCCTCTCGGGGATCATCGCCGCCTTCGTCCTGGGCATCAGTCGGGCGGTCGGCGAGACGATGATCGTGTTGATCGCCGCCGGCGGCATGCCGAATCTCTCGTTCAACCCCATAGAGGCCATGCAGACGATGACGGCCTTCATCGGGGCCGCTGGGCTCGGCGACCAGGCTACCGGCAGCATCGGCTACAAGACCATCTTCGCCGTCGGCCTCAGCCTGTTCGTCATGACCCTGATCATGAACATCATCAGCATCCGGCTGGTGAGGAAGTACCGCGAGGTCTACGATTGAGTACTCTGACCACGCAGAACGACGCGTCCACGACCCCGCCGGTCTCGCTGACCAGCCGGCGTGGGTGGTGGCACCGCACCAGAGACGGGGCGTTCCGCGGCGCCGTCACGGGGAGCGTGCTGGTCGGCCTTGCCGTTCTCGTCGCGCTCATCGCGCAGAGCCTCGTCGAGGGCTGGCCCAAGCTCAACCTGGACCTCATCACGAACTTCCCCTCGAGCTTCCCTGAGAAGGCCGGCATCCAGTCGGCGATCTTCGGGACCTTCTGGATGGTCGGCATCGTGCTCGTCGTCGCCATCCCCATCGGCGTGGGGGCGGCCGTCTACATGGAGCAGTTCGCGGACACCGAGGCGTGGTTCAACCGGTTCATCGACGTCATCATCCAGAACCTCGCGGCTGTGCCGTCCATCGTGTACGGCATATTGGGGCTGGCGTTTCTGGCGCGCGGTTTCCTGAACCTGGGTCCGGTCGTGCTCACCGCGGGCCTGACCCTGTCGTTCCTGGTCCTGCCGGTGGTCATCATCGCGTCGCGCGAGGCCATCCGTGCGGTGCCGAGCTCTATCCTGGACGGTGCGCTGGCGCTCGGCGCGACGCGCTGGCAGGGGGTCAGCAGGCAGGTGCTGCCGGCGGCCATCCCGGGCATCGCCACGGGCTCGATCCTCGCCGTGTCACGCGCGATCGGCGAGGCAGCGCCCCTGTTGCTGCTCGGGGCGCTGCAGTTCATCACGTTCAATCCGACCGGGCTGGGTAGCTCGTTCACGGCGCTCCCCATCCAGATCTTCAACTGGATCTCACGCCCCAACCCGGGGTTCCACGTCGCCGCCGCGGCCGCCATCATCGTGCTCCTCTGCATCACCCTGCTGATGAACGCCGTGGCCATCTGGCTCCGCAACCGCTTCCAGCAGTCATGGTGAGGTGTGGCATGATGACGATGATCGACGCGGGAGCTCTCCGCAGATGAAGGAGAGACCCGGGAGAGAGGACAGAAGTGTGACCGTGATGGATGAGCCGGAAGGAAGAGCCGAGTCGCCGGACGAAGCCGGGGTCCGCCCCGAGACCGCGGGCGACGCTGTCCTCCAGGAGAGCGCGAAGCTGGCCGAGGTGACCCGGGAGCGGCGTCGGCAGGCCAAGAAGGACGCCGAGCCGGAGACCGTGTTCGAGCTGCGGGACCTGTCGGTGACGTACAGCGGCAGCTACGCCGTCCAGGGCGTCACCATGTCGATCCGAAAGAACGAGATCACGGCGTTGATCGGCCCCTCCGGGTGCGGCAAGACGACCGTACTGCGCTGCCTCAACCGCACGAACGACCTCATCCCGGGCGCCAAGGTCCACGGCAACGTCGTGTACCACGGCATCGACCTGTACGGCCCCAAGGTCGAGCCGGTGGAGGTCCGCCGGCGCATCGGCATGGTCTTCCAGAAGCCGAACCCGTTCCCCAAGTCGATCTACGACAACGTCGCCTTCGGGCCCAGGGTCGGCGGGTTCAAGGGGAACATGGACGAGCTCGTGGAGCGCTCCCTCCGCCGGGCGGCGCTGTGGGACGAGGTGAAGCGCGACCTCAAGGCGTCTGCCATGGCGCTCTCCGGCGGTCAGCAGCAGCGTCTGTGCATCGCTCGCTGCATCGCCGTGGAGCCCGACGTGATCCTCATGGACGAGCCCTGCTCGGCGCTCGACCCGGTCTCGACCCTCAGGATCGAGGAGCTGATGGACGAGCTGGTGTCCGAGTACACGATCGTCATCGTGACGCACAACATGCAGCAGGCGGCCCGCGTCAGCGACCGCACGGGCTTCTTCACCGTGGCGGAGGGACAGGACGAGAAAGACCACCGCATCGGCATCCTCGTCGAATACGACCTGACGTCGCGGGTGTTCACCAACCCGAGCGACTCCCGGACAGAAGCATACGTGACCGGACGGTTCGGTTGAGTGAGGATCGGCATATGATGCTTGCCACGATGCGCTCGTACGCCGGATCCCCGGGTCCGGGCATCCTCGCTCACGGCAGGACCTGACATGGAACGCGAGACACGGCACGCCTTCTTCGAGCAGCTCAGGGACCTCGAGCGGCAAGTGCTGGACGGCTTCGGCATGGTGAGCGAGCAGCTGACGCGCGCCATGGAGGCCCTGGAGCGGGGCGACGCGGCGCTGGCCGGGGTCGTGGTGGCGACGGACCAGACCATCGACCGGCGCTACCTGGACCTCCACCAGGGCGTCATCGCCTTGCTGGCGAGTCAGGCCCCGGTGGCCGGCGATCTGCGCCTCGTCGCCGCTCTGCTGCACGTCGTCTGGTGCCTGGAGCGCATGGGGGACCAGTGCGTGAACATCGCCAAGCTCGTCCCGCTCTCCGGCCATGAATCGCCGCGCGACGTGAGGATGCTCGCGGCCATCGAGGAGATGGGACGCCTCGTCGGCCTGCAGATCGTGCAGGCGGAGAAGACCTTCCTGTCGCGCAACGTCGAGCTCGCGGAGGAGCTCGCTCTGCAGGACGACTGCGTCGACCGCCTCAATCGCGAGGTGTTCAGGCGCGCCGTCGAGATCGGCGACGACGCGGAGCTCCGCGAGTGGGCCATGTTCATGGTCCTGGTCGCACGCGCCCTCGAGCGCATCGGCGACAACACGGTGGACGTGGCCGAGCAGACCGTGTTCCTCGTCACCGGCGTCCTGCGCGAGCTCGCCGACGTGCGGCACTCACGCGGCGAGGGCTGCGAGCCGCAGGCCTGAGCCGGGAGGGATGACTCATCGAGGGGCGCCACGGGGCACCCCTCGCGGAGCGGCGGGCGGCCGCCGCAGGCCCGCCGCCCGTCTCAGTTGCTGCCGCCGAACTCGCGCTCGAGCTCCTCCTTGGCGTTCACCATCTGCTGTTTGAACTCCATCGGGCGCCGGATCTGCTTGAGGTTGTTGATGCCGGCGCCGGCCGCCGCGGTCAGCACGATGATGTCGCCGTAGTTCAGCATGCGGCCCAGGATCGACTGCTTGAGCACGATGTCGGTGAGCTTCTCGAGCGACGAGTCGGAGACCCGCTTGCTGAGCACGCCGGTGGACTCGATCACGCGCCGGTTGGTGAGCACGTAGACGTTCATCTTCCAGGAGAGGAACCCCCAGGCGACGCGCACGCCGGGGACGACGAGCACCAGCAGGATCCACCACATCCAGGTCGACTCCGAGGCGACCCACACCCTGAGGATGATGACGAGGGCGAGCACGGCGGCCGCGAACAGGATCCACTTGATCATCTGGGCGACGAAGAACACCCAGTGGTGCCGCTCTGTGTAGAGGATCTTCTCGGCCGCCCCGAGCTGCTGCTCCACGTACGCGATGCTCATGTGCTCCTCCGTACCCCCGTCTGTCGGCTCAACCTACCACGAAACCCGGAGCCTGAAGCGGCGGGGGGCTCGCGGGGACGGGCTGGCGCACACACGGCCTGCCCGGCGCGTCTCCGACATACCGTCGTCCCCGAGGTGCTAAAAGGCCCGGCTCGCGCGGCGTCGTATACTGAGAAGACCCAATTTCAGCCACCTTGGGGGTCCCCGTGAGTCGTCTCCTCTGCCATTCCGCGCTCCGGATCCGTGTTGCGCCGCTCGTCGCGGCCCTCCTGCTGGCCGGGGGGCTCGCCGCAGCTCTGAGCGGCGTGGTGCAGCGCGCGGCGGCCGCGCAGGCGGCCGAGAAGGGCGCGACCCCGGCCGCCACGAAGGGCACGACGGCGGCCGCGGCGCCGCGCGCCGCGGCGAAGAAGGCGCCGCTCGTCGCCTACCGCGGTCTGGGATCGTGGGTGGACCTCTACGACGCGAGTGCCTGGAACGACCCCGCCGCCGCCGTGGCCGACATGGCCTCGCACGGCGTCCGCACGCTCTTCGTCGAGACGGCCAACTACCACAACCCGTCCTCGTCGACCCTGTACCGGCCGGTCGCGAACCCCGACGCGCTCGAGGAGCTCATCCAGGAGTGCCACGCGCGCGGCATGTACGTCGTGGCGTGGTACCTGCCGGGGTTCAAGAACCTCGACAAGGACCTGCGGCGCAGCAAGGCCGCCATCGACCTGCGCACCGCCGACGGGCAGAAGTTCGACTCCTTCGCCCTCGACATCGAGGACAGCACCGTCAAACCGGCGAGCGAGCGCAGCGCGCAGATGAAGAAGCTGTCCGAACAGATCCGCGCCTACGTCGGCGCCACGTACCCGCTGGGCGGCATCATCCCGTCGCCCAAGGGCATGACCATCAACAGCACGTACTGGCCGGACTTTCCGTACAAGACCGTGGCGGCCATCTACGACGTCGTCGTCCCCATGGGCTACTACACCTACCACGTGGACGGCTACACCAAGGTCTACAACGAGACCCTGGACAACGTGCGTATCGTGCGCGAGCAGGTTGGGCAGAGTACCGTGCCCATCCACCTGATAGCCGGGCTCGGGAGCCAGTCATCTGCGTCGGAGACCACGGCGTTCGTGCGGGCCACGCGCGAGACCGGCATCCTCGGCGCGGGCATGTACGACTGGCCCACGACGGGGGATGAGGACTGGGCGCCACTCGCCAACGTGCGCTTCAACCCGCTGCAGAAGCCTGCGCTGCCGCTGGCGCTGCCGTACGCGCCGGCGTTGGGCAACTGCCCCAACGACAAGACGCACCCCAAGGAGCTCTTCTACACCGCCAAGGGGGCGACGTCGGAGCGCGTGCTGCACTTCCGCCTCTGGGACGTGCAGGCCGAAGAGGTCCGGCTGGTCGTCAACTGGCAGGATGCGGGGGCCCTGGACGCAGGTCCCAAGGGCAAGTGGAGCGGCGTGCGGTCCATCGCCATCCCGGCGAGCATGCTGGACAAGAAGCGCAACGTCATCGGGTTCGTGGCCCGGGGGGACGCCCCTGACTGGCAGCGCTGGGGGGTGCGGGACGTCACGCTCGTGACGCCGTGAGGTCGCCGCGGCGGCCCGGCACCTGAGTACCGCGGGTGACGCTCGGCGTTCGTTGTATTCTGCAACAAACGCCGAGCGTCTGAAGGCGGGACCCATGCGTTCCAGCACGACAGCAGTCGTCGTGGGCATCCACGTGGCCGCCAGCCGGCCGAGCGTGGCCGTGGCGCTTCGTGGCGGCCGCACCCTCGAGGTGGTCGAGTGGCGGGAGGCCGCCGAGGACGATCCCGGCGGGCACGGCCGGCTGCTCGACTGGCTCGCCGCGCTCGGCCCGGCGGCCGTGGGGATCGATGCTCCGCAGCGGCCGAAGCGTGCGTCGCCGCAGGGCACGCCTCGTCGGCGGCGGTGCGACGCCGACCTTCAGGCACGGCGCATCGCCGTCTACCAGGTGCCGACTGCGGCGGAGGCCGCCGCGCACGCGCGCCGGTACGCCTGGATGGTGGCCGGCTGGGCGTACTCCAAGGAGCTCGGCCGGCGGGGCTTCGAGCGTCCGGCCGACGGCTGGCTGCCCGGCTCGCTCGGTCAGGCGCCGGCCGTGCTCGAGGTGTACCCGTATGCCGGCTTCGTGACCCTGCTCGGCGGCACGCCGCCGCCGCGAGACACGCGTGAGGGGCTGCGCCTGCGCGTGCTGCTGCTGCGCAGCCACGGCGTGCTGTGGGACGAGTACTTCGACCACGAGTCCCTGGACGCCCTCATGGCGGCGTTCACGGCATGGAGGTTCTGGCAGGGACTGGCGGCCGACGTCGGCGACGACCGCGACGGCCGCATCTGGCTGCCGGTGCCGCCCGGGGAGCTGCGCGACTCTTACGGGAGGCTCACGCCGCGGCAGGTTTGGGAGGCGCTGCGGCGCGCCTGAGCCGGCTGCGCCGGCCGGGGCGCGCCCGTCACATCACGATCTTGTTGAGCGGGAACTCCACGATGCCCTCCGCGCCGACCTCCTTGAGGCGCGGGATGATGTGACGCACCACGCTCTCTTCGAGGATGGTGTTGACGGCCACCCAGCCCGGGTCACTGAGGTGCGACACCGTGGGATTGCGCAAGGCGGGAAGCACGGCGAGCACGGCGTCGAGGTCCTCGGTCTTCACATTCAGCATCAGACCGACCTTGTCCAACGCGGCGATGGCGCCCTGCAGCAGGAGCGCCATGTCCTCGATCTTCTGGCGCTTCTCGGAGTGCTGCCAGGCACTGTGGTTGGCGATGAGCTGGGTGGTCGACTCCAGCACCGTCTCGACGATGCGCAGCTTGTTGGCGCGGAGCGAGGAGCCGGTCTCGGTGACCTCCACGATGGCGTCGGCGAGCTCGGGCAGCTTGGCCTCGGTGGCGCCCCAGCTGAACTCCACTTTGGCCTTCACACCACGCTGCTCGAGCCAGCGCTTCGTGACGCCGACCAGCTCGGTCGCGACCACGCGTCCCTCGAGGTCGGCGGGCGTCTGCACGTCTGAGTCGCGCGGCACGGCGAGCACCCAGCGGACCTTGCCGAAGCTCTGCTTGGCGTAGACCAGGTCGCACACCTTGTGCACTTTGGCGCGGTTCTCGACGACCCAGTCGTGGCCGGTGAGGCCGCAGTCGAGGGCGCCGTCCTCCACGTAGCGCGCCATCTCCTGCGCACGCACGAGCATGCACTCGATCTCGGGGTCGTCGATGGCGGGAAAGTACGAGCGCGACGCGACGGTGATCAGGAACCCAGCGCGGCGCATGAGGTCGATGGTGGCGTTCTCGAGGCTGCCTTTGGGCAAGCCGAGCTTGAGGACCATGGGGAGACTCCTTCGCAGCTGGCGGCGGCGCGGCAGAGTGTAGCAGACCGTGCGCGGAGCGGGGCGCGGCGGGGCCCTCGCGGGCCCGCGCCCTCACGTCGCCCAGTCCAGTGGGTACGTGCCCCAGGTGCGGGCGGCCTCAGCGATGGCGAACAGCACCTCGTCGGGCACCTGGAAGGGGATCTCGCCGTGCCCATCGGCCAGGACGAAACCGCCGCCCGGACCGCCGGCCGCGAGCGCCTTCTTGACCTCGGCTTCTGCCTCTGTCTGCGTCCAGTGACGCATGGTGACGCCGTTGAGGTTGCCGAGCAGGGCGACGTCGCCGCCGGCGGCGCGCTTGAGGTCGGCCAGGTCCTCGTCGGGGCCGACGTGGATCGCCACCGCCCCGGTCCGCACCATGTCCGGGATGATCTCCAGACAGCGTCCCGCGGCCACGTTGAGCGCGACCCCGCCGCGGACACGGGCGACTGTGCGGGCTGCGATGCGGCCGGCGACGTCGCGGTACACCTGGGGCGCGACGATCGTGGTGGACGCCACCGGGTCGGCGAACGCCACGGCGGTGGCGCCGGCCTTCAGCTGCGCGTTGGCGACCGCGACGCAGTAGTCCTCGTTGACAGCCATGAGGCGTTCGAAGAGGTCCGGCCGGCCGGTCATCAGGAGCAGGTACTGTTCGAAGCCGAGCTGCATGACGGGCAGCGAGAACGGGGCCACCAGACCGCCGACGATGGGGACGTCGCGGGAGCGCTGGGCGAGGAGCTCGATGACGCGCAGGGTGGCGGCCACAGCCGGGTTGCCCTCGATGGGCGGCGGCTCCAGCGTGCGGATGGCCTCGACATCTTTGATGAACGGCTCCCCGGCGTTCGGCGGGCCGTCGTCCCGGAACACGACCTCGCCGCCCCACGCAGCCACGTCGGCGGCGGCGTACGGCGCCCCGACGAGGCAGTCGTGGCCGAACTTCTCTCGCAGGCGCAGCTGGCCCTCGGCGACCAGCTCGGGGTTCCGCAGGTAGTCGGGGAGCGGCACCTGCAGCTCCTTGGCGCCGTGCATGGTGAGCAGCAGGAAGAAGGGGACGCGGTCGGGCTCCGTGCAACGGAGCGTGGTGAGCACGCGCTCCATGGGCGACATGACGGACTTCATCGGTACCCTTCCTCCAGTACGCTCCGCACGAGGCGCAGCGCGTCCGCCGAGTTGTGGCCCGCGCCGTCGGCGCCGACCTCGCGCCAGAGCGCGGGATCGAGCCGGAACGGCGCTCCGCCCACGAACAGGGCCGGGCGCCGGTCGAGGCCGGCGAGCGCGTCGGCGAGGTCGCGGACCTTGAGGGCCGCGGGCAGCATGAGCGTCGACACGAGAAGGACGCGCGGCTCCTCGGCGCGGCAGCGTGCCACGATGTCCCGCGGCGACAGGCCGTGGCCGTAGTCCTCGACCGCGTAGCCTGCTGAGTGCAGTGCCGAGAGCACGAGGCGCTTACCGAGCACGTGGTGGTCTTCAAGGACCACGATGGCGATGCTCGGCGTGCCCCCGGCGGCGGGCCGGGCGCTGGGCAGCACCTCGGCGACGACCTCCTCGGCCAGCACGCCGCTGAGGTAGAGCGTGGCCAGGGAGATGTCGCCCGCTTCCCAGGACGCCCCGATGTGCTCGAGCGCGGGGACGACGACCGCCTCGGAGACCGAGACGGGGTCGGCGGCGCTCAGGTCGCCGCGCAGCAGGGCTCGCGCCGCCGCGCGGTCGCCGCGCAACAGCGCCCGTTCGAACGCCCGTGGCTGATCAAGACCGTCCACTCCCGGCCCTCCTCGCGACGCGGTCTCCCCTCGCATCCCCATCTGCGATTCTACTGCCGCCGCCATCCCCCGCGTACCGCTCGTGCGGCCGATTCCGGTAGGATGCCGGCGATGCAGTACCGCACGTTCGGCAGTCTCGACTTCACTCCCTCGGCGCTCGGCTTCGGAGCGATGCGCCTGCCGGTGCGCGCGGGCCCCGACGGGCGTCCCGACAACACCCGCATCGATCACGACGTGGCCACGGCGATGCTGCGGCGGGCCGTGGACGGCGGCGTCAACTACGTCGACACCGCCTGGATATACCACGGCGAGACCAGCGAGGCGTGGCTCGGCGAGGCGCTCGGGGGCGGCTACCGCGACAAGGTCAAGGTGGCCACGAAGATGCCGGTGTGGCACGTGCAGAAGGCCGGCGACTTCGACCGCCTGCTCGCGACCCAGCTCGAGCGGCTTCAGCTGGACGCCGTCGACTTCTACCTGCTGCACAGCATCGACGAGCGGCACTGGCGGCAGGTGCTGGAGCACGACCAGCTGGCCGCGGCGGAGCGGGCCCTGGCCGACGGACGCATCCGGCACCTCGGTTTCAGCTTCCACGGCACTGCCGATCTGTTCCCGCAGGTCCTCGAGGCGACCGACCTGTGGGAGCTCTGTCAGATCCAGCTGAACTACATGGACGAGGAGTTCCAGGCCGGGCGGCGCGGGCTCGAGCTGGCCGCCGCCCGCGGCATGGGTGTCATCGTCATGGAACCGGTGCGCGGCGGCATGCTGGCGCAGCACGTGCCGCCGCGCGTGCAGGCCCTGTGGGACGCCGCCCCCGTCGAGCGGTCGCCGGCCGAGTGGGCCCTGCAGTGGGTCTGGAGCCTGCCGGAGGTGTCGTTCCTGCTCAGCGGCATGAGCACCATGGAGCAGGTCGAGCAGAACCTCGAGTACGCGGACCGCTCGCGACCCGGCCTGCTCACGACGGAGGAGCTCGACATCGTGGCGCAGGTCCGCGAGGTCTACCGCGAGCTCAGCCCGATCCCCTGCACATCCTGCCGGTACTGCGTGCCGTGCCCGCAGGGCGTCGCCATCCCGGAGATCCTTGGATTGATGAACGACGCGCACAGGTACGGTGAGCCCACACGCCAGCGCCTCCAGTACAGCTGGCTCGAGGACGAGGTGCGCGCCGACCGCTGCACGGCCTGTCGCGAGTGCGAGGAGCTCTGTCCGCAGGGAATCGCCATCGCCGGCTGGATGGAGACCGCCCAGTCCTTCCTGGCGAGTCGGCCGTGAGCTCGTCCCGCGGGCGCGTGCTTCGCGCGCGGCCTCCGCGCTCCGCCCACGAGGCGATGAGCTCGCACCGCCCCTACCGTCCCGCCCTCGGCATGGAGGGCGCCCTCGAGGAGGTGCGCGCCGGCGCCGGCGCGGATTACCGCCCCGAGGTCGCAGCCGCCTGCCTGCGGGCGGTGGAGGGCGGGTTCGCGTTCACGCCCGAGCCCGAAGGCTGAGCGGGCGCACAGGCCGGCCCGGCGGCGCTGCGGCCGGCCGGGGCGCGACGACCGTCAGGGCACAGTCGCGCCGTAGAGGTGGATGTGCCCCAGCACGCGTCGTGCCGGCCCCGCCTCCCATACCACCGTGGTGCCGCTCACCGCGGGGAAGAGGCAGGTGAGGTCCTTCTGCGTGATCTTCGTCACGTTCTTGCTGCGAGCGACGTTGCGCACGTAGACGGCGGCGCCGGCCTTGTAGTCGATGACGAACTCGCCGCCGTGACCGCCTCCGTCCCACACGACCAGCTCGCCGTCGACGCGCGGCCGCGAGCCCGTGCCCACCAGGGTCCGCTTCCCGTTCTTCAGGTTGCGCAGCAGGACCTTCTCTCCGCTCTGCCACCACACGACGCGGTCGCCGCTGATGTCGGGGTTCCACTCGAAGACGCTCGATTGCGAGACGTTGAACGTGACGCCGTCGGGGAGGTCGCGGCCGCTGATGTTGCCCCCGGAAGACGCGTAGACCGCGGTGTGCACCTCGGCGCCGTCCACGGTGCGGTGAGAGACACCCAGGCTGCTGAGCACTGTGGTCACCGCCACCTTGTAGGTCTTGCCGGCGGTGAGGTCGCGCGCCTTGACCGTGTAGGGGCCGGCCGTATCGACCGCCTCCAGCCACACGACCCAGTGGTCGCAGATCTCAGGGAACCACTTGTAGGCGGTGCTGCGCGCGACGGTGAAGTCGTTGCGCGTGGTGATGTTGCGCCCGTGGATGTCGCCGTTCTCGTGGAGGCGCTTGTCGACCCACACCGCCTGGTACTGGGTGCGGCCGCCGGCCTCGAAAGCCGTGACGCTGGGGTTGTCCTGCGAGCCGTCGGCGGAGCAGACGGAGAAGTCGGCGGTCTTGCCCAGGTTGCGGCCGTAGATGTCGAGCTGGCCGTTGCGGTTGTCGGTCCACACGACCATGCGGCCGGCGATGTCGGGTCCGGCCTGGCCGCCCATCTCGATGCAGACGGGGAAGACCCTCGGCGCGCCCCGGCCAGCATCCTGGCGTGCCGTAGCCGGCGCGGCGCACGTGGCGAAGAGCGCGACGGCGAGCGCCGGCAGGACGATGAAGCGTCGCGGCCGCGGGATGGTCCTCGCGCGCCGCCGGCGAGATGTGGAAGTGCCCGGTGTCATGCCCACCCCTTTCACCCGACCCCCTTGGCGCCCATCGTAGCGCACCGCGGCGCCGAGGACACGGAGTGGGGCGCCGTACCGGGGAGGCGGGGTGGTCAGGTGTCCCGGGTCTCCCCGCGGGCGACCCGCAGATACGCCTCGTGCACCTCGTCGTCGGACCCGGCCGTGAAGTAGGGCTCGAGCTCGCGGAAGAGGTGCGACAGGTCGGCCTGGCCGGCGCACGCGGCTTGCAGCGTGGTGCCGTCGCGCGCCGCGGCCTGCTGCGCGACGGCGTGGGCCTGCTGCAGGGCGATCACGGTGTCGGCCAGGGAGTACCAGGCGGCGGCGTACTCATCGGAGAGCTCCGCGTGCTCGCCGCCGCCTCTCGCCAGCTCCACTTCCGAGAACCTGAGGTAGAGGTGGTGTGCGCCGAGCACCGCGAGCGCGGCGCTCCGCAGGTCGGCCACGGCCTCGTCGAGCGGTGGTGGCCCGGCCGGCGGCGTCACGTCCTCGGCCGCCGCCGTGGCCGGCGTCGCCGCGTCCGGTACCGCCGGCGGCGCCGGCGGCGCGGCGGCGCGGGTGCCGGAGGCGCCGGCGCGGACGCCTGCGGCCAGCCGCCGGCGCGCACCGGCACGGGTGAGGTGACGCGACGGACCACGACCGTGCGCGCGGCGTAGTCGCCCAGTCGCTTGCGGCGGCTGCTCACGACGCACGACACGGCCGATGGGATGTACAGCAGGTACATCTCGGGGATGCGGACGGCGTTACGGACGACCACCGCACCCGGAGAGGGGCGCGCGCCTTCCTCCGTCAGCACGTTGAGCTTGAAGATGCGCTTGCCCGGGGTGGTCCCTCTGAGCTCGAAGAGCGTGAAGTACACGAAGACGAGGCCGTACTCGAGCAGCGTGATCCACCCGGGTGCGGAGCGGCTCACGTCCACGATCTCGTCGAACGTGGGCGTGCCGCTGAAGCCGATGTCGAACACGCCGAAGGCCATGAGCAGGGCCAGGACGACGGACGACACCACGAGGACGATGAGCGTGTCCACCAGGACCGCAGCGGCTCTCCAGCCCAGCGTGGCATACTGGACGTGCTCGTAAGGGCCTGGCTGCACCGGGGGACTCCTTGCGGGCCGCGGACCGGACGCCGCGGACAGGTGCGATTGTATACGCCGTGGGCGGCGGAACGCCCGCGGCGCTCGCTGAGCGACGGACGAGGCCTCAGCTAGGGGTGCACCGTGGGGGCACCCGCCATCCAGGGACGGCGAAGACGACGGGAGGCGGCATGGTCTGTGCACACGCGAGTCGAGGACGGGCCGTCAGGGCGGTCGCGCTGGGCGCGACAGCCGTGACCGTGCTGCTGCTGTGGGCCTGCCCCGCCTTCGCCGGCAGGCAGAAGGTCGTGAGCGGAGCGACGACGCTCACGGTGCCCGGCGCCCGTGTCGCGGCGCTCACCGCGCAGGACGTCGCCGTGATCGACGTGCCGCCGGCGACCTTCCGCTTTCTGTGGGACGGCGCCCTGAGCTGGTCGTTCCGCGTGCCCATGGCGGCCGGCGGCAGCTTCGACCCCGCGGCCAGGCGGGGGACGCTCGTGCACAAGGGCGGCCTCCGCTTCGTCAACGTCGCCACCGGCGCCTCCCTGCCGCTGACCGGCTTGCGGGCCCGCGTCGACGGGCCCTCCAGCATCGTGCTGAACGCCGCCATCGGCGGGGCGCCGGTGACGCGCGCCGACGTGATGGTGTCGGCCAATGGCGCGCGGTATCTCAAGACGGGCAAGCAGGTCGTCGTCCGCGGCGCGCAGTTCCGGCTCACGCCTCAGCTCGCCGTCGCTCTGCAGTCGGCGCTCGTGGGGACGATCGACACGACCACGGTCTTCGCCGTCGCCGACCTGAGCTTCAGGCTCAAGTAGAGGTGGGTCGGAGGGGGCGGGCGGCCGCAGGCGGCAAGCCTACGACTCCAGCACGGTCTCCAGCCTGGACACCAGCGGGGGCAGGTCGTGCTGCACCGTGGCCCAGAGGATGCGTGAATCGATGCCGAAGTACTCGTGCACCACCACGTTGCGCACGGCGCGCATCACCCGCCACGGGACCTCGGGGTGGTCGTCGAGGACGGGCTCGGGAATCCAGCGGATGGACTCGCCCATGGTCATCAGGTTGCGGACGACGGCATCGACGGTGCGCTGGTCGGCGCAGAACTCCTCGTACGTCATGCCCCGGGTGTAGGCGCCGACGGCCCTGACGGCGGTGAGGATGTCGCGCACGCGGAAGCGCCAGTCGCGGAACTTGAGCCGGGTCTCTCGCTCCAGGTGGGCCGCGTGCCGGCGGTCGGGCGCGGCCGGAGGCTCAGAAGGCACGGACGGCCTCCTGCAGGATCTCGTCGCGCATCTCGGGGCGCAGCGCGTCGGGTGTCGCCAGGTCGATGCGCGTGTCCATGACGTCGGCCAGGAAATCCAGGAGGCGCACGAAGGCGAACAGCCCCACGTGCGCCTCGGCCTCGAACTCCACCAGGAGGTCGACGTCCGAGTGGAGGGTGGCCTGGTCGCGGGCGGTGGAACCGAACACGGCGATGTGCCGCACGGCCATCGCACGCAGCTTGTCCTGGTTGCGGTTGATGCGCCGGAGCGCTTCTCGGCGGGTCATGACCTGATTCTACCGGAGCGCACCCTCTGCCTCACGGCCGGGCCCCGCCCTGCTCAACCCAGCGATCCGCCGCGCGCCTTCCGCAGGTGCGCGAGAAACCCCTTGCCCAGGAAGCTGTCATCGCCCAGCGTGCAGAGACGCTCGTACATCGGCACCGTGACGGTGAAGGCCAGCAGACCCGGCGGCAGTCCGTCGCGCATGGCGATGTCGGTGCCGCCGATCACCGCCTGGGGCTCGTCCAGGTCGCGGAAGCAGGCGACGAGCTGCGAACAGCCCGACCCGAACGGCACGGTGACCGGGTCGGGCTCGCCCCACGACTGCCAGTGGTAGGCGCCGTGCTGCAGTACGCACAGCTGGTCGGCGTTCACCCAGAACGTGACCGACCGCAGGTA
Source organism: uncultured Thermoleophilia bacterium (assembly GCA_963702475.1). Lineage (GTDB taxonomy): Bacteria > Actinomycetota > Thermoleophilia > UBA2241 > UBA2241 > CAIXSE01. The sequence continues at coordinate 202,760 of CAVPCT010000005.1, read as the reverse complement.
CGCCTCCTGCCCCTCCCGCAGCGGCCCGACCAGCACGTGTCCGTGCTCCGCGTAGTACGTGGGGGCGTGGTCCACGAACGTGCCCATCTGCTCGCGCGTGGCGCGCAGGCCTTCGTCGCCCCACAGGAAGTCGATGAAATCCTCGCGCTCGCGCACCTGGATGCCGAACAGACTGCGCCCGCAGCCGCCGCAGCCGAAGCTGTCGGGCGTCAGGTGCAGTGTCTCCGCCTTCAGCCAGCGCTGGTAGTAGTGGAACAGGCAGGGCCCGCGCCGCGCCTCCTGCGGTGGCTCGACGAGCGGCGCGAACGCGTCCGGATCGGGGGCGTCGTACAGTCCGACGAGCGGCGTCTGCAGGTCGAGGGCGGCGAGCAGGGAGCTGGGATCGGGCGAGGCAGGCATGGGACCTCCCGGGGAGCTGGCGTGCGCTCCGATTGTATGCCCGGTGTCCGGGCGGGCGCAGGGCGGTTGCCAAGGCCGGCAAGATCGCGATCACCGTGACGAAGGACGGGTACGCGACGGCGACCGCCACCGTCATCGTGAAGCGCTGAGACCCTTCGGAGGACGGCGGGCTCCGACCCGCCGTCCTCCGGAGAGGTAGAATGGCGCAAGTGCGTACCTTCCGACTCTCCAAGTCCCGAATCACCGCAGGCCTGCAGTGCGGCAAGCGCCTGTGGCTCGCCGTCCACCGCCCCGAACTCGAGGCCTACACGGCCGACACCCAGCGGCGCTTCGCCGCCGGCCACGACGTCGGCGAGGTCGCCCGGGAGCTTTACGGGCCCGGTATCCTCATCGACGGCGACGGCGGTCTGAGCCGCGCGCTCGCGGAGACCGAACGTGTGCTGGCCGAGCCGGGCGACGTCACCCTGTTCGAGGCCACGTTCCGCCACCGCGGCGTCCTGATACGCGCCGATGTCCTGGAGCGCAGGGACGGTCGCTACCGTCTGGTGGAGGTCAAGTCGGCGACCCGCCTCAAGGAGTACCACCTGCAGGACATCGCCATCCAGGCGTGGGTGACGGAAGGAGCGGGCGTGCCGCTGGACGTGCTCGGCGTCGCAGTCATCGACACCGACTTCGTCTATCCGGGGGGCGGGGACTATCGCGGCCTGCTGCGGGAGATCCCCGTGGCCGACCAGGCGCGGCCGCTCACGGCGCACATCCCGGGGTGGGTGCGTGGCCTCAACGAGCTGCTGGCGGGCCCACGACCCGCCATCGCCATGGGCGCCCAGTGCCGCCGTCCGTTCGACTGTCCGTTCGTGGCCTGCTGCGAGGACCAGGAGGGCAGGGTGCGCTGCGTGGGACCCGAGCCGGACGCCGAAGACGACGACGAGCTCGAGCGCATCGACATCTCGCTTGGAGAGCTGGACCCGGCGGCCACCGCGTTCCTCGCCACCCTGCCGTACCCGCGTTACTTCCTCGACTTCGAGACCGTGCAGTTCGCGGTGCCGCCGTGGGAGGGCACCAGGCCCTTCCAGCAGCTCGTCTTCCAGTGGTCGTGCCACGCCGAGAACGCGCGCGGGACCGTGACGCACCGGGAGTTCCTCGACGTCGGCGGGCGGCCGCCCATGCGCGCCGCAGCCGAGGCCCTGCTGGACGCGGTCGGCGCGGAGGGGCCCATCTTCGTGTACCACGACTTCGAGAAGTGGCGCCTGGTGGAGATGGCGGCCATGTTCCCGGACCTGGCGCCGAGGCTCGAGTCCGTCACCGGGCGCCTCGTCGACCTGCTGCGGCTCACGCGCGACCACTACACCCACCCGGCCCTGAACGGGTCCTACTCGCTGAAGGTGGTCCTGCCCACCGTGGCCGCCGACCTTCACCACGGGCGCCTTGGCGACGTGCAGGACGGCCTCTCCGCGCAGGCGGCGTACCACGAGGCCGTGGCGCCCGGCACGGGCGACGAGCGCCGGGAGGAGCTTCGCGCGGCGCTCCTCGAGTACTGCGCCCTCGACACCCTGGCCCTCGTGCGCGTCGCACACCGGCTGGGGCGCGGGTAGGTCTCGTGGACCACTGCCTCGAGATGACGGTGGACGGCCGCGTCGTGGTCACGCTGGCCGACATCCTGCCCGAACGCGGTCCCCTGCGGGCGCTGTTCGTGGGCAAGACGCCTTCTCCGGCGAGCGTGGAGGCCGGGCACTACTACCAGGGCCGCATGGGCAAGGGGCTGTGGAAGCGGCTCGACGAGGCCGGGGTGCTACCCGCGGTGCCCGGTGAGTTCGGCGACGACAGCCTGCTGGCGCACGGATTCGGCATGACCGACCTGTGCAAGGCGCCACGGCCGTTCGGAGACGAGCCCGTCGAGCGCGAGTACGTTGAGGGCTGGGCGCGCGTCTCGGGCGTCGTCGCCACGCTGCGGCCTCGCATCCTGGTGTTCGTCTACAAGGGCGCGCTCGACAGGGTGCTCGACTACTCGTTCGGCTGGGAGCACAAGAGCGACTACGGGTTCAACGACGACCTCATGCGTACGTTCGGGCGGCGTGTGTTCGCCTTTCCCCTGCCGGGGACGGCCTGTACGCTGCGGGAGGCCCAGCGCCACCTCGGCGACCTGGCGGCGGCGCTCGAGGTCGTGTAGCGGCGCGGTCGTCCGGCGGGTCCGGGCGCCGTGCACGACGGGAGGGAGAACGACGGGATGAAGGTGGTCGCGTTCAACGGCAGCTCCCGCAAGGACGGCAACACGGCCATCCTGCTGCGCCGCGTGCTGGTCGAGTTGGAGGCCGAGGGCATCGAGACCGAGCTGGTCCAGCTCTACAACAAGAGGTTCCGCGGCTGCATCGCCTGCCTGAAGTGCGGGGAGACGATGGACAACACCTGCCCCGGTCAGAAGGACGACGGCATGAACGAGTGTATCGCCAAGATGGTGGAGGCCGACGGCGTCATCATCGGCTCGCCCACGTACTACGCGAACTGCACCGCCGTCACGCAGGCGCTCATGGAACGCGCCGGCTACGCCACGCGCAGAAGCGGGGGAGACGCCCTCAGGCGCAAGGTCGGCGCCGCCGTGGTCGCGGCACGGCGCGGCGGCGCCATCCATGCGTTCGACAGCATCAACCACTGGTTCCAGATCGCCGGCATGATCGTGATCGGCTCGACCTACTGGAACATGGGCTACGGCCTCGGCAAGGGCGACGTCGAGAACGACGACGAGGGCATGGCCAACATGCAGGACCTGGGCCGCGCCATGGCCTGGGCGCTCAAGAAGCTGAACGCCTGACGGCCGCGCGACGCACGGAGGGCCCGGCGCTCGCAGGAGCGCCGGGCCCTCGGTGCGTCTTCGCTGCGACCCGTCCGCTCAGGTCTTGCCGTGCTTGAGCTCCCCGATGCGGGTGGCCGGATGGTGCATCGTCTTGCTGGTCCAGCCGCGCGGCGGCGCCGTCTTCTTGAGAGGCGGCCAGCCGAGCCCTTTGCCGCGGTGGTCGTACCGGTGGTCGTGCTCGCCGGGCCTGCCGCCGGAGTCACCTGCCATGCTCCACCTCCGAGGACGACGTGTACTTCGGTGGTACCCGTCCGCAGCGGACAGTAACAGGGGCGGGCCGCACGCGTCCCGCCGCGCCCCCGCACCTCCGCGGTCAGTTCTGCTTCGGCAGCAGCGGCGCCAGCCAGGTGACGAAGGCGGCTTCGCTGCGGGTCTGCGTGAAGAAGGTGCCGGGGCCGGTGAGCGTGACGACGAAGCCCTCACCGCTCAGGAAGAGCGACTTCATCCCGCCGACCTTGTGTACCTGCATCGGCATGCCCTCGGGCCACGCCACCATGTGCCCCGAGTCCACGGTGTACTGCTGGCCGGCCTGCAGGTCCACGCGGCGCAGCGCGCCGTACGTGGCCACTATGGCCTTGCCCTGCCCCGAGCACTTCACGACGAGGAACGACGAGGCCCCGAACGCGCTCTTGAGTCCGCCCCAACTCGTGTCCAGGTCCACGCCCTGCTCTGAGGCGATGAAGCCGTCGCGGTGGAAGTACCAGGTGTGGCCCTGCAGGTCGACGTAGGTCATGTCGCCCGGCAGCGGGGAGGCCAGGACCACCTCGCCGCCTTCGGGGGGCGCCGTGAACGTGTTCATGAAGAACGACTCGCCGGAGAGCGACCGCTTGAGGCCTTTGAGGATCCCCCCTGTGTAGATGTCTCGATCTGCGTGCCCGTGGTCATGCTGATCATGGCGCCGCTCTCGGCGCGCAGGCTTTCGCCCCCTGCGAGCCTGGCGACGGCGACCGTGAAGGCCGGGGCGTTCTGGAACTCGACATCCATGTGGGCTCCCTTCGTGGACGACGCGACGACGTGGTTCGTACCCTCTCCTCGGCTGCGGCAGTCCAGGTCTTGAACGCCGGGTGCGCGACCGCCCGCCGGGACGGTGCCGGCGGCGCGCTTTCTCCGCGACCTCGCGAGTGGCATACTCTCGTTGGCGTCACGGCGCCCGTCAGCGTCTGCTTCAAAGGGGAGCGCAGCATGGGTCGGCAGTTTCTCGTCGGGTTCTTCATGACCCTCGGGTTCGGGGTGGTGGTCATGGCCGCGTTGTTCGGCATCTTCACGCTGGTCAGCTACCTCGCCGGTCCAGTCGGCGGGTGATCCGCCCGGCGGCGTCCGGCCCGCCGGTCGGCGCGGCGCGCCTCCTTCCGTCCGTAGCCCTCTTCCTCGAAAGGCGGCAGCGTGGCCCGCTTCGTTGAACGCGACAAGTACGACTGGTGGAGTCAGACCTGGAAGCTGCTCATCTTCGTCGCGGTCGTCGTCTTCGCACTCGTCGTCATCTACCCCTGGCGCGGGTTCCTGCCCACGCTCCTGATCATCGTCGCGGGGCTGTGGATGTACATCAGCCTCGTGTCGCGCAAGACGGGCTACCTGTGTGAGAAGTGCGGCAAGCCGTTCCAGGTGCCGACCACGGTGAACTTCTTCACCACCTCGTCCATCGGCAAGAACCCCGACGGCACGTACTACAGCTACAAGACGCTCACCTGCCCCAACTGCGGCAAACGCACCAAGGCGCGCGTCGTGAAGCGTGTGGACGAGCGCTCCGCGCAACGCAGCGGCAGGCTGCTCAAGTAGCGTCGCGGCGCCGCGCGGTCGAGGTGATGAGGCGTGCGCCGGGCCTGAGGTGAGGCCGGGAGGGTCTCAGGCGCGCGGGCCTTCCGGGAGCCAGGCTCCGAGCCGCCGCAGGGACCTCTCCACGACCGCCGGCAACTCGGCCGGCGACGCCTCGACCACCTCGATCTCAGGAAGGCTCTCGAGGAACTCGCGCCGGTAATTCTTCTGCGTCAGGCGGTGGTCGAGCACCACCACCACCCCGCGGTCGCTCTCGGTGCGTATCAGGCGTCCGAAGCCCTGCCTGAACTTCAGCACCGTCTCGGGCAGGTAGAAGGCGTCGAACCAGCCGGCGCCCGACTCCTCGCAGGCGCGCTTGCGCGCCCTGAACAAGGGGTCCTGGCGGGGGAAGGGGAGCTTGGCGATCACGAGGCAGGTGAGCACGTCGCCGGGAAAGTCCTGACCGGTCCACAGGGTGTCCACGCCCAGGAGCATCGTCGCCGGGTGCGTGCGGAACTCCTCGGCCAGCGCGGCGGCGCTCCCGTGCAGGCCCTGGGCCAGCACGAGCACGCCGTCGTCCTCCATGTGTGGTCCGACCTCCTCGGCCACGCGGGCCATGTCGCGCTTGTTGGTGAAGAGCGCCAGCGTGCGGCCGCCGGTGATCTCACCCAGGCGCTTGAGCCGCTCGGCTTGTCGGCCGGCGACGGCGTCGGCCCGCCAGGCGTTGCCGGGGTCGTGCTCGAGTACGAGCACCGCCTGGCGGCGGAAGTCGAACGGGGAGGGGAAGACCCGCTCGGTGACGTCCACGTCGGCGTCCAGACCCGTCATCTGCCGGAAGTACGCGAAGGAGCCGCGCACGGTGAGCGTCGCACTGGCGAGCACGGCGCTGCGCAGACGGTCCCACAGCGCCTCGCGCACGTGGCGAGCGGGCGTGAGCGGCGCGCGCGCGAGCTTCCAGCGCGCGGCTCCGCCCGCCTCCGGTGCGGCCGGGGGAGCCTCGATCTGCGCCCACACGACCTCGCCTTCGCCTCCACTCTCGGGCAGGTCGGCGAGGAGCCCGGCCAGACGCGCCGCCTCGTCGGCCAGGGAGACCACCGCCGCGTGCTCGCGGTGGTCCTCCGGGAGGGCGTCCGCGGCGCCGGCGACGCCGGCGGACAGGGCGCCGAGCCCCTCGGACAGCAGGGCGGTGGCCGTGGCGAACGGGTCCCACGCGGGGAGCTCGCGGAGTCCCGGCGTGAGCCAGACGGTCGTGTCGTAGCCGCGCCACGGCCGGCGCTCATGGTCCGGGGCAGGCCGGTCGCCGGCCACCTCGCCCTCGTCCTGCTCGCCGGCCGCGTGACCGACCAGGGTCAGCGTCTCGCCGACGGCGCGGATGACGTCGGGCAGCATGTCGGCGGCGCGCTCGCAGGCGTCCGCCGCCGCCTCGAGACCGCGAGCCTCGCCCGGGTCGGCGCGCCGCGCCGCCGCGCGGAGACGCTGCGGCAGGCCGCGCTGCCCCCGCCGGCCGCGCAGGTCGGCGAGCAGCAGGTCCAAGGCGAGGGCGTCGACCTCGTCGCTGAACGCCTCGGTGGCCTCGTGGTACAGCAGGTGCGCCTCGTCGATCACCACATCCTCGAACGGCGGCAGCGTGTCCGGCCCCGTGAGCAGAAGCGCGTGGTTGACGCACACGAGGTGCGAGGCCTCGGCGCGGGTGCGCGCCGCGCGCCAGTGACAGTCGCGGCGCGCCGGGCAGTGCCGGCCCATGCAGGTGGCCCGCGACGAGCGCAGGTCGCGGGCCACCTCGGCCAGGGCCGGCAGCACGAGCGATGCGCGGTAGGGCAGGGCCGAGAGGTCGACCTCGCCGCGGCGTGACCTGCCGACGAGGTAGGCCAGGGCGAGTGCACGCTCGGCGTCTGGGAGCACGCCCTCTTCGCCGGTCACGGCTTCGTCGAGGCGACGGCGGCAGACGTAGTTCTCCCGCCCCATGAGGAGCGCCCAGCGCCAGCCCTCACCGACAGCCTCGGCCACCCTCGGCAGCTCGTACGCGGCCAGCTGGCGCTGGAGTGCCTTGGTCTTCGTGCTGACGAGGACGCGGCGGCCTTGCGACGCCCCGAAGAAGGCCGCGGGCAGCAGGTAGGCGAGGCTCTTGCCCATGCCCGTCCCCGCCTCGAACAGGCCGACCCCTCCGGCGTGGAACACCTCGCTCACGGCCTCCGCGAGCTGGATCTGGCCCGGCCGGCGGCGAAAGCCCGGGAGACGCGCGGCCATGCCGGGGGCGGCACCGTCGGCGCCGGCCGCGATACCGTCATCCCCCGGGTCCACCGGCCCTTCGTCGGGTGCAGTCGGCGCGCCGCCGGGCGCGGGCTTCGCGCCGCCGAGCTCGGCCCTCCAACCGTCGAGCTCGACGGGTACGGCCACAAGCTGCCCGGAACGCTCGTCCGCCACCATCGGCGGTGGCGCATCCTCCGGGGGCGCGTGATAGCGGGCCAGGACCTGCAGCGGTTCCCACCCCGCGGCGGTGAGCAGCGCGCGTTCCTGCGGCCCGAGACCCGACGCGCGGGCGCACAGCCGCGCGAAGAGGGCGGCGGTCAGCTCGGCGTCGGGGAGCGCACGGTGGACGTCTCTGGCGACGCCCAACTCGACGGCCATGGCGTCAAGGGCGTGGCTGTCGAGCTCGGGAAAGAGCAGCAGCGCAGCTTCCAGGGTGTCGAACCAGCGCGCCCCGAGAGCCGGCAGTCCGGCGCGCCGCGCCTCGGCGGCCAGGTGGTCGCGGTCGAACCCGACGTTGTGCCCGGCCACCAGCGCGTCGCCCACGAACTCCCGCAGCTGCGCGAACGCTTCGGGAAAGGAAGGCGCTCCCGCGAGGCTCGTGTCGTCGAGGCCGAGCAGTCGCTTGATCTGAAGCGGCAGAGGCGCTCCGGGGTCGACGAGCGTGGCGAAGCGGTCGGCCACCCGCAGGTCGGGCCCCAGACGCACCGCGCCGATGTCGACGATGCGGCTGTGGGCGGGGTCCAGGCCGGTGGTCTCGGTGTCGAGTACGACGAGCTGAGGGGAGCGAACGGGCATGCGGTCAGGATACCGCAGGGCGGTGCGGGCCGGCCCTGCGGCGTCTGCGGCCGTCGCCGTCAGGCGTCGGCCGCCGAAGAGGCCGCGTCCGCGGCGGCGGCCGCCGCACCGGCGACGATCGTGAGAAGCTCGGCGGCGCCGGCCGTCGCCGGCCCGGCCAGCGTGAGCGTGAGGACTACGCGGGAGTCGTCCTCACCGCCCGATGCCACGAGCACGTGCGCCACGCCCGCCTGCGGCTCACGCGCGGCGCCCGGGTCGCCGGCCACGGCGCCGGCGGTCGCCGTGCCGCGACCGGCCACGCAGGCGACCCCGCCCAGGGCGTCTGTGGCCAGACGCGCCGCCGCCTGCAGCGCGTCCAGCTCCGTGGCACCTCTGACGGCGGCGAGGCCGCCGGCGACCTTGGTGAGGGCGGCCCGCAAGGTCTCCTCCTCACCTTCGTGGAGGCGCGCGCGCCGCCGCAGCCGCTTGCGCTCCATGGTCGCCGCAAACAGGGAAGCGAGCGCTCCTGCGAGCCGTACCTCCTGGCGCGTGTACGTCCGCTCCCTCCGGTCGCGGACCTCGAGGAGGCCCAGCGTCTCCTCGCCGGCCACGATCGGCACCACCAGAAGGCTGCCGTCGCCGTCGCGGCGGAGCAGGGCAGCATCGGCCTCGTCGGCGCGCTGATCGCCGGCCCGCACTGCGACCGGCGCGCGGCCCTCGAGGGCGCGCCGCGCCGCGGGCGCCTGCTCGAGGACGAAGCCGCCGGCGGTGTGAAGCCGCCGGCCGGTACCGTGACCGGCGAGGAGCGTGGCTCTCGCGCCGGTGTCGTCGAGGCTCCAGACGAAGACGCCGGAGGCCTCGAGGAGCGCCGCCGCGCAGAGCGCCAGGCGACGCAGCGCGTCGTCGCCGGACGGCGACGCGCCCAGCGACTCGGCCGCCTCCATCATCAGGTCCAGCTCGCGTTCGCGTGCGAGGCGCGTGGCGAGGTGGTTGCGCCCGCCGATGAGCTGGGCCAACTCGTCGACGTCCTCCTGCTTGATCCGCCGATGGCCGCCTGCCGTGCGCGTGCAGGGCAGCAGCCCGGACGCCGTCCACCGGCGGACCGTGTGAGGCGAGACCCCGAGGCGGCGGGCCGCGAGCTGGACGCTCAGGTACACGGGCCGTCCCCGCGGTCCACTCGTGAGAGGTGCGCCGCCGTGGCGGCGACGATGAGGTCGAGGAGGTCCGCCTGCGCGGTCCCCAGCGGTCGCGGAAGGGTGAGCGTGAGACTGAGACCGGTGCGTCCGGAGGGGTCGCGTACCACCGTGAGGGCGGCGCCGTCGAGGCCTTCGTGGCCGGCGCCGAACGCGCCCGCGCTCCGCGCGCCGCTCTCGGCCACGCACGAGACCGCCCCGAACGCCTCGCACACGGCGGTCGCGAGCCGGGCAAGGACCTCATCCGCGCCGGCCTCCAGGACGGTCTGCATGTAGGTCGTGAGGGTGTGCAGCGCGGCGTCGATGCGCTGGGATTCGTCGCCGGCGCGCCTTTCCGCGAAGAGCTTGGCGTTCCTGATGGCCACTGCCGCCTGCCCGGCGATAGCGCTGGCGAGGCGGAGCTCCTGGCGGGAGTACCGGCGTGAACGTTCCTGGTCCACGGCCTCCAGCAGACCGATCGTGTCGCCGTGGACCACGAGCGGGACCATGAGGAGGCTACGGTCGCCCTCGCGGCGCAGCTCGGCGACCTCCGCGGCGTCGGCCTCGGGGTCGTCCACGTTCACGACGACCGTCACCTGTTCCTCCAGCACCCGTCGCGTGAGCGGGAAGTCGCTGAGATGGTACGGGCTCTGGTCCGGGAGTCGGTGGCCGGCGTCGTCGTACTCCGCCAGCGTGGCGACGCTGCCGTCTGCGGCGTCGTACTCCGAGATGGCGCAGAAGTGACAGTCCAGCAGCGCCGTCATGCGCATGGCGATCTCGTAGAGAAGCTCGCCGAGCTCCAGGCGGCCGGCCAGCGCGATGGAGGTGTCGACGAGCACCTCCACCTCGCGCTCCCGGGCCGCCTGCGCGGCGAGCTGGCTGCCGGCGCCGATGGAGCGCGCCAGGTCGTCGAGGTCGTGCTCGTCGATGCGCCGGTGCCCTCCCGCTGTGCGGGTGCACGGCAACAGGCCCGTCGCCGTCCAGCGGCGCACGGTGACGGGGGAGACGCCGAGGCGGCGCGCGGCCTGGTTCACGCTGAGCAGCATGTCCGGAACCTAGCGGCGCGGCGCCGGTCCAGTCAAGTTTGAGCAGGTTTCACGCAGGAGCACGCGCCGCGAATGCAACGGCTCCCCGCGTGAGTCGCCGGCGCCGCGTGTCGGTCGGATACGATGGCGCCGTGACCTCACGCTTCTCCCGATCCTGGCACGAGCTGCGCGGCTTTCCCGGGCAGTTCTGGGTGCTGACCCTCGGCACGTTCGTCTACGTCGCCGCGGCCGCTCTCGCGTTCCCCTTCGAGGGCATCTACATGCACCGCTACCTGGGCGCGTCCATGTCCATGGTCGGGGTGGTCTTCGGCCTCGTCCCCCTCGCCGTCATGCCGATGCAGTTCCTCGGCGGCCAGCTCACCGATCGCCTCGGGCGCAAGGTCATCATCATGCTCTCAGTGTTCATGGGTGTGGTGTGGTTCGTGGGCTTCGCGTACGTCACGGCCGTGTGGCAGGTGGCTATCCTCGTGGCGGTGGAGAGCGCGTTCGGCTGGCCGCTGTTCCAGACCGCGTGCAACGCCATGATCGCCGACCTGCTTCCGCCGGAGCAGCGCTCCGAGGCGTTCAGCGTGAACCGCGTGGCCATGAACGTGGGGGTCGTCATCGGTCCGGCCGCGGCGGGGCTCGCCCTCGGCTGGGGCGTGACCTTCCGCCAGCTCTTTCTCTCCGCGGCGGCGGGGTGCGCGCTCATGGTGGTGCTGATGCTCGTGTTGATCCGCGAGAGCAGGCCTGCGAGCGCCCTCAAGCCGCACCTGTACACCGATACCAAGGGCCGCAGCGGGTACAGTCTCGTCCTGCACGACCGCTGGTTCCTCATCTTCGCCCTGGTCGCCGTCCTCCCGCTGCTGTGCTTCGGGAACTTCGGCTCGATCTATTCCGTGTACATCACGAGCTACCTCGGCGTGCCGTACGGGGAGTGGGGTGCGCTGCTCGCCCTCAACGCTCTCGTCGTCGCCGTCGTCCAGTACCCCCTGGTGCGGGCGACGCGGTTCCGCAACCGCATGGTGCTCCTCGCCGTGTCCTCAGCTCTCATCGCGGTGGGCATAGGGGGCTCGGCGTTCGCCTTCGGCCTGGCGTCGCTGGTGGTGCTCATCGTCGTGATGAGCGTGGGGGAGACGCTGTTGGCGCCGGTGTCATCGGCGGAGGTGTCCGACCTGGCGCCGGAGGCCATCCGCGGCCGCTACATGGGTGTGTGGACCATCTTCTGGAACGGCGGCGCTGCGCTCGGGCCGGCGTTCGGCGGCTGGGCGATGGACGCCTTCGGCGGGCGTGAGGCGTTCGCGGTCCTGCTCGTGGTCGGGATGGCCGGCGCCGTCCTGTTCCTGCTGCTCGCGCGCGGCTGGCGCCGGCGCAGAGAGACACGCGTGGCTGAGCTCGGCGCGGCGGCGGGCTGAGCCGGACGCCGCGGCCGCTGCGCTGACGGCGCCCGACCCGTGACGTGCCACGGGGGGCGGTGCGCCTGCGGCGCCGCCCCCCGTGCATCGCCGGCCCCCGCCTGCGGCGGGGCCGGCCGCCTCACATGTCGAGCGCGTTCTGCAGGTCGCGGGCGTGCTCCTCTTCCACGACCAGGATGTCCTCGAGGGCACGCCGCAGGCCGTACTCCTGCAGCTGCTCGGCCTGGCCCACGCGCTCCTTGTAGCGGGCGATGGCATCGAGCTCGCCGTCGAGGTCGTACTCGAGCATCGTCTTCGAGTCCGGCGAGACGTAGATGTCGCCCACGTCCACGGCCGGCACGCCGCCCAGCCAGTCGATCTGGCTGGAGAGCGAGACGGCGTGCGCGTGCTCCTCGGTGGCGTGCACCAGGAGCTCGGCGGCGATGGCGTCGTACTGCGGCCCCGTGATGACGGCGGCGTGCTGCACGTACTGGATGAGGGCCGAGTACTCCTTGGCCAGGTCACGGTTGAGCGCGTCGATGAGCTCTTCCCTGGTGAGGGGGCGCACGCCGTGCGGCACGGGCGCCGCCGCCTTCGCGGCGGGCTTCTTGGCTGCGGTCTTCTTGGCGGCTGGCTTCGCCACGACGACTCCTTTCGGTGGTGACCGTGGGCCGGCGTGGCAGCCGGCCTGCAGGCACAGCCTATCGTCAACGCGGCGGGCGCTGCACCCGTTGTCGCCGGTGGCGCGCCGGCCGGTCGACAGCGGATATCAGCCGGTCGCCGCGGCTGCTGGAGCCACGTCCTCCTCGTCCGGCGCGTAAGCGCCCGCCGGTCGCAGGCGGTCCAGGGCGAGATAGAGCACCGGGACCAGGATCAGCGTCAGGAACGTCGAGGTGAACAGGCCGCCGATCACGACCACCGCCAGCGGCGTCGAGAGGAAGCCGCCCTCGCCGCCGATCCCCAGGGCCATCGGCACGAGCGCGAGGATCGTCGCCACGGCCGTCATGAGGATCGGCCGCAGGCGCCGCCGTCCGCCCTCGATGACCGCCGTGCGCGCGTCCATGCCGCGGCGGCGGAACTGCTCCACGAGGTCGAGCAGCACGATGGCGTTGGTGACCACGATGCCGATGAGCATGAGCAGGCCGACCATGCTCGGCATGCCGAGGCTGGTGCCGGTGATCACCAGAGCGAGCACCGCACCGACGGCTGCGAACGGGATGCTGACGAGGAGGATGAGCGGGTTCAGCAGGCTGCGGAACGTGGCGACCATGATGATGTACACGAGCAGCACGGCGATGACCATGGCGATGCCGAGCGTGCGGAAGACCTCGCCGGTCATCTCCGTCGCGCCGGCCAGCTCCCACGTGGCACCCTCCGGCAGCTCCACGCCGTCGAGCGCCTTCTGCACGTCCGAGGTGGCGGCGCCGATGTTGTTGCTGATGGGCGTCGCCGTGACGCTGGCCGTGCGAGCGCCGTCCACGTGCGTCACCTGGACCGGTGCCTTGACCTCCACTACCTTGGCGATCTCCCCGAGAGGCACCATGCCGGAGGTGCCCACCACCGGCAGGCGCTCGAGCAGCTGGGTCACGGCGCCGGGCAGCGGCGGCACGGTGATCTCGCCCACGGTGAGCTGCGCCGGGAGTGTCCCGATGGCGGTCGGCACCATGCCCAGCGGGTAGCCGTTGAAGACGAGCGTGCCGTACTGGCTGAGCGCCGCCGGAGTGACGCCGGCCGCGGCGGCCTTGGCCTGGTCGACCACGACCGTCGCCGCTGGCCGGCCCTCGCTGAGGTTGGAGGTCACGTCGGCCAGCCCCTCGACCGTCTTCATCCTGGCCAGGACGATGTCGTTGGCCTCCTTCAGGACGGCCGGGTCGGCGGCGGACACCCGTACCTCCATGAGCGACATGGCGCCCATCGACGCGTCGTCGCCGGAGACCGTGACGGTGCCGGCGTTGCTCAGCGTCGCGACCTGGGCGCGCACGTCCTCGATCAGCGCCTCCTTGTCCACGTCCGGATCGGTGGTGATGGCGAACGTCGCCTGGCTCGAGGAGGCGCTGGTGCCTCCGCCGGCGCCGAACAGGCTGCCCGTACTCCCGCCGGTGACCTGGTAGACCTCGATGCCCCCGGTGTCCGCCAGGACGGCCTCGACCTTCTTCGCCGCGGCCATCGTGGCGTCCAGGCTGGTGCCGGCGGGCATGGTCTGGGTGATGGCCATGGTGTTCTGGCCGGAGTTGTCGAACAGGTTGGTCTTGAGCAGGGGCGTGAACATCATGGTGCCCACGAACACGGCCGCCGCCGCGACGAGCGTGATGACCTTGTGGTCCAGGGACCACCTCAAGGCCGGCAGGTAGGCGTTCTGCAGGTGCGTGAGCTCTTTCTCGTCGCGGTGGCCGACCTGGCGCTTGGAGAGCAGCCATGTGGCGACGACGGGCACGACCATCAGCGCTACGGCGAGGCTGCACAGCAGCGCGAACGTCACCGTGAGGGCGAACGGGCGGAAGAACTCGGATGCGAGCCCTTGGACGAAGCCCAGAGGCAGGAACACGGCGACCGTGGTGAGCGTGCTCGCCGTGATCGCCCCGGCCACCTCGCGGGTGCCGGTGTAGGCCGCTGTGCGGATGCTGTCGCCCTCCTGCAGGTGGCGGTAGATGTTCTCGATGACCACGATGGAGTCGTCGATCACACGTCCGATGGCGATCGTGAGGCCGCCCAGCGTGAGCATGTTCAGGGAGTTGCCGCCAGACCAGAGGATGACGAGCGCGCCGATGACGCTGAGCGGGATGGAGAGCCCCGCGATGATCGTGGACCGCCAGCTCCGGAGGAAGGCCCAGATGACGATGATCGCGAACAGCGCACCGATGAGGCCTTCTTGCAGCAGCGAGCGGATGCTGTCCTTGATGAAGACCGACTGGTCCACCACGGTGGTGATCGTGGCCTCGCCGCCGAGATCGCGGGAGATCGCGGGCAGCTCGGCGGCCACGGCGTTGGCGATGTCCACGGTGTTGCCGGTGCTCGACTTGCTCACGGAGATGCCGATGGACGCCTCTCCGTTCGTGCGTGTGATGGCCGTGAGCGGCGCCGGCGCGATCTTCACGGTGGCCACGTCGCCGAGACGGACGGGCTCGGCCGCCGCGGCCGGGGCCGCCGCCGCGGCCGGACCGGCGGCCGCGGCGCCCGCGGAGGCGCCGGCGGTCATGGCCGACATCGCCGCCGCCGCCGTCTGGGCGGACGGCAGCACGAGGTCCTCGAGCGCCTTCTCCGTCTCCGCCTTCGCGCTCACGGTGATGGGGTAGACGATGCTGCCGGAGGTGACGCTGCCGGCGCCGGCGGTCACGTTGGCCTGCGTGACCGCCGTCATGATCTGCGCCGGCGAGACGCCCAGCGCCTGGACCTCTTCGGGCTTGAGCTGGATGTACAGCTGCATCTGCTGCACCCCGGAGAGCGTGACGGCCTGCACACCGTCGATGCCCTGCAGCCGCGGCACCACACGCGTGCCGAGCAGATCGGCGAGCTCCTCCGCCGGCAGCGACGACGACACCGCCAGCTGCACGACCGGCATGCTGTTGAAGTTCAAGGCCGCGACCTGTGGCGCCTGGGCGGTGGCGGGCAGCATCTGCTGCACGCCGGACACCGCCTGCTGTACCTCGGTCTCCTTGGCCTTGATGTCGGTGCCGAACTCGTACTCGACGGTGATGATGCTGATGCCGTCGTTGGAGAACGAGTCGTACTGCTTCACGCCGCTCGAGGTCTTGATGGCCTGCTCGAGCGGCGTCGTGATGTTCCGCTCCACGTCCTTCGGCGACGAGCCGTAGTCGACCGTGAAGACGGTGAGATACGGGAAGGTGAGGTCGGGCATGAGCTCCTGTTTGAGCGACGTGACGGCGTAGGCGCCGGCCAGGATCACCGCCAGCACCGCGAGACCGACGATCGAACGGTTGCGCAGCGAGATCTTCGTCAGCCAGCTCAAGTGGTGCCTCCACGATCGGTGGGTGGTGTGCGGTGCTCTCGCCAGCGCGCGAGCATCGCCGGCAGCTCGGCCTCGAGGAACGTCGTGAGCTCGAGAAGCTCGTGCATCAAAGCGTAGTTGGACTGCCCCTGGTCGCGGCCTTCGACGCTCGCGAGGCCGCGGCGCAGCAGCTGGTTCAGGCGGTGCACGTGGTCCAGCGGCATGACGCCACTGGCGTCGACGGGCAGCGCGCGATAGAAGTCGCCGCGCTGCCCGGGCTCGCTCACGAGCTCCACGACGTGGTTCTGCAAGAGCAGTCGCGCCGCGCCGCTCACGGCGGCCTTGCTCACGCCGAGGCCTTCGGCGATCTCCGTGAGGGACTGCACCGGCGGCTCGCAGAGCAGGAGCCAGCCGCCGACCCGCCCGCACATGCGCGTGCTGCCCATCTGCTCGTGCAGCAGCCCGAACTCTTCGATGAGCTCGCGCTGCGCCTTTGTCATCCCCTCGTCCATGTGCCCTCGGTCCGTGGTCCGGAAGCTACGTAAACTACATACTGAACACACTGAACGCAACCCGTACGGCGGTCCGTTGTGCACGCCCGCGGCCCGGGGCCGGCGTCGCGGGCGGGCGGCCCGTGGCAGCAGAGCCGGGACGCGACCCGGCCGGAAGCGCGCGCGTCCGGTTCACGAAGGGGCGGTCGTCTGGTCCGTCAGGCGGTCGGCGATCGCGGCGATGCGCTCCCGTTCGTGCAGCGCGTCGAGCCAGCGTCCGGGGATGCCGCGCTCGCCGTACACGGCGCCGGCCAGGGCGCCGGTGACGGCGCCGACGGCGCCGGAGTCGTGGCCCATGTTCACAGCGACGGTGACGGCGTGCTCGAAGTCGGCGGAGCGGAGCACCGTCCAGAGGGCCGTCTGCAGGGTATCGAGCACGAACGACGAGCTGCGGACCTCCTCGGGCTCCATCACGAGCGCGTCGCGGAGCATCATGCTCACGCGCAGGTCCTCGTCGTTGTACGTGGCGGCGATCGACGGCACCTCCTGCGCGAGATCGCCGTGCAGGGCCGCCGCCAGCAGGTCGTTGAAGGCCGAGCACGACCAGCCGGCGAGGCGGTCGAAGTGCGTGAGGGCGGAGTCGCGGCGGGAGGCCTCGTGGCGGGCCTGGGCGTCGCCGGAGTAACGCAGCCCTAGCGGCGCGCAGCGGATGAGGCTGCCGTTGCCGGCGCGGGGCCCGCCGAGTATCTCGAAGGCCCGCCGTGAAGCGAGGTCGAGGTGGGTGCCGGCGCAGTAGCTGATGAGAGCGGCACGCACCGTGAGGCTCACGTGCCGCGGGTGGCTCTCGAACCACGCCCGGTACCGTTCGATGACGTCCGCCGGGTCGAACCCGCCCATGTCGGCGAGGCTCTCGGCCAGGCACAACGTCATCTCGGTGGCGTCCACGGTCTCGCCCGGCGCGACCTCGTACACGCCGCCGCCGACCATCTCCGTGAGCACGCCGAAGCGCTCGAGGACCTGTTCGGGCGTGAGGAACTCGGCAGGGGCGCCCAAGGCCTCGCCGGCGGCGAGGCCGAGCAGCGTCCCTCTGAAACGAGCGCGCGGGGTGAGCTCGACCGGTCCCGGACCGGCCTGGGTGCGCGCGTCCGCCATCAGCTGAGCAGGTCCTGGACCAGGCGTTCGAAGAACAGGGCCTGATAGGTGACGTCGTCCACGAGGATGCGCTCGTCCGGCTCGTGGTCACGCCCGCCGTTCATGGCGTGGAAGCTCTCGGCCACGAAGGGCCCGAAGCCGTAGGCCACGGCCTCCGGGAAGTACTCGCGCACGTAGCGCGAGTCGGTGAAGCTGCCGGACGTCATGGGCGCCAGGACGGCGTCGGGGACGTCCCGGCGCAGCACCCGGGCGATGCTGTCGCTGAGCGGGGTGGGGGCCGCGGAGGAGTTCGGCACGGTCACGTCGATCCACTCGAGCTCCCAATCGATGCCGAGCGGGTCGAGTATGGAGGCGACGATGTCTCGCGTGCCCTCCGGAGTCATCTCCGGCAGGATGCGGCAGTCGATGCAGGCTTCGGCGTGGGTGGGGATGACGTTCACCACGGAGCCCGCCGTGAGCACCGTCGGCGTGAACGTGGCGCCCAGGAGCGGTTCCACGAGTCCGGCGACCTCCGGGTCGCGCCGGCGCAGCTCCACCCCCGCGGCGCGCGCGGTGGCGGGGTCCTTGAGGCGCGCCCCCAGGGCGGCGTCGGCGACGATGGCGTCGATGAAGCCCGCCGTCACGGATGAGACGACGACGGGCGGGTCGGCCAGGCCGAGCGCCGTGACGGCGCGCGCCAGGTCGATCACGGCGCTCCGTTCCTTCTGCGGCACCGACGCGTGCCCGCCGCGCCCGCGCGTGCGGATGCGGAACTGGGCGAACGCCTTCTCGCCGCAGGCCAGCAGAAAGACAGGGCGGCCGTCCACAGGTATCCACAGGCCGCCCATGCCCTCGTTGATGAAGTAGTCGGCGCGCAGCAGGTCGGGGTGGGTGCGGCAGAGCCAGCGTACGCCGCAGAACGTGCCGTCCTCCTCATCGGCCGTGGCGGCCAGCTTGACGGTACCGGCGAAGGCCGCGCCCGAGCGCGCCAGGCGCGCCACGGCCACCGTCTCCGCGGCCAGCTGGTTCTTCATGTCGGTCGCGCCGCAGCCCCACACGTAGCCGTCCCGGACGACGCCCGCGAACGGCGGCACGCTCCACTCGCCGGCATCCGCCGGTACGACGTCCATGTGTCCGAGAAAGGTGAGGGTGGGTCCGGGACGGGCGCCGTCCAGGCGCGTGACCAGGTTCTGCCGGTGCGGCAGCTCTCCCTCCATACGGCAGGGCAGGCCGTTCGCCTCGAGGTAGGCGCGCAGTACCTCGGCGCACGCGGTCTCGTTGCCGGGCGGGTTGGTTGTGTCGACGCGGAGCAGGTCGGTGAAGAGGTCGACGACCTCGCGCTCGAGGGCGCGCCACTCCTGCTCGTCAAGGCCGTACACGACCGGCGTCACCGTCCCCCGTGGGAAGAGAAGAACCTGCGCTGGACATGATAGCCGATTCTCAGGCGGGGTTCAGGCCCCCGGCTCCCCAGTTCGGCGGAGGAGCGTGCGCCTCGCCGGTCGCTCAGCCCAGGTGCAGCTCGCCCTGTGCGGGCCCGGTCTCCGCACCGAGCAGTCGCGCCATGCGGCGCGCGTTGCGCATGCCCCAGTCCTCGTAGTTGTTGTTGAAGAGGACATGGACCGTGGTCGCCTGGCGCGCGAGCTCGGTGACCTGTGGTGCCCACTCCTCGAGCTCCTCGTCGCCGTAGAGGTATTTGAAGCGGTCGGAGGCCGCGCCGCGCGTGATGCCCCAGGTCTCCGCGTTACGTCCGTGGAAGCGCACGTAGGCGAGCGGCGCCGTGGCCGCGACCACCGGGGGCGTGCTCGTGCGCTCGACCTGGGGCTCGTCGACGCACACGTACGCGAGCCCCGCCTTCTCCAGAAGCTTGAGCGTGCCGGCGGCGGCCCCGGGCTCCATCCAGCCGCCGCCGCGGAACTCGACCGCCGCACTCAGGCCCGGCAACCGCCCCGGGATGTCGCGGAGGTAGTCGCGGTTCGCGTCGTTCACCGCGAACCACGGCGGGAACTGGAAGAGCACGGCGCCGAGCTTGCCTGCCTCCGCCAGGGGCGCCAGCGCCCGCCGGTGCAGGTCCCAGACCAGCTCAAGGAAGCCCTGGTCCAGGTCGCCCGGCGCCAGCCTTCGCTTGGCGGCGAGCTCCGGCGGGAGCGCGCCGCGCAGCTCTGGCGGCAGCCTCTCCGTGGTCGCGTGGTGCGTGGTGAGCAGGGCGAACGCCTTGACGTCGAAGACGAAGCCCCCGGGCGTCCGCTCCACCCACAACCGGCTGTTCCGCTCGGAGGGTGGCGCGTAGTAGGTCGCGTCGACTTCGACGAGGGGGAACTGCGTGGCGTAGTAGCGCAGCCGTGCCTCGGCGCTGCCCACGCCCTTCGGGTAGAAGCGGCCGCAGGAGATGAGGCTCGGGTCGGTCCACGAACAGCTGCCCACCAGGATCCTCGCGCTCACGTGCCTCACCTCCGTCGCCGCGCGTGCGCCGGCACGCGTACCGAGTGTCCCCCGCAGGGGGAGACATCGTCCACCCCCCACAACGCCACTGGGCATTGTCCCGCCGCGCGCCCAGTCATATACTTGCCGCAGAAGCGTGAGTCGGCGCCATGGTCTCTGAAGACCGCAGCCTCGAGTGGTGAAGAGGCGTTGAAGGGGGCGCCGCCGGTGGGCGGAACTCGTCAGAGGGTCCGCCCATCGTCTTGACCGGACCCGTCAGGCGCGACGCAGGGCGGGGCATCAGGCGCTGCGTTGAAGTTGCGCCACGAGTCTCCTATACTCTGCTTCCCTCAGTGTCGGAATGGCGGAATTGGTAGACGCGCTAGGTTGAGGGCCTAGTGAGGGTATAACCTCATGGGGGTTCAAGTCCCCCTTCCGACACCATCCACTCTCCTTCAAGTCCGCTCACGCCTGCGCCCGCCGATTGGTTGTGGTCGCAGTGCGGTATGAGTGCGCCATGAGCCCACTGAGGATCGTCGTGGCCGTCTCGGCGGCCGCATTCACCGCGTGCGTCGCCGGGGTCGTGGCGCCGGTGTCCGCCGCTCACGTGCCGTTCCTCGAGCCGGCTCGCTCCTCTGACGCGCCGGCCGTGGCCGGCGACCCGTTCCCCGGCGCCGTGCCGGTGCCCGACGCCGCGATCTCGCGCGCCGTCTACGGTACGCTCGTCGGGGGCGAGCGCTTCGACGCGTACCGGCTCACCGTGTCGAAGGCGGCCCGCACGCCGGTGGACCTGCTGGTGCCCAGATCCGCCGCCGGTGCGGGGTTCCGGCCCGCGTTCGCGCTCGTCGGTCCCGGCGTCCCTCCGGCGGGCTCGCCGCCCGGCTTCGTGGGCGACCGGCTCCGCGCAGCGTACGGGACGACCGCGGGGCTCGGTGTCCGGGTCGTGCCCGACCCGGGCGCCGAGCCGCGGCCCACGTTCTATGAGCCGTTCAGCTTCACTACGTACTACCGCGGAGGTGAGACCTCGGCAGAGCTCGAGCCGGGTCGCGACTACTACGTGGTGGTCTACGACCCGGCCGGCGGCGTGGGCGAGTACGCTCTGGGCATCGCCGAGGCCGAGAGCTTCACGCCGGCCGACTGGGTGCGGGCCGTCGTCGCCGTCGTCCGCATCAAGACGGGCCTGTACGGCCAGGGGGCGTTCCACCCGCTGGCCGCCGCCGTCCTGGTCGCTCTGGCGGCTGCCGTGGCGGGCCTGGTCGTGTGGCTCTGGAGGCGCCGCCGCCGCAGGCGGGCGGCGCTCAGAGGCCGCGCCACAGCGGCAGGCCCGTGACCTCGTCGTACTCGCGTTCCAGCGGGTCGCCGTCCAGCTCCTGAAGCATCAGTTCGCAGGCGAACACGCGGCAGCCGGGCGCCACGTGTCCACCCACGCAGGCGCCGTCGTGGCCGGCGAGGGTGGCGTGCACGTGGACGGCCGTCGCGCCGTCGCGTCGCGACACGTTCCCCAGGAGCGCCAGCAGCTCCACGGCGCCGTCGACGGCGAACTCTCCGTACCGTCTGGCTTGCTGATCGTAGTAGGCCAGGCGCGCCTCGCTGAGGGCGCCGATCGCTCGCACCTCCGCCATGGCCATGGCGTGGGCGTCCGCCACGGCGGCGATCTCCTGCAGCAGATCGCCGCCGTGCGGCAGTCTCGCCACGACACGGCGCCCGCGCGCGTACTCTTTCGAACCCATGGCGCCTCCTCACGTCACTCAGAGCAGCCGGCCAGTGCCCGGCCGGTCCGTCGGCAGTCTACAGCGGCGGGCGTCGTCCATTCCGGACCTCCTGGTGACGACGCGGGGCGGGCGGCGAGGCAGGACGGCCTCGCCGCCCGCCGTCTGCGCAGGTGAGTCGTTCCCGTTCGAGGTTGTGAACCGGGGCGCCCGGGTATCTGCGCTGTGGTTCGAGGGTCGGACGACGCACGGTCGCCTCTCGCCGGCCCGGCACTCGTGCGAATCGGGAGAACGTGTTGGCCGAAGATGGACGTCGTGGGGTGGGAGAGCCCTGCTCGGTGACCGCCGAGTTCCGTGGAGACGTCTGCGTGCTCCGCTGTGCCGCCCACGCCGACGGCCTCGGCCCCGACCTGCGAGACGGCCTGGCCCGCTGTCGTGAGGCCGGCGTCACGCAGGTCGTGCTCGACGTGGACCCGCGTGCGCGCTTCGACTCCGACGAGGTGCACGCCCTCGCCGACGCCGCTGAGACGTTCCACCGCGAGGGCGGCGCCGTCGTCCTGGCCGTCGAGGACGGGCGCGCGCGAGCCACTCTGGCGAAGGCCGGCCTCGTGCGGCCGCCGCTCCCGCCTCCGCTGCGCTCCGGCGCTCCGGCGGCGGTCACTCTTCCGCAGGAGCCCCACTGGGAGCACGAGTTCCGCTTCGCCGCCACGCCGCGCGGCCTGCCGGTGGCGCGGCGCCGCGTGGCCGCCTTCGCCGAGGTGGGAGGGCTCGGGGAGGACGATCTGTTCGAGTTCAGCGTCGCGGTCGCCGAGGCGCTGTCCAACGCGCTGGTCCACGGCTCGCCGCGTGGCGCCGGGGACGAGATACGCGTGCGTTTCTACTGCTACGACGAAGAGGTCGCCGTGGAGGTCGCCGACGCCGGCGGCGGCATGTGCGCCACACCCATCGGTGTCCCCGGTGCGGCGGACACGGGCGGCCGCGGCATCCACTTCATGCGGACCCTCTGCGACGGGGTCCAGTTCACCTGCGGCCCTCAGGGGACACATGTCCTGCTCGTGAAACGCCGACGGTAGGACGGTGGCGAGCACGTAGGCCTCAGCGGGCCACGGCGGGTGGTGGGCGTGCCCCTCGTCGGCGGCATGCTGGTCATCCTGTTCTGGAGCTGGCGCGAATCCCGCCAGGTGAGGCTGCGCCACGTGGTGGAACGCGACCCGCGGGCCAGTCAGAAGCACTTGCGTGTCGTCTTCGAGAACGCACCGCTGGGCATGTCCCTGGTGGCGCCGCCGGACGGACGGCTGAGCCACGTGAACGCGGCGAGCCGCACGCCGCGGTGGTCGTCTTCTCTCGCGAGAGGGACGCGTTCGCGCTGGAGGAGCTCCGGCTCTTCGAACTGTTCGCACCCTTCCAGCGGCTGCGCTCGCCCGACGAGTTCGCGGGGACGGGCATCGGCCTGGCCACGGCGGAACGCATCGTCCACCGACACGGGGGGAGAATGTGGGCCCGGGCTGCGGTAGACTCCGGGGCGACCTTCTCCTTCACGTTGCCGTGACGCGAGGTGACCACGTGGGTGACGAGCGGTTCGTCCTGCTCATCGAGGACAACGACGACGTGCAACTCACGCTGCGCGCTCTCAAGCAGCACCGCGTTCCCAACCGTGTCGAGGCGGCCTGTGACGGCCTGGCCACGAGCTACGACCGCGGCGCCGACAGCAGCATCCGCAAGCCGGTCGACTTCACGCAGTCCATGCAGGCGGTGGACAGCCTCGGGCTGTACTGGCTCGTGCTCAACGAGTCACCGCCGCCTACGGAGTCCTGAGCCCGCCGCGGCGGGGAGCATCCGCCGTGGCCGACGCCGCGCTGTACGACCGCCTCTTCCTGCTCGACGGCAGCAGCCTCGCTTTTCGCGCGTTCTTCGCGCTTCCGGAGAGCATCAGCACCCGCGAGGGGCTCCCCACCAACGCCCTGTATGGGCTCAGCCAGATGCTGCTCAAGATCGTCGCCGAGTACCGGCCGTCCGGCATGGTGTGCGCCTGGGACGCGCGCGGCAAGACGTTCAGGCACGAGGCCTACGAGGAGTACAAGGCGCAGCGTCCGCCCATGCCCGACTCCCTCTCCGTGCAGTGGGAGCGTTTTCCCGGACTGATGGAGGCCTTCGGCGTCGTCAACCTGGTCAAGCAGGGCTATGAGGCGGACGACATCCTGGGCACGCTGGCGGAGGAGGCCAAGCGACAGGGCGTGAGGTCCATCGTCGTCACCGGCGACCGTGACGCCCTGCAGGTGGTGGACGACGACATCTGGGTGATGAGCACCGGTCGCGGCGTCACCGACGTCAAGATCTACACACCGGCGGACGTAGTGGAGCGCTTCGGTATCGTGCCGGCCGGCATCCCCGACTACATCGGCCTCAAGGGCGACAGCAGCGACAACATCCCCGGCGTACCGGGCGTCGGCGAGAAGACGGCCGCCCAGCTGCTGCAGCAGTTCGGCAGCATCGAGGCGCTGTACGAACGCCTCGATGAGGTCAAGAGCGACAAGCGCCGGGCGCTCCTGGCCGAGCACGAGGCCGACGCCCGGTTCTCCAAGATGTTGGCGACCATGGTGCTCGACGTCCCGCTCGAGGAGGACCTCGTGGAGCTGGTGAAGAGCGGCGGGTACCGCCTGCCGGCCGACGCCGTGGACGAGGTCTTCCGGAAGTACGAGTTCACCAGCCTGCGGCGGCGGCTGCAGGACATGGGCGCCGCCGCGCCGGTGGGCGAGGGACGGGCGGAGGGCACCGGGGCGGCGGCCGCGACCGACGTGAAGCTCGTGCACGAGCCCGACGTCGGCCCCCTGGCCGCCGCCCTGGAGCAGGACGAGACAGCCGTCGCCCTGGAGCGCGCCGCCGAGGGCGACGGCTGGGTCGTCGCCGTGTACCGCGGCCGCGTCGTGCAGCTGGCCGCGGCGCCGACCGATCGCCTGCCGGCCCTGTGGCTGCTGGCCGCCCACGCCGTGGTGCACGACGCCAAGGCACAGCCCGGCTACGCCGCGGCGCCGAGCGGCCCGGCGTTCGACACCGCCGTGGCCGCCTATCTGCTGGCGCCCGAGCGGCCCGAGAAGGAGCGCGGCCTGTTCGCGCTGGCCGGCGCCGAGGAGGGCGCCCGGCTGGTCGAGGCGCCACAGGCCGAGGCCGCCGCCGCGGCGCGCGTGCTGCTCACCTGGAAGGTCGCCGGGGAGCAGCGCCGGCGGCTGCTCGAGCTCGGCCTCGAGCGGCTCTTCCGCGAGGTCGAGCTGCCGCTCGTCCACGTCCTCGCGCAGATGGAGGCGGCCGGCGTCAAGGTCGACCCGTACCGCCTCGGTGAGATCACGGCCCGGGTGCGCGACCGCGTCGACGAGGTGCGCGACGAGATCTGGAGGCTCGCCGGCGGCGAGTTCACCATCGGCTCCCCGCAACAGCTCGGCGACGTGCTCTTCAACCGCCTCGGCCTGCAGCCCGGCAAGAAAGGCAAGACAGGGTACTCCACCGACGCCCGCGTGCTGCGCGGCCTCCGCGCCGAGCACCCCGTCATCATCCTCGTCGAGGAGTGGCGCGAGCTCTCCAAGCTGCTCAGTACGTACCTCGAGACGCTGCCGGCCTGCATCGACCCTCGCACCGGTCGCATCCACACGACCTTCAACCAGCTGGTCGCCGCCACCGGCCGCCTGTCGAGCAACAACCCGAACCTGCAGAACATCCCGGTGCGCACCGAGCTGGGGGCGCAGATCCGCGAGTGCTTCGTCGCCGAGGATGGCTGCAAGCTCGTGGTGGCCGACTACTCGCAGATCGAGCTGCGCCTCATGGCACTGCTCAGCCAGGAGCCCGCGCTGCTCGACGCGTACCGGCGCGGGGAAGACGTGCACCGGGTCACCGCGGCCGCCGTGGCCGGCATCGCCCCGGGGGAGGTCACCAAGGTCCAGCGCGACCGCGCCAAGGCGACCAACTTCGGCATCATGTACGGCCTGTCGGCGTTCGGCCTCTCCGAGCAGGTGGACATCCCGGTCGAGGAGGCCAGGGCCTTCATCGACGCGTACTTCGCGAAGTACCCCAAGGTCAGGGAGTTTCGCGAGCGTGTCGTGGCCCAGGCCGCCCAGGACGGGTACGTCACTACGCTGTTCGGGCGTCGCCGGGCAGTGCCGGAGCTGCACTCACGCAACTACAACGAGCGCTCGCTGGGCGAGCGCCTGGCCGTGAACACGGTGCTGCAGGGCACGGCCGCCGACATCATCAAGGTGGCGATGGTGCGGCTGCACCGCGAGCTCGGCAGGCGCGGCATGGCCTCGCGGCTCGTGCTGCAGGTGCACGACGAGCTCATCCTCGAGTGCCCGGACGGTGAGGTGGACGCGGGCGGCGCCCTGCTGCGCGAGGTGATGTGTGGCGCCTACAAGATGGACCCACCGCTCGAGGTGGACGTCGGCGCCGGTCCCGACTGGCTGGCGGCCAAGGGCTGACGGGTGGCGGGCGCCGCTGCCGCCGGCCCGCCCGGTCACCGGCTGCCTCTGGATTCGGACAACTGCGCCCTGCTATACTTCATCAGTTACGGCCTGCCGCGGTCCGCAGGCCGTTTCCTCTGTCAACGACGGACCGTCTCTTTGACCGGGAGGCTACGACACCCAATGGCAGACAAACTCACCGAATCCCAGATCGAGGCCGCAAACGACCCCAGGATCGTGGAGGGCAGCGAAGGCTACCTGCTGGAGGTCGACGGGGAGATCGTCCCCAACTACGACCTCACCATGACCGTCTTCAGCGAGGGCGACATCGTCACCGGCAACGTGGTGCGTATCGACAAGGACGAGGTCCTGGTCGACATCGGCTACAAGTCCGAGGGCGTCATCCCGGTCAACGAGCTCAGCATCCGCAAGAACGTCAACACCTCCGAGGAGGTCCAGCTCGGCGAGGAGATCGACGCGCTGGTCATGACCAAGGAAGACGCCGACGGGCGCCTCATCCTCAGCAAGAAGCGCGCCAAGTTCGAGAAGGCGTGGAAGCGCATCGAAGGCGCCTTCGAGAGCGGCGAGCCGGTCACCGGCACCGTCATCGAGGTGGTCAAGGGCGGCCTCATCCTCGACCTCGGCGTGCGCGGCTTCCTGCCGGCCTCTCTGGTCGACATCCGCCGCGTGCAGGACCTCCAGGAGTACGTGAGCCAGGAGCTCAACTGCCGCGTCATCGAGATGAACCGCAACCGCAACAACGTGGTCCTCAGCCGCCGCGCCGTCCTCGAGGAGGAGCGCAAGGAGGTCCGCCAGCAGATCATCGACCAGCTCAACGTGGGCGACATCGTCGAGGGCACCATCAGCAACATCGTCGACTTCGGCGCGTTCGTCGACCTGGACGGCATCGACGGCCTCATCCACATCAGCGAGCTCAGCTGGACGCACATCAACCACCCGTCCGAGGTGCTGCAGGTCAACCAGAAGGTCAAGGTCAAGGTGCTCGACATCGACCGCGACCGCCAGCGCATCTCCCTCGGTCTCAAGCAGACCCAGGAAGACCCGTGGCAGAAGATCGTCGCCCAGCACAAGGTCGGCGACGTGGTCGAGGGCCGCGTCACCAAGATCGTCGCCTTCGGCGCCTTCGTCGAGATCTACGAGGGCATCGAGGGTCTCGTGCACATCAGCGAGCTGGCCAACCGTCACGTGGAGCGCCCGGACGAGGTCGTCAGCGTGGGCCAGATCGTCAACGTCAAGATCATCGAGGTCGATTCGGAGCGCCGCCGCCTGAGCCTCAGCATCAAGCGCGTGGACGGCGACAACGTCAAGCCGCTGCGCCCGGTCGTGCCGGAGCCTGAGGTCGACGAGGTCGAGGAAGAGCTCGAGGAGGCCATCGTCGAGGAGGCCATCGTCGAGGAGGCCATCGTCGAGGCCGAGGCCGAGGTCATCGCCGAGGACATCGTTGCCGTGGCCGAGGCCGAGGCCGAGGTCGAGCTGGCCGCGGCCGTCGTCGAGGCCGAGCTCGAGGCCGCCGAGACGCCCGAAGAGCTCGCCCAGGCCATCGAGGATGCTGTGGCCGTGGCCGCCGCCGCCGAGATCGTCGAAGAGGCCGCCGAGGCAGTCGAGGCCGAGGCCGCCGAGTTCGTGGCCGAACACGAGCCCGAGCTCGGCCTGAGCGACGACGTGTTCCCGGCCGGCGGCCGCGCCGACGAGGCCGACGCCGAGGAACAGCCCGAGGCCTGAACCTCGCCGCACGGTGAGGACCGGGTGCGCTCCCGCGCGCCCGGTCCTCACCGGCGAGCCCTGCGCCATGACAGCAGCACGACATCGCATCCCACGCCTCGGCCTGACCGGGGGCATCGGCTCCGGCAAGTCCACGGCGCTCGCCTACCTGCACGAGCTGGGCGCCGCCGTGGCGTCCAGCGACGACATCGTCCACGGCCTCTACGCCGAGCCCGAGATCGTCGAAGCGGTCGTGGTGCGGTACGGCCCAGCGACGAAGGACGGCTCGGGCATCGACCGTAGGGCCCTGGCAGCGATCGTGTTCCGCGACGAGGCCGAGCTGCGCTGGCTGGAGGACCTGCTGTACCCCCGGGTGCGACGGTCCATCGAGGGCTGGGCCGCAGAGCAGCTCAAGGCGCGGCCCCGCCCGGCGCTGTTGGCAGTCGAGGTGCCGCTGCTCTTCGAATCGGGCATGGAGGTCCTGTTCGACGACGTCATGCTGATCACCGCGCCGTCCGACACGCGTCGCCGCCGTGTGGTTGCCAAGCTCACCGACAGCGACTTCTCGCGCCGCGTCGCGCGGCAGATGCCGGAGGAGGAGAAGGTTGCGCGCAGCCGCTTCGTGTACCACAACATCGGCTCCAGAAAGGAACTGCGCGACTTCGTGGGGCAGGCGGTCGCGCAGATCATCGCCGGCGATGACACTGCGGCGGAGGACGGCGCGGGCACGGCGACCTCGTGAGGCGCCTGGTCTTCGCGGCGGTGCTGCTGGTCCTGGTGGCCGGCGTGGTCGGCGGCGGCCTCTGGGTGCTCGGTGTGCGTGGCGCTGACGCCGGCAGCTGGTACGACCGCGCCGTGTACCCGCTCCAGTACGACGACGCCATCCGCGGGTCCTCACGCGACAACGACCTGGACCCGGCTCTGGTGGCGGCGATCATCTACGCCGAGAGCCGTTTCGATCCGGGTGCCCGCTCCGAACACGGGGCCGTCGGCCTCATGCAGGTGTTGCCGGAGACGGCGGAACAGATCGCCGGCGAGACCGGCGGCGTGGACTTCGTGACCGACGACCTCAGCGACCCCGAGGTCAACGTACGCTACGGTACCTACTACCTGCGCGCGGTCCTCGACCAGTTCGACGGCGACCTTGTGGCTGCGGTGGCCGCCTACAACGCGGGCGCCGGCGCCGTCCAGGGGTGGGTCGACGAGGCGCGCGGCGCCGGTCACGACCTGCGCGTCCGCGACATCCCCTATGAGGAGACGCGCGCGTACGTGCGTAGTGTGCTGGAGGCGCGCACCGCGTACCGGCACACCTACGGGGACAGGCTGCCGCGGCC
The DNA here is from genome assembly GCA_963702475.1 of uncultured Thermoleophilia bacterium. Classification (GTDB taxonomy): domain Bacteria; phylum Actinomycetota; class Thermoleophilia; order UBA2241; family UBA2241; genus CAIXSE01. Next base: position 173,950 of record CAVPCT010000005.1, on the reverse strand, counting down.
CTCGTGAGGCCTGCCGCGGCTGTTGCGAACATGTGTTCGTGTGCCTAGAGTAGCAGCATCGTGAATCGCTTTCGTATCCAGTCCGCGTACGGGCTCACCGGGGACCAGCCGGAGGCGGTCGACGCGCTCGCCGAAGGCGTTCAGCGCGGCGACCGCTACCAGACGCTGCTCGGCGTCACCGGCTCCGGCAAGACCTTCACCATGGCCAACGTCATCGAGCGCGTGCAGAAGCCCACGCTCGTCATCGCTCACAACAAGACGCTGGCGGCGCAGCTGTGCAACGAGTTCCGCGAGTTCCTGCCCGACAACGCCGTGGAGTACTTCGTCAGCTACTACGACTACTACCAGCCCGAGGCCTACGTGCCGTCGCAGGACCTCTACATCGAGAAGGACTCATCCATCAACGATGAGATCGACCGTCTGCGACACTCGGCCACCACGTCGCTGTTCGTGCGCCGCGACGTGGTCATCGTGGCCAGCGTGTCCTGCATCTACGGCCTGGGCTCGCCGGAGGAGTACCTTCAGAAGATGGTGCTCCTCAAGGTCGGCGACACGGTCGATCGCGACGAGATGCTGCGCCGCCTGGTGGACATCCAGTACGCGCGCAACGACTTCGAGCCGTCGCGCGGCAAATTCCGCGTGCGCGGCGATTCGGTGGAGATCTGGCCTGCCGCTCAGGACACCGCCGTCCGCATCCAGCTGTGGGGCGACGAGATCGAGCAGATCGTCTCCTACGACCCCGTCGGCGGCGAGGTCATCGACAGGCCCGCGTACGTGGCCATCTACCCGGCCACGCATTTCGTCACCAACAGCCCTGCCGTCGAGCGCGCCCTCGTCGAGATCCAGCGCGAGATGGAGGAGCGCTGTGCCTGGTTCGACGAGAACGGCAAGGCTCTGGAGGCCCATCGCCTGCGGCAGCGCACCATGTACGACATGGAGATGCTGCGCGAGATGGGCTACTGCAGCGGCATCGAGAACTACTCGCGCATCCTGCTCGGCAAAGAGCCGGGGGCCACGCCCAACTGCCTCCTCGACTACTTCCCCGACGACTTCCTGTGCTTCATCGACGAGTCGCACATGTCGTTGCCGCAGATCCGCGCCATGTCGGCTGGGGACAAGTCGCGAAAGGACATGCTCGTGGACTACGGCTTCCGCCTGCCCAGCGCCCTGGACAACCGGCCGCTGCGCATCGACGAGTTCCTCGCCAAGGTGCCGCAGATCGTGTTCGTGAGTGCTACGCCGGCTGAGTTCGAGCTCGCCAACAGCGTCAACATCGCCGAGCAGATCATCCGGCCGACGGGACTGGTGGACCCGGTCGTCGAGGTGCGGCCCACCGAGGGCCAGATCGACGATCTCATGAACGAGATCCGTCGTCGCGTGGACGTGGCGCAGCGCGTGCTCGTCACCACGCTCACCAAACGCATGGCCGAGGACCTCACCGACTACCTGCTGGAGAACGGCTTCAAGGTGCGGTACCTGCACAGCGAGGTCGACACGCTGGAGCGCATCCAGATCGTGCGCGACCTGCGCCTCGGCGAGTTCGACGTGCTCGTCGGCATCAACCTGCTGCGCGAGGGGCTCGACTTGCCCGAGGTCACGCTGGTGACCATCCTGGACGCCGACAAGGAGGGGTTCCTGCGCGGCCAGACCAGCCTCATCCAGACCATCGGCCGTGCCGCCCGTAACGTGGACGGCAAAGTCATCATGTACGCGGACAAGATGACGGCAGCGATGAAGGCGGCGCTGGCCGAGACGGACCGCCGCCGGGCGAGGCAGATCGAGTACAACCGGAAGCACGGCATCACGCCCCGGAGCATCGTCAAGGGCGTGAGCGACATCGCCACGATGATGAGCGATGCGGCGGCGGTGCCCACCAAGGGCCGCCGCGCCGCCAAGGCCGTGGCCAAGAAGATGGCCATGCCGAGTGCCGACCTGGAGAAGCTGCTCACCAGCCTGGAGGCGGAGATGTTCGAGGCGGCCGACCAACTCAAGTTCGAGTACGCGGCCAAGCTGCGTGACGAGATCCGCGAGCTCAGCAAGGAGCTCGCGCGCCGCGGGACGGCTGCAGGCTGAGGCCGCTCGAGGAGGACCGATGGACGATCTGAGCGGAGGAGGCCGGAGTGGCTGAGGCACTGCACCTGCAACACCTCGTCTCGCGGGCGCGGGCTCTCGGCGCCGACACGGCGGCGCCGCTGCCCGCGCAGGCTGTCGTGGTGGACGAGCGCGTCTCGCTCAAGTGCCGTGTACCGCTCTGCGGGCACTACGGCGTGAACCTCATGTGCCCACCGCACGTGCCCACTCCCGCGGAGACGCGCGGAGCGCTCAGGCGCTACACGGACACGCTCGTGGTCCAGCAGGACATCCCACTCTCGCAGGCGGCGGTGGACGAGGTCGTGGCCGGCGTCGAGCCGGCGGCGGACGCCGCCGGCACGCCGGCGCGGTCGGCGCCCGAGGGTGACGCCGGGCCGCCCGCGGGCGCTTCTGACGAGCAGCGCCTGCACGCCAGCCAGAACCGCTTCGCCGAGCTCATGGGAGCGCTCGAGGCCGAGGCGTACCGCATGGGCTACCGCTTCGCCGCCGCCTTCGCCGGCGGCGACTGCGTGCTCTGTGAGGTCTGCGCCGGCGCCACCGGCGAGCAGTGCCGGCGGCCGGGCGAGGCGCGCCCGTCCATGGAGGCCGTGGGCATCGACGTGGTCGCCACGGCCGAGGCGGCCGGGCTCAAGCTGGAGGTGCCTGCCGGCGTCACGCCGCGCTGGACCGGCCTCCTCCTCATAGACTGACCTGCGGCAGGGCGAGGTCGAGGGCCTCCCGCTCGCAGCCCTCATCCACGACATCGGCAAGATCGCGTTGCCGGCCGAGATCCTCGCCACGCCGGGGCGCCTCCCCGAGGTCGAGCTCAACGTCATCCGCCAGCACGCCTGCGCCGGACACGAGATCCTCGCCGCCATCGAGTTCGACGCCGAGCCGTACGACCGCGATGCTGCTCGGTGGCGCCGGTCAGCCGCAGGCGATGCCGGCGCCCCACAGAGCGGCCGGCGCCACCACGAGCACGGCGATCAGGACGGCGAAGCCCACGACCAGGCAGCCCGTGGAGGCCACGGATCCTCGTGCCTCGCCGCCGGCCTTCCCGGGGTCCGCTGCGTCCCGCTCGTCCACCGGCTCAGGGTACGCCCGGGCGGCGCGCCGGGACAGTCTGCTCGCTCCTCCGCCGCGGCGGCGGCAGGTCCGTCCTCCGTCTCCGGTAACCTCCCGGGGCCCGGCGGCGCCGGATCGCCAGACCTGTCAAACTAGAGGACCGCCAACCACGGACAGCGAGTCAATGAGCCACGATCTCGTCATCACCGGCGCGCGCGAGCACAACCTCAAGGACATCAGCCTGAGCCTACCGCGCGACCGTTTCATCGTCATCACCGGCCTCTCGGGCTCGGGCAAGTCGTCCCTGGCGTTCGACACGATCTACGCCGAGGGGCAGCGCCGCTACGTCGAGTCGCTCTCCGCCTACGCGCGCCAGTTCCTGGGGCAGATGGACAAACCCGATGTGGACAGCATCGAGGGCCTGTCGCCGGCCATCTCCATCGACCAGAAGACCACGTCGCGCAACCCGCGCTCCACAGTGGGCACGGTCACCGAGATCTACGACTACCTGCGTCTGCTGTACGCGCGCGTCGGGCACCCGCACTGCCCGCAGTGCGGCCGGCCCATCTCCGGTCAGAGCGTCCAGCAGATCGTCGACCAGGTCTGCGGGCTCGGCGACGGCAGGCGTTTCAGCGTCATCGCCCCGGTCGTGCGCGGGCGCAAGGGCGAGTACGGCAAGCTCTTCGACCAGTTCCGCGCGGATGGATTCACCCGCGTGAAGGTCGATGGCGAGGTGCGCGAGCTCGAAGAGGCCATCGAGCTCGACAAGAAGTACAAGCACGATGTCGCCGTCGTCGTCGACCGCCTCGTGATGAAGGAGGGCCTGCGGCGGCGGCTCACCGACTCCGTCGAGACCGCCGCCTCCCTCGCCGACGGCCTGGTCGAAGTGGAGACCACCGACGGCGAGACCCTCACGTTCAGCGAGAAGTTCGCCTGCATCCACTGCGGCATCTCGCTGCCCGAGATCCAGCCGCGCATCTTCAGCTTCAACAGCCCGCACGGCGCCTGCCCCGCCTGCCACGGGCTCGGCTTCACCCAGGAGATCGACCCCGACCTCGTTGTGCCCGACGGCACGGTGAGCATCGACAAGGGCGCGTTGCTGCCGTACGGCCAGCTCTCGTTCGGCTGGTTGGAGCAGGTGTTCGAGAGCATCGCCACCACGTTCGCGGTGGATACCGACCTGCCCTGGGACGACCTGTCCGAGGAGCAGCGCAACCTGTTCCTGTACGGCACCGGCAAGGAGCGCATCCCCCTGAGCTACCGCAACTATCAGGGGCGCATGCGGCACTACACTTCCAGCTTCCCCGGCATCATCAAGCACCTCATGCGGCGCTACGAGGAGACCGAGTCCGAGCAGGTGCGCCAGAAGATCGAGGAGTACATGGCCGACAGGCCGTGCCCGGAGTGCCACGGGGCGCGGCTCAAGCCCACCAGCCTCGCCGTGACCGTCGGCGACAGGAACATCTACGAGCTCACGCGGCTGAGCGTGCGTGAGGCGCTCGGCTTCCTTGAGCAGTTGCGGCTCACCGAGACGGAGCACCTCATCGGCGGCCGCGTCATCAAGGAGATCCGCGAACGCCTCACGTTCCTCAACGACGTCGGCGTCGGCTACCTCACGCTGCAGCGCGCCGCGGCGACCTTGAGCGGTGGCGAGGCGCAGCGCATCCGCCTGGCCACGCAGATCGGCTCGGCGCTGGTCGGGGTGCTGTATATCCTCGACGAGCCCAGCATCGGCCTGCACCAGCGCGACAACAGGCGCCTCATCGAGACACTGCACCGCCTGCGCGACCTCGGCAACACCGTGATCGTCGTGGAGCACGACGAGGAGACCATGCGGGCCGCCGATCACATCGTCGACATGGGCCCGGGCGCCGGCGAGCACGGGGGAGAGGTCGTCGCCGAGGGCACGCCCGACGAGGTCATGGCCGACCCGGCGTCGCTCACCGGCGACTTCCTGGCCGGGCGCAGGAGCATCGCCCTGCCCGGCCAGCGCCGCCTGCCGCTCGAGTGGTTCACGGTGCGCGGCGCCCGCATGCACAACCTGCGCGGTATCGACGTGGCCTTCCCGGTCGGCGCCTTCACCTGCGTCACCGGCGTCTCCGGTTCGGGCAAGTCCACGCTCATCAACGAGATCCTGTACAAGGGCATGGCCGCGCGCCTCAACCGCGGCACCAAGCTGCGCGCCGGCGAGCACGACGGCATCGATGCGGCCAACCTCCTGGACAAGGTGATCGACATCGACCAGTCGCCCATCGGGCGCACGCCGCGCTCCAATCCCGCGACCTACACGGGCGTGTTCGACCACATCCGTCAGCTCTTCGCGCAGACTCCCGAGAGCAAGCTGCGCGGCTACAAGCCCGGCCGCTTCAGCTTCAACGTCAAGGGCGGCCGCTGCGAGACCTGCCGCGGCGACGGTCAGATCAAGATCGAGATGCACTTCCTGCCCGACGTGTACGTGCCCTGTGAGGCGTGTCACGGCAAGCGTTACAACCGCGACACGCTCGAGGTCTGGTACAAGGGCAAGAACATCGCCGAGGTGCTGGAGATGAGCGTGGAGGACGGTGTCGAGTTCTTCGCCAGCATCCCACGCATCGCGCGGCGTCTCAAGGCGCTGCGCGACGTGGGCCTCGACTACATCAAGCTGGGCCAGCCGGCGACCACGCTGTCCGGCGGCGAGGCGCAACGCGTCAAGCTCGCCGCAGAGCTCAGCAAGGTCGCCACCGGCCGCACCCTCTACATCCTCGACGAGCCCACCACGGGCCTCCACTTTCAGGACATCGACAAGCTGCTCGAGATGCTGCAGCGGCTCGTGGACCAGGGCAACACCGTGGTGGTCATCGAGCACAACCTGGACGTCATCAAGAGCGCCGACTGGATCGTCGACCTGGGTCCCGAGGGCGGGGAGGAGGGCGGCAACATCGTCGCCCTCGGCACGCCGGAGGACCTCGCCGCGCAGGCCGGGATCTCGTACACGGGCGGCTTTCTTGCGAGGGTGCTCGCCGTTGAGGAGGCGGCGCCCTCTGCCCCGGGGCGGCCCGCCTCGTGAAGACAGACTCGGGACGCGGGTGACTCAGGAGGTCCCGCCATGGCGTATCTGGCGCTGACGCGGGACAACATCGCTGCTGAGCACATCTGCTGCGCATTCTCGGACAAGAAGCATGGTCTCGTCGCCTACTGTTCCGACCGCTGTCCGTACACGGACTTCCATGTCCGGCAGTCTCTCGTCGCCACGGCGACGAAGCGTGGATTGCCGCTCACGGTGGTCAAGCTGGAGACCATGGCGCAGGCGCAGGCGGCCCCGACGCCCGCCACCGTCTTCAGCCTCTTCCGGGACGGCAGCTTCGTCACGACGGATGTCAGCGTCTGTCTGGACGGGCGCTTCGACAGGATCGCCGGGTAGCTCCGTCGGCTCGCGCGGTGCGCCCAGCCGGGCCCGCCCGGCAGCGCCGCCCCGGGAGCCGCCGGGGTGGGTCCGGCCGCAGCTTGACGGGGGCCGAAGGCGGCCTCTAGAGTCTCGGGGGCCTCGGCGCCCCGCCGCGGTCCCCCACGTCTAGCGTCCCGAGAGAGGCTTCACCATGCCAGAGCAGGACTTTTCCAGCAGGACCAAAGAGTACTACCTCGACACTCCCCAGGAGTGCGATCGCTACTTCCTCAAGGGCTCGGCGAACTACGACTGGGGCATGAAGAACCGCCTCTCGCGCATCTTCGACCCCTCCAGCGGCAACACGGTGATGCTGGCCTTCGACCACGGTTACTTCCAGGGACCCACCACCGGCCTCGAGCGCGTCGACATCACCATCCGTCCGCTGGTGCCCTACTCTGACGCGCTCATGTGCACGCGCGGCGTGCTGCGCTCCCTCATCCACCCCGAGACGGCCGACGCCGTGGTGCTGCGCGCCTCCGGCGGTCCCTCGATCCTCAAGGACCTCTCCCATGAGTACCTGGCCATGGACGTGGAGGAGGCTCTCCGTCTCAACGCCAGCGCTGTGGCGGTGCAGGTCTTCATCGGCGGCGAGCACGAGACGCAGTCGGTCATCAACATGACCAGCATGGTCGATGTCTGCAACCGCTACGGCATCCCCGTGCTGGGCGTCACGGCGGTCGGCACCCAGATGACCCGCGACGCGCGCTACATCGGTCTCGCCACGCGCATCCTCGCCGAGCTCGGTGCGACGATCGTCAAGACGTACTACGTGGACGACTTCGAGCAGGTGACCGCGGCCTGTCCCGTGCCCATCGTCATGGCCGGCGGCAAGAAGCTCCCCGAGCTGGACGCCCTGCAGATGGCGCGCGACGCCATCGACCGCGGCGCCTCCGGCGTCGACATGGGCCGCAACGTGTTCCAGTCGGACGCGCCGGTCGCGATGATCCAGGCGGTGCGCAAGGTCGTGCACGAGAATGCGACGGCCAAGGAGGCCTACGAGCTCTACCAGGAGTTGAAGGGCGCGTGACGCGCATGAAGGTCGGCATGTACCACAGCAACGCCGACGTCCGCGTCGAGGAGCAGGAGGTCCCCGGCGTCGGGCCCGGCGACGTGCTCCTCAAGGTCGCGGCCAGCGGTGTGTGTGGCTCCGACCTCATGGAGTGGTACCGCATCAAGAAGGCGCCGCTCGTGCTGGGGCACGAGGTGACGGGTGAGGTCGTGGAGGTCGGCGCCGACGTGGAGTGGCTGCGGCCCGGCGACCGTGTGTTCGCCACGCACCACGTCCCCTGCGGCGAGTGCCTGTACTGCCTGCGCGGCCACGAGACCGCCTGCCGCACGCTGCAGGAGGTCAACAACTTCACGCCGGGTGGGTTCGCCGAGTACCTGCGCGTGTCGGGCCGCAGCGTGCGAACGGGCATCCTGAAGCTGCCCGACACGGTCTCGTACGAGGCCGGCACCTTCATCGAACCGCTGGCGACCGTGGTGCGCGGCCTGCGGACCACCGGCCTCGCGCCGGGCGACACCGTGCTCGTGTACGGGGCCGGCATCGCCGGCATCCTGTTCGTCAAGCTCGCCAGGGCGCTCGGGGCCGGCGCGGTCGGCGTCGTCGACGTGGACGAGAGCCGCCTCGAGGCGGCGCGGGCGGCAGGTGCGGATGTCGCCCTGTTCGCCGGCCCGGAGGCGCCCGAGCGCTGGGTCGAGCACGCCGGGCGGCCGGCCGACAAGGTCATCGTCTGCACCGGCGTGCAGTCGGCCGCGGAGGCTGCGCTGCGCAGCGTGGACCGCGGCGGCACGGTGCTCTTCTTCGCGGTCGGCAAACCGGGCGAGGCGCTGGCGGTGGACTTCAACCCGTTCTGGCGCAACTCGGTCACGCTGGCCACGTCCTACGGCGCGGCTCCGCTCGACAACCGGCAGGCGCTCGATCTGCTGGCCCACGGCGCTGTGCAGGTGAGCGACATGATCACGCACCGGTTCCCGCTCGACGAGATCGGCGCGGCGTTTCGCACGGCAGCTCAGCCGGGCGCGTGTCTCAAGGTGCTCCTCGAGCCGGGGGGCTGAGCCGGACGAGCGCAGGGGGCCCCGCTCTGCGCGAGCCGCCGGCGGCACCGCTCCGCGCGCGCCTCCCGCGTCACTCGCCGAGCGCTTCGACGACCGCGCGCTGGAACACCTCCTCGGCCGGCGTCACGCCGGTCCAGGTCCCGAACAGCTGCATCGCCAGCTGCACCAGCATCTCGACGCCGTCGACGACGGCGCACCCCCTGTCGCGCGCAGTCGCCAGGAACGGGGTGATGCGGGGGTTCGTGATGACGTCTACGGCGGTCGCGGCCGGGTCCGGGCTGTCCCAGACGACCGGCACAGGCTCGCACGCGGGCGCACAACCCAGGTGCGTCGCGTTCATGAGGATCTCCGTGCCATCGAGCACCACGACGTCGCCCTCCCACCGCTGCCAGGCGGTGGGGATGCCGGCCTCCCCGTGTACCAGCTCGGCCACCTCGCGCCCCTGCTCTTCGCGCCGCGTGACGACCGTGAGGTGCGCGGCGCCGGCCCGGCCGAGCTCGACCGCCATGGCCCGGCCGGCCCCGCCGGCGCCCATCATCGCCACGTGCGTGCCGGCGATGGGCGTCACCTTGTCGATGGCCCTCACCACGCCCTTGCCGTCGTTGTTGTGGCCGACCAGGCGGCCGTCCTCGTTGGTCACCCAGTTGGCGGCGTCGATGGCGGTGGCGTCCTCGTCGATGCCGTCGAGGAAGGGGATGGCGGCGATCGTGTACGGCACCGTGATGCCGTAGCCGCGGAACCCGAGCGCCCTGGTGCCGGCCATGGCCGCCCCCAGGTCCGCGGCGGCCACGTCGCACTTCCAGAGCTGCCAGTGCAGGCCGTAGTGGGCGTAGACGGCGTCGAACACGCGGTCGATCGGGTTCTCCGCGACCGGGTGGCCGAGCATCCCGGTCATCTGCTTCTGGGGCGGCAGTCCTGCCTGGCTCAGGACTGGCTCCCTGTATGCGCATGCGGCTGACAGTCGTATCGGCGCGCCGCCGCCGTCGTGAGCGGGGTCGTGCGTGCGGGAAGTACAATCGCTGCGATGACCGAAGCCAGTTCACCTTTCCGCGGCGGCCTCGAGTCGCGGTTGCCGCGCGTCCCTCACGACCCCGGCGTGTACCGCTTTCTCGGCGAAGGCGGCGAGGTGCTGTACGTGGGCAAGGCCAAGGACCTGCGCAAGCGCGTGTCGTCCTACTTCTCGCCGCGGGCGGACCCCGCACGGGCGCACCGGCGAGATGCTGGCGCAGGCGCGCGACCTCGACTGGGTCGTCACCGCGTCCGAGAGCGAAGCCCTGCTCCTCGAGGACAACTTCATCAAGGAGGCGCGGCCGCCGTACAACCTGCGCCTGCGCGACGACAAGAGCTACCCGTACATCGAGATCACGATGAACGACGAGTGGCCGCGTGTGCGGTTCTTCCGCGGGCGGCACGTGCCCGGGAACCTGTACTTCGGGCCGTACTCGAGCGCGAAGAAGGTGCGCGAGGTCACGGACCTCATCGGCCGCATCTTCCCGTACCGCAAGTGCAGGGGGCCGAAGCCCGGCAGGCCGAGCGGCTCGCCCTGTCTGCAGTACTTCATCAAACGCTCCATCGCCCCGTGCGACGGCCGCTGCTCGCACCAGGAGTACGGGGAGGTCGTGTCCCAGGTGGTGGACTTTCTCCGCGGGTGTCTCACCGAGGTCGAGCGCGACATCGAGCGGGAGATGGCGGGCGCGGCCAAGGCTCAGGAGTTCGAGAAGGCGGCGCTGCTGCGCGACCGGCTCGTCGCCGTACGCCACGTGCACGAGTGCCAGACGGCGCGCATCGACGACACCGAGGCCTTCGACGTTGTCGGCCTGCACCAGGGTGAGCCGGGGTCCAACGCGCAGGTGTTCCGCGTGCGCGACGGGGCGGTGGTTGACCGGCAGGCGTTCTACGTGGAGAACGCGGAGGGCCGCGACGCTGCCGACGTGCTCGAGGAGTTCCTGCTGGAGCTCTACTGGGACGGCTCGGCGATCCCGCCCGAGATCGTGGCGCCGCTCGCGGAGCCCGAGAGTGCGGCAGCGGTGCTTTCCGCGCGGCGCGGCGCGAGCGTGACCGTCCGCGCCGCGAAGCGCGGTCCCAAACGCCGCCTGCTCGCGCTCGCCCAGCGCAACGCCGAGCTGACGGCGCAGGCGGAGGTGGAGCGCCTCGCGCGCACAAGGTCGGCGCGGATCGAGGCGCTCGAGCGCCTGCGCGACGCGCTCGGCCTCGAGGGTCTGCCGCTGCGCATCGAGTGCTACGACATCTCCAACCTCGGCGAGCGACATGTCGTCGGCTCCATGGTGGTCTTCGAGGGCGGCGTACCCAAGAAGGCGCACTACCGCAAGTTCGCGCTGCGCGACGTGGAGGGCCAGGACGACTTCGCGATGATGAACCAGGTGCTGCGGCGGCGCTTCGAGCGGGCCCGCGATGCGGTCGCTGCCGGTCCGCTGTCGGGCGACGACGCCGGGGGCGAGACCCGGGCTGGGCCCGGCGCGAGCCACGACGGCGCCGGGGTGGCGTCCGCGGACGCCGCCTACGACGAGAGCTTCGCGACGCTGCCCGACCTCGTCGTGGTCGACGGCGGCAAGGGCCAGCTCTCAGCAGCTTCGGCGGCGCTGCGCGAGGCGGGCGTGGACGTGGAGCTGGCCAGCCTGGCCAAACAGCGCGAGGAGGTGTTCGTACCGGGCCGGCGCGACCCGCTGCCGCTGCCGCCGGACGACCCCGGCTCCCTGCTGCTGCAGCGCATCCGCGACGAGGCGCACCGCTTCGCTGTGACGTACCATAGGCAGCGGCGTGACGCCGGCCTGCGCTCGTCTCCCGTCTTCGACGAGCTCCCGCAGGTCGGCCCCGTGCGCAGGCGGCGTATCTTGGAGCACTTCGGCAGCCCCGAGCGCTTCCTCGCCGCTTCGCGGGAAGAGCTCGAGCGCGTGCCGGGGCTGCCGCGCAAGGTGGCGAGGGAGATCTATGCGCACCTCCATAAGACCGGATGAGCTCGCCCGGCTCGGGCGGATCACCGAAGAGCACTTCGTGTGCGAGCTCGGCGTGGGCCACCTGCTGCTCGCCGAGGGGCTGCCCATCGCTCTTGAGCTCCCCAGGCCGGCGAGGTCGATGCGGCCGGCAGCGCACGGCACCAGCCACTGGACGGTCGACCTCGAGCGCTATTTCGCCGGCGAGCGTGTGACGTTCGACGCGGACGTGGACGCCTACGGCGCCGTGCACGGCTTCACCGACTTCGAGCTCGCCGTGTACGAAGCGCTGGCCAAGGTGCCGTACGGCGAGGCGGTGAGCTACCGCGACCTCGCGCTCGCCGCCGGCCGCCCCAACGCCTACCGCGCCGTCGGCTCGGCCATGGCGCGTAACGCGCTGCCGGTGATCCTGCCGTGTCACCGCGTCGTCAGGAACGACGGCAGGCTGGGGCAGTACGGCGACGACCCGGCGTGGAAGGAGCGGCTGCTGCGCCTGGAGGGCGTCGCCGTCGAGGACGGCAGGCTGGCATGACGTCGCCGCTGCAGTTCGTGATCATCACCGGCCTCTCCGGTGCCGGCAAGTCGCAGGCCATGGATTCGTTCGAGGACGCCGGCTGGTTCTGCGTCGACAACTTGCCGCCGGAGCTCGTGCCCACACTCGTCGACCTGTTCCGCCGGGGCGGCAGCAAGGTCGACCGGGTGGCTGTCGTCAGCGACGTGCGTGGTGGCGAGTACTTCGGCCGCCTCGAGACGCTGCTCGACGAGCTGCACGAGCGCGGCGTCGACTACACGCTCGTGTTCCTGGAGGCGTCCAACGAGGCGCTCGTGCGCCGCTTCAAAGAGACGCGCCGGCGGCATCCTCTGGCCGGCGCCGGCAGTGTCATCGACGGCATCCGCAAGGAGCGCGACCTTCTCGCCGGCCTGCGCGAGCGAGCCCAACTGGTGATCGACACCAGCGACATCTCCATCCATCAGCTCAAGGCGCGCCTCAACGAAGACCTCATCCAGCACACGCGCCGCACCAACATCGTCTTCGCCGTCGTGTCGTTCGGCTACAAGTACGGGATCCCCATCGACGCCGACCTGCTGTTCGACGTGCGCTTCCTGCCCAACCCGCACTACGACCTGCGCCTGCGGCCGCTCACCGGCCTCGACGCCGAGGTGCGCGACTTCGTGCTGCAGTCTCCGGGCTCGGCCGAGTACCTGGAGCGCCTGTTCCCACTCCTCGACTTCCTGTTCCCGCGCTACGCGGCAGAAGGCAAGGCGCACCTCACCATAGGAGTGGGATGCACCGGCGGCCGGCACCGCTCGGTCACTATCGCCCAGGCCATCGCCGAGCGGTACGAGAAGCAGGGGTACTACACCGTCGTCCGCCACCGCGACCTCACGAGGGACTGATGCCCGTAGGCGACGCAGCAGCCTTAGCGCCAGCGAGCGACTCGCGGCCCGGCAGGGCCCCGCGCGAGGCGGACTGATGCTCTCTCCGCAGCGCTTCGGCACGTAGCTCATGTCGAAGCCGCTGGACTGGCTGTACCCCGGGCTGGGGCTGAAACGCTGGATCCTGCTGGCCTGCGCCGGCGGACTGCTGCTCGTGTACTCGGGTCTGTTCGCCGTCGGCGTGTTCTGGTCGGGCACCTTGTTGGAGGGGCTTGGCATGGGCTGGCTCGAGGGGCGACACTGGGCCGCCGTGCTGCTCGCGTTCGACGGACTGCTCTTCGGCGCGATCATGCTGGCCGTGGGCGCGCGTCGCGTGTGGCTGTTCCAGCAAACGAGCCCCGAGACGGTCGGCGAGATGCGCACGGCAGCGCGGCTCGCGCGCGGGCCGCGCGTGGTCGCCGTGGGCGGCGGCAACGGCCTCGCCGCTCTGCTGCGCGGGCTGAAGACGCACACCAGCAACCTGACCGCCGTGGTGACCATGGCCGACGACGGCGGCAGCTCGGGTCTGCTCCGTCGGCACATGGGCATGCCGCCGCCCGGCGATCTGCGCAACTGCCTCGTCGCACTGGCCGACGACGAATCGGTGATGAGCCGGCTGTTCAAGTACCGGTTCCCCGAGGACGGCGGGCTCCAGGGTCACAGCTTCGGCAACCTGTTCATTGCGGCGCTGACCGAGGTCACTGGCGACTTCGAGCTGGCCGTACAGGAGTCCACACAGGTACTCAAGGTACGCGGGCGCGTTCTGCCGTCAACCCTCGACGACGTGGTGCTGCACGCGCAGCTCGAGGGCGGCGGCCGCGTGAGCGGAGAGAGCGCCGTCACGGCCGCCGACCGGCTTCCGCGGCGGGTGTGGCTCACGCCCGACCCGCCGCGCGCCCTGCCGCAGGCGGTCTCCGCCATCGCCGGCGCCGACCTCGTCGTCCTCGGTCCCGGCAGCCTGTACACGTCCGTCATCCCGAACATCCTCATCCCGGAGATCCGCGACGCCCTGCTCAGCACGCGCGCCTGGGTGGTGTACGTGTGCAACGTGATGACGCAGGCCGGGGAGACCGACGACTACACTACGGCCGACCACCTCGACGCCCTCCAGCGGCATGGGCTGAGCGGGGTGATCGATGCGGTCCTGGTCAACGACGAGCCGGTCTCGGAGGAGCTGCTGGAAAGCTACGCGCGCCAGGGTTCCCGGCCGGTCGTGGTCGACGCCGCCCGCATGCGTGACATGGGCGTCCGGGTGGAGCACGCGCCGGTGATCGCCCAGAGCCAGGTGGTGCGCCACGACTCCGAGCGCCTGGCCCGCGCCGTCCTGCACCTGGTGAGGTGACGGTGGGCTTCACGCGCGAGGTCAAGCTGGAGTTGGGCAAGGTCGTGCCGGAGGCGGAGCACTGCCGGCGGGCGCAGCTCTCCGGCATCCTGTTCGGGACCGGCACCTTCGGCATCGGCCCCGGCGGGCGGTACACCGTGCGTATCTCACTGGCGCTGCCGGCCACGGCCCGCCACGTGCTGGGCCTGCTCAAGCGCTTCGGCGTCGTGGCGGAGCTGCGCACTGTGGACTCCGCCCCGGTGGGCCTGCGTTACGAGGTCGTGCTCGGCGACGAGGCCCGCGACCTGCAGCTGCTCAACGAGCTCGGCGTGCTCTCCGACGACCTGCGCGTGCAGCTCACGGTCCCGCGCCGCCTCGTCGAGCGCCGCTGCTGCCTGACGTCGTTCCTTCGAGGGCTCTTCCTGGGCTGCGGCTCCATCTCGGCGCCGGGGGCGCCTGTGCACGTGGAGTTCACCGTGGAGAGCTTCGCCCTGGCGGAGCAGGTCCAGCGCCTGCTCGCGCGGCTGGACCTGGCGTTCAAGGTCACCGACCGCGACCGCAACGTGGCGTGCTACAGCAAGCGCTCGCAGACGGCCGCGGACCTGCTGGCCGTGCTCGGCGCGCACGAGGCCTGCCTGCGCTGGGAGGAGCACGCCGTGCTGGGCAGCGTGCGCGAGAGCGCCAACCGGCAGGCCAACTGCGACGAGGCCAACGCGCGGCGGGCGGCGGCGGCGGCCGAGCGGCAGGCCGCCGCCGCCCGCCGCCTCATGGCTTCGCACGAGTGGCACTCGCTTCCGGCCTCGCTGCGCGAGGTCGCCGAGCTGCGTCTGCGCTATCCGTACTTGAGCCTCCAGGAACTGGCCGGGCGCGCCCGGCCGCCGCTCAGCAAATCGGCGATGAACCACCGCCTGCGGCGCCTGCTGGCGCTGGCCGGGCACGAGCCGGGCTGACGAAACGCCGACGGAGCGGGCCCGGGCGCCTCTTGGCGCCGGCGAGGGACGCGCCCGCGTGAGTCCTCACTGCGCCGGCAGCGACCCGGCCGCTGCGACGTCACATCGCGCGCGCCACGTGCGAGGTGAGCTCGCCCAGACGGTAGGTGTAGCTGCCCATCTCGTTGTCGTACCAGCCGAAGATCTTCACGTGCGTGAGCGGGACGCGCACGTTCTCGTTCTCGGTGCGCCCGTCGGGAAGCTCGCACGGCAGCCGCAGGTTCATGAACCCGGTGCGCGTGTGCGTCTCGACGCCCTCGATGACCACGGCGGCGTCTTCGCCGAGCATGTCGGCCGAGACGTTCTGCTCCTCGCTGAACTTGAGCAGTCCCTTGGCCTCGTCCTCCGCGGCCTCGCGGTAGATGGCATTGATGGCCTCGCGCTCCACCGACACGGTGCCGTCGGTGCGCGCCTCGCTCTGGAAAGTGACGTTGAGGATGATCAGGCTCACGCTGGAGGTGGGGATGCGCACGGAATCGGCCATGAAGCCGATGCGCGCTATCTCCGGCATGACGTACTCGAGGGCGGCGGCGGCGTTGGTGGAGGTGATGACCACATTGCCCAGCGCCCCACGGCTCTTGCGCAGGTCCTTGGCGCCGGCGCCCGGCACCGCGTCCAGCACAGGCTGGGAGTTGGTGACGGCGTGCACGGTGCTCATGCCTGCGGTGATCATGTCCTTGGTGAGGTCGCGGTCGAGCAGGGGCCGCATCATGTGTGCCAGAGCAGTGGTCGTGCACGAGGCGCCGGAGATCACGTTGTGCACCGCCGGGTCGAACTCATAGTCGTTGATGCCGTGGATGAACATGGCGGTGTCGTCGGGAAACGGCACGCCTTTGCGCCCGCTCTTGAACGGCGAGCTCTGCACCACGACAGAGGCGCCGGCCGCAAGGTGGCCGCGGAGCGAACCCCTGGGCGCGTCGGCCTCGGCGTAGGGGTCGCGGAACTTGCCTGTGCACTCGACGACGATGGCCACGCCGTGCTCGCGCCACGGTATGTCGCGGGGGTCGCGGGCCTCGCGCAGCACCAGGATCTCCTTGCCGTAGGCGGAGATGAGGCCCCTGCCCTCGTCCACCACGCTCGCGTCGCGCGTGCCGGAGCGTCCGAAGAGAAAGCGGTGCAGGGGTCCGTAGGTGGTGTCCTTGGAGATGTACTGGACCACGGCGTCCAGTGAGGTGCCCACCGGCCGCCCGGTGTTGACGACGAAGCGGTCGAAGTCGTCGCGCCCCAGATGGTGCCAGAGCGTGAGTTTGCCGATGCGCCCCAGCCCGTTGATGCCCAGCGTGCGTTGCCCTGTCATGGATCGCGGCCCTCCTGCACGTCCTGCGGGCTCGTGTGCCCGATGCCCGCCATTCTAGCGCAAGGCCCGGCCCCTCCCGGGCGCGGTATCATTGACCCATCGTGCCGATCCTTCGGACCCCATCGCTACCCGTCGACTCCGACGCCTGGAGGGCCAACGTGGCCTCCACGGCGCAGGAGGTCGTCATCCCTGACAGGTACGCGCCGCTGCTCGAGGCGGTCGAGGGACTGCACGGGGTGCGCTCGTCGCTGGCCGACACCTTGGGCGAGTACTTCCACACCTTCCGCAGCGCCGATCATCTGGTCGACGGCTTCCAGACGGCGCTGCTGCGCAACTGGCCGTACTTCGAGCGCTCGGAGCAGCGCGCGCGCCTGTTCGGCCTCTTCGCCGAACTGCTCGTGGACCTCCTCGAGTCCCCGCTCACGCGTGACCAGTTCTCGCTGCTGCTGAGGACGCTGCTCTCGTGGTGTACCGCGGCGCTCCAGGGCCCCTTCCCGGCCGACTACGACGCGGCGCTGGGCCGGGTGGGCGAGGCGCTTCTCCGCCTGCTGCCGGCGCATACGCCGGGGTTCCTCGAGCGCGACGCGCTCGTGCGCAACCTCGTCGAAACGGCGGCGGCCCGGCCGCGTCTCGCCACCGCCTATCTCGGGCTGCTCCGCGAGCTGCTCGCCGCGGCGTATGCCGAGGTCGGCAGGCACCTCGACGTCCCGGGCTGGGCCCGGGGCCTCGAGGTGCAGGACGGGCTCACCGACTCGGGCGCCGTGGTCGGCTGCTTCGACTTTCTCGGCGGGCGTCGCACGAGTCGCCTGGCGGCCGAGGCGCGTGAGGCGCGGCCCGAAGACCTGCTGTCGCCGCGCTTCCCTCTCCTCTCGGAGCTGCTGGACGAGGCCATCCACCAGCTCTTCCTCGTGCAGAACCTCGAGGACCGCTTCGCCGTCTGCCTCTTCTTCCTGAAGGACGAGACCCTCGGCTACCGGCAGCGCGACGTGATGGCCGACCTTCTGGGCGTCGTCAAGCAGCTCATGAAGCCCGACAGGCACATGGACGCCGAGCGCATCCTCACGTGGCTCACGGCCTTCTTCAAGAACCGCGACAACGAGTTCCTGCTCATGCGGTTCCAGTGTTACGAGGCCATCGGCGTGGCCATCGGCGAGGCCGGCAACGTCAGAGCGGCCGACCACCTCATCGAGGACATCCTCTACTGGAACTTCCAGTACCCGGACGTGAGCGGCACCACCGAGGAGTGGGAGACGGTGGTCAACCCGTACCACCTGCCCAAGATCCGCTGCTGGATGCACATCATCGAGTCTAACCCGGCGCTGTTCGAGCGGCTGGCCGCCGCCCTCAACGTCCAGCTGCGGCTGGGCGGGGTGTACATCGCCGACACCGACCTCTTCCAACGCGACGTCACGCGCTTCCTCAACGCCGACATCCGGCCCATCTACTTCGTCGCCAAACAGCTGCTGCGCACCTTCCCCGTGTATTTCGCCGAGGTCGGCGCCGAGGGGGAGCTGCGCTCGGTCTCCACGCAGATCGACGAGCTCTGCGGCCGCCGCGACACGCTCATGCACTTCTTGCGCAAGCAGGTGCATGCCGAGTCGTCCAACCGCCTCGTGGCGGTCAGCCGCGCGGTCATGGAGTACTGGCTGACCCTCGACGCCTCGGTGCTCGCCCCGTACCTGTCCGAGAACACCATGCTCGCGGTGCGGAAAGAGCGGGAGTGGGCCGAGGGGCCTCACCGCGTGCTGCTGGCCCTGTGCGGCGAGGCCCCGGGCGAACGCGCCGCGCACGCCGCGACAGCCTTCCTCGACGAGCTCCTGGCCCTGCCCCCGGCGGCGCTCGAGGCGCGACTCACGGCGGCGCTCGACTGCGACGCCGTGGCCGGCGAGCCGTCCGGCGCAGGCCAGGCCCTCGAAGGGCAGTCGTGCGACGTCTCCTGGCGGCGCGTCGCCCTGCTCGTACGCACGCACCAGCTGCTGGCCCACAAGTACTCGCTCACCGCCGAGGACGTGGGAGCGGCGGTGAGTCACCACCTGCAGCTGAGCCCCGGTGTGCGTCAGGCGTTCGGGCGCGCCCTCTCGGCGTGGCAGGCGCGCCCGGCGCCGCGCACCCGCGACCGCCTGCTCGACGCGGCGCTGGCCGTACTCGAGCACCTCAAGGACATCATCCTCGCGCCGGGGCCGTCGGCGGCGCAGGAGAACATCTACCAGAAGCGCCACATCGCGGCCGGCATCCCGTCCATCTACGGCACCTACACGGAGCCCAAGTTCGACGCGCTCGGGCTGTCGTTCCGGGTCGAGAGCCTCGTCGGCCGCCTGCTCGACGACCTTGCGGCCGAGGGTATCGAGCCGTACGTCACCAGGGACTCGCTGCGCAGGATGGCGGCGGCCCTCCGCCGCATGGAGCGCGCGCTGGCCGCCGACGGCGCCGACTCGCGTGCCCTCAGCGCCAACCTCACGATGCTCGAGACGAGCTTCAGCAGTCACAACTTCACCTTCCGCCAGTACCAGAACGTGTTCCAGTTCCTGGCCAACAGCGTGACGGAGCTGTCCACTACGTCAGTCCTCAGTCATGAGCAGGTGTTGCACACCACGCTCACCCATGATCCCCGTCAGTGCGAGGCGCGCGGCCTCTCGGTCGACGCGGCCGCAGAGATGGTGCTGCGGGACGTCCTGGTCTCGGCGCTCGGCATGCAGGACCTCGACCGCTTCGTCGCGGCCGCCCTGCGCCGCATCTCGCTCCTCAACGGCCGGCTGGGCAGTCAGGCGCTCACACGCATGATGAACTACGACCCCGAGCGCCTGGTGTCGCCACTGCACAAGCCGCAGCCGTCCACCGACGACCAGATGACGCTCGGGTTCAAGGGCTTCGGCCTGAAGCAGATGGCGGCCTACGGACACCGCGTTCCCGAGGGCTTCGTGCTCACCATCGAGCTGTTCGGGGCGCTGCCGGCCATGTCGTACCAGCCGCTCTACGACGACACCATCCAGCGCGTCCAGAAGGCCCTGTCGAGCCTGGAGCGGAAGACCCGACTGCGGCTCGGCGATCCGTCGCGGATGCTGCTGCTCTCCATCCGCTCCGGCGCCGCCATCTCCATGCCGGGGCTCATGACCACCTTCGTCAACGTCGGCCTCAACGACGAGCTCGCGGAGCGGCTGGCGCAGCAGCCGGGCCGCGCTTGGGTCACGTGGGACAGCTACCGTCGCTTCCTGCAGTCGTGGGCCATGGCCGACGGCATCGACCGCGACGTGTTCGACGACATCATGATCGAGTTCAAGCGGCGCTACGGCGTCGCCCAGAAGCTGGATTTCTCGCCCGCGCAGATGCGCGAGATCGCCTTCGCCTACAAGGAGAGGGCTCGCGAGGCCGGCGTCGTCTTCGTCGACGACCCCTTCGCGCAGGTCGTCTCGTGCATCTTCAGGGTGCTGGCGTCGTGGGACTCGTCACACGCACGGCTCTACCGCCAGTACATCGGCGTGGCCGAGGAGTGGGGCACGGCCGTCGTGGTGCAGCGCATGGTGTTCGGCAACCTCAGCCGCGAATCCGGGTCCGGCGTCACGTTCACCAACAACCCCCTGGAACCGTACAGCCGGCAGGTACGCCTGTTCGGCGACTTCGCGGTCAGCTGCCAGGGGGAGGACCTCGTGGGAGGGCTCGTGTTCCCGCTGCCCATCTCCGAGGCGCAGCGGCTGGGCAGTCGCACCTATCGCGGCGTGGAGCGCTCGCTGGAGCGCGACTATCCTGAGGTCTACGCCCAGCTGCTGGCCGTGGCCCGCGACCTCGTCGGGCAGCGCGAGTTCGACCCGCAGGAGATCGAGTTCACCTTCGAGTCGCCGGCCGGCGAGGACCTTTACGTGCTGCAGAAGCGCGCCGTGGTCCAGGAGCAGACCAAGGACGCGCCGTTCTTCGATACCACCTCGCCCAACTACGGCCCGCCGGTGGCGGTGGGCATGGGCGTGGCGGGCGGCGCCTACTCCGGGCGCGCGGCCCTCAACGCCGAGCAGATCGACCGGCTGCTGTCGGAGGACCCGAGCGCCAACATCGTGCTCCTGCGTCCGGACACGGTACCCGAGGACATCGCCATGATCGCCCGCGTGAGCGGGATCCTCACGGCGCGCGGCGGCACCACGTCACACGCCGCCGTCACGGCCAAGCGCCTGGGCAAGACGGCGGTGGTCGAGTGTCTCGACCTGGAGGTGCTCGAGTCCTCGGGCACGGTGCGGCTCGCCGGCAACGAGCTGCACACCGGCGACTGGCTGTCCATCGACGGCCGTACCGGGAACATCTTCCTGGGGCGTATCCCCACCGTGGCACAGCCGGCGCTGGCAGACCCTCGCTGAGGCGCGCCGGCCGGGGAGTCGACGATGGCATGAAGAGCAAGCCGAGGTCTGCAGTGACCCCGCACGTGGCGGGCTGAACGGCGAGTCCGGTTGCCGGACACCCCTCTGATAGGCTTCCACCCACACCCACAAGCGAAGGAAGGACAACATGAGTGTGCGCGTAGGCATCAACGGGTTCGGTCGAATCGGCAGGCTCTTCGTGCGCGCTGCCTTGCGGCAGAACGCCGACCTGGAGATCGTGGGCATCAACGACCTCACCGACTCTCGAACGCTCGGCCACCTGTTCAAGTACGACTCGGTGCACGGCCCCTTCGCGGGCGTCATCGAGGTCGAAGAAGACGCTCTCATCATCGACGGCCGGCGCATCCGCGTCACAGCCGAGACCGACCCTGCCGTCCTGCCCTGGAAGGAGCTCGGGGCGGAGGTCGTCATCGAGTCCACCGGCCGCTTCACGGAGCGCGCCAAGGCGGCCGCGCACCTCGAGGCGGGCGCCAAGAAGGTCATCATCTCGGCGCCCGCCAAGGGCCCGGACGCCACCATCGTCCTCGGCGTCAACGACGAGACCTACGACAGGACGAAGCACGACGTCATCTCCAACGCCAGTTGCACCACCAACTGCCTCGCGCCCATGGCCAAGGTGCTGGTCGACAACTTCGGTGTGGAGAAGGGCTTCATGACCACCATCCACGCCTACACCAACGACCAGAAGGTACTGGACTTCCCACACAAGGACCTGCGTCGCGCGCGGGCCGCCGCCCTCTCCATCATCCCGACCACCACCGGGGCGGCGCGCGCCGTCTCGCTGGTCATCCCCGAGCTCGAGGGCAGGCTCGACGGCTTCGCCCTGCGCGTACCCACACCCGACGGCTCAGCCACCGACCTGGTCGCCGAGCTGCGGACCGAGGTCACGGCCGAAGAGGTCAACGCCGCCATGAAGGCGGCCGCCGAGAGCGGTCCCATGAAGGGCATCCTGCAGTACCAGGAGGACCCCATCGTCAGCACGGACGTCATCGGCAACAGCCACTCGTCCATCTTCGACCCGGCCCTCACCATGGCCAAGGGCAAGCTGCTCAAGGTCGTGTCCTGGTACGACAACGAGTGGGGCTACTCGTGCCGTCTGGTCGACCTCGCGCAGCGCGTCCTCTGAGCCGGCGCGCGGGGGAGACGCCATGAAGCGTTCGCTGAGCGACTACCCGCTGGCCGGCAAGCGCGTGCTGGTCCGCGTCGACTTCAACGTGCCCCTCAAGGATGGGCACGTGGCCGACGACACGCGCATCCGTGCCGCCCTGCCCACCATCCAGGAGCTTCTGGACCAGGGCTGCTCGCTCGTGCTCGCCTCGCACCTGGGCCGCCCCAAGGGCCAGGTCGTGGAGGAGCTTCGCATGAAGCCGGTGGCCGAGCGGCTCGCGGAGCTGCTGGGCCGGCCGGTCGCCACCGTGGACGACTGCGTCGGCCCGAGGGCCGAGCAGGCCGCCGCCGCACTCAAGCCGGGCGAGGTGCTGCTCCTGGAGAACCTGCGCTTCCACGCGGAGGAGACGGGCGACGACGCCGTGTTCGCGCAGCGTCTCGCCGGCCTCGCACAGGTGTACGTCAACGACGCCTTCGGCACGGCCCACCGGGCGCACGCGTCCACCGAGGGCGTCACGCACTACCTGCCGTCGGTGGCCGGGCTGCTCATGACCCGCGAGCTGCAGATCCTCGGGCGTCTGCTGCGTGACCCCGCACGTCCGTTCGTGGTGGTGCTGGGCGGGCTCAAGGTCTCGGACAAGATCAGCGTCATCCGCAGGATGCTCGAGATCGCCGACAGCATCCTGATCGGCGGCGCCATGGCCAACGCCTTTCTCGCCGCCCAGGGCCGCAGCGTCGGCACCTCCAAAGGCGCCGACGCCGACGAGGCAACGCAGGCCGCCGAGGTGCTCGCCGCCGCGGCGGCCTCGCAGTGCGCTCTGGTCCTGCCGGTCGACCTCGTCGTCGCCCCCGAGGCGGCCGCCGGTGTGCCGTCGCGCATCGTGGCGACCGACGAGGTGGGCGCCGACGACATGGCGCTCGACATCGGGCCGAAGACGGTCGACGAGTTCGCCCGGCGACTACGCGGCGCCGGCACGATCTACTGGAACGGCCCCATGGGCCTGTTCGAGGTCCCCGAGTTCGCCGCCGGCACCAGGGCCGTCGGCGAGGCGGTGGCGGCCAGCGCGGCCGTCACCGTGGCCGGTGGCGGCGACACCGTCGCGGCCGTGCGTGCCTTTGGCCTCGATGGTCGTCTGACCCACGTGAGCACTGGTGGAGGTGCATCGATGGAGTTCCTGGAGGGCCGCACCTTGCCGGGTGTGGACGCGCTCATGGACGCCGGCCCGGGCGGTGGCGGCGGCGCAGCGGCGCCGGCCCGCCGCCCGCTGATGGCCGGCAACTGGAAGATGTACAAGACGCCGGCGCAGACGCGCGACTTCTTCACCGCGTTCCGCCCGCTGGTCGCCGGCGTGGACGACCGCGACGTGCTCATCTGCCCGCCGGCCCTGTGCGTCCACGTGGCGCTCGGCAACACGGTCGACACCGCCATCGCGGTCGGCGCTCAGACCATGCACTACGCCGCCGAGGGCGCCTTCACCGGCGAGCTCGCGCCTCCCATGCTGGCCGAGGTGGGTGTGCAGTACGTGATCCTCGGCCACTCGGAGCGCCGGCAGTACTACGCCGAGAACGACGCCGACCTCTCCAAGAAGGTGCGGGCGGCCCTGGACGCGGGCCTGCGGCCGGTCCTCTGCTGCGGCGAGACGCTCGACGAGCGTGAGGCCGGCCAGACCGAGAGCAAGGTCGGCGGCCAGCTCGACGCCGACCTCGCCGAGGTCGGCGTCACCGAGATCGCCGGCGTCGCCGTGGCCTACGAGCCCATCTGGGCCATCGGCACCGGTAGGACCGCCACGCCCGAGATGGCCCAGGAGACCGTCGGCTTCATCCGCCGCCGCCTGGCGGAGCGCTTCGGCGACGCCGCCGGAGGCGTGCGCATCCTGTATGGCGGCAGCGTCAAGGCCGCCAACATCGACGACCTCATGGCGCAGCCGGACATAGACGGCGTGCTGGTCGGCGGGGCGAGCCTCGACCCGGCGGAACTCGCGCGCATCGTGCGCTTCGAGCCCAAGGGGTGAGGGGCACGCCGGATGAGGGCGTGACTCCGGCCGCGCCTGCCGGAGGCGGGACCGGCGGTCCCGCCTCCGGCGCGCCGGCCTCCTCTCCCGGCGGCCGTCCCCAGACCCACGCGTACGACCCCGGCGACCCGGCCCTCTCCCCGGACGGCCGCGTGCGGCGTCCCGTCGTGCTCATGGTGCTGGACGGGTGGGGCGCAGGTCCCACAGGCCCGGGCAACGCCGTCAGCGAGGCCGAGACGCCCGTGATGGACGGGCTCCGGGAGCGGTACCCGAGCGGCGTGCTCGACGCGTCGGGCCCGGCGGTGGGGCTGCCGCCGGGCCAGATGGGCAACTCGGAGGTCGGCCACCTCAACATCGGCGCAGGGCGTGTGGTCTACCAGGATCTCACGCGCATCACGAAGGCGGTCGAGGACGGGGATTTCTTCCGCAACCGCGTCCTCGTGCAGGCGCTCGACAAGGCAGCTGGGCGAGGGAGCACCCTGCACCTCATGGGCCTCGTGTCCGACGGCGGCGTGCACAGCGACCTGGGCCACCTCGAGGCGTGCCTGGAGCTCGCGTCTCAGCGCAACGTGGGGTCCGTGGTCGTACACGCTTTCCTGGACGGCCGCGACACGCTCCCGCGAAGCGCCAGGGGCTACCTGGCGCGCGTACAGGAGAGGATGGACGCGCTCGGCGTGGGGCGGTACGGCGTGGTGTGCGGCCGGTACTACGCCATGGACCGCGACACGCGCTGGGACCGCGTCAAGCTCGCCTGGGACGCGCTCGTCTACGGCAAGGGTTTCTTCGCCGCGGATGCGGAGGCGGCGGTGGACGCCGCCTACCGCCGCGGCGAGGACGACGAGTTCGTGCGGCCCACCGTCGTCGCCCCAGAGCTGCCGTCGCGGGTCTCCGATGGCGACGTGTGCCTCTTCTTCAACTTCCGACCGGACAGGGCGCGGGAGCTGACGCGGGCCTTCATCGAACCCGGCTTCGACGGGTTCGATCGGGGCCCGCGCCCGCCCTCCGTCGACTTCGTCACCATGACCCAGTACAAGCAGGAGTTCGGTCTGCCGGTGGCCTTTCCACCGGAGCACCCCGGGCACGTCCTGGCCGATGTGCTCGCCGAGCACGGCCTGCGGCAGCTGCACATCGCCGAGACCGAGAAGTACGCGCACGTCACGTTCTTCTTCAACGGCGGTGTGGAGCGCGAGGTGGAGGGGGAGACGCGCATCCTCATCCCCAGCCCGCGCGACGTGCCCACGTACGACCACAAGCCGGAGATGAGCGCGTTCGAGGTCACCGACGCGCTCGTCGACGCCCTGGACTCCGCGCGGTACGACTTCGCGGTCGTGAACTACGCCAACGCCGACATGGTCGGGCACACCGGCGTGATCGCGGCGGCGGTGACCGCCGTGCAGGCCGTCGACACCTGTGTCGGGCGGGTGGTCGATGCGGTCACCCGCCTCGGCGGCGTGTGCCTCATCACCGCCGATCACGGCAACTCCGACAACATGCTCGAGGCCGACGGCAGTCCCAACACAGCGCACAGCACCAACCCGGTGCCGTTCATCGTCACCGACGAGGGAGTGCGCGTGCGCGAGGGCGGCCGCCTGTGCGACCTCGCGCCCACGGTGCTCTCGTATCTCGGGGTGGCGCACCCGCCGGAGATGACGGGCGTCTCCCTTGTCGAGCCGCGCAGGTGATGCCGGCCGGGGCCGCCGCTTCGCGGCCCGCCCGGCCTTCAGGGTTTGTCGCGGCTCGCCTGTGGTGCAAGAATGGATATCTCGTATGCAGTCAGTGTCTTCGCAGGGGGAGTAACCACGTGCTGAACGCAGTCTTCGTCGCGCTTTTCATCTCAGAGAGCCTCGTGCTCATCGGCCTCATCCTGCTGCACAGCGGCAAGGATGCGGGCATGGCCAGCATCACCGGCTTCTCGTTCGCCTCGTCGGCGAGCGTCATGGAACGCAACCTCACGCGCTACACCATCATCACGGGTGTCGCCTGGTTCGTGACGTCGTTCCTCCTCGTGTGGAGGCTCGGCTAGCCGCGGTCCCGGCGGCATGCCCGTTCCCGTCTCAGCGGCGGGAGGGCGAAGAGGGGGGTGTTCACCAGCACACACTGGTCAGACCGGGAGGCAGGGCTCCCATCATGAGACCACCCTTCCCGTGGGGGGGCACGGGGTGGACAGGCAAGGTCAGTCGTGAAGGAGGTCACCGTGAAGAAACCCGTCCTGAGGTCGCGCTGGCTGCTACTCGTCGCAGCAGTGCTCATCGTCGCCGCTCTGGCGCTCGGCGCCTGCGGCGAGAGCAGCGAAGGCGGCGGCGGCGAGGCTAGTCCCTCCGCCGCCGCGTCGCCGGTCGCCGGCGGCACCTACAACTACCCGCTCACCGCGAACCCGGTCTCCATCGAGCCGGTGAACGCCCAGGAGTCCGAGGGCATGCAGGTCGCCCATCAGGTCTTCGAGGGCCTCGCGGGCTACGTCATGAACGACAAGGGCGAGATGGTCGCCGAGCCCGTGCTCGCGGAGAGCTGGGAGACCACCGACTCACAGACATGGACCTTCAACCTCAAGCAGGGTGTCATGTACCAGGCGCCGGTCAGCCGTGAGGTCAAGGCGCAGGACTTCGTCGACTCGTGGAACTACGTCACCGACCCGGCCAACCAGTCGTACGTGTCGTACATCCTGGCGCCCATCGAGGGCTGTGACGACGGCGGCTATCAGGTCGACCCCAAGGCCGGCCTCACCGGCGTGACGGCCATCGACGACTACACGCTCGAGGTCAAGCTGCGGTACCCGTTCGCGGAGTTCCCGCAGACCCTGGGCCACACCGTGGCCTCTGCCTTCCCCCTCGACTACCTGAAGCAGATCGGCGCCAAGGCCTTCAGCCAGAAGCCTGTCGGCACCGGTCCGTACATGGTCGAGAGCTGGAAGAACAACCAGAGTGTCACGCTGGTCAAGAACCCCGACTACTGGAACCAGACGGCGGGTGGGCCGTACATCGACACCATCAACATGCCGATCATCACCTCGAGCCAGACCGAGTGGCTCGAGTTCCAGAAGGGCAGCATCGACTACACCAGTGTGCCGCCGGGCCAGGTGACCGCGTCAGAGAACAACCCCAAGGTCAAGAGCGGTGAGTGGACGGCCAAGCGCTGGCCGGCGCTGGCGATCTACTTCGTCGGCATGAACATGACCGACGAGTCCCTGGGCCAGAACCAGGACCTGCGCATCGCCGTCGCCGAGTCCGCCGACGCGCAGAACGTCATCAACATCGTCAACGAGGGCGTCTCCCTGCCGGCCGCCGGCTACGTCCCACTGGGCATCCCCGGCTATCTGGCCGAGCAGACCCCGTATCCGTACAACCCGGAGGACGCCGCCAGTCGCGTCGCCGCCATCGGCAGCGTCCCCGCTCTCAACTACTGGTACAACACCGACGAGGGTCACCAGAAGATCGGCGAGGTGCTGCAGGCCGGCTGGCAGCAGGCGGGCATCGAGGTCAAGCTCAGCAACTTCGAGTGGGGCACCTTCCTCGACAAGCTCTCCAAGGGCAACAAGGGCAGCGGCAGCCAGCTCTTCCGCATGGGCTGGATCGCAGACTACCCGTCCATGGACAACTTCCTGTACCCGCTGTTCCAGTCGGACCAGGCGCGTACCGGCAGCTACACCTTCTACTCCAACCAGCAGGTGGACGACCTTCTCCTGCAGGCCCGCTCCACGCAGGACGCGCAGCAGCGCTACAACCTGTACGCGCAGGCCGAGAAGATCATCCTCACCGACATGCCGGCCGTCCCGCTGTACTTCTACCGGGACTACCGCGTCACCAACAACCGCATCGCCAACTTCGTCCACAACCCGATGGGCTTCACCGACATGTGGACGCTCTGGGTCCAGCAGTGAGCTGACCCGCGGCACGTTGCGTATGCAGTAGTGCATACGTACAATGCAGCGGTAGCTTTCGAGGTGGCGGCCCGCCGCTCAAGGAGCGGCGGGCCGCCACCGTCTCTGCACCGCTTCGGGCCACGGGCGCGTACACAGGCGCGCCCGGCAATGAGGTAGAGTAGCCGGCATGGTGGCCTACATCGTCAGGCGTCTCCTTCAGCTCGTCATCGTGCTGATAGGCGTCACCGTCATCACCTTCCTCATCATGTTCGCCATCCCCGGCGACCCGGCCCAGTTGGTCGCCGGCAAGAACGCCACCCCGGAGAAGATCCAGGACATCCGCGAGCGGCTCGGGCTCGACAAGCCGCTCTACGTCCAGTACTACCGGTTCCTGGGGCGCATCGTGCGTCTCGACCTCGGCGAGTCGTACCAGCTCCAGAAGCCGGTCACGCAGATGATCAGGGAGAACGCGCCCAATACCATCCAGCTTGCGCTTGCGGCAGTACTCATCGAGCTGCTCGGCATCCCGTTGGGGATCTACTCCGCGCTGCGCCAGTTCACGTTCTGGGACACCACCCTCACCACGGCCGCTCTCATCATCTGGGGCATCCCCGTGTTCGTGCTCGGCGTGTTCATGCAGTGGCTGTTCGGCTACAAGCTCAACCTGCTTCCGCTCATCGGCGCAGGCGATAACGTAGCGTGGGTCATCCCGGCGAGCTGGAACAGTTTCCTCACCCTCATCCTGCCGGCGGTCACGCTCGGCCTGATCGAGGTGGCCTACATCTCGTACATGCAGCGCGCCTCCATGCTCGAGGTCATCCGCGCCGACTACATCCGCACGGCGCGGGCCAAGGGCCTCTCCGAGAGCGCCGTGGTGCGCAAGCACGCCTTCAAGAACGCCGTCATACCGGTCATGACCATCGCCGGCATCGACCTCGGTGCCCTCATGGGCGGCGCCATCCTCACCGAGACCGTGTTCAACCGCCCCGGGATCGGCCTCATGATCTACCAGGCCATCGGTGCCCGCGACCTGCCCGTGGTCGCCGGCGGCGTGCTGTTCGCCACCATCGTGTACGTGTTCGCCAACCTGTTCGTCGACCTCGGCTACGCCTGGGTCGACCCGCGCATCCGCCTCGAGGGCTGAGCCGTGGCCGACCACTGGGACAGCGGGCCCCGGGACGACCGGGGCTACAGGGACGACAGCGGCAGCACCATCACCACCGGCGAGTCGATCGACGCCCGCGGCACCACGGAGGTGCTCACCGAGGAGCTCGAGCGGCGGCACGAGGAGGCTGGCAAGCCGCGCAAGCCGCTCTCGCTCTGGGGCGACACCTGGCGCCGGCTCAAGCGCAACAGGCTGGCGCTCGTCGGTCTGGGCATCATCGTGGTCTTCCTCATCGTCGGCGTCACCCAGACCGTGGCGGCGCTCACGCCGCAAGGTTACCTGGCGCCGTATCCGCCCAATCAGGTCAACTACGAGCTCTCTCCCCAGGGCAAAGGCTCCCCGCCTACGTGGGCGCACCCCTTCGGCACCGACTACCTGGGCCGCGACGTGTTCTCGCGCACCTTGGTCGCCACCCGCATCTCCATGCTGGTCGGCGTCATCGCCGTGGCCATCGCCCTCATCATCGGCCTCATCCTCGGCCCCATCTCCGGCTACTACGGGGGCTGGGTCGACTCCGTGATCATGCGCCTGGCCGACATCTTCTTCGCCTTCCCCTACATCCTCTTCGTGCTGCTCATCATGGTGGTGCTCGGTCCGGGCTTCCAGAACGTGTTCATCGCCATCGGTATCCTCGGGTGGGCCAGCTACGCGCGCCTCAACCGCGGCTCCGTGCTCAGCGTCAAGTCCATGGAGTACGTGGAGGCGGCGCGCGCGCAGGGCGCCAGCGACTTGCGCGTGATCTTCCGGCACGTGCTGCCCAACACCATGGCGCCGGTCTACGTGGCCATCGCCATGGGCGTGGGCGGCGCCATCGTCACCGAGGCCGCCCTGAGCTACCTCGGCATCGGCATCCAGCCGCCGAACGCCTCGTGGGGCAAGATGATCGCCGACTACCTCAGCTACTTCTGGGCCGGCAGCTGGTGGATGCTCACGTTCCCGAGCATCGCCCTCGTGGTCACGGTGTTCGGCTTCATCTCCTTCGGCAACGGCCTGCGCGACGCCACCGACCCCAAGCTGAAGGAGTAGGGATGAGCGAACGTCTGCTCACCGTCGAGGATCTCTCGACCCACTTCTTCACCTACGCCGGGGTGGTCAAGGCCGTCAACGGCGTGAGCTTCACGCTCGACCGCAAGGAGACGCTCGGCATCGTCGGCGAGTCGGGCTCCGGCAAGACGGTCGCGGCCCTGTCCATCATGCGTCTCATCCCCGACCCGCCGGGCAAGATCGTCGGCGGCCGCATCGACCTGCGCGGCCGCGACCTGCGCACCATCGCCGACGACGAGATGCGTGCGGTGCGCGGCAACGATATCGCCATGATCTTCCAGGACCCCATGACCAGCCTGAACCCGGTGGTCAAGGTGGGCGCGCAGATCGCCGAGGCCATCATCCTCCACCAGGACAAGAGCAAGGGCGAGGCGTGGCAGATGGCTGCGCAACTCCTGGACCGCGTCGGCATCCCCGACGCCGAGAACCGCGTCAATCAGTACCCGTTCGAGTTCTCGGGGGGCATGCGCCAGCGCGCCATGATCGCCATGGCCATCAGCTGCAACCCCGACATCCTCATCGCCGATGAGCCCACCACGGCGCTCGACGTCACCATCCAGGCGCAGATCATCGACGTCATCCGCGAGATGCAGGAGCGGTACGCGAGCGGCGTCATCGCCATCACCCACGACCTCGGCGTGGTCGCCGAGATCGCCGACAAGGTGATGGTCATGTACGGCGGCCGCACCGTCGAGTACGGCCCCGTGGACGAGATCTACTACAACCCCCATCATCCGTACACCTGGGGGCTGCTGGGCTCGCTGCCGCGACTGGACGTGGCCGAGAAGTCGCGGCTCACACCCATCACGGGCCAGCCGCCGGACCTCATCGCGCTCCCCAGCGGGTGCCCCTTCTCAAGCCGCTGCCCCTACGAGCGTCCGCAGTGCCGCAACGAGTGGCCGGCTCTCGAGATCGTGGGCGCCGACCACGGCGTGAGCTGCTGGATTCCCAGGGACGAGCGTCAGTCGATCCGCTGTAAGCTGCCGCACTTCGAGAGCGAGGCGGCGCTGTGAGCCTGCTCGAGGTGCGCGACCTGAAGAAGCACTTCCCCATCAAGTCGGGAGTGCTCAAGCGCCAGACCGGCACCGTGTACGCCGTGGACGGAGTGAGCTTCTCCGTGGAGAAGGGCGAGACCCTGGGCCTGGTGGGGGAGAGCGGCTGTGGCAAGTCCACTACCGGCCGCGCCGTCCTGCGCCTCATCGAAGCCACGGCCGGTTCCGTGGTGTTCGAGGACATCGACGTCATGAAGGCGTCCGGCGGTGAGATGCAGAAGCTGCGCCGCGACATGCAGATCATCTTCCAGGACCCGTACGCCTCGCTGAACCCGCGCATGCGTGTGCGCGACATCGTCGGCGAGTCGCTCAAGATCCACGGCATCGGTACGAAGGAGGAGCGCAAGAAGCGCGTGTACGAGCTCCTCGAGACGGTCGGGCTCAACGCCGAGCACGCCGAGCGCTACCCGCACGAGTTCTCGGGCGGGCAGCGCCAGCGCATCGGCATCGCCCGCGCCCTGGCGCTCAACCCGAAGCTCATCATCTGCGACGAGCCGGTCAGCGCCCTCGACGTCTCCATCCGCGCCCAGGTGATCAACCTGCTCGAGGACCTGCAGGACGAGCTCGACCTCACGTACGTGTTCATCGCTCACGACCTCTCCGTGGTCAAGCACATCTCCGACCGCGTCGCCGTGATGTATCTGGGCAAGATCGTCGAGATCTCGGACAGCAAGCTGCTGTACGACTTCCCGCAGCATCCGTACACCGAGGCCCTGCTCTCGGCGGTGCCGATCCCCGACCCGCACACGGAGCGGGCGCGCCGCCGCATCATCCTGGAGGGCGACGTGCCCAGCCCAGCCAATCCGCCCAAGGGCTGCGTGTTCCATCCGCGCTGTCCCCGTGCGCAGGAGGTCTGCGTCACGGCCATGCCCCGGCTGGTCAACACCGGCGGCGACGCCGGCGAGACGCACGAGATGGCCTGCTACTTCCCGGCGCGGTTCGCCGACGGGCAGCGCCGTGTCGAGAAGGAGCCGTTCAGGGCGGCTCTTCCCGATACGGAGACTCGCGGCTGACTCCGAGCCCGCCCGCCCGTTCCCGCCCGGCCTCGCGCGATCCCCGGCGCGGTGTCGCCCGTCTCCCGGCCGTGGTGTCTCCCCTCTCCAGAGCGGTCGCCGCTCTCGCCGCTTTCGCGTTGCTCGCTGCCGGGGCCGCCGCGTGCGGCGAGGCGCCGAAGGCCGACTCCTCGTCGAACGCTCAAGCCGATCCCGTCGTCGCGCGCGTGGACGGTCGCGAGGTGCGCCGGAGCGACGTAGAACTGGCGCGTGCCGAGGCCCGGCTGGCCGGACGCGAAGATACGGCCGCGGCAGGTCTCGAGACGGCCATCGACGGAGCGCTGATCGAGGCGGATGCGGAGCGCCTGGGGGTGTCGGCCGACGAGGCCGAGGTGGACCGCCGGCTCGCCGCCGTGCGCGAGCAGATGGGCGGCGAGCAGGCGTTCGCCGCCGCCCTGGAGCAGACGGACATCTCGAGTGAGCAGTTCCGCGCGACTCTCGCGCGCGGCATCGTGAGCGAAGCCGTCCAGGATGCGAGGTTCCCCGATCTCAAGGCCGGCGCCAAAGCGGTCCGCACGTTCTACGAGGAGAACCGCACAAAGCTGTTCTCCACGGCAGAGGCGTGGGCGCTGGGCGCTCTGGTCGTGCGCAACGAGGGCATCGCCGGCAACGCTATCGAACGGCTCGAGCAGGGCCGGCCGTTCGAGGAGGTGGCACGGCAGTTCTCCATCGACCCCGAGC
This sequence comes from uncultured Thermoleophilia bacterium, assembly GCA_963702475.1. Taxonomy (GTDB): domain Bacteria; phylum Actinomycetota; class Thermoleophilia; order UBA2241; family UBA2241; genus CAIXSE01. The sequence continues at coordinate 141,026 of CAVPCT010000005.1, read as the reverse complement.
TCAAGGCGAGTGAGGGGATGATGGGCTGGGTGGAACCGTCGTCGCTGCCGGCACCGCTCCGAAAGGCCGTCGGGAGACTCGGCGCCGACGAGGTCACGCCGCCCACGCGTGGCCCCGGAGGCGTGTGGGTGATCAAGCTGCTCGGCCGGCGGCCGTCCGAGGTCGTGCCGTTCAGCGACGTGCGTGAGCAGATCCAGGATGGCCTCGACGGGGAGCTGCGTTCCGCGGCCCTGGCCCGGTGGCTCGAACAGGCGCGCGAGAAGGCTGAGATCGAGCGCCTGTGACGCCGCTGTGACGACGGCCGCGGACCGTGGGCCGGCGGCGCCCTCCGCCCCTGCCGCGGGCGGCGGAGCGCGCCGGGCGGTGCCTCACCGGCGCGCCGTCCTGCGCTCGTGCTCTATACTCGCTGCCGACAGTCGCCACTGAGGAGGGGTCCGTCGTGCGTACCGCGCTCACCATCCTGGTCATCGTCGCCCTGGTGCTCGTCGCCGTCGGGGCGGTCAACCACGGCGTGACGTTCGACCTGGACTTCCTCGCCCTCAGCTGGACCGGGGTCTCGCTCTTCTGGCTGTCGGTCGTTCTCGCCGCCGTGGTGGTCGCCGCCGGTGTGGTCGCGGCCTGGACCGCGCGCGGCGCTGCGGTGGCGGCACAGCGGCGGCTCGAGAAGGAGCTGGGAAAGACGTACAAGCGTCTGCGTGAGGCGCAGGCTGCCGACGAGCGGACCGCCGTCGCGGAAGTCGTCGCCGTCGAGGCAACGGCGCTTGCCCCGGCGCCTCCCGAGCCCGCGGCGCTCGCGGCTTCCACCGCGGCGGGCGAGGCCGTCCCGGCCGACGCCACGGCGGTGACCATGGCCGTCGCCGCGTCGTCCGCGGTCGGGTGGGACGAGGTCGCGGGCGCGGCTCCCGAAGGCGGCGAAGAGGCACCGCCCGAGCCGGCGAAGGTCGCGCCCGCAGGGTTCGCGTCTGGAGGACCGGACGAGACGACCGCCGGCTCCGCAGCGGGCGAGACCGAGCCCGACGTGGACGAGACGCTCGTCTCGTACCGGGAGCCGCTCGGCGACGTCGAGGCCGGCACCGATGTGACCGCCGTCACCGTGGCCGCCGGGGCCGCCGCCGACGCGGGGCGGGACGTCGCCCCTGGTGCCGACGAGACCCCAGGCCTCGGCGAGGCCGCCGCGGGCGGCGACGAGTTGTCCCTCGGATCCGCCGACCCGTCTGACGCGCCGCCTCCGGGCTCCTGAGCGCGCCTCGCCGGCGCACGGCGGACGCGGGCCGCGCGCGGAGGCGGCGTCCGTCCCGGGCACGCGGTACACTCGCGTCGTGATGTGGACGTGACCGATCCCGGCTCCTGGAGCATCCCGCCCGCGTCATACGCGGACGTCCGGCGACTCTGCGAGGAGCTCGAGGTCGGCGAGGTCCTGGCCCAGGTGCTGGTGCGCCGGGGGTTCGCCGACCCCGCCGAGGCGCGTGCGTTCCTCCACCCCGACGTCACGGTGCACGACCCGTATCTCCTGTCCGGCATCGCCGAGGCCCGGCGGCGTATCGACCGGGCGTTGGCCGCCCGCGAGCCCATCGCGGTGCACGGCGACTACGACGCCGACGGCATCACGGCCACCTTCCTCCTGGTGAGCGTGCTCGAGGAGCTCGGCGCGGACGTGCGCTGGCACCTCCCCAACCGCTTCGTGGAGGGGTACGGGGTCTCGGCGACCGCCGTCGAGGAGCTGGCCGCGGCGGGCGTCAAGCTGCTCGTCACCGTCGACTGCGGCGTGAACGCCCGCGCCGAGGTGGCTCTGGCGCACGACCTCGGCATGGACGTCGTGGTCACCGACCACCACGAGATCGAGGGCGACCTTCCCGACTGCGTCGTGGTGACGCCGCGACTCCCGGGCTACCCGTACCCCCACCTGGCCGGGGTGGGCGTCGCCTTCAAACTCGCCCACGCGCTCCTCATCGAGCCCCCGCGGGGCGAGCCTGCGGTCGACGTGCCGCTCGCGCTGCGCGCGCTCGCCGACGTCGTCGCCATCGGCACCATCGCCGACATCGTGCCGCTCACAGGAGAGAACCGCACGCTGGCCCGTCTCGGCCTCGGCCGTCTGCGCAGCGCCCCTCGGCCGGGGCTCTCCGCGCTCCTTGAGGTCGCTCGCGTCAGGCCCGATGCCGTCGACGCCGGCGTTGTCGGGTTCCGTCTGGCGCCGCGGCTCAACGCCGCCGGCCGGCTCGAGGACGCCTCGCTGGCGCTCGAGCTGCTCGGGAGCGCCGACCGCACCGCGGCGCTCCCGCTCGCGCTCAGGCTGGACGAGCTCAATCGGGAGCGGCAGGAGCTCGAGACCGGCATGTTCGCGGCGGCGTGTGCCATGGTGCCCGACCCGCCGCCGGCGGCGCTCGTGCTCTCGTCGCCGGAGTGGCATGAGGGAGTGGTGGGCATCGTGGCGTCGCGCGTGGTCGAGCGCTTCAACCGTCCGGCGGTGCTGCTGAGCGAGGCCGGCGACGAGGCCAAGGGGTCGGGGCGCAGCATCCCGGCGTTCGATCTGCTCGGCGCCGTCGAGCGGTGCGCAGCGCACCTCAAGGCTTTCGGCGGGCACCGCGCCGCCTGTGGGCTCCGTCTGCGGCGCGGCGACATCCCTGCCTTTCGGGACGCGTTCATCGCCCAGGCGGCGGCGGCGCTCGGCCCGGACGACCTCGTGCGCACGCGTCGCATCGACGCGCTCGTGGGGGGCGATGAGCTCACACTGCGGCTCTCCGACGAGCTCGAGCTGCTCGCGCCGCACGGCTTCGGCAATGCCCGCCCCACGCTTCTGCTGCACAACGCCGAGGTCCAGGCGCCGCGCCTCACCCGCGACCACAGGCACCTCCAGTGCCGCGTGAGCTGCGACGGCGCCTCGTGCCAGGCGATCCACTTCAATTTCAACGGGCTCGGCGAGCTCGTCCGGGAGGGCAGGTACGACGTGCCGCTCCACCTGGAGAAGAACGAGTTCCGCGGCTCGGTCACGGCGCAGGTGCAGGTCAGGGCGCTGCACCTGCTGGAGGCCTGCGGCGCCGATCTGTGCGCCACCGCCTGCGACCTCAGCTGCGCCGAACGCCTCACCGGGGAGTCTCTGTGGCGTGAGGCGCTGGAGGGCCCCGGCTTGGGGGCAGGCGGGTGCGACGACGCGCTGGCCGGCGCGCGGCGCGCCGGGCGCCTCGTGGACGGCCGCGGCCGCCCGCCCGCCTCGGCCCTGGCCGCGCTGGCCGCCGGGGGCGGCCGCGTGCTCGTGCTGACGGCCGACGTCGCGCGGCGCCGCCCGTTGCTGACCCGCGACGTGCTCTCGCCGCAGCTGGCGCGCACGGCGGCGTACGTGCAGGCCGGCTGCGCCGGCCGGCTGCCCGCCGTGGCCGGCGCGGACGTCGTGCTCGCCGGCTACGATGTGGTGGCGGCGCGGCCGCAGACGGCCGCCGCCTTCGACCACGTCGTCCTGCTCGACCCGCCGTTCACGCGCCGCCTGTTCGCGACCGTCGCCGCGGCCGCACCCCAGGCGTGGGTCCACGCCCTCTGGGGCGCGCCCGAGGCCGACCTCGCGGCGCGTGTGGCCGCCGCCGAGCTCGACCTTGACGGCGTCATGCGCCGCGTCTGGCGCACGCTGAGTGCGGGATCGGGCGTGTTTGACGATGGCCTCGAGCAGGAACTCCTGAGGGGCGACCCGTTCTTGCGCCCGGCCGGCGCCGTCTCGGCGGCCCTGCGGGCGCTGCGTGAGGCCGGCCTGCTGCACGCGCGGGAGGGCGGCTACCATCTCGTCCGCCCTCAGGGTAAGGTCGACGTATCGAGGACCGCGAGCCACAGCTCATGGCGCAGCCTGTTTCGGACAAGCAGCTTCTTGCAGACCTGCCTCACGGCAGCGCTCTGATCGACGTCCCGGAGAAGTACCGGCCACTGCTCGACGACCTCTTCGCGGCCGTGGCGCGCTACAACCCCGACGCCGACCGCGAGCTCATCGCGCGCGCCTTCGTCGCCGCCTGTGTCCTGCACGGCGACCAGAGCCGCAAGAGCGGCGAAGCCTACATCCACCACCCTGTCGGCACGGCGCTCAACGCTGCCGATCTGCGCCTGGACTCAGTCACCGTCGCCGCGGCGCTGCTGCACGACGTGGTCGAAGACACCGGCACCCCGCTCGGCTGGGTGGCCGACGAGTTCGGCGACGAGATCGCCATGCTCGTCGACGGGGTCACCAAGCTCACCAAGATGCACTTCACCTCCCAGGAGGAGGAACAGGCAGAGAACTACCGCAAGATGATCGTGGCGATGGCGACCGATATCCGCGTCATCCTCATCAAGCTCTGCGATCGCCTGCACAACATGCACACGCTCTGCTATCTCAGCAAGCAGAAGCAGATCCAGAAGGCCAAAGAGACGCTCGAGGTGTACGCGCCGCTCGCCCACCGCCTCGGCATCCACAACATGAAATGGCAGCTGGAGGACCTCGCGTTCGCCACCCTGCACCCGCGCAAGTACCAGGAGATCCAGAAGTGGGTCGCGCAGCGGCGCGCCGACCGCGAGGACTACGTGGACGAGGCGGCCGCCTTCTTGCGTGAGGCCCTGGACGAGGCCGGCATCGTGGCCGACATCAGCGGCCGCGCCAAGCACTTCTACTCCATCTACACGAAGATGAGTCGCGGCGGAAAGGAGTTCAACGAGATCTTCGACCTCACCGGTCTGCGCGTGCAGGTGGACTCCATCAAGGACTGCTATGGGGCCGTCGGCATCATCCATTCGGTGTGGAAGCCCATCCCGGGGCGCTTCAAGGACTACGTAGCGATGCCCAAGTTCAACATGTACCAGTCCTTGCACACCACGGTCATCGGCCCCGGCGGCAAGCCGCTCGAGATCCAGATCCGCACCTTCGACATGCACCAGACCGCCGAGTACGGCGTCGCCGCGCACTGGCTCTACAAGGAGCGCGGCCAGCGCGACGCCGACAAGCTCGCGTGGCTGCACCAGATGATGGAGTGGCAGTCCGAGACCGGCGACGCCCGCGAGTTCATGGACGCCCTGCGCGTCGATCTCTTCGAGGACGAAGTGTTCGTGTTCACGCCCAAGGGCGACGTCAAGAGCCTGCCGGCGGGGAGCACGCCCATCGACTTCGCCTACTCGGTGCACACCGACGTGGGCAACCACACCGTGGGCGCCAAGGTCAACGGCCGCATCGTGCCGCTGCACACGGCGCTCAGCAGCGGCGACATCGTGGAGATCATCACCAGCAAGTCGAGCCACGGCCCCTCGCGCGACTGGCTCGACATCGTGCACTCGCCGCGGGCGCGCCAGAAGATCCGCCACTACTTCAACCGCGAGCAGCGGGAAGACAGCGAGCACTCCGGGCGCGACCTGCTGCAGGAGGTCCTGCGCCGCGAGGGTCTGCCGGCGCAGAAGATCCTGAGCTCCAAGGTCTTCTCGCAGATCTGCAAAGACGTCGGCTTCGCCAAGCCCGACGACCTCTTCGTGGCGCTCGGCTCCGGGCGGCTGCCGGTCAAGACGGTGGCCAACAAGGTCATGCAGGCGTCGGGGACGATGAAGGAGGCCACCCCGCCGCCGGAGATGCTGCCCCGGGCGCCGCAGCACGACGGCGACGAGCCGCAGGCCCTCTCGGGCCAGTTCGGCATCGCCGTCGAGGGCATGAACGACATCATGGTGCGCATGGCCAAGTGCTGTAAGCCCATCCCCGGCGACACCATCGTCGGCTACATCTCTCTGGGCAAGGGCATCACCATCCATCGCGAGGACTGCAAGAACGCGCGCGCCCTCATGAAGAACCCGGAGCGCTTCACCAACGTCGACTGGCAGGGGCTCAGCGGCGTGGCGTTCCGCGTGGAGATCATGGTCGAGGCGCTCGACCGCAACCACCTTCTCGAGGACCTCGCGCGGACCCTCTCCGACTCGGGCGCCAACATCGTCGGCGGCAGCATGCAGACCCTGCCCGACGGCGTGGTGCGCGACCGCTTCACACTCGAGGTGGGCGACGTGCGGCAGCTCGACAACATCCTCGCCAACATCCGCAGCATCCACACGGTCTACGACGCGTACCGGGTCGTCGGCACCTGAGGGCTCGGGCCGGCGGCCGCGGCCGCGCCGGCCCTGCGCACGTCGCGCCGGCGAGACCGCCGGGTGCCCGCGCTCATGGTCGACCGTCTCGGCGGCGGTCTGATACCCTGTCGCGCGGACCACGACCACCCGAGGTGACATGCTCCCCTTCGACGTTTTCGCCCTTCCGCTCGGCCCGCTCCAGGCCAACTGCTTCCTCGTCGTCGGCGAGCAGGCCGGTCTCGTCATCGACCCCGGCGACGAGGCCGGCGTGGTCATCAGCGCCTTCGGTGAGCTCGGCTACGCGCCGTCCGCCGTGCTGGTGACGCACGGGCACTTCGACCACTTCGGCGGCGTCGCGCCGCTCGCCACCCACTTCGGCATCCCCGTGTACGTGGGGCAGGCCGACGCCGGCGAGATGGCCGACAACCGCCTGGGGGCCATGGCCGGCTTCGACATCGAGCCGGTCAAGGAGGCGGTCACGCTCAGCGGCGAGCAGACGCTCGACGGTCTGCCCTTCGAGGTGCTGGCCATCCCCACCCCGGGGCACTCGAGGGGCTCGTACACGTACGCCATCGGCGAGGCCCAACTGTTCGTCGGCGACCTGCTGTTCCAGAACAGCGTGGGCCGCACCGATCTGCCCGGCGGCGACATGGATCAGTTGCTGAACTCGGTGGCCACCCTGGTACGCCGCTTCCCGCCAGACGCCACCGTGCACTGCGGCCACGGGCCGGACACCTCACTGGGCCGCGAGCTCGCCCTCAACCCGTTTCTCTCGCCGCTTCGCTACGACCCGGAGCACCGCTGGTGAGCGGTCCGCGCGCTCCCAAGGGCACGTACGACCTACTGCCGGACGACGCTGCGCGACGGGACGCCATCGTCGCCGGCGCGGCACGCGTGTTCGCGGCCTTCGGCTACCGGCACATGGTCACGCCCGAGTTCGAGGAGACGGGCCTGTTCGAGCGCGGCGTCGGCGAGGCCACGGACATCGTGCGCAAGGAGATGTACACCTTCACCGACAAGGGCGAGCGGCTGCTTACGCTGCGCCCGGAGGGTACGGCGCCCATCTGCCGCGCCTACGTGGAGCACGGCATGCACAAGTGGCCGCAGCCGGTCAAGGTCTGGTACCACTGCCCGATGTTCCGCTACGAGAAGCCCCAGTCGGGCCGCTATCGCGAGCACTACCAGATCGGCGCCGAGGCCATCGGCTCGGCGGACCCGGCCGTCGATGCCGAGGTCATCACGCTTCTCGCAGCCATCTACGCCGAGCTGGGCGTGGAGGGCGTCACCCTGAACATGAACAGCATGGGCGACGCCGAGTGCCGCCCGGCCTATGTGCAGAAGCTCCGCCAGTACCTGCGCGGCCGCGAGGGCGAGCTCTGCGGAGACTGTCTCGAGCGCGTCGAGCTGAACCCGCTGCGTACGTTCGACTGCAAGGTCGAGACGTGTCGCGCGGTGCTCGACGAGGCACCGCGCATCGGCGACCACCTGTGCCCGGACTGCCGCGAGCACTTCGACACGGTGCTGGGCCTCGTGCGCATCGCCGGCCTCGAACCCAACCTGGAGTTCCGTCTGGTGCGCGGCCTGGACTACTACACGCGCACCACCTTCGAGTTCAACTCCGACCGTCTCGGCGCCCAGAGCGGCGTCGGCGGCGGCGGCCGCTACGACGGCCTGGTGGAGATGATCGGCGGCCAGCCCACGCCGGGCGTGGGCTGGGGCAGCGGGCTCGAGCGCATCACCCTGGCGATGCGCGAGCGGGAGCTGCCGGCGCACTCACCAGACGCGTTCGTGGTGAGTTTCTCCGACGCGGCTCGGGCGGCGGCCTTTGGCGTCGCCCACGCGCTGCGCGCCGCCGGTCTGGCCGCCGAGCTCGACCTGGCCGGGCGCAGCCCCAAGGGCCAGCTCAAGCAGGCCGGCCGCAGCGGCGCGCGGTTCGCCGTGCTCTGCGGTCTTGACGAGCTCGCCGCCGGTACCGTGCGTCTGCGCGCCATGGACGGCGGCGGGGAAGAAGACGTGCCTGCCGCCGGCCTCGCCGGTCTCGTCCGCACGCGCCTCGGAAAGGACGCCTGATGCTGCGCACCGCCTCTGCCGGCGAGCTCCGCCTGCCCGACGTCGGCCGTGAGGTGCGCCTCGCCGGCTGGGTCGCCCACCGCCGCGACCACGGCGGCCTCGTCTTCATCGACCTCCGCGAGCGCAGCGGCGTGGTGCAGCTGGTCTTCGACCCGTCGCGCGTGCCCGAGGCGCACGCCGTCGCCGAGGAAGCCCGCTCCGAGTACGTGCTCGCCGTGAGCGGCGAGGTCGTCGCCCGCTCTCCCGAGACCGTGAACCCGAGCCTGCCGACCGGCCAGGTGGAGGTCCGTGTGGCCGCGGCCGAGATCCTCAGCAGGGCCAAGACGCCGCCCTTCGAGATCGAGGTGGTGGAGGCCGTTGATGTCGACGAGACCCTGCGCCTCAGGTACCGCTACCTCGACCTGCGGCGCGCTCCCATGCTGGCCAATCTCACGTTGCGGCACAGGGCCGTAGCGGCGTCCCGGGACTACCTGAACGCTGAGGGCTTCCTCGAGGTCGAGACGCCGTACCTCACCAGATCGTCGCCGGAGGGCGCGCGCGACTTCCTCGTGCCCGCGCGCCTGCAACCGCACCGCTTCTACGCGTTGCCGCAGTCGCCGCAGATGTTCAAGCAGATCCTCATGGTCGCCGGCCTCGAGCGGTACTACCAGTTCGCGCGCTGCTTCCGGGACGAGGACCTGCGCGCCGACCGCCAGCCGGAGCACACGCAGATCGACATCGAGACGTCGTTCCTCGGCGTGCCCGAGATACGCGTGATCCTCGAGGGCCTCATGCAGGCGATCTTCGAGGGCGTGGGGGAGGAGCCGCTCACGCTGCCGCTGCCCCGGCTGTCCTACGACGAGGCCATGCTCAGGTACGGCAGCGACAAGCCCGACCTGCGCTTCGGCCTCGAGATCGTCGAGCTGTCGGGCGTGTTCGCGGCCAGCGAGTTCAAGGTGTTTCGCGGCGCCGTCGACGACGGCGGCGTGGTGCGCGCCGTGCGGGCGCCCGGCGGGGCGGCGCTGAGCCGGGCGCAGATCGACGACCTCACCGAGCTCGCCAGGGAGCACGGCGCGAAGGGCATGGCCTACGTGTACGTGGAGGAGGGCCGCGCCCTGCGCGGCCCCATCGTCAAGTTCCTCGGCGAGGCCGAGCAGGCCGCGCTCGTGGATGTCACGGCCGCCGAGCCCGGCGACCTCATCGTGTTCGCCGCCGACACCGCCGCCACGGCGGCGGAGGTGCTCGGCGCCCTGCGTCTCGCGCTCATCAAGCGCCTTGGTATCGAGCCGTCCGCGCGCTGGGCCCTGCTCTGGGTAGAGGAGTTCCCGCTGTTCGAGATCGACAAGGAGACCGGCAGGCTCACCTACGGGCACAACCCGTTCAGCCTGCCGACTGCCGAGACCATGCCGCTCATGGAGAGCGACCCGCTGGCTGTGCGTGGCGCCCAGTACGACCTGGTGCTCAACGGCGTCGAGCTCGGCTCCGGCTCGCTGCGCAACCACGACGCCGCCGTGCAGCGCTCCATCCTGCGGGCCCTGGGCATGGACGACGCCCGCATCGACGAGGCCTTCGGCTGGTTCCTGGAGGCGCTCGAGTACGGCGCGCCGCCGCACGGCGGCATCGGCCTCGGCTTCGACCGCATCCTCATGCTGCTCGCCGGGGCGGATTCGATCCGCGACGTCATCCCGTTCCCCAAGACGTCGTCCGGCGGGGACCCGATGACCGGCGCCCCCGGGGCTGTGACCGCCGAGCAGCTCAAGGAGCTGCGCATCCGTCTGGGCTGAGACCGCAGACCCGGCATGCGCCGACGGCCCGTCGCCCTCTCAGGCGACGGGCCGTCGGCGTGCTTACTCAAGGTTTCGGCAGGCCTGCCGACTAGGTTTGGCGAAACTAGTGACGAATGCTACGATGACGCGGCTCGACCTTGTTCGTGACCTCGCTGCATTCTCGAGCCAACACGAACACATCGGGAGCTCGCGCTTCGGGCCATCCGTGGATGGACCGGGAGGGCACCCACCTGCGAGAGCAGGTTCGAGAATAACGCGAGCACGGCAAGGTGGAGCCTTTCTTTGGAGGGGGGCATGGGCATCCTCAGGCGGAACAGAGCGTTCCTGCTGACGGCGATGGTGATCCTCGCCGTGGGGGCCGTCCTGTTCGGTGGCGTCGTCGCCGTGCGGGTCCTGGCCGACACCACCGCCCCCGCGGCTCCGCAGCTTCCGGCCCCCGCGTCGTACAACGTCGTCAGCAGCTACGGCATGACGGGCTACGCGCCGCTCACGCTGGTGCCCACCGACGAGACGCCCGACTTCATCGCCGATCCGCTCAACGAGCAGCGGGGCATCGTGTTGCTGGTGTACGTCGACGGCGCCGCCGACGACATGCAGATGCTCGAGTCGTTCAACGCGGTCAAGAAGCAGTACGCCGCCGACAGCCGTTTCCTGGACTTCGAGGCGCACAAGACCAGCGAGCTGGGCGACACGCTTCAGCAGCTCAGGGTGAGCAATCCGCCCATCCTGGCCGTGATCCGTGGCAACGGCGACGTGGCGCAGCTGTACACGGGCTGGATCGGTCGCAAGGTCATGGAGCAGGTCGTCGCCAACGCCGTGCGCGGTCTCTGACCGCCACCCGCGCCGCTCACACCCTCCGCTCCTGTCTCTCCACTCTGGCGTCCCCAGCGTTGCATGTGCGCGCCGTTTGACCGGCCTGCGGCCCGTGGTACCATAATGCCGACCAGTTCAGTTGGGATTCTGTGGAGGCAGGGCAGGTGCGGATCTCGTCTCGCTGTGAGTACGGTTTGCGGGCCATGGTGTTCCTTGCTGCTCGCGACGACCACAAGCCCGTTCCGCTGTCGGAGATAGCGGGCGGGGAGGGGATTCCCGCGCCGTTCCTCGAGCGCATCCTCGCACGGTTGCGCGAGAGCGGGCTCGTGAAAGCCACAAGGGGCGTCAGTGGGGGCTACCAGCTCAGCCGCCCCGCCGCGGACATCGCCGTCGGCGATGTGGTGACGGCGCTCGAGGGCCCGCTGTCCCTGGTCGGCTGCGTACCGGACGACGGCGCCTGCGACCGCGCCGAGTCGTGCGCCTCGCGCGTGGTGTGGCGTCGGCTGGACAGCGCCATCACCGGCGCCCTGAACTCCATCACCCTCGACGACCTCACACGGGAGGCAGTGCCGCGATGACCAGCGTCTACTTCGACCACGCCGCGACCACCGCGGTCGACCCCCGGGTCCTCGAGGCCATGCTGCCGTACTTCACGGAGAAGTACGGCAACCCGTCGGAGCTGCACCGGGTCGGGCGTGAGGCGCGCGCGGCCGTCGAAGAGGCACGCGCCCGGGTGGCGGCCGCTCTGGGCGCCGGCGAGCGCGAGATCGTGTTCACCTCCGGCGGCACCGAGGGCGACAACCTCGCCCTCTTCGGGTACCTGCAGCGGTTCGAGCCGGGCCACGTCATCATCAGCGCCATCGAGCACCCGGCGGTCATGGAGGCGGCGCGCGCGCTCAACCGTCTGGGCTGGGCCGTGGACTTCGTGCCGGTGGACGAGTACGGCGTCGTGGACCTCGACGCGTACGACGCCGCCTTTCGCGACGACACGCGCCTGGCCTCCATCATGGCGGCGAACAACGTCGTCGGCACCGTGCAACCGGTCGCCAAGTTGGCGCGCATCGCGCACGAGCACGGCGCCGTCTTCCACACGGACGCGGTGCAGGCGGCCGGCTCTCTGCCCATCGACGTGACGGAGCTCGGCGTCGACATGCTCACCGTCTCCGGCCACAAGCTGTACGGCCCCAAGGGCGTCGGCGCCCTGTACGTGAAGCGCGGCACGCGTCTCACGCCCATCTTGCACGGCGGCGGTCACGAGCGGCGCCTGCGTTCGGGCACCGAGAACGTGCCCGGCATCGTCGGCCTGGGCGTCGCCCTCGAGCTGGCCACGCGTGAGCTGTCGCAGACCCGCTCGCGCCTTGAGGCGCTCCGCGACCGTCTGGCAGCCGGTGTGCTCGACGCCATCCCCGAGGTCAGGTACCTGGGACACCCCACCGACCGTCTGCCCGGCAACGTCGCCTTCACCGTGCGCTACATCGAGGGAGAGTCCATGCTTCTTCAGCTGGACGCGCACGGCTACATGGTCTCCAGCGGATCGGCCTGCGCGTCGGGCTCGCTCGAGCCGTCCCATGTCATCCTCGCGTTGGGTCTAGGCGCCGAGGAGGCCCACGGCAGCCTGCGGCTGAGCCTGGGCCGCGAGAACACCGAAGAGGAGGCCGACGGTTTCCTCGAAGTCTTCCCGCCCATCGTCGACAAGCTGCGCAGCATGAGCCCGCTCTACTCGAAAGGCTGACATATGTACACCGACCTGGTCATGGACCACTTCACGAACCCGCGTAACGTGGGGGAGATCGAGGATGCTGACGGCGTCGGGCAGATCGGCAACCCGGTCTGCGGCGACGTGATGCGCATCTCCATCGCCGTCGACGACGACCACATCAAGGACGTCAAGTTCAAGACCTTCGGGTGCGGCGCCGCCGTGGCGACCTCCAGCATGGTCACCGAGATGGTGATGGGCAAGACGCTGGCCGAGGCCGCCGATATCTCCAACAAGACGGTGGCCGAGGCGCTCGGAGGGCTGCCCCCGAACAAGATGCACTGCTCCAACCTCGCCGCCGACGCACTGCACCTGGCGATCCAGGACTACCTCGTCAAGAGCGGGCGTGAGGACGACGTTCCCAGGATCCTGACGTCACTCCCAAAAGAGCACGAGCACTCGTCGCACTGAGCGGCGGGGTGGACAGCGCCGTCGCGGCGCTGAAGCTGGTGGAGCAGGGGCGCACGCTGGAGACGGCGACCGTGCGCCTCTGGCCGGGGAGCGACCGCCGCAGCTGCTGCTCTCCGGGGGCGCTGCAGCGGGCGCGCGGCACGGCCGCGTGGCTGGGCCTGCCGCACCACCTGGTGGACAGGGAGGCAGCGTTCGGGCGTGATGTGGTCCGGCCGTTCGCGGACTCGTACCTGGCCGGTGAGACACCGAACCCCTGCGTGGCCTGCAATCCCCTGCGTCTGGCGGCGCTGGTGGCGCTGGCCGACGAGCTCGGCCTCGCGCGCGTGGCCACGGGACACTACGCGCGCCTCGTGTGGCGCGCGCGCGAGCCTTTCGTGGCGCGCGGCGCCGACCGCTCCAAGGATCAGTCGTACATGCTCTGGGCCGTGTCGCCGGCCACGCTCGCCAGGCTCGAGTTCCCTCTCGGCGACTCGACCAAGGCCGAGACGCGCGCGGCCGCCGAGGCCGCAGGGCTGCCGTCGGCGGCCGAGCCTGAGAGCCAGGAGGTCTGCTTCGCCGTCGACGGCTACCGGCCGTTCCTGGAATCCCAGGGGGTGCCGGCGGCGCCCGGCGACATCGTCGACGGGCAGGGCCGGGTCGTGGGCCGTCACGAGGGCCACTGGCGCTACACGGTCGGCCAGCGCCGCGGCCTGGGCGTGCAGGGCGGCCCTTGGTACGTGCAGCGTGTCGACCCTGTACACAACCAGGTGATGGTCGGTGCCAGGGAGGATCTCGGCCGCGTCGAGCTGGTCCTGCGGGACGTGACGGACCGCGGCCTCGATGGCGTCCGGGGTCTCACGGTGCAGCTGCGCTACCGCTCGGCGGCCGTGCCTGTGGCGGCGCTCGATCCCGCCTCCGGCGGCCGCCTGCGGGTGCGCCTGAGCGGCCCGTTCGAGGGCGTGGCTCCGGGCCAGTCGGCGGTCTTCTACGACGGCGATGTGGTGGTCGGCGGCGGCGTCATCGCGGAATGAACGTGCCACGGCTGTCGCGCCCCGCGACGGCACGCGAACGACCGTCCGGGGCTGAGCCTGCGGTATGATACGCTTCGTGCGCTTGCGGGCGATCATCACCACCCAGTCAAGGAGATGTGCATGGACTTCACGGTCGTGGCGGCCACCACCAGCACCGCGTCGCTGGTGCTGCGCTACTCCGCTGCCTTCTTCTTCGTGCTCGTGGCCATCTTTTTGGCCTACGCCCTGTTCAAGGCGGCCAAGACGCTCGAGCGACTCGACAAGGTCCTGGCGGACGTCGACGAGAACGGCATCCCGCTCATGCAGAAGGCCGGCGAGACGCTTGACGGCGTGAACGCGAACCTCGACAACGTCGACGAGATCACCAAGGACGTCGCCGGCATCACCGACAAGATCGACACCATGGCCAACGCGGTCGAGAGCGCCGTGTCCACGCCGGCGCGCAAGGCTGCGGCCTTCAGCGCCGGCGTGCAGTCGGCGGTGTCCAGCTTCATGGGTCGCGGCAAGGCCCCGGCCACCGATGGCAGCACCGGCCCGTTCGCGGAGCCCGACAGCGAACCGGTCTCGGGCTGGAGCTACGCCGCGCCGGAGTCCACCCCAGCGGCCACGGCCGCGGAGACCGCGGCGGACGCATTCGAGGACGCCTCCGCAACAGGTCCCGCCGCAGGCGAGCCGGCCGCCGACACAGTCGTAGAGGTCGTGGAGGTCGTCGAGGTCGAGGAGGCCGTGAGCGTCGACGAGAGCGTGACTGGCACGACCGCGAAGTCCGCGGACGCCTGATATGGGCTTCTCGAGCAGGCTCGTATTCGGTGGTATCGTCGCGGGCGCGGCGCTCGCCTACTACGTCCAGCGGCGCCGAACGCGCACCGGCGAGAGCTACGTGCAGATCCTGATGCAGCTGCCCTCCGATGCCCAGCGCTGGGTCGCGGAGTCGAGGCAGCGGGCCACGCTGGCCCTCGAGGAGGGCAGGAGCGCGGCCCGCGAGCGCGACTCCGAGCTCACCCTGCAGCTCGAGGCCGCCGGCACGCAGCCGGCGGCCGCGGGCGGCTGAGGCGGCGTATGGCTGAGAGGATCAGCCTCGAGATACCGGCCACCCTGGACGCCCTCTCCACGCTCCGTATGGTGATGGGTGGGCTGGGGCTGCGCCTGGAGTTCTCGCTCGACGACCTGGAGGACCTGTACCTGGCCACCGGCGAGCTGCTGCGCACGGCGCTCGCCGCCGACGCCCCCGACAGGCTGACCGTCGACGTGGAAGTCGAGGACGGCCTGCTGCGCTTCACGGCCGGTGCGTTCCGGTCCCCTCGTCTGCGCACCGAGGTCACTGTCCACCAGGAGGCGTGCCTCGACCTCTGCCAGCTGCTCGCGAGCACCGTCGACGAGGTCGCCCTGGAGGACGGCGACGGCTCCTACCGTGTGGTGCTGACGAAGCGCCGCGGGAGCTTCGCGTGAGCGCACGCGACGACCGCAGGGTCAGCGACCCGCTCGACCTTGGGGCGCTTCCCGGTCAGGCGCGCCCCTATCGCGATGAGGACGCCGACGAGGAGCTCGGCGGCGAGGAGCACGTCCACGCCGAGCAGCCGCGCGGGCGCGACGAATCGGAAAAGAAAGACCAGTACCTCCTGCGCGTCTATCACTACGGCAAGGACAGCGACGACCCCGCAGAGCGCCGTCGCGCCATCGAGGCCAGGCAGGAGCTCATCACCATGTACCTGCCGCTCGTCCGCTCGCTGGCGCGCCGCTACGCGTCTCGTGGCGAGCACTTCGACGACCTCGTCCAGGTCGGCGCCATCGGCCTCATCAAGGCCATCGACCGCTTCGACCTGGAGCGTGGCGTGGAGCTCACCACGTACGCCACGCCCAACATCGTCGGCGAGATCAAGCGCTACTTCCGCGACAAGGGCTGGTCGGTGCGCGTGCCGCGCGGCCTGCAGGAGCTCAACATCCGCCTCAACAAGGTCATCGATGAACTCGTGCCCAAGCTGCAGCGGTCGCCCACCATCCCAGAGCTCGCGGAGGCTGCCAACGCCACGCCCGAGGAGGTGCTGGAGGCGCTCGAGACCAGCCAGGCGTACAACTCGGTCTCGCTGCAGGCCTCGGCCAACGGCGAGGGCGGAGAAGAGGACGCCGGCCTCATCGACTACCTGGGCGGCGAGGAAGAGGCCTACGACACCATGGAGGACCGCACCGCGCTTGCGCCGGGCTTCGCGAAGCTCGATAAGCGCGAGCGGTACATCCTCCACCTGAGATTCTTCGAAGGTCTCACCCAGAGCCAGATCGCCGAGCGCGTGGGCATCTCCCAGATGCACGTCTCGCGCCTCATCCGGCGCTCGCTCGAGAAGCTGCGCGAGGAGATCGGGGACCTCGACGCTCCCCACATCACGCGGCCTCTCGACGACCGCTAGACCCGTTTCCCTCAACGACGCGAGGCCCCCAGTGAACGCTGCCGACATACGCGACCTGTACCGTGACTTCTTCGTCGAGCGGGGCCACCTCGCCGGCGAGCCGGCGAGCCTCGTGCCCGCCGGTGACGCCAGCGTGCTCTTCACCACCGCCGGCATGCAGCAGTACAAGCCCTACTTCCTTGGCACCGAGAAACCCCCGGCCACACGCATCACCACGTGCCAGCGCTCGTTCCGTACCTCGGACGTGGAGAACGTCGGCAAGACCGCCCGCCACCTCACCTTCTTCGAGATGCTCGGCAACTTCTCGTTCGGCGACTACTTCAAGGCCGAGGCCATCCAGTGGGCGCTGGAGCTCTCCGACAGGCTCGGCGTCCCCAGGGAGAGGGTCTGGGTGAGCGTGTACGGCGGCGACCCGCAGGTCCCCGCCGACGAGGAGGCCGTGGAGCTGTGGAAGTCCCACGGCTTCAGTGACGACCGCATCGTGCGTCTCGGTCGCGGCGACAACTTCTGGGGCCCGGCCGGACCCACGGGCCCGTGCGGTCCCTGCTCCGAGCTCTACTACGACTTCGGCCCGGAGCGCGGCTGCGACGACCCCGGCTGCAAGCCGGGCTGCGACTGCGACCGCTATCTGGAGTACTGGAACCTGGTGTTCGTGCAGTACGACATGGACGAGGTCGGCCATCTCACGCCGCTGCCCAACGGCAGCATCGACACCGGCATGGGCCTCGAGCGCATCGCCGGCATCACCCAGGGTGTGGCCAACGTGTTCGACACCGACCTGTTCCGGCCGCTCGTGGAGCGGGGCGCGGAGCTGGCGGGTGTGACGCCCGCAGCCTCGCCCGCCGTCACGCGCGCCCTGCGTACCATGGCCGAGCACGCCAGGGGCGCGGCCTTCCTCATCATGGACGGCGTGCTGCCCGGAAACGACGGCCGCGACTACGTGTTGCGGCGCATCATCCGCCGCGCCGTGCAGCAGGCCGTGGCGATCGGCGTCGAGAAGCCGTTCCTGGCCGACCTCGCCGACACCGTCGTCGAGCACATGGGCGCGGCCTATCCGGCCCTCGTGGCAGCGCAGCCCGAGATCAGGCGCGTCGCCGGTGAGGAGGAGGTACGCTTCCGCCGTACGCTCGAGCAGGGCATGGGGATCCTCGAGGAGGCCCTGCGGCGCGCCCGCGACGCCGGCACCGAGCTGCCGGCCGAGGTGGCGTTCGAGCTGCACGATACCTACGGGTTCCCGTTCGATCTCACCCGCGAGATCGCCTCGGAGCAGGACATGACGGTGGACGAGGAGCGCTTCGAGCACCTCATGGAGGAGCAGCGTGAGCGCGCCCGCTCCAGCCAGAAGGCGGGCGCGTTCGGCTCCAGTGGCCCCGGCGAGCTCGAGGAGTTCCAGCGCGACAACGCCGAGTCGGCCGTGGCCTTCGTCGGCTACGAACGCCTCGAGGTCTTCACAGTGGTGCGCGCCTGCCGCGAGCTCTCGGACGGGCGCGTGGCCGTGAAGCTGGCGGAATCGCCCTTCTACGCCGAGGGCGGCGGTCAGGTGGCCGACGCGGGCTGGATCCACACCGACGGCGGCAAGCTCGACGTCGAGGACGTGGTGCGGTTCGAGAACGACCAGGTGCTCGTGGCCCGGCTCGTGGAGGGCGCCGTGCAGCCGGGCGAGCGCGCCAAAGCCATGGTGAACGCCGTGCGGCGCCACCAGACCGCGTGCAACCATACCGCCACGCACCTGCTGCACAACGCTCTGCGCATCGTACTGGGGCAGCCCGTGCGCCAGGCCGGCTCGCTGGTGAGCCCGGATCGCCTGCGCTTTGACTTCTCCGTGCGCGAGGCGCCGACGGCCGAGCAGCTTCGCCAGGTCGAGGATCTCGTGAACCGGCGCATCACCGAGAACCACCCCGTGCGACCGTTCGTCACCACGCGCGAGTACGCCGCCGAGATCGGCGCAATCGGTCAGTTCGAGGAGAAGTACGGCGAGTTCGTGCGCGTGCTCGAGATCGACGACTTCAGCCGCGAGCTGTGCGGCGGCACGCACGTGTCGTCCACCTCGCAGATCGGCCTCTGCAGGATCACGTCGAGCCAGTCGGTCGGCGCCAACACGCGGCGCATCGAGGCCATAACCTCGGCGGCCGCCATCCAGCACTACCGCGAACTCGAGTCGGCCTGGGGCGGCGTGGCGGCGGAGCTCGGCGTCAAGGAGGAGCGCGTCCCGGCCGTGGTCGGCAAGCTGGCGGGTCAGGTGGCCGAGCTGCAGGCGAAGCTCAAGGCCGCCGAGAGCGGCGAACGCCGCGACCTGGCCGGCGACCTGCTGGCTGCCGCGCGCGACGTGAGCGGCCTGACCGTGGTGGCCGCGTCGCCGCAGGTGGACGCGGCCGACGAGCTGCTGGCGCTGGCCGACGAAGTCAGGGCCAGGGACCCCCAGGCCGTGCTGCTGCTCGCCACGGAGATCGAAGGGCGCGTGGCCGCCGTCGTGGCCGCGCCCGACGGGGCTGTGGGCCGCGGCGCCCATGCCAGCGAGGTGCTGAAGGCCATGATGCCGGCCGTGGAGGGCAGGGGCGGGGGCAAGCCCGCGCTCGCCCGTGGCGGCGGCTCGCGCGTCGAGGGCATCCAGGAGGCGCTCGACGCGGGGCTCGCACGGCTGGCGGAGCTGCTCGGGTCCTGAGTGCGGGTCCTCGCGCTCGATCACGGTCAGGTGCGCACCGGCGTGGCGGTCTCGGACGAGACCGGCACGCTGGCGACGCCGCTCGGGGTCGTCGAGCGGGTCGAGGGCGCTGCGGGGCAGAAGGCGTTGCTGGAGCTCATCGCCGCGCAACACCCGCAGCGCATCGTCGTGGGTCTGCCCGTGTCTCTCGACGGGCGCGAGCACGCGCAAGCGGCACGGGCGAGGGCCTTCGCCGGCCGGCTCGCCAAGGCGGTCGACGTCCCCGTCGAGCTGTACGATGAGCGGTATACTTCGACTCTCGCCGACAGACGCGGGGGGCGCGCCGCGCGCGACGCCCGCGCCGCGGCGACTCTCCTCGAAGACTACTTGAGGACGATCGTTGACGAGTGACCGGCAGCCGCCTGTCCCGGCGGGCTCGCGCCCCCCCGGGGAGGGCTGGCAGATCTACCAGGGCGGCGGCACGAAGAAGAAGCGCTCCGCGGCCGCCCCTGCTTCCGGCTGGGCGCCCGCCGAACCGTCCTGCGGCGGCGATCGGCCGCGGCCGGGTCGCCGGCGCAGGCGAGTAGCCGGCTACCTGCTCGTCGCCGTGCTCGCTTTCGTGCTCGGGGCCGGCACCGGCTACGCGCGCGGCTACTTCGCCACCGGTGAAGTGGGGGGGACCGTCGAGGTCGTGGTCCCCGCCGGCGCGAGCCTGAGCGCCATCGCCGCAGAGCTCGAGGAGAAGGGCGTCGTGAAGCACGCGCGCGCCTTCGTCATCAAGGCCGAGGGCGACGGCTACGCCACCAGGTTCAAGCCGGGCACGTACACACTCCACAGGAACGAGCCCTACGACAAGCTGGTGGCGCTGCTCAGCAAGGGCGTCAACGCGCCCACCGTGAAGGTCAGCATCCCCGAGGGCACCACGCTGAAGCAGGCGTCCGCGCGCGTGGCCGCGGCCGTGCCGGCCATCTCCGCGGCGGACTACGTCGACGTCGCCCGCGACGAGCCCCCGCCGTTCAGGCTCCAGGGGTACAAGCCCGGCACCACACTGGAGGGCATGCTGTTCCCTGCGACCTACGAGGTGTTGCCGAAGAGCACCGCAGCCGAGTTCGTCGACGACCAGCTCGCGGCGTTCGACGACAACTTCTCCAAGGTCGATCTCGCCCGCGCCCGAAAGGCGAACCTCACCGCCTACGACGTGGTCGTCATCGCCTCGATGATCGAGAAGGAGTCACAGTCGGCGGGTGAACGCCGCAAGGTCGCCGCCGTCATCTGGAACCGCCTGAGACAGGACATGCTGCTGCAGATCGATGCCACCATCCAGTACGCTCTCGGCAAGACCAAGCCGGTGCTCACGTTCGACGACCTCGAGGTCGACTCGCCGTACAACACGTACAAGCACGCCGGCCTGCCGCCGACGCCGATCTCCAACCCCGGTCTGGCGGCGCTCAAGGCCGCCGCCGATCCCGACGACGTGCCGTACCTGTACTACGTGGCCCGCAACGACGGATCGGGGCGGCACTACTTCTCGGCGACCTACGAGCAGTTCCTCAAGGACCAGGCCAAGGCTCGCGCCAACGGCGAGTGACCCGGTGTGGCGCCGTCGTCACGCGGGGGCCGCGCCGCTGTGCTTTCACGACGTTCCGCGGCAGGAGCGCCCGGGTCGGCGCCTAATCTAGACGGAAGGGCACGGGCCGTCCGCCCGTCCTCCGACGTCTTGGGGTGAGTCACTGAGAGTCTCGGGCACGACATCCGTGGTCGGCATCATCGGGCACCCGGTCGCGCGCTCGTTGTCGCCGGCGATCCACAACGCCGCCTTCGCGGCTCTGGGGCTGGACTGGGTGTACGTGCCCCTGCCTGTCGCTCCGGGCGGGGCGGGCGCCGCTGTGGAGGGCCTGCGGGCCCTCGGGATGCGCGGCGCCAACGTCACGGTCCCGCACAAGACCGCCGTGGTGCCTCTGCTGGACCGGCTCGAAGGCGACGCGGCGCTGCTGGAGGCGGTGAACACCATCGCCGTTGCCGATGGGGCCCTGGTGGGGCACAACACCGACGTGGAGGGTGTGCGCGCCGCCGTGGTGAGCGTCTGCGGCGCTTCCCTACGCGACGCGCCGGCGCTCATCCTGGGTGCCGGCGGCGCCGCCCGTGCGGCCGCGCTGGCGCTCGCCAGGATGGGCCTGCGTCTCACGGTGGTGAACCGCACTGAGGAGGCGGCCGCGCGCCTCGCCGCGCTGGTCACCGCTGCCGTACCCGGAACGGCTTGCCAACGGCTCCCGTTCGATCGTCTCGACGAGCGGCTGGTGGCCGCGCATGTCCTCGTCGTCAACGCCACCACGCTCGGCATGGAAGGCGGCGGTAAAGTCCCTGCGTCCTTGGCCGATACCCTTACCACGCGTCACGTGGCATTCGACCTCGTGTACGCTCGAGGCGGGACGCGCTTCCTAGATGAGGCCAGGGCTCGCGGAGCGACAGTCATCGACGGGCTCGAGATGCTCCTGTTCCAGGCGGCGGCAGCGTTCGAGGTCTGGACAGGCCTACCGGCGCCGCTGGAAGCGATGCGAGAAGCCGTATGAAGGACGAGGAGACGGAAGGACGGACCGCCACGGGCCCCTTGCTGGTGCCCGCCGACGGAGGGGGATCGCTGGAACCGTTCATGACTCCATCGGGTGTGGCGCCTGACGAGAGGCAGGAGCCGGTCTCGCGTGTCAGCGGCCCCCTCGACGGGCTCGTCGAGGCCGCCGATGCCGCGCTCGTGGGCGGGTTCACCGGCCAGGCGCCGCCGCTCACAACTGCCGGCGTTACCCCGTCCGCGGACGCGCCTCGCGCCTCCAGACTGCGCCTCGGCGACATCCTCAAGGAGATGGGCCTGGCCACTGAGGCGCAGATCGGCGCCGCGCTCGCGAAGCAGGCAGAGACTCGCCAGCGCCTCGGTCAGATCCTCGTGGACGACGGCATCGTCACCGAGCTCGACCTCGCCCGGGCGCTCGGGGCCAAGTTCGGCGTCACCTACATCGATCTCACCGACACGCCGCTGGACGCGGCCGCCGCAGGGTACATCGACGAGCGCCTGGCGCGCCGATACGGAGTCGCCCCGGTGAAGTTCCTGGACGACAACACCCTGCTCGTGGCCATGGTCGACCCGCAGAACCTCGTGGCCCTGCAGGACCTGGAGATCATCACAGGCTTCGGCATCCGTCCGGCCATCGCCAGCGCGGAGGACATCTACGGCGCTATCGCCAAGATCTACCGCGAGCGCGCCGAGATCGACGAGACCGTGCTCGGTGACGAAGGGTTCCTGGAGCTCGAGGGTGAGCCCGCCGACATCCGCGAGGCCACAGAAGAGGCGCCGATCGTCAAACTCGTCAACTCGGTGATCGCCCAGTCAGTGGACGACGGCGCGAGCGACATCCACTTCGAACCGCAGGCGAAGGAGCTCCTCATCCGCTTCCGCATCGACGGCGTGCTGCACGAGATCATGAGCGTGCCGCGGCGCATGCAGCCGGCGGTCCTCAGCCGCCTGAAGATCATGGCCGAGCTGGACATCGCGGAGCGGCGCGTGCCGCAGGACGGTCGCATTGGCCTCGTCGTCGGCGGCAAGCCCATCGACATGCGTGTGGCTTCGCTGCCCACGGTGTACGGCGAGAAGGTCGTCACGCGCCTGCTCGACAAGTCCAACGTCCTCCTCGGTCTTGAGGACCTCGGCTTCTCGGAGAAGGCCCTCAAGCGGTTCCGCAAATCGTTCTTGAAACCCTACGGCGCGATCCTCGTGACGGGACCCACCGGATCGGGCAAGTCCACCACGCTGTATGCGGCGCTCAACATCCTCAACTCCACGGAGAAGAACGTGATCACCGTGGAGGACCCGGTCGAGTACCGCCTTACGGGCATCAACCAGGTGCAGGTGAACACGCGGGCCGGCATGACGTTCGCCGCGGCCCTGCGCTCGATCCTGCGCTGCGACCCCGACATCGTCATGGTGGGCGAGATCCGCGACCGCGAGACGGCGCTCATCGCCATCGAGTCGGCGCTCACCGGCCACCTGGTGCTGAGCACACTGCACACCAACGACGCCCCTGGCGCGCTGTCTCGCCTCACGGAGATGGGTATCGAGCCGTTCCTCACGGCGTCGGCCGTGGACTGCGTGCTGGCCCAACGCCTCGCGCGGCGGCTCTGCAAGGAGTGCAGGGAGCCGTACACCGCCACCAAGGAGATGCTCCGCAAGAACGACTTCCCACCCGAGATATGTGAACGGGATGACGTTGCCCTCTACCGCCACAAGGGCTGCTCGAGGTGCAACAATACCGGCTACAAGGGCCGTCTCGGTCTGTACGAGGTGATGATCGTGAGCGAGGCCATCCGGCGGCTCACGGTGGAGCGCAAGAGCGCGGACGAGATCTCGCGAGTGGCCGCGGCCGAGGGGATGAAGTCGCTGCGCGAGGACGGCATCGACAAGGTGCTGCAGGGCCTTACCTCGATCGAAGAGATCGCCCGCGTGATCATCTGACGAATCTGATGAACGGCAACGCCGACACGAGGAAGTGACCATGGACCTGGTCGACGTCCTGTTGGAAGTCCTGGAGCGCGACGCCAGCGACCTGCACCTCACGGTCGGCACGCCGCCGGTGATCCGCATCAACGGCGTGCTCGAACGGCTGGACTACCCGCGTCTGAGCGCAAACGACACGAGAGAGCTCATCTACAGCATCCTGTCCCAGGACCAGCGGCAGCGTCTGGAGAATGAGTGGGAGATCGATTTCTCGTACTCGGTGCCCGGACGCGCCCGGTTCCGCGTCAACGCCTACTTCCAGCGCAACAGCCTGGGCGCGGCCTTCCGCCTCATCCCGCTCAACATCAAGCGGCTGGAGGAGCTCGGGTTGCCGCGCACCCTGCACGACCTCACCCGCAAGCCGCGCGGGTTCGTCGTCGTCACCGGGCCCACGGGGTCCGGCAAGTCCACGACGCTGGCGGCCATGATCGACGAGATCAACGAGACGCGCGAAGAGCACATCATGACCATCGAGGACCCCATCGAGTTCCTCCACCGGCACAAGAAGTGCATGGTCAACCAGCGCGAGGTGGGCGCCGACACCAAGGGCTTCAACCGCGCCCTCAAGAGCGTGCTGCGCCAGGACCCGGACATCATCCTCGTCGGCGAGATGCGCGACACCGAGACCATGGGCACGGCCCTCACCGCGGCCGAGACCGGCCACCTGGTGTTCGCCACGCTGCACACGCAGGACGCGCCGCAGACCATCGACCGCATCATCGACGTGTTCCCGCCGCACCAGCAGGAGCAGATCAGGGTGCAGCTCTCCACCACGCTGATGGGCGTGTGCACCCAGCAGCTGTTGCCCACCAGGGACGGCCGCGGGCGTGTGGTGGCGTGCGAGATCCTCGTGCCCACGCCGGCGGTGCGCAACCTCGTCCGCGAGGGCAAGACACACCAGATCTACTCCACCATGCAGACCGGCACGCAGTTCGGCATGCAGACCATGGACGCCGCGCTGGCCGACCTCGTGCGGCGCGGCCTGATCACTCGCGAGCTCGCCAAACAGCGCTCGAGCACCCCGCAGGAGTTCGAGCGGCTGCTCAGCCAGGGTCCCGTCGGCAAGCCGGTGGCCGCGGCCGCGGGACGCTGAGCGAAGTGACGCTGCAGGATTCGCGAAGAGTGCCGATACCCATGGTGATGAGAGGGGCTGAGGGAGGCACATGACGACGTTCGCCTACAAGGCCATCGACCAGCGGGGAGCGCAGACCGCCGGCAAGATCGAGGGCGACACCAAGGCGGCTGTCGCCGCGACGCTGCGCAACCAGGGCTTCACCGTCCTCGACGTCAACGAGGTCAAGGAGGGCTGGGGCCAGATAGAGCTCGGCGGGCGCATCAAGGCCAAGGACCTCACGGTCTTCTCGCGCCAGTTCGCCACCATGGTCAATTCGGGTCTGTCCATGCTGCGCTGTCTGTACGTCCTGGAGGAACAGACCCCGAACAAGAAGCTGGCCAAGGTCATCGGCGACATCCGCGCCGATGTGGAGGCGGGCATCAGCCTGTCCGACGCTCTCGAGAAACACCCCAGAGTGTTCAGCCGGCTGTACATCAGCATGGTCCGTGCCGGCGAGCTCGGCGGTATCCTCGACGAGGTGCTCAACCGCCTCGCCGCACAGCTGGAGAAGGAGGACAGCATCCGCCGGGCCGTCAAGTCGGCCATGGTGTACCCGATCCTCATCGGCTCGTTCGCCATCCTGGTGCTGTTCGGCATGGTGCTGTTCCTCATCCCCATCTTCGCCGCGATGTACAAGGACCTCGGCGACGCGCAGCTGCCGCTGCTCACGCGCATCATGGTCGCGTTCTCCGACCTGATGCGCAGCTGGTGGGGCCTCGCCTTTCTCGCGGCCATCATCCTGCTCGTCTGGGGTCTGCGCCGGCTCAAGCGCACCGACCGCGGCCGCGAGACGTGGGACAGGATCAAGCTCAGGATCCCCATGGGCATCGGCCAGATCATCCGCAAGCTGGCCGTGGCGCGGTTCTCGCGCACGCTGGGCACGCTCATCTCGTCCGGCGTGCCCATCCTGCAGGCCATCGAGATCACCGGACAGGCGGCCGGCAACTACGTCATCGAGAAGGCCATGATGGACGTCCAGCAGAGCGTCAAGGAGGGGCAGTCCATCACCAAGCCGCTCGAGAGCGTCCCGGTGTTCCCGGCCATGGTCACGCAGATGATCTCGGTGGGGGAGGAGACTGGCTCGCTCGACGCCATGCTCAGCAAGATCGCCGACTTCTACGAGGACGAGGTCAACGCCAGCATCAAGTCGCTCACGTCGATCCTCGAGCCCATCCTCATGCTCGGGGTGGGCGCCATCGTCGGTGTCGTGGTGATCTCCATGTACCTGCCCATCTTCAACATGATGAACATCGTGAAGTAGGGCCGGAGAGGCGGACGTGGACAACGAGGCCCTCGTCGCCGCGTACGCGGAGAGCGGCTCGCCGGCTGCGCTCGACGACCTGGTCAGGCGCAACCAGAACCTGCTGCATCACATCCTCAAACGCTTCGCTTACGCGCAGGAACCTTATGAGGACCTCCTGCAGGTCGCCAATCTGGGGCTCATCAAGGCCGCCCAGCGTTTCGACTCTGACCGTGGCGTCAAGTTCTCCACCTACGCCACGGCCATCGTGGACGGCGAGCTGCGTCACCATTTGCGCGACTCGTTGCTCATGCGGCAGCCGCGGTGGGTCAAGAAGGTCTACGGCGAGATCCAGGCGAAGTCGGCCGAGCTGCTCCGTAAGCTCGGCCGGCCCCCGCAGATGAGCGAGCTCGCCGAGGCCCTCAACATCAACGAAGCGGGCATCCTGGAGGTCACCAACCTGTACGCTCGCATCGAGCTGCACAGCCGCAACGAGCCGTTCTCGTCGAGCGAGCTCGACGCCATCGCCGACCCCGACGTTGTGCACTCGCTGCGGCAGGAGTCGTTCGCCCTGCCTATCGAGGACCGCATCGCTCTGTACGGCGCGCTGGACAAGCTCTCAGGCTTTCAGCGCCGTCTCATCTATATGCTCTTCTTCCGCGAGCTCACGCAGGCGGAGGTGGCGGAGGAACTGGGGCTGACGCAGAAGAAGGTGTCGCGCGAGTCCATCAAGGCGTTGGGCAGGCTCAAGGCGATCCTGGGCTACAAGCTCTTCTGACGCCGCCACCACGCAGTGCCGGGCGGCCCGCATCGATCGGAGGTCGGATGAAGTACCTGCACGCCCTCGCGGCGCTCGCGGCCGCTGTGATGCTCGGCACGGTCGCGTCCGCCTGCGGCGGCGCGCCCACAGACGTCGGGTTCACCGCGACGACGTACTCAAACCGGGAGTTCGGCTTCGCGATCCAGTACCCGTCCGGCTTCAGCAAGGTGGAGGTGCCTCAGGACGCGAAAGACCCGGGGGCGCCCGAGCTCAACGTGTTCTTCGTCGACCCTGAAGGCGTCCAGATCGGGGGCAAGTCGGTCGACACCCTCGAGGCTGCCGTCTACCAGATGAGCGGATCACCCGACGAGGCCGACTTCACCACTCACAAGAAGGATTTCGAGGCGATGCTCACCGACCTGGTCGGCGACCTGCCGGAGCTCAAGATCGCCAAGCCTTTGGCCTGGACGACCGTCGACAGCCGGCCGGCCGTCACTGAGACGTACACCTACACGATCGAGGGCAAGGATGTGGCGGCGTCCGCTCAGCTGGCGTTCAAGGATGACTTGGCCTACCTGGTCCGTGCCCAGGCTTCCCGCGCCACCTGGGCGACCACGGGCAGGGAGCTCGTCTCCTCCATGGCGACCTTCGAGTTCCTGTGAGCCGATGGCTTCCGGCGTGTCAGACCCGGAGCCACGCGACGGCCAGGAGCGAGACGAGGATGGCGAGGAGCCAGCGCTCGCGGTCGGTCCGGGTCAGCGTGACGCCGGCGGTCACAGCGAGACCGGCGAGCAACAGTACAACCGGCATGTCCACATAGCGCTCGTACCACCGGGGATTCGCGAGCGCGCTCAGTAGCACGCCGGCAAGCGCGGCCACGAGCAGCCGGCCGGGGATCCCGGCGGGGCGGCTGATGACCAGCGCGCCGATGACGGCAGCACCCAGGGGGATCAGCAGCCACCATAGGATGCCCACGCCCGCCAGCTCGGGGAGCGGGACCCTGCCCGGCAGGCCGAGGTAACTGACCACGGTGCCCAAGGCGCCGGCCGTGACGAGCGCGAACACGGCTGCCGCAGGGAGCGCTGTGCCAAGCAGGAACACGCGGTCCTCTCGGGATCGTCGCCACCAGGCCGCCGCTTGGCCGCTTGGGATCAGAAAGACGCTGTACCAGCCCGCCACGCCCAAGGTGAGCAGCAGGTTGCGCAGACGGTAGCGCCCAGCCAGTGGCGTTGACGCCGATTCCCCGCCGGGCGCAGGCGGAAGTGGTCCGCCCCAATAGAGCAGCAGGGTTGCGAGCGGCACGAGTGACAGCGCCAGCAGGCCGAGATACGCGATCTTGCGCGAGCGCGGCGCCGGCGCGGTCAGGACTGCGACGAGCCCGGGGAGCAGCAGCCACACGGAGATGTGCCGCATCAGGGTGGCCGCCGTGACGCACGCGGCGAACGACGCCAGCCGCAGAAACGCCGGCCGCGACGCAAAGGCCAGAAGGCGTTCGAGGGCGAGGACGACGAAGAACCAGGTCGGGTTGTCGGTGAGCACGTGGAAGGATTGGCCCAGAAAGAACGGTGATACCGCGAGCAGCAGTGCCAGGGACAGCGCGTCGGTGGGGCGCGCATGGAGGCGGTCGCGGAAGAGCACGTAAGCGACCGCGCAGGTGGCCCACGAGAACAGTGCGACGACCAGCCGCGTCGCCACGAGCGACCCCCCGAACGGCGTTGCGACCGCGGCCAGGAGCCAGTACACCAAGGGGCCGGACCAGGCGCCGTAGCCGCTGATCATCGGGCGCGGCCACTGGTCCAGTACGGCGCGGACGATGTCCCAGTGCAGGATCTCGTCGCCGCCTTGCAGCGTGGGGAAGGAGCCGGCGAGCCCGTGCCAGCCTGCTACGACCAGGAGGAAGGGGAGGGCGAGGACGGCCAGATGGACCGCTCTGGAGTGTGCCAAGTACTCGCCAGACCCGTGGCCGGCCGTGCCGATGCGCTGATGGGGGGCCGGCGCGGTCAGGCCGTGTCCTCCACGCAGACTTCCCTGCGTCCGCGGGCGATCGGTCGAGCTCTGTGGAGAATGTTGCCCATGCGGCGTAGGTATCCGTCCCTAGACATTCGTTCCAGTCCGGCGAATGGGACCAGGGGCAGGATAAGTCACGAGAGGTGTCTGTGGCCACGCAGGCAAGGATTCGGCCGGACGGGGAGTCAAGTCATCAGCTCCTTCTGCCGATGCAGACGTCAAGCGGGGCAGGCATCTCGCAGACCGTTCGGAGTCAGCGAGCTTGGCAGTCGACAAGGAGGAGAGGCACATGAAGCGGTTCCGCGGCAAGGGGGGTTTCACCCTCATCGAACTCCTGATTGTGATCATCATCATCGGCATCCTCGCCGCGATCGCGATCCCGATGTTCCTGGGCCAGCGCGACAAGGCCAAGGAGTCGGCCGTAAAGGAAGGCGTACACAGCATCCAGGTGGGCGTCCAGAGCTACGCCGTCGACCACAACGACTACTACCCCACCACGGTCGACAGCGGCGCGATGGCTTCTTACGTCGACATCTGGCCGAAGAACCCCTGGACCAATGTCGCGATGACGAATGCGAGCACGCAGGGCAACTACTCGTACACCGGTGGAGGCTCCGCAGTCTTCCAGATCATCGGACACGGCAAGAGCGGCACGGGCGTCATCACCGTCCCGTAAGCAGCCTGACCAGCACGCACGAGATGGCCGGGGGCTGCCATGGGCGCCCCCGGCCTTTTCGTTGAGCATCATCCTGCTCCTCAGCCCCGCACCCGGGGCGCGCAGGAGCGAAAGCCACCGGCCGCACCAGTATCGGGCGTCTAGAATCGCGTGAATCCGGTACGATTCCAGTGAAGGCGTTCAGGGCGAACCACTCGTGAGGGTGGTGCGTGAAGCCACAGGGCTCGATGAGCCGGCTGGGCTGCCGCCGAAGCGGGGTGCAGCCTGTGGCGAGCCGAGAATACGGCGCCGCTGGTGGTATGTGAGTGCGGCGCGGCCATGGACACGGGGAGGTCGTCGTGAAGCTAACAAGGGGTGACGCGGGGTTCACCCTCATCGAACTCCTGATCGTCATCATCATCATCGGTATCCTTGCCGCCATCGCGATCCCGATGTACCTCGGTCAGCGTGACAGGGCGAAGGAGTCGGCGGTCAAGGGAGGCGTGCACAACATCGAGCTGGGCATCGCCAGCTATGCCGTCGATCACAACGACGTGTACCCGGCCAGCGGCACGGTGAGCAAGGCGTCGATGGTGGACGCCGCGGGCACGAGCTACGTCGACAACTGGCCTGCGAACCCCTGGACCGACGCCGACATGGCCGAGAGCTCGAGCCGCGGCGACTACACCTACACGAGCACGACGAACCACTTCCGCCTGGTGGGTCACGGACAGAGCAGTGACGTGATCACCGCCCCGTGACTGCGTCTCGCTCACATCGGGCGCCGGCTTGCCTTTGGCATCGCGGACGCCGCACGCGGTAGACTTGCCGCGCGCGGCGAGCGCCTCTGGCGCGGCCGGCGCTGAGCAGCGAGAGCGGAAGAGGAAGGGCGGCCCACGTGCCCGTAGCCGGCGAGACGGCACAGTCCAGGAGGCAGGACGCCGTCCACGTTGACGGCCTCCACAAGACCGTGCACGTCGGCTTCAGCCGTCGCCGTGTCGACATCCTCAAGGGAGTGGACCTCACCGTCCTGCGCAACGACACGTTCGGCCTGCTTGGCCCGAACGGAGCCGGCAAGACCACCACGGTGAAGTGCATCCTGGGCCTGATGCGCCCCTCGGCCGGCAGCGTGGCCCTGGGCGTCCCCGGGCTGGGCCACATCGGGTACCTGCCCGAGAACCCCTACTTCTACGACTACCTCTCGGGCCGCGAGTTCCTCGGCATGTGCGCCCGCCTGTTCGCGCTGCACGGCGACGAGCGGCGGCGGCGCGTGGACGACCTGCTGGGGCAGGTCGGCCTGCAGGCCGCCGCCGACACCCACCTGCGCAAGTACTCCAAGGGCATGCTGCAGCGCATCGGCATCGCCCAGGCGCTCGTCAACGACCCCGAGCTGGTGCTGCTGGACGAGCCCATGACCGGGCTCGACCCGGTGGGTCGCGTCGAGGTGAAGCGCATCATTGAGGAGCTCCACGAGCGCGGCAAGACGGTGCTGTTCAACTCGCACATCCTGAGCGATGTGCACGAGCTGTGTTCGCGCATCGCGATCATGCGCGAGGGTTGCGTGGCCTGGCAGGGCACGGTGGCGGAGGCCCTCGACGAGTCGCCGTCGCTCGAGGACTTCTTCATCAACGTGGTCACGGCGTGAACCAGCTCGCTGCCATCGCCGTGAACACGCTCAAGGAGACCATCCGCGACCGCATCCTCGGCGTGATCGTGGTGTTCGCCCTCATCATGATCGCCGGCGGCCTGTGGCTCGGCAGCATCAGCCTCGGGCAGCAGGGTCGCATGATGAAGGACTTCGGGCTGGCGGCGGTGACCCTGTTCGGCCTCATCGTGGCCGTGTTCGTCGCGGCGAGCCTCGTGCACAAGGAGGTCGAGAAGCGCACCGTGTTCGTGCTCTTCTCCAAGCCGGTGAGCCGCGGCGCCTTCGTGTTCGGCAAGTTCCTGGGGCTCTGCGGCACCATGGCCATCGTGCTCGCCGGCATGGGCGCGTTCCTGTTCGTGGTGGTCCTCATCGTCGACGGAAGCCCGTCGTGGATGGTGCTCGTCGCGACGCTGATGATCTACGTCCAGCTCCTGGCGGTGATGGCGGTCACGATCTTCTTCTCCACCATCACCTCGGCGATCCTCGCCAGCGTGCTGGGCATCTGCGTCTTCGTGGCCGGCCAGCTCAGCCAGAACGTGCTGTCGCTCACCCGTCTGGGCAAGAACGCGGCCACGCAGGCGCTCTCGTGGGTGGTGTACGTGATCATCCCGAACCTCTCCGCCGTGGACGTGAAGGCCGGGGTGGTCGGTGAGCAGACCGTGCCCTGGAGCGAGGTGGCACTGTGGACCGCATACCTGGTGGCCTACGTGGTGGTGGTGCTGGCGCTCGGCGTGCTGGTCTTCCGCCGCAAGGAGTTCTGACGTGCTGCAGCGCGCCCTCGCCGTGGTCGTCGTCCTGCTCTGTGCCGCAGGCGTCGTGGGGTACCAGGTCACGAGGCCGGCCAAAGCTCCGGCCGGGCCGAAGGTGTTCGTGCCGTCGCCGAGCTTCTTCCTGGACTTCTCGCCGAGCTTTCGGACGACCATCGCCGACACCTACTACCTGCTCATGGTGCAGTACTACGGCGAGCGCATGAAGGACGACAAGCGTTTGGACTCACTGCCCGAGATGGTCGACCTCGTGACCACCCTCAGCCAGCACTTCACGCGCGCCTATCTGTTCGGGGCGTTCGCGCTGGTAGACGCGGGGCGCCCCGAGCTCAGCTACGAACTCCTGCAGAAGGGGTTCAAGGAGAATCCGGACGACTGGCGCTTTCCCGCCTACCTCGGCTTCTTCGCCTACAGGTACGGCTCGGGGGAGGAGAAGGATCTGGTCGCGTCGCAGTGGTACGAGAAGGCCGCGACCATGCCCGGCAGCCCGGAGTACCTTCCTCGACTGGCGGCGATCCTCGCGGCCAAGGGCGGCGATACCGAGAAGGCCATCGTGATGTGGGGGCAGGCGTACATGGGCGGCGACAAGTACGCACAGGAGCGCGCCGTCGAGGAACTCGATGAGCTGCTGCCGGAGGAGAAGGGCGCGCGCATGAAAGCGCTCGCGCCCCTCTACGGCACCATGCCGCAGGACCAGTTCGACGCCCTGATCGCCGCGCTCTTCAAGGGCTACACGTGACGGCGGCGTGACCGGGTTCTTCATCGCCGTCGCGGCCGTGTACGGCCTCATCGTCGGCAGCTTCGTCAACGCGTGGGCCTGGCGCCTCGCTCACGGTGAGCACATCACGCGGGGTCGCTCCCATTGCACGCAGTGCGGCCATCTCGTCCGCGCCCACGACAACGTCCCCGTGGTCAGCTGGCTGATCCTGCGTGGACGCTGCCGCGACTGCGGCGCGCGCATCGGCTGGCGGTACCCCGTGGGCGAAGCCGCCATGTGCGCCCTGTGGGTCGGCGTGTTCCTCCTGGACGGCGTGTCGTGGCTCCTCGTCCCGCACCTCCTCTTCGTGTCGGCGCTCGTGCTTGTCAGTCAGGTCGACATCGAGAAGCAGCTCATCCCCGACGTCGTGATCCTCCCGGTCGCCGCGGGCGGATTGCCCCTGATGATCGTCCTCGGTGACGCTCCCTGGTGGCAGTACCCGGTGGCCGGCGTCGCCGCGGCCGGGTTCTTCCTGCTGGTGAGTGAGATCTACTTCCGCGTGCGGCATCAGGTGGGGATGGGTTTCGGGGATGTGAAGCTCGCGTTGTGCATGGGCTTCTACCTGGGCGTCACGGTGGTACCTGCCCTGTTCATCGGGTTCGTCGCCGGCGCCGTCATCGGCGCGTTCATCCTCGCCCTGCGAAAGGGCGACGGGCAGACCCCCATCCCGTTCGGGCCGTTCATGGCCGCCGGCGGCGTGGCGGCGCTCTTCGCCGGCGGAGCCCTCATCAGCGCGTATCTCGGCCTGGTGTTTCGGGGCTGAGGGTCTGCCGGCGCGGGACCGTCCCGGCCCGGCGGACACATCGCCGTTGCGGTGTCGTCCCGCGGTCTGGCCGCCGGCCGGATCGCCCCAGGTCCAACGTCACCGTGGTGGTGCCTACGTCACCCTCGTCTGCGCGTCCTCCGGCGTCTACCCTCGTCCTTGCGCGGCCGGCAGGCCGGAGAGGCGGCGAGCCAGACGGGAGGCGAGGGATGCGAGGGTGGTGGACGCGGGGCGCGGGGGTCACGCTGGTCGAACTGGTCGTGGTCCTGTCGGTCTCGGCGCTGCTGTGCACCGTGGCCGTGCCCGGGGTCGTCCACGCGCGGCGCACGTTGCGCGCCGCGGACGCCGCCGCGCGCCTCGCTCTCGTTCTGCGCACGGCGCAGGTGCGCGCGCAAGCCCAGGGCGTCCCGGTCCGGGTCGAGGTCGAGGCGTCCGGGAGGTTCCGCGTCGTCGAGGCGGGCTCGCCCCAGGAGCGCGTCGCCGACGGCCACCTGGGCGCCGCCGTCGCATCCAACTACCCCGACGGAACGGTGGAGTTCGGTCCCGGAGGCCTGCCCACCGTGGTCGGCGGGGTGAGTCCCCGCGCCGGGCACTTCGCGATCGGCGCCGGCGCCTCGATCCGCAACGTCATCGTCCAGCTCGGCGGGTGCGTACGGTGCGTCTGAACATCCGTCGGGGTGGTTTCTCCCTCATCGAGGCGGCCGTGGCCGTCGGGGTCCTCGCTCTCGGCTGCCTGGCCGCCGCGGGCGCCCTCCACACGGCCTTCCGCGCCGAGGCCGCCGCACAGCAGGGGCGTGAGGCGGGGCGGCTGCTCGACGCCGAGGCCGCCCGCCTCACGGCGCTGACGTTCTACCGTCAGGGCAACGGGCCCGGTGAGGGGCCGCCCTCACTGCTCGGCGAGGTGTTCCCGCACGCACGACCGGAGCTCAACGTCGGGCCGGACGGGTTCATGGATGAGTCCGGAGCGGCGACCTTCATCAGCGAGATGCCCTTCGAGGGCAGCGTGGTGCGCCGCACGGCTACGCTCGTGCGTGTGACCGACGCCGCCACGACGCCGCTGTCGGCGGCCGAGGTGCGTGGGTGGGCGATATGGGAGGATGCCCGCCCACCGGCGCTGGCCGTCGAACTGCGTCTCGAGCTGGCCGGCCGGCCGGGCCCCGCTGCCGAGCGGCGGTTCGTGCTGCACGCCCTGCGTCCCTCTCTCGATGGCGCGGTGGCCTGCCGCGCCCATCCGGTCGCTTCATCCACGCGCCTCGACTCGGGGCCGGCGGCCGGCGCAGGCGTCGAGGGGGCGGTCTCATGAGGGTGGGCACGACCGGCGCGCGCTCGACCGGTCTCACGCTGATCGAACTGCTCGTGGCGACCTGTGTCGCGGGTGTGGCGCTCGCCGGCGCGTGGCCGTTCGTGTGGAACGCGGGCGATGCGGCTCGCACCCTCGGGGCGCGAGCCCAGGCGGTCACAGCCGGCGCCTACGCGGTGCGCGTCATCGGTGACGATCTCGCGCAGGCTGCGCAGCTGCTTCCTACGCCCGCAGGCCGGGCGCCGGCGGAATCGTTCGCAGTCCTGCACAGGCACCCCGGTGAGGCGCCGGAGACCGTCGCGGTCGTCTGGGACCGGTCGCGCCGCGTGCTGTGGCGCAAGGCCGCCGGAACGTACCTCGCAGATCGGGTCGGGGCGTTCGCGGTGCGGTACTTCGCGGCCGATGGGCAGGAGCTCGCAGGCGCCGCCCTGCTCGAGCCGGGCTGGACCTCACGTGTCGCACGCCTCGAGGTCACGGTCGGCGCCGATTGGAACGGGCGCACGACGACCCGCGTGCTGAACGGGTGCCTGGGTCCGTCGTGAGGCCGGCTGCACCACAGGGAGGGTACGCCCTGCTCGCCGCCCTGCTCGTCACGGCCCTCGCCGCCCTCTTCGCAGCCGCGGCGGTGGCGGCCGTCGGCGCCGGCCTCGAGGTGGCCGCCGGCGATGTGAGCACGGCCCTCGTCTCGCGCGCCGCCGGCCAGACGCTGGACCACGCCTGCATGTGGCTCCGCAGGCGTCCCGATCGCCTGCCGTGGACCGCTGCGGGACCAGCGTCGTCGAGCGGAGTCGAGTGGAGCTGGGCATGCGCGGCGGTGCCGCCGCTGGAGGCGACCGCCTGCGTGCAGGTCGATGTCGTCGCACTGGCGTGGTCGGCGGCCGCGCGGCGGCGCGTCCACGCCGTGGTGGAGCTGCGTCCGGCGCAGGGAGCACGGGGCCTCGCCGTGGGCGGCGACGTACGGGTGCGCGCTCCGCTCACCATCTCCGGTGGCGGGCTCTACAGCGGCGGCAGCGTCGCCGGTCGCGAACTCGTCACGTTCGTCGACCCGCTCGCGAACGGGCCGGCTTCACCGGGCGATCACGTCCACGGCGAAGACTGGCCCGTCGCCGCCGTCCACGCGCTGGGCGGCATCTGGGCGCAGGACGTCGAGGTCCACGAGGCCCCCACACCGCACGGCCCCGACACCGACGTGCACACGGGGCCGGGCCCGGTCGAGGCAGTCACTCAGCCGCCGTCGCCTGCCGGGAAGACACTTCTCATCGAGATGGCGGACGTCCGGCTCGCGCCCGGACCGGACGGGACGGTCGACCTCACCGACGTCGCCTCGGTCCCATCCTCCGGCGCATCCGGCCTCGTGGCCGTTGTGCCCGACTGGGGGACCCCGGTGACCGTGGTGGGCGAGCGAGCCGCCACCGACTGCCCGCTCGTCCTGATCCTGGAGGGCGACGTTGTCCTGGGGGCGGAAGGGGCGCCGGTGAGGCTTCGCGGCGCCCTCATCAGCTTCGGCGGCGCGGTCATCGCCGGTCCCTTCAGCCTCGAGGGCCACCTCTGGACACGCACGCTCACGGTCGACGCTCCGGCGGAGGTGACGACGCCCGTCGACTGGCGACGTCACCCCCTGCCGGGGCTCGTCGACACGGCCATCCTCTCACTCGGCAGGTGACCACTGTGCGCACTGCGGGACTCAGGAAGGTGCTTGGGGCTGTACCTATCGCCTCGTTGTTGCATAGACTTGTATCCCTGTCGGGGGCAGGGCAGGCCTCGGGGTTGTCGAACCACCGTCCTAAAGGAATCACTGAGGCTGCCGACAACCTAGAAGGCGTCCGGGCGGCGGAGGGGCAAGCATGGCGATCAGCGGTGTGCGAGTAGGCATCGACCTCGAACAGAACTCCGTGGCCGGAGTCCAGATGAAGGGTCTCACGCTCGCGCACGCCAATGTACGCGCCATGCGGGAAGGCCTTATCTTCGAAGGCGAAGTGCTGGACGTCGATCTCCTCGCAGCCGAGCTCAAGTCCTTCTGGAAGGAGAGCGGCTTCACGGGCAAGCGCTTCGCCCTCGGCGTCGCGAACCAGAAGATCGTCGTGCGCACGGAGTTCTTCCCCCTTCTGGCGGACGACAAGGAGCTTCGGCCGGCCGTGGAGTTCTGGGCCAACGAGAGTATCCCGATCCTGCCGGAGAACCGCATCCTCGATTTCGACCGGCTCGACACCGTGACCTCCGACGACGGCACCGCGCGTCAGCGCGTCCTCATCGTCGCCGCGCAGAGCGACATGGTCCGGCAGTTCACTGAAGTCGCCAAGAAGGCCGGTCTCACTCTGGAGGGCATCGACCTCCAGGCGTTCGCGCTCGTCCGCGCCATGGCGCCACGTGTGGCCTTCGTCGACCAGGGCGCCTCGGCGGGCGCCGAGGCCGTCGCCCTGGTGAGCGTCGGCAAGGGCATCACCAGCCTCGCGGTCGTGGTCAACGGCGCCCCGCTCTTCACCCGCGTCATCGGCCGCGGGTACGAGACGCTGGTCGACGCGCTCACGGGCAACCGCGGTGTGGAGTGGACCGAGGCCGACGTGATGCGCATGTACATCGGTTTCCAGGGCGCTCTGGCGGCCATGGGTGACTACGAGCCTCAGACAGTGGAAGAGGTGCGAGGAGTGCTCGACGACGCAGGGGAGGTCATCGCCGACGAGATCCGGCGGTCCATCGACTACTACCAGTCCCTCGAGATCTCAGGGCCGGTGACCCACGTGCTGCTCAGCGGCGAAGGGGCTCTCACGCAGAACATCTGCGAGTACCTCGCGCAGGCGCTCCACACTGCGGTCGAGCTCGGTCATCCTCTGCAGCACATCGCCGAGAACAAGACCCAGATGTCCGACCCCGAGCTGCAGGCCATCGGACCGCGGCTCGCAGTTGCGGTCGGACTTGCTCTGGACGACGAGGGCTGAGTCGTGAAGCGCATCAATCTGCTGCCACCTGAACAGCGGGTCAAGGCGTCCCGCGAGCGTGGGCTCCTCTGGGCGATCCTCATCCTGGTCGCCGTGGTTGTCGCGCTGGGGCTCGTCTACGTGTTCACGAACCAGCAGGTCAGCGACAAGCAGGCGGAGCTTGACGACCTCATGGCGCAGACGGCCGCGGTGCAGCAGCAGATCGCCGCCCTCAGGCCGTACGCCGAGATCCAGGCGACGCGCACGTCCATGACCGAGACCGCCAAGGGTATCTACGACGCGCGCGTGTCGTGGTCCACGATCCTGCAGGAGATCAGCCTGGTGATCCCCGACAACGTGCGGCTGCAGTCGCTGTCGGCGGTGGTGCCCCCGACCATGCTTCCCGGCACCGCGGTCGCGGTGCCGCCGGGCACCGTCACGGGCACGCCCGACCTGACGTTCGCCGGCACCACCTACACGCACCAGGACGTGGCCGACTTCATGACCCGTCTGGGGCTCATACCCCAGCTCTCGAACATCCAGCTCAGCGCGTCCGCCGGGAGCGGCTCGGCGACCGCCGGCTCCACCTCCACGGTGGCGTTCACCATCACGGCGTCGCTCCGGCCCTTCATGACGCCGGCGCCGGCCACGCAGCTCGCGGGGGTCACGCCATGAGAGCCCGCGGTCGTGAGATCTACATCATCGCCGGCGTCGTCGCCGTCGTGCTCATCGTCGCGTGGTACTTCCTTCTCTTCAGCCCCAAGCAGTCGGAGAAGAGCGACCTGGAGACGCAGATCGACACGCAGCGCACCACCCTGGCCACGGCCCAGCAGGAGGTCGTCCGCCTCGAGTCGTACAAGAAGACGGCGCCCCAGTCCCGGGCCGAGATCGTGCGCCTTGGCAAGGCGTTGCCCCAGACCGAGGGCATCCCGTCGCTCATCATCGAGCTCACGCGCACGGCCGACGCCTCCGGGGTCGATCTCACCACCATCACCCGCGGCACCACCACGCCGGGTACGCCCTACGGGGTGCAGAGCGTCTCCATCCAGGTCGTGGGCAGGTTCTTCGATGTCGAGGACTTCGTCTACCGCCTCGAGAACTACGTGGCATTCCGTAACGCGAACTTCCGCGCCACCGGGCGGTTGCTCGAGCTGGCCAACCTCAACATCCAGGCGGGTTCCACGAGCGACGGCA
Organism: uncultured Thermoleophilia bacterium; assembly: GCA_963702475.1. Taxonomy (GTDB): domain Bacteria; phylum Actinomycetota; class Thermoleophilia; order UBA2241; family UBA2241; genus CAIXSE01. The sequence continues at coordinate 102,446 of CAVPCT010000005.1, read as the reverse complement.
GCGTGCCGCCGGTCACCACCAGCATCGACCTCAACGCCTATCTCTGGGCGCTGCCGGTGGCAGCGCCGGACGCGGGAGGTGCGCAGTGATCGCCGACCGCCGCACTCTCGCCTACATCGTCATCGCCATCATCCTCGGCGCCGCGCTGGCGCTGGCCGTGGCGCTTTCCTACGGAAGCGAGACCACCCCCGGCGTCTCCGGCGCGCAGGGCCAGGCCGGGCTCGCCGCCCAGACCGACGTCCTTGGTAGCGACGAGGGCGCCGCCGCGGTCGCCGTGGCCGACCCCGCCAGGGCCGAGGTGGTCCTCGACCAGTTCAAGGCCAAGGACCCGTTCATACCGTTCCCCACCGAGAGCCCGTCGCCCAGCCCTACGCCCAGCCCCACGTCCACGGCGGTGGCCTATACCGCGCGCATCTCCGTCAACGGCACCGAGTACACGGTGGAGAACGGGGACAAGGTGCCGACCAGCTCGCCGGCGTTCAAGATCGCAGGTATCACGTCGGGTGACGTCACCTTCGCGGTCATCGACGGCGAACTCAAGAACGGCGACTCGTCCATCACCGTCAATCTCGGTGAGTCGGTGAAGGCGACCCTTGAGAACGGCAAGAGCTATAACCTCTCGGTCCTGAGCATCGGACAGGGCAGCGGCGGCGGCGGAGGCGGCACCGACGGCCACTCCATCTCGGTGCTGAGCATCACCACCAGCAACGGTACCGCGATGTGCGCCATCGAGGTCGACGGCAAGACGTATTCGGACCTGAAGGTGGGCGACGTGGTGGAGACCTCCTGGGGCGAGATCGCCATCATCGCCATCAACGTCTCGGCGCAGACCGTCACCGTGATGCACGGCGACCAGACGCTCGTCCTCCACGCGGGGCAGGTCGTCGTCAAGTAGGCTCGCCGAAGAAGAGCGTGCGATGCGCCGGGGCGGCCGCAGGGCCGCCCCGGCGCATCTCTCGGGCGCGCGGACGGCCGGGCACGCGCTTTTCCTGAGCTGACCCTGCCGATAAGGTACAGCCGTGACCAGACTCCGTCATCTCACCGCCGGCGAATCGCACGGCCCCGCGCTCACGGCCATCCTTGAGGGGTGCCCGGCGGGGCTGGAGCTGTCGGCGGCCGACGTCGACCGCGATCTCGCCCGGCGTCAGGCCGGCTACGGACGCGGCGAGCGGCAGGCGATCGAGAAAGACCGCGTGCACTTCGTGGGTGGCGTCCGCTACGGGCGCACCACCGGCGCCCCCATCGCCCTCCAGATCCTCAACCGGGACGCGGGCAACTGGGGTGAGAAGCTCTCACCCGAGAAGCCGGCGGCGGAGGCAGAGGAGCCGCCCGTGCGGATCCCGCGCCCCGGACACGCCGACCTGGGCGGCGCTCTGCTGTACGACCTCGCCGACATCCGCGACGTCATCGAGCGCGCCAGCGCGCGAGAGACGGCGGCCAAGGTCGCCTGCGGCGCCGTGGCCCGGCGCCTGCTGGCCGCCATCGGATGCCTCGTGGCCAGCCACGTGGTGGCCATAGGCGGTGTGGTGGCCGGTGTGCCGGCGACGCCGGAGGCGCTCGCCGGCGTCGACGACGACCCCTTGCGCTGTCTGGACGCCGTGGCCGGCGCCCGCATGCGCGCGGCGGTGGACGCGGCGATCGAGGACGGCGACACGCTCGGCGGGGTCGTGGAAGTGCTCGCCTACGGCCTGCCGCCGGGCGTGGGAACCTACGTGCAGGGCGACCGCAGGCTCCAGGCCCTTCTTGCGGCCGCGGTCTTCGGCGTGCCGGCCATCAGGGGTCTGGAGTTCGGCTTGGGCTTCGCCGCCGCCGCCGGGCGAGGGAGCCGCGTGCACGACCCGGTCGTGTACGACGTTGCCACAGGGTACGGACGGGCGTCCAACAATGCCGGCGGACTCGAGGGCGGCATCTCGACCGGACAGCCTCTCGTGTTGCGCGCCGCCATGAAGCCCATCTCGACGCTCCACAGCCCGCTTCCAAGCGTGGACATGGACACGCACGAAGTGGTGGAGGCGCGGTTCGAGCGCTCGGATTGGTGCGCCGTGCCCGCCGCGGGTGTGGTGTTGGAGGCCGTGGTCTCGCTGGCGCTGGCCGACGCCGTACTGGACCGGTTCGGAGGTGCCACGGTGGGCGACCTCGTCGCAGCCGTCGAGGCGTACCGCGCCCGGATCCGCGAGCGATGAGCACGCGCGGCGAGGCGGCGAAGGCGGTCAGGACCTCGGTGGTGCTCGTCGGCTTCATGGGGGCGGGCAAGAGCACTGCCGGCCGGGCGCTGGCCGAACGGTGCGGCGTGCCGTTCGTGGACTGCGACGAGGTCGTCGAGCGAGAGCACGGCTCCATCGACGGCATCTTCGCTGCCCGGGGGGAACAGGCGTTCCGGGCCACGGAGGAGGATGTCGTGCTGCGGGCGCTGGATGAGGCCGAGGGGTCTCCCCGGGTCGTCGCGCTTGGCGGTGGCGCCGTCACGAGCGCAGCCGTACGACGGCGCCTGACGGGGTTCGCGTGTGTCGTGTGGTTGGAGGCCTCTCTCGATGAGCTCTGGCGGCGCGCCGGCGGCGGAGAGAACGCCGCGCGCCCGCTCGCGCGCGACCGCGAACAGTTTGCGCGGCTGCTCGAGCAGCGCCGGCCGCTCTACGCCGAGGTGGCGCGCGCGCGCGTGTCCGCCGACGCCGTCGGCGACGTCGCGGAGGTGGTCGAGGAGATCGTCCGGCGCACAGGGCCCTGCCCGGACCGGACCGAGGGCGGGCGGTGAAGCGCCTCGCCTCTTCCGGGCTGACGCGCGACTACGAGGTTGTGGTCGGTCGCGGGACGCTGTCCGGACTCGGCGACGAGGCGAGGCGCGCCGCCGGAGGCACGCGCGCCGTGGTGTGTTGCGACGAGAACGTGGCGCCGCTGTACCTGGAGCCCGCGAGGGCGAGCCTCTCCGCGGCCGCGTACGAGGTGTCGCACCTCGTCATCCCCGCCGGCGAACGCCAGAAGAGCCTGAGTCGCGCCGAGGAGATGTACGGCGTCCTCTACGACCGCGGCGTGCGCCGTAGCGACCTCGTGGTCGCGCTCGGCGGCGGCGTGGTCGGCGACCTCGCCGGGTTCGTCGCCGCCAGCTACCAGCGCGGCGTCCGTCTTGTGCAGGTGCCCACCACGCTGCTTGCCCAGGTCGACGCGGGCATCGGCGGCAAGGTCGCCGTCGACTTCCGCGCCGGCAAGAACTACGTCGGCACGTTCTACCAGCCGCGTCTGGTGGTAGCCGACCTCGACGTGCTCGCCACGCTTTCGGCGGCGGAGCTGCGCAGCGGGGCCGCCGAGGTGGCCAAGTACGGGCTGCTGGCCGGCGGCGAGCTGTGGACCCTGGCGGAACGGCTCGCCGCCGGCGGCCTGACCGCCGCCGGTGTCGGCGAGGATCTGGTCGCAGGCTGCGCCGCGCACAAGCTGCTCGTGGTCGCCGCCGACGAGCGCGAGGAGACCGGCGCTCGCGCCGTGCTCAACCTCGGACACACCATCGGTCACGCCATAGAGGCAGCCACCGCGTTCGCGCGGTACTCCCACGGCGAGGCTGTCGCGCTCGGCCTGCACGCCACCCTGCGGCTCTCGCGGGAGGTCCGCGGACTCGATGAAGCTCAGGAGAGGGCCGGCCACGACCTGCTCGATGCCCTCGGGCTTCCTCGTCGCCTCGACGGCGTCCCTCCAAAACAGGTGTGCGCCCTGACGTCGCGTGACAAGAAGGCCGATGAGGAGGGCGTCGCCCACGTGCTGCTCGACGCCATCGGTGCGCCCTCCACGGGCCTGCGCGTACCGGCCGGACTGGAGCTCGAGGTGGTGGGATGGCTGACGCGCCGCTGAAGACGCTGTGGCTCCTGCACGGCGTGAACCTCGACATGCTCGGCAGTCGCGACCCCACCCACTACGGCTCCCTCACGCTGGCCGAGCTCGAGACCTACGTGCGTGAGCGCGCAGAGGCTCGCGGGTTCGCCCTGATCGCCTTCCAGACGAATCACGAGGGCGAGCTGGTCGAGAAGCTCCACGACATCTCGCGTGGGGGAGCGGCCGGCGTGATCATCAACCCCGGCGCCTGGACCCATTACAGCTACGCCATCAGGGATGCGCTCGAGCTGGTCACCGCGCCTGTCGCCGAGGTGCATCTCTCCGACATCTCGAACAGGGAGGAGTGGCGCCGTCACTCCGTGATCGCCGACCTGGCGGCCGTCCGCATCAGCGGCAGGGGCAGAGAAGGGTACGCCGAGGCCGTCGATGCGCTGGCGGATGCCGCCGGCAGGAAGGTGCGGACGTGACTGCTGCGGCGAGCGCGGGCGGGGTGGACGTCGCTCCGGCGACGGGCGCGGGCGGCGTGAGCACGGCCCACGCGGGCGGGGCTGCCGAGACTGCCCCCCGCCTCGAACGCTGCCGGCTGCTCCTGGACGACTACGGCCTGGACGCCGTGCTCGTCACCAAGTCGAGCGACGTGCGCTATCTCTCGGGCTTTCGCGGCGGCGACACTGCGCTGCTGGTCGGCGCGGAGATCGCGCTCATCGTCACCGACGCGCGGTACTGGGAGCAGGTCCGCGAGGAGGTCGCCGGCTTCGAGCTCGTTGAGGCGGCCGGCGGCGACCTCGTGGCCGACGCGCTGGCCGCCGCCGCCGGGCGCCTCGGCGCCGACCATCGCCTCGGCTTCCAGGGTGGCGACGTGAGCTTCGCGGCGTACCGGCGCCTGCGTCGGAGACATGCCGGCCGCCTGCGCGACGCAGGCGGCCGGGTGACACGCCTGCGCGTCCGCAAGGAGGAGGCGGAGCTGGTCGTCATGAGGCGTGCGGCGGCGGTCACGGAGGCAGCGCTCGAGGTGGTCGTCGCCGAGGGCCTGAGCGGCCGCACGGAGGCGGAGGTCGCCTGGCGCGTCCGGGAGGAGTTCCACCGGCGTGGGGCCGAGGGCGAGGCGTTCGCCACCATCGTGGCAGCCGGCGCTCACGCCGCGCAGGCCCACGCGATCCCCGGGCCGCGCGTCATCGCCCCCGGCGAGCTCGTGATCATGGACATCGGTGCTGAGGTCGACGGCTACTGCAGCGACATCACGCGCACGTTCGCCGCCGGTCGCGAGCCGGACGAGGAACAGCGCCGCGTGTACGACGTCGTCCTCGCGGCCCAACTTGCCGGACTCGCCGCCGTGCGCCACGGCGCCGACGGGCGCGCCGATGTGGACGAAGCGGCGCGCTCGGTCGTCAACGAGGCCGGCTACGGCCCGCACTTCGGGCACGGCACCGGCCACGGCGTCGGCCTCGAGGTCCACGAAGCGCCGTCGCTCGGCCGCCTGCGCGGCGACGTGCTCGAGGCCGGCATGGTGTGCACCGTCGAGCCCGGCATCTATCTGGAGGGCGTCGTCGGCGTGCGCATCGAAGACACGGTGCTCGTGACCGCCGATGGGTGCGAGCGTCTCACGACGTCGTCGAAGGACCTGCGCATCGTCGACTGACGAGGAGCCCGGCGCGAGGGCTCGCCTGCGGCGAGGGCGCGCCGGGCGCCGGCCCACCCGTCCGCGGAGCGTCGCTGCCTGACACACCGCTACCCCGGCCCTTCGCGCTTGCGGTACACTAGCCTCTTGCCCCGACCAGACCCGTACAGGCGACCCCTGAAGTAGGACCACATGGCAGACGTTGTGAACACCAACCAGTTCAAGACCGGCATGGCCATCGAGATCGACGGCCAGCCCTTCACCATCGTCGACTTCCAGCACGTGAAGCCCGGCAAGGGCGGCGCGTTCGTGCGCACCAAGGTGCGCAACATCGCCACCGGCGCGGTGCTCGACAGGACGTTCCGCGCCGGCGAGAAGTTCGAGCGCATGCACACGCAGTCGCGCAAGTTGGCCTATCTCTATTCCACCGAGGACGAGGTCGTCCTCATGGACAACGAGACGTACGAGCAGATCTCCGTAGCTCCCGACATGGCCAAGGACGCGCTCGAGTGGGCCGTGGAGAACATGGAGGTCGAGGTCTACTACCTGAACGGGGAGCCGTTCGACGTGCAGGCGCCCAACTTCGTGGAGCTCGTCATCAAGCAGTCGGATCCGGGCGTGCAGGGCAACACGGCCCAGGGCGCCACCAAGCCCGCCACCCTCGAGACCGGCGTCACCGTCCAGGTGCCGCTCTTCATCGAGGAGGGCGAGCGGATCAAAGTGGACACGCGCACCCGGGAGTACCTGGGTCGCGCCTGAGCGCCTGCGCGCGGGAGACCTCACATGCGAGCACGCCGAGTACGCATCACCGACACGACCCTCCGCGACGGCCACCAGTCGCTCTGGGCCACGCGCATGCGCACGGCCGAGATGCTGCCCATCCTCGAGACCATGGACGAGGTCGGCTTCAACTCGCTGGAGTGCTGGGGCGGGGCCACCTTCGACGCCTCGCTGCGGTTCCTCGACGAGGACCCCTGGGAGCGCCTGCGTCTCATCAAGAAGTACGTGGTGCGCACACCCCTGCAGATGCTGCTGCGCGGACAGAACCTGGTCGGCTACCGGCACTACGGCGACGACATCGTGCGCCGCTTCGTCTACAAAGCGGCGGAGAACGGCATCGACATCTTCCGCGTCTTCGACGCACTCAACGACATCCGCAACTTCGAGACGGCCGCGGCGGCCATCAAGGAGACCGGCAAGCACCTCCAGGCGGCTGTTGTGTACACCATCTCGCCGGTGCACTCGCTCGATCATTACCTCGAGGTGGCTCACAGCCTGGTCGACATGGGCGCCGACTCCATCTGCATCAAGGACATGGCGGCCCTGCTCTCGCCCTTCTACGCGGAGCAGCTCATCGGTCGCCTCAAGGCCGAGATCGCGGTGCCTATCCAGCTGCACTGCCACTACATCGGCGGCCTTGCGCCGATGACCTACCTCAAAGCCATCGAGGCCGGGGTGGACGTCATCGACACGGCCACCGTCCCGCTGGCCTTCGGCAACTCGCAGCCGGCCACCGAGATGGTCGTCACCGCGCTCATCGGCACGCCGTACGACACCGAACTCGACCTCGAGACGCTCTTCTCCATCGCCAAGTACTTCGAGAAGGTGCGACTGGAGACCGGTCACGACCGCGGCGTCACCTCGCTCACGCACATGCAGGTGTACTCGCACCAGGTGCCGGGCGGCATGATCAGCAACCTCGAGAGTCAGCTCTCCGAGCAGAACGCCATGGACCGGCTGCCTGAGGTCCTGGAGGAGATCCCCATCGTGCGCTCGGAGATCGGCTACCCGCCGCTGGTCACGCCGATGTCGCAGATCGTCGGCACGCAGGCCGTGCTCAACGTGCTCTCCGGCCGTCGCTGGCGCATCGTGCCGGACGAGATGAAGGCGTACCTGCGCGGCAAGTACGGCGCGGCGCCGGGCCCCATCTCCACGGAGGTCATCACCCGGGTGCTCGGCGACGAGGAGCCCATCCATGTGCGCCCTGCCGACCTGGTGAGCGAGACGCTCGAGGACTACCGCGAGGAGATCGGCGAGCTGGCGCGCTCCGAGGAGGACCTGCTGAGCTACGCACTGTTCCCTCAGACGGCGCGCCCGTACCTGGAGCGGCACCACATAGGCCCCGAGAGCGACGTGTTCGGCGCGCATATCCCGGCCTATCTCGCGCAGCAGGCCGGGTCGGCTCTTGGCGTGGAGGCGGCCGACCGCGTCAAGGACATCCTCGCGCTCGTGGAGGAGAGCGACCTGGAGGAGGTCGTCATCGAGCAGGGCGACCTCAAGATGACGGTGCGCAAGGCCGGCGCCGCGCCGGCGGTCGTGGCGGCGCCCGCTCCGGCGGCCGCGCCGGCCGCGCCGGCCCCTGACGCCCACGCCGCGGCCGGCGACGGACTCAACGGGTACCACCTGGTGCGCTCGAAGTGGGTCGCGACCTTCTACCGTTCGCCTTCGCCTCAGTCGCCGGTCTTCGTGGAGGTCGGCGACACGGTGGACGCCGGCCAGACGCTCTGTATCCTCGAGATGATGAAGATGATGAACGAGCTCACGGCCGACGTGGCCGGGGTGGTGCGCGAGATCCTCGTGGAGAACGGCGAGACCGTGCAGTACGGCCAGCCGCTGTTCGCCATCGAGCCCGTCTGACCCCGGCAGCAGTCCGTGCCCGCCAAACCCAGCCGTAAGCAGGCGCGCCGCGACGCCGTGTTCCTGCTGTACCAGCGCGAGGTCACCGACCTGTCCATGGCCGACCTCGTGAAGGGGCAGAAGCTGCGGGAGGGATACGGCCCCGACGAGTTCACCATCGCCGCCGTGAGCGGCGTGGAGGCGGCGCGCGAGCAGGTGGACGAGACCCTCGCGCGCCACTCCACGGGCTGGGCGGTCGACCGCATCGCCCCGCTCGAGCGAAGCATCCTGCGCCTGGCCGTCTGGGAGATGCAGACCGGCGTGACGCCTGCGGAGGTGGCCATCGACGAGGCCGTGCGGTTGACGAAGCGGTACTCGACGGACGAAGCCGGCACGTTCGTGAACGGCGTCCTCGGTGCGGTGCAGCGCGAGCGGGAGGCCGGGGATGAGTGACGCGGTGCGTCCCGGTCAGGGCGGCGACGCCGGAGGCGACGGGGCCGGAGGGGTGTCCGCCGCCGGACGGGTGGAACCGCCGTTCAAGCCGGCCGAGGCGGTGGCGCGCGTGCGCGCCATCCTCACGCAACTGGAAGGGCTGGAGCCGCGCCTGACGGCCTCGTCGTCGGGCGAGGTCGAGATGACACTGTTGGAGCGGGCGACCGAGCTGGTCGAGGAGGCGGGCCGCCTCCTCGAGCGTCTCGGCCGTCTTGCAGAATAGTGGCATGAGCGCCCCACGATGACCGCCCAGCTCCAGCGGCACGACGAGGGCTACCCGGAAGAGCTGCTCGCCCTCATCGAGGACTACCTCGAGCGACTGGACTTCGGCGCCGACGGCCGCGCCGCCCGCCTGGTCGAGGCCATGCGGTACTCCCTGCTCGCCGGCGGCAAGCGTATCCGGCCGGTGCTCGCCCTCGCCACGGCGTGCAGCCGTGGCGCCGACCCCTCGATCGTCCTTCCTGCCGCCGCATCGCTCGAGCTGGTCCACACCTACTCGCTCATCCACGACGACCTGCCCGCCATCGACGACGACACGCTGCGCCGGGGTCGCCCGACGTGTCACGTCGCCTATGGGGAGGACATCGCGATCCTCGCCGGCGACGGCCTCTTCGCGGAGGCGTTCCACGTGCTCCTCAGCCGGCAGCAGGGCTCCCCCGAGGCGTTGCTGGCGGCGGTCACCGAGGTCGCGGCCGCGACCGGCGTGCAGGGCATGGTCGGCGGCCAGTTCATGGACGTGGCCGGCGTCGCCCGGACCGACGACGATCTGCGCACGCTGCACGCCCTCAAGACCGGCCGCCTCATCGAGGCGGCCGTGGTCTGCGGCGCGGTCCTCACCGGGGCTGCGGATCCGGGGCCGTACCGCGCCTTCGCGACCGAGGTCGGGCTTCTCTTCCAGATCGTCGACGACATCCTCGACGAGGCCGGCGACGAAGAGGAGCTCGGCAAGAGCGTCGGCAAGGACCGCGAACAGCACAAGACCACGTACGTGTCGCGGTTTGGGCTTGAGGCGGCGCGCGGCCTTGCGGCCGAGGCTGCCGCGCGCGCCGGCGATCGGCTCGCTGATCTTCCGGGCGACACCTCGTCGCTCGCCGGCCTCACCGTCTACATCCGCGACCGCAGACGCTGAGCCGGCGGCTCCGGGGCTCGTCCGCACCGCCGCCGGTCGTGCCCGGGGCCCCGGCGCGGGCGGAGCCGTAGGCTCGGACCCCGGTGCTATACTCGGGTCACGATGGCGTACCTTGAACGGATCTCGGATCCCGCCGACCTGCAGCAGTTCTCCGAACGCGAGCTGGGTGTGCTCTGCGGGGAGATCCGCGAGGCGATCCTCTCCTGCACGAGTGAGGTGGGCGGCCATCTCGCCCCCAGCCTCGGTACCGTCGAGCTCACAGTGGCCCTGCACAGCGTGCTCGACAGCCCCCGCGACAAGATCGTCTGGGATGTCGGCCACCAGTGCTACACGCACAAGCTCCTTACGGGCCGCCGCGACCGGTTCGCCACGATCCGCCAGTACGGGGGGCTCTCCGGCTTCCCGAACCGCGCGGAATCGGAGCACGACGTGATCGGTACCGGTCACGCCTCCACCTCCATCGGTTACGGCCTGGGCCTCGTCGAAGCCGCCAGGCTGGCGCACGCCGGCGGCAACGTCGTCTGCGTCCTCGGCGACGGGGCCCTCACGGGCGGCGTCGCCTTCGAGGCCCTCAATCAGGCCGGGCACCTGCGCACCCCGCTCGTGGTCGTCCTCAACGACAACGAGATGTCCATCCGCGCCAACGTGGGCGCGCTGCAGCTCTATCTCAACCGCATCCGTCTCGATCCCACGCTCACGCGGTTGCGCGAAGACCTCGAGCACGGCGTCTCGAAGATCCCGGCCATCGGCCGCCAGGCGTACCGCTTCGGCAAGGACGTGAAGGAGTCGATGAAGGCTCTCCTCGTGCCCGGGATGCTGTTCGAGGAGCTGGGCTTCGCCTACATCGGCGTGGTGGACGGCCACGACCTGCACGCGCTGCGCGAGAGCATCCGCCAGGCCATCGACACGCGGCGTCCGGTGGTGGTGCACGTGCGCACCGTCAAGGGCAAGGGCTACAAGCCCGCGGAGGCCAAGCCCGACGCGTTCCACGGGACCGGACCGTTCCACCGCACGAGCGGTGAACGCAAGGCCGCGACGGTGGGGACGACGTTCACGGAGGCGTTCGGCCAGGCGCTGGTGCGCCTGGCCGAGAAGGACCCGCGCGTGGTCGCCATCACCGCGGCCATGACCCAGGGTACCGGCCTGGAGGCGTTCGAGCGCCGCTTTCCCGACCGCTTCTACGACGTCGGCATCGCCGAGGAGCATGCCGCCGTCTTCGCCGCCGGCCTGGCCATCGGTGGCATGCGTCCCGTGGTTGCCGTGTACTCGACGTTCCTGCAGCGGGCCTACGACATGCTCGTGCAGGACGTCGGTCTGCAGCAGCTGCCGGTGGTGTTCGCCGTGGACCGCGCCGGCCTCGTCGGCGATGACGGCCCCACGCACCACGGCGCCTTCGACCTCAGCTTCCTTCGCGTGATCCCGAACCTCACCGTGATGGCGCCGTCGAGCCAGGACGAGCTCCAGCGCATGCTGGCCACCGCCCTGGAGATCGACGGCCCCGTGGCGCTGCGCTACCCACGCGGCCTGGCGGCGCCGTTCGTCGCCTCGCAGTCGCTCGACCCGGTAGCCATCGGCGAAGGCGTCGTGCTGCAGGAGGGCCGTGAGGTCGCGCTCATCGGTATCGGCACCGGGGTCGGCATCGCCCGTGAGGCGGCAACGCTGCTCGAGACGCAGGGCGAGCGTCCCACCGTGGTGGACGCGCGCTTCGTCAAGCCCCTGGACGAGACGCTGCTGCTGAGACTGGCGGGTACGCACAGGCTGTTCGTGACGGTCGAGGAGAACGCTTTGGCCGGCGGCTTCGGCAGCGCTGTCCTCGAGAAGGTCGGCGACCGCGTACCGGTGGTGCGCTTCGGCCTGCCGGACGCGTTCGTACCGCAGGGCGAGCGCACGCGGCTGCTTCAGGACATCGGCCTCACGCCGCAGGCCGTGGCGCTGGCCGCGGCGGTCCGTCCGGCCACGCTGGCTCGCGTCAAGTAGCCTGTGCGCGAGCGGCTGGACGCGCTGCTCGTGGCCCGCGGCCTCTTCGCCACCCGTGCCCAGGCCCGGGCGGCGGTCCTCGCCGGCGAGGTGAGGGTGGGCGAGCAGGTCACCGACAAGCCGGGCACCCTGGTCGACGACGGATCGCCCCTCACTGTGGCCGAACGGCCGCGCTTCGTCTCCCGTGGCGGCGACAAGCTCGACCACGCGATGGCGGTGCTCGGCGTGGACGTGACGGGCGAGGACGTGTGCGATCTCGGGAGCTCCACCGGAGGCTTCGTCGACCGCCTTCTGCAGGGGGGCGCCGCCCGAGTGGTCGCCGTGGACGTGGGCTACGGGCAACTCGACTGGCGGCTGCGCGAGGATCCGCGGGTCGCGGTGCTCGAACGTACGAACGCCCGCTACCTGACCCCCGAACGTCTACCGTTCCAGCCCTCGTTTGTCACCGCGGACCTGTCGTTCATCTCCCTGACGGTGGCTCTGGGGCCCGTGCTAGAATCGCTGCGCCGAGGGTACCGAGGTCTTGTGCTCGTCAAACCCCAGTTCGAGGCCGGCCGCGAGCGGGTCGGCAAGGGCGGCGTGGTGCGCGACCCGCAGGTGCAGGTCGGCGTGCTGGAGGCCGTGAGCTCGTGGCTTGTCGAGCGGGGCGCCGCGGTGCTGGGCATCTGCGACTCAGGCCACCCCGGACCCAAGGGCAACGTGGAGTACTTCGTCTACTTCTGTGATGCGGGCGCGCCGCTCCCGGCGGCGCCCGTCGACGCCGTGGCCGCGGCGGCGGCCGCGGTGGCGCGGGCCCATGGCTGAGCGCCTGCGCCGTATCGTCGCGCTCAGCGGCCCGGGCAAGCCCGAGGCCGAGGCGGCGCTGCGGCAGCTCGCCGCGGCTCGCACGAGGCTTGGTCTGGAGTTGCTGGTGCCCGCCGACGAGGCCGCCAGGCACGCCGGCGGAGTCCTCGACGGCTACCGCGTGGTCGCGGAGGACGAGGCCAGTCAGGCAGACCTCTGCATCGTCTTCGCCGGCGACGGCGCCATCCTGCGCGCTCTCGGCCGGTTCATCGACGGCACCGTGCCGGTGCTGGGTGTCAACTACGGCAACGTCGGGTTTCTCGCTTCGCTCTCGCGGCACGAATGGGAGGCGGAGCTCGTGCCGATGCTCCGGGGGGAGCACCGCGTTATCCGGCTGCTCACCGTCGATGCGCGGGTCAACGGCCGGCAGTTCACCGCAGTCAACGACGTCATCCTCAGCCGCGTGCACCCCCGTCACGTGCTCAACCTGCAATACGAGGTTGCGGGCGTCACCGTCGGCACCATGTTCTGCGACGGGCTCATCATCGCGTCGCCCACCGGCTCCACCGCGTACAACCTCTCGTGTGGCGGCCCCATCGTGGAGTGGGACGCCGGCGTGCTTGTACTGAACTTCATCGCTCCGCACTCGCTGGGGTTCCGGCCGGTCATCCTGCGCCCCGACCACGTCATCACCGCGCGCAACGTCTCGCCCCAACAGGAGGCGGAGATCGTGGTGGACGGCGACACGTGCGGCCGGCTGTGCTGCGGCGACGAGGTGCGCATCGTCGCGGGGCACAAGCGCGCCCGCCTCATGGTGAGCGGCGAGGGCTCGTTCTACCAGAACGTCGAAGAGAAGCTCTTCGACCGCCGCGACGCGCGCTGAGCGCCGCTCATGCTGGTCGAGCTCTCCATCGACGACCTCGTGCTGATCGCCGCGGCGCGGCTCGAGTTCGCGCCGGGTCTCAACGTCATCACCGGCGAGACCGGGGCGGGCAAGAGCCTGCTGGCCCAGGCCATCGGCCTGCTCCTGGGTCAGAAAGGCGGCGACGAGCTCGTTCGCCCGGGCGCGCAACGGGCGCTCGTGCAGGCGCTGTTCGAGAATGGGGAGACCCTGGCCGTGGCGCGCGAGCTGCCGCGCGGCGGGCGCTCGCGTTCGCATCTGGACGGCCTGTACAGCTCCGCGGCTGCCGTGGAAGAGGCCTTGCGAGCGCGGCTGGCGTTCTATGGGCAGCTCGAGCACACGCGGCTGCTGCAGCTCGAGCGGCAGCTGGACCTGCTCGACGCGGCGGCCGACGCCGTGGCGCCGCTGCTGGCGGAGTACGTGTCGGCCCACGAGCTGGCTCGCACGCTCACGCGGGAGCTGGAAGAGCTGCGCGGCGTCGGCCGGGAGCGCGAGCGCGAGATCGAGATGCTGCGGTACCAGACGGCCGAGATCGACGCCGCCGGCGTGCAGCCGGGAGAGGACGAGAGGCTCGGTGCGGAGCGCGAGCGTCTACGGCACGCCGGCAAGCTGCTCGAGCGCGCCGGCGGTGCCCTCGGTCTGCTCGCCGGCGAGAGCGAGGCCGCCGCCCTCGACGCCGTGCGCGTCGCGCAGCGGCTCGTCGGCGAGGCGGCGGCGCTCGACGCGGCGCTGGACGGCGCCGCTGCGCGGCTCGACGGTCTCGCCGTCGAGCTGGACGACGTCGCCGCCGCGTTGCGCGCGTATCTTGACGACCTCGATGTCGACCCGGCGCACCGCGACGCGCTGGAGTTGCGCTACGACAAGCTCAAGGCGCTCATGCGCAAGTACGGAGGATCGGCCGACGAGGTGCTGGAGTACGGCCGCACGGCACGCGCACGGCTGGCGCGGCTCGAGGAGTTCGAGGCCGACGAGGAAGCGCTCACGCGGCGCGCCGAAGAGGCGCAGCAGGCGGCGGCGAGCGCGGCCGCCCGCCTCACGGCGGCGCGCCGCGCGGCGGCGCCTGTCATCGCCGGCCGCGTGCAGGACGAGCTGCGCGGCCTCGCCATGCCGCACGCGAGCTTCAGCATCGTGGTGGAGCCACGCGGCAAGGATTGGCAGGCGCTGGGGCCGCGAGGCGCTGATGAGGTCGAGTTCACCTTCAGTGCCAACCCCGGCGTGCCGCCGCGTCCGTTACGCGACACGGCTTCAGGGGGCGAGCTTTCCCGCGCCATGCTCGCCATCCGCGGCCTCGTGACGCTCGGTGACGACGTGGAGACGCTCATCTTCGACGAGGTCGACACCGGCATCGGCGGCGTGACCGCCTCGGCCCTCGGCGAGCGCCTTGCGCGCCTCGCGGAGGGGCGGCAGGTGGTCTGCATCACGCACCTGCCGCAGGTGGCCGCCTATGCGGAGCGGCAGTTCGCCATCGTCAAGGAGAGCGACCCCGAGGCCGGCAGCACCGTGACCGTGGTGCGCCGTGTGGATGGCGAAGAGCGCCTCGCCGAGCTCTGCCGCATGCTCGGCGCCGCGCCCGACGACGCGGCCGCGCGCAGTCACGCCGAGCGCCTCCTTCAGCGCGCCTCCGGCGGGCGCTGACGCGCGCCGGCCGGCTCGCGCGTTGCGGCCGCAAAGGCGCCGGGGTCCGCCCGCCGCCGCCCGCTCGTGCCATGGCGACGTCCTTGTCGCCTCCCCGTGCTTTGGTATACTTGCGCGCGTGATCCGTGGGCTCGCCGGAGATACCATCGCGCCGGCCCGTCAGCAAGGTACGGGCGTGACTCCGGCCCCACAAAATCCCTCGCCAGTCCATCGCGGCACGCGTGTGGCGTGGGCGTGCGCCGGGGGCGGCGCATGGCCCGCTCACGGCCGCTCGGGGCAGCCGGGCGGGAGGGACGCGGAGCGAGGGGGAGGAGGCGCGTGACCAAGCACATCTTCGTCACCGGCGGTGTGGTGTCCGGTCTGGGGAAAGGCATCACGGCGGCGTCGGTGGGGCGCCTGCTCAAGACGCGCGGCCTCAAGGTCGCGAGCCAGAAGTTCGACCCCTACATCAACGTGGACCCGGGCACCATGAGCCCGTACCAGCACGGTGAGGTCTTCGTCACCGAGGACGGCGCCGAGACCGACCTCGACCTCGGGCACTACGAGCGCTTTCTCGACGAGTACGTGCAGCGCGACTCCAACGTCACGACCGGCGGCATCTACAACGCCGTCATCACCAAGGAGCGCCGCGGCGACTACCTGGGCGGTACCGTCCAGGTCATCCCCCACATCACCAACGAGATCAAGAGCCGCGTCCACCGCCTGGCCCAGAGCACCGGCGTCGACGTCCTCATCACCGAGGTCGGGGGCACGGTCGGCGACATCGAGAGCCTCCCCTTCCTCGAGGCCATCCGCCAGTTCCGCAAGGACATCGGCCGCGAGAACGTCCTGTACATCCACGTGACGCTGGTGCCGGTCATCGGCGTCGTGGGTGAGCCCAAGACCAAGCCGACCCAGCACTCCGTGGCCGAGCTCCGCGAGATCGGCATCCAGCCCGACATCATCGTCGCCCGCTCCGAGGAGCCGCTGTCCCAGGGCATCCGCGAGAAGATCGCCCTGTTCTGCGACGTGGACCCGGACGCCGTGGTCTGCGCCGCCGACGCCGACGACATCTACCGCGTCCCCCTGCGCATGCACCGCGAGCGCCTGGACGACCTCGTGGTGCGCATGCTGCACCTGGAGTGCGGGGAGCCGGACCTCACCGAGTGGCGCGCCCTGGTCGATCGCATCGACGCCTGCGAGAAGCCGGTGACGATCGCCCTGGTGGGTAAGTACGTGCAGCTGCACGAGGCCTACCTCTCGGTGTGGGAGGCTCTCAAACACTCGGCGTTCCACCACGGGCGCAAGCTCGACCTGCACTGGGTCGACTCGGAGGACCTGAGCGAGCAGACGGTGGCCGACCGCCTCTGCAAGGCCGATGGGGTCATCGTGCCGGGCGGTTTCGGGCAGCGCGGCATCGAGGGCAAGATCGACGCCATCCGCTACTGCCGCGAGCACAAGGTGCCCTTTCTCGGCGTCTGTCTGGGGATGCAGTGCGCGGTGGCCGAGTTCGCGCGCGATGTGTGTGACATGCCCGGCGCCAACTCCACCGAGTTCGACCCGGAGACGCCGTTTCCGGTCATCGATCTGCTGCCCGAGCAGAAGGATGTGGCCGACATGGGCGGGACGATGCGCCTCGGCGCCTCGCACGTGAAGCTGGTGCCGGGCACGAAGGCGCAGGCCGCCTACGCGGCCGACGAGGTGTGGGAGCGCCACCGGCATCGCTACGAGGTGAACAACGACCTGCGACCGCGGCTGGAGGCCGCCGGCCTGGTCGTGAGCGGCACGACGCCCGACGGACGTCTCGTGGAGATCTGCGAGCTGCCGGACCACCCGTGGTTCGTGGCCTCGCAGTTCCACCCCGAGTTCAAGTCCCGCCCGCAGCGGCCGGCGCCGCTGTTCCGTGACTTCGTCGGCGCCGCGGCGCGGCTGCGCCGGGAGCGCGACGACGAGCTGGAGGACGCATGCACGACGGCGTGACGGGAGAGGAGCGCGCGGCCGGCACCGCCGCACTCGAGCGTGACGAGCTTGTCGAGCTGTTCGTCAGGCTGGCGTCGATCCGCTCGCCTTCGCGCGAAGAGCGCGAGATGGCAGACGCCGTGGCCGCGTACGCAAGCGCGGCCGGCTTCGCCGTCGAGGAGGACGACAGCGCTGCCCTGAGCGGCTGTGCCTGCGGCAACCTCATCGTGCGCGTGCCCGGGCGCGGCGAGGGCACGCCGGTCGCGCTCTGTGCGCACCTCGACACCGTGCCGACCGACCAGGCGCCCACCGTGGTCGTCGAACATGGGGTGGTGCGCAGCGACGGACGCACCGTACTCGGCGCCGACGACAAGGCTGCCGTGGCGGCCCTGCTCCTGGTGCTGCGCGACCTTGGCGGGGAGGCGCCGGCGGCCGATGTGGAGCTCGTCTTCACGGCCGGCGAGGAGATCGGCCTGCAGGGCGCCAAGGCCATGGAGCTCGGCGACCTGCGTTCTCGCGTCGTCTGCGTCTTCGACAGCGAGGGCGCGCCGGGCACCGTGATCTGCAGCGCTCCGACGCTCAAGGCCCTCGTGGCGCGGTTCCACGGTGCCGCGGCTCACTCGGGCATCGAGCCCGAGCACGGCCGCAGCGCCGTCGTGGCGGCCGCACGTGCTGTCGCCGCCATGACCCTCGGCCGCCTCGACGAGGAGAGCACGGCCAACGTCGGCCTCATCGAGGGCGGCAGCGCCGTCAACGTTGTGCCGGAACACTGCTCGGTGCACGCCGAGGTGCGCAGTCGCGACGAGGCCCTGTTGGCGCACCACGTCACCCGCATGGTCGAAGCCTGTACGGTGGCGGCCGCCGAGGCGGGCGTCGACGTCGACCTCGACATCCAGGAGCACTTCCGCGGCTATCGCTGGGACGACGACTCGCTGCCTCTGCGCCTCGTCGAAGCGGCGCTTGCCGACGCCGGCATCGAGGCGCGGCACGTCGCCGGCGGCGGCGGCTCGGACAGCAACGTGTTCAACTCCAGGGGGCTCGCTGCCGTCACGCTTGGGGTCGGCTTCGAGCGCGTGCATTCCTCCCATGAGAGCATGCGTGTCGACCGGCTGCACCAGCTGTACGCCATGGCCCACGCCATCGTGCGCGCGGCGGCGCGCACGCACGAGTAGGAGTGGGCGTGGCCCCCGGCGCGGCGGGGCGGCGCGCAGAAGGGGCTGCACGGCCCCCGGCGACG
The DNA here is from genome assembly GCA_963702475.1 of uncultured Thermoleophilia bacterium. Lineage (GTDB taxonomy): Bacteria > Actinomycetota > Thermoleophilia > UBA2241 > UBA2241 > CAIXSE01. The sequence goes on along the minus strand of CAVPCT010000005.1, from coordinate 84,301 downwards.
CCGCTCGATCCTCTCGTCCTGGAGTTCCTCGACCACGTGCGCTACGAGCGTGGACTCAGCCTGAACACCGTGGAGGCGTACGGTCGCGACCTGCGCCGCTACGCCGAGTTCCTCGTCCCGCGGCGGGTGCTGCCGTCGGAGGCGGGCGCCGACGACCTGCGCGCCTACTTCGAGGGGAGGGGGGAGACGGCGCGGCCAGCTCCGTGGCGCGCCGCACCGCGACCCTGCGCACCTTCTATGCGTTCCTCGCCCGGGAGGGCATGAGGGCCGATGATCCCTCGGCCACGCTGCGCACGCCCAAGCGGCCGGAGGACCTTCCGCGCGTCTTGTCGGTGGAGGAGGCCGGCCGGCTGCTCGCCGCCGTCGTGCCGGCCGGGCCGCTCGGCCAGCGCGACCTCGCTGCCCTGGAGCTGCTGTACGGGTGCGGCCTCCGCGCCAGCGAGCTGCTCGGCCTGCGCGAGGGCGACGCCGACCTGGAGGCCGGTCTCGTGCGCTGTACCGGGAAAGGCGACAAGGAACGGGTGGTGCCCATGGGCGGCGCCGCGCAGGCGGCGCTCGGCCGCTACCTGAGGGATGGGCGCCGGCAACTGCTCAAGGGCCGCCGCCGCCCGGAACTGATCCTCAACGCGCGCGGCGCGCCGCTCACCCGCCAGGGCCTCGACTACCTGCTGCGCAAGACGCTGGAGCGCGCCGGTCTTCTCGGCCGCGCCAGCGCACACACGCTGCGCCACTCGTTCGCCACCCATCTGCTGGCCGCGGGGGCCGACCTGCGTAGCGTGCAGGAGATGCTCGGCCACGCCAACGTCGCCACGACGCAGCTGTACACTCACGTGACCGTGGAGCACCTTCGGGAGGTGTACCTCGAGACCCACCCGCGGGCGCGTCGCGCGGCCGGCGCCGGCCGGGTGCGCTCGGGGCCGGAGCCGCAAGGTCGCCCGGCACGAGACGCCGGCGGAGACCCGGGCGGCGACGAGGAGGAGTGACGAGTATGACTCGCGTGTTCGTGTGCGTGCTGGACGGCGTCGGCGCCGGCGAGCTTCCGGATGCGGCGGCGTACGGCGACGAGGGCTCGGACACGCTGCGGCACGTCCTCGAGCGCTCCGGGGTCGATCTGCCGAACCTGGTGGGCCTCGGCCTCTCCGAGGTCACCGGCCTGCCGCTGGGTGCGCCGTGGCCCTCGGCGACGTACGGTCGCCTCCTGGAGCACGGCGCCGGCAAGGACACCACCACCGGCCACTGGGAGATGATGGGCGTCGTGCTCGAGCGGCCGTTCCCGACCTACCCGCACGGCTTTCCCCCGGAGGTGATGGAGCCGTTCGAGCGGGCCATCGGCCGGGGCACGCTGTGCAACCTCCCGGCTTCGGGCACGGCCGTCATCGACGAGCTCGGCGACGAGCACGTGGCTACCGGCAGGCCCATCGTGTACACGTCGGCCGACTCGGTCTTCCAGCTCGCCTGCCACGAAGACGTCGTGCCGGTCCGGCGACTGTACGAGTGGTGCGAGACGGCGCGCGCCATCCTGCAGGGGTCCCATGCCGTCGGCAGGGTGATCGCGCGGCCGTTCGCCGGCGCGTCCGGAGACTACGCGCGCACGCCGCGGCGGCGTGATTTCTCGCTGGAGCCGCCGGGTCCGACGTACCTCGACCTGTTGCACGAGCGCGGCGTCGCCGTGGTCGGTGTCGGCAAGATCGGCGAGATCTTCGTGCAACGCGGCGTCGACGTGGACGACCACACCACCAACAACACCGACGGCATCGCCGCCTGCACGCGACACCTCACGGAGATGGACGAGGGCCTGCTGTTCGCCAACCTGGTCGACTTCGACCAGGTGTGGGGCCACCGCAACGACGTAGCCGGCTTCGCGGAGGGGCTGGCGGCCGTCGATCGCGCGGTCGGGGAGTGGCTGACGCTGCTGCGGCCCGGCGACGCCATGATCCTGTGCGCCGACCACGGGGTCGATCCGACCACCGAGAGCACCGACCACTCGCGGGAGTACTCGCCGCTGATGGCCACCGGCCTGCGCCCCGGGCGATGGGACGGCGCTCAGGAGGACGTCGGCGCCACGGCGTTCGCGCTGCTCACCCGGGAGGAGCCCCCGCTGCCCGGCAGGTCCATGGCGTGATGGCGGCCTCCGCCGCGAACCGGCGGCTCGCCGCGTTCGGCGCGCAGGCCGCCGTGGTCTTCGGTTCGGGCCTCGAGGCCCTGCCCGCTGGGGCGGTGCTCGAGGACGAACTTGGCTACGCCGAGCTCGGCTGGCCGTGCACGGCCGTCCCCGGTCACGCCAACGTGCTCCGGCTGGTGACCGGTGTGGCCGCAGGTGAGGCCAGGCTGCGCCTGGCCCTGGCCTGCGGCCGCCCACACGTCTACGAGGGCTGGTCCGTGGAGGAGCTGTGGCGGCCGGTCCGCGGACTCGCGGCCGCCGCCGTCACGCGGGTCGTGCTGACGAACTCGACGGGGTCGCTGCACCCGGAGGTGGAGCCCGGCGACGTGGTCGTGTGCCACACGGTGGCCGATCTCCAGGCCCCGCCCTCCGGCGTCCGCGCGCAGCGGCTCGTCGTGTGCGGAGGGGCCGGAGCGGCGGCGGTCGCCAAGACGCTCGCCGCCCTGGGCGCTGCGGCCCGCACCGGCGTGTACTGCGCCGTTTCGGGGCCGCAGTTCGAGACCAGAGCGGAGGTCGAGTGGCTGGCCGGCCAGGGCGACGTGGTCGGCATGTCGGCGGCTCCGGAGGTGCGCGCTGCCGCGAGCGCCGGCGCCGAGTGCCTGCTCCTCGCGGTGGTCGCCAACAGGGCCGCCGAGGTAGGCTCACACGAGGAGGTCCTGGCGCGCGGCGCACGCGCCGCGCGCAACCTCTCCGCCGGGCTCGGTGCCGCCGTGGCGGCGCGCTGGCCCGGCCTCGTCTCAGCGTGACCCGGGAGGACGGCTGCGTGGACTTCGTCAACGACGTGATCGCCTGGAAGCGCGACGGCAGGCGCCTCGACGCCGAGCGACTCAAGGCGTTCGTCGACGGCGTGGTGAGCGGCGCGGTCCCGCCCTACCAGGCGGGTGCCCTGCTCATGGCCATCACCCTGCGGGGTCTCGACGACGAGGAGACCGTCGAGCTCGCCCGCGCCATGGTGGAGAGCGGCAAGCTCCTGGATCTTCGAGTGGTGCGTCGCCCGGTGCTCGACAAGCACTCCAGCGGCGGGGTCGGCGACAAGGTCACGCTGGTGCTGGCGCCGCTCGTCGCCAGCTGCGGCGCCGTTTTCGGCAAGATGTCGGGGCGCGGCCTCGGGCACACCGGCGGGACGCTGGACAAGCTGGAGTCCATCCCCGGCTTCCGCGTGCAGCTCCCACAGGGCGAGTTCGTCCGTCAGCTCGAGCGCATCGGCGTCGCCGTGTGCAGCCAGAGCGAGCGCGTCGTGCCCGCCGACCGCATCCTGTACGCGCTGCGCGATGTGACGGCGACCGTCGACTGCGACGGGCTCATCGCCGCCAGCATCATGAGCAAGAAAGTGGCCAGCGGGACCGCTGCGCTCGTGCTCGACATCAAGGTGGGCAGGGGCGCCTTCATCCGCGACCTCGAGCACGCGCGCGAGCTCGCCCGCCTCTGCCGCCTCGTCGGCGACGCCTACGAGCGTCCGACGACCTGCGTCTTCACCGACATGGACTCCCCGCTGGGGCGCACCGTGGGCAACCGCCTCGAGGTCGAGGAGGCCTGGCAGGTGCTGAACGGTGAGGGTGCGGACGACGTGCGTGAGGTGGTGCTGACGATCGCCGGGGCTCTGCTCGCCCTGTCCGACCTCGGGGTCGACGAAGCCGAGGGGCGGCGCCGGGCCGAGGCGGCGCTCGCCGACGGCCGCGCCGCCGAGCACTTCGAGCGCTGGTGTTTCGTACAGGGCGGGCGCTGGGAGCCCGGCGCGTTCCACCGCCTTGCCGCCCACGAGGTCGCGGCACCGGCATGCGGCTATCTCACGGCCATCGACGCCCTGGCCGTGGGCCGGGCGGCGCAGTTCGCCGGCGCCGGCCGTCAGCGGGTGGACGACTCCGTCGACCCCGCCGCGGGTGTCCTTCTCCAGAAGGTCGTGGGCGACCCCGTGGAGGCCGGCGAGCCTCTGGCCGCGGTGTTCTCCCGGGACGCGGCGCGGCGGACCGCCGCTTCACGCGTGCTCGAGGGTGCCTTCACCGTCGGCCCCGTCCCGCCGCCGGTGCGCCGTGTGGTGCTCGGCCGCGACGACGCCGGCGCGTGAGGGTCGTCGGTGGGGAGTGGAGGGGCCGGCCGCTCGCGGCCCCGGCCGGCCGTGCGACTCGGCCGACCTCCGACAAGGTCCGGGAGGCCGTCTTCGGTATGCTCGGCGCCATCGCCGCGCCGCTTGCCGCGGCCTCGCCGGTCGCCGGGCGCGGGCCCGCCTCCCCGCCGGAGGCCGCCGTCGGCCCGCTCGCCGGCCACGCCGTCCTCGACCTGTTCGCCGGCAGCGGCGCCCTGGGCATCGAGGCGCTGTCGCGGGGCGCCGCTTCGTGCACCTTCGTCGAGAACGACCGCGCCGCCGTGCAGGCGGTGCGCCGTAATCTCGAGAGAGTGGACCTGGATCCGGCGCGGTCGCCCCGCGTGCGGCTGGTCACGGGGGACGCGCGCCGCGCCCTGCAAGCTGACGCCAGGCGCGGCGCGCGATATACTCTCGTGCTCGTGGACCCGCCGTATGCGACGTACGACGGTGTGCGGCCGCAGCTCGTGAGGCTGCTGCCGCCGGTGCTTTCCGCGGGGGCGCTCCTGGTGGTCGAGACTGCCGCCGGCACGAGCGCCGCACTGCCCTGGCGGGTGCTGAGGGAGAAGCGGTACGGCGACACGCGGGTGACCATCTTGGCGCCCGGCGAGGACGGTGACGGAGTTGCGAACGAGCGTGAGGCCGCGAGTGACTGACCTGCCGGGGGGCACCCGTGCCGCGTAACGTCACCGCCATCTGCCCCGGTACGTTCGATCCGGTCACCGTGGGACACCTCGACATCATCAGACGCGGCGCCGCGAAGTTCGGCCGCGTGGTCGTCGGTCTCATCGAGGTCCCGCAGCGCAAGGCGCCCCTGTTCGGCCCCGACGAGCGCGAGGCGTTCCTGCGCGAGGCGCTCGCCGGCCACGACAACATCATCGTCGACCGCTTCAACGAGCTCGTCGTGGAGTTCGCGCAGCGCTGGGACGCCCACGTGATCCTCAAGGGGCTGCGCGCCATCTCCGACTTCGAGTACGAGTTCGCCATGGCCCAGCTCAATAGGAAGTTGGCGCCCGACATCGAAACAGTGTTCATGATGGCGTCGCCCGAGCACAGCTTCCTGAGCTCGAGTGGGGTCAGGGAGATCGCGGCGTTCGGGGGGTCGGTGGACGACCTGGTCCCGCCGGCCGTCGCTCGACGCCTCGCAGAAGTCTTTCCGCGACGCGACCAGCAGTAAGAGCTGGGAGGGGGTTGCAGGACTATGGACGTGCTCGTGCTCATCGACAAGCTCGACGACATCATCCACAACGCACGGTCGGTGCCGCTCACCGACAGCGTCATGATCGACCGCGAGGAGATCTACGACATCCTCGACCAGATGCGCTCCACGATCCCTGAGGAGATCAAGCAGGCGCGCTGGATCGTCAAGGAACGCCAGGAGATGCTCACCGAGGCCAAGCAGGAGGCCGAGCGTGTGCTGGCCGAGGCCCAGGAGCGCGCCGACCGCATGGCCTCCGAGCAGGAGGTCGCGCGTCTCGCCGAGCGCAACGCGCAGCAGATCATGGAAGACGCCCGCGAGCGCGAGCGCGAGATACGCCTGGGCGCGGAGGACTACGCCGACGAGGTGCTCGGCAACCTCGAGATCAACCTGGACAAGTTCATCGCGGCGGTGCGGCGCGGCCGCGAACGCCTGCAGGGGCGCGGGGCCGACGACCTGCAGCCGTAAGCCCGCCCACGTCTCGACGCCCGTTCCGAGCGGCTTTCTCCAGGTCATGCGGCGTTTCGACCTGCGGTCCCTCAGGTTCCATGATGCCAGCGAGCTCTGGCAGCGGTTGCCCGTGGACGTCGACCCGTTCGTCTTCGGTGGGCTCGATTACGCGGTGCCCGGCGATCTGGTCGACATGGAGCTGACCGCCACCCGCGTGGGCGGCAATCTCACGCTCACGGCCGAGTTCGAGACCGACGTCGTGGGACCGTGCCAGCGCTGCCTCGCCGACGCCGATGTGCGTGTCGAGGCCCAGGGAGTCGACTACGTGCGCCACGGCGACTCCGAGGGCGGCGACGAGGAAGACCCGGACGAGGACGAAGGCTACGCGCGCGGCTTCGTGCTCGACGTGGAGCGCTGGGCGCGGGACCTCATCGCCGAGGCTCTTCCGGCCAAGCTCCTGTGCCGCGAGGACTGCCGCGGACTGTGCCCTGTGTGCGGCGCCGACCTCAACGCGGAACCGGACCACCGGCACACCGAGCCCTGACCACTTGAGGAGGCGCGGCGGGGAGGCTTGTGGTAGACTGCCGCGTCTGGTTGAACCGAGGAGAACACTCATGCCCGTACCGAAGAAGAAGACCTCCCAGCGGCGTCGCGACCAGCGCCGGTCGCAGCAGAAGCTCAGCGTCGACGTGGCCAGCGTGTGCCCGCAGTGCAAGAGCCCCAAGCTCCCGCACCGTGCCTGTCCCAAGTGCGGCACCTACAAGGGCCGCGAGGTCATCGTCCTCGACGCCGACTAATGCCAGTAGGGCCACGAAGTGCCCGGAGCGCTGGTGAGCGGCCGCCGGCCCGAAGGGCCCCGTGGTGGACGGGTTGATCGCCGCAGGGGGATCAACGTCGGGTGCGCCGCAGGGGCACTGACACTGATGCCCGTGGGCAACGTCGATTCCCGTAGTGGTAGTGAGCGGCCGGCGGCCCGAAGGGCCCCGCGGCGGACGGACTGACCTCTGAGGGGGCTTCAGCGGTGAAGTCGCTCTACATCGCCTCCACCCAAGGCAGCGGCGGCAAGACCACCATCGCCGTCGGCCTGTGTCTCGCGCTGCGGCGCCGGGGTCTGAAGGCCGGCTACTTCAAGCCCGTCGGCACGCTCGCGTCGTCGGCGAGCGGCGTGCTGCTCGACGAGGACGCCGCCTTCGTCGCCGAGCTGCTCGGCCTGGATGACGCCCTCACCGACGTGTGCCCCGTCGTGCTCGACGAGGACGCCCTGCACGACGTCCTCAACGGGTCCGAGGTCGACGCCATGCGCCGCGTCGCCGACGCCTACGCTCGCTTGAGCGAGGGCAAGGACCTCCTGATCTGTGAGGGCCTCGGCGAGATCTGGCAGGGCCGCTTTCTACGCACCAGCGGCGCCGAGGTGGTCAGTCAGCTCGACCTGCGCACGCTGCTGGTCGCCAAGTTCGCTGGCGCCCGTCTGCTGGACGACATCATCTACGTCAAGGACGCCCTCAAGCAGCGCCTCCTCGGCGTGCTGTTCAACATGGTGCCCCAGTCGCGCCTGGCGCTCGTCACCGATCAGTACGTGCGCTTCCTGGAGACGAACGACATCACGAGCTACGGAGCGATCACGTCCAACAGCCGGCTCTCAGCCGTCTCCGTGGCGGAGATCGTCGAGGCCCTGAGCGGCACCTACGTGTGCGGCGCCCAGTACGGCGACCGCCTCGTCGAGACCTACATGATCGGCGCCATGAGCCCCGACCACGCTCTCCGCTACTTCCAGCTCACGCCGGACAAGGTCGTGATCGTGGGCGGCGATCGCGCCGAGATCATCCTCACGGCGCTCGACACGCCCACCGTGGCCGTCGTGCTCACCGGCAACTACGTGCCCAGCCCCGCCGTGCTCGAGCGTGCCGAGGAGCGCGGCGTGCCGCTCGTCTCGGTCGAGACCGACACCGTCACTGCGGCCGACGACCTGCGCCGCCTGTTCGGGCGACTGCGCGTCAAGGACCGCGGCAAGATCGAGCTCATCGCCGGCCTCATCGAGCAGGCCGTCGACCTGGACCGGCTGGTCGCCGACCTCCAGGCATGACGCCGACGCCCATCTACGTCTCGCCCCACGAGGTCACGGCCGCCTGGACGGCGTCGTCCGGCGGCCGGGTCGCGCGCGTGGTGGTCGACGCCATGGGCGGCGACAGAGCGCCGGACGACGTCGTGCGCGGCGCCCTGCAGGCCGCCGGGCCGGAGCTCCACGTGGTGTTCGTAGGGGACGAGGCCGTGGTGCGGCCGCTCGTCCCCGCCGGCACGGAGAACGTCTCCATCGTGCACGCCGGCGACGTCATCGGCTACGACGAGGAGCCGGCCTGGGCGGCGCGCAACCGTACGGAGTCGAGCATCGTCGTCGGTCTCAAGCTGGTGCACGCCGGCGAGGCCGACGCCTTCGTGAGCGCCGGCAACACCGGCGCCGTCACGGCCGGCGCCCTGCTCTACGTGCGCCGCATCCGCGGCGTGCAGAGGCCGGCCATCTGCACCATCATGCCGTGCATGCCGCGCCCCATCGCCTTCCTCGACGTGGGCGCGAACGCAGAGTACAAGCCCGACCATCTGCACCAGTTCGCCGTGATGGGCTCCCTGTTCGCGCGCGAGGTCATGGGTATCGCCGACCCCACCGTCGGCCTGCTCTCCATCGGCGAGGAGCCCACCAAGGGTACGCCCGACGTGATCGAGGCGCACGGACTCATCGCCGCCGACCCGCACGTGCACTTCTACGGCAACGTCGAGGGGCGGGACATCATGAACCGCGTGGTCGACGTCGTGGTCACCGACGGCTTCACGGGCAACGTCGCGCTCAAGACCATCGAAGGCTCGGCCAAGGGTATCCTCAGCGCCATCCGCCAGACCGTCGACATCAATGCGGCGACCAAGCTGGGAGGTCTGCTGCTGCGCAAGCACCTCATGGTCCTCAAAGACGCCCTCGACCCGAACGAGTTCGGCGGCGCCGTGCTCGTCGGGGTGAGCGCCCCGGTCGTCATCGCGCACGGCAGCTCTACCGCCCGGGGCATCGCCCAGGCCGCGCGCATGGGCCGTCGCGCCGTGGTCAGCGATCTCCTTCCGGCGATCGCTCGCGAGCTTGGGACGGCGCGGGCGAACGTGTAGTATCTGCCAAACTCCACCGGAGGTTACGGGATGACCCGCGAAGAGGTGTTCGAGCACGTGAAGGGGATCCTCGTGGAGACCCTCAGTGTCGACGAAGACAAGGTCACCATGGACGCGCGTTTCCAGGAGGACCTCGAGACCGACTCCCTCGACCTCGTCGAGCTCGTGATGACCATGGAAGAGAAGTTCGGCATCAAGATCAGCGACGAAGAAGCCGCCGAGATCAAGACCGTCGGCGACGCCGTCGACTTCGTCATGACGAGAGTCGACGCCTAACACCGCCCGCTCCATGAGATCGTGATCGCCGAGGGGGTGCTTCCCGCCAGCGGGGGGCGTCCCCTCGACGGCGTGTGAGGCTTGTTTGACCTACCGGCTCCTCTCCCTTGCGGAACAACTCGACCGCGCCACCGTGCGGCAGGTGTTCACCCACACCTCGTGGGCGGCGGAGCGCGTGGACTCGTACGAACGCCTGGAGTTCCTCGGCGACAGCGTCCTCAGCCTGTGCATCACCACCGAGCTCTACCGGCGGTTCCCGGACTTCGCGGAGGGTCACCTGGCGCGGCTGCGGGCGTATATCGTCAGCCGCGCCACCTGCGCCCGTGTGGCCGCCAAGCTGGGCCTGAGCAGGATGCTCAGGGAGCAGGCCGGCGGCGGCGAGGGTGGCGACCTCGCGCAGCTGCAGCACAACCAGAACGTGCTGGCCGACCTCACGGAGGCGCTCATCGGCGCCGTGTACGTCACCTTTGGGTACGAGGCCGTGCGTCCGGCGGTCATCGAGGTGTTCGACGAACATATCGAGTTCGCCGAGAACAGCTACATCGACCACAAGACCGAGCTGCAGGAGTACCTGGCGCGCAGCGCCCGCTCGGTGACCTACAAGGTGCTGGGATTCAGCGGCCCGCCGCACGACCGCGAGTTCGAGATCCAGGCCTGCGTCGACGGAGAGGCGCTGGGGCACGGCTTCGGCAGCAGCAAGAAGCGCGCCGAGCAGGAGGCCGCGGCCGAGGCGCTGCACGAGCTGCAGGCACGGGTGCGCCGCACGCAGCGGCGGGCGCGGCTGCGCGGGCGGCGCTCACGCAAAGAAGACGACGGCGCCAACGGCGAGGTCGCGCCGGCCGGCGACAGCCAGCCTGCCGCCCCGGACGGTCTCGCACCGCTGGCCCCCGGAGGCGCCGGCCGCACGGCGGCCGGTCCGCAGGGCGGCGAGGGCGTGTGACGTGTTCCTGAAGGCGCTCCGCGTCAAGGGGTTCAAGTCGTTCCCCCTGCAGACCGAGCTCGTCTTCGAACCCGGCGTCAGCGTCATCATCGGGCCCAACGGGAGCGGCAAGAGCAACATCGCCGATGCCGTGGTGTGGGCCCTGGGCGAGCAGAGTCCGACCACCGTGCGTGGCTCCTCCATGCAGGACGTCATCTTCGCCGGCAGCGACGGGCGTCGCGCCGCGGGCGCGGCCGAGGTGGAGCTGACCTTCGACAACAGCGACCGGGCCCTGCAGGTCCCGGTGGACGAGGTCAGCGTGCGCCGGCGGGTGACGCGCGACGGCAGCTCCCAGTACGCCATCAACCAGTCCACCTGCAGGCTCACCGATGTGGTGGAGCTCATGGCGCAGGTAGGCCTCGGGCGCGAGCTGCACTCGATCATCGGGCAGGGCAAGGTCGAGTCGTTCCTCGCGGGCAAGCCCGAGGACCGCCGCAGCCAGATCGAGGAGGCGGCGGGCCTGGGGACCTTCAAGCGGCGCCGCGAGCGCGCGGAGCTCAAGCTCCGCGAGGTACGGCGCAACCTCGAGCGCGCCGATCTGCTGGAGCGCGAGGTCAACGCGCAGCTCACGCCGCTGCGCCGCCAGGCCACTGCGGCCGAGCAGCTGCGCGCCGTCGAGGCCGAGCTGGACGAGGCCCGCGGGCGCCTGCTGAGCGGCGACATCGCCGCCGTCGACGGGGAGCTGGCGTCGCAGCGCGAGGAGGCGCGCCTCGTCGAGGACGAGCGGGCGCGCTGCGACGAGGGCCTCGAGGGTGTGGCGCGTGAGCGCGCCGAGGAGGAGGAGGCGTTCGCGCGGCGTCTGGCCGAACGCGAGCGGCTGGCGAAGCGCTTGCTGCGCGCACGGGTGCTCGACGGTCGCCTCGAGAGCGCGCGCCGTCTCACCGAGCAGCGGCTGCGACTCCTCGAGGAGGTCGGCCGGGCCTCCGCGCAGGAGCGCGCGCGCCTGATGAGCGAGCTCGCCGGCGGCCCCGAGGAGGATGGCGGGGACGACTGGCCCTCCGAAGAGCGACGCTTGAGCGCGACTGTCTCCGCGGCGGAGGGCCTGCACGCCGAGGTCAGCGGAAGGCTCACGGCGGCCCGGGAAGGGCTCGGCGCGCGGCGCGCGGCCCTCAGCCGCCACACCCTGGAGCGCGAGAACGCGCTCACCGTGGCGGCTCGTCTGGAGCGCCGCCAGGAGGCGCTGTCCGGCGAGGAACATCGCCTCACGGCGCAGCTCGCGGCGCTGTCGGAGGAGGCCGCCGAGAAGGACGCGGCCGAACGGACCGCCACGCAGGCGGAGGTGACGGCGCGGACGACGCTCGCCGCGGCTGCAGCGACCGCCGCTTCGGCGTCGGCGGCCGCGCAGGAAGCCGAGAAGGGCCGCCTGGACGCCGAGGAGCGGCATCGTGCCCTCGCGGTCGAGCGCCGCGCTCTGGAGGCCGAGATCGACCACCTGGAGGCCGCCCTGCGCGATCTGCAGGACGTCGGCGGCGACGTGCTCGAGGTGGCCGGTGCCTATCCCGGCACGGAGTCTTTGGCCGCGGCCGTCTCGTGTGAGGCCGGCTACGAGCGCGCCCTTGCGGCTGCGCTCGCCCAGGTCTCCGGGGCTCTCGCGGTGCCGCGCGGCGTGGATCACTGGTCGTTGCTGGGCGCGCTCAAGAGCGCCGGCATCGGCCTGGTGCGCCTCGTTGTGCAGCCGCCGCGGCCGCGCCCGCCGGTGGCGTTTCCGGGCGCCGCGCCCCTCATGGACAAGGTGAGCCTCGGCGATCACGGTGAGCTGGCCGCCGTCCTGGCCGACGTGGTCATCGTCGACGACCTGCGCGCCGTTCCCGCTGAGTTCCCGGGCCTCGCGGTCACCCGCGACGGCGAGTACTACCGGCCGGGCTCGGGGCAGATCGGCCTCGCCAGCGGCGTGCCGGCTGCGCTGCTGCTGGAGCGGCGCGCCGCCATGGGACGCCTGGGCGACCGCCTGGACGCCGTGCGGGCGCGCGAGATGCGCGAAGAGGCCGCCGCCGCCGTGGCCGCCAGGGATGCGGCGGCCTCTCGCGAGGCCGCCGAGGCGCGCGTCGCCGAGGAGCGCGAGGCGCGCATCGCCGCCGAGACGGCGGAGCGCGAGCTCAAGAGCGTCCGCGGACGCCTTCGTGACCTGGAGGATGTGAGGGACCGCGACCGCCGCGCGCTCGAAGGCATCGCCGCCGAGCGCGCCGAGGCGCAAGCAGAGGCCGAGGAGGCGGGGCGGAGGGCGGCGAGCGCGCTCCTGCAGGCCGAGCGGCTGAAGCCCGATATCGAGTCCGGCGAGGCCGCGCTCGCGGCCCTCGAGACCGAGCATGCGGCGGCGCTGTCGGAGGTCACCCGTCGCCGCGTCGAGCTCGACGAGCGTCGCGCCACCGCCCGCCGCGCCGCCGCGCAGCGCGAGGCCGCACGGGCGCGCGCCGCCGAAGGCAGGGCGCGCCTCGAGGTGCTGGACCGCCGCCTCGCGAGCCTGCCGGAGGTGAGCGATGTCTGCCGCGAGCTCGCCGCCAGCGCGACGCGGCTCGCCGCACGGGCGCGCACGGTCGTCGCGCACCTCGAGGGCCGCGGGGAGTCCGAAGCTTCGCTCGACCGCGGCCGTCTGCGCACGCTGGCCGACGACGAGGCGGGTCTGCGGCACCGGCTCGCCGAGCTTGGAGAGCGCCGTACCGCGGTACGCGTGGCGTTGGCGCGCCTCGACGACCGGCGCGGCGAGCTGGCCGGCGCTCTCGACGAGATCAGCGAGCGCTACGAACGCGCCGCCTTTCCGCCGCCGGCCGGCGAGAACGAGGCGCGGGAGCTGCGCGAGCGCGCCGAGCGCCTCGTGCGGCGGCGCGAACGCATCGGCCCGGTGAACCCGCTCGCCGAGGCCGAGTGCGCCGAGCTCGGCGAGCGTGCGGCGTTCATGCGCGAGCAGCGCCGCGACCTCGAGAAGTCCGTGGACGAGCTGGAGTCCCTCATCAAGGAGCTCACGGCGCAGATCGACGCCGAGTTCGCCGACACGTTCGCGGCCGTGCAGGAGCAGTTCGAGCACATGGTGGCGGTGCTGTTCCCCGGCGGCCGCGGTACGCTCAAGCTCATCGAGCCGGGCGGCGACGACACCGGGGGCGTGACTGTGGAGGTGAAGCCGGCCAAGAAGCTGGGCAAGAAGCTCCAGCTGCTCTCCGGTGGTGAGCGCGCCCTCGTGGCGATCGCCTTCCTCATGGCGCTGGTGCTGGCGCGGCCGTGTCCCTTCTACATCCTCGACGAGATCGAGGCGGCCCTGGACGACGTCAACATCGGCCGTCTGGTCCAGCTTCTCCGCGACTACCGCGAGCGCACGCAGTTCCTCATCATCACCCATCAGAAGAGGACGATGGAGGCGGCCGACGTGCTGTACGGGGTCACGATGGGACCGGACGGTGCGTCCCAGGTGGTCAGCGCCCGTATGGCCGAGGAGGAGATCGACCGCGAGCAGGCAGCCAGGGGAAGGACCGGGGCGCAGACGCACGAGTGACGCGCAGGCCAGGCGGAGCGGCGGGCCGGGAGCGCGACACGACACGGCGGCGCAGGCCGCATGCGAGGAGAGCAGAAGCGTGGAATGGCATGAGGTGTTCAAGGGCGTCGCCGAGGACCAGGTCCCCGACGCGGTGCTGGAGGAAGAGGCGAAGGAGCGCAGGGGCCTCTTCGGGCGCCTGCGCCGCAACCTCGGCAAGGCCCGAGCGGCGGTGGCCGAAGGGCTCAAGGCGGCGGTGTACGTCGGCGTCGACCGCCGCCTGTACGAGCAGACGGAGGAGATGCTGATCGCCGCCGACGTGGGCGTGGACGGCACCGTCAAGATCATCGATGAGCTCGAGCAGCGCTGCACGGCCAAGAAGATCGAGACGAAGGAGCCGTTCCAGAACGAGCTCGCCGAGGTGGTCGCCGAGCTGCTGCGCCCCGACGACCCCGAGAAGCAGCGCATCGACGTCTCGCACCAGCCGACCGTGATCCTCGTGGTCGGGGTGAACGGCACGGGCAAGACGACGACCATCGGCAAGATCGCGTGGCGTCTCAAGGAGCTCGGCAAGACTCCCGTCATGGTGGCCGGCGACACGTTCCGCGCCGCAGCGGTCGAGCAGCTCACCGTGTGGTCCCGGCGCGTGGGCTGTGAGATCGTCAAGCAGGACGAAGGCAGCGACCCGGCGGCAGTGGTGTTCGACGGCGTCGCGGCGGCGCGCTCGCGCGGCGCCGACGTGGTCCTCATCGACACTGCCGGCCGCCTGCACACGCAGGTGAACCTCATGCGCGAGCTGGAGAAGGTGCGCCGGGTCATCGAGAAGCAGCTGCCCGGCGCCCCGCACGAGACGCTCCTGGTACTCGACGCGACGACCGGCCAGAACGGCCTGCGCCAGGCGCAGGAGTTCCAGCAGGCCGTGGACGTGAGCGGTGTGGTGCTCACCAAGCTCGACGGCACCGCCAAGGGGGGCATCGTCGTGGCCATCCACGAGACCCTCGGCATCCCCATCAAGCTCATCGGCGTGGGGGAGAGGCTGGAGGATCTGCGGCCGTTCGAGGCCGACGTGTTCGCCCGGGCGATCTTCGGCAGCGACGGCGACGAAGCCGCGTCCGGCGGTGCGTGACCTGCGTGCGGAGCAGGGGGAAGAGGAGCGACCGCGGTGAGGATCCTCGGGGTTTCCGGGAGCCCCCGGCGCAAGGCCACCCACCGGGCCGTGAACGAGGCTCTCGACTACGCGCGGGAGCGCCACGGGGCCGAGACGGAGTACTTCACCGTCAGCGGCAAGGACCTCGGCTTCTGCGTGCACTGCGACGCGTGCGTGCGCAAGCGGCAGGGCTGCGCCTTCCGCGACGACATGCAGGAGCTGTACGGGCTCTTGGCGGAGGCCGACGCGGTGATCCTCGGGACGCCGGTCTATCAGGGCGGAGTGAGTGCCCAACTCAAGGCCGTTCTGGACCGCTGCCGCGCCGTCGTCGCGGCCGACCCCGCTGCTCTGCGCTTCAAGACCGGCGCCGGCCTAGCGGTGGGCGGCGACCGGAACGGCGGACAGGAGTCCGCCCTCCGGCAGATGCACGACTTCTTCCTGATCAACCAGATGGTCGCCGTCGGTGGCGGCGCCTACGGGGCGAATCTGGGAGCGGCGCTCTGGTCGAGGGACCAGGGCGCCGCCGGTGTGGCTGCAGACGAGGTCGGCCTCACAGCGGTCCGTCGCGTCGTCGACCGACTGGTGGCCATGACGCTCCTGGTCCGGGCCGGCCTGGACGCGGGTCCGTCGGCGTCTGGAGGCTCGTGACGCTCCCGTGTGAGACCGGCGCCGGACTCTCGACCGTCAGGTGTCCGGCGCGATGAGCTCCACGGTGGGGAAGCAGGTGCGGTAGCGGGTAGCGTCGCGTGTGAGCAGCCTCATGCCCGCCACCGCCGCGTGGATGGCGATAGAGAAGTCGGGGAGTGGTGAGCACCGCGCGCCGCCCGCGCGCCGGTACTCCGTGAAGGCCTTGCCCGCGAGGAACGCGGCCTCCCACGGCAGCGGTGCGCGCTCGCAGAGGTTGCGTGGCAGCTTCTTGTCGAGCGTCTCGATGGCTGTGGCGGGTCCTGGTGTTGTGTCCTCCCCCGTGCCCAGCCGGGTGACCGCGGTTCCTGAGGCCCCCGTGCTACGATGGTGCCTCCCGAACGAGAGTGAAAGGCACGCATGTTCGAGTCGCTCACCGATCGCCTCCAAGGCGTGATGCAGGGTCTCCGGGGCCACGGCAAGCTCACCGCCGAGGACATCGACGCCGCCATGCGCGAGATCCGTCTCGCCCTGCTGGAGGCGGACGTCAATTTCAAGGTGGTGCGCGAGTTCGTGGCGCACGTCAAGGAGCGCGCTCTGGGCGCCGAGGTCATGGAGAGCCTCACGCCGGCGCAGCAGGTCGTGAAGATCGTCAACGAGGAGCTCGTCGCGCTCATGGGTAGTGGCGACTCCAAGCTGGCGTTCAGCGGCCATCCGCCCACCGTCGTCCTGATGGCCGGCCTGCAGGGCTCCGGCAAGACCACCACCTGCGCCAAGCTCGCCAAGCTCCTGAAGAAGGACGGCAAGCAGCCGGTGCTCATCGCCGCCGACGTGTACCGGCCGGCGGCCATCGACCAGCTGCAGACGCTGGCCGGGCGCGTGGGCGTGCCCTGCTACGCGCCCGGAGCCCACGTGGATCCGGTCGATATCGCGCGCGACGGCGTCGCCTACGCGCGCGCCCACGGCGACGTCGCCATCATCGACACGGCCGGCCGCCTGCACGTGGACGAGGAGCTCATGGCCGAGCTCGTCAACATCCGCGACGCGGTGAAGCCGCACAACGTCCTTCTCGTCGTCGACGCCATGACCGGCCAGGACGCCGTCAACGCCGCCGACGCCTTCCGCGGCCACGTCGACCTGGACGGCGTGGTGCTTACCAAGCTCGACGGCGACGCCCGCGGCGGCGCCGCCCTCAGCGTGCGTGCCGTCACCGGTAAGCCCATCAAGTTCGCCAGCACCGGGGAGAAGCTCGACGACTTCGACGTGTTCCACCCCGACCGCATGGCCAGCCGTATCCTGGGCATGGGCGACGTGCTCAGCCTCATCGAGAAGGCCGAGGCCAGCCTCGACGCCAAAGAGGCCGCGGAGATCGAGGCCAAGCTCCGCCGCGCGGAGTTCACGTTCGAGGACTTCCTCGACCAGCTCAAACAGGTGCGCAAGATGGGGTCGCTCTCCAGCATTCTCGGCATGTTGCCCGGCGTGCCCGGCATGAAGGATCTCAAGAACGTCCAGGTGGACGACAGGCAGCTCGACCGCATCGAGGCCATGATCTTCTCCATGACCCCGCAGGAGCGCAGGCACCCCGACGTCATCGACGGCAGCCGGCGCCGCCGCATAGCGGCGGGCAGCGGCACCAGCATCCAGGACGTCAACCTGCTGCTCAAGCAATACCGTGAGATGCAGAAGATGCTCAAGATGTTCTCGGGCGGCAAGATGCCGCGCGGGTTTCGCCTGCCCGGCATGAGCGGGTAGACTAGGCTGTCCTCGCGACCCGGCCACGCGGTCGCGCGGACTTCGTCACCGCTGTCGCCCCGTTGCGGCGCAGCGCGCCGTTCGACCGACCCTGAGGGGGTGAACAACAGGTGGCAGTACGCATGAGACTGACGCGGGTGGGGAGCACCAAGAACCCCATCTACCGCATCGTCGTCGTCGATTCCCGCGCCCGTCGCGACGGCCGCGCCATCGAGACCATCGGCCAGTACAACCCGCGCACCGAGCCGTCGCTCATCGAGATCGACGCCGACAAGGCCAAGGAGTGGCTCGCCAAGGGAGTCCAGCCCTCGCGCACGGTGCAGAAACTCTTGAAGATCAGGGGCATCGCGTAGGAGGTACAGCGAAACGTCCTTCCCGAAGGCAGCAGAGGGGTGAGGTGGGATGTTGAAGGACTTGCTGGAACACCTGGCCAGGTCGTTGGTGGATCACCCGGACGAGGTCCGGGTCGAGGTCACCGAGACCGATACGACAGTGGTGTTGGAGCTGTCGGTGGCCAAGGACGACGTAGGCAAGGTCATCGGGAAGCAGGGGCGCATCGCTCGTGCTGTCCGGACCATCGTCAAAGCCTCGGCGGTCCGCGACGGCAAGCGTGCCATCGTGGAAATTGTGGATTAGGCTTGATGTGCGGGGCGGCGTGACCACGCCGCCCCGCAGCCGCGTGCGGGGGGCCGCGCCGTGAGCCGCCGCGGCCTCTGGGCCTGCGGCACCCTGGGCAAGGTGCACGGCCTCCACGGTGAGCTGTACCTCAACCTCGCCGTGGACGGCCTCGGCCGCCTGGATCGGGGCGCGGAGTTCTTCGTGGCGCGCCCCGCCGCACCCGGCGTCGCCGAGACTCTCGTGCCTTGCAGGGTGCGGCGCGCCGGGGGCACCGACGCGCGCCCGCTCGTGCGCCTGGACATCGCCCGCACGCGAGAGGCCGCGTGCGGGCTCCAGGGATGTGAGCTGCTTGCGGCGGGGGGCGCGCTCGACGCCGAGCCGCACTACGTGGTCGGCGATCTGCTGGGGTTGCGCGTCGAGACCGCGTCGGGGCGGCCACTGGGCGTCGTCGACGACGTGCTGGAGACGCCCGTCCACGAGGTGCTGCAGGTGCGGGCGCCCGACGGCGCCGGAGTGCTTGTGCCGCTCGTGGACGAGCTCGTGTCGCTCGACGACGGGGGGGATGAGCCGGTGCTTCGCGTCGTGGACGGCCTCCTCGACGAGCCCGGTGACGCCGGGGCTGCGCAGGAGGCCCCGGCGTGAGGTTCGACGTCTTCACGCTCTTCCCGCAGGCCTTCGAGTGGTATCTCTCGCAGGTGCACATCCGCAACGCGGTCGAGCTCGGTCACGCGTTCAGGCTCACCAACTACCGTGACCACACGCCGCTCAAGCACTTGCAGGTCGACGACACGCCGTACGGCGGCGGCGCCGGGATGGTGTTGCGCATCGACGTCGTCTGCGCCGCCGTGGAGGCCGCCTTCGGCGTCGCGGCCGAGCTCGTCAAGGAGGGCCGCCGGGTCGTCGAGCTCACGCCCAAGGGGCGGCAGCTCGACGACGCCCTGGCGGCCGAGCTGGCCGGGCAGGACCTCGTGCTTCTCTGCGGTCGCTACGAGGGCATCGACGAGCGCGTCGCGCACCTGGTGAGCGACCGCGTCTCCATCGGCCCCTACGTGCTCACCGGCGGCGAGGTCGCCGCCATGGCCGTGCTCGACGCCGTGGTGCGCAAGCTGCCCGGCGCCGTCAGCAACCCCGAGAGCGTCGTCAGCGAGTCACACTCGGGCGAGCTCGAGGGCGGGGCCGAGTACCCGCAGTACACGAGGCCGGCCGAGTTCCGCGGCTGGAGCGTGCCCGAGATCCTCCTCAGCGGCGACCACGGCGCCATAGCCCATTGGCGAGCAGAGCAGGTCGAAAGACGGTAAGATAACGCTTCACGGCCCGCGGGCGCCGCGCGTTTTGCGTCGTCTGGGCCCTCCTGCTATAGTGTCCGCCGGTTTTGGCTGGGAAAGAGGATCCGTGAACATCATTGAGAACATCGAGCGCCAGCAGCTGCGCGATGACATCCCGCAGTTCAAGGCCGGCGACAACGTGAAGGTGCACTTCAAGGTCATCGAGGGCACGCGCCACCGCATCCAGGTCTTCCAGGGCACGGTCATCAAGCGCCAGGGACAGGGTGTGCGTGAGACCTTCACCGTCCGCAAGCAGTCCTTCGGCGTAGGGGTCGAGCGTACGTTCCCGCTGCATTCACCGAAGATCGACAAGATCGAGGTCACGCAGATCGGCGACGTCCGCCGCGCCAAGCTGTACTACCTGCGCCAGAAGGTCGGCAAGCAGGCCCGCGTCCGCGAGAAGCAGCGCTAGGCCGCGCGGCCCGGACCTCCGCTCCGGAGCCTTGAGACGCGGCAGACTCCTCGACTACGGCCTCGTCGCCGTCGTCGCCATCGCACTGGCGCTCGCCGTGCAGGCCTACGCGGTCAAGCCGTACCGCATCCCCTCGGCCTCCATGGCGAGCACGCTGCGTCCGGGCGATCGCGTGCTCGTGAACCGCGTGGTCTACCACCTGCGCGACCCGCAGCGCGGCGATGTGCTGGTCTTCCGCTTCCCCCGCGATCCCTCGGTGGTGTTCATCAAGCGCGTCGTCGGCGCGCCCGGCGACGTGCTGCAGGTCAAGGAAGGCCGGCTGTACGTCAACGGCAGGCGCACCAGCGAGCCGTACGTGCACCGCACCGGCGGTTCGCTGGACCCCACGCTCGCCATGGGACCCATGGACGGCTCCACCATGCCGAAGCCGTGGTCGCTCGCGTCCCCCTACACCGTGCCGCCCCACAGCTACTTCGTCATGGGCGACAACCGCACCGACAGCGACGACAGTCGCGACTGGGGCGTGGTGCCGCGCAGCGCGGTCATCGGCGAGGGGTTCCTGTTGTACTGGCCGCCACGGCGTTGGTCGTCCCTGTGACGGCGGCCGTGCGGTGAAGCCCCGTACCCTCGCGGAGTACGTCCTCGTCGCCCTGGGCGCCGTGGCCGTGGCCCTCCTGCTCCAGGCGTACATCGTCAAGCCGTACCGCATCCCGTCAGAGTCCATGGCGGCCACGCTCGTGCCCCAGGACAGGGTGTTGGTCAACCGCGTGGTGTACAAGCTGCACGGGCCCCGGCGCGGCGACATCGTGGTCTTCGACTGCACCGCCCTCGGGCACGTGCTCATCAAGCGCATCGTGGGCATGCCGGGCGACGTCATCTCCCTGCGCCGTGGACGCGTGTACATCGACGGCAAGCGGCTCCGCGAGCCGTACGTGCGCCGCGTGGACGGACGCCAGGAACCCACCGAACCGTTCCGGGGGACGGGGGAGCCGTGGTCGCTCGAGGAACCGTACCGGGTCCCGGAGGGTCACTACTTCCTGATGGGAGACAACCGGACGGTGAGCGACGACAGCCGCGACTGGGGTCCGGCCCCGCGCCGCGACATCATCGGCGAGGCGTTCGTCACCTACTGGCCGCTCTCGCGGCTCCACACCCTCTGATACACTCCCGCGAGACCTGCGAAGGAGAGCATGGGCAAGGCAGACAAGGGCAAGCGGTCGTCCACCACCCGCACCATCCTCGAGTACGTGATCCTTGCGGTCGTGGCCATCGCCGTGGCGCTGCTCATCCAGCAGTTCCTCGTCAAGCCGTACCGGATCCCGTCGGCCTCGATGGAGGACACGCTCCTCATCGGCGACCGCGTGCTCGTCGACCGCATCTCCTGGCGGTTCTCCGAGCCTCAGCGCGGCGACATCGTCGTCTTCCACCCGCCGTTCGACGGGCCCGTGCTCATCAAGCGCATCGTCGGCCTGCCCGGCGACGTGATCTCGCTCCGCGACGGTTCGGTGTACATCAACGACAAGCTCCTCGACGAACCCTACGTGCGCGTCATCAACGGCCAGCAGGTGCCCAGCCAGCCGTTCACCAACGGGCTCCCGTGGTCGCTGCAGAGCCCGTACCTCGTACCCGATGGCACGTACTTCGTGATGGGCGACAACCGCACCGACAGCGGCGACAGTCGCGAGTTCGGGCCTGTGGAGCGGGGGCAGTTCGTGGGCCGTGCCTTCGCCAAGTACTGGCCGCCGGGCAGCATCGGCGGCATCGACTGATGCGCCGCGGCGCCCTTCGTGTGCCGCTCGCCCGCCGTGTGCGCGGCGCGCGGACGGGGCGCGGCGGGGCCGCCTGACGGCTTCGCGCCGGCGCACGCGTGTGAACCAGCGGTTCGCCTTCGACCTCGTGCTCGCCGGCCGCGTCACCGTGGCCGGCGCCGACGAGGCGGGCCGCGGCTGTCTGGCCGGCCCGCTGGTCACGGCGGCCGTCTGTCTCGACTACGCGGTCCTGGACGACGGCGACTTCGCCGCGCTCCAGGCCCTTGACGATTCCAAGAAGCTTACCCGCGAGCGGCGCGAGGAGCTGTACGGTGAGATCGTGCGGCGCGCCCGGCAGGTGACCGTCGTGAGCTGCTCTCCGGCGACCATCGACAGGCGAGGCCTGCACCGCTGCAACCTGGACGGGCTCGGCGCCGCCCTCGACGCCCTGTGCCCGCGTCCGGCACTGTGCCTCGTCGACGGCTTCCGCCTCCCCGGGTACGCGGGAGAGCACCGGGCGGTGGTCGGCGGCGACGGCAAGTCCGCGGCCGTCGCCGCCGCCTCTGTCGTCGCCAAGGTCACCCGCGACAGGGTGATGCTGCGGCTGCACGAGCGGTATCCGGCGTACGGCTTCGACCGCCACGTCGGCTACGCCACGGCGGTGCACAGAGAGGCCATCGAGACGCACGGGGTCTGCGAGTTGCACCGCCTGTCCTTCGCCTCAGTGGCGTACCGCCAGCTCGACCTGCTGGCCGAGGCAGGGGGGAGCGAGGCGAGGGGCGACATCGCCGGGGGCTGACTCGCCGCGGGGTGTGGCCGGCGCCGGGTGGGTCGGGGGTGCGGTGGGTGGACGTTGGCGAACGTCACCGCTCACCCGCTATCGGCACCCTCGGCCGGCGTCGCCCGCCGCGGTACCGTGGCCGTCATGAACGAACAGCAACAGTTCGGCCGCGCGGCCGAAGAGGCTGCGGCCCGGTATCTCGAGAGGCGCGGGTGGCGCCTGCTCGGCCGCAACGTGCGCATCGGCCGCGGCGAGCTGGATCTCATCGTCCGGCGCGGACCGGTGCTGGCCTTCGTGGAGGTCAAGGCGCGCCGTTCGGCCCGGGCCGGCGCACCCGAAGACGCCGTGACCCCTCGCAAGCGGCGGCAGGTCGCGCGGCTCGCCGGCCTGTGGCTGGCGCTGCGCCCGTGGGCGTTGAACGGCGTCACCGACGTGCGGTACGACATCGTCGCCGTCGACGCCACCGTCGCACCCGTCTCGGTGCGGCACCTGCCGGCCGCCTTCACCGGGGATCGGTGACGGGATGCTCGCGAGCGTTGCCAGCGAGGCGCTGAGCGGCCTGGACGGGCACCCCGTGCGCGTGGAGGCCGACGTGGTCGCCGCCGCTCCTGCCTTCAGCATCGTCGGACTCCCCGACGCGGCGGTGCAGGAGAGCAGGGAGCGCGTGCGCGCCGCCATCGTCAATTCCGCGTACAAGTTCCCTTCGCGCCGCCTGACGGTGAACCTGGCGCCCGCCGACCTGCGTAAGGAGGGTCCGTCGTTCGACCTTCCCATCGCCCTGGCGTTCCTGCTGGCGACCGGGCAGGCGGAGGACGGGTGCGACGGGCGCGGGCCGCTCGCCGCGCTCGGCGAGCTCGGGCTCGACGGGTCGGTGCGCCCCGTCGCCGGCGCGCTCGTGCTCGCCGAGAGCCTGCGGCGACGCGGCGTCCGCGGCGTCATCCTCCCGGCCGGTAACGCGGCGGAGGCTGCGCTGGTGCCGGGCCTCGAGGTCTACCCGGCACGAACGCTGCAGGACGCCGTGCGCCAGCTGGCGGCGGGTGGCGCCGAGACCGCCGCGCCGGCCGATCCCACCGCTCTCCTGTCGTCGGCTTCCGTCGGCGGCGCCGATCTCGCCGACATCGTCGGGCAGGGCCAGGTCAAGCGGGCGCTCGAGGTGGCGGTCGCCGGCGCCCACAACGTGCTCATGTCCGGTCCGCCGGGTGCGGGCAAGACCATGCTCGCCCGGCGCCTGCCGACCATCATGCCCCCCCTGTCGCTGGACGAGGCCGTCGACGTCACCCGCGTCTACAGCGTGGCGGGGATGCTTCCTCCCGGCGCGCCGCTGGTCACCGCGCGTCCGTTTCGGGCGCCGCACCACAGCATCTCCTCGCCGGGCCTCGTCGGCGGCGGTGGCACGCCGCGCCCCGGCGAGGTCAGCCTCGCCCACCTCGGCGTGCTGTTCCTCGATGAGTTCCCCGAGTTCCGGCTCTCCGCCCTCGAGGGTTTGCGGCAGCCGCTCGAGGATGGCGAGGTCACCATCAGCCGGCGCCTGGTCTCCCTCACCTTCCCGGCCAGGCTCATGCTGGTCGCCGCCATGAACCCGTGCCCCTGCGGGTACCGCGGCGACGGGGGCAGGGAGTGCACGTGCCCCCCTCACCGCGTGCGGCAGTACGCATCGCGGCTCAGCGGCCCGCTGCTGGACCGTATCGATCTGCGCGTCGCCGTGCCCCGTGTGCCTCCGGTAGAGCGCCGGGCGGCTCACCGCCAGGAGCCGTCGGCTGCGGTGCGTGAACGCGTGGTCGCGGCGCGCGAGCGCCAGCTCGCCAGGCTCGCGGGAACGGGGGCGTACGCCAATGCCCACATGACCTCGCGGCATCTGCGCCGCTACTGCCGGCTTCAGCCCGACGCGACCGTCGCGCTCGATCGAGCCTACGAGCGTCTGCATCTGAGCGCTCGCGCCTGCGACAGGGTGCTCAAGATGGCCCAGACCATCGCCGACCTCGAGGGCAGCGGCGAGGTCACCGACGTCCACGTGCGCGAGGCCCTCAGCTACCGCAGCGCCGGCGCGGACGTGTGGTGACGGCGGGCGTGGAGCGCCGGCGGAGAGACGAGGCCGTGGCCGATCCCCGCCGCCGCGAGCTCTGCGTGTGGCTCGGCACCCTCGCGTCGTGGAGGGGTGGCCTCGTGGGGCGACTCGTCAAAGAGTACGGGTCGGTGAGCGAGGTGCTGGACCGCCCCGTCGCCGAGTTGCGCGCCTTCCTCCGCTGTCGGCGTGTGAGCAGCGGCGCGTCCGCCCTGGGCGCGGATGAGCGCGCCGCTGAGAGCGACAGCTACGCGGAGGTGCTCGCGGCGGCGCCCGCCGCGTGCGCCTCCATCACTCCGGCCGCAGGGCGGCTCCAGGTCGCGTGGGCGGACGCCCTCTACCCACCGTCACTGCGCCGACTCAGCGATCCGCCCCTCTGCCTGTTCGTGGCGGCTCGTGCCGCCGACGCCGTGATCCGCGCTCGCCTCACCATCCTCTGCGGCTCGCTGGCCGTCGCGGTGGTCGGCACGCGTGGGCCCTCGCCCTACGGGGCCGAGATGGCTGCGCTGCTGGGGCGAGACCTGGCGCTCCGCGGCGTGGTGGTCGTCAGCGGTCTGGCGCTCGGGGTCGACGCCCTGGCGCAGGCGGCCGCCCTGCGGGCCGGCGACGGGGCGGGCCTCCCGACCGTCGCCGTCCTCGGCTGCGGCGCCGACGTCGCCTATCCGCGCAGCAACGCCGGCCTGTACCGGCGCGTGCTCGACGCAGGGCTGGTGGTCTCCGAGTTCGCCTGGGGGGTGCCGGCAAGGACGTGGCGGTTCCCCGCCCGCAACCGCGTGATGGCAGGGCTTGCGCGGGCCGTCGTGGTGGTGGAGGGCACGCTGCGTAGCGGCGCCCGGATCACGGCCGGGTTCGCCGACGACATCGGCAACGAGGTGCTGGCCGTTCCCGGCGAGGCCGGGCGGCGGCTGACGCAAGCGCCTCATGCGCTGCTCCGCCACGGCGCCGCCCTCTGCGAATCGGCCGACGACGTGCTCAACGCGGTGGCCGGCGTGGAGCTCGATGCGGAGCTGCTCGCCGGGGACGTGGGTGCCGACACCGTGGCGCGGCTGCTCGAGGCGCGCTCGGACGACGGTCGCCTGGCCGCGGTGCTCCGTGCGCTCGACGGCGGCGTGTTCACCGTGGACGCGGTGGCCGCCGCGTGCGGGCTGGGTGTGTCCGAGGCGGCTGCGCTGCTCAGCGAGCTGGAGATTGAAGGCCTGGCTGCGATGAGCGGGCCGGGTACCTACAGGCTGCGCCGGGTGTAGACGGTCCGGCGCGGGGCAACGCCGGTCGCCGGTGCCGGCGCCAGCGAGAACTGCCACGCAGTCGGAAGGAGTGCCGCGGCGGCGCGTTGAAAGGTAGGGCGCCTCAGGGGGGTGCCCTTGCCTGTTCCGCAGCGACCGCGAGTCCCACAGTCCCAGAGCGTTGCCGCCCGGCCCCGCGACGCCGTGGACCGGGCCGGCTCCGGAACGGACATCGAGGCCGGTCCTGCCGTCATCCGGGCCGCCGATCCCCAGGGACGCTGTGCCGCCTTCCTCCGTGATTTGCAGGTTCGAGGCGGCAGCGCGGCGACCCGGCGTTCCTACGCATCGGACCTTCGCCAGTTGCTCGACTGGCTGGAGGGGCGTGGCCAGACGGTGGACGATCTCGACCGCCGCAGCGCGCGCGCCTTCTCGGGCGAGCTGGGCCGGCGCGGGTACGCGCCGGCGACGCTCGCCCGCAAGCTCTCCACGCTGCGTGGCCTCTGCCGCTTTCTCAGCGAGCGCGGCGTGCTGCCGGCCGACCCCACGCGTCTGCTGCCGGGGCCGCGCCGCCGCCGCCGTCTGCCGCGCGTGCTCAGCCTGAGCGACGTCGAGGCGATGCTGGCCGCGGCCGACGGCACGGAGCCGCTTGCTCTGCGGGACCGCACGGTCCTCGAGCTGCTCTACGGCTGCGGGCTGCGCAGCCAGGAGGCGGTGGGGCTGCGCCTGGCTGACGTCGACATGGCCCAGGCGCAGCTGCTCGTGCACGGCAAGGGCGCCAAGACCAGGGTGGTGCCGCTCGGAGAGGAGGCCGCCGGGTCGGTGCGCCGGTACCTGGAGCGTGGCCGCCCCCGGCTGCTCGCCAGGGGGGCGGCCGACGAAGGCAGAGTGTTCCTCTCTCGAGCGGGACGCGCACTGCTCACTTCGGACATACGCCGGCTCGTTGTAAAATACTCGCAACGTGCAGGCATCGACGCGGCTTCACCGCACATGCTGCGTCATGCCTATGCTACGCATATGCTTGAGAGGGGCGCAGATCTACGGGCGATCCAGGAACTGTTGGGCCACGCGTCGGTGGCGACGACCCAGGTGTACACGCACGTGAGCGGGGCACACCTGCGGCGGGTGTACGACTTGCATCACCCGCGGGCGTGAGTCCTGCCCGCGGAGCTGGCGCTGCAACGAGCTGATCATGGCGAGACTGGACGAGGACAAGGTGCGCGAACTCTGGGAGCGCTATAAGTACCAGGGCGACAGGGCGGCGCGTGACCGCCTCATCCTGGCGTATTCGCCCCTGGTCAAGTACGTGGCCGGGCGCATGAGCAACGGCCTGCCCTCCCACATCGAGGAGTCCGACCTCATCAGCTACGGTCTGCTGGGGCTCATCGGGGCGCTCGAGCGGTTCGACCCGTCGCGAGAGATCAAGTTCGAGACGTACGCCATCTCTCGCATCAAGGGGTCGATCATCGACGAGCTGCGTTCCCTGGACTGGGTGCCGCGCTCGGTGCGCAGCAAGGCCCGCGAGATCGAGAAGGTGTGCGCCATCCTCGAGAACCGCCTGCAGCGTGCGCCGACGGACGAGGAGATCGCGCGCGAGCTCAGCATCTCCGTGCCGGAGTTCCAGCACTCGCTCACGCAGATCGCCAACACCAGCATCGTGGCTCTCGATGAGCTGTGGTCCATCTCGGGGTCAGACGGCGACCAGGCGTCGCTCATCGACACGCTCGAGGACCCGAAGGGCCGCGACCCTTCGCGGCTGCTCGACCTCTCGGAGATGAAGGCCAGGTTGGCCTCCGCCATCGACGCGTTGCCCAAGCGCGAGAAGATCGTCATCGCGCTGTACTACTACGAGAACCTCACCCTGCGCGAGATCGGGGAGGTGCTCGGGGTCACCGAGTCGCGCGTCTCGCAGCTGCACACCAAGGCCATCCTGCGCCTCAAGGGCCGGCTGCGCGACGAGATCGAACCGGCTGCCATCGGCTGACGGCCGGTCGCCGGAGGGCTCACCCGGGCGCGCCCGCGCCTGTGACGCTTCTCGGTCGAGTGTATACCGCCGTCGCACTGGCGCGCCGCCCAGATCTTCTGGTATCATTTTTGGCCGTTGTGCCCACCCCGACCCGGCGGACCTCCCGGTCCGTGGCGGTGTCGGGCGGGAGGCGCTTGCGAGCGCCCGCCCGCCCGATTCCACTGACCGTCCGCCGGCCGACATGTGGCGGCGCAGGCCGCCGGCGCTCCCGCGCCGGAAGCTCGCCGCCGGAGAACCGTCTCCGAAGGAGGCAGCGTTGGCTGCGACCCAGCACACCGTAAGCATGAAGGACCTGCTCACCAGCGGCGTCCACTTCGGCCACCAGACCCGCCGTTGGAACCCGAAGATGAAGCAGTACATCTTCGGCGAGCGCGGCGGTATCTACATCATCGACCTGCAGAAGACCACCGTCCTCATCGACGAGGCCTACACCTTCCTTAAGAAGACGTCCGAGCGTGGCGGCGGCGTGCTCTTCGTGGGCACCAAGAAACAGTGCCAGGAGGTCATCAAGGAGCAGGCCCAGCGCATCGGCATGCCGTACGTGTGCAACCGCTGGCTGGGCGGCCTGCTGACCAACTTCAGCACGCTCAGCAAGCGCATCAAGCGCATGCACGAGCTCCGCCAGCTCTCAGAAGACGGGTCGCTCGACCTGCTGCCCACGCGCGAGGCCATGCAGCTGCGCGGCGATCTGCGCAAGCTCGAGCAGAACCTCGGCGGCGTCTCCGGCATGGACCGCGTCCCGGCGGCCGTGTTCGTGGTGGACCCGCGCAAAGAGGCCATCGTGGTCAAGGAAGCGCGCAAGCTCAAGATCCCGATCGTCGCCCTGGTCGACACCAACTGCGATCCCGACGAGGTCGACTACATCATCCCCGGCAACGACGACGCCATCCGCAGTTGCGACCTCATCGTGCGCGTCATGGCCGACGCCGTCGCCGAGGGCCGGCAGCTCCTCACCGAGGCTGAGATGAAGGCGGAGGCCGAGCGTAAGGCCGCTGAAGAGGCCGCCGTGGCCGAGGCCGTGGCTGCCGCTGAGAAGGCCGCTCTCGAGGCCACCGCCGACGCCGAGGCCAAGGCCGCCGAAAAGGCCGCCACGGAGAAGGCGTCGGCCGCGCCGGTCGCCGCGACCGCTGAGGTCAAGCCGGCTGCCAAGAAGGCCGAGCCCAAGGCCGACAAGCCTGCCGCCGAGAAGCCGGCCGCCGACAAGCCGGCCGTCAAGAAGCCGGCTGCCAAGAAGGCCGAGCCCAAGGCCGACGACAAGCCCGCCGCCTCCGCGAAGACCAAGGAGCCCGCCGCCGAGCCCAAGGCCGACGACAAGCCCGCCGAGGCCTCGGCCGCCGAGCCCGCCGAGGGCGACAAGCCGGCCGAGTGACCCCGACGCGCAACAACGCCGACCTTACGAAAGGAACGTGCTGTGGCTGAGATCACCGCTGCACTGGTAAAGGAGCTCCGCGAGAAGAGCGGGGCCGGGATGATGGACTGCAAGAAGGCCCTGGCCGCGACCGCCGGCGACCTGGAGATGGCCATGGACGAGCTGCGCAAGCAGGGTCTCGCCACCGCCCAGAAGAAGAGCACCCGGGTCACCAAGGATGGCGCCGTGGATTCGTACATCCACGCCGGCGGCAAGATCGGCGTACTCGTGGAGGTCGGCGTGGAGACCGACTTCGTCTCGCGCAGCGAGCCGTTCCGCGAGTTCACCCATGACCTCGCGATGCAGGTCGCCGCGTCGGCGCCGCTCTGGGTCGCGCGCGACGAGGTCCCCGAGGACGTCATCGCCCGCGAGAAGGCGATCTACGCGGAGTCCGACCAGATCAAAGGCAAGCCCGAGAATGTGGTCGAGAAGATCATCACCGGCAAGCTGGAGAAGTTCTTCGCCGAGACCTGCCTCATGGAGCAGGCCTTCGTCAAGGACCCGGACCGCACCATCGAGCAGGTCCGCACCGACCTCATCGGCGTCATCGGCGAGAACGTCGAGGTGCGCCGCTTCGTGCGCTTCCAGCTCGGCGAGACCACGGTAGCGGGCTGACGGTCGTGGAAGGCGATCACCTCAGCAGCGCCTTCCACCGCGTCCTTCTCAAACTGAGCGGCCAGGCGCTGGGCGGCGAGTCGCGGGCCATCGACCCCGCGACCACCCAGCGCCTGGCCGAGTCCATCAAGGTCGCCCGCGGCCTTGACGTCGACATCGCCATCGTTGTCGGCGGCGGCAACATCTTCCGCGGCATGGCCGCCGCCGCGGGTGGTATGGACCGCACCACCGGCGACCACATCGGCATGCTGGCCACAGTACAGAACGCCCTGGCGTTGCAGAACGCGCTGGAGGACGCCGGTGTCGACACCCGTGTCGTGAGCGCCCTCGAGATCCGCGCCGTGTGCGAGCCGTACATCCGCCGCCGGGCCATGCGTCACCTGGAGAGGGGACGTGTGGTCATCTGCGCCGCCGGCACCGGCAACCCGTACTTCAGCACCGACTCCGCGGCCGCGCTGCGCGCCCTCGAGCTCGAAGCCGACGCCATCCTCATGGCCAAACGCACCTACGACGGCGTGTACACGGCCGACCCGGAGAAGGACCCGAGCGCCGTCTTCATCCCGGAGCTCACGCACCTCGAGGCCATTGATCGGGGTCTGGCGGTGATGGACACCACCGCGCTCAGTCTCTGCATGGACAACAACATGCCGATACACGTCTTCAAGATGACGGGCGACAACATCGTGCGCGTGCTGTGCGGGGAACGCGTGGGCACGGTGGTCCGCACGCCCGCAGACTGCTGACCCCGGGACAAGGGAGGACCCCGTGGAGAAAGAGCTGCTCGCCGACGCGAGGCACCGCATGGACAAGGCGGCCGAGGCCGTGAAGACGGAGTTCAACACGGTCCGCAGCGGCCGCGCCAGCGTCGGCCTGCTGGACCGCATCCACGTGGACTACTACGGCACGTCCACTCCTCTCAAGCAGATGGCGAACATCGCCGCGCCGGAAGCGCGCCTGCTCACGGTGCAGCCGTTCGACAAGACGGCCATGAGAAGCATCGAGAAGGCCATCATGGAGTCGGACCTGGGCCTCAATCCCAGCAGCGACGGCACGGTGATCCGTCTGCCGATCCCGACGCTGACGGAGGAGCGCCGGCGCGACCTGGTCAAGCTGGTCCACCGGCTCGCCGAGGACGGCAAGGTGGCCGTGCGCAACATCCGCCGCG
This sequence comes from uncultured Thermoleophilia bacterium, assembly GCA_963702475.1. GTDB lineage: Bacteria > Actinomycetota > Thermoleophilia > UBA2241 > UBA2241 > CAIXSE01. The sequence goes on along the minus strand of CAVPCT010000005.1, from coordinate 53,644 downwards.
ACTGTATGAAGGACCTCAAGGACCTGGTGCACGAGGGTGAGGTCGGCGAGGACGCCGAGGTGCGCGCCGAGAAGGAGCTCCAGAAGTACACCGACGACCACGTCCACCAGATCGACGACCTCCTGAAGCGCAAGGAAGCGGAGATCCTCGAGGTCTGACGCCGGGGCCGCTGCGGCGGCCGCGACGCCTCTCGGGACGACGACGGCGATGGCCTCACTGCGGACGTGGCTCGTGCGCTGGCGCCTGCGGGGCGCGCGCGGCGCCGCCGAGCCTGCGGCGGGCGGCGCCACCGCCCGTTACATCGCCATCATCATGGACGGCAACGGACGCTGGGCGCAGCGCCGGCGCCTGCCGGTGGCCGCCGGCCATCGGGCAGGCGCGAAGACGCTGCGCCGCGTGCTTGAGCACGCGCTCGACCTGGGAATCAGGGAGGTCACCGTCTACTCGTTCTCGACCGAGAACTGGAACCGGCCACAGGGAGAGGTGGCCGCGCTCATGGACCTCTTCGTCGAGATGATAGATTCGCAGGTGCCCGACATGCACGAGCGCGGCGCGCGCGTGCGCTTCGTCGGGAGTCGCCAGGGCGTGCCGGAGAAGCTGGCGCGTCGCATCGAGGAGGCCGAGGCGCTCACCGCCGCCAACACGCGCATGACGCTGTACATCGCCTTCAACTACGGCGGACGCCGTGAGCTGCTGGACGCGGCCGCGGGGCTGGTTGCCGAGGCGGTTGCGCGGGGCGCAGGGTCGGGCGCGGCGGCCGCAGGCGCGGCCGCGCCGGTCCTGACCGACGACGACTTTCGCCGTCACCTCTACGCACCCGAGATGCACGACCCGGAGCTCCTGATCCGCACGTCCGGGGAGCTCCGCATCAGTAACTTCCTCCTCTGGCAGTGCGCCTACTCCGAGTTGTACTTCAGCGACCGCCTGTGGCCGGACTTCGACGAGGCGGAGCTGGACGAGGCGCTGGCCGAGTACGCGCGCCGCCAGCGGCGCTTCGGGGGCCGGGACGCGGCCGGCGACGGCGGATCCGCGCCGGCGCGCGGCGCCGCGGACCTGCACGAGGCGGCCGGCTCGGCTCCTCCGGAGGCCGCCTCGTGACCACCCGCATCATCACCGGCGTCGTCCTCGCCGTCCTGGCAGTCGTGGTGGTCGTCCACGGCGGGCTCGTCTACTTCTTCCTGATGCTCGCCCTGGCCATCCTCGGGCTCAACGAGTTCTACCGGCTGACCAAGATGTACCACCCGCTGCCGCTGGCCGGGTTCATCTCCGTCGCGGCGATGCTGTACATGGCCTGGTTCCGCTCACCGGTCGGCGTGTTCGGGGCGATGGCCTTGAGCGTGTTGCTGGTCGCGTTGATGGGCATCTTCTCCGGACCGCGCCCGGGCATCACGGTTCGCATGGCCGTCACGCTGCTCGGCATCCTCTACCTCGGCCTCGGGTTCAGCGCGTTGCTCCTGATGCGCCGCCTCGACGTGGGCACGGCCGCGGTGCTCACTGTCGTGTTCGGCACCTGGGCCGGCGACACCATGGCCTACTTCACCGGCCGCTTCTTCGGGTCCACGCCCATGGCGCCCAAACTCTCGCCCAAGAAGACCTGGGAGGGCTTCGCGGGAGGCGCCATCGGCACCGTGCTGCTCGTGGTCTTCATCGGCCTGTACACGCCGCTCGGCCCGGTCGACTCGCTCGCCCTCGGCGCCGTGATCGCCGTCGTAGGCCCGCTCGGCGACCTCTTCGAGAGTCTCGTGAAGCGCGACGTGCAGATCAAGGACTCGGGCCGCGGCATCCCCGGCCACGGCGGCGTGCTCGACCGCTTCGATGCGCTGATGTGGACTGCTGTGGCTGCCTACTTCCTGCTGACCGTCGCGTTGGGGTTCTGACCGGCGGCCTCCGCCGGGCGCGAGGGGCTCCATGGCTGGCGACCACGTGGCGGTGAGCGGCGGGCCGGCTGTCTCCCGCCGCCGCGACCTTCGGCGTCTGCTCGCGACCTCCCGGCTCGTCCACGTCATTGCGCTCGCCCTGCCCTTCGTCGCCGTCGTGGTCGCCAGCGGTGGGCTGAGGCACCCGTTCCAGGTCTACCAGTCGTACGACGAGCTGCACCACTTCTACGGGGCTGTGGAGCGGGTGGCGGCAGCCTGGCCCCGGCTGGTGACGAACGGGTATGAGTCCTGGTCAGGGCCTCTGGTGTACTGGCTGCTCGCGGGGCTCGCCCGCCCGCTCGGCTCCTCACTGGAGGCCACCCGGGTCGTCGTGGCCGTCCTGTCGTGGGCGACGTGCGTCGCCGCCTACGAGCTGTTCCGCGACGGGCTCAAGGCGCGGCCGGCTGTCGCCCTCGCGTTCGCCTTCATGCTGGCAGTCTCGCCGTTCTTCTTCGGTGAGTCGTTCTACGTGCTCACGGACAACCCCACCTGGCTGTTCGTGGTGCTGTCGCTGGCGGGCCTCGTGGCGTGGGTCCGCACGCCTCAGCTGTGGCGGTTCGCGCTCGCGGTCGTGTGTGCCTGCGTTGCCAGCCTCATGCGTCAGGTCGCCGTGTGGCTGTACGTGCCCGCTGTGGTCGCGGTCGCCGCGGCCGCCTGTACGCCGCGACGCAAGTTGGTCGCTCTCGCGTTCGTCGCCGCCGGTCTGGTGCCCCTCGCGGCACTCCTCGTCAGCTGGGGCGGACTGCTGCCCTCGGGGAGCGCACAAACGGAGCCGGCCTCCGCGCGCCTGCACAGTGTCCTGTTGAGCCTCGCAGTCGTCGGCGTGTGGGGGGTCCTGCTGGCGCCCGCCGCCGAGGTGCGGGAGCTTCCGTCGCGCCTGGGCCGCCGCGGGCTCGCCGCCGTGCTCGCGGCGATTGTGCTCGGTGTGGTCGCCGTCGCCATCGGGGGCATGGGTGAGCTGGGCGGTCGCGATCCGTACGGGATCGGGCTGCTGAGTCCGCTGCTCGACGCCTGGCCGGGCGTCGGCGGCGTCAGCATCGTGTGGTGGCTGTGCGTGCCGGCCGGGCTCGCCGTTCTGGCGGCTCTGGCGCTCACCCGTACCAGGGAGCCCGTGGACCGGCTGTTCGTTGCCGCGCTGCTGGCCGTCGTGCTCAGTACGGCCGCGAACACCGTGTGGTTCCAGCGCTACGTTGATTTCGCGGTGCTCCTCAGCCTGCTCGCTCTCGTCGCGGCGGGTGGACGGCCGGTGGGGCGCGTCGACATCCTGCGCTGGGCCGCCGTCGTGGCGGTATCCGTGGCCTGGACGCTCAGGGTGGCGCTCGCTTGACCCGGCGCTGGGGTTGCTCGCCAGCCCGAGGGGAGCCCGGTCGCACGTCGAATTCTTGCTTGATGTGGCGCGCTACAGCGTTCGTCGAGACGCGCCGATGAACTCCACACAGTCTGGCAGTCGCGGAGGCCCTATGAAGGTCGTCATCCTCGCCGGCGGCCTCGGCACACGTCTCGCCGAGGAGACGCAGGTCAAGCCCAAGCCCATGGCCGAGATCGGTGAGTTCCCGATCCTCTGGCACATCATGAAGGGGTATGGGGAGCAGGGGTTCTGCGACTTCGTCATCTGCCTGGGCTACAAGGGCTACGTGATCAAGGAGTACTTCGCCAACTACTTCCTGCACAATTGCGACGTGACCTTCGACCTGCAGGGGCAAGGTATGGAGGTGCATGAGAACGCGGTGGAGCCGTGGCGCGTGACCCTGGTCGACACAGGGGCGCTCACCGACACGGGCGGCCGCGTCAAGCGTGTCGCGCGGTATCTCGACGGGCAGCGCTTCATGATGACCTACGGCGACGGCGTCTCCGACGTGGACCTGCACGCGCTGCTCGCCTTCCACGAGCAGCACGGGCGACTGGCGACGGTGACGGCAGTACAGCCACCGGGGCGCTTCGGCGCGCTCGAGTTGGGCGAGGACGAGGCCGAGGTGAGCTGCTTCATCGAGAAGCCGCGCGGCGACGGCGCCTGGATGAACGGCGGCTTCTTCGTGCTCGAGCCCGGCGTACTGGACTACATCGAGGGCGACCACATCGTGTTCGAGCAGGAGCCCCTGGAGCACCTCGCCGCCGACGGTCAGCTCGGCGCGTATCGTCACAATGGCTTCTGGCAGCCGATGGATACGCTGCGCGAAAAACGCCTGCTCGAAGAGCTTTGGGACTCCGGGAAGGCGCCATGGAAGACGTGGTGACGTTCGGGGGCGTGTTCCGCGGGCGACGCATGCTCGTGACCGGCCACACGGGCTTCAAGGGCTCGTGGCTCACGTTGTGGCTGCTCGAGCTGGGAGCGCAGGTCACCGGGTACGCCTTGGATCCACCGACGGAGCCGAACCTGTTCGAGGCGATCGGGCTGGCGCAGTACGGTGGGCTCCTTGACGACCGTCGAGGCGACGTGCGAGATGCCGGCGGCCTGCGCCGGGTGGTCGCCGAGACGGAGCCGGAGATAGTCCTCCACCTTGCCGCACAGCCCATGGTGCGGCGTTCCTATCTGGAGCCTCGCCTCACGTACGAGACCAACGTGATCGGTACGGTGAACCTCCTGGAGGCCGTGCGGGAGTCCGTGGGCGCGGGACGGGGGCCGCGTGCCGTGGTCAACGTGACCACCGACAAGTGCTATGAGAACCTGGAGACCAGACGCGCCTACGTGGAGAGCGATGCGCTGGGCGGCTACGACCCGTACAGCTCGAGCAAAGCCTGTTCTGAGCTCGTTACCTCGGCCTACCGGCGCAGCTACTTCGCTGGGTCGGAGAGCCCGGCGGTCGCGTCGGCCCGTGCCGGCAACGTCCTTGGAGGGGGTGACTGGGGCGAGGATCGAATCGTTCCCGACTGCGTGCGAGCGCTGGTGCGCGGAGACGTCGTGGAGGTGCGCAGTCCGCAGGCGGTGCGCCCCTGGCAGCACGTACTGGAGCCGCTCTCCGGGTACCTGTGTCTAGCCGCCGCCTTGCTGGAAGGACGGGAGGCCGGCGAGCGGTCCACAGGCCCGGCCTCCGGCGCCTGGAACTTCGGCCCCGGCGCCGCCTGCCTCGTCACGGTCCGTGAGGTCGTCGAGGCCGTTCTTCAGGCGTGGGGCGCGGGGGAATGGCGGCCCGCGCCGGGAGCGGCCGAGCAGCGGCACGAGGCGGGGCTGCTGGTGCTGGACGCCGGCAAGGCCGAGCGCGAGCTCGGCTGGCGGCCGGTGTGGGACGTGGACGAGACGGTCGCGGCCACGATGCGCTGGTACGCCGCGTGGGCCGGCGGCTCCGGCGCCGAGCGGCTGGCGGAGCTTTGCCGCGAGGATGTGGCGGCCTACGGGAATGCCGCCGCGAGTGCAGGTGCGTCTTGGGTCGCCACGGGGGCGGTACTGTGAGCGCGCCGTCAAGCAGCGAGGAGCTGCGCGCGGCGATCCGCGCCCTGGTGGCCGAGTATCACGAGGCCACCTGGGGGGCGCCACGCGAGTTCGTGCCCGGCGAGACGCGGGTGCCCTATGGCGGCCGGGTGTTCGGCGCGGAGGAGCTCGACCTGCTCGTCGACGCTGCTCTCGACTTCTGGTTGACCTACGGCCGCTACTCCGAGCGTTTCGAGGCCGAGCTCGCCGCATACCTCGGCGTACGCCACTGCGTGCTGGTCAACTCGGGCTCCTCGGCCAACCTTCTCGCCTTCATGGCGCTCACGTCCGAGAAGCTCGGGGAACGGCGTCTCGCCCGCGGGGACGAGGTCCTCACGGTGGCGGCCGGCTTTCCCACGACGGTCGCCCCCATCGTCCAGTACGGCGCAGTGCCGGTGTTCGTGGACGTACGGGGTGACACGGCGAACGTGGATACGGAGGCTCTGGCCGCGGCCGTCACTCCGCGGACGCGCGCCGTCTTCCTGGCGCACACGCTCGGAGACCCGTTCGACGTGGACGCCGTGCTGGGACTCTGTGAGAGGCACGGTCTCTGGCTCATCGAGGACAACTGCGACGCGCTCGGGTCACTGTACCGGGGCCGCGCGACCGGCACGTTCGGCGATGTCGCGACCTCGAGCTTCTACCCGCCGCACCACATGACGCTCGGCGAGGGCGGCGCCGTCTACACCGACGACGAGCGGCTTGCCGCGATCGTCGCCTCGCTCCGCGACTGGGGCCGGGACTGTATCTGCCGGAGCGGCCAGGACGACAGGTGCGGCCACCGCTTCAGCCACCAGTTCGGCACGTTACCGTACGGCTACGACCACAAGTATGTCTTCGGTGAGTTCGGCTACAACCTCAAGGTGACGGAGATGCAGGCGGCCGTGGGCTGTGCCCAGCTCGGCCGCCTGCCCGAGTTCACACGCCTGCGGCGCGAGCATCACGCGACCCTGTCGCGCCTGCTCGCGCCGGTCTCGCGTCTGCTGCACGTGCAGGAGCCGACGCCAGGCTCCGAGCCGAGCTGGTTCGGCCTCCTGCTCACGCTGACGGAGGAGGCGAAGGCCGCCGGCCTGACGCGCGCCGGCATCGTGTCGCAACTCGAGGCCGCGAGGGTCCAGACCCGCATGTTGTTCGCGGGCAACATGGTACGGCAGCCATGCTTCGACGGCATGCGTGCCGCAGGCAAGCCAGGCGCCGGCGCCGGCTACCGCATCGCCGGCGAGCTCACCGAGACGGACCGGCTCATGGACGAGGCGTTCTGGGTTGGCGTGTATCCGGGGCTGACCGGCGAGATGATTGAGTACATGGCGGCCGCGACGGTGGCGGCGGTGGAGGCCAATGCAAAGGACGGAGCCGGCTATGTTCGCTGACACACGACCGTTGTTCATCTTCGAGATGGCCAACAACCACATGGGCGATGTGGAGCACGGCCTGCGCCTCATCGACGCCTTGCACGACGCGTCGTCCGGCCTGCCGTTCCGCTTCGCGGTCAAGTTCCAGTATCGCGACCTCGACACGTTCATCCACCCTGCCTACCGGGGCAGGGAGGACGTCAAGTACGTCAAGCGCTTCAGCGAGACCCGGCTGAGCGGCGACGAGTTCCGCCGGCTGCGTGAGCGCGTTCGCGAGCACGGCATGCTCGCGGTGTGCACTCCGTTCGACGAAGTCTCCGTCCAGCGGGTCGCGGAGGAGGGCTACGACATCCTCAAGGTGGCGAGCTGCTCGTTGACGGACTGGCCGCTCCTCGAGCGTGTCGTGCAGACGGACCTGCCGGTCATCGCATCCACGGCCGGCGAGGCCTTGGACGAGATCGACCGCGTCGCCTTGTTCCTGGAACACCGCGACAAGGAGTTCGCGCTCATGCACTGCGTCGGCGAGTACCCGACCGCGCCCGAACACCTCGAGCTCAACCAGATCGACCTGCTGCGCGAACGCTATCCGCGCGCCTCCGTGGGGTACTCCACGCACGAGCCCCCGGACGAAACTGAGGCGGTGCGGCTCGCGATCGCGAAGGGTGCAACGATCTTCGAGAAGCACGTCGCCCTGCCCACCGAGCGGTATCGCAAGAACGCCTATTCGGCCGACCCCGGGCAGGTGCGCGCGTGGCTCGAGTCGGCGGAGCAGGCCTATCTGATGTGCGGCGTGAGCGGGCGCCGGCGCGATCTGCCCGCGAAGGAACTCGACGACCTGCGCGGGCTGAAGCGCGGCGCCTTCGCCCGCACCGCACTGCCCGTCGGACATCGAGTCACCATGGACGACGTGTTCCTCGCCATCCCGTGCGCGGACGACCAGGTGGTGGCCAACGACCTCTCCAAGTACGCGGTGCTGACCACGCTGGGGCCCGTCGCCGCCGACGAGGCGCTGACCGTTGCCACCGTCGCCCGTGAGGACCGCCGCGACCGGATCCTCGAGATCGTGACGCAGGTCAGCGTCCTGCTCCGTGACTCGGGGATCGCGCTGCCGGACCGTCTCGACTTCGAGATCTCGCACCACTACGGCATCGAGCGTTTCGAGGAGTGCGGCGCCTGCATCATCAACATCGTGAACCGCGAGTACTGCAAGAAGCTGCTCATCTTGGTCCCCGGGCAGCGGCACCCCTCCCACGCGCACAAGATCAAGGAGGAGACCTTCCACGTGCTGTACGGGGACATGACGCTCACCCTGGACGGGGAGGACCACACCTATGGGGCCGGCGAGGTCGCCGTGGTCGAGCGACACGTGCCGCACGCCTTCTCCACGGTCGACGGCGTGATCATCGAGGAGATCTCGACGACGCACCACAAGGACGACTCGTACTACGAGGACGATGCGGTCGGCGCGAACGCTCACCGCAAGACCGAGATGACGTTCTGGGCCGACTGGCTTGTGGCGCCGCCGCACTGACCCGGTGACTCGATGCTGACGATTGTCTGGGACGTCGACGACGTGCTGAACGACCTCGCGGCGCTCTGGTTCGCCGAGGCGTGGCTGCCGGGGCATCCCGACTGCGTCGCATGCTTCGACGGCCTCGCCGGCGCGCCGCCGGAGGTGGTGCTGGGGACCACCCGGGAGGCGTATCTGGAGTCTCTCGACGCCTACCGGCACAGCGGTGCGTACGCGTCGCAGCCGCCGCGTCCGGACGTGCTCGCCTGGTTCGAGGCGCACGGCGGAGAGGCTCGTCACCTGGCTCTCACCGCCGTGCCGCTGCACGCCGTGCACGTGTCGGCGGAATGGGTGCTGCGTCACTACGGACGCTGGATCCGCGGCGTCCATGTGGTGCCGTCGGCGCGCCCGGGTGATCCTCCCGGTCCGCCGGAGCGCGACAAGGGGCAATGGCTGGCCTGGTTCGGCGGCGCGGACGTCCTCGTCGACGACGGCCCGGAGAACGTGACTGCGGCGCTGGCCCTGGGGCTGCGTGGACTCCTGTTCCCGCGGCCGTGGAACGCGGATGCGGGGAGGCCGGTGAGCGACCTCCTGGAGGAGCTCACTGGCCTCGTGCGCCAGCCCGCACACGCGGACCCGACGGCGACCGCGGCGTGTGGAGCGGAGGGATCCTCGTGAGGATGAAGGTCGCGGACTACGTGATGCAGCGGCTCGCGGCGGAGACGCGGCACGTCTTCTTCCTGCCGGGGGGCGGGTGCATGCACCTCGTGGAGGCGCTGCGCACGCAGCAGGCCCTCAGCCCCGTCGTCTGCCTTCACGAGCAGGCTGCGGCCATCGCGGCCGACGCGTACAGCCAGTACACCGGAGGTATCGGCGCGGCGCTGGTGACCGCCGGTCCGGGGTCCACCAACGCCATCACCGGCGTGGCCGCGTCGTGGATCGACTCCATCCCCGTGGTGGTCGTGTCCGGGCAAGCGAAGACCGGCGAGCTGATCGCCGACTGGCACGTGCGGCAGATGGGCGTGCAGGAGGTGGACATCACGGCGCTCGTCGCCCCCATCACCAAGTACGCGGCACTGGTGCGGGAGCCGGAGTCCATACGGCGCCACCTGGACGACGCCCTGGCTGCCTGCCGATCCGGGCGTCCCGGCCCGGTGTGGATCGACGTGCCGCTCGACGTGCAGGGGGCGACCGTACAGACCGAAGGACTCGAGCCCGGTGGAGACGGGTGTGAGTCTGGTCCGGGCGAGGCGGAGCTCGCGCAGGCGGCGGCGGCGACGGCGCAGCTGATCGCCGAGGCGCGCCGCCCGGTCGTGCTCGCCGGCAACGGCGTGCGCCAGGCCGGCGCCGTCCGCGAGTTCCTGGCGTGGCTGGAAGCTGTCGGCCTGCCGCTCCTCACCACCTGGAAGGCGGCCGACTTCGTGGCGAACGACCACCCGCTGTTCGTCGGCCGTCCCGGCTCCGTCGGTCAGCGGGCGGCCAACTTCGCCCAGCAGACGGCGGACCTTGTCATCGTCCTCGGCGCACGTCTCGACCTGGCGCAGATCGGCTTCGACTCGGCCGGCTTCGCGCCTCGCGCCCGCAAGGTCGTCGTCGATGCCGACGCGGACGAGCTCGCCAAGCTGCGTTTCGACATGACGGTCGCGGTCCAGGGCGACGCGGGAGTGTTCCTGCGCCAGCTGTCGGCTCACTCGACGGTATGGAAGGACCGGGACGGCTGGCTGGCACGCTGCCGTGAGTGGCGTCGCAGGTGGCCTGTCATTCCGGAGGGATCGCACGACCAGACCGGGCTCGTCGACACTTACGCCCTCGTCGACGTCCTCAGCGAGGAGCTCTCGGAGGAGGACGTGTTCGTGCCGGGCAGCTCCGGAGGGTGCGCGGAGATCACTCTGCAGGCCTTCCGCGTGAAGGCCGGGCAACGGGTGTTCAACTCACCAGGCCTGGGCTCGATGGGCTTCGGTTTGCCGGCCAGTATCGGTGCGGCTGTGGCGAGCGGCCGCCGGGTCGTCAGCGTGATCGGGGACGGCGGCCTCCAGCACAACGTGCAGGAACTGCAGACCCTGCGCCGGCTCGGCCTGCCGGTCAAGCTCTTCGTGCTGAACAACGATGGCTACGGGTCGATTCGGTCGTCTCAGCGACACCACTTCGGCGGTCTGCTGGCGGCAGACGCGAGCAGCGGCCTCACGCTGCCCGATCTCCAGGATCTCGCTCGCGCCTACAGGTTGACAGCCTTCCGCGTTGAGGCGAACGCGGAGCTCGCCGAAGGTGTGCGCCGAGCCTTGTCCGAGCCGGGACCCGTGTTCTGCGAGCTCATGGTGCAGCCGGACGTGGCTACACAGCCGAGACTCGCTACGACCGTGGACCCCGACGGGCGCATCCTGTCGAGCCCCTTCGAAGACCTTTGGCCATTCCTCGACAGGGGCGAGTTCGCCGCCATCATGGACGGGTGACGCCGTGAGCGCCAGGGTCCTCGTTACCGGCGGGAGCGGCTTCATCGGGAGCACGCTCGAGGCGGTGCTGCGGGCGCGGTTCGAGGTGGTGGCCGCACCCTCGAGTGACGAACTCGACCTGCTCGACGGTGCGGCGGTGCGCGACTACCTGCGCCACCGGCGCTTCGATGTCGTCGTGCACGCTGCCACGTGGGACGCGACGGCGACGTCGCGCAAGGACCCTCGCCTCGTGCTCGAGAACACGCTGAGGATGTTCAACAACGTCGCACGGGAGCGCGGCTCCTTCGGAAGGCTCGTCCATCTCGGGTCCGGCGCGGAGTACGACCGCGGCCGGGAGCTGCTCGGCGTGCGTGAGATCGAGTTCGACGACGTGGTGCCGGCCGACCAGTACGGATTCGCGAAGTACCTCATCCGCAAGCACTGTGAGGCGACGCCCGGGTTCGTCACGCTGACGTTGTTCGGCGTGTTCGGGCCGCGCGAGGACTGGCGCCTGCGGTTCGTCTCCAACGCCTGCTGTCACGCACTTCTCGGTCTGCCGGTGGAGGTCGGAAGGGACTCGCTCTTCGATTACGTGTCGGTAGACGACGTGGCGGCGGCGGTGGTGTGGTGCGTGGAGCACGAGCCGCGGTGCGCGAGCTACAACGTGTGCCGCGGCACGCCAGTGTCACTGCTCGACCTGGCACGCTTGGTCATCGACGTGTCGGGACGCGATTGCGGGCTCGTAGTGCATCGTCCCAGCAGGGGTGCTGCCTATGTTGGCGATCCCTCCCTCTTCCGCGACGAGTCGGGGTGGCGGCCGGACGAGCTGGAGCGCGAGGTCGCCGGCCTGTACGCGTGGTATGAGGCGCACCAGTCCGGGATCGACCCCGACACGCTGCGCGAACGCGTGTGGCTGCTCGCCGGGGAGGAGTGAGCGGTGGACCTCGAGACCTTCTACAACGTCCCGTCCACCAAGCGGTTCTCGTGCCCGGCCACGCTCGTGTGGGGGCTCGGGTGCCGGGAGAAGCTCGACGGCCTGCTGAGGGTGGCACCCAGCGTGGCACTGTGGGTGGACGAGGTGTTCGTGGCGGCGCCCTTCGTGGAAGGCTTGCGCGAGCGCCTCGGGCTCCGTCTGACGGCAGAGCGCGTCGTCCGGGGCATGCCCCTCAGCGGCGACGTCGATGCCGCCCTCAGGGAGGGCGTGGGAGACGTGGCGGCTGTCGTGGCTCTTGGCGGCGGCAGCACCATCGACGCCGCGAAGGCGGTCATGGCCGGGATGCTCTACGGCACCTACGACGGGGTCGGCATGGGCGAGCGGCGCGGCATGCCGGTCCTCCCGGACGCAGCGCGTCCGTTGTTCGTCGCGCTTCCGACGACGGCCGGCACGGGCGCCGAGGCCAGCCGCTACTACGTGACCTACGATTCCGTGACCCGCGCCAAGATCCACGGCAAGTCGTGGCGCCTGCTCGCTGACTGGGTCCTGCTCGACCCGCACTTCCTTCTCGAGAGCCCGCTCGACCTGCTGGTTGCCTGCGCGTTCGACGCCTACGTGCACCTCTGGGAGTCGCTGCTCTGCAGGGGGGAGCGTTCCTGGTTCAACGAGATGCTCAGCGTGGAGGGCATCTGCCGCGTGCTCCACGGTCTGAGCACCGTCCTGGCGGGTGGCCCCTCCCGTGCCGACGGCCTGCTCGAACTCCAGTACGGGGCGAGTCTCGGAGGGGTGGCCATCTCGAACGTCCGCACCGGCGACATCCACGAGGCGGCGGGCGCGTTGCTCGAACACTCGTCCCTGTCGCATCCGGAGACCCTGTTCGTGTTCTTCGAGACGGCGGTCGACCGGTACAGGGACGCGGTCACCGACCGGCTCGCCCTCCTCCTGCCGCAGCTCGAGGCACGGGTGCCCGAAGCGGGCGTCGCCACCCTCGACGACCTCGTGGCGTGGTGGGTGCGCGCCTTCGACTTGGCAGGCCTGCGACGCCACATCGCGGGCGGCCTCGGCAGGGTCGGCCTGCCCTCGGGCGAATTGGAGAATCACATCGTGGCTCGCGTGAGGGCAGACAGGGTGTGGGCCGAGAAGGAGGGCCCGGTGCCGTTCGGCGACCATGACATCGAGAAGCTGGTTCGACAGTCCTTACAGCGCTTCGGCTATCCGAGCACGGCGGTGACGGGGTGACACGCAGAACGATCTCGGTCCTGACCCCCTGCTATAACGAAGAACCAGGGATCCGGGAGTGCTACGAGGCGGTTCGGGACTACTTCGCGACGCACCTGCCGCAGTACGACCTCGAGCACGTCTTCATCGACAATGCCTCGACCGACGGCACCGTGCGCGTCCTGAAGGAGATCGCCGCCACCGACCGGCGCGTCAAGATCATCGTCAACAGCCGCAACTTCGGGCTGAGCCGGTCGCCCTACTACGGCATGCTGCAGTGCACCGGCGACGCGGTCGTGCCGCTCGTCGCCGATCTGCAGACCCCGGTCGGCTGTATCGGCCGGTTCGTCGAGCTGTGGGAGCAGGGCTACCTCATGGTGATCGCCGTCAGGAAGGGCGCCAAGGAGGGCCTGTTGCTGCGCCTGGCCCGGCGGACGTTCTACTCGCTGATCCGCCGGATGTCGCACGTCGAGCAGATCCGCAACTTCATAGGGTTCGGGCTGTTCGACCGCCAGATCGTCGAGATCCTCCGGTCGCTTGACGACCCGGCCCCGTACTTCCGTGGCATGGTGAGCGAGATCGGCTTCGAGAAGGCTTTCGTGGAGTACGAGCAGCCTGTGAGGAAGCACGGCAAGTCGCGCCACAGCTTCTTCGACCTCTTCGACCTGGCCATGCTCGGCATCACGAGCTACTCGCGCACGCCGCTGCGCATCATGACCCTGGCGGGCCTGCTGATAGCCGCGGTGTTCTTCGTCATCGCCGTGGGCTACCTCGTCGCGAAACTGCTCTTCTGGAACTGGTTCACCGTCGGCACCGCCCCGATCCTCATCGGGACGTTCTTCTTCGCCGCGGTGCAGCTGTTCTGCCTCGGGCTGGTGGGCGAGTACGTCGGCCTGATCTTCGAGCAGGTTCGGCACCGGCCCCTCGTCGTGGAGAAGGAGCGGGTCAACTTCGAGGCTGCAGACGCCATCCCGCTGCTCACGACAGGCGGACCGTGCGGCGTGGCGGCCGCGCCGTTGGAGGTCGCGCGGGAATCCGTGCCGGCGACCACCGCCCAGCTGCCCGCTGCACCTGCCGCGGAGTGATGCTGCCCCTGGTCCTCAGCCTCGATCGGACGGCGGCGGACCCCCCCGGTCCTGAGGAACTTACGGCTGCGGCCCGGCGGCTTGCCGGCGAGGGCTTCGAGCTGGTGCCGGAGTGGGCAGGGGCGGAGCACCCCCCGACGCCGGAAGCCCAGCGGGCGCGCGCTCGAGCCATACTCCGTCGCCGGCCCCGTCCGTGGTGGGAGTGGGACAGGGCCGTGGAGTGCCGTGACCTCGACGAGGTCGTGCGCCTCGTGGGCGGGCTGCCGGGCCTCGCGGCCGAGCTGCTGGCGGTCGTCGGCGGCAAGGCGGAGGCGGCGCTCCGCGAACGAGTGGGCCCGTGCGGCGCCTCAGGGCCGGTGTGGCTGTTCGGGGCCGGCCTGGTGGGCCGCCAGGTCGCTGGGCTCATGGCGGCGCAGGGCCGGCCGGCCGCCGGCTTTCTGGACAACGACGCCGGCCTGCGCGGCGCCACCGTCGACGGGCTTCCGGTCCTGAAGCCGGAGGATGCGGCGCGCGGGGAGGCGACGGTCGTCATCTGCACCGGACGGCACCACGAGGACATCCTGGCGCAGCTCGCCCGCCTCGGGGTCAGGCCGCTGAGTCTCCCTGAGCTGACCGTCCTGCTCGGCCTGCCGGCGGAGCCGGAACGCGGGTACGCGGCCGACCTCGCACACAACGCCGTGAGGTACCTTGGCCTGGCTGCGCGGCTCGCCGACGACCGGTCCAGAGTCGTGCTGGCTGCGGTGCTGCGGCACCGGGTCACTCTCGCATCCGAACCCCTGCGGTCGGTGTGCACTGGCGACCAGTGGTTCGTGCCCGAAGTCTTCCGGGCTGATCCGGAGGCGCGGTACGCTGATGGCGGGGCATACGACGGCGATTCCGCGGCCGAGTTCGTGCGCCGCAATGCTGGACCCGGCAGGGTGCTCGATCTGTTCGAGCCTGACGAGGACCTCTGCGGGCGGGCCGAGGCGCGGTTCGACGGCTGGCCGCAGGTGCGCGTCCACCGCGCGGGGCTCGGCGCCCGTGCGGGTACCGGCTCGTACACGCCCACGGGAGGCATGGATGGAGCCTTCGGGGAGAACGGTCGCAGGCTCGTGCCGATCGTCTCCCTTGACGATGCCCTCAGCCGGCGGGCGACGTACATCAAGCTGGACGTGGAGGGTGCCGAGGAGGCTGCGCTCAACGGAGCCCGGCTCACCATCCTGGCGTCGCGCCCGGTCCTGGCAGTGGCCGTCTATCACCGGGCCGCGGACCTGTGGCGCCTGCCCGCCTGGATAGACAGCCTCAATGCCGGGTACCGCCTCTACCTGCGCCACCACACCCAGTTGCAGTACGAGACGGTCGCGTACGCCGCCGTCTGAGCGGCGGCCCGAGGCCGGCGGCGTGGCTCGTTGAGCATCGCGCGGCGGTGCGACCCGCTGATGCGGGCAACCGCCCGCACGGGTGTCCCGGTTCTGACCCGGGGCCACGGTCCTGCGTCAGGAGGCCGCTTCCGCCGGTCGCCGGGCCCGGGTGCTCGCCACGACCCACACGGCCCAGGCGAAGCACGCGGCGGAGGCAGCCGCGAGGATCCAGACGAGTCGCAGCGGCGTACCGCCGACGGCGGAGAAGACGACGACCTGCGCGGCCGCGCCGAGGGCGTACAGCCAGATGAACCTCGCCCTTCCGAGTGCAAGCTGGTAGTTGTCGACCACGAGCACGAGGGCCAACGGGAGGTAGACGACGCTCAGCCAGCTGAGGTACACGGCGGCTCCGGCGTACTCGGGACCGTACAACAGGTCGATCCAGAACTTGGCCCCCACGGCCAGGACGCCGGCCAGCGCGCCGGAGGTGAGCAGCGCCATGCCGAGGGCCTGGAAGAGCACGTGCCTGCTGCGCTCCCCTCTCGCCTGATGCGTTGCCACAGTCGGGAAGACGGCGATGGCGATGCCAACCGGCAGCCAGAGCACGGCCTTGGCGAGCACAGCACCGGCCGAGTACAGGCTGGCTTCGTCAGGGCTGCAGAAGACCCTCACGATGATGTAGTCCAGCTGCGTGAGGGCGATGAAGGCGAGGTTGCTGGTGGCGAGGAGCAAGCCCTCACGCGAGGCGAAGAGCCGTCGCCGTGAGTGGTCGCTGATCCTCCCCGGCAGAGCTCGCTCGACCACGATCCAGGCGGCCGCGGCTCCGGCCGCGGCCGCCACAACGAGGCCGGCCATGGAGCCGGCGACCCCGAGCCCGGCCGCCACGAGCGCCGCGCACGCGGCGAGGCGCGCGGCCGCGACGCCGGCGCTCACCGCGGCCAGCGTCGCGAACCGGCTCATGCCCTGCAGCACGGCGGATCCGAGGGCCGTGAACAGGTTGACCACGACGGCCACCCAGAGCAGCGCGACGGGTACGACTGAGGGAGCGTCGAGGAGGCGAGCGAACAGCGGGCTCAGGGCGAGCGCCACGAGCACCACAGCGCCGCCTCCGAGGGCGAGCTCGCGGACCGCCTGCCTGCGCAGGGCCGCGGCAGCGCCGGGCCGCCCGTGCCCGAGGTCGCCGGCCACGCCCCTCGTCACCACCAGGAGGAGGGCCGTGAGCGGCAGCGCCGTGACGTTGAAGATGCCCAGCAGCGCCGTGAACAGGCCGTAGTCCTGCACCTGCAGCAGGCGGCCCATGACGACCTGCAGGGCGTACACGAAGACCCCGGCGAGGGTGTTGCCGACGAACATGACCACGCCGGAGCGGGCGAACGCGGGCGCGGCCGTCCGCTCGAGGCCGAGGCGCTCGCTCACGGTGAGTGGTGCGCCCGCGCAGCCTGCCACGCCCACCACGCACGGCGACCGCAGGGAGCCGCCGCCGCGAGGAGCCTTCTGGGTGCCGGCTCGCTGAGGAGGCTCAGGAGCCGGCGGAGGGACGGCGGGTACTCGTAGTACTCGAGGTACTGCAGCAGTTCGTCGCACTCGCCGTCGTCGGCGGTCGCCAGCACGAGCAGCAGGCGCAGCGCGCCATACTCACGCCGCATCACGCGCAGCGCCGCCGCGCGAGCGCGGCCGTGCGGAAAGAACGTGTCATTGAGCCGGCGGTACCCCGCCAGGTCGATGCGGACCCGGTTGAAGGCACCCTTCTCGAGGAAGAAGTCGTTGTCGCCGCGGCAGCGCACCAGCGCCTCCGGCAGATAGCAGAGGCGAGCGCCCTCATCGAGCACGGACAGCAGCCGGGCGCTGTGGACGTACGCTGAGCCGACGAACTCCTCGCGCGGGTCGGTGCGGTCCCATCGGTCCTTGCTCACGACGATGGACGACAAGTAGCTGAAGAGCGCCATGATCGTCACGGCATGGTCCAGGTACGCGATCGAGCCCCCGACGCGGGCGGTGTCGAACAGCAAGGGCCGGTGCGGGCTGAACATGGCGTCACCGCGCAACGGCCGCATGGCGATGTCGCACCACACCCGGTCGAACAGCAGGATGTCGGGCGCAGTCTGGGAGATGACGGCGAGGATGCGGCGCAGGGCGCCGGGCGACGGCAGGTCGTCGCTCCCGAACAGCCAGCAGTAGCGCGCATCGGCCGCCTCAACGGCCCGCAGGTAGTTGCGGTCCGGGCCCAGGTTCACCGGCGAACGGACGTACTTGACGCGATCGTCGTGCCGCGCACACGCGTCCATCAGCAACTGAGTGCCGTCGGCGGAGGCGTTGTCGCTCACCACGAGCTGGACGGAGTCCGGGAGGCCGGCGAGGAACGACGTCACGAGCTCCTCGAGGTAGCCGGCCCGCTCATAGGTGGGGACGCAGACGGCGAGCTCGTGCACGGCTTCGGCGGGCCGGCTCAGGGCCGGTCCTGGCCCTCTGGGTCGCCCTCGACCCACTCCAGCATGCGTGCCAACCCCGTCTGCCGGTCCACGCGCGGCTCCCAGTGCAGGCGCTGTCTGGCTTTTGAGATGTCCGCGATGAAGACGCGCTGGTCGCTCTGACGAGGGGGCAGGGAACGGCAGGTGATCGGTCGGCCCGCGTACGTCTCGAGCTCCCGGAACAGCTCGATGAGGGAGAGGCTGTTGGCGGGCCCCCCGCCGACGTTGAAGACCGTGCCTTGGGCGGCGTCGATGTGCTCCAGTGCCGCCCGGTACAACGTCACCATATCGTCGGCGTGGAGCAGGTCGCGGACCTGCTTGCCGTTGCCCGAGATGGTGAACTCCCCGTCGCTCTCGCCGCGGCGCAGGTCGCGCGCCCGGGCGCAAAACCAGCCGACCCAGCCCTGGTCCTCCGTGGCGAACTGGCGGCCTCCATACATCGACGAGTGGCGGAAGACGACGGTCCGCAGCCCGAACGTGTGGTGGTAGTCGAGCACGTACTGGTCGGCGGCGCCCTTGGAGCAGCCGTACGGCGACCGGAAGTCGAGCGGGGTACTCTCGTCGAAGCCGTTCGGGCGGTCCCGGCACACGTACCGCGTCTCGGTCTCATCGTACCTGTACTGCTCCAGATCCCCGTAGACCTTGTTCGTGGACGAATACAGGACAGGGGCCGAGCAGGCGTGGGCGCGCACCGCCTCGAGCACGTTGAGGGTGCCGAGGCTGTTGACCCGGAAGTCGCGAATGGGCTGCAGGATCGACGTGGTCATCGCCACCTGGCCGGCGAGGTGGAGGACGGCGTCCGGCTTCACGCTGGCGACGGCGTGATCGACGTCATCGCAAGACCTCACGTCGCCGTGAAGGAACACCGGATCTCCGATCAGGCGCAGCCACTCGAGGTTCTGGGTGGATCCGGCGCGGGAGAGGTTGTCGAAGACGATGACGTCTTCGCCATCGCGCAGCAACGCGGCCGCCAGGTTGCAGCCCAGGAACCCGCACCCGCCGGTGATCAGGACGCGCATCGTTCTCGCTCCGCGGCGATGGTCGCCTTCAGGCCATCGTCAAGGCTCGTTCGCGGCGTCCAGCCGAGGGCGTGGATGGCGTCCAGTTCGGCCGCCGAGCGCATGACCTCGTGAGGCCGGTAGGGAAGAGCCCCGAACCGTAGGACCGTCGTCGATCCGGTCATGTCCCTCACGGTCTCGACGAAGTCGCGGACGCGCACGGGCCGGCCGCTGCCCACGGAGATCTCATGGTACCCGGACGCCAGTCTGGCGTCCGCGTCGAGCAGCACGTCGTAGGCGTCTCCCACGTCGTCGATGAAGACGAAGTCGCGCTGCTGCTCGCCCTGTGTCAGTCGCAGCTCCGGCTCGTTGCGCAGAAGCGACGCGACCACGAATGCGGGGAACTTGCTCTCGTCGTCGCCGGGGCCGTACAGGTGCTCGAGGCGCACGTTCACGAACCGCAGACCCCGGTCGGCCGCAAGCAGACGTCCCCACTCCGCGAACTGGTGCTTGGACAGCGAGTAGGGGTTGAGGACGTTGTGGAGCGCCGTGTCGGCGTTCAAGAAGAGGGGCACCGACGCATGCAGTGACCGCTCGAGCACCCGGAGAGGGAGCAACGTGTTGGCTTCGCACACGCTCGAGGGCGGCTCGACCCCGCGTGCGAAGGACGCCGCGGCGTAGACGACGGCGTCCGGTGTCCGCGGGGCGGCGAACGCGGCGTCGATGCCGTCCGTCCACCCGAACCACTCGACGGCGTCCTTGACGTCTGCCAGACGCCCGGGGCTGAGCGGGTCCCTCACGAGAGCAAGGACCCGGTGGCCCCGGGCGAGCGACCTGCGGGCCACCGTACTGCCGAGAAACCCGGTCGCCCCTGCGATGAGGATGGTCTTGATGCTGCCCCCCGCTGCCGTCCTGTCCGCCGCTGGAAGCATCCTGCCGTCGCGAGGGTGCACGAGTCAACTGACCCTTGGGCTCATGCCGCAGGATCGGCATCCGATACAATGCGGCGGCACTGCTGGGCTGAGAGCCGTTCGCTGCCCTGGAGGACGCGGGCGCCGGCGAGGAAGGCGATGGATGAGTCGGTCGTGACGGACGCAGGCGCGGCGCCCGGTACGCGGGTGGCCTCGCGCGTCGCCACCTCAGCCCTCTCGGCGTTCTCCCTGTGCGTCGCCGCCGCGGCCGTCGTCTTGACTTGGCGGCGGCTGTTCATCGGCATGGACCTGCAGGACGAGAGCTACTACGTCCTGGTCCCGTGGCGCTGGGCTCTCGGCGACCGGCCGTTCGTGAACGAGCAGAACCTGCTGCAGCTCCCGGGCTTCATCGTCTACCCGTTCGTCAAGGCCTTCGGGCTGGTGCGCGGCTACGACGTCACCGGGCTCATGCTGTACACGCGGCACCTCTATCTCCTGCTCATGATCGGCGTGGCCGCCGCGGTCTTCCTGCTGCTGCGGCGGCTGGTGCGCTGGCAGCTCGCCCTGCTCGTGGCCTGCGTGTACGTCACGTACATCTTCTGGGCCACGCCGCAGCTCAGCTACAACACGCTGGCCATCGCCTTTCTCACCCTCAGCGTGACGCTTGGCGGCTGGGTCGTCATGGGGCTGGGGGGTCCCAGGTTCGCGCTTGCTTCCGGGGTGTCGTTGGGGTTCGCCGTGATCGCCTACCCGTCGCTGCTGTTCATCGTGCCGTTCTGGGGCGTGTTGCTCGCCTTCGCCTTAGGGCTGCGCGCCCCGGCCATGATCGCGGAAGCCGCGTTTGCGCATCCACCGGACCCCGAAGGTCCTCCCACCGGGCGGCTCGCCTGGCGCGCCCTCAGTCTGTGGGTCCTCGGGGGAGTCGTCGTCCTGGTGCCGTTCGGGCTGCTGTTCGCGTCATTCGGCCTGCGGAATCTCTGGCGGAGCTGGCAGTCAACCATGGCCGGTGCCCAGGTCATCCACCAACTCGGGGGCGCCGCCAAGGCCATCGGCATCGCCGAGGGGTTCTGGCGGTTCTTCTCGTGGCGGCCGTGGGTGTTTCTCGTCGCTCTCGGCGTGTATCTCGTCTACCGGCGCTGGCCGCGCGTGGGGAGGGGGCTCCTGGCGTTCGTGCCGGTGGTGCTGTGGTTTGCGGCGCAGCGACCGCTCGTGTGGGGGGCGGGCTACGTGTTGCTCTATGCCTTGCTGGTCCCGTATCTGTATCTGTTCGTGCCCCGGGAGCGGCGAGAACCGGGCGCCCGCCTGCTGATCTGGGCCTGGGTACCCTCGCTCATCGCCGGGGCCATGACCGCCTATACCAGCGCCAACGGCTACTACCAGGCGGCGGTGGGGCTGGCGCCGGCAATGCTGGCCGGCGGCGTCTTCCTCTGCTGGGCTCTCGAAGCGATGACGCCGGCGCCAGAAAGCCCCGTCGGCGGGGACGATCGCCGTTCGCGGAATCCGTCGGCTGGCGTGTGGTCGGCGGCGATCGTGCTCGTGGCCGTCGTCGCCGTCACGGTCGTGTTCCAGTTCCAGTTCCAGCAGCGCGACATCGCGCGCCGCGAGCTGACCAGCCGCTTCACCTCAGGGCCCTGGTGGGGTATCAAGGTCACCCCCGAGAGGCGCAAGCTCCTCGACACGTTCGCGGCCGATCTCACTGCGCAGGCTCGCCCTGACGACCAGCTCCTGATCTTCTTCGGGGGGAGCGGCTACTACCTGTATTGGAGAGGGAGCATCGCGTCGAATGGCTACTGGCTGTGGCCGACGAGGGATGGACAGTTGCCGCAGTCCACGGTGAGCTACTATCGGCGTCGTCGTCTCGTGCCGACGCTCGTTTGCCGCATCGGCGTCACGGTCGGCGCCAGCGATGCCGAGCTCCGTGCGGCGGGCGGCGGGCTCGACTATCCCCCCACACTCCTGAGGCCGACGTACGTCTTCCTGCGCAAACCGTCGGACGAGAGTACAGCGACCGTGCTGGCCAGGCTTCCACGTCTGGCGCCGAGATAGAGTGGAGGATGACGTGAGAGGGGTGGTGGGGTGACCAGCCAGCGGGCGCGCACGTCCGGCGGTTGGGTGCAAGCCGGCGTCTGGCTTGGCGCGGCCGTCGGCGCCCTCGGCTGGGTCCTCTCGGCCGTCGTCCTCGCGCGCGGCGGCGGCTACCTCGTGGTCGTCCCGCACCTGGCGGTAGTGCTTCCTCTGGCCGTGACGGGCACCGTCACGGCGCTTGCGTCGTCCGGTGTGGGCCGGCCGGCGGCCACTCCCGTCCTCTGGCTCATCGTCATCGCTGCGGCGGGTGCCGCCTGGAACTTCTTCGTCTATTGGTTCCGTTTCGGCAACGCAACATGGGGACTCCTCATCCCTCTGGCCAAGCCCACCGGCATCGACTTCCGCGACGGGCTGTACGAGCCCGCCCGCGCCTTCACCACGATCAGTAGTGGCTGGCCACCGTTCACGCTCATCCTCGGCAAGCCGTTCACGCTATTGGGGTTCTCCGCGGCCCACGCGGTCGAGGTGGCGTTGCTCGTCGTGGCTGCCGCTGTAGCGGTGGTGCTGAGCGCCGTCCTGGCGGCTCGCGTGGCCCGGCCGGACCGCGTTGGGGACGAACCCGGCGGGGACTCCGGCCACCTCGGCCAGCTGCAGCTCGGCCTCGTCGCCGGCCTCTGGCTGGCCACGTCGGCCGGCTTCATGTACGAGATGGAGCGCGGCAACATCGACCTCTTCGCCCTCGCCTTCTCCCTCCTCGCCGTCTGGCTCATGCTGCGGCCTCGGCTCTCGGCATGGTGGCCCGCACTGGCGCTCGCGGTCGCCATCAATCTCAAGCTGTACCCGGGTGTCTTGCTCGCCCTTTTGTTGTGGCGCTATCGCTGGAAGGCCATCGTGCCGGCACTGGTCACCAACGTCGTCCTCCTGCTGGTCGCCGGTCCGGGGAACCTGATGAACACCATCAACGGGCAGGCCGCCGTGGAGTCCGCCAGCAAGCCGTACTGGTGGGGCAACCACTCCGCCGCGTCGATGTCCGTCGTCCTGCGTCAGCTCTCCGCATCGTGGCCATCCTGGATCTACTGGCTGCTGCTCGTCGTGCCGCTCCTCCTGTGGCTCGCGACCATGGTGCTCCTCGTCCGCCGGGGCTGGAGCGAGCGGCGCGCCGTCCTCGCGGCAGCCGTCTGCGTGCCGGTGATGAGCGTCGTCCCGGCCATCAGCCACGACTACAAGCTGGTCGTGTACGTCCTTCCGCTGGCGGTGCTGGCCGCCGCGCTCGCCACGATGAGGGGGCGGGGAACGCTGGTTTGGGCGCTGTTGTTCGGCCTGCTGTCGTGGGCCATGATCCAGCTGGCGCGGTCCTCGATGGTGATCGCGCCGTCGCTCCAGAACAGCAAGTACCTGATGATCGTCCTCGTGCAGGTGCTCCTGCTCATCGTCGTCTTGATGACGGAGAATGGGGGAGTGGTCCGAGGTCCCAAGGATGAGAAGGACGGCGTGGCGGCGCCCGACGTGGAGGAGGAGACGACGTGACACAGCGCGACGCGGCGGCGAAGCACATCCTCGTGCTCGGCTCGACGGGGTCCATCGGCAGGCAGGCGCTGGAAATCCTCGACGCGGTGCCGGGCGCCCGGCTCGTGGGCTTGGCGGCCGGGCGAGGCGCCGACCTGGTGCTGGAGCAGGCGGCGCGCTTCCGCGTCACCGACGTGTGCATGAGCGATCCGGCGGCCGCGGCCGAGGTGGCCGCGCGGGGGCCCGAGCTCGCGGTGCTCGCCGGCGAAGCCGGCGTGCGCGAGCTCGTGGCGCGCGCAGCCGAGCGGGCGGCCGCCGACGGTGCGCCGCTGACCGTGCTCAACGGCATCGTCGGCGCCGCCGGTCTGCGCGCCACCATGGCGACGCTGGAGGCCGGCGCCACGCTGGCGCTCGCCAACAAGGAAAGCATGGTGGCGGGCGGGCCGTTCGTGCTTGACGCGGCCCGCCGCAGCGGCTCGCCGATCCTGCCCGTCGACAGCGAGCACAGCGCCCTGTTCCAGTGCCTGCTGGCCGGCGGTGAGCGGGCCGGGGGAGAAGCTGGTGCGGCGGCTGCCGCCGGCTCGGGCGCCGCCGCAGGCGAGTCGGCCGCGGCGCGGCTCGCGCACATCCCCGGCGCCGCGCCGACGTCCGCCGCCGAAGAGCTGCTCCTGACCGGCTCCGGCGGGCCCTTCCGCGGCCGCACGGCCGCGGACCTGGCCGCCGTCACCCCCGAGCAGGCCCTCAAGCACCCGAACTGGTCCATGGGGCCCAAGATCACGATCGACTCCGCGACCCTGATGAACAAGGGTCTCGAGATCATCGAGGCCCACTACCTGTTCGGCGTGCCCTACGAGCACATCACCGTCGTCATCAGCCCGCAGAGCATCGTGCACAGCATGGTCCGCCTCGCCGACGGCGCCGTGTTCGCGCACCTCGGCGCACCCGACATGCGCACGCCCATCGGCTTCGCCCTGGCGTACCCCCAGCGGCCGGCGCTGCCGGCGGTCAAGAAGCTCGACGTGTTCGCCACCGAGCTCACCTTCAGCAAGCCGGACCGGGAGACCTTCCGCTGCCTGGCGCTTGCCGAGGAGGCGGGCATGGCCGCGGCCGAGGCCGAGCTGGTCGCGAGCGCCGGTGGTCCGCGACAGCCCGGTGCCGGCGCCGGGCCGCGGACGGTGGCGGCGCCCATCGTGCTCAACGCCGCCAACGAGGTCGCCGTCCAGGCGTTCCTGGACGGCGCCGTCGGCTTCCTGGCCATCGCCGAGGTGGTGGAGAAGTGCCTCACCTGGCTCGGCGACGAGCCGGTGGCGAGCCTCGAGGACGTCTACGCCTGCGACGACGAGGCCCGGCGGTTCGCGCGCCAGGCCGTCGCCGGGCTGGGCTGACCGCGCCGGCGGGCTCGTGACGCGCGGAGCCGTTCCTGAGAGGCTGCTGTGAACCACGTGGAGCCGCGAACCGGCTCATCCGACGCGGCGTCTCGCCCCCAGAGGTCGTCGTCTGCTCGTGACGAGGGTCACCGCGACGGCGTCCGGGTGGTTTCCGCGACGGGTACCACTCACACTAGAGCAGGAAGCCAGCACCGCAGGAACCGGGCCGCCAAGGCGCGGCACGGCGTCGAGAGCCACGCGCACGAACGGTCCGGTGGCGGAGGAGTGTGACAGAGAGCGCATGGACGACGACACGACGCCCCAGAAGAAGACGTCCGAGCGGCACCCCGCGCCGCGGCCTTCGTCTGTCGCACCGCACTCGACGTCGACCTCGGCGTCGCAGCCCTCGCAGCCCGACGGCAAGGCGAGGATCATCAGCCCCTGGTCGCTCCTGCTGGGCGGCGCCATCCTCGTCGCCCTCATCATGGGCCAGTGGGTGTGGGTCATCGCCATCCTCGGGCTCGCCCTGCTCATCACCGTGCACGAGCTCGGCCACTTCATCGCCGCCAAGGCGTTCGGCATGCGCGTCGAGAAGTTCTACGTCGGCTTCCCTCCGGCGGCTCTGCGCCACACCTGGGGCGAGACGGAGTACGGCATCGGCATCATCCCCCTCGGCGGCTTCTGCAAGATCAGCGGCATGACGCCGGAGGAGGAGGTCCCCGAGGACGTCGGTGACCGCGTGTACTACAAGAAGGCGGTCTGGAAGCGCAACATCACCATCTTCGCCGGCCCCCTCATGAACTTCATCGCCGCTGCGGTCATCCTCATCCTTTTCGTCGGCATCGGCGGCGTTCCCGAAGCCAGCCTCACGCTGGAGGAGGTGGTCAAGGAGGCGCCGGCCGGCACGATCGGTCTGGTGGCCGGCGACACGCTCGTCGGTGCGGACGGGCAGCGGTGGACGACGTGGGACGAGGCTTCCGCGTACTTCCGCGACCATCCCAACGAGACCATCGAGCTCACGTACCGGCCCGAGGGCGAGTCCGGTGTGCGGACCGTCACGGTGACGCTCAGCGAGAATCCACAGGCGCCCGGGAGCGGCTACCTTGGCGTAGGCGCGTCCGTCGTCCGAGAGTACCCCGGCTTCGTGGGGGCCGTGAAGCTCGGCGCGGAGGGCTTCCGCGACGTAGCGGTGGGTACGGTCACCGGCTTCTGGTGGCTGGCTTCCGGCAAGATCGACGCCACGGGTCCGGAGGGAGCCGTGGGGCCGGTCGGCATCGTCAACGTCAGCCGGCAGGCAGTGGAGCAGAGCTGGTACCCGGTGCTGCTGGCGTTCCTGAGCTTCAACCTCGGGCTCATCAACCTGCTGCCCATCCTGCCGTTCGACGGGGGACATATCGCCCTCAACATCCTGGAGCGCCTGCGCGGCAAGCGTGTGAACGCCAAGATGTTCGAACGCATGATCGCCTTCGGCACAGTGCTGCTGGTGATGCTGTTCATCTTCCTGACGTTCAACGACGTCAAGCGCCTGTTCGGGGGGTGACGGCGCGGGTCCCCGGCGGCGCTCGCCGACGGAGCGCCGCCCGAGGCGCCGCCACGGGCGGGCCGCCGGGCCGCCGCGGCTTCCCGGAACGGTAAGATGAGTTCGTGGACGATGTGATCCTGGTCACCGGCGGCGCCGGCTTCATCGGCTCCCACCTCGTGGACGCCCTCCTGACGGCGGGCCACGACGTGCGCGTGCTCGACGACTTCAGCACCGGCAAGACGCAGAACCTGCGCGGCGCCGAGGCCCTGGCCGCCATGCACGGCGGCAGCTTCCAGCTCATCGCCGGCGACGTGCGGGACGAGGTCAAGGTCCGCGAGGCGGTGGACGGCTGCGCGGCCGTCTGTCACCTCGCGGCCGTCGCGTCGGTGTCCCGCTCCGTGGCCGACCCGGTGGGCACGGGAAGCGTGACGCACGGCGGCACCGTCAACGTGGTGCGCTGGGCCGTGGACGCGGAGGTCCCTCGCATCGTACTGGCCTCCAGTTGCGCGGTGTACGGCGATGCGAGGGAGCTGCCCGTCGCCGAGATGGCTCCGCCGCGCCCGCTGAGCCCCTACGCCGAGCACAAGCTGGCGGCGGAGGAGGTCTGTGCGGCCGCGGCCGATGCCGGCCAGCTCGCGGCCGCCTGCCTGCGGTTCTTCAACGTGTTCGGCCCCCGTCAGGACCCCGGCTCGGAGTACTCGGGGGTCATTAGCCGCTTCATGGCGGCGGCCGTCGCCGGCGAGGGCGTCACCGTGCACGGAGACGGCGAGCAGACCCGCGACTTCGTCTTCGTCGGCGATGTGGTGGAGGCCATCGGTCGCGCGCTGCGGCGGCCCGCCGCCGGGGTCGCGGTCGTGAACGTGGGCTCGGGTGTGGAGACCAGCGTGCTCGCCGTGCTCGGGGTGCTCGAGACGCTGAGCGGCCGGGCGATGCCTCGCGAGCACGCGGCGCCGCGCGAGGGGGACATCCGCCGTTCGCGCGCCGACACCGGCCGCGCCAGGTGGGTGCTGAACTGGGAGGCGTCGCGGAGCTTCGCCGACGGCATGGCCGCCACCTGGGAGTGGTACCGGGGCCGCTCGTGAGCAGCGCGCGGCGCATCATGGTCGGCCCGGTGCCGGTCGGTGGCGGCGCCCCGGTCGCCGTGCAGTCCATGACCTGCACGCGGACCGGGGACGCCGACGCGACGCTCGCGCAGGTCCGCGCCCTGGCCGCCGCCGGCTGCGAGATCGTGCGCGTGAGCCTGCCGACGGCGGAGGAGGCGCCGGCGTTCGCGCGCATCGTGCGCGAGGCTCCGGCGCCAGCCCCGGGTGGCCTCCCGGTGCCGGTGATCGCCGACATCCACTACGACTGGCGCCTCGCCCTGGCGGCCGTCGAGGCCGGCGCCGCCGGCATCCGCATCAACCCCGGCACGATGGCCGAGAAGCATGTCCGCGAGATCGTGCGCGCGGCGGCCGAGGCGCGCGTGCCGGCGGGTGCTGCGGCCGTGCAGGGCGGCGGCACGCCGCCCGCGGGCGCCGGCGAGGCGCCGGTGGCCATCCGCATCGGCGTGAACGCCGGCTCGCTGCCGCGCGAGCTGCGCGACCGCGCGGCGCACGAGCCGGCCGAAGCGCTTGTCGAGGCGGCGCTGCGCTGGGCGGCGCAGTTCGACGACTGGGGCTTCCACGAGTACAAGCTCAGCGTGAAGA
Source organism: uncultured Thermoleophilia bacterium (assembly GCA_963702475.1). Lineage (GTDB taxonomy): Bacteria > Actinomycetota > Thermoleophilia > UBA2241 > UBA2241 > CAIXSE01. Next base: position 25,972 of record CAVPCT010000005.1, on the reverse strand, counting down.
GCTCGAGCGTGCCGGTGACGATCGCCGCCTACCGTCTCCTCGCCCGGCGCTCGCAGGCGCCGCTCCACGTGGGTGTCACCGAGGCGGGGACGGTGTGGGGCGGCACGATCAAGAGCGCCGTCGGCATCGGGGCGCTGCTGGCCGACGGCATCGGGGACACGCTGCGCGTGTCGCTCACCGGCGACCCCGTCGAAGAGGTGCGGGTCGCCTGGAAGATCCTGGCCGCGCTGGACCTGCGGCGGCGCGGCCCCGACGTGATCTCGTGTCCCACCTGCGGCCGCACCGAGGTCGACATCGTGCGGCTGGCCGAGCAGGTGGAGCTCCGGCTGGGCGCCGACCCGGCGCTGGCCGGCGAGGTCATCACGGTGGCCGTGATGGGCTGTCGCGTGAACGGCCCGGAAGAGGCGAGGCACGCCGACTACGGCATCGCCGCGGGATCGGGCGAGGGCGTGCTCTTCGATCACGGTGAGCGCGTCGGGACGCTGCCCGAGGGGCAGCTGGTCGACGCGCTCCTCGAGCTCATCCGCGGCGCGCACCGCTCCTCGCCGGCCCGGGCCTGACGCGCGCCCTCGCCGGACGACCACAGGCGTGCGCCGCGTCCCGCCGCGCGCACGCCGGCCCTCCTTCCCGCCTGCGCGCAGATGCCGAGTCCTCCCGGAACAAACGTCTAACGCGCTTAGGTTCCGTCCCCTCCTGTCGATACTTGGACCAGAGGTCCGAAGTGGACCGTGAGGACAGAAGCGCGGGAGGAGCCATGGAACGGGCGGGGCAGAGGGAGCAGGTGAGAGTCCTGGAGCGTGCGCACACCGCGACGGCAAGCTCGGTGCTGGCCAGCGGCGGTATGGTGGCGTTCCTCGTCGCGCTGGTGCTGTTCTTCGTCGTCTCGGGCCCCGCCTGATCCGCGAAACGCCCACATCCTCACCCGCGTTTCCGGCGCCCGGGCGACAGTTCGGGCGCCGTTTCGTGACCGAGTGGAGGTCGTGTACCGTTACCGCGCGCCGTGACGGTTGTCCCTGTTCGGGCCCTCGGGCCTGACAGCTTTCAAGCGATCAGGGCTGAGTGCCCGACACGCTGCACCCCGGTCCGCCAAGCCCGGCACGCGTCGCGCCCTTGTTTCCCGGGGCTCCGTCGAGGTCGCGGCATCGGCAGCGCCGGGTCGTGGGTCGTCCCTACGGCACGTCCACGTCGGCCGCAGCCGACCACGGTGACGATCCCGCGGCGGTCTGGGCGCGCACCCGGTAGTGGCTCGTGCGGCCGCCCGGCGCGCCGTCGTCGCTGTACGTGACGGCATCCCCCGGCACGGCGAACGACTCCAGATCCTCGGTGAAGCCTTCGTCGGTGGCCCGCTGCACCTCGAACCCGCTCGCCGGAGGCGGGAAGATGGACGGGGACCAGCGCAGCTCGACGCCCGCCCCGCCCGTCGCCGAAGCGGTGAGGCCGTCGGGCGCCTGCGGGCTTCCGGTCAGGACCAGCGGGCGGACCATGTGGCTCTCCTCACCTCCCGGCAGGTGGATGCTCCACGCGTACTCCCAGCTGTAGTCACCCGAGCCGTTGACCACGACGGCAGGCGCCGCGGTGACCGGGTCGAGCTCGGTGAACCCGCCCTCGGCGCCCTCGGGCCTGGTCACGTCGAACAGGCGCTCGCTGGCCGGCAGCGCGAACGGAAGCTCGGGGACCACCGGTCTGAGCGCCAGGAGGCACCACTCGAGCGGGTCGAGGCGCACGGTGTCCTTCCAGCCGAGGTCCCTGGGGTCGGGCGGGATGCTCTCGCCGTCGCGGCGGCCGCGGGCGATGACCTGCACCTGGACCCCCGTGAAGCTGATGCTGTGCTCCAGCAGTCCGTCGTGCGTGATGCGCCAGATCTGCGTGCCGTCGCCGAGCTTGGGGACGTCCGCCATGAGTGAGACCGCGGCGAACTCGGTGGCCGGGTCGATGGCCGAGTAGGGCACGCCGGTTCGTGCCCCGCTGGCGGAGAGAGGCGCGTCCACGCCGAGCGTCGCCGTCTTGCGCCCGTAGGCCGGATCGAAGAGCTCGCTGACCATCTTGCCCTGCACCGGCAGCGTGAGGCGGTAGCCGCGGTCCAGCGGCGTGAACGTCAGCGTGCCGCTGGTCTCCTCGGAGTAGGGGGCCGCGGCCGCGGCGTCGCCGTACACGGCCGTGTACTCCGCGGTGGGGACCAGCACCGGGTCCTGGGCCGCGGCGTAGGCTGCCGGCAGCGCGGTCCGCAGTCTCGCGACGTCGAATGCCGGCGCCGCCGGCCCGTCCACCTGGAACTGCAGGACCGTGCGTGTGTTCGGGCCGTAGCCCGCCACGGTGGGAGCGCCGCCGCCGATGACCCGGAGGTCCGCGCCGCCGGTGTAGTAGTCCAGGCGGCTGTCCGCGACGGGCGAGGGTGCGGGCGCGTCGTTGTACAGGATCAGCTTGGAGCCGGCAGGCACCTGCGAGAAGTCGACCACGACGTCGGCGCGCTGTCCCGGGCTCAGCCAGAGCGTGCGGGTCGTGATGTCGACGACCACGCGCTCCGCCGCGGTGCCCCGGCCCATGCCGCCGCCCATGCTGCCCGCGGGCTTGGTCTGCCTCAGGTACCCGACCGGCGTGGTCGGCAGCGGCACGGCCTGGGGGAGCAGGCCGCCGCCGTCGGCGATCTGTATCATGTCGGGTCCTGCGGCGCGAGGGTCGGGGACGCCGCCGTCGCGCCCATCGGTCGGCCAGCCGACCGGCCAGCCGCCGGCCACCGGTGGGACGGCCGCCAGCATCGGCACCTCGCCGGAGTCGGTCTGCAGCAGCGGCTTTCCTCCGGCGCCGGTCTCGGCGTACTCGTTGGAGCTGGCGTAGTAGAGCTGCAGGTTGAGCGAGCGGTCGGGGCAGGCGTTCAGGATGCGCAGGCGATACGCCTTGCGTTCGACCCGCACGTAGGGGTAGGCGGTGCCGTTGACCAGCATGGTGTCGAAGAAGGCGTTCGGGACCGCCGACGGGTTGGGGGTGCCCGGGTTGTCGCTGGGCTCGTAGACGGCAAGCCGGTACAGGGGGTTGGCGACCGGCCCGTTCACGGTGCCCGTGTACCCCTTCCAGAACCAGGGCAGGTAGTCCCAGCGGCCCATCGGGTTCAGGTCCTTCACGTCGGCATTGTTCTGGTTGGGCATGTAGACGTGCGGGTACCAGAGCGCGCCCAGGCCGCCCCACGCCGGCGTGTCCCACGTGGGGTCCTGGGTCACGAGCTGCTCCGGGCCGGGGACGAAGGTCTTGTCCTCGATGAGCAGGGGGAGCTCGGCGGCCGGCAGCGTGCCGGGCTGGACCTCACGGTCGATGACCCGGCTTCCGGCGGGGTCGCCGAGGTTGCCGGCGACGAGCTCGTCTTCGACCTCGTCGCCGACGAAGTACGGCGCCGCCTCGCCGGCGTACACGCTGAGCCGGGTGAGGCCGAAGGTGTCGTCGTGCAGGTAGAGGAAACGGGCGCTCTGCGCGTTGGTGAAGTACAGCGTCGTGGCGCCGGGCCCGGGGTCGTTGGTGGCGCCCGGCGTGCCCGCGGGCACGGGCCTGCCGTCGGCGTCGAACCACATGTCCGGGACGGGGAAGAGGCCCGGGCCCGAGGCGTACGGTGAGCGCTCGCCCTTCGGGGTGGCCCACTGATAGGGCGAGCCACCGCTGATCCACGGCGTGAGCCCGCCCTGCAGGTGCAGGGAGGCCCGGTTCTGCGGATAGAGCGCGTCGCCCTCGTCCGGGCCCGTGCCCGCGCCGGTCACCGTGGTGTCGACCGGCAGAAAGAGCTTGCCGGCAGCGCCCGTGGGCAGCTGGTTCACGAACTTGATGCGCACGGGGCGTCCCTTGCGGGCGCGGATGAGCGGCCCGAGGTAGTGGATGCCCGCGGGCCGCACCGTGTTGCGCCCGTCCGCGCCCGTGCCGACGTTCATCTGCACGTAGCCGCGCAGCGTCGTCGCGGGCAGGTCGCTGTGCAACCGCTCCGCGTACTCACGCACGGCGATCTCGTAGTAGTCAGACCCCGGGTACGTGACCGTGTCGGGGACGGCGACCGGGATGAACTGGCCGAGGTCGTTGGCCGCGCCGGCGCCGAGCCCGGGCAGGGAGTCGACGAACTTGCGCAGGGGAGGGCTGGTGGCCCAGTTGGGCGAGCCGCCGAAGTAGTCGGGCGTGCCGCCGGGGTCGAGCTCGACCGCCGGAGGAGCAGGCTTGCCGGCGCTTCTCTGGATCGCCCGCTGGGCGGCGTTGACCCTGTCCACCTGGTCGGGCTGCTCCGCCATCATGGTCACGAGGTTGAGCGTCGTGTACGAGATGGCGCCGTTGGTCACGCCGGCGTCGGCGGCGGTGGCGCCCTTGGGGGCGATCCCTGCCTGCGGCCCGGCTTCGTCCCCGCCGCAGGCCGCGACGGCGAGGGCCGCGGCCGCGACCAGCGCGGCGAGCGCCCTTGAGAGCGTGCGCGGGCGGCGGCCCGGCGTCTCCATCATGGCCTCAGTCGGCGACGGCGTGCTCTCGCCCCGCCGCCCGGGTCAGGAGGAAGGTCAGCACCCACATGGCGAGCACGACGGCCTCGGTGGCCAGGCAGTAGCTGCAGAACGCCTTGAGCACGATGGCCTGCAGAAAGAACAGCGGGATCATGGCCAGGGCGGCGACGAACGCGAGCACCTGGACGGTGCGTACCACCCAGGGACGCGCCGCCGTCAGCAGACCGACGCCGAGGTAGAACATCAGCGCGAAGAACAAGGCGCCGGCGAGGGCCACCGGCACCCCCAGCACCACAGAGTACGCGCTGGTCTGTACCGTCTCGCACCCGTTCACCAGATAGCACGGCGAGACGTACCCGCGGAAGTGCACGAAGGTCAGGTAGGTGGAGATGACGAAGCCGGCGAACGAGAGCGCCGTGAGCGCCCACACGATCCCGCGCCGCAGGGTCACAGGGCCTCCCGCACGAGGGCGTCGAACTGCTCGAGGCTGCGGGGCAGCACCACCTTGTCGTCGACCACGAGCCAGGGGGTGTGTTCCACGCCGCCGGCCTTGCCTTCGGCGGCCTGCCCTTCGATGAAGTCGATGGCCGCCTGCGAGTCGGCGTCGGCGTGGAACTGCTCAATGTCAAGGCCGAGTTGCTCGGCGTAGGCGTCGAAGAACGGGCGCGGGTCCTCGGACTGAGCCCACTCGTCCTGGTTCTGGAAGAGGAGGTCGTGCATCTCCCAGAACCTGTCCTGCCTCCAGGCGGCGTACGCGGCGCGCGCCGAGATGGTCGCGTACTCGTGGGTGGACAGAGGGTAGAAGCGGTAGACGAACCTGACCCGGTCGCCGTACCGTTCGTGGAGGACCTTGAGCCACTCGGCGTACTGGGCGCAGAAGGGGCACTGGAAGTCCGAGTACTCGAGCACCGTGAGGTCGGCGTCGGCCGGACCATACGAGATGTCGCCGGCCGCCGCCGCCGCGACCCGGGACGGCTCGCTGATTGCCTCCCCGGTGAAGAGGCCGATGCCGGCCACGGCGGCCGCCAGCAGCACGGACGCCCCGAGCCAGGGGAGGATGCGGGCGAAGAGGCGATGGTCGCTGCGTGCGCTCACGGGATCCGTCCCTCGGTCGAACTGTCGTCGGCGAGACGCCTCGGCGGCCGGTCCGGTGCACCCCGGCGGTCCGGGGAGTGTACCGTACGGTGGGCGGATGGGGTCCGCGCGGCCGTCGACGCTCGGTGTCGCCGGCCGGGCCGGGCTCCGCGCGGGCGTTCCGGCCGCGCTCAGACCAGGCCGTGCTTGACGGCCATGATGGCGGCGCTGGTGCGGTTGGGCGCGTCGAGTTTGGCGAGGATGTTGCTCACGTGCAGGCGGACCGTGCCCACACTCAGAGTCAGCTCGTCGGCAATGTCCCTGTTGCTCAGGCCGCCGGCGAGCAGGGAGAGGACCTCCCGCTCGCGTACGGTGAGGTCAACGCCCACGGCCGCCTGCTGGCGCTCCATGACCGAATGCATGGCGCTGCTGTCGATGGTGCCCCGCCCGTGGCGCGCGTCGCGCACGGCTTGCACCAGCGTCTCGGGCCTCGAGTCCTTGAGCAGGTAGCTGATGGCGCCGGCCGCCAGTGTCTGTTCGACCAGGTCGGCATCGGCGTAGCTGGTCAGGGCGATCACCTGCACGTGCGGATGCTCGCCGCGGATCACGGCCGTCGCGTCCGCCCCGTTCATGACCGGCATCATGATGTCCATGAGCACGACGTCCGGCTCGAGAGACGGGACGAGCCTGACGGCTTCGTCGCCGGTGGCGGCCTCGCCGACCACCTCCAGGTCCGGGGCGGTGGAGAGCAGTACCTTGAGCCCCTCCCGCACCATCACGTGGTCGTCCACGATCATCACTCGCACGCGCTCAGCGTCCATGTCACATCGTCTCCTGTGCCGCCCGGCCGGCTGCCGCGCCCGGCCAGACGGCGGTGATGGTGGTGCCCTCCCCTGGGCTGGTGTCGAGGACAAGCGTGGCGCCGAGGTTCTCCATGCGCTCGTGCATCATGCGGACGCCCATGCTGGTGGCGCGCACGGCGCCGGGGTCGAAGCCGCCGCCGTCGTCGGCGACCGTGAGGACCACGGCGCCGTCCCGTGCCCTGCGGAGCGCGAGGTGGACGGCGCTCGCCCGGGCGTGCTTGACGACGTTGGCGAACGCCTCCTGGGCGACGCGGTAGAAGGCGAGCTTGACGTCGGGCGGCAGGTCCAGCCCTTCGGCCGCGTCCACGGTGACCGCGCCGCCGAACTGACCGGCCACCGCGTCGCCGAGCCGCTCCAGGAGCGACTCCAGCGGCGCCGCCTCCAGGGCCGCCGGGCGCAACTCGAAGAGGAGCGCCCGGGTCTCCGCGAGCGCCGCCCGGGTGAGCCGCTGGAGACGCACGGTGTTCTCGCGGCCCTCGCGCTGGTCGCGCTCCCACACCGCGGGGAGCGCCTCGGCGATGAGGGCCGCCGAGTACACGGTCTGCGCCACAGCGTCATGCAGCTCACGTGCCAGGCGTTGCCGCTCCTCCTCGGTCGCGGCCCGCGTCTGCTGCGCGTGCAGCACCTCGTTCTCCACGGCCGCCGCGATGTCGTCGGCCACCGTCTGCGCCAGCCCGCGCTGGTGCTGGCTGAACGGCTCGCCGCCGGCACGGGAGATGTGGAGTGCGCCCAGCGTGTGACCGCGCGCCACGAGGGGAACGACGAGCGCGCTCTCCGCGGGCACGAGGTGCGGGCCGGAACGCCCGTCGGTCGTCTCGCCGACGGCGTCGGCCGTGGCGCTCGTGAGCACGACGCGCACGTCGTCCGCCTCCAGGAATGCAGCGACGCTGGGGGCGACCTCGTGCAGCGCCGCGTCGAGATCGCTGCGATCGGCCAGGATCCGCGAGATGCGCTGGAGGCCGTCGAGATCGGCGACCCTGCGGCGCAGCGCCGCCGCCGCGGCCAGGCGCCGCCGCGACTCCTCGGCGAGTCGCTCGTGCGCGTCTTCGAGGTCGTGCATGCGCTCGTCGACCACAGCCTCCAGGCGCCCCCGATAGGCGACCAGCTCGCGCTCGAGTGCGCGAGGACTGTCGGCGCAGCGCGACGCTCACGGCGACCACGAACGCGGTGAAGGCGAGCTGCGTGAGGTAGACGTCCCACACGACGCCGTAGGCGTGGAGCGCGTCGAACACGCTCACCGCGAGCAGGGCGGCCATGATGAGCCCGACGACCAGGCCTCTGCGTTGCTCGCCGCGGTGGTAGACCCTCCAGGCCGCGTACAGCATGAAGACGAACGCGGCCAGCGTGAGCAACTCGGCGGCCGGGTTCAACGGGTGCGGCTGGGGCATGACGACGGACGACACCTTGGAGCCCGCCAGGCTGCTGGTGGTGATGGCGCCGACGCTGTCGTGCAGCAGCCCGGTGGGCAGAGCGAGGTCCACCACGACGAACGCGCAGAGGCCTGCAGTCAGGGGAAGGAGCGCCTTCAAGGGCCGTACGCCCGTGTAGAAGGCCACGAGCCACACGCTGGCGATCGTCCACGCGGCGCCCGAGGGAAACAGCCCCCAGCGCATCGCGGCCATGTGCTGCCCGGGTGCGTCCGCGCTGTACACGGCGATGACCGACAGGGCGCCGGCCGTCACCGCGAGCGCCTGCAGCGCGAAGGTGATGCGCACCTTGTCGCGCGGACGCCGCGACAGTCCGTCGAGGCCGTTCATCAGCGCCGCGAAGAGGCAGATACCGGCCGTGACGGCCATGACGATGACCGGGGCGTTCACTTTTCGTCCATCGAGGTCGAGTGGCAGGGAACCTTGGCCGACGCGGCACGCCCTTTTCGCGCACGTCGGTGGGGCGTATGCTTTTCGTCCAGCCAAGCATAGGCCGTCCGTCAACCTCCAACAGTCGCGCGAGCTGCACGGCGGCCCGGATCGGCGGTACCATGTGCACGAAACCCTGCACGCCGTGGGGCTGAGACTCCGGCACAGGGTGCCGCAGGCGATCCTCCCGGTCGTCGCGTCGGCAGAGGGGAGCGCTCGTGAGACGTCCCGGCACGGCCGGTAGGCGCAGTCCATCGAGAAAGGGGCGGACCTGAGGCCTCGCAGTCTCGTCCGCATCGCCATCACCGGCATAGCCGGCAACCCGCTGCGCAGCTGGCTGGTGGCCCTCTGCGCGCTGCTCGTCGCCGGCATGGTGATGTCCACCGTCATCATCTCGCGCGGCGGGCAGGAGAGCCTGCGGCTCGCCCGCCAGCGCCTCGGCGCCGACGTCGTCGTGGTCCCGCGCGGCGCGGTGATGGGCATCGAGGGAGCGCTGCTCCTGGGCAACGCGACCAACACCTACATGCCTCGCGCCGTGGTCGACGGCGTCCGCGACGTCCCGGGGGTCGCCGTCGCGTCGCCTCAGCTCTACCTCACGTCCATGGCCAATTCCTCCTGCTGCTCCGTGTCTCTCATGTTCATGTACGCGTTCGACCCGGTCACCGATTTCACCATCGAGCCGTGGCTCGCGGAGAAGCTGGGACGCGATCTCAGTGAGGGTCAGGCGATCGGCGGCTCCGACGTGTTCGTGCCCGCCGACCAGGAGTACATCAAGCTGTACGGCTACGACTTCGACCTGGTCGGCAACCTGGAGGCCACCGGCACCAACCTCGACCAGACCCTGTTCATGACGTTCCCCACAGCCGACGCCATGGCGGTCGCCTCGCGTACCAAGGCGAAGATGGAGCTGCCGGTGCTGTCCGACAACGTGTCCTCGGTGCTGGTGAAGGTCGACGCCGGCGCCGACCGCTACCAGGTGGCCGCGGACATCGCGGCGGCCATGCCGGAGGTCGACGCCGTGCCGGCGGCGGAGCTGTTCGGGTCGTACGGCACGCAGATCTCGGGCGTGCTGCGCACGCTGGTCGTGGTCATCGTCCTCACCGTGGTGCTGTCGCTGGCCCTCATGGCGGTCATCTTCTGGATGTCGGTGCACGACCGGCGCCGGCAGATCGGCGTGCTGCGGGCGCTCGGCGCGACGCAGCGGTACGTGCTCCTTGCGTACATGACCGAGGCGGGTCTGCTGGCGCTCGCCGGCGGCCTCGTGGGCGCCGCGCTGGCCGCCGTGGTCATGTACCTGTTCCGCAACCTGCTCGTGTCGGCGCTCGGCTTCCCGATCCTGCTGCCGTCGCTCCTGAGTCTCATCGGGCTGATCGTCGTGGGTCTGCTCATCGCTCTCGCCGTCGCCGCGGCCGCCGCCTTCGTGCCGGCGTACCGCGCCTCGCGCCAGGAGCCGGCCGTCTCCATGAGGGAGTGAGGGGCATGTCGGCGGTCTCGTTGCGGGGAGTGGGCAAGTCGTACGGTGGCGCCGCGTCGTTCGCGGCGCTCCGCGACGTGGACCTTGACGTGGAGTCCGGCGAGTTCCTCGTCATCACCGGCCGCTCCGGATGTGGCAAGACGACCTTGCTGAACGTCGCGTCGGGGCTGGCCACGCCGAGCAGCGGCACCGTCACCGTGAACGGCGAGGACCTGTGGGGCATGAGCGACGCCGAGCGCAGCCGCCTGCGCAACCGCACGATGGGCTTCGTGTTCCAGTTCCCGAGTCTGATCCCCGGACTCTCGCTGGAACAGAACGTCACACTGCCGCTCGACTTCGGCTCCGGCGAGCACCCCGATGCACGCGGGCGGGCCCGTGAGCTGCTGGACCTGGTCGGCCTCGGCCATCGCGCCGACGCGCTCCCGCGGCAGCTCTCCGCCGGCCAGCAGCAGCGCGTCGTCATCGCCAGAGCGCTGGTGAACGCCCCGTCGCTGCTCCTGGCCGACGAGCCCAGCAGCGACCTGGACGAAGAGACCGAGGCGGAGATCATGGACATCTTTGGGCGCATCCACGCCGAGCGGGCGCTCACCGTCCTCATGGTCACGCACGCCCGCCACCTCATCGCCGTGGGTACGCGTCACCTGGAGATGGCCGACGGCACGGTGCGCGACGACTCGGGCCGCCGCGGCCGCCCGGCTCCGGCCGCGGACTGACCGCGGCGCGGGGGCGCCGCGCCGGCCGCGGCGCACCTGTTTTTGCCCCGTTTTGCAGGAAGAATACTCTTGACGCTGCTCGCGCCTGCAGAGCGATCGCACTTTTTGCCTCCCGGAACCCTCGAAACTTATGCCTTTCGTCTAGGTCAAGACAGGTAATTGGTCAGTACTTGCGGCGTTGTCTTGGGGGCATGCTTGCTCACAACCGGCCGCCGGCGATTCATCATGCGCGGCCGGGCACAGCGAGGGAGCCCTGCCCAGATCGGGCAGGAGCACAAGAACGAACGTCAAGTCGTACTGGGGAGCGCTGGGTCGGCAAGGGCAGGCTGCGACGCGCTCCCGACAGCGGTCCGGGCGCCTCGCCTGGACGCAAGGGGATGGGGGTTGTCGATGAGCGCACGGGTCTTGAGGAGGATCTCGCTGGGAAAGGCGAGCATCCTGGTCTTCGTCATCGTGGCGGTGCTCACCGCACTGTTCATGGTGAAGATGAGCCAGGGCGAAGCCGTACCCGCGAATCCAACTGACAACACCACGGTCCCGCACTACTTCGGGCCTTGGCCCAACTGGGCCCTCAGCCCGCTGACGCTTCCCGACGTCACAGTGACCATCAACGGCGCGCATGAGACCACGGCGACGGCTGTCGCCTCGGTCGGCAGCAATGGAGTGATCACCGGCATCACTGTCACCGACCCCGGCTCCGGCTACACTGCCGCCACCGTCAGCTTCGCCGGCGCTGGCGCGGGAGCCACGGCGAGGGCGGTAGTCACCGGCACCGGGGCCGTCACAGGTGTCACGGTCGGCGCGGGCGGCAGTGGGTACAAGAGCCCGCGCGTCTCGTTCACGGGCGGCGGAGCCACCACGGCGGCGACGGGCACCGTGTACGGCGGCGTCGATGCCATCACGCTCGCCAACCCCGGTAGCGGCTACACGCTGCCGACCGTCGACTTCGACCTGCCCGATGACCCGAACGGCACGCCTGCCACGGGTCACGCGACCCTTGGCCCCAACGGCTCCATCGCCGCGATCTTGCTGGACAATCCGGGATCCGGCTACTCCTCTGCCCCCACCGTCGTCATCCGCGACGGCACCCTCATGGACCCGATCGCCAACGGAGGCTTCGGCGCCACCGCGACGTGTACGCTGAAGGTGCTCAGCGTCGCCCTCGACACCTTCGGTGCCGGCTATACCGCGGCGCCTACCGTCACCATCTTCGACGCCGTCGGCGCCGGCACCGGCGCGACTGCCACCGCCACCGTCGACACCGGCGGTGTGACGTCCATCGAGATCATCGATCCCGGCTCCGGGTACCTCACGGCCGGTGGGATCAAGAAGTTCATCGATGACCTGCCCGGCCTGTGCGACCCGGCTGTGCCTGGCAGCTGTCCCGACGCGGCCGCAGCCAACAACCTGGGCAAGTACATCCCCTTGGCAGCGCCCATCCAGAAGAACTACACAGCGCCCAACGGGGGGCCCATCAAGGCCGACGTCTACGACATAGGGCTGGTGCAGTACCGTACGCGGTTCAGCTCCAGCCTGCCGGCAGGCGGGGCTCTGGTGCGCGGGTACGTCCAGATCGCGACGGCCGAGTGGAAGGCCGCCCATCTCGGCGCCACCACGTATCCTCTGTTCAACGAGTGGAAGGACGGCACACAGCACGCGGTGATGGAGAATGGCGTCCAGCTCGAGGGCGTCACGCCGCCGCAGTGGCTCGGCCCGACCATCGCGGCCACCAAGAACAAGCCGGTGCGCATCACGTTCCACAACCTGTTGCCGACCGGCGTGGAGGGCAACCTGTTCCTTCCCGTCGACACGACCCTCATGGGTTCAGGCGACGGTCCTGTGGCCATGGTGCCGCCCACCGACAGCGGCACCGTCATGGACGGTGTGCGCAACCCCAAGTGCACCGACAACCCTCAGGATCCGGACTGCTTCAAGCAGAACCGCGCCACGCTCCATCTGCACGGCGGCATCACACCGTGGATCTCCGACGGCACGCCGCACCAGTGGGTCACGCCGGCCAACGAGGACACCGCGTGGCCGCAAGGCGTCAGCGTCAAGGATGTCCCGGACATGACCCCCATGGATCAGCCTCGGGACGGCATCCAGACCTTCTATTACACCAACCAGCAGAGTGCGCGGCTGCTCTTCTACCACGACCACGCCTGGGGCATCACGCGCCTCAACGTCTACGTGGGTGAAGCTGCCGGCTACCTGATCGGCGACAAGACGGAACAGCAGCTCGTCAACAACAACATCATCCCGGGCCCGGCGGACACCATCCCGCTGATCGTCCAGGAGCGCACGTTCGTGCCGCAGGACGCGCAGCTGTACGACGTGAAGGACCCCGTCACCCAGGAGACCATCACGTACGGTCAAGACCCGACCTGGGACAAGGCCAAGTGGGGCAGCTACGGCGACTTGTGGTACCACCACGTCTACATGCCCGCACAGAACCCGGGCGACCCCAGCGGCATGAGCGCCTACGGCCGCTGGATGTACGGCCCGTGGTTCTGGCCACCCGCCGTCGGCACGCAATACGGTCCCATCGCAAACCCGTACTACGACCCGAACTGCGACTTGAACAAACCGGCCACGTGGACGTACCAGACCGACCCGTTCTGCGAGCCGCAGCAGATCCCCGGCACGCCGAACATCGCGGCGGGCATGGAGCAGTTCAACGACACGCCGATCGTCAACGGGGTGGCGTATCCGACGGTGACCCTCCAGCCCAGGACCTACCGCTTCCGTGTGCTCAACGCGGCCAACGACCGCTTCTTCAACCTGCAGTGGTACACGGCCGACCCCAGCACCGGCACCCTGAGTGAGGTCGCACTCGACCCGCTGCTGTTGCAGCAGGCGCAGACCGACCCCGTGGTCTTCCCGACACCCGTCGGTGCGAACAACAGCGCCTACGGCCCTGACTGGGTCCAGATCGGCACCGAGGGCGGCTTCCTGCCGGCTCCCACCGTTGTCGACGGGCAACAGCCCACCACGTGGATCACCGACCCGACGCGCTTCGACGTCGGCAATGTGGACCTGCACTCCTTGCTGCTGGCTCCGGCCGAGCGAGCCGACGTCATCGTCGATTTCTCGCAATTCGCAGGCCAGACCCTGATCCTGTACAACGACGCCCCCGCGGCGTTCCCGGCCCGCGTGCCGTCCTACGATTACTACACCGGCGGACCCGACCTGGCCCCGAACGGCGCCCCGACCGTGATCCCCGGATACGGGCCCAACACCCGCACCGTGATGCAGGTCAAGATCGCAGCAAGCGCGCCCGCCCCGGCCTTCAACGTGACGGCGCTTCGCAACGCCTTCAGCCACAAGGCCGACAGCTCCGGCGTGTTCGAGTCCAGCCAGAACCCCATCATCGTCGGTCAGGCAGCCTACAACTCCGCCTACGGCACCGGCTTCTCGACGGGCAGCAACTGCAACGCCCCCAACAGCACGCTCAACATCTGCGACGGCCTGGTGCGCGTGAACGACACCATGACCTTCGGCTTCAACACGCTGAAGGCGCCGACCACCAAGACCACCATCCCGCTCCAGCCGAAAGCCATCCACGACGAGATGAACTCCACCACGTTCGACGAGTTCGGGCGCATGCAGTCCAACCTCGGCCTCGAAGCTCAGCCGCCGACGCCTGGACTCCAGAACGTCACGCTGTACCCGTTCATCAACCCGGCGACCGAGCTGCTCGACGGCACCAACCTGCCCAGGGAGGCGATCACCTACGACGCCGATGGCAACCCGGTGAGCGACGTCAAGATCCAGCCGCTGTCCAACGCCAGCGATGGCACGCAGATCTGGCGCATCACCCACAACGGTGTGGACACGCACCCGATCCACTTCCACCTGTACGACGTCCAGCTGGTCAACCGCGTGACGTGGGACAACATCATCATCCTCACGGACCCGGCTGAGCTGGGCTGGAAGGACACCATCCGCGTCGCCCCGCTGGAGGACACCGTCGTGGCCTTGCGGCCGATCATCCCGCAGATCCCGTGGGAGCTGCCCAACGCCATCCGCAACCTCAGCCCGATGATGCCGACCGGAGCCACCAAGGGCTTCAACAACATCGACCCGCAGGGCAACCCCACGGCGCCCATCACCAACCAGCTCGTCAACTTCGGCTGGGAGTACGTGTGGCACTGCCACATCCTCAGCCACGAAGAGATGGACATGATGCGGCCGCAGAACCTCGCCTTGCCGCCGGTCGCCCCGAGCAACCTCACCAATACACTGAGCGGCGGTGGGACCCTGAAGAGGGCGGTCCTCACCTGGAACGACAACTCCATCACCGAGACGGCGTTCGTCGTCCAGCGGTCCGCCAACCTCGGCAGCACCTGGACCACCCTCACGACGATCCAGTCGCCGCTCGACCAGCCGAACGTCCATCAGACCCGGACCTTCACCGACCCGTCGCAGTTCAACCCGACGATCACGACGCGCTACTACCGCGTCATCGCCCAGAACCGGGTCGGCTACGGGGCCGAGTTCCCGACGATGACCGTCCAGTCGCTCTCGAACACCCGTGTGGTCGGTCCGAGCTTCACCATCACGGCCACCGCGGGCGCCAACGGCACCATCTCGCCGTCCGGGGCAGTCGTGGTCGGCCGGGGCGGCAGCCAGACGTTCACCGTCACGCCGAACGCGAACTTCCGCGTCGACACGGTGACGGTTGACGGCGCCCCGGCGGTGCTGACGAACGGGACGTACACGTTCACCAACGTGCAGGCCGCTCATTCCATCAACGTGACGTTCGCGCAGGGCGCGGTCACCATCACGGCGACGCAGGCCCCCGGCGGCAGCATCACACCGGCCGGCGCGACGCAGGTCGCCATCGGCGGGAGCCTCACCTACACGATCACGCCGAACAACGGCTATCAGCGCGCCACGGTGCTCATCGACAACGTCAACGACCCGACGGCGGTAGCGACCGGCCAGTACACGTTCACGGGCGTCAATGCGCCCCACACGATCACGGCGACGTTCACGGCCTTGACACCGACAATCACCGTCACGGCGCCCGCCGCCGGCACCGCATGGCCGGCGAACACTCCAAGCATCGGCTTCACGCTCTCGAGTCCAGTGAGCGTCGGTGCCTTCAACGCATGGATCATCAACACTGTCACGGGTACATGGTATGCAGCGGGATCCACTATCACTGTGGTCCCCGGCTTGCCGATCTATACGCACAGCTTCTCAATTGCGGGCATTCCGGACGGTACGTACACTGCAGTGGTCTACTATCGCCCGGACGCCTCGGTGTGGGGAGGATGGACGGCAAACGGCTCGAGCGCGGTCGGGGCTGCCACCATCACGTCACCACTCACCCTTGCAGTGACGAGTCCAGCCGCTGGCACAAGCTGGCTTTCGGGCACCGGCAGTATCGTCTTCACGGTCTCGACTCCGGTCGGTGCCGGCGCCTTCAATGCTTGGGTCATCAACATCGTTACCGGCGTCTGGTATGCGGCTGGATTCTCCATCGCCCCCGATATCGCCCTCAACGAATACACGGACACCTTCTCTCTCGCTGGGATCCCACCTGGAACGTACACTGCTGTCGTGTACTACCGACCGGACGCAGCGGTGTGGGGCGGGTGGACGGCTAGCGCGACAAGCTCATACGGGGCCGTGACCATACCCTGATCCTCGCGCCGAAGAGAGGTCATCCGCGGCGGCCCGGGAGAGATCCCGGGCCGCCGCGCTTTGGCCTGCGGCAGGGTGAGCACGCAACCCGAGGCCAACCGCGGCCTCATCCTGCGCGTGTGTGATTGGAGCCGCAACGGCAAGCTCACTCAGTGAGCCCACGGTCGCCGCTCGACGAGGGGTTCAGCTTGATCGTCGTTGTGTCGATGGCATCCCATGTGATGGGTTCGTGCGCTCGACAACGACAACGAAGCTGTCATGCAGTTGGGCGGCGCCAATGCATCGATGGGCTGGTACGGCTCATCGTCGGGCTCTGCCTGCTGCAACGCAACAACGCAGAGCTACTACTGCACTGGCACGTCGGGCACCAACCACGGCGTCCTCATCGTGGGCTGGGACGCCAACTACGCCGCCGCTAGCTTCGCCACCACGCCTCCGGGCAACGGTGCCTCTGTCGTCAAGAACAGCTGGAGCTCCTCGTGGGGCAGCGGCGGGTACTTCTACGTCTCCTACCACGACTCGAAGTTCGGTCGGGCAAGTCCCATAGCGGTGTTCAACGACGCTGAGTCGACGAGCAACTACACCAGCATCTATCAGTGCGACCCCTTTGGCGACTGCAGCGCATTCGGGTATTCGAGCTCCACTGGCTGGTTCGCCAACGTCTTCACGGCCCAGACGACTGCAGCCCTGGGTGCCGTCGGCTTCTCTACCCTGTCTCCGGGCACGAGCTACAAGGTCTACACCGGACCCGCCCTCGCGAGCAAGACGCTGCGCGCGAGCGGCACGCTGGTCTACATGGGCTATCACA
This sequence comes from uncultured Thermoleophilia bacterium, assembly GCA_963702475.1. GTDB lineage: Bacteria > Actinomycetota > Thermoleophilia > UBA2241 > UBA2241 > CAIXSE01. Next base: position 9,072 of record CAVPCT010000005.1, on the reverse strand, counting down.
CTGTGGCTCTGCCCTCGCGGGTGGACATCACGAACGGACAGACCTTCATCGTTGCTGTGAAGGTCACCTTGCCCGGCTCCAACTACCCGATCCCGGTCGAAGCCCCATGCGCCAAGTACTCCAGCGCCGCAACTGCGCAGGCAGGAGAGCTACGTGACTTCGACTGGCTCGAGCTAGTGTCCTGAGTCAGAGATCCGTTCGCAATAAGCAGCGAGCGTCTGCAGGATCTCGTCCGCGCTCTTGTGCCAGACGAAGGGCCGGGGGTTCTCGTTCCAGTCCTCGACCCAGCTGCGGATGGAGGCGACCAGCTCCTTGGTCGAGCGGTGCGAGCCGCGCCGCAGCCAGCGTTCGGTCAGTTCGGCGAACCAGCGCTCGACGAGGTTGAGCCAGGACGAGTAGGTGGGCGTGAAGTGGAAGCTGAAGCGTGGGTGACGGAGGAGCCAGCGCCGGATGGCGGGCGTCTTGTGGGTCGAGGAGTTGTCGACGATGACGTGCACGTCGAGGCCCTCGGGGACGCTCTTGTCGATGAGGTTCAGGAAGCGGCGGAACTCCTCGGCCCTATGACGTTCCGTGAGATCGCTGATCACGAGCCCGAGGCGACGTCGAGGGCGGCGTAGAGGTTGGTCGTGCCGTGGCGGCGGTAGTCGTGCGTGGCCCCGGCCGGCGTCGTCGGCAGCAGCGGCAGGATCGGGGCCGTGCGCTCGAGCGCCTGGACCTGCGTCTTCTCGTCCACGCAGAGCACGACCGCGGCCTCGGGCGGGTCGAGGTAGAGGCCGACGATGTCCCTGACCTTCTCGATGAAGAGTGGATCGGTCGAGAGCTTGAAGGACTCGAGCTGGTGGGGCTTCAGGGCGAAGGCGCGCCAGATGCGGCTCACCGCGCTCTGGCTCATGCCGGTGGCCGCGGCCAGGCGCCGCGTCGACCAGTGGGTCGCGTCGCGCGGCGCCTCCTCGAGCGTCTTCACGAGCACGCGCTCCACGTCGGCGTCCGTGATCGTGCGCGGCTTCCCGGGGCGCGGCTCGTCGTGGAGGCCGTCGAGGCGCCGCTCGGCGAAACGCGCGCGCCACTTGCCGACCGTGGCCTGGTGCACGCCCTCGGCCGCCGCCACCTCCTGGTTGGTCAGCCCCTCGGCGCAGGCCAGGACGATGCGGCAGCGCTGCGCCAGCGCCTGCGCGCTCGTCGGGCCGCCGCGCCCAGCGCTCGAGGGTCTCGCGCTCCCCGCCAGTGAGCACGAGCTCGGCCATCGGTCGTCCCTTGCCAGCCATGATCGCCTCCCATCATCGCAGCTTCTCGACGATGAGAGCACAGGCGGTGCTATAAATCAATCGAACTTATGACTCAGGACACTAGACCGACCTGACGACCCGGATTGCCAACGCCAACGTGTGCCTGAAGGCCTGCGTAGTGCCGGCCGCTCCCGCAGTGACCGGCTTCACCCCGGCCTGGCAGGCCAGCGCCACGAGCCCCTACGGGGCGGCGAACATACCCTGAGTTCGTAGACCGACAGCGAGAGCCCGCCGCGGCGGCCCGGGGAGCATCCCGGGCCGCCGCGGCCGTGCCGGGGGTCATCGCGCCACGGTATCGCTCAGGCTTTCGGGTTGAACCTCATCGGTGTGCCGGGAATCTCCGCGGCGGCACCGAACCCATCATTGCGGTCAGCGGAACCGGTCTTCGCGTTGCCGAGGCGGGCAACGCTTGCGTTCCGCGAAGTGACCAACGGGGGTGCAGAGGAGGTGCCGCCTTGTCGATGACCATCAAGGGACATCGTGGTCGCGCGAGCCGAGACTAGCCAGTGCACTTCACAGGCACATCCTCAGTGCTCTAGAGGGCACCGAGTGGTTGTGCGCAGTGCGCCCCGCGCATCGCTAGGTCTGCTTGGCTAGTTGCGACAGGACGGGGCACGGGTCGGTCACACGCTCGCCGTGCAGCGGAGGAGGACATCGAGATGAGCTCTAGGCCCCGTCGTTTCGCCCGCATTGTTGCCTTGTGCTGCTGTGCTCTGGCGCTGGCGGTCGGTGCTGCCCCACCGTCCGGGGCACAGCGCACCGCGCCGCCTGTGGGCGACGAGCCCCCGGTCTCGTTGGCGCCGCTGAATCCGGCCTATGTCGAGATCCTGCTCGGTCTCCCGACTGCTGCATCGCCGAGCGAAGCCGGGGGGCACGGCCTCGGCGAACGACCCGCCCCACAAGACTTCTCCTCCACAAGCGGGATGCAGCTGGCCGGCATGGGCGATCTGGGCGCGCTGCCGGCGACGTACGACCTGCGCTCGCTCGGCAGGGTCACCTCCGTCAAGAACCAGGGCGCCTTGGGTACCTGCTGGTCCTTTGCCGCGTGCGGTTCGCTTGAGTCATGTCTGCTGACCGGCGAGACGCGCGACTTCGCCGAAGACAATATGGTGCTCACCAGCGGCTTCGACAATGGAGGCAGCGCCTACAACTGGGGCGGCAATATCTACATGTCCACCGCCTACCTCGTGCGCTGGGGTGGCCCGGTCGACGAGGGCGACGACGCTTACGGCGACAGCACGACACCGCCAGGTCTCACACCGCGAAAGCATGTGCAGGACGTGATCTGGATCCCGCCGCGTGGTTCGGCGCTCGACAACGACAACATCAAGAATGCGGTCATGCAGTACGGCGGCGCCGATGTCTCGATGGGCTGGTACAGCAGTGCGTACAGGGCCGCGACGGCGAGTTACTACTACGACGGCACGTCGGGCACCAATCACGAAGTGCTCATCGTCGGCTGGGACGACAACTACCCCGCCGCCAACTTCGCCACGACTCCCCCAGGCAACGGCGCCTTCATCGTGAAGAACAGCTGGGGCACGTCGTGGGGCAGCGGCGGCTACTTCTACGCCTCCTACTACGACACCAAGTTCGGTCGCGCCAGCAATCCCACGGCGGTGGTCGACAGGGCAGAGTCGACGGCCAACTACACCGGCATCTATCAGTACGACCCGTTGGGCAACTGCAGCAACATGGGGTACTCGAGCCCGACGGATGGTTCGCCAACGTCTTCACCGCTCAGACGACCGCTTCCCTGAGCGCCGTCGGCTTCTACACCGCAGCCCCCGAGCACGAGCTACGAGGTCTACACCGGCTCCAGCCTGGCGTCCAAGACGCTGCGCACCAGTGGCACGCAGGCAGCGATGGGCTACCACACCGTCTCGCTGCCGACGCCCGTCGCTGTGACAGAGGGCCAGCCCTTCGTCGTGGCTGTGAAGGTCACCTCGCCCGGCTCCACCTACCCGATCCCCTTCGAAGCCCCCTACGCCAACTACTCCAGCGCCGCCACCGCGCAGGCAGGACAGAGCTACATCAGTTCGACCGGGTCGAGCTGGACCGACGTGACGACGCGGGTCTCGAACGCCAACGTGTGCCTGAAAGCATACGTATGTCCCCGCACCGGCGCCCACGGTGACCGGCTTCGCCCCGACCTCGGGCGCCGTAGGCACAGCGTGACCGTGACGGGCACCGGCTTCAGGGCGCCACCGCGGTCTCCTTCAACGGCACCGCGGCGACCTTCACCGTGGACTCCGCCACCCAGATCACGGCCACGGTGCCGGCCGGCGCCACCACCGGCACGATCGCCGTCACCACTCCGGGGGGCACCGGAACGAGCGCGGCGAGCTTCACCGTCACTGCCGCCGGCCTCGCGCATCACCGTCACCGCCCCGACCGACGGCACCACCTGGCCCTCGGGCACGCGGCAGCCTCGGCTTCACGCTCTCCGCCGCGGTGAGCGGCGGCGAGTTCGACGCCTGGATCATCAACACGCTCACCGGCACCTGGTACGGGGCCGGCTTCAGCCCCCCGTGGCCGGCCAGACCGCTCTACACGCAGAGCTTCTCCACGGTCGGCATCCCGGAGGGCACCTACACGGCCGTGGTCTACTACCGTCCCGACGCCGCGTGTGGGGCAACTGGGCAGGCCAGCGCCTCGAGCCCCTTCGGGCGCGGCGACGATCGTGCCGGGCGCCGCTCTCGCTCACCGTCACCGCCCCCACCGCCGGCACCACCTGGCCCTCGGGCAGCGCGGCAGCCTCGGCTTCACGGCTTCCCCGCCGGTCAGCGTCGGCGGGCTTCAACGCCTGGCTCATCAACACGGTCACCGGCACCTGGTACGGGGCCGGCTCCAGCCCCCCGTCGCCGGCCAGACCATCTACACGCAGAGCTTCTCCACGGTCGGCATCCCGCGAGGGCACCTACACGGCCGTGGTCTACTACCGTCCCGACGCCGCCGTGTGGGGCAACTGGCAGGCCAACGCCTTGAGCCCCGTGGGCGCGGCGACCATCACGGCGCCGGCGCTCTCCATCACCATGGCACCCCGACCGTCGGCACCACCTGGCCCACGGCGGCACCGGCAGCCTCGGCTTCACGCTCTCCCCGCCGTGAGCGTCGGCGAGTTCAACGCCTGGCTCATCGACACGGTCACCGGCAACTGGTACGCGGCCGGCTCCAGCGCCCCCGTCGCCGGCAGACGGTCTACACGCAGAGCTTCTCACGGTCGGCATCCCGCCCGGCACCTACACGGCCGTGGTCTACTACCGTCCCGACGCCGCCGTGTGGGGCAACTGGCAGGCCAGCGCCATGAGCCCCTTCGGGGCGGCGACGATACCCTGAGTTCGTAGACTCACAGCGCGAGTCCGCTGCGGCGGCCCGGGGGATGCATCCCGGGCCGCCGCCGTTGCGTAGTTGCAGAGGCAGTTCGTCGCGGACCCCGCATCGCGGAGCAGAGCGTCGGCCAGTCCATACGGTCACGGCTCGTACTCCTTCAATGTGGTCCCGCCCACTTGAGGGGCGAAGAGCATCAGGAAGCGGGGATCATTGAGGAGGTGGCGGCGCCACAGCCGCCGAGGCTCACTCGCGACGCGGTAGAGCCATTCAAGCCCGCGATCGCGCATCCAGGCCGGCGCGTTGCCGGTCTTGCCTGCGAACATGTCGAAGGCGGCACCCACGCCGAACATGACGCAGCTAGCCGATCGGCGTGGGCGGCCATCCACTGCTCCTGCTGGGCAACCGATACCGACGAGGAGCAACTGCACTCCCGCAGCTGATCTGGCGAACGACCTCGTCGTCTTCTGCGCGGTGAGCGGGCGAAAGGGCGGGCTCCACGCGTAGGGCACCGCGAGACGAGGCGCCGCGTCGGCGAGGAACGTGGTGAAGGCCGCGAGGGTCTGCGGAGCGCCGCCGTACAGGCCCAGCCTGAGCCCGCGAGCCTCGCACGCGCCGAACAGCTCGACAAGGAGGTCGGGCGTCACGCGCACGCGGCGCTGTTGAGGTAGCCCAAGGGCCCGTAGTGCCCAGACCATGGGAACCCCGTCGGCGAGCACGAGGTCCGCATCGTTGACCAGCGTCCGGAAGGCGGAGTCGTCGTGCGCCACCATCGTCATGTGGACATTGGCCGCGCAGACGGTGCGGCCGCGCGCGGGGCCGCGGCGGCCCAGTCGACGACTGAGATCGGCGGCGGCAGCGAATTCGACGTGGTCGACACGCATACCCAAGACGAACCGGCTGGGGAGAGCAGGTCCTCCGCGAGGGCATCCTGTCACCTGCTCCTCCGGCGAGCTGCGCGCGCCTTTCACGGGCTGCGACAGCGTACTCTGCTGCGGCTACGAACTGCCGTACAGCGGCGTCCATGGTGACGCTCTGAACGCGCTCGTTGCCGGCGGCCGCGAGCTTCCCAGCGAGCGCATGATCGGTGAGCATGATTCGAAGGCGCCGCCCAGCGCGGTCGCCTCTCTTTCTGGGACCACGAGGGCCGTCTCGCGGTGCACGGCAAGGCCTCCGGCCGCTGCGCCGACGGCGTCGGTGACGACCACCGGCAGGCGCTGGCACATCGCCTCGTTCACACCGAGGCCCCACGGTTCGCGCACTTGCCGGGTGGTTACGGAAGGCATCACGTAGACGTCGGCGGCGGCGTAGACCGCAGGCATCTCTGTCTGGGGAATGCCACCGAGCAGGTGAAGATCCACACCCAGCGCCCTGGCCAGTCGCCTAGCTCGGGCCCGAGCGGGCCTGTGCCGACAACTGCGACCACGGGGCGCATTCGGTGAGCAGGGCCGCCGCATGGAGCAGCACGCTCGAGCCCCTTCTCCGGCACCAGGCGCGAGATCGCCAGAACGAGTGGCCTGGCGGTCGCGCCGACCATCTGACGGATGGCGAGGCGCGCAGCATCGTCCACAGGGGCGAAGAAGCGCTCGTTCTCGACGGCCAGCGGCGCCGTGAAGATTTTGTCATCAGCGATACCGTTGGCGGCGACGAAGTGTGAGATCTGCGCGCCGTCGGTGACGATTGCGTCAGCACCGCGCTCGATGGTGAGCACGGCCGGATACGGGAGCCACCCGAACATTCATGGGATGCCACCAGATGGTCATCCAGAAGACGAACGGGATGCCGCGTGCCTTGGCGACGCCGTAGGCGCCAGCGAGTTCGAAGCGGCCGTTGAGGCACTTGATGATCACGTCGCAGTCGCGGCGCCACAGCTCCCGCACGATGGCCGGATTGAAGGTGAGGCCGTTTGCGACACGTCGGCCAACGACGCTATTGGCTCGGACGACAGCAGGTGTAGTTCCCAGGTGAGGCTGCCAGTAAGGCTCCGTCCCATCCGACGTGAAGATGAACTCGACATCCATCGCGCGCGCCAGTCGCTCGAAGAACGCCGCTCTGTAGTGCGTGGCGAAGTTCGTGACGAGGAGGGCCCTCACGACCGGCGCGCCTTCATGCACCACGCAGGCGCGGTGCGGACAATCGTGTCCGCCCGTTCGCCCTGTCCATGCATATTTGGCAAGTCCGGCTGGGCATGTCATAGGCCCCGGACACAAGAATACCAATACTACGTGGGGCGACAGTCATGGGCGCCTGACCCAGGGCCTGATGCCGATGAGCGCAGATTCCCACCCACGTGCAGCGTTGTCGAGACGGACAACGAGGAGGGGCGCGGTCGGCCGGTCTTCGACGGAGCAGGCGGATGCGGTGCAGGCGTGACGAGCATGACCCGCACCGCTTGCGACGCTGTGGTGCCACGCGGGTCCCGCGCGGGCTCGAGTGGACAGCTTGCCCGCGTTCGATGGTGTCACGCTTTGAACCGATTCGTCAGCGCACCCAACTGCGCACCATGCTGCCGATGACGACCCTCGCGTAGTCGCACGGCACGTATGTTGGAAGCGCCCAGCGCGGGCAGGCGGCGACTGCAAACCACCAACGATTGCGGAAGTCATTGGCCGACCTCATGTCCCAGAACGATCGCAATAGCCCGCACAATCCCGCGCTGGCTGGGGGAGGCATGGATTCCGGTCTCCGACTCCCACAAGCGGCAGTGGAGAAGCCCAGTCCACGAACAGCCCATAGCCAGCGTTGAGGGCCCTGGTGCTACAACTCGTAGTCGGCCGCATAGTGCCGCAGCCTCTTTCCGTCATAAGGGCCTGTTCGCGCGAAGGCACTCACGGGGATCTATGTCTCGCATCCGCTTAGCACATCGACAGGTCGCAGGTCTGGATGCAGGTCGGCGTGGACCTCCACGGCAAGGCCGCGCCCGGCGGTACGGTACTTGGCTGGTCATCCAGTCTATCGTGACACCGCCGTCCACGATTGTCTTTCTGTCCGTTGCGCTCACCACTAGCGAGCCGATTAGCGTGTGGGGAGCCTACTATGTGCGCCCGCATCAGGCGCGCTCGAGGTATTCAGGAGGAGGGGTGGTGTCATTGTTGAGAGTGAGAACCACATCTTGCGGCTCGGCGCGAGCCAAAGCCCAGCCGACTCCGACGTTCATGGCTCCCGTCCACCAGAGCGTGCCGTCGCCCTTGAGGACCCTGGCCGCTGGAAACTCCTTTGCCAGGCTTTCGCTCGCGCCCGTCCTGTCGACCCGTCGTCGACCACCACCACGGTGAAGTCACGGAAACTCTGCTCGCTCAGCGACGCCAGGCATGCTCGAGTGAGATGCAAACGATTGTGGACTGGAATGATGAACGAACACGCTCACGTCAGTCAGTCTACCTGCTCGGGAGCAGCAAGACACTCGCGCCAGCCAAGTCGAAGAGTGGCCCACTGCAATGGACCTGACCCCGCAGAACTCGGGCCCACCCGCAGCTCATAGTGCGGATGGTCCATGCGCGACGACCCGCGCCGACCTCGTCTTCGACGGCATTCGGATGGCCGTCACGCGGCGGAGGCCGCAGGCCGACCTCATCCACCATTCGGACACGGCAGCCAGTACCGCAGCCTCGTCTTCGGCAAGCTGCTCGCGGACAGCTTCCTGCTGGCCTCCATGGGCTCGCGCTGCGCCGCCTACTACAACGTCGCCATGGAGAGCTTCATGGCCTCGCTGAAGACCCAGCTCATCAACCGCCGCCGCTTCAAGACCAAGGACGAAGGGCACCTCATCGTCGGTTCCTCACCACATCCCGGTGTTCTACAATCCGCGCGGACGGCACAAGAGACTCGGCCAAGAAGGGCCCTGCTGCCTATGAGAAAGATGCTGGCGACCGCTCGGCTGCAGGCTGAGGCTGCGTAGTGCTGACCTGTCCGCAGAAGCGGGGCAGCTCCAATGCCACACCGCCGGCACTCGTGCGAGAGTCGCTTCTCTCGCATGATCATAGGCAGTAGAAGAACGAGCGGGGTCAGGTCCATCCTTGTCACGGAGCACTTCCGCATGGGCGTTCAGCGCTGCACCTGGACGGGAATCCCGGCCCACCTGAACCACCTCCGGCGCGTTCAACATGAACGCGTACCACGGGCGGCTTCAAGAACAGGGTGCGCGGGGTACTCCCGCAATCCGCCTTCACCCCCGGTTCAGTCACAGCGTGATGGTCCTTCATGGAGAGGGCCGCCGTGGCGGCCAACTCACTTGGACTGCCTCCGTCTTGTCGGGCGCATCAGCTGTCTCCTCCCAGATCTGGAGAACACGATGAAGAGTCTCAGAATTTGCGGTAGCACCAGGGGATATTCAAGTCCTGACGTGCAGGCACAACGTTGTTTGGTCAATCATCTTGCGAGTGAAAAAAGGCGCAGAATACTACGAGTTGTACTGCCATTCTTCCTCAAAGGTGAACGCCTGGCGCGCTTCAATGCC